>OY829373.1:0-3895200 GCA_963691795.1 Roseovarius sp.
TATGCAATTGAAGGGCTGACCGATACCATGCGGCTAGAGATGGTGGGAACGGGGATAGAGTTGATCCTGATCGAGCCGGGACCTATCACGTCGAGGATTCGCGAAAACGCAATCGCTCATTTCGAGAGATGGGTAGATGTGGAAGCCTCGGCGCGGGCGGCGGATTACGACGCCCTCAGGCAGAGGCTTTATCACAGCACGGGGCCGGACCGGTTCGAGCTGCCCGAGGAGGCGGTGACCAAACGCCTGATCCACGCTCTGGAATCACCGCGACCGCGCGCACGCTACTACGTGACGACGCCCACCTACATTGCTGGAGCACTCAAACGCCTCCTGACGACACGCGCGCTAGACCGGATTTTGCTCAGGGCATGAATCCCTCTTCGCTTTGCGGATGAACCGCTCTAAATCAGACCGATGAAAAACTACGGGGACAGACATCATGCTAAGTGATCCGCTATTCATTCTCGTCGCTCTAGCATGCGGAGCGGTGGCCGTTATTCTCATCATGGGGATTTCCACTTTCGGTAAGGAAGGCGTGGAAAGCAGCAAGCGTGCCAACAAGTTCATGCGGTGGCGGATCATCGGTCAGTTCGTCGCCGTCGTCCTCATACTTGTGTTTGTTTTGATACGTGGAAAAGGGGGCTAAGGCCATGGTTGTTCTCAGCAAAATCTACACAAAGACCGGCGATGCTGGAGAAACAGCGCTTGGCAATGGGGCTCGGGTCGCAAAGCACTCGATGCGCGTATCCGCCTATGGCACCGTCGATGAAGTCAACGCGACCGTCGGCCTTGCACGGCTCAAGTCAGAGGGCGAGACCGATGAGGCGCTGGCACGTATCCAGAACGATCTCTTCGACCTTGGCGCAGATTTCTGCCGTCCTGACATGGAAATGGATGCCGACGCCGAATACCCGCCATTGCGGATGACGGCGTCTCAGGTGGAGCGTCTGGAGACCGAGATCGACGCGATGAATGCCAAGCTTAAACCCCTACGGAGCTTCATCCTGCCTGGCGGGTCAGAACTGGCCGCCGCCTTGCACCTATGTCGAACCGTATCGCGTCGGGCGGAGCGTTTGGCAGTCGAACTTGCCACAATGGAATCAGCGAACGCCGAGGCCGTGAAATATCTCAACCGTCTGAGCGATTGGTTCTTCGTGGCCTCCCGCATTGCTAACAACAACGGCAAAGACGACGTTTTGTGGGTGCCCGGCGCCAACCGCTAACGTTGATTTGCACCCGTGAAGGTGAAAACGCGACGTCGCAAGACGGAAACATGACGATTTTGCGCTGTCCTAAAAGATGCGAAGGCGATATTTAACGCCTCAGCCATACGCTGGAGGGTTGGCTCGCAGCCCTTTTCAAATTCCTAACGGAGATTATGCCCATGAAGGTCCTCGTACCTGTGAAGCGCGTGATTGACTACAACGTGAAGGTTCGCGTCAAGGCGGACGGTTCCGGTGTCGATCTTGCAAATGTGAAAATGTCGATGAACCCGTTCGACGAGATTGCTGTTGAAGAGGCAATCCGCCTGAAGGAAGCCGGCAAGGCCGATGAGGTCGTAGCTGTCTCCATCGGCGTCAAGCAGTCGCAGGAAACCCTGCGTACTGCTCTCGCGATGGGCGCCGACCGCGCGATCTTGGTTGTTGCCGCAGACGATGTTCACACCGACATCGAGCCGCTTGCAGTTGCCAAAATTCTCAAGGCGATCGTCGACGAAGAACAGCCAGGCCTCGTTCTGGCAGGCAAGCAGGCGATCGACAACGATATGAACGCCACCGGTCAAATGCTTTCAGCGCTTCTGGGCTGGTCCCAGGGCACGTTTGCCTCTAGCCTCGATGTGGATGGCGATAATGCGGTCGTGACACGTGAAGTTGATGGTGGTTTGCAAACCATCAAGGTCCAGATGCCCACTATCGTAACAGTGGACCTGCGCCTAAATGAGCCGCGTTATGCCTCGCTGCCCAACATCATGAAGGCCAAGAAAAAGCCACTCGATGAAAAGACCGCCGCCGATTACGGCGTTGACGTAAGCCCGCGCCTCGAAGTCCTCAAGACAGAGGAGCCTGAAGCGCGCAAAGCCGGTGAAATTGTGGGCTCGGTCGACGAGCTGGTGGAAAAACTCAAAGAAGCGGGAGCTGTGTAATGTCTGTACTTCTTCTAGCCGAAGTGAACGAAGGCGAATTGTCCATGGATGCAACGGCCAAGGCGGTTGCTGCGGCCTCCAAACTGGGCGACATCACGGTTCTGGCCGCAGGCGGGTCTGCCACGGCTGCAGGTGAAGCTGCAGCGAAGATCGACGGCGTTTCCAAAGTTTTGGTCGCTGAAGACGCTTCCCTTGGGCACCGCATGGCCGAAACTACCGCAGCCCTGATCGTTTCGCTGGCCGACGGGTATGAGCACATCGTTGCGCCTGCCACCACAGACGCCAAGAACGTTCTGCCGCGCGTTGCGGCGCTGTTGGACTCGATGGTCATCTCTGACGTGTCCGGCGTGGTCGATGCTAACACCTTCGAGCGTCCGATCTATGCAGGCAACGCGATCCAGACGGTCAAATCCGCAGACGCAAAGAAAGTAGTCTCCATCCGCACCGCTGCGTTTGACGCAGCTGGTGAAGGTGGCAGCGCATCAGTTGAAACGGTCTCTGCTGCCGACAATCCCGGCCTGAGTGAGTGGGTTGAAGACAAGGTCGCCGAAAGCGACCGCCCCGAGCTGACCTCGGCCGGTGTGGTTGTCTCTGGTGGTCGCGGCGTTGGTTCCGAAGACGACTTTAACCTGATCGAAGGTCTGGCAGACAAGCTTGGCGCCGCTGTTGGAGCGTCCCGTGCCGCTGTCGACTCGGGCTTTGCGCCGAACGACTGGCAGGTTGGTCAGACCGGCAAGGTCGTTGCCCCTGATCTGTACGTTGCCGTGGGCATCTCTGGTGCGATCCAGCACCTGGCCGGCATGAAGGACAGCAAGATCATCGTAGCGATCAACAAGGATGAAGAAGCGCCAATCTTCCAGGTCGCTGACTACGGACTAGTAGCGGACCTGTTCGACGCTGTACCCGAGCTGACCAGCAAGCTGGACTGATCACGACGCATCCCTGAGAAAGGGATTTGGACAATACTTCAAGGACCCGCCAAAACCGGCGGGTCCTTTTTGTTGTACAGCCAGCGCTTCAGCACCGGGTGCAATTCAACTGCCACACGCTGATGCGCCTCAGCAGACATCGTGGCCTCGGCGTTTAGCCGGTGAAGCCTACCTCCGGGAACATCACCGGCATTAATGCCCCGCACCGATGGGAGAACACTGACCTCGACCATGGCAGAGGCGCGCGGTGCGATAGCCTTCAGCATATCACGGCTTACCAGCCCCGGATCAGCAGCGAGGTCGGGGCGGGTAATAGCTTCCTCCGGTTTGCGCAGAGACAACCATAGAAGAATCACCGGCGTCTGTATCCGCCCCAGAAGGTCCTCCATCCCAGTCACCCAGACCGAGCATAGTTCCTTGTAGAGATAGCGATACTGATCAGGCCATGCCTTGCGCAGTCGCAGCAACATGTGCCGCGTGAAATGGAATTCCGTAAAATCGGTATCGGGGAAGAGGGCGCGCATGGCATCTGTCACCTCAAGAACACGATCATTGCGGCGTGGATGGACACGATAATACATGTTCGACATGTTCAGCGCATTCGGCACCTGCAACACGCACAGTCTTGCGCGGCTGGCACAATCAAGCAGGGCAGCATCCCCCTGGAACACGTCAATCCCCGCATTGGGCCAGCCGAAATTTACGCAGGTGAGGCCAAGCGCCTTTTCCAGCAGATCGGGATAGGGCATCTCTATGAACCGGGCAAATGTATCGGTGCCGCCAAGGCAAGCCACGAAAGGGTTTTCCAGATCTCGCTTAGGCCCCCGCAGCAGAAGCCTTGAACCGTCATAACGACATTGATCCATTGCAAAAGGGCTGTAGCCCATATCGGTAAATCCCATATCACCCACCAAAAAATATCACCCGGGTACAACATGGGGGAAAAGAGTTTTAGAAATCTCTAACGTGCAAAATTGATTGAATTCTGGAACTGCGCACCTTTTCAAAAGACGGACTGGCCTTGCAGCCGGGGCCACTGCGGGCCTATTGTGACAGCGCAGCAGAAAACAGGGCGGCAGCGATGGAAATCACTACGATCGGAGTTGTCGGAGCCGGGCAGATGGGCAATGGCATTGCACATGTAATGGCTGCGGCGGGCTATCAGGTCCTACTCAACGACGTACATCAGGACGCACTCGACCAGGCCATGAACACGGTCCGTGCAAATATGGAGAGGCAGGTCGTACGTGGCAAAATGGAGGACACCCACAAGGAGGAGGCGCTTAAACGCATCTCTCCCACCCTGTCGCTATCGGACGTGGGGCAAACCGATCTGGTGATCGAGGCTGCAACCGAACGGGAAACCATCAAGCAGGCGATCTTTGAAGATCTTTTGCCACATCTGAAGCCAAACACGATCCTGACCTCCAACACCTCATCCATATCTATAACACGACTGGCCAGTCGCACGGATCGGCCTGAAAAGTTTATGGGTTTTCACTTCATGAACCCAGTACCGGTCATGCAACTGGTCGAATTGATCCGTGGGATTGCAACTGATCAGGAAACCTACAGCGCCTGTCATGACGTGGTAGCCCGCCTTGGGAAAACAGCCGCCAGCGCCGAGGATTTCCCTGCCTTCATCGTCAACCGTATCCTGATGCCGATGATTAACGAGGCGGTCTATACGCTGTACGAAGGTGTGGGCAATGTCACCTCAATCGACACGTCGATGAAGCTGGGCACCAATCATCCGATGGGACCGCTGGAACTGGCCGATTTCATTGGACTGGATACCTGCCTGGCTATCATGAACGTGCTCCATGACGGGCTAGCAGACACCAAGTACCGCCCATGCCCACTTCTAACAAAATATGTCGAAGCAGGCTGGCTTGGCCGCAAGACAGGCCGCGGGTTCTATGATTACCGAGGCGAGGTTCCGGTGCCGACCCGCTAAGCGCGCAACTGGATTTGCCGAAAAATTGAAACGCGTTTTTCCTACTTTTGCAGCGCCAGCGTGTGTTCTCGCAGCCATGCCATGAACCCACGTGGATCCGTTTGTAGTTGCTTCATCTGCTCATCCGTTAATGGCGCGCCAACTACGGGCTTTTGCGAGTTGTTGCAGCTTCTGACCACTTCGTGCAGCAGCAATCCCTGACGCAAAGTTGCGGCTAAGCGGTTGGCAATCTGATAGGCGCGAGAATTCGCGCCGGGAAAGAAGATCGGTACGACACGCGCGCCAGAGCGGCGGATCATCTGTGCGGTGAAGACGTTCCACTCACGCTCCAGCACTGGGCCAAACATCGTATCTGAGGACGCTACAACACCAGATGGAAAGACGCTGATCAGCCCGCCCTCTTTCAGATGCGCCATGGCCTGTGCACGCATTTCAACTGATTTTCGTTGCGCGTCAGGTTCATGCGGGAAAGGCACGGGTATCATGTACGAGGTAGCCACCTCGTCGATACCCGTCAAAAGCTCACGGGTAAGAATCTTGTAATCTGTTCGCCGGCGCCCGATCAGATCTGCAAGGATCATCCCGTCCACAAGGCCGTGCGGGTGGTTAGCGACTACGACCACGGGGCCATCTAGGGGGATGTTCTCGATTTCAGACTGAGGCGTCTTTAAAGGGATGCCCATCGTATCAAGGGCGGCACGCCAAAACGGTTGTCCGGATGGAGCACCACGTTTCTCGAATTCGCGGATCATCTTGATTATGGAAATCTTACCGGTCATCCACTCAATCGTGCGAATGATGAAAGATGTAACGGGCGCATCAAAGGAATTGGCATAGGTCAGGCTACGACGGTCATACTTGGTGAAAGTCACCACCCCTGCCGCATCTTGCGAGGTCTGCTCCTGTTCGCGATTGACCACCTGGCTTCATCCCAATCCGTATCTGTCGTCCGGCGCGTTGGCCAGTGTCACATGTCTTCGCCGAAGCGGTTCGCGACCAGCGTTTCAATGGCCCCAGCCATAGCCTCCGCCTCTGGACCCCAGACGCGCATGTCAATAGTCTTTCCTTTCGACGCTGCCAACATCAAAAGCCCCATAATGCTGTCGGCGCCACTGGACTGCCCATCATGAGAAATCTCGGCACTGGCATCGAACTCTTCGGCCACTTCTACAAGGCGCGCAGCAGCGCGGGCGTGCAGGCCCTTTTCATTTACAATGGTCATCTGCCGGGAAATCGTCTCGGTCATGTGATCGTTCTTTTTCGCTGTCGAGCCGTCAGTGGGCGTGAACCACATGGCTGTTTATGTATTTGCGCCCTGCTTCCATAGCGGCGTTGGCCGCCTGAGCAACATCAAGATGCCGACTTTTGGCAAGTTTGATCAGCATTGGCAAATTGGCACCATAGAGAATGCGCCGGTTGTCCGGCTGACATGCCTTAAGCGACAGGTTTGAGGGCGAACCGCCAAACATGTCCGTAACAATCACCACACCGTCCCCCTCATCAACCGCGTCAGCGGCCGCGCAAATCTCGCTCTGCTTAGTGTCACGGTTGCAATCGTTCTCGATCATGATGCCGCGCAGACCGTTCTGAGGGCCGACCACGTGCTCGATCGCCTTGACATATTCGCAGGCCAAACCGCCATGAGCCACGATCACAATACCGATCACCTTCAGCTTTCTCCTGCTCTAGCGCGACCCTTCGGTCTTGCTTGTTGACGAGTTTGGCCGGTCGGTTTTGTTCGCTCCAGCTCACGGTGCCTTATAGACACCCGCAAGCCAGTATCTGCAAGGGCCCCAGCCAGAGATTCCGCCATAACAACACTGCGATGTTGACCCCCGGTGCAGCCAAACCCAATCGAAAGGTAAGCCTTGCCCGCCTGCTCATAAGCCGGCAGCAGGAGCTTGGCGAGGTCAACGACCTGTCGGTGGAACGCTTCGAAGCGCGGGTCTTTTTCGACATGCGAGGCCACGGCCCTGTCGCGCCCGTCCAAACCGCGCAGGCAAGGCTCCCAATAGGGGTTGTGGAGAAAACGGCAGTCGAGCACCATGTCGAGACCGCGCGGCAAGCCGCGCTTGTACGAAAACGAATGCACGGTCAGTGCAAGGGCTGAACCATCTTCGGGTGCAAACCACCTTGCCAACTCGACACGCAGGTCATTGGGCGACATGTCGGACGTATCCAGCAACACATCGGCCCGCGCCTTGATAGGACCCAGCAGGTCCTCCTCAAGTGCGATGCCCCTTTCTGGACTGTCGGCGGGAGCAAGCGGATGGCGGCGGCGGGTTTCGGAAAACCGCCGTATCAAGACATCGCGATTGCTGTCGAGATAGAGAACCTGAAGCGCCACGTCATCGTCAAGGCTGAGATGGTCAATTGCCTCGATCAGTCCAAAGGTAGAAAAATCACGATTGCGGGGATCGATACCGAGGGCAAGTGGCTTGTCTTGGGACGAACCCTTTAGAAGGCGCGGCAAAAGGGACAGGGGCAGGTTGTCAATCGCCTCATAGCCCAGATCCTCCAGCGACCGGATCGCGGTGCTACGCCCGGCACCGGACGGGCCAGTGACGAGGACAAGACTGGTTGTGCCTTCAGTTTGCATGGTCTTAGGCTCACGTACCGGGTATTGAAACAGCCTACACGGCGCTCGATCACGCGTGCCGACTGCCTTTAAGATAAGCGACAATTGCCGCGGGAAAATACGGCAGGTAGGATTTTCTGAACCTGGGCAGGCAACAGCCTAAAATTTCAGTCGTGGATTGGTGCGGCAAGCGCTCCGTCTCTTCTTCCCCCATGTCGATGACAGCAACAACCGGCTGTACCCCGACCGAAGGCACACGCAGAATCCCCACCTGGCGCGCCTCAATCAGGTCCCGCAGACGTTCGGGCGCATCCGCCATAAGCTGATCTCCATCCCGCCAAAGGCAGGTGCAGTCATCGGCCACAAGCCCCGCACCATAGGCCAGAAGGCTGAGCGATAGACCGGATTTGCCACTGCCGGACGGGCCACGGATCAGCACCGCCCGACCGTTAAGGGCAACACAGCTTGCGTGGATGATTTCACTTTGCGCATCGGGCGGTATGACCGGTTCCTTGGTCATTGCCTCTCCCTGTGTCAGACTGGCAGGCCTACAACGAAACGTGCGCCCAGCGGATCAGAGGTAGCGTCAGCATCAGTAGGGCGAATATTCTCGGCCCAGATCACACCATCATGGGCTTCGACAATCTGCTTGGAAATCGACAGGCCAAGGCCAGAATTGTTGCCGAAGTCCTTCTCTGAGCGCTGCGAGTAGAACCGCTGAAAAATCTTCGTTAGGGCCTGGTCTGGAATGCCAGGACCTGTATCCTCGACCACAGCCACAACACGATTGTCACGTTTACGCGCCCAGATGCGGATCGCATCCCCCTCTTCACAGAAGCTGATCGCGTTGGTTATCAGGTTGACAAAGACTTGCGCCAGACGCCCCTCAAGCCCAGTGATGACGATAGGCTCTGATGGGAAATCGGTGATGAACTCAACGCCCTTTTTGTCGGCCTCCTCAGTCAGATACTGAG
This sequence comes from Roseovarius sp., assembly GCA_963691795.1. Lineage (GTDB taxonomy): Bacteria > Pseudomonadota > Alphaproteobacteria > Rhodobacterales > Rhodobacteraceae > Roseovarius. The sequence continues at coordinate 8,585 of OY829373.1, forward strand.
ACAGGTTGCCAAGCATCGTAATGAGATCAAAGGCTTCCTGTTCTTCCTTGACCAGTTCGCTGTCCAGCCGCGAGGCATTGGAGATATCGCTGACCAACCGATCCAGCCGGCGCACATCATGTTCGATCACTTCCAGCAGCTTGAGGCGTTGATCTTCACGCTTGGCCAATCGCATCGTGCCGACAGCAGAACGCAGCGAGGCGAGAGGGTTCTTGATCTCATGGGCCACGTCAGCGGCGAATTGCTCATTGCCATCGATCCGGTGATAAAGCGCCCCGACCATACCGCGCAAGGCCCCACTCAAACGGCCGATCTCATCGGGGCGGGCGGTAAGGTCAGGAATACGGATACGCCCACCACTGCCCTGTCCCTGCTTTCGATTTCGTGCCCCGCCCACTTCGGCGGCGGCGGCCAGTTCCGCCAAAGGGTTGGAGATGGTGGACGCGAGGATCAGGCTGAGGCCAACAGAAACAAGCGTGGCAACGAGAAACATCTTAAGTACGCTCTCGCGCTCAGTGCGCATGAGATAGTCAATCTCGCCCCCGATGCTGGCCATGGCGACAACGCCCACAGGTATTTCATTGCGCAAGATTGGGGCTGCAACCGTAAAGGTCAGGTCGTCACCTTTGCCGGATCGGACAGCCTTGTCCTCACCTGCGATGGCGCGTTCGACAAGCGCGCGTGCCTGATCCTCAACAGACGTAGGCGCCTGACGCTGTGACTCGGTGGAGAATGGGGCGGAGATTTTATCCCAAACAAAAGAAATTACGTCGATAATGTAGGTTTTCTGACGGTCTTCAAGCGCCAATGGTTCGCCGGCCAGCCCGCCTGCAAGGCGGCCCTCTACATCAAACACGTAGAGGTCCACACCGTCGCGCACGTCGATGCCTGCCAGCGTGTCCGCCACGTTGACGCCATCACCGGTGATCAGGTTGACGGGCGCGGCTGCAGGCAGCTGCGCCTCAAACACATCCGCAATCAGGATCGTTTCGCTTTCAAGGCTGTTTGCACGCTGCTGTGCCAGCCCCTCGCGGGACGCGTTGAGATAGAGGATGCCCGCAACGAGAATATTGAGGGCAATCAGGTTGAAAGTAACGATCTTACGCGTGAGCGACGCACCACTGCCCGAAAAATAACCACGCTTTTCACGCCGCAGACGCACCTCATCTTCCACCACATCCTGTGGTGAAACGAAGTCATCTCCCAGAACGACATCATCGTCCTCTATCAGCGTGTGGTCACGCACATCCAACCCCTTGGTTTACGTCCCTTATTCCTCATTATAACGATAGCCGATCCCATAAAGGGTCTCGATCGCCGAAAATTCGCCATCCACCATACGCATCTTCTTGCGTAAGCGCTTGATATGGCTATCTATAGTCCGATCATCGACATAGACTTGATCATCATAGGCCACGTCCATCAGCTGATCACGGCTTTTGACAAAACCCGGACGCTGTGCGAGGGCCTGCAGCAGCAAAAATTCGGTCACTGTCAAAGAGACATCATTGCCTTTCCAAGTCACGGCGTGACGCAGAGGGTCCATGCGCAGATCACCACGCTCGATCACCTTTTGCTCTTCCGTTTCCGCGACCATTTCACCTGAGTTGGCCTCTTGTCGGCGCAGAAGTGCGCGAATACGCTCAACCAAAAGGCGCTGCGAAAACGGCTTCTTCACGTAGTCATCAGCCCCCATGCGAAGGCCCAGAACTTCGTCGATTTCGTCGTCCTTGGAGGTCAGGAATATTACCGGCATTGAGGTTTTCTGGCGCAGACGCTGCAGCAAATCCATGCCGTCCATACGCGGCATCTTTACATCCAACACAGCCATGTCGGGCAGTTTCTTGCTGAACGCATCAAACGCCTGCTGGCCATCATTGTAGGTTTCGACCTCGAACCCTTCGGCCTCAAGCGTCATGGATACCGATGTCAGAATATTTCTGTCATCGTCCACAAGGGCGATCTTAGACATATTGTTTTCCTTATAACTGCTCTGGTTGCCTATTTTTTTCACTAATATGCTCTTTTTTGCCCTTTTTGATCAATGCAAAAGTGTGATTCGCCATGTTTGCACAACCAATTTGCCCGGAATTTCTCAATCAATGGCTAAATTGACTCACTTTTGCACCGTACCGACCCATGGTTTCGGCTGGTCTCAGCCGTGGTTGCGCTAACTTGCAATTGGTGGCGCTAACGTCAGGCAACGGCTCTGTTCTTTCGCAAAACCATCATGTTAAGACGCAGTTACGCGTCGGTATACAACACCGCACAAACAAATTGGCAAAGCTGACCGGGCGTGTGCCCGCCACAAAATGTATGGGCTGGGTTGTGCTGGCCAATATGACCAAGGAGCTTTCAAACATGGCATTGGGACGGGTAAACCCGAACTTTCAGCTCGAAGATCAAGGCATTACGGGGCTGGATAATGTCTATTACAACCTGATTGAGCCCGCGCTGATCGAAGCGGCGCTGCAGAACGGCGAGGGAAAGCTGGGCCGCGGTGGTACGTTCCTTGTCTCAACCGGTAAGTTCACCGGGCGTTCGCCTAAGGACAAGCACGTAGTAAAGACGGACAGCGTGGCTGATACGATCTGGTGGGACAACAATGCAGAGATGAGCCCAAAAGGGTTTGACGCGCTATATGACGACGTGCTGGCCCATATGCAGGGCGGTACCTACTACGTGCAGGATTTGATCGGCGGCGCAGACCCAGCGCATTCGATCAACGTGCGCATGGTGACTGAACTGGCCTGGCACGGGCTCTTCATTCGCCACATGCTACGCCGTCCCGAACGAGAGGCGCTTGACCGTTTTGTGGCTGATTTCACCGTGATCAACTGCCCCAGTTTCAAGGCGGACCCCGCCAAGCACGGCTGCCGGTCAGAAACCGTGATCGCAATGAACTTCGATCGTAAAACGATCGTGATCGCCGGCACGGAATATGCGGGCGAGAACAAGAAGTCGGTTTTCACGCTCCTGAACTATCTGCTACCGGAAAAAGGCATCATGCCAATGCACTGCTCGGCCAACCACGCCAAAGGCAATCCGGTCGACACCGCCATCTTCTTCGGCCTCTCCGGCACCGGTAAAACGACCCTTTCAGCCGACCCGGAACGTATCCTGATCGGAGATGACGAACATGGATGGTCGAACCGCGGGACCTTTAACTTTGAGGGTGGCTGTTACGCAAAAACAATCAACCTTGATCCCGAAGCGGAGCCAGAAATCTATGCCACGACCGCTAAGTTCGGCACCGTGATCGAGAACATGGTCTATGACGAGGAAACGCTAGAGCTCGATTTCGAGGATGACTCGCTGACGGCCAACATGCGCTGCGCCTACCCACTGGAATACATCTCCAACGCCTCACCCAATGCCCTGGGCGGGCATCCCAAAAACATCATCATGCTTACCTGTGATGCGTTCGGCGTGCTGCCTCCAATTGCGCGACTGACCCCGGCTCAGGCAATGTATCACTTCTTGTCAGGCTTCACCGCCAAGGTGGCAGGGACAGAGCGCGGCGTGACAGAGCCGCAGCCCACCTTCTCTACCTGCTTTGGTGCGCCCTTCATGCCGCGCCGGCCCGAGGCCTATGGCAACCTGCTGCGCGAAAAGATTGCCAAGCATGGCGCGACCTGCTGGCTGGTGAACACAGGCTGGACCGGTGGTGCTTACGGCACGGGCTCCCGAATGCCGATCAAGGCAACGCGCGCTCTGCTTACGGCAGCATTGGATGGGTCGCTTTCGAAAGAGGCGTTCCGCAAAGACCCCAATTTCGGCTTCGAAGTCCCGGTCAACGTGCCTGGCGTGCCAGAAGTACTTCTGGATCCGCGCCGGACATGGGGCAACCAAGAAGGCTATGATGAACAGGCCGACAAACTGGTTAAAATGTTTGCCGACAATTTTGAACAATATCTGCCATACATCGACGACGACGTGAAAGCAGCCGCCATCGGCTAGGTTCACCAGCGCAAGACTTGCCCGTAAGAGAGCAGCGAGAGCGTGAGTAACGAAAACCCGCCCACTAGGGCGGGTTTTACATCTGATGAACTGTTCCGAACACGCAATCCGAAGCGGGAACGGTAGAATCGCCATTTGCATCCCAAGCCCTGCTGACGTGCCAACATAGGCCTCTGACAGTGCTCCCCGAATAGTGAGCGCGCCCGAGATACTCGAACTGGACGCAGCCACCAGCCTCGCGTATCCGCCCATCCCGTCTTGCAGGACCTGCTAAGCTTTGATGTCAGCCTGGCAAGCTGCCATCCAGCACATAGCGCAGGATCTCAACGACCTGCACAGGTTCCCGCGTGACGGCCAGGGCGGCAGCATCCACCTCTTTAAGGGCATGATCATGTTCTGGAGGTTGCAGGATAATCAATGACTTACCAAGGGCGGATGCCATACCCGCGTCGAAGGCCGCATTCCATTGCTTGTACTTGTCGCCAAACCGCACGACGACGATATCGGCATCCTCAATCCCCTTGCGCGTACGAATGGCGTTGACCATGGCGCCCTTGTGATCATGCCAGTACTTGTTTTCCTCGGCCCCAAGGATGGCGACACCGCAATCATCTGATGCCTCGTGATTGGTTACGGGCGCTGAAAAGCTGACTGCCAGACCCTCCGCCCCGGCAATGATCTGTTCGCGCCAATCGGTGTGGATTTCGCCGCTGAGATATACGTTGAGTGTCATGGTCTGGCCTTCCGTTTGTATCGGGAGAAGGGATAGCCCGGACGTGGGAAAGAACAAGTCCGGCGGGGGTCAGAGACCCCGATTTCGGGGGTCAGTATGACGTCGGTATCACGTCGGTATTGCGTCGGTGCGAAAATCTCTGGGCAGGGGCGCATTCTTTGAAAGAATGCGCCCCGAAATCTTTCAAAGATTTCGCGCTCGTTATCCGCGCAGCACGCCGCCGGTGGCCTTGGTGACCTTGGCGATGATCTTCTCACTGACCGCTTCGATATCGGCATCCTTCAGCGTCGCCTCGGTCGGTTGCAAGCGCACGGTGATGGCGAGGCTTTTCTTATCCTCGCCCAGCGCGCCGCCGATGAATTCGTCGAACACGCGTACATCCTCGATCAGAGCCTTGTCGGCCCCAGCGGCGGCGTTGACTAAGGTCAGGGCCTCAACGCCCGCATCCACCAAGAAGGCAAAGTCGCGCTCGACAGCCTGAAGATCACTGATCGCCAGCGCGGCGCGGGTGGCGCCGGCTTTGCGGGGCATCGGGATCTCTTCGGGGAAGATCGTGAAACCTACGGCCGGGCCTTTGACATCCATCGCGGCCAGAACCTTGGGATGCAACTCACCAAAGACGGCCAGCATCTTCTTCGGCCCGAGGCAAACGCGGCCATGGCGGCCCGGGTGCCACCAGGCGGCGCCTTCGCGGAAGATCTGCACCTTGGCGGGCGCGCCAAGTGCGGCCAGGATCGCCTCGGCATCCGCCTTGGCGTCGAACACGTCCACAGCGCGAGAACTGCCCTGCACATCCTTCGGCCCGGTGCGGCCCACCAGAAGGCCCGCGACCTGGAGGTGCTGTTCTTCCGGCTCACCGCCCTGGAAGGCGTGGCCAACCTCGAAGAGCGCCAGATCCATCTGGCCACGCGCCTGGTTGCGAGCCGCCGCCTGCAGGAGGCCGGGCAGAAGGTCGGGGCGCATATGGCTCATTTCCGAGCTGATAGGATTGGCGAGCATGGTGGCATCATCGCCGCCGCCAAAGAGCGTGGCGCTGGCGTGGTCGATGAAGCTGTAGGTGACGCATTCATTATACCCAAGCGCCGCCGCCGTGCGGCGCGCAGCCTGTTCGCGGCGCTGGATCGGGCTGAGGATCGGGCGCGGCACGCCGGAGGTGACGCGCGGCAGGGGCCTGCCTTTCAGCTTGGTGAGCGAGGCGATGCGAGCGACTTCCTCGACCAGATCCGCCTCGCCCTTCACGTCGGGGCGCCAGCTGGGCACATGGGCCATGTTTCCTTCCATGCGGAAGCCAAGGCGAGTCAGGGTCTGGCGTTGCTCCGCCTCCGGGATGTCCATGCCGACGAGCGACTGCACCCGGGCGGGATCAAGCTTGTAGGCGCGGGACGTATCAGGCACCTCACCCGCGATCACGACATCCGAAGCCTCCCCCCCGCAGAGATCGAGGATCATCTGGGTGGCGAGGTGGTGGGCCTCTTCATTGAAGGCAGGATCAATGCCGCGTTCGTTGCGGTAGCGGGCGTCGGAGTTGATCTTGAGCGCGCGGCCCGTCATGGCGATCTGGATGTGATCCCAGACGGCGGCCTCAAGGAAGACATTCGTCGTCTCCTCGGTACAGCCGGTGGCCAGACCGCCCATAATGCCTGCGATGCTCTCGACCCCCTCATCATCGGAGATCACGACTTGGCCGGGGGAGAAGGTGTAGGTCTTCTCATCCAGACCGACGAGGGTTTCACCCCCCTTGGCGCGGTGGACGCGCAAGTTGCCTTTGACCTTGTCAGCGTCAAAGACGTGCAGTGGGCGGTTGCGGTCATAGGTGAAGAAGTTGGTGACATCGACAAGCGCCGAGATGGGGCGCAGGCCGATGGCGCGCAAGCGGTCCTGCAGCCATTCCGGGCTGGGGCCGTTCTTGACGCCACGGATCAGGCGACCGGCGAAGACGAAACAGCCGTCTTCGCGGGTGTCCTCATCGATGGTGACGGAAATCGGCGAGGGAAAGCTGCCATCTACATGGGCTGTCTTGGCCTCTTTCAAAGTGCCAAGACCCCGCGCGGCCAGATCAAGCGCGATTCCACGCACGCCGAGCGCATCCTGACGGTTGGGGGTGATAGCGATCTCGATCACAGGGTCGACCTTGGCTGGGTCATTTTCAGCCAGCCAGTCGGTAAATTTCTCACCGACCTCGCCAGAGGGCAATTCGATGATGCCGTCGTGTTCGTCGGAAAGCTCCATCTCGCGTTCCGAACACATCATGCCGTAGCTTTCGATGCCCCGGATTTTGCCCACGCCGATGGTAGTATCGATGCCAGGTACGTAGACCCCCGGCTTGGCGATCACGACGGTGATCCCCTCACGCGCATTTGGGGCGCCGCAAATAATCTGAGTTTCGCCCTCATCGGTCAGGACCTGGCAGACGCGCAAGCGGTCCGCATCTGGGTGCGCCTCGGCCTTGAGCACCTTGCCGATGGTAAACTCCGACAGCCGAGCTGCGGAGTTGACGATCTCTTCCACTTCGAGGCCGAGATCAGTCAGGGTGTCCGCGATCTCATCCACGGAGGCGGTTGTTTCGAGGTGATCTTTCAGCCAGGACAGGGTGAATTTCATGGCGATGGTATCCGCTGGTTTTCAAGTGTTGGGGGGCATGTAGCGGATATGGCGCGCCGGGGAAAGGGGGCGCTGCCCCCGTCGCCTTTCAGGTGCCTCCCCCGGGATATTTTTCGGACAGAAGAAACAGGGGCTCAGAACCCAAAGACCCCGCGGCGGATGAGGTTTAGGCCGCCGATCAACAGCACGAAAAGGGTCAGGCGACGGAAGGTGGCCTGATCAATACGGTCCTGAATGCGAAAGCCCAGCCCGAGGCCAAGGAGCCCAGGAAAGATCAGCAGGGCCGAGACAGGCGCGCTTTGCGCGTCAAACACGCCAGAGCCGATATGAGCCAACATCAGCGCCAGCGTGCCGAGGCCAAAAACCACACCAAGAATGCGGACCTGTTCTTGTTTCTCTGTGTCTAGTGCCGTCAGCAGCGCTACGGTGGGCGGACCCCAGATGCCGGATATGCCGCCAAAAAACCCGGCGACGCTGCCAATTGCGACCTCGACGCGGGGGCCTGGGCGAGAGGGTAGGCGCAAAGGGATGCCAAATAAGGTGAGGGCCGCGTAGATCGTAATGGGTACGCCGATGAGCAAAAGCATGACCGGGCCGGGCAAGAACGTGACCAGTTGGGCTGCAGCAAAGAGCATCACAACGCCCGCCCCGAGAAACACGCGTATCCGCCAGAGCGATTGCAGCGCCGCCTGTGCGCCCTGTCGGAGTGCCTGCCAACCATTGGTAAAAAGCGTGGGCAGGATGAGCCAGGCCAGCGCCTGATCGGCCGGGACAACGGAGGCCAGCCCCGAAATCATCACCATGGGCATGGCAAACCCCACCAGCCCCTTGACCAGCCCTGCAAGCAAAGCGATGGCGCAGGCAAAAATCAAAACGGCGGGGCTTAGCCCGGTCATAAACGTTGGGTCCATTGGCATTCTCAAGTATGTCGCATTGGCGGCAAACGGGGTATACTGAACCTCAAGAGGCGCGTCATGCCCCTGTTTGCCCTTCGGCAGACCAGGGTCGCGACATGATGGCGCAACAATAGAACAATTGACTTTACCGCTGCGCAAAATAGTTGCGCTGCAAGTGCGAAATAGATAGACCACAACAACTGAGATATTGGAGGACGATTCATGGCACACGACGGACAGGACATCCGGTTAGCAGCCCCTGCTTTGCTGGACGGGCTTTTGTCGCTTACAAAAGCTTCGATCGCGCCACTGGAAGAGATCCTGAGCACGGCCAAAGCCCGGGTTCTTGACGACGTGAGCATTGACGGCCGTGTGTCGTCGCGCGCCATGGAGATGCATCAGACCGCGTCCCATGGTCTGGCTTGGCTGGCCACGTACGTAGAAGCACTGCGCCAGATGCAGAACTGGGCCGAGCGCCTTGAGGCGGAGGGCAAGTTTGGTGAGGTGGAGCAGCTGATCCACCAGATCGCCTTTGGAGAATACCTCTGGCAGGTCTATGGCGGCATCCAAATGAACCAGGGCGAAATTGTCCGCCTGCAGGATCTGGGCCTGGGTCAGGACGATATGCGCGGGCTTATGACGCCCGAGGTCATGACACTGACACAGACCGGCAACACACAGGCCGCGCGTATGCGGTTGGTCGAGTTGATGCAGGAACGCGCCGCAGAGATCACCGTGGGCCATAGCGGGTTGGACGTTGAGCTGGAGATGATCCGCGAACAGTTCCGCCGCTTTGCTATCGACAAGGTGGAACCTTATGCGCATGACTGGCACCTCAATGATGAGCTGATCCCGATGGAAATCATCGAGGAACTGGCGGAATTGGGTGTCTTTGGCCTGACCATCCCCGAGGAATTCGGCGGTTTTGGGCTGAGCAAAGCTTCGATGTGCGTCGTCTCAGAAGAGCTGTCGCGGGGGTATATTGGTGTTGGCTCGCTTGGCACACGCTCGGAAATTGCCGCTGAGCTTATTTTGGCCGGTGGTACGGATGAGCAGAAGGCCAAATGGTTGCCGCGACTGGCCAGTGCAGAGACACTGCCAACCGCAGTTTTTACTGAACCGAACACCGGGTCAGACCTTGGAAGCCTGCGCACACGGGCGGTCAAAGATGGCGACGATTACCGGATCACGGGCAACAAGACCTGGATCACCCACGCCACACGTACACAAGTGATGACGCTCCTGGCGCGGACCAATCCAGACAGCACAGACCATCGTGGCCTGTCCATGTTTCTGGCTGAAAAGACACCCGGCACGGATGAGCACCCCTTCCCCACCGAGGGTATGACTGGCGGTGAGATCGAAGTGCTAGGCTATCGCGGCATGAAGGAATACGAGCTGGGCTTTGATAACTTCCATGTCAAGGGTGAAAACCTTCTGGGCGGCGAGGAAGGCAAAGGCTTTAAACAGTTGATGGAGACCTTTGAGAGCGCGCGTATCCAGACCGCAGCCAGGGCCGTTGGCGTTGGGCAATCAGCGTTGGATATCTCGATGCAATATGCGATCGACCGCAAGCAGTTCGGCAAATCCCTGATCGAATTCCCGCGCGTGGCCAGCAAGCTGGCTATGATGGCGGTGGAGATCATGGTGGCGCGTCAGCTGACCTATTTTTCCGCTTGGGAAAAAGACAACGGGCGGCGCTGTGATCTGGAGGCCGGAATGGCGAAGCTGCTGGGCGCTCGTGTGGCTTGGGCGGCTGCGGACAATGGTTTGCAGATTCATGGCGGTAACGGTTTTGCGCTGGAATACAAAATCAGCCGTGTGCTGTGCGATGCCCGGATTCTGAACATCTTTGAAGGTGCAGCGGAAATCCAGGCCCAGGTGATTGCGCGGCGTTTGCTGGCCTGATCAATGCAAAGGCCGGGGTGGGGTAAACCCCACCCTACTGGCCATGGAGCAGCCCGCCCAAAACCTTGCCTACTTGGTCTGCATGCGTCCAATCACGTTAAGAACTGTGCGGCGCGGTAAGAGGGGCAAGATCCACCCCATCAACAGCCTGAGCCGTCCTTCGTTGATGGCGACCAGCTTTCCCAGCATCATGGCGTCATAGCCGCATTTGGCCACCGAAGCCGCCGTGGCGCCTTTCTGGTTCACAAGGCCTGTACCCTCAAGGTTGGCCACCTTCACGAATTCGGTATTCACAAGGCCAGGGCAGAGCGCGGTGGAGGTGACCCCATGGGGGCGCATCTCGTGGTCGATGGCCTGACTGAAAGAGGTTACGAAGGCCTTGGTGGCGAAATAGACCGCCTGGTAGGGGCCCGGTGCGAAGCTGGCAGTTGAAGAAACCTGCAGCATCTTGCCACTGCCACGGGTTTTCATGTCATTGCCAAAAAGATGGCTGAGCGTCACCAGCGCGGATATGTTAAGATCAATCATCGCATGATCGCGTGTGAGGTCACGATCCAGAAACGCGCCATGCCCGCCGAAGCCGGCATTGTTGATCAGCATGTTGACCTCGATCCCCTTGGCCGTCACCACCTCGTAAAGCGCCCGGGCCTGCTCAGGGGTGCCGACATCCATGGCAATCACGGTGATGGAGACACCATGCGCTGCCTCCAGTTCCACCTTGAGCGCATCCAGCGGCTCTTGCCTGCGCGCAACGATGACCGCGTCGCGACCCTTCCTGGCGTGCAGGCGCACTAGTTCGGCACCAATACCGGAGGAGGCACCGGTGATGAGGGCTGTACTGGGCATGGGCATCTCCGTCAAAATGGATAGGTCTGGAACATGTCTAATCGATAAATGGGGAAACTATGCCAATCTTATGACGGTGGCGAGCGTGCGCCTCCGTGCAACGACAATCCGTTTGGCCATATGCCTATATTCTTGGCAAAAAAGACTGCGGGGCGTTGTGTGCTGCTCTGCAATCCCATCGAATAGTGGCGTCGACAAATACCGCTCACCCGTATCGGGCAGCATAACCAACATGACCGACCCCTCCGCGGCGTCCTCGGCCAGCTTCATCGCCATGGCGAAGGTGTAGCCGCCGGAGATGCCCATGAAAATCCCGTCTTCCATGGCCAACCGGCGCGACCACGCGATCCAGTCAGGCCCAGCCACGGAGTGCATTTCATGGTGGCAACCATTATCCAGCGTTTCCTGTAGCACGTAAGGGATAAAATCCAGGGTCTAGCCCTGAATGGGTTGGGGTTCAAAATTAGGGTGGCTCTCGGTTAGTTGGTTGGCGTCGTTGCGGGTGTTCACGGACCCTGAGAACACGATCACTGCATTGGCCGGTTCGTTCAGGATGATCTGCCTATCCGGCCGTTTCCTACGCAGCACACATGAGACGCCAGATACGGTTCCGCCCGTACCATAGCCTGAGATCCAGTAATTAAGCCGCTCGCCCTCGAAATCGGCACGGATACGTGGCCACGGTTGCTGTGGGAGAAAAGGCCACGACAGAGGCCCGGTGCAGCTTGGGCCACATAGTTCTCGTCAATGCGACGCCTCAGGCGACGCGCTGCCCCCGGGACCATACGGCACGCATCGCAGGCACACCGCCACATCTGGCAAAGCGGATCACATCCGCGCGAAGCCCTGTCTCCAACCGTCCACGATCTTCCAGTCCAACTGAGCGCGCCGGATTGGCCGTCACCGTCGCGATACCACGCGCTATGTCACCCCAGCTATCGCCCAGTTGCACCGCCGCCATCAAAAGCGCCGCGGGCACGTAATCCGAAGACAGTATATCGAGATGCCCCGACGCCGCCAGATCACCCGCTGCCACATTGCCTGAATGCGACCCACCCCGTATCAGGTTGGGCGCCCCCATCATCACCGCGATCTCGTGTGCATGACAGGCCTGTGCGGCCTCTTGCGTGGTCGGAAACTCGGCTAGCCCAATGCCGTACCCGGCCGACACCGCGACCTGTTCAGCCGTCGTATCATCGTGGCTGGCCAGAACCGCCCCCATCCGGTGTGCGGCCTTCACGGCCTCGGCCTCATGCCGATCCCCGTTCGCATCACGCAGCTCCTTGAGATGGGCTACGTGGGCCTCAAAATCCTCTTCACTCATGCCGGTCTTTCCGGTCAGGTAGGCTTTCAGCTTGGAAAGGTCGCGAAACTGCCTCTGTCCCGGTGTGTGATCCATGAGGCTGAGGATGCCAACACGGTCGTCGCGGCCGAACTCGTCCATCTCATCAACCAGCGTTTCCGAACAGAGCTCTGCTCGCAGATGCAGGAAATGGCTGATCTTGAGGTCCCCACCTTCACGCATCTGCCACAGCTCGGATGCAAGCTGGCGGGCATATTTAAGGTACCGTGCCTTACCATCGGGGATAGAGCCCACGCGCATCGCATCAAAGACCGTTGTGATCCCGGTGGAAGCCAGTTCCGCGTCATGGGCAAGGATCGCGGCGTTGTGCGGCCAGTCAACCTTGGGGCGCGGCTGAATGTGGCGTTCCAGGTTGTCAGTGTGCAGTTCGATCAGGCCGGGGGAGACAAACTCCCCCTCGCAGTCAATTGCCCCCGCCGGCACACCTGACCCGGCAGAGATATCGAGAATTTCCTCACCCACAATCTGTAACGCACCAGTGATGGTTTCCCCCGGCAGGATCAAAGTGGCATTGGCGAGAACGGTTTCATGTGTCATGGCTTGCTCATGGATTGGTCGTTTGGTCTGGCCTGAGAGGCGGAAACATGTCTTACGCGCGATACGCCGTCTACTATACGCCCGCCCCTGGTCCGCTGGCCCATTTCGGCGCGGCTTGGCTTGGATGGGATGTGGAAACGGGGCAGGCGGTGGTACACCCGGAGGTGGCAGGCCTGCCCCTTCCAGTGAGTGAAATCACGGCGACCCCACGCAAATACGGGTTTCACGCCACGCTCAAGCCGCCCTTCCGGCTGGCCGAGGGGCGCCGCGAGGCCGAATTGATCGAGGCGTTCGATATCCTGGGCAGCCGGACCCTGCACCCAGTGACCGGACTGTGGCTGGAGCTGACACCGCTGGGCCGGTTCCTCGCACTGACGGCCCATGGCGACCCTGGCAATATCGACCAGCTGCGCAGGCTGGCGGCTTTGACGGTGGAGACGCTGGATGCGTACCGTGCGCCGGCCAGCGCCGCAGAACTGGACAAACGCCGCGCCGGATGCCTGAACGTCCGGCAGGACAAGATGCTGCTGCGCTGGGGCTATCCATACGTGATGGAGGAGTTTCGGTTCCATATGACGCTGACGGGCAAACTGCCAAAGGCGCAGCTTGCACAGATAAAAGCTTGCTTGGAGACGGCACTGGACGGGGTTGTTCCCGATCCTTTCACCCTCGACAGTATCAGCCTTGTGGGAGAAGACACACATGGGCGGTTTCACCTGATCCATCGTCACACCCTGCCCTCGTGAACAGTGTCAATCGCGGTCAGGGCCCGCGCGACGGCGATCTCAAGCGCGCCGTCATTGGCCACTTCCAGCACCCGTTTCAGGCCCTCGGGCAGGCCAAACGTGGCCCTCGACAGGCGTTTTTCGATCTCATCCGCACTTTCACGGCCCCGCCCCTTGAGCCGTGCGGCCAGCACATCGGCAGGGGCGGTCAGGACCAGCGTCACGAAGCCGTCAAAACGTGTTTCGGCCTCCGCCAATACACCGCGCGACAGGTTCACCAAACAACTTGCACCCGCCGCGACAGGCGCAAGCTGCGCCGTCGGCACACCATAGCGCAAACCATGCGCGCGCCAATGCAGGGCAAATTCCCCATCCTGCATCCGCTGTTCAAAGAGTTCCTCACTTACCCCTTCAAACGCCTCCCCCCCCGCATCAGGGGCGCGCGTGATGACACGGCGCACCAAGTGGATGCCGGGGCGGGCAGCGGCCATGGCCTCCATCACGGTGTCTTTACCCACACCAGAAGGGCCGACAACACCGACCAGAGCGCCCATCACGTCACGCAGCCTGCGGTGTAAAGACAGAGACATCGACCTCACGATCGCAGACCCGGTCCCGCGCGGCTACATCATGAAAAATGCCCAGGATGGCAGAGCCACGCGCCTTGGCCTCCTCGATCAGGCACAGGACCGTATCGCGATTGGCCGCATCAAGGCTGGCGGTGGGCTCATCAAGCAAAAGCGCAGGGTAGTCATAGGCAAAGCCGCGCGCGATGTTCACCCGCTGCTGTTCACCGCCCGAGAATGTTGTCGGGCTGAGATTCCAAAGCCGCTGGGGGATATTAAGACGGGCTAAGAGCGCCTCAGCCCGCGCCAAGGCGTCAGCCTTGTCATGGCCTGTCAGCAAAAGCGGCTCAGCCACGACATCGCGGGTGGCCACCCGGGGCACCACGCGCAGGAATTGGCTGACATAACCCAGCGTATGCTTGCGCAAGGTGAGTATTTCACGCGGCTCCGCACGCGCCACATCCACATCGCCCACCATGATCCGGCCGCCAGCGGCAAGGTAGTTGCCATAGATCATCCGCATGAGCGTCGACTTGCCCGCGCCCGATGCACCCGTCAGCGCCACGCATTCGCCAGGACCCACCTGCAGCGTTGCCCCCGCCATCACAGGGATCGCGGCGCTGCCCTGATTGTGCAACACGAACGTCTTTGAAACATCCTTTATCTCAATCATCCCAAATCTCCTTCATCTTTCCCGAAATACTCCGGGGGAGGCGCGCACATGCGCGACGGGGGCAGCGCCCCCTAAACTTGAAGAACGCTGGACACCAGCAACTGCGTGTAGCCGTGCTGCGGGTCATCAAGCACCTGATCAGTCAGCCCGGTTTCCACCACGTGACCGTCCTTCATCACCATCAATCGATCCGCCAGAAGCCGAACCACGGCCAAATCATGCGTCACGATAATGGCCGAAAGCCCCATCTCTCGCACTAATCCACGCAACAGATCCAGCAGACGCGCCTGAACGCTGACATCAAGCCCCCCGGTCGGCTCATCCATGAAAACCAGTCGCGGCCCGGTCACCAGGTTGCGCGCAATCTGCAATCTTTGCTGCATCCCACCAGAAAAGGCGGTGGGCCTGTCGTCAACGCGGTCCTCGGTGATCTCGACCCGGCCCAGCCAGTCAACCGCCGTCTCGCGGATCTTCCCATAATGTCGCGCGCCAACAGCCATCAGGCGTTCGCCGACATTGCCGCCTGCGCTGACGCCCATGCGAAGCCCGTCGCGGGCATGCTGGTGAACAAAGGCCCAATCGGTGCGACCCAGCATCCGACGCTCGGGCTCACTCATCGTAAGCGTGTCACGCAGACCGGCCTCACGCGTATCAAAGAGCACCTGACCCTTGTCCGGGCCAAGCTGACCTGCGAGACAGTTCAACAGCGTCGACTTGCCCGACCCGCTTTCACCCACGATGCCCATCACCTCACCAGGGTAGAGATCAAAGCTTACATCGGCACAGCCAATACGGGCGCCATAGTATTTCGAGATATCTCGAACAGACAGAAGAGGTGTCATGCCACAATCCCCTGTTGTTTCATCCGCCGGGTCCGGCAGTAGTCAGTATCGGAACATACGAACATGCGCGTGCCATCATCATCGACGATAACCTCGTCGAGATAGCTGTTCTCTGCCCCACAGAGACTGCAACACTGATCGGCCTTGGAAGGCTCGAAGGGATGATCCTCGAAATCAAGGCTGACCACTTCCGTGTGAGGTGGCAGAGCATAGATGCGCTGTTCGCGGCCTGCACCAAACAGCTGGATCGCGTCCATCGTCATCTTGGGGTTGTCGAATTTTGGGATAGGAGAGGGATCCATCACGTAGCGCCCCTCTACCTTGACCGGATAGGCATAGGAGGTTGCGATCGCGCCGTGCTGGGCCACGTCTTCGTACAGCTTCACATGCATCAATCCGTATTCTTCCAGCGCATGCATCTTGCGGGTTTCTGTCTCACGTGGCTCCAGAAAGCGCAGGGGTTCTGGAATCGGCACCTGGTAGACAAGGATCTGATCCTCGGTCAGTGCCTCTTCCGGGATACGGTGGCGGGTCTGGATCACCGTCGCGTTGGATGTCTCTTCAGTTGTGGCGACGCCTGCCGTCTTTTCAAAGAACTTGCGGATCGACACCGCGTTTGTCGTGTCATCGGCACCCTGATCGATCACCTTGAGCCTATCCTCTGGGACAAGCGTAGCCGCGCTGACCTGAACGCCACCTGTTCCCCAGCCATAAGGCATGGGCATTTCACGGCTGGCAAAGGGCACCTGGTAGCCCGGGACAGCGAGCCCCTTGAGGATCGCGCGACGGATCATTCGCTTGGTCTGCTCATCAAGATAAGCGAAATTGTATTCCGGTTCGCTAGTGCTTTGCTGTTGCATGAATTGAACACTTTCAGCCATTTTGTTGCCTAATTCCCTCGGTAGAGCCCTTGCAGTGGTAAACACCAATCGAGGGAAAATTGGATATGACACTGACTATGGTAATCGTTGCACTTCTTGTGCTTTTCGGCGCGCTTCTGGCGGGCAAAATGCTGCGGGACATGTTCCCCGGCACCATCTCGAACGCGTTCAAGGAAACAAAGAACGACGACAATATTCCTGCGGAATGAAAACAATACGCCATTATTCTGCGGCTTCCACGGAAGTCTGAACGGAGGTCCCTGCGGCCTCCGTTCGCAATTTACGGACCAATTCCAGCTCTGACTGGAAGTCCACGTAATGGGGCAGTTTGATATGCTCCAGAAAGCCCGTCGCCTGGATATTATCGGCGTGCATCAGGACAAATTCTTCGTCCTGCGCAGGCGCGCCGACGAAGTCCTCTCCCAACTCTTCCCAGCGCAGGGCGCGGTCAACAAGGGCCATGGAAATCGCCTTGCGTTCCGTCTGGCCAAAAACAAGGCCGTAGCCTCGGGTAAACTGCGCGGGTTCTGTCTTTGACCCTGCAAACTGGTTCACGGTTTCGCATTCGGTCAAGGTTATTTCCCCGATCTCGATGCTGAAGCCCAATTCGGGGATGTCCATTTCCACCGCAACCGTGCCGATCCGCAACTCGCCCACGAAAGCGTGGTTGCGGGCATAGCCGCGTTGGGTGGAATAGGCCATACCCAACACGAAGCCCTCATCGCCCCGCGTCAACGCCTGAAGTCGCAAGGGCCGGTTGGCGGGCAACTCCATTGGTTCTCGTGTTAGGTCGGGAGGCACTTCTTCGTTTTCACTTTCGGTCTGGATCAGCCCCTCGCGATTCAGAAAATCAGTTATGTGTGGTACGTCCTGCGCAGGGGCCTCGGCCATAGGGGCCTCTGGCACCTCGCCATCCGCGGCCAGTTTAAAATCCAGCAGGCGGTGCGTGTAGTCAAAGGTCGGTCCCAGCACCTGACCACCCGGCGCATCCTTGAAGGTCGCCGAAATGCGCCTGTCACATTGCATTTGCCCGGTCTCGACAGGGTTGGACGCACCCAGACGGGGCAGCGTGGTGCGGTAGGCCCGGATCAGGAAAATCGCCTCGATCAGATCGCCGCGCGATTGCTTGATCGCCAGCGCCGCAAGATCAGGATCGTAAAGCGAGCCCTCGGCCATCACCCGGTTGACCGCAAGGCTAAGCTGTTCGCGGATCTGCGCGACCGAAAGCGCCTCTACCCCCGGATCGCCACGGCGTTCCTCGGCCAGCCAGGCATGGGCGTTCTCAATGGCGCGTTCGCCACCTTTGACGGCTACATACATCAGGCCACCCCCACTTTGGTAGACCGGGGCAGCGCAGCCACCCGTGCGCCAGCGGTCAGGAAGAAATCAAGCCCCAGCGGGAATGCGGCATTGTTGCGCTGCATCTTTTCCACATCAGGCAAGTTAAGCGCCGTCCGTTCCCGTATGCCCGGACCGTTGAGGGTCGCACCCGCATTCTCCAACATCTCCATCTCGACAATGAGCGTGGTGGAGCGGTCTGGATACTCGGCCGTACCGATAGGGAATTGCGACAGAGGCAGAAGGCTGTCCCATGTCCCAAGCGCAAATTGCGCGGCCTCCGGTCCGACAACAGGCGCACCGGTGTGAAAGGCCAGCCATGCGCGGACCTGCGGCGTGTCATGCGCCCCGGCAAGGTGAATGCCGGTTTCATGGTCGGCCAGTGTCAGCAACAGCGTCGCCGCAGCGTCAGACACGGGTGCGGGCGCACGGGCGGTCTCAAGCTGCACAATCTCGCCGGGTCGGGCCATGACGGTCATGGCGGCACGGAAGGCGCGCGCGGCGTCCACCGGGGCGTCTGAAAAGCCACCTTCGAGAGCGTCGTTTTGCATCAGTCTTCTCCCCTCACCATGGTGAAGAAATCCACCTTTGTTGCGGCTGCCTTGGCCGCGCGTATCTCTCGCGTCCGGGTCATCACTTGTTCCAGCGGGTCAAGGACATGACGCCTGACCGCTGCGGCCTGCGCCGTTTGCATCAGCGCATCCACCAGCGCGGCGCGGGTCGCATGGGCCTTGTCACGACCCTGCACATAGGCATGGCCCACTTCGCCACCCGCCAGCTTCAATGAACAGCGCGTGACCGTCATCTCTCCGAGGTTGAAGGGGGCACCCGTGGCCCCTGCCCTGCCCCGGACCATGACGCCCCCGGCCTCTGGTGCGCGCAGGAAGGTATATTCCTGAGCACCGTCAAAGGTGGAGAAGAGGCGCTCAAGCTCATCCACTGGGGATTTGGCCAGAAGGCTCATCCAGGTTTTTCGATCATCTTGTGTTGTCATCTAGACACCTTGCTAATTTGTCTATTTTACTATACAACTAGACAAATCAATATCGCAGTTCCGTTTGTCAGACAACTGATTCCATCGTGAAACTTTCGTGACATGAGCCCGCCCATGCCCAGCACCACCCCCCGCAAGACCCCGGTTTGGAAATCCATCCACGACACGCTCTCGCGCGATATATCGGAGGGGCGATACCTGGCCGGGGACAAGCTGCCGACGGAGGCGAGCCTGTCCCAGCGTTTTGGTGTGAACCGCCACACGGTGCGGCGCGCGCTGGCGCAGCTTGCAGAAAGCGGCATTGTCCACGCCCGGCGCGGTGCGGGCGTGTTCGTGACTCAGGAACCGGCGATGTACCCGATCGGCCGGCGCGTGCGCTTTCACCAGAACCTGCGGGCGGCGGGACTTATGCCTACCAAGCAGGTGCTGACGCTGGAAAGCCGCGCTGCCGCCGGGCATGAGGCCGAGGCGCTTGACCTTGACCCGCAGGCGCAGGTCCATGTGTATGAGGGACTCTCACTGGCTGATGATCAGCCAGTTGCCATCTTCCGCAGTATCTTTCCCGCCGAGATGTTTCCTGACCTGCCCATTGCGCTGAAGCGCCAGATTTCGGTAACAGCGGCGCTCAAGGACAATGGCGTGGCGGATTACACCCGTGCGTGGACGCATATGACCGCCAAACGTGCCTCGGCCACGCAGGCGCTGCATCTTCGGGTCAGCGAAGGCGCGCCGCTGTTGCGCACAGTGTCGCTGAGCCTGGACACCTCAGGGCGGCCAATCGAATATGGCCGAACATGGTTTTCGGGGGATCGTGTGACGCTTACAATCGAAAATGATTAAGCCAAAGCATTGACCCCTGCACTGTCACGTAACCGATACGTTTGATTGCTACACTCGCGACAACGGGACAATTTAAGAACAGCAACGTGACTGCAAGGGAAACAGCAATGCGCCTGACGGGCGCCAAAATCCTGCGCGGGCAGGAGCTTGTGACAGATGCGCTTTCGATTGCCAATGGCCGGATTTCGCATGGCCCGGGCGTGGAAGTGGACCTAAGCGGTTACCTGATCCTGCCGGGCATCGTTGATTTGCATGGCGATGCGTTCGAGCGTCATATCCTGCCCCGTCCCCGCGCGGCGTTCTCGATTGAACAGGGGCTAGTTTCTACCGATCGGGAGGCTGCGGCGAATGGGGTGACAACCGCGTGGCTGGCGCAAAGCTGGTCCTGGGAGGGCGGGCACCGGTCGCCCGATTTTGCTGAGGCTTTTCTACAGGCCCTAGACGTCTGCCGCCCCCGAATGCAAACTGACCTGCGGGTGCAGATCCGATGTGAGACGCACACGGTCGATACGCTGGCTCGACTGATTGAGACCATCCGACATCACCGGATAAACTATGTCATTTTCAACAACCACCTCGACGAGATGTTGCAGGAGATCGAAGCAGGCCAAGAGGCGCTGATCCTTGCTGCAAAATCCGTCGGTCGCGCGCCGGAGCAGTATCGCGCTGCCCTTGAGCAGGCCCGCACCCGGTCCACGCAGGTGCCGCGCTTTGTTTGCACGCTCGCGCGGGCCTTTGATGAATTGGGCGTGCGTTATGGCAGCCATGATGACCGTGACGGCGAAACGCGCGAAACCTATTCCATGGTCGGCGCGCGGATCTGCGCGTTTCCCCTGACCAAACAGGTGGCTCGGATGGCCAGCGCGCAGGGTGACCCCGTTTTGATGGGCGCGCCCAATGTGGTGCGGGGCGGTTCACAGGCGGGCAATGTTGCCGCGGTCGAGTTGATCGAAGCGGGGTGTTGCGATGCGCTGGTCTCGGACTACTACTACCCCGCGCTGTCGCACGCGGCCTTTCAGCTGGCCGATAGTGGCCTGCGCACATTAGGAGAGGCCTGGGCCATGATTTCGACCAATCCGGCACAGATCATGGGGTTGCGCGACCGGGGCGCAGTGGCCGAAGGCAAACGCGCTGACCTAACGATTGTGAACCGCGAAACCCGCGATATCGAAGCCACTCTGGTCGAAGGCCGGATTACGCATCTTACAGGCGAGGTGGCGTGCCGCTTTGTAAGGCGCTCCAAGCAGTTGCCGATCGCGGCCGAATAATCGTGCGATGTGGTGGGGTGAAACCCCACTTTACGGTTCATATTTTTCCAGAAACGCCTCGACCGACAGGGTGCGGAAATCGTCGAGCGAGGCGCGAATAGCGGCGTGTGGCCAATCCCACCAGGCAAGCGCCATCAGGCGATCCGCCACCCGGGGTGAAAACCGCGCCCGCATTGGCTTGGCTGGCACGCCTGCCACGATCATGTAAGGCGCCACATCCTTGGTTACGACGGCCCCCGAGGCCACCACCGCGCCATGGCCAATTGTAACCTCCGGCTTGACTTGTGCATTGTGCCCGATCCATGTGTCATGCCCGATAACAGCCAGGCGAGCGCGGCGCTTGTCAAACCAATTTGCATCATCCTCCACATCGTCCCAATAGCTAGCAGAGCGATACATGAAGTGATGCAGGCTGGCCCGCTCCAACGGGTGATCGGTGGCGCCGATGCGCACGAAGCTGGCGATATTGGCAAACTTGCCCACATCCGCATTGGCAATATCACAGACCCGGTCACAATAGGAATAATCCCCAATCACGGACTGCGCCAAGCGACTGCCCTTGCCGATCTCGCAATAGCAGCCGAATGTCACATCCGTGATCTCACATTCGGGATGAATGAACGGATCGACCCCCAGCTTGGGCATGGCGCGCCTCCTTCTGCTTCTTTCTGGTCAAAAATACCTTCGCCGAAGGCGTATTCAACAGACCTCAGCGCCCGCTGTCGTCGGAAGTTATAAGCCTACGGCGCAACCAGCCAGAGACCCAATCCATGAAAATTACCATTAAGATGATAAGTACGATGTAATAGCTTACCTCTTCCCAGTCCTTCTGGGTGATAATTGCCTGGGTCAGCAAAAGGCCGATCCCGCCTCCGGTGATCGCACCGATGATGGTCGCGCTGCGCGTGTTGGACTCGAGGTAGTAAAGCAGTTGCGACAGCAGAACCGGGGTGATCTGCGGGATCACGCCAAAGCGGTAGCGTTGCAGCGGCTTGGCGCCAGTCGATTGCACGCCTTCGATCTGCTTCTCATCCACATTCTCGAGCGCCTCCGAAAAGAGCTTGCCGAAGGTGCCCGCATCCGTGATCAGGATTGCCAGCGCACCGGTCAGAGGGCCGGGGCCGAAGGCGCGCGACAGGATGATCGTCCAGATCAGCGCATCCACCCCACGCAGGAAGTCGAATACCCGCCGGATGGCAAAGCGCACGCCAGCCAGGGGCGAGAAGTTGCGCGCGGCAAGGAAAGCGAGCGGCAGGGCCACGACCGCTGCGCCAAATGTGCCGAGAAAGGCCATCAGGATGGTCTCGAAAATGGCCCAGGCGACTTCGCCGTGGCGCCACATCTTGTTGGTCCAGAAATCTTTAAACATGGCCGCAAGGTTGGAATGCTGGGGCTCCACTCGCTCGGAGGAGAGCGCCAGTCCGGCCAGTTCCCCGAAGCTTTTGCCGTAAAACGGACTGTCGAGGGTGAACAAAAACAATTCCCAACCGAAATCGTATTTGAACACCTCGGCCCGGGTCCGGGTTGCCGTCAGGCGACCAGCCTCTGTAGTCACAGCCAGGCGGTTCTTGGAGGCATTGATCCAGTCGGGCTGACTTTTGATATCACCTTTCGGGAAAACAACGTCGACGCCGCGGCGGGAGGGCTCTGCCTCTAGCAGGCCATAGCCGGGGATGTCATAGAAGACGCGGCCATTTTCGAACCTAACCCAATGCCCATCGCCCAGATCAGCCACCATGCCCGTCTCGGTCAACTCCACCCACTCGGGCGAGGTGCCGGGCGCGTAGGTGCCCTTGCGCTCACCTTCGATGGCAATCTCAATCTCGTCAGATCGCGCATCATAAAGCACATGAGTCTTGTAACTGTAGCTGTCGGCCACAAGTGTCTTGGCGTTCTCAAGACTGGCGCGTTCGCTCAAGCCCGGAATGTCGAAAGCAAAAAAGATATAGGCAAAATAAGCCAGTATGACCGCTGGGATGCCAAAATTGATCACGCGCTTGCGTTGATAGAGGCGGTCCGCCTGCGCCTTGAGGCCTTGGGTCGTGGTGGCGTCCATCATGGTCATGCCGATGCCCCCCCGATTTTCCCGCGCGTCAGGCGATCGCGGTAGATCGATGAAATCTGATCAAAGAAGATGATGGTGAGGAAAAGAAGAATAAAGATCGCCGCCGCTTCATCAAACTTGCCCTGCCCCCAGGACATGGCATTGCGCAACTCGTACCCGATGCCCCCTGCGCCAACGAAGCCCAAGATAGCCGAGGCACGTATGTTGATTTCAAAGCGCAGCAGTGTGTAGCTAAGGTAGTTCGGCGCGACCTCTGGCAAGACACCAATGACCATCCGCTGGGTCCAGTTCGCCCCCACCGATTGCAGCCCCTCGACCGGCTTGAGAGAGGCGTTTTCATTCACCTCAGAGTAGAGCTTGCCCAGCGCGCCGACGGTGTGGATGGCGATGGCGATCATCGCAGGCACTGGGCCACCGCCCAGAACGAAGATCAGCACTAGCGCGATCACAATCTCGGGGATGGCGCGCATGACGTCGAGAAGGCGGCGAAACACCGGGATCAGCCGGGGCCAGCGGGCCATGCCGCGCGTGGCCAGAAGCGATAAAACAATCGCACCCATCGCACCCAGTAAGGTCGACACGGCGGCAATGTTGATCGTTTCAATCAGAGCTGGCAGGAACGTCACCAGATGACCTGGCAATTGGGAGGCTTTCTCAACCGCCTCACCAATAACGAGCGCGGGGAAATCACCGATATTGCGCCAACCGTCCCAGAATCCTCCAGCATTGCGGCTGTCGGCCTGCATGAAACCTGCGACCATGAGGGTCACGAACACGATCAGGAGGATACCTGAATACATCCGCTTGCGGCGGATCATCGCCATATAGTCGTCGCATATATGGCCAGGCTGCGGGGTGCTTTGGGCGGTGAGGTCTGCCATGTACCTGCCTTGAAAATAAAAGAGTGACGTGCCCTGCAGGGGAGGCAGGGCACGTCAAACAGTTGGGCCGCTTAGTTGGACTTTGCCTTACGAGCCTCGATGATCGAGAGATAAGCATCATGTGTGATTGGCTTGAAGCCTAGCGCATCACCCTGAAGTACGCCGTAGGCACAGTCTTCATCCATGGATTTCAGCGACGCCATCAGACCCACCATCTTGAGCTTTACATCCTCAGGAAGCGCAGTGCGCAAAACGACCGGACCTTCCGGGATCGGCTTGGATTTCCAGATTTCGACCAGGTCGTTCATATCGACCAGCCCAGCATCCACGGCCTTGCGCAGCGCGCCGGAATTGTAGCCGTCTTCCCAGTTGCCCAAGCCGTCGGCCCATGTCACCCCACCGTCGACATCACCATTGCTGACCGCAACGATGGTCTGCTCATGGCCACCAGTGAACTTCACTTCACCGAAGTAATCGCCTGAGCCCATGGTCGCACCGATGGTTTCGGGGATTTCAATGGACGGGATCAGGTAGCCGGATATGGAGTTGGGATCACCGAAGCCAAACACCTTGCCCTTCATATCTTCCAGCGACGCGATGTTGCTGTCTACGCGGGCAAAACCAATGGAATGATAGCCGAAACCACCGTCGACATTGACCTTCACAAGCACCGGCTCTACGGCATCGGGGTCCTCAAGAAAGGTCTTGGCGTAGCCGGATGCGCCCAGCCAGGCCATATCGATTGTGCCACCCAGAAGACCCTGAATCACGCCGTTATAGTCGGCCGGGGCGAAGAGCTTGGTTTCGACACCCAGCAGGTCTTCAGTCTTGGTACGCAAGCACTCGTTCGAGTTCAGGCGATCCTGCGCGTTTTCACCACCCAGAATGCCGATGCGGAATTCAGAAATTTCCTGCGCCATGAGCGGCGTGGCCAGGAATGTGGATGCCAGTATGGTAGCGATTGTCTTTTTCATCTTCGTCCTCCAGTCAGGTTATGAGCCTGGCGCAACCGTTGCGCCAGACAGATGAAACTCAGGCGTATTGGCGTTCGAGCGCGCTGATCTCGGTCGATGTTGCAGCCTCTGAGAAGCTGCCATCGGCCCCATAGATGTCGCGGGCGACACCGGTGGTCAGTTGTTCGGGGGTGCCATCAAACACGATGCGACCATGCAGCATGCCGATCACGCGGTCGCAGTAACGGCGTGCGGTGTCGAGCGTGTGCAGGTTGGCAACTACGGTGCGTCCGTCCTCTTCATGAATGCGGCGCAGGTCGTCCATGACCAGCTGCGCATTCATCGGGTCAAGCGATGCAATCGGTTCATCGGCCAGAACGATCTTGGGGTCCTGCATCAGCGCACGTGCAATAGCGACGCGCTGTTGCTGTCCACCCGAAAGCGCCTCGGCCCGTTTGGGGGCATGTTCGGCAATGCCCAGGCGATCGAGGATATCAATGGCGCGATGAATATCGGCCTCTGGGAAAAGGTTAAACATCGTGGCCAGCGTCGAACGACGGTTGAGCGTGCCATGCAGCACGTTTGACACCACATCCATACGAGGCACGAGGTTGAACTGCTGGAAGATCATCGCGCAATCGGACTGCCATGCGCGCTTGTCCGCCCCGGTCAGCGCCGTGACATCGCGACCTTTATAGGCGATGGTGCCGTCGGTGGCATCCGTCAGACGGTTGATCATCCGAAGCAGCGTGGATTTGCCCGCCCCAGATCGGCCGATGATACCGATCATAGCGGGTTTGGCGACGGTGAAGCTGACCGCGTTCACGGCAATGTTGCGTCCAAAACTTTTGGTCAGCGCGGAAATGTCCAGCACAGGCGTTCCCCCTTGATGTTGGCAAGGGCGTATAAGCCGCGGACAAATTTTGTGTGACGCTTCTATTAATCTTTTGTGACAGTATGACGCCTGGCCATAGTACTGACCAACGAGACATTACAGGCTGCCTTGCGCCCCTATGACATGGGGCGTATGCCAATGGATATGAGCGCAAGGACATCACATCGCCTGACTCGTCTGGATTGGCTGACTGCCGGGATTGACCTGTTGCAGCGGCAGGGTGCGCAGGCGCTCAAGGCCGAACCGATGGCACGGCACATGAAGACCACCAAAGGCTCGTTCTACTGGCATTTCCGGGATGTTGCGGATTTCCATGGCGAAGTGCTGTCACTTTGGGAAGAGGCAGCAGATGCGGCACTGGCACGGATCGCGCGCGAAACACCAGGTGACGTAGCCTGTCTGCGCGCCATTGCGCAATCGGTTGCCGATCCCGGTGAGGACGCCCCGGTGCTACGGGCCGAGCCTGCGATCCGCAGTTGGGCGGCAGATGCAACATTGGCGCGGGAGGCGATCGACCGTGTGGACGAGGCCCGGATCGGCAGGTTTTCGCGCCTGCTGGAAAGATTAGGGATTGGAAATCCTGAGGTGGCACATATTCTACTGGCGTCGGCTGTCGGCATGACCGTAATGGGACGCCACAGCCCCAGTGAAAGGACGGAGGCCATCGGTTCCCTCGTGGATCTGGTATTGGCATTGCGATGATACGAATGACGATGACACTTGCGGCGCTCACGGGGCTGTTTTCCTGTGCAGATGAAACCCTGTCAGGCTATGGCGCGGCCGAAACGATCTGGGTTTTGCAAGAGATGGATGACATGGCGTTTTCGGCCCGGGCAACGATCCAGTTCCCCGAAGAGGGCCAGATTCAGGGCGAAGCCCCGTGCAACACGTTCCGGGGCGCGCAAAGCTCTCCCTATCCTTGGTTCAAGGTAGAGGGAGTAGCGGTCACACGAAAGGCCTGTCCAGAGATGGAAGCCGAGGCACAGTTCTTTGACGCGCTGAACGCGATGACGCTGGCTGAAGTGGGCGAAGACACGTTGCTTTTGAACAATGACGACGGCCGGTCGATGGTGTTTCAGGCACAGTAATGTAAGGACAATGTGATCCCTTTCGGTCTGGCGGGTTGAAAATTTACTCAATCATGCGGACAACGTGTTGGAAAGAATTCGGCGTGGGTCATGGCCTTGCCACCCGTTGAGCGGGGTATCTTCTTCGATCAGACCAACAAGAGAACCAGCTGCCAGTCACTGCACCAATGTGAGTTTGCCCGGCACAATATTGCGGCAGAGCATGTGAATACTGGGCCGTCGGTGTATGGTTACACTCTTTTTCGCTTGTAGCCTTCAACCTTGATCCCGGCCATGTGGCGCGTCAAAATCAATCACAGGATTGATAGGGATGATACGGTGGGGGTTCACGCTTTCGTGGCTCATGTGATAGTGCCGCACGATGTGGTCGAAATTGACCGTCTCTTTCACGCCCGGCCATTGGTAAAGCTCTCGCAGGTAACCCCAAAGGTTAGGGTAGTCGATGATCCGCTTTCGGTTGCACTTGAAATGCAGGTGATAGACCAAATCGAAGCGGATGAGTGTTGGGAAGAGCCTCCAATCGGCCTCTGTCACCTTGTCGCCCGTAAGGTAGCGGCGGCATGAGAGCCGCGCCTCGAGCCAGTCAAGCGTATCGAAGAGCGGGTGAACGGCCGCCTCATAGGCCGCCTGCGTGGTGGCGAATCCAGATTTGTAGACACCGTTGTTGAGCGTGTCATAGATGCGGGCGTTCACTGTTTCGATCTCTGTGCGCAATGCCTCTGGCCAATAGTCACTCGAATTGCCCGTCAGGCCATCAAAGGCAGAATTAAACATGCGGATGATTTCGGCGCTCTCATTTGAAACGATGGT
This sequence comes from Roseovarius sp., assembly GCA_963691795.1. GTDB lineage: Bacteria > Pseudomonadota > Alphaproteobacteria > Rhodobacterales > Rhodobacteraceae > Roseovarius. Next base: position 36,248 of record OY829373.1, read on the forward strand.
TTCGCGGTGCTTGTCCCAGAGCACGGGTACTGTCACGCGCCCTGACACCTGCGGCTCAGCCTTGGTGTAGATGTCGCGCAGATACGGCAAGCCATAGAGCGTATCGCCCGTGGCCCCCGGATAGTCAGCATCAAGCGTCCAGCCCTGCGTGCCCATATCAGGATGCACCACCGAGACGGTGATATGCTCGCTAAGCCCTTTGAGTACACGAAAGATCAGTGTGCGGTGGGCCCACGGGCAGGCATAGGAGACATATAGGTGATAGCGCCCGGTTTCAGCCATAAACCCGCCCTCACCCGTTGGTCCCGTGCTGCCATCTGCTGTGATCCAGTTTCGGAAAGTGGATTTGGAGCGTACGAAAGCGCCCTTACTGGCCTTGGTGGCGTACCAGCCCTCTTTCCATTCGCCATTTACCAGCTGGCCCATTGTCTTTCCTACCCTCACGTTTGCTTAGGCTCCAAAATAAGGAGGACGGGCCACATCACCAGCCCCGGCAGAGCGCAGGGGCCGTGCAGGATTGCACATGTCGGAATTGAACGCGGGGCGTACGATTCCGGATTGGCAAGGCTTGGGCACCCGTCTTATAAGGCCGACCAAGGACGATGCCCGGGTCACGGGCCGGATAGGTGCTTGATGGAGAGCCGACCCAAACCGGGGGTACGAAATCAGATCGTCGAAGTCCTCCGAAATGATGTGACCGTTTGAACAGAGTTAAAAAAGGGGGGGCCCCGATGAAACATGTAGGTTTGCTGATGGCGCTGCTGGCTGGCTTGCCTGCCCACGCCCATCCCGGCCACCTGGCCGAGGTAGCGGGCCATGGGCACTGGCTGGGCGCAGCGGCCATTGGGGCGGCAATTGCAATTGGGCTTTGGGCTGGCCTGAGGGGCCGCAAGGATGCGGATGAACCGGAAGAGGTGGCGATCGAGGATGACGCTGCTGACCCGCAAGAGGCCTGACAGGCATTTTTGTCTGCGCAACATGCCGTCACCCATGCGTCCCTATGAGAAAAACCCATCCGCGATCTACGCAGAAAGCTTTGCGACCGTGCGCAAGGAAGCAAGACTGGACCGCTTTGGTCCGGGGCTCGAGGCGCTGGCGATTCGGGTGATCCATGCCTGCGGCATGGTCGAGGTGGCCGATCGCCTGGATTTCTCGCCCGCGGCGTACGAGGCAGGTCACGCGGCACTTCAGGCCGGTGCGCCGATTTTCTGCGATTGCGAGATGGTGGGATCCGGCATCATTCGGCGTTATTTGCCAGCAGACAACGAAGTAATCGTAACTTTGAATGACCCCAGCATTCCGGCGCGGGCAGCCAAGATTGGCAATACACGTTCTGCCGCCGCTGTTGAGCTATGGTCGGACCGCTTGGAGGGCGCGGTGGTTGCGGTGGGCAATGCACCGACGGCACTCTTCCATCTGCTGGAGCTGATAGACCAAGGTGGGCCGCGTCCGGCGGTGATCCTCGGCTTTCCAGTGGGCTTTGTTGGCGCGGCTGAGGCCAAGGCAGAGCTGGCCGCGCGCCCCCGGGGTTGTGACTTTGTCACTCTGCGCGGAAGGCGTGGTGGCTCGGCCATGGCCAGTGCTGCTGTCAACGCGCTGGCCGCTGGTATCCCTGAAGGAGGCGCATGAGACCCATGGCGGACCCCTGGCTGCATATCGTTGGTATTGGTGAGGATGGACTGGACGGGCTGCTGCCAGCGACCCGCGCCGTGGTCGAGGCTGCCGAGGTCATCGTGGGTGGGGACCGCCACCACACCCTTTCGAGCGCCATAACGGTGGAGCGTGTTGCCTGGCCCTCTCCTTTTGATGCGCTGATTGATTTGCTCAAGTCCATGTCGGGTCGTCGCGTTGTCGTGCTGGCCACGGGCGATCCACTCTGGTTCTCGGTCGGCGCACGTATTGGCCGGGCCATTGACCCCGGTGAGATCACCTATCACCCCCAGCTCTCGGCGTTTCAGCTGGCCTCAGCCCGGATGGGGTGGAGCCTTGCAGATGTGGAGACGCTTACGGTGCATGGCCGCCCAGTGGAGCAGATGATTGCCTTCATCCAGCCGCTGGCCCGCTTGCTGATCCTGACCACCGGGTCCGAGACCCCCGGCCAGATCGCGCAATTCCTGACCGAGCGGGGATTTGGACGTTCACCTATGACGGTTTTCGCCTCAATGGGCGGCAAAGATGAGGCCCGTTTTGACGGGATCGCAGAAAGCTGGGACCATGAGGTACCCGCCTTCAACACGTTGGCCGTCGATTGCGTGGCCGATCCACAGGCAGCGCTGTTACCGCGTGTGCCGGGGTTGGCGGATAGCCTTTTTCAAAGCGACGGCACCATGACCAAGCAAGAGGTGCGCGCGGTCACGCTGGCCAAGCTGATGCCGATGCGTGGCGCTTTGCTTTGGGATATCGGCACCGGATGCGGCTCGATCGCAGTGGAGTGGATGCGCAGCGCGCGCTATGCTCGAGCCATCGGAATTGAGCCGCGCGCGGATCGTCGCGCGATGGCAGCGGCCAATGCGCTGGCGTTGGGCGTGCCCCGGCTGGAATTAATTGACGGCATGGTGCCCGCGGCGCTGGAGGGGCTTGAATCCCCCGATGCCGTCTTCATCGGAGGCGGGCTCAGCGAAGAGGTGTTTGACGCGGCGTGGTCTGCCCTGCGCCCATTGGGTCGTCTGGTGAGCAACGCCGTCACGCTGGAGAGCGAGGCGCTGCTGCTGAACCTGCATAAGCGCCATGGGGGCGAGTTGGTAAAGTTGAGCGTGGCACGGGCCGATCCTGTAGGTAAACTCACCGGATGGCGGCCAATGATGCCAGTGACGCAATGGAGTCTGATCAAAAGATGAGCGGTACACTTTACGGCATCGGCCTCGGCCCGGGTGATCCGGAGCTGATGACGCTGAAGGCGCACCGCTTGATCTCAGGGGCCGAGGTGATCGCCTATCCGACCTTGGCAGGGGCAAAAAGCTTTGCCCGCTCAATTGCCGCGGGGGTGATACGCGAAGGCGCGCGCGAGATCGTTATGGATGTACCCATGACAGTGGAACGCGAGCCTGCCCAGGCCGCCTATGACACTGGCGCGGCAGAGATCGCCGAGGCGCTAGAGGCGGGACAGGATGTGATCTGCCTCTGCGAGGGCGATCCATTCTTTTATGGCTCTTTCATGTATGTCTTTGCGCGTTTGAGCGACCGGTTCAACGTGGAGGTGGTGCCGGGTGTGACCTCGGTCACGACCTGTGCAGCGAAAGCACGTATGCCGCTGGCGGCGCGCAACGAACGCCTGACAGTGCTGCCCGGGCCGCTGCCCGAGGCAGAGCTGCGGGCGCGGATCGAGGGCGCTGAGAGTGTCGCGATCATGAAGGTCGGGCGGCATCTAGGCAAGATCCGCGCGGTAATTGAAGAGTTGGGATTTGCCCGCGATGCCGTTTACGTTGAACGCGCAAGCCTGCCAGATGAGATGGTATGTCCCCTGCGGGAGGCACCGGAAAAGGCGCCGTATTTTTCGATGATCCTGCTGACAAAAGGGGCTGATCCATGGCTGTAACTCCGGTTGTTGTAGCGCTCAGCCGCTCAGGGGAGGCTGTGGCCCATCGGGTGGCGACGCTGATTGGCGCGCCTGTGCATGGGCGCGAGGGGCGCGTTGAAAAAGCGGATGCGTTCTTCGCCAATGCGCTGGACCACGTGCGCGATCTGTTTTTGGCAGGCGTACCGGTGGTCGGGGTCTGTGCGAGTGGCATTCTGATCCGCGCCGTAGCACCCGTTTTGTCGGACAAACGCAGCGAACCGCCAGTGGTATCGGTCAGCGATAACGGCAGCGTAGTGGTCCCGTTGCTGGGCGGGCATCGTGGCGCAAATCGTCTGGCCGGACAGATCGCGGCGCATCTGGATTCCGTGGCGGCGGTCACGACGGCGGGTGACGTGGCGATGGGCGTGGCGCTGGATGCCCCGCCGGTGGGATACCGGTTGCAGAACCCCGGGGATGCCAAATCGGCCATGGCGGCGCTGCTGTCGGGTGCGGGCGTGACCCTGACGGGGGAGGCCCTTTTTGATCTGGAAGACACGGGCGGTGCAGTGGAACTGGTTGTTTCAGATGCGCCAGAACAAGGCGGTGCGGAGCGGTTGGTGTATCACCCGCAGCGGTTTGCCCTGGGCGTGGGATGCGCGCGCAATGCCGATCCCGAAGAGATGTGGACGCATGTCAGTGGTGTTCTGGCCGAGGCCGGAATTGCACCGGGCGCGATTGCCTGCGTGGCGACGATTGACCTGAAGGCTGACGAGCCTGCGATGAACGCGCTGGCCACCCGTCTGGGCGTGCCACTGCGCCTGTTCACGGCTCAGGAGCTTGAGGCGCAGCGCGACCGGCTCGCCAACCCCTCAGACGTGGTGTTCGCCGAAGTGGGCTGCCACGGTGTGGCCGAGGGGGCCGCGTTGGCCATAGGTGGCGATCTGGTGGTGGAGAAACGCAAGACGGCGAACACAACCTGCGCGTTGACTCGCGCAGACATGCCCATGACAGACCTACCGGGACGGGCACGTGGGCGGCTTTCAGTGGTGGGGATTGGACCCGGACAGGCCAGCTGGCGCGCGCCAGAGGTGAGCCGCCTGGTGGCCGATGCCGAGGAGCTGGTGGGCTATGGGCTTTACATCGACCTGCTGGGGCCGCTGGCGGCAGGCAAAGTCCGGTCAGATTTCCCGCTGGGTGGGGAAGAGGCGCGCTGCCGCTATGCGCTGGAACAGGCGGGGCTAGGCAAGAACGTGGCGCTGGTATGCTCGGGCGATGCCGGGATTTACGCGATGGGGGCGCTGGTGTTTGAACTGTTGGACCGCCCCGAAAGTGCCGAGGGCGTCAGCGATGCCGCGCGCCGTGCGGAGGTGATTTGCAGCCCCGGCATCTCTGCCCTGCAAGCGGCTGCAGCCCGCGCCGGAGCGCCGCTGGGGCACGATTTCTGCACCATATCGTTGAGCGATCTGTTGACCCCGCGTGATGATATTATCCGGCGTTTGCATGCTGCAGCCGAGGGCGACTTCGTGATCGCTTTCTACAACCCGGTGTCCAAGACACGCCGCAGGCTTTTGGCCGAGGCGCGGGACATCCTGTTGCAGCACCGCCCGGCAGATACGCCTGTGATGCTGGCGACCTCCCTTGGTCGGCCAGAGGAACATCTGCGCTATCGCCGTCTCGATGAGCTTGAAGTGGATGAGGTAGATATGTTGACGGTCGTGTTGATCGGGTCGTCCAATTCACGCCTTGCGCAATTGGGTGAGGGTCCTCGTATGTTCACACCAAGGGGATATGCACGCAAGATCGACGGCGATCTGGCAGAAGCGTCGCGTGAAAGTATTTCTGGAAAAGTGAAGCAGAAGGGGAGCGTCAGATGACTGTCTACTTCATCGGGGCCGGGCCGGGCGATCCTGAACTTTTGACCAAGAAGGCCGAGCGGGTGATAGGAGAATGCCCCGTTTGTCTTTATGCCGGGTCGCTGGTGCCCGAGGACGTGGTGGGTTGCGCCCCCGAAGGCGCGTTGGTGATGGACACCGCACCAATGACACTGGACGACACCCATGCGCAGATCCTTGCCGCGCATAATCGGGGTGAGGATGTGGCCCGCGTTCATTCGGGTGATCCGTCGCTCTATGGGGCTATCGCCGAACAGATCCGGCGGCTGCGGGCAGATAGGATTGATTACGAGATCATCCCCGGCGTTCCCGCATATGCAGCGGCGGCGGCGGCGCTGGGGCAGGAATTGACCATCCCGGAGATTGGCCAGTCGATTATCCTAACGCGCGTGTCGATGAAGTCGACCTCGATGCCGCCCGGTGAGACGCTGAAGAATTTTGCGCGTACCGGCGCCACCCTGGCCATTCATCTTGGCATTCGCAACTTGCGCGCCATTGAACGCGAACTCACGCCCTACTACGGAGCTGATTGCCCGGTGGTGGTCGGCTACCGCGTCGGCTGGCCCGACCAGATGTTCATTCGTGGCACGCTGTCAGATATCCGCGAAAAGGTGCGCGCCGAGAAGTTGACGCGCACGGCACTGATCCTGGTAGGTCCCGTGCTAGGCCAGATCACGGATTTCAAGGACAGCGCGCTTTATGATCCAGCCATGGAACATGTGCTACGCCCGAAAGCCACAATCTGACAGCGACAACAGTTTTAACAAAATTTTTGGATGACGCGGGCGATGGCAGCGCTAAGTTTCGTAGCGTACACATGGAAAGAATCACCAATGTCCACGTTTCTGCCCCCCGAAGTTCAAGCAGGCCTTGACGAAGCGCGCAAAAAGCAATGGCGCAAAAGCCACCGGTTGCGGATCCAAGCCGACGGAAACATGTTCCGGGTACTTCAGGCTTGGGATAATGGTTTTTCGCTGGACCTGGCCTCTGCCACACATGTGCGCGGGCGGGTAGACCTTTATGACGGGGCGCGGCACTTGTCGCAGTGCCTGATCATCGCCTGCGAAGAGGAAGGCGACATCATGCGGTTCGAGTATAAGCGCATGACTGAAGCCACAGGAGAGCAACCACTAGATTTTGCTCGGGCAAAAAATGCTCCGGTGGCGTTGATCGGAAACGGTTGAGATAAAGAGCAAAGGCTCGAAACCTTTTAAACAATCTGAACGTTTTATTTTCAAAAATGCGCCCTCTACGGCCGGATCCGCACCTCGGTTCCCAGATCAGCAACACGCCATAGTTCTTCCATCTCGGCATTGGTCACGGCAATGCAGCCTTCCGTCCAATCCCCGGCACGGGGCAGAAGGCCGGGGAAACCGTTGGGCTGACCGTGGATGAAGATGTCTCCGCCGGGTGATACGCCCTCGGACGCCGCGTGGTCGATGTGTTTAGCGTGGGGATAGTCCAACCCCAACGACAGGTGAAACCGACTTTCAGAGTTGCGGCGATTGATACGGAAGCGGCCCTCGGGTGTGCGACCATCACCCTGACGGGCCTTGTCGCCTTGGGGTGCAAAACCCAGCGCAATGTCATAGCTGCGCAGGGGCACGCCGTCACGGTAGACAGTCATGCGGCGCGCTGACTTGTCGATGTCGATCAGGTCGATCTTTTCGGTCAGGGGAGGCAGGTCAGGGCGCGGCACTTCGGGCGGGTCAATGTGCCATGAAAAGAGCGCGACGCATCCGAAGACGGCCAAGGCCGTCAGCCGGATGAGCCAGCGCTTCATTGCAAATCTGAGAACGCCTTTTGCAAGCGCTCAACCGCCTCTTCCACACAGGCGCGCGGCGTACCAACGTTGAAGCGCATAAAGCTCTCCCCCCCTGTACCAAATTCCCGCCCCATGGAGGGCGCGATACGAGCCTGCTGTTTCACACGGCGCTCAGCCTCAGCCATATCCATGCCGGTGTTGGTGAAGTCGACCCATGTTACATAGGTCGACTGCATGGGCATGCCCTGAAGGCCAGGGATTTGCGAGACACCGTCAAGAAAAACCTGCGCGTTGCCCGCAATATAGGCCCGCAATTCATCCACATAGGTCGCGCCTTCGGGAGAATATGCAGCCTCGGTAAGATCGACGCCAAGAATGTTAGGTTGGGTCTGATGCGATTTCAGCGCATCTTGGAATGCTTTGCGCTTGGTGGCCTCGGGTATGGTCACGGTGCCAACACGCGCACCTGCCGTATTGAATGTCTTGGAAGCAGCGCTGAGCACAATCGTACGATCAGCGGCGTCGGGCGCAGCCACCAGAAACGGTGTGTAGCTCTCACCTGGATAAGCCAGATCGTGGTGGATGTCGTCGGACATCATCAAAAGGTCATGGCGTTCGCAGAACGCCGCCAGCTGGCGCAACTCCTCCGGGGTCCAGATACGGCCCGCAGGGTTGTGGGGTGATGAAATCAGGATGGCCTTTTCGCCCCCCGTCAGCCCAGCCTCGAGCGCATCGAAGTCCATATGGTAGACGCCGTCGCGGATCACTAGCGGGCTTTCGTGCACGACACGACCCGCATTGCGGATCTTGTTGGTAAACTCGTGATAGACGGGCGTGAAGATGATGATTTCGTCACCGGGATCGGTAAACGTTTCCAGAAGCAGTGCAATGGCATGTCCAAGGCCGCCTGTCGTACACATCCAGTCCGGGTCGGCATCCCAGCCATGCCGGGTTTTCATCCACCACGCAACCTGCTGGTTCATAACGGAATCCGAGGCGAAATAGCCGTAGTTGGCCTTTTCGATCATGCGGCGCACGGCGTCTTGTAGAAACTCGGGCGCGCGAAAATCCATGTCAGCCACCCACATAGCGATGGCATCTGGCGCATTGACGCCTGTGGCAAGCTCCATGTTGTCCCATTTGGACGAATTGGTTCCGCGACGATCCACAATTTCGTCAAACATGGGCTGGCCTCCGATTTGCTTTGTATTCAGCGCGACGGACACTAGCGAAACGCGGGGCAGGTGCAAGAGGCGTTGCGGATCATCTCGCCCTCGCTTACATGATGCGCATGATACGGCCGATCCTGATCCACCCTGACCCCCGCCTGAAGAAAATCAGCCCTGGTGTTGATGACTTGACGGACGAATTGCGCACGCTTGCCGATGATATGCTTGAAACAATGTATGATGCGCCGGGCATCGGCCTTGCTGCGCCACAGGTGGGCGTGCTGAGCCGGCTGATCGTAATGGATTGCGTCAAGGAGGATGCATCCGAAGCGCGCCCGCTGGTGATGTTTAACCCCGAAGTTCTGGCCAGTTCGGATGAAACCAAAATATATGACGAAGGCTGTCTGTCGATCCCCGAACAATTCGCCGAAGTCACCCGTCCCAAGGTGGTCGATGTGCGCTGGATCGACCAGAATGGAAACGAGCAGACGGAGACATTCGACGGGCTTTGGGCCACCTGTGTTCAGCATGAGATCGACCATCTCGATGGCAAGCTTTTCATTGACTATCTTGGCCCAATCAAGCGGCAAATGATCACGCGCAAGATGCAGAAGCTCAAGCGCGAGAAGGCGCGGGCCTGATGCGATGACCATCAGGCTCTGCCTGCCTTGGCCGGACCAGCGATTGCGCACACCCGCTGCACGGGTGAGAACGATCACTGATGAAATCCACGCGATCTGGACCGACATGATCGATACGATGGAGGCAATGCCGGGCGTAGGGCTCGGCGCCAACCAAATCGGGGTGATGCAGGCCCTGGCAGTTGTTGATGCCAGCGACAAAAGGGGGCAGGCGATCCGGCTGGCCAACCCGGAAGTGATCCACGCCAGCGATGATCTGCGCCCCCATCAAGAGGCCAGCCCCAATCTGCCCGGCGTATCGGCCAAGCTGAAGCGACCACGGGTCGTCACGGTGCGCTACATGGACGAGAACGGCACCATGGTCGAACGGGAATTCGAAGGACTATGGTCGACCAGCGTGCAGCACCAGATCGACCATTTGGCCGGACGGATGTATTTTGACCATCTCAGCAAAATCAAACGCGACATGCTGTTGCGCAAGGCAAAGAAACTGGCGCGGTAGGAGCAAGCGATGCGCATTGTTTTCATGGGAACCCCGGATTTTTCTGTCCCGGTGCTGGACGCGTTGGTGAAGGCCGGTCACGAGGTGGCCGCCGTCTATTGCCAGCCACCGCGCCCCGCAGGACGGGGCAAGAAGGACCGCCCGACACCCGTACACACCCGTGCATTAGAGCTTGGGCTTGACGTGCGTTGCCCAGTGTCCCTGCGCGAAAAGCAGGCGCAAGAGGCATTTGCTGCTTTGCAGGCTGACCTTGCCGTGGTCGTGGCCTACGGGCTGATCCTGCCACAAACAGTGCTAGATGCACCCCTGCGTGGGTGCCTGAATATACATGCCTCACTTCTGCCCCGCTGGCGGGGGGCGGCACCGATCCACCGTGCAATCATGGCGGGCGATGCCGAGACGGGCGTGTGCATCATGCAGATGGAAGCTGGGCTGGACACCGGTCCGGTTCTGCTGCGCCATGCCACGCCCATCGGGGCGGAGGAAACGACGGGCGGCCTGCATGACCGGCTGTCCGAGATGGGCGCGGCCGCGATCGTGGAGGCCTTGGCGAGGTTGGATGACCTGACGCCAGAGCCGCAACCCGAGGTGGGCGTGACCTATGCCCACAAGATCGACAAGGCTGAGGCCCGGATCGACTGGCACGCCGCAGCCGAGGAGGTGGATCGCAAGATCAGGGGACTCTCTCCTTTTCCCGGTGCGTGGTTCGAGCACGAGGGACAGCGGATCAAGCTGCTGGCCTCTCGCCTGAGCTCCGACACAGGCATGCCCGGAGAAGTCCTGAACGATACACTGAGCATTGCCTGCGGGCACGGCGCAATCGACGTTTTACGCTTGCAAAGGGCTGGCAAGGGGCCGCAGGATCATCACGAATTCCTGCGTGGATTGGCCATGCCCAAAGGCACGCAGCTTTGAGAGGTTAAAACATGTTCTTACAGCTTTTCGGAACAGTCGTTATCGCGGGAATCGTGGGCTATGCCAGCGAGAGGTCGGGCTTCACCCGCAATGGCGTTATCCCGTCAATCATCATCTGCGTAGGTGGGGCGTTCCTATTTTACTTCTTAAGGATAATGTTCGGGATTGGGTTTGGATCACCGGGGATTGATGCAATCCTGTCTTCCGTAGGCGCGTTGGTCATCGTGCCAACCCATTGGCGTGGTCGGAATTAAAACGCACCTTCGCCAATCCTCCTTTTGACACATGTGTTTTTGGGATACCCGAGACGGGGGTTCTGGCACGGTCCTTTAGCCTTCACCCTTGGCAGGTTTGAAGGGTTTCATGCCCGCGCGGGCCAGTGCATCGGCGCGTTCATTCTCAGGATGGCCCGCGTGACCCTTGACCCATTTCCAATCCACAGAGTGCCGTGCCTGGGCGACATCGAGCCTCTGCCACAAGTCAGCATTCTTGACGGGCTTCTTGGCTGCCGTTTTCCAGCCGTTCTTCTTCCAGCCGAAAATCCAGCCCGTCACACCGTTCTTGACGTACACGGAATCAGTCACGACCGTGATAGTGCTGGCCGTTTTGAGCGCCTCAAGCGCGTGGATCGCTGCCAGAAGTTCCATGCGGTTGTTGGTCGTCTCGGCCTCGCCGCCCGAAAGCTCCCGCTCCCGTAACACCTCGTCCCCGTTGCGCGCGACAAGAAGCGCGCCCCAACCGCCCGGGCCAGGATTGCCCGAACAGGCCCCGTCCGTATAGGCGAATAGCTCAGCCATGGGACGACATCTTCACCCAGGGGTCCATCGACCCGGCGAGGCCCTTATCGACGCCCGAGTTTGTTACGATAGGCTCAAACCCTGCAACACGCAAAAGATCACCAAGTTCCCTTTCGGTGTAATAGGTGTAAAGCCGTCCGATCCCATCGCGATGCGCGCCCGTGCCGGTTTTCATCCCGATATGGAACACACCACCTGGCTTGAGCGCCACCCGAAGCGCCGCCAGATATACCGGCATGTCGGCACGGTCAGCATGGAGTAGGCTGAAGTTGGCCCAGATACCATCATAGATATCTACGCCCTCAATATCATCGAAACTGGCCAGCCGCGCGCTGACGCCGGGCTGAGCCTGGGCCAGCTTCACCATTTCGGCAGAGGCATCCATGGCTTCGACAGAAAGCCCAGCCTCTGCCATCTTGCGGGCTGCATTGCCAGGGCCACAACCAAGATCAAGCACCGTGGCACCTTTTGGCAAGGCTGATATAAATTCAATGAGTTGCTGGTCATCGGCGTCTGAGACCATATCGGCGTATTCAGAGGCTTTGGCATCATAGACACCGAGGGTTACCTTATCGACGGTCATGCAAAGAACACCAGGGCTGCAAGCGACGCGATGACGATGGAGGTCAGCATGATGCGCAGCTGCATCCACCATGGCGGCGTCGCGTCAAACCGCCAGAAATGCCAGTCGAGCACCAGGAGGCCAAGAAACCCGATCATCAGGTTGACTGCGGCATTCTCGGCGCCGCCCCCAGTAGTGAAAAACGCCCAGAGCGCCGGGATGACGGAGAGGACATAGCCGGTGGCGGCCTGTCCGCCTTCGAGCTTCGTTGCAAAGCCCCAGAGTACACCAGACATAAACGACAAGATGACCGCGCCGTAAAAAAGCGAGACATATGGACCAACAAAACGCGCACCAATGGTCTGGATGCCCCAGTCCTGCAAGCCAGGGCTGGCCGCGCTGAACACGCCCCAAACAAAGGGCAGAAGGCCAGCAAGACCCAAGATCAATGGTGCGCGTGGGATGAATAACATTTGCTTTTCCTAGGGCGGCGTTTGGCCCAAGGATTAAGCGCTGCACAGGATGGCGTCTAGAGAAATGCGGGTGGGGGGCGCCCTTTCGGGCCGGTTAGTGCGGTCCTGGTCTTTAGGGACGCAGACCGCACTGGTATTTCTTCGGCAGAACGAGAACTTTTTCCCCGTTCCACCAGATGTCAGCCACCTGTCAACCGGCCATTGCGGTATTTGTATCCATCGTGGATGTGGTCTCACGTGGGGGGCGGCCGATGACATCGCGCAGGTCTTCAAGCTCAATAAAGTTGTCGGCTTGACGGCGAAGATCATCGGAAATCATGGGGGGTTGGCTGCGAATGGTCGAGACCACCGAAACGCGCACGCCCTGACGTTGAAGGCTTTCCACCAAAGGCCGGAAATCGCCATCACCAGAGAACAGCACGATGTGGTCCACACGCGGTGCAAGTTCCATCGCGTCTACGGCCAGTTCGATGTCCATGTTGCCCTTAACTTTGCGACGACCCTGGCTGTCAGTGTATTCTTTGGCGGCTTTTGTGACCATTGTGAAACCATTATAGTTCAGCCAGTCGACCAAAGGACGGATGGGTGAGTATTCATCATTCTCCAGCAGAGCCGTGTAATAGAATGCGCGCAACAGCTTTCCACGTCGCGTGAATTCCGATCTTAGGAGTTTGTAGTCGATATCGAAGCCTAGCGACTTGGCAGCCGCGTAGAGGTTCGATCCGTCAATGAAAAGTGCAAGTCTTTCGTCTTTGTAAAACATAAAGTTGTCCTCTCGAACAGTACCAATTATCAAACTTGGGCAGGGCAGTTCCTAATCCGCTCAGCCCCCACAATCACAACTACGGATACCGCAGAATTCTTTCAACCCCTCAAAATAGTGACGTAACGCTAATTTGATCAAAAAGGCCACATCTCATTGCCCCACAATAATAGCTTTTTGATCGCCATCGGCGCAAACTTGCGATCTGAGCGCGGTTCTCCGGCCCAAACCCTGCAGGCGGCGATTGAAAACTTGCAGGACACGCATATCTACGAATTTCGTAGTAGTCGTTTCTTTCGCACGCCGTGCTTTCCTGCAGGTGCAGGACCTGACTATGTGAACGCCGCCGCGGCCTTTCAATTTGGAAGAACCCCCACTGAACTGCTGACCCGACTGCACGCAATTGAGGATGCGTTCGGGCGCAAGCGCGAGAAACGCTGGGGGCAGCGCACTCTTGACCTTGACCTGATCGCAGCGGGCGACCAAGTTTTGCCAGACCTCGATACGCATAACCAGTGGCGCAATCTGGACGTAGAGAAGCAACAGGTCACAACACCCGATGAATTGATCCTACCACACCCGCGCTTGCAAGATCGCGCCTTCGTTCTGGTGCCACTCGCAGAAGTGGCCCCAGACTGGCGGCATCCAGTCCTTGGCCGTACGGTCCGAGAAATGCGCGATGCCCTTGACCCGGCCCTTCTGGAAGAAGTCGAACCCTTCTGACATTCGCTAAGCCACCCATGCTGAGGCGGTGGGAAACCGCCTGAACTACGAAGAAATGCCGCTTGCCCCAGTGATACCCATACGGAAACAGTATCTGTACGATTCAACGCTTGTCATTCGACGCGCGAGGGCCTAAATACCGGCATTCTTAATTCCCTTTTTGCGAGATCGGAGCTCAGTATGGCCCGCGTAACGACAGAAGACTGCGTTGATAAGGTTCCAAACCGGTTTGATCTGGTGATGCTTGCCGCCCACCGGGCACGCGAGATTTCATCTGGGTCTGCTATCACCGTTGACCGCGACAATGACAAGAACCCTGTCGTGTCCCTGCGCGAGATTGCCGATGAAACACAGTCCGCCGAGGACCTGCGCGAGCGTTTGATCGAGTCTAACCAGACTCAGATCGAGGTAGATGAGCCTGAAGAGGACACCATGTCCCTTCTGATGGGCGGTGAGCCGGACAAGCCCGCCGAGGACGAGATGCCGGAAGAAGACCTGCTGCGGGCGTTGATGGAGGCTCAGGGCCAAGGATAATACCTGGCCCGGCTTGGGGGTTCGGAAAAGATGATCGCGGCCCAAGACCTTATTGAACTGGTCCGCACCTACAATCCGAAGACTGATGAAGCAAAGATCTCGGACGCATTCGCGTTCGGGGAACAAATGCATGAAGGCCAGTTTCGGCATTCCGGCGAGCCTTACTTCACGCATCCCGCCGCTGTGGCCGCCATTCTGGCTGAGCAGCGGCTTGATGATGCAACACTGATCACCGCGCTTTTGCATGACACGATCGAGGACACGCGCGCCTCCTACACTGTTGTACAAAAAAGGTTTGGTACCGAGATTGCCGATCTGGTCGATGGTGTTACCAAGCTGACAAACCTGCAACTGTCCAGCCGGGAAACCCAGCAGGCAGAAAATTTCCGCAAGCTATTCATGGCGATCTCCAAGGACATGCGGGTAATTCTTGTGAAACTGGCCGACCGGCTGCACAACATGCGCACGATCAAGCATATGCAGCCGGAAAAGCAGCTCAAGAAAGCGCGCGAGACCATGGATATCTTCGCACCTCTCGCCGGGCGCATGGGGATGCAGTGGATGCGCGAAGAGTTGGAAGACCTGGCGTTTCGCGTGATCAATCCTGATGCGCGCGCCTCGATCATCCGGCGGTTCATTACGCTACAGAAAGAAAGCGGTGACGTGATCGAAAAGATCACCGCCGATATGCGATTTGAACTGGAAAAGGAAGAGATCGAAGCGGATGTGTTAGGCCGCGCCAAGAAGCCCTATTCGATCTGGCGCAAGATGCAGGAAAAGGGGATGGGCTTTTCCCGATTGTCAGACATCTACGGTTTTCGGATCATCACGCAGACCGAGGGGGATTGCTACGGGGTGCTGGGCGCGATCCATCGCCGGTGGCGCGCAGTGCCAGGGCGTTTCAAGGACTACATTAGCCAACCCAAGTCAAACGGCTACCGGTCGATCCACACCACCGTGTCAGGGCGGGACGGCAAGCGGGTGGAGGTGCAGATCCGCACTCGGCAGATGCATGACGTAGCCGAAACAGGTGTGGCGGCGCACTGGTCCTATCGTGACGGGGTGCGCAGCGAAAACCCCTTTGCCGTCGACCCGGTTAAGTGGATTTCCAGCCTGACAGAACAGTTTGACGCTGATCAGGATCACGACGAGTTCCTCGAAGCCGTTAAGCTTGAGATGTACTCGGACAAGGTCTTTTGCTTCACACCAAAAGGCGATGTGGTCAAGCTACCGCGCGGGGCAACACCAATTGATTTTGCCTATGCGATCCACACCCGGATTGGCCATGCCTGCGTGGGCGCTAAGATTGATGGGATGCGTGTGCCACTTTGGACACGGATCAAAAATGGTCAATCGGTCGACGTGATCACCGCCGATGGCCAGACGCCACAGGCCACGTGGCTCGACATTGCCACAACGGGCCGGGCGAGGGCTGCGATTCGCAAGGCCCTGCGGGAGCTTGACCGAGACCGCTTTATCAAACTGGGCCGTGAACTGGCGCGTTCGGCCTTTGACAACGTGCGCAAAAGGGCCACCGAAAAGGCGTTGGCGACCGCGGCCAAAACATTGCGGCTGGAGGACGGAAACGAGGTACTGGCACGGCTGGGCAGTGCCGAGCTGACCGCGCAGGAAGTTCTAAACGCGGTTTACCCTGACATGGTTCAAAGCGAAGGTAATCTCGTGGGCCGGGATCGCGCAGTGATCGGCCTTGGCCGCAACCAACATTTCGACCGCGCCCGATGCTGCCAACCCATCCCGGGAGAGCGGATCGTAGGCATAGCCTATCGGGGTAAGGGCGTGGTGGTGCATACGATCGACTGCGAGGCCCTATCACAGTATGATGACCAGCCCGATCGCTGGTTGGATCTGCACTGGCACGCAGGCAAACATCCGCCGGATTATGACGTGACAATCGACATTACGATTGGCAATGACGCTGGCGTGTTGGGACGTATTTGTACGTTGATCGGAGAGCAGAAGGCCAATATCTCGAATCTGACATTTCTGGACCGTAAGCCAGATTTCTATCGCCTCCTCATTGATGTCGAACTACGTGATGCAGAGCATCTGCATTCGATCATCACCGGATTGGATGCGGAAACAAATGTGGCGGCTGTGGAACGCTATCGCGATCCCGCGCGGGCCAGTGGAATAGAAACAGATTGAACCAAAGGATAGCCAGGTTTGGTTTTCAAACGTCGCGATAAACAAAGCTACTCGCAGAAGGTCCAGGATCTGGTCTGGCCTCGCGGCGGCTATGCGCGTGCGTTCAACTACGTCAAGCTAAGGCTTCACCGGATACCCGACCAGCCACATCGTATCGCGCGAGGTATCTTTGCCGGGATCTTCGTAACCTTCTCGCCCCTCTTTGGTCTGCACTTCCTGCTGGCCGCCCTTCTGGCTAAGCTGATGCGTGGCAATGTGATCGCCTCGCTTCTGGCGACTTTTGTGGGCAATCCTCTGACCTTTCTACCAATTGCCGCAATTTCCATGCAGACTGGTAACTTTCTGCTGGGACGCGTCGGCGTGCATGATGATGAGATGCACCGCTCTCTCGGGGGGAAATTCGTCGATGCCTGGGGGGATTTGAAAGACAACACGATCGCGCTCTTCACCAATAAGGACGCAGATTGGTCGAACCTTTACATTTTTTATGACGAGGTGTTCTTCCCCTACCTGATCGGCGGCATCATACCAGGACTGATCGCTGGTATTGCCGGGTATAGCCTAAGCTTACCTGTAATTCAGGCCTATCAGAACCGCCGCAAGGGGATATTGAAGGCAAAACTGCTTGCCCTGAAAGAAAAAGCTGCGGCAAAAGCGGACATGACACCCCGACAGGACTAAGTTCTAACCAACAAACTTTGTGTACTGGCAAAAGGAAAACGCTATGGCTTCACCATGTGAATTGCGCCTTGGGGTCAATATTGATCATGTTGCCACTGTCCGGAATGCGCGCGGTGGGGAGTATCCCGATCCGATCCGTGCCGCCAAGATTGCCGAAGAGGCGGGCGCCGACGGAATCACAGCGCATCTGCGCGAAGATCGTCGCCATATATCGGACAAAGATATAGACCGGCTGATGGAACACCTGAGCGTGCCTCTGAATTTTGAGATGGCAGCAACCCAGGAAATGCAAGAGATTGCCCTGCGCCACAAACCCCATGCCGTGTGCATCGTGCCTGAAAAGCGTGAGGAAAAGACCACCGAAGGAGGGCTTGAAGTCGCCCGGGAAGAAAACCGCCTTGCGCATTACATCGCGCCCCTGCGGGAGGTGGGATGCCGGGTATCGATTTTCATTGCTGCCGACCGCCGCCAGATTGAAGCCGCCAGTCGCATCGGGGCCGAGGTGATCGAGCTTCACACTGGCGCCTATTGCGATGCCCATGCCGAGGGCCGGTTCGAGGATCGCGAACGAGAGTTGCAAAGCCTGCGCGAGATGTCGGCCTATGCCAATTCGCTTGGTCTTGAAGTTCATGCCGGTCACGGCCTGACCTTTGACACGGTCGCCCCGATTGCCGCCTTTCCAGAAGTGCGGGAGCTCAATATCGGGCATTTCCTGATTGGCGAGGCGATCTTCCTTGGCCTTCAGCCAGCCATCGCCCAGATGCGGGCAATCATGGACAGCGCGCGTTTGCGTGATGCGCGTCCCGCGGTCTGATGATCATCGCGCTGATCCGATACGGAGCTGTATTCCTGGCCGTGGCGCTTGGCGTAGCCTTGGTGGTGCAATACGCCAATTCCACCTGGGACTCGACGCTTGGATCAGCCGCACAAATCATGGTGCCCGCGATGATCGCTGCCGTGGTGGAAGGATCACAATTTGCCAAGGCCGAACGGCGCAAGCCCAATTCAGCCGAGATATGGGGACTGTCCTGGCTGGCGATGTTCGTGGCCACGGGGCTCAACATCGCGCTGGCCTTTTTAGCCGGCGACCTAGCGCCCGAATTTGGCAATCTAGCCATCGCGCCCTTCCCCTCCAAGCAATTTCTGATCCTGATCGGGCTGTATGCCGGGGGCTATCTGATCTGCAACCGCATGTTCCTTGGCATCGGCGCAGGCAACAAGTTGAGCCTGATGCGCTCAAAGGGTCTGATCGAATAGAGCGAGTCACGTAGGCCATGCCGCAATGAGTTTCCGCGCAACCCTGCTTAGCCTTATGGCCCTTTTGGTCGCACTCGCCTCGATCTGGCTTTTGGAAAGCGCGCGCCAGGGCCTGACCTTCACGGAACTGCGTGAGGGCCCTACGCCCGTGACCGAGATCACGAATAGCACCGGCGGGCCTGCAATCGTGGTGGCGCATGGATTTGCCGGATCGCGCCAGATGATGCTGAGCTATGCCACCTCGCTCGCACAGGCTGGGTACACGGTCTACAGCTTTGACTTCGAGGGTCATGGCCGTCACCCCGATCCGATGCGCGGCGATGTGACCTCGATCGAAGGGACGACGCAGCGGCTGGTGGATCAAACGATCCGTATTGTTGACACGGTCTCAGATGGTGAGGTGCCGGTAGGCCTACTGGGGCATTCGATGGCCACGGATGTACTCGCAAGGGTCGCGCGCGCACGTGGTGATGTGGGGCCGGTTGTCCTGCTCTCAGCCTTCTCAGAAGCGATTGACGAAACGGCCCCAGGCGACCTGCTTCTAATCACCGGCGCATGGGAACCGGGCCTGGCCGAGTTTGCCGAGCACGCGCTTCAAATGGCCGACCCCAATGCGGCGATGGGCGATCTGGTGGAAACCGAAAGCCTGCGGCGCAAAGCCATGCTGGCCCCCGCTGTGGAGCATGTGGCCATTCTTCATTCCAGAGCGGGAATGCAAGCAGCTGAAGAGTGGTTCAACGCTTTCTACGGTCGCACGCCCACGCCGCACGTCTCGGTCCAGACCGGCTGGCCGCTGATTGCGCTTCTGGTGGCGATCACGATCCTGTTTCGCCCGATCATACGCCTTTTGCCACGGGTGGAGGTGGAGCGACAAGAACTCAACCTCTTTGGCTTTTGCGTGGCCACTCTGGTCCCAGCGGTTCTGACGCCCCTTCTGGCCTACCCGTTCGAGCTTTCCTTTCTGAACGTCCTGGTCGCAGATTACTTGGCGCTGCACCTTGCGATCTACGGCGTGCTGCAACTGCTGATCCTGCGTTGGCTCAAGGGCCCATCCATGAAGCCCGATCTAACGGCGGCGGCCTTGCTGGCCTTCTGGGCCGTAGTGGTCTTTGGTATGGCGCTTGACCGGTATGGAGCAAATTTCTGGCCTGGTCCGGGGCGGCTTAGCCTGATTGCCGCACTATGTCTTGGGACGGTGCCCTTCATGATTGCCGACAGCCGCTTGGCCGATGGCGCGGCACTCTGGCAGCGCATAACAGGGCGCGTGGCCTTCTTTGCCTCGCTTGGCGTCGCTGTCGCACTGGATTTTGAAGGTTTGTTTTTCCTGATCATGATCGCACCTGTGCTGGTGCTATTCTACCTGACCTTTGGCACAATGGGACGCATCGCATCGCGCCAGGTGGGACCCTCGCCAGCAGGGCTGGGGCTGGGGCTGGCCTTGGCGTGGGCTTTGGGCGTAAGTTTCCCGATGTTTGCGGCGTAACCGGAAAGGGGCAATACGTGATCCTTGGCATCGGAACGGACCTGGCCAATATTGACCGTATTGCCGGAACGCTTGAGCGGTTTGGCGACAGGTTTCGCAATCGCGTCTTCACCAAAACAGAGCAGCACAAGGCCGAGCGCCGTGCCGATGTCGCGGGCACCTATGCCAAGCGGTGGGCGGCGAAAGAGGCCTGTTCCAAAGCGCTTGGCACCGGTCTGCGTATGGGGATTGCATGGAAAGATATGGCCGTGCAAAACATTGAGACGGGCCAACCTGTAATGCAGGTCACCGGTTGGGCGGCCGCACGACTGGCAGAAATGACCCCGCCCGGGCATGAGGCGATCATCCATGTCTCACTGACAGATGATCACCCCTGGGCACAGGCCTATGTGGTGATCGAAGCGCGGCCTGTCTGCAGATCGACGCAGACCCAGCCTTGACACCCCGGCCCCTGCCCCGCATGAAGCCTCAACATCAAATGACCAGGACGAGCGGAGCAGACCATGTCCTCTGAAACTAAAACCTCAGGCAGTATCTGGGAAACGATCAAGACGGTCTTCTGGGCGCTGCTCATTGCCCTTGTTTTCCGCACCTTGTTCTTTCAACCCTTCTGGATCCCATCAGGGTCCATGAAAGATACGCTTTTGATTGGGGATTTCCTGTTCGTCAACAAGATGGCCTACGGCTATTCCTATGCTTCCTGCCCCAATATAAAATTCGGCCCAGTCAATATCGATGCGCAAAAGATTTGCGGCTTTCTGGACCGCGACAACACCCGGCTTTTTGGGGGTGCGCCTGAACGTGGCGACATCATTGTGTTCCGCCACCCCACCCAGGGCAGTGATTTCATCAAGCGTCTTGTGGGGATGCCCGGGGACCGCGTGCAGATGATCAACGGCGTGCTTCATTTGAACGGTGAAGCTGTGCAGTTGCAAGAGGATGCACCTTTTGTCGAAGTGAAGAACCAACAGGGTCCACTTCGCAGCCTGCCCCGGTGTGAAAATGCACCTGTGGGTATCGGCGCTGACTGTATCAAATCCCGTAAGATCGAGACTCTGCCGGGCGGGTCATCGCACGGGATCCTGAATATTGCTCAGATGCCGTCAGACAATACGGGCATCTACACGGTGCCGCAGGGACACTATTTCTTCATGGGCGACAACCGCGACAATTCTACTGACAGCCGCGTGCCACAGCGCGTGGGAGGGGTTGGTTTCGTGGCCTATGAAAACCTGATCGGGCGCGCGGACAGGGTGGTCTTTTCCTCTGCGGGCCGCTCGATGCTATTTTTCTGGACATGGCGGGGTGACCGCTTTTTCGAGAAGCTTGAATGAAGCTTTCAAGTGAGTTGAAGGCCTTTGAGGGCCGGCTGGGCTATTCCTTTGCCAAGCCGGAGCTTCTGGTACGTGCGGTGACGCATGCGTCTATGTCTACAGCCAATCGCAATGACAATGAGAGGCTTGAGTTCCTTGGCGATCGGGTGCTTGGGTTGGTGATGGCCGAGGCGCTTCTGGATCAGGACAAGCAGGCCGAAGAAGGGCAATTGGCACCGCGCTTCAATGCCCTGGTACGCAAGGAGGCTTGCGCGGATGTGGCCCGGCAGATTGACCTGGGCAAGGTGCTGAAACTGGGCCGGTCCGAGATGCTGTCAGGTGGACGACGCAAGCAGGCACTGCTGGGCGATGCGATGGAGGCGGTGATTGCGGCCGTGTACCGCGATGGTGGGTTCGAGGTGGCGCGTGACCTAGTGACCCGGCTCTGGGGTGACCGGGTGCAGAAGGTCGAGGATGACGCGCGCGATGCCAAGACGGCACTGCAGGAATGGGCGCAGGCCCGGGGGTTTGCGCCCCCGCGTTACGTTGAGATAGGGCGCGACGGGCCGGATCATGCGCCGCGCTTCACGATCGAGGCACGGCTCGAAAACGGCGCGGCGGACCGCGCCGTTGCGGGGTCGAAGCGACAGGCCGAACAGGCCGCGGCCAAGGCGTTGCTGGCACAGGTTCAAAAAACATGAAACGCAGCAGCTCGTCCGCCCTGACAGGCAGTCTCGCGAGGCCGCCTGCAAGGGCGGACGAGCGGCATGTCTGGTCAGCCGGATCAAAAGCCGCTATACGCGCCACTTTCAGCAATCCAAGGCAGCACCACACATGACTACCCGTGCCGGTTTCATCGCTCTGATTGGAGAGCCCAACGCAGGCAAGTCTACCCTGCTCAACCGCATGGTCGGCGCCAAGGTCTCCATCGTCACCCACAAAGTGCAAACCACCCGCGCCCGCATTCGTGGTGTGGCGCTTGAAGGCGACGCGCAGCTGGTTTTTGTCGACACGCCTGGCCTTTTCCGCCCACGTAGACGGCTTGACCGCGCCATGGTCGCCGCAGCTTGGGGCGGTACGGCGGATGCCGACATCGTCGTCCTTCTGGTCGAGGCCCATCGCGGCATCACCGACGGCGTGGCCCGCATCCTCGAAGAACTGCCGAAGACCGTCAAATCCCAGACCGTCGCACTGGCCATCAACAAGATCGACCGTGTCAAATCCGACGCTCTGCTGAGCCTTACCCAGGATCTCAACGACCGCTTTCCCTTTACCGAGACCTTCATGATCTCCGCTGAAAAAGGCCACGGCGTGCAGGACCTGCGCCACTGGCTGGCCGAGACCCTGCCCGAAGGCCCCTGGCTTTACCCTGAGGACCAAATTGCCGACCTGCCCATGCGCATGATCGCCGCCGAGATCACGCGTGAAAAGTTGACCCTGCGGCTGCACCAAGAACTGCCCTACCAGCTGACTGTCGAAACTGAAAGCTGGGAGGAACGCAAGGATGGTTCGGTGCGCATCGATCAGGTGATTTACGTCGCCCGGGACGGGCACAAGGGCATCCTGCTAGGAAAGAAGGGCGAGACAATCAAGGGCGTGAGTCAGGCCTCCCGCACCGAACTGGAAGAATTTCTTGGCCGTCGCGTGCACCTTTTCCTTCAGGTAAAAGTAAGGCCCGGCTGGCTTGACGAGGCGGAGCGTTATTCCGAGATGGGCCTTGATTTCCGGGACGGTAATACGTGACGCGATTGACCGCGGAATTCTGGGTGCAGGCCTATCTGACACGCTTGCGCCAGATCGGCATTCCAGCTTTTGTGACGGCCCATGGTGACAACACCGCAGGCGCAGTTCTGATCAAGCTCAATACGCTTGATGGGCGCGCGCAGGCGTTTCAGCGCGGCTTCGATCTGATAAGCGGAGCACGTAAATGGGATCTGCTGGCCGAGGGCGAAGAGGCCCATGTGGATGCAGCCGTCACCCGGCAGACTGGGTTTGATCCAGATCTCTGGGTGATCGAGGTTGAGGACCGCGAAGGCCGTCACCTGCTGGATGAGCCCGGGCTGGCCGACTGATATTCAGGCCCACCTGCCTCGGGTTTGATTTGGGGTCTTGTATTTCAAAACAGAAGACCCGGTTCGTGCCTGATACGTGGATGCAAAACGTCTACTTCACCGTGATCTGCTGACGCGCCAGAACCTCCTGGCCAGGGATGTCGAGAATACGCAGCTCATAAACGCCCGGCTGATCGGGCAGCGTCATCTGCACCTCGGTCAACCCATTGATCTTGGACGCCGAAATCCAGGTGAAGATTGCCTGATCAGGGTCCGCAAGTGTGACCCGCTGATCGCTACTTTCCTGCTCCACCTGCCAGCGCACCGTGATAGCACTACCTGCGCTGGCACTTTCAGGTGCCGTGATCTTTGCGCCAGTATTCAGCGCGGCAGTTTCCGGCACCACGTCGATCGTCTTTCGAGCGAGGACGCGGGTGCCTTCCTTGAGCACATAGCGCAGCTCGTAGACGCCCGGCTCCGCGGGTGTCTCCATCTCGCGTTCCGTTTTGTCGCGGGTCAAGAAATACTCAGAGAAGTCATCATCAGGGCTGCCGAGCGGCACCAGAGTAATATAGTCGTTCACGTTTACAGTGGACGACCACATCACTTGCATCATGGTGTTCGCGCGCACCTTATCCGGGCCTGATACCGTAACCTCGGGAACCACGAGTTCGATATCCGCACTGGCCATTGTCTTGCCGCCTTCCTTGAGCACGTAGCGTACTTCGTAAAAGCCCGGATCCGCCGGAGCGAGAAGATCACGCGCCCCGTGCTTGCGCACCTGAAAGTAATTTCCAAACTCCCCCTCAGCCGTCCCCTTGGGCACGATAGTGATGTAGTCAAGCGTGCTGACCTGGCCATCCCACGATACCTCGAAATCCTGTCCCGTCAGGGCCGTGGCTGGCGCTGTCAGGGAAACATCGGCCTGCACCACTTCAACCGCGGCCGTGGCCATGGTCTTGGACCCTTCACGCAGCACGTAGCGCACTTCATAAAAGCCAGGATCAGCTGGGGCCTGGAGTTCTTTCTTGTTGATGCTACGGACCTGAAAATAATTGCCGAACTCACCTTCAGCCGTGCCAATGGGCACAATCGTGACGTAGTCGCGCGGGTTGACTGTACCGGTCCATTCCACGTTAAACACCTCACCAATACGCACCGTTTCAGGGGCGGAGACCGTCACTTCGGGCGAGACGATCTCGATCGGGGTGCTGGTCATGGTCTTATTGCCTTCACGCAGCACATATCGCACCTCGTAAAGACCCACTTCGGCCGGGGCCTGAAGCGGCAGTTCGGATTTCCCACGCACTTGTTGGTAGTTGCCGTACTCCCCCTCGGGCGTGCCAACTGGGACGATGGTGATGTAGTCAAAATTGCTGACCTTACCCGTCCAGGACACCATGAATTCCTCACCCGTCAGAGCGGTTTCAGGAGCGCTAAGCGTGACCTCGGGCGCGGACACCTCGATGGCGCGGGTGCCGACGGTCGAGTTGTCGACGCGCAGGATGTAACGCAGTTCGTAGAGGCCGGGCTGGGCGGGCGCTGTCAGCTGAACCTCGGACTTGTTGCGCACTTGCATGTAGGACGACCCGAACGTGCCCGCCTCAGAGCCCACAGGCACGATCCCGATATAGTCCAACGGGTTGATGGTAGGGGTCCAGCCCACAGTGAATTGTGCCCCAGTCACGACAAGGTCAGAGGCCTCAAGCGCCACCTCGGCCTGCGTGATCTCAAGCGGGGAGGACCCAAGCGTTTCGCCCGACTTCGCCGTGTAGCGGATCTCGTACGCGCCCGGCTTACCAGGGGTCATGAGTGTCAATTCCTCATTCGTGCGCACCTGCTGATACTGTCCATAGGTTCCGTCTTTGGACCCCAGCGGCAAAATGTTGATATAGTCCATGGCATCCACTGTGGGATCCCATGTCACGGTGATGTTGGAACCTCCGACAGCCGTCTCCGGCCCGTTCACCACCACAGTGGGCGCAGCGGGCTCAGGCTCCGGCTCCGGCTCGGGCGCGGCGACGGGTTCCGGTTCCGTCGCAGGGACAGGCGCTTCGGCCACAGCGGCACTGACAGATCCAAGTGCGGCTTCCAGTTCGCTGGCATTTTCAGCCTGTACGAAAATCCCCCCTGTTTCATCGGCTAAACACGAAAGCGAGGCCGTATCCTGATCCCCACCCAGGCCGAAGCCCACCACATGGGCGGTAAAGCCCACGCCGCCTTGCTCAAGCACCTTGGCCAGCGCGCAGGGATCACGTTCACAGCTTTCCAGACCATCCGAGATGAGAACCACGGTGGCGGGTTTATCCTGGTAGGCAAGCGCCTTTGCCGCAGCCTCGACCGCATCAGTCAGGGGTGTCTTGCCCCGGGGGCTGATGCCCTTCACACGTTCGATAATGTCCGCTGTGACACCAGCTTGCGGTGTCACCAGTGTTTCGATATCACCGCAATCCCCACGCCTGCGGTGGCCATAAGCGATCAGGCCCACCTCACGGTCTTGGGTCCAGCCGCCAACAAGGTTACCAATCGTGTTTCGCGCAATCTCGATCTTGGCAACCCCGTCGATCTGCCCCCACATGGAATTGGAGCCGTCAAACACGATCATTACATTTTCCTGCGCCTGCGCCTGGGGCGCAAACGCGAGGGAATACAAGGTGATACAGGCAGCGGAAATAAAGGAACGAAACAAAACAGAATCCCCAAAATCGGTGTAAGATGCAAAGTATAGAACCATGGAAAAGGCTTCGTTCCAAGTTTGTTGAACACTCAAACGCGGTTGTATCCGAAGTAGGCGAGCAGTCAGGGGTCCCTAATGGAATGGCGTGATGAGGCCATATTGCTGTCCAGTCGCAGGCATGGCGAGAGCGCAGCCATTATTGATGTGATAACGCCAGAACGCGGTCGCTTTGCCGGTGTGGTCCGGGGCGGTGCTTCGCGCAAGCTGGCGCCGATTCTTCAACCGGGGGCGCAGCTTGATGTCACATGGAAGGCCCGGCTGGAGGATCATTTGGGCAGTTTCACAGTGGAACCCATACGCTCACGGGCGGCGGCCTCGTTGGGGGACAGGTTGTCGCTGGCGGGGCTGAACGCGGTTGTGGCGCTTTTGTTGTTCATGCTGCCAGAGCGTGAGGCCCATGAACGGCTTTATACCCGAAGCCGTACCCTTCTGGATTTGCTGGGCCAGCCGGATATCTGGCCGTTGGCCTATTTAAAGTGGGAAATGACACTGCTGGACGATCTGGGGTTCGGATTGGACCTATCGGAATGCGCAGTTCTGGGACGGCAGGCCAATGACCTAAGTTTCGTATCTCCCAAGACAGGCCGTGCTGTCTCCAAGGCCGGTGCGGGGGAGTGGGCCGACCGCTTGCTGCCCCTGCCGCCCTGTTTGCTGGGTGAGGGGGAGGCAGGCGATACAGAGGTCGTGGACGCCTTGCGCGTAACGGGGTACTTCCTTGAGCATCACGTGGCGGGTGAGTTGGGCAATAAGCCTCTGCCAGATGCGCGCGGTCGGTTCTTGGAGCGACTGGAGAAGCGTGCGGCAGGCGTCTGAGAATGGCCTGAAGGGGCTTGAGCCAGAACCAAAGAGTCGCATACCAGTAACAAAGAAAAGGGCCGCGCAAGGCGACCCTTTCCGATCATGTCTGATTAGATCAGAAGGTCGATGCGACCTCCCATTTTGTGATCATCTTGTTCAGGCTGCCATCAGTCTTCATAGACTCGATCGCCGCATTCAGGATCGCACGCAGCTCACCGTCGGACTCGCGCACACCAAGGCCGACACCGCCACCGATCGCTTCGGTGCGGTCCAGCAGTTCAAGGCCATCTTCGTCAGCAAACGGCTTCAGGTAGGACTGGTCAGCCAAAACAGCATCTGCCTCACCCGCGCGGACAGCTGCAACAGTTTCTTCCGGTGTCGGATACTCGACCAGCGTCCAGCCCTTTTCGGCAATGAATGCCGCCTGGATAGTGCTGGACTGGGCTGCAATCACACCGCTTTCCACGTCAACATCGCCAGAGGCAGCAAGGTAGGCAGAGGGATCCGGTGGCGTGTAGTTCTGAGTGAAGTCAATTACTTCGTCGCGCTCTGCCGTGATCGACATACCGGCGATAATGACGTCATAGTTGCCGCTCACCAGGTTGGGGATGATGCTGTCCCAATCGTTGGTGACCCATTCGCAATCAAGACCTGCTCGCTTGCAAAGCTCATCACCCAGCTCGCGCTCGAACCCGTCAATCTCACCGGCGTCATTGATGAAGTTCCAGGGCGCATA
The DNA here is from genome assembly GCA_963691795.1 of Roseovarius sp. Lineage (GTDB taxonomy): Bacteria > Pseudomonadota > Alphaproteobacteria > Rhodobacterales > Rhodobacteraceae > Roseovarius. Next base: position 63,702 of record OY829373.1, read on the forward strand.
GGCCCCTTCCGTCCCCAGACGAACCTTTTCTGCGCCGATAGCCATCGTGCCAGACAGCACGATCGCCAGTGTGGAAAGTAGAATTTTTTTCATGATTTTCTCCCTAGTGGTCTTCGGTTTTCAGACGGCCATGGTCGAGCTGAGAAACTGCCTCAGCCGTTCTGATTTCGGGGCGCCGAAAAGTGTCTCCGGCGGGCCTTCTTCTTCGATTAGCCCCTGATGCAGGAACACGACGTGGTCAGATACATCATTGGCCATCTTCATATCATGGGTGACGATCATCATGGTCCGGCCCTCGGCGGCCAGATCCTTGATCACCCGCACCACTTCCTGTTCCAGTTCCGGATCAAGGGCAGAGGTGGGTTCATCGAACAAAAGCGCCTCGGGCTCCATGGCCAGCGCTCGGGCAATAGCGGCGCGTTGTTGCTGACCGCCAGAAAGCTGGGCTGGAAAGACATCAGCCTTGTCGCCGATTCCCACCTTTTCAAGATAGCGCCGCGCGGTCTTCTCAACCTCAGCCTTGTCGCGGCGAAGGACCGTTAACGGCGCTTCCATCACGTTTTGCAGGATCGTCATATGCGCCCAGAGATTGAACTGCTGGAAAACCATCGACAGGTTGGTTCGAATGCTGAGCACCTGCTTAGGATCGCCCGGATGGCGGTGGTGACCGGTGCCCTTCCAGACCACGGGCTGGCCCTTGAAACAGATGTCCCCCTGTTGGCTGTCCTCAAGCAAGTTTGCGCAGCGCAAGATGGTGGATTTACCGGACCCCGATGAGCCGATCAGCGAAACGACATCGCCCTTATGGGCACGAATGCTGACGCCCTTGATCACCTCCAGCTCGCCATAGGCTTTGTGCAGATCACGGATTTCGATCACTGGGACGGGATTAGTCAAACGGGTGTTTCCAATTCACAGACACTTGGACAGGCCGCAGTAGGGCGGAAAAATCGGCGTATTGCAACGTGCAAATCGGAGGTTTTGCGACCAATCCGTACAAAATGACCTCAGGTCAGCCCGAATTGTCGCCTCAGACCGAGTTCGGCGGGGGCGGGGGGGACGCGACGGCCAGATACCGATCCGAGCCGATTTCGACAATCCCCTGTAGGGACAGTGCGTCGCGGTCATCCTGCGACAGCGCGGTGATCGCCTCGGTCATGGCGGTGCGCAGGCGGGCGACATTGGTTGTCCGGGATGTGATATAGGGCAGAACCGGTGTGGGGGGCGTTGCGGCGATCACCTTGAGGCCTTTTGCAAAGGCATCGTGGGCCTGCATCAGTTTCCAACTAAGTGCATCGAGCCCTGTGATATCCGCCTTGCCAGTAGCAACCGCCTGCGCTGACAACGCGTGACCGCCAGTTTTGATGAAACGCCCGAAACACACGCCACTATCGCGCGCATGCAGCATCGGCGCAGCCCATCCGCTTTGGGACATGGCTTCGTTGTAGGCAAATGCCGCACCCTGAAATTCAGCGAGCGTGTTGCGCGAGTCATCGGTTCGGACCGCAAACACGCTATTGTACTCTCCCGCACCACAGCCCGGCAGGCCGTAATCTGGCGTACCAACCAGTTGCACCTGCCCATGAAGCCGTGCGCGGTAGGGATAACCGCAGGTTTGTGAGATTAGCAGGTCACGTGCGCGCCATTGGGCCCAGAGATCGGGCTCTCTTGTCAATTTGGATGGGCCTTCGCCCAGCGCAGTTCTGATGGCCTGCCAGTACCTGTCTGTTGCCCCGCGCAGGGCGGGGTGGTCATACATTGGCAGGCTAGCAATCATTCAGCCGCCCTGAATCCGGCGGCGGGCCTGCGCGCTGTCCATGTCACTCACGCCAAGGAAGCTGGACGCCATTCGGATAAGCGCATCCTCACCCGCATCGCGCGCACCGTCAGCGAGGGCGACCTGCCATAGGGCTTCGATCACGCCGATCCGGTCATCGTAGGCAACCGCCTCTTTGATCGCACGGGTAAATCGAACGGTATCGGGGGCCTCACGCTCAAGCGCCTCCGCATCAGCACGCAGCTTGGTGGCTTCCACTTCGGACAGGCCGTATCGCGCTTTACATATGGCATCGATACGGGACTGCTCCACCGGATCATAAACACCGTCGGACTTGGCCAGACGGACCAGCAGGGCTGTCAGGGCCAGTCGGGCATCCCGATCGTTAAGCGGTTGCGGGTCTGTCTGGGTGAGGCGGAAAAGGAAATCTGCAAACATGGGAAAGATATAGGAAAGCCCAGGACTGGGTCCAATGGCTAAATTTGCTCGGCCTGCGCGCGGGCGGCATCGCTATCGGCCTCTGACAGGCCAAGCGCATCGCGAGCCGCCTCAAGCACGCAAAGCTCGGAGGCGGCCACGTCACCATCAGCTAGCACCACTTCCCACATCGCTTCAAGCGCATCGACACGGGCCTCAAAGCTGACCGTCTCGCGAATGATGATGGCGAATTTATCGGTTTGCGGCGCCTGCCTTTCCAGTTTCTCTGACATGGCGCGCATCTTTGCCGCCTCGATCGGTTTCAACCCGTAAATGCGTCCAAAAAGGCGATCGATGCGGCTGATCTCGGCCAGTTGATAATCTTGGTCCGACATCGCAACACGCACCAGCAAAGCACCCAGAGCCAACTTCTCATCCGGCTCGGGTAATGGCTGCGGCTGGGGCGCAGAAAAGGCGTGCAGCAGGCGGTGCAGCAAGGCTTTGGCTTCCATGTGATCCTCTCACGCCACACGAAGGAGCAACAACACCCGGTGGCCCGGTCGGAGGTTGGCCCAATCGAATTTGTTTACAATTCAAAAACAATCTGACCGTCCGACAGGGATTTGGCAATCCCGTTGCAACCGATACCCCCAATGGCCGCAGGAGCGTCACATTTGCTCCCAAGAAAGAGCGATTTGTACGCGGAGATTGGCCCGTGTTGACGAGTATTTCCGCAGATTGCGGGCGAAGGAGAATTTAATGCCAAGACCCAACCTTTTTATGTGGTCGAACCAGACACCAGAGGAAAAGCTTGCCCAGGCGCAGCGGGCCTCGCGAGAGGATCTACGCTCGATCGCGCGGGCGTGTGACTGGTCAGATGAGACACAGCAGGTTCTGGGATGGATCATGGCAAACCGGGTGATTGACCTGAGCACGGCGTTGACCGTTTTCTTCAACGGCGATCCGGCACGCTTCAACTATATATCGAAAAAACAGGTGCCGCTGTCTTATCAAGCAACCACCTCGCTTCTGGACAATATCTGCCTTCGGGTGAACAGCGGCTTCTACCGCGTGGCGCCAGGCCATCGGGTGGAGAACCTGTACCGGTTGCATCGCTGGCTAAAATTCCAGAATGCAGATCGGAATGAGGGGCGTCAGGGTCGCTGGATCTTGGATGAACAGATTGTAGCACAGGCGCTGAATGCACGGGCCTGCGACACGGATATTCCCGACATCTCAGCCATCCGGCCCCTACCGCCGAAACCCAGTGGCCAAAAGCCAGTCAGACGGGTGATCACGCAGCGGGTGGTTGAACTTTTCGCAGGGCTGATCCCGGGAAGCCGCGCTGGCTAAACCCTGATTGGTCCACCAATCAGAAACTGGAGCACATCCTTCAAAAGAAGGTGGGCAAAACTACTTCACGATTTCAGACCCTTAAACCAAACGTGATGCATCGACCGCCGCGCGGACGAAATCGGCGAATAGAGGATGCGGCAGGAAGGGTTTCGACTTCAACTCCGGGTGAAACTGCACCCCAATGAACCATGGGTGATCCTTCCATTCCACAATCTCGGGCAGGCGACCGTCAGGGGACATTCCCGAAAAGTGCAGCCCGCAGCCTTCAAGCTTATCGCGATACTTGATGTCGACCTCATAGCGGTGGCGGTGACGCTCATCAATCGCGGTCGCACCATAGACATCAGCCACGCGGGATCCATCCTTTAATACGGCATCATAGGCACCAAGCCGCATCGTCCCACCCTTGTCATCCGAGACCTTGCGCTGCACCTTCTGGTTGCCCTGCACCCATTCTTTGAGGTGATAGACCACGGGCGTGAAACGTTTCTTACCCGCCTCATGATCAAACTCCTCGGACCCTGCATCCGTCAGCCCGGCCACGTTACGCGCGGCCTCGATTACCGCCATCTGCATCCCGAGGCAGATGCCAAGATAGGGGATCTTGCGCTCACGGGCGAATTGCGCGGCCTTGATCTTGCCTTCCGTGCCCCTCTCGCCAAAGCCGCCAGGCACAAGGATGGCATGAAACCCTGTCAGATGTAGCGCCGGGTCTTGGTCATCAAAAATCTCGGCATCGACCCATTCGACGCGTACCTTCACACGGTTCGCCATACCGCCATGGGTCAGTGCCTCTTTGATAGATTTATAGGCATCTTCAAGCTGGGTGTATTTACCAACAATGGCGACTTTGACTTCGCCATCCGTATTATGAATGCGGTCCACCACGTCTTCCCAGACGGTCAGGTCCGGGCGCGGCGCGGGGGAGATGCTGAACGCATCCAGCACCGCCTGGTCAAGCCCTTCGCGGTGATAAGCCAGCGGCGCCTCGTAGATCGAGTTGAGGTCATAGGCCGCGACTACAGCTTCCTTGCGGACATTACAGAAAAGCGCGATTTTACTGCGTTCTTTTTCGGGGATCGGCTGTTCAGAGCGGCAAACCAGAATGTCGGGTGCGATCCCGATAGATTGCAACTCCTTGACCGAGTGCTGCGTGGGCTTTGTTTTCAGCTCCCCACTCGCCGCAAGCCATGGCAGCAGGGTGAGGTGCATGAAGATGCACTGGCCGCGCGGTCGATCGTGGCTGAATTGGCGGATGGCTTCAAAGAAAGGCAGGCCCTCGATATCGCCCACCGTGCCACCAATCTCGCACAGCATGAAATCCACCTCATCATCGCCAATCTCGATGAATTCCTTGATTTGGTTGGTCACATGGGGAACCACCTGGATGGTTTTACCGAGGTAATCGCCACGACGTTCTTTCTCGAGCACGTCCGAATAAATCCGGCCCGAGCTGACAGAATCCGTCATACGCGCCGGCACGCCGGTGAATCGCTCATAATGGCCGAGGTCGAGATCGGTTTCAGCGCCGTCATCTGTGACAAACACCTCGCCATGTTCAAATGGCGACATCGTTCCAGGGTCGACATTGAGGTAGGGGTCCAGCTTGCGCAGCCGGACCGAGAAGCCACGAGCCTGCAAAAGCGCCCCGAGTGCCGCCGAGGCCAGACCTTTGCCAAGGGAGGACACAACGCCGCCTGTGATGAATACATAGCGTGCCATAAGCACAATCCCCCGTAATGGCCGACATGCTGTGCCGGCGCGGTCATCTCTGGTTTTTTATGAGGTCCCGAGGGTCCGATTCGGACCAAGCACCACGGGTCTCAACTCTTAAAGGATTTGACCAATTCACGCAAGACGACCGCAACATGATGTTGCGTCTTATGAGCGCGCCGCAAGCGGTAGTGGCTAGTCCAGTGTAGGCGTTAGCGGCGCGTCATCGCCCGGCGCAGGCGGCAACAGATTGTCGCCCAGACCACCATCAGACGGCGCGCTTTCCTCTGCTGCAGGTGGCAGATCGATCAGACGATCAATTACCGACGAGCCAGCCGAGTTTTGTGCCGCGATGATGGTCAAAGCCATGGAAGTCACAAAAAGCCCGATGCCCAGCACCCATGTCAGCTTGCCCAGGCCGGTCATGGCCGCCCTGCCCGTTCCGGCGGAACCGCCGCCACCCATGCCCAAGCCACCCCCTTCGGAGCGCTGAAGCAGAACGACGACAATCAGGGAAAGCGTCAGAAGCAGGTGAACGAGAAGAACGACGTTTTGCATGTGGGATCCGAACATGGCGAATTTCTGTCGCGCTTATCTATGCAAATTCCCCCTGCCCCGCAACCCGCCATCCGGGGAAATGCGACGGTCTGTGCCACAGGCTGCTACTCGTCTACGTCATCCATGTCCGCCTGACCCGAGAGACGACGGCGCACATGGCTCCAGCTTAGACCAATGCCAAGCACAAGTGAGAGGGCGACCAGGCCCAGCCAGACCATGTCGGAGGTCTGCGTGAGCGACAGGAGTTCATAATCATAAAGGACCCAGATCAATGCACCCACGATGGCCAGCACAAGGAACATTCCAAACCCGCCGATCGAGCGCAGCGTGGCGCGCAGGTAGATAATGTAGCCCACGGTCAGCAGCAAACCGGCAAGTACAGCCATGGGCATCTGTTCGCTATAGTTGGCCTCGACCCAGCGGGTGTAGTTCCATCGCGTCGGATTGAACGTGGCCGCCAACAAAAGGAACGCCACCGCCCAGCGCAGCAAGAATCCTGTCATTAATTCCCCCAAGAGCATTTTTCCACGATGTTTCCTGATACGCACCGGCCTGTCCAGTCCCGCTTGTGCGAATTTGAGGTTTCGCCCCCGTGCAACGCCCGCTATGTAGGCGCGGGTTTTTGAACACGCCGAAAGGATCAAGATGGCCAACGTCGTGGTGGTAGGCGCCCAGTGGGGTGACGAAGGCAAGGGCAAGATTGTGGATTGGCTCAGCGAAAGGGCCGATGTGATCGCGCGCTTTCAGGGCGGGCACAATGCTGGCCATACACTGGTGATCGGTGAACAGGTTTACAAGTTGCATGCCCTGCCATCTGGCGTGGTGCGCCCCGGCAAGCTGTCGGTGATCGGCAATGGTGTGGTGCTGGATCCCTGGAACCTGCTGAAAGAGATCGAGACCATTCGCGGTCAGGGCGTCGATATCTCGCCCAAAACGCTGATGATCGCGGAGAACACGCCGCTGATCCTGCCGCTCCATGGCGAGCTGGACCGCGCGCGCGAGTCGCAGAACTCCGTCGCCAAGATCGGCACCACGGGGCGTGGCATCGGCCCGGCCTACGAGGACAAGGTTGGCCGTCGGGTGATCCGGGTGGCGGACCTTGCCGATGACAAGACGCTTGAGACCCGTGTGGACCGCGCCCTGCTGCACCATAACGCGCTGCGCAAGGGGTTGGGCCTGGAAGAGATCGACCGCGACGGGTTGCTGGCTCAGCTGCGTGAGGTGGCGCCGGAGATCCTGAATTATGCCGGACCGGTCTGGAAGGTGATGAATGAAAAGCGCAAGGCCGGGAAGCGCATCCTGTTCGAGGGCGCGCAGGGCGCGCTGCTGGACATTGATTTCGGGACCTATCCTTTCGTGACCTCCTCTAACGTGATCGCCGGGCAGGCCGCCACGGGCACAGGGATTGGGCCGGGGGCGATTGAATTCGTTTTGGGTATCGTCAAGGCCTACACCACCCGCGTTGGCGAAGGCCCCTTCCCGTCCGAGCTGGAAGATGATGACGGCCAGCGCCTTGGGGAACGGGGCCATGAGTTTGGCACCACCACGGGCCGCAAGCGCCGCTGTGGCTGGTTTGACGCCGTGCTGGTGCGCCAGACCTGTGCCACGAGCGGTGTGAAGGGCATAGCGCTGACCAAGCTGGACGTATTGGACGGGTTCGAGACGCTCAAGATCTGCGTAGGCTATGACCTGGATGGTATCGTTTTGGACCACCTGCCGACGGCTGCTGATCAGCAGGCGCGCTGTGTGCCGGTCTACGAAGAAATGCCTGGCTGGTCGGAATCCACTGAAGGCGCACGCCGCTGGGCGGATCTGCCTGCGAACGCCATCAAATACGTGCGACGCGTTGAGGAATTGATCGACTGCCCCGTTGCGCTACTTTCCACATCGCCGGAGCGCGATGATACGATCCTCGTTACGGATCCTTTCGCGGATTAACCCGGCTCGATGGTCACTACGAAGAGGGTAAAATGGCGCTAAGCTATAAAAACCGCAAACGCTTGGCCCTTTTGATCCTGCTGGTCGGGCTGCCGATCTACATCGTGTCGGCGGTGTCGATTGTGAACCTGCTGGAGCGCCCACCGATCGCGTTGGAGTTTCTGGTCTACGTAGTGTTAGGTATCATCTGGATTTTGCCTTTGAAGAAAGTTTTCATCGGCGTCGGTCAGGACGACCCGGACGCGCCTGAAAAGAAGGGCTGAGACCTGTACCGAGCGGGTTTGTTCAAAAAAACGCGAAATCGTCAATATAGCTGGCTACCTCAAGCCCATCCACATAAAGAATGTGGGGATCATCAAACAGCAAATCATAGACGGTTACGGCCTGGCGCGCCTCAAGCGTGATGAATTCTCCGTCCAAAAGACGTTCCACCGGAACAAGTGCGTGGTTTGAACCGAATACAGCCTTGGCCCGCCAATCCCGGATCAGGATACGCTGACCGATTGGCAATAAAGTATCCTCTTCAGGCCGATTATGCCCAAGGGAGCGCGCTGCGATGCGCACGAGGGGCGTTTCCAGCGTGCGATACCGAACATCTTCGAGCACCGCCATACCACGGTCACGCGTTATGATCCGATCCCCGGCTACAAGAGAGTGTACCGGCCGTTCGCCCAACGCCGTCATAATCATGGATGAGGCAAAAAACCCGCCCGCATTCTGAGTTTCTTCGAGGATGATATAACCATCACCCCGATCCAATGTCGGTTTCATGTGCCTGCCTTAAGCTGCCGTAGTTATTTTTTTTTTAAGAGTATAGACCATGTCAGCCACACTGTCGCCCAATTTTTTGGGGTTAATGGGCACTTTTGATCAGCCCCACCTGAGTGGTCCAGTTTGAATGTTAGTGCATTCTCGGCCTAGTTTCCATCGGGACGATGGTTTCGGGAGCCGGTGGGCGGTAGCCCAAAGCACTATGCGGTCGTTTTTTGTTGTAATGCTTCCTCCATTCTTCGATCAGGATTTGGGCTTCACGTAGTGAGTAGAAGACTTCGCCATTGAGCAACTCATCCCGGAAGCGGGCGTTGAAGCTTTCGCAATAACCGTTCTCCCAAGGGCTGCCTGGTGCGATGTAGGCGGTCTTGGCGCCGACGGCGGCAATCCAGTCTCGGACGGCCTGCGCAATGAACTCCGGCCCGTTGTCTGACCTGATGTAGGCAGGAACACCGCGCAGGATGAACAGGTCCGTCAACGCGTCGATCACTTCGGTTGCGTTCAGCTTTCGTTTAACCCTGATCGCCAAACATTCCCGGCTATGCTCATCCAGGATGTTCAGAGTCCTGAACGCCTTTCCATCATCAGTTCGGTGATGCACGAAGTCGTATGACCAAACGTGGTTGCGATACTCTGGACGCAATCGAACACATGAGCCGTCATTCAGCCAGAGCCGTCCTTTCTTGGGCTGTTTCATGGGCACTTTGAGCCCCTCGCGCCGCCACAGACGCTCGACCCGCTTGTCGTTGATCTGCCAGCCTGCACCTCTCAGCAGAGCTGCGATCCGGCGATACCCATAGCGACCATACTGGCGGGCCAACTCAATCATGTCCGCCACCAGACGATCCTCGTCGGCACGCCCAATTGGCAACCGCCTCTGCGTGGACCGATGCTGCCCCAAGACACGACAAGCTCGACGCTCCGAGACGTGGAACTGGCTTCGCACATGGTCAACGCAGGCACGGCGACGTGAAGGGCTCAGTAGTTTCCCCGTGCTGCCTCCGACAGGATCAGCTTATCCAGTGTCAGGTCAGATACGGCACGACGCAGCCGATCATTCTCCTGCTGCAGGCGCTTCAGTTCTTTCAGTTGGTCGGTTCCCATGCCGCCATACTGCTTACGCCAGCGATAGAATGTCTGCTCGGTTATGTGCACCTGCCTGATCGCATCAATCCGCGGCATCCCTTGGCCGCAAAGCACCTCAACTTGCCGTAACTTCGTGACAATCTCTTCCGGCTTGTGTCGCTTGATTCCCATATTTGATCCTCCGTTTCCTAACTATAGGGGCGGACCAACTCAGTGGGGGAGGCTCACTTTGTTGTAAGATTCCCTCTCGCACAGCCGCGCAGGCTTTGATAAGAGGCGCATCGATGCGGGTGTGGCGAAATTGGTAGACGCACCAGATTTAGGTTCTGGCGCCGCAAGGCGTGGGGGTTCAAGTCCCTCCACCCGCACCAAAACAGACCTTAGGGTCTGTCATGCCCCCTAAAGCTTTGAATGGAAACGCTATTTCCGGGGTTCTAGCGCCCTCAAAACGGTCGTATTGAATGCGGTCAGCGAAGGCCAGTTTGAGGACCAACCTACGCAGCTCAATCTTGCCGGAAGCCCATATTTTAAAGGGGTTCGCGAGGAATGTGAGGACTGGTTCTAGTTTTTCCTCAAAGCTGCCCGTGGGCTTGGCCATTTCGACCATTTCTTGAGTGAGTTTGGTCTTTTCGCGCTCCATCATGTCGATCTTGTCTTCGCAGCGGGCAATGACAGACGGCTTGCTGACAGACGTGATGGTATCCAACAGCCGGTCGATTTCTTTGTCCAAGCTCGCAATCTTGCGTTTTCCGGCGCGAGAGGCGTCCTTGGCCTGTTCTTCCTTGGCATCCCATATGTGGCGGAACATAGCCGTCGCAGCCGCCATTAAGCCTTCTGTGGGCTGCAGTGACTTGATCAATTCACCCACGTCGCCTTCTATCTTGTCGCGCTTGATGGATTTGCCGTAGTGGTCGCAGCCTTTCGTTTGGCACAGGTAATAGTGATAGTGCCCGCCATTGCCCTTGGTGATGGAAGATCGCAGCGGGACGTTGCAACCCGCGCATACAGCGATACCGCGCAAGGCGAAGGCTTCCCCTATGTTTTTGCGCTTAGGAGCCTTTGCGGTGCCGTTGCGGCGTTCCTGTACCTTATCGAAGACGTCCAAAGACACGAGCGGCTCGTGCTGCGCCTTGTGCCAGTTCAGATCGTAGACCCTAGAGCAAATGTGTCCTGTGTATACAGGTTGGGTGAGGATGTCGGTCACGCGCTGCTGTTTGATTTCACCATGTTTGTTGCGTGGGAAATCGGGGAAGCTTTCAAAAAAGCGTTTCACTTCAGCCTGCGTTTCAAAACGACCCATCGCGTATCCCTCAAAGGCCTCGCGAATGATCGCATCGAATGGCGGATTCCTCACGAGCATCCTGCCTCTGCCTTTTATCATCTGGTAGCGATATCCGATCGGTGCGTTGTGGACCCAATAGCCATTCTCCATGCGTGCACGCATCTTCTGAGCCGATTGGCGCCCGTTTTGCTTTCGCTCCAACGTTCCTTGCGCCACCAGCATCGTCTCAAAAAACTCACCCTCGGGTGTGTCTTCGAGTTTGAAGTTGAGACATTCGGCCCCGACCCCGCGCAAGCGGAAAGCGTCTCGCAAATCAAGGAAGGCCCGAGTATCACGGCTGGCGCGTTTCAGATCATCGAAAATCACTACGAACTTTTCATGGGGTTGTGCATCTATGAAGCTCAGAAGCGCTACCATGCCAGGACGCTGCATGTAGCTGCCAGCTCCAGTAAAGGTGTCCGGGAACACGGCTGCCACTTCAAAGCCCTTTGAAGCAGCGTATTGGCGGCAGCGGGTTTCCTGGGATTCCAGCCCGTGTCCCTCGGTTTCCTGCCCGATGGACGACACCCGACAATAGATGATGGCTTTAATCGTGCTCATACCTCCTCACTTTCCAGCTTTTTGGCCTTTTGTGAGTTTAGCACGGCTTGGCGCAGCGCTGCGGTGAGGTCGAGAACTTGTCCACTGGTTTCTTGGTTGGGGACATCATCTGGACCCAGCAGGTCATAGTTTGCATCAGCAAAGCACAGCACGATGGTCCAGAGCGCTTCGATCTGCTTTTTCTTGTCCTCCAGAGAGATGTCTGGGTGCTCAAAGAATGGCAGCCAATCCTCCCAGTTAAGATGAAGCCCTGGCCGCTTGGCTTTTTTGTCTGTAGGTCTAATGATCCCGGTTGAAGGGGGTGGTGAGTGTCCGGGCATGGTGTCTCCTTTCTGTTGATTGTTGACCCCTTCGAGTTTCAAAAATTCTCAAAAATCATTTGAGAACAAAGATCGAACATTAACTCATAAAGAGGCCAACAAAACAAGGATTATTTTCCTATTTTTCTGCCTCAACCCATCGACTGGATCTGTGACCGTTGCTGAGATGGGCTTTCCAGTTTTTCGGCCTTGCGCGCGGCAATCTCAGCTTCAAGGACGGGCTTGTGATAAGCCTCTTCCAGCTCTTTGCCCGCCTCATATAGATCGCGGCCATGGGCGGTGCGGTATGCTTCCTTCATCATATCCTTGGCACCGGATTGCGTGATCTGCAACTTGTCTGCCAGCTCGACCGCCGCCTGATCATAGGCTTTGTAAAAGGGCTGCGTCGAACCCTCTTGGATCAGCCGTTCCACGCGTTCTGCATGGGCGAGGATTTCAGGTTGGGCGGTTTCGCGCACCTGCGCCTCGCGTTCCATCAGAGCCTCACGGGTTTGGTTCATGCTCTGACCGTTTCCAGCGGTGTAGACGTCCCTCAGGATGGTCTCCCCCCGCATGGCATCGAACTTTTGATTGCGGGCATAGGCATGGGCGTAATCCGTGAGTTTTTCGCGGAACGAGCCCGTCTTTTGGATTTCTCCGTGGATGATGCCAGTGATGGCCCAAGCCTCTTGGAACTGGCTCTCGGTTAGGCCTTTGCCCGAGAAGCTTTGGCGGGCGGCTTCCATGCCATTGTTGGTTTGATCGGTTTGCGTGTTCATTTGTGATCTCCTTCTGCTTGATGGATTGGATTACGATCGGCTGGGGCCGGAGCGCTTTTGCGTTTGCGTGAACTCGGCTTTGGCGAAGTCTTTGAGGCGATCACGCTTGCGAATGACGTTCCGTAGCTCTTCATACTGGTCGAGCTCGTCCTGTCGGATCGCCGTCAGGCGTTTGTGGTGATCTGCGCGGATGCGCTGGTCTGCTTTGACGTCCAAGGCTTTGCGATCTGGCGCGGGACGGATGTCGCCGGGCTTAGGTGCCTCCAGCCTGTCGCCATAAGTTTCTCGCAGGATGACTTCGCGCGCCTCTGCAAGTCGGCCATAGTAGCTCTTCTGCCAATCCTGCTTTTCGTCAGCAATGCGTTGCCGGGCTTCCACCGTAATAGCATTGAAACGATCGTAATCACCCTGATGACGCAGGTGGTTCATAAGATGCTGCCGCTTGGCCTGCCGATAGGCTTGGTGAATGGCCTCTGCTGTACTCTCAGTCATGGTTTGACCTCCCAAATTTGCGTCGTGAGAGCGTGATCTGATACACTCCTGATGTGGTTGTTTTTGAATACATTCAGGACGTAGAAGAATGGCTCGCACCCTTTGATTACGAAGGCTTCTGGAATGCTATAGAGCTGTGGGACATCGGCACGGGCGCAGACCGGGCGCATTTCGATCAGGTCCTTGCCAAAGGCCGCGTCCCCGAAGAGAAAGTCCTGCGCTGCCTTAAGACCATGGCGCGGGTGGAGCTGCAAATCCGCTTCGGCCTGACAGATCGCATCTATGAACCGATAGACGCGCAATACCTGCGTAGCACGCACTGATCTAACCACGCTCATGGCGTCACCAGCGTGATCTTGGGATCGGACGGCAGTTTACCGCCTTCCAGCGGGTTTGGGGCCAGCAAGTCGCAATAGGGCGCGATCTGGTTCTGCGCGATGGTGCGGCAGACGAAGAAGCCGACACCTTTCACATGCACCAGTTGCTGATCTCTTGGCATGGCCATGAGTTCTGCCGCCGACATGCGCCGCTGCTTGATCAGGCTCAGGTTGGTATTGGTCTTAAGGCCACCGCTCTCGCCGCTTAGGGATGACGCCACAGCGTGTTCTTCGCCCATCGCGCGGCTGATCTTTTCAGCCTCTTTGAAATTGGAGAAGCCAAGCCACTGCTTGGTTATGCTGTTGTCTTCGATGGTCTGAGCTTCACGCTCGCCAAACTTGCGGATCACCTCAGAAGGTGACTGGCTGATCATGGTCAGCTCACCGCCATACGCGCGAAGCGTGGTCAGGGCAGACACCAAAGGTTTGACTGGGCAATTGGTCCACTCGTCTGCAACCACTCTTTGTTCGCCTATGTTCTGGTAAAGCGCATCGCAAAGTGAGAGCAGATGCAGGGCAAAATACGGCCCCAAGGCTGTCATGAACCGCTGCGGCCCAACAAGGAAGACAATCCAACCCTCGCGGATCAATTGCTCATGGGTGACATCGGCGTCTTTCCCCACCTCCGCCAAGCGTGTCTGAGGGCCGAACAGACGTAACGCCTTTTGCGCCCGCTCCAAATGCTGCGGCCAATGCTCATGTCCCTGCATGCCGAGGATGGCTTGCGCGAGACCACGGATCACCACATCGCCTTCCTCGGCTTCGATCTTGGCCATGGAGGTGAGCATGTCTTGGTCGGAGAGAATGGTGGCGATGCCACCCGGTGTCACAAGCTCAGGGGCGCGGTTGAGGAGGACCCAGATCGCAAATTCAATGACCTTCTTGGGCCAGTCTCGGAAGTATTGATTGCGCTCATCCCGCTCAGGATCTGGGACCAGGGCTTGGAGCAGAATGTCGATGGCAAACATCACATCGCGTGGGTCGCGATGCCACGCGGAGAGGATCGATCCCATCGGATTCACATTGATCCGCAGATGCGCCAGCTCCGGCCGGGTATTCAGATCGTCGATTACGGCAACCTTGAAACCTAGCTCTGCCAGCAATTCGGCAGCCTGTGCGGCGATCTCGCCATCTTTACCATCCAAGACCATCAAACCTTTGGCAGGTTCAGCCGAGATCATCGACAGCAATGCGGGCATAGCCACTCGTGTGGATTTGCCTGAGCCGTTGGCCCCGTAAATGCTGGAATGCCCAGGCACGCCAAGAATTGGCTCATCGGTATCGATATTGAGACCGATGAGCCGCCGTCCCTCTGGGTCGATACCTTTGGCTCGGGCCGGGATGAGCGACCGGATCATCAAAGTAACCCTTTGTCGCGCAGCTGCTGCGTGCCTGCCATGGGATCGGCCTTGGGTTTGACGCCTTGTGCTTCAAACCGTGCCCATTTGCGGCGTTGGAGCAGAAGCTTGCCCAACGACCAGAGGCACTGGGATGCTCGGATCGCTGTCCCAACAGCGCAGAGGATCGCGAAGAGGCTGAGCCTCCCCCACTGAGTTGGTCCGCCCCTATAGTTAGGAAACGGAGGATCAAATATGGGAATCAAGCGACACAAGCCGGAAGAGATTGTCACGAAGTTACGGCAAGTTGAGGTGCTTTGCGGCCAAGGGATGCCGCGGATTGATGCGATCAGGCAGGTGCACATAACCGAGCAGACATTCTATCGCTGGCGTAAGCAGTATGGCGGCATGGGAACCGACCAACTGAAAGAACTGAAGCGCCTGCAGCAGGAGAATGATCGGCTGCGTCGTGCCGTATCTGACCTGACACTGGATAAGCTGATCCTGTCGGAGGCAGCACGGGGAAACTACTGAGCCCTTCACGTCGCCGTGCCTGCGTTGACCATGTGCGAAGCCAGTTCCACGTCTCGGAGCGTCGAGCTTGTCGTGTCTTGGGGCAGCATCGGTCCACGCAGAGGCGGTTGCCAATTGGGCGTGCCGACGAGGATCGTCTGGTGGCGGACATGATTGAGTTGGCCCGCCAGTATGGTCGCTATGGGTATCGCCGGATCGCAGCTCTGCTGAGAGGTGCTGAGCCTCCCCCACTGAGTTGGTCCGCCCCTATAGTTAGGAAACGGAGGATCAAATATGGGAATCAAGCGACACAAGCCGGAAGAGATTGTCACGAAGTTACGGCAAGTTGAGGTGCTTTGCGGCCAAGGGATGCCGCGGATTGATGCGATCAGGCAGGTGCACATAACCGAGCAGACATTCTATCGCTGGCGTAAGCAGTATGGCGGCATGGGAACCGACCAACTGAAAGAACTGAAGCGCCTGCAGCAGGAGAATGATCGGCTGCGTCGTGCCGTATCTGACCTGACACTGGATAAGCTGATCCTGTCGGAGGCAGCACGGGGAAACTACTGAGCCCTTCACGTCGCCGTGCCTGCGTTGACCATGTGCGAAGCCAGTTCCACGTCTCGGAGCGTCGAGCTTGTCGTGTCTTGGGGCAGCATCGGTCCACGCAGAGGCGGTTGCCAATTGGGCGTGCCGACGAGGATCGTCTGGTGGCGGACATGATTGAGTTGGCCCGCCAGTATGGTCGCTATGGGTATCGCCGGATCGCAGCTCTGCTGAGAGGTGCAGGCTGGCAGATCAACGACAAGCGGGTCGAGCGTCTGTGGCGGCGCGAGGGGCTCAAAGTGCCCATGAAACAGCCCAAGAAAGGACGGCTCTGGCTGAATGACGGCTCATGTGTTCGATTGCGTCCAGAGTATCGCAACCACGTTTGGTCATACGACTTCGTGCATCACCGAACTGATGATGGAAAGGCGTTCAGGACTCTGAACATCCTGGATGAGCATAGCCGGGAATGTTTGGCGATCAGGGTTAAACGAAAGCTGAACGCAACCGAAGTGATCGACGCGTTGACGGACCTGTTCATCCTGCGCGGTGTTCCTGCCTACATCAGGTCAGACAACGGGCCGGAGTTCATTGCGCAGGCCGTCCGAGACTGGATTGCCGCCGTCGGCGCCAAGACCGCCTACATCGCACCAGGCAGCCCTTGGGAGAACGGTTATTGCGAAAGCTTCAACGCCCGCTTCCGGGATGAGTTGCTCAATGGCGAAGTCTTCTACTCACTACGTGAAGCCCAAATCCTGATCGAAGAATGGAGGAAGCATTACAACACAAAACGACCGCATAGTGCTTTGGGCTACCGCCCACCGGCTCCCGAAACCATCGTCCCGATGGAAACTAGGCCGAGAATGCACTAACATTCAAACTGGACCACTCAGGTGGGGCTGATCAGTTATGCGGACTTCATGTCTTCAAAAACCCAACGCCTCAAATTTAGTCTGGCTTAAGGTCATTGCGTCGTGAGCGGCCTGTTTCGAAAAGAAGTAGTTGAAGGGCAACTGTCTGACATGGGCGTGCCTCTACGGATAACCTCTGGTTGGATGACCGTGTTTACGCTGTTGTTTCTGGTCTTTTGTCTCGCCATGGTTTCGATGCTTTACTTTGGAAGCTATTCTAGGAAAGCAACCGTGGATGGTTTTTTGCTGCCGGACAAAGGCGTTGTACAAATCAGCTCTCCACGTTCGGGTAGAATTCTCCATATTCACGTCGAAGAAGGTCAGGAAGTCGAAGCCGGCAGCCTTTTGTTCACTGTTGATGTCAGCGCTGAGAGCGTAAGCGGCGACACGATTGCGGCCAGTTTTGAAAACCTGGTCGCTCGTAAGGCCATCGTAGAAGAAGAGATAAGCCTTGGCCAAGACATTGCCCAAGCGGAAAAAGCTAGCCTCAGGAAGCGAATAGACGCCAAAAACCTTGAGATATCAGTTTCAGAACAAGAGGCGGTCACGCACGCTTTGAACGTAGACGCTCTTGTGGCAGTCCGAAAACGAAAAGAAGACTTGAGGCAGCAAGAGCTTGCCACATCGGACGAGGTTGCACTCGCCCATAAAGAGGTCATGGAAGCAAAAATAGAGGCTAGTGCTCTGGAAAGAACGCTTGTCAGGCTTCGGAATGAACTGTCAGTCCTTGAAGCCGAACTTTCGGGTTTTGACCAAAAGTACGCAAACAGTGAATTGTCGCTCAGAGAAGAAGTTTTTGTTCTCGAGCAGCAGATAACAGAACTACAGGATCAAAAAGCAATACTGATCCGGGCGCCTCATTCGGGTGTGGTTACGCATGTTGCAAGTACTGTCGGAATGGCGGTCGATCCCAACACCGTAATTACAAGGTTGCTCCCAGAAGACTCTGTACTCGAAGCGCTGTTACTCATTCCAAGTCGAGACGCTGGCTTTGTAAGAACTGGAACAGAAGTTAAGCTGCGGTACGACGCATATCCGTATCAAAAATTCGGAACATACGAAGCAATTGTCAAAACGATAAGCCAAACGACCGTATCACAAGAGGAACTGCCGTTTAGACTTGTAGGCAATCAAACCGAGCCCGTTTACGTGGTCACAGCAACTTTGGCAGAGCCAGTGATCATGGTCTCTGGCGAGGAACGTCCTTTGCAATCAGGCTCGAAATTCAAGGCTGATTTGGTTCTGGAAGAGCGAAAGCTGTGGCAATGGCTGCTGGGGCCAATCAGATCTTTACAATCCAATGTCTAGCGTGCGGAAGGCGTATTTTTGAGGATCATTCTTCAATCGGAGAATTCAGAATGTGGATTGGTTTCGCTTGCGATGATTGCCAGTCACTTCGGTCTGCAGGTTGATGTACCAAACATGCGGGCTCGTTATCCAGTGTCACTCAAGGGAACAAACCTGCAAGGAATTTCCCAACTTGCAAATGAAATTGGGCTCGAAACGAGAGCGATAAGATGTGAGATTGACGACCTTGCAGAACTTAAGTTGCCTGCAATTCTGCATTGGAAAATGACCCACTTCGTCGTTCTCGTGAAATGCAAGAAGAACAAGTACGTCCTGCACGATCCTGCTTACGGCAAAGTCGTCGTGTCGCGCGACGAGATCGACAAGTGCTTCACTGGCGTGGCTTTGGAGGCTTGGCCCGGCTCAAGTTTTGTAAAACAGGACCAGCGTCGAAAACTGCGGATACGAGACGTGATACCAAGCGTCGGCGGATTGAAGCAGGCACTCGCGTCAATTTTTATCTATGCCTTGGGCGTTGAGATAATCATTCTCGTCATCCCAATCCTTCAGCAGGTGTTGATTGATGATGCATTGGTGACAGCAGATGCTGACCTGTTGCTTCTTCTTGTGATTGCAACAAGCGTTTTTCTTCTGGGTTCTGCGGTTGCAAGCGCCGTCCGGCGTTTTATCCAGAGAAACGTCTCAACTTCGCTTTCAATGATCGTGCCATCCCGCGTTTTTCAACATTTGGGCACTTTACCCACATCCTGGTTTGAGAAAAGATCGGCCACTGACATTGTAAGCCGAATGGAGTCGGCAAATGCCGTCCACAAAACTCTGACGACCGTCGTCATCACAGCCGGAATAGACGGTCTGGTGGCTGTTTTGACACTCTTCGCAATGTACCTCTACAGCCCAATTCTTGCGGCGATAGTCCTTTTTGCGACGACACTCTACGCAACCGTCAGGCTGATTTGGTACCAGACCTATCGCCTTCGCGTGAAAGAACAATTGGCGCAGTCTGCCGCAGTGCAAGGTTTTCTTTGGGAAACTATGCGGGGCATGCCGACGATCAAGGTCTTCAATGGCATCATTCGACGTCTGGAGCAGTACTCCGCAACTCTGAGCAGACTGGTATCTTTGCAGATGAACCTCGCAACACATGACGCACTCTTTTGGTTTGTCCATGATCTCATCCGATTGGTTGAGCGTGTTGCTATTCTGTACATCGGCGCTTGGGCTGTTTTGGCTGAACAGTTTACAATTGGGATGTTGGTTGCGTTTCTGAGCTTTCGAGAAAATTTCGCACAAAAAAGCGCTAGCCTGATCGAAGCTTGGATTGAATTCAAGTTGCTCGGCGTGCATTTGGAACGCGTCTCGGACATCCATTTTACAGAGCCAGAACCTAAGCCAGAGCTGCCTTTTTTGGGAGACAACAATGTCAGAGGTGAATTGTCAGCACGAAACGTCACGTTCCGATATGGGGAAAATGAGGAAGACGTCCTAAAGAATTGCAGCTTGACTGTCGAAACAGGCGAGATCGTTGCAATCGTTGGTCCTTCTGGGGTTGGAAAATCAACACTATTCAAAGTTCTTTCTGGAGAGTTGCAGCCTATATCCGGTGCTGTTTACCTCGATGGGTTGTCACTAAATGCAATAGGCTTCGATCGATTGCGCCGCCTTATCGCCGTTGTAAGGCAAGATGATATGTTGTTCAGAGGAACGCTGGTTGAGAACATTGCGTTTCTTGAGGAAAAGCCGGACTTAGAAAAGGTCAAACAAGTAGCCCGTCTTGCACAGATCTATGATGAGATTCAAAGCATGCCTATGGGGTTTAACTCGCTGGTTGGAAATCTAGGGACTGGACTGTCCGGTGGTCAATTACAAAGGATCATGCTCGCAAGAGCTCTGTATTTAGATCCCAAGATTCTACTTCTGGATGAAGCTACAAGCTCTCTCGACGTCGACAACGAACGAGAGATATGTCTAGCTTTGAGAAATACTGGCATTACTCAGTTGATCGTCGCGCATCGTCCAGAAACCATCGCAAAGGCGGACAGGGTCGTCGAAATTAACGCGATAAATTCTGTCTCAGATGAGACAGTCGTCAAATTAAACAAGCAGAAAAGTTGAAGGGCGGTGACCTGCTCCCCTTGGAGTCCGCATTTAGAAGTTCGCTTTGTTCTGGTTTTGGTCTTCCTTTGACCGGTTAGCATGTTCATGTGGCGTCAGGCCAGCGAGGCTGGAGTGAGGCCGGTGGAGGTTGTAGTCAGCGCGCCATGCCGCGATCAAGCGGCAGGCATGGCGCAAAGACGGGAACAGGTGTTCGTTGAGGCACTCCTCGCGCATCCGACCGTTGAAGCTTTCGACCAGGCCGTTCTGCATGGGCTTTCCTGGCGCGATGTAGTGCCAACCGACTTTGCGGTCTTCTTGCCATTTGAGGATCGCGTTTGATGTCAGCTCCGTCCCATTGTCGCTGACCACCATACAGGGATGGCCGCGCAGCTCTGCAATGCGATCCAGTTCTCGGGCGACACGGGCACCGCCAATGGATGTGTCAACGACAGCGGCCAAACATTTCCGGCTGAAGTCATCAATGACGTTTAGCACACGGAACCTGCGGCCATCCTCCAGCGCATCTGACATGAAGTCGAGCGACCATCTCTGGTTCGGTCCCTGCGGGATCGCCATCGGTGTTCTGGTTCCCACTGCGCGCTTGCGCCCGCCCCGTTTACGAACGGTTAACCCTTCTTCACGGTAAAGCCGGTAGAGCTTCTTCCGGTTCACCTCCCAGCCTTCTCGCTTGAGTAGAATATGCTGCCGTCGATAGCCAAACCTCCGCCGCTTTGAGGCCAGGTCCTTCATCCTTGGTCGCAATTCCGTGTCAGCAGGGCGTTTCGACTTGTGCCGATACACTCGCGGATCGATACCAGCGAGCGCGCACGCTCGGCGCTGATTGTAGCCTTTGGTCTTCATCGCCCAATCCACAGCATTCCTCCTCAAATTGGGCTTCAAAAGGTTTTTCTGAGCATCTCTTTCAGTGTCGCCACGTCAATCATCTGCTCGGCCAGCGTTGTTCGGGGAAAACGCCCCACTAGGGCCTTTTCTGATCCCTCCAACTCTTCAATTTGGCGTTCTCGCTTTCTAGCGTCTTCAACCGACGTGCATCCGACACCTCCATACCGCCATACTTGGATCGCCACTTGTAAAAAGTCCCATCACTGATCCCATGCTTGCGGCAAAGCTCTTTGGCACCAAGCCCTGCCTGGTGCTCCTTCAAGATACCAATGATCTGCTCTTTGCTAAATCGGCTTCTCTTCATCGTCTGTCTCCTTCGTTGGAGAACAAGCTAACCTCAAATCGAGGACTTTTCAGGGGAGCAGGTCACCACCTTTCACAATCTTATGTGCATTATGTTTTCGATACGTTCTTCCATCCAATTCGGTGTAATAGATCCCTAATAAAACACCAAAATAGTTACACGGTTTTACTTGGCTAAGGCAGCTTGATCACAACATGACCCGTGTCGGTATCAATAACTTCGATTTCCGTCTGTCCGACTGATAGAGAATATTCGGTTGTTTACCGTAGGAACAATCAGCGACCTCCCATCGGACGTGGGAGTTACTTTGTTAACGATTGCGTCAGGAAACAAATACGCTCCCCTTGTTTGTAGAGTATCAGCGCAGATTTCCTCCAGAATGCCATTAGTAGTTCCAAAAATTACATTTCCATCGAAGTAAAGCGGCTCTGAAAAAATCTTCCCCGAAGTTGGAATGCGCTCCAAAAGGTCACCGCTTTCAACCGATGTGACATACAAACAGGTATCCGTCGAACCGAAAAAAATTCTGTCTCCGTAGATCAGTGGAGTAGTATAACATATTCCTTCGGTTTCGGTAGAATGCATCTGCACACCGTCAGACAAAGACACTACTCGCATAACCCCATCATCTCCAGCGCAAGCAACGATGCCTTTCGCACCGCTAATCTTCGGCGGATATTTAATCCTACCACCCGTTGTAAGTTCCCACACAAGCCTACCATCTTCCGCTGAAATCGCGGTGAGCGTCCCATCACAACTTCCAAAAACCACCAACTCGCCTTCTTCCCAGTATTCCGCCGAACCGTGCTGTTCGAACCTAAGAGGATGTTCCCAGAGTTTGCACCCGGTCTCCAAATCTAGCGCAGCCATGCCGCCTTTGTTGGCTGCCCGTGAATACTCTGTACCGATTATCAAAAGGTTCTTCGATGGAACTAGATGCGGCGATGAACCTACGCAATCTGATACAAGTGACGACCAAACCACTTCTCCGGATTCGGCGTCAAGACAGTAGACGCAACCATTGTATGCACCAAAGTAAATCAAGTCAGAAAAAAATACGGGGCTGGACCTGATCAGCCCCACCTGAGTGGTCCAGTTTGAATGTTAGTGCATTCTCGGCCTAGTTTCCATCGGGACGATGGTTTCGGGAGCCGGTGGGCGGTAGCCCAAAGCACTATGCGGTCGTTTTGTGTTGTAATGCTTCCTCCATTCTTCGATCAGGATTTGGGCTTCACGTAGTGAGTAGAAGACTTCGCCATTGAGCAACTCATCCCGGAAGCGGGCGTTGAAGCTTTCGCAATAACCGTTCTCCCAAGGGCTGCCTGGTGCGATGTAGGCGGTCTTGGCGCCGACGGCGGCAATCCAGTCTCGGACGGCCTGCGCAATGAACTCCGGCCCGTTGTCTGACCTGATGTAGGCAGGAACACCGCGCAGGATGAACAGGTCCGTCAACGCGTCGATCACTTCGGTTGCGTTCAGCTTTCGTTTAACCCTGATCGCCAAACATTCCCGGCTATGCTCATCCAGGATGTTCAGAGTCCTGAACGCCTTTCCATCATCAGTTCGGTGATGCACGAAGTCGTATGACCAAACGTGGTTGCGATACTCTGGACGCAATCGAACACATGAGCCGTCATTCAGCCAGAGCCGTCCTTTCTTGGGCTGTTTCATGGGCACTTTGAGCCCCTCGCGCCGCCACAGACGCTCGACCCGCTTGTCGTTGATCTGCCAGCCTGCACCTCTCAGCAGAGCTGCGATCCGGCGATACCCATAGCGACCATACTGGCGGGCCAACTCAATCATGTCCGCCACCAGACGATCCTCGTCGGCACGCCCAATTGGCAACCGCCTCTGCGTGGACCGATGCTGCCCCAAGACACGACAAGCTCGACGCTCCGAGACGTGGAACTGGCTTCGCACATGGTCAACGCAGGCACGGCGACGTGAAGGGCTCAGTAGTTTCCCCGTGCTGCCTCCGACAGGATCAGCTTATCCAGTGTCAGGTCAGATACGGCACGACGCAGCCGATCATTCTCCTGCTGCAGGCGCTTCAGTTCTTTCAGTTGGTCGGTTCCCATGCCGCCATACTGCTTACGCCAGCGATAGAATGTCTGCTCGGTTATGTGCACCTGCCTGATCGCATCAATCCGCGGCATCCCTTGGCCGCAAAGCACCTCAACTTGCCGTAACTTCGTGACAATCTCTTCCGGCTTGTGTCGCTTGATTCCCATATTTGATCCTCCGTTTCCTAACTATAGGGGCGGACCAACTCAGTGGGGGAGGCTCACCCTCGCGGAAGAGGCGGATTGGCTTATACTCGATTTCAGTCGCACTCATGTAGTTGAAGCCTTTGGGGTTACAATTTTCAAAGAAACGCTTGAAACCCTAACGTTAGATGACTGCAAGGTGGCACTAGTGTTTCTTCCCGACATGAGTAAAACCCTGATGTCGAGTTTTTCGGATATCGAGAAAAACGATAAAATCTCGTTTTTTGATGACCGTGACGATGCTCTGGAAACATTTGAAAATGAACTGCTAGCCGAACGGCCTGAACTGGAAGACCAGACGCGCTTTGCATTTCGGGAAATGCAAATTTTCGCTGACTTGCCGAATTCTGATTATGAAATCCTCGAACGCGAGGCTCAGGTTTTTTCATTTGAGCCCGGGGAAACCGTTATCCGCGAGGACGGCAAAGCCGTTCTTTTTTACGTTATTGCAAGAGGATCGGTAAGCGTCCAAATCTCTTTGCCAGACGGTCGCCAAAAGCGAGTCGCAAGCGTTGGACCGGGCCTACCGATTGGGGAGATGGCGCTGATTGATGGCGGTACCCGTTCCGCTGATGTGATCGCCGATGAAACCGTCATCTGTTATGGCTTTTCCGTTGACAGACTGCAGGAAGCGGCCAGTGGAAGCGCCACACTCATCCCGACCATAATGGCAAACCTTGCGCGGTCGTTGTCAGAACGTCTCCGCAGCGCCAACGAAGAGATACGAAGCCTTCATTAAAAAACTTTTAGCTGCTGTTTGGTCCAAGCACTTGGTACGCTGAAGATATTTAAGATGAGTATCTGCTGAAAGTGTAAAATTCTACCAAACACCAACGTATCTTTGCCCTCGGGAATTTGAGCCACTGAGCGGGCCGAAAAGGCAAAACCAGAGATAGCTACGAAAAAGCAACCAAACGAAGGCGTGTTGATGCCAGAGCGTGAGATTGTGCGCAAGTTGGCAGTTGGTGGCCACGTACGTTCCCCATAACAAAATTTGGTTCGTTCGACATCGCTACGAGACTAGGTTCGTTCAATGATGTTTAGGCCCTTACACGCAGCGCACCTTGCGACTGGCCTGGGGTCTGACTTTGTTGGCCTGCGTGTCACGAAATCTTGAGCGCATTTCACTTGGTGAAACTCTTATCGCGTGGAATAGTCGAAATAAGCTGTAAGTGGAGAAAGCACATATGAAAAAGGCTGTTCTTGCTTCCGCTCTGGTCGCGATGGCGGCTACGGCGCAGGCCTCTGAAGGCGAGCGTGTCCAGATCAAGGGAGAGATCATCGACACCTGGTGTTACTATTCCGGCGTCATGGGACCTCCTGATGCTGTGACAGGCAGCGCGCATCATACTTGCGCGTTGTGGTGTTCAGCCGGGGGTATTCCGGTCGGATTGCTTGGGGAAGATGGCCAAGTCTACATGGTCCTCAAGATCGCAAGCGATGACCAATCTGCCAGTGGGGACACGCAACTGAGGCTCGCCAGCCATGAGATTACGGCAGACGGGATGCTGTATCGCCGGGATGGTCTGAACTATCTGGTGGTTGAAGACGTGGTGGCGGACCTCGGCATCGTGAATGAAAATCATGACGACTGGGGCGTAACTCCCGGTTTTGCCATTCCCGAACCAAAGCAGGAATGAGGACCCCAGATATGAAAAAGCTGATTGCACTCCTGATAGCGCTTGCCTCACCAACAGCTGCGCAGGATTTTTCAGAAGGGTCCGAGGCACGGTCTTGGAACCTTTATGCCGAACAACCTGCGCGGTTCGAGGCGCGGGTGATTGATATACTTTGTGAGCTAAGCGGTGATTGCCCGGACAATTGCGGCGACGGGCGTCGCCAGCTTGGGCTTCTGCGCGCGGCAGATGGGGTTTTGGTCTATCCTAACAAAAACTCTCAGCCTGCCTTCACTGGAGCCTCGGTCGAGCTTTTGCCATTTTGCGAACAGGATGTTGAGGTGGACGGGTTGATGATGAACGACCCGGAACTGAACGCCATGAATATCTACCTGGTGCAGAAAATCCGCACGGTTGGAGATGAAGAATGGATCAAGGCCAACCAGTGGACCAAGGTCTGGGCCAAAAATAACCCCGACGCCAGTGGTGAAGGACCCTGGTTTCGGCGCGATCCCCGTGTGAATGCGCATATTGCTGAAGACGGCTACCTGGGATTGGGTCTTGAGGTGGACGAAGCCTTTATTGCGGATTGGTTCTGATGCATCTAAGGGCAGCGCTGACGGCAGCCGTTTTGGTATGTTCAGGATCTTCTGCCTTCGCGCATGGCGACGAAGACCACAATATCCCGGCTGCGAAATCTACAGCACCGCTGGATCTTTCAGGGCGGGTCACACCCCTGCCATGGGATGTGGGCGGCCCGTTCAGCTTGACCGATCACACCGGCACCCCCCGCAGCCAGATCGACCCCGAGGGACAGCATCAGCTTCTCTTCTTTGGCTATGCCAGTTGCCCGGGCATTTGCAGTGCTGCTCTGCCTCTTATGGCGGATGCAGTGGATTTGCTTTCGCAGGAGGGTGTGGAGGTCAGCCCCCTGTTACTGACTATCGACCCCACGCTGGATACGATGGATACAATGGGTCCTGCCTTGGCGAAAATCTCCCCTGCATTCGTCGGTCTGACAGGCGAACCAGAGGAGTTGCAAGTCGCCTATTCCGCCTTTCAGGTGACGTTTGAACAGCTTTTCGTTGACCCCGAATATGGCCCAATCTATGCCCACGGCGCGCATATTTATCTGCTGGACCCGGACGGCGAGGTGCTAACGCTGCTGCCACCTGTTCTCCCGGTAGAGCAGGCTGTGCAGATAGTGAAACGCTACACGCAGACCGGTTTGAACTGACAGGCGTGGCCTAGTTGCGTGAAATCTGGCCAACGATGGGCCTACCCGGGCAATTACCCAACTGAACCCGTGATAAACTGTAAGCCTAGCCTATGTCTTTGCAGACTAAGTAGAAGACAAAATTGTAAAATAGATATCGTTGGAACGCGCTCTATCAGGTTTTGTTATAGCGTTGTTATCCGTTACCGGTTCACAGTTTTTGTTAAGCGGACAAATGGACTGCTTAAAGAGCGGCTAGATCCTGAAAGAGGATGCCAGCCTGGTCTACGAACGCACTAGATACGGCTGTGCCGGGTTCGCATTCGCTTGGACAGGGGTACAGGGCGGTGCTGCCAGCAACGCCACTTCCCATTTCTTGAGCATAGGCCGCGCAGCAGGCATGGCGGGGGCCTGACCCTGACCAAGCTCGGGAAAGAGCTTCAACAGTTCCTTTTGCACATCGTCTTGCAAGGTGCTCAGAGTCATTGGTCCGGGCCGGAAGCTTTCGGCCCAAAGGCCATCAGCGCAAACCACCTCGTGGCGATCAAACATAAGGTGAATATAGGTGACCTCGTCCCGGTCGGTGGCGCTTAAAATACCGTGATCATTACAAGATATACAATCGCGGCGAGCCCTTCATCCGAGCCCATCACAAGCTCCATCCGCCATCCGCCAAGAAGCACGCGATGTTGCGGCGATAAAAGTATATCCTGATGGGGGGTGCCCGAGGCCAAAAGCATCAGCGCGGACAAGGATAGGTCGCAGGGATGGGTCTTTGACAAGTTGCGCCGCATTCAGCCGGACCTGCCCGATCTAGCGTATTGGTTGCAACCCGTGGTCCAGCGTCCGAACCATATCACCAAGTTCTAACGTCTCCACCGGGACAAATCCTGCGGCGGTTTCGATTCCGACACCCGGGGTGAAACAGGGCACAACCAAATCCTCGGCCGGGATACTTGGTTGACCAGAACTACCTGGCCCTTCGGCGGACAGCGTAACCTCCAGCGGGACACCAATCGGTGGCCATGCCTGAGACTGCCCAACAAAGACCAGCCCTTCCACCGTGCCATAGGCGGGACTGGAGTTTTGCACATTGAAACCGATGACTTCATAGACGTTACCAGAAGGATCAGTGACCTCAATCCTGTACTCGGCTTCTACCCGCGTACCATCGGCATAGGTAATGCCATCAAGCGTTTGACCACCCGTAACTGATACATTGGATTCCTCCAGTATCCAGACAGAATAATTTGCCATACCTCAACATTCCGTCGCCTCTTTGCCGGACGACTTATGCTGCAAAAGGGTAAACCTTACTTCAATTTCCCAAATGTTTCCCTGTTTTTTCCCATATTTTCAAGCATCACAGACCAAGAATTCTGCACTGTGGCTTTGGGAACCGATTTGACTTGCGCGCCTTGTGGTCGCCCCCTAGAAGACCCCATGATTTTGACCGCTGCGGGCGCCCCCGCGGCCCTAATGCAATGGATGAGGACGACATGCAGGTCACCGAGACTCTGAATGAAGGTTTGAAACGCGGCTACACGATCGTTGTGACCGCACAGGAGCTTGACGATAAGGTCATGGAAAAGCTCAAGGAAGCGCAGCCCAATGTAGAGCTTAAGGGCTTCCGCAAGGGCAAGGTGCCGCTTCCCCTGCTGAAAAAACAATTTGGCAGTCAAGTTCTGGGCGAAGCAATGCAGGAATCAGTGGACGGTGCGATGTCTTCGCATTTCAACTCCACCGGTGACCGACCTGCCGCCGATCCAGCCATGAAGATGACCAACGAGGATTGGAAAGAAGGCGACGATATCGAGGTCGAGATGACCTATGAAGCACTGCCCGAAATCCCAGAGGTGGAATTTGCGGACATCACGCTGGAACGCATGGTCGTGAAGGCAGAGGATAAAGCTGTTGACGAAGCGCTCGGCAACCTTGCTGAAAGTGCGCAGGACTTCAAAGACCGCAAGAAAGGCACCAAAGCGAAGGATGGCGACCAAGTTGTGATCGACTTCGCGGGTCGCGTGGACGGCGAAGCGTTTGAGGGTGGCAGCGCCGAGGATTATCCGCTGGTGCTGGGCTCCAACAGTTTCATCCCAGGTTTTGAAGAACAGCTTGTCGGCGTGAAAGTTGAGGAAGAGAAAGTCGTTTCCGTCAACTTCCCCGATGATTATCAAGCTGAGCACCTGGCTGGCAAGGCAGCGGAATTTACATGCACTATCAAAGCAGTAAAAGCCCCTGCCCCGGCAGAGATCAATGACGAGCTGGCCCAGAAATTCGGTGCTGAGGACCTAGAGGCGCTGAAGACGCAGATCTCTGAGCGTCTGGAACAGGAATATGCCGGTGCGGCGCGCGCGGTGATGAAGCGTAAGCTTTTGGATACCCTCGACGGCAAGGTGAGCTTCGAGCTGCCACCGAGCATGGTGGAAATGGAAGCCAAGCAGATCGCTCATCAGCTGCGTTCCGAAGACGAGAATGCGACAGAGGGCGAAGAGGCACCGGCAGAGGTGGAACCAACCGACGAGCACAACAAGCTGGCCGAGCGCCGGGTGCGTCTTGGGCTTTTGCTGGCCGAGGTTGGTCAGCGTGCCGATGTTCAGGTGACCGATGCAGAGATGTCGCAGGCCGTTATGGAACAGGCCCGCGCCTATCCAGGGCAGGAGCGCGAATTCTTCGAGTTCGTGCAAAAAAACCCACAGATGCAGCAGCAGCTGCGCGCACCGGTTTTTGAGGAAAAAGTCATCGACCACATCTTCGAGCAAGCGCAGATCAAGGATAAAGAGGTCAAGAAGGCCGCCCTTGAAAAGGCTGTTGAGGCACTGGAAGAAGATTAAGAACTCTCGCGTTCTACGCGTGTGGAAGGCCGCTCTTCGGAGCGGCCTTTTTCATTGCCAGTTCAGATACGAAAAATCCTAGTTTGTACATTTTGGGGTAGGTTGGAGATGCACAAAACCCAAAATGTACATTGGGCTTTTTCTCATTTTTAGTTAATGCTTTATCTCGCGCAGAGCGCATTCTTCTGAAAAATTCGAGCGACTGAGTGTGGGGTCAGTCTAGCAGGTCGTAGACATAGATCGCTGCGTCGTCCCAATCACCACCGGCATTGTTTCGGCAGAAGGTCAAAGCCATCTCATAAATGCTGTCATCCTCGATGTTGTGGCCGATGTTCAGCTGATCCGAATAGTTGCGCGCCGTGAAGTAGCCCAACAGCCACCACTTGTTGTATTCCCGGTACTGATCGTGCTTGTCCTCTTTGAGGATATCAGGACATTCGACGCTGCCCTTAACCGTGTACTGCGCATGGGCGGGTGTCCCGATCAGCAGCCCTGTGATCGCCAAAGCGAAAAACTGTTTCATGCTATACTCCTTGAAGTATTCAACGAACCTAGCATCAAAACCCGTCTCAGACCAAGCGGCCCACGGGATTGGCAAATATCGTTGCTTCACGATCAAAGAAACCACCACCCGGCATTGATTTCCGCCAAGCTTTCCGTCAGACCCTGATCCGATAACGCTGGACCTGCCAATCGGAGAACACCGCATGAGCCGTATCGACGCCAAATTCGCAGAGCTGAGAGCCGAAGGTAAAAAGGCCTTCGTGACCTATGTGATGGCGGGCGATCCAGATTACGACACCTCTCTGGAGCTGGTCAAAGGCCTGCCAGAGGCGGGTGTGGACATCATCGAACTGGGCCTGCCCTTCACCGACCCAATGGCCGATGGCCCAACGATCCAGCTAGCAGGACAACGTGCGCTTGAAGCGGGGATGACGCTGAAACGCACCCTCCAGATGGCAGCTGAGTTTCGCAAGGGCGATGATACGACGCCAATCGTTCTGATGGGCTATTACAACCCGATCTTCAATCACGGGGTTGAGACATTCCTGACCGACGCAAAAGCCGCAGGTATTGACGGAATGATTGTCGTCGACCTGCCCCCAGAAGAAGATGATGAACTATGCGTGCCCGCCCAGAAGGCAGGGCTGAACTTTATCCGGCTGGCCACACCCACCACGGATGACAAACGGCTGCCTGCGGTTCTGACCAACACGTCGGGCTTCGTCTATTACGTCTCAATCACCGGGATCACGGGGGCCGCGGCCGCACAGGCCACCGATGTGGCGCCCGAAGTGGCCCGGATCAAGGCCGCCACCGATCTGCCAGTCATCGTGGGTTTCGGCATCCGCACGCCGGAGGCCAGCCGCGACATCGCCAGCGTGGCAGACGGCGCAGTTGTGGGATCCGCGATCGTCGCGAAGATGGGTGAGGGCGAAAGCCCTGCACAGGTCCTCGACTTCGTGAAAGGCCTGGCTGACGGGGCGCATAGCGCCTGAACCTGATCCGGCCTTCGCGCTCGTCGCGGGCAGCATCCATGATGTTCGCCATTGCAGTTTTTTGAAACCTGAGACGCGCTTACGCGACCCTGACGCATTTGGCGCAGGCGCTCCTTGGATTGGATCGATTTCGGTCATGGCCACACCGCTCAGCACCAGTGATCGTCGGCAGCAAAGATCGGTTATGGAAATGCCTTTTGGTTTGGTTACGCGCCAATAGAATGCGATGTCAAACTCGTATGTTAAAAGTAAATGTCGAAGCTCAATACCAAGGCGCACTACTCGAACGGTCGCATGGACAAAACAGCGCCGCTGGGCTACCGAACGCCAAGGCCTGACAGGATGGGAACGCCATGCCGGTAATCACGAATATCGACGACCTCAAACGCATTTATGCCCGGCGCACGCCCAAGATGTTCTATGACTATGCCGAAACCGGCAGCTGGACCGAGCAGACCTTTCGTGAAAACACCACCGATTTCAGCCAGATCCGCCTCAAGCAACGGGTTGCGGTCGACATGTCGGGCCGCACCACCGCCAGCCAGATGATCGGGCAGGACGTGGCGATGCCTGTGGGCCTTGCCCCTGTTGGTCTGACCGGCATGCAAAGCGCCGATGGAGAGATCAAGGCGGCCCGCGCAGCCGAGGCATTCGGCGTGCCCTACACGCTGTCGACCATGTCAATCTGTTCGATCGAGGATGTGGCCGGACACACAACCAAACCCTTCTGGTTCCAGGTCTACACCCTTAATGACGATGACTTCATGCAACGGCTTTTTGACCGGGCCAGGGCGGCCAATTGCTCTGCCGCGATGATCACCGTGGATCTTCAGGTGCTTGGCCAGCGTCATAAGGACCTCAAGAACGGGCTGAGCGCGCCGCCCAAGCCCACGCTTCGCAACCTCGCCAACATGATGACCAAGGTGCATTGGGGCCTTGGCATGCTGGGCACCAAACGACGATTTTTCGGCAATATCGTGGGCCATGCCAAGGGCGTGACCGATCCATCCTCGCTCACCTCATGGACGGCCGAGGCGTTTGACGAGGCGCTGGACTGGAACCGCATTCGGGAGTTTCGCAAGATGTGGGACGGGCCACTAATCATTAAGGGAATCATTGACCCGCGCGACGCCAAGGAGGCGCTGAATGTGGGCGCAGATGCGATTATCGTCTCCAACCATGGGGGGCGTCAGCTGGATGGCGCACTGTCCTCCATCCGCGCGCTTCCAGCGATCATGGACGCGGTGGGCGATAAGATCGAGGTACATCTCGACAGCGGGATCAGGTCAGGCCAGGACGTGCTGAAAGCTCTCGCGATGGGCGCGAAAGGCACGTATGTCGGGCGCTCTTTCATCTATGGGCTGGGTGCGATGGGTGAGGCAGGTGTGACCAAAGCACTTGAGATCATTCACAAAGAGCTTGATATCTCCATGGCATTCTGCGGGCGTACAGATGTAGCAACGCTGGATCGTGACGTGCTTTTGGTGCCAGAGGGCTTTTCGGGCCGCTGGGAGTAAAATGCAACCGCTGCATTGGCCCTGACTTGGGGACGCCTCCTGCGGGAGTATTTGGGAAAAGATGAATACCGGACGTGTTCTGCTTCATCTTTGGAAAATACTCATAATCCGGAGCCCGACAGGGGCGCTGCGGCGGCGCGATTTTGAGCCTTTTCAATCATGCATTTCCGGTCTATACGCGCGGTTTCACGCGGGGTGACAGCCTTGGAGGCACCCTGCCCTAACTTGGAGAATACACATGGCTGGAGAAATTCCTGATCTTCACGCCCAGGAACGTGCGGGGACAGGCAAGGGCGCCGCTCGTGCAGCACGCCGCGAAGGCATGGTTCCGGGGATCGTTTTTGGTGGTGACGTTGATCCGTTGCCAATCAACATTCCGTTCAACAAACTGCTTACGATGCTAAAAGCTGGGCGGTTCAAGTCGACGCTGTTTAACCTGAAGGTTGACGGTCATGACGATGTCCGCGTCATCTGCCGTGACGTGCAGCGTGACGTTGTCAAGGATCTGCCGACGCATCTGGACCTGATGCGCCTGCGCCGGACCACGAAGATCAACCTCTTCATCCCGGTCGAGTTCATCAACGAAGACGAAGCGCCGGGTCTGCGCAAGGGTGGCGTTTTGACCGTTGTGCGCAACGAAGTGGAACTGATCGTGACTGCCGGCGATATCCCTGAGAAGATCGAAGTGGATCTGACAGGTCTCGACATCAACGATACGATCACCATTAGCAATGTCACGTTACCGTCAGGCGCTAAGCCCACGATCGACCGTGATTTCGTGATCTGCAACGTGTCCGCACCTTCGGCCCTGAAGTCTGAGGACGATGGCGACGAAGACGCCGTGGATGCCGGTGATGTCCCGACGGCAGCCGACGAAGCGGCGGCTGAAGAATAAGTCCAGACCCAATTTCGGCTGGATGAAAGGCGCAAGGCTTGGTCCTTGCGCCTTTTTCGTTTGAGGGACCGGAAGAGTTGACCCAAAGGCGGTGCGGGCCTACACCCGCGGCACAGATCAGCGGAGAGCTTTGCAATGCGTGTTTTTGTCGGCCTTGGAAATCCGGGCGCGAAATATGCGGCGAACCGGCACAATATCGGGTTCATGGCGCTGGATCGCATCGCCTCTGACCACGGTTTCGGACCATGGCGGGGCAAGTTCCAATCCTCGATCTCGGAAGGCCGCTTCGGCGCACAGAAGGTCCTGCTGATCAAGCCGGAAACCTACATGAACCTCTCTGGACAGGCAGTGGGCGAAGCGATGCGCTTCTACAAGCTGGGACCCGAGGACATTACCGTGTTCCACGACGAGCTTGATCTCGCCCCCGGCAAGGTTCGGGTGAAATCGGGTGGCGGTCATGCGGGACATAACGGGTTGCGCTCGATTCATCAGCATATCGGGGAGAGCTACGACCGGGTGCGGCTAGGCATTGGGCATCCCGGCCATAAGGACCGGGTGCATGGCTATGTGCTGGGCGATTTTGCCAAGTCGGACCAGACCTGGCTAGAGGATGTATTGCGCGGTGTCTCTGACGGGGCGGCAGAGCTGGCGGGTGGGCGCAATGACCGCTTTCTCAATGCCGTGAGCCTGCGCACCGCGCCGTCGAGATCTTCCAAGACCGCCAAGGCAGGGGTGAAGCCACCTGTGAAGGCTGACGAGCAGGCCCCGGACGAGACATCCCTTTCCCCGCTGCAAAAGCTCATCGACAAGTTCCGCTGACGGCAAACTTGTCCCATCCTCTTACCTGTAGTTAGATGGCCCTCAACACCGACGAGAGGGTAGAGATGAGCTATATCGCGATGAACCGTTTTCAGGTCCGGCTTGGATCAGAGACGGAATTTGAGGACATGTGGCGCAACCGCGAAAGCCGCCTTAAGCAGGTGCCAGGCTTTGTTGAATTCCGCTTGCTCAAAGGTCCTGAAAGCGACGGCGCGCGGCTCTACTCCAGCCATGTAATCTGGGACGACAAGACCGCCTTTGAGAACTGGACCAAATCACAGCACTTCCGGGATGCTCACAAGAATGCGGGGCAGTCATCGACCAAGGATACTATAGTGGGCCCACCGAAATTCGAAGGGTTTGAAACCGTGCTACACGAGGACTAGGTTTGGAGGAAATGGAAGGCACCCGATATGACACGTATGGATCCCTCAACCAACGTCCTAGGCGGCCCGCTTGAGGCGTGTTCGCATGACCCGCTGACCGGCTTTTTCCGCGACGGGCACTGCAATACCTGCGACGCCGATCAGGGCAGCCATACGGTCTGCGCGCTGCTCACGGCGGAATTCCTTGCCTTCTCCAAATATGTCGGCAATGACCTCAGCACTCCGCGCCCTGAATATGGCTTTGAGGGGCTAGAGCCTGGCGACCAGTGGTGCTTGTGCGCCAACCGTTTCCTGCAGGCCCATGATGAAGGTTGCGCCCCCAAGATTCGGCTGGAAGCCACCCATGCCCGTGCCCTAGAGATCGTGCCACTTGACGTGCTGCAGGACTGTGCCCTGCCCATGGGAGAAACCTGAGGGCGAGTGTTTCGCGATCGCTGATCGCGAAGTACCCCCAAAGCGCGTGCTCTGATCGATGACTTTCACGCCACCCATGGCAGCACCTTTAGTGCCAATTTCTAGCGTGCACCGGACCATGAAGTAGCGCCGCTAACGGTCACGAGAGTGCTACGGACAATGTGATGGGATCTGGTGAATTAAACACACGGACCGAGCAGATGATCTATATCGCCATCTCAGTCGCCAATGCCCGCCAGTATTGGACCCATTCCCACAGTGCCGCCACCGGCAACACAAGGACATAACCGATGCCCTATGCGGACAGCTTCTGTCCATTGTCAGCATAACCCATCAGACAAACGCCTTCACTAAAACCCTTAAAGCGCCGGTTACTTCCATTCAAAGCCTGCAAGTAAGCGATAGCCGCACGGCGCAGCTTCAGGTTGCAAAAAATTGTCATAGTTTGGCCCTACTGCATCACATTTTGCCCCCTAAACCGGAAACAGTCCGGTGCAAAATCGGAAACAAGTATTGAAACAATAACGCCGCCGGAGAACGCTTCCGGAGTTACGTAAGGAACAGATTATGACAGGCCAAATGACATTTAAAACAGTACGCAAACGTCGCCCTTATTTCGCCAAGCACATTATGAGAGTCGGACCAAAGCGGATGGATAATGTACAGCGTCTCCTTAGGACGGTGTGGTCGGATAGCGATATGGAAGATGAGCAATCCATGCTGCTTTTTGCGTCAATTCGCGAAGCAGCTTGACGAAACTCGAGGTAAAGCCTGTCATCAAGTCAGGCTTACACGCGGAACGAAACAGGCCTCAAAAGGCCTGTTTTTTTATACCAGCAAA
This sequence comes from Roseovarius sp., assembly GCA_963691795.1. GTDB lineage: Bacteria > Pseudomonadota > Alphaproteobacteria > Rhodobacterales > Rhodobacteraceae > Roseovarius. The sequence continues at coordinate 99,370 of OY829373.1, forward strand.
TTGCCGCTTGCCTTTTCCTACTTTTTTTGTCAGAAATCGCATGCCCAGTTAGACGACATCCCGTCCCGCCCGGTGTTCAGAGAACCACCCTAAATTGGCATTTTGCGCGGGGGATTGCGTCATGAGGAGATTGATCCTCCTATCCAAATCAATCGTGAACTCAGGTTTGAGGCCCAAGCCGTGAGTGGTAGCAACACCAACGACTGCGGCAAGAATCGTCCAACAAAGGGTGAATGCTTAGTCGATGATATTGGTCTTGATCAAACGGAGAGAGACGTCCTGCACCTTTTAAGGACTTTTCTTCTTTTCATGGGCAAACCGTGTAGCAAACTTCTGGGTGACGATGTCCAGGATGCCGTGAACCGCTTCAGCCCCGAAATCCGATCTGACCTTGCCATGGCTATCACTGATCTTTTCGGATCTATCCGACAGATCAGAAAGTCGCCATTCAATTTCAGCAATCCAAACTGTCCATGCTGCAATAAAATCGCAACCGACAGTGAACGTCACGTGATGGAAGCCCTCGCTGCAACGCGCCGTGGCAGCACGAGTAAAGCTCATGTCGCCGTAATGCTGATCTGCCAAGGCAATCCGGATGAACCGGTGCATACCCAGCTCAAACGTTTGTCCCGGACATTGCCCACCCAGAAGCATACACCAACACCCCTTTACACCCCCCAAATCCCAAGAAAAGTGACACGGAAATGAGCCAGATTTTCAACAACCTACTGGCCATGGATAGGCTCGCCAGCCAGTTCGGGTGTGCCCTCAATCCAAAACTTCGTACTGCCATGGAGGCCGAGACACGGTTTCCGGCACGAGCCTCTGCGCCCCTGCCCAAACCAGAGGACCTATCAGGTCATCTTCCAGAAAACGTGGTGCGTCTGGCCGATCACTGCAACACAAAAGGAAGGCAGCGGGCATGAATGTAGATGTTGGATTTGACAGGTTTGGCGCGCAACCCGTCCTGCGTGTTGACCAGAGCAACCTCGATGATTTTGAGCGCGATCTATTACCGCTTCTGCGGCACTTCCTGACTGACTGGTTCGCGCCTGAAACACATAACTGGCATGTGGCCTATGTCACCGCTGCCGAACGGTGGGGGCAATCAGTGGGCCTTGCCATTGCGCATGCCCTGTTTGACGTGGTCAGAACAGTTGCAACAGTCAAAAATGACGCGATATTTTTTCACGACCCGCTCAACATTGAAACCCGACAAGTCATGACCATGCATGAAATGCAGATCCTGAGCGTGCTTCACCATATGAGACGCGACCATACCAGTGCGGCTCGGATGATGATTGAGCGCCTCACAGACGGCACGATGGATCCATACCTAATACGCGCAGGCTTGCAATTTGCCGCGCGTTTTTCGGTGGGTGCCGGGGAAAGACCAAATTGCACACGGCCTGTTTTCAAGGTGGTCCACTAGGCAGATCGGCGCAGTTTTGTCTGCGTTGAAAGTTTTGAGGTCCAGAAGGGCGGCGGATGCGAATCTCGCTCAAATTACGGGGTTTGCGTCCGCCAAACCTAGGTCAGCACTTGCATCACCACCTCGATGGCGCGATCAACCGCGGTGCCGATATCCATTTCGCTTGTATCCAGCTCAATCCCGCCTTGTGCCAGTTTGAGCGGTGCCGCATCGCGTGCACTGTCGCGAGCGTCACGGGTGCGCAAATCGGACAGAACCTCTTCAAATGTCACGTCATGGCCCTTGGATTTTAGCTCATCATATCGGCGGCGGGCCCGGATATCGTCACTGGCGGTGACGAACAGCTTTACCTCGGCCTCGGGACAGATCACTGTGCCGATGTCACGCCCATCCAGAACAGCCCCGCCTTCGCGCCGGGCAAAACTGCGCTGAAACTCTACAAGGGCGGCGCGCACGTCTGGATCTGCCGCAACCCGACTGGCCGCTTGCGCCACCTCTGGCGTGCGCAAACCATCTGCCTGCAGATCTTCTGGCATCAAACCCGTCGCGGCCTCAAGCGCGTCCTGACCATTCAGAACCCGCAACCCGGTCGCGCGGTAAAGCAGACCCGTATCCAGATGCTCAAAACCGAAATGCGCCGCAACCGCCTTGGCGATCGTGCCTTTTCCCGCCGCGGCGGGCCCGTCTATGGCCACTGTGATGCGCATCCTAACGCCACCTTCCAACATCGTCCAAAGCTTCGGGAAAAAGTGGAGCGGGTAGCGGGAATCGAACCCGCACGTCCAGCTTGGGAAGCTGGCAGGCTACCACTACATCATACCCGCGTGCCTGTGCTTACGTCTGCGAGCATGCGTATGCGAAGCCCTTTGGCGCGTCAACACGGGATGTCCCGTAAAACGTCAAGCTTCCCACAAGCGAAAACGCCTGCCATGTTGGGGGGTATGAGGATTGCCAGCTATAATATCCGTAAGGCTGTCGGACTGGACTGGCGTCGCGATCCGAACCGGATCGTCGATGTTATCGGAGAGGTCGAGGCCGACATTGTCGTGTTGCAGGAGGCCGACAAACGCCTTGGCGGGCGGCCCGGTGTCCTGCCGCTAGAGCGGCTCAAATCCGAACAGGGGTTTGAACTGGCCCGGCCAGAGACCGGGGGACAAAGCCATGGCTGGCATGGCAATGCGCTGCTCTATCGCCCAAGTGACATTGCTGCGCCGAGGATTGAACGGATCGAGCTGCCTGCGCGGGAACCTCGCGGGGCCATCGCAGCACATTTCGATACGCTTGGCCTGATCGTGATCGGCACACATCTCGCACTGACCTCGGGCATCCGCAAGAAGCAAATGCAGACGCTTTGTGCCTTTGCAAACCAATCTGGCAAAGCCGCAATCATCGCGGGTGATTTCAACCATTGGGGCGCGCATCTGCCTGCCGGACAGAACGAGGTGATCACCCCCGGCCTAAGCTTTCACGCCAGCCGGCAGGTGGCCGCACTGGACCGCTTCGTCCTAAGCGGAGGGATCAAAGCACTGGGATCGCGCGTGCACAAGTCAATGAAGGCGCGCCACGCGTCCGATCATCTGCCCGTGGTGATGGATTTCAAAATTTCCAAGGAGTGCCAGGCATGTGGGTAATGTTGGCTATTGGGCACGCTTTACTGGTCATCACCTTTACGATGAGGATCCTGATCCGCGATGACCTGTCCCCCCCTGCACGGCTGGCATGGTTTGTGGTGCTCAACCTCGTGCCCTACTTGGGTAGCGCCGTTTACTTCCTGTTCGGAGAGGTGGATTTCGACCGAAGTGCACGGCGAAGACATGACAAGGTTTTTGACCAGGTGCGCACCTTGGGCGGGGCGTTCTTCGGTGGTGAGGCGGATGGCGAGAGGCTGATTGATCAGGCCTATGAGACAGGATTCCAATATGCTGCCTCGATCAACGGGTTTCATCCAATGGGCGGCAACCGGGCAGAGCTGATGGGTAACCCGGCCGAAACGCTAGAGCGCATGGTGGCCGATATCGACGCGGCGACCGATCATGTGCATGTGCTTTATTACATCTGGCTTGATGACAACACAGGCACCCAACTGGCCGAAGCGCTGATGCGCGCAGTGGCGCGTGGTGTGACCTGCCGCGCTATGGCAGATGGGTTGGGATCTCGTAAACTGCTGGGATCGACGCTGTGGCAGCGGATGAAGGCGGCGGGCGTTCAACTGGCTGTGACCTACCCGCTGAACAACGTGGTCTGGACGGTGCTGACCAGCCGGATAGACCTGCGCAACCATCGTAAGATCACTGTGATCGACGGTAAGATCACCTATTGCGGCAGCCGTAACTCGGCCGATCCGGAATTTCGCGTGAAGCCAGAATTTGCCCCTTGGGTGGATATCATGTTGCGCTTTGAGGGCCCCGTTGTGGCGCAGAACCAGCTTTTGTTCATGAATGACTGGATGGTGTCCTCGGGCGAGCATTTTACGGCCATGCCCAAGGTAGAGACCGGCAATGGTGATGGCTTTCCCGCACTTGTGATAGGGGATGGTCCAACGATCCGACGTTGCGCGACACCGCAGCTTTTCTCAACGCTGCTGGCCTGCGCACGCAGGGAGGTGACGATCACCACGCCCTATTTCGTACCCGATGCCACGCTGCTTGAAGCCTTGTGTGCCGCCGCCCATCGCGGGATCCGGGTCACGCTGGTGTTCCCGGCCAGAAACGACAGTTGGATCGTGGCAGCCGCAAGCCGCAGCTACTACCGCGTCCTCTTGGAAGCCGGGTGCGAGATCCATGAGTACGAAGGCGGCCTGCTCCATGCCAAGACCTATACGATGGATGGCCAAGTGAGCGTTCTTGGCTCCACCAATCTGGATCTGCGCAGCTTTGATCTGAACTATGAAAACAACATCATGCTTCAGGATGAACACACCACGGCAGCCATCTTGGGACGGCAAGGGGAATATATCGCGAGCTCTTACCCGGTTGTGCTGGATGATGTCCTCAAGTGGCCCTTCTACAAGCGCATCTGGAACAATGTCATCGCGACGGTCGGCCCAATCCTTTAAGCGGCAGCAGGCTTAATCCTTAACCCGGTCACCCACGGCTTCACGCCAGTGTTTCCGGCAGAGGCTGACATAGGTTTCATTGCCCCCGATCTGCACCTGATCACCAGAGGTGAGAACACGGCCCTGATCATCCTGACGCACCACCATCGTGGCCTTCTTGCCGCAAAAACACACCGTGCGCACTTCGCGCATTTCATCAGCCAGCGCTAGCAGCGCGGCAGAGCCGGGGAACAATTCACCCCGAAAATCGACACGCAGGCCATAGCACATCACAGGCACGCCCAGATCATCGACTGCGCGGGCCAATTGCCAGACCTGATCCTTGGACAGAAACTGCGCCTCGTCGACGAAAACACAGGATAGCGAACCAGCCTCTAGCCGCTTGGCGATCTTGGCAAAGAGGTCTTCATCGGGGGCAAAAACATCTGCATCCTGCCCAATCCCGATGCGCGACGCGATCCGTGCCTGCCCAGCGCGGTCATCCACGCCAGAGGTCATCAGATAGGTCTCCATCCCCCGTTCGCGGTAGTTGTGCGAGGCCTGCAAAAGCAGCGTCGATTTGCCCGCGTTCATGGTGGAGTAATGAAAGTACAACTTGGCCATGGCTACCGGCTAAACCAGAAGGCGGTTGCAATTGCAATCGCTGAGCGTTTTGGGGTGCGGGGTAAAATCTTGAAATGATTTTGAACGCAGTTTTCTAGAGGATGCGTCCGCCCCAAGGTCTCTGGGAGCGGTTAAGACCCGGTTTAGGTGTCCGTTGCCCAATCGGCCCTGACCAAATTATCACGCACACTTCCCGACGATGCCTCAATTAATACGGCCTTGTAGGCAGCGGGATACCGGGTGGAGAAGGGCGCCTTTGACAGGGTACACGGTACCGGCGGGTCCTTGCGCTGTAAGACGATGGCGCTGAGCCGGGGCGATATCAAACGCGATGGACGCCGCGCGGGACCTGCGCTATCAGACCCCCAGACTAGAAGAAGAGAGCGCTAACATGTCCGGCCATGGCACCCCAATCCCGATGACCTCCCACGCCTGTGGCGCCCTTACTGGGCAGGCCGACGTGCCAGGCGACAAGTCGATCTCGCACCGGTCGCTGATCCTTGGGGCTTTGAGTGTGGGAGAAACCAAGGTGACGGGCCTTCTGGAGGGCGAGGACGTGATTGACACCGCCAAGGCGATGCGCGCCTTCGGGGCAGAGGTCACGCGCGACGAGGATGGCACCTGGCACATTCATGGTGTGGGCGTTGGTGGCTTTGCCGAGCCGGATCAGGTGATCGACTGCGGCAATTCTGGCACCGGCGTGCGCCTGATCATGGGCGCGATGGCGACATGTCCAATCACGGCGACGTTCACCGGTGATGCCAGCCTCAACAAGCGCCCCATGGCACGGATCACGGACCCGCTAAAGCTCTTTGGTGCACGGGCCGAGGGACGGTCAGGCGGGCGTCTGCCAATGACAATAGTGGGGGCAGCCGATCCTATCCCAACACGTTATGATGTACCTGTTCCATCTGCGCAGGTGAAATCCGCAGTGCTGCTGGCGGGGCTGAATACGCCAGGTGAGACGGTGGTGATCGAACGCGAGGCCACGCGAGACCATTCAGAACGGATGCTGTCGGGGTTTGGCGCAACGATCCATACGGATGTGACCAATGAGGGTCGGGTTATCATCCTCAAAGGCCAGCCCGAGTTGAAACCGCAGACGATCGTGGTGCCGCGCGATCCATCCTCGGCTGCGTTTCCGGTCTGCGCAGCGATCATAACCGAAGGCTCGGACGTATTGGTGCCCAATATTGGACTGAACCCCACGCGGTCCGGCCTGTTCACGACCCTAAAGGAAATGGGGGCCGATCTGACCTATGAAAACCCCCGAGAAGAAGGCGGAGAGCCGGTGGCCGATCTGCGCGCGCGCTTCTCACCCAATCTGAAGGGGATCGAGGTGCCTGCTGATCGGGCGGCATCGATGATTGATGAATACCCTGTGCTATCGGTTGTCGCAGCCTGTGCCGAGGGCCAGACGATGATGCCCGGCGTCAAGGAGCTGCGGGTTAAGGAATCTGACCGGATTGACGCCATGGCGACCGGTCTTCGCGCCTGTGGTGTAACGGTGGATGAGGGCGAGGACTGGTGGTGCGTGCACGGGATGGGTCAAGGCGGTGTGCCTGGCGGGGCCACCTGTGAAAGCCATCTGGATCACCGTATTGCGATGTCCTTCATGGTGCTTGGCATGGCCAGTCAAAAGCCCGTTTCACTGGATGACGGCAGCCCGATTGCCACGTCTTTTCCAATCTTTGAGCCGCTCATGTCTGCGCTTGGGGCTGATATCCGGCGCGGCTGAAACCGGGCGTGGGCAAAAATGACGTAGGCCAGCCTGAATTTGCCGTAACTTGGCTTTCACATCCTGCGATGCGCCCTATGTTGGCGGGACAACATCGTTGATGAGAGCGTAGCATTATGGCCACCGATCCCCTTGTTGTCTTTACACCTTCCGGCAAACGCGGGCGTTTTCCGGTGGGCACGCCTGTTCTGACCGCGGCCCGTCAACTGGGTGTTGATCTGGATTCGGTCTGTGGTGGGCGGGGAATTTGTTCCAAGTGCCAGATCACCCCGTCCTACGGTGAGTTTCCCAAGCATGGTGTGACCGTAGCTGATGATGCCCTGTCGGAATGGAACAAGGTTGAGGCCCGTTATGACGAAAAGCGCGGGCTGAAGCCGGGCCGTAGGCTTGGTTGTCAGGCGCAAGTTATGGGCGATATCGTGATCGACGTGCCGCCCGAAAGCCAGGTGCACAAACAGGTCGTGCGCAAAGCCGCCTCTGCCCGGATCATAGAGATGGACCCGGCCACGAAACTTTACACCGTGACGGTGGAAGAGCCAGACATGCACGAACCATCGGGCGATCTGGAGCGGCTGGAGCAGGCATTACAAGCTGAAGGGCTTGAGGTTTCCGTGCAGGCAGATCTAAGCCTGCTGAACAAGCTGCAAACCGTTCTGCGCAAGGGCAAGTTCCATGTCACGGTCGCAGTCAACAAATCGCATCAGGACCGTGTTGCGCGGATCATCGACATCTGGCCGGGCGCGTATGACGGTGGGCTTTACGGGCTGGCGATTGACCTTGGCTCAACAACCGTGGCGGCGCATTTGACCGACCTGACCAGCGGCGATGTGGTGACCAGTTCTGGCATCATGAACCCGCAGATCCGCTTTGGCGAGGACCTGATGAGCCGGGTCTCGTACGCGATGATGAACCCCGGTGGCGATCAAGAAATGACCCGCGCGGTACGAGACGCGATCAACACGCTGGCCATTGAGATTGCCAAGGAAGGCGAGATTGAACCACAGCAGATCGTAGAAACAGTGTTCGTTTGCAACCCCGTGATGCATCACCTTTTGCTGGGTATTGATCCGGTGGAGCTGGGACAGGCACCCTTTGCGTTGGCCACGTCGGAAAGCATGACGATTGATGCCTGTGATCTGGATCTTGATGCGCTTAACCCGCGTGCGCGGATCTATATTCTGCCCTGCATTGCAGGGCATGTCGGGGCCGATGCCGCCGCTGTTGCGCTGTCGGAAGAACCCGGCAAATCGCTTGATCTGGCGCTGGTCGTGGATGTGGGCACCAACGCGGAGATCCTGCTTGGGGATCGGTCAAGAGTACTGGCCTGCTCATCGCCAACGGGACCCGCCTTTGAGGGTGCACAAATCTCAAGCGGGCAGCGCGCCGCGCCCGGTGCGATTGAGGCGATCCGGATTGATCCTGTTACAAAGGAGCCGCGCTTTCGGGTGATCGGATCTGACAAGTGGTCAGATGAAGATGGCTTTGCCGAGGATATCGAGGGCACCGGAATAACCGGCATCTGCGGCTCTGGCATTATTGAAGCGGTGGCAGAGCTGCGGATCGCCGGGCTGATGGATGAGAGCGGGCTGATTGGATCGGCCACGCAGACCGGGACAGAACGTTCTGTGTCAGAGGGACGCACGCATTCCTACCTGATCCACGATGCCAGCGCCGAAGGCGGGCCACGTATCACGGTGACGCAAGGGGATATCCGTGCGATCCAGCTTGCCAAATCAGCGCTTTATGCCGGCGCACGGCTTTTGATGGATGAGCGCGGGGTCGACAAAGTGGATCGAGTGGTTCTGGCGGGGGCCTTCGGGGCGCATATCTCTCCGCTACACGCGATGGTGCTGGGGATGATCCCCGATGTGCCGCTTGACCGGGTGACATCGGCGGGCAATGCGGCAGGTACAGGCGCGCGCCTGGCGTTGTGCAACGTGGGAGCGCGGCAGGAGATCGAGACGGTCGTACGTGAAATCACAAAGGTTGAAACCGCGATCGAGCCAAAATTTCAGGAACATTTCGTCAATGCAAATGCCATCCCACATAAGACAGACCCCTTCCCGGAACTGCGCCAGATTACAGCCCTGCCGGAGGTAAGCTTCAACACCGGTGGCGGGGATGGGGCTGGGGGCGAAGGCGGACGGCGGCGTCGCAGACGCCGGGCGTAATGTAAGCCCTCGGCGCGGTATCAAGACCGCAGGCCGCCACCCATTCGCCTTGCCGTACCCTTGCCTGTCGAACGCGCTTCGTCGTGCTTAATGGCTAATGTCGGAGTGTGATCTTCTCTGAAGTCTGTGAAAAGACAGCTATGACCTAGGCGCGTTCCACCAAAACGGAGCCCACCGAATAGCCTGCCCCAAAGGAACAGATCAGCCCGGTCTCGCCCGGCTGAAGATCCTCGGAAAACTTTGAAAACGCGATGATCGACCCTGCAGAGGACGTGTTCGCATAATCCTGCAGGATATTCGGCTGCTCCTCGGGCGTAGGCACGCGGCCCATAACCTTTTTGCCAATAAAATCGTTCATTGTCTTGTTTGCCTGATGCAGCCAAAGCCGCTTTACATCCTGTGCGGATAGCCCTGCATCGTCCATGTGGGAGGCGATGTGCTGGCTTACCATCGGCAGCACCTCCTTGAATACTTTGCGGCCTTCCTGCACGAAAAGCATATCGCGGCGGTCGTCCATATGGCCCTCCCGCGTCCGACGCAGATAGCCGTTGTTGTTGCGGATGTTGTTGGAAAACTGCGTGGCACAACGGGTAGAATGGACGATGAAGTGATCGCCCTTTGCATCCTCGGCGCGTTCCAGAACCAGCGCCGTGCAAACATCCCCGAAGATGAAATGACAATCCCGGTCGCGCCACTCAAGATGGCCTGAACAGATCTCGGGGCTGACCACAATTGCGCAACGGACAGAGCCCGAGCGGATCATGTCAGCCGCCGTCTGTATGCCGAAAGTGGCCGAAGAGCAGGCCACATTCATGTCAAAGGCAAACCCGCCGGCGCCCAAAAGCTGCTGGATCTCTATCGCAACGGCAGGATAGGGGCGTTCATGGTTTGAGGCGGCGCAGATCACCAGATCAACCTCCTCCGCTTTGCGCCCGGCCTGCGCCAGCGCCTTGCCGCAGGCATCCAGTGCCATGTCGGCCATGATCCCCGGCTCATCATCGCTGCGAGCTGGAAGGATGGGGTGCATGATTTCAGGATCAAGCACGCCCGTCTTATCCATTACGTGCCGCTGCTCGATGCCCGACGCACTGATAATAAATTCGGTCGAGGAATGCGCTTTGGCGTCCAGTTCCCCCGCGTCAATCGCGGCGGCATGTTCTGCGTTGTAGCGATCTGCGTAGGCGTTGAAGGCCTTCACAAGCTCATCATTTGTGACGATCTCTTCCGGCGTAAAAACGCCAGAACCAGTGATGGCGGGGGTATGCATGGGCGTTTCTCCTGGGTCGAGGGACCCCACACCATTCACGTTCGGGCGTCAAGAAGAAAGCAGCGGCACGTTCCGTTAGTGCATACGTTCGCCTTCCGCCACCTCCTGATCAGGGGCCAGAAGGACGATGCCACCTTCAGGATCAGAAACACCAAGGATCAGCACCTCTGACCGGACCGGGCCAATCTGGCGGGGCGGGAAGTTGACAACGCCCATGACCTGCCGCCCCACCAGGGTTTCGGGCGTATAATGCGAGGTGATCTGGGCCGAGCTTTTGCGTTCGCCGATCTCAGGTCCGAAATCAACCCAGAGCTTGATGGCGGGTTTACGCGCCTCAGGGAATGGTTCCGCGCGGGCAATCCGGCCCACGCGGATATCGACTTTGAGAAAGTCGTCGAACGTAATCTCATCAGCCATTGCGCAGTTCCTTTGAACGATCCGTGGCGGCAGCCACTGTTTGATCCATCAGCGGGGGCAGGCCCGTGGCTTCATCCATCAGCACTTCAAGCCCAGCTTGGGTGGTGCCATTGGGACTGGTTACGTTGACGCGCAACTGCGCGGGGCTTTCCTTGGCCGTTTCAGCCAGTGCCCCGGCCCCGGCGACTGTGGCCTTGGCCAGTTGCATAGCGAGATCAGGCGCAAGGCCTTGCGCCTTTCCCGCCGCAGCGAGGCATTCAATCATGTGAAAGACATACGCGGGACCAGAGCCCGAGACACCTGTGACGGCATCCATCTGGTCTTCGCTGTCCAGCCGCACCACCTGCCCCACGGCTTTTAGCAGCATCTCGGCCATGTCCAGATGCGCGGCGCTGGCCTTTGTGTTGCCCGCAATCGCCGTAATCCCCTTGCCCACCGCGGCGGGCGTATTGGGCATGGAGCGGATGATCGGGGTGTCTGCGCCAAACGCCGCTTCAAACGCGGCCAGCGTTGTACCTGCCGCCACTGACAGAAAGAGCGTGGCCCCTTGCCCCATGGCCGTGATCTGGGGCAAGGCATCGCCCATCATCTGGGGTTTTACGGCAATCAGGACGATGGCGGGACTGGCAGGCAGCTCGGCATTGATATGCACCCCAGTGCCTTGCACCCAATCAGATGGCTTAGGATCAATCACCCAGACCGCACCCGGCGACAGACCCTGGTCCAGCCAGCCCTGCAGCATGGCAGAGCCCATCTTGCCGCATCCCAAAAGCACCAGCCCATCGCGGGCAATTTGGTCCATGCTCATCGAACCCTCCCTGAATTTACTCAGACCATTTGGTAGGGTGACGGGGATTAAGTTGCAACGGGATTGAGCGCCGAGGCCAAAGAGGGGTTTCTAGACCTGTAGGGTGGGGGTTTTACCCCACCACCACGTGACCGGATCAGGCCCGGCCGTAGGCTTCGGCAATCGCCACCTGAAGCGCGCTCTGCGGGCTGCGATCCCCCCAGACCACCAGTTGGAAGGCTGGATAGAACCGTTCCGCGCTTAGCACGGCGGCGTTGATCAGGGTATCGATCTGTTCAGGGCTCACCCCCTGGGTGCCCGGTGTCACGAGACCGTAACGATAGACCATCAGCTTGGGCTCTTTCCAAAAGGTGAAGGCCCCGGCCCAGCATTGGTCGTTCACCTCGTTGAGCATCTCGTGCAGCGCGGGCAGTTTGTGCTCTGGCGGCTCCATCTCAAAGGTGCACACAAGGCGCAGCGTTTCGTCATAACCCGACCAAGCGAGCGTTATGGAATAGGTTCGCCACTGGCCTTCGACGGCCATCGCGATCTGGTCATCAGCGATCCTGTCGAAGTCCCAGTCGTGATGTTCGGCGAGATGCTCCACGATGTCGATAGGATGCAAATCTTCTTGATAAAACTGCTCGGAAAGTGCCATGCCGCCACCTCATTTTTATGTAGCGGGGAGGTATGGCAGCGCCTCAACCGCTAGGTGCCTGCTCGAGGGCGGGGGCGTCTCCCCTCTACCCATATGTACATGGTGGGGGCAATGATTCGCTCTGTAAAGCAATTTGTTGGGGATAACCGCAATAAGTTGTGGATGACTACGAAAAACCATCAAGAGATGGGGGTGTGCCACAGATGTAGATCCGTGGACTACGCCAAGGACCTGTTCCCACGCTTCATGAGAGTGCAGATGACCCATTCGAGGGATCGAGGTCTTAACAAGACCTCGGACGCATTCTTTTGAAATCCGCAGAGCCTGGCAGGAAGGCTTACTTCTTAGCGGTCTCGAGGGCTTCAATCCGTGCCAGCAGAGCCGCGTTTTCCTCACGTGCCTTCTGGGCCATGGTGCGCACCGCGTCGAATTCTTCGCGCGTGACGAAATCGCGTTCGGCCAGCCATCGGTCAATCATCGACTTGAAGGCGGTTTCAGCCTCTTCCCGTGCGCCCTGTGCCACGCCCATGGCGTTGGTCATCAACTGCGACAGATCATCAAACATTTTGTTGCGCGTCTGCATTGGGAATAGCCTCCGTTCCGTCTGACCCCTATATGGGGATCAACAGCCAATTGGGCAAGACAGACTTCGTCGCACCCCTCACCATAAGAGAGGCATATATGCAGGCCGCGATCCCCTTCCCCGATCTTTCGCCGGATATCTTTACGATTTCTCTTTTCGGCATCGACCTGACCCTACGCTGGTATGCGATGGCCTATATTGTGGGGATCATCATCGGCTGGCGGCTGGTCGTGGCCACGATGCGCAGGCCGCACCTTTGGGGTGACAATCAGCCTCTTCTGACGGTCGAGCAGGTCGAGGACCTTCTGACCTGGATTGTGCTGGGCGTGATCCTTGGTGGGAGGCTGGGTTTCGTGCTGTTCTACCAGCCCGCGTATTATCTGGCCCATCCCGGTGAGATTCTGATGATCTGGCAGGGTGGGATGTCGTTCCATGGCGGGCTTTTGGGGGTCATCCTGGCCTGTTTCCTTTATTCTCGAAAAGCCGGGGTGTCGTTTGTTTCCCTTGCCGATGTGTTGTGCATGGCCACGCCCATTGGACTGCTGCTGGGTCGGCTGGCGAATTTCATCAATGCCGAGCTTTGGGGCCGGGCCACCGATCTGCCTTGGGGCGTGATTTTTCCCGGAGAGGCAGCGCAGTTCTGCCCCAGGGTCGAGGGACTTTGTGCAAGACATCCCTCGCAGCTTTACGAGGCCGCACTTGAGGGCCTGATCCTTGGCCTGATCCTGCTTTGGATGGTCTTTCGGGGTGGCGCTTTGAAACGGATTGGGGCGGCCACGGGCGTATTCTTTCTTGGCTACGGGCTAGCGCGGTTCGTGGTGGAGTTTGTCCGACAGCCGGATGCGCATTTCGTGGAACCGGGCAACCCACTGGGGCTGGCGCTACATGTTGGCGGGGTCGGTCTGACCATGGGGCAGATCCTGTCGCTACCCATGATTTGCCTTGGGCTTTACTGGATCATTCGATCCCGGAGCGCGCCTTCATGACCCCGCTGGAGGAGAGCCTGATCCGCGACATCCGGGCGACGGGTCCAATCACGCTGGCCGATTACATGTCGGCCTGCCTGCTGCATCCCACCCATGGCTACTACGCCACGCGCGACCCGCTTGGCGTGGCGGGCGATTTCACTACCGCACCCGAGATCAGCCAAATGTTTGGGGAGGTGACGGGCTTGTGCCTGGCGCAGACATGGCTGGATCAGGGCGCTCCTTCTGCTTTCGTGTTGGCGGAACCAGGCCCGGGGCGCGGCACTTTGATGGCCGATATCCTGCGGGCCACTGCCCGTGTGCCGGGGTTTCATGAAGCGCTGTCAGTACATCTGGTCGAAGCATCGCTGCCGTTGAAAGCTGTGCAGGCTCGGACCCTCAGCGACTGGCAGCCGTTATGGCATCACCACCTCGATGATCTGCCCGGTGACAGGCCACTTTACATGATTGCGAATGAGTTTTTTGACGCTCTGCCCGTGCGCCAATTTCGACGTGACGCTGTTTTCTGGGCCGAACATATGATCGGTGTGGATGAGGGCGGCGCGTTGCAGCCCGGCTGGAGCCCACCCAAGGCGGTGCCTGAACTTGAGGCTCGGCTGGCGGACACGGCAGATGGGGATGTGGTGGAACTTTCGCCCCAAACCGGCCCGATGGTACAGGCCATTGGTCGGCGGATTGCAGACCATGGCGGGGTTGCATTGGTCTGCGACTATGGGGATTGGGGTACGCTTGGCGACACAGTTCAGGCCGTTCGGGGGCATGAGCGCAGTGATATTCTGGACCAGCCGGGACAGTCAGATCTGTCAGTCCACGTGGATTTTGAACAAATCGCCCGGGCCGCACCTTGCAAATACTCACGTCTGGTAACGCAGGGCGTCTTTCTGGAGCGCCTCGGCATCACAGCGCGGGCCGAAGCGTTGGCCCGTGGGCTGAGTGGAGATGCGCTCAAAACGCATATCGCGGCGCATCGGCGCTTGACGCATCCCGGGGAAATGGGGACGCTCTTCAAAGTCATGGCGCTTTACCCTGACGGGGCCGCGCCGCCACCGGGACTGAGTGAATGACGCTGGAAATTCTGACATCTGACGCGCTGACGCCAATGCGCCATGGGTTTTTTACCCGCAAGGGCGGGGTGTCATCGGGCGTGTTCGAGGGTTTGAATTGTGGTGTGGGATCGAGTGATCAATCAGAAGCGGTCAGCTTGAATCGCGCGCGGGTGGCAGGGGCGATGGATTTGACCCCCGCCGCTTTGATGACAGTGCACCAAGTGCATTCAGCGGATGTTATCACGGTGGAGGCACCAAGATTGGACCGCCCCAAAGCAGACGCCATGGTGACAGCCACGCCCGGTATTGCCCTTGGCGTTCTAACGGCAGATTGCCAGCCAGTCCTCTTTGCCGATGTGGATGCCGGTGTGGTCGGGGCGGCCCATGCCGGCTGGAAAGGCGCGCTGGATGGCGTGCTGGAAGCCACCGTCGATGCAATGGTCACGCTTGGTGCCACGCGCGAGAGCATAAGGGCCGTCATCGGCCCATCAATAAGTCAGGCGTCCTACGAGGTGGGGCCGGAATTCCTTGATGCGTTTCTAACCAATGATCCTGAAAACCAGCGTTTCTTTGCAGCGGGCGATGGGGACCGCTACTTGTTTGACCTGCCCGGTTTTGGCCTGAGCCGGTTGCGCGGGGCCGGGATAGCGGCGGCGGAGTGGACACGTCACTGCACCTACAGGGATCCGGAACGGTTCTATTCCTATCGCCGGACAACCCATGCCGGAGAGGCAGATTACGGGCGCCTGATCTCAACCATTCGGCTTTGAGTTGGTTTTTTTGAACAATCGCGCCGACCCACAGTGTTCGAAAAACTTTGTACGCAGTTTTTGGAAGAATGCACCCCCAGCCCGTTTTTACGCCCCAATTTGACCCCAGTTTCGCGCCTTTGGGGTCGGGTTTGCCCGGAAAACTAATGAAAACAAGGGGTGCACGGCAAAGACTGGCCAGGTCCATTTTTCAAGAAACTCGTTTCAAAACCCGCAATCCGGCCCAATCGATGCCCCAAAGCTTAGCGATACTTCCTTCAACAACAAAAAAAGCGCCCCGAAACAGGGGTATCGAGTAGAAGAGGAAAACCCATGAAAGCCCGTTGGATGAAAGCCGTTCTTGAAAACAGCAAAGAACCTACGCCAGTGCTGCCTTTCCACCGTACGGCCCGCAAGGCCAAGCGCGAGGAACCCGTGGTTGAATACAGAAAGAGCGCCTGAAGAAGGCCTTTCGCCGATCCGCTTGCCGCGATTCGGAGCCTTTTGAGGGAAAATGTTCGAATTGTGGCAAAACCGCTGATGAGGGGGCAACAATCCCGTTTATAGACGCTGATTATACTGAAGACACATACAGTAGGGCCGGAAATTTGACTAAACACTGCCCTGCACCTGAAGTGTTTCCAGTACAGAACGAATGGAATTTAGTCCTTCTGTCGTTGTCGGTGGGGGCCGACGCGGTTGTGACGACCTGAAAGGGTAACGCAACATGGTAGCCCCATCCGACGCCGCACATTTTGCAGCGACCAACGCCTCCCTCCGCACCCGAAATGGTGAAGTTGGCGCGCCGCAACCTGTCCGCAAACCTCTCTCGATGCGCAAGTACCACATTGCGGCACTACTGGAGGATGGTGAGGTCAAGATCTCTGATCAGATTGGACCGGCCATGCCGATCTTCGAGGCTGCGTTTTCCGCCTTCGCTCATGGTACGCTGATCGCCACCGATCAGGGCCCGGTTGCCATCGAAGACTTGGTGCCGGGCATGAATATCCAGACCATGGATGACACCTCTCAGCCCCTGAACTGGGTCGGGTCCATGACACTGATGCCGCGCTCCGATGATCTTCCCGACAGTGGAACCATGACGCGAGTGATGGCCGACGGCTTTGGTTTCGGGCGCCCGAATGCAGACCTGATGACCGGGCCGGGGGCGCGGTTGCTGCTAAAACGACCTGGGCGCTTTACCGGGATTGGCGATGAGCGCCCCCTGACACCAGCGCATAATATGGCTGACGGTGTCAACGCGATCGAGATTGTGCCGCAACGGCCCGTGACCGTTTACCATCTGTGCCTGCCACGCCATGCCATTATTTCGGCCAATGGAATGGATGTGGAAAGCTATCATCCTGGCGCCGGTTTCGAGCGGAACATGGGGCCGAACATGTTGAGCCTGTTCTTGTCATTCTTCCCAAGCGTGAAGCAAGCGCGAGACTTTGGTCGGCTGGCACATCCGCGCCTACCTTTGGGAACGTTTGACACTTCGGCTGAACTGGCCTGAGAGGGCGGTTTTCGTCAGGCGGTTTTTGCCAGGCGCTCTTCCAAGACATCGAACGGCACACCCGGTTCATCTTTTGCCCCACGAATGACCAGCGATGTCTTTACGCTGATCACATTGTCGGCTGCGGTCAGTTCTTCAGTCAGGAAGCGCTGAAAGGTTGACAGGTCGGGGGCTACGCATTTGAGGATAAAATCCACTTCGCCATTGAGCATGTGGCATTCCCGCACAAGCGGCCACCCCCGGCACCGGTCCTCAAATGCATTTAGATCAGCCTCGGACTGGCTTTGCAGACCGACCATGGCATAGACCTGTACCTCAAATCCCAGTTCGCGGGCGTCCACCTCGGCATGGTAGCCACGGATATAGCCACTTTCCTCAAGGGTGCGTACGCGGCGCAGGCAGGGGGGCGCCGAAATGCCGACGCGCTTGGCCAGTTCCACATTGGTCATGCGACCGTCGGCCTGCAGTTCCGCCAGGATCATGCGGTCAATTTCATCCAGACGGGTTACTGGCATCGGTGTCTCCTGCAAAATTCGCATTTGTTATATCACTACACCCAACACGCGCAATAATGTTTCGCAATTACGAAAGATTATTTTGCACTCATTTCCCAAAACTAAGGAACAAAGCGCATCAAAAAAGGGCAATTTTCTTGGCTAACGCTTAAAAATTCCGTTGCGCTTTGGGGGGTTGTAGGGTGCGGATCCCAGTGCTGTTGTCACAACCGGACGAGGTGGGGTTTTAAGGCCCAGACGGGAGGGCTATATCTCATGTCCGACTCGTCTTTTTCGCCATCAGAAGGCCCCACCACATGTCCGATATCCGTCACACCAAAACCTTGATCATTGGCTCCGGCCCAGCAGGCTACACCGCTGCTGTCTATGCGTCCCGCGCCATGTTGAGCCCAATTTTGGTGCAAGGGATCGAACCTGGCGGGCAATTGACAACCACCACGGAGGTGGAAAACTGGCCAGGCGATACCGAGGTGCAGGGCCCAGACCTCATGGTTCGTATGGAAGCCCATGCCAAGGCCATGGGTTGCGAGATCATCGGGGACATCATAACCGAACTGGATACCAAAAGCCGCCCCTTCACCGCCAAGGGTGACAGCGGGACGGTATATACAGCTGATAGTGTGATCCTTGCTACCGGAGCGCGTGCCAAGTGGCTGGGATTGGAGAGTGAAGAAGCCTTCAAAGGCTTTGGCGTTTCGGCCTGTGCCACATGCGACGGATTCTTTTATCGCGGGCAGGAAATCGTCGTCATTGGTGGTGGAAATACTGCCGTTGAAGAGGCGCTTTTTTTGACAAACTTCGCCTCGAAGGTCACGCTGATTCACCGCCGCGACGAACTGCGGGCTGAGAAGATCCTGCAGGACCGTCTTCTCAACCACCCCAAGATCGAGCCGCTCTGGTTCCATGAGCTGGTGGAAGTTCTGGGCGACGAAAACCCCAAGGGCGTCACCGGCGTGCGCGTGCGCGACAACCGCAGCGGGGAGAGTACGGACATCCCCTGCAAGGGCGTCTTCATCGCCATCGGCCATGCCCCGGCCAACGAGCTGGTCAAAGGCCAGGTCGAAATGCATCACGGGGAATATGTGAAGGTCGAGGCTGGCAGCACGCGCACCTCAATCCCGGGCCTTTTCGCGGCCGGTGATTTGACTGATCACGTCTATCGCCAGGCCGTCACCAGTGCCGGGATGGGCTGCATGGCTGCGCTTGATGCGGAAAAGTTCCTGGCCGAACAGGACGGCTGACCAGGGCACATGCCCCGCACTGCGTTATGCCCGAAGCGTTGCCATAGCCTGCGAGGCTTTTGCGGTGTGAAGGAAGCTGGGATCAATTCCACGTTCCTTGCTTTGGACGATGTCACAGACGGCCCTGTGCACAATCTCAAGTTCACGTGTCTCCCCCGTCAGGGCAAGTTGAGGAGATGAATTGCCCGCCACTCGCACATAGAGTGAAGCAAAACCGGGACCGTTGGATGGGCGGCGCAGAAACACGCTTTCGATCGCGCTGACGTCGATATTGTGAGCTACACGGCTTTGGTTGTGGATATTCACCTTGGTCAATGAAAGCGTCCTGCGCTTGGCATCGAGTGACATCTGACGCCGAAACCCGCGGGTTCCGTAGGCGTAGACCACAAGACCTGTAGCCGTGAAAATCGCTGCCAACAGCCCGTGGGAAAGCATCTGATCGGTTGAGGATTCCATAGGCAGGATCAGCCACAGCAGCATGGAACCGGCCACCATAAGGCCACCCATCAGGCGCAACGCCAGCTCAGACATGGCTTCGAGCTTGAACCGCTCGAACCGTTCACTGACCGTAAGTCCCATCTCTGTTTGCAAAAGCGACACAGATCTCCAACCTGCATCATCTAAACTGCCTGCATTTCTCATAATGTCAACCCCAACTGATCAAACTGGGATGATGCTAGGCAAGGATACGGGCAAGATTGTGACCCGCTGACATCCATTTCACGGCGAATTATGGCGTCTTGTCCGTCAGCAGCCCGCCCTAGTCGTGCTTCGGGCCAACCTTATGGAACGCGCCGCTCATGTAGGTCAGGGGCCGTTCACCTGCGTTGGAAATGCCAGTCACATTCCCGATGCAGATCGAGTGGCTTCCATGGATGTGGCGATGGCTGAGAGAGCAGGTAAACGCCGTGGCACGGGGCAGGATGGGGCCGAACTCAGTCTGGGAGACGTCAAGACCCTCAAAACGGCTATTGATCTTGTCATCAAACGCCCCGGCAAAGGCCATCGCGGTATCCACGGCATCTTCCGGCAGGATGTTAACGCAAAATGATCCGTTGTCTTTTACGGCCTGCGCAATCCGGCTGTCAGCCTTTAGGCAAACAAGCACTGAGGGCGGATCGGCCGATAGGGAAGCAAAGGCGCTGACGGTTGCACCGGACTGACCTGCCGGGCCATCCGTGGTGACCACTGTCACAGTCGATGCGACCTGCCGCATGGCTTCAATGAAGGCTTCACGTGGTGATTTCATTCTTCGTGCTCTTGGCCAAATTCCCTTGCATCCACCGGACGGATCAATCCCGCAGATCGCCTCAAATCCGTTACAAAAGAACCTTGCCAACGTAAAGTTCTATTCTTTGACACGTCGACGACCCCGGCCGGTTCAGGAGTCCCCCCAAAAAAACAGCGTGGCCTCAACGCCTCAATCCATGATGTTACAACCCTTGCACGAGACCGCTGATTTTGACTTTAGGTCAACATGTGGTAGTTTCCGCGAAACAAGCCCCAACAAAGAAGGGCTTTGCGCACAAAAATGCGAGAGGCGAGCGGTAATGTCCTTTAATCTAGACGCGGTCAAGCGCTGCGAGAATTATGTTATTGATCCCAAGATCGGGTTTCGGTCGCAATATGTGATCGCTCCGTTGGACCGCGGATATATTCCCGGCATGAAAAAGCTGAGCCTCAAAAAATGGGCCCTGCATCACGGTGAGCGCCTGAAACCAATTGCGCTTATTGATCAAAAGGACCGCGTTTTTGGGGCCTTCCTGGGCGTTGGCATCGACAAGGACGGTGCCACGATCACCGCAGCGTCCTTTTCGCGATTCAACTCAAAAGGGCGTAGTTTTCACACCGATCTGCAAGACTATCTGAGCGGTATCGCTGGACGCTATCTTGTGGTGATCGACAGTGGATCAAAATCCTGTATCTGCAGGGATCCGCTGGGGCAGATGCCGGTCTTTTTTAATTCCAAAACTCAGTTGGCCGCCTCCTGCATCTATCTGGTGCTGGAGCGACCCGTCTCGATGAACCCAGCCTGCACCCGTCCCGGAGATCCTACCAGTACGCCCAGCGTCTTCCCGATGGGGCAGACAGCAGATATCGATGTACGTCTGATGCATGGCAATCATGCTCTGGACCTGACCGAATTCAGCGCAAATCGGGCCTGGCCCCTGCGCAATACCATTCGCAAGGTTCCTGCCACCAAGGCCGGGCCGGTGATTGAAAAGATGGCAAAACGGCTACGGCAGGTGGTGCAGGGCTTGATAGAGGGAACTGACGTAACCCTGCCGCTTGATGCGGGGATCGGATCGCGCATTCTGCTGGCGGCAGCAGGCGATAAGGCCGGAAAGATTGGTAAGGTCTGCACGCTGCAACCGGGGAAGGATGAGGATGCCAATACACTGGCTGTGGCCCGCCTTGTGGCCAAGGCAGCCGGCATTCCCGTGACACCGCTGACACGGAACGCTGCGGCAGATGCGTTCGGCAACACGAAGGTGATGCGCCACGAACGTAGACGCACATACTGGATCCGGACCAGCACTTCGATCCGGATGCCCAGGGAGGCTGCCGTTGGCGTTCTGGAGCTTCTGCCGCAGGACCATGTGGTTCTGGACACCGCCGGCCTGGCTGCGCTTCAGGGTGGCTGGCGTGCGGGTGACGCACGCCCCAAGCCCATGCGCTCAAGCGTTTCCTCGGAGATTTCCGGCGCGTTGAAGCGCAAGGTGGACAGGGCAACCCGCGATGCGGTGGCAAAGGATTATTCCAACTGGAAGGCGAGCCTGCCCAAATCACTGTATGGTCAGACTGAGGATTTCATACGCCTGGAGTTGCATGAAACTGCACAGGCGATTGGCTTGTTGGGGTATGGCGATCATATCCTCGCCTGCCCCTTCAGCGACAGGGCCTTCATCGAACTGGCGCTGAAGCTGCCGCTTGCGCTGCGCTCGGGCGAGAAATTCGCAGAGGCCCTGATTGCAGCTCTGAACCCTGATCTTGCGGGCCTGCCCTATCAGGCAGAGGCATTGCCCGACGGAACCAAGGCCGTTTTGCCAAACTCGCTTGCGATTGATCAGGCAAGCGCATAAGAGCCTTCGGTCAAAGCAGAGCGTCCCATTCCAATGACAATCACCGACCCCGCGGTTGCTGTTCTGGACCCCAGCGCAAAGCTGGGTCTGCGCACGGGTAAACTACTGCGAAACCTCCAGCTTGATCAGCTAAGATGGCCGCTTGGCCGCCCCGCGCGCCTCGCGGGTGGGCGCGTGGCCGATCTGGGCCCTGAGGATCACCTGATTGGCTTTCCACAAAACCTTTCCTTGCGCTGGCCTGAATGGGGTTTGGCGGCAAAGGTTTCTATCGTGCTGGCGGAACCCAAGGCCATTCACGGCAACTACCAGGCGCGTGTCCTGCGCAATGCTACCCGGTTCCACCGGGTGCTGAGTTATAATCGGGACCTTCTGGACCAGATCCCCAACGGCATTTTTTTCCCCTATGGCAGCACCTGGGTTCCCGACTGGCAGACGCGGGACATGACCAAGAGCGCCATGTGCTCTCTGATCGCGTCCTCCAAGCGCTCCCAAGAGGGGCACGCGCTGCGCCACGCGATCGCAGGCTGGGTTCAGAAGGAGGGAATGGATGTGACCCTTCTGGGTCAAGCCTATGCACCATTTAAGGATAAGGCGGACGGGTTGGCCCCCTATCGCTATTCGGTGGTGATCGAAAATGTTCGGGAAGAGAACTGCTTTACCGAGAAGCTGATTGATGCCGTGCTGTGTCAGACGGTTCCGATCTATTGGGGTTGTCCTAACGTAGACGATTTCCTTGACACATCAGGCATGATCATCTGCCAGTCCCGCTTTGAGCTGGAACAGGCAATCGGGTCGATGTCGAAAGACGATTACGCAATCCGCCTGCCACATCTGCGCAATACACAGGCGAAGGCGGCACGCTACGGCGACTTTTTCGAACGCGCGGCTCGGGCGGTGGCAGAAGACCGGCCCGTGCCTTGACCACCTAAGGGTCGGCCCGGCGGCGCGACGGGCGGCCAGAGACCGAAGCGATCCGTAAGGGCGTTGAGCGCAGCAAGGTTTGCACCATGCCGTGAGAACCCCGAAAACGGTACATCCTGAAGCGCATGGCCATCAGAGAACGCGGGAACCATCCCATCCCGTGCTGCTGCGCTGAGACGGATTGAAATGCCCTGATGGGCCAGTACGCCAGAGAGCCAGATGTCATCTGCCCCACGCGCCAGAGGCGGGGGGATCGCCCCGGCCTGCGACAACCATTCCGGCGCGACACACACGCCACCGAAGCCCTGTGCGATGTCGGCATGCCCAGTAGCACGGCATCTATTCGGAATACGCTTGAGACGGGCCACGTTAAAACCACTTGCCGCCACCGCCTCTTCAGGGCGGCCTGCCTGCAAAAGCTCTGCCGCCCATTCCTTGGGATAGAGCCAGTCGTCATCACAATAGATCAGCGGTATACCCTGACCCGCAAGATGCTGTGCGGCGACAAGCGCCTTGGTGGCAGGGCCAAAATCTTCTTCCGAGGAAAGCAGTTGAACGCCCGCGGGCAGGGTCACGCTAGGATGCGCTTCAGGAAACCGATGCCAGTGCCGTGGCAGACACAGGTAAACAGCAAGAGGGGCAGGTTGCTGGGCCAACAGGCTGCGCAGAACCGGGGCGATCCGGGGCAGTCGCGGCGGGATCGAGGTCAGGGATATCGCATAGGCGCCAGTCATGGCCCGCGATACCGCATGTCGGGCGGGGTTTCAGCCCAACGCGCGCGGATAGGGCGGGATGGATCCCGCCCTACCCTGCTCGTGTCAGGTTCACGCTGCAATCAGGCCCATCTGTTCAAGCTTCAGGATCACCTGATGCGCACAGTTGTCTACATCAACATTCTCCGTCTCGACCCGCAGCTCAGGGTTTTCCGGCACATCATAGGGGTCGGAGATACCGGTGAACTCGGCAATCTTTCCCGCGCGTGCAAGCTTATAGAGGCCTTTGCGGTCGCGACGCTCGCATTCATCGATCGAGGTAGCGACATGGACTTCGCAGAAGGCGCCGTATTCCTCGATCATCTGGCGCACCCGTTTGCGCGTGACGGCGTAGGGCGCAATCGGGGCGCAGATTGCAATGCCGCCATTCTTGGTGATCTCAGAGGCCACATAGCCGATCCGCTGGATGTTAAGGTCACGGTGCTCTTTGGAAAAGCCCAGCTCGGAGCTGAGGTTCTTACGGACGATATCCCCATCCAGAAGCGTCACCGGACGGCCGCCCATTTCCATTAGCTTAACCATCAGGGCATTGGCTATGGTCGATTTGCCTGAGCCAGAGAAGCCAGTAAAGAACACAGTGAAGCCCTGATGCGACCGTGGCGGACGGGTTTTGCGCAGCTCGGTCACGACCTCGGGGAAGGAGAACCAATCAGGGATTTCCAGACCCTCGGCCAGGCGGCGGCGCAGTTCGGTGCCAGAAATGTTGAGGATCGTGACTTTGTCTTTGTCGGCAATTTCATCCATCGGTTCGTACTGGGCGCGTTCCTGCACATAAACCATGTGTTTGAAGTCGACCATTTCGATACCGATTTCATTCTGATGCTCGCGGAACAGGTCCTGCGCATCATATGGACCATAAAAATCTTCGCCTTGGCTGTTCTTGCCGGGACCAGCATGGTCACGACCCACGATGAAGTGCGTGCAACCGTGGTTTGCGCGGATCAAACCGTGCCAGACCGCTTCACGTGGGCCAGCCATGCGCATGGCAAGGTTCAGCAGGCTCATCGTGGTGGTCGAACCCGGATACTTGTCCAGAACCGCCTCGTAACAGCGCACACGGGTGAAATGATCGACATCGCCCGGTTTGGTCATACCGACAACCGGATGGATCAGTAGGTTAGCTTCGACTTCGCGCGCGGCGCGGAAGGTCAGTTCCTGATGCGCGCGGTGAAGGGGGTTGCGGGTTTGGAACGCCACAACCTTGCGCCAGCCCAGTTTGCGGAAATAGGCGCGCAATTCGTTCGGCGTGTCACGGCGCGCGCGAAAATCATAATGCACAGGCGGCTGGATGCCTGTGACGGGGCCACCAAGATAGACCGCGCCCGCCTGGTTATGGAGGTAATCTACCGCGGGGTGCGCTTCATCATTGGCGCCAAAGACTTTCTCGGCCTCTTTGGCCTTGTCGGGCGACCAGCTGTCGGTGATGGTCATAGTGGCCAAGATCACGCCTTCCTGATCGCGCAGGGCGATGTCCTGGCCCGGTGTGACTGAGGCCGCAAACTCTTCAGACACATCCAGCGTGATTGGCATGGGCCAGAGCGCGCCATCGGTCAGGCGCATCGTGTCGACAACGCTGTCATAATCGGCCTCAGACAAGAACCCCTTGAGGGGATTGAAGCCGCCATTCATCAGAAGCTCTAGGTCACAGATCTGACGCGGGGAAAGATCCCAGCTTGTCAGGTCTGCGGCGTCGACCTTGAGTTTTTGGGCGCTGTCGTATGAGACATAGAGCTCGGGGATAGGGGCAAGGTTGTTCTGCACGAGTTTTGTCCTGTGTTTGAGCGGCGCAAGGCCGCTGGTGGTGCCTGTAAGTTCAGCATGCAATGCGTCGTATTCGGCAAATTTTCGGGTGAGAAACTGGTCAGTAAGGCGGATCTTTTCGGCAGCCCCGCGCGCTGTGAGCGCATAGGCGAAGCGCTGGCGTTTATCGGGGCCATCGCGATTGGAGATATCGACAAACCCAGCATCGGCCGCCCGCCTGAGAAGCTTGTTAAGCCGGCCCAGCGAAATGCCGATAGCGGCCGCCGTCGCCCGCTGCGAGGCGTCCGGCGCCAGGTCAAGCTGACGCAGGAGGCGGAAGACCTGGTCTTCCTCGTCCTGACTGGGTGCTATTTCGGGTGCAATCATTTGGCGACTCAAAATATGTTCATGTGTGAACACATGTCATAGCTCGCACTTAAAATAAAGAAGTTTTTTCGCAAACCCGCAAATGGCCCCTCTCGCCCGCCACGCTTCCGCAACCTGATCTTCATCTTTCCTGAAAGACCACGGGAGAAGCGCGCAAAAAACGACGGGGGCAGAACCCCCAATAGAAAAGGGCCGCCCCAAAGGACGGCCCAAATCTTGCGAATGCGGGGACGGCTTACATCATGCCGCCCATGCCGCCCATGTCAGGCATGCCGCCTGCCGGGGCTGCACCCTCTTTGGCAGGTGCGTCTGCAACCATGGCTTCTGTGGTGATCAGCAGACCTGCGATTGAGGCTGCATCTTCCAGCGCGGTGCGGACAACCTTGGCAGGGTCGATGACGCCGTAAGCGAACATGTCACCATACTCTTCGGTCTGCGCGTTAAAGCCGAAGGAAGCGTCGTCGCTTTCGCGAACTTTACCGGCGACAACCGCACCGTCCACACCGGCGTTCTCAGCGATCTGGCGCAGCGGCGATTCCAACGCGCGACGCACGATTGTAACGCCGTTGTCCTGGTCACTATTGACGCCAGACAGACCGTCCAAGGCTTTGCCGGCCTGAACAAGTGCAACACCACCGCCCACAACAATGCCTTCCTGAACAGCAGCACGCGTTGCGTTCAGTGCGTCATCAACGCGATCCTTACGCTCTTTAACTTCGACTTCGGTCATACCACCAACACGGATCACAGCAACACCGCCGGCCAGTTTGGCCACGCGTTCTTGCAACTTTTCACGATCGTAGTCAGATGATGTGTCTTCAATCTGCTGACGGATCTGGACAACACGTGCTTCGATTTCCGACTTCTCACCAGCACCGTCGACGATGGTTGTTTCGTCTTTGGTGATGCCGATTTTCTTGGCGGAGCCCAACATGTCGACAGTGACATTTTCAAGCTTCATGCCAAGATCTTCGGAAATGACCTGACCACCAGTCAGGATTGCGATGTCCTGCAGCATGGCCTTGCGACGGTCACCAAAGCCCGGCGCCTTAACGGCTGCAATCTTCAGACCACCGCGCAGCTTGTTGACCACGAGGGTCGCCAGCGCTTCGCCTTCAACGTCTTCTGCGATGATCAGCAGCGGCTTCTGCGACTGGATCACGGACTCGAGCAGCGGAACCATCGGCTGAAGCGACGACAGCTTCTTCTCGTGCAGCAGAACCATACAATCTTCGAGCTCCGCGGTCATCTTGTCCGCGTTGGTCACGAAGTACGGGCTCAGGTAACCACGGTCGAACTGCATGCCTTCGACGACATCGGTTTCAGTTTCGAGACCTTTGTTTTCTTCGACAGTGATCACGCCTTCGTTGCCAACCTTCTGCATCGCGTCTGAGATCTGGTTGCCGATTTCAGCTTCACCGTTGGCAGAAATAGTGCCGACCTGCGCGACCTCTGCGCTGTCCTTGACTTCGCGGGCGGCGTCTTTGATCGACGCAACAACCTTCGCTGTCGCCAGGTCGATACCGCGCTTGAGGTCCATCGGGTTCATGCCGGCGGCAACAGCTTTGAGGCCTTCGCGCACGATGGCCTGAGCCAGAACCGTTGCAGTCGTGGTGCCGTCACCGGCTTCATCATTGGTGCGGCTGGCGACTTCTTTCACCATCTGCGCGCCCATGTTCTCGAACTTGTCTTCCAGTTCGATTTCCTTGGCTACGGAAACACCGTCTTTGGTGATGCGCGGCGCGCCAAAGGATTTGTCGAGAACGACGTTGCGGCCCTTGGGGCCGAGTGTCACGCGCACAGCGTTGGCCAGCACGTTGACGCCATGCATCATCTTGTTGCGGGCATCGGTGTCAAACTTGACGTCTTTTGCAGACATGTCAGTTGCTCCTGAAGTAAGTAGTTATCGTTTTGGTCAGCGACAGATCAGGCCATTACGCCCAGGATGTCGTTTTCCTTCATGATCAGCAGTTCTTCACCGTCAATCGTGATCTCGGTGCCGGACCATTTGCCGAACAGGATGCGGTCGCCGGCTGCAACAGCCATGGGGACCAGCTCACCGCTGTCCTTGCGCGCACCTTCGCCGCATGCGACGACTTCGCCTTCGCTCGGCTTTTCCTTTGCACTGTCGGGGATGATCAGCCCGCCAGAGGTTTTCTCTTCGCTCTCCACACGGCGCACAAGCACGCGATCATGCAGGGGTTTAAATGCCATCGTCTTTGGCTCCTTGGCTCAAAGTTACTCCCTAAACCCTTCGACCATAGTGGCCTTGAAGGGCTATTAGCACTCACCTTGTTCGAGTGCTAACGGCGCACAGGTAGGGATTGTCAGAGAGGGAGTCAACAGGTGCGTCAGATTTTTTGCACTGACGGTTTGCGCCATAGGCATCGCAGCCCTACCTATCGGGAAAGCTTTGTGAAGATGAGGGAAATAATGCTGCGCGCATTCGTGATTTTGTTGATGGGGCTTGCCCCAGCCACGGCCCATGCCCTGTGCGAGGGGCGCGACGTCATAAAGGACCTACCGACTGAAACCCGCGCCCTGATCGAGACACGCGCCAAAGCTATGCCGTTTGGTGAAGGGCTCTACTGGCAGGCGAAGCGGGACAACACAATAATCACCATATTCGGCACATACCATTTCCGGCATGCGCAGACTGAGGCGCATCTGGACCTTGTGAAATCTGAGGTTGCGCGCGCCGATTTGGTATATCTGGAGATGTCCAACGCAGAACAGAAAAACTTCGAAAATACGATTGCGGCTGACCCATCCATAATGTTCATCACGGAAGGCCCCACCCTACCGGATCTGTTGGGGGCCGAGGATTGGGACAAGTTCCGGGCCCAGATGCAGGCGCGGGGCTTTCCGGGCATCATGGCATCGAAACTGAAGCCAATTTGGGCCGCGCTGATGCTAGGCATGGGACCGTGCGAAGCGCTCAATGGTGCGATGGAGGCCAACGGTATTGACGCTATGATCGGTGAATATGCCGAAGCGCAGGGCACCGTCACGCGGTCGCTAGAGGATTTCCGGCACATCCTTCGCATACTCGACGGCGAGCCGTTGGAAAAACAAGTCGAGATGATCCGCCTCAGCCTCAACCTGCCGCTCAATGCCGATGACGTGTCTTACACCATCCGCGAGCGCTATCTGGCTGAGGAGATTGCACTGACATGGCAAATGTCGCGCCAGATGTCGCTGGATTATGGCGGGCCGACCGCGGAGGAGGACCTTGCCAAGTTGGAACAGGTCATGCTGATCGACCGCAATCGGGAGTGGGCCTCTTTGCTGGCCGGTCTAACCGAAAGCGACCGGATTTTCGTGGCCTTCGGGGCCGGGCACCTGCCGGGAGAGGACGGCGTGCTGCGCCTGCTGGCCGAGCGGGGCTTCGAAATCAAACGCATCCCGTTAAGTGACTGAAGCGACCACGTTTGCCGCGCTGCAGCGGCAGTAGTGACAAGCCATCAAACCCCGCCTATAAGGCGCCCCAGATTGATATCGCTTACAGGACGCATCCCAGATGACCACGCTCGTTTTCGGCCATAAATCCCCAGATACTGATTCCACCGGCTCCCCCATTGTGTGGGCCTGGTACCTCAACGAGGTCAAAGGCGGTGACGCCGAAGCCGTCTTGCTGGGTGAACCGAATACCGAGGCCGCGTTCATGCTGTCCAAGTGGGGTCTGCCCAAGCCACGCATCATTTCCGATGTGGAAGACGATCAGGCCTGTGTCATCGTCGATACAAATAACCCAGCCGAGCTTCCCGCAAACGTGAACGCCGCCGACATTCAGGGTATCATCGACCACCACAAGCTGGTGGGCGGACTTGAAACCAAAGGCCCCATTGACATCACTGTGCGCCCGCTGGCCTGCACCGCCACGATCATGATTGACCTGATGGGCGATGACGCGGCCAAGATGCCCGATTGGGCCAAAGGCGCAGCGTTGACTTGCATTCTGTCAGACACACTTGAGTTCCGTTCCCCCACCACGACAGATCACGACCGTACTGTAGCTGAAAAGCTGGCTGCTGAACTGGGGCTTTCAGTATCCGATTACGCGGCTGAAATGTTTGCGGCGAAATCTGACGTTTCAGCCTTTTCGGATGCCGAACTGCTTCGGATGGACAGTAAGGAATACGGCGTAGGCGACACGAAGTTCCGCGTCTCGGTTCTGGAAACCACGGCGCCAGATATGATCCTGTCGCGCAAGGACAGCCTGATGGAGAGCATGACATCTGTTGCGTCTGAAGATGGTGTCGATCAGGTGCTGCTGTTCGTGGTCGATATCCTGAACGAAGAAGCCACGCTTTTGGTGCCCAATGATCTGGTCAAGACCGTGGCCGAGAAGTCGTTTGATGCATCCGTATCCGGCGACAGCGTCGTTCTGCCAGGCGTGATGAGCCGCAAGAAGCAGATCATCCCAAACCTTTCAGTCTGAAGATCGACTTGCTTCAGCGCCACCATCGCACGAGGGGCTGGTCATCCGCTTGGGGTACCTTTTTCACGTGTCATCCACTGTTGCGCGCAGTTCGCACAAGAGCACCTGCGCGGCAAGGGTCGGTGTCAATTTACCCTCGGCCACGTTGCTGCCGATCTCTTCCATGCGGGCCCGAACTGACGCTTCGCCCAGCTGTGCAAGAAGGCCCTGTTTGACTTCTTCTTCAAACCAGTAGCGCGCTTGTGCGGAGCGGCGACCATCAAAATGGCCCTCTTCGCGGCGCCAGGTGACAAGCGTTGTCATTTCCTCCCAGGCAGCTGCCAAGCCGTCCTCGTGCAGGGCGGAGACCATCATCGCCTTGGGGAATCCATCAGGATCCTGTGGGCGTTTGCGCAGCAGGCGCAGCGCACCGGTATAATCCGAACAGGTACGCGTGGCGGCTGGTTTAAGGTCGCCATCAGCCTTGTTGATCAGGATCATATCCGCCATTTCCATGATACCACGCTTAACGCCCTGCAATTCATCACCGCCTGCCGGGGCGAGTAGCAGGATGAAGAGATCCGACATCTCGGCCACCACGGTTTCAGACTGGCCGACACCCACAGTTTCGATCAGGATGACGTCAAAACCTGCTGCCTCGCACACGGTCACAGCCTCGCGCGTGCGACGGGCGACGCCGCCTAGGTGTGACTGGCTTGGAGAGGGGCGGATGAAGGCATTGGGGTTTCGACTGAGCAACTCCATCCGGGTCTTGTCGCCAAGAATAGACCCGCCGGAACGGGAACTTGAGGGATCCACCGCCAGCACCGCCACCCGAAGCCCCTGCGCTGTCAGCATAGTGCCAAAGCTCTCGATGAAGGTCGATTTGCCCACCCCCGGCGTACCAGACAGCCCGATCCGAATGGCCTGTCCTTGTCCTTGCAGGGACGCGATCAGCTTTGCCGCCCAGGCCTGATGATCGGCCCGTCCGCTTTCAACCAGTGTGATTGCCCGCGACAAAGCGCGTCTCTCACCCTTGATAATTTTGTCCCGAAGCTGTGCTATGTCCATAGAAGGTGGCCTTGATGACGTATTGGCCCCTATGCCCCGTCTGGTCGGGGCTTGTCCAGAGGTGGCGAAAGAAGGAATACGAAATGCAAAAGCTGTTTCTGGCCTGCATGATAGCTTTTTTGAGTACACCGCTTCTTGCCGCTGACCAGGATGTGATGCGCTATGATGTTCGGCTGCTCGGGGCCAGAATTGGGGTTCTGACCATTGCCACCACGCAATCACCGCAAAGCTACGCGTCCCGCTCACGCTTTAGTACGGTGGGGTTTGTAGGCGCGATCAGGAGTATGGAGGCAGATGTCTCAGTTCAGGGAAAGATGGCCAGCGGAGACATGCGACCCGTGACCTATACGGAAGCAATTGACGACGGTAGCCGCGTAACGGATGTGGCTGTGCGCTTTGCCCCAGGCACGCCACGGCTTGTCTCGGGCGACACGGGCAGCAAGGCCCCGCCCGCCGATGCCGCCAGTCTGAACCGCGCGATTGATCCGCTGACCGGGCTTTACCTGCTGTTGCGAGACCAGCCACCCGGGCTGGCTTGTGATTTCGTGGCCGACATTTTTGACGGCCACCGGCTGGCGCGAATTGCCCTAAACCGTGAAGAGAAGCGGGGCACGGGTTTGATCTGCCACGGCTCCTACCAGCGGCTATCGGGATACACCAACAGCGAACGCCGCAGCAAAAACGCACCATTTTCTATTGAGTATGCGCCACTGGAAAACGGCTATCGGGCAAAGATTGTGCGGGTGGATACGCGCTATGGATCTGCCGTTATCAAGCGCAAGTAGCGTTCGGATTTGAGTATTTTTGGAAAGATCAAGAACAGGGATAGGGCATGAGTCCGATCAGCCTTCCAGTCGAAGCGTGTCTCGATTCACTGCTGGAGGCCCTGTGCCAACACCGTCGCGCGGTGTTGCAGGCACCACCCGGGGCCGGAAAAACGACATTGGTACCGCTGGCGATCTGGCGGGCGGGACTGGTGGAGGGCCGCATCCTGATGCTAGAGCCCCGCAGGCTGGCCGCCCGGGCCGCGGCAGAACGGATGGCCGCCAGCCTGGGGGAGCGCGTGGGTGACACGGTGGGTTTTCGCATACGCGGGGAGGCCGTCACCTCGACCACCACGCGGATCGAGGTTGTCACCGAAGGCATTCTGACCCGAATGATCCAAAGCGACCCGGAACTCAGAGGCGTGGGTGCGGTGATCTTTGACGAATTTCACGAACGATCTGTCAATGCTGATCTGGGTCTGGCGCTCTGCCTTGAGATTGCAGGGGCGCTGCGGGAAGACCTGCATCTTCTGGCCATGTCCGCTACGTTGGATGCAGGCCCGGTGGCCGCGCTGATGGATGCGCCGATTATCACCGCGGAGGGCCGCAGTTTCCCGGTAGAGCTTCGGCACCTAGAAAAGCCCACCAGTAAGACTTCGCGGTTCGAGGCCTCTCTGGCGGATCTGGTGGTGCGGGCGATTGGCGACACCGAAGGTGGGGTGCTGACTTTCCTGCCGGGAGAGGGTGAAATCCGGCGGGTGGCGGCGTTACTGAAGGACCGTTTGCCGGGCGATGTCGCGCTGCGCCCGCTTTACGGCGCGATGCCCTTCAAGGAACAACGCGCCGCGATTGCCCCCCTTGAGGGTGCGCGCAAGCTGGTGCTGGCAACGTCGATTGCCGAAACCTCGCTCACGATCGAGGATGTGCGCGTGGTCGTCGACGGCGGGCGCGCAAGGCGTGCGCGGTTTGATCCGGCTTCCGGCATGTCGCGGCTGATTACAGAACCTGTCACACGAGCCGAGGCCACGCAACGCGCAGGCCGGGCGGGGCGGATCGCCGAGGGGGTCTGCTATCGCCATTGGACGAAGGGACAGGAGGGTGCACTGGCTGCCTTTCCCCCGGCCGAGATTGAGGCTGCTGACCTGACAGGCTTTGCACTGGAACTGGCCTTATGGGGGGCGCCACCCGAGGATTTGGCACTGCTCACACCACCCAATCCGGGCAGTTTTGCCGAGGCACAGACCCTGCTGCGGTTGCTGGGCGCGTTGGACGACACAGGCCGCATCACTGCGCATGGAAAGGCTCTGGCGCGGTTGCCGGTGCATCCGAGGCTTGCACATATGCTGGCCCTGTCCGGCCCCAAGGCGGCACGGATGGCAGCCCTTTTGTCGGATCGTGATCCCTTGGCACGCGGAGCACCGGTAGATTTATCCCTGCGAACAAAGGCCTTGCAGGATCCCAAAACGGCAGATCGGCGCGTACCCCATGCCACCAATCCCGGCGCGCTTACGCGGATCAGGGAAGAAGGCAAGCGGCTGGCGCGGCTGGTAGGGGCGTCATGCGACCGCGAGGTCTCGGACGCGGGCATGGCCGCGCTGGCCTATCCCGACCGCATCGGGTTGCGTCGCAAGGGGGATGCACCGCGCTTTGTGCTGTCAGGCGGCAAGGGGGCGGTTCTGCCAGAGGGTGATCCGCTGGGCGCGGCGCGGTTGATCGTGGCGACGGACCTTGATGGCGACCGGCGCGAGGCAAGGGTGCGCATGGCGATCCCTCTAGAGGAAGCCGAGCTGCGCGCGCTGTTTGCAGACCGTATCGACTGGCGCGATCATTGCGCGTGGGACAAGCGCACACGCCGCGTCTTGGCGCGGCGGCAGGAATGTTTTGGGGCACTGATCCTTGATGACCGGATGTGGAAGAACGCCCCCGACGATGCCGTAGCGCGGGCAATGCTCGAAGGGGTGAGGGCGCTGGGGTTGAACTGGACCAAATCCACCCAGCTTTTCGCCGCGCGCGTCAACGTCCTGCGCGAGGCGGGCGAAGACCTGCCGGATATGGCAGAGGACGCCTTGCTTGAGACAGCAGAGGACTGGCTGCTGCCCTATCTGCGCGGGGTGAAAACAGAAGAGGACTGGAAACGGTTCGACATGCTGGATGCGTTGCGCACGCGGTTGACATGGGAGCAGATGACCCGGTTGGATCAGGGCGCACCGGCGAGTTTCACAACCCCGCTTGGCCGCACGATCGCGATTGATTATTCCGGCCCTCATCCCGAAATACAGCTGCGCCTACAGGAGATGTTTGGCCAACAGACCCATCCGATGGTAGGCGCAACGCCCTTGCGTATCACGCTTCTGTCGCCGGCCGGGCGCCCGTTGCAGACCACGCAGGATCTGCCCGGGTTCTGGGCGAGTTCCTATGCGGATGTACGCAAGGACATGCGTGGCCGCTATCCCAAGCATCCCTGGCCAGAAGACCCGACGCAGGCTGACCCGACACTGCGCACAAAACCCCGGGGCGCAAGGTAACACGCGGCTGCATTAGCCTGATCTTTTGCCGCGCCGTTCCTTGAGCTTGTAATGGGCGTCTGGGGTGCCATCGTGGAAGGTACCAAACCACTGGTCCCAGGGCATTTCGAGGTTGCCGTAATTTACCTCAAAATAGCGGTGGTGCATCTGGTGGTGAAACGTCCCCAGGGCAAGCTGTTTCTTGTCCCGGACAAGAAGGTTTTCAAATCCGGTATGAGAGGTTGCCGCCGTCAGGGCCTGATGCTGCATGTGGAACAGGATATGCACGACACCACCCGGAACGATTAGGTGGATCAAGATTGAGCTGAAGAAAAGTGCATGCTCCACCGGGTGCATCGACAGGCCCGACCACGGCCCGACATTGACGTTACGGTGATGTAACGCATGGGCCAGCCGATAGAGCGGACCCCAATGCAGGGCACGGTGTATCCAGTAGAAATGGAAGGAAATCCAGACGGGCGTGAGCAGAAAGACAGCCACAAACCAGACCGGGTTGTCAGACCACAAAAGCACAGGGGCCCAGCCATTGCCCATGGCCCAGAACATCATCACCTCGAAGGCCGTCCAGACGCCCACCCCGCTTAACAGGGTCCAAAAGGCATTGTCGCGCACCTGGCCTCCGAAGGTGAAGTGCTTGCCTTTCTCGGCGAGGTCCCGTGGATCAAATCTAAGCCGATTACCCTGCCTGCGCGCGCCATGAAAGAACCAGTGCAGCCCACCAGCAACGAAAATCATCAGAGCCATGTTACGCAGCCAGATGGCCGCGATCCAATCGAAGGAAAGCGTCTTGGTTGTCTCTAGAGACGGTTGCAACCATGTCCAGCAGATCAATGCCAAAACAGTCAGGATCGAGTTTTCAGCGATGCGAAACCAGCGCGCCGTAATCCAGTCAGCCATACGCCTTGGATTTGGTGGCCAAGAGAAAAAGGGAGAGACCTGAATGGGTACCTGTGGCATGTGGTTCCAGCCGGGAATGGGGGGCTTGCCGGGTTCCGTGTTGTCAGACATTCATACCCGCCTTCCCCTGTTGCTCAGTCCCACCAGGGGCCGTGATGCGTGCCCGGGACGTCAAGACGTTTGAAACCGTGATGGCCGAAATAGTCGCGCTGTGCCTGTATGACATTGGCAGTGCCATGACCCTGTCGCATCGTATCAAACCATTGCAGGGCTGCTGATAGAACCGGGATGGCATGGCCCCCGGCAGCAGCCTGTGCCACGGTCGTTCGCAACGCTGGCAGGCAGGTATCCAGACGGTTGGCAAAAAAGGGCGACAGGATCAGTTCGCCCTGGGGTAGATCACCCTTAAACGCCTCGGATATATCATCAAGCAGGGCCGAGCGGATGATGCACCCCGCGCGCCACACTTCGGCCACACGTGCAAAGTCAAGGGACCAGTCATAAGTCACGGAGGCCGCGGCGAGCACGCGGAAGCCTTGCGCATAGGACAGGATGCGCGCCGCCATCATGGCATCTGCAAGCGTCTGACCATCCAGATCAAGCGCACCACGCTCACCGCCCAGTCTGTCCTCGACCGCGATACGCGTGTCTTTCTCTGACGACCAGGATCGCGCACCGACGGCCGCTTCGATCATGTTGGCGGCTTGCCCGAGCCGTACCGCCTCGACCACCGTCCAACGGCCTGTGCCCTTTTGCCCAGCGGCGTCCTTGATCACGTCGACGATGGCGTGGCCCGTTTCAGGATCCGAGGAGCTAAGCACCTTGGCCGTGATTTCAACCAGGTAGGACTTCAGCGGGCCCTTATCCCATTCGGCGAAAAGCGCACTGACCTGTGTGGGGGTCCAGGCCGCGCCATAGCGCAGGAGGCTGTAGACCTCGGCCAGCATCTGCATGTCGGCGTACTCGATGCCATTGTGGACGGTCTTGACGAAATGCCCTGCCCCATCGGGCCCAAGATGATCCACGCAGGGATCACCCTCGTATCGTGCAGCGATGGCCCGCAGGATAGGGCGCAGTTGTTGCCAGCTATGATCTGTACCGCCCACCATCATGGACGGCCCGTGCCGCGCACCCTGTTCACCGCCTGAGACGCCCATGCCAACAAAATGCAGGTCAGCTTCGGCCAGTCGCGCCGTGCGTGCACGGGTCAGGTGGAAATCGGCATTGCCGCCGTCAATGATCGTATCCCCGGGCTCCAACAGGGGGCTTACCGCGTCGATCATCATGTCCATCGGTGCGCCAGAGGGGATCATGAAAAGGATCACGCGCGGGGTTTGAAGGCCCTGAACAAAGCTATTGAGATCATTGTAAGCGGTCAGACGGGCGGCCAGCGCGCCAGCCTCTTCCATGAAATCAGTGATCCAATCGAGTTCCCGATTGGTCACGGCAACGTCGAAGCCCTTTTCGGCCATATTGAGCGCCAGCGCGCTGCCCATGGTGCCCAGGCCGTATACCCCGATTTGCGATGTCATGGCTGGTGTCCGACTGCTGATCCCTACGCTGCACCCTAGAGCAACGTTCGCACAGCCTGCAACCGCTGGCTTTTACGCGTGAGGGCATGCGCGGGCGAAAGTTGGGTAAAACCCCACATGATGAGGCATCTGTCAGAGCCCCAGGCACCAGCGCATGATGGCTTTTTGTGCATGCAGACGGTTCTCGGCCTCGTCGAAGATCACCGAATGGGGCCCATCCATCACAGCACTTGTGGCTTCCTCCTCGCGGTGCGCAGGAAGGCAGTGCATGAAAAGTGCGTCCGGCTTGGCA
This sequence comes from Roseovarius sp., assembly GCA_963691795.1. GTDB lineage: Bacteria > Pseudomonadota > Alphaproteobacteria > Rhodobacterales > Rhodobacteraceae > Roseovarius. The sequence continues at coordinate 136,539 of OY829373.1, forward strand.
TGGGCCATCAAGCCGTCATTCACCTGATAGGGGCGCAGCATATTGTGGCGGCGTTCCTTGGTGGATTGGCTGTCATGCATGCTGACCCAGGTATCTGTGACGACGAGGTCGGCCCCGTCCACTGCCTTGATCGGGTCACGCTCTATGCTGACCCGGCAGCCTGCCTTACGGGCCAACCCCATGAATTCGTCCTCCGGATCAAGCTGAGGCGGACCTGTGAAGGTGAAATCAAAGCCAAACTGAGCCGCGGCATGCAGGAAGGAGGAACAGACATTGTTGCCATCGCCCGACCAAACCACTTTCTTACCCGCAATAGGCCCGCGATGTTCCTCGTAAGTCATTACATCGGCCATGATCTGACAGGGATGGGTACGGTCGGTCAGGCCGTTGATCACGGGTACGTCGGCATATTCCGCCATCTCCAGCAGAACGCTTTCGTCGAAAGTCCGGATCATGATGAGGTCGACATAACGGCTCAGCACGCGGGCCGTGTCCGCGATGGTTTCACCGTGACCCAGCTGCATTTCAGCGCCCGAGAGCAACATGGTCTGTCCACCCATCTGCCGTACGCCCACGTCAAAACTGACGCGGGTTCGGGTAGAGGGTTTTTCAAAGATGAGCGCAACCATACGGCCCTCAAGCGGCCGGTCGTCATCCAGCGCACCGCGCGGACGCCCAGAGCGCGCATTTTTCATTGCAATGCCACTGTCGAGGATAGCTCTGAGGTTGGACTGGTCTGTTTTGTGAATATCGAGAAAATCATTCATGGGTTTATGCTTTCTGGCGGGTGCGGGATTGGAGCTTTGCCCCCAAACCCGGGGATATTTCGAGCTAGGAGAAGACCTAGGCTAGGTCCTGCGTCTCATTGGTGGTTACGGCGTTGGCGGCGGCGTCGAGGCGGGTGATGGCCTCGTCTATCTCACCGTCTGTGATGGTGAGAGGGGGCAGCAGGCGCACGACGTTGTCGGCAGCAGGCACCGTTGCGACAAGCGCGTCATAGCCAGCCTGTACCACATCGGCATTGAGGGCCTTGCATTTAATCCCAAGCATCAGGCCCGTACCACGCACGCTTTCAAAAACATGCGGGTGGCTGGCTACGAGCCCTTCGAGCTTCTGACGCAAGGTGCCGGCCTTTCGATTGACCTCATCCAGAAAAGCCGGCCTGGCCACGTGATCCATCACCGCGTTGCCCACCGCGCAACCCAGAGGGTTGCCGCCATAGGTCGAGCCATGTGAGCCTGCCGTCATGCCCAGTGCGGCCTCCTCTGTGGCAAGTACGGCGCCAAGAGGGAACCCCCCGCCGATGCCCTTGGCGATCATCATGATGTCGGGTGCAATACCGGCCCATTCATGGGCAAAAAGCTTTCCAGTGCGGCCCACGCCACATTGCACCTCATCCAGAATCAGGAGGATGCCATGGGTATCACAAAGGTCGCGCAGGCCCTTTAGGCATTGATCGGGCAAGGACCGGATGCCACCTTCGCCCTGCACGGGCTCGACCAGGATGGCGGCGGTGGCGTTCGTGATCGCAGCATTCAGCGCGTCGTGATCGCCCCAGGGCAAATGCTTGAAACCGGGCAGCAGCGGGCCAAACCCGTTTGTCATCTTCTCGGACCCAGCGGCGGCGATGCCGGCACTGGAGCGGCCGTGAAAAGACCCCTCGAAGGCGATGATGTCAACGCGTTGAGACTGATCCTTCTCAAACCAGTATTTGCGCGCCATCTTGACTGCCAGTTCACAGCTTTCGGTGCCAGAATTGGTGAAGAACACGGTGTCTGCAAAGGTTTCCGCCACCAGCTTGTCGGCCAGCGCCTCTTGCTGGGGAATATGGTAAAGGTTCGAGGTGTGCCAAAGCTGCCCCGCTTGTTCGGTCAGCGTGGCCACCAATGCGGGATGCGCATGGCCCAGCGCGTTGACCGCAATCCCAGCACCCAGGTCCAGAAATCGGCGGCCATCTGCCTCGACCAGCCAGCTGCCTTCGCCTTTGACGAAGGAGAGCGGAGCGCGATTATAGGTCGGCAGAACGGAAGCGATCATGGTTTTCATCCTCGGGGCGGAAAGCCCATTGAGTGCCAAAGGGCGGATTGCGTGTCAATGTTTAGGAAAGGGGTGCGCAGGCGCGCGGATCAACGGTCACAGGGCTCTACGCGCGTCGGCGTCGGTCGGCTTTATGAGGGCAATCGTTGGTCATGGCGCACGGCTACAGCATTTGAGGCTGAACCGGAACCCCAAATCTACGGCCTCAGCGACAGCACACCCGCCAGCACAATCAGCCCCACCCCGGTCAGTGTCAGCGCATCGGGCCGTTCCCCGAAAAACATCACGCCCCAGATCACTGCAAAGCCCACATAGGTGACATCAAAGATCACCACCGATGAGGGCGGGCCTTTCCGATTTTCTTGCGCAAGCGCGTTTCGTCAACGCCATGGCCCGCGCCAATTCCAGTTTCATGGCCACGTTTTTCATGCTGCGCTGGCCTTTGCCGCGCTCATGATGCAATTGTGTTTGGCGTGGTACCAGACATGATCTCGGTCATTGGATCGACATTCATCCTGTTTGGCGCGGGCCTTCTGGCAAGGCGCGAAGGGCGTTGGCGGCGAAAGGGTTAGGCCTATGGCATTTGCGGAATTCATGCGGCCCATGCAAAGCGGGGAAGAAGGCGATGTGGACGCTCTACTCAGAGCCGCCTTCGATGGCGCGGCCGAGGCCGAATTGGTGCGTAAGCTGCGGCTGAGTGGCGTGATGGCTGGAGAGATCGTTCTTCCATTTGAGGACCAGATTATCGGATATTATGCTCTGTCGGCCTTATCAGCCCCAGCGGGATGGCTATGCCTTGCCCCCGTTGCCATCGCCCCGGAGCATCAGGGCAAAGGCCATGGCCGGCGTATGGTTGGACAACTGACAGCCTGGGCACAGGCCGCACAACAATGGGTGGTCGTTCTTGGGCAGGTCGGGTTCTACTCCCGCTGCGGATTTGACCACGCAAGGGCCCAGCGCCTTCATTCGCCCTATCCAGTTGAACATACTTTGCTGGTCGGTCCGGGGGCTGATGTGCCAGAGGCAACACTGTTCTATCCCAAGGAATTTGGAGACGGCTGATGCAGCTTTTCCTGCTGACCGCCCTGACTATGGTCGCTTTTGCGGCCAATTCGGTACTGAATCGGATGGCCCTTGCCGGGGGCCATATCGGGGCCGGCGATTTTGGGACGATCAGGCTTGTCGCGGGAGCGCTTGTTCTTGGTGTCTTGTGCCTGGCGTTTCGTGGCAGCATAAAGCTGAAAGGCCCAGCACGGGCAACAGGCGTCCTTGCCCTTCTGCTTTACATCTACGCCTTCTCAACCGCCTATGACGCATTGGATGCGGGTCTTGGTGCGTTGATCCTGTTTGGCGTCGTACAAATCACTATGTTCGCAGGTGGACTTCTGGCGCGAGAGGCGATGCCACCGAAACGCTGGATCGGGGCCGGGATGGCGCTGATCGGCCTGGGTTGGCTGCTGTGGCCCGGGGCGGCCGGAGCACAGGTGAGCCTGCTACACGGTCTGCTGATGGCCACCGCCGGGTTCGGCTGGGGGCTATACTCGCTTGCGGGGCGGCTATCCGAGGATGCCTTGCAGGCGACTGCGGCAAATTTTATTCTGGCGGCACCGCTTGGAGTGGTGATCGGCCTGGGATTACCCAGACCCGATATCGCGATTGAGGCTATCGGCGTCGCGCTGGCCGTGCTCAGCGGCGCAGTCACATCTGGCCTTGGATACGCGCTCTGGTACAGGGTACTGCCGCAGTTGCAGGCCTCGGTCGCGGCGGTGGCGCAGCTGACGGTGCCGGTGATCGCAATGGCGGGGGGACTTTTGTTCCTTGGTGAGGTATTGACGCTAAAGGCTGTGATGGCCTCGGCACTGGTGCTGGGCGGGGTCACGGTTTCCGTACTGCGTTGAGGTGATTTTCAGGCGGATGCGCTGGACAAACGTGGGAAATCTTTGAAAGGTCAGGCGAAGAAACGATCCCCGACAGGTCCGCGCAGATAAGTGATCCGGCCCCCTGCCATCGTGGCGCAGATGTCCCGGTTTTCAGGATCGACCACCACCAGATCGGCCCGCTGACCCGGCTCCAACCGCCCCCTATCCATGAGGCCCAGAACCCGCGCAGGCCCTTCAGAGATCAGCGTCCACGCCCCGGCCAGATCACGCAATCCCCCATCTGAGAGCAGGAAAGCTGCGCGCCGCATTGAGGGATAGTGATAGTCCGAGGCAAGCGCATCACACAGTCCCATGGCCACTACGTCCATCGCGCTGACATTGCCCTTGTGGGACCCGCCCCGCACCAGGTTGGGGGACCCCATAATAATAGCATCCCCCTTGTCGCGCGCAGCCTCTGCCGCCGCAATGGTTTCGGGAAACTCGCAGCAATGCACGCCCAGATCATGCCACCAGTTCCGCTCTTGCGCGGTGTGTTCGTCATGACTGCCCATGCGCACACCCATCTTCGCAAACCGTCCCGCAAGACCGGCAACGGCCTGAGGGACCTGATCGCGCCGCGCGTGCAACATTTGCAAGATTTCGAGGTGCTTTTCCGGGTTACGCCCGATCTTGAGCGCCTTGCCCGTCAGACCAGCAGGCCGCTTGCCCTTCGCAAGCTCTTTATGCGGTAGATGATCATTGAAAACGACGTAAGGAATATCGAACCGGGCAACCATCTCGACCATCGCGTCGTAATCTTCCAGCATGCAGGTCTCAAGCCGCAACTGTGTGATCAGCGTCGTGTCGATACGGGGGCGCACGCCCTCGAGCGCCTTGAAAACCTGACCGGCAAACTCGGGCCCGCGCATACCCCCTTCCCAACTGTAGAATTGCGCCAGGGTGCCCGTGGTAATCCCGTTGGACGCGAGCTCTGCCTCGGTCGCCATCAGGCCCAGATCAAGGCTTTTCATCGCCCCGCGCCTGGGGGCCAGATGCTTTTCAAACGCATCGCCATGCAGGTCCACGAGGCCGGGCATCACCCAGTAACCGCTCAGATCAATCTCACGCCCGGAGCATTCGGTTGTGATCAATCCGTCTTCGAGGTGAAGCGCCGTCTCGGTCAGGCCATCCGGAGTCAGCACCTGCGCGCCAGTCAATCGCAAAGACAGGCTCATTTCTTCCCCCTGAAAATCAGATCGCCCAGATCAAGCCGATGCTCGAAGGCGCCCGTTTTCAGGAAAATGATGGTTTCGGCAATGACAACCGGATTGTTCATCATGAAGGTGTGGCTGACCGGCAACTCGATATGATCTGCCATGCCCTCCACCTTGGTCGAGGCGACCGAGACTTTGCCATCGTCAGGCCCGGGAATGATGTGCGAGTACAGCGGGTTCAGCGATTGTGTGCCTGCAATCACCCCAAGCTCGAAATCCACGGGCGGGAGAGAGGCCACGAACCCGTTGGGCCCGGTCTCCAGTTCCGCCCCAGCCGGGCCGTTGATGATCTCGAACAACTCAATTCCGCCTAGCTCATCCACCAATTCCGCGCCCTGATTGGGCGTTCCAAGCATGACGACACGTCCTAAGCGCTCGGGCCGGTTGTTCTTCATCCAGTAGCGTAAAAGGATGCCGCCCATAGAATGTGCCACGAAATGCACGGTGTCATCGCCGCAGGCCTTCACCGCATTGGGCAAAGTCGTTTCGGCAAGTTCGGCAATGGGCGCGTCAGTTGAGGGGTAGTCAGCGCGGAATGTCTTGTAATCCTCAAGCTGCAGCGCCTCTTCCATTACGATGAAGGAATCATCCGTACGCGCAAGACCGTGCAGAAGAACCACACATTCCCCCGCAAGACCGGATGACGGGAGCAAAAGAAAGAGAAAAATAAGAAACCGGCGCATAGGGTTGAGATATGACGAAACGGGACATTAAAAAAGGGCATTGAACGCAACGGAACACTATAACATGCGGCTTTCGGTACGGGCGGTGATTGTTGAAGAGGGGCGGCTTTTGCTGGTCAATGCCTATCCCGGGCAGCAAAGCGATCTTTGGTGCGCCCCGGGCGGTGGGGCAGAGCGGCACGCATCACTGCCCGAGAACCTGATCCGGGAGGTCTATGAAGAAACCGGAATGACGATCACCGTGGGCCCACCCTGCCTGATCAATGAATTCCACGATCCCGACAAGAAGTTCCACCAAGTCGACCTGTTCTTCCGCTGTAAGATCGTCAAGGGTCAGTTGGACAACACATGGCAGGACCCCGAAGCCGTGGTGAACCAACGGCGGTTTTTCTCAGAAGAGGAATTGACCAGGATCCGGTTTAAGCCCGACAGTCTGAAGCAAATCGCGTTTCAGAGGGGGTTTGGTTATGATCCGCTGGAGTTGATCACGGATTGAGAATCCCCGTACCAGACTTGATCCGTGGGCTCTGGCGGGTGATAAAAGTAAAGGTTTCTGCGCATCGAGGCACCGGGTCACGCCCGTGGTGGAGTTTGTTTTTAAGACAGATCTAGCCGGATATGACCCGGTTCACATGGCCCATCTTACGACCTGCCTTAACATCCGCCTTGCCGTAAAGATGCAATGACGCGCCCACCTCGCGGGCAATCTGGGGCACGCGGTCCATGTCGTCGCCGATCAGATTTTCCATCACTACATCCGTGTGTCGCGCGCCATTGCCCAATGGCCAGCCCGCTACCGCGCGGATATGCTGTTCGAACTGGTCAACGCTGCAACCCTGTTGCGTCCAATGGCCCGAGTTGTGCACGCGCGGCGCAATCTCATTCACGATCAGGCCTTGCGCAGTCACGAACAGTTCTACCCCCATCACGCCGACATACTCGAGCGCATTGAGGATCTGCCCGGTCAGCAACACCGCATCCGCACGCTGCGCCGCGCTGACGCTGGCAGGTACGGTGGTGGTGCGCAAGATACCTTCTCGGTGCACATTCTCACCGGGATCGAAACAAGCGACAGCGCCATCCATGCCACGGGCGCCGATGACGGATATTTCACAGCTGAAATCAACAAAACCCTCAAGGATCGCAGGCTGGCCCGCCATATCCTCCAGCGCTTGCGCGCCATCCCCGGTTGACTTGAGCCGGGCCTGACCCTTGCCATCATAGCCAAAACGCCGGGTCTTGAGGATTGAGGGAGTGCCAATTTCGGCTAAGGCCGCGTCCAGATCAGCGACGTTATCGACAGCCGCGAAGGGAGCAGTTTTCAAGCCAAGGTCAGACAGAAATAATTTCTCGGTCAGGCGGTCCTGACTCACATGGAGCGCCTGACGGCCTGGACGGACAGGGCGCAGGGTTTCCAGCAAATCAAGCGCAGCTGTGGGAATATTTTCAAACTCGTAAGTGATGATATCAACCGACTCGGCAAAGGCGCGCAGGGCAGCTTCGTCATCATAGCTTGCCGTGGTCACCGCATCCGCCACCTGTCCAGCGGGCGGGTTGGCGCCCGGCTCAAAGATATGGGATTTTAGGCCGAGGCGAGAGGCCGCAACAGAAAGCATCCGGCCCAACTGACCACCGCCAAGGATACCGATCACCGCATTGGGCGCGAGGGGCTTAGTCATCCTGCGGCTCCTGTGGGATCGAGGCTGCAAGCGCATCGCGCCACGCATCCAGCCGCGTAGCAAGATCAGCGTCTGAGGTGGCAAGGATGCCAGCCGCCATCAGGCCAGCATTGGCGGCGCCCGCCTCACCGATTGCCATGGTGGCAACGGGAAAGCCTTTTGGCATCTGAACAATGGAATAGAGGCTATCCACCCCGGAAAGCGCTCGGGTCTGAACCGGAACACCCACCACGGGTACGCGTGTCTTAGAGGCCATCATTCCAGGCAAATGCGCGGCCCCCCCTGCCCCAGCAATGATCACCTTGAGGCCCCGGCCTGCGGCAGACTTGCCGTAGTCCCACAGACGATCCGGCGTGCGGTGTGCCGAAACGATCTTGGTTTCATAGGCCACGCCCAGCTCATCCAGAATGTCAGCAGCTTTTTTCATGGTGGGCCAGTCAGATTGACTTCCCATGATGATGCCCACGGTAATTTCGGCCATGTGAAATACGCCCTTTTCTGCCCCCTTGGTCGAGGGAAGCGGCACTATACCCAGCTTGGGGCGTTACGCAATGATATCCGGCGTCAGCCGGTCCTGGATCCAGGCAATGCGATCCTTCAACCGCAACTTCTGCTGCTTGAGGCGCTTAATGGTCAGTCGATCGCTGGTTGCCTTCTCTTCCAGCGCCTCGATGGCTTCATCAAGATCCCGGTGCTGGCGGCGGAATTCCTCCAACTCCACGCGCAAAACGTCCTCAGACTTCATAGAGAGGTCGCTGTAGCTGTTCATTCATGGCTCCTGCGCGGCGGTTTGTGAGTGGCAGAATACCGCGTTATGGCCAATTCGCAAAGCCTTGCACGCAGCGGGGCAAATCCCCATATTCAATAGACCGGGCCGCCTTTCGAGGGGCACCGGGCCAAAACGGACGGTCGCTTAATTACAAAGGACGCACCGATGACAAAACTATCCCTGGGGTCACATCCCTACATGCTCGGCTTCGAACAGCTTGAGCGGTTGCTGGAGCGGAGTGCGAAATCCGGCAACGAAGGCTACCCGCCTTTTAATATCGAACAGACATCTGAAAGTTCATACCGCATCACGCTGGCCGTTGCCGGTTTTGCCGAGGGGGACCTGGCGATTACCGTTGAGGATCGCCAACTGGTCATCCGCGGACGACAGACAGATGATTCGGACAACCGGATTTTTCTGCACCGGGGCATCGCTGCGCGACAGTTCCAGCGCTCTTTCGTACTGGCCGACGGGGTCGAGGTGGGGGAGGCCGTTATGGAAAACGGTCTGCTACATGTCGACCTGTTCCGATCACAGCCCGAAACGGTGGTGCAAACGATCCAGATTAAGAAGGGATAATGCAATGAATACGACCTATGATCTCAAGACGACGGATGATCAGGCGATTGTCTATGTCCGGCCCGTGAAAGTTGACGAGCTTCCTGATGATGTGCGCCAGCAGGCAAAAGGCCTCGATACGATTTATGCGGTTCATAACGCGAAAGGCGAACAACTGGCCCTCGTACGGGACCGCACCCTGGCTTATGCACTGGCCCGCCAGCACGACATGACCCCCGTCGCAGTGCACTAAACCCTAACTACCAAGCGACACGCACCCAGACGTATCCCGGGGTAGCGTTTGGTGGGACCCGTATTCTTCAACAGAATGCAAACGCAATCTTGTGAAGATTTTGGTCCGGCGACCTTGATGGGTGCTTGTCGTGAGATTTTCACAAATCAGCACTGGTCTTGGCTGGGACCCGCTGCCATATCACGATGAGACTGCAACTGATGCGGAGCCGGGCGCTACATGACCCAGATCATCACCTCTCTTGCCGAAGTATCCAGCAGATACCAGGCACTTCTTGTTGATCTGTGGGGTTGTGTCCACAATGGCGTGACCGCTTTCCCCGATGCCGTCAAGGCCTTGCGCGCCTATCGCGCGAAGGGCGGGATCGTGGTTCTGGTCACAAACTCCCCAAGGGAACGCTCACGCGTGGAGCGTCAGCTTGGCAGCTTTAATGTACCTGAGGATTGCTGGGATACGATCGCCACCTCTGGCGACAGTGCCCGCGCCGCCATGTTCCGAGGCATGGTGGGGGAGAACATCTATTTCATTGGTCATGATGCCGACCTGAAATTTTTCGATCCAATGTCCATCATCGAAAACCCGGTGACGATCAAACGCGTGCCACTGGTCGAGGCCGAGGGCATCGTGTGCACGGGGCCTTTCGATTCCATGGCCGATCCGGAAAGCTGGCGTGCCGATCTCCTGTTTGCCAAGCAAAAGGGCATGAAGTTCCTTTGCGCCAACCCTGATATCGTGGTCGATCGCGGCCACGTCCGTGAATGGTGTGCCGGGGCCGTGGCGAAGATGTATACCGAGATGGGGGGAGAAAGCCTGTACTTCGGCAAACCGCATCCACCCATTTATGATCTGGCCTATAGACGGCTGGAGGCACTGTGCCCTGGTGTGCCAAAATCGGCCATGCTGGCCATAGGCGATGGCATCCTAACGGACATTCCGGGTGCCCTTGGCGAGGATATAGACAGTCTTTTTATATCAGGCGGTCTGGCTGCAGCCCCCACAAAAACCCGTCACCAGCCCGACCCCGAAGCTTTAAATGCTTACCTTGAAAGCGAAAAAATAGATCCGACCTATACAATAGGCTTCCTGAGATAGTTCAAAGAATCGCTTGCCTTTCTGCGCCTGCGAAGTAATTAAGTTACCAGAAGTCGCATACTCGCGATTCAATTATTACTTTGCACCGAGCCCGGAGGGACAAATGTTGGACAATATGCCCCGAGGCACCATCACCATCGAGGAAATCGAGATGGGGATGACGCGCAGTCTTCGTAAGGTGGTCACGGATGAGGATATTCGGATGTTTGCCGAAGTCTCGACCGACCACAATCCGGTACATATGGATGACGATTACGCCCAAGACACGATCTTTGAAGGGCGTATTGCTCATGGAATGCTGACCGCGGGATTGATCTCTGCCGTCATCGGAGAGCAATTGCCGGGTCACGGTACTGTTTACATGGGCCAAACACTGAAATTCCTGGCACCTGTACGACCCGGCGACCAGGTTTTGGCCGAGGTAGAGGTGATCGGCATTGATCACGCAAAGCGCCGTGTACAGTTGGATTGCCGCTGTCTTGTGAACAACAAAAGAGTGTTGGTGGGCGAGGCAACCGTTCTGGCGCCGTCAGGGAAGTTCGACTGACCAAGCCAAAATGGGCCGCGCCTGCGGCGCGGTGCTTCCGGCACAGATATTTTTATCCAGAAGAAACCTTTGGAAGTTCTTTGCGAAGTGCGTCGTACGAAGACAATCCGAATGTCTTGCCAAGTGTGTCTTTCCATTTCCGGTCAAAAGCGGCGCGGATTTTGTTGGGTACGGGGGCCCTCATCTTGCCGGTGGCGACCTTGCCGCTGGCCCGCGATGGCGGCAGGCCCATGACCGGGTCACGGTTACGTTTGACAAGTCGGTCGTCGAACTGGGCTGCATGGGCCTTCATGAAATCGAACGAAGCCTGCCAAGTGGCAAGGTCGCGCCTTTCGGCGTCGTAGCCCTGCTGCATATGATCAGCGATCTGATCCACGGCAGCGCGCAGATCGTCTTTCATGTCCTCGAAACACAGCAGCAGTACATCCTCACGCTGCCGCGCAGACCACCATGAGGCCGTGTGGTCCCAATATCCGTCCTCCCCCCTCTCGAGATAGTCTTCCGCGAAATCATCCAGCGGGATGGACCCACTTTCGAAGAACCAGCCATCGAGAAATCGCAGGAGAGAGACCATTGCATCCACCGGATCGCGCAGAACAACGATATAGCGCCCGCCTTTGGGAATTTGATCCCAACGCAGATGGCTTTTAAACACACGGGGTTGCGCGACCTGACAGGTCTGTGGGTCGGTGCCCATGTCATAGGCCAGCTCAAGCCATGGCACTACCTCGGTGATCTCTTCGAACGCCATGGACCCACCGGAACGCAGACCATGTACAATCTGCTGTGTCCAGGTTGTCCCACACTTGGCGTAGGGCGAGATGAAGATATCCGAGGGTGCAGGTTCATAGGTCAGGCCGCGCTGGAGGCTTTCATCGCTCATGAAGCCGTCAAGGGCATGATATTCTGTCAAGGAACGGGGTCGGTGCATCTTTGACAACTCCTTTCATCCCAGGCCATCAATGCCGCGTGATGGTGCGGGTTGCGCATGGTGTCCGGTTTGGCTAGGCCTAGCCCATGCGCATCATCCGTGACCATACTTTTCTTGATCCCGCCGACCGGGGCGCCTGTGCCGCTGTAGGAAATTTTGACGGTGTCCACCTGGGCCATCAATCCGTGATCGATCTGGCGCGGGAGGCGGGGGACGCAATCGGTGCCCCACTTGGAATTCTGACATTTGAGCCGCACCCAAGGGAGTTTTTTGCCCCCGACGCCCCACCCTTCCGGTTGATGAGCCCCGAGGCGCGCGCCAACCGGCTGGACAAGCTAGGGGTCGAGCGGCTTTACGAGATCAGCTTCAACAGCGCCCTGTCATCCCTGACGCCAGAGGCGTTCGCGCAAGACGTGATCGCCGACGGTCTGGGCCTCAGGCATATCGTGGTGGGGGCCGATTTCTGTTTCGGCAAGGGCCGCGCGGGCGATGTTGATGATTTGCAGCGCTTCGGTGCCGAGATGGGTTTTGGCGTCACGATTGCCGAGCTGTTGCAGGGCGCGCAAGGAGAGGTTTCGTCCACCGCGATCCGCAACGCGCTGAGTGAGGGCCGCCCGCGTGACGCGGCTGGCATGCTGGGGCATTGGCACCGCATTGACGGCCCCGTCGTCAGCGGCGAACAGCGCGGTCGAGACCTTGGCTATCCAACAGCGAACATGTCGATCGAGGGGCTGCACCCTCCAAAATTCGGGGTCTACGCCGTTTTGGTTGATGTCCTTGAAGGGCCTTTCAAGGGATCTTACCAAGGGGCGGCCTCCCTTGGGGTGCGGCCGATGTTCAACGGCGAGATACCAAATATCGAAACGTTTCTCTTTGATTTTTCCGGTGATCTCTACTCAACCGAACTTTCCGTGGCCCTTGTCGACTACCTGCGTCCGGAAGAGACCTTTGACAGCCTGGAGGCGTTCATCGCGCAGATGGATGCCGATTGCGTCAAGGCCCGCGAGATCCTTGGCGCGCTATGAGCGACGGCATCAACCGTTCCGGCCTGCGCCCGCGGTATTGGGAGACGACACCGCTCAACCGTATGACGCAGATCGAATGGGAGGCCCTTTGTGATGGCTGCGGCAAGTGCTGCCTGAACAAACTGGAGGATGAAGAGACCAGTGAGGTGGTGCTGACCCGGGTTGCGTGCCGACTTTTTGACGATGATACATGTCTTTGCAGTCAGTACGACATTCGCCACAATTTTGTTCCAGAATGCATATCGTTGAACGCTCAAACAATCGAGAAACACATGTATTGGCTGCCTGAAACCTGCGCCTACAAGTTGCTAAGCAGGGGCAAGTCGCTTTTTGATTGGCATCCGCTGATCTCGGGCGATCCGGACACGGTGCGGCAGGCGGGCGTGTCGATGCATGGTGCTACGGTGCCGGAATTCGAAGTAGAAGAAGACGACTGGGAAAATCACCTAATCGAGGAGCCGGGAACATGATTTTTGCATCCGACAATTGTGGGCCGGCCCTGCCGCAAGTAATGGAGGCTGTGGTGGCCGCTAATAGCGGGTTTCAGGCATCCTACGGCAATGACGACCTGATGGATGAAGTGCGGCACCTAATGCGAGAGGTGTTCGAGGCCCCCGAAGCGGTGGTCTACCTTGTGGCGACCGGTACGGCGGCAAATGCCTTGGCTCTGTCGACGCTGGCTAAGCCTTGGGACACGATTTTTTGCACCCCGCTGGCACATATACAGATTGATGAATGCCACGCGCCAGAGTTCTATTCCGGGGGCGCAAAGCTGACCCTGGTGGGAGAGGCCGACAAGATGACCCCAGCGGAACTGGAGGCCGCCATTAAAGGCTGGACCAAGGGAGATGTGCATGTCTCACAACACGGGCCCGTCGCACTGACACAGGTGACAGAACGCGGCCGGCTGTATTCCTTGGATGAGTTGAAAGCACTCACCAATGTAGCCAAAAAACATGGTCTTAGTACCCACTTGGATGGGGCGCGGTTTGCCAATGCGATGGTCGCACTGGGATGTTCAGCTTCAGAGATGACCTGGAAAGCCGGGATTGATGCAGTCAGCTTTGGCGGGACCAAAAATGGCTGTCTGGGGGTAGAGGCGGTGGTATTTTTCGACCCCGCCCATGCGTGGGAATTTGAACTACGCCGCAAGCGGGGTGCACATCTGTTTTCCAAGCACCGTTATCTTTCGGCACAAATGCTTGGCTACCTGCGCAATGACGCTTGGCTGAAGGCCGCAAAGGGCGCGAACACAAAGGCAGCACGCTTGATTGATGGGCTACGACAGGTACCCCACGCAAACTTCACGTTTGAACCCGAGGCCAACATGATGTTCGCCACCCTGCCCAGATCAGCCCATAAACGGCTGCGCAGCGCCGGAGCCACCTATGAACTGCATGGACCACTGCACGAAGGGCCGGATGATGAGCCAATCGGCATGCGCCTTGTGGTGGGTTGGTCTGTTGATGAAGCCGACATTGATCAGTTCTTGGAAATTGCCAAAGGATAATAATGCGCGCAGGTAACAACCCGTGTTCAGCGGGGCCGATCCACGGCCTAAAGTGGTGGATGTTCATCAAGAAAGCGCAAAATCTCTGCTGAAATCTGTCCAGCATGAGTAATGGGAGCCATGTGTGCTGCCCCCATGATGACGGCACGTGTCACGTTTGTAAGACGTGCACAAAGGCTATCATTGATGGCCGAGATCACTTCTGGTGACGCGCTTCCCTCCATTAGCAATACCGGCATATCAAGCGCGCCAAGCACACCGGGGGCGAGAATACCCCCAGCATCATTATGAAGCGCGTCATGCGCAGCTTCGATAAGGTACATCTGGTCGGCCAGTTGCTGCTTTTGCTTCTGGGGGATCAGTTTCCAATCGGTGCCGTCACCCCAAAGCCGCGTAAAATCCCGCGCAGCTACCATAGTGTCGCCGCGCTGCATTGCGGGGGTGTAGTCTCCATGGCTTGCCTGAAGCTTGGGGGCAAGGTCCGGCCAGTCTTGGAAGGCCGCGGCGAAAAAAACTGGCTCAATCAAGGTTAGACTGCGTACCAGTTCTGGACGCATCACGGCCAATCGTAAGGCAACTGTGGCTCCAAAGGAGTGACCGATGACATCTGTCGGCGCGCTCAGAAATGTCTCGGCAATGTCGGCTGTGACTTTCTGAATCTCTCCACGCCCATCCCAAACCGCACTGCGGCCATGACCCGGCAGATCAAACGCTGTCATCGTCAGCAAGCCTGACAAATGTCGCGCCATGCGTCCCCAGCTACCCGAATGAGCCAGCGAACAGTGGATCATCAGAGCCCTTCGCGGACCCTGGCCATATGTGGTCCAGTAGGTGGGAAACCCCGCTCGGTCTGATCTTGGCATCGGTCGTCAAAGCTTGCCAGAAAGGTGTAGATCCAGTTCCTCAAGCCGATCTTGGCCCCAGAACATCTCTCCACTGTCGGTGATGAAGAAAGGCGATCCGAATGCACCACGGTTGACGGCTTCCTCAAGGTTGGCAGCATAGGTTTCAGCGCCAGCAAGAAGGCCGCTGTCCGCCAGCCCTGCATCGAAACCGGCTGCAGTCAGGCAATCGCGTACAACGTCATCTTGGGATATGTCTTTTTCTTCCACCCAGCAGGCCCGCAGAAACCCCTGAGTTAGCGCACCTACATCCCCACCTCCAGCGTCCTGGGCCGCAATTACAGCATAGGACGATGGCGCAGAGTTCGTAGGCCAGAACGCGGGTTGGAAGTTCAGTTCCATACCGACTTTGCGCGCCTGTCGAGGCAGATCTTGCGCGCGGTAGCCCAGACGGCTGGGGTGACGGTCCTTAGGGGGCACACCCCCTGTCCGCGCAAACAAAGCCATCACGTCAAGCGGCTTGTAGTTGATCGTCGCACTATGCGTTTTCACTATCTCACTAAGGCGTGGCCCGGCCAGGTAGGCAAAGGGAGAAATAGTCGAGTAAAAATAGTCGATATGGGGCATAAACCTGTGCTCCTTGCGCCGGGGTGTCTATGCCAGACGGTAGACCCATGATAAGCGGTGTCAACGTCACGATTCTGTCACAGACGACCACTGGGGACCAAGCCAGCCATGCCTACAGCACCAGCACCAAAACTGATTTCCGGCAATGCCAATCTGCCTCTTGCAAAAGCTATAGCCCGCCGCATCAGCATGCATCGCGGCGCGCCCGTGGGACTTGTGGATGCGCGCATCGAACGCTTCAACGATCAGGAAATTTTCGTCGAGGTGTTTGAGAATGTGCGCGGTGAGGACATGTTCATTATCCAGTCCACGTCGAACCCGGCCAATGACAACCTGATGGAATTGCTGATCATGTCGGATGCGCTGCGCCGATCCTCGGCACGGCGGATAACAGCGGTCATTCCCTATTTCGGCTATGCCCGTCAGGACCGCCGCACCAAGGCGCGGACCCCGATCTCGGCCAAGTTGGTGGCGAACATGATCGTGGAGGCAGGGATAGAGCGGGTTTTGACCATGGACCTGCACGCCGCACAGATCCAGGGGTTCTTCGATATCCCAGTGGACAACCTCTATGCCTCGCCCGTTTTTGCGCTTGATGTGATGACGCAGTTCAAGGATCGGCTGTCGGATGTTATGATCGTCTCGCCTGACGTGGGCGGTGTGGGTCGTGCACGCGAGTTGGCCAAGCGGATCGAAGCACCGCTGTCAATTGTCGATAAACGCCGTGAGAAGGCCGGTGAAGTGGCCGAGATGACGGTGATCGGGGATGTGAAAGACAAGATCTGCATCATCGTCGACGACATCTGCGATACGGCGGGAACGCTCTGCAAGGCAGCCGAAGTGCTAATGGGCCACGGCGCGTCAGAGGTGCACGCCTATATCACGCATGGCGTCATGTCTGGCCCGGCGGTGGAGCGGGTGAAAGCCTCTGTTATGAAGTCGCTGGTTCTGACCGATACGATCGCCCCGTCGCCAGAGGCGTTGGCAACGCCCAACATTCGCGTCGTACCCACAGCCCCAGTGTTTGCGCAGGCGATCCTGAACATCTGGAACGGGACCTCTGTTTCATCGCTTTTTGAAACCCCAACGCTGGAACCCATCTACGAGGGGCAGTTCGGCAGTTAAGATCAGCTGTCAGCCCCGTTTGATTTCTGGGGGCACGGGCAATCAGATTTTGCGACATACTGGCCAAGAAAATCGGCCGGTGCGCTCAATAAAGTTCCCAATCGTCGTCATTAACGACGGCGCCTAAAGCCATCCAGCGCACACGGGCACGGGCGACCTTGGTGTCGCCCCAGGTCTTGAAGACAATCTCAAATTCCTGTTCAGTCACATTCTCCGCTGACACATCAGCGCGGACATTGTTTGTGCTGTCCATGTCCCACATAGACAGGGATACGAAAACGGACGGAGGCTGAAGGTAGGCCCTGTCAAAGCGGATATTGCAGCGCCGTTGCCGTGGTCCCTTGCCGGTCCACATCTCGCCTTCGTTTTCAAAGTCGGAAAACAGGACATCGTCGCCCTGCTGTATCCCGATCATGCTGCTCGACAATAGTTTCATTGATCTTCGCTTTATGCGTTTTTTGATAAACTAAGAACTGAATTTGAGTAATTTTGGTTATAAATGTGAAACAATCGCGTCAAATACGGTAAGTAAACCCATTCAATAGTCCTATGAACAAAAAAAGGGGCCAAAAATTTCGGCCCCTTTCAGTAATGTGTTTGCCTGACGCAAGAAATATCAGCCAGCGGATAAACCGATTTCCGAGCCTAAGGCGGTCATGTCAGCCAGGAACTTCGCAGCATCGTCTACCGTCCCCGCGTCACCTTGGTCACTGGACTGGGCTTTCTGCAGACGGCTGTTCGCCTCGCCCATCATTGCGGAGAATGCGTCTTGGGTGACTTCATCCTTCGGGATCGCGCGTTCAGCTAGAACAGAAATGCTCTCACCATTGATTTCAGCGAAACCACCGGTGACCACGTAAACCTGTTCGCCATCCGCACCAGACACCTTCAGAAGGCCGGGGCGCAGCGTGGTGATCAGCGGCGCGTGATCGGCAAGCGCTGTCATGTCGCCTTCGGCACCCGGGATCTGCACTTCACGCGCCTGCGTGGACGCAAGAAGCCGTTCGGGGCTTACCAGATCGAATTGGACTGTATCAGCCATTTGGTTCTTTCCTCTTGGGTTGAGGGTGGTGGGACAAGACCCCACCCGACACCCGGGTCAAGTTCGCAGGGTGGGGTTTCACCCCACCGCCACATTACGCAGCTTCAGCCGCCATCTTCTCGGCTTTGGCGATCACTTCGTCGATGCCACCAACCATGTAGAAGGCACCTTCAGGCAGGTGATCGTATTCACCTGCCACAACCGCCTTGAAGGACGAGATCGTGTCTTCCAGCGGAACCTGAACACCGTCGGAACCAGTGAACACCTTCGCCACGTCGAACGGCTGGCTGAGGAAACGCTGGATCTTACGGGCTCTGGCCACGGTCAGCTTGTCCTCTTCCGACAGTTCGTCCATGCCGAGGATGGCAATGATGTCCTGAAGCGACTTGTAGCGCTGCAGGATACCCTGAACGTCACGTGCCACTTGATAGTGCTCTTCGCCCACAATCGCCGGGTCCATCAGACGCGAAGTGGAATCGAGCGGGTCCACGGCAGGGTAGATCCCAAGCTCGGAAATCGCACGCGACAGAACTGTTGTCGCATCCAGGTGCGCAAACGATGTCGCGGGCGCCGGGTCGGTGAGGTCGTCCGCAGGCACGTAAACGGCCTGCACAGATGTGATCGAACCCGCTTTCGTGGATGTAATGCGTTCCTGCATCGCGCCCATATCGGTGGCCAGTGTCGGCTGGTAGCCCACGGCGGAAGGGATACGACCCAAGAGAGCCGAACATTCCGAACCGGCCTGCGTGAAACGGAAGATGTTGTCGACAAAGAACAGAACGTCGGTACCGGACTGGTCGCGGAACTGTTCGGCCAGTGTCAGGCCGGTCAGAGCGATCCGCATACGCGCCCCGGGAGGTTCGTTCATCTGACCGTAAACCAGGGCAACCTGGCTGTCTTCAAGGTTGTCAGGCTTGATCACCTCGGATTCGATCATTTCGTGATACAGGTCGTTGCCCTCACGGGTCCGTTCACCCACACCAGCGAACACCGAGAAGCCAGAGTGCACTTTGGCGATGTTGTTGATCAGTTCCATGATGAGAACCGTCTTGCCCACGCCGGCGCCGCCGAAGAGGCCAATCTTGCCGCCCTTCGCATAGGGGGCCAGCAGGTCCACAACCTTGATGCCTGTCACAAGGACTTCCGACTCGGTCGACTGTTCGTCGAAGTCCGGCGCATCCTGGTGGATCGGGCGGGTTTCCTTGGCTTCAACCGGGCCCTTTTCGTCGATGGGCTCACCCACAACGTTCAGGATGCGGCCCAGGGTGGCGTTACCCACAGGAACGGTAATGGGGCCACCCATATCGGTTACGTCCTGACCACGAACGAGGCCTTCGGAGCTGTCCATCGCGATACAGCGCACGGTGCTTTCACCCAAGTGCTGGGCCACTTCCAGAACAAGGCGCTTGCCGTTGTTGTCGGTTTCCAACGCGTTCAGAATTTCGGGCAGGTGGTCGTCGAACTGAACGTCCACCACGGCGCCGATCACCTGCGTGATTGTGCCTTTTGCGTTTGCCATTTGTCGTCTCTCCGGTTCGGTTAGAGCGCTTCCGCGCCCGAAATAATTTCAATCAGTTCGTTGGTGATCACGGCCTGACGCGAGCGGTTGAACTCGATCGTCAGCTTGTCGATCATCTCACCCGCGTTGCGTGTGGCGTTGTCCATGGCTGACATCCGAGCACCCTGTTCGGAGGCACCGTTTTCCAGCAGGCCACTGAAGATCGCCGTTGCAACACCGCGCGGCAGAAGCTCACGCAGAATGGCATCCTCGTCCGGTTCGAAATCGTAGAACGCGCCGGCATCGCCTGCGTCGTCGCCCGATTGGAAATCCGCCGGGATCACCTGTTGCATGGTCGGCTGCTGGCTGACCACGTTGTGGAACTTCGAGAAGAAGATCTTCGCCACGTCAAATTCGCCCGCGTCAAAACGGTCGAGCACATTCTGCGCAATCTCCTGCGCATTGCCGTAGCCCACGTTTTTGACCTCGGACAGGTCGATGTGATCAATGAACGTATCGCTCAGGTCCCGCTTGATCGCATCGCGGCCCTTTTTGCCTACGGTAATGATCTTCACAGTCTTGCCCGCCTCTTTCAGCTTTTCCGCTTCAGCCCGTGCAAGTTTTGCGATGTTGCCGTTGAAACCGCCACACAGGCCACGTTCAGCGGTCATAACCACCAAAAGGTGGGTCTGATCGTTGCCTGTACCTCGCAGCAGCTTTGGCGCGCTTTCACTGTCGCCAACCGATGCCGACAGTTTGCCCATCACGTGGCTAAACCGTTCGGCATAGGGTCGGGACATTTCGGCCGCTTCCTGTGCCCGCCGCAGTTTCGCGGCGGCCACCATCTGCATGGCCTTCGTGATCTTGCGGGTCGATTTGACCGACTCGATCCTGTTTTTAAGGTCCTTAAGAGAAGGCAATGCCTTATCCCCCCTTATGCGAAGTCAGCGGCGAACTCATCGAGCGCGGCTTTGATCTTGTCCTCAGCCTCACCTTTGATCTTGGGATCTTCATTGGTGATGTAGTCGAGCAGATCTTGGTTCTTACCACGCAGGTGGTTCAGCAGACCGCTTTCGAAACGACCGACCTGTTTCACGTCGATGTTATCGAGGTAACCGTTCACACCAGCATAGATCATGCAGACGATTTCGGCGTTGGTCAGAGGCGAATACTGGGCCTGCTTCATCAGTTCGGTCAGGCGCGCACCACGGTTCAGCAGCTGCTGTGTGGCGGCATCCAGATCAGAGCCAAACTGCGCAAACGCAGCCATTTCACGGTACTGAGCCAGCGACAGCTTTACCGGACCCGCGACAGATTTCATCGCGTTGGTCTGGGCGGATGAGCCCACACGAGACACCGACAGACCGGTGTTCACGGCGGGGCGGATGCCCTGGTAGAAGAGTTCCGTCTCAAGGAAGATCTGGCCATCGGTGATCGAGATCACGTTGGTCGGAATAAAGGCTGACACGTCGCCACCCTGGGTTTCGATGATCGGCAGAGCCGTCAGCGAGCCAGCGCCATTGTCTTCGTTCAGCTTGGCAGAACGCTCCAGCAGGCGGGAGTGCAGGTAGAAAACGTCACCAGGATACGCTTCCCGTCCCGGCGGACGACGCAGAAGCAGGGACATCTGACGGTAGGCTACAGCCTGCTTGGAAAGGTCATCATAAACGATCAGGGCGTGGCGGCCATTATCGCGGAAATGTTCCGCCATGGCAGTCGCGGAATATGGTGCCAGGAACTGCATCGGTGCAGGGTCGGATGCGGTTGCAGCTACAACGATAGAGTATTCCATCGCGCCGTTTTCTTCCAACTTCTTCACCAGCTGGGCCACAGTCGAACGCTTCTGACCAACGGCCACATAGATGCAGTAAAGCTTCTTGCTTTCGTCATCACCTGCGGCTTCGTTGTAAACCTTCTGGTTCAGCATTGTGTCGAGCGCCACTGCGGTCTTACCTGTCTGACGGTCACCGATGATCAGCTCTCGTTGGCCACGGCCAATCGGGATCATCGCATCAACAGATTTCAGGCCAGTTGCCATCGGTTCGTGAACAGACTTACGCGGGATGATACCTGGGGCTTTTACGTCGGCCAAACCACGTGATTTCGTCTTGATAGGGCCTTTGCCGTCCAGCGGGTTGCCCAAGGCGTCAACAACGCGACCCAGCAATTCGTCACCGATCGGAACGTCCACGATCGACTTGGTCCGCTTAACGGTGTCACCTTCTTTGATGTCACGGTCAGAACCGAAGATCACGACACCGACGTTGTCGGTTTCGAGGTTCAGAGCCATACCCATGATGTTACCCGGAAACTCGACAAGCTCACCGGCCTGTACGTTGTCAAGGCCATGCACACGGGCAATACCGTCGCCAACGGAAAGCACGCGGCCCACCTCGGCCACTTCGGCCTCCTGACCAAAGTTCTTGATCTGGT
The DNA here is from genome assembly GCA_963691795.1 of Roseovarius sp. Lineage (GTDB taxonomy): Bacteria > Pseudomonadota > Alphaproteobacteria > Rhodobacterales > Rhodobacteraceae > Roseovarius. The sequence continues at coordinate 158,323 of OY829373.1, forward strand.
CCTTCAGGATTGCAGAAATCTCTGCAGCTTGGATACCCATTTATCCGACCTCTTTCATTGCGTTCTGGAGTGAGTTGAGGCGCGATGCGATCGACGTGTCGATCATTTTCGAGCCAACTTTAACAACGAGACCGCCGATGAGGCTTTCATCGACGGACGCCTTAATATTCACTTCTTTGCCAACACTTGCTTTTAGTGTCTTGGCAATCTTATCGGCCTGCGCCTTGGTCAGCGCCTTGGCGCTGGTCACCTCGGCCGTCACCTCGCCTTTGTCTTCTGCGATCATCTCACGTAGTTTGACAACAAGCTGGGGCAGCACGAACAGGCGACGTTTGTCGGCCATAACGCCCAAACCGTTCTGTAAAACAGTTTCAAGCTTCATCTTGCTGGCGATAGCGCTGATCGCTGCTTTCTGATCCGTGCGGGATACGACAGGACTGTTGATCAGGTCGCGAAGGTCTTCGCTTCCATCAAGAGCCGCAGCAAGATCAGCAATGTTGCTTTCGAGTTTTGCCAGAGATTTCTCTTCTTTCGAAATCTCAAAAATGGCAGTGGCATAGCGTTCAGCGATGCCGGAGGAAATCGAAGCTGGTTCGGACACGTCCACCCTTCCGATATCTGGGCCCAGTCCTTGAGGAAAACCGGCCCATAGGGCCGCTATCTGGGCGCGCTTTGTAGAGGGCATACGCGAACATATGCCGAAATTCGGCTGCGGTGTATCAGAGGCACGCGCACCTCGCAAGCCGCTAAGGGTGGGTGCGACAAGACAGATTTTTTCAGCATTTCAGTAACTTGAATGCAGGCGACCGGTTTGAGTAAAAAATAAGCAATGCATTTTTCAAACTTTTGGCCCCGATTTTGCGATTCCCTGCAATTTTGATGCCAAAATGGACACGAATTCGTTACCGCTATCAGGGTGACTGGGCCTCTTGACGGCTCAAACCGGCTTGATCTCAGGTTTGGGCTGCAAAACCTGCAAGGGCTTTCGCACCGTTTCACGTAACCCGTGGCCAGAAGCGGCGTGGACCCGTTTGCTCGCCTCAACGATCAGAATACCACCGGCCGCCACGATGCTGAGCCGCCCGCCCAGCCCTTCCCACATCTTGGCCGTCTTGCGCCAGACACGTCGCTCAGAAGGTGGCTGGTAGAGCGTTGTTATGTGGCGTTCTGGCAGGAAATTGTGAATCTTGAGCTGCGTTTCCAACTGACCCTGACTGTAGGGGCGGCCAAAACCGAAGGGGGTCTTGTCACTACGCGACCAGAGCCCAGCGCGGTTGGGCACAATAAACAGCGCCGATCCCCCTGGGCCAAGCACACGCCAGCACTCCTCCAGCAACGCACCGGGCTGTTCACTGGTTTCCAGCCCGTGCACGACTAGAAGCTTATCTACATGCCCAGTTTCCAGCGGCCAGAATGTCTCTTCACACATAACGGACACATTTGGTAGGTTCTGGGGCCAGCTGATCACCCCCTGCGGCGCGGGCATCAAGGCGATCAGACGGCGCGCATCGCTTAGATACGGGCGGATAAACGGTACGGCAAAGCCATAGCCCACAACCGTCTGCCCCTTGGCCTCGGGCCAGAAAGTCTCGACCTCGTTGCGAATAATCGTCTTGGCCGCCCGCCCAAGAGCGCTGCGATAGTAGAAATTCCGAAGGTCCTGCACATCAAGATGCATTGCGGCCCGTGTCCCAATCCGTCACGTTGGATGCTAACAGGAACTCTGATCCGGGGAAATACATACCATGGCACTTGAACTTGTGACCGTCGCCTGCCTATCCGATAACTACGCTTACCTAGTCCATGATGCGGCAAGCGGGGAGACCGCCGTCATTGACGTGCCGGAAGCCGCGCCCATTATAACTGCGCTGGCCGATCGCGGCTGGCGCGTCAGCCAGGTTTGGCTGACCCATCACCATGCCGACCATGTTCAGGGGCTGGAAGAGCTGCTGGCGACGCACACTGCTAAGGTAACCGGCGGAGCTGCTGATGCGCACAGGCTACCCAAGCTGGATGTAGCCGTGTCCGAGGGCGACACGCTTAAAATTGGGGATGAAGTTGGACATGTCATGGAGGTCTCAGGCCACACCGTGGGCCATATCGCCTTTCATTTCCCCGAAAGCAAGCTGGCCTTTACCGCAGACAGCCTAATGGCGATGGGATGTGGGCGCGTCTTTGAGGGTACGATGCCCCAGATGTGGGACAGCCTGTGCAAGCTGGCCGCCCTACCCCCGGACACAACGATTTGTTCAGGTCATGAATACACTACTGCGAATGCCCGTTTCGCCGTTACGGTTGATCCCGACAATCCCAAACTTATATCAAGAATTGAAGAGATCGGCAGAACGCGAGCGGACGGTCGACCCACCGTTCCGTCCCTGCTGTCCGAAGAATTGGCGACAAACCCATTTCTGCGGGCAATCGATCCCGCGGTTCAGGCTCATCTGAACATGGCTGGGTCGGAGCCCGTGGATGTCTTCGCCGAACTACGCAAGCGCAAGGATAACTTCTGATGTGGGGTGGGTCGTATCAAAATTGTGGCAAATTGCAGCCGACGCGGAGAATTGTGAACCGGAATGTAAAAAAAGAACTTGAAGGCCCCGACATATCGACCACACTTTAAATAATAACGGTCACAGTATCCGAGTGAAATCGGACGCCAGATCAAAGGAGCACGAAAACAGTGCCATCGTTCTCGACAACACTTGAGCAGGCAATTCACGCCGCACTGGCGCTTGCCAATGCCCGCAGACATGAATTTGCAACGCTGGAACATCTGCTTCTGGCACTTATTGACGAACCCGACGCCGCTCGTGTGATGAAGGCGTGCTCGGTGGATACGGAAGATTTGCGCTCCACCTTGGTCGAGTTCATTGATGAGGATCTTTCCAACCTCGTAACGGATATCGACGGGTCGGAAGCTGTGCCAACGGCAGCATTCCAGCGTGTGATCCAGCGTGCGGCGATCCATGTGCAATCGTCCGGTCGCACGGAAGTGACTGGTGCTAACGTGTTGGTGGCGATCTTTGCAGAGCGCGAATCCAACGCCGCCTACTTCCTGCAAGAACAAGACATGACACGGTATGACGCTGTGAATTTCATCGCTCATGGTGTGGCCAAGGACCCGGCCTACGGCGAGACGCGTCCTGTTCAGGGCGCATCGGACATGGAAAGCGATCAGTCCAAACCTGAAAGCGGACCCGAGGCGGTTGAACAAGGTGAAAGCGCGCTTGCCAAATATTGCGTTGACCTGAATGAGAAATCCCGCCGCGGGGATGTCGATCCGCTGATCGGCAGGTCCTCGGAAGTCGAACGGTGCATTCAGGTGCTTTGTCGCCGGCGCAAGAACAACCCACTTCTGGTGGGCGATCCTGGCGTGGGGAAAACGGCAATTGCTGAAGGCTTGGCACACAAGATCGTACAGGGCGAAACACCGCAAGTTCTGTCACAGACCACGATTTTCTCACTCGACATGGGCGCACTTCTGGCCGGCACACGCTATCGCGGGGATTTTGAGGAACGCCTCAAGGCCGTGGTAACCGAATTAGAAGAGCACCCTGACGCGGTTCTTTTCATCGACGAAATTCACACCGTGATCGGTGCGGGTGCCACATCAGGTGGTGCGATGGACGCCTCAAACCTGCTTAAGCCTGCTTTGCAGGGCGGTAAGCTGCGCTGCATGGGGTCGACAACGTTTAAGGAATTCCGTCAGCATTTCGAGAAGGACCGTGCGCTCAGCCGCCGTTTCCAAAAGATCGATGTGGTGGAACCGACCGTGGAAGATGCGATCAAGATCCTCAAAGGCCTCAAGCCCTATTTCGAGGATCACCACAGCGTGAAGTACACCAATGATGCGATCAAATCCGCCGTCGATCTGTCGGCGCGGTATATCAACGACCGCAAACTGCCCGACAAGGCCATCGACGTGATTGATGAAGCCGGTGCAGCACAGCATCTGGTCGCCGCCTCAAAGCGCCGCAAATCTATCGGTGCAAAAGAGATTGAAGAAGTTGTGGCAAAAATTGCCCGCATCCCTCCGAAAAATGTGTCCAAGGATGACGCTGAGGTGCTGAAGGATCTAGATGCCTCACTCAAGCGGGTGGTGTTCGGGCAGGACAACGCCATCGATACGCTCTCCAGCGCGATCAAGCTGGCACGCGCAGGATTGCGGGAACCTGAAAAGCCCATCGGCAACTACCTGTTCGCCGGTCCAACTGGTGTGGGTAAGACCGAGGTGGCCAAGCAGCTAGCTGATACACTTGGCGTGGAACTGCTGCGGTTTGATATGTCGGAGTACATGGAAAAGCACGCCGTTTCGCGTCTGATCGGTGCACCCCCCGGCTACGTTGGCTTTGACCAGGGTGGCCTGCTGACAGATGGTGTTGATCAGCACCCCCACTGCGTTCTCTTGCTTGATGAGATCGAGAAGGCGCACCCGGACGTGTTCAACATTCTCTTGCAGGTGATGGACCACGGCAACCTGACCGACCACAATGGGCGGACAGTTAACTTCCGTAATGTGGTTCTGATCATGACCTCAAACGCAGGCGCGGCAGAGCAGGCCAAGGCGGCCATCGGTTTCGGCCGTGACCGCCGCGAGGGGGAAGATACAGCCGCGATTGAACGCACGTTCACCCCAGAATTCCGTAACCGCTTGGATGCTGTAATCTCCTTCGCACCCCTACCCAAGGATGTGATCCTGCAGGTGGTTGAAAAGTTCGTGCTTCAGCTTGAAGCACAACTGATCGACCGCAACGTCACGATCGAACTTACCAGACCGGCGGCGGAATGGCTGGCCGAGAAGGGCTATGATGATAAGATGGGTGCGCGACCCCTAGGCCGTGTGATCCAGGAACACATCAAGAAGCCTTTGGCTGAGGAATTGCTGTTCGGCAAGCTGGCCAAGGGTGGGATCGTCAAGGTGGGCATCAAGGACGGGCAGATCGACCTCAAGGTCGAAGGGCCGCAGCAACGCCAGCTTTCAGGCAAGAAGCCCCCTCTGCTGACTGCAGAGTGATGCGATACATGTTCTGCGCCGGGGCTATTGCACTGGCGCAAGCATCCCAAGCCCAGGAATTGAACCTGGCATTGCCAGTCGATTGTGAGCTTGGCGAAACCTGCTTCATACAAAACTATGTTGATGCTGACCCCGGCGATGGGTATCAGGATTTCAATTGTGCCGCCCTGTCCTATGATGGCCACAAAGGCACAGATTTTGCCCTGGCAAACGTGCGCGACATGGACCGCGGCGTTGCCGTGCTGGCAACGGCAGATGGCACAGTACGAGCCATGCGCGACGGTGTGGCTGAGCATTTGCCAGGCGAAGCGATGCGCTTTCCCGAAGGCCAGGATTGCGGAAATGGTCTGGCGATCCGCCATAAAAACAGCTGGGAGACGCAATATTGCCATTTGCGTAAGGGTAGCTTGGTTGTAGCTGCCGGAGATACAGTCAAAGCCGGGCAGAAATTGGGAGAGATCGGTATGTCAGGGCGCACCGAGTTTCCACATCTGCACCTTACAGTCCGTCAGGGCGGCGCGGTTGTTGACCCTTTCGACCCTTCCCCCGACGCCACCTGTGGCGCGCCGGAGACAGAGCAGTTATGGAGCCCTCCACTGCGTTATAAGGCTGGCGGGCTACTACAGGTTGGGTTTTCCTTCAAGGTTCCCGATTTCGACAAGATCAAGATTGGCACCGGACATAGCGAGACGGTCGACGCAGGCCAGGGCGCACTTGTCCTTTGGGCGCATATGTTCGGCACGCGGGCAGGTGATGAGGTTCGGATGACAATCTTGGGGCCCGACGGCATCTTCTTTGACAACACCATCACGCTTGAGCGTACACAAGCGCAGGCCATGCGCGCAGGCGGACGCAGGTTGCACGCGGCCAATACGGTCACCGGGGCTTATACTGGCATGGTACAGTTTCTGCGCAATGGGCAAGAGATCGGTATGTTACAATCCGAGACGCTTCTGGAGAATTGAAGCCAGCATTGGCACAGGAGTTGCATCCTTCAAAAGAATGCGGTCGAAGTCTCAAAAAGATTTCAGTTGCTTGAAAAATTCATCACTCAAGATGGTAGGGTGAAACCCCATACTACTTTTCGGTGAACTTGAGTTCGATGCGGCGGTTTTGAGCGCGGGCCTCGGGACTGTCGCCAAGAGCCACGGGTTGGTATTCGCCAAAGCCGTTGGCCGATAGGCGCTCTGGCGGCATGCCCAGCTCATCGACCATGTAAAGCACGACCGACAGGGCGCGGGCCTGTGAAAGCTCCCAGTTATTGGCAAAGTTGGGACTGTTGCGGATTGGCACGTTGTCGGTATGGCCATCAACCTGCAGTACCCAGTCGATGCCCTGCGGTATCTCGCTGGCCACATTGCGCAGGATCGAAACAACCTGGGACAGATCAGCACGGCCTTCTTCTGCAAGTTCCGCACTGGCGGGCTCAAACAGCACTTCGGAGGAGAACACGAAGCGGTCACCAACGATGCGTACCCCGTCCTGCGCGCCAAGCACGTCGCGCAATCGGCCAAAGAACTCGGATCGGTATTTCTGAAGATTTTCAGCCTCGGCTTGCAACTCTTCTGCCTCGGCCTGCAATTCCTGCGCCTCGGCCTCCAACCGTTTGCGCTCCTCTTCCTCAAGCAGCCTGCGCCGACGTTCTTCCGCCGCCGCGCGAGCCAGCGCAAGATTAAGATCCTGACCAAGCGCCTGGATCTGCACATCCGCCGCCGCCTCACGGGCCTTTGCATCGTCCAGAAGTGCCTGCAACTGGCCTAACTGGGTGCGTAAAGCCGCGACCTGCTGGTTGAGCAATTCCTGCTGGCGCTGTGCCTTCGATGAAATCTCTTCCTGTTCGGCCAGACGCTTGCGGGCCTCAGCCAGCAGGATGTCCTGACGCTCTGCCTCGCTCAGAGAAGACTGCGCATCCTGCTCTGCTGCCAGTTTCGCCGCGAGGGCCTGCGCGAGTTGATCGCGCATATCCTCAACCTCGCGCGCGCCGGCGGCAGCCTCGTTCTCAGCCGCAAGACGCGCAGAAAGGGCCGCGGCGAGTTGCAGGCGGATATCAACCGAGTCCAGTGCTGCGCTCTCCGCTGCCTCATTGGCAGCTTTCAGATCCACCAATTCGCGCTGCGCCTTGGAAAGAGCGTCTTCGCGTAACGCAAGTGCAGATTGCAACTCTGCGATCAGAGCACTGTTCTCGACACCTTCATTTTCAGCAGAAACCTTCGCGGCCAGGGCTTCAGCAAGGCGTTCTTCAAGGCTTTTGGCTTCAGTCTCCAACGCAGACCGCTGGTTTTCGAGAAGCACCACCTGCGCCTCAAGCCCCGCTTTTTCACCGCCAAGCGTGTCACGCTGTCCAGTTGCTTCCTCAAGCGAAGCACGTAGGCTGGCCAGTTCGGCGCCCTTACCTTCCACGTCGGCAAGTGCGGCCGCCAGTTGCGCCTCAAGCGACGACAGCCGTGATCTGGCGGCATCTCCGGCCTCTTCGGCGGCCGAGATCTGACTTTCGAGCGTCGCGATGCTTTGGTCTTTCTGCTCAGTCAAAAGAAGAGCAGCGGCTAGGTCGTCTTCCAGAGTGTCCTGTGCCAGAAGGGCAGCGGCCAGTTGAATATCAAGATCTTCCTGATCCTCACGCGTAGCGGCCAGCAGGGTCAGGGTTTCTTCCGCCTTGCGCCGCTGTTCTTCAAGGGCCAGCGTCATCGCCGTGAGTTCAGCATCCGCGTTTTCAAGCCTGTCCCTCAACGCCTCGGCCGCTGCAGCTTCGGCCAGGCGCAACTGCTCTTCCTCGCTCAGGCGGCTTTCCAGATCGGTTACCTGACCTGTCAGAAGGGCGGTTTGTTCTTGTTCGTCAGCATAACGACGGCGCAGATCTGCGATCAAGCTTTCCAACGCTTCCCGACGCGCGGCCGCAAGGCGGGCAGCTTCGGTTTGTTCATCGATTTCATCGCGCAGATTGGCCAATGCAAGGTTGAGCTGCTCCTGCTCGGACAGAAGCGTATCGCGCTGCCCTTCCAGATCAGTGATTGTGCCAAGGTTGGTGTCCCGCTCGGTCAGCAGGCCTGCCACCTGTTCTTCAAAACTTGCGATCCGCGTGGCAGCCGCGGCCAAAGCTTCGTCCTGCTCAGCGCGCTGAGTTTGTAGGGATGCGATCAGCGCAAGTTGTTGTTCTTCGCGCTGGCGGGCATCACCAAGGGTAACGGTCAATTCGCCGACACGTTCCGTCAGCGTTGTGTTCTTGTTCTGCTCCAAACCAAGCGCCTGCGCGAGGGCTGCCACCTCTGCGGACAATTCGTCCAGCTTGTCAGCCTGCCCGCTGATAGTTTCACGAAGAACAAACTGTACAATCATGAAGATCGTCAGCACGAACATCAACACCAGCAGAAGACCTGTCATGGCATCCACAAAACCGGGCCAGATCGAGGCCTGGAACCGTGCCCCTGTGCGCCGGGAGAGGGCCATGGCCTAGCCCTCCTTCGGGGGCTTTTGGCCTTGCGAGGAGCGCCGCGCCGGGGCTTGGGTATATCGGAGTTGATCGAATATCTTGCTGAGCGCAGCCAAATCTGTGCGGATTTCCGTCATAGTTTCCTGACGGCCCGCACTGATCTCTTCCAGAATGCGGAGCATCTGTACATCAATCGACCGCAAACGCATACGGCTTTCGGCATCAAGCCCGCCGTCATGGGTCTGGGTGGATTCCGACCGGGTCTCGATAAGGTCGATCAGGCGTTCCTGGCCGGCGGCGACTTGCATCAACGCCGTATTGACCGGGTTTGTTTCACTCAGCCGCAGGCTGAGCCGTTCGATCGAGTCCGCCAGTACTCCCAGTTTTTCGTCAACCATGGCGCGGCTGACATCCGACTGCGTTACCATCATTTGCAGCGCGTCCATCTGCTGGGACATGTGGTCGACAAACCCACCCAGACCCGTCCCTTCGCCGCCGCCTTCCGTATCGCCAGAGGCAAAGCCAACGCGCGTGATGGAAGACATCCACTCTTCAAGCTCGCGATAGAACCGGTTCTGCCCGTGGCCTGCAAAAAGCTCAAGCAGGCCCACCACAAGCGACCCCGCCAGCCCCAGCAGAGAGGAGGCAAACGCCACGCCCATCCCACCAAGCTGCGCCTCGAGCCCAGTCATCAGACGATTGAACACTTCAACACCGCCTTCGCCATCCTGTGGCGCGAGGCTTCGGATGGTATCGACAACGGCGGGGACCGTTGTGGCCAAACCGTAGAAAGTTCCCAAAAGCCCAAGGAAAATGAGTGTATTGGTGATGTAGCGCGTGATCTCGCGAGCCTCATCGATCCGTTGTGCCACGGAATCGAGGATCGACCTGGCGCTGCCCGCCGGGATCTGCATCCGCGCACCGCGTTGGCGCATCAAATTGGCCAGCGGCGCCAAAAGGCGCGGGGCGGCAACGCTCTCATGGCCTTTACGTTCTACGGCGTATCCTTCGATCCATCGCACCGATCCAATCAGTTGAAAAACTTGCCAAAAACAGGCAAGGACCCCGATCACAAAAACGAAAAGGATAAACCCGTTGAGATAGAGATTGGCCTGAAACACCGGCAATACCCGGGGCAATGCCACAAAGGCACCAAACCCCGTCAACCCAAGCACCATCAGCATCAAAGCAATCTGGCGAAAAGGTTGCGAGAACTGCGGCTCGACCTCGCGGTCCGGCTGGTCCATCAGGACAACTCCCGGCTCTGTTGTTTCAGGGAGAACATTACGCTTTATCTTATACTAAGCCAAGAATTTATCCCACGATCTGGCGCACGCGGGTGACGAGCCAGTCAAGCTCTGGGTCGTCGATCCCGAGCTCTTTCAGATGCGAGGTGGTGTTGTATAGATACTCGGTATTCGGCCCGCGCCCACCAACGGCCTGCGAGATGATCTGCGCCTGTTCCTCCAGCTCGATCCCACCACAATACTGGACGTGATCGGTGTCCACCACATAGGTCACAGCCGTCACGACACGCCCGTCGGTCAGTTCGATGTCCAGCTGCCGTTCCAGATAGGCGGAGGAGATCAACTCCCGTTCCCGGAGATAGACAAGAACACTGTCCTCCTGACCCTGTGGTACTGACAGAGCCAACCCGGAACAGGATGCTTCACGGGTTTTATCAAGCGCCAGAACGAGGCCGGGATTTTCATCCGTACCTCGGTGATGGATCGAACGCATGCAAAAGCTGCGGTGATAGCCAGGCAGGCTGGCAATGACGCGTTCATCATACTCGAACCCCGGGTTCCACACCAAAGAGCCATATCCAAAGACCCACATCGTCATTTTGCCCACCCTCACGCTTTTATTGCCTTTACGTATTTCGCCAGAAGGCTTTAAACACCATCGGGAAACCGCGTGAAAGAGGCAGTAAAACATGCGCCTGTTGCTTACCATCATCACCCTTGGGGCTGCTCTTTGGTCGGGGTACTGGTTTTTTGGACAGCAGGGAGTAACCACAGCATTTTCCACCTGGTTCGAAGACCGCCGCGCGGAAGGATGGGTTGCCGAATACAGTGCCCTTGACACCAAGGGCTTTCCAAACCGGTTCGATACGACCTTCACTGATCTTGTTCTGGCTGATCCGGACACGGGTCTGTCCTGGGATGCACCCTTCTTCCAGATCCTGGCGCTGAGCTACAAACCCAACCACGTGATTGCCGTTTGGCCCGAAGATCAGCTGATCGCAACGCCGGTTGACAAGTACCGGATCGCATCAAAAGACATGCGGGCTAGCGTGGTGACAGGAGCTGACATTCGCCTGCCACTGGAACGCATCACCTTGACGGCCAACAGCGTTGAAGTCATGCCCCAAAGCGGTACCGAGCCCACTCGGATAGACGCCATGCGACTGGCAGCGGAACGTGCCCCAGCGGAACCCGCAACATATCGCTTGGGCTTTGCAGCCGACGGGCTATCCCCGGCGCTTGACTGGCGGGTCCAACTCGACCCTGCGGGGCGGCTGCCAGACGCGTTTGATGCGCTGAGTGCGGATGTAACCGTCACCTTCGACAAAACTTGGGACCGCAGCGCTGTCGAGGACGCACGCCCGCAGCCTCGCCGTATCAACATCAGGCTGGCCCAAGCCCGGTGGGGCCGGCTGGAGCTTCAGCTAGCAGGCAATTTGGAGGTCGACCAGGCGGGCCTGCCTGAGGGCGAGATCGTGATCAAGGCGCGCAACTGGCGGGACATCCTTCAAATGGCGGTCTCTTCGGGGACACTGAACCCGGGCTTTGCTGAGACGCTGGAACGCGGGCTGTCCCTGATTTCACAGATTGCTGGAAATCCGGAGACTCTGGATATCCCGCTCAACTTTTCAAAAGGGCGCACGCGACTTGGACCGGTGCCTATTGGCCCTGCGCCAATTTTGCAGCTGCGCTAGGGTTTTTGCGCACCACGCGCCCCGGGCTGACCTAGGGCATCACCTTTTTGTTTTTTCACCACAGGGCCCAAAGTCGCACTCGGAAGAGGTAGGCCTTTGGGCAGGGTCGCAATCTTCAAAACAACATGGATGAACTTTTCCGGAGTCTCCGGGGTGTTGCGTATCCTGGTATAGATTTCACTTGCCGGACCCTCCTCAACATGACACATCCCAATCATGCGCTCGTATCTGACACGCCTTATCACGACCACCGTGATGCTCTTGGCCCTGCTGGCTCCATTTGCCAGCGGATGGGCCATGACACTGGGCATGGCCGAAGGGCGGGTGCTAGTGATCTGCACTGGCGATGGCCTGCGCACCATCTACGTGGATCACGACGGCACACCGACCGAGCTTTCCAGCACGGCCGAAGTCTGCGTCCTGAAATCTGCCACCGACACGGCCAAGCCGGTCTTCCTTATCCCTCCGGCAAAGCAAGTTCTTTACGTAAAACAACCCGCACGCCGTGTCGCACCGCCAGTTTCCACCGGGTTCCAACTTGCCCGACTTCCCCGCGCGCCTCCGATGATCTGAATTTTACACCCTTGCCAGCCACCTCGAGTGGCAGAGCGACGAAATTCAAATCCTTCGGAGAGTACCAATGAAAAAGCTTCTTCCTTTACTGGCCGCTGTTACACTTCCTATGGCCGCACTTAGCCACGAATACAAAGTCGGCAATCTTGAGGTCGATCACCCCATGTCCTTTGAAACCGCAGCCACCGCGAAAGCCGGTGGCGGCTACATGACCATTACTAATTATGGCGATTCTGATGATGCCCTGATCAGCGTCAGCGCTGATTTCCCCCGCGTGATGATCCATCAGAGCGTCGAAGTGGATGGCATTGCCAAGATGAACCATGTGGATCAAGTCACGATACCAGCCGGTGAAACAGTCAAACTGTCGCCGGGAGGCTATCACGTGATGTTCATGGGCCTCAGCGCGCCCCTCGAAGAAGGCGCAAAGATCCCTGCCACACTGGTCTTTCAGAACGCAGGTGAACTGGACGTGACCTTCAATGTCGAAGCGCGGACAACCGAGGCCGAGCACGGCGATCACTCCGATCACAACCACTAAAGATAATCGTCTTCTGACGGTCTAATGTATCAGGCTTAACCTTGACAATGCGCCCCGGCGCATCCGTCCGGCCGTGTGCATCTTGAAAGACAGTACCCATGAAATACACAAAACTTGCAGCTTCTGCGCTGTGCCTAGCCATGTCATGTACATCCGTCCTGGCAGATGGTTATAACTCTGGCCACTCACATTCTCCTAACCAACCACTGCGTGCGGATGGCCATGCTCCCATTGGTGTGATGGGCGATCACCGCCATGACGCCGGAGAGTTCATGTTCTCTTACCGGTTCATGCGGATGGGCATGGATGGCAACCAGATCGGGACATCCGATGTGACGCCAGCCCAGATTGCCACCACGGTGCCAAACCGCTTCTTCGGCCTGCCGATGCAGCCCCCAACACTTCGAATCGTGCCTACGGAAATGACCATGGACATGCATATGTTCGGTGCGATGTATGCCCCCAACAACCGGGTCACGCTGATGGCCATGGTACCCTATGTCAGTAAGACAATGGATCACCTGACATTTGCTGGCCCAGCCGGCGCCGCGACTCTTGGTGGGTTCCGGACCAAGACCGAAGGCATAGGTGACGTGAGGGTCTCTGCCCTTGTGGGGATCTGGGAAGGGGAGAGCGGATCGCTTCACGCCAACCTCGGTGTTAGCCTGCCAACAGGGTCCACCAGCGAAACCGATGATATCCTGACTCCTATGGGTATGCGGCCCACGGTCCGCCTGCCCTATCCGATGCAGCTTGGGTCCGGCACGTTCGATCTGTTGCCAGGGATCACTTACTATGGCCGCACTGGCAATGTTGGCTACGGCGCGCAGCTGAGCGGGGTTTTCCGCACAGGCAACAGCAACGGTTACGCCCTCGGCGATGAAATCAAGGCCAACATCTGGGGCAGCTATCAACCCGCGCCGTGGATCTCCCTTTCTGGGCGGATCGAGGCCAGCACCTTAGACCATGTAAGCGGTCTTGACCCGCTGATCCGCGGCCCGGTTCAAACCGCCGATCCACTCAATCATGGCGGTGATATCGTGATGACTTACATCGGCGCAAACGTCATAATTCAAAAGGGCAGCCTGCGGGGGCACCGTTTTGCGGTTGAGGCCGGTATGCCCGTCCACCAGGATCTTAACGGTCCGCAGATGGAGAGGGACTGGACCGTGACTGCCGGTTGGCAAAAAGCGTTCTAAAACTATTAAACACCGTAGGGCGGGGAAAACCCCGCCTTACGCACCAGTCAGCGGCAATACGTACCACCACCCCGATGATTGGCCGTATCGAAGTGGAAATGATCTTCGTGGTAGCCATCCGATCCTGGCCCCAGAACAGTGCTAAATGGCCCACAAGCCGACACATGTAACCGTTTGAGCAATCGACCATTTCGGCCCCGGCCCCAATCATCCTGCACCGACAGCGTCGACCCGTCTTCAAACAGGAAGGCAGATATGTCGATGGCCCGACCCTTGCCATGTTCTGAAATCTTCGCGCCACGCTTGTGGTTGCGCGTTCGGCAGACGTAATGTGCAGCGACCTTGATTTCCGCCAAACCACCGCCCTTGATCCCAAGGATCTGGTCCACATCGTTTTCAACCCAAGAGTCAAGCACACGTGCAGTTGAACATCCCATGATGGACGCCTGGCTTAACGAAACACCACCAACGGAGGACACGCTTACCGCGTTTTCAATCCCGCAGCCTTGAGTGTCAGAACTGATCTGGCCCACGCTTTGCCCAATGATCGACGCATCACCACAGACAGCGCCACGTGACACCTGTTCACGCTGTGACTGCCCTCCACCAATCAGCGCGCATCCCATCAAAACAAATGGGAAAACCAAGGAAATTTTCATCGTTGATCGCCTCTTTTAACCCGCCCAAAATCCGGTGCGTCCGTATCTTGCCCGGCTTCGATGATACCACGGCGGATGGCCCGCGTGCGAGTGAAATAGTCAAAGAGGTGGTCCCCGTCCCCGGTACGGATTGCCCTTTGAAGTGCAAAAAGCTCTTCCGTGAAGCGGCCAAGGATTTCCAGAGTGGCCTCTTTATTGGTCAGAAACACGTCCCGCCACATGGTCGGGTCACTGGCGGCAATTCGGGTGAAATCCCTGAACCCGGCGGCGGAATACTTGATCACCTCCCTATCGGTCACGCGCCGCAGGTCATCAGCCACACCGACCATCGTGTACGCAATCAGGTGTGGGGCGTGGCTGGTCACGGCGCAGACCAGATCGTGGTGATCAGGGTCTTCCATCCGGTCTGTCTTGGCGCCCATCTGCTGCCAGAGGGTTTCAAGCCGTTCCACCGCCTTGGGATCGCTGCCTCGCACGGGGACGATGAGGCAGTATTTGCCATCGAAAAGCTCGGCAAAGCCCGAGGTCGGGCCGGAATGTTCGGTGCCTGCCATGGGATGGGCGGGTACGAAGTGAACACCATGCGGCAAATGTGGCGCGACAGCCTCGATCACCGAGCGCTTTACCGATCCCACATCGCTAACCGTGGCACCGGGCTTGAGCGCCGGGCAATTTCCTGAGTGACGGCCCCCATGGCTCCAACAGGTACGCAAAGCACCACCAAATCAGTCCCTTCAACAGCCTCAGCCGCGCTGTCACAGACCCGGTCACAAAGACCAATCATACGCGCGGTTTCACGCGTCTCGGCAGAGCGGGCGTAGCCGGTCACCTCCCCCGCAAACCCAGCCCGTTTCATCGCCCAGAACATGGAAGAAGCAATCAGTCCCAACCCGATCAGGGCCACCCTGTCGTAAACCTTGCTCATCGCGCGCCTTCCTTGAATTGGCCAACTGCATGGGCCACACGCCGGCAAGAGGGTTCGTCCCCCACCGTAATCCGCAGGCAATGGGGCAGGTTGTAGCTGCCAACCCGCCGAACGATCAGACCATGGGATTGAAGGTAAGTGTCACAGGCCTCGGCCTCTTCCTGGTCGGCGAAGCGCGCCAGAATAAAATTGCCGGTGGAGGTATCGGACGGTACGCCCTTTTCCGCCAGCGCCTCAGCCAACCAAGCGCGCAGACGGGTATTTTCCTCACGGCATTTGCGGGCAAATTCCTGGTCACGCACTGCCGCTTCTGCCGCATCAAGCGCAGCCTGGCTAAGGTTAAAGGGACCTCGAACGCGGTTGAGCACCTCGATGACATGCGCCGGGCCATAACCCCAACCGACACGCAGGCCGCCAAGACCGTAGAGCTTGGAAAAGGTGCGGGTCATCACAACATTTTGCAGCCGGTCAACCAGCCCTGCCCCGGCCCCGTAGTCATCAACATATTCAGCATAGGCCCCATCAATCACCAAGAGGGTCTGGGGTGGGATATTTTCAGCCAGTCGGGACAGCTCTGCCTCGCTGATCATGGTACCAGTTGGATTGTTGGGATTGGCGATGAAGATCAGCTTGGTCTTATTGGTGCAGGCCTCAAGGATCGCGTCAACATCCGTGACACGCTCCCGTTCGCGCACCTCAACAGGCTGTGCGCCGTTGGCAAGCGCGCAAATCTTATAAATGGCAAAGCCATGTTCCGTGTGAAGCACCTCATCCCCCGGTCCGGCATAGGCCTGACAGAGCAGCGACAGGATTTCATCGCTTCCCACACCGCAAATCACGCGCGCCGCATCGACGCCATGCACTTCCTCAATCGCCTGACGCAGCGCAGCGTGGTCGGTGGAGGGATAGCGGTGCAGGCTAAAAGAGGACTTGCGAAATGCCTCTTGCGCGGCATCGCTACAACCAAACGGATTCTCGTTCGAGCTGAGCTTGACCACGTTGGCCACGCCCTGCACGGAGGATTTACCACCAACATAGGGGGCGATATCCAGAATTCCCGGCTGTGGTACAATCTTTGTCATTACATGGCCTCCCCAATGGCCTGTCTTAACTCTCTCATGGCGCAGAGAAAAGTCTCAATACGGACATCTGAGCTACACATCATAACAGCGATCCAAAATGTCTCATGATGTTATGCGTGATCTGCTCAACCTTTGTATCTTCTCAGCAAGGGCTTCTGCCAATTGTCTTGGTCATGCGCAAAAGAAAAGGCCGCGGCGGGTCCCCGTCGCGGCCTTCTTTGCTAATGTGAGAACACTTAGTTCTGAGCGTAGAATTCGATGACGAGATTTGGTTCCATCATCACAGGATACGGCACATCGCCAAGACCCGGAGTACGGACAAAAGTTGCAGTCATCTTGGAATGGTCAGCGTCGATGTAGTCGGGCACATCACGCTCTGCCAGTTGAACGGCTTCCAGAAGAACGGCCAGCTGCTTGGACTGATCGCGCACTTCGATCACGTCGCCTTCCTTGACGCGGTACGATGGGATGTTGACCTTCTTACCGTTCACCTTGACGTGGCCATGGTTCACAAACTGACGAGCCGCAAAGACAGTCGGCACAAACTTTGCGCGGTAAACTACTGCGTCAAGGCGGCGTTCCAGCAGACCGATGAGGTTCTCACCCGTATCACCACGCACACGCTCTGCCTCAGCAAAGATACGGCGGAACTGCTTTTCCGTCAGGTCGCCATAGTAGCCTTTCAGCTTCTGCTTGGCGCGCAGCTGCAGGCCAAAGTCGGACATCTTGCCCTTGCGGCGCTGACCGTGCTGGCCGGGGCCGAATTCACGGCGGTTGACGGGGGATTTCGGACGGCCCCAGATGTTTTCGCCCATCCGGCGGTCGATTTTGTACTTGGCAGCGGTTCTTTTGGTCACCTGCTGATCTCCTAAGCTGGCCGCTCACCGCCCCCTAGCGGGCGCGCCTCGTGGCTGTTGCGAAGGGCGTTGTCCTTTCCGTAGGTCTGCTACGGCGACAGGCATCCCCTTGCGGGGGCCACCAACACCAATGAAGCCGCGCTTATATCCGCGATCCCGGCAGTGTCAACTGCAAAGTCCCAACGCCGGATCAGGCTGCCTCGTGGGACAGTATCGCCGCCTCGGACGCATTGAGGTTGCGCCGTGCAAAGCCACCGTAGGAATGCGGTTCGCTCTCCAGATGGGGGTGCAAGGCAAGGAGCCGTTTGCGGTCTGCCTCACCCAATGTAGAGAGCGCCGCGGAGGCCGGGTGGAAGCTTTCTGTTTCAACCCCGTTAGCCCATAGGATCTGGTGCCTAGGCAGCAGAAAGTGGATGTAGGTCACTTCTGGTAGCTGCACATCAACCGAAATAGTGCTGTGGTTCACAAGATCCTTTGCGGAAACCAGAACTTCGGGCGTGTTGAATAACGACCGCGCAACAGCGCCCTTCACAAGCATCCGGTGTTCTGGAGAAACCAGAAGCTCATGATCAGGCTGCTCGATTCCAAGACTGCCAACACGCATCCGGATCGGGCGTAGATGTGGCATTGCGAAAAGCCGTGCACCCGTCATCCGGCGGCTGCCGATCCACTCAATCCGTTCAACCCCGTTATCCTTGGTCTGAACCTGATCACCTTCGCGTAGATCCTCAACCAGCTTGGCACCACAAGGTGTCTGCACCCGTGTGCCAGGTGTGAAACAGATTACACCACCCGCTTCGGCACTCACCATATTCTGAATTTGTGGGTCAAGCGACAGATAAACAACCCATAGCGCCGCGTTGCGGGGTGGCATTTCATCGACAAACATCAGCAGAGGCGGGGCTCCACCCTCGACAGGAACGACGCTGACCGAATAGGTCCGCGTCCCGTCTGTCACAACAAATCCGATATCTGGTAGCGCCGGTGTGTCGTAGTCTTCCAACTCGTCAAGATGGGTTGCCCCTGCTTTTGCCGCACTCACCAACCGCCGCACTAGTTTTGCAGCGCACTTGCGCCGCGTCACGCCCTTGTCCGTATCTTCCAGACGCAATACGCCCCTTGGTCCGTCAACCCGCACCTCATTACCGCTCCAGCTCCAAGTGATCCCCACAGCCAAAGTTTCAATAGGTGCAGCTTCGACACCGTCCAGTTTCGTCTGCGACCAGGAAATAACGAACGCGCCACGATAGCCCGTTCTCATTACCTACAGTCCTGCCTCAGTTTTTATTTTTATTAGACAGACGGTATCAAATTCGAATCACCCTGCAAAGCCTGTGTATGGAAATTTGGTCAAAATTTCACACGTAGCTGCAAAGAGCCCACGATCTGGCCGTCAGGTTGGGTGTTAAATTCCCCTCCCAGCCAGCTGAAACCGTAGTAAAGGCTGGTCCCACCCTGCGAGCGCCAATGCATGCCCGCCCGTGCACGGGGTCTGAATTCTTCCAGTTGCACAGGTCCGTTAGAGGGCAGGAAAATACTGTCTTCCACATAGGCTACATCAGCCCCCAGCAGGAAGGAAAACCCCTCGTAGGGTGCATCCTCAACCGCGCTGAAGCGATGGCCCGAGGTCGGTGCGCGGATCAAAAGGCCGCTTTGTCCGTATCTACCAAAGGTCAAGTCTACACCAGTACGGGCCAGCGTCTCGGTACCCGCGCGAAGCTCTACGAACGGCCGTATACGGGAGTTTCGCCCGAGCACCACCTCACGGCCCGCCTCCCATACCGCATTGGCATAGACCCCGTTGCTGACCTGCGCGGCCTGTACCGCCAGAGAGGGATCGCGCCCGCCAAGTACGTCGTGCACCACCTCCTGTACATGATCCAACCCGACCTGGGCCCCAGTCACGACGGCCTCAAGCCCAAGCGCATGGTCGATCGAGGCAGGACGGAAATGCGTGTGCAGGCCAAAGCTCAATGTCTGGCCATAGCGGCGATCCAAAGGCGCCGGATTGACGAGGTCCGCAGGGCCAACGATCTCTCCATTGACGCGAATCTCGACCAACTCCCCGAACCGTGCTGGCGGTCGGCCGGTCCAGTCGGGCGCAAAAATCCAGCTACTTTCGAAAGAGCCGGTGCGCCAACGATCATACCCGTCACCAAACAGGTCATTCGTCAGCATCAGGCCAAACCCTTGCTTGCTGCGTTCAGTGGCACCAACAGGTTGCACCATCATGGTAAGCACGCAAAAGGCGGCAAGGAGGCGTATCATGAAATCAAAAACCCTGATCTGCACCCCCAGGCAATGGTGACGGTATCAAAGGCGATCACCTCGTGACCAGTGGGGTATGCAGCTCACAATGGAATTGATCTTGAGTTGAGGCGCTTGGGACACAAACCCGCAGAACGGGCGATAGACCCTGCAGCCCGCGTCAGGCAAACCCGCGGCCTGGGCCCCACCGATCCTGCAGGTGCTTAATGATTTGATCGCGCGTCTGGCGGTAGGCTATCAGTTTGGCATCCCGGGTCTCGCCCAGGCCCGTGGGGTCCATGATCGGCCAATAGACCACATCAAGATGAAAAATCCGTGTTAGGTCCAGCACATGGCGCTGACTGGCCGGACTCAGCGCCACGATCAGGTCGAAGGAGCTAAGGTCGTCGCCCCATTGTTCCATTTCATCAAAGGTCCGAGATCGGTGCCGCGCCAGCTCAACACCAATTTCCTGACAGACAGAGATACAGAATCCGTCAATGTCCATATCGCTTTTTACACCTGCGGATTGCACGTAGGTATCCGCACCATAAAGCTGCTTCATGATCCCCTCGGCCATAGGAGAGCGCACGGCGTTGTGGTCACAACAAAAGAGCACCGATTGAGGGATCTCTGTGACCATCGATCAGCCCCCAAAATGGAGAACGCAGATCAGGGTAAAGAGGCGGCGGGCTGTATCGTTGTCGATCTGGGCCTTGCCCTCCAGTCGTTCTTCGAGCACGCGAGCGCCCTCGTTGTGGATGCCGCGACGGGCCATGTCGATGGTTTCAATCTGGCTGGGGGGCAGGTTCTTGACCGCATCAAAATAGCTTTCGCAGATCAACCAGTAATCCTTGACCACCTGCCGAAAAGGCGAAAGCGAAAGGTGAAACTCCGCCGCCGGATCACCAGCTTCGGTACGCACGTCAAAGACCAGTCGCTTATCACGAATGGACAGGCCAACCTGGTAGGGGCCATCTGGCACCACACGATCGTCGCGTTTGGGCAGAGCAAAGGTGTTTTCCTCGATCAGGTCAAACATGGCCACCTTGCGCTCCTGCTCGATCTCCGGGGTCGGAGGGGGCAAGTTCGCATCATCAAGTTCGATATGGCAGATGTGCGTCATGATTGTATCTCACACTTTACTCAGTCCCGTGCCTAGCGCAGGGCGGGCGTGCGGGCAATCCGTCTGATATTGCCCGTAGGCAGGTGGTGTTCTCCAGGAAACACCCAGCTGGGCCTTGTCACCCCCGATTGAGGCGGTCAAGGCGAGCACGCACGCTTAACCCATGGGCCTCAAGGCTTTCAGAATTGGCAAGGGTTTCGGCGGCAGGACCAATCGCACCAAGGGCTTCCGGAGACATCTGCGCAAGGGTGGTACGCTTGAGAAAGTCCATGACGCTCAGGCCTGACGAAAACCGTGCGGATCGCGCCGTGGGTAGAACGTGGTTGGGGCCACCGATGTAGTCCCCGATGGCTTCGGGCGTCCAGGCACCAAGGAAGATCGCGCCAGCATGCCTGATCCGACCACAAAGCGCATCCGTGTCTGCCACGCAAAGCTCAAGATGTTCGGGGGCTATGCGGTCACTTAGCGCAGCGGCAGTTTCAAGATCGGGAACGGTAATGATCGCGCCGTAATCACGCCAGCTTGGCCCTGCAATGTCACGTCGCTCCAGCGTCTCGAGGCGTTTGGCAATCGCATCTGCCACCTGCCGGCCAAAGATCGGATCGGTGGTTATTAGAAGCGCCTGCGCGCTTTCGTCATGTTCGGCCTGGCTCAACATATCAAGAGCGATCCAATCGGGATCATTATCACCATCGGCGATGACGAGAATCTCGGAGGGGCCTGCAATCATGTCGATCCCCACCTTGCCGAAGACACGGCGCTTGGCGGCGGCAACATAGGCGTTTCCGGGGCCAGTGATCTTGTCCACCGAGGCAATGGTCTGCGTCCCATAGGCGAGTGCGGCAACGGCCTGCGCCCCGCCGATGCGATAAATCTCGTCCACACCAGCCAGCTGCGCAGCGAGCAGGACCAGCGGGTTGGCAATGCCATCCGGTGTCGGCACGGTTATGGCGAGGCGCGAGACACCAGCAACCTTGGCAGGAATGGCGTTCATGAGAACCGAGGACGGGTAGGACGCAAGCCCACCCGGAACGTACAGCCCCGCAGCACCAACGGCTGTCCAACGCCAACCTAGCCGAGCCCCGGCGGCGTCTATCCAGCTGTCATCTGAGGGCATCTGGCGTTCATGATAGGCCCGGATCCGTTCAGCGGCCAGTTCGAGCGCGTCCCGTTCATCGGTCGAAACCTTTGCGACCAGGGCGGAAATTTCAGCGTCCGAGAAACGAAGAGTTTGCGGTGTCAGATCAAGGCGATCAAATTTCGACGTGTATTCGATCAGGGCCGCATCACCGCGGCTGCGTACTTGGTCGATAATGGCCGCAACCGCATCATCAACATCAGGGCTATCTTCGCGCTTTGCCGTCAGCAAAGCCGCGAAGGCGGTTTCAAAGCCGGGGTCTGAGGCATTTAGAAACTGGGGCATAGGCGATCCTTTCCGGACCGTTCCATATAGAGCCAAATTCCAGCTCTCAAGAGCCACTCAGGTCGAGGGGCCTATTTTATCCAAAAGAAAATGAACTGCAAAATTTGGAATTTTCTGGCCCGAAAGTTTCAAAGTTCCAGGTTGCGTCAGTCGCTGTGGTCGGGCGTTTTACCTGAAGGCGCACGATAGGGTCGCGTCACGTCCTTCAGTGTTACCTCAATGGCTTCTACATGCAGACGCAGCGCACCGTCGCCCGCAAGGGTCAGAAGAACCTGACCAGCTGCATCCTCACCCGGTTCATACGTCACTGACAATATCGACAGGATCAGGTCCCTGTCCCCACGGTCAACACCCTGGCTTGCCACCCCAAGAACGTTGTCGACCACCAGAAGGGATTGTACCCGTTCCGCCGCATGCCGATCGCGTCCGTCATCTTCCCAACGGAACCGATTGACCAAAAGGACAAAGCGCCGCTCATTGGGACGCCATGAAAGCTCTGTCATCGGGACAACCGCATCCTGCACAAGTGACGAAATCACCTCCAGGTCCCCGGCATCCAAGGCGCCAAGGTTCAAAGGCGCCTCCCCCCCATCTTCAAATTTTGCATCATCGCTCATCAGACCTGAACCCGTTCGATCACTGCCCCAACATGGCCTAGTTTCTCCTCGACACGCTCATAGCCTCGATCCAAGTGATAGACACGATTGACGAGGGTTTCCCCTTCAGCCGCCAATCCTGCAAGGATCAGGGAGACCGAGGCACGAAGGTCCGTCGCCATCACTGGCGCCCCTTTGAGATGGTCTACGCCCGTCACCGTCGCTGTTCCGCCCTGAACGTCAATCCTCGCGCCCATGCGCATCAATTCGGGGGCATGCATAAACCGGTTCTCAAATATCTTTTCTTCCAGCACGCTGACACCATTGGCCGTGCACATCAGGGCCATCATTTGCGCTTGCAAGTCCGTGGGAAACCCGGGGAAGGGCTCCGTTGTAACATCCACGGCCTTCACGCGCCCGTTGCTGCGCGACACAGCGAGACCTTTGTCGGTTTCCTCGACAGACAGCCCGGCCGCAACCAGCTTTTCCGAAAAGGCCCCGACCAGATCCAGTCGCCCGCCAAGGCACTCCACTCGACCACCACAGATCGCCGGGGCCAGCATGTAGGTTCCCAGCTCGATCCGGTCCGGAACCACCGGATGGGTTGCACCCGAAAGCTGGTCGACACCTTCAATCGTGATCGTCTCCGTCCCGTCCCCGTCAATCTGCGCGCCCATCCGGCGCAGGCATTGTGCCAGATCAACGATCTCGGGCTCTCTCGCAGCATTCTTCAAGACTGTTGTCCCTTTGGCCAATGTGGCCGCCATCAGGGCGTTCTCCGTCGCCCCGACCGACACGAAAGGAAACTCGAACGTCCCGCCCCTCAGACCGCCGGGGGCTTTGGCATGAACGTACCCTTCTTTTAGCTCAAGCTCTGCACCCATTGCCTCAAGCGCCCTTAGGTGCAGGTCAACCGGACGCGCGCCAATCGCGCAGCCCCCGGGAAGGGAGACGACCGCTTGCCCCTCGCGCGCCAACATAGGGCCAAGCACTAGGATAGAGGCCCGCATCTTGCGCACGATGTCATATTCAGCCCGATGGTTGGTGATCTGATTGCTCGACATGGCCAGAACCTTGCCATCCTGCATCTCGCGCACTTCCGCGCCGAGGCTCTCAAGCAGTTTCTGCATGGTGCGAATATCAGATAAACGCGGTGCGTTAGTGAGGGTCAACGGCTCTTCACTTAGAAGCGTTGCCGGCATCAGCGTCAGGCAGGCATTCTTGGCACCCGCGATCGGAATTTCACCGTTGAGGGGCCCATTGCCCCGAACCAGTATGGCGTCCATCTGCTCTCAATCCTTTTTGTCTGCCTCGTGCTCGGCTCCGTCCTGCGCATCGCGCGCACGAGCCTGCGCTTTGCGACGGGCCATATTGGCCTTCAGCGCGGCCTTCAACCGGTCCTCTCGACCAGCGGCTGAGGCATTTGGCTTTTTGTTTGCGTTTTCGTGTGCCATGTTTCCTTCTAGCCCACGGTAGATTCATGGTCCAGATACCCCTTGCACGACGCGTCCGAAGGGGCTAGAGACCGCGCCACGGCAGGCTGCTGTAGCTCAGTGGTAGAGCGCACCCTTGGTAAGGGTGAGGTCGGGAGTTCAATCCTCCCCAGCAGCACCACTTTAATGTGTTTTTTCTAGTGACTTCAGATGCCTGGACAAATTTTCGACCAATCTATCCACCTCTAAACCCACCTTGGGCAAGTTGCTTTTGAGAGATAAGGTCGAACACCCCAACAGATTGGCAAACGACGAGTAAGTAAAAAACTGCAATATGAAGGGGTAGCGCACGCGCGCGCACTTTATGTTGGGCGAAATTAAGAAGGTAAATTAAAAAACAATACCTTACGCGAACACAAGAGAACAATCTCCACTTCGCAAACACACGGGGAATAGAGTTGCGTTAGAAGCGCGTCACCATTCATTCCGCTCTAGGTCCAAAGTGCGTATCCTTGATATCTGCCGAGCGCCCATTGGCTCAAATAGTTGGTTACAACCAAGTGGGTTAGCTTGAATTTCGACCATAGATCGAAGCTGCTACGAATTTGCGCCCAAGGGCTAACCTTTAAATCGCAGCACCACATGCCCGTCTACTAGCAACTAAACAACCATCGCAGAAAGATAGTATGGTCGAAACTGGATTGGGGCAGATGCGAAAATGATCGAAAGATCTATTCTGGGGGAGCAATCAACAGATCTAAATACATGCGAACAATTGCAGCCTGCCCCCCCGGATAGCGGAAAACCGTTTAGGCGCCGTCGAGAAAAATGGCTTAGAAAAGTGGAAAGGCGCAAATCAAAACGCAGACAAACCAAGCTACTGAAAATTGCGCATCATTCTAGGGCATAACACCAAGTTTCTGAAAACAGCGCTAAAACCACACTATTGGCACCATGGCTTTTATTAACTCAGTTGGTTTAGACATCCAAAACGAGTGCAGGCGGCTTTAACTTGTATCCGGAAGCAAAACAGAGAGATCTACCAAAATGCTAATTTCTAAGCGCCAGTCAGGCCTCGATTTTGCAGCTGACCTCTTCAAAGCAGCCGACAAGATGCGGCGAAGGTGGTAGACCCAGCCGTAAACCTTACTAGAGAAATATCAAATCAGTGGTGTTGAGTGCAGGATGACGCACGAAAATTTGGGCTGTCGTCAAAAGCTCCCGGTGAGCACCTCACTAGTCTAGATTAAACCAAATACGAAACGTATTTTTTCGAGATTGGAAATCTAGGGGACTGTTTTGCAACGTACCGCGCGTTCGAGGCCAAAAGAGCTTGGCCAAGCTACGGTAATTCGACCGGTTAGTGACTTTCTTGAGTCGCGTTTTGGCGCAAAATCAATATCATCATGGAATGCGGACGTCGGCCGAACTTCTTGTGTTTTCAGATCTTGACGGGACCCTACTCGATCATGTCACTTATTCGTGGTCGGCGGCCGCGCCTGCGTTGAAGCGCCTACGAGACCATGAAGCCGGACTGATACTGGCATCCAGTAAAACCGCGGCAGAGATTGGAGTCCTGCGGGATCAGATAGGGTTTTCCCACTGCCCCGCTATAGTGGAAAACGGATGCGGGATACTTTCACCAGATAAGGCTGGGGATCTGGATCAGGTTAAGTATCACGCTTTGTGCGACGTCATTTCTGGCCTGCCAGCAGGCTTTGTTGGCTTTCGAAATATGAGTGTTGAAGACGTCTGCGCGCACACGGGCTTGTCTCTGGTCCAAGCGGAGCGCGCCAAGATGCGACAGTTCAGTGAACCAGGGCTTTGGCAGGGCAACGCACGGGAACTCGACCGCTTCAAAAATGCCGCCCAGGCCGCAGGACTGACTTTACAACGCGGGGGACGGTTTCTTGCGCTGTCCTTTGGCGGCACAAAGGCCGAGCGGATGACTGAGCTTATCTCGCAATTCAAGCCCAAACACACCGTTGCACTTGGAGATGCGCCTAATGATCTTGACATGCTGGCCATCGCGGATTTTGGCGTTTTGGTACGCAATCCGACAACCGTATCTTTGCCAGAACTGGCAGAGATGACTATGGCGAATGTTAGGCGCACAGCGCGCACTGGCCCAGACGGTTGGAATGATGCCATGTGTGATATCCTTGATGAGATTACAAAGAGAGGGGATGCAATCGCGCATGTCTGATTTTCACCAGAACGGAAACATCGCCACGCTTCATAATCTAAGGACCAGAAGCCTTGATGATATTACCTATGAGCTGGTCGCATTTTCCGAGACGCGCAAAATAACCCTGGTGCTGCCCAGTCTTTACTCGGAACTGGAAGGTCCGGCACTGCCCGTCATCATCAATGAGTTGTCCAAGGTGCCGTACTTGCACCGGATTGTTATTGGCTTGGATCAAGCGGATGAAGCGCAGTACCGTGAAGCCAAGACCTTCTTCGCACGCCTGCCACAGCAGCATACTGTGCTTTGGAATGACAGCCCCCGGATGAAAGCCCTTGGTGCCCGTCTGGAGGATATGGGGCTGGCACCACCCGAGCAGGGCAAGGGTAAAAATGTTTGGGGCTGTATGGGGTATCTGATTGCCTGTGCCGACAGTTCCGTCATGGCACTGCACGATTGTGACATCCTGAACTATGACCGGGAGCTTTTGGCACGGTTGGTTTATCCAGTAGCAAATCCAGCGTTTGGGTATCAGATGGCCAAAGGATTTTACCCAAGGGTCGATGACAAGAAACTAAATGGCCGGGTTACGCGATTGCTGGTCAGTCCGCTCTTGCTTGCGCTAAAGAAGGTTGTAGGGGACCGAGATTACCTCGACTACCTGCGCAGCTTCCGCTACCCGCTGTCCGGTGAATTTGCGATGCGGATGCTGACCCTGCCCGATCTGCGCATTCCGTCTGATTGGGGTTTAGAGATCGGTGTTCTGTCAGAAGCCTGGCGCAACCTGGCACCACAATCAGTATGCCAGGTGGAGATTGCGGATGCCTATGATCACAAGCATCAGGATCTGTCGGCCGAAGATGCCTCAAAAGGTTTGAGCCGGATGTCGACAGATATCTGTAAAGCAATTTTTCGCAAGCTTGCGTCAGACGGGACGGTTTTCACACCGAACCTATTTCGGTCGCTCAAGGCTACCTACTATCGAGCAGCGCTAGATTTGCTAGACAGCTATTACAATGACGCCAAGATGAATGGTCTGTCGCTAGACCGCCATGCGGAAGAAAAATCTGTTGAGCTCTTTGCCGATAATATCATCCGCGCGGGGCAGATGTTTCTGGAAAACCCAAACGAAACGCCGTTCATTGCCACTTGGAACAGAGTACATGCGGCCGACCCGAATTTCCTAACCGATTTCAAACGTGCTGCAGCGCAGGATGAGGCAGAATTCAGTTAGAGCCTCCGTCCCTTACGGGCGCACCTCATGCTGGGAAAGTCGGTTGGTAATCCAGCGGCATTGATAAGGTGCGAACAAGATTTCGGTGTCCATGGGATGCACCCGATCTTTGGACAACAGATCAACCCAAGTGTCATCCTGGATCAAGTTGATCTCACCCGGACTGACGGCCACCGTTTCATCGCTGACATTGTGGATCGCAAAGATCGACTGGTGCCGGTCAAGACTTTGCCGCCACACCCCAAACAGACGATCATCAAGACGCAGGGTGAATTGTGTCGCATTGGGATGGAAAGCCGCATGCTGGGCCCGGATCATGAGCCGTTCTGACAGCCCATTCATCACACGGGCTTGGTCGGTGGTCGGGTCCGCAAGTAGGGACAAAAGATCGGGATAGTTCCATCTGTGACGGTTTATTGCACGGTTCATGTCACGACGGTTAACTGCCTCATGATCACTGGGCGTGGCCAGTAGTGAATGAATGTAGATTGCAGGAATACCTTCAAGCGACATGGGGATCGTTTGGGAACATAAAAAGCGCTCATACTGGTGTTCATCCCGTCCCTTGAAGGTCTGGCCCATGACATCAAAGAAAGAACAGTTCAATTCGTAGGGCGATTGCGCACCATCGGGCAGGGCGCGCATGGACACCAATGCACCTGCCGCTTGCGCGGTGGCGATCATGCGGTTGCGCTCCTCAGGCGGCAAAACGCCTTCGGCTGGGCGCATACCGATCCCGTCATGGCTCGCCGTGAAGTTCAGATAGGCACAACCCAACTGCGCAGGAGGCATGGTGGATTGCCAGTGATGCAGGTACTTAGCCGTACCCGACTGCATCGCGTGCAGGATCAGGGGTGGCAAAGGAAAATTGTAGACGGCATGCGCTTCGTTTCGGTTGCCAAAATAGCTCAGGTTTTCGGTCCGGGGCACGTTAGTTTCGGTCAGTAAAACTATTGTTTCTGTCGCATAGTCGCAAAGAAGACGCAGAAGCTGAACAATTGCGTGGGTTTCGGGAAGGTGAATACAAGGCGTGCCAGGCACTTTCCAGACGAAAGCCACTGCATCGAGGCGCAGGATGCGCACGCCCTTGTCGATATGCATCCGAATGATGCGCAGCATCTCTATCAGAACCTTGGGGTTTTCAAAGTTTAGATCAACCTGATCATGGCTGAACGTGCACCACACATGGCGGGGGCCATCGCGAGTTTCTATCTTTTGGAGCAAGGGCGTCGTGCGCGGGCGCACGACGGCGGCAAGGTCATCTTCAGGATTGCCTTCGAAGAAAAAGGCATCATATGGCGCGTTGCCCTGCCTGTACTCGTTAAACCACTTACCCTGGCTTGAGACGTGATTGAGCACCAGATCGGACATCAGGTGAAACTGTGACGCGATACGGGCGATATCACTCCACTCTCCCAAGCTGGAATTGACCGCGCGATAATCGGTCACCGCAAAGCCATCATCCGAACTGAAAGGGAAGAACGGTAAGATGTGAACCCCGTTCACGACACCCTTTAAATGCTGGGTCAGGAAGTCGAGCAACAAATCAAGTGGTTTGTGCTGCCCATCGAGCAGCGTGTCACCATAGGTGATCAGGACAGCATCGCTTTCGGACCAAAGCCTATTGCTTGGCACACGCGGCCGTTTGCGGGGGCTAGTGCCTTCAGGCCAAAATGCATCGCAGATGGATTGCGCAATCTCTTGCGTTGGACGTTCAGGATAAATGCGGGAGACAAGTTCCTGCACGCGCATGTTTAGAAGGTCCTGACTGCGGCTCATCGAGAACCTGCCAGGATCGTTTGTTGGGCCAATGAATCGTATGGGTCTGAAATCATGCGCATATTACTCACCTGATAACGCAGGTACGACGGTTTTTCCAAGCTGGTTTTGGTCTTTTGTCATGGGTGACAAAGACAAAAGGCACCCGAAAGCACTTCTTTCGGACAAGACGCCAGATGTGAAGGGAGTGCAACGTCAGAAACCGGCCGACAGCATGACGCAGTGCGGGCGCGGGCCATCCCTCAACCGCTGGTCATCAGCCTGTAGTCAACCGTATGGGTGGCCTTCACATGGGTGATGGGTTCGCGGCCAATCCATGTGGTTCGTTCCAGCACCAACATGGCCGATCCTTCTGGGACTTCCATCAGTTCGGCCTCGTCCGGCTGAATGGGTAAGGCGTAGATCTGTACATCGCTGCGACTGTAGGGACGATTGCGCACCAGCCATTCATTCGCGCTGATATAAGTCAGGTCTACGTCACGGAACTCGGGCACCGTTTTGAGGCAGATCCAACGGTCTTCTAGAACGTAGGGACGCCCCCCCGCCATATGCAACGCCCTGATCCGCGCGGCCGGATCCATGCTGGCCACGCCAAAGCGCGCCGCGACAGAGGGTGGGGCGCTTGTGACCTCGCTCGAGATAAGGTGGTGGCCATATTTGAAGCCCCGCGCCTCAATCTCGACCTTGGTGATCGGAATGTTCAGCGTGGCGCGTGTCACCGGGTCAAGTCTTACGATCGTGCCGCCTTTTCGCTTGCGTTCAACAATCCCGTCCTCAGCTAAAGAGCTCATGGCCCGCTGCACTGTCGAGCGTGCGCATTCAAGTTCCAACGCAATGTCATGATCACGGGGCAGCTTGTCACCTGGCTTGTAGGTTGAATTCAGGATGCGATTGCGAATTACCTCGCGCACATCTCTCCAACTCTGACGATCAGCCAAAGTCAAAGGCCCAGCTCCAGTTCCTTCATCACCGATACGAACCCCTGAACGATCTTCTCACGTTTCACATGGCGACCGTCTTGGACAATATGCCGACCGGCGCTCCATACATCTGTTGTCGTTTTCTGGCCACCACCAGAAAATATCAGACTGTCCAGCAACGTATCGCCCCCACTACTACAAAGGAACTCATTGTTGGTAGAGACGGCAACCATATCGGCCCACATGCCTTTCTCTAAAGCACCACTTGCCCTGCCTGTGGCCTGTGTGCCCCCAGTCAATGCATGCTCATAAAGAACGCGGCCTGTTGATTGTACCTCGGTGGCAAACATGGCTCGACCGCGGTCTCGCAGCCGTTGAGAATACTCCAGTGTCTTAAGCTCATCCCAAAGCGAGACGTGGATGTTGCTGTCGGAGCCTATGCCAAACACACCGTTGTCCTGTGTGAAATTGATACCATCAAAAATGCCGTCCCCAAGGCTCGATTCAGTGATCGGGCACAAACCCACCACCGCACCAGAGCCAGCCAAGCCCATCGTCTCCTCCGCCGTCATCTGTGTGCAATGGATGAAGCAGCTTCTTTTACCAACTGGCATATTCGCGAGAGCCCATTCCACAGGCCGCGCGCCCAGATGGGCCTGAACCTCATCCACTTCGGCATTTTGTTCAGCCAGATGCATGTGGAACGGACCACCCGCGGTCAGATCATGCGCCAGTTTCAACCCATCAACGTCAACGGCACGCAAACTGTGCGGGGCCACGCCGATTGACCAGTCAGACGGCCCAGCAGCGACAAAACCCTGACTGGCGGAAAAGAGCCGGGCAAACTGATCCTTAGAGTTGCCAAACCGCCTCTGCCCTCCTTCTAAAGGTCGCCCGTCACAGCCGCCAAATTCATAATGCACTGGCAGCAGCGTCAGACCAAAACCGATAGTCTCAGCCGCCGCCGCAATTTTCCCGGCCAACTCTGCGATATTATCATAAGGTTGCCCGTCCGGCGCGTGATGGAGGTAGTGAAACTCTGCCACAGCCGCATAGCCCGCTTCGGCCATCTCCATGAACACCTGCGCTGCAATCGCCTCAATATGGTCCGGGGAGAGCATTTTCAGGTGGCCATACATCAGGTTGCGCCATGTCCAGAAACTGTCGTTCTCATCAGCTCCCCTGGCTTCAGTCAGGCCTGCAATGATGCGTTGGAAACTATGGCTGTGAAGATTTGTCGGCGCGGGCAGCAACAGGTCTACGACCGTGCCCGCCGCGCCTCCTGACCGAGGGCCGACGGATGCGATGCGCCCGTCCTGCGCCACGATAACGTCCACATCCGACAACCATCCGTCCGGTGTGAGCGCGATGCGCGCGTGGATCGTGTGCATGTCGTTTCTCCGTTGACAAAATTATGTACGCACTTATTCATAATATCTGGACCATAAAACAGGCAAATGCAACTTGAAGATTCTGCGTGATATCTCCGTCGCAACCCTAACCGGGGAAAGCGGGTACGGCATGATCGGAAATGCCTGTATAGTGCTTGATGGAGAAGCGATCGCGTGGGTTGGACCCGAGGAGGAGCTGCCTCAAGGACTGTCACACGCCGAGTGCCATGAGCTAGGCGGGCGATTGGTAACGCCGGGTCTGATCGACTGTCACACACATATCGTATTCGGCGGCAATCGCGCCCGGGAATTCGAGATGCGCCTCGAAGGGGCCAGCTATGAAGAAATTGCGCGCGCCGGAGGTGGTATCGTTTCGACCGTGACCGCGACCCGCGACACCACGGAAGACGCCCTTCTAGGCGCTGCACTCAAGCGCGCCGATACCCTGATCGCAGAGGGGGTCACAACAGTTGAGATCAAGTCGGGCTATGGGCTGGATACGGAGACTGAACTCAAAATGCTGCGCGTGGCCCGCGCCGTTGGCAGTGCGCGCCCGATCCGGGTGCGCACCAGCTTTCTAGGCGCCCACGCGGTTCCCGCAAAGGCGGACTCCGACGTCTATATTGATGAGATATGCATCCCAACGCTCAGGCAAGCCCATGCGGAGGGTCTGGTGGATGCTGTCGACGGGTTTTGCGAAGGAATTGCTTTTACCCCTGCGCAGATTGAGCGGGTGTTTTTGGTCGCAAGTGACCTTGGGCTTCCCGTTAAACTACATGCCGAACAGCTCAGTAACCTAGGTGGGACAAAACTGGCCGCGCGTTTTGGTGCCATGTCGGTCGACCATGTGGAATATGCTGATGAAAACGACGCCCGTGCTATGGCCAAGGCGGGATCGGTCGCGGTATTGCTACCAGGGGCGTTCTACACACTTCGCGAAACTCAACCACCACCAATCGCTGCATTCCGCGCACACGGCGTTCCAATGGCTGTGGCTACGGACTGGAACCCCGGGTCATCGCCGCTTGGATCTGTGCTTTTGGCGATGAATATGGCCTCGACCCTGTTTGGTATGACCCCTGCAGAAACATTGGCGGGAACGACAAGACATGCGGCCCGCGCG
The DNA here is from genome assembly GCA_963691795.1 of Roseovarius sp. Classification (GTDB taxonomy): domain Bacteria; phylum Pseudomonadota; class Alphaproteobacteria; order Rhodobacterales; family Rhodobacteraceae; genus Roseovarius. The sequence goes on from OY829373.1 coordinate 191,001, forward strand.
TTGCACCTTTCCGATTGTGGTCAAATCACGCCGGGCCGCCGGGGCGATCTGTGCGTTTGGGATATAACTTCTCCGGCGGAACTGTCGTACCGAATTGGTCAAAACCCACTGTATATGCGAATTTTTGGAGGTGCGTGGTGAGCATCATAATGCAGCCGGGGTCAACCGACCTCGAAACCCTAGAACGCCTGTGGCGAAGTGGCGAAGCGGTGCGGCTTGCACCCGATACCCGCAGCACGGTCGAGGCTTCTGCCGCCATTGTCGCCCGCTCAGCGAACGGGGATCAGCCCGTCTATGGTGTGAACACAGGATTCGGCAAGCTGGCCTCGATCCCGATCCCCGCCGAAGACACAGCCAAACTGCAACGTAACCTCGTGCTGAGCCATTGTTGCGGTGTAGGTGATCCTCTGGATTCAGACACGACCCGTCTTATGATGGCACTCAAACTACTATCGCTTGGACGTGGCGCCTCTGGTGTGAGGTGGGAAGTGTGCGTTCAGATTGAAGCGATGCTAATCTCTGACGTGATCCCCGTGATCCCAAGCCAAGGCTCTGTCGGCGCGTCCGGGGATCTGGCACCACTTGCCCATATGGCCGCCGTGATGATCGGCGCAGGCGAGGCCCTGTTCAAAGGTCAGCGCCTTCCGGGTAAGGCTGCACTTGCCAGAGCTGGCCTGAAACCGATTGTCCTGGGCCCCAAAGAGGGCCTTGCCCTGATAAACGGAACGCAATTTTCAACAGCTTGTGCCTTAACGGGCCTTTTTGAAGCCCAGCGCCTTTTGCGTGGTGCTGTGGTGACATCCGCCCTGTCAACTGACGCGATCATGGGCTCCACCGCGCCATTGCAGCCCGAGATTCACGCCTTGCGCGGTCATCCTGGCCAGATCGCCGTCGCCACAGCCCTATCGGCCCTGATGGAGGGAAGCGTGATCCGCGAAAGCCATCTTGAGGGCGACACGCGCGTGCAGGATCCCTACTGCATCCGCTGCCAGCCGCAGGTGACAGGCGCAGCGATGGATCTGTTGGGCTATGCTGCGCGCACGCTTGAGATCGAAGCCAATGCCGTGACGGATAATCCGCTGGTGACCGCGGCCGGGATCTTCTCAGGCGGGAATTTCCATGCCGAGCCGGTAGCCTTCGCAGCAGATCAAATCGCCCTAGCCCTGGCCGAGATTGGCGCGATTGCCCAACGGCGCGTTGCACTGATGGTTGACCCTACACTGAGCTACGATCTGCCCCCGTTCCTGACACCGGAGCCGGGGCTGAACTCGGGCCTGATGATTGCCGAAGTGACCACGGCCGCGCTGATGAGCGAGAATAAGCACCTGGCCAATCCCTGTTCGACCGACAGCACACCAACCTCAGCCAACCAAGAGGACCACGTAAGCATGGCCGCCCACGGTGCGCGACGGCTTGGGCGCATGTGTGACAATTTAGGCGTGATCCTTGGCGTTGAAGCAATGTGCGCCGCGCAGGGGATCGAGGCGCGCGCGCCGCTTACAACCTCCGAAAAGCTGAACCGGGCCATGGCGCGTCTGCGTGAGGACATATCCTCGCTCGGAGAGGATCGCTACCTCGCCCCCGATTTGGAAAGGGCCGCCGCGCTTATCCGATCCGACGCTCTGGCAAAAGCTGCAGGATTGGAGTTGCCACTGTGAGGTTTCTCGAGGTGACACGCGGCGACAGCCCTGTGGTTCTTGCCCTGCCCCACACCGGTACGGACTTACCCGAGGATGTGGCAGAGGCGCTGAATGAAACGGGTCGCGAGCTCGCCGATACGGATTGGCACATTCACCGGCTCTACAACGGGCTACTACCCGGCGTGACCCGCGTGCGCACCCGCATTCACCGCTACGCCATCGACGTGAACCGCGATCCGTTCGATGTTTCGCTCTATCCCGGTCAAAACACCACGACCCTTTGCCCCCTGACAGATTTTGATGGTCATCCGATCTATCATGAGGGCCGCGCCCCCAATACAGAACAAATCGCGGCCCGCCAACGCGCCTATCACGCTCCCTACCATGCCGCACTTGAGGCTGAGCTTGCGCGGATCAAAGCGCTGCATGGATTTGTGATTCTCTATGATTGCCACTCGATCCGGTCGCGTATTCCGTTCCTGTTCGAGGGGACCTTGCCGGATTTCAACATTGGCACCAATGGCGGCACCACCTGTGCCACCGGGATCGAGGAATCGGTAGTGGATGCCTGCGAAAGCGCAAACGGCTACACCAGTGTATTAAATGGGCGCTTCAAGGGCGGCTGGACAACACGCCACTACGGCACCCCGCAAGACGGGGTGCATGCCATCCAGATGGAACTGGCACAATCGACATATCTGAGTGAAGAGGCCGCGCCGTGGTACTATTGCGCTCAGAAGGCAGACAGCCTGCGCCACCATCTTACAAAAACTCTGACAACGCTCGAAAGCTGGAGGCCCAAATGACTGACGCGCGCAGGAACACCCGGGATGTCTTTCCCCCCACGGGGCCCAAACTGAACGCCAAAAGCTGGCAGACTGAAGCCCCGCTAAGGATGTTGATGAACAACCTACATCCGGATGTGGCGGAAAACCCGCATGAGCTTGTGGTCTATGGTGGCATCGGGCGCGCAGCGCGCACGTGGTATGACTTTGACCGCATGACAGCGGGGCTCAAGGACCTTGAGGCGGATGAAACCCTGATCGTGCAATCAGGCAAGCCAGTGGCGATTGTCAAAACCCATAGCGATGCACCGCGGGTTCTAATCGCCAATTCTAATCTCGTTCCCCATTGGGCAAATTGGGATCACTTTAACGAGCTCGATAAGAAGGGGCTCATGATGTATGGCCAGATGACAGCCGGCTCGTGGATCTATATCGGAACCCAGGGGATTGTGCAGGGTACCTATGAGACATTCGCAGAGGCAGGCCGGCAGCATTATGGCGGTGATCTGACTGGCAAGTGGATCCTGACAGGCGGGCTAGGCGGCATGGGCGGTGCGCAACCGCTGGCCGCAGTGTTTGCAGGGGCCTGTTGTTTGGCTGTGGAATGCAACCCGGAGAGCATCGATTTTCGTTTGCGCACAAGGTATCTCGACGAGAGGGCCGATACGCTTGATGAGGCACTTAAGATGATCGAATGCTGGACAAGGGCGGGTGAGGCGAAATCCGTAGGCCTTCTGGGCAATGCGGCAGACATCTTCCAAGAGATTCATGACAGGGGCGTGCGTCCCGACATCGTGACAGATCAGACCAGCGCCCATGACCCGATCAACGGTTACCTGCCCCAAGGTTGGAGCATGGCGCAATGGCGCGAGAAGCGCGAGAACAACCCCAAGGCGGTTGAAGCAGCTGCGCGGGCTTCGATGAAGGCTCATGTTTCGGCCATGGTGGACTTTTGGAATGATGGGGTTCCGGTGCTGGATTACGGCAACAACATCCGGCAGGTTGCACAGGAAGAGGGGCTCGAGAATGCTTTTGCCTTCCCCGGTTTCGTACCTGCGTATATCCGCCCGCTTTTTTGCAGGGGGATAGGCCCGTTCCGTTGGTGCGCACTCTCGGGCGACCCAGAGGATATTTACAAGACCGATCAGGCCATGAAGGAACTCTTTCCCGAGAATACACATCTGCACAACTGGCTCGACATGGCGCAGGAGCGCATCGCCTTTCAGGGCCTGCCAGCCCGCATCTGCTGGATCGGCCTTGGAGATCGCCACCGCGCTGGCTTGAAATTCAACGAGATGGTGGCCTCGGGCGAGCTGAAAGCCCCTGTTGTGATTGGGCGCGACCACCTTGACAGCGGCTCGGTCGCGTCGCCAAACCGTGAGACAGAGGCGATGAAAGACGGCTCGGACGCAGTGTCCGACTGGCCGCTGCTGAACGCACTGATCAACACCGCGTCGGGTGCCACATGGGTCAGCCTCCATCATGGTGGCGGTGTTGGCATGGGGTTCAGCCAGCATGCGGGCGTCGTGATTTGCGCTGATGGCACGCCCGAGGCGGCAAAACGGCTGGAACGCGTGCTTTGGAATGACCCCGCTTCAGGCGTCTGGCGCCATGCAGATGCCGGCTATGACGAAGCGATCGCCTGTGCACGGGAACATGGGCTGAGACTGCCGGGCATTCTCGGGAACTAAGATAAGAAGCAGAAAAACCACGGTTGAAATCAATCATCGAACCTATGTTCAAAAACGTGCTCACCTGACAACAGGACCAATAGGCATAGGTGCGAGCACCCTCACTGCTCAGGCCATTGCTAAGAGTGGGCTGTAATAGAATATGGTTACGCCACGGCCGGAGAACTGCCTTAACCGAATGTTGGCCAACAGATACGAGCTAATCGCGTTACGGCCTGATCGCGCTGTACCATTGAGATCACGATCTTTGCCGCGGTAGACATGGCGTTGAAATGATGTGTCCTTCCCAGCTGGCAAGAGCACGGTAGAGCTGTACCAAACTACAAATAGTCCTTATGGGGGCACAATCCGATCTGGCTTAGCATCCTAATCGCTATCAGCCTCCAGATGAGTTTCTGACTGCGCTCTTCTAGTGATAGCTGTTCTTTAACATGGTAGCGAGTCGTGACAGCGTGACCATGCACAACATTTATCGAGATTTCGGGACAACTATCGATTTACACCCTTGGGAACTCTTCTGGTTTGTTATGTATCAATTCCCTCCACTTAGCCAACGAGTACCATTTTCTGAAAATTACGTTGATTAGATATCTGCTCCATTCATCCCAAACCAACGGTCAGATAATTTTGAAGCAAGCCATCGAGGCCTGCGACAATGGGATGTTGGATGTTTCCAGCCCCTTGGGTGTATGACAAAGCGCGGCCTTTTCTATGCCGCGCAGGAAAGGATGCGCCAATGACGAACAACAGCGAGTTAATTTCCAAATTCAAGGGAATAGTCGGGGCATACCACGTTCTGACCAGCGACCGGTCGACTGAAAGGTTCCGCCGTGGGTTTCGGTCCGGGGATGGGCGGGCAATCTGCGTGGTGCGTCCCGGAACGCTTCTGGAATACTGGAAAGTGCTACAGGCCTGTGTAGCCGCAGACAAAATCATAATCATGCAGGCCGCGAACACCGGCCTGACCGAAGGGTCGACCCCCAAAGCCAGCTACGACCGAGATGTGGTCCTTATCAACAACATGCGCATCAAGGGCATCCACACCCTGCAAGGCGGAGATCAGGTATTGTGCCTGCCCGGTGCCACGCTGTTCTCGCTGGAAAAACTGCTGCGCCCCCTAAAGCGCACGCCCCATTCCGTCATCGGATCAAGCAGTATCGGCGCATCGATCTTTGGAGGGGTCTGCAATAATGCGGGCGGCGCCCTCTGCGAGCGCGGGCCAAGTTATACCGAACTGGCCTTGTTCGCCCAGCTTGGAGAAGATGGCGAACTGCGGCTTGTCAATCACCTCGGTCTGGAACTTGGCGAAACACCCGAGGAAATCCTGACCCGGCTGGAAAAACAGGATTACGACAAGAGCACACCTGTTCCACAGGGACGCAAGGCATCTGACACCGATTACACTACCGTTATCCGCGACGTGGAGGCTGACACGCCTGCACGATACAACAATGATAATCGACTACTCCATGAAGTAGCAGGATGCGCTGGGAAGCTGGCCGTCTTTGCGCTGCGGCTGGATACATATCCCGAGTACGAAACGGAAAAGGTCTATTACATCGGCACCAACGACACGGCCGACTTAACCGAAATCCGTCGGCGTATTCTGAGCGAGTTTCAGACATTGCCGGTGTCCGCCGAGTATATCCATCGCGAGTGTTTCGACGTTGCTGCGAAATACGGCAAGGACACGCTTGTCATGATCGACAAGCTGGGCACAGACCGGTTGCCAGCGGTTTTTGCCCTGAAGGGTGCCGTCGATTCATGGCTGAACAAGGTCAGCCTTACTCGGGGGTTCACCGACAAGTTCATGCAGGTGCTGGCCCGGATGTGGCCCCAACACCTTCCACAATTCCTACGCGACTACCGGGACCGATATGAGCACCACCTGATACTGAAGATGCATGATGGCGGGATCGAGGAAGCCGCGCGCCTCCTGCCGGAACTGCTGGAAGGCAAGGATGCTGATTTCGTCACCTGTTCCCCACAGGAAGCCAAAATCGCCGGTCTACACCGCTTTGCTGCGGCGGGGGCTGCGGTGCGGTATGGACATGTCCATGCCAACGAAGTTGAGGATATCCTCGCCCTCGATATTGCCTTGCGCCGTAACGACCGGGACTGGGAAGAAAAGCTCCCACCTGAGATCACGGATAAGCTGGTCACCAAGATTTATTATGGCCACCTGATGTGCCACGTCTTCCACCATGATTACGTGGTCAAAAAGGGAGAGGACCCCAAGGCAATCAAGGCGGCGATGCTCAAGCTGCTGGATGAGCGCGGGGCAGAGTATCCGGCGGAGCACAATGTAGGGCACCTTTATGAGGCCAAATCCGATCTCGCGGCGCATTATCGCAGCTGCGATCCGACGAATTCGTTCAATCCTGGGATTGGGAAAATGTCGCGGGCGAAAAACTACGCGTGAAGCGCGGGCGCAGCGTCAGCTTGACCCTGCGCCAATTTTATGACGATCGGAACCTACTCAGCCGCCTCAACCCGACGCCAGACCGGGAAGGGGTCAGGCAGGTTGGGCAGGGTATCGGGACCAGACGCTGCCACCTCGGGTAAAAGGGCTGCATCGAGCTTTGCTTTGAGCACAGGCCAATCGATTCCACTTCCAATAAATACGATTTCCTGTCGCCGGTCCCCCCATGGCTCTTGCCAATTGGCTTGAATATAGGCGCGGGCACTTTCGTGATCAGGGCGGCGATCCTCGGGTACAGAGGCCCACCACGTTCCAAGGGGTCGAACCGATGACAGGGTTCCGGCCAGAGAGTATTCTGCTGCCCAGTCGGGCCGGGTTGCAATCCAGAAATGCCCCTTTGCCCGGATCACACCCGGCATCTCTCCGTCGAGAACCTGCATGACCCTTTCGGGCACAAATGGCCGTCGTGCGCGGTAAACATAGCTGGTTACACCATATTCTTCAGTTTCGGGAACATGATCATTGAAGCCATACAGTTCTTTGGCCCACATCGGATGATCATGGGCCTTTTCGAAATCAAAGAGACCCGTGTCCAAAATGGTATCGGCCGCGACATTCGAGTGATTTGTCTCAACGATCTGAGCATCCGCGTTGAGGCTTCGAATGATCTTGCGGGCTGCGTCCGTGCGCTCAGGCCCGGCATCGTCGACCTTATTGAGGATCACAATATCAGCAAACTCGATCTGATCAGTCAGCAGGTGAACCAGCGTGCGTTCGTCTTCATCGCCCAAAGTCTCCCCGCGGTCGCTGAGAAAATCCTCACTGCTGTAGTCCTGAAGCAGGTTCACTGCATCCACCACCGTCACCATCGTATCAAGCCGGGACACGTCCGATAGGCTCTCGCCGTATTCGTCCCGAAACTCAAAGGTCGTTGCGACAGGCATGGGTTCGGAAATACCAGTCGATTCAATCAGGAGGTAGTCAAACCGGTCCTCATCGGCGAGCCGCCGCACTTCGGCCAAAAGATCGTCGCGCAAGGTGCAGCAGATGCAACCATTGGACATCTCGACCAGGGTCTCATCTGTGCGCGACAGTTCCGAATCCGCCCTGACGAGGTCTGCGTCGATATTCACTTCGGACATGTCGTTGACAATCACCGCGACACGCCGACCTTCACGGTTGTTCAGGACACGGTTGAGAAGGGTTGTTTTTCCGGCCCCCAGAAAGCCGGACAGAACTGTGACGGGAAGACGGGTGTCTGACATGGTTTGGCTACCTTTGTTTAGAAGGACATGCGCGAGTGCAACATGCGGCTGAACTAATCGATAATTTGAGATGAGTTATGTTATAATATAACTTTGTTCAAGCCCACTTCTGGGGCCCCAGTACTGCAGTGCAAGCAGCGTCCAGTTGCCTTAGTGGTCTATAAGGAACCTTTTTCTTACCAAACACTATGTCTTTCGGCGATATGACGCCCACAGCGGACAAAACTGGCACTTTCGCTAAGGCCAGGTCATCTCTATATAAAGCGCGGTGTCTGCGGCGCGACTCATGGCACGACACAGCAAGAAACACGGGATTACGGGCACATATGTCAATTCTGGACAAACTTCCGGGGCTATTTTCGTCTGACATGGCAATCGATCTGGGCACAGCGAACACGCTGGTCTATGTCAAAGGCAGGGGCGTGATCCTGTCTGAGCCCTCCGTGGTTGCCTACCATGTGAAAGACGGTCTGAAAAAAGTGTTGGCCGTGGGTGAGGACGCCAAGCTAATGCTGGGACGGACACCGGGTAGCATCGAGGCGATCCGCCCGATGCGAGAAGGAGTTATTGCCGACTTCGACACCGCCGAGGCGATGATCAAGCACTTCATCCGCAAGGTCCACAAACGCTCTACCTTTTCCAAGCCTAAGATCATAGTTTGCGTGCCCCATGGTGCGACACCAGTGGAAAAGCGGGCCATTCGTCAGTCAGTTCTGTCCGCAGGCGCGCGTCGCGCCGGTCTTGTGGCCGAGCCAATTGCCGCCGCCATCGGTGCGGGTATGCCGATCACCGATCCCACCGGCAATATGGTCGTGGATATCGGCGGTGGGACGACCGAAGTTGCCGTACTGTCGCTTGGCGACATCGTATACGCTCGATCGATCCGCGTTGGGGGCGACCGGATGGATGAGGCAATCATCAACTACCTGCGGCGTCAAATGAACCTTCTGGTCGGTGAAAGTACGGCTGAACGTATCAAGACCTCTATCGGCACCGCTCGGATGCCCGATGACGGGCGCGGCACCTCTATGCAGATTCGGGGCCGCGACCTCTTGAATGGCGTGCCGAAGGAGACCGAGATCACGCAGGCACAGGTAGCCGAGGCTCTGGCCGAACCCGTACAGTCCATCTGCGAGGCGGTTATGACCGCACTTGAGACGACGCCGCCTGACCTGGCTGCAGATATCGTCGATCGCGGCGTTATGCTGACCGGGGGTGGTGCGCTTCTCGGTGATCTCGACTTGGCGCTGCGCGAACAGACCGGACTGGCGGTTTCGATTGCCGATGATAGCCTAAATTGCGTGGCCCTTGGCACCGGCAAGGCGCTTGAGTTTGAAAAACAGCTCCGACACGCGATAGACTACGACAGCTAAATCAACCTTCCGGTTCGACGAGGGATCGCCCTTGGCCAAAGACCGCGCTCAGGATAACGACTATGTCAGCCAGCTTCGACGGCTCTTGCTGGCGGTTCTTGTTCTGTGTCTACTGGCCATTTTTCTGGTCTGGCGCATTGACAGCCCAAGGGTAGAGAGGTTCCGAGCGCAGGTAATCGATACTGTAGTGCCCAGTTTTGACTGGGCCATGGCCCCGGTTACGGGGGCCGTGAACATCCTTCGGGATTTCCAAAGTTATCAACGGATCTACCAGCAAAATCAGGAACTTCGCCGTGAGCTTCAGCAAATGAAATCCTGGCGCGAGGCAGCCTTGCAACTAGAGCAGGAAAACGCACGCCTGCTGGATCTCAACAACGTGCAGCTTGACCCGCGCCTGACCTATGTGACGGGTGTCGTGCTGGCCGACAGCGGCTCCCCCTTCCGGCAATCGGTGCTGATCAACGTGGGCGCACGCGACGGGATCGTAGATGGCTGGGCGGCTATGGACGGTCTTGGCCTCGTTGGGCGGATTTCAGGCGTGGGCGACAAATCCGCCCGTGTTGTGCTTCTCACGGACAGTTCCAGTCGAATTCCCGCCTTAGTCCAGCCCTCGGGCCAGCATGCGCTTGTGTCAGGCGACAACACAGCATCGCCGCTGCTAACTTTTTTAGAGGATGCTGACGGTGTCCGCCCAGGCGACCGCGTAACCACGTCAGGCGATGGCGGTGTCTTTCCGGCAGGTCTGCTCGTGGGCCGGGTAACACGGGACCCCAGCGGTCGCCTGCGTGTACGCATGTCAGCAGATTATGAGCGGCTGGAATTCCTAAGGGTACTACGCAACTGGCGTGAGGAGCAGATCGACGACCCAGGGCAGATCGTGCGTCCGGACGACCCGATAGCCCCCAAAAAACCCGAGGATGTGCTGAGTGGTACATCAGATACCCCGGCCCCAGAGCCCATCGAAGCAGGAGACCCCGCCGATGGCTGAGCGTTCGTTGGCCCACCTCTGGACCATGCGGGGTATCTATGTGGGCCTTTGTGGCCTGGTCATTTTCCTCCATCTGCTGCCACTTGATCCGGTGGCACGCAGCTGGGCCACGCCTGATCTGGTGCTTGCGCTGACTTTTGCGTGGATCCTGCGTAGGCCAGAATTCACACCATTGATCCTAATCGCCGCCATTTTCCTGCTGGCCGACTTTCTATTTCAGCGTCCTCCAGGTCTTTGGGCGGCACTGGCGCTCATTGCCAGTCAGACCCTCCGGGCAAGAGCACCAGACCTGCGGGACCTGACATTCCCAATGGAATGGCTCAGCGTAGGTGTGACGCTTGTGGCTATGATAGTGACCTACAGGTTGGTCCTGGCAATTCTGGTGGTGGAAATCCCACCTTTGGGCCTGACCGTGATGCAGATGCTTTCAACGCTGATCGCCTATCCTTTTGTTGTCCTTGTCACTCAGACGGTGTTTCGTGTGCGTAAGATTGCACCCGGCGAAGTTAACGCGATGAGGAGCATTTGATGCGCAGGCCCGGTCGCGACAATGAAGAAAGCCACCGCCGTATCACGCGGCGCAGCGTGATTCTTGGCAGCAGTATGGCTACATTGATGGGGGTGCTGGCCTTCCGGATGCGGCATCTGCAGGTGGATCAGTCTGACCAGTTCCGCTTGCTTGCCGATGAAAACCGTATCAACATTCGGCTTATCCCACCAGCGCGCGGCCAGATTTTCGACCGCGAAGGCCGGACCGTGGCCGAAAACGTGCCCAGCTACCGGATCACCATGGTCCGTGAGGAAACTGGCGACGTGAAAGAGGTCATCGAACGGCTGGCTGGGATCGTAGAGCTTGAACCCGACGAGGTGGAGCGCGCGATCAAGGATTTAGAACGCCGGCGCGGCGATACGCCCGTCACCATTGCAGAACGCGTCAGCTGGGAAGAGATCAGCCGCGTGGCCGTCAACACCCCTGCCCTACCCGGCGTCACACCGGAAGTGGGCCTGTCACGCTTCTACCCAATGCGCGATGCCTATGCGCATCTTGTGGGCTATGTCGGCCCTGTAAGTGACCGCGACCTCGAGAATATCGACGCTCCCGATGCGCTACTGCTTATCCCTCGTTTCCAGATTGGCAAAATCGGGCTTGAAGCGGAAAACGAAGACCTTCTGCGCGGCGATGCCGGCACTAAGCGGGTCGAGGTCAACGCAGCTGGTCGTGTCATGCGGGAGTTGGAGCGCAAGGAAGGCAAATCAGGCTCTGACGTGCAGATTACAGTCGACAGCGCACTGCAGACCTATACCCACGCGCGCCTCTCGGGCGAGAGCGCAGCAGCGGTTGTGATTGATTGCGACACGGGCGATATACTTGCCTCGGCCTCGGCACCAAGCTTTGATCCGAACCTCTTTGTCCGAGGTATTTCGGTATCGGACTACAACGCTCTTCTGGAAAATGAATACCGCCCCTTGCCTAACAAGGCGGTCCAGGGGATTTATCCCCCCGGTTCTACCTTCAAGATGGTCACAGCACTCGCCGCAATGGAAGACGGGCAGCTTGACCTCAACGAAACAGTCTATTGCCCCGGTCACATGGATGTCAGCGACCGTCGTTTCCACTGCTGGAAGCGGGGCGGGCATGGCAATGTGGATTTCAACACGTCCCTGCGGGACAGTTGCGATGTCTATTATTACGAAATGGCCATGCGGGTGGGGATCGAAAAGATTTCAGCTATGGCGGAACGGCTAGGACTGGGCATCAAGTATAACCTGCCACTGACCTCCGTGGCGGCGGGACTGAACCCGACGCGGGACTGGAAGATCATCAATCGCGGCGCTCAGTGGGTGGTTGGGGACAGCGTGAACGCCTCGATAGGACAGGGCTATGTTCTGGCCTCACCGCTGCAACTGGCTGTAATGACCGCAAGGATCGCCACGGGCAAGACGATCGTGCCCCGGCTTGTGAAATCGGTTGATGGGTTTGATCCGGTCAGACCAGATGACGAATCCTCGATCCCATCTTTAGGCATCAATGAAAACCACCTTCGGGCTATCAGAAAGGCGATGTTCGATGTCTCCAACAACCGGCGCGGAACGGCCTATTCCAGCCGGGTGATCGACGATGGAAGCCGGATTGCCGGCAAGACCGGCACAAGCCAGGTGCGCAACATCACCGAGGCAGAGCGCAACGCGGGCGTGATCAGCAACGAAGATCTGCCGCGTGAGCGCCGGGACCACGCGCTTTTCGTGAACTTTGCGCCTTACGACAACCCACGCGTAGCCGTAGCCGTGATCGTGGAACATGGCGGAAGCGGTTCTAAGACCGCGGCCCCCATTGCACGCGATATTACATTGCAGGCCCTCTATAAGGGCGAGCCGCCGCTGGAGGCATACCCGAGAAAGGACCGCACCAAGATCAAGGCACAGCAGGAATTGATGCGAAAACTGCAGGCCGCCACACAAGGCGACAGGAGCGATCAAGCGTGAGTTATCTTGAGTATTCCGTCAAGACGACGCCCACAGGCTTGCGCAAGGCACTTTACTTCAATTGGGGCCTCGCCGTTCTGCTAACAGCCGTGGCCGGGATTGGGTTTATGATGCTCTATTCCGTGGCGGGTGGGTCATTCTCTCCCTGGGCGGAACCGCAGATGAAGCGGTTTGCCGTGGGGTTTTTCCTGATGTTCTTTGTTGCCATGGTGCCAATCTGGTTCTGGCGAAATATGTCGGCGCTTGCCTATGTCGTGGCGGTTCTGCTGCTTATCGCGGTGGAGTTTGCAGGTGTTGAAGGCAAGGGTGCACAACGCTGGATCGACCTTGGCGTGATCACATTGCAACCCTCAGAATTGATGAAAATCGCGCTGATCATGGCGCTTGCGGCTTATTACGACTGGTTGCCCATGTCACGCGTGTCGCACCCGTTCTGGGTACTTGTCCCGGCGGGCCTGATCTTGACGCCTGTTGCACTGGTCTTGCGCCAGCCCGACCTTGGGACATCAATCCTGTTGATCACCGGAGGCGCAATTTTGATGTTTCTGGCAGGCGTTCACTGGGCCTATTTCGCCGCCGTCATCGCGGTCGTGATCGCACTTGTGGCCGCCGTATTCCAAAGCCGCGGCACCGACTGGCAGCTGCTGGCCGATTATCAGTACCGCCGAATTGACACCTTTCTTGACCCGTCCACCGATCCGCTAGGCGCTGGATACCACATTACGCAATCGAAGATTGCGCTTGGCTCCGGCGGCTGGACCGGGCGGGGATTCATGGAGGGCACCCAGTCGCGGCTGAACTTCCTACCAGAAAAGCATACCGATTTCATCTTTACCACCCTTGCAGAAGAGTTCGGCTTTGTTGGCGCGATATCTCTTTTGGTACTTTATGCGTTGATCATCGTGTTCTGTGTGGCATCTGCCCTGACAAACCGCGACCGGTTCGCGGCCCTTCTAACTCTCGGTATCGCGGTCACGTTCTTCCTGTTCTTTGCTGTCAACATGTCGATGGTGATGGGCCTAGCGCCAGTTGTTGGCGTTCCACTACCGCTGGTCAGTTTCGGTGGGTCGGCTATGTTGATCCTGATGCTGGGCTTTGGCCTTGTTCAAAGCGCCCATATCCATAAGCCGCGGTGATCTATGACGCTTAACGTCCTTTTCAACGCTCATCCCCAAAGATGGGCGGAATATGAAGCACCTCTGAAGGCCGCGTTTGCAGCAGCAGGGCTTGATGTATATCTGTCTTGCGAAATCTCACCTGAGGATGTCGATTACGTCGTATATGCCCCAAACGGCCCAGTCACGGATTTCACCCACTTTATCAAAACCAAAGCTATTCTGAGCCTCTGGGCTGGGGTGGAAAGCATTTTGACCAACACCACCATGACGCAACCCTTGTGCCGGATGGTCGAGGACGGCCTGGAAACGGGTATGTCCGAATGGGTCACGGGCCACGTGATGCGCCATCACCTCTCGCTTGATCTGGATATCAATCGTCCTGCAGGAGAGTGGGAGCCCCATATCCCGCCACTGGCCCGTGAGCGGCCTGTCATGATCCTGGGGCTAGGTCAGCTTGGGCAGGCGGCAGGGCGGATGCTGTCCTCAATCGGGTTTCCCGTGACGGGTTGGAGCAGATCGCCCAAGCAGGTTGAGGGGATCACTTGCGTATCCGGGCAGGTTGGCCTGCACACAGCCCTGAGCAATGCCGAAATCGTGGTGCTTTTGTTGCCGGACACACCACAGACCAAGAACACTTTGAATACTGAAACTCTGGCAATGCTGCCACATGGCGCGGTGGTCATCAATCCCGGGCGTGGACCTTTGATTGACGATGATGCGCTATTGGCGGCCTTGGACAGCGGCCAGATCGGACATGCCACACTGGATGTGTTCCGGGTTGAACCTTTGCCGCCTGAGCACCCATACTGGCACCACCCAAAGGTGACAGTGACGCCTCATATCGCAGCGGAAACCCGGGCCAATACCGCCTCCGAAGTCGTGGCCGAAAACATCCGACGCGGGGAGGCGGATGAACCTTTTCTTTATATCGTGGACAGATCACTCGGGTACTAGGGCATAGTCTTAAAAAGACTTGAACGCATCCTTTGGAAGAATGTGATGCGCTCACTTCAGTTTAGGTGGCCTGTCGGGATCCATTCCGGGGGCAGGCAGATCTTGTCGCTCCACAGGTGCAGGTTTCGGCAGATCAAAGCGCAATCCGACCTTGGCCAGACTGGCTGATACGGGATCCTCGGCCCGGAAGAACCCGACATCAATCGCCGCCGCCTCCAGCCCGGAGAACTGCAACACTTCCGAAACCGCCTGCGCCAGGGCAGCTTCCGCACCCGGCAAAACGTCAATTACACCCAGCATGTGCCCATTGGCACCGTTCTCGTAAACCACACCGGCCAGATAGGCATTCTCAGCTAGACCGGAGGCGCTGGCCAGACGTGCGTCCAGCCCGGTTAGCAAGCGTTCCGGCAAGACCCCGGGCGGGTGGAACTCGCGCACCTGGGTTTCAACTTCGGCAGGGCCACGAGCAAGGGTTTCATGTAGCCAACCCACAAGGTCAGACGGAAGCAGGGTCTCGGACGATGGCACACCCAGATTGACGCCCAGGCCAAGCCCCTCAGGTACCAATAATCCAACCAGTGACCGCCCCGACATGGCCGCATAATGTGAAGCACCACCTGTAAAACCTGAAAGGCGGGCCTCGGTGTCGAAGGCCAAAACAAAGGACTGGCCATCCACCTCGAAAAGCGAAGGTGTGATTATTTCGTTATCGCTTTCCCCCTCTAGCAGCACGAACAGCTCTGTCGCCACAAGCTGTTGGTAGAAAGTCATCTGCTCAGTCTCGTCTGCCGCGCTGCGTGCGACCACAAAGGCCTGATCAAGCGGTGTTGGCTCAGCCATCGAGGGCCTCCTGAACTCTGGCACGCAGGACGGGAAGAAGGTCGGCCTCGAACCATGGATTTTTCTTCAGCCACGCCGTATTGCGCCAAGACGGGTGCGGCAAGGGCAGAATGTCGGGAGACATATCTTGCCAAGCCCTAACCGTTTCAGTTACCGAGGCGCGGCGACCAAGGTGGAACCTATGCGCATAGCCACCAATGATGATACTGAGCCTAACACCAGTCAGGCTTCGCATGACGCGGTCATGCCAGGTCTGGGCGCATAGCGCAGGTGGCGGCAGGTCAGAGCCTTTGGCATCATACCCCGGAAAGCAGAATGCCATGGGAACAATGGCCAACTTTGACATGTCGTAGAAAACCTCACGATCCAGCCCTAGCCATTGCCTGAGCCTGTCGCCCGATGCGTCATCGAATGGTTTGCCAGAGGCGTGCACCCGCATCCCCGGTGCCTGTCCCGCGATCAGCAGACGCGCGCCGGCGCTGAACCAGACCACGGGGCGCGGGACATGTGCTGTTTGCGTAGCGGCAAATCGGGTTGTGCACAAACGGCATGCGCGGATCTCTTCGTGAAGTCCCATCCGGGCCTAGACAATCCGGACACCAACGGCGCCCATACCGTTCTTGGCGGCCGCAAGGGAGCCGTCAAAGTCGATTCCACGGCACAGGTTTTCGATCACCTCAACGTCATACCCCAGCTTCGCAGCATCAACGGCGGTGAAATTCACGCAGAAATCTGTCGCGATGCCGACCATGCTCAGCTGCGTGATGCCCCTTGTTTGAAGGTACCCGTGCAGACCGGTAGGGGTTTCGTGATCATTTTCGAAGAAGCCAGAATAGCTGTCGATCGCAGGATTGTAACCCTTACGCACGATCATGTCGGCGGGGTTCGTATCAAGGTCAGGGTGAAACGCCGCACCTTGGGTGCCCTGGATACAGTGATCTGGCCACAGGACCTGTCGGCCGTATGGCATGTCAATCACACTCATAGGCTCCTGACCCGGGTGGCTGGAAGCGAAGGAGGAATGGCCCGCGGGATGCCAGTCTTGAGTCAGTATAATTGCGTCCATATCAGGCATCAATGCGTTGATCCCAGAAACAATTTCGTTCCCGCCAGCCACGGCCAGCGCCCCACCAGGGCAGAAATCATTCTGGACATCAACAACGATCAGCGCGCGCATGGAGTGTTCCTGTTCTGTGATTGCTTAAGCATAGTGTTTGCGCATTTTGGACAAACAGACAATTCCAATTTGAGAATCCGCAAGGTCCCGGGTGAAGCCGGACACAGGTACTGCAGACCCTGTGACCTAGGGGCCTGATCTCCACATACGGCTTGATTCCAAGGACTTTCAGGACTACGCGACATTCTAAACCAACCCGTTGATGACCCATGTACACGATCGCTGCGCTCTATCACTTCACTCGTTTCGATGATCCTGAGGCCCTGCAAGCCCCGCTGCTTGCGTTGTGCGAGGCTGAGAAGATATCTGGCACGCTGCTATTGGCCGCTGAGGGGATCAATGGCACGATTGCAGGGCCAGAGGCGGGAATTGACGCCGTGATTGCTCATATCAAGGCATTGCCGGGATGCGACACGCTGGACTGGAAAATCAGCCATAGCGACAGCCAACCCTTCCGACGCCTGAAGGTTAGGGTTAAATCCGAGATTGTAACCATGGGCCAGCCGCAGGTCGACCCACTTGCGGGGACCGGGCACTACGTGGATCCTGAAAACTGGAATGACCTCATCCAAGCCCCCGATGTTGCCATCATTGACACGCGCAATGACTATGAGGTTGCCATTGGCACGTTTGAAGGCGCGGTGGACCCTAAAACAGCCTCATTCCGGGACTTTCCAGAGTGGTGGGAAGCGCACAAGGACGCGTTTGCGGGCAAGAGAATCGCCATGTTCTGCACCGGTGGCATTCGCTGCGAGAAATCGACCAACTTTCTTCTTGGCCAAGGTGTCGAAGAAGTATTTCACCTCAAGGGCGGTATTCTTAAGTATCTCGAAAAGGTACATGAAGAAGAGAGCTTATGGAACGGGTCATGCTTTGTCTTTGACGGGCGAGTGTCCGTTGGGCATGGGCTGAAAGAGGGACCACATCACCTTTGTCACGCGTGCCGTCGCCCGATCCTGCCCGATGACATGCGACGCCCGGAATATGAAGTGGGCGTATCCTGCCATCAGTGTTTCAAAGAGACGTCCCAGGCCGACAAGAACAGGTTCCGGGAACGTCAGAAGCAAATGGTTCTGTCAGAGGCGCGCGGCGAAAAGCACATCAAGATTGTGCATGAAGGCTAGGCCCCTCTACGCGGTGGCCAAATCAGGTGCACGTGGGCGGGTACGCATCAGGATGATCAACATGATAGTTATGTTGAGTGCATTCCACGCAATCCCGTTCACGAAGGCCAACTGGTAGCTGGCCGTCACGTCATAGATCCATCCCGACATCCAGCCGCCTAGGGCCATCCCCATGATCGTTGCCATCATGACAAACCCCACACGGCGGCCAGCCTCGGTGCTTGGCATGTACTCACGGACCACAAGCGCGTAGCTGGGCACGATGCCACCCTGCGCCAGACCAAACATCGCACTGACCACCAAAAGCGACATAAGTCCGTCGAAGGGAAGGTAGAAGAAGAGCGCCAAACATTGCAGGATCGATCCGATCAGCAAGGTCATAACCCCGCCCAGACTGTCCGCTACCAGCCCCGATACAATTCGCGATACAACACCGCCAAGCAGCATGAGCGAGAGCATTTGACTGCCCGCCACGGCCCCATAGCCAAGGTCGATGCACAGCGCCACAATGTGAACCTGCGGCATCGACATGGCAACGCAGCAGCCAATCCCAGCAATGCCCAGCAATATTGCCAGTGCAAAGGGGGTATAGCCCAAAGCCCGCGCTCGCTGGCTCGAAATCATGTCGGCCCTCTTGCACGCAGCTGCGGGGACCTTTGGGCGCAAGAGGAAGGCGAGGGGGATCACGGTCACCAGCGTTACAACCGACAGTATGAGATAAACTGCACGCCAACCGTCATCAGCCAGCACACCAACAAGCAGAAGGGGCCATACCGCACCAGACAAGTAATTGCCGCTTGCCGTGATCGCCACAGCAATGCCTCGACGTTTGAGAAACCATAGCGAAACGTCGGCGATGAGGGGTCCAAAACTGGCCGCTGTGCCAAGGCCCACAATCAACTGCACAAGTGACAAGACAAAAATGGATGGGCTGATGGCCGTCAGCACCATGCCCAATGCCACCAGAAGTGCGGCAATGATCATCGTAGTGGATACGCCAAACCGGTCCACAACGCGCCCGAAAGCAAAGTTGCCCAAGGCAAAGCCAATCATCGTCATGGTATAGGGCAGCGACGCCTCTGACCGCGTTGCGCCAAACTCAGCCTGGATATCAGGCAAGACCAGAACGATCACCCACATGCCGACATTTCCAACTGTCGCAATCAGCAGGGACACTCCCATACGGGTCCAAGCGTATCGGCTGTCGAGGACATCTGCGTCAGTCATGCCCTGACTCTAGAGCGCCCGCATGGTGCGGACCAGATCGAAACGACAGCAGGGCTTGGACTTCTGGGGCCGGCACGGTATGACTTTGGCCATGATCGAGGATCGGCCGTATGACGTCCCAAAAACGCCCCACTGACATCGCCCGAGACGTGCTGACTATTGAACGTGATGCGCTCTCGCAGATGTATGAAAATCTGCCTGACAGTTTTGACGATGTTGTCGAGTTGCTTCTGGGTGTCGAAGGCCGCGTGATCGTCTCTGGTATGGGCAAATCGGGTCATGTCGCAGCCAAGATCGCCGCCACCATGGCCAGTACAGGCACCCCTGCGCAATATGTGCACCCCGGTGAGGCGAGCCATGGCGACCTGGGGATGCTGACCCGTGTGGATGCTGCCATTTTAATCTCCAACTCAGGCGAGACACGTGAGCTGGCTGATATCATTGGCCATACCCGTCGCTTCGGCATCCCGATGATCGCGATCACCGGGAAACCCGACAGTGCGCTGGCCCGGCAGGCTGATCACGTCCTACTTCTGCCCAATGCGCCCGAGGCCTGTGCGATCGGGATGGCTCCAACCACGTCAACCACCTGCACGATCGTCCTGGGTGATGCGTTGGCCGTGGCAATGATGCGGCTACGCGGGTTTGACAAGGAAAGCTACCTTGCCTTTCACCCAGGGGGCACATTGGGTGCACAGTTGCTGCGCGTGTCAGCCGTGATGCATAAAGGCACGGACCTGCCCATAGTGTCAGAAACCACCCCGATGGGACAAACCCTTTTGGAGATGACCGCCAAGGGCTTTGGTGTTGCGGCCATTGTGGAGAATGGCAAGCTTACAGGCGTCATCACCGATGGTGATCTACGGCGCAACCTGACGGACCTGATGGTGCATTCCGCAGGCGATATCGCCACGCGGGGCCCACGCACGATCTCACCAGATGCACTTCTGATCGAGGCGCTTGGCGTTATGAATGATAACCAGATCAGCACGCTTTTTGCCGTCGATGACGACGGTCTGTTGCGCGGCCTGGTGCATATTCACGATGCATTACGCGCGGGCGTGGCGTAACTGCGACCTGCCCTAACGTCCCATGGCGCGCGCGATCGCATGGAAGGCGGCAGCGGCATTGCGGGTGCGATCTGCACTGTCAAACTCCGGCCAGGTAGACAACTTCACACAGACCATACCGCGCTCAGGTGAGACATAGATCATCTGACCGAACACGCCGAGGCTGAAATGGCCCATGCGGTCGGCATCCTCGATCCAGAACTGGTTACGATAGCACCCGTTGGGAAAATACGCCTGCCCGGATATATTGAAGAGCCCATGATCCCCGCCGCGCACATCATTGATCCAGGCCTTGGGCAGAACCTGATGGCCCTCGACCTGCCCATCGTTGAGATAGGCCAGTCCCACCCGGCCAAAGTCACGAAGACAAGCGTTGAACCCACCACATGACAGAGCATATCCGGCAGAATCGAGGGTGAAGTAAGCGTCCTGCTCTGCCCCGATCGGACCCCAAAGACGTTCTGAGACAAGCTGAGGCAAACGCTGTCCGGTGACCCGCTCCATGGCATGGGCGAGGATATCAGTCTCGATAGAGCGATACTCGAACCGGCTACCATGGTCGCACTCGCGGGTGGTTAGGGTAAGGATCTGGTCATGGATACAGGCGGGCCAGTCTTCATGCTCATACCCGTCTGGCATGGGTTTCCACCCTGCGGCCACGTCCATCTTGCCCACATCGCTGGCGCGGTCCGCGTAATCCTGTTCGTTGAACCGGGTGCCAGAGGTCATATCCATAACCTGCTGCAACGTCGCCCCGGCCCATGCAGTTTGTGCCAGTTCGGGCAATGGGTCTGTCACGGGAGCTGAAGGGTCCAGCAAGCCCTCGGCGATCAAGGTAGAGGCCGTTGTGGAGGTGATCGACTTGGACACCGATTGTGCGAGATGCCGCGTGGCTTGTGTCATCGCGTTCCAATAGCTCTCATGGATGATCTTGCCATCCATCATCACCAGAAGCCCATCGGTATAGTCCTCGTCCATCCACTGACTGATGGTTGTCTCCCCAAAGCTGGCGGTGAAGGTGATGTCCTCTATCGCCTGATGGTTCTCGTACAGACCAGAAACAGTAGAGCCGCGTGCAACGATGCCCGTGGGCAGAAACTCGTTCACGTGCTGAAATGCCCAACGGTTCCAGGGTGGGCGATCCCAGTCGAGCATGGGCATGCGCCATTCAGGTGGCGGCGGGGTGCCTTGCATGATCGGGGGCGTATCTTCAGAATTCTTGTAGCTTTTCATCGTCACGCCTCCCACGTGATGCGGCCACCGCAAATCGTCACGGCGGCACGTGCCTGATCGAGCTCTTCTGGGTCCATTACTTCCAGATCATGATCCATGATCACGACATCGGCCATCATGCCGGGGCGCAGCTTGCCTTTGCGGTCCTCATTGAATTCCACCCAGGCGTTAAGCGCGGTATAGCTTTCCAGCGTCTCCATCAGTGTTAAGGTCTGGTCCGGCCATTCCGGCGGCAGATCAGGCCGGAACACGGCCCCCTTGACCGAGGGCATGACATCGACAGGCACAACGGGCCAATCGGTTGAAAAGCACACGGGTGTTCCCGTTTGGTGGATCGCCTTGGTGGCAAAGGCATATTTGATCTGTTCGGCGCGGACCATCACATCCGGCGGATAGGGCGGGAAAAGTCCGCCAGAGGGAGAATGAAGAGGCTGAACCGAGGCAACAATACCCAAGGGTTTGAGGCGCGCAAGGTCGTCGGGATGGATCAACTCGATGTGCTCAACACGGTGTCGGCTGTCGCGCGGACCATTAGCCTTACGCGCAGCCTCATAGCCGTCCAGCGTGGCGCGCACGGCGGCATCCCCGATGGCGTGGACGGCAATCTGCAGCCCTTCGGCATCCACGCGGCGGCAGACTTCGGCAAAATGGTCCGGCTGGAAAAGCGCATCGGAACAGGTGTCCGTGCCCGGGTAGGGTTCCAGCATGAAGGCGGTGTAGCTGTCGATCACACCATCCATGAACATCTTGACCCGGTTGCACCAGACCATGTCGGAAGCAAACCGGCGGCGCATCTCACCGGCCTCCTCCAGACGCTCAATGGGATCGGTGTTCTTGAGGTGCATCGGCACCTCAGACCGGCAAAGAAGCGTACCGTCCTGATCCATCTCAGACAACAGCTCGCCCTGGTAGAAGTTGCCGTCCATCAGATGGAGCCCCGTAATCCCATGTGAGGCGCAATGTTGCATACCCTTGGCAATGACAGCCTTATCAATGCTGCGTTCCGCGGCAGTGGCGGGCGGTTCCGGATCGCGACCAGTAACATAACCTTCCAGATCGCGCCCACCCAAAGCGGTCAACGCCATCACCGGGCCAAACGCACCAGTTTCCCGCAGCTCGCCATGGGCCGTACCATCATCGGCCATCACAACCTCAGATCCTTCGGGCATCTCCCCTCCGTACAAGAGACCTGCCATTTCCAATGCGCGGGTATTGGCCCAAACCGTATGATGATCGGCAGCCATGGCGGCAAACGGGCGGTCTGGCATAACGCGGTCCAGATCGTGACGGGTTGCGGCGCGGCCTTCAATCACGTGGTAGTCGATACAGGAGGCAAAGAGCAGCTGATCATCAGGGCGCTGCTTGCTATAGGCCTGTACCGCCGCGCGGAGGTTATCGATCCCCTCAACATCCATGAGATTGAGGTAATCAAGTTCGGCCGAGCCGGTAAAAAGATGCACGTGACTGTCGATGAAACCCGGCAGCACGGTGCAGCCCCCGGCATCGAGCACGCGGGCACCGTTGGCCATTGCGTGGATATCCTGATTGGTGCCAACCGCCTCGATCAATCCGCCGGTGATGGCCAGAGCCTCCGCCTGCGTTCCGTCCATGGTGATCAATTTGCCGTTGAGAATAACGATGTCGGGCATGACTGGCCTTGCTGTTTTTGGGCCCTTCAAGGCCGTGGTTTTACGGGGCGCGGAGTACCCATCCCCTTACTGCAATCAGGCCCGATAGCATGTGGCCCTGTCCAGTGTTTTCGCTACGGGTCCCAAAACATGATGACTTGCGCGACAGCCCGCGTTACGCCATGTCCTTGGGGTACGGCTGTGGTGGCCGAGCACATGCACCTCCACCCCGTTTTAGAGACAGACCGAAAGGCAGAACATGGCCCCTTCAGAAACCCCCGGCGCGCTTGACGGCCTGTTGATCCTTGACCTCTCCCGCATCCTTGCGGGGCCTACAGCGACGCAGTTGCTGGGGGACCTTGGGGCAACGGTGATCAAGATTGAAAATCCGAAGACCGGGGGCGATGACACGCGAGCCTGGGGACCGCCATATGCCGAGACGCATGATGGTGACAGCGATCTGAGCGCCTATTTCATGGCTGCCAACCGCAACAAGTTTTCTGTCTCCGCGGACCTATCCACCGAAGAGGGACAGGCGCTTGTACGGGCCATTGCCGCCAAGGCGGATGTGGTGATCGAAAACTACAAACCTGGTGGACTCGACAAGTTCGGCCTTGATCACGCCACGATGCGAGCCGCCCATCCCAGGCTGGTCTATTGTTCCATCTCTGGCTACGGCCAGACCGGACCCAACCGTGACAAGCCTGGATATGACCTCATGGCGCAGGGCTATGGTGGGATCATGTCCCTGACGGGAGAACCTGAGGGCTCTCCCATGAAAGTAGGTGTCGGCATCGCAGACGTGATGTGCGGGATGTACGCCACAGTGGGCATTCTAGCCGCACTTAGGCACCGCGATGCGACTGGAGAGGGCCAGCACATCGACCTGTCGCTTGTCGATGCTCAGATGGCGTGGCTGATCAACGAGGGCACCAATTACCTCGCCTCCGGCAAGGTGCCAGAGCGGCGCGGCAACGCGCATCCCAACATTGTGCCCTATGACGTGTTTGCTGGTACGGACGGCTACATTATCCTTGCTGTTGGCAATGACACGCAGTTTCAACGTATGTGTCACGCCTTCGATCGCGCCGACCTGGCCAAGGACGCGCGATTTGTAACAAACCCCCTGCGGATCACATATCGTGATGCGATTTCAGCCGAGATCACTGAAACATTTAGGCCGTTTTCTACGGAAGAGTTGTTGCAAAAGCTGCACGGTGCAGGCGTTCCATGCGGCCCAATTCATACCGTCGAACAGGCGCTCCACTCTGATCAGGCGAAGGCGCGGGGCACGGTTGTCACCACACCGAACCCAGATACTGTAGCGGGGGAGGTATCACTGCTTGGGAACCCACTCAAACTTTCGGCGACGCCGGTGACATTTCGCCGGCCTCCACCTCGGTTCGGAGAAGACACGCAAACCGTGATCGAAATGCTGGACAAACTTGGGGCACCTGAAACATCAGTTGACTGACCTCACGAAAGCGTCACCCCGTTTCACGTTCCTGTGCAGAACACACCCTGTTGGGTGAGTGTTGTGTCCATTTCGAATAACTGTGGTGAAACCAAATCCGCCAACAGACCCCGTCGACGGTGGAAAAGCAAAGCCGCCTTGCGTACAGAGAAAGCTGATAACTACAATGTCTTTTGCCGATCCGACGATGACAGTCAAACCCGCCTCTCCCGCAGCGAGTTTCGCACAGGCCGGCCTGCGCGACCCAAGGCTCGACTTCTTTCGTGGGATCGCAATGTTCATCATTCTGATTGCGCACACGCCGGGCAACTGGCTGACCTTGTGGATCCCGGCGCGGTTCGGCTTCTCTGACGCGACCGAAATCTTCGTTTTCTGTTCTGGCATGGCATCGGCCATCGCTTTTGGCCGCGTGTTCCGCGAACAGGGGATTGCCATGGGTTCGGCCCGCGTGGGCTTTCGCGTTTGGCAGGTGTACTGGGCGCATATCGGTCTTTTCATCGCGGTTGCGGCTACGATGGTCGTACTCAACCAGGTGTTTCCCGATGGACGCAACTATGTGGACCAGCTGAACCTTGGGCATTTCTTTGACCGGCCTAGGCAAAACCTCGTTGGGCTACTGACGCTGACATATGTCCCGAACTATTTCGACATTCTGCCCATGTACATGGTGATCCTTGTGATGATGCCCGTCATGATCGCGCTTGCGCGGATTCATGTGGGCCTGATGGTCGCGGCCTCGGTTGCTGTCTGGCTGGTGGCCAATGTAGGCGACGTGAACTTCCCGGCAGAGCCGTGGTCGGATCGGGGATGGTTCTTCAACCCGCTTGGCTGGCAGTTGGTCTTCTACACCGGCTTTGCCCTGATGTCAGGGATGCTGCGTCCCCCGCCAGTGGACCGAAGGCTGTTCTGGGCGGCTGTTGCAACCGTGTTGATCATCGTACCCTTTGCCTATTTCCGTATCTTCCGCGAGGTGGAATTCTTCATGCAATGGCGCGACGAATGGAGGTTCCTGTTCGCCAAAACAGATTTTGGCATCCTGCGCTTCGTCCACTTCCTCGCACTGGCTTACGTGGCCTGGGTGCTGGTGGGACCTAAGGGGGACAACATCCAACCCCGCGGGGAAAGCATGCTTGCAAAGGTCTGGACCGTGGTGCTGAAGGTGATCATGAAGGTGGGGCAGCAATCGCTTGCAGTGTTCATCGCATCGATGTACCTCGCCCGACTGCTGGGCGCGCTGCTGGATCAGGTCGGACGCACGTCTTTCTCAATGCTTTACGTGAACGCGCTTGGCTTTGCCACAATAATCGCGGTGGCTTATGGCGCGGGGTGGTTCAAGTCCCAGCCCTGGACGACGCGCAAAGCTGCCTAGGGTAGGGACTGGCCCCGCTTGGTTTTACTGTGGGGCTCAAAGCCCCTCGAACCAGTCAAGCATCATGTCAGCCCAGCCTGCCGGCACGATGTGTCCACCGGGAAAGAGGGCAAACTCCAACGCTGTATCCGGATCGCAGCGATCCCAAGCGCGACGCCAGAAAAGGCCTTCAGTGACATAGCGATCCGCCTTGGAGTGAACACATCCATTTGTCTCGCGCCAAATCTCCATCGCATGGAACACATCACCCTGCACAAGCGCCTCAGGATCATAAATGTTCTGCCCACGCACCGCCCGTCCTTCCAAGGGCACTGTGCCATCCTTCCAGCCATGCGTATGCAACAGCCGCACTGGGCCTGTGCAACCCTCGGGATGAGCCCGCCAGAAACTGCCTCCAACAGGCGCGTAGGCGGCAAAGCTTTCCGGTTCAGCACAAGCAAGGTAGGAGGTCATGGAGCCACCGATGGAAAATCCGGTTAGGATGATCCGCGTAGGGTCCAGACCATGGGTGTTGACAGCGGCATCACGCACCGCCCTTAGGAACGCAATCTCGTCCCGGCGCTTGGGAAAATTGGGATGGAAAGACCAGCCACTAATTTTGCTTCCAGGAAAGCTTAGCCCCTGTGGCGCGATGATCGCATAGCCCCGGTCCAGCAGGGGCTGCATGATCCGCTCATTCTTCAACGCACCCTCGGGGCTACCACCATAGCCGTGGATGTAAATGATTGCTGGTGTGAGAGTTTCAGAAGGCTCAGGCAAGACCACGTAGTATTCCCCGCCCTCAAGTTTACAAGGCGTGGTATTGGAACAGGCATTGGCCGGACCCAGGAGAGTCAGGATCGTAGCAAGGGTGGATACAAGATTTAGAAAGATAAGCTTTGCCATGCGCCTAGCCATTCCACACTTGCACAGGCAGCCCCCGAGCCAACCAGCCCGGCCCAACCGAAGAACCCAGCATGCCTTCTGGGATGTCGATGATCGGGGAAATGCCGGCCTCATCCAGCCACAGGGTCATTCGACGAGATCGCACGCCGCCGGCACAGATTACGGCGATTGGCTGCTTTTCAAAAGCACGGACGGCCAGCACAGCATCGATGAAGTCATCACGGCGTAGATCAATAGGAACGGCTCCTTCCGCGATGCCAGTTTTTTGCCATTCCTCTGGCTGGCGCACATCGACCAGAAGGACATCGCCCTGCCGAACGGCGTCCAACACCTCGGGCGGGGACATCACGGAGGCTGCCGCAGTCTGGGCAAAGAGACGATAGATGGTATAGGTCCCGGCACCGGCCGCGGCTAGCGTTACGGCCCCTCCTGTCATCAAAGAGCGTCGCGATAGTTTGCGCATAAAGCACCTTTCTATATCGAAGTTATCTGAGACCTGTTTCAGCTTACGTTAAAAACAACCCACCTCCCACAAGCGTGAAGCGCTGCACGCTGATCGTAGTAGCGCTAAACTTTAAGCGGTCACCGGCACGTTGTTTCGAAATTTAGGCAGATGTGTTCACAAAAATGCAGCGGTCACCACTTAGTTGAACAACAACATCTTGTGTCAGATTCAAGTGCGCAATAGCATGTGTCAAACTGATGCGCCGTGAGGGTGGCATTTACCTTTTCGGGGCAATTTAGCGCGCTGTGTCAGTCGCAGCACGCTAGCATTTTGAAAAGGAAGAGTTGTTGATTAAATTTAAGCGCTTATGCAGGACACTCGTTCGCTGGGCAGCACTCGCCGCCCTCGCCATAACTACTTTACCGGCCCAAGCCACAGACCTGGCCTCTCTCAACGATGAAAACATCCAGCGCCAGTTAAGGGATTTTGAACTCAACAAGGTCCGCAAAATGCGCGACTTCCAACCTTTCCGCACAGCGACCTCGGTCGAAACTGAGGATGGCAAAGAGATCACGCTGACCTCGCTCAACCCAAAGTTCAACAGCTGGTTCCTCGTCGACCTCAAGCGCGCCGTACGGGTTGAAACGACGGATACATTTCACATCGAACTGGCCAACCCTGAAGATACTTACCTGACCCTGTCAGCCTCGGGCGATCCTGCACTTGTCTTTGACAACAACGGCGCGATCTTCCGGTGTGAGCCGTGGAAGGGACGCTTGACCGAGTTGGACCGCGCCAAATCCTCCGGTCTACCCTATGCGCCGATCTGTGATAATTACGCCTTCGTTCGCAATGTGGTGCGCGGCAACCGCTCCAGCCGTGAAGCGGTAGCGGAGTTTCTGCGCGACAACGTGGCATTCGGGGAAAGCATTGTGACGCTTATCAAGGGCTCTTTTTACGAGGATGCCTACATGAGCTCGGGCGAGGTGATCGATGGGGGCGACGCTGGCGAGATTGCCGCCTCTCTTGGCAAGGCAAAGCTGTCCAGCCATCCGGTCTTCCGCGCCTATTTCGGGTTTGAACTTGACGGTGCTGATACCGGGATGCAGGCTGGCAGCTGGTACGCTGTGAAGGATGCGCCGGGCATTTACGCCAGTGCGATGCAGCCGGGTATGATTGACCGTTCCATTCTTCACCGCCGTGGTGAAACACATGGTCTGGATAGTGTCGAAAGCCAGGCAGACGTCTATCTGGTGGCTTTTGATCTGACACAGTTCGAATTGGGCTACGAAGTGGGCACGGATCACCCACGTCTGGATTGGTCACCACGCCCGAGCGTGGCGCACGGCAATTTGCCTGGACCTGACGGATTTCGCACCTCGGGCGATATCGTCCGGACAGGCATGCTAAGCCCTGCCCTGACCGAACGGGTGGCCGCGACCTTTGCCGCCGGGTTCAAGAGAAGCCACGGCGCGTGGCGCGTAAGCGACATGTCTTACAAAAACCAGGGCCATCATTATGGCTTCTTGTCCAACGGCGTGTTGTTCAGCCGACTACATCCGGGACTGTCGACGATCTATGTTCTGGATGACGGCACCATCGGCATGCGCACATGGACAGAGGAAGATAAGGAGTTACTCCCTAGCCTACGCTTTGCCCGCCAGAACGGCGTACCCCTGATCGAGCCTGATCCTGCAACAGGTAAAGGCGTGCCCGGCAAGCAAGTCACAAGCTGGCTTGGCGGCAACTGGTCCGGCTCTGCAGAAGCAGATCTGCGTACCCTGCGCGGTGGCACCTGCCTGCGAGAGGTGGATGGCCGCAAATTCCTGATTTACGCGTATTTTTCAACTGCAACACCTTCGGCCATGGCGCGGACCTTCCAGGCCTACCAGTGTGACTACGCGATGCTTCTCGACATGAACTCACAAGACCACACCTATATGGCGCTTTACACTGAAAACAGGGGTTCGCCTGTGCCGCAGCATCTGGTCAGCGGGATGTCGGAAATTGACCAGCGCACAAACAAAGGGGACCCAATCCCGCGTTTCGTGGGATTCTCGGATAACCGGGACTTCATATATTTGCTCAGAAAATAAAAACGGGGAGAGCACATGCGAATTTTGACCAAAGCATTGGCGCTGGCCGGAGTACTGGCACTGACAGGGACAGCATCGATTCACGCCCAGTCTTTGAAGGAAAACAACGAGACCATGTTCCGCGAGATGCAGCAGGCCCGTGGCCTAAGCAGCGGTGAGATGAACAAGATCCGCCAGATCTTTGCGGGCTCCAGCGTGATCGGACAGGGCAATCCGGCAGTTACCAAGCACCCGCTGACGCGCGAACAACTGAGGTCAAAACTGGGCAACGATCCCAAGAGCTATTACCGCAATGCGCAGTTCGAACGGATTTGCGGTGAGAAATATATGGCCCCACTTTATGATCCGGCGACGCAATCGCCCTCTGACGCCAAGGTCTGCGCCGACATGTTCGAATACCCCAACGTGCCGGGCATGTACCCCGTCACCTGGGTGAAGGCGAGCGAGGCTGCACAGCTTTGCTGGGCCGAGGGCAAGCGCATGGGGGATGCCCATGAATGGGAAGGCGCATCGCATGGCGCTTTGACTGAACCCGATTACTTCTTCGGGATGAGCGTACAGGCCGCCCGTGCTGCACATAACGCCAAGTATCAGAGCAGCGCGCGCTATTCCATCGGGCCGCAATGGCGGTCAGGTGTCTGCGCGACGGGCAGCTTCAAAAACGGCAGCTGCAATGGTGGCAGCTTCTCCGGATGTGGCTCCAACACCTATCCATCGGGCAGTTTCCCGGCCTGCAAAAGCCCGCTTGGCGTCTATGACCTGGATGGCAACGCTGCAGAGCACATGAACCTGCCGCTCTCGCCCGATCAGATGGCGAGCCGGGGCAGCCGCACCCTAGGCGTGACAGAGATGAAAGGCAGCTGGTTCATCTGGGACACGGTGCGCGCCCACACCCACTGGAGCCGCTGGCGCGCGCCCTACTGGCACGGGACACGGGTTCTGGCAGGCAACAGCCATCATAACTATCACCTTGGGTTCCGGTGCTTCAAGGATGTGAAGTAGCCCAAGACACCTGATCAAAACGCAAAGCCCCTGGTCATCACCACGGGCTTTTTTTCCAACAGCTCATCATCCTGAAAAGACTTCGTACGCATTGTTTTAAAACGTCGCATCCCTCAGCTGGGGTCAGATCTTCATCTTCTTGAACACCATCTCGGGAATGTTGCGGATCACCAGCATGACTAAGGCCCATATCGGTTTGCGATAGATTTCATTCCGGCGCGCGTTAGCGGCTTTGACAATGGATTTGGCCAAAGTCTCAGGATCGGTGGTCAGCTTCTCGGGCAGGTCGTGACCGGCTGTCATGCGCGTGGCGACAAAGCCCGGCTTGACCGTCATCACATGCACGCCCTTGGTTGCAAGGCGGTTGCGCAAACCCGACAAGTAAGCGGTGAAGCCAGCCTTGCCTGCCCCGTAAATGTAGTTTGTCGCACGCCCCCGGTCCCCGGCAACAGAACTGATACCAATGATGACACCACTGCCGCGCACCTCGAACAGGTTTGCGAAGACCGCCAGTATATTCGCGGGCCCCTCGAAGTTCGCCCGCATCACCAGTCGCGCCTGTGCGTGGTCGCGCTCATTGTTGTCCTGAACACCTAGCACACCAACCGCGCAAACAATGATTTCTGGCAAGGTGGGTAGGCCTTTGGTAAAATCCTCATGGCTGTCTACGTCAAGCGCATCAAATTCATGCAGGCTAACGTCAACCCCGTGGCGCAGGGCTATGTCCGTCTTGTCAGGTTCCAGAGTGCTAACGTTGCGGGCCGCCAGCTGAATTGCATGCCCTTCTGCTGCATAGGCCTTGGCAACGGCGAGCCCAATATCGGACCGCCCACCTAAAATCAAAACCGCTCCACCGCTCATAG
Organism: Roseovarius sp.; assembly: GCA_963691795.1. Classification (GTDB taxonomy): domain Bacteria; phylum Pseudomonadota; class Alphaproteobacteria; order Rhodobacterales; family Rhodobacteraceae; genus Roseovarius. The sequence continues at coordinate 222,154 of OY829373.1, forward strand.
TTTCAGCCTTTTCGATTGAAGGGATGTAAATGCCTTTGCCGCACCACTTTCGGCACGCATGGCTTTAAAGTCTTCGGCCCGTGGATCAGAAGCGCGCAGGGTGGTGTCCGTCATCCGCGCATCTTTGGCCAGATAAAACCGCCCGCCGTGATCAAGTGTGATCCCGTCCAGCGTATTCATCAAGGAGAGAACCTTCTCTGTCACCGGGAAATCAAGGGCGAGCGTGTAACCGGACATGGGAAACGAAAAACGATAGTCATCAGGACCAAGTTTCTTGAGCACCGCAAGGAAGGACCCCTGCCCCGCATCGGATATGACACACAGCAGGGACTCAAGCCCCGCGCGAGCCGTACCATCAGGCAAGACACATTGGAATTGAACAAACCCACGGCGACCGTAGATTTTGTTCCAGCCAAGGATGCTATCGAGCGGATAGAAGTAAGTATCCCACGGCACGTAAGCTGTGCCCGTTTTGCGCGCGCCCATGTGATAATAAGCGGCGTTGAAAGCCTTGACGGTGTATTTATTCAGCGCAAACCTTGGCGCGTTAAATGGGACAGAGCGTCTTTTGCCCAGTGGCGGCCCAAATGGGATTTTTCGGAACTTGTTGGGCAGGCTTTGCAGCGGTGCGTGATCACCCAGCATCACTAGGGCCCGACCTAGAGAAGTGCCCGTACTCAGGCAATCAATCCAAGCCACGGAATAGGGCGCATCAGCATTTTCATCAAATGCCGCCATGGCCGCGTCAAGATCAGGGGCAGGCAAGGTGCGCTGCCGGATCCAGCCCGTCTCTACCGGGCGCAGGCGGGTGGCAACACGCAGGATCACCCCAGTCAGGCCCATGCCGCCCACGGTCCAGTCAAACAGCACTTTGTTCTTGCGACGGGAGGCGCGAAGAACCTCTCCGCTGACATCTAAGATATCGACCCAATCAACAAAATTGCCAAAACCCCCATCCACGTGATGGTTCTTGCCATGGACATTGGCCGCGACCATTCCGCCAAGCGTCACGTACCGTGAGCCAGGCGTCACCGCTGGAAACCAGCCGCGCGGTAAGAAGGCGTCGATCACATCGCCCAGTAGGACACCCGCCTCGGTAACCAAGAGGCCGGTTTTTTCGTCAAAGCTGATCATCCGGTTGAGCGCCCTGGTCGAGATCGTGTTGGTCGTGTTGAGCGCACTGTCACCATAGGCCCGTCCATTGCCGCGTGCGATGGCTGGTCCGTTGCCCATGGCGGCCAAAAGCTCGGCCTCATTACGCGGGGTGACCACCGTACAATCAGCATCAGGATATCGACCCCAGCCTGACAGCTTCATGTCGCTGTCCCCATCTGAAAAACGAACCTTTTGTCGAGCTGATACTTGGTGACATAACCCACACCCAGCCCTAGCACTGCCCCCAGTTCCCGCATCAGATCGGTGCGCCAGATGTACCAGAACAGCGTTTCACTCCCCCAGAAGATCACAGTCGTGATCAGGCCCATGGCGGAGTAGAGCGCGAACTGTCTTGACTGCGTGGATAAACCCGTCGCGCCATCATAAAAGATCCAGCGCTTATCGAGCACGTACTTCACCACAAGCCCAGCAATCGTTCCCGCTGCGATGGCCAGCGCCAGAGCCAACCCTTCGCTGTCCCAGCCGATTGCCAGAACAAGACGCTGCGTGGCCAGGTTCACAAACACCGCCAGAATGGCAAAAACGCCATAGCGCATGATAAGGGTTTTGCCGGTCACAGGACAGAGGCCCCGACAGCACAGGCTAGCATGATCGCCATACAGATCTGGCTGGTGTGATTGCTCAGGGCATAGACGATGGGATCGTCATGCATCCGCCCACGATGCGTCTCAAGCGCCAACTTGCTGATCCAATAAAGCAGAATTAGGCAGATCCCCCACAAGAGCCAGGGAGAAGAATAGTGCTCCTGCACCGTCGGCGCATTGATGTAGAGTGCCAGAACCAGCACGGCGACAAAGCCAGACGCCACCGCGATCTGAGAGAGCATCGGCAGATCGTCAACAGTGTACCCACGCCCACGTGCCGTGGCGACACCACGATCTTTCATATCGACAAGTTCTGCCTGCCGCTTGATCGCCGCCAGACAGAAGAAGAGAAACATAGAAAACGCAAGAAGCCAAACTGACAGTAAAAGGCCCGTGGCAAGCCCCCCTGCAATGATGCGCAATGTGTACAAGCCAGCGAGTGTACAGATATCGGCGATCACATGACGCTTGAGCGCTAACGAATAGAGCGTTGTCAGGGCAAAATATGTTGCGATGATCCAGAACGTGGCCCAGCCCGCAAACGCAGCCAGCATTAACCCCCCGAAAAGAAGCATAGGCACCATAACTGTCCCATGCGCAATCGGCACTTTTCCAGAGGCAAACGGGCGGGCGGATTTCCGAGGATGCGCACGATCAGCTCGTAAATCCATCAGGTCATTCATTACGTAACCTGCAGAGCTGACAAGACAGAACGCAGCGAAGGCAAGGAACGCCATGAGCAACGTCATCGGCTCAAAATTCTGAGCGGCCAGTACGGGTAAAAACACTAAGGTGTTCTTGCTCCATTGATGCGGCCTAAGGGCGTTGAGGTAAGCCAATCCAGCGGCTTGGCCGGGCAGAACCTCAACATCGTCATTTTGCGCCTTCACCTGACGTTCCAATGCGCTCGGTACATTCACTGCAATAGCCTTCTGCGCCCCTTTCCAGACGAAAAGATCCGCACTGCTATCGCCCATATAAGCAAAGCCATTGTCGTAGCGGCCCCGAAGAAAATGGGCCTTTTTCTGCCCCTTGAGGTTGCTTTGGCCATCAGATCCAACAGCCTCATCAAAAAGACCTAAATAGCCTGCGACACTGTCTGCAATGGACTGGTCCGCCGCAGTCACAAGGGCCACCCGACCCCCGGATTTTCGCCATTTCAGAATGTAATCCAGAACGTCTTGGTTATACGGCAAAAGTTCTGGGTCCAGATCGGCCAGTTCCGCCAGGCGCCTCTTGAGAACGGCACGCCCTTTGGCGAGCCCGCGCATCACTTCAGGAACTGCGTGGCGGGATCGCGCAAGCGCACGCCAGAAGCACTCATAGAGCGTGTCCGACTGGATCAACGTCCCGTCCAGATCTACAACAAGGACAGGGCCATCTTCATGCTCGTTTGTCGCACTCATTCCCAAAAGCCGTTCACACCCTGCTTCGCACAAATCTTATCATGGGCCTGATAGGCGCAAAAGCAGGGTTTCTGATTCAAAACGCTTTGAAAGTAAGTGTGGTTTCTGTGCGCTCGATCCCGGCGATATCGAGGACGTTTTCATTTATGAAATGCCCTACATCGGCGTTATGGGGTATATAGATCTTGAGCAGCAAGTCGAAGGGACCAGAGGTGGAGTATAGCTCCGAATGGATTTCTCGCAGCGCGATCTCCTCGGCAACGCGGTATGATGTGCCCGGCTGGCAGCGGATGTTGACGAATACGCAACGCATGATCTTCTGGCTCCCTTCCCCTGATCAGAGGGTCATGTAGCGCGCTCGAGCGCCCCGTTCGATGGCTGCTGCATGCAGCCGGTCAATGTTGAGTTCAAACCGAATTTCCTCAAGCAGACGCAACTCGGCCTCAGTCAGAGACCCATCAGCTGCGGCCACATCACAGGCAAGCGCATAAGCTGTCTCATGCAGGCGTTCCGGCAGATTGTCCCTGATCAGGCCAAACAGCGCATCCAGCCCATCCTCCACGCTGAATAGATCGAAGACGGTTTGCGAGACAACGCTCATCCGGTCGGCATCATAGGTAGCAAAGACCGGGAGGTTGTTCACAAGGCTCTGGATCTTCACCAGTTCCGCTGTGCGGATGTCTTCATCCGACGCAGATACCGCGATCATCACCGCCAGAAGGCAATCCTGCGGGTTTAGGGGATGGGACTCTGAACCTGACATATCAATGTCCTTTTGCGAAACTGTGTTGCAGCGCAGAATATTGACTGTCCGCCGCCTCGGCAATAGGAAGCCTCACCACAGAAGGCGCGCCTTTCACCGCGCCAGAGATTCTACCGGAGACATACCATGTCAGAGCTGCGCGACGCTGCCCTTTCCTCGAAGGCCTGGCCTTTTGAAGAAGCCCGCCGTCTGCTCAAACGGTATGAGAAGGCGCCACCCGAGAAGGGCTACGTTCTATTTGAGACTGGCTACGGCCCCTCCGGCCTGCCTCATATCGGCACATTCGGAGAAGTACTACGCACAACCATGATCCGCCGCGCCTTCGAGGTAATCAGTGACATCCCGACCAAGCTGATCTGCTTTTCTGATGATCTTGATGGAATGCGCAAAGTGCCAGGTAACGTGCCCAACCCCGAGGCCTTGAAAGACTATCTGCAGATGCCGCTTACATCTGTACCCGACCCGTTTGGCAGCCATGACAGCTTTGGCGATCATAACAACGCCATGCTGCGCCGCTTTCTCGACACGTTCGGGTTTGATTACGAATTTTACTCGGCCCGCACCTTCTATAAATCTGGCCAATTCGATGAGATCCTGCTGCGTTGCGTGGATCGCTATGATGACCTGATGAAAATCATGCTGAAATCGCTGCGCGAGGAACGTCAGCAAAGCTATTCCATCTTCCTACCGATGCACCCGGAAACAGGGCGGGTCCTCTATGTACCGATGAAGAACGTGAACGCCAAGGAAGGCACTGTCACCTTTGATGACGAGGATGGCAAGGAATGGACCGTTCCGGTGACGGGTGGACATGTCAAACTGCAGTGGAAGCCTGACTTTGGTGCCCGTTGGGCTGCGCTTGGCGTAGATTTTGAGATGTATGGCAAGGAACACGCCACCAATGAGAAAATCTACGACGCAATCTGCCGGACCCTTGGCATGCGGCCGCCGAACCACTTCTCCTATGAGCTGTTCCTCGATGATAAGGGGCAGAAAATCTCCAAGTCCTCGGGTAACGGCATCTCGATGGATGAATGGCTAAGCTATGCCTCAACGGAATCCCTAAGCTACTTCATGTACCAAAAGCCCAAGACGGCAAAACGGCTCTACTTCGACGTGATCCCACGCGCAGTGGACGAATATCACCAGCAACTGCGCGCCTATCCGGGTCAGGATGCAGCGGGGCAGGTCAACAATCCCGTCTTCCACATCCATTCTGGCGATGTGCCTGAAAGCAAGATGGTGGTGCCCTTCGCAATGCTATTGAACCTCGCCTCTGTCGCCTCGGCCAAGGATAAGGACCAGCTATGGGGCTTCATCAAACGCTACGCGCCTGAGGCCACGCCTGAAACCCACCCCGATCTCGACGCTGCGGCCGGGTTTGCCGTGAAATACTTCGAGGATTTCGTGGCTCCCACCCGCCAGTTCCGCGCACCCTCAGAGCTCGAGCGCGAGGCGCTGACCGATCTTCGCGATCAGCTGGCTACCCATGATGGACCTTTGGATGATGAAACCCTTCAGTCTATCGTCTATGCCGTGGGACGGGACCGGTTCGATCCGTTACGCGATTGGTTTAAGGCCATCTATGAGGTGCTACTCGGCGCCTCACAGGGCCCCCGCTTCGGCGGTTTCATAGCGCTTTACGGCGTGTCGGAAACTGTGGCCCTGATCGACAAAGCGCTCGCCGGCGATCTAGTCTGACCACCCAGTTTCATCTTTATCAAAATACTCCGGGAGATGCGGACAGTCTTGCAAACGCAATTTTGTTGCTTGACTTCCACAATGGCGAAGCACCGGGCACGCACCGCGTTACGGGGGCAAAGCGCCTTTCCCGCCCTCAGCGGCAAATTCCCTTGGCCTTTGCGCCATCCCACGGCAGTACAACCCTCTTGGGAATGGTCAGTTCACCCAAGGGGAACGCTCCGCGCATCATGTCGGCCAACCGTTTGGTCCTAGGCGCGTCGGGGTCAAGGGCCGCGCAACATACATATTCCTCAACGATCGAGGCCTGCTGTTCATAGCCATAGTCAAGAAAACGGGCGTTGGTACTGATGTCGAACAGGTACGGATCATCGCTGCGCACGTGTTCAGAGGCAGACCTAAGGGGCGTGTAGTTTGTTACCTTGCGGTTTTGCCATTGCCATACATGTACCATCTCGTGGGCAAAGAGCATCACATGTACAAGGCTCATCACCTCGGGGTAATTGGGTAGGTAATCGGGTGCGTACCAGTCACGGGCATAGAACACATCATTGTAAACAACCGCAGCAGCGGGAGAGACGGTTACGATCTCCTCGGTAGGCTCCGGCAGGATACGTTCTCTGCAAGTTAGGCGTGGACGCTTCTGCCGCCGGATCTTTGTTTTCCCTATCAGCGCCCCGTTGTGCATCCGGATGCGAGATACATCAATCGTGTTGCCGTGAATCTGGGTAACAAAACTTTTCTCATTGGGCGTTAAGGGCCGGCTACAGGCCGTGAGCAGAACAAGTGATAGGATGAGGAACCAACGCATGTACAAACGTTAGCAAGGCTGAACGAAGGCAGGTAGAAAAACTTCGTAATCACATGCTTTTGATTAGGCAATTTGGCTATACTTTAAACAGTACGCTAGCGTATGTTTAATCCAATTTTCACTAATATAGATGGAATTTTGAAATTTTAAACATACGGTATCGTATTTTTAGCCGCACTATCCAACACTCGGGCAACACCCCAACTTTTCAATAGTGCACCAAAAAATTCACCTGGTTCTTCTTTCAGCTTCGACGGAGACGCAACACTCATACGTTTCAAAGAAAGAACACGGCAAGCTTTATCGCTGCCTTCCTTTCTACGAGTTTTTAGGTGTCGAGCCATGTCGCACCATAGGTATCACAGGCCACCCTTTCACCCCTATGGGTTCGCATCGACTGGCAAGGGTTCTCTCGCGTTGATACGCATACCCAAGAACGCCTCTAGTTCATTTGTGGCGTCGTTCTCGCTCAACGATTGGACCCACACCAGCCGGTTAACCCAATATGAGATATTTTGCGCTGTTCGCGATCCAGTGGTCAGATTCTTGTCCTCCATCGTGGAAACCACGATGCGCGCACGACTGTTTCAGGATGACAGGTTCTTTGGCGATATCGTGATAGACCCAAAAATCTACTTTGACATGCAGCACTTTCTACGCGCGGGTAAAATCACCTGCTTTCTGTCCTACATGATCGACGTTATCGAACACACCGGCCCAATGGATGCCCACCACGAAAGGCAAGTCCGGTTTCTTGAGGATTTTACCCCTCATCTGCATAAGATTGCATTCTTCGATGTCGCCGACACAGACGCTGTGATACATGGCCTTCTGAAACGCCACACAGGGTCTAAAGTCGACGCAAACCGGCTTAGGGATAGCAAGCGCGTGGTCTCACGCAGCGCACGATTTCGTGCACTGCACCAAGAACTTCAGCATCGCTTTATGACCAAGCCCTTGTCACCACGTCATTTGATCCTGCCAGTGCAAGATGGAGAGAATCAGCCCCGGTTCCGATCAAAGGCTTTTGATCAGGCCATTCAGGACTTCAATCAATCCATTCAATCCGCAGCGACATCTGATATTCGATCAAGGATTACAAAGCTGTATGCCCTTGATTGCGAACTACATGCCCAAGTTGCGGTTCAGAGAGGGTGTACGTGGGTTACTGCGCTGCCCTAATCAAAGCCCGTGGACATGAAGACGGTGGACACCAAATTCGTGTAGTTCGGCTCACATGATGAGATCACGTTTAAAGCACTTGTATGACATAAAGAGTCTGTAACGATCCGGGACAAGGAAAATAATTGTGGTTGCGAAAGTACCAAATGCGGCCCCAATCAATGCAATCTGAAGTTCCTATTTCAGAAACATCATTTAAACATCCAACTCCTCCACGAACCTCGCGTTTTCCTGGATGTACTGGAACCGCAGCTCAGGCTTCTTTCCCATCAGGCGCTCGACAAGATCACCCGTTTCGCCGGGCTCATCCTCGTCAATTGTCACGCGGATCAGTTTTCGAGTGCCGGGATCCATGGTAGTTTCCTTGAGATCCTTGGCATCCATCTCTCCCAACCCCTTGAAGCGGCTGACATCAATCTTGCCCTTACCGCCAAGACCCTTATCAAGCCAGTTGTCGCGTTCGGTCTCATCCAAGCAATAAACGCGCTTGGCGCCCTGGGTCAGGCGATACAAGGGCGGGCAGGCCAGATACAAATGTCCGGCATCAATCATCGGGCGCATCTGGGTGAAGAAAAACGTCATTAGAAGCGACGCAATGTGCGCGCCATCTACGTCGGCGTCTGTCATAATGATCACTTTGTCATAGCGCAGGTCATCAATCGAGAAACGGGTGCCAAGGCCTACGCCCAGCGCCTGTGTCAGGTCAGAAATCTCAGCGTTGGTGCCCAGCTTTGAGGAGGCAGCCCCAAGCACGTTCAGGATCTTGCCACGCAGGGGTAGAAGCGCCTGTGTCTTGCGGTCCCGCGCCATTTTGGCCGAGCCACCCGCGCTATCGCCTTCGACAATGAATAATTCCGTGCCATCGCGTGTTGAGGAAGAGCAATCCACCAGTTTGCCGGGAAGACGAAGTTTCTTAGTGGCGGATTTGCGTTGAGTTTCCTTCTCGGCCCGTCGGCGCAGGCGTTCCTCGGCCCTAAGCACGAGAAAGTCAAGGATCGCGCCTGCGGATTTGGTATCGGATGCCAGCCAGTTGTCGAAATGGTCGCGTACGGCGTTTTCCACCAGCCGCTGCGCCTCTGTCGTGGCGAGGCGGTCCTTGGTCTGGCCGACAAACTCGGGCTCGCGGATAAAACACGACACCAGCGCGCAGCCGCCGGTCAGCAGGTCCTCGCGCGTGATCTGAGCGGCTTTACGGTTGTTGGCGAGTTCTCCGTACGCCTTGATGCCCTTGAGGATCGCGGCCCAGAAGCCCGCCACATGCGTGCCGCCTTCGGGGGTGGGCACGGTGTTACAGTAGCTTTGGATGAAGCCGTCGCGCGCAGGCGTCCAGTTAATGGCCCATTCGACCTTGCCCGGCTGCCCGAAGCGTTCCTGGAAGTCGACGGTTCCGGCAAAGGGGGCCTCGGCATAAGTCGACGCGCCGCCAAGGGTTTCGCTAAGGAAGTCCGACAACCCGCCTGGGAAGTGGAATGTCGCCTCTGTCGGGGTGTCGCCATCCTCGATCTCAGACTTCCAGCGGATTTCAACGCCGGAAAACAGGTAGGCCTTAGAGCGGATCGATTTGAACAGGCGCGCCGGTTTGAAGCGGTGGTGGCCGAAGATCTGTTCATCGGCATGGAAGGTGACGGTGGTGCCGCGCCGGTTGGCGACATCGCCGATTTTCTCCAGCTTGCCCAGGGGCAGCCCGCGCGAGAAACGTTGTTCGAAAAGCTCTCGGTTGCGGGCGACCTGCACGACCATGCTGTCGGAAAGCGCGTTTACGACCGAGGCGCCCACCCCGTGCAGACCGCCGGAGGTCTGGTAGGCCTTGCCGGAGAATTTGCCGCCTGCGTGGAGGGTGCAAAGGATCACCTCTAGCGCCGACTTGTCGGGAAACTTGGGATGCGGATCAATAGGGATCCCACGGCCATTGTCGCGGATGGTGATGGAATAGTCCGAGTGCAACTCCACCTCGATCCTAGTGGCATGGCCTGCAACGGCTTCATCCATGGAATTGTCGAGCACCTCTGCCACCATGTGATGCAGGGCGCGTTCATCCGTACCGCCGATATACATACCGGGACGTTTGCGGACGGGTTCCAGCCCTTCTAGTACCTCTATGGAGGAGGCATCGTAATCGCCTGGTTCAGTAGGCGTCAAAAGGTCGTCGGCCATGTGCACGCTGCTCTGTTCTTGGTGTTTGAAGGTATTATGACAGAGCTGAGGACAGGGGGGAAGGCCGAGGTGGAAGGATCGGGGGTTTGCGCCTGGCACAAGTAGGTAGGGGTTTCACCTCACTTGTTATCCAGAACCTGCCTCAGGTACCTGTAGCAGCCCAGAAGCGCGAACGCGTCACGATCAATCACCGAAATCGGGATGCCACTGACCAAGTCAGAGTAGGGGCCACGCGCATCGAAGCTTTTCAGAAATACCGGGTCACTCAGAAATGGCGCAATAGCCCGCGACAGGCTACCAGAGAGGTAGAGCCCCCCCATGGGCAAATGATGCAGCGCAAAATTTCCCGCCACGCAACCCAGCGTTTCGACGAAGAGAGACACAGTCTCCAACGCATCGGCCGCCCCCTGCCCGGCCGCGTCGATGATCGCCTGTGGCGCGTCTTGCCGCCCCGTCATCCAGGCGTGGATATTGCTAAGCCCCGGCCCAGACAAGGCCGCCTCGATCGGCAGATGTGGGTGCGCCTTTCCTAAATGCTCAAACAGAATGGCCAGCCGCCCAGACAAGAACGGCAGGTTGGAATGCCCCGATTCCGCTGCAGGAACATGGAGCACATCGCCAAAGCTGTGCACTACAGCGATATTGCACCCGGTACCAAGATTTAGCACTGCGCGCGTTGCGCCCTCGCGCGGCGGCTCACACTTGCGCAGCGGGACAATGTCACCGGGAACAAGATCATCAAGCGCATAGCCCTGCGCCTGAAGATCATTGATCAGATGCACCTCAGTAGCATTGGTGGCACGGCACAGTGCATCCGCCTCGATCAGCCAGTTGTAATTGGTGAGCCGTGCGCTTTGCCCACGCACGGGCCCAGCCACGCCTGCACAAAGGCCACAAATAGCCCCAGGGCGCAAATCATCGAGATAGGCGTAAATGACTTCGGCTAAGCCCGGATAGTCAGCATTAGGGTGTTTGTGCAGCGTGTCGTCCAGAAGACCCGTCCTGTCCGCTAGTCCCAAACGCGTGTTGGTCCCACCAAGATCGACCAGCAGATGCATCTCAGCCCTCGCGCCATTTTGATGCAAGGTCACGCGCGGCCTGGGCCAGCATGACCACGTCGATCCCCACGGCGAGGAACTGCGCCCCCCAGTTGCGGTATTGCAGGGCGGTCGGCTCATCCGTGGCAAGGCATCCGGCGGCCTTGCCGGACGCGGCAATCCGGCCCAGCGCGTCCTTGATCACCGCCTGCACTGGGTCGGCACGGCTGTCGCCGGGATAGCCCAGATCGGCGCCCAGATCGGAGGGGCCGATAAAGACGCCGTCCACACCCTCCACCGCCAGTATGTCATCCAGCGCGTCGATCCCGGCCTTGGTTTCCACCTGCACCAGAAGGCAGATCTGCGCGTTGGCGGTGACGGTATAATTGGGGATGGAGGAAAACATAGTGGCCCGCGCCAGCGCCGCGCCCGACCCCCGGATGCCGTCAGGCGGATACCGCGTGGCGCGCACCAGCGCACGGGCCTGTTCGGCACTCTCAACCATGGGGATCAGCAGCGTCTGCGCGCCAATGTCGAGCACCTGCTTGATCAGCCAGTCCTCCCCCATGGGCAGGCGCACGACCGGATGCGTGGCGCTGGTCGCCAGCGCTTGCAACTGGCCCATGGTGGTCCGCAGATCGTTGGGCGCGTGTTCCCCGTCAATCACGAGCCAGTCGAACCCGGCGGTGCCTATGATCTCGGCAGCATAGGCATCTCCAAACCCGGCCCAGCAGCCATAAAGCTGATCCCCCCGCGCCAGCGCGGCTTTGAATTGGTTGGTCGGAGCGGTCATATCAGGCAGCCTTTTCGCGTTTTGGACTTGGCAGGCACTAAAGCCTGTTGTTGAGTAGCGGTCCAGACAAAGCTGTCCCGGAGGGCGCATGAAACTCACCTTGCACCACGTCAACCTCGCCACCACGAAGGTGGGCGAAATGGATGGGTTTTATCAGCGTGTGATGGGGCTGGAGCGGGAAACCGAAGGCCTGCCGGTTCTGGAGAAGAAAAAGGGCTATGCGGGCGATGTGGCTTTTGTCACCGATGGCAAGATCCAGACCCACCTGGCCCAGCGCGACGTGATGGCGGGCATGACGACCGGGCAGATCGTGAACCCGGTGTCGCGCGGTCATATCGCGTTTCGCACCGATGATCTGCAGGGGTTCAAGGCGCATCTGGAGGCCAAGGGCGTGCCCTATTCCGACTGGGGAAATCGGGCGGTGGCGGGCTGGCACCAGATCTTTTTCTATGACCCGGATGGCAATGTGATCGAGGTGCACGCTGTGGAGGACGACACGAAATGAAACCCAAGCTGCATCACATAAACCTCTCCACCGACAAGGTGGAAGAGATGGACAGGTTCTACCGGGAGGTTCTGGGGCTGGAGGCTACCGACGACGACATCCCAGCGCTGCGAGGTGACGAAAATGTCTACAATGGCGATGTGGCCTTCGTGTCGGACGGGGACATCCACCTGCATATCGCCCGCAAGGATGTGCAGGCCGGATTTCGCACTGGGCAACTGGTGAACCCGGTGCTGGAAGGGCATGTGGCCTATCGCACCGATGATATCGAGGGCTTCAAGGCGCATCTGGAGGCGGAAGGCATCCCATTTTCCAACTGGGGCGACAGCGCGGTGGCGGGCTGGCACCAGGTCTATTTCTATGATCCCGAAGGCAATGTGATAGAGGTCCACGAACGCCGGTCCTAAGCCCGAGTGCGGCGCGGTCGTGAGGGAGTGATAAGGGCATATGAACACCCATCTCAAGGGCCTGATCATCACCACAATCGGCGTGCTCTTCATCGTGCCAGATAGCCTTTTCGTGCGCCTGTTAGACCAAGAACCGATGGTAACCGCCTTCTGGCGGAGTCTGAATTCCGGCGTCCTGATCCTACTGGCTCTACTGGTCTTTCAGGGTCCAGACAGCTTCCGCCCTGTCCTGCGCACAGGCGCGCCGGGAATTGCCTATATTGTCCTGATCGCCTCCACCGCCCCGGCCTTTGTCATGGCGGTCACGCATACCAGCGTGGCCAATGTCGTCCTTATCTTTGCGGCCATGCCGATCTTTGCGACCATATTCGGCCGCCTGTTCTTGAACGAGGAGATCAACAGTCGAATGATCCTGACCATGGTCGCGGTGGGTGTGGGGCTGGGCATCATCGCCTATGGGACATCCGAGAACGAGATCGCGTCGTTGAAGGGCGACCTTTTTGCACTTTATGTCTGCGCCGCCTATGCCGCGGCGCTGACGGCTGTGCGACAGGTCAAGGACATCTCGATGGTGCCCGCTGTACCCATCGCCTATATCGGAGCGGCGCTCGTCCTATGGCCCTTCACAGATCCAATGAACGCCTTCGAAAACCATTGGCTGCTTTTCCTGTGCCATGGCACGTTCATCGCTATCGGTACCTGCTTTCTCACGCTGGGGCCGCGATATATCAGCTCTGCCGAAGTGTCACTTCTCATCTTGCTGGAATCCGTGCTGGCCCCCTTGCTGGTCTGGGCCTGGATCGGAGAGGATCCAGGCCGCTGGGCACTGGTGGGCGGAGCCGTGGTGGTCGGGGCACTAGTCGTATCGAACCTTTTTGTTCTGATGCGCACAAACCGGCTACGCTAACCTCCGGAGACGCGCAACAAGGCCTGCAAACCACTGCGATAATCAGGATACAGCAGCTCTACCCCCAGTTCTTCTTTGATGCGTGTGTTATCCACTTTCTTGGACTCGGCATAAAAGCTGCGGGCCATCGGGCTCATCTCTGCTGCCTCGAAAGGCACTTCGGGCGGCAGGGGCAGGCTCAGAAGTTCGGCTGCATAGCCGATCACATCCTGCGGCGGCGCGGGGTCATTGTCGCAGACATTGTAGGCCGTGCCCGGATTAGGCTTGGCAATCGAGGCCGCCAGAACCTGCGCGATGTCGTCCACATGGATGCGGCTGAAAACCTGCCCTGGTTTCACAATGCGCCGCGCAGTGCCATTGCGCACCTTGGAGAACGGGCCACGGCCAGGGCCGTAGATACCCGCCAGCCGGAAGATATGCAGAGGCAGACCGGCAATGGCAGACCATGCCGCTTCGGCCTCAACCCGCATTTGGCCACGTCTGGTGGCAGGCGTCAGCGACACGTTTTCATCGACCCACGCACCCTGATGATCGCCGTAAACGCCCGTAGTCGAGAGGTATCCAGCCCAATCAAGCGAACCGGCCAGCTCTGTGATTTCAGACCGGTAACGGGCAAGCACGGGATCGCCTTCCTCCCCCGGTGCTGCAGACAGCAGAATATGGGTGGCGACCCTGAAAGCCTTACTCATATCACCGTTGGGCCAAAGCACGGGGATCACACCCTCGGCTTCTAGTTCAGCCATCTTTTCGGGCCTGCGAGTGGTACCATAAATCACCCAACCTTGAGGCACCAGGATCCGAGCCAGCGCGCGGGCCGAGTAGCCATGTCCGAATGAAATTAGTGCTTTCACCATACGCGCCCTCTTATTCAACAGCGGCGCGTTCGTCCATGCTTAAGGGGCGCGAAGCGACCCAGGCATATCCATTTTGGCAGAGTATAAACGTCTCCCGCAGGCCATGGGGTTTGTTCATGGGCGGTTGCAGAATATGGCCACCTGCCGTCTCGGCCTTCGTTGCGGCCTCGTCCGGGTCGGTGTGAAAGAGCAGAAACTGTGCCCCTACCCCGCGCGGCGGGTTTTCGGGCAAAAGATTAAACAAGGGGTGCTTGCCATAAGTGCTGTCACTGTGCAGTTGAAAGACCTGTCCGTGATAGGAGATAATCGCGAAATCCTCGCTCAACTGATGGCTTTGCACACCGAACACTAATTCTAGAAAGCGCACTTCTTCCAGCACATCGCGCACCAGAAGGTTCAGCCCGATTCCCTTCAGCGAGGCCCCGAGATCCTCGGGGCTGACGGTTTCGAAATCCATGTGGCGGACCTTTCCAAAGATGTTTGTCACATCAGGTTGATCGCCGCATGCTGCCATGTCAACGTACGGCAACACTCGACCCCAAGGCAGTTCGGCGCATGCGCAATCCTCAAACACCGATCGACACCCCCGACCTGCCGGGCCCGCGTCAATTCAGAGAGGCATGCTCAGCGGTTGATTACCTGACAGAGCTTTATGACGATGCCGCCGCTTTCCTGTGCCAGCGGTTTTCGCAAGCCCTGTCAGAGGGTGCGCCCAGTCGACGCATTCGTGCCTTCTATCCCGAGATACGCCTGACCACAACCAGCTTTGCCCAGATCGACAGCCGCCTAAGCTTTGGCCATGTGGCCGAACCCGGCACCTATGCCACCACGATCACCCGGCCCCAGCTGATGCGGGACTATCTTGTTCAACAGATCAGCCTTGTGATGGAAAATCATGGCGTGCCAGTGACGGTTGGGCCTTCACGCACACCCATTCCGGTGCATTTCGCCGTAGCCGGACATCCAGGCCTTTCGGTGCCACAAGAGGGTGCGACCACGTTCATCTTGCGCGATGTGTTCGATGTACCAGACCTGAGCACAACAAATGATGACATCGTCAATGGCACCTATGTTCCCGGGCCTGACGAGATGGGTGCGCTCGCGCCCTTTACGGCGCAGCGAGTGGATTACTCACTGGCGCGGCTGACCCACTACACAGCCACCGACCCAGCGCATTTCCAGAACTACGTGCTCTTCACAAATTATCAGTTTTACATGTCCGAATTCGAGGCCTTTGCCCGAAAAATGCTCTCAGACCCGGAGACAGGGTATGAGAGTTTCGTGGGCCCTGGAGATTTGGAAATCACCGATGGCGCGGCTCCGCTGGAGGTACCTGTAAAGTTACCGCAGATGCCAACCTATCACCTCAAGCGTTCAGATCACTCCGGGATCACGCTGGTCAATATCGGGGTTGGTCCTTCGAACGCCAAGACGGCGACCGATCACATTGCCGTCCTACGCCCCCATGCATGGTTGATGGTGGGCCATTGCGCGGGCCTGCGCAATTCGCAAAACCTGGGAGATTTCGTTCTGGCCCATGCCTATCTGCGCGAGGATGGCGTGCTGGATGCCGATCTGCCGACTTGGGTGCCTGTCCCGGCGCTGGCGGAAATCCAAATTGCCCTGCAGGAGGCTGTCGCCCAGGAAACCCGGCTTGAGGATTACGACCTCAAGCGGGTGATGCGGACTGGCACCGTAGCCAGTTTCGATGACCGAAACTGGGAATTGCGCGACCAGAGTGGCCCGGTCCAGCGCCTTTCGCAATCGCGCGCAATTGCGCTGGACATGGAGAGTGCAACGATCGCCGCAAACGGGTTTCGCTTCCGTGTTCCTTATGGGACGCTACTGTGTGTCTCGGACAAGCCGCTGCATGGTGAACTGAAGCTTCCGGGCATGGCGAGCACTTTTTACACCGCCCAGGTAAAACGCCATTTGATGATTGGCATTCGTGCGATGGAATCCCTACGTGACATGCCGCTGGAACGCATTCATAGTCGAAAACTACGTAGTTTTGACGAAACAGCCTTCCTTTGACTTGAAAATTTGCGTCAAAATCTGTGTAAAACCCTTCTTTTGCTACACTATCCGTTGTGTTCATCCACGAGATACAGTTAGATTGCGTGCAGAGGCCCATAGGAACGGGCAGACGTAAGGAGACCATAAAATGGCAAAACCGATGACAAAGACCCAACTGGTTGCAGCTTTGGCCGAGGAAATGGGCAGCGACAAGAAAACCGCAAGCAGCGCGCTTGATGCCATGATCGGCGTAATCACGCGCGAAGTGTCGGGTGGTGGCGCCGTGACCCTGCCCGGCGTTGGCAAAATCTATTGCCGTGAGCGTCCTGCACGTATGGTGCGCAACCCCGCCACTGGCGAACAGATCAGCAAGCCGGCCGACAAGGTGGTCAAAATGACCATCGCCAAGGCCCTTAAGGACAGCGTGAACGACTGATCTTGTAAAATCCATCGAATTCCGAAAGGGTCGCCAAGCGGGGCGGCCCTTTCATTTTTCGGCCTCGCGCGGAGGCATGCGGCAAAATGGATATCCGGGCAATCCTGATGGGGCTGGCATTCGCCTTCATGTGGTCCAGCGCGTTCACATCCGCCCGCATCATCGTCGCAGCAGCGCCACCCGTGTCATCACTGGCTCTTCGTTTCTTGATCTCCGGCCTGATCGGCGTCGCTATCGCGCGCGTCCTGGGGCAAACATGGCGACTGACGCCAGCGCAGTGGCGTGCGACCATTATATTTGGGATTTGCCAGAATGCGCTCTATCTCGGGTTGAACTTCGTAGCGATGCAAACGGTAGAAGCCTCGATGGCGGCCATTATCGCATCCACCATGCCACTCCTGGTCGGTCTGTGCGTCTGGTTGATTTTTGGAGAGAAGATCGGTGTCCTCGGGATGGTCGGACTGATGGCCGGGACAGTTGGGGTTGCGGTTATCATGGGGTCGCGCCTTCAAGGAGGGACAGATCTTTACGGCATCATCCTGTGCGTGATCGGGGTGATTGCCCTTACCTTTGCAACCTTGTCGGTCAGAGGGGCCTCATCTGGGGGAAATGTCTTGATGATCGTTGGGCTTCAGATGCTGGTGAGTAGTGTAATCCTAGGTGTCATCGGTGCGGCAACTGAAACGATCGAAGTCGCATGGTCCTGGCAGTTGATCGTAGCCTTTTTGTACACGACGCTAGTTCCTGGGCTGGCGGCAACCGTGGTATGGTTCATGCTGGTGAACCGGATCGGGGCAGTCAAAGCAGCAACGTTCCACTTTCTGAACCCGTTTTTCGGTGTGCTGATCGCCGCCGTGATCCTTGGGGAGGTTTTGCGATTCTGGGACATGGTAGGCGTTTTGGTGATCACGCTGGGCATTTTGGCGGTGCAATTGTCGCGGCAGAAGCAGGCTGGTTCCGGATAGACGCGGCTGGCGTCTCCTTCAAAAGAATGCAGACGAAATCCGGTCAAGATTTCAGTCTGTTGTGTGAGATATCAGCCAATAGTCCCACGAGGCCCTGGACCAACCTGACCACGGTGAAGAAGCAGGTGGTCAAGCAGAACGCAGGCTACCATCGCCTCCCCCACGGGTACCGCACGGATGCCCACGCAAGGGTCATGGCGTCCCTTTGTAATCACCTCAGTCGGGGTGCCGTCCATGCGGATCGATTTGCGCGGCGTCAGGATGGATGAGGTCGGCTTTACCGCGAAACGCACGACAATGTCCTGCCCGGTGGAAATACCACCCAGGATACCGCCCGCGTGGTTCGAGCTGTATTCGGGGCCGTTCTCCCCCATGAAAATCTCGTCTGCGTTGTCCGTCCCTGTCAGACGTGCCGCCGCCATGCCTTCGCCGATCTCCACGCCCTTGACGGCGTTGATCGACATGCAGGCCGCCGCGAGGTCTGTATCGAGCTTGCCATAGATCGGCGCGCCCAGACCGGGCATGACGCCCCGGGCGCAAATCTCGATCTCGGCCCCAACGGAGTTTTGGCCCTTGCGGATGGCCTGAAGATAATCTTCCCAATCGGACAAGGAGGTGGGATCGGGCATCCAGAAATCATTGCCGTCAATCGCGTCCCAGTCGAAGCGGGTGCGGTCGATCTCCATCTCGCCCATGCGGGTCATGTAGCCCTTGATCTCGACCTCGGGCATGAGGTTGGCCAGCGCCGCCCGCGCAATACCGCCTGCCGCTACGCGGGCCGCCGTTTCACGAGCCGAGGAGCGCCCCCCGCCGCGATAGTCTCTGATGCCGTATTTCTGGTGATAGGTGATGTCGGCATGGCCCGGGCGGAAGGTCTGGGCAATATCACCGTAATCGCGGGACCGCTGGTCGGTGTTCTCGATCATCAGCTGGATCGAGGTGCCCGTTGTCTGGCCCTCGAACACGCCTGACAGAATACGAACTGCATCAGGCTCCTTGCGCTGCGTGGTGTGCTTGTTGAGACCGGGCTTGCGCTTATCTAGCCATTGCTGAAGAAACGCCTCATCTACCGCGATCCCAGGAGGGCAGCCATCCACCGTCGCCCCAAGGGCCAGCCCGTGGCTTTCCCCCCAGGTGGTAACGCGAAACAGGTGTCCGAATGTGTTCAGGCTCATCACCACTCTCCTATCGTGGATTGGGATTAACGGTGCGCTGCGCTAGCCTCAAGGCCAAACCGCATCTCGGCGCGTACCGTTTAGGGCCAGGAGGGCCATACGATTCGCCAATCGTGAAGTGCTTGATAAAAAAACACGAAACGAATCACTTCTTGTTGACCGATTCGTTCCATGTCGCCTATACATTTGGGTAGTAAAGAACACGACGCTTCAATGAAGTTGTCATCGGATCTTAGGGGAACAGAGCGTGGTAGGGACTTTTGGCAAAAATGTCCAAGTTGACCCTCTGAACTCTTATGATTTTATCAGCAATCAAACGTACAAGAACTTGATGCGCAAATGTCCGAAGAGGACGAGCGACTAAGGGTTTATCGGTCAACGTGGCAGGACTGATTGAGGGGCCGGGTCAACGGCCCCCTTTCATTTTGGAAGACCTGTTTCGGCCCGTTTGGCCCGGTCAATGGCCTTCTGTTCATACATGCGGGTATCGGCCACATGGCGTAGGCTCTCATAATTGCGCGACTCAAAGGGACAACAGGCCGCCCCAACAGACGCAGAGACGGTGACCTGACATACGCGCCCCGCCCCAAGCGGAACATCGGCCGGAACGCTAAGCCGGGCGTGGATGCCCGCAATTACATTGGGCAGGGCTGACGGCTCCACACCTGGCATCCACAGTGCGAACTCATCCCCGCCAAGGCGGCCAGTCGCGACCCAGGTCTGGGGAGGGAAAGTCAATTTCTGCGCGACATGGACAAGGACCAAATCCCCGGCAGCATGGCCGAAGCCATCATTAATCTCCTTAAAGCCGTTAAGGTCAAGAAAGATCAGAGCGCCCCTGCGGCGAGGCCGGTCCATCAAGGCCTGCTTCACCCGCGCCGCGAAGGCGCGAACGTTCAAGGCCCCTGTCAGTGGATCGGTTTCGCTGAGCCGTTTGAACCGCGCCGCCTCTTCCCGTAGGGCGCGCGTCGGGGTGCGTGTTGTGTCTTGTGGGGAATAAAGAGTTGGGGTGCTCTCCGATAAACGGGCAGGGTTTGTGTCGAGTGGTACGGCCTCTACCGCGCTTGTCACAAGAAAAAGGTCGGGTGCGATGGGCGCAACCGTTACCTCGGCCCTGTGATTCAGGGGCGTCTTCAACCAGTTTGTCACAGGTTCCCCGGCCTTACCCGCGCAGGCGGCCAGATCGCGAAAGACGACAAGGCCTGAAGAGGATAAATGCGCACCGAACAGACGCGTCGCGGCGTCATTGGCCTGAACAACGGCCCCTGTGCTTTCAACTACGGCGGCGGCGAGCGGCAGCGCATGAATGATGGCAGACAGGCCAGCGAGATATCCTGCATGATCTTTGTTTTGGGGATCGGCAACGCGCGTCCTGCAGCACATGAATTCGTCCTCAGATACGGTGGACGCAAGCGCCCCCACGCCACTCTAACCCTCGGTTTTCAAGGGCATGTAGCTTGGCCATCTCTTTCAAACTCGGGTTCAGGCGGCCCGTCTAATTGCCCGTCCAATAGAGATTGAGTAATTTTCGTTAATTTTGCGTTAACCGATCATTAATGAGCAGACTTTCGAGGGGTGAAATCACGCAAGCGTGGCTCATTGCCATGTTGTTGAAGGATGCACTGCGAACTGCACCTCTCAACGCTTATCGCAAGAAGGTCAGAGTTGAATTCCCGCTAACCCCCAAAAAGGAAAGGCCCGGATCCGTTGATCCGGGCCAATTTCCCTGTTTAGACTTCAGGCGTTTGATCAGTGCAGCTTTGCTTGGATATCCGCAATCGATGCATCAATCAGCTTGTTGCCCTGCGCCGCGGTGATTTGGTCAGCCACGACTTCTTTTGCCACTGAAACCGCAACGCTGACGGCACGGTCACGCACCTCTTTCACAGCGCTCGATTCAGCCGAAGCGATCTGATCTTCCGCCGCCTTGATGCGGCGCTCAATTGAAACCTCAAGATCTGCCTTGGCCTTTTCCGCAGCCTCGGCTGCCTCTTCCTTGGCATGCGCAATGATGCGCTCTGCCTGTTCCTGAACTTCTTTCTGCTTTCGCTCGAACCCGGCCAGAAGCGTCTGGGCTTCTTCACGGATAGCACGTGCTTCGTCCAGTTCGGCCTGAATACCCTCGGCCCGCTTGTCCAGAAGGCCACCCAGCAGGGCCGGAACCTTCAGCTTCAGCAAAACCGCGATGAACAGGATGAAGGCCACAAGCACCACGAAGTTCGTGTTGCTCAGCGAAAAGAAAGGACCTTTAGCCGCAAATGCGGGTGTGGCTGCGGTCAACGCGACAAGTGTTGCAACTACTCTCATGGCGTTATCCTTTCACGCGGGCATCTACAGCGTTTGCAATAGCCTTTGCATCTGCCTTGGAGCCCATTGCACCCACAAGTTCGGACGCCACGGTAGACGCCACGTCTTTGACGCTGTCGAGGGCATTGGCGCGGATCTCTGCAATCGCTTTTTCGCCTTCCGCGGCACGGGCTGCGATCTCGGCATCTGCTTTTGCAGTAGCCTTGTCCAACTCGGATTTGATGTCGGCCTTGGTCGCCGCGATGATGGTTTGAGCCTCGGCACGGGCATCGACGAGCGCCTTATTATAGGCTTCTTCCGCCTCGACCGCCTTGGCTTTCAGGTCTTCGGCCGCAGCCAGATCATTGGTGATCGTGCCTTGGCGTTCGGCCAGAACAGCTGCAATACGCGGCAGGGCGATCTTGGACAAGATCAGGAAAATCACGACGAGCGTGACCACCAGCCAGAAAATCTGGTTGCCCATCCATTCCGAGCACAGCTGCGGCATGCCAATCGCGCCACCATACGAGTCAACGCACTTGCCCGCTTCTTCAAGCGACAATGGGCTGACGTGACCTTCGGCAGATGCTGTTGTTTCTGATGCCATGTCGTTCTCCTTCGGGAAAGTCCGTTTACTAGGGGCAAGGTACCAGGTTGCGGCCCCTCACCCCTGCGTAAGGATCAGGTTCCGCGTGGATTAGACAGCGAACATCAGCAGAAGCGCGACGAGGAACGAGAAAATCCCCAGGGCTTCCGAAAACGCGATACCGATGAACATGGTGGCTGTCTGACCGCCGGCGGCGGACGGGTTGCGCAGAGCACCCGACAGGAAGTTACCAACCACGTGGCCCACACCAACAGCTGCGCCGCCCATACCAGTACAGGCCAGACCAGCGCCGATGTAAGCACCCATTTGTACGACGTCACCTTCCATTTGATTGTCTCCTTACGATGGAATTAGAGTAGTTTCGTTGTTCTTTGCAGGCCGGGGGATACCCCGGCTTAACGCTTAGTGATGCGGATGAAGCGCGTCCTTGAGGTACACGCATGTCAGGATTGTGAACACGTAGGCCTGAATGAAGGACACCAGCACTTCCAGCGCATAGATCGCCGTGATCGCGAGGATTGAAAGCGGGGTCACGACAAGGCCGATACCGGTTGAAATCAGAACCATCGGCGCGAAGGCCGCGAACACCTTAATCACTGCGTGACCGGCCATCATGTTACCAGCAAGACGGATAGAGTGGCTCACGGGACGCACGAAGTAAGAAATGACCTCGATCAGCGCCAAAACTGGGCGCAGCGGCAGGGGGGCCGAACTGATCCAAAAGACGCTCAGAAAGCCTGCGCCGTTCTTCACGAAACCCAAGATGGTCACGAAAAGGAACACGGCCATGGCCATGACAGCTGTTACCGCAATGTGGCTGGTTGTAGTGAAAGAGCCGGGGATAAGGCCGAGAAAGTTCGAAAACACAATGAACATGAACAGCGTCATTATGTATGGGAAGTAGGGCAGCGCGTCCTTACCGGCCACGTCTTCTACCATCTTTCGGATAAAGCCGTATGCGAGTTCGGCAATCGACTGCATCCGGCCAGGAACAGTACTGCGGCCAGATGTGCCCAGAACCAACAGTCCAATAATGCACAGAACGGTCAACGCCATCCAAAGCGTCACGTTGGTCACGGTGAACAGACCGACAGGTCCGTCTCCGAACAAAGGTTTCACAATAAACTGATCCATCGGGTGGAATACGAGTTCCTTGCTGTCACCGGCCATGTATCATCCTCACTTCTCACCGCCCGGGGCGGGATCGTCTTCGCTCTTTCGCTGGATCTCTTCCGCGGATCGCATCATTGTTTTGATGCCCGCCGCAAGACCCAGCAATGTAAATATGACAAGGAAGAGGGGAAGTGTTCCGAAGAAGCTGTCTATCCCGTATCCAATGCCAAAACCGATCCCAAGACCGGCCACCAATTCAATCACCATCCTCCAGGCCAGATGGGCCTGGCTGTAATGTTCTTCCTGGTGGGGCTTTGGCGCGTCTTTCGACTTTAGATTTGCGATCCGTTCCTCAAGCTGCGCGAGCCGCTTTTTATGTTCCAGATCAGACACGTCTGCCCCGTCAGAAAACTTGCCTCTTGCTATGCTCCGGCACCCAATGAGTCAAGCGATGGCAATGGGTTTGTGAAAATGTCACAGATCACTGTTTTTATTGTATTTATTTTTGTATTGAGTAAGGAAATTTCGATGTCGCAGGCGCGTACAACAAGGGATTTAGCCGTTTTATCATATTCAACCATTCAGTTGAGTTTGAATAAATTGTAGGCCGTGGCGCAGCGTGTTCCGGTCGAATGTAATGAGGAAACCCTACCCTACGATCGCGGTGAGCGACACGTGTCCCGAGATTGACCGCAAGCCGCCACCTTTAAAACAAGAGGTCCCAGATCAAGCTCGGAAAGGGTATTTTGAGCGTGGGCGCATCAAAAACGGTTGACCTTCCCCGAGTGAGCACGCTTTACAGACCCCATGTCCAACCCTCTTGATGCTGTCTTTTCTGCCCTCGCCGATCCAACGCGTCGTGCCATCCTGATGATGCTTCTGGAGGATGACATGGCAGTCACGGATGTGGCCGAGCCTTTCGATATGTCGCTTGCCGCAATTTCTAAGCATCTGGGCATCTTGTCCCGCGCGAGCCTGATTAGCCAGGAACAGCGCGGACGGGTAAAATGGTGCAAGCTGGAGCCAGACGCGCTGCGTGATGCCTCCATCTGGATGCAAAGCTTTGGCCAATTCGAGGCGATCAACCTCGATGCCTTCGAGAAATTCCTGAAAACCGAGCTGTCCGATGATAGAGGGTGATCTAGAGCTCTCATCCAAGTCGCTGCCACCTGCTCATATCGAGAGGATGCAGAACGCGCTGGTGATGCCAGTTATGCGAAACACTTCCATGACCTGCGGCGTGGTAAGGGCTGATGGAAGTTTCCGGCAGATGTCGCGCACGCTAATGTCCGGCTCTCGTCTTTCGGGCATCCCGGACACATCCGAGACACCCTTTGCCGAGACAGAGCCCGGACGGTGGATGTTTGCAGGCGTTGGGAGGCATCATTTTGGACATTTTCTGGTTGAGACGCTGATCCGCCTTTGGGCCGCAGGGTATTACCGCGATGAGTTGGACGGTCTGGTGGTAATCCCCCACCGCGGGGTGAATTTCGCCAATGCCATCGACCGGCGTTTTGGTCCATTCTTGTCGCTGCTTACGGATGGGCTTGCGGTCCACCTGCCAAAGCACCCGACCCGCTACGAGACGCTGCTTCTGCCCTCACCCGGATTTGGGCCATCGGGCTGGATCACTGGCACCCCAATCTTTCGCCGCGAAATCCGGTCACGCGTTTCGGCACGAATCCGGCCGGAGGGCGGCACTAAGCTTTATATTTCCCGTACCAAGCTGAATAAAGATACCAAGCTGGTGGACCAAGAGCGACGGATCGAGGAGTTGATGCAGGTGGCAGGCTACGAGATCTTCTACCCCGAACAGCACTCCATCGCTGATCAGTTGGCCCGCTATATGACCGCCGAAAAGATCGTGGGCGCAGAGGGCTCGGCCTTTCACCTGGTCCCGTTTGCGATGCGTACCGGTGCTCAGGTCGCGCTTTTCCAGCGGCGGCACTGGACGCGTGCCTTCAACGCCTATCCCGCACAAATGGAGGCATTTGCCGAAGCCGAGGTGACATCGCTGCGCACGCTTCTGCCCCGCAGCAGAAGCGATGAAAGCGGACAGGAGAATGCCGCTCTCGATTTCGACAAGCTGGCCGATGGGCTGGCGGGCGCGGGGTTTATCTGAGGAATTATGCGCGCGCGACTAGCCGTCGCGTTCATTCTTGAGAAGCAGGATGAGCGCTACCACGGTCAGGGCCACTCCAGGCAGGACAATGCCCGCGGGCAGACCAATGCCGAGAGCGGCCTGCCAGCAGAGTACCCAGCTTGGCGTCAAGTAGGTGTAAGCCATGACCTTGGCGCTCGGCAGGCGCATGCTGGCGAACTGGACTAGAACGAAGGTTACAGCCGTCGCCATGCAAGCAGTGTAGCCAATGGTGATCCAGACGATTGTAGGCAACCTGGACCAGTCCGTCTGGACCATATCACGGGCTCCGAACACCAATAAAAGTAGTACGGCGGCGACCATGGCGCCAAACGAGAACACCAGTGACGTTTCACCCCTGTTCAGCAAGCGCACAAGGGGCGTGTAGAAAGCGTGCACTGCGCAGCCAATGAAAAAGATTACCTCCCCCCGGCCCACGTTAAACGCCATAAACGCGTGCCAATCCGCACGGAAGATCACCCAAAGTGCGCCACAGGCCCCGATAGACAGCGCAATCGCCATGCGGGGCGTGGTGATCTGGCGCAGAAGAATGTATCCGAAAATACCAGACATCACCGGCGTAAGCGTGAACACTGCCGCACCCGATACGGCATCCATCGTCTTTAGCGCCTCGAACATCATGACAAAGTAGACGCCCATCGACCCGCCTAGCAGCAGATAGCGCCATGGCGCCTGCAGAGCTGAACGGGGCATACCACCCGTGGCTATCACAGCTACGCCAAGAATAACCGAGGCTATTAGGAAACGTATGGCATTCAAAACGGTAGGCGAGATATGTGGCGCTGCGATAGCGCCCAGCGCAAAGGACCCGGCGACCAAGGCCGAGAAGCAAAGCATGGCAATGTGACCTTTAAGAGCTTCGCTCACACGTCATCCCACCCTTGGGCACAGTCCTTGAGAAAGCTCAGGAAGGCTTGCACCTTGGTGGTGCGGTGGAGATCCATATGGGTGACCAGCCAAAGTGGGGCCGCCCATTCCTCTCTCGGTTCAAGCACCTCAATTAACCCGCCCGCCTCGGCCGCCTGAAGCCGCGACATGAAGCCAAGCCCCGCCCCCGCACGGATCGCGCGGCGCTGCGCGTGGACATCTCCACTGCGAAAAGTGATCTGTTCAGTGGGGACGTTCTCACGCAGCCAGACTGCGAAAGGTGCACGGGATTTGGGATCGTCGCTACTGACGAACCAGTGATTGCGAAGATCGGCTTCCGAGCCCGGCAAGCCGTGACGTTTGGCGTAAGCCTCACTCGCAAAGAGCGTAATCTTCTGGCGGTGGAAGGGCTGCACCACATTATCAGGCTGATCAGGCGGACTACCAGCGCGCAAAGCGACATGGGCCTCCCCATATTCTAGCCTGAACAGGCGGTCACCAGTCAGGTAGCGCACGATGATGCCGGGATGTTCGATCTGGAATTCTGTCAAGACAGGCACCAGAAGGTGGCTGAGACCGCCAAGCGAGGTGACCACCAATTCCCCTGTAACATCATTGCCGCGGCCCCGGATGCGTCCGGAAAGCTGGCTAAATTGATCATCAGTAGCCTGCGCCACGCGCAATAGGTCATCGCCTGCCTCGGTTGGGGTATAACCACGCGCATGGCGCTGGAACAGCTTAACCCCAAGCCGGCCCTCCAGCGCGTCAATATGGCGGATCACGGTAGCATGATGCACGCCCAAAACCTCAGCCGCTCCACTGACCGTGCCGATGCGCGCTACATGATAAGCTGTGCGAACCTCGTCCCAGTTGTCCATAGATAGTCAACCCCGCCTGCCCAATGTGCAAATACAAACATATATTGATCTTATACTATGGTTGAGTTCCTAGAGGCACAATGCCATTTTTGTTCCAATCGAACGCATAGTCTTTTTCAAAGGAAGATAAATCATGGCTCAGACCATTCTTCAGATCGACGCATCTGCCCGTAGTCAAGATTCGGTCACGCGGATGCTGACCGCGCAGGTCGTAGCGCAGCACCCGGACGCTTCCGTTACCGCTCGTGATCTGGCCGCAGACCCACTGCCACATCTAACCGAAGATTGGGTCGCGGCGACCTTCACACCTGAGAACCTGCGCACCGAGGTGCAGCGCCAGGCACTGGCGCTGTCAGATACGCTGGTAGCAGAATTACAGGTTGCGGACGTGATCGTGATTGGCCTGCCGATTTACAATTTCTCAGTGCCTGCCGCGCTGAAGGCCTGGATCGATCAGGTCGCACGGGCTGGGGTGACATTCCGCTATACCGAAGATGGCCCCGAGGGTCTTCTGTCCGGCAAAAAGGCAGTGATCGCGATGGCCTCAGGCGGCGTGCCAGAGGGCTCTCCAGTGGATTTTGCAACACCGTTCCTGCGCCAGTTCCTGGGCTTTCTAGGGATCAGCGATGTCACCGTCATCTCGGCGGACCAGATGAACGTGGATCCAGAAGCCGGGCGGGCAAATGCCTCCAAGGCAATTGCCGAGCTGACCGCTGCGGTCTGATCAACAAGGCCACGAAGGTCAGATCCTGACTATTAACTTGCAGTGGCCTTGTCACGTCGGGGGATCTCATTGTCTTTGATAGTGTTAGCAGGGCGCAATCTTTGCGATTGGGGTGGGGATCTGGGCTTTACAAGGGTGGGCGTTTTCGTGGAGCAATTGAAAGTGATATTCGACACGCGCTCAGGCCTGATCACACTGAAGCGGCACACAATCCGGGGGAACAACAAGACGCAGTCGCCGCTGGAGTACTCGCGGCGCTTGGTCGAGGCGATCAATGGCTGCATAAGAAAAGGATAGATTGCGGGCTGCGGTGTGGTGAAGCGCGCGCATTCTTAAAAAAATACGAACGACATTTTTTAAAGATTTCGCCACAGCGGAGACCAAGGTGCATCATCACCATCGGTGTCCCACTCCTGTGCCAGCGCCTCTTGCTCCAACTCCCGAAGTCTTTGCAGGTCGGTCACCTTTTCACCAAGGCCGCGCAGGTGTTGGAGCAAACGGTGGGAATGAATAATGGAGGGCACAGCGTCAAGCGGCTCCCACGCTTCAAGTTCTGTCACACGACGCAGGTTGAATTCGGGTGGCAGCACATAAAAGCGCAGATCACTTTCCCACAGCAGGTCTTTCAGAGTGATCTGATCGCGCGCCTCCCCTGAGGACTCGTAGCGGCGTTTCCACTCAGCAAAGAATATCGCCATCTCCGCGTCATTGCGATAAACCATCACGCCAGAATTCATTTGCGGAAAGGCATAGGGCGTCTCCACTGCGTGCCCCTTGCGGATTAGGTCAGAGCGGCGACGCACATCATGGGCAAGGCTGAGTGGGAAGCGGTCGGCCAGGTCGAAGAGATCCCCAAGGGGGGCCAGCACCAGCACATCGCAATCGAGAAAGAGCACGCGGTCAAACCGGGCGCGGGCGAAGCATTCCAGCTTCACGCGGGGATGGGTTGAGGGGACATCGTGGACCTGATCGAACACGGCGTTGCCGGGATCACCCGCGAGGTCCGTGAAAACATCCACGGCAAGGCCCTGATTGGTGTCACGCAAGGACCGCGCGGCCTGTTGGGCCAGTTCCAGATACCCGGCCCCCGTGGCCACGAAGATGACGCCGTCGCGCATCACTTAGCCTTGGGCGGCCTCTGCCGCGGCGCGGATGGCCTTTATGTTGGCGCCATAGACCCCGGGCGCGTCGACCGAGCCGCCTTTGAACACGGCAGAGCCCGCTACCAGTACATCCGCCCCGGCCGCAGCCATCAGTGGCGCAGTGTCGGGCGTGATGCCGCCGTCAATTTCTATATGGATGGGGCGGTCACCGATCATGGCGCGCAGGCGTTCGACCTTGGCGATCTGGCTGTGAATGAAAGACTGCCCACCAAAGCCGGGGTTCACGGTCATCACACAGATCAGATCGACCATGTCCAACAGGTATTCCACATCCTCGATCCCCGTCGCCGGGTTCAGCGCCAGCCCGGCCTTGGCCCCGTTCGAGCGGATCGCCTGAAGCGTACGGTGGATATGGGGGCCGGCCTCCAGATGGGCGGTGATCACATCGGCACCAGCCTCTGCATAGGCCTCGATATACGGATCAACTGGAGAAATCATGAGGTGCACATCCATCACCGTTTTCACATGGGGACGGAAGGCCGTCACGGCGGGCGGACCAAAGGTAAGGTTGGGGACAAAGTGGCCATCCATAACGTCAACATGCACCCAATCAGCGCCTTGATCTTCTATGGCGCGGATTTCGGCCCCGAAATTCGCGAAGTCTGCGGACAGGATCGACGGTGCAATCTTGATGGAACGGTCAAAGGACATGTGTGCAGCTCCCACTGTGATATCAGCCCTGATTTGGTTGCTGCAGGGCTTTGCGCCCTTGAGCGGCAGAGTCAAGCCCGCCAGAGGCAATTGATCCCCCTGTTCCTTTGTGTCACCGTCTGCCTCACATCCAACAGTTGGCGAAAGGAGAGTGTGCCATGCAGGGTTTGATGATGCATCGCGATCTGAGGATCATCGACATTCTCACCTTCGCGGCTGAGGCCTTTCCCGATCAGGGCATCATCTCTGCCCGCGATGAGGGTGACCTTCATAAGATCACCTACCCAGAGGTTCTGGAACGCGTTGGCAAGCTAGCGCAGGCGCTGAAGCGGCTGGGCGTTCGTGAGGGCGACAGGATAGCCACACTGGCCTGGAACGGGTACCGGCATTTTGAACTCTACTACGGGATTTCGGGCATTGGCGCGGTTTGTCACACGATCAACCCAAGGCTGCCAGAAAACCAGATGGGTTACATATTTGACCATGCACAAGATACTGTTCTTTTTGTTGATCTAAGCCTCGTGCCTTTGGTTGAAAGCGCGCAGGACATTTTGCCGGATGGTATAAAGATCGTTGTGATGGCGGATGCGGATGCGATGCCGCAGACCGATCTGGATATACTGTGCTACGAGACTCTTCTGGAGGCTGAGGATGGCACATTCGAATGGCCAGAATTACCCGAGAACATGGCGGCCGGGCTGTGTTACACCTCCGGCACCACGGGTAATCCCAAGGGCGCACTTTACTCGCATCGCTCCACCGTGCTGCATGCGCTGATGGTGGTGGCGGGTCATCCCCAAAGCCTTGCCTACGGGCGTAAAGTCCTACCGGTCGTGCCGCTGTTTCATGTGAACGCCTGGGGCATGCCATACACCGCGCCACTGGCGGGGATGTCGATGGTGATGCCTGGTCGCAATCTGGACGGGGCAAGCCTTTATGACCTGATGGATAGCGAGGTTGTCTATTCCGCATGGGGTGTGCCCACGGTCTGGGCCGGGCTTCAGGCCGAGATCGAGACGCGG
Source organism: Roseovarius sp. (assembly GCA_963691795.1). Taxonomy (GTDB): domain Bacteria; phylum Pseudomonadota; class Alphaproteobacteria; order Rhodobacterales; family Rhodobacteraceae; genus Roseovarius. The sequence goes on from OY829373.1 coordinate 252,498, forward strand.
GACCGCCCGCCAGCGGGCTTTGCCGACCTCGTGGTCGGTGGCTCTGCGGCACCGCGTGCAATGATCGCCGCCTTTGAGGAGATGGGCGTCAAGGTCAACCAGGCCTGGGGCATGACAGAAATGAGTCCGATTGGCACCCGAGGCTTGCTGCCTACCTCTTTGGAACAGGCCCGGCTTGACGAACAGATCGACGCCAAGACCGGTGCTGGCCGCAGGCTCTTTGGGGTGGATTTTAAGATTGTTGACGATAACGGCGCGCCCCTGCCCCACGACGGCGAAACCGCTGGGGAGCTATTTGTCAGGGGCAGTACGGTTATCGCGGCCTATTACAACAACGAGACAGCAACCAAGGCCTCGTTTGATGCCGAGGGCTGGTTTGGCACTGGCGATGTCGCATCGGTAGATACCAATGGCCGGCTGGTCATTCGGGACCGGGCCAAGGACCTCGTGAAATCTGGGGGCGAGTGGATCAGCTCGATCGATTTGGAAAACCACGCAATCGCCCATCCCGACATCGCCGCCTGCGCGGTCATCGCCGTGCCACACCCAAAATGGGACGAACGCCCAGTGCTGGTCGCCGTTACCGCCGGAGAGGCGCGCCCAACTCTTGAGGACATGCACGCCTTCATGGCCTCTAAGTTCGCCAAGTGGCAGTTGCCCGATGATATTGTATTTGTGGAAAGCCTGCCACTGACCGCCACGGGCAAAGTCTCAAAACTGACTCTTAGGCAACAATTCACAGACTACACCCTACCTGAATTCCGGACAAATGAATGACCAGAGACACCGAATTTGACCTGTCCGCGGTCGAGGCCTGGGCGCAATTTCAGATTGAGGGGTTCACTGGACCGGTCAAGGCCGAAAAAATCACCGGCGGGCAATCCAACCCAACCTATCGGCTCGATACACCTGGGCGGTCTTATGTCCTTCGCCGCAAGCCGCCGGGTGTTCTACTGAAATCAGCTCATGCCGTCGATCGGGAGTTTCGCGTCCAGAAGGCACTGGCCAATAGTGGGGTGCCCGTACCCCGCGTGTTGGCGCTCTGCGAGGACGATGCGGTGATCGGCTCAGCCTTCTATATCATGAATCTTGTCGAGGGGCAGGCCTTCGACCAGCCTGCACTACCCAAACTGGACGCGGATAGCAGGAACCGCGTCATAGACGAGATGAACCGCGTTCTTGTTGCCGTTCACGAGGTGGATATCGACACTGTGGGCCTGTCGGATTTCGGCCCCCCAGGACATTATTGCCAGCGCCAGACCGATCGTTGGACCAAGCAGTATCGCGCCAGCCAGACGCAGGACCTGCCCGATATGGATGCGCTGATTGAGTGGTTGCAAACCAACATGCCCGAAGATGACGGCCAGCGGCGGCTGGTGCATGGGGATTACCGACTGGATAACCTGCTTTATGCGCCAGACGCCACACAAGTGCGTGCCGTACTGGATTGGGAGCTGTCGACCATCGGCCACCCCTACGCGGATCTGGCGGCAGTGATCATGCAGTGGTCCATGCCCGCCACCTCCGAAGGGCGGGGTTTGGCCGGGGTGGACCGGGAAACTCTGGGTTTATGGAGCGACCAGCGCTTCATCGATACCTATTGCGCCCGGCGCGGGCTATCCGGGATCGACGATTTCGGATTTTACCTGGCCTTTTGTTTTTTCCGCATGGCCGCCATTCTGGAAGGCGTGAAGCGGCGGGCGCTGGATGGTAATGCCTCTGATCCTGAAAGAGGTCTGCAACTGGGCGCTTACGTACCACAATTTGCCCGAGCCGGGCTTCAGGCCACTTCGCGATGACAGACCCAATCGACCCTGATCTGGTGGAACCCCCCTACCCCCTTCAGAGCCTTCTGGGCATGTCGCTCACCTCATGGTCAGAGGGGTTTGCGGTGGTGGAGGTTCCCCTTGCCAAAAAGCTGCGCAATCGACAGGGGCTGCCTCATGGTGGTGTCCACGCCACCTTGCTCGACAGTGCAATGGGCTATGCCGGGTGTTACACGGGCGATGCTAATGTCCAGCAAATGGCACTGACCCTGTCGTTGACAGTGAATTATGTGGGAATAGCGCAGGGCGCGCGGCTGATCGCAACGGCGCGGATGTCCGGCGGTGGGCGCAAGACCTATTTCTGCGAGGCGGAGCTGCGCGACGATCTGGGCACGCTGGTGGCTACGGCAACAGGTGTGTTCAAGCTCAGAAGCCGCAGCTGATCCGCCAGCCTCTTTTCTCACCCTTCAATTTTCACCCCCTTGACCTTCCAGTCACTGGAACCTTTATAGACGGTTGGAAAGGGTTGAGCCTATGACAACGCATCCACTGCGCTTCGAGATAGACGGCATGACCTGCGCTGGTTGCGCGGGCCGGGCAGAGCGGGCGCTGAACGCTGTGCCGGGTGTTATCGATGCGCGGGTGAATTTTGCAGCACGCTCGGCACTGGTAGATGCGCCCAAAACAGATACAGGCATATTAACGGACGCGCTGAATGCCGCAGGCTTCCCCGCCCGCCTAACCGAGCAGGGCGCGCCCGTGATGGCCCGTGAGGATACTGAAGCCCTTGAAGCGCTGCATCGCACGCTGCTTGCCGCAGCACTAACCTTGCCGCTCTTTGCGACCGAAATGGGCGGTCACCTAGTCCCGGCGCTGCACCATGCGATTTACGAAACCATCGGGCAGACCGGCTTCTGGGCGGTGCAGTTCGTTCTGGCGACGCTTGTTCTGGCCTGGCCGGGCCGTGAGTTTTTTACACGCGGCGTGCCTGCCCTGCTTAAGCGCGCACCAGACATGAATTCTCTTGTCGCACTTGGGGCGTCGGCGGCCTGGGGATACTCGACCGTAGCCCTCTTCGCACCAGCCCTGCTGCCTGCGGGTACAGAGGCGGTCTATTTCGAGGCAGCCGCAGTGATCGTGACGCTGATCCTTCTAGGACGCTGGCTGGAAGCGCGGGCGAGGGGCAAGGCCGGATCAGCTATTCACGCCCTCATCGGGTTGCAGCCTACGGTGGCGCATATCCAGCAGGGCGATCGGGTCCGTCCGATTGACCTTGGACTTTTGCAGGCGGGCGACATCCTTTTGGTCAAACCGGGGGAACGGGTGCCAGTGGATGGCCATGTGATCGAAGGGCGCTCCTTTGTTGATGAAAGCATGCTGACGGGCGAGCCTAGACCAATAGAACGAGCGGCAGGCGATACTTTGACCGGTGGCACACTGAACGGACGGGGCGCGCTGATGATGGAGGCGACACATGTAGGCGCAGACACAGTTCTGGCCCGAGTCGTGGAGCTGGTGCAGCAAGCGCAGGGCGCAAGACTGCCCATCCAGTCACTAGCCGATCGGGTGATCGCCGTGTTCGTCCCTGTAGTCATTGCAATCGCTGTGGCGGCCCTGACGGTTTGGCTTCTGGTCGGGCCGGAACCGACACTGAGCTTTGCATTGGTAGCGGCCGTCTCTGTCCTGATTATCGCCTGCCCTTGTGCGATGGGACTTGCAACGCCAACTTCGATCATGGTGGGAACTGGGCGTGGGGCGGAACTGGGCGTACTGTTCCGCAAGGGCGAAGCTCTGCAGCGGCTGGAAGAAGTCCGTCTGGTGGCCTTCGACAAGACGGGCACACTGACTGAGGGCAAGCCCGAGCTGGCGGCCATGACCCTCGCCGAAGGCGCGACGCGGGAAGGTGTTCTAGCGTTGGCGGCCTCGGCCGAGCAGAGCTCGGAACATCCGATTGCGCAAGCAATCGTGGCGGCAGCCCTGAACGAAAGTGTCGGTCTGCAACCAGCCGAGAGCGTACAGGCCGAACTGGGACATGGGCTTCAAGCGATGATCGAGGGCTGTGAGGTTTTGATTGGAACCGCGCGCTTCATGCAAGCGCGTGGCATCGCGGTAGACGGGTTGGCGGATGCCGCACAGGCCATGTCCAATCGCGCCGAGACGCCCGTTTTTGTTTCAGTCAGCGGCGCGTTGCAAGCCGTATTGTCCGTAACAGATCCAATCAAGCAAACATCGGCGCCCGTCATCACAGCCTTACACCGAAGCGGCAAGCAGGTGGCGATGCTGACCGGGGACACGAAGACCACCGCGTATGCAATCGCAGGGGATTTAGGGATCGACCAGGTCCATGCCCAGCTGCTTCCGGCGGACAAGCAGGACGCGTTGACCGCACTGCGGAAGGAATTTGGCCCAGTTGCCTTCGTGGGCGACGGGATCAACGACGCGCCCGCGCTGGCGCAGGCGGATGTCGGTATTGCTGTGGGGTCTGGCACGGATGTGGCACTAGAGGCGGCGGACCTGGTGTTGATGTCAGACGATCTGCGTGGTGTGCTGACCGCACTGGAGGTATCACGGCGGACGATGGGCAATATCCGGCAGAACCTATTCTGGGCATTTGGCTATAACGTGGCGCTGATCCCAGTGGCAGCGGGCCTGCTTTATCCGGTGACGGGACAGTTGCTGTCACCGATGCTGGCGGCCGGGGCTATGGCGCTGAGTTCAGTGTTCGTGGTGACCAATGCACTTCGGCTGAGATGGATTGCACCGATGGGTGCGGAAGGTCCAGAATGAACATCGGTGAGATTGCCGAGGCCACGGGCCTACCGACCAAGACGATCCGGTATTACGAGGAGATCGGCCTGATCCGCCCTGCCCGAACCGGCAATGGCTACCGAGTTTTCAAGAAAACAGATGCGCATAAGTTGCATTTTCTTGGCCGCGCACGGGCGCTTGGTTTTTCGATCGAGGATTGCCGTAGGTTGCTGGCGCTTTACGAGGACGAGGCGCGGGCCAGTGGGGACGTGAAGGCGCTGGCACTTGAGCATCTGGCACAGGTTGAGGAAAAGATTTCGCAGTTGCAGGCGATGCGGGCGACACTGTCGGAGTTGGTGCGCGATTGTGCAGGTGATGACAGACTGGATTGTCCTATTCTCAGGGACTTGTCAAAAGGGTAGAAGTGCGCGCTCGCCGCAGGGAAGAAACGAGCTTTAGAATTCGCTACCTGCCTTCAACTCACCCATACGGATGATAGCATTGGCCCCAAGTGCCGTAACGGGTGCAGGCGGCAACCAGCTGGGCGCATCCTGCGCCAAAAGCTCATGTACCAGATCAGACCGGATACCCGAGGCTAGTTCTGCCGCCGCCAGACCCAGGGTCGTGCCCTTTGCCGCCCCCAGTCCATTCTGACAGCAGGCTGAAAATAGCCCCGGCTCAACTTCCCCAAAGGCCCCCACACTGTTGCGGCTCAAACAAATCCGCCCACCCCAGCGATAGTCCATTTCCACGCCCTCAAGCATCGGAAACCGCGCCCGGAACGCCCGGTCATGATCGCGGCCGACACGGGTGACCCGGCCTTCGCTGACCTCCATCGAGGGGTCACAAGTGAACCGGTTTCGCACCACGATCCGGTTACCGCCCGTCCCGGAAATCCGCCGAACTGTAGTGCCCAGCGGATCGGCCGGCGTCACCCCCCAACGGGTCCACCCACCCAGCCGGCCCACCTCCGCACGCGTCAATGCGCGGGTCATCGACGCATAGGTGAAAACATGCAGAAGCTGGCCCCTGAAGTGACCAAAGCTGTTGGCATGACCGTTGACTGCCAGAATGACCCGTGGCGTGACCACGGCCCCTTTGGGTGTTTCAGCGACCCAATCGCCAGAATGACTCAAGGACACAACCGGAGAGGTCTCAAACATCTGAACCCTGTTGGACCGTATCCCTCGCGCCACACCACGTACAAACATCGCAGGCTGGATCATCGCGGTCCCAGGCGTGAAAAGCCCGCTCTGGTAATAGCCCGTGCCAGTGATCTCGCACATCTGGGTAGCATCGAGGAACTCACCGGATTCTCCCAACTGCGCCAGATGGGCGGCATAGTTGCGATTGTGCTGTGTCCCAGCTGGAGTTGCCGCACCGTTCAGTTTGCCAGAGCGCGCAAACGCCTCATCGCTCAACCCAAAATCAGAAGCCATGGAGGCTGCAAACTCGATCCCCGAACGATTCACGCGGATGTGGGACACGTCATTGTCAGTTGATCCGCCATAATCATGGGAGGACAAGTCATGAGGAAGGTCAATCATGAAACCGGAATTGCGACCCGCCGGACCCTCTCCGATGCGGGTGGCCTCCAGCACGACAATCCGGGCCCCGGGATGCAGTTGTGATAGACGCCGCGCCGCCGCAAGACCCGCAAACCCCGCCCCGATTACCAGCCAGTCGGCAATGATCCGGCTTTCCAAGATAACGGGAGGCTGAGCTGGCGGCAAAAGCTCATTCCAACCAGCGAGGCCAGGGTCCTTGGGCAAGCGGGAGACCTTCATGGCGCAGACATCTGCAAACGCGCGCCCATCATCCCACCTCGTACCGGATAGGCAGGCGCAGGGCGCCAGTATTGCCGCTGTCGGGCAGCCATTCCGGGGCGCCATCATAATCCACGCGTACAAATGTCCGGCGCAGCGCATCGAGCGCACAGGCGATATCGGTCCGGGCCACGAAATGACCGATACAGTGATGCGCCCCGCCGCCGAACCCGAAATGCATGCGGCGCTTTGCAGTGATATCAAAATCGGGATCATCGCAGATTTCAGGATCGCGGGCAGAGGCATGGACCAGCAGGTGCACCACTGTACCCCTGCATATAACCTCACCATTCATCTCGACATCCTCGATGGCTTCACGAGTGGCCCATGTGGTTGTTGGGCGAGCACGGATAAATTCCTCAACCGCAGGCTCGATCAGCGCCCCATCCTCGCGCAGCATCTGCCACTGGTCCGGGTGGTCGATCAGAAGCGACAGGCCCAGCCCTAAAAGGGCCCGGGTCGTGTCGACACCGCCGAAAATAGAAATGACGATGGTATTCAGAAGCTCATCATGGTTGCAATCGCCGTTGCGCTCAAATTCCGCCACGATGCGCGAAACATAGCTTTGTCTGTCCTGCCCCATGCGAACACGGGCCACAAGCGTGTCGGCAAGTGCATAAAGCCGTTCACAGGCGGCGTTAAACCGTGCCTCGTGGCGCTTGGCCTCAATACCCATGGCCAGGCCCAGATCAGCAGCGTCATGGGCAATCTCTGGCCAGCGCTGCCGGTCCACCCCCAAAAGCGTAGCGATAGCCTGACCCGAGAAGGGCTCGCAGAATTCAGACTGGAATTCACAGCTCGATTTCTGGGAAAGCGCTGTGCACAGGTCTTCTGCGATCTCGGAAAACGCCGGCTTCAGACTGAGCACATAATCTTTGCTAAGCGCCGGGACAGCCAGCGCGCGCAACTTCTGATGTGCCTTTCCTTCGCGGGAGATAATAGAGTTGCACCAGAAATCAGCAAAGGCGCCTTCGATGCCCACAGTGTCAGGCCAGGCATGGCTGCCCTGACGAAAGCGTCGATCGCGCAGGATGCGCCCAACTTCGCGATAGCGCAGGATCGCAAGACCGAAGGGCGTCTCGGCACACCAGTTCTGATCCCGTGCGCTGAGCACTTCCGGACCACGGGTCGATATGGCTGGATCGGCGAGGTTGATGAACGGCATCGACACGATCCTACCCTCCAAACGAGGCCACGGGGGCGCCAAAACGGGTGGCGTCTATTGTCAGGCCCAGCCCTGGGCCGTCCGGCACCGCGATATGGCCACCTTCAACGTTGATCCCGCCTACGTCATCATAATGGCCCTCGATATAGGGCGCGGCGAGCCATACGCCCTCCATCCGGCGCGGATCAACGGTGGCGCCGATATGAGTGCAGGCAGCGGCAATGATGTCCCCACCCCAGCTGTCATCACAGGTATGGGGGAGGTTACGGGCGGCACAGATATCGCGAAAGGCGGCCATTGGGTGCAGACCACCGATACGCGTGACCTTCATATCAAAGCCGTCGACCAGTTCGCGCCCGACCGCCTTGATCACGGTCGCCAGATCAACGCTGCTTTCGTCCATGTAGATCGCGTGACGTAACTGGCACCGGATCTTTTCAAGATCCTCCACCCGGTCGCAGGGTTGTTCCATGATGAAGGGAATATCGGCGCATTCACGACTGACGCGCAGGGCATCGCGTGTCGTCCAGCCCCGGTTGCCATCCACCGCCAGCCGCATGCGCCCACCGACAGTTTCCCAGACCTTGCGGATCACTTCGATATCCACTTCCACCGAGCGGCCCCCTACCTTGACCTGAAGCCGGGGATAGCCTTCATCCGCTTTGTCCTTTGCGATGCGCGCGATTTCATCCGGCAGACCGACACCCGAGGCATAGTAGGACGCAACACGGTCCGTTACCGCGCCCCCGAGAAGGTCAGCCACGCTGAGCCCGCTGGCTTTGCCCAGCAGATCGTACACCGCGATATCAAAAGCCGCCTTGGCATAGTTGTGCCCGTTGAGCCGCCCGTCCATGGCGCGGCGCAGGGGGATCGGCGCGGCCTCGACCCCGATCAGGCCCGGTGCAATCTCGGCTATGGCGGCACGGGCCCCGCCTGCGTGCGACTCAGCGTAGGTGGGGCCGACGGGACATGTCTCCCCCCAGCCCTCAAGCCCATTGTCGCTGACCAGGCGTACCAGTGTTGTATCCAAGGCCCACACTTGCGCATTGGCCATGGTGTAGGGGCCATTTTTGACCGGCAGGTCGTGCTGATAGATATGAACCTCGGCAATGCGCATGGGTCAGTGATCCTGGTTGAGGGCATCCGCCGCCGGAATTTCGCGTTCGCGTCGGGCGATATAATCCAGCAAGGCCTCGTTCACGCCTTCGTCTAGCTTGGGTTCTTCATAGGTATTAAGCAGATTTCGGGTATAGGTCAGGGCGCGTTCATTGACCTCAATTGCACCTTCGGCTGTCCATTGTTCGATAGAGTTATTGTCAAACAGCTCCGGCATGAAGAACGCCCTCTGGAAGTTTTCCAGCGTGTGGGGATGGCCAAGGTAATGCCCACCGGGACCGATATCACCCACGGCCAATATCGCCTCATTAAAGTCATCCCAACGGATACCCTCGGCCATGCGGTGGGCCATGGCACATTGTTCGGCATCAACAACGAATTTCGCCATGGAACAATGCATCCCGGCCTCGTTCCACCCGGCCGAATGCCACATGTAGTTCGTCCCCGCCATTTGTAGCGACATCAGCGTTATCGCACTCTCATAACCCGCCTGCGCATCAAACGTCTTAGCCCCGCCGAGCGTGTTAGAAGACCGCCACGGCACGCCATAGTACCGCGCCATTTGACCAATCATCAGGTTCATCAGGCTAATTTCAGGCGTGCCGGCCATGGGCGCGCCAGATTTCATTGATACAGTAGACAGGTAATGGCCGTAGATCGCGGGACAGCCCTTGCGCACAACCTGTGTGTAAGCTAGCGCGCTTAGCGCCTCGGCATTAAGTTGCGCCACCGTGGGCGCTACAGAGGCAGGCGTGTTGGCCCCACCCAGCACAAAGGGAGAGCAGAGCACAGGCTGATTGCGCTTGTTGAAGGCCCGCATGGCACCTAGCATGGTTTCATCCCAAACAAGCGGACTGTTTCCGTTGCAATTTCCAGTACAGACGGGATGCGTTTCCAGAAAATCCTCTCCAAACAGGATGGCACACATATCCATTACATCCTCGGCGTTCTTCGGGCTCGTCGTCATACCCATGAACGTCTTGTCGGAATGTTTCATCGAGGAATAGGTGATCCGCAGATGCCGCTGGCTGATCGGGTGATCATATGGCTCCACGATATGGTGGGCCGAGCTGTGCATCGCGGGCAGCATGTGAGAAAGCTTGTGGAAATTTGCCAGATCCTCAAGCAAGGGATTGCGGCGCACGTCATCCAGATCTCGCAGGAACGGCGCGCCGGTCATAGGCACGAAGATGGCATGGTCCCTGCCAAAAGGCAGGTTGTTAGCCGGATTTCTGGCATGGTAAGTGAATGTCTCAGGGATCGAGGCGATAAGGCCTCGCACAAGACCCCGGTCCAGATGCACGCGGTCACCATCACGCACATCCGCACCAACACGCTTCCAATCCGCGATTGCAATATCGTCACGAAATACCACGCCAACATTTTCCAGAATGTCCATGCTGGCGGCATCGATACGCTCGATCTCATCATGGCTCATCGGTTCTGTCAGGGGCAGCTTGCGCCTGAGCGCAGGGAGCATGGTGAAATCCCGTGCAAGACGCATGGCCTTGCGCGCGCCCCGGCCACGGCGTGTTGTTCCTACTGCTTCAACGGTCATGTCTTGGCCTCCATGGACCAGGTAATGTGATCCAGAAGGCCTGGCAGCGCGTCATACGCCCCGGTCGATTGCAGGCCATCCAGCATTTTCCGGCTAAGCGTATTTGGCTTGCCCAAACGCTGCGCCTCTTCTGTCAGGTCAGCCCCTCCGTCACAGTAAAGCGCCGATAGAAAGGCCGCCAAAAGTGGACCAACATAAGTATCAGCTTCGCCCGTCTGATCCGCCATCCAGGCACTTCCCGCCCCCAGCAGGCCAAGCGTGCCCGCGACTAGCGTAGAGGCCGCGAAGTATTTCAACAGCAAGCTTTCATCCTGAATAGGCAGGATCGGGTTCACAGCCCCGAAAAAGCGTGTCATGGCCGTAGGATCGCCTAGCACGGGAAGTGGCGTTTTGCCGTATTCCATGGACGCAATCGGCATGGTGATCGAAATCTCTTCGACCGGGGCGCAAATGGCCTCAAGGTCGGCCATGCGCACACCCGACATACAGCAGACCACCTCCTGATCATCGCGCCAGGGCAATGCGCCGCATACCGCCTGCCAGTCAGCAGCGCGCAGGCAAAGAAAGACGGTATCCACCTCGGCCACCAGATCATGGTTCTCGGCCACGCGAATGCCCAAACCCGTTTCCGCAAGTTCGGCAGAGACGGCCTCATTCCGACGCGACACCACTACCTCGTAGCCCTGGCGCGCGATGGTGCGTGCCATGTAGCCGGCGATGTCGCCGGTGCCAAGGAAGCCTGCACTGCTCATCCCACGTTGTCACCGTCTGAGGGGTCGGACAGGTCGACCCAGATCGTCTTGATCTCAGTGAACTGGTCGTGAGCATGGACAGAGTTGTCGCGCCCGCCAAAACCCGATTGCTTGTAGCCTCCAAAGGGCGTGGAGATATCCCCCTCACCATAACAATTTACGGTCACGGTCCCCGCCCGGATATCACGCGCCGCACGCATGGCGCGGCGGACATTGCTGGTGAAAACAGATGCGGCAAGACCGTAGTTGGTGTCATTGGCCAGTACGACGGCCTCATCCATGCTGGCGACTTCGATCACGCACAGGACAGGGCCAAAAATTTCTTCACACGCCTTTGGATCATCCTTGGACACTTCGTACACGGTGGGTTCGACAAAGTTGCCGTCGATCTTACCCCCGGCAAGGGCCATGCCACTGATATAGCGACCGACCTTCTTGGAATGGTCATCATCAATCAACGCGCCAAGGTGGTTTTGCGGGTCCAGCGGATCACCGGTTTTCCAATCCCGCATACGGGCGATAACACGCTCTAGCAAGGGGGCTTTGACATCCTTGTGGACAATCAGCCGGCTGCCAGCAGAACAATTCTCACCCATATTCCAGAACGCTGCATTGACCACGTTTTCGGCAACGTGGTCGAGGTTCTCAGCATCCTCCAACACCACGATTGGATTCTTGCCGCCACACTCCAAGGTTACTTTTTTCATGTTAGAATCGGCAGAGTAGCGCAAGAACTGCTTGCCCGTTTCAGTCGAACCGGTGAAACTTACCATGTCCACATCCGGGTGCAGGCCCAAAGGTTTCCCGACCGAAGGGCCATCGCCGGGAAGCACCTGCAAAACGCCGCGCGGGATGCCCGCCATATGGGCCACTTCAGCCAGACGTAGTGCAGTCAAACTGGTCTGTTCAGCGGGTTTCACGATCACCGAATTGCCCGCCGCCAGCGCCGGGCCAATTTTCCACGCCAGCATCAAAAGCGGGAAGTTCCACGGCAAGACCGCCGCCACCACGCCGATGGGTTCACGGACGATCATAGCCATCGCGTCGTCACCAGTCGGAGCGGTCTTATCATAGATCTTGTCGATCAGCTCCCCATGCCATTTGATGGTGTGAATTGTCTCTGGAATATCAATCTCTTCACAGTCCTTAATGGGTTTGCCACTGTCGAGGCTTTCCATCACCGCCAGTTCATGCCGCCGCCGTGTGATGAGCTTGCACAGGCGGATCAGAACATCCTTGCGTTCAGACGGATGGGCGCGGGACCATTCGCCTCGCTCAAAGGCTTCGCGCGCTTTTTGAACTGCGAAATCAACATCTTCGGCGTTGGCCGTGCTGATGGAGCTCAGCACCTCACCCGTGGCGGGGTTCACGGTGTCCATCATGGGGCCGGAGCCCTTGCGGAATTTGCCATCCACGAACGGGGTCGCGGGGAGGTCAATCTCTGCGGCAATGGCGGCGTATTCGGTGCGTGTCAGAAGCTCGATCATTTGCCCTCTCCCATGATCGTGGCGATTGAGGTATCGAGGTTGCGGATCACCTCCTCCAAAGCGCGCTTGTCATCCTTGTTCAATGGTTGCAGCGGTTTACGCGGTGGCCCTCCGGGGATGCCACGCATGGTCAACCCGTGCTTGATGCACTGGATGAACTTGCCGCCCTGCTCCAGCACGCGCATTAGGGGCATCATGGCCGACATGATCGCCCGACCCTTAGTGAAATCCCCCTCAAGCACGCATGCCTTGTAAAGTGCCACATGCGCCTGCGGGGCAAAATTGGACCCGGCACAGACCCAACCGCGCGCACCCCAAGCGAAGAATTCCAGCGCCTGGTCATCCATCCCGCAGAGCAAGCCCAAATGTGGATAGTCGCGCGCAATCATGTGCAGCCGGTTGATATCGCCCGAGCTTTCCTTGATCCCACAGAAGTTGGACGAGCGGCCAAGCCGATCCAGCGTTTCTTCATCCATGTTCACGCCCATCCGGCCCGGATAATTGTAAAGCATCACAGGCAGGTTCGCAGCGCGATCAATGGCCAGCGCATGAAGCGCAATTTCGCGGCCCGTGGGTACCGAATAGGGTGGCGTGGCCACCAGAAGCGCGTCCGCACCGACTTCTTTGGCTGCCTTAGCGTAGTCAATGCTTTCTTCAGTACGCAGAGCGCCGGTTCCAACTACAAGTGGCACACGGCCATCAATCAACACTTTGATCTTACCTGCTAAATGCACACGCTCATCAAAGGTCTGGGCATAATATTCCCCAGTTGTTCCGGCCGAGATAATGCCATGAACGCCACCGGAAATAAGGTATTCGACGATCCGGGCCAGTGCCTCTTCGTTGATCGAGTAATCGTCATGGGTTGGCGTAACAATTGGCGTCCAGATCCCTTCAAACTGCATGGCTGCGGTCCTTCGATGGGACTATATCGATGGGCAACGGATCAGGGGAGACGAATTGCTCCAGCCGGTCGCGCGACAGGTTCCAGTGGGCAATGGTCAAGTCGATGCTTCTTTGGCTATCCTGCGCCTCGATCGCTTCGATCATTTGGTCGTGATGCATGATCGAGATGCGCACTCGCGCGGCGTCATCTTCCGAGGCGGGGCGGTAAAAGGTCTGGCTGAGCCGGGTGTGATCGATCAGCATGCGGTTCAGGCTGGGCAAAAGATAGGGGTTGTGGGCCATAATGCCCATTTGGTGGTGGAACCGGTGGTTCAGCAATGCAGCCTGCGCGGCATCTTCAGCCTTTGCCGCCACTGTGAAATCACACTGAATTGCGATCAGCTGGGTCAGTTCATCGTTGCGCCGGTTTTCTGCTGCAAGTCGGGCCACATTGGCGTAAATCATTGGAGCTGTTTGAAAAAACATTCGCATGATCGACAAATCCATCGACGCCACCTTGGGCCCGCGGTTCTGTTCAAGCTTCAGATACCCCTCCCCTGCCAGACGTTGAAAGATCTCACGCATGGGTGTGCGGGATAGGCTGTATGCCTCGCACAGCGCGGCCTCATCCAGATCACTGCCCGGTGCAATATCCTGACACAGGACGCGCATTCGGATGTCTTCGAGACAGCGAGTTTTTCGATCAGTCGGCATAATAGCTTCAAGGCGACTCACATTGAAATACAATCAGTATACATACTGTACACATCGCTACCAAATACAGTTCTTCACGAGAGACCTAACCCGTCACAATACCGTTTTGTACATTTTGGGGATGGTTCCAGACGTGTAGAACCCGTTTTGTACAGGGCCGCGCAACGTCCAGGAGCAACCGATTGGTTAACACGCCTACACGGACGTGAAGGCTCTCTCAGAGTGGGATCTTCAATCCGTCCAACCCGATGTAGACCGGCCCACTCCAATACCCGGCAATAGCCTCGTGCCAATCTTTTTCAGAGTAAGCTGGATCGTCGGAAGGAATGAGATGCGAGAGGGCCAGCGCTTTGACCCGTGCCGCCGTTGCGGTTTTGGCGGCTTCCTGCGCCGTGGAGTGAGAGCGGCGCAGGTGTCTCATAAGCTTGTCACTACCATTGCCAACACGGGCGACAAGATCAGGTAGCGCCTCTTCCAACATGGCTTCGTGGATCAGGAGGTCAGCGCCGTGGGCGAAATCCGTCAGGGTCTCCAGCGGTGCGGTGTCGCCGGAGAATACGACGTGGGTCGTTTCGGTTCGGAAGGAGAGTGCGAAGCAGTCGACCAGCGGCGGGTGACACGTGCGCAGCGCGGCGACGGTGATGCCGTGCCGGGTCATGACCTGGCCTTCGGCGATGTCACAGATGCGCACCAGGTTGCGCAGATCGGGGCGGCCTTCATCCTCGATCCGCAGGGTGATATCGGCCTCCATAAAGTTCAGAAATCCAGCCCATGCGGCATCCAAACCAGGCGGACCGAACACATCAACAGGTGTCTTTAAGCCCGCCGTCCACGCCGTGTGCAGGAGGGAGCCAAGTTCGAGATAGTGGTCGGAATGAAGATGGGTGACGAAGACCAGCGACAAGTCCTTGAGCTGCATCCCCTGATCCACCAGCCCACGGGTCACGCCAAGGCCACAATCCACGACAACCTGCTGCCCGTTGAGCGAGAGCAGGTTGGAGGTGGGCATGGAGGACCCAGGGCGAATGGCGGGCCCGCCCTTGGTTCCGAGCAGGGCAAAAAAGTCTTCCATAAGTGTTTCGGGCCCCGGGTTGGTGCTGTCGTGCAGATGGGTACCGCAATTGTAAGAGATGGCTCAAGTATTGTGTTTTAAGCGATCTTGGGATCCGACGTGCACTCTTCCCAATTCGGCTCAAACCCCACCACAACAGTCTCCGGCGGGATAGCCGGGTTGAAGAGTTTGTTATGAGCCATTGTTGCTTGATAAAGCAGATTGTGACGGGCCAGTTTCCAAACCTTGCAGTTGAGGTCGAAGCGCTGCGAATAGGCCTCAAACACCAGCGTACAGCTGCCTGCCTTGCGGATCTTGGCCGCGCCGGGGCTGTCGGGCGGGAAGGTGGCAGTGAGGATGTCCGAGAACTCTCCCGCTTTCTGGTAATAGGCCGCCGACAGGAACCGAATGGCCTGATCGCGGCGCTGTGCGGGATCATTGGTTTTGGCGGCCATATGCACCAATTCCGGCGTGACTGAATAGCTGGGTGCTTTGTTGAGCACGGTGATCACGGCGCCGAGTGGCTCACTCTCACCCGGCAGGATCACATCAGGCATAATACCGTTATCGGGGCGGCCGTCATTGTCACGCATGGACATCTGGCGCACGCGGCATTGCCAGCGCAGAAAGGCTTTGCGGAGGGGGTGGTTGGATTGGCTCAGTCCAAATTGAGAGGCCAGCGATGTCATGCAACGCTCCTGTTGTTGTCATCATCAGGGAGATCGAGAGAAAAGGGCCGGTCACTTTGCAGGCTGGGGATGCGGGCGGCAGTCCGGTCGACATCGTTCAGGTCGATACGCGCGGTCACAATGCCGGGCTGGTCCCCACCATCAGCAAGCACGTCACCCCAGGGCGAAATGATCAGAGAATGACCATAGCTTTCACCACCTCCGGGCACATCGCCGATGGCGCAAGCCGACACGACAAAACGCGTGGTTTCAATGGCGCGGGCGCGGTTGAGGACATGCCAGTGGGCCTCGCCTGTTTTGCGGGTGAAGGCGGCTGGGCAGATCAGGATATCGGCCCCATGTTGCGCCAGGCTGCGGAACAGATCAGGGAACCGCAAGTCATAACAAATCACGTGCCCGATACGGGCAAAGGGCGTGTCGTGGATGACGGCCTGATTACCTGGCGCAACGAAGGCACTTTCGCGGTAGACTTCTGTTTCGCTCAACTGGATGTCAAACATGTTAATCTTGTCGTACCGGCCCCGGATCTGGCCTTTGTCATCCAGCATGATGCCGCGGTTTATGACTTTGCCATCGGGACCATCCACCGCGATAGATCCAAGGTTGATCCAGACCTTTCGTTCCCGCGCAAAGCTGCGCATCCCTTCGAGAAACACATGGCTGTCTTCCGGCGCGGCGGGTGGGCGGACAGCCGGACCATCCGTGGTCAATCCCCCGCAATATTCCGGCAGGAATAGCATCTGCGCTCCACCTGCTGCAGCCTGATCGGCAAGCGGCAGGGCCTCCTCGAGCGCAGATGCCATGTCCGGCCTTGGCCGGGTCTGAAGACACGCGATATCGAAATGACGGGCCATGGTAGTCCTCTAGCTGCCCCACACCGTACTAAAGCTAGGTGATCGTGGTGCGACGACCACCCGCCCCGGATATGATCCGGGGCTTATGCGGTGCATCGCACTCGGCCCCGGGCCAAGCCTAGGGTGTGTTGTCAGAACTTCATGTACGCCTTGCGCAACGCCACCAGCGGGTGACGGTCCGACATCTGGAACTTGACCAGAAGTTCGCGGGCAATCATGTCCCGATCCTGCTGGTTGTCCGGCAGTTCGATACTGTCCGGGATACGCACCCAACCGTTGTTGTTGCGGTCAAAGACAGCCGGCGAGCCCTCTTCGTAACCCATGTGCACGTCTTCAAGCCAGTTGAGATCGTCCCAGCCCATCACTTCCATATACTTGGTCAGGAAGGGCGTGATGCGGTCATAATCCGGCACAAGGTTCACGTCATAACGATAGCCAATGTGCTGTCCGATTTCTTTTTCGCGTTCGGACTCTAAGCCGGCCGCGTCGTTCAGGAACTGGTCGACATCTGTGATTGCAGAGCCGCGATATTGTGTTCCAGCCATAGTGTTCGTCCTCCGTTGGTGGGGTGGAAGCCCACCCTGCGGGCAATACGCAGGGCGGGATTTGAACCCACCGATTACAGGTGGTGGTAGTCTTCGATGCCGACGGTGTGGTTTGTGCCCGCAAGCGGAACACCGGCCATCGCCGAGGCTTCCATGGTGAGCGCCGCAAGGTCTTCCGGCTCCAGCGAGTGCAGATAGGTCTTTCCGCAAGCGCGGGCAAAGAGCTGCGCCTCGATGGTCAGCGTGTGCAGGAAGTTGTAGACGCGCTCGGCGGCCTCATCCGGATCAAGACGTGCGCGCAGTGCAGGGTCCTGTGTGGCCACACCCACCGGGCAGCGACCCGTGTGACAGTGGTAGCAGTAGCCGGGATCTGCGCCAATTTCCTCGGGGAAGTTGGCCTCGGGAATATCCTTGTTGCAGTTGAGGGCCATCATCGCCGAATGGCCGATCGCGATGGCATCGGCACCCAGGGCAATCGCCTTGGCCACGTCGGCACCGTTGCGGATACCACCGGCGTAGATCAGGCTGATCTCACCGCGCTTGCCAAGATCATCGATAGCCTTGCGGGCCTGACGGATCGCCGCCATGCCGGGCACACCAGTATCTTCGGTCGCAAGGTGCGGGCCCGCACCAGTGCCACCTTCCATGCCGTCGATATAGATCGTGTCAGGGTCACATTTCACGGCCATACGCACATCGTCATAGACCCGAGCTGCGCCCAATTTCAGCTGGATTGGGATTTGCCAGTCAGTTGCTTCGCGGATTTCCTGGATCTTAAGCGCAAGATCATCAGGGCCGAGCCAGTCAGGGTGACGCGCCGGAGAGCGCTGGTCGATACCGGCGGGCAGCGAGCGCATCTCGGCCACCTGGTCGGTCACTTTCTGACCCATCAGGTGCCCACCGAGGCCAACTTTACAACCCTGACCGATGAAGAATTCACAGCCATCTGCCAGAACAAGATGGTTTGGGTTGAAGCCATAGCGGGACTGGATGCACTGGTAGAACCACTTGGAGCTATAGCGACGCTCATCCGGGATCATGCCGCCTTCGCCAGAACACGTGGCTGTACCAGCCATGGTGGCACCACGGGCCAGAGCCGTCTTTGCCTCATAGGACAGGGCGCCGAAGCTCATACCGGTGATGTAAACCGGAATATCCAGTTCCAGCGGCTTCTTGGCGCGTGGACCAAGAATAGTCTTGGTTTCGCATTTCTCGCGGTAGCCCTCGATCACGAAGCGAGTAAGCGTGCCGGGAAGGAAAGTCAGGTCATCCCAATGCGGGATTTTCTTGAAAAGCGAAAAACCTCGCATCCGGTAACGGCCCAGTTCGGACTTGATATGGATATCATCCATAACCCGGGGCGGGAAAATGAAGCTGTTACCGATGCGGTTTACGTCGCGGTCGAGTGGTTTCTTCTTGGGAAGATCACCGTCTGCCATGTTGTTTCTCCTGTTATCGGGATCCCGGGTCAGGCCCAGGATGATCCTGTGATCGCTGCGATCAGAGGATCAGTTTCTTTTCGTTAGGTTCGAGGTTGTCGTAATTCCAGAGCTGCTTTCCAGCAACGACCTTGGTAAAATGGTCGACGCCCTTGTCAGGCATCATTCCGTATTGCTTGAGCTTGCGGGCCAGCCATGCCTTGTCGAGATCGGTCAATTCCGCCTCAACCGCGTCAACGCCGAGCGATTTGATATCACCACCAATGTAGATCGTGCCATCATACATCGAGTCACCAAGGTTTTTTCCGGCATTGCCACAAACGACCATGCGCCCGCGCTGCATCATAAAGCCCGACAGCGCGCCGGTGTCGCCACCCACGATGATCGTACCGCCCTTCTGATCGATGCCCGTCCTCGACCCGACCGAGCCGCGGCACACAAGGTCGCCGCCACGAATGGCTGCGCCAAAGGTAGAGCCTGCATTCTTTTCGATCATCACGGTGCCAGACATCATGTTCTCACCACAGGACCAGCCAACACGGCCCGTGATGCGCACATTTGGTCCATCGATGAGACCCACGCCGAAGTACCCAGTGGAGCCCTCAATCACCAGGTTCAGCTTGCTGAGAATGCCCACACCAAGCGAGTGCTTGCCGCGCGGGTTCTGCAACACGACCGTGCCATAGCCCTCAGCCATCTTGGCACGAATTTCCTTGTTCACCTCGGTCGTGGTCATGTCATCAGTGTCGATTTCAATCCGCTTGTTGAAATCCACCTCGGGCGCCCAGGGATAGGTGAACCGTTCTTCCGCATCGGGGTCAAATTCCACGTATAGGGATTTGCCCGTCAGCTGTTCGGAGCGCATGCCCAGCGCGGTTACCCGCTCTTCCTGGGTCATGTTGCGCAGTTCTTCGTCAGTTACTGCCATATTTTCGGTTCCTTTTTCTTCAATCTCTACAAAAAGTTACGCCTGCCAGACGCGCACTTCTTCGTCGTAGGGATCGTACGTGTCGATTTCTTGGGGAAGGATTGCGCGGATTGCGACCTCTTCAGAGGCCATGGCAATCAGGTCGTCGGACTCATATAGCACCAGCGGCTTGGCCGCCATTGTGTCCTTGGCCATGCCCAGCTGATCCTTGGTGGCAACCAGATAAGTGAACACGCCGTCAATCTCGTCAATCGACTTGCGCAGGCTGTCTTCCAGCGACATGCCATTGGCGAGGTTGTGCGCGGTGTAAACCGCCAGCAATTCGCTGTCGCAGTTGGACATGAAGCGATGGCCTTTGCGTTCCATTTCGCGGCGCATGATCCAGTAGTTGGTGATCTGACCGTTGTGAACAACGCTGACGTCATTATAGGGAAAGGCCCAGTAGGGGTGAGCGGATTTGATATCCACGTCCGACTCAGTGGCCATACGGGTATGACCGATGCCATGCGTGCCTTGAAAATCGTTCAGACCGTAAAGCTCTGACACCACAGTGGCGTCACCCAAATCCTTGATAAGCTCAAGACCATTGCCCATCGACAGGATTTCGACGCCTTCGGTCTCTTCGATATGTTCGGCCATTGCGCCGGTGTCGCCGTCATGGCCCAACACGTAGCGAAGCGAATATTCGGTCGCGTCTTCGCGCGATTTGATCTCGGCCTTGTGCTCGGCCAGGATTTCTTCAACTTCGGCGATGCGATCCTTAATGATCTGATGGATGCCGCGGCCCTTTTCCATATCTTCGGCCTCGGCGAC
Organism: Roseovarius sp.; assembly: GCA_963691795.1. Taxonomy (GTDB): domain Bacteria; phylum Pseudomonadota; class Alphaproteobacteria; order Rhodobacterales; family Rhodobacteraceae; genus Roseovarius. The sequence goes on from OY829373.1 coordinate 272,834, forward strand.
CTTCAGGCGCATCACGTAGTCGCCTTCGGTCGGCTCACCGTAAACGGCGTACCCGGTACTGTCGGGACCCCGGTGTTTCAGGGCCTGCAACATCGCGGTCATTTCGGACCCAACATTTGCGCTTTTGCCCTTGTGGATCAATCCAGCAATTCCACACATTGGAAGATCGCCTCCTGCTTAAGGTTTCAAATGTTAAAGAGCGGCGGGCGATACTCTGCCCGCCGCTTTGGTACGAAGCGCCTCAGGGCAGGCACTCCATGTACGTTTCGTTATCCCACTCGGTCACTGTGGACATGAAGCGGGCAAATTCGTCGCGCTTGTATTCCTCGTAGAGGCGATACATCTCACCCGGCATGCCACGCTTTACGACTTCATCACCTGCGAGGTGATCAAGTGCTTCACCCAGCGACATCGGAAGCTTCTTGACTTCCTTGCCGGCCTCGATGGCCTCATAGATGTTGCGCTCTTCGGGTTGACCCGGGTCAAGGTTATTGTCCAAGCCGTCATCCATTGCAGCCAGAAGCGTGGTGCCCATCAGGTAAGGGTTCACCATCGAGTCGACCGAGCGATATTCAAACCGGCCCGGCGCAGAGACGCGCAGACCCGTCGTGCGGTTCTGGAAGCCCCAGTCCGCAAAGACCGGCGCCCAGAAGCCCGTGTCCCAAAGACGACGGTAGGAGTTCACTGTCGAACACCCGACGGAGGTCAGCGCCTGAAGGTGATGCACCACGCCGCCAATCGCCTTGAGGCCTTCCGCGCCAGGCATCTGCGGGTCATCGTCATCGGGCATGAAAGTGTTCTCGCCACCTTTCACATACATGTAGTTCTCGGCCATGCCAGGCAGATTGTCGGGGTCGTTACCGGTCCGGACCAGTTGGTCCTCGCCGCCGCGCCAAAGGCTCATGTTGTGGTGGCAGCCCGAGGCCGACACGCCCATGAATGGCTTGGTCATGAAACAGGCAAAGATACCATGTTCCCGCGCCACCTGGGCACAGATTTGGCGGTAAGTCGTCAGACGATCCGCATTGCGCAAAACATCGTCAAACATCCAGTTCAGTTCCAGCTGTCCGGGCGCATCCTCGTGGTCGCCTTGGATCATATCGAGGCCCATTTTGCGGGCATAACGGATGACCTGCATGGACACCGGACGCAGGCTTTCGAACTGGTCGATGTGATAGCAGTAGGGCTTGGAAAAGCCATCCTTGGGTTTGCCGTTCTCGTCGAACTTCAACCACATCATTTCCGGTTCTGTGCCGATACGCAGCTTGGTGCCGTGCTTTGCGGTGAATTCATCGTGCATCCGGCGCAGGTTGCCGCGGCAATCCGCTGTCAGGTACGCACCAGGATCGACCTTTTCTTCGCGGTTGCGGAAGAGGGTGCAGAAAAAACGGCCGATGGTGGGCGCCCATGGCAGTTGCATAAATGTTTCTGGCTCAGGGATGCCAACCAGTTCGGCGGCCTCGGGACCGTAGCCCAGGTAGTTGCCGGCGCGGTCGGTGAAGAGGTTAACGGTTGCGCCGTAAACAAGCTGGAAGCCCTTCGTGGCAACGCTTTCCCAGTGGTCAGAAGGAATACCTTTGCCCATGATCTTGCCGGTGACCGAGACGAATTGCAGATAAAGATATTCGATCCCCATCTCGTCGATCATCGCGCGGACCTGGCGGATTTTTTCATCCCGACCTTCAGCCTCTACAAATTTTTCAATGTCCATTTCAGCCACTTTCTTCGCTCCCTGATATTTTGGCTGCCCCAGACCGTCAGGCCCGTGACTGCTTTGATGCAGACACGGCCGGACAAACGACCATGTCGTGCATTCTTTGTTGCTGTGTTGGCGTGGCGAGGGTGCCGGGCGTGGCCTGAGCGCGAGCGCGCAATTGCGTCCTAGCGCGAAGTGGCACACACGTGGTTTGGTTTTTCAGAACCATTTTTTGCTTTCCCAGATGCCGCAGCAGAACCGCGTCAGACTCAGGATGGCTTTCACCCTCAATTGCAACAGTGCGAGCTAGGCCCTTCACGAGTCAACCACTTTTGATCCAAATAAAGAAAAATCTTGGCAAATCACCCTATTTGGTATAATTTTGGATCAAAATGCCTAGGATTTAGACATGGAAATGGACCAGAAACTGGCCGCACCGGATATTGCGTCGCTTCTGAGACGGGAAATTTCGGGGGGTCGCTGGCACGCGCATGACCGCCTGCCGCCCGAGAGGGTCCTTTCGGATACCTACGGCGCAGCACGCGGTACAGTGCGTAAGGCGTTGATGCAACTGGAAGAAGAGGGTTTTGTCGAAATCAGGCCAGGCAGCGGCACCTATGTCCTCCAACAGCCCACACAGCTTGGAAGCGCTTCGATTGCCAATGCAACGCCGCTTGAACTGATCGACACCCGATTCGCGCTAGAGCCACATATCTGTCGTCTGGCAGTTCTACACGGCCGGTCCAGCGACCTGGACCAAATGGAGCGGCTTTGCGAAGAAATGGAGCGCTGCGTAGACGATCCCTCGGCCTTCTCGGAGGCGGACAAGGCGTTTCACCTGACGCTGGTGGCATCGACCCGCAACGGCTTGTTGATCTGGATCATCGACCAGATCGGGGATGTGCGCAGCCAGGATGACTGGACCCGGATGCGCCACCTTACGTTGGATCACGCGACGATCAACGCCTACAACGCCCAGCACCGCCAGGTTCTTGACGCGATCCGCGCGCGGGAACCGGAACGGGCGGCAAATACAATGAAAGACCATCTTGAAACAGCGCGCTTGTCATTGACGCGGGCATCAGAGACCTAGGCCGTTGCCTGGCGCGTGGGTCTCAATTTCCTCGCGAAAAGCACCTCGATATCCGAGGCAAGGTACCACTAGATGTCGACGGAAAAGCATATGTCCACCTTCGACAGGCCCAGACCACCACCATCGTAGAAATCCGTGGCCAGCTTAAGCTTGATTTGTGGATGACAGCGGCAAGTGTCATCAGTTTGGGGTCCCAGGCGGTTATCTCTACTTACAAGAAGGGCCACTCCTGCGCGCCAAAGACCCGTCTCTCGACGATGACCACGTTGCGTTACGCCTTCGCGGCGCGCGACCAACAGGCCCTAGCTAGGACCTGTCACAGGCCACGCAGCAACGGTGCAACACCCGCTGTGCATGCCACGCGCCTCCTCCGGGATACTTGTTAGCCAGAAGAAACAGTAGAAGTGCACTCCTGCTTCTTTCTGGTTGGAAATACCTCGGGGGAGTCGCCGATGAGGCGACGGGGGCAGCGCCCCCATTATTTCGATAATTTTCGAAGCAAGTCTTGCCACGGCAATTTATTTCTATATTTCTTGAAGTATGAAACAGATAGCGTTGCCCGATCTTGACCTTGCCCTTGCGGCTTCCACCTTTGCCGCCCTGGGCAGCGAGCAGCGCCTTGCCGTGTTGCGCAGCCTCGTGCGCGCCGGCCCTAACGGGCTGAGCATTGGGGAGCTGGGCACACGCACCGGCGTGACGGGCTCCACCCTGACCCATCACATGAAAATCCTGGCGCAAGCCGGGCTGGTCCAACAAGAAAAACAGGGCCGCTCCATCATCTGCGCCGCGGTCGCCTATGGCGAATTGCGCATGCTGTCGGAATTCCTGTTGAAGGAGTGCTGCGCCGACGCACCAGATCAAAAAAAGGATCTTCCCCATGACTGACGCCGCCCTTCCTGCAGCCCGACAAGTCTGGCGCAGGATCGACAAGGTCGTTCTTGCCATTGTCGTGGCCCCGCTTCTGATCCTTGTGTTCGATCCACAGCAATTCTGGCCAACGCTTGAATTTGCAATGAAAGCCATGTCCGGCACCGCCCCCTTCATCGCCTTCGCGGTTCTTGCCGTGGCCTACATGAAGGCCACCGGTGCCGAAACGCTGCTGGCGCGGGCCTTCGAGGGCAACAATCTGCGCATGATCATTCTGGCCGCCCTGCTGGGCGGGCTCTCACCCTTCTGCAGTTGCGAGGTCATTCCCTTCATCGCCGCCATGCTTGCCCTTGGCGCACCGCTGTCGGCCGTGATGGCTTTCTGGTTGGCATCACCCCTGATGGACCCGGCGATGTTCCTGATCACCTCTGGTACCCTGGGATGGGAGTTTGCGACCGGCAAGACAGTGGCTGCGGTTTGCCTTGGCCTGTTCGGGGGCTTCGTCACGCTCGCCGCTTCGCGCACATCCGTTTTTGCCGACCCGCTCAGAGAGAGACCACAGATCGGTGGGTGCTGCGGGGTCTCCAAACCCTTCGAGGGCCGTCCCGTTTGGCGTTTCTGGTCCAAGGCTCCGCGCCGCGAGGTATTCCGTGCGACCACACTGGAAAACGCCGTCTTCCTGCTAAAATGGCTGGCTCTGGCCTATCTGATCGAGGCGATGATGCTGGCCTATGTGCCGGCCGAATGGATCGCCACGGCGCTAGGTGACGGCGGAGTGGGTACAATCATCTTGGGCGCCATCGTCGGCGCACCGGCTTACCTGAACGGCTATGCCGCCGTGCCGCTTGTCGATGCACTGATCCAGCAGGGCATGAGCAACGGTGCTGCGATGAGCTTCATGATCGCGGGCGGCGTCAGCTCGATTCCCGCCGCCATCGCGGTCTGGGCATTGGTCAAACCACGGGTTTTTGCAGCCTATCTGAGCCTTGCGATCGTGGGCGCGACCCTCGCTGGTATCACCTGGCAACTGGTCGCCTGAGACACCGGATCAAACGCTGAACTAAAAGGTGATAGCAGGCCTCTATCGGGGGGTTTTAGCAAGTTGTTTCTAATAAACGGCACAAAATCGCCATGGTTTATTGAAAATGTTATGAGAAATCGAACATAATAGTGTGTAGTAGATGGTCATGAGGGCCATTTTAACCCCGCGCGTTAGAAGACGGGTCAGTGAGCAGTACCGGAGCGTTTGAATGCTCGAGTTCGAAAATGTCAGCAAGTCCTTCTGGACCGGCTCTCATCGCAAGGTGATCCTTGACCAGGTTTCCTTCAGGGTAGAGCTGGGCCGCAGCCTTGGCATCCTGGCCCCGAACGGCACCGGCAAGACCACACTGATCAAGATGATGGCCGGGCTGGAGAAGCCCGATGAGGGCACGATCCGCCGCTCTTGCCGCATCAGTTTTCCGCTAGGGTTCATGGGCGGGGTACAGTCTTCGTTCTCAGCCGCTGAAAACTCTCGCTATATAGCCAAGCTTTACGGGCTTGACCCGGATTACGTGGAAAGCTTCTGTCGCTGGCTGTGCAACCTGGGCGAATATTTTGAACAACCGCTCGGCACCTATTCCTCGGGCATGAGTGCGCGGTTTAGTTTTTCGCTGATGCTGGCGCTGGATTTCGATATGTATCTGATCGACGAAGGCATGCCCGGCTACACCGACGTGGATTTCAACCGCAAGGCCGGGGACATCCTGAAGGAGCGGCTGGACACCACAACGATCGTGATCGTGTCGCACCAGCCCGCAACGCTTGAAAAGTTTGCCAAGTCGGCCGCAGTGCTGATGGGCGGTAAATTGTACATGTTTGACACCTTGGAAGAGGCGAAGCAGCTTTATGACTACGAAACCCAAGGCTAGAAAATTCCGCATCCGCCGCACGACGCCGACGCCATCGGAGGTGTCAGCGCAGGTGGACGCGGCGCTGAGGCGTAATGAGGCGGGCCAGCCCGCAGGCCAAGGCGCCGTCGAACAACCCCAGCGCCCTGAACGCACACCGCAGGAAGAAGCCGAAGCCGTTCGGGTCGCGATGCAAGCCCATGCCGCACGACCCCATCCGGCACAGGCGCAACAACAGAAGGCTGCGCAAACCAACCAGACGCAACCCTTGCCAACACAAGCTACGCAACCCCATGCGCAGGACCCCCAAAGCCAGGATCATTTGACCCGCGCGGGGCAGGTCTCAAGCCCTAGGGAAGTGAGTGCGGCCACAGATATTGACGCGATCCGGCAGGAAGGTCTGACAGGGCGGCAATTACGAATGGCGCGCCGGCTGGCCCAGAAACACGGGCTTGCACCGACCTCAGATTTTGACGCAGTGCGCCTCTTGCGGGCAAAGGGCGTTGATCCATTCCAGCGCTCCAACTTCTTGGAACTGGTGCCCTCCGCCAACACCCCGGCGCAGACCGAACAGAAGGTTCAACTGCCGCAGACCGTGCCCGTGCAACAGATCCAGGTTCCTTCGACCGAGTTGAGCCCGGCGGATAAGCGCGCACAAGAAATCATGAGTATCCAGCGCGACATCGGTCGTCGTCGTCGCCGCAAGCTGGTCCTGCTGCTGTCACGTCTGGCGGCCTTCGTGCTACTGCCAACCTTCATCGTGGGCTACTACTTCTATTTCGTTGCAACGCCGATGTATTCCACCAAGTCAGAATTCCTGATCCTGACGGCGGATGGCCTTGGCACAAGCCCAACGGCGGGCCTTTTCTCTGGTACGGCTTTTGCCACCGGGCAGGATTCGATTGCCACGCAATCTTATCTTGAAAGCAAGGATGCCATGTTGCGGCTGGATCAGGATGTAGGCTTTCTGAAACACTTCAGCCAACCTAACATCGACCCGATCCAGCGGCTGGAACCGGACGCCACAAATGAAACCGCCTATAAGGTCTACCGCAAATATGTGAAGTTGGGATATGATCCGACGGAAGGCGTCATCCGGATGGAGCTTTCGACGGCCGATCCCGAAACCAGCCGGCTTTTTTCGGAAACGTTGATCGAGTATGCCGAAGAACGGGTTGACCAGCTCAGCCAGGAAAAACGCTTTGACGGGCTCAAGACTGCGCAGTTGAGCCTTGAAGACGCCAAAGCTGAACGGCGTAAGGCTCAGGAGCGTCTGGTCACCTTGCAGGAAGGGTCGATCCTTGATCCTGCGGGTGAGATTGCGGGCATCAGGGCGCTTATCCAAAACGTGGAATTACAGCTTCAGGAAAAGCAGCTGGCGCTGAACACGCAGCTCAACAATACCCGGCCAAACGCCGCCAAGGTTGAGGCGCTGCGTAGCGAGATAGAGGTGCTGGATGCCGAGCTGGTCAAGCAGAATGCGCGGCTGACCGAGGCGACAGACGATTCTGCCTCACTGGCCTCTCAGGCCGCGGACATCCAGATGGCGCAGGCTGATCTGATGACCGCCGACCTTGTGCTGCAATCGGCCCTTGAAACCAAGCGCCAGACCGAGATTGAGGCCAACAAGCAGGTGCGTTACCTGACCGTCAGCGTGACGCCGATCGCGTCGCAGGATCCCTCTTATCCGCGGGCGTTCGAGAACACTTTGCTTGCATTACTGATCTTCATGGGTATCTACCTGATGATCTCGCTCACGGCGTCCATTCTCAGGGAACAGGTATCCTCGTAACATGAAACATGTCGATTTTGCTGGTCTGAGTGTTGGCAATGACAGGCCACTTATGCTCATTGCCGGACCCTGCCAGCTTGAAAGCGCAGATCACGCGCAGATGATCGCGGGCACCTTGAAAGAGGCCTGCGCCGCGGCCGGCGCGCAATATGTTTTCAAGGGCTCCTTCGACAAGGCCAACCGTACCTCAATTAACGCCAAGCCGGCACTTGGGCTAGATGCAGGGCTCAAGGTGCTGCAATCGGTACGCGACAGCCTTGGCGTGCCAGTTCTGACAGATGTCCATGAAAAGGAACAATGCGAGCCAGTGGCAGAGGTCTGCGATGTACTGCAGATCCCAGCCTTCCTGTGCCGCCAGACGGCCCTTTTGCTGGCCGCTGGACAGACAGGCGCAGTGATCAACGTCAAGAAGGGACAGTTTCTAGCCCCCTGGGACATGCCAAACGTGACCGCTAAGATCGAAACCACCGGAAATGACAAGATCCTGCTGACCGAGCGCGGAGCAAGCTTTGGCTATAACCGCCTTGTGGTGGATATGCAGGCGCTGCCCGAGATGGCCAAGACGGGCTATCCCGTGGTGATGGATGCCACCCATGCCGTGGCGCAGCCCGGGGGTTTGGGCGGTGCATCCGGCGGCCAGCGGGAGTTTGCGCCAGTTCTGGCGCGCGCCGCCGTGGCCACGGGAGTTGGTGGGGTCTTTACAGAGACCCATCAAGACCCCGACAATGCCCCCTGCGATGGCCCCAACATGATCCGGCTGGACCATATGCCGGAGCTGATTGATACGTTGATGAAGTTTGACAGGCTGGCTAAGGAACGCCCGATCCACCTGTGACAACACAAGAGATTTTGCCCGTGACCAAACCTTTTTCCGAAGTGACACCCAATACATGGTCCTTTCTGCGTGACGCGATGATCAAGCCCACGGGCTTTCGCGAATATGACGCGCGATGGAAGTACCCGGATGAAATCAACCTGCCGGGTATGACAGCGCTTGGTCTTGGACTTGGCACACAGATACATCGCCGCGGGATCGAACCGGTGATCGCGGTTGGCAATGATTACCGCGACTATTCACTGTCGATCAAAAATGCGCTGATCCTAGGGCTGATGCAGGCGGGCATTCAGGTCAAGGATATCGGCCCGGCCCTGTCACCCATGGCCTATTTCTCGCAGTTTCATCTGGATGTGCCTGCCGTTGCCATGGTCACGGCCAGCCATAATCCCAACGGCTGGACCGGGGTGAAGATGGGTTTTGAGCGCCCACTGACCCACGGCCCTGACGAGATGGCAGAGCTGCGCGATATCGTTCTAGGCGGCGAGGGAGAACCGCGCGCAGGGGGCGGATACGAGTTTGTTGATGGCGTACGCGAGGCCTATCTGGATGACCTGGTCGGCGACTTCCGCATGTCACGCCCTTTGAAAGTGGTCTGCGCCACGGGCAACGGCACCGCCGCGCACTTTGCGCCCATGCTGTTTGAGCGGATGGGAGTCGAGGTTGTGCCATCCCATACTGAACTCGATTATACCTTCCCAAACTACAACCCCAATCCCGAGGCAATGGAGATGCTGCATGATATGTCAGCCAGCGTAAAAGCCTCTGACGCCGACCTGGCGCTTGGGTTTGACGGGGATGGCGACCGCTGTGGCGTGGTTGATGACGAGGGTGAAGAAATTTTCGCCGATAAAGTGGGCGTGATCATGGCCCGCGACCTATCGCGGCTCTATCCCAACTCGACCTTCGTGGCAGATGTGAAATCAACAGGGCTTTTCGCATCAGACCCCGAACTCAAAGCCAATGGCGTGACGGCGGATTACTGGAAAACCGGGCACAGCCATATGAAGCGGCGTGTGAAAGAGATCGGCGCACTGGCGGGGTTTGAAAAGTCAGGACACTACTTCCTCGCCGAACCCATCGGTCGTGGCTACGATTGCGGGATGCGGGTGGCCGTTGAGATCTGCAAGCTGATGGATCGTAACCCGGACATGTCCATGTCGGACCTGCGCAAGGCCCTGCCCAAGACCTACTCCACCCCCACCATGTCCCCCTATTGTGCGGATACCGAGAAGTATGACGTGCTGGCGCGGCTGGTGGACAAGCTGGTGGCGCGGCATGAGGCGGGCGAGCCGCTGGCGGGCCGTGCGATCAAGGAGGTCGTGACAGTGAATGGCGCGCGGGTGATCCTGGACAATGGCAGCTGGGGTCTGGTGCGGGCCAGTTCGAACACGCCGAACCTCGTTGTGGTCTGCGAAAGCAGCGAGAGCGAGGACGAGATGCGCGCGATTTTCAACGACATCGATGCTGTGATCCGCACAGAACCTCAGGTCGGCGAATACGACCAAACGATCTAAACGTGTTTAGGTCGCGTTCGTCGTTCCTTGGGCTGATATAAAAGGGTGACATCCCACCCTACGGCTAATGGACCAACGCACTGCAGGCAATGCCTCAGGCCAAGCTGTCCATCTTGCTGGCCAGTTTCACATCCAAGTCACTCAAGCCATCGGCGTCGTGGGTGGTCAGGGTCACCTCGACCGTCTTATAGACGTTAAACCATTCGGGATGGTGGTTCATCTTCTCGGCCCAGATCGCGGCGCGGGTCATGAAGCCGAAGGCCTCGACGAAATTCTTGAAAACGAAACTTTTCTGAATCGCATCACGCCCTTCGACGGCGGTCCATCCGGTGGCGCCCAGTTCCGCAAATGCCTCGGCGCGGGCTGCATCGCTCAGTTTCTCGGTCATTGCTGTTCCTCCTGTGTCTCCCGACGGAATGGTCCGTAGCTGGTGAGAACCTCTATGTCCTGTTCAATCGCGTTACGCTCGGCGGTAAGATACTGCGCGATGGCGTCCGAAAACCCTTCATCCGCCACCCAATGCAGCGAATGGGTTTCTACCGGCATATAACCGCGCGCCAGCTTGTGATCGCCCTGCGCACCGGCCTCGACCCGGGTCATGCCACGTTCGAGTGCGAAGTCGATGGCGCGGTAATAGCACAATTCAAAATGCAGGAAGGGGTGGTGTTCGTTGCAGCCCCAATAGCGGCCATAGAGCGTGTCGCGACCAATCAGGTTCATCGCACCTGCCACAGCGCGGTCTTCACGTTCAGCCATCACCAGCAAGATGTCATCGCGCAGTTCTTCGTGGGCGATGTCAAAGAAGGACCGCGTCAGATAAGGCATCCCCCATTTGCGCGCACCGGTGTCCTGATAGAATTGCCAGAAGGCATCCCAATGCTGCGGCTCGATCGCGTCGCCTGTCAGCATCCGGATCTCACCCCCGAAGGTATTGGCGTCACGGCGTTCGCGGCGGATCGCCTTTCGTTTGCGCGAGGACAGCGAGGCGAGGAAGCCGTCAAAGCCCTGATAGCCCTCATCCACCCAGTGAAACTGTTGAGAGATGCGGGGCATCAGGCCCATGGCGGCGCCCGCCTCGGCTTCTTCACGTGTACAGAAGGTGACATGGAGCGAGGACATGTTGTTGCGGTCCGCGATACCGACCGCGCCCTGGATCAGCGCGGCGCGCCCCGCCTCTTCATAGTCTGGGCGGGTGAGAAACCGTCGCCCAGTGGCAGGCGTGAAGGGTACGGCGATCTGCAGCTTGGGGTAATAGCGTCCGCCCGCGCGTTCATAGGCATGGGCCCAGTTGTGATCGAAGATGTATTCACCCTGGCTGTGGGATTTCACGTATAGCGGCGTGCAGGCAACGATCAGTCCGTCCATCTCTGCAACAAGGTATTGCGGATGCCAGCCAGTGCCTGCCCCGACCGATCCACTGTCTTCAAGCGCCTTAAGAAACCGGTAGGTGGTGAAAGGGTCAAGAGGCCGCCCGCCCCCTGCCACCTCGGGACAGGCGCAGGCATCCCAGGCGGCCTGCCCGATATGGTCAATCTTGTCATATGCGGTCAGCGTGACTGTCTGCCCGTCCATTGATTTCCCCTTGTCGCCTTCTCCCGGCACAGGCCATATCCCCCGAGCCGCCACGACGCGCCCCGGACTTGACCCGGGACGGGTGACGCAAAAGAGCATGCTTCAGGGACAATCTGGCACGTGAGACAGCCAGTTCAAGCGGATCACGCGGGATTGTAGCCCTCGAACGTGATGTTGTCGCTGTGGCAGCTGGAGCGGGCCTGTTCCTCGGGCGATCGGATCGTCCATGTCAGGATCGGAACGCCTGACGCCCGTAAAGACTGAACTCGCGCGCGGCTAAGATCCGGGGCGTGGTGGCTGATGAAGCTGCAATTGGCACGTTCGAAATCCGAAATCTCTCGCATGCCCGCGAGGACATCCTGCGGCAGCGTTTGCCATTCCGGCTCATCATAGGCGGAGCTGACAATGCCACGGGGCAGGTCCGGCACCAAGCGGGAGAGTTCGACCACCATGTTGGGATTAAACGACATCAACGCCGCTGGCCCCGCATACCCTTTCAGGGCCTGTGCCACGGCGCGTTCCAGCGTCCCGTCAGTTACGCCCATATGACCGTGCTGATCTTTGAGCTCGATCAGCAAGGGCACACGGCCCTGCACCCGGTCAAGCACCTCTGTAAAGGTGGGGATCTGGTCTGAGCCACCACACAGGGTGATCTGGCCCAACTCTGCCGCATCACGGGCCGCAACCAGTCCGGTTTCATCAGTCAGGCGGTCAAGGTCATAATCGTGAAACACCACGGCCTGCCCGTCGCGGCTGAGCTGCAGGTCAAGTTCGATCCCATAGTCCCCCCCAATGGCCGCATCGATGGCGGCAAAGGAATTCTCTGCCCGGCCCTGTGCACGGTCATGCAGTGCCCGGTGCGCAATGGGCCGGTCAAGGAAGGAGGCCGGAAGCGGGATCATTTGACTTCAAAAATACCTTCGATTTCCACAGCCACACCAAAGGGCAACGCGCCGGCAGAGACGGCAGAACGAGCATGCTTGCCCGCATCGCCCAGTGCCTCACCAAGAAAGTCAGAGGCGCCGTTCACCACAGCAGGCTGTTCGCCATAGTCCGCGGTCGAGTTCACGAAACCCACCAGCTTGACCACGCGCACCAGCCGATCAAGATCACCATCACAGGCGGCTTTCACCTGCGCCAACAGGTTTATGGCACAGGCCTTCGCTGCCTCGGCACCCTCAGCCGTTTCCAGATCGCGGCCCAGTTTGCCCACGGTCATGTCATCGCCCAGCTTCGGCAGCTGGCCAGACACGTAAAGCGTGTTGCCCACACGTACGGAAGGTACGTAATTGGCCGCCGGCATCGGCGCTTCGGGCAGGGTGACGCCCATTTCAGCAAGTTTGGTTTCAAATTGTCCCATGGGTCACCTCTGGAAGGATTAAGTTGTCAGGCGATTTCACCGCTAACGCAATGCGCGCAAAACGCAAACCCGAATTGTGCTGTTCAGCGCAGAAACTGACACTGGGGCATCTGACATAGCTTCAATCCGAAAACGTAGAGACATCCAAACACAACAATCTTCAAATATTTCTGACAAGGCGCATCCAAACACTTGCAAACAGGGTTTTATGTGACTTACGACCGCACTACCTAAGACCTTGCCACGATTTTTTGAAGGCAGTGGTCTGGGCAAACTGATTTGATTGTCTATGTCTTGGTCATCTACAAATGGCTGCCTTGAATTGAAACGTGTTTTATCTTTGACGGGGTCTTACTGGAAACTGCACGCGCGGGTACGTCGCGCGAAAGTCTGGGGCGCCTCGCTTTTGGTGGTGGCCAGCGTTGCGGCATGTTCAGGTCGACCAGCCTCCCTTCCTGAGGGTGAGCCGTGGGATCCCTATGAGGGGGTGAACCGGGGCGTGCATGCTCTCAACAAGGGGTTTGACCGCGTGGCCTTCCGCCCAGCGAGCCGTGTCTATAGCGGGCTTATGGGCGATGAAATCGAAACGGCGATCAGCCGGGCCTCGAACAATATTTCGTTGCCCGGCGACGTCGTGAACAACATTCTTCAAGGCAACATGAAGGGTGCGACCGAGGATACTTACCGGTTCATCGTCAACTCTACAATCGGACTATTTGGACTGTTTGACCCGGCGACGGAATTCAACATGCCACCCGCAACGGAAGCCGATTTCGGGCAGACCCTGTATGTGTGGGGCGTTCGCGAAGGTGGTTACGTGGAATTGCCCTTCTTTGGCCCCTCGACCGAGCGGGACGCAGTTGGCACGGTGGTCGATTTCTTCCTTAACCCGCTGGACTATGCCTTCATCAATGGCAATGAGCCGGTTGAATACACAATTATCGGGGCGAAAACCTCGGACCTGCTGACACAACGCGCGCGGTTTGGATCCACAATTGATGATGTGCTGTACGAAAGTGCCGACAGTTATTCGCAGTTGCGGTCATTTTATCTGCAAAATCGCCGCTTTGAACTGGGCGATGCGGGGTCAGATGACTATCTAGATCCCTACGACGATCCCTACCTCGCCGACTTAGAGTAAGAAAAATGACCAAAGAATCTTGTTTCCCGACCCGTCGCAACATTCTCGGCGGTGCGCTTGCTACCGTTGCCGCCCTGACCCTTGCCCCATCAAAGGCTTGGTCGCTTGACGAAGGCCGGTCCAAGGCTCTGGTCGACAAGATTGTGGCCGATATCAACAAGGTGATTGCTTCGGGCAAATCTCAGAAAGCGATGATCAAGGATTTCGAGCGGATTTTCACCCGTTACGCGGATGTCAGTATCATCGCCCGCTCAGCCCTGGGCGCTGACAGCAGGCGCGCCACACCGGCACAAATGCGCGCTTTCACAAGTGAATTTGAGGGCTATGTCGCCCGAAAATACGGCAAACGCTTCCGGGAATTCATCGGCGGGCGCATCGAAGTACAAGGCGTTCGGAAGGTGAAATCCTGGCACGAGGTAAAGGCGACGGCCTATTTGAAGGGGCAGTCGCCATTTGACGTGCTGTTTCTTGTGTCGGACCGGTCTGGCAAGGATCTGTTTTTCGATATGGTCGTCGAGGGGGTTAGCATGAGACTGACCGAGCGGACCGAGGTCGGATCCCTGCTGGATGCCAATAACGGCGATATAGACCGGCTGATCAAAGCAATAAAAAAGGCGGGCTGACAGGCCATCAGGACAGGGTTGGTGGCATGAAACCTAGGCCTGCGGGTTCCGGGCTTTACACATAATCGGGTTTTTTGGGACTTAGCCCGCGCGGCGGCCTTCCAATTCGTTCCGCAGAACCTCGGCCTCATGCCGGGCTTCACGCAGGCCGTCCATCGTCGCGGATAACTCCGCCTCGGCCTGGTTGAGCTGATTTGTAAGTTCCGCCTCACGCTGTTGCAGGTAGGTAATGGCCTGATCGCGGGTTTCCTCGGCCTCGTGCAGTTCCTGCGCCATGCGTTCCAACTCCCCAACGTCAGAGCCCGAGACACGGATGAAGCGATGCACCAGCCAATTGGCAAACCAGCCAAGGCAGAAAGCCACAAACAGAATCAGGGCCGTGACGATAATGAATTCAGTTCTGCTCATCGGATGTCTCGCCCTCTGCTTCTTTGGTTTCCTCGGCGCCGTCTTCCTCCGGCTTGGCTTCCGTTTCAGCTGCTGTCTCGGCCTCTTCTGCTTCAGCTTCGCCTTCCGCTGACTGCTCTACGCTCGCTTCATCGGATGTTGCAAGCTCTGTGTCCGCCTCACCCTCGGCAGTCGCATCATCGGGGCGGATCAACTTGAATTCAATCCGGCGGTTCGCCTCGCGGCCCTCTTCGGTCTCGTTATCCGCTATGGGCTGACTTTCGCCATAGCCCACAGCGGTGATTGAACCCGTCAACACCCGGCGCATCCTTAGCTCACTCAGGATTGCCTGTGCGCGGGCCTGGCTGAGCTGCTGATTCATGGTCTCACGGCCTTGGCTGTCGGTGTGGCCACCAATCTCGAGCGGGATCTGGCCGCATTCACGTAAGATACCGGCGATGTCGTCCATGATCTGCTTGCCCGCCACGTCCAGCCGGGCCGAGCCAGGCTCAAAATTGATTTTCTGGGTTTCCTTGACAGCGTTGATCATGGCTGCGCATTCCTCGGGCGTGGGCACAGTCACAACGGGGTCGAGCGATTCCTCGTAGCGCACGTTGATCGAGAACCGCGCCCCATCACCCAACTGATCTGACAAGAGCGCCGCGATCTTGGCATTGGCATCCGACTGCCCGGTGGCCCCGCGCACGGACAGGCTGTCTGGCGTGACGCTGAGAATGCCATTGGTCAGGTATGACAGCGCATCAAGGCCCGTGACAATACGGTAAGTCCAGTTCTCGGGCACGGTATCATCCACACGCGCTTTCATATCTACGCCATCGGAAGAAAACCGTGCCATGGCGAAGGTGTCCACCATTGTCTTGTCGGTGGGCGTCGCCACACGACCGCGCAATTGCAACAGTCCCTCGGGAGAAAGGGTCGCGGTGAACTCAAGCTCTTCGACGACAGCTTCCTCGGGTGGGTCTGGCAGAACGGCCTTGAGCGAAAAGACATCGGGCAGATTGCTTTCCAGCGAACCAATCACATCGTCAAAGACCGCCTCCGGCGTGCCCTGCACCGCCAGAAGGGAAATGTCACCATCGGTGAAGGTGACGGTGCCCTGCCCCAACTCTGCCACGGCGGCAATGGTCTGGGATACGGCCTGAGACCAGCTGGGCGAGGGGACGCCAAGGCCCACGATGCATATCGGTTCCTGCGTCATACCAGCAGCCCGGGCGGCGGCAATAATACGGTCGCGGGCAGCGTTGGTATCCGCCGAGCAGGCGTCGAAACGCGCGCCCTGATCATCGATTAGAAAGCGCGTCGTAAAGGGCGCAATGACCGGTCGCGGGGCAGAAATGTCGAGCACAAGCTCCAGATCATTGGGAACGCGGCGCGTGAGGGTGGCTTCGACCTTGGCCTTTTCTTCAGGGCTGGTCGTGATCGCGGTAATCGAGACGCTTTGAGCATCAACGGAAATCTTGGTGCGGTCGAGATGTTTGAGAGAGCGCAGCGCAAAATCCATTGCATCCTGCCAGCCCTGCGGCGAGGGATAGTCAGCAGCTTCGAGGAAATCTGACACGTCCACGCGGCTGGCAATATCTGTCACATCTGCCACGAAAGCTTCCCGGTCCATGGTCGCCGGCACGAGGCCGATCAGGGAAATGCCGCTTTCACTGCGCAGGATTTCCACTGAAAAGCGTGGAACAACGAAACTTTGGGACTCCCGCACCAGCATCTGGTCTATGAGACGGGTTGCATCCACCACGCTCCCGGCAACGGATAGGGCACGGAACCGTGACGCCTCGGACGGGGCAGTTCCGGCAAGGTAGACCTGCAGGCCATCAGTATTCACTTCGCTCCAGACAAGACCATCCTTGTCGAGCGCGTTCAGAACAGCGGTGCGGGAAGTATCCTCGATCGTGGCAACCGCAAAGCGTGCGCAGATCAGACAGACCGCTCCGGCGGCCACGAAAACACCGGCAATGGCAAAGACAGAAGATAGACGCATGCGACCCGATCGTATTCTCTCACCCGCCCGGTTCTATTGCCCAGCCGGAACAAGTGCAATCAAAGGAACAGCGCGACGGCGAAAAACGGCAGAACCAGAAGGCCAGCATCCCGGTTCGAGCGAAACAGGCGGATCAGTTGGTCACTGTCAGTTGCATTGAACTGAGCCAGCTGCCAATGCAGGTGCCAGCCAAAGGCCCATGTGCCCATCAACGCCAGGAGTACGACTAACGGTGAGGCGCCAATCACGGCAAGAATGACGGCAAAACCCTGAAGCGACACGGCCAGCACAAGAAAGCGGCGCAGCCAGAGGGGGGTGGCGTCTCCGAACAGGCGGGCGGTGGATTTGACGCCGATCAGGGCATCATCCTCGGCGTCCTGATGGGCATAGATCGTATCATAAAAGAGCGTCCAGGCGATCCCTGCGAGGTAGAGCAGGACGGCCGGCCATTCGAGCCTGCCAGTATGGGCCGTCCAGGCCAGCAGCGCGCCCCAGTTGAAGGCAATACCCAAAAAGACCTGCGGCCACCATGTGAAGCGCTTGGCGAAGGGATAGATGCATACGGGCGCAAGCGAGATGATACCCAGCGCGATGGCTGCAGTGTTGAACGTCAGCAGGATCGCAAAGGCCACAAGCGCCTGCACAACCAGCCAAACCAGCGCCTGTTTCACGCTTACCTGTCCCGAGGGAATGGGCCGCGAGGCCGTTCGGCTGACCGAACCGTCGATATGGCGGTCAGTGATATCGTTCCAGGTGCACCCTGCCCCGCGCATCAGGAAGGCGCCCACGGCGCAACCAACAAAAATCCAAAGGTCATGCCAACCTGCCTGACCGTCATGGAGCATTGCCAATCCCAGTCCCCACCAGCAAGGCAGCAGTAGAAGCCATGTGCCGATCGGACGGTCTGCGCGCGAGAGGCGGAGAAAGGGACGGGTGGCAGGTGGCGCAAGGTGATCGACCCAGTTCCCGGCCACGGCATCCGCGACAGTTCCGGCCTGGGGGTCTTGAGGCTCTGGCGTCTGGTTCGTCGCGGCCATATATCTTTTCCCATGAGCAAGGTTCGCGTCAGGCTGTTTGTAGAGCACCCGCTGGGGGAAGGGCAATCCATCCCGCTGTCGCGGGAGCAGGCGCATTACCTTTTCGGGGTGATGCGGCTTGGCCTGGGCGACGGGGTTGCACTGTTCAATGGTCGCGACGGCGAGTGGCGCGCGGAGGTTGTCGAAACCGGCAAACGAGGCGGTGTGTTGCAGGCTGTTACCCAAAGCGCGCCGCAGCGTGATCCGCCTGATCTTTGGTTGCTGTTTGCGCCGATCAAGAAGGCACGCACAGATTTCATTGTCGAGAAAGCCGCCGAGATGGGCGCCGCACAGATCTTGCCCGTACAGACGGACTTCACCAATTCCGAGCGTATCCGGCAGGATCGCTTGCAAGCGCATGCCGTGGAGGCGGCAGAACAATGCGGCGGTACGTTTGTGCCAGAGGTGGCTGGGTTGCAGCGTCTGGACCGGATTCTGGCGGAATGGCCGGAGGGCCGCCAGCTGATGTTTTGTGACGAGGGGTTGGCGGGCCGCTCGTCCGCCCTGACAGGCGGCCTCACTGGGGCGCCGTGGGGCATTCTGATTGGGCCCGAGGGCGGGTTTTCAGAACAGGAACGGAGCCGGCTGAACGGGTTGGATTTCGCCCATGCTGTCAGCCTGGGCCCGCGCATCCTACGCGCGGACACCGCCGCTGTTGCCGCCCTTACGGTCTGGCAACAGGCACTGGGAGACTGGCGGTGAGCTTTGTCCGTCCTGAAGCACGTGCCACTCTTTGGCGCTGGCGCGAAGCGCTGACTGGGTTGGCCGTACTGACATTGGGCCTTTGGTGGGCGCTGCAGGGCGGTGAGTTGCTACGCTGGATTGGCTGGGTGGTCAGCTCGCTTGGGGCTATCATGATTATCGCGGGTTTGCAGCGCGGTCGGTTTCGCAACACCACGGGTGGGCCGGGCGTTCTGCGTGTGGATGAAGGCCAGATTGTCTATTTTGGGCCACTGACCGGTGGCATCGCTGCCCTTAGCGAGATCAGCCGCCTGAGCTATGATCCAACGGGAAAACCTGCACATTGGGTTTTGTCCCAGCCCGGTCAGGATGATCTTTACATCCCCCTCAGCGCAGACGGATCGGAGGCGCTCTTTGATGCCTTTACCAGCCTGCCGGGCCTGTCGCCCGAAACCCTGCTGCGTGTCCAGCGCAGCCCGGTTTCACAGCGGCAGACCGTTTGGCAACGATCTGGTTTGCATCTGACATCACGGTAAAGCGCTATCCCGTGGCTTGACTGGTATCGGCGCGTATCGCACCTGGCCTGAGCTGGGATTGAGGCTGTGGGAACTGATCCCAACAGTGGGCTCTGCCATCGCCCGCCCCATCGCAAAAAGGGGTCCAAGGCTAAGCCCCAGTGCACCCGGAAATCGCCATACGGCGTATCGGAATCGTGTTGCGTTTCATGTGATCTTGCCGCTTGGTCTGTTTGTCTGCTGGATCAAAGCCAGATTGAGATTGCTGAAACTGAAATCATCCTTGAACACATTGGCAAGAAGACCATGTTCTCGCGCACACAGGCTGCATTGACAGCCGCGCGGTTTGAAGCCAACTGTCACCGATCAGACGCGCGCCGCAAGAGGAGCATCACACATGTCAATTCCACAATCCGGCGGCGGACCAATCGAGTCCCGCGATCAACTGGCCGGATACCTCGAAGCCGGGTGCAAGCCGAAAGATGATTGGCGGATCGGGACCGAACACGAAAAATTCGGCTATTGCCGCGACACGCATCAGCCGCTGCCTTACAATGGCGACCGCTCGATCAAGGCGGTTCTGCAAGGGTTGCGCGACGGTCAAGGCTGGGCCCCGCTTGAGGAAGGCGGCAACCTCATCGGCTTGGAAAAGGATGGCGCGAATGTAAGCCTTGAGCCAGGCGGCCAGCTGGAGCTGTCCGGCGCACCACTGCAAACGATCCACGAGACCTGTGACGAGGTGAATGCGCATCTTAATGACGTGAAGGCCATTGCCGACAAGCTGGGCGTTGGTTTCATAGGTCTGGGTGCGGCGCCCGAATGGTCGTATGAACAGATGCCGATGATGCCCAAGGGGCGCTACAAGCTGATGACCGAGTATATGGACCGGGTTGGCACCATGGGAAAATCCATGATGTACCGAACTTGTACAGTGCAGGTGAACCTGGATTTCTCGTCCGAGGCGGACATGGTCAAGAAGCTGCGCGTAGCATTGGCCCTGCAGCCGGTGGCGACAGCACTGTTCGCCAATTCCCCGTTTTTTGATGGTAAACCCAACGGTCATAAATCCTGGCGCAGCCGGGTGTGGCGGGATCTGGATGCGGATCGTACGGGCATGTTGCCTTTCGTGTTCGAAGATGGGTTCGGGTTCGAGGCGTGGGTGGATTACGCCCTCGATGTGCCGATGTACTTCGTCTATCGGGATGGCCAGTATATTGACGCGCTTGGTCAGTCCTTCCGTGATTTCTTGAAGGGAGAACTGCCCGCCCTGCCCGGCGAAACGCCGACACTGTCAGATTGGGCCGATCACCTGACCACGATTTTTCCAGAGGCGCGGATCAAGAAATTCATGGAAATGCGCGGGGCCGATGGGGGCCCGTGGCGGCGGCTTTGTGCCTTGCCAGCGTTCTGGGTGGGGCTGATGTATGACGATGGCGCGCTGGATGCAGCGTGGGATCTGGCCAAGGGCTGGGATGCCGAAACACGCGAGGCGTTGCGCGTGGGGGCAAGCGAGCAGGCGCTGGACGCTCGGGTGGGTGACATCCACATGCACGCCTTGGCGCGCGAGGTACTGGATATCTCGGAAGCCGGGCTGAAGGCCCGGGCGCGACAGGGTGCGGGGGGTCTCATCCCGGATGAGACGCATTTCCTCAATGCGCTTAGGGAAAGCGTAGAGAGTGGTCAGGTTCCTGCAGATGAGCTTTTGTCGCTCTATCATGGGGACTGGGGCGGCGATCTGAGCAGGATCTACGGAGAATTTTCCTATTGAACGATGGCCGGGGGCCTTTGAAACACGGTCTTCAAACGCATGCGTTCAAAGTCATCCAATGACTTTGCAAATATCCGTCAGGTCCACTTTGCCAGTGGGGGCAAGCTCATCAGCACAGCATCGGCGTCATGCCCCGTGGCGAGCCCAAACTTGGTGCCACGGTCGTAAACAAGGTTGTATTCCGCATAAAGCCCACGATGGACAAGCTGGGCCTCTTTGTCGGCCTCTGACCAATCCTGCACCCGGCGCTTCTCGATCAGAGGAACGAAAGCCGGCAGGAACGCACGACCGATATCCTGTGTCAGCGCGAAGTCTGCCGCCCAGTCGCCGCTGTTACGGTCATCCATGAAAATCCCACCCACACCCCGCGCGCGGTGACGATGGGGGATGTAAAAATACTCATCTGCCCAAGCCTTCAGCTTGGGATAGTGATCATCCCCATGGGGGTCGAGATGCGCTTTTTGGGTCGCGTGGAAATGCGCCGTATCCTCATCATATTCAAGGCAGGGGTTCAGATCAGACCCACCACCAAACCACCAGGCCGCAGGTGTCCAGAACATGCGCGTATTCATATGAACCGCCGGGCAATGGGGGTTCTGCATATGCGCCACAAGGCTGATTCCAGACGCCCAGAAGCGAGGATCCTCCTCGATCCCCGGGACGCCACGTGCCGCCATGGCCTTTTGCGCCGCCGCGCCCAAAGTCCCGTAAACCTCGGATACGTTCACACCTACCTTTTCGAACACACGCCCGCCGCGCATCACACTCATCAGGCCGCCCCCGGCGTCAGAGCCATCCTCACTCGACCGCTTGGTATCCTTGACCTCGAACCGACCGGGAACGCCATCCGACATCGGTCCGGTATCGTGGTTGTCCTCGAGCCCTTCGAACGCCGCGACGATCTGATCGCGCAAGTCTCTGAACCAGGCAGCGGCCTGTGATTTCTCATGTTGCATGTCACTGACCATGTCTAACGTCATCGGCCCGTCTCTTGTAAACTTTAGTTTACAGTAATTAATGCGCCGGAGTGGCAACCGGGTCAAGCAAAGTTCTTCCCCCGTCAACCGTCATGATCTGTCCCGTCATAAACCCGGAACTGTCACAGGCCAGGTATTGCACCGCCTCTGCCAGCTCACTGGCCGACGCAATACGGCCCAAGGGCGTGTGATCCTCAATGTCTTCGCGGATCTCGCGATTGTCGCGTAACGTATCCTGCAATGAGGCGCTCATCACCGACCCAAACGCGACGGCATTAACCCTGATCCGGTGCGGCGCAAGAGCCACAGCAAGGCTGCGCGTCATCTGATCGAGCGCCGCGGCCGACACCGAATAAGCCAGCAATTCAGGATGCGTGCGGCGCGCCGCAATCGAGGAAAGGTTGACGATCGTGCCAGCAAAACCACCCTCATCCTGCCCCTCGGCCTGTTTGATCATGCGCTTGGCCACCATCTGGCTGGTGCGCAGGGCCGTCATCAAGTTTTGCTGGAGCAGCATGTCCACCCCGTCCTCATCGGGGTTGAGCGGATCGGACACCATTACCTGCCGCGAGGCGTTCACGAGGATATCCACCTGTTCAAACGCATCAATCGTGGCCGAAAGAAGATTGGCCAGCGTCAGCTTTTCGCGCAAATCACCAGCAAAATAGCGCGTGCTCGACCCGTCCTCATTCTCGCCCACTTCCTTGGCAAGCTGTTCTTCGTCCATATCCGCGAACATGACATTGGCGCCCTTGTCCGCAAAATGCCGGCCAACGGCAAGGCCAATCCCGTTGGCCCCGCCTGTTACAATCGCTGTCTTTCCGGAAATGGAAAACGGCATCGCGCACCTCTTCTTGTCCCGCGAGCTGGGGGTGGTCACACCGCTTAGGCGTTACGCCTTGGTCGTGCCGCCCGGAGGAGTTTGAACCGCGCATCGCCGCCAAACTCACCCACCTCTGCGAATGTCTGTTCCAGAAACGACTCATAAGGAAGATGTCGGTTCGCCACCAGAAAAAGCTGACCCTTGGGCGACAAAACACGCGCAGCTGCCTGAATAAATGCCTGTCCTATGGCAGGTTCGGCCTTTCTGCCTGTGTGAAATGGAGGGTTGGAGACCACGCAATCAAGCGGCGCTTCAAGCCGCCACTGGGTGGCATCGGCCCAGTGAAACTGCACCCGCGATTCGGTGATGTTGCGCCGGGCACAGGCAAGGGCGGTGAAATCCGCCTCCACCAGGTGCAGCTGTTCGACCGACGCCCGCTCAAGAACACGGGCTGAGAGGTAGCCCCAACCCGCCCCCAGATCGGCCACCACTCGGCCAAGTTTTTCCGGTAAGCGATCGCCCAGAAGACGCGAGGCCGGATCGATCCCATCGGCAGAAAACACCCCAGGCGCGGTGACAAAACCGCCCTCGACAGGGTGCAGATCGCCTGTGGCCCAATCCTCAAACCCCGGTCCGGCCCGGAAATGGAACAGCTTGCCATGGGCCTTGGAGAGGGCCGGGCCCACATCTGCGCGCTTCCGGCACGCCTTTAACAGCGCCTCAATCCCATCGGTCTTGGCCCCATCCACGATTACCGGGCCATCAGTCAACGCAGCCGCCGCGGCGATCAGGCTTTGACCCAGCGCTTTTGCGCGAGGGGCTAGAACGAGGGAGGCGGCAAACCGCCCGTCTGCCTCTACCTCTGCTTCGGTCGCACAGTCAAAACCCAGACGCTCAAACGCATCGAAATCCGGTTTGAACCCTGTGATGATCTGGCAGCGGTTCTTTGGCAACGCAGACAGATCCATGCCCACGCGGGGCGCGAATACGCCAATCCTGCCTATGTCAGGCAATGACGGGTTGCCCGCCGCAAGGGCAAGGGCCAGCCGTGTCGAAACGCTCAACCTATTCTTTTTCCATGGTACATTGCAGCGGATGCTGATGCCGGCGCGAGAAATCCATCACCTGTGCCACCTTGGTTTCCGCAATCTCATGGCTGAAAACACCCACAACCGCGACACCCTTCTTGTGAACGGTCAGCATAATCTCGAACGCTTCGGAATGGGTCATGCCAAAGAAGCGTTCCAGAACTGCCACCACGAATTCCATGGGCGTGTAATCGTCATTGAGCAGCAACACTTTGTAAAGCGGCGGGCGCTTCGTCTTCGGACGTGTTTCGACGATAACGGATGTATCCCCGCCGTCATCTCCGTCCGAGGGATCTGACATAATGATGTCAAAGGTTTTCATGGGCGCGTCACTGTTTGACAGATTCAATCCTATGACAACTATATAATCCCTTAGACCGATGTGAAAAGAGGCCGCGACAGGGTGACCACCTCTATGACGAAGAATCTGACGACCGTCGGCTTCGATGCCGATGACACGCTGTGGCAGAATGAACGGTTCTTTCGGATAACTCAGGACCGGTTTGCCGAGCTTTTGAGGGATTACGTGGACGGCGATGACCTTTACCAGAAGCTGCTGGAGGCAGAGCACCGCAACGTGGGCCGCTACGGTTTCGGCATCAAGGGGTTTGTTCTGTCAATGATCGAAACGGCCATTGATGTGAGCGAGGCACGAGTACCGGCATCGGTGATTGCAGAGTTAATCGCGGCCGGTCAGGACATGCTACTGCACCCAATTGAACTTTTGCCCCATGCCCGAGAGGCGGTGGAGGAGATTGCCGCCACCCACCGGGTTCTGCTGATCACCAAGGGGGATCTGCTGCATCAGGAACAGAAGCTGGCACAATCGGGCTTGGGGGGGCTGTTCGACGGGGTGGAGATCGTAAGCCACAAGACACCTGCGATCTACCACAGCATTTTTGAGCGCCACGGAGAGGGTGCGGCTAGGTCGATGATGGTGGGCAACTCTATGCGCTCAGATGTGCGCCCAGCGATTGATGCAGGTGGTTGGGGGGTTTTCGTACCCCATGACCTGACATGGGAGCTGGAGCATGACGCCGCGCCCGAAGACAGCGACCGGTTTCACGAGATCAACGATCTGGCTGCCCTGGCAGAGTTGGTCAGAGCGATCGGGTAGCGCCTGCCGAATAGGTCCCAAATTCGTGGCATAGCGAAGGCAGAATTTTTTATATTTCCTTGGCCTTTGCGGGGGTGGACCCTCGGAAACGACAGGATTGATGTCGTGAAACAGACAGACCGCGCACCGGTTCAACTGCACCATGTAACGATCTTTGCGACCAGGGTAGACCGCAATGTCAGGTAGCGATACACAGCCAGGCTCCTCAACTGAGGAAAGCGAAGAGCGGCCCCTTGTCGGTATCGCATTCCTTCTGGTTTCTACGACGATCTTCCCGCTTCAGGACGTGATCATAAAATTGCTGAGTGATGCCTACGCAGTTCATCAGGTCGTTTTCATCCGCTCTCTCTTTGCCCTGCCCATCATCATCATGATCGCGCGGTTTGAGGGCCAGCTCTGGCCACTCAAGATCGGGGATTGGCGGCTTCAGATCTTTCGCGCCATAACCATTTTCCTGACCTTTACGGCCTATTATCTCGCCTTGGCCTCGATCGGACTGGCCGAGGCCGTGGCCATTGCCTTTTCCACACCGATCTTCGTGACCCTGTTGGCAACGGTGTTCCTCAACGAAAAGATCAACTTGCTTCGCTGTCTTGCCATCGCGCTCGGGCTCGCAGGTGTGCTGGTGATCGTCCAGCCCGGCGTCGGCGTGTTCCAGCCCGCCGCCGCTTTCGCCCTGCTGGCGGCCGTGTTCTATGCCATCTCGATCATCGCCACCCGCAAGCTCGGGCACCGTAGCAACGGCACCACCATGAGCCTGATCACCGTGGTCACCTACATCATCGGTGGCGGGCTTGTGGGCCTTGTCTTTACATTGCTCGACATTCCGTCCCCCGATCCCAGCCTTGATTTCCTGTTTCGCGACTGGGTCTGGCCAGATACCCGGGACTGGCTGTTGCTGATGGTGATTGGCGCCACTGCGGCCGCCGTGTTTTTCTGCCTGGCCCAGGCCTATCGGCTGGCCGAGGCCAGCCTGGTGACACCCTTTGAATACACTGCCATGCCTTGGGCGGTGCTGTGGGGATGGGTGTTTTTCTCGACTCTGCCGGACGCGGCCACATGGATCGGGCTGATCATGATTATCACCGCGGGCTTACTGATTGTCTTCCGCGAAACAGCGAGTGACAGCCAGACTGTCCGCCGCCGGGGGCTTGGCGTGTTTCGACAGCGCTGACACGCGCGCTGACCGCGACGCAACAAAGCTGGGCTTTGAGGTTAAACTTGCTACATTTACGGCCATGAAGGTGATCGCAATCTGTCTTGCGCTGTGGTGCGCGCTGGCCTCAACCCTGTCACAGGCCCGGGCGGGTGAGGCGCTGACCCTCGTGGTCAATCACGGAAAGGATACGGCCACTTACTACCTTTCTATGCCCTCTGAAGGAATCAAGCCAATCCTAGGAAGCGACCCCGACCTTTTGTTCAGCGACGCGGGCCGCGTCCCGATTGAGGCGTTTCGGCAGACCGGCAGCTTCGATCTGGCCGATGAGATGTTTGCCAATGTTTCTGGTGGATTTGGGGACAGACGGTTTGCCTTTGAATCGATGTCAATGATGGTCCATCCCAAGTCGCAGCCCCTGCCCTTCGCCGCACCTTGGGATGCCTACACGGCGATATCGGTGTGCAGCGTGGATTATGTAAAGGATCAATTGGTGCCGGGAGAGCTCCAAATTTACCATGGTGGGTTCACCGACGAGGTCACGGGCGACGCCCCGCTCAGCCTGTATTTCCCCAAAACCGGGCGCGCCGCACTGGATATCGTCGTGCATCACTATGAGAATGGCCGCCTTGTGGGCACCTATGTGGAAACGCTGGCCGATGGCGGAACCCTCACGATCGGGGTCGGGCAGCGCTTGGGCCTTGCCAGCTTGGCGAAGGCCTCCATGATGTGGATTGTGCTGATTGGCGTAGGCCTTGGCGCGCTTGTCCTGATCCGCAGCCGCTTTCGGGACGAACCACCCCCAGCGTCGACCTGACCCCAACAGGTATTTGATTTGGGGGCTCCGCCCCCGGTAGGTATTTGCGACCAGAAAGAAGCTTGAAGGCGATACGCCATTTCTTCAGGCAAGCATGTCTTCCGGGGAAGACGCGCGGCAGCGGCAGAGCCCCCCAATCGATGGCTGGGCCAGACCTGATTTTTTTGTCAGAAAACTGTCATTTTGGCATTGCAGTCTCGAAATCACAGGCCTAAAAGGCAGGCCTACCTTGGCGCGGGATGGAGCAGTCTGGTAGCTCGTCAGGCTCATAACCTGAAGGTCGCAGGTTCAAATCCTGCTCCCGCAACCAACAAAAAGGCCTCAGTCGCATCGTCGTCTGAGGCCTTTTTGATTTGGCATCCTTCGCCCGTCATTTAACGCCGATCCCCATATCAAAGGATACCGGCTGCGCCCCCGCATTCATGACTTCCACCACGTGATCGCCAGATTGCCAGAGCTGCCCCTGATAGGGCGTTTCAGATGAAACCAGGTCCAATAAAGCCGAGCCGTCAGGATTGAAAATCCGGTAGTCAAGCGCCCCACCACGAGAGGTTACATCAACATTCAAAAACTGGCGTTCCTCTGCCCTAAGCAGGTAGCGCACAGAGGTGCCGGGGTTGAGTGTTGCGATCATCACCGTGCCGAATGTACCGGGATCAAATTTGACCCGCTGATCGCCCGATACAACAGGCAGAACTTCTGCATCCGTCTGGCCTACCTGGCGCAGGTCGGCCACCTTGGGACCAGACCAAACGATGCATTCATACTCGATACCATTGTTATCACGCAGCCGGACCATGATCGCAGCTTCGCTGAATAACTGGTCCAGCACTTCTCCGCCAATGTTCCCGTATCGTGAGATAAGTTCATCGATACAAGCATTCGCTTCCTCGGAGATATCCGCCATTGCGGGCAAAGGCAGCACAAAGGCAGCCATCACTATCTTTTTGAACATGGGAAATTTCCTTCTCAACAGAAGTAGAACTTCCCTAAGCCTATGCCCAAGACACGCGCCTGGCAAATCCAGCACGTGAGCAGCAGAAGATGTGACAGACAGGCGCCGCCCTATTTGCCTTTGAGTTTATCCATGAACCCTGCCGCCGCCGTCATCACGACAGACGCCCCGGATATGCCCCAGCCACCATCAACCGGCAGCACGACGCCCGATACGTATTCGCCGGCATCCGAACACAAGAAACCTGCAGCTTTGGCAATGTCATTAGTGTTACCAAACCGTTGCAGCGGAACAGATTTCGTGACTGCATCGCGGATCTGTTCTGTTGGCGCAAGCCGCGCCATACCTTCTGTGCCGTCAATAGGACCAGGAGAGATGGAGTTGATGCGAATCCCCTCACCGCCCCATTCGAGGGCCAGTGATTTTGTGACCATATCCACCCCAGCCTTAGCCGCGCAGACAGGGGATTGATGGCTCATCGCAGCAAATGCCTGTGGAGCAGAGATATTCACGACGCTCGCGCCCGGTTTCTTCAGGTGCGGATAGGCCGCACGCATCACGTGGAAAGTGCCCATCAGGTCGATATCGACCATGGATTTCACCGCGTTGGGCGACAAATCCATCAACCGTGCAGGGATGTTGCCTGCTGCGCCCGAGATGAGGTTGTGAATGTCGCCGCCGAAAAAGTCCCGCGTTGCTTCGAACCCGGCTTCGACCGCCGCATAATCACGTACATCAAAGGAAATGCCGGCCGCGTCCGCGCCCAGTTCCTTGAGGCCGGCAACAGCTGCATCCACCTTATCTTGGCTGCGCGAGGCCACCATGATTTTGGCACCCCAGCGGGCGAACCCCTGTGCAATACCATAATTGATGCCGCTTGTACCGCCGACGACGAAAACATTCTGGCCGGAAAAATCAAATGTCATGCTCATGGAAAGGGTCCTTTGTGAGGGAAATATGGCCTCAGGCCATCAATTTCATTGCTTCGATCAGGGGCTCGTCTTCGTCTTTCATCACCTGAAGGATATGCTTGTGTAGACGGCGCTTATGTTCTGCAAAGATTGGGCGCGCTTTGTTAAAACCTGCCGCAAATTCCAATGCCTGTTCCAGCGTGGCCTCTGCATCCGGGCAAGCCGCTTCTATGACGTGATCCTGAACCAGTTCCTCCGCGGTGACACGCCGGCCTGTCAGCTTCATCTCGTTGAACCGATAATAGGGCACCGCGGTTTTCACAAACGCGATCATACCGGGCAGAAAGGGAATAGAGATATCCACCTCAGGAAAGCAGAAATACCCGCGATCAGACCGCATGAAGCGAAAGTCACAGGCGCAGGCCAGCATCGCCCCATTGCCAAACGCATGTCCGTTGATGGCCGCAATCACCGGGAAAGGAGCCAGTAGAAGGCGGGAGAAGACCTTGTTCATGTCATACATGAAAGCCTTAATTTCTTCATGGCGCTGTTCTTTAAGCGCGACATTCAGAAAGTTAAGGTCCACACCCTGGCTCCAGTTCTTTTCATCGCTGGATGTGATGACCATGGATTTGATTGTGCGGTCCGCCTCTGCGCTATCGATAGCGTCCAGCATGGCTTTGGCAAAGGCAGGATTCTGTCGGTTCTCGGCATTGTTCATGGTGACAATAGCCGTTTTGCCCTTGGTTTCGTAATCAACAATGGCCATTGGTCAACTGTTCCCTGTGATCCAAGTGGATGGTGCAGCCACTGCTACCACCGTCTTCTGTGTTGCTTCAACAAGGGTGATCGTACCACAGTCCATAACGTTGCGTCTCATTACCGACGACGGGCCAAACATCTCAAGTCTTTCCCCAGGCAGGGTCATAGGCACAACCAGCCGTTTCAAGAGGCGCATTTAAGGTCTTGAACGCGGCGGGCGACATCAGGCCTGGCAAAATTTCAGCCCAAATTTGATGCCCTTACAACCAATTTTCATGACGTCACGGGGACGCGTTCAATGTGAAAAGGCCTCATTGTTTAATGATATGTGATAACATATCATTTTAAATTATCGAGTTGATACAAAAGGGCCAAAGCATTCGCATTGCAGGCAGAACCATGACTCACTTTCAAACATTTTCGGACGACACAGTTGTGCCTGTGAGCATCACACAAGAGCCTGAGGGCCTGTCATCGATCCGAAGAAAGAACTGCGCCGCTACGATCTGGAACCGCATTCCACTTCCACGGTTTAAATCCTGGATCGATAATCTTGCGCCTGAACAATTGCCCCGCGCCCGAATGCTACTGCCCACTGAACGCGTGCGAGATGCTCTGACAGAGTTAATGCAGTTTTGCGGTACACCTCCAAGTCCGGAGCGGGACATGCTTGCAGATGATGTGGCAGCCCTTGCCGCCGTTTTCGCCAAGATCATGCGCGTGCCTTATCTGCGGCTGCGCCTCGATGTGATCACCAGCAATAGCTGCCGTAAGTTCCATATCGATCCTGTTACCGCGCAGCTGGTCTGCACCTATCGCGGCACTGGCATAAAATACGTTGTTTCTACAAATGGGTCAGACCCTGACAAGGTTTTAATCGTGCCCACCTGCGCCCCAATTGTCATGCGTGGCACAAACTGGCCTGAACATCCTAAATCTGGATTCCTGCATCAGTCCCCAGCAGTCGAAGGCACAAGCGAAACCCGTCTGGTGCTTACACTGGACCCGGTTACCGAAGACGGAAGCCAGCCAGAGCCCTCTCACAGCACCCTTCATTGACCACAAAAAGGAACGTTCTCATGAAAACACGCGCAGCGATTGCCTGGGCACCCAATCAGCCCCTTGAAATTGAAGAAATTGATCTTGAGGGCCCGAAGGCAGGGGAAGTCCTGGTCAGGATTGTGACCACCAGCCTCTGCCACACAGATGTCTTTACCTTGTCTGGCGAAGATCCTGAGGGGCTGTTTCCGTGTATCCTGGGGCACGAAGGGTGCGGCGTTGTGGAAGAGGTGGGCGCGGGCGTGACCTCTGTCAAACCCGGTGATCATGTGATCCCACTTTACGTGCCTGAAGACCCCGAATGTCCCTATATCAAATCGGGAAAGACCAACCTGTGCCAAACCATCCGTCAAACACAAGGTGCTGGCCTTATGCCAGATGGTACGTCACGGTTTTCCTATAAGGGAAAACAGATACTGCACTATATGGGCACCAGTACGTTCAGCGAATACACTGTGCTGCCCGAAATTTCCGTGGCCAAAATCGCCAAAGAGGCGCCTTTATCTAAAGCTTCAGTCATGGGATGCGCTGTTCCGACAGGAATGGGCGCCGTGCGCAACACAGCCAAGGTTGAAGCGGGCGCAACCGTTGCCGTCTTTGGGTTGGGTGCGGTCGGAATGGCCGTGATCCAAGGAGCCGTAATGAACGGTGCATCCCGGATCATCGGGATAGATATTAACCCGTCAAAGTTCCTCTTGGCAAAGGCACTTGGCGCGACTGAGTGTTTGAACCCCAAGGATTACGACGCACCTATTCAAGAAGTTCTGGTCGAGATGACAAATGGGGGCCTCGACTACACGTTCGAGGCTGTGGGCAACGTTGACTTGATGCGGGCTGCCTTGGAAGCCTGCCATAAGGGATGGGGAGAATGCACCGTGATTGGTGTCGCCGGGGCGGGGCAAGAAATTTCGACGCGGCCATTCCAGCTGGTCACGGGTAGGGTCTGGCGAGGAACAGCGTTCGGCGGTGTTCTCGGTCGGAGTGAACTGCCTGGCATGGTCGATGAATGGATGCGCGGGGATTTCAGCGTGGACCCGTACATCACGCATCACATGAACCATAACCAAATCAACACGGCCTTTGACCTTTTGAAAGCAGGTCAGTCGATACGATCGGTGATACATTTTCAGCCTGACGAGACTATGACAGTCAACTCCTTACCAGGTGAGATCGTATCAGAATAAAGCGGCTTGGCGGCGCCGGCCCCTTGGTATGGCGCCGCATTTTTAATATTTATAATCAGCTATTTAGATCAGTTAAGACCCGTTTTCCACGGCAACTTCCCTAGGTTTCGAATAAAAAGATAATATGACGAATATCGCCTGTCTTTTCGAAGGACGCCATGCGGGGAACTGCACTTTTCATAAGACAGAAATCCTGATTGAGCCGATGGAAGATTTGGTCAACAGGCGATACGGATAGGTTTAAAGGACGAAATCTAAAGATCCCTGTTGCCCTTGTAATCCGGTCGGGCCCAGCACAGCACTTCTAGGCATTTTCTACCAAGATCATGAGTATCGGCGAGGTTTTCGCATTCTGCTATCTCACAGATTTTCGTAAAGTATTCGCGCTTTACATTTCAGTAGATTGTGATGCTAACCCACCCCAAAATATAATAAATGCCCGGCGATCCAAGATCGCCGGGCTGGCTAAGTTTTAAGGACTATCAACTGGGATCAGAACGTCTTTTTGTAAGACGCACCCGCCACGAAGCCTGTTGTCCCACTTTGACCAATGGAGCTGGAGAGGTTCAAACTGAAGAACGAGCCATTGCCTAGATCGCGCAGAACAGATCCAGACAGGTAACCGTAGGTGCGATCCGGCCGTGGCGCAGACACGGTGCCCAAGGTCACAGGATCTGGACCCAATGAAACAGTTAGATCGTCATCCTTGAGATCGTGCTCAATCGATCCACGAACATTGAAGAGCCAATCTGGAAGAGACGCGGGTGTAATGGTTGTGGACACGCCGACAGTAAGGCGGTTCGCATCATAATCCATATCACCAAAAGACAGGCTCGCTGCGGACAATGGTTCACTGTACCCATCGATTGAGACCTTCTCATACGTGAAGCTGGCGTACGGATTGATCAAAACTGACGGAGACATTGACGCAAAATACCCTGCGCCAATTTTAGCAAACTGGTAATCGCCATCGGTGCTGGTGTTATACACCTCTTGCGATGGGCCAAGGGTGAAAGATCGTGTGATATCGTAGACGTCGATCAGTCCACCGCCGATTGCACCGTTTACGTAGAACTTGTCTGTCAGGGCTACCTGACCAAACACGGCACCAACCGCAAGAGCAGAGTCAAATCCGCCTCGGTTTCCGTCGAACTCAACATTGCCACGGTCCAAGCTGATGCCAAGGCCAACGGTTGCGTTATCCGACACCGGCACGTCAAATCCTACGCGCGCCACCTGTGTGCGGCCCTCGAGCCCCGGGGTAACCTGTTGCGCATCGCTTTCGTAGAAACCAAATTCAAGGCTGCCAAAAACATCAATCTCGCCCACTGCGCGGCGGCGGCGGTTGCCATCTTCATCCGTGGTGAACATCACTGTTGGGTTCAGACGATTGTCGATTGAGATACTTTGCTGCCGCAAAGCAGTGAGTGTGGCAACTGGAATAGCACCGGCCTGCGTGCCCGCCTGAAGACCGGCAAATGCAGCTTGGCCAAACAGGGCATGAGCGGCGGCGCTTGGATGGACACCATCCGCAAAAACACGCTGATTGCTATCGGCTGAGGCATTTATACCCTGAAGGCAATTGAGGGCAGATGCGGGACAGGCTGGAACCGTGGCAGCATTGGGTGCAGTAAAGCCATAGCGCGCAGGGTTGGCCTGTATGTCAGACGGGAGCCGTGTTCATCGTTTGAGAGACACACAAAGGTTTTACTAGGTTTGGCAGTGACCTACTCTCCCACGCCTTAAGACGCAGTACCATCGGCGCGAAGGCACTTAACGGCCGGGTTCGGGATGGGACCGGGTGTTTTGCTCTTGCTATGACCACCAAACCAAGAAAAACCTTTGTTCTTCCTGGCGTCCAAGCCAGTACACCCTCGGTGTATGCTTCTGGACCCATAATAGTCTGGCTATTACTGGATCAAATCAAGCCTATCGGACAATTAGTACCGGTCAACTGAATGCATTGCTGCACGTACATCTCCGGCCTATCGACGAGGTGGTCTACCTCGGTCCTCAGGGATACCTTGTTTTGAGGGGGGCTTCCCGCTTAGATGCCTTCAGCGGTTATCCTGTCCGATCATAGCTACCCTGCACTGCTGCTGGCGCAACAACAGGTCCACCAGTGGATCGTTCACCCCGGTCCTCTCGTACTAGGGGCAACTCCTCTCAAGTATCCTACACCCACGGCAGATAGGGACCGAACTGTCTCACGACGTTCTAAACCCAGCTCACGTACCTCTTTAAACGGCGAACAGCCGTACCCTTGGGACCTGCTCCAGCCCCAGGATGAGATGAGCCGACATCGAGGTGCCAAACACTGCCGTCGATATGGACTCTTGGGCAGTATCAGCCTGTTATCCCCGGCGTACCTTTTATCCGTTGAGCGATGGCCCTTCCACTCGGGACCACCGGATCACTATGGCCGTCTTTCGACTCTGCTCGACTTGTCAGTCTCGCAGTCAGGCTGGCTTCTGCCATTGCACTCAACGAGCGATTTCCGACCGCTCTGAGCCAACCTTCGCGCGCCTCCGTTACTCTTTAGGAGGCGACCGCCCCAGTCAAACTACCCACCACGCAGGGTCCCGGATCCGGATAACGGACCGCGGTTAGACATCAAGCAGAACAAGGTTGGTATCTCAAGGATGGCTCCACAGAAACTGGCGTTCCTGCTTCAAAGCCTACCAACTATCCTGCACATGCTGTGCCTGATGCCAATGCGAAGCTGTAGTAAAGGTGCACGGGGTCTTTCCGTCTAACCGCGGGAAGCCTGCATCTTGACAGGCAATTCAATTTCGCTGAGTCGATGTTGGAGACAGCGGGGAAGTCGTTACGCCATTCGTGCAGGTCGGAACTTACCCGACAAGGAATTTCGCTACCTTAGGACCGTTATAGTTACGGCCGCCGTTTACCTGGGCTTCAATTCAGAGCTCTCACCCCTCCTTTTAACCTTCAGGCACCGGGCAGGCGTCAGACCCTATACGTCGTCTTGCGACTTCGCAGAGCCCTGTGTTTTTAGTAAACAGTCGCCACCCCCTGGTTTGTGCCCCCAGCCAAAACTTGCGTTGAAACTGGGCCTCCTTCTCGCGAACTTACGGAGGTATTTTGCCGAGTTCCTTCAACATCGTTCTCTCAAGCGCCTTGGTATGCTCTACCAGTCCACCTGTGTTGGTTTAGGGTACGATCTGATGATGGAGCTATTTCCAGGGACTGATTAGCGGCCCACCCAATCCAATAAGGGTGAACAACCTTCACAATCCGTCACTTCCATCTGGCCCAGGAATATTAACCTGGTTCCCATCGACTACGCCTTTCGGCCTCGCCTTAGGGGTCGGCTTACCCTGCTCAGATTAGCTTTAAGCAGGAACCCTTGGACTTTCGGCGAGAGTGTCTCTCACACTCTTTGTCGCTACTCATGTCATCATTCTCACTAGTGATCTCTCCACCGGATGGCTCACGCCCCGGCTTCATCGAAAGCCTCTCTCCTCCAATGTTCCGCAAGCGGAACTAAGGAGGAATGAGACTATGTCACACTACGCTCTGCTACCAGTGCATACGCACTCCTCGGCTTCGGCTCATGGCTTGAGCCCCGTTACATCTTCGCCGCAAGACATCTTATTTAGACCAGTGAGCTGTTACGCTATCTTTAAAGGATGGCTGCTTCTAAGCCAACCTCCTGGTTGTTTTGGACGTCTCACCTGCTTTCCCACTTAGCCATGAATTAGGGGCCTTAGCCGGAGGTCAGGGTTGTTTCCCTCTCCACTACGGACGTTAGCATCCGCAGTGTGTCTGCCATCTAGTACTCCTCGGTATTCGGAGTTTGGTTAGGATCAGTAAGCCTGTGGGGCCCCATTACCCATCCAGTGCTCTACCCCCGAGGGTATTCGGATGACGCTCTACCTAAATAGATTTCGCAGAGAACCAGCTATCTCCGAGTTTGATTGGCCTTTCACCCCTAGCCACAGCTCATCCCGTGATTTTTCAACATCAGTGGGTTCGGTCCTCCAGTAAGTGTTACCTTACCTTCAACCTGGCCATGGCTAGATCACTCGGTTTCGGGTCTAATGCATCTAACTCAGTCGCCCTATTAAGACTCGCTTTCGCTGCGCCTACACCTATCGGCTTAAGCTTGCTAGATACACTAAGTCGATGACCCATTATACAAAAGGTACGCCGTCACAAGACTGGACACTAATAACAATCTTTGGGTGTCATTTGGTTGGAATAGACACTCGGAAATGGATGGTTTCCAAACCTGGGTTACTGCCATGGATCCCGAGATGTGACCGATGGTCAAATCCGAGCCCAAAACGAGCACCCATTTTCGATTGGTAGCCCAGTTCAATGCCCGTACGGAACATGATGGGTTCGCCAATATCCTGTCCATCTCCATTTTCGTGAAGACCGGTCATTGCGTGCATCTGCACGAATGCGCGTTCTTGGAAGAACTGGTAGGTCCAGGATTGTCCTGCCCCTATCCAAAACTCACCGTCGTTCGACGCGGACAGGCCCCAGATGTTTTGAAACGGTCCAAAAGCTGTCCCCGTGTCCCGGCGAAAGTAAATTTCTTCGCCCTGGTGCATCTCGTTAAAATACGTTTCTCCGATCGAGAGCGTATTGTACGAGTCCACGTGGTTCACCGCCAGGCATCCTTCGTTTGGACAGTGGTTTATCGTCATGTCAATCAGACCCAAAACAAGGCCGATGACACCGAATGTACCATCCGATACGGTAAGAATTCCTGACACTTGCCTGCTCCCTCAAGGTTACGCGTCTGCATACACCTTGTGAAACAGATTGTCATTAGAGTCCAGTCAAGCTCCGACTGATTGTAGGCGTTCGGTTTCAGGTACTGTTTCACTCCCCTCGTCGGGGTGCTTTTCACCTTTCCCTCACGGTACTGGTTCGCTATCGGTCAGTAAGGAGTACTTAGCCTTCGAAGGTGGTCCTCCGATGTTCAGACAGGATTTCACGTGTCCCGCCCTACTTAATACGTCAAATTGAGCTTCCTGTACGGGGCTGTCACCCACTATGGCCATGCTTCCCAGCATGTTCCAGTCACTCTCATTGCTCGGCTGGTCCCCGTTCGCTCGCCGCTACTAGGGGAGTATCTGTTGATTTCCTTTCCTCCGGGTACTTAGATGTTTCAGTTCTCCGGGTTAGCTCTTAAAACCCTATGTATTCAGGTAATAAGTACTTGTTTATGCAACATATTAGCGTCTTACCGTTGCCGGTGAGACATAATATGAAACATTCAAGTGGGTTGCCCCATTCGGAAATCCAGGGATCGAAGCCTATTCTCAGCTCCCCCTGGCTTATCGCAGAGTATCACGTCCTTCATCGCCTCTTACTGCCAAGGCATCCACCAAACGCCCTTCTCGCGCTTGATTTGATCCAGAAAAAGCAAGACTTGCGTTTTGCGCGGCGCCGTAGCTGGCATGCATCGGCGCCCTTATTCTGAACCAAAAGTCATACTTTCCCGTCTTTGCCGATGTCGGTCGGCAAAGACTAAGGTTCCTACCCGCGAAGGTAAGAACCTAGGTTAGTGTACTTGACTTGGACAACGCTGTTCGTTTCAGCCGGCATACATCGGGGCGGTTTGGAAGGACCGCGTCCGTTGCTCGCCTTTCCCTAAGGATCGGCACCATGCTGAGATCCCTACTTACTTATAGGGACCAAACAGTGTTGATCGTCACTTCAGAATTGCTTCCGAAGCGACATTGTATCTCTCTAAACGATGTCAATGTGTCGTCCGATTGGACGGTAAAACAGTACGAACTGCTTAACGGTCAAATCGAGTAATGGTGGAGCCTAGCGGGATCGAACCGCTGACCTCCTGAATGCAAATCAGGCGCTCTCCCAGCTGAGCTAAGGCCCCCACTTTCCTCTCAAAGAGGTGATGGTGGGTCGAGGAGGACTTGAACCTCCGACCTCACGCTTATCAGGCGTGCGCTCTAACCACCTGAGCTACCGACCCAGATAACGGGCGGTAACCCGTCTGAACTGAAGAGATATGAGGACGGCCTGGACCGCTGAGTATGTGACCGGTCTGACTGACCGATCTTGCTAAGTGTTTCACGAATGATGCGAACATCATTGCTAGAAACATCCTTAGAAAGGAGGTGATCCAGCCGCAGGTTCCCCTACGGCTACCTTGTTACGACTTCACCCCAGTCGCTGAGCTCACCGTGGTCCGCTGCCCCCTCGAAAGGTTGGCGCACGGCCTTCGGGTAAACCCAACTCCCATGGTGTGACGGGCGGTGTGTACAAGGCCCGGGAACGTATTCACCGCGTCATGCTGTTACGCGATTACTAG
Organism: Roseovarius sp.; assembly: GCA_963691795.1. Taxonomy (GTDB): domain Bacteria; phylum Pseudomonadota; class Alphaproteobacteria; order Rhodobacterales; family Rhodobacteraceae; genus Roseovarius. Next base: position 310,816 of record OY829373.1, read on the forward strand.
CGATTCCGACTTCATGCCGTCGAGTTGCAGACGACAATCCGAACTGAGATGCCTTTTGGGGATTAACCCACTGTGAGCACCATTGTAGCACGTGTGTAGCCCAACCCGTAAGGGCCATGAGGACTTGACGTCATCCACACCTTCCTCCCGCTTATCACGGGCAGTTTCCATAGAGTGCCCAGCCGAACTGCTGGCAACTAGGGACGTGGGTTGCGCTCGTTGCCGGACTTAACCGAACATCTCACGACACGAGCTGACGACAGCCATGCAGCACCTGTCACTGATCCAGCCGAACTGAAGGAAACCGTCTCCGGTAACCGCGATCAGGATGTCAAGGGTTGGTAAGGTTCTGCGCGTTGCTTCGAATTAAACCACATGCTCCACCGCTTGTGCGGGCCCCCGTCAATTTCTTTGAGTTTTAATCTTGCGACCGTACTCCCCAGGCGGAATGCTTAATCCGTTAGGTGTGTCACCGAATAGTATACTACCCGACGACTGGCATTCATCGTTTACGGTGTGGACTACCAGGGTATCTAATCCTGTTTGCTCCCCACACTTTCGCACCTCAGCGTCAGTATCGAGCCAGTGAGCCGCCTTCGCCACTGGTGTTCTTCCGAATATCTACGAATTTCACCTCTACACTCGGAGTTCCACTCACCTCTCTCGAACTCTAGACTGATAGTTTTGGAGGCAGTTCCAGGGTTGAGCCCTGGGATTTCACCCCCAACTTTCCAATCCGCCTACGCGCGCTTTACGCCCAGTAATTCCGAACAACGCTAACCCCCTCCGTATTACCGCGGCTGCTGGCACGGAGTTAGCCGGGGTTTCTTTACCAGGTACTGTCATTATCATCCCTGGCGAAAGAGCTTTACGACCCTAGGGCCTTCGTCACTCACGCGGCATGGCTAGATCAGGGTTTCCCCCATTGTCTAAGATTCCCCACTGCTGCCTCCCGTAGGAGTCTGGGCCGTGTCTCAGTCCCAGTGTTGCTGATCATCCTCTAAAACCAGCTATAGATCGTAGGCTTGGTAGGCCATTACCCCACCAACTACCTAATCTAACGCGGGCCGATCCAAATCCGATAAATCTTTCCCCCGAAGGGCGTATAAGGTATTACTCACCGTTTCCAGTGGCTATTCCTTAGATCTGGGCACGTTCCCACGCGTTACTAACCCGTCCGCCGCTCACCCGAAGGTGCGCTCGACTTGCATGTGTTAGGCCTGCCGCCAGCGTTCGTTCTGAGCCAGAATCAAACTCTCAAGTTGAAAAGCGATTACTCGCTTAACCTTGACGTTCGACCTCTGCACATCGTTTCCTGACCGGCTAAGATCAGGAACCGTCTTCTGTTTGCAGATCTAAAAGATCCGACAAACAGTGAAGCTGACTATCCATCATCGGAACCTGGCGAACCAGAATTCCTAGGTAGTTGATATGCAAAGATGTCTCGTCGTCTAGGACCAAACCGCCCGCATATCTCTTCAGAATTCATCAATGTCAAAGAGCGTGAGAGACAATATCGACTGGATGCGCCCTTTACTTTCTGGCGCGCCCCGCCTCAAAAATCTCTCGTTATTGTTTGCGTCTCGTTGCCGTGTGGCCCGTTTGGCGCCCCGTTGGAGCGTCGCCGCCCCTTCGGTGAAGCGGGTTCTACGGTTTGCGGCTGGTACCCGCAACCCCTTTTTTCGAGAAACTGCATTTTTTTTCCGATTTCCCGGTTTTTCAATGTTTTTCACCCGTTAGTGGGTAAAAATTGCTGACAGACATTCTGCAGCGCAACATTTTTGCGCATGTTTCAGCGGAATTTCCGGGAATCCGGGGGACTCAGGCTGATCTGGGGACAAAATAGCGGGGTTTGCCGGCCTCGATTCCCGGTGATTGCGTGAATCAATGCTCGATTCTCCAGTTGGATTCGAGGGATTCACCGGAATCGGTGGGAATTCAGGGTAAAAAACTCTGTTCGTCATCAGGAATCACGTCCCAAGGGGGATTCTTCTTGTCTCGGGCCCCATCCCTGGACGATGATTCCTCTCTCTTTATATACATGGTGAGCTTCATGACGGTTTTGATCAGAGCATTGGCCCTTTGCGCCACCTTTATCGCCACATCCCCTACCCTGGCGCAGGGCACTGGGGCAAAGGGCTACTTTAATATATATAATGTCACCGTCGGCCATGAGATCGTGGGCTTCTATACAAATGAGGGCCACGGCTGGACGACCAACTGGCTAACCGCGGAAACCCTGACCGTCGGCGAAGGGGCTGTGGCACAGTTCCAACCGGGCGCAGTCACCTGTCAGCAGACATTTACTGTGGGCTGGCGCAGCACGGCCGGCCGCGAAATCCGGGGGCATCCTGTGGCGATCAACATCTGTGATGCAACGAATGTCTACCTAGGAATCGACAAACTGTCATTTGATTAAGGGCATACGGTTTTGTGACGGGTACTTTTCAAAGAGCCCCTGACGCGGGCAGAGCCAGTCCTGCCTCGTGGGTCAACCCGGGGCAGGTGGAACAACCTGACAAAAGGACCCGCCGATCAGGACCGCGCAACACGCCCCGCCCCGCCGCGCCCGATGCGGGACAATCCTGGAAGGCGCAGCGCAACCAGCACCACGACGATCCCCAACAGGACCAGCGGCTTCATCTGCCAGCCCTTGGCCAACATTACATAATGAAAGGCCCCAAGAATGGCGGCGGGATAGACCAGAAGATGTAGCCTGCGCCACGCCGTACCAAGCTTGCGAACCGACAGGTTGTTCGACGTGATGGCCAGCGGCAGCAGCAGCACAAACCCCGCCATGCCGACAGTTATATAGGGGCGCTTCAAGATATCGGCCCAGATCCTGTCGATCGCCTGCACATCCAGAATGGCCCAGACCGAAAGATGCGCCAGCAGGAAGAAAAAACAGGTCACCCCGATGGCGCGTCTAAACGCCATCAGGTTTAGACGTACAATGTTGCGCAGCGGGGTCACCGCAAGCCCCGCAATCAGCATATAAAGAGCAGCATCGCCGTAGGCATGCTCCAACGCCTCAATCGGATTGGGCCCCAGATCACCATTTATACCCCGCCAGAACATCCAGCCCGCATAGCCAAAACCGGCCAGGTAGATCATCCAGGCGGGTATGGCACGAAAAGCTGTGTTCAGGGCGTTGGTCATAGAATGGCATATCTGTGTCTTGAGTAATCAAGATATGGCAATGCCCGCACAGACCTCAATCCGTCTCACGCAAGTGTTGGATGTGTTACAACCGTGCGCAAAAGCAAAAGGCCGGGGCAACCCCCCAGCCGTTCACTTAAAGTGTGCCAATTTGCGAACTTTAGGTGAACACTTGATGTTTTATTCAAACCGGGCAGTATGTTAGCATCCTGCCTGGTTTGGTTCGTGTGCCGGAGATATTTTCGGCAGACGACAATGAACAGCAAGCCAGCAAAATCAACATATAGTATCTCTCCAAAAAACCTTAGTTTTCCAGAGGCTTGTGGGGATTTGCAGGTCAACGCTTGCCGCAACGCAACTTGTGAAGGCTTGACGGGAAAACAGTCACGGCGACCGGCGGCTTAGTCCGCAGAACGGCCGTTGATGCTGAGTGCAGCGAATAACCGGTCCGAGCCCCAGACCTACTGCATTTGGCACAGCAGCGAAGGGCCGCTTTCACCAAGGGGCGGGTGCGCTGTATGGTAGTGAAATGCCGCTGACAAGTTCAATCACCGACTACGACGATAAATGGCCCCGGCTCTATGAAGCTGAGGCGAAACGGCTGCGGCCTATCTTCGGTGACGTGTGTGTCGAGATGCACCACGTCGGAAGCACGGCGGTCGAAGGTCTTGCTGCGAAACCTGAAATCGACATGCTGGTAGTGGTTTCTGATCCTAGTCCGTTGGATCGTTGGCAGGAGGAGCTGCTTCGCTTGCATTACAGGCGTGGCGGTGACTTGATGGAAGGCCATCACTTTTTCAAACGCGACAGAGGTGGGGTCCGAACCCACAAACTTCACATCTGCGTAGCGGGGCACTCACAGATAATTCGGATGCTCGGAATACGTGACCACTTGCGAGCAAACCCTCATGACTGTCAGGCATACGCAGAGCTCAAATTGCGCCTCGAAAGAGAGAATAGAACGGGCATTGCGGAATATCTGGACGCCAAGGCTCCGTTCCTAGACGAGCTCTACCAGAAGAGCCGAGCGTCGTAATTGCAGACCTTGTATAGATGTCTGCTTCGTCCCGCATTGCCGACGTTGGCGCTCGATGCAACGAATGACCGCAATGTGTCCTTTGAACCATTCTTGCGACAGAACTTTCCGAGGCTAGTTTCTACGGTGTTTTCTGAGCCTAGAGCGCAACTAACTTTAACAGTTTCTAGCCGAAGCTACCATATCTTGTGGCTAGTCTAATATTCAACCGAGATAGTGCTCCCAGGATCGACCCCGAGGCACACTTTAAGTGAACGGCTGGGGGCAACCCCCAGCCTATGCCCTTATCTTACTCTTGGCAGTGGCGAAGCACCAACGCGCGCTTACTGGCGGGCGTCCAGCACCTCTTCCACGGTACGAAGGCCCGGCTTTGGCGCCTGGACCAGCACGGACATGTTGCCGGGCTTATGCTCATTGCGGAGCATTTTCATATGCGCTTCGGGGATGTCATCCCAGGGGAAGACCTCGGACATGCAAGGGTCAAGGCGGCGCTCCACCATCAGGCGGTTAGCAGCCGAGGCCTGCTTGAGATGGGCAAAGTGGCTGCCCTGCAGGCGCTTCTGGTGCATCCACATATAACGGACGTCAAATGTACAGTTGAAGCCGGTGGTACCCGCACAGATTACGACCATGCCGCCTTTCTTGCAGACCAGAGACGACACCGGGAAGGTGCTTTCGCCGGGATGTTCGAACACCATGTCGACATTGACGCCCTTGCCGGTGATCTCCCAGATCGCCTTGCCAAACTTGCGGGCCTCTTTCAGCCATTCATTATATTCAGGGCTGTTGACCGTTGGCAATTGACCCCAACACTTGAAGTCCTTGCGGTTGATAACACCCTTGGCGCCCATCGACATAACGAAGTCGCGCTTGTCCTCGTCCGAGATCACGCCAATTGCGTTTGCACCAACCGTGTTGGCCAGCTGGATCGCATAAGAGCCGAGGCCGCCCGAAGCGCCCCAGACCAGAACGTTCTGACCGGGCTTGAGTTCATGCGGTGCGTGGCCAAAAAGCATTCGGTAGGCGGTGGCCAGTGTCAGAGTGTAGCACGCGCTTTCTTCCCAGGTCAGGTGCTTTGGGCGGGGCATCAGCTGCTGCGCCTGCACCTTGGTGAACTGCGAGAACGAGCCGTCGCCAGTCTCGTAACCCCAGATCCGCTGCGTTGGGGACATCATTGGATCGCCGCCGTTGCAGTCTTCATCGTTCCCATCATCCTGATTGCAGTGGATGACAACCTCATCCCCTACCTTCCAGTTCTTAACCGCAGAGCCGACTTTCCACACGATGCCCGACGCGTCCGAGCCCGCGATATGGTAGTCCTGACCATGCACGTCAAAGGGGCTGATCGGTTCACCCAGGCCGGCCCAGACGCCGTTGTAGTTCACGCCCGCGGCCATGACGAGGACCAGAACCTCGTTGCTGTCGATCTCCCATGTGTCGACCACTTCGACCTTGAAGCTTTCATCGGGTTTACCATGACGCTCGCGGCGGATGGCCCAAGCATACATTTGTTTGGGAACATGACCCAGAGGCGGCATTTCACCCACCTCGTACAGGTCCTTTTCAGGTGCGTCGTAGGGGGCGATGCCAATGTTCGTGTCCAGGGCCATGTCCGTCTCCTTCGGATGAAATTGCCGCGATGCAGAATCAAGTGTTACGTGTCGAATATAATTCGATACGCAACAATGCAACCTCAAAACAACCTATTTTGTAATTTTATAACTTTGCAATTGCAGCAAAATCACCGGCCTGATGCCGCGTATGCGAAATTTACGATGCATGCCGTACCCCGTGCTTCACCCGGGATCTCACGGTTTGAGACGCAAGGTCCACTCACTTATGCCCGGAACAGGCGTCTGGGGGCAGGTGGTAAATCTTGCAAAGATTATGGGTCATACTTCTAGAAAGAACGCGTCTGCCGCTGCGTCTCAGTCCAACGTCTGAGGATGCGTTATTGGCACGCCCGTTGCAGCATGGCGGGAAGGTTGAATAGAGCCGTCTTTTAAACCCTCATGAACACTCGGCCAACGCGACTGCGCATTCGGCCCACGCCGATCGAACTGTGACACGAACGTCCGGCTCACTTGTTCGCTCCAGTTCAGGTAGAGCTTGCCGTCCAGCACTGACCAGCCCTTCACAAAGTCCACCTCGGCTGCATAGCCCTTGGAGACAGCATAGGCGCACCAGCCGTTGAACTGAGGCTCAAAGGCCGCCGGATCCGCTGCAAAAGCCGCTGCATTCTTGGCCGAGGAAAAGCGCCATGTGCTGCCTTTATAGTCCACCGTGTGCTTGGCCGACCCAAGCGCAGGGGCGCTTTGCGTGAAATAGGCCACCACGTCGAACCCATCCATCGCCACCTCGCCATAGGTGTTGAGCACTTCATCCGCCGCTGCCGATAGGACAGACCCCACCACGACCGCCGCCGATAGGATCAGATTGCGTACCTGTGCTGCCATGGTCATGTTGGGCTTTCCTCCGTGTGATGTCCGTCAACAAGAAGATATTCCTGCACGTCGGGCAACCGCACGGCGCGTCACAACACTGTGAGGATCAGCCGCCGTAATTGCCCTTTACCCGTTCTTTGGTCGGGTCGAAATGCGGATAGGGCACAACGCGGGCCTTTAGGCGTTTCTGCTGACCGTCAAGCTGGCCAATCTCGATCTCCGTGCCAGGTTCGGAATGCGTCACCGACACCCGCGCTAACGCAATGGTCTTGCCAAGGACAGGCGACTTCATTGCGCTTGTCACCTCTCCCACCTGGGCCTTGCCAATGCGCAGGCAATCGCCCGGAGAGGGCACCAGACCGCCTTCCAAGTCGAGTCCCACCAGCTTGCGATGGGGATGGGCCTTACGCTCTTCCAGTGCGGCGCGTCCAACAAAGTCGTCATTTTTCGACTTTAGCGGCACAGTAAAACCAATCCCTGCCTCGAACGGGTCGGTCTGATCATCAAACTCGGACCCTGCAAAGATCAGCCCTGCTTCAATCCGGATCATATCCAGCGCGGCAAGGCCAAGCGGCACCATGCCGTGCGGTTCGCCAGCGGCCCAGATGGTTTCAAAGACCTCCGCCGCGTCCTTGGGGTGGCAGAATATCTCATACCCCAACTCACCTGAATAGCCGGCACGACCGATTACAATCGCGGTGCCATCAAAATCGCCCAAGCGTGCAGGTGCAAAACGGAACATGCCTAGCTCTTCTACGGTGGGTTGAGTGGGTGCAGTCCAGATGATGTCCTTGAGGATATCACGGCTCTTTGGGCCTTGAACCGCCACGTTGTGCAACTGGTCGGTGGAGCTGCGCACCCAGGCATTCAGGCCCAGCTTCTCAGCCTGTTCGCGGATCCATAAACCGGATGTGTCATTGCCACCGATCCAGCGGAAATTGGTGTCACCCAGCTTGAACAGCGTGCCATCGTCGATCATGCCACCATGCTCATAGCAGATGGCGGTATAGGTCAGCTGACCTATGGCCAATTTCTTTACATTCCGTGTCACGCAATGCTGCATTAGCGCTTCGGCGTCGGGGCCAGTGACCTCGTATTTGCGCAGGGGCGACAAATCCATGATCACCGCTTTCTCGCGACAGGCCCAGTATTCCGCCGTGGCGCCGTGATTGGTGAAAGTATTTGGTAGCCAATACCCATTATACTCCACGAAATCTCGGGTCAGTTTGCTGAAACAGGGGTGAAATGCCGTTTCCTTGGTGGGTTCCAATTCAGCCTCCGCTGACTGTCTGTAGCCGACCGAGCGGCTAAAGGTTTCGGTCTGCGCATAAGTGCGGACCTGAATATCGGTAGGGTTCCAGCCATTGGCCTGATCAATGTCGCAGGGGCAAGCCGTGGATACGCAGATCAGATCGGAGAGCGCGCGCAACAGCACGTAATCGCCAGGCCGGGACCACGGATCATCCATACCCAGCGCGTGGGTGTCATCGAGCGTGGTATTGAAGAAGAAGTTGATCGCAGGCCAGCCGCCGCGCGGGCGGATGCCGTATTGGGCCAAGTCCTTGTTCATGTTGTCCGAACAGTTCACATGACCGGGATATCCCATATCCTCGTAATACCGGGCCGAACACGCCAGCCCAAACGTATCATGCCGCCCGCAGGTGTCCTGTATGATCTCGACAAGCGGCTGTTGATCCACCGTCCAGTATTTCGAAAATATGCCGGGCGCTGGATAAAGACTGCCCATCAGGGTGCGGGTCGTGGTGGGGTCGATGTCGCGCTCCAGCCCCTTGTCGAGGTCGCGCAAGGAAAACGCCTGAAAATCTGAGCATTCGCGCCCTTGCACATCAAGGATCTGTATATACTGGCCTTTCTTGACCTCATAACTTTTCGCCTCACCCGGCAGGATGTTTAAATCATCAAGCGGTTCAGCAAGTGGATCGGTGGGGTGATGCCCACCCTTGGCCATCCCCGGATCAGCACGCCGGATATAAAGGATCAGTTCGGTTGGCGGATTCTGGTCTTCAGGGCGCATCGGACCACCGGGGGCGGCGAGGATCAGCATCCCATCGCGGTCAGCGTGGAAGGTGGCCATGTCACCGGGACGGGAGCCTTCGGAAAAGACATGTACGGCCTCGGCGAGGTCGAGGTCGAAACCGACCTTTCCAAGGGCATATGCCACCTGTTTGCCCGATCTGGAACCGTCAAGCAGCGCGGCCATCAGCCCGTGTGGTTTGCCAGAACTCTCTGCCCCTATCATGCCAGCATCGGACGTGCCGTCGGGGGCAAAGAACACCAACTCACCCGGTTGTAGCCCTTCACGGTCAAGTACGGAAATCTCATCACCTTGATAGATCGGAACGGCACGCGATCCTCCGCCGGGGACGGGATAGCGCTCTGTCCCGTTGGGCAGGATGGGCAGGCCGGGGGTGATAACCCCAGCGCGCTCATACGGAGTTTCGAAAACCGGGGTTACGTTCATATCACCGATTCCACGTCTTTTAGTTCCAGATCGTCGATCACGCCGCGATGTGTCACCACGATACGGCAGCCAGAATGGGATACGGAAAAATGTGCCGAGCCACCCGACAGCGATACAAAATCGCCCGCCCGGTACATGTGCCCGTCGCAATCTTCAAGATCGCCGTCGATAATATAGAACTCCTCCGGTCCCACATGCCGATGCGGGTTGCAACGGGTGCCCGGGGCCATGATCATCAGATAACTGCCCTGCCCGGTCTTTTCGTCATAAGACACGTTCTTCCACCAGACCTGTTCCCCTGGCAGACCTGGCATTTCCATGATTTCGAAACCGTCCTTGTCAAAGGTTGCCACGGTGCGGTGATCTGCCAATTTACCCATTAGTCCAGTCCCAGTGCTTTTTTTCGCCGGTTTGCCCAGCTGATGATGGCCAGATCGAAGGTCAGCGCCATGAGCGCTACGTTCATACCCAGCACGAAATTCTTGCCCAGATCGGTGCCTGCCAGCGTGCGTTGCAATTCTTGGCCCAGATCCTGCGTTCCGATGAAGGCCGCAATTATGACCATGAAGAAGGCGAACATGATCGCTTGGTTGAAGCCCACGGCCATGGTCGGCAGGGCAAGCGGCAGTTGCACGGTCAGCAGCTTCTGCCGCTTGGTGGCACCTGACATGTCGGCGGCCTCGGTCATTTCTGGTGGCACATTGCGCAGCCCCTCGATGGTGTAGCGGGTCAATGGCACGGTGGTGAAGATCACGATGGAAAGAACCACGGTGACATCTGAAACCCCAAAGAGCATGATCGCCGGCAGCAGGTAGATAAAGCTTGGGAAGGTTTGCGCAGTGTCGCAAACCAGCAGCGTCCGTTTCGACCATTTCTCGGACCGCGAGGCAAAGATACCAAGCGGGATGCCAATGGACATCGAGATGATGACGGCAGAGATCACCGAATATAGTGTGATAACCGACCGGTCCCACCAGCCGGAGAAGGCCACTATGGTGAAGAACACGGCTGCATAGATCGCAGGCCTCTTGCCGCCCACGCCCCATGCGAAGGCGGTGATCAGCAGGATAAAGGCCGGGGTTGGGATCCACAGCAAAGCGTTGCGAAAGGGGATCAGGATCCAGACGTTCATGACATAGCGGATCTGTTCGGTGATCGACTTTATAAGGTCGATGGCAAGGAAGCCCTTGATCGCGCGATCCAGCTCTCGGCCCTGACTGAAAGATTGGCGGCGGCCGATTTCGTTGAACCATTCGACATATTGCGCCAGCACAAGGAAGAACAGGAATGCGACCACTGCCAGTACCGAGAACTTGTGCTGGATATACCAGGGTGTGCCCTTCTCAAAATGCTTTGGCAGCTTGGCCACCCATGCCTTGGACAGACGGTCAAGCATCACGGCGACCAGCACGATGGTAACGCCAATCTCGAACGAGCGGCCCAGTTTGAAGCTATTCATCATGGCCAAAAGCTTGCCCCCCAGACCGGGCATCCCGATAAAGGCGGTCAGAACGACCATGGCGAGGCACAGCATGATCACCTGGTTCACACCCACCAGGATCTCGGTCCGGGCCGAGGGGATGTAGACCCGTGTCAGCATCTGCCAGCGGGTGCAGCCGGACATGTTCCCGGCCTCCACGATCTCGGGCGAGACTTTCTTGAGGCCCAGTGTGGTCATCAGAACCATGGGCGGGATGGCATAGATCGTGGTCGCAATCGCCCCCGCCGTGGGGCCCACCTTAAAGAAGATCACGGCTGGCAGCAGATAGGTGAAGAAGGGAATGGTTTGCAGGATTGCCAACACAGGCTTGATCGCGGCATCAAACCACGCCCACTTCCACGCCAAAATGCCCAGCCCCAGACCGATGAAAAACGCCATCGGCGCGGCCACTGCAAGAACGGAAAGCGTCTGCATCGTCAGGTCCCACTGACCAAAGAGCGCGGTCCAGATGAACGTGCCGCCTGCAAGCAAAGACAGTTTCCAGCCACCGAGATAGTACCCCACAACGGCCGCAACCGCCGCCACGCATGACCACGGAACCGGGCCGATGAAGGGCCAGCGGTGCTTGCCTTCCAGCAGGTTCGCGGTCACGCCCAGCATGAACTCAAGCGGGCCTTCGGCGAACCAGCGGGTGATGTAGATCAGGCCAAAACGGCCCTCCTCCTTGTCACCCTTGATGACGTCAAAGAACACGTCCAGCCAGTGCGCCAGCGGTGGTATCCAAGCTTCGGGGAGGCGGATCAGGAAATCGGGCAGGATAGGCTTGGCCGCGCAAAGCACCAGCGCCGAAATCAGCAGCGTCCAAAGCACCGGATCCCGTGTCTGGCCCTGTCGCTGAATGACATGAGAGGCGGCAAGATCGGCCATCTCAGCCATCCCCCAGTAGCAGATCAAGCGCTTTCTGCCGCTCCATCACCCCGATCAACGCACCGTCCTTGCCGGACACCGGGATCGCCGCGCGCGTGTCGTTGACCAGCTGACGAGCGAGTTGATGGATGGTCAGATCGCCCGAAACAGGATCGCCTTCAGGTGCCGTACCGTTCATAGGCGTGGCGAGAACGGAGGCATGGACCACGCGGGCGGTTTCAATGTCTTCCGTAAATTTCTTCACGTAAGGCGTCTGTGGGTTTAGCACGATCTGATCGGGTGTATCGCATTGTTCGATGGCGCCGTCCTTCATGATAGCGATACGGTCGGCAAGGCGCAGGGCCTCGTCAAAATCGTGGGTAATAAAGACAATGGTCTTGCCCAGCATTTCCTGCAAACGCAGAAATTCGTCCTGCATCTCGCGCCGGATAAGCGGATCAAGGGCCGAGAAGGGTTCATCCAGGAACCAGATATCGGGCTCAATCGCCAGCGACCGGGCGATGCCAACACGCTGTTGCTGCCCACCCGAGAGTTCGCGGGGAAAGTAATCCTCGCGTCCATCCAATCCCACCAGCTCGATCACCTCAAGGGCGCGTTTGCGGCGTTCGTGGCGGTCCTGACCACGCATTTCCAGCGGGAAGGCCACGTTTTCCAGAACGGTACGGTGTGGCAGAAGGCCAAAGGACTGGAATACCATGCCCATCTTGGAGCGGCGCAGCTCTATCAGCTCTTTCTCACTAAGGGCCATGATGTCCTGACCCTCTACCTCAATCGTGCCACCGGTGATGTCGTGCAGCCGCGAAAAACAGCGTACCAGCGTAGATTTACCAGAGCCCGAAAGCCCCATGATCACGAGCATTTCGCCCTTGCTTACGTCGACAGAGACATCCTTGACCCCAGCGATATATCCATCAGCGCGGATGTCATCAAAGCTATGGCCCTGCGGAATTTTCCGAAGGTAGGCTTTAGGATTCGGGCCGAAGATTTTCCATGCGTTGCGGCAGGAAATGACGGGCGAGTTGCTTGTCATGAAGGCGGTCTCTCCGGTCTCAACATCTCCAGCATTCTTTACGCAGAGCGCGGAGAATAGCCCCAAAGGTGTTTCATATTTTTTGTAAAATGTCAGCTAACCCTGCCTGGCATGTCAACACACCGGGCAGGGCCGTCAAACATCTGTCAGATCAGGTGCTGCCTTCCGGCATCCAACCTTTCCAGACATCTTCATTCTCTTCCAGCCACACTTCGGCCGCTTCATCCGGCTCCATCTCTTCGATATCAACGAGACGCGCCATTTCAGCGATCTGGGCATTGGTGAAAGAGATCTTGGTCAGAACCTCGTAGGCGTTTGGCCACTTGTCTTTCATTCCATCCCAGGCGGCTTTCTTGAGATAACCGTCGGCAGGGTTGCCGCAGTCATATAGGGCTTCCTTGTTGGGGCCCTTGGTGGGGTCAGTGTCGCAGCCGTCTTCCCATTCGGGAAATTCGACAAACTCACCTGGCCAGACGGCCTCGGCAAAATTGGGTGTCCAGTTGAAGACCAGAACTGGGGTCTTGTCGGCCTCTGCCGCACCAATGTGCGCCCAAAGTGCCGCTGCCGAGCCCGCGTTCTTCACAACGTAGTTAATGCCAAGCGCCTCAGCCCGTTCCTTACCGTGCTTGAGCCAGTCGACAGGACCATCGAGGAAGAGACCCTTATCCCCGGTTTCTGCCGTCGCAAAGAGATGCGCACAATCGTTCAGCGCCTCCCAGCTGGGCAGGCCCGGGCAGGCATCTTTTGTCCACATCGGGTACCACCAGTCTTCGCGGGTCACTGCGTCGTGGTCGCCCACATCATGCAGACCACCCTTGGAAAGCGCCTCACGGAAGGATGCGCCAAACGCGCCTTCCCAGACCTCAAGCTCTAACGTCACGTCCCCAAGGCGAACCGATTCGTAGACGGCCTGGCTGTCCGTGGTGACGAATTCCACGTTGTTGCCCATCGTTTCGAAAATCTGGCCGACAACATTGCTCATCACGATCTGACTAGACCAGTTGTGGATCGGAATGATGATCGGATCAGAACTGTCGTCCACTGCAAAAGCTGCACCGGCAGACGTCATGGCAACACTCAAAGCTGCCAGAGACACCATATTTTTGAGTTTCATGTTTTCTCCCTATCGGTTGCGTTGGATGGCCGAGGAATATCGACGCTCCTTCGTATCGCCCGGAAAGTATGACGCAGCTTTTCACAACGTCAGACAATAATTTGATTGTGCTTTGCCCATAAAAAAGTTTGGCATACACCAGAGTGACGCCTAGTATCTGATAGGTGTGACGCTTTTACATGCAGCTTTAAAAACCGTGGATTTCTTGATGCTTAAGAATCGTGCAGCCTTGCCGAGGCTGGATTATCTTTTGGCCTTTGAAGCGGCCGCCGAACTTGAAAGCTTCGCGGCAGCGGCCAAGGAACTCAACGTCTCAGAGACAGCGGTGAGTCGTAAGATTCGCCTGCTCGAGAAGCATTTTGGCTGTGCGCTTTTCCTGCGCGGGCACCGGTCAGTTCAGTTGACCGATCACGGCCGCAAGCTTCTGAGTGGGGTTGCGCCTGCGCTGAAAACGCTAGAGCGAGCCTCTGAAAACATGCTTGAAGAACGCCAGCGGTCGACAGTGCGCATGGCGGCCACCAACTCTGTCTCATCACTCTGGCTGATGCCCCGGCTACGCAAGTTCCAAATGTCGAACCATAACATCACGATCAGCTTGTTTTCGTCGGATCTTGATTCAGAATGTCTGACCGAAGCCTTTGACCTTGCCATCCTGCGTGGTGACGGGGACTGGGCAGGCTATGACGCGCAGCTTCTGTTCGGGGAAACCGTGTTTCCGGTCTGCGCGCCGGGCTACGTTGTGAACCATCCGGATATGAGCAACGCCCATGATCTTCTCAACCAGTCTCTGATTGAAGTGACAAGCAATCACACCGAATGGTTGAACTGGAAAACATGGCTTGCGCAAATGGAGGCCGACCCGGCCGCGGTGCGCCATTCCACCTTCGTTAATACCTATCCGCTGGCCATTCAGGCAGCGGTGGACGGGCTAGGCATCGCGCTGGGCTGGGGCCACCTAGTGGCCCGTCATATCAAGGAAGGCTCCCTTGTCCGGCCCCTTGGCCACCAGCATGTGCGCACCAATTCCGGCTATTACCTGCTGCGTCGGCAAGATGCCCAAAGGCACGCCGAAAGCGATGTCGTCTCACGTTGGCTGTTGCAGGAAAGCGCCGCGCGGGTCCGGTACGCACCGGAACTGGGGCAGAGGCGAAAGGCCTGACAGACCGGTTGGGGTGCGACCTCAGCTGTCCACGAACATGTCCAGCACTTTTCGCCTGATGCGGCGCCTGCGCTTGATGTCGCCGGTGGTCGGCATGTCGGGTGCCCCCGCTGCCTTATGCAGGGCGACATTCAATTCGCCCGATTTGCGCATGGCGGGATCGACAGACAGGCACACCTTGATCAGATGCCGATCGTTGAAGGGATGAACATAATGAGCATGCTCCGTCCCGATCAGCCGCCCGCCCAGTGTTTGTGGCAAGAGCAACTCAAGAAACGCGAAGTCATAGATCCGTGCACTCGTGTTGCGCGGCAGCGTGTCCATCCAGCCTTGGTATTCGACCCGCCAATAGGCCAGGTTCTCCTGCTTCGGCCTGCCGCCCATGGCCAGTTTGGAAATGCCGTGTTCAATCGAAAAACTAAAGTCACGAGGCCATTGATTGGCGCGCGCCATATCAAGAATGTTGCCCCGCAGAACAAGATCGGCTGGCGGGGTCAGTTGACCCGCAATCAATCCCGTCTCGGCGGCAGGCTTCACAAAACCCGTGCGCATCATGGCCCGCCACCTCCAGCGGTCCAACTCTTCGGCAGAAAACCGCCCGGAGCGCGACGCACCAATCGCGTCGATCATCAGAAGCTTGTGTCCTACCTTCGCAGCCAGTTGATCCGCGATGTAGCAGTCCACGCCCGAGATCTTGTTGGTGCGATGCGTGAAGCACAGCTTGGCGTGGCCCATGCTGCGACGCGCGGAGAACAGAACCGTGCGGCTGTCATTGCCACCGCTGACCGGCATTAGGCACTCATAGGAGCGCAACAGGGCCGAGGTGGTCTTGCCCAACCGCCGCGTCATGAAAGCCGCCAGTCTGTCCAGCGGCATGTCAGGATGCGCGAAAACATCTTCCTCGCGCGGCCAGTGGCGGTGCAGCTCGAACGTCTCCAGATCAATATAGTGGTTCGACAGACCGCGCAGCACGTTGCGGTCACAGGTCTGGCGCAGCCCGTAGTTTCCACCCTCTGTCATGATCTTGCGGTGGTTGATCCTTGGATTGGGCTCCAACGGTTGGGACAGCGCAAGGACAGGGCTGCTGGCGATGATCCGATCCCCGGCATGGCTGACGGCAGGGAGACTCATCACCGGATCGACATACATCCTTTGCCCGGCCTTCGTGACGAAAAGAGCCACGTAACTGCCCGCAAGGAAAGGGATTGTCGCCTCGATCTGGTCCCAGAAATCAGCCTCATCGGGGGATGTCGGCACGTCGTAGGGGTCTGACCCCAGAACGCGGCGGGCCCGCTCGACGGCGACACCCAGAATGCAGCCGATCGTCTGGCCCGTGTTGTCGCGGATCGAGCGACGTTGCAGCCTGGGGCAATGCGTGACCCACCATTTGCGTGCAAGGTCGACCTGTTGCCAGCCGGCGAAGGGTTCAGGCTTGGTGCGGGAAATGAAATACTGGCGCAGGAAGACGTCTTCGGGGCGCTCCCCCTTTTCTTCGCAAAGCGCCCGCGCCGTGATCATCCCATCACCCTGTTAACCGACCCAATGGGCGCGCACATGCCACCCTGCCCTTATAAGGTATAGGAATTTCAGTTCTTTTCAACCCGGCGCAGATTCGAAAACACCTTGCGCAGCGCCCGGCGAAAGGCCACCTGTCGGCCAACAATGCGTAGTGGGTGATCGGTTTGATCATGCCGCTGACCTTCATCTTCTTGCCCAGCGCATGGCCCACATTGTCGGCAAGGTAGTGGTGGAAATTGCCCCCTCTTGGAAAACGGCTCCAATGCGGTTTCTCGAGGTTGCTGCCGCCATGGACCACGAAATACAGGCAGTCATCACTGATGGTGTCCTGCATCGGCGGGCGGGTGAAATGGGGGATCGCCTCACGGTAGTCGGTCCAGCGTTTTTCTTCGGGCACCACCATTGGGTCGGCAGAATACTGGGCCGAGAAGGACAGGCATCGCTTCGCCTCAAGCGGCCCCGCAAAGATGATTGCGCCATAGCCACCCATGGAGTTTCCGAAGATCACGGTTTCCTCGATCCCATGCAGGCGTCGGTAACTGTCCACCAAATCCAGGATCTCTTCATAGGTGCCGGAGGCGTTGTACCAGCTGCGCAGGGTGTCGGCGACGAACAGCACATGGTTCTACCCGCCCATGTGGCTGGTGCCCACGAACTCCTCGGCCTGTTCGCGGGTGTCGGGCTTGCCGATACCTGTGAACGACACGACCAGCCGCTTGCCCGTCCCGGGGATCGAGGTGGCGCGAGCGCGGTCGGAAAAGTAAAAAAAAGGCGTGGTCCCATACGCGGCATGACGTTCATCTAGGGCACCACTGAGCGGTTTTTCTGATCCGCCACAGGGCTGAGACTGGCATCTATGCGGTGCTTTTTCATCAGGGAATCCAGGAAGCTGCCTTCGGGCGGGACACCATCGTGCCGCCGTGCGCACAACCGCTTGATAGGGGCCCAGATATGGATGCAGCGGGTGTCCTCGGTCGTGTGGTTCCAGGTGCGTTTGGGCCGGCGAGTAAAGATGCGCCGGTTGGCGAAATGAACTGGGTAATAATAGGCCAGCGGGCTGGCATGTTTGATCTCACCGGTCATGTTGAGAAAGGCGGTCAAACCCAGCGGCCCCCAGACGCCCCACGGCATCTCGGAGACATGCATCGGATCACCCGCCTTGGCCCGCGCTCTGATATCGCCCATGAACCGCTTGGGCAGCCAGTCGGGCATCGGGTATTCTTCGTCAGTGAATTTCAGCAGGCCCTGCAGAGTGGGGCAATCGGGCGGCATGCGGAGGATGGCTCCATTGATCTGACCCCGGCTGCGCTCTTCGCTCCATGTCTCGTAGCCGAAGACGTATTTCTCATCCGCCGGGATCGGGCGGACGGAATAGACATCGGTGTCGATATAGATGATGTCGGGGTCTTTCGCGATCATGTGGAAGCGGAAGAGATCGGAAAAGAGCGCCACAGAGCCGGTGCGGGCGTGGGTCATGAAATTGTCGGTGTCGATCACCTCGCGGCCATCGCGGATCTCAACACCCTCAGGCACGCCTTTGACCTCCCCATAGGTGTAAAGGATCGTGGGATGGCCCTGATCGACAAAGGATTTCAGGCAGACCTGTTCAAGCCAGGTGAGCGAGCCGCCAATCCAAAGCGCACCAACGGGGGGAAGTTCCGCCATAATCTCGTCTGCCTCGTCTCTCTTTTTTTGCCAAAAGGTATCTGAAAGAGGGGTTTATCGCAAGGTATCGCAGAACCTGGTTCCCAAGTGTTTAACATGTGCGATCTCTGTCGTGGTTTGGGGGCGCTGCCCCCAACGGTGAAACCTCAGGTTTCACCGCCTCCCCCGGGGTATTTGGGAAAAGAAAGAAGACGCGCGCGGCGGTCGGGCGAAAAACGCACAGGCCTTCACGAAATGCCAACCGCTTTTCTGCTAAGGGCTAGGCGTGTGACAGGCTGTCTGCTACAGTTTTTGAAAAAGAGCATGGCTTGCCGGGACGGCAGGCACATAGGCGAATATGAGAGGCGAAGATGGACGGCGTTCCCAACGCAACGCTTGTGGGCACAGTCAGGGATAAGGGGCCATATCTGCTGGAGTGGATCAGCTATTACAAGATGATCGGCTTTGAGCGGGTCTTTGGCAATGGCGGCGTCACCCAGTTCGAAGATGAGCCCATCATCGCCCAGTTCATCCGATCCGCGCCGCACGGGCCCAATCGCCTGAAGAACTACAGTGGGTTCAAGACCATGTTTCGGCCCCAGAGTGTGCGACGGCTGGGTGTGCATCGGCCCAAACACGCTTCGCGCTTTCGCGAAGGGACGGTGCCGATGAAATGGGTTAATGGCTCGAGCGAAGAGATGCCAGCGCAGTTTATAACTCAAGGCTAGCGATCTGTGCCTGGAAGCTATGGAGATGAGATTGTGACGATGAACCACTACAAGATTAAGAGCTCGGAGGCGTTCTTAATGAAGCGCTATCGCGGCACGGCCAACAGTGCCGATCAGAACCGGATCGATTTCTACTATTTCAAACCGTTCAATGCCAATCACTTGGAAAACATAAGCATTCAGCGCCATATGCCCGCCTTGCGCGCAGCGATTGAGGATCTGAAGATGCGTCTGCCAAAGCCGCAGGAACTGCACGCGGAAAGCCCGGCCTGGCATCGCCAGCGGCTCAAAATGGCGCGGGCGGACGTGGCAGCAGATCTGCCGGAGATGGCGCTGAAGCTGGGATTGGTGGCGCAGAAATGACCAAAAAACGCGAGACTTTCCTGGCTGTGACAACGATGAAAAATGAAGCGCCCTTCATGCTGGAATGGGTCGCCCATAACCTGGCTATCGGGTACGATAGCTTCCTCATCTACACCAATGATTGCGATGACGGCACTGATGACATCGCGCGACGGCTCGACGCTCTTGGGATCGCAAGCCATGTCGACAACACGAACCGGCCCGTAGGGCGCAAAGGAACCCCCGCCTCACCGCAGCGCTACGCGTTGCGAAAGGCCAGGAGCCATGAACGGTTCAAGGACGCGGATTGGGTGATCTGCTGCGATTGCGATGAGTTTTTGAACCTGCGCACGGGCACGACTCTGCCCGATCTCGTCAAGGCCAGTGGGCCGGCCGACGTGATTTCAATCTGCTGGAAGCTCTTCGGCAACGGTTTCCGGCGGCATTACGAAGATGTGCCCGTGATGGAGCAGTTCTTTCGCGCAGCGCCTGAGGACAGCTTCACCAATTACCGCGGCGCAGGGATCAAAACGCTGTTTCGCAACAATGGTGCCTTCCAGAGAATGGGTGTGCATCGGCCCAAAGTGATCCCTGAACAAGCGCCGGATCCCGACAAACCTTACGCTCATGTCACATGGCGCGACGCAGGCGGGCAGACGTGTGATGGAGAGACCATCACCTGGCGCACATGGCCAGGGTTTTCACACACGTTTGCACGGATGCACCACTATGCCATTCGTAGCTGTGACAGCTTTCTGGTCAAGCGCGATCGCGGGCGCACGAACCATGTGCTGCTGGATCAGGGGCGCGATTACTTCGACGCGATGAATTCGAACCAGCACCGCGACGACACGATGATGCGCTTTGTCCCGGGTATGCTGGAGGCGCTGGCCAAGCTGAAATCGGATCCGGTGCTTAAGGAATTGCACGCGCAGGGCGTGGCCTGGCACCGTGGTAAGATCGACGAAATCAAATCCCGCCCCGACTGGGGCGAATTCATCGACATGGTCTATAGCCACCCGGGCCACAAGACCCGCTCCAAGCAGGATATCCTGGCCGAACAGGCGCAAGAGGGCTGACACTGATGCGCCAGCTTTGGCTTCATATCGGCACGTCCAAGACAGGCTCCACCTCGGTTCAGCGATATGCCCGGGATCGGAAGGCCTATCTGCTGTCACATGGCATAGACTTCCTCGTCCGGCGTCGCCGTACGGCTTACAATGACATGGCGATCTATCTGCGGGGCGGTGACATGGCCACGGCCGCGAAGGTGGGGGGGCAGGTCCGCGGGCTGATGGCGAAAAGCGACGCGCAGGTCTTCGTGATGTCATCGGAAATGCTGCACCCCGGGACCGCCGGGGCCCTGCGTGAGGCGCTGGCCCTGACAGAGCCGGTCGACGTCAAGATCATCTGTTATTTCCGGCGGCAGGATCGGTATCTCGAAAGCAGCTACAAACAGAAAATGAAGACCGGCAAGGTCGCGCCGGGCTTTCAGAACCACCTCAACAAGTTCGGAACCGGGGCGGGGGATTACCTGGCGCTGGTGGACAATTGGCTGGCCGCGTGGCCCGAGGCGGAGTTCATCTTCCGCCGGTTCGAACCGGCCCGGTTTCCCCATGGCAACGTGGTTCATGACCTGATGTCGGTCTTCGGGCTGGATATCGCAGCGGATGGGATGGAACCGATGGAGGAGATGTCCAACCCGACGCCCACCATCGACATACTGGACCTGATGCAGATCGTATCGCGCGTGCCGGGTCTGGACGCGCGCAGAATCGTGCGCTCCCTGCCCCTAGGTGAGATCCCAAGGTTCCGGGGCCGCGCCATGGACCACGATCAGGCCCGCGCGCTTCTGGATACGTTTGCCGAGGGCAACGAGGTGCTACGGCAAAGGTTCTTCCCCGAAGACGAGGTGCTGTTCGACACGAGCGATCTGTCAGGGGACCCGCCGGAGATTGCCACGCCGACCTTCACCGACGATCAACGCGCCCTGATCGAGGTGCTTCTGAAAACCGTGGTCAAGGTGAACGCGAAAGGCCGGTAGAGCGACCTGACCCGCCCGTCGCACCCGAAATCTTCGAAAGATTTCGTCCACATTTTTCAAAAAAATGCGCCCCTGCGATACCCGTCCCGGGCTTGACCCGGGACCTCGTGGTGCAAAGGAACGGCGAGGCCCCGGGCCAAGCCTGGGGCCAGGTTTCGACTGCCAAAAAAAACCCCCGCGCGGGGCGCGGGGGTTTTTCAGAATTGAAATTTCGTTCGGCTTAACCCTGGCGGGCCTTGAACCGACGCTGCGTCTTATTGATCACGTAGACGCGGCCTTTGCGGCGCACCACGCGGCAATCGCGATGCCGGTTCTTGAGCGAACGAAGCGAGTTCTTGACCTTCATGGTCCTCTCCTTCTTTTATCGCGGCCCATCTCAACATTGAGCCTGCGCCTTGGGTTGCGGGTGCCGGACGGTTGTCCGACATAGTATATGGTGGGCGATACTAGGATCGAACTAGTGACCCCTTCGATGTCAACGAAGTGCTCTACCGCTGAGCTAATCGCCCTTTAAACCGCCACGAATCCTGCAACCCCAATAAATTGGGGCGCGGAAAACCGCGCCAGCGTGGCGGGGGTATAAAAGGAGTCGGCAGATGGATCAAGGGCTTTTAGATCGTCAATTTCCCACTATGTTCACCTAGGTAGGAGCATTAATGTTACAAGAAACCTTTCAGATCCAACACCCGGTTACGCGAGACACCTGTGTAGTCTTTGCCTCGCCCCACAGCGGACGGGACTATAGCCGCGATTTTCTGCGCCAGACAGTGCTGGATAAGCACACTATCCGCAGTTCTGAAGATGCTTTTGTGGATGACCTTTTTGCCAGCGCACCTGCGCATGGCGCGCCCCTGGTCACGGCCTTAATGCCGCGCGCCTATGTCGACCTCAACCGCAGCGATGAAGAACTGGACCCGGCACTGGTCCAGGGCGTGCGCCGCTCGGGCCACAACCCGCGTGTCGCCTCCGGCCTTGGCGTGGTGCCGCGCGTGGTAGCCAATGGCAAGGCGATCTATTCTAGTAAGATCCCCAGAGCCGAGGCCGACCGTCGGATTCGAGAGGTCTGGCAGCCCTATCACCGCGCCTTGCGGGCAGAGCTGGATATGGCACACGCGCGTTTTGGCCGTACGATCCTGATCGATTGTCACTCCATGCCGCATGAAGCGATGGACAACGTAACTCAATCCTGCGCTCCCCGACCCGATGTGGTGCTGGGTGACCGTTTTGGTGCAGCCGCAAGTGAGCAGATTGTGGACCAGGTGGAAAAGGCATTTCTGGGCGCGGGCCTCACCGTCACACGCAACACGCCCTTTGCAGGGGCTTTCGTGACCCAGCATTATGGTCGACCCTCCAGCGGTTACCACGCTATCCAGATAGAGATTGACCGATCGCTTTATATGGACGAACGCCGAATTCGCCCCCACGAGGGATTCCAGGCTTTTCGTGACCTGATGGATGGCGTAATCGCGGATCTTACCCGCATTGGCCGCCCAGTTGAGACATCTCTGGCGGCGGAGTGACCGACACGTACATTCCAGAAAGAGTGTGCACAAAAACCTTAAAAGCGTTGCCATCACGGCAAACTCGCCTCACCGCAAAGCCCGCCCCTTGATGATCGCATCCTCCCCGAACCTGCGCCGGATTTCATCCGTCGCCCGCTCAGCCTGCCCGCGCACCCTTGCGCCTGGATCAAGCAGGTCGCCGGACAGATCTGCCTCCCGCTCCGGCACCAGATGCGACAGCCCCACCCCGATCAACCGATAGGGCGCGTCGTGATCCACCTGATCCATCAGCGCCCGCGCCTCTGTGTAGATCACATCCGCCATCTGGGTCGCATCCCTGAGCGCATGCCGCCGTGTCACCAGCGAATGATCAGCGCGCTTGAGCTTCAGCGTCACAACCCGCCCAGCCAGATCCTTGGCCTTGGCCCGGTCCGATACCTTCTCAGCCATCCGCCAGATATGGCCGTCCAGAATGTCCAGATTGGCGGTATCCTCGCCAAATGTTGTCTCGTTCGAGATGGATTTGACCGGCTCATGGGCTGTAACACGCCGCCGGTCCTCGCCCCGCGCCAAATGCCAAAGCCGGTCTCCCATCGATCCAAATCGCGCGTTCAAATCACGACGCTCCCACCGCAGAAGATCCGCGAAGGTGCGAATACCCGCCGCTTCAAGCGAGGCGCGCGTGGCTTGGCCAACACCCCAGATCAGGCTGACGGGACGGGGGTTTAAAAACGCTGCTGTCTCCGCCTTGCCGATGACAGAAAACCCATGCGGCTTGTCGAGATCCGAGGCGACTTTTGCCAGAAACTTGTTGTGGCTAAGCCCAATGGAGCCTGTCAGACCCAGCTCTGTTTTCATGCGCTTGATCAACCCGGCCAGCACCACGGCAGGTGGCGCACCGTGCAGGCGCTCGGTGCCGGTCAGGTCCAGAAACGCCTCATCGAGCGAGAGGGGCTCAATCGCCGGGGTCAACTCTTCCATCATCGTCCGGATCTGACGGGAAACCTGGGCGTAAAGCTCCATCCTCGGGCGTAGCACGACGGCCTCGGGGCAAAGCTCGAGTGCTTTGAACATCGGCATGGCGGACCGCACACCCCGAATGCGAGCGATGTAACAAGCGGTAGATACCACGCCACGCCGCCCGCCACCAATAATCAGCGGCACATCGCGCAACTCCGGATTGTCGCGCTTTTCCACGCTGGCATAGAAGGCATCGCAATCCATATGCGCGATGGACAGGTCGAAAAGTTCCTCATGCGCGGTCACTCGGGGGCTGCGACAGGACGGGCAGCGGTCACCGGCGTCAAACGTGGTCAGGCAGGAGCGACAGAGGGCTGGCATGGCGCGATTGTTCTCAATTCGGCAGGGTTTGGCTATAGCAAATTGCCAGGTACAAAACGAGGGAGTGACGGGCATGAATCAACAGATTTTGTCACCAGAGCGGTTGCGCGTGGCGCGCGCAGATTTCGTGGGCGCCAAGCTGATACTTTTCCTCGGGGATGCACTTGCGGTTCTGCGCCGCGATGACCTGCCCGGCCTGCCTTACGCCAATTGCCTCGACCTACCCGGCGGGCTGCGTGAACCGGGTGAGACGCCGGAGGCATGCGTCCTGCGCGAACTCCAAGAAGAATTGGGCCTGTCCCTGTTGTCTAGCGCCCTGAAGGATCCGTGGTTCTATGCAGCACCCGCGCGCGCCTGGTTCTTCATGGCTCATCTGCCAGCCCAGCGCGCGAATGACATCGTATTTGGTGACGAAGGGCAGGGCTGGTCCCTCATGAACCCGTGGGACTACGTCACCTCGGAGGAAGCTGTGCCCCATTTCCGCGCCCGAGTGCGCGCCCGACTTACCGCGCGTCCCGGCCCATCCGTCGCATAGGTATTTTTAGACCAGAAAGAAGCCAGAGCTTCTCTCTCTGCTTCACCTTCGAGGAAAATACTCCTGCTGACCGGGCAAGGCATGGCGGGGCAGCACCCCCAGACCCGCAACGTCTCAGGCGATTTCCGCAAGGATAGCGCGGGCGGCTGCGGCTGGATCGGGGGCGGCATGAACCGGGCGGCCGACCACGATGTGATCGGCCCCATCTTTCAGGGCCTGTGACGGGGTCGCGACCCGCTTCTGGTCACCAAGGGCTGCGCCAGCCGGGCGCACGCCGGGGGTGACGATCAGGCGTCCTTCGGCTTCGGGCAGGGCTCGGATCATCGCGGCTTCCTGGGGGGAGGCAATGACGCCATCAGCCCCCGCCTCAAAGGCGCGCGCGGCGCGTTCGCTGACCAGGTTGGGAACATCGCCAGGTTTGATCAGCCCTGCATCCAGATCAGAGCGGTCCAGCGATGTCAGGATCGTAACACCAAGGATTTTCAGGGATGATCCGGCCGCGCCCTCCTTGGCGGCGCTGACCACATGGGGATCACCATGCACGGTCAGGAAATCCAAATCGAACTGTGCCAGTCCACGCACCGCCGCCTCGACCGTGTTACCGATATCGAAGAGTTTCATGTCCAGAAAGATGCGCTTGCCATGATCCTGGATCAGCTCATTGGCCAGCGCCAGCCCGCCCCCGGTCAGCATTCCCAGCCCGATCTTGTAGAAAGACACCGCATCGCCCAGCTTCTCGGCCAGGGCCAGCCCGTCGAGGGCGTTGGGCAGGTCAATAGCAACGATCAGGCGATCATCAGACATGGGCGGGATCCTTCTCCTTGGGGCATCACCGCGCCCTTGTTGCGATCCAGCCCCGCCCAGTCAACCCGTCATCGCACCGCGCGAGGAGCCTTAGGCCGCGATTTGCGCGCCGATGCGGCCCAGCTCTGTCCGGGTCTGGCGGGCGTTCACAGCAGGCGCCAACCCCGTACGAGAATGCAGCGCGGCGCGGTGCAGGCTGCGGTCCCGGATCTGGGCGATGTGGTGATCATGCAAGGCCCGGGCCTTCAAACCGGGTGCGACATGGTCAAACGCCGCATGCGGTGCGGCGTGCAGCCGGACCGGATAGGTGTGCACCTGACCTGCATCAAACAGGCGCAGAATGGCCTCGAACGCGCCCTCTTCAGGATTGTAGACCGGCTGGCTAAGATTCATCACTTTTGTACGCATGGGAAATCCCCCTTGAAGTGGCTTGTCAGCGTGTCCCAGACTTGGGGGTGAAGGGGCTCAATCCAATAAGGATTCACAGTTTTGTGCTAAATGTTGCGGTTTACCGCTCAAATTCGTCAACATATCGGCAATTCATCGCTTAAATACCCAGATTTCCAAGACCTTGAAGCGGGCAGAGGGATACCCCACATTGAAAAATGAGGTTCTCAACCGACGCATGCCTAACACTGGGTGCGCCAGCAGGAGAACGCTTTTAAAAAGGAGAAACGGCATGGATTTGTCGAAGTTCACTGAACGCTCGCGCGGCTTTCTTCAGGCTGCACAGACGATCGCAATGCGGGAAAGCCACCAGAAACTGGCGCCCGAACATATTCTGAAAGCATTGATGGATGACGACCAAGGGCAGGCCAGCACCTTGATCAAGCGCGCTGGCGGCGCGCCGGACCGCGTGGTTCAGGCACTGGATCTGGCGATGGGCAAGATCCCAAAAGTCACTGGCGACACCGGACAGGTCTATATGGACAGCCAGACCGGCAAAGTCCTTGATGAGGCCGCAAAGCTGGCCAAGAAAGCGGGTGACAGTTTCGTACCGGCCGAGCGCTTGCTGACAGCCTTGGCCATCGTGAAAAGTGCTGCAAAGGACGCGCTGGGTCAGGGCGCGGTATCCGCGCAATCGCTCAACGCTGCCATCAACGATGTCCGCAAGGGCCGCAAGGCTGATACGTCCACGGCCGAGGACACCTATGAAGCGCTCGAAAAATATGCCCATGATCTTACGCGGGCGGCACAAGAGGGCAAGATTGACCCCATCATCGGTCGTGACGACGAAATCCGTCGCGCGATGCAGGTGCTGAGCCGCCGGACCAAGAACAATCCAGTTCTGATCGGGGAACCTGGCGTAGGTAAAACCGCGATTGCTGAAGGGCTCGCGCTGCGCATTGTCAATGGCGACGTGCCCGAAAGCCTGCACAACAAACGCCTTTTGTCACTCGACATGGGCGCGCTGATTGCAGGTGCAAAATACCGTGGGGAATTCGAGGAACGCCTCAAGGCCGTGCTGAATGAGGTCACCTCTGCCGCCGGTGAAATCATTCTATTCATTGACGAGATGCACACGCTTGTGGGTGCGGGCAAGACAGATGGTGCGATGGACGCTGCCAATCTGATCAAACCGGCGCTCGCGCGGGGGGAGTTGCACTGTGTCGGTGCCACAACGCTCGACGAGTATCGCAAGCACGTGGAAAAGGACGCCGCTTTGGCCCGCCGGTTCCAGCCGCTTGTGGTAGATGAGCCGACGGTCGAAGACACGATCTCGATCCTGCGGGGCATCAAGGAAAAGTATGAGCTTCACCATGGTGTGCGCATCTCTGATAGCGCGCTGGTCAGTGCGGCGACACTTTCCAACCGCTACATCACCGACCGCTTTTTGCCTGACAAGGCCATCGACCTCGTGGATGAGGCCGCAAGCCGCTTGCGCATGGAAGTCGACAGCAAACCCGAAGAGCTGGATGCACTTGACCGCGAGATTCTGCAAAAGCAGATCGAAGCGGAGGCGCTGAAGAAAGAAGATGACGCCGCCAGCAAGGACCGTCTGGAAAAGCTGGAAAAGGAACTGGCCGATCTTCAGGAACGCTCTGACCAGATGACTGCCAAATGGCAGGCCGAGCGGGACAAGCTGGCCAGTGCGCGCGACATCAAGGAACAGCTGGACCGGGCACGAATCGAGTTGGAAAACGCCAAGCGCACGGGTGATCTCGGCAAAGCGGGTGAACTATCTTACGGCGTCATCCCGGAGCTGGAAAAACAGCTGATCGAGGCGGAAGCCAATGAAGAAACTGGTATGATGGTGGAAGAGGCTGTGCGGCCAGAGCAGATTGCCCAGGTGGTCGAGCGCTGGACGGGTATCCCGACTGCCAAGATGCTGGAAGGCGAACGCGAGAAACTGCTGAGCATGGAAGACGGGCTGCACAAGCGCGTCATTGGGCAGGATGCGGCCGTCAAGGCGGTGGCCAATGCTGTACGCCGGGCGCGGGCGGGGTTGAATGATGAAAACCGCCCGCTGGGGTCGTTCCTTTTCCTGGGGCCGACAGGCGTGGGCAAGACCGAACTGACAAAAGCGGTGGCTGAGTTCCTCTTTGACGATGACAGCGCGATGGTCCGCATCGACATGTCGGAATTCATGGAGAAACACGCCGTTTCCCGCCTGATCGGGGCGCCCCCTGGCTATGTCGGTTATGATGAAGGCGGTGTGCTGACAGAGGCCGTGCGGCGCAGGCCCTATCAGGTTGTTCTGTTTGATGAGGTCGAGAAGGCGCATCCTGAGGTGTTCAACGTTCTGCTTCAGGTGCTCGACGATGGCGTGCTGACCGATGGTCAGGGCCGAACAGTCGACTTCAAGCAAACATTGATCATCCTGACCTCGAACCTCGGGTCCCAGGCGCTAAGCCAGTTGCCCGACGGGTCGGATGCCGTGGATGCCAAGCGGGATGTGATGGATGCCGTCCGGGCGCATTTCCGGCCGGAATTCCTGAACCGCCTCGATGAAATCGTGGTCTTTGATCGCCTGAACCGCAACCAGATGGACGGGATCGTTGACATCCAGATGGCACGGCTGCTCAAGCGGTTGGCCAGCCGGAAGATCACGCTGGATCTGGATGATGGCGCGCGAAAATGGCTGGCCGATGAGGGCTATGATCCGGTCTACGGGGCAAGGCCTCTCAAGCGGGTGATCCAGAAGGCATTGCAGGATCCGCTGGCAGAGGCGCTTCTGGCAGGTGATATCCTGGATGGCAGCGTGGTGCCGGTGAGTGCCGGAGCTGAAGGGTTGCTGATCGGGGATCGCGTCGGCAGTACCAACCAAGAGCCGCCGAAGGACGCGGTGGTGCACTAGGGCCAAGGCTGGGGGCCTGCCCGCAGACCCCCGGGATATTTTCGGCCAGAAGAAACACAAGGGCGGGGCGCGGTTGGCGCGCCCCGTTTTCATGTGTTGAGGCGCTTGAACTTCGTGGGATTGGGGATATTCCCAGATGGGTCGCGCCGTAGTATAAGGGTTGTGAGCAGGTTAAGTTAAGCCCGGATTCAGCGTGACCGGGGCGTAAGAGGTGGGACGCCGCAAATGAGCGCCAAGGACAGCCCAGACGCACCACCGGCAGTCGAGCAGATCGAGAAGCCGATGTGGATGGATGAGATCGGCCCCTGCGGGTCGGCCACCGGGTTTCTGCAATCCGATCCCAATCATCCGCTCCTGTTCGTCAAACGGCGCCGCCCGATCCTGATGGTGACCTTCGACAACCTTTCCAACGTCAATGACCGAAGCCCGGCGCGCCTGCCCTGGGCCTACAAGTTTGCCCGCGACAACCAGCTATCGCATCTGGGCGTCTATGCGCATCTGCCCAATTGGTACCGGGATGCCGCGCTGATCGCGAAGATGCAGCAGATGGCCGAAAGTGGCTTTTTCGAGGGCTATGAGCGCTGCATCTTCTCGGGCTCCTCCATGGGTGCCTTTGCCGCGCTCACCTTTGGTCAGTTGGCCCCCAATGCCCATGTCATGGCCTTCAACCCGCAATCCACCCTGAATGAAAGCCTTGTGCCGTGGGAGGAACGCTATCTCACCGGGCGCAGGCAGGACTGGACGCTGCCCCTGGGTGACGCGGCGGAGGCGATGGGCAAGGTGGAGAAGGCGTTTGTTTTTTATGATCCCTACTTCGAGCCGGATCAAAAACATGTCGACCGGCTGATGGCCGGGCCGGGCGCGGCCAAGACGACGGTCTTGATGAAATGCTGGTATTCCAGCCATAAATCGGCCGTGTTCCTACGCAAGATCGGCGCGCTCAAACCGCTGATGTCAGAGGCGATTTTTGGCGACCTGACAGCACATCAATTCTATCGGCTTTACCGCGAACGCCGCCGCCTGCCCTGGTATCGCGGATCGCTGCAGCATTACTTTGCCGGAAAGGGCCGCGATGCGATGGTCCGGCGCACCAAGCTGGCCTTCCGGCAGGCGCGGCGCGAGATGGCAGACGCCACGGTAGACCGGAGCCTGTGATGCCGCCGCGCACCTTCGTTGTCACCGCCGTTTCGAACGAAACCCCCTACCTGCTGGAATGGGTGGCGCATTATCGCAGCTTGGGCTTTGACGGGGCGATCTTGTTCACCGCCAACAGTCGCGACGGCACTGATGCCATGGCGGCCCGACTGGCGGAGCTTGGTCATGTGCATCACGTGGCCATGGACCTCAAGGAAGGGCGCGACGCGATGCGTAAGGCGATGCGCGACCTACCAGACGTGGCGCGTGGCATCGGGGCGGATTGGTGCCTGGTCGTGCATATTGATGAATTCCTGTCGATCAAGGCAGGCGATGGCACCCTGCCCGATCTGATGGCCGCCTGTGGCGAGGTGGACGCGATCTCCATCTGCCGCCGCGCCTTCGGATCGTCGGGTCAGCGGGGCATCCCGCAGGGCCAACTGCGCGAAACCTACCGGCTGGGCGCGGTGCCAGATGATCGCGGGCGCATGGTGACGCGCGGGATCAAGACGATGTTCCGGCTGGATCGCATCACGCGCGTGGCCTCGCACCGACCCTATTTCGACACCAATACCGGCCCGGTCACTTGGGTCGATGCGGGCGGTCAGCCGATGCCAGAGGCCTATCTGGAAGGCCAATGGACCGCGCCGGAGGGGTTCCGGCATGATCACGCGCGGCTGCATTACTATGCCGTGCCCTCGCCCGAGGCGCTGATGATCCGCGCGGGTGTGCCTCGTGATAAACAAAAGCGCAAGGCATTTGCCTCGAATTGGCGCAAGCTGGATATCAACACGCAGGCCGATGACAGCATGGCCCGCGCCGTTGACCTGTCTGATCCGCTGTTGGCCACGCTGAATGCGGATGAAAGCCTGAAATCCCTGCAGGACGTGGGGCGCGCCTGGCACCGGGCTGAGGCCGAAGCGCAGCTTTCGGATGACGCCATAAAGCAGCTTTGCACCGATCTTTCCGTCACGGCCAAGGACATTGACACACCCCTTGTACGCAACTTACCCCGGGGTGGGGCCGGGCTTTACATCCCACCGCCCGTGCGCCCCATCCGGTTTGACATCGCGCCGTCGAAAACCGGTGAAACCCGTGCCATGCTGCATGGCGGGTTTCACAAGACCGCCACCACCTATCTGCAGCGGCTGCTGGAAGACAATGACGCCTGGCTTGGGGGGCAAAGCGTCTACATGGTGCCGCATCTCAAGCTGCGCAAACATATCACTTTCCCGTCGCAGCTGGACGCCTATCGCAACCTGAAAATCCGCCGCCGCACGAAGTTTTCCGAGGAGGAGCTGCGGGGCTTCACCGAGGCGTTTTTCAGAGAACCCATCGCGCGGGCGCCTGCGCGCATGATCCTGTCGGACGAAAACATCCCCGGTCTTCCGGCCCATTGCGTCACCACCGGCAAGCTGTATGAGCATCGCCGCATGTTCTTCAAATGCTTCGCCAAGCGCATTCCGGTGCCGATCACGGATGCCTTCTTTGCCGTGCGCAACTACGCGGATTTCTTTGCGTCTTCCTACGTTGAGTACCTGCGCGCGGCGACGACGACCACCACCGGGGTCATGGACACGCCCGAGGCGATGAAGCGCAACGTCTTCGCGGCACTGCCCGATTGGCGCAAGGTTTTCGAGGATTTCATGGATGTGTTCCCCGGCGTGCGTCTGCATGTCTGGCGGTTCGAGGAGTTCCGCGATCTGACACCGCAGATCCTGTCGGGCCTGTGTGGTGAGGGGGTGGATGTCTCTAAGCTGAAACCACCGAAAGAGCGCAACGCCCGCCCCTCTGCCTCTGCCCGCGCGGTGGAGGAACTGGTGCTGATTTCAGAACTCCAGGGCGCGGCGGCGATGGCGGAGCACGCCAAGACGGTGCAGGACATGTACCCGCAAAGCGCGGATTACGAGAGGTTCGATCCCTGGACCGCGGGGGAACGGGCGCATCTGACGGCGCTCTACGATAGGGACTGGTCCGCGCTGTGCGAAGATGACCGGATTGTCACGTTGAAGGCGTGATGGGCGGGGGGGGAACGAAATCTTTGAAAGATTTCGTTCGCATTCTTTGCAAGAATGCGGTCTCTCAAGCCGATTGGCTGGTCCGCTCTTCGTGCTGCAGCACTTTCAACATCATCAGTCGCCCATAGGCATGATTGCCGTGATAGCGGTCCTTGCCGCCTTTCATGAATTCCGGCCGCAGAAATCCCTCTTCGTCGGCTGTCTCCAGGGGCGGGGTGACGACGGAGATGCCCCTGTCCATCAGCCACTGCGTCCCCAGCACCCGCGCCCGTGTGTCGATCGCTTTCACGATCTCGGGTGGCACGCCGACATCGGCTATGGCCGGGTGAATGCGCAAGGGCCAGGGCGCGGAAATCACGAAGGGTCGCACACCCGTTTCGAGAAGCTGCTCAATAAAAGCCCGGAAATGGACCTGCGACTGGCTGTGCATCTGCTGGAAAAGCGCCTCCGACACCGGGATCTTTCCGTCCATGTTCATCCAGGTCGGCGCGGCCTTCAGCCAGAACGCATCGCCATAAAGGGCTGCGTGGTGCGTGCCCATGCAAATTCCCCAGCGCTGCGCAGGGTCGAAGTTGGAAAACCCAAAAAACTGTTTCAGCTTCCTGCTGAAGCGCTGGTTGGTCAGCACAACCCGGTTCTTCCTGATCTGGCTGAACGCGCCGCCTTCGTTGTCAGACGTGCCGAGGGGGAAGACGACCATGGGTTCGGCGCCTTCTTCCTCCTGCAGGTGAATGGCGCCGGCACGCAAGGCGCGGGTGTGGGAATTGCCGCAGATGTAGAGCGTCATGAGCGGGACATCTCCAGTATTTCCTCATCACACTGAACAGCCTGATCTTTGAGGATCTCGGCTTTGGGGCTGGGCGAGGCAGGCTGCGGGGCCGGGGCATCCTGTGCCGGGTTCGCCCCGTGGTCTGTGCCGTGGGCGCGGAAGAAGATGTCCATCACCCGCGCCACGCCTTCAATGGCCACGTTGCGCATGTTCGGGCGGTAGAAAATCCCCCGCATCGGGTGCGAGGCGACCAGCTCATAGGACGGATAGTAATCCACGAAATCATGGGCCATGGCCAGCTCACCACACACAGCGCGCAGCACGGATTTGGAATACATCGTCGCCGCCAGCACATGCTGATCCGTTGCCGTGGCTGTCAATGGCACGGGGGAGACGGTGAACAGGAACCGCATCTCGGGGTTCTGCTGACGGGCATAGTCGATGAAGCTGTTGGCGTCTTCCAGCACCTCCCCAAAGCGGAAATTCTTGAAGCGGTAGATCTCGGGATCGAACTGGCCAGCATGGGTGCCGGGGCAGGTGGGCAGAACGGCGCCGTCCTGTGCGTTTTCCCAGGCTTCGGTCAGGCCGAAGGTAAACACAAAAAGGTCCGTCTGTTCCAGCATCCCGCGCACCTGCGAGAGGTGATAGCGCCGGTCGATCAGGCACTCGGCCTCGGTCGCGAAACCGTTGGGCTCAATCGTCGGGCGGAACGGGTCATGGAACCGGCCCTCGTTCTGCCAGACCTGGTCGAGCGGTTCGAACCGGCCATCAGCCCGCGCAAAAAGCTGCACCAGCTGGCGCACGGAATAGATGTTGCCGAAGCGGGCAGAATACTGGCCATAGCTGAAGGCCTCGGCCGTCTTGGCATCAACGATGTCCGGGGCCGGTTCAAAATCCATGAAGTTGTAGCCACGCTGGCGGAACTGGCGGGCAATATACTGTGCAAAACAGCTTCCCGCGGCCGAAATGCGCATCTCGGGCGTGATCTCGAACCTTGGGGTATAGATGCCGTCCATCTCGATCGGCGACAGATCCGATACGGCGGAGCGCCAGAAGGCTTTCGGGGGTTGCTCGGTATATGGGTTTTTCATCGACGTTTTTGTTTTGTTTGAATGCTCGTGACCCGAGTATAGCATCAAGTGGGTAAAACTTCGAACAAATCGTAACGATTTGTTAAGGGCATGCTTGCGCGTGATGTGTGTTTCCGAAGGGAAGATCCGGGCGAGTGGCTGAACGTTCTGCTTCCATGCCAATTCTAACAAACCGACCACGAGTTCGTGAGCGGGGTTGTTTTGTCGGCCTATCCTGCGATGTCTAGCTTTAACAAAGACCATAACAGACATCGGCTGGAACGGAGCGCACCGCATGGCCCATCGTTGGAAGAACAAGCTGACAGATCGTGATGTTACGCCAGAACATCTTTACCTCAACCGGCGCCATGTCATCGGCGCAGCCATGGCCGGTCTGGCGGTGTCGGGCCTGGGCGTGCAACCGGCCCTGGCCGAGGCGCTTGAGCCGACCTCGTGGGATGACATCACCAGCTACAACAACTTCTATGAATTCGGCACCGGCAAGGATGACCCGGCACGCAATGCCCGCTTGATGACAACCGATCCGTGGAGCATCACAATCGACGGTATGGTCGACAATCCCGGTGAATATGCGTTCGAGGACATCATGGCCAAGATGACCATCGAAGAGCGGATCTACCGCTTTCGTTGTGTAGAACGCTGGGCGATGATCGTACCCTGGAACGGGTTTGAACTGGCTGACCTGCTAGACTTGGCGGGCGTGCAGTCGGGTGCGAAATACGTGGCGTTCGAGACGCTGCTTCGACCCGAGGAAATGCCGGGCGTTGGGCAGAAGGTGATCGATTGGCCCTATGTCGAGGGTCTGCGCCTCGATGAGGCGGTACATCCGCTGACGCTAATGGCGACCGGCATCTATGGTCGCAACATCCCCAACCAGAATGGTGCACCGATCCGCCTCGTGGTGCCATGGAAATACGGCTACAAGTCAATCAAGTCGATCGTGCGCATCACTTTGATGGAT
This sequence comes from Roseovarius sp., assembly GCA_963691795.1. Lineage (GTDB taxonomy): Bacteria > Pseudomonadota > Alphaproteobacteria > Rhodobacterales > Rhodobacteraceae > Roseovarius. The sequence continues at coordinate 345,337 of OY829373.1, forward strand.
GAACAACCGCCAACCGCGTGGAACAAGTATAGCCAGCGGGAATACGGGTTCTACAGCAATGTAAACCCCAATCGCAGCCATCCCCGCTGGAGCCAGGAATATGAACAGCTGATCGGAACTGGGCTCTTTGCCAAGAAGATCAAAACCCAGATGTTCAATGGTTACGAAGAAGAGGTGGCTGGCCTTTACGAGGGCATGGACCTGATCAAACATCACTAAGGATGGCGCATGCCAAATCTTTAGTGAACCCCAAACGAACTGTGCAGGACATTCAAAAAGGTCGCCCACATAGCGCAAGTAAGGTGTGTAAACAGTGCGTTACATACCCAACCCTCACTATTTAGGGGGAGTTGAATTCAGCGAATTCACGCTCAAGATGAAATTTGTTATGATTTGTTAAGATTTCGTTAATGAACATTAAGGACTCTGGCAATGGAACATGATTGGATTCTAGATGTGATTGCCGATTTGAGGACCTTCGCGCGTCAGAATGAGTTGCGGGATTTGGCAACTCAGATGGACACGGCCTGGTTACTTGCCTCGGCGGAGATCGCGTCGTTGCCGAAGGACCCGCTAAACCATGAACATAGTGCTGCCGCAGCGGCTGGAGAGCGTATTAAGATCGGTTGAGACAGCCACGCATCGTAATGAGTTGCAGCATGCCGTAATGCAGCTTCAATCCGTTCTAGGCATTGATCATGTCATCTATCACTGGGTCTCCAACAGTGGTGATCAGTTCGCAGTGGGCACCTATTCCATGGACTGGGCTGCGCGATATGTGGACAATGATTATCAGCGCATCGACCCGGTGATCACCGGCTGCTACCAGCGCTTCCACCCGCTGGACTGGCGGCGGCTGGATTGGAGCACTAAAACCGCCAGTGCCCTGATGGCGGATGCCGCCGCGCATGGCGTTGGAAACCAAGGGTTTTCTGTGCCACTGCGTGGCCCAAACGGGCAGTTTGCACTGTTCACCGCCAATCACAGTTGTGACGACGAGACTTGGGATAATTTCATTGAAACCTATCGACGCGATCTGTTGCTAGTGGCGCATTACTTCAACCAGAAGACGCTCGAATTCGAACGCGACCGTGTACCCAATGTCCGCCCCAGCCTTAGCCCAAGGGAGTTGGACACCATCACGCTTCTTGCACTTGGCTATGGTCGCGCACAGGTGGCGCAAAGTCTTGCTATCTCAGAACACACGTTGCGCGTCTATATTGAAAGCGCCCGTCACAAGCTGGGTGCGATCAACACCGTCCACGCCGTGGCACGCGCCCAGAGCCTGGGTTTGATCATCGTATAGACCCGCCGCGCTGGCCCCGGCTGTGGGACGCCTCCGGCGGGAGTATTTTCGGAAAAGTGAAGCAGGGGGTTGCCCCTTTGGGTTGACGCACCGCGCGGTGTGACCGGGCCGCGTTAACCATGTTTGCCGTTCCTTCGCCTGATCCAAGGCGGAGGGATGCGTGGTGCTTCATTTTATTCATGGGAAAGATCTGCCCAACTGGCCGGCGCTGACGGCGGGCATGTTTCGGGACCGGGCCGATCAGTTCAAGGCAAGGCTGGATTGGGATGTGACGGTGGATTCGGACGGGTTTGAGCGTGATGCCTATGACGCGCTGAACCCGCTTTACGTGATCTGGACCGGGCCGGATGGATCGCATCAGGGCTCCATGCGGTTTTTGCCCTGCACCGGACGGACCATGGTGAATGAACATTTCAGCCATGTCTGTAGCGGCCGCACATTTTTCGACGCGCAAATTTGGGAATGCACGCGGTTCTGCCAGGCGCGCGGCGCGTCCTCCCGGGTGGCTGCCGCGTTGTTCCTCGGCGGGGGTGCAGTGCTTCGCCACGCAGGTGCGGCACAGTTTGTCGGCGTGTTCGACGCCCGCATGATCCGAATCTATCACCGGCTCGGCTGGTCGCCCGAAGTGCTAGGCAGCATTGGCGAGGGCCGCGATAAGATCAGTGTCGGGCTGTGGCATGCACACGATGAGGATCGCCAAAGAATTGCCGCCCGCGCCGGGATCGCCCCCGATCAGGCCGATCGCTGGTTCGAGCACTCCCCAGCAGCCCAGCGCATAGAAATGCCCACACCCGCCTGACGCTTTCGCTGGCCCTGCACTTGCGGTGCGGCTAGTGTCCGGCCATGACCCTCCCCACTGTCACCTATTCCGAAGATCAGGCCGACGCCCATGATCGCATCACCGCGATGCTGCGCTCAATGGGTGTGGATCTGGATGACAGCCTGCTGACACCCCCGAGGGAGGGCAAGACCTCGGTCATGGCGGTGATTGGTAAGGCCGGATCGGGCAAGACCCTGCTTTTGGCCGCGCTTTACCGCGCGCTTGAGGAGGCAGGGGTCGAGGTCGTCTCGGGCGATTGGGAAAGCAAACGGAGGCGCGACAAACGCACGCTGGCCATCCTGGCACCCACCAACAAGGCCGCCAGCGTGCTTCGCATGCGCGGTGTGCCTGCCACCACGATCCATCGCATCCTCTATACCCCCGTCTATGACCCCGAATATGAACGCATCGCGGAATGGCTTGCCGGTCAGGGGGAGCGGCCCGAGATCGAGGGCCTGACTGAGCAGGCGCTCGACCGAGCGCATACCTTTTATCAAAGCCATAAATCCATCCCCGGTGCGCTTGCTGCCGCAGGCCTGCGTGGATCAGATTTCATCACCGGCTGGTCTCGGCGGGATGAGCCGCTGGATATCGGTTTTGTCGATGAAGCCTCGATGCTGGACCAAAAGCAGTTTGACGACCTGCGTGAGATTTTCCCAACACTGGTGCTGTTTGGCGATCCTGCCCAGTTGCCGCCGGTCAAAGGCCAGGGCACCGGCAGTGGCGAGATGGTGTTCGAGGCCCTGCCAGAGCCTGCCCGGTGCGTCCTACACCGAGTCCACCGTCAGGAAGCCGACAACCCAATCCTTGATCTGGCCCACGCGCTTGCCGATCCGCAAATGGGCTTTAACGAATTTGAGCGGTTGGTGGAGGAGACCGCCAAGCATGACGAGCGAGTGAATTTCGCCCAACGGGTAGAGGTCGACTTGATGGCGCGCAGCCCCGTCCTGGTCTGGCGCAACGCCACGCGCATCCGGCTGATCAATGCCTTTCGCGCTGTCTATGGCGCGCCAGAGACAGAACTTCTGGAGGGCGAACCACTGATCTGCGACGGAATCGAGCTGCCTATGAAGCACCGCAAGAAGCGACTGGACCTTGAAGCGCGGGGCCTGATCAAAGGCGCGCAGGTGGTCTATCTCGGCCCTGGTCGCAAGCCGGGGTTCTCGCGTCTGCATGTGGTGGGTGCGGAGGAACCGCAGGTCAGTGCCGCGTCGATTATCAAGATCGAGAAACCAGACGAGGAGGAACCGTTCATCCCCTTCGCCGCGCGCATGGGGGCCACGTTCCTGCACGGGGCGGCGGTGACGATCCACAAGGCACAGGGCAGCCAGTGGTCGGATGTGCAGGTTTTTGCCCCTGATATCTATACCGCGGCACGCATGGGGCGGACGGAGGCCGGCCAACCCTTGTGGAAACGGCTGGCTTATGTGGCGATCACCCGGGCCGAGAAACGGCTGCACTGGGTGGTGCGCAACCGGTTGTCCAAACCTACGGCCACGCTGAGTATCGAGGATTTGCGCAGCGCCCCTGCGCCGCTGACATTGGAGGATGAGACATGAAAAGCATTTTGATCACCGGGGCCAGTTCCGGCATTGGCAAGGCGGCAGCAGAACAGTTCCTGGCCGCAGGCTGGCGCGTGGGGCTGGTGGCGCGGCGCGCCGACCGGCTGGAGGAGATGGCGGCAGCCCATGAAGGCGCCGTGGCGCTTCCGGCGGATGTAACAGACGCGGCGGCGATGGAGGATGCGTTCCGCCAGTTCATAGATCAGGCCGGGCGGCTTGATGCGCTGTTCAACAATGCCGGCATGTTCGGCCCCGCCGCCCCGATTGACGAGGTCCCGGTCGAGGCGTTTGACGAGGTGGTTGCCGTCAACCTGCGCGGCATGTTCATCGCGGCGCGACTGGCCTTCGCCCAGATGCGCGCGCAGGACCCACAGGGGGGACGGATCATCAACAATGGCTCAATCTCAGCTTACGTGCCGCGCGAGATGTCGATCTGCTACACCACGACCAAGCACGCTGTGACGGGCCTGACCAAGACGCTCTCGCTGGATGGTCGCCCGTTTGATATTGCCTGCGGCCAGATCGACATCGGCAATGCCGAGACAGAGCTGGTGGCCGGAATAAAGGCGACCTATCCCGATCTTCCGACAATGGATGTGGATGATGCCGCGCGGGCCGTGCTGCATATGGCTGGGCTGCCACTCAATGCCAATGTGCAATTTATGACGATCATGGCGACCAAGATGCCCTATATCGGCCGGGGCTAAGGGCGATGGCCTGATTGTCTAGACCAGCCATGAGATCGGTAAGGTCTGTACAGATAATCTGGCTGCCTAAAGATGGCAAATCATCTCAATCACGCGCATGAGATCCTGATCAGCCGACCCGGGCCGCGGGTCAAGCCCGGGGCGCGTCGCACTCATGATCAAAGGAAAATAACCTGCCACAGGCCTGCACTTTCAACCCGGCAGCAGATGCGCAATAGACCGCGCGTAATACGCCACAACAGGCCGATCCGCCTCGCGGATCGTCATCCCGTCTGGCCCCTCCTCTAGCATCCGGCGCGTGCGTAGGTTCCGCAAACCCACCTCGACCAAATAGGCGCGTTCATCGCGCGGAAGGTGCACATGCGCTTCCGGCACGCTGTCAATCAGCGACCAGACGGCCAGTTCCAGTTGATCCGGCTGGATCGGTTCGGACTGCTGCATTAACACATGAGACACCAGCGGCACCGGCAAGGCCGGAACTTCGCGACCGATGCACTGCATAAGGCGATCGCCAAGGTCTTCTACGGTCATGTCGGGAAACTCCGCCTGGCAGGCGTTCAGTGAAACCGGGCTGCCAAAGCTGACCGCCGCATAGCCATGCCTGTGATACTTGCCCCTGATCCGCAGCCAGACCTGCTTTAGGATGAACCCAGCAACCACGCTGATCCTTGCCTGAAAACGCCGGGTGCCCCGTTCACCAGCGGCCACCAGAATGCGATCCTCGAACACTCGGTCATAGTTCAGCGCAACCGGCACGAAAACCACGTCACGTGACATGTCGCGCCGCCCATCCACAATGTACTTCAGAAGCCCCAGCTTCGGAGGGGCCAAACCCCCTGTCAGCGAAAGGCCACCCTCGGGAAACACGGCCTGCGTAACCCCACCATCAGTGGCCATACCCACATAGCGCGCCAGTACCCGGCGGTAGAGATCATTGCGCGACTTACGCCGGATAAAATACCCCCCCATCGCCCGGATCATCCGTGACAGCGGCCAGACCCGCGCCCATTCACCCACGGCATAGGACAGTGCAGATCGCTCCGCCGCCAGCCACGTGACCAGCACGTAATCCATGTTAGAGCGGTGGTTCATCACGAAAACCACTGTGGCGTTTTCATCAACGGTACTCAGGTTGGCCTCATCAAAATTGCCAATCCGCACACGGTAAAGCGTCCGGCTCAGCCAGCGCGACAGACGGATGGCGATGGAGAAATAAGCGGTTGCCGAAAACCCCGGCACGATCTCGCGGGCGTAACGGCGGGCCTGCTCAAAGGCCACGTTTTCGGGAATCCCCTCGGCCCGGGCATGATCGGCGATAGCAAGACCCACTTCCGGATCATAGATCAGCCGCTGGATCATGTCGTAGCGCCGGGCCAGCTTAAAGGGCTGGATCGGGCGCTCGAGCTTCTGGTTGAGCCGAGCGACGGCGCGCTCCATCCTGCGGCGAAAGAACCAGCGCACCGAAGGAAACAGGAAATGCGAGGCAAAGGTGACTGCAGCAAACAGGACAATCAGAACAAACAGCCAGACGGGCAATTCAACTGTGGCAGTCATGCGCGGTCCTTGTGCACGGGTCAGGAAACCTGTTTATCAGGGCCATGGATAACACGCCAGATACAGCAGTAATCCGTGTTTCACCGGGCTTTGAGCCACATGAGGCGCAAGCCGTCGCCGAGATGTTCTGGCAGGCGTTCCACGACAAGCTGCGCGTGACGCTGGGCGCAGACAGGCGCGCCATTGCCTTTCTTGCCTCTGTCCTGCATCCGGAATTTGCCCTTGCCGCCAGGGACGCGCAGGGCAGGCTTCTGGGGCTCGCGGGCTTCAAAACAGCGCGAGGCGGGCTTGTGGGTGGTGGGTTGCCGGACCTTGCGGAAGTCTATGGCTGGATGGGCGCCCTCTGGCGTGGAACGCTTCTTTCGCTCATGGAGCGTGAGGTCGAGGCGGGCACCTTGTTGATGGATGGTATTTTCGTCGCAAAGGCCGCGCGGGGCAAGGGCGTGGGCACTGCCCTTCTGAACGCCATCAAGGATCACGCGATATCATCAGGGCTGGAGACGGTGCGCCTTGATGTGATCAACACCAATCCCCGTGCACAGGCACTTTATCTGAGGCAGGGTTTTGCGCCGACCGAGGTGGAACATCTCGGCCTTTTTCGACACGTCTTTGGATTTCGCAGTTCGACCAAGATGATCTGGACGGCGACAGGTATCCCGAATTCTTAAAAAATGCGTCTGAAGTCTTTCAATGATTACGCCTGACCCAAATAGAACCAGCCACGAACAACGATTGCACCCGATCATTGGTAGTAGAAATTCCCGATCTCACACACGTTGACATTCTCACGCACCAAAACATCCCCATCACTGAATTCAGCCCGGAAATCGAACACGCAATACCCTGTGCCATCATTGAAATTGACATTCACCGAATGCCCCGCCGGAAGGATCTGATTGCCTAGTATATCCTCTTGCCAGGAAGTCGTTCCAACATGGGATCCATGGAAAGTGATTATGTCATATCCCGTCTGATTGTGGATCGTTACCCACCGATCCAGCGCCTGCACTGCTCCTGTGGACATCCCGGTTACAATCACTGCCGCTATCGCACATCCCACTATTTTCTGAAACATGGTCAATCCCCCTTCGTGCGTCTAATGTTGAACCGTACCACGCCTGCGTTGTGGGCCAAAATGAACGTGCCGCAACGTCTTGGTGGCGCATTGGTCTTGCCGCACCGCAGCGAATTGACACTGTCATAATATTTCAGCTATCAAGCACCTGACGTAACAATGTTACGCAAACCGATTCACGAGGCCTACCCATGTCGCAGATGCAGAATGATCGCCAGAACGACCGCCCCAAGGACCGCCCCTGGCTGATCCGAACCTATGCAGGACACTCCACCGCCAAGGCCTCGAATGCGCTTTACCGCAACAACCTATCCAAGGGTCAGACCGGCCTTTCGGTGGCCTTCGATCTGCCCACGCAGACAGGCTATGACAGCGATCACGTGCTGGCCAGGGGCGAAGTTGGAAAGGTTGGCGTGCCGATCAGCCATCTTGGCGACATGCGCACGCTTTTTGATGACATTCCGCTCGAACAGATGAACACCTCGATGACCATCAACGCCACTGCCCCCTGGCTATTGGCGCTTTATATCGCGGTGGCCGAAGAACAGGGCGCCGATGTCACCAAGCTGACTGGTACAGTTCAAAACGACCTCATCAAGGAATACCTCTCGCGCGGGACATACATTTGCCCACCCAAGCCCTCGCTCAAGATGATCGGGGATGTGGCTGAATACTGCTACACCAACGTGCCGAAATGGAACCCGATGAACGTGTGTTCTTATCACCTGCAAGAGGCCGGCGCGACACCCGAACAGGAGCTGGCTTTCGCACTCGCCACGGCCATCGCCGTTCTGGATGAACTCAAACCCCGCGTCCCGGCGGAAGATTTCCCAGCGCTGGCTGGCCGCATCTCATTTTTCGTGAATGCAGGCATCCGTTTCGTGACCGAGATGTGCAAAATGCGCGCCTTTGTCGACCTCTGGGATGAAATCCTCGAAACCCGCTACGGCGTAGACAACCCCAAGTTCCGCCGCTTCCGCTATGGCGTTCAGGTTAATAGCCTCGGCCTGACCGAACAACAGCCCGAAAACAATGTCTACCGCATCCTGCTGGAAATGCTGGCGGTCACATTGTCCAAAAAGGCCCGTGCCCGCGCGGTGCAATTGCCCGCCTGGAACGAGGCGCTTGGACTGCCCCGGCCATGGGATCAGCAATGGTCCATGCGAATGCAGCAGATCCTGGCCTTTGAAACCGACCTGCTGGAATTTGACGATCTGTTTGATGGCAACCCGGCGGTGGACCGCAAGGTAGAAGAGCTTAAGGACGGCGCACGCCACGAACTGGCCAATCTCGAAAGCATGGGCGGGGCCATTGGCGCGATTGATTACATGAAATCCCGTCTCGTCGACAGCAACGCCGACCGCCTGAACCGGATCGAGAAGAACGAAACCGTCGTGGTGGGTGTGAACAAGTACACGCAGGGCGAACCTTCGCCGCTGCAGACCGAGGACGGTGGCATCATGGTTGTCGACCCGGCGGTCGAAGGCGAACAGATCGACCGCCTGAACCAATGGCGCGCGGATCGCGATGATATGGCGGTTAAAGCCGCACTTGCCGCGCTGCGCGAAGCGGCACAGGGGGGCAAGAACGTCATGCCCGCCTCGATCGCTGCTGCCAAGGCCGGCGTCACCACCGGCGAATGGGCCGCCCAGATGCGGGCCGTGCATGGCGAATATCGCGGGCCGACAGGCGTGTCCGGCAGCCCCTCCAACAAGACCGAAGGGCTCGATGATATTCGTGATGCCGTGGATGCGGTGTCAGACCGTCTTGGCCGCCGCCTCAACTTCCTTGTTGGCAAGCCGGGCCTTGATGGCCATTCCAACGGCGCAGAACAAATTGCCTTCCGTGCGCGTGATTGCGGCATGTCTATTTCCTACGAGGGCATTCGCCTGACCCCTGAAGAAATCGTCAACGCCGCGCTTGAGAACCGACCCCACGTGGTGGGACTGTCGATCCTGTCGGGTTCTCACCTGCCACTGGTCGAGGACCTGCTGGGCAGGATGCGCGAGGCGGGCCTTGGCGACGTACCCCTGATCGTGGGCGGTATCATCCCAGATGACGACGCCCAGCGCCTTTTGCAGATGGGCGTGGCGCGGGTTTACACGCCCAAGGATTTTGAGCTGAACACGATCATGATGGACATCGTAACGCTCGCCGATCCAGAGGCGATGGCGGCAGAGTAATCACACTCATCCGGAAACCGGACGCCGCCTTACCCTTCCGGCTTTTCCGCACCCTTAACCGTAAGGGTCTGCTTGGTACGCAAAGTGCTGATCCGCTCGTTTATGCGTTCCAGAAGCGCAGCGTCATCCTGCGCGGCAATGGAAATCGCAAGGTATTCCCCCGGTGAAATCCCTGTCACCTTGTCGACGGCGGCCATCGCCGCCATATCCGCCTCGGCAATCAGCTCCTTGATCTGGTCCTCGGTCTCGGCAGCCTCGATCTTGTCCGTATAGGCCACGCGCACCCGTTCCACTGCAATCCTGGCGTTTACGTAGCTGACCACCTGGCCCACGCTGACATCCTCGGGATTGATGTCCGGCACTTCCGGCATCTCCTGCGCCACGGCTGGCGCAACGGCCCCAAGTTGAAGCGCGGCCACAACCGCCGTTATAAGAAAAGCTCGCATTATTCTGCCTCCGTTGCAGGCCCTCCCGACCGGGGGCCATTTCACCTTACATGGGGGATCACGCGGCAAGACGCAAATCCATCTGCAAAAAAATGCCGATCCCCCTGCCGCTGCCCGATATTCTATGACAGGATATCCTGACGAAAAAGAAGGACCCCACCCGTGTCAGACAGCCTTGTGATCCGCCCCCTTACAGCAGCCGACAAAACCGCTTGGGCAGAGCTTTGGCGCGCCTATCTCGAATTTTATGAGACCACGGTAGCGGAGGACATCTACGACACCACCTTCGCTCGCCTCTGTGATCCTGACCGGACCGAACAGATGGCGTTTGTTGCAGAGCAGGATGGTGTGCCTGTTGGGCTGGTACATTACATTTTCCACGCCCATAACTGGAAGATCGAACCCGTATGCTACCTGCAGGATCTCTATGCCGACCCGAAAGTGCGGGGCCTGGGCATAGGCCGCAAACTGATCGAGGCAGTCTATGAGGCCGCAGATGCTGCAGGCTGCCCAACCGTTTACTGGCTGACCCAAGAATTCAATACAACCGCGCGCCAACTCTATGATCGTATCGCGGTGGTAACGCCCTTTATCAAGTACAATCGCAGCTAAGGCACCAGTTCCATGAGCACCCATATCAACGCCCAACCCGATGAGATTGCCAACACTGTTCTGATGCCAGGCGATCCGATGCGCGCAAAATGGGCGGCTGAAACGTTTCTGAGCGACCTCACTCAGACTAATAGTACCCGCGGCATGCTAGGTTTTACCGGGACATGGCAGGGCCATGCCGTCACGATCCAAGGCTCAGGCATGGGAATGCCCAGCCTGTCCATCTACGTCAACGAGTTGATCCGCGAATATGGGGCCAAAACACTGATCCGCATTGGCTCATGCGGGGCCATGCAGGAGAGCGTGGGCCTGCGCGATGTGATCCTGGCGCAAACAGCCAGCAGCATTTCAACACCATCCTCGGCGCTATTTCGCGAAATGCGCTTTGCTCCCTGCGCTGATTTCACCCTGCTACGCGCTGCGGCGGACGCCGCCACCGTCCGCGGGGTCGCGCCCCATATCGGTGGGATCTATTCCTCGGACACTTTCTATGACGAACGCCCTGACCTGTCAGAGGCGCTTTCCCGCCACGGCTGCCTCGCCGTGGAGATGGAGACGGCAGAGCTCTACACGCTGGCCGCCCGGCATGGCGCGCGCGCGCTGTCGGTGCTGACCGTCTCCGACCACCTCCAGACCGGCGCAGCCCTGCCGCCACAGGATCGCGAGCAAAGCTTCCATGACATGGTCGAGATTGCGCTCGTCGCTGCTTTCCCCGACACAGCCTGATCCTTCATCTTTGCAAAGATACTCAAACCGGCGCAACGGAACCATGTTGCCCCGGCGGTCAAGCTGCGCATAGTGGGTGTATTCAGGATGACCAGCCATGACCCAATCTCTCAAGATCATCGTAATTGGCGCCGGCATCTGCGGGCTCTCCAGCGCTATCTGGCTAAGGCGCGCAGGCCACGAGGTGACGCTCATCGACCGCGACCACCCCGGCGCGGGCGCATCCTACGGCAATGCGGGCCTGCTGGCGCAATGGGCCATGGTACCTGTTAACACGCCCGACCTGCCCAAGACAGCGCTAAAATACCTGCTTAACCCCAAATCCCCACTCTTCCTGCAGTGGAGCGCCCTACCCAAGCTCACACCGTGGCTTTTTCAATTCCTGCGCCACGCAACTGAAAGCGGCACAGCCCACATGGCGGCCGGGATCAACCGGATTGTCTCAGATGCCGCCGACCAGCACCGCGCGCTGACACGCGGCACACGGGCCGAACGCTGGATCACCGACAGCCACATGGCGTTTGCCTACCCCTCCCGCGCCAAGTTCGAGGCCGACAGATATGGCTGGGGCCTGCGCGCGCAATTCGGACAGGTGCCCGAGGTGATCGAGGGGCCCGCCGTGCAGGAGGCCGAACCGATTCTGTCCCCCTATTACAGCTGCCTCGCCCTGCTGAAGGGCCACGCCCATATCCTCAACCCCGGCGCCTATATGGCCGATCTGGCGCGCGTACTGGAAGATGAAGGCGGCCGCTACCTTCGGGCCGAGGCGCGCGATGTCCAGATGGAGCGCGGCCAAATCACCGGCATTGTAACGGGCAGTGGTCTGCTGCCCTGCGACCACGCGGTACTGGCAGCAGGCATCTGGTCCAAGCCTCTGATGCGCAAACTGGGCCTAAAGGTGCCCCTGGTGACCGAGCGCGGCCACCACCTACAATTTACTAATCCCTCCATGCTGCCCCGCAACCCAATCATGATTTCAAAGGGCAAATTCGTGGCCACGCCCATGGAAACCGGCCTGCGTTGCGCTGGCACAGTAGAGCTGGGCGATACCAAGAAAGGCCCCAACCGCAAGGTGCTTGGCCTGATAAGGGATTACGCAAAAGAGGCCTTCCCTGAGCTGCGCCACGACAATGTTGAGGAATGGCTGGGCTTCCGCCCCTCTACCCCCGACAGCCTCCCCCTGATTGGAGAGATTGGCAATACCGGCGTTCATGCCGCCTTTGGACACCAGCATATCGGTCTCACGGCAGGGCCCAAAACTGGCCGCATCGTGGCCGCGTTGATCGACAAGCAGCCCCCTAACATGGACCTCAGCGCCTATGATGCCAACCGCTTTGCGCGCACCTGACCCCGGCCTTGCGATGGTTCGCAGGTCGGTGCAGTAGGTATTTTCAACCAGAAAGAAGCAAGAGGCAGCCCCTGCTTCATCTTTCCTCAAATACTTCGGGGTGGGGGGCGCCCAAGGGGCGATGGGGCAGCGCCCCAATCAGAACGTCAGTCGTAGCTGCGTTGATCTTCGATCACCAACCCATCATTGGGCAGGCTGCCCTTGGCCACGATCTCCACCGTACCTTTCAGCTTCAGCACATGCGCCACGGACTCTGCAAAGACCTCGGCAGAGCCACCATCGGCCTCAATCTGCACGGTCATCACATCCATCTCTCCCTCACGGCTGGCGATGACCCGCGCGCGCGCGATCTCGTCATGGCGCGCCACAATGGCTGCCACCTGTTCGGGGCGCACGAACATGCCCTTGATCTTGGTGGTCTGATCAGCGCGACCCATCCAGCCCTTGATGCGTACATTCGTCCGCCCACAGGGGCTTTCGCCTTCCATCACGGCGCTCATGTCACCAGTGGCAAAACGGATCAGCGGATAGTCGGAGTTCAGCGTAGTTACCACAACCTCCCCAACCTGGCCGGGCGCGACAGGGTCGCCGGTACCGGGAGTGACGATCTCTACGATCACACCCTCATCCACGATCATTCCCTCCATTGCAGCGCTTTCATAGGCGATGTTGCCCAGGTCGGCAGTGGCATAGCATTGCAAGCATGCAATCCCCCGATCCGCATACTCCTGCCTGAGTGAGGGAAAGAGCGCCCCACCACTGACCGCCGCCCTTGTGATCCCGAGTGCGAGACCCATCTCATCGGCCTTGTCGAGAATGACTTTCAGGTAATCAGGCGTGCCGGCATAGGCCGTCACACCGATATCGGCGGCCGCGCGCGCTTGCAGCTCTGTCTGTCCAGTACCCGCAGGCAGAACGGCAGCCCCTACGGCCCGTGCGCCGCTTTCAAAGATCATCCCCGCTGGCGTCAGGTGATAGCCAAAGCAATTCTGTACAATATCGCCTGCGCCAATCCCACAAGCCGCAAGAAAGCGGCCCATCCGCCACCAATCATGCTCGCCCCCGCCCGGCTCATAGATCGGGCCGGGGGACTGGAACACATGGGCAAACCCATGCGCCGGTCTGGTCGTCAGCCCTCCAAAAGGTCCATCACTTGCCTGCGCCAGACCCAAGTGGGACTTGCGCAAGACCGGCAGCGCCGCCAGCGCAGCGCTATCCGTGACAGCCCCCACTTCCACGTCATTCAGCCTCCCGCCATATCCTGCCAATTCAGCCGCGCGTGCAATTTGCTCTGGCAGGGTAACGGCCAGATCAGAGGCGCGCTGATCCGCGCTGCGGGTTTCTAAATCATCGAAATGGGCAGTCATAATGGTGATCCTCCACTTAAGGATACAGGGGCGACAGCTGGACCAATTGAGCCAAGTGTCACAGAAATAATAGCTTTGCATACTATCGCATACGATTTTTTGATCCTCGCCCGTTCCTGACGATGGAACAAATCACCGCAGTGACTCGGCGCAGAGCGATGTCTTCGCCAAAATCTGACAAATGAGTTAATTTTCACGATGCTGCACAACACCATGTTTACCAAGGCACGCACCCGATCGAGGCGGGTTTGCGCAGCCCTGGCCACTATGCAGCAGCATGCCAGAGCGAAAAGACGGTCCGCATGCGCACGGGAACACAACGCCTGCGGCCCAACAACTGCAGCACGCAAAAACTGACGCTGGCGCTGATCAAGGAGATGCGGGCGAACCTGTTGCAAGGCGACTAAGCCTCAGCTCAACCACCGCTTCCGGCGGCGGTAACTGCGCACATCACGGAAAGATTTGCGGCCCTCCTCGGACATGCCCAGGTAGAATTCCTTCACATCCGGGTTTTCACGCAAGTCCTTCGCAGGTCCATCCATCACCACACGCCCGTTTTCCAGGATATACCCGTAATGTGCAAAGCGCAGGGCGACATTGGTATTCTGTTCAGCAAGAAGGAAGGTCGCACCTTCCTTTTCGTTCAACGATTTGACGATGTTGAAAATCTCTTCCACCAGCTGCGGGGCAAGCCCCATGGAAGGCTCATCCAGCAGGATCGTCTCGGGCCGTGACATCAGCGCGCGGCCAATGGCACACATCTGTTGCTCGCCCCCCGACGTGTAACCTGCCTGGCTCTTGCGCCGCTCTTTGAGGCGCGGGAAGTAGGAATACACAAGGTCCAGATCAGCATCGACATCGCCTTTCGAACCGCGCCGCGTGTAGGCGCCGGTCAGCAGGTTTTCCTCGACCGTCAGATGCTCAAAACAATGGCGGCCCTCCATCACCTGAATAACCCCCATCTTCACAAGGTCAGAGGGCAGCAAATCCTGCACTCGCTCACCGCGATACTTGATGGTGCCCTTCGTGACTTCACCCCGCTCCGATTTTAGCAGGTTGGAAATAGATTTGAGCGTCGTCGTCTTCCCGGCGCCATTGCCGCCCAGAAGCGCAGTAATCCCACCCTTCGGCACATTCAGCGACACACCCTTCAGCACGAGGATCACGTGATTGTAGATCACCTCTATATTGTTGACTTCCAGCAGCGTCTCGTCTGTCCGGCCCGCGTCCAGCATGGCAAGGCTCCCTCACGACCAGGGATCATCCCCCGGCTTCATCTTTCCAAAAATATTCCGAAGCCCCGGCCGCCACCTGTTGCAGCGGCCGGGAGGTTCAGATCAACCGCAACGCGGCTCGATGCCGTTTTCAGCGGCGTAAGCGGCAGAGTCCTCTTCGATCAGCGGATCAATGATGCTCTTGTCGCTTTCGATCATGCCGGTGATGATGTTCCACTCCTTCGCGGACGCATCCCACTGCTGCACCATGCCAAGGCCATCGCCACCATGGTTTTCACAGCTCACCTGGAATTCAGGACCAAAGCCAGGAATGCCGGCATCGTCCATCATCGCGTTTGTGATTTCCAGCGCTTCCATGCCGGTGACCATTTCGGCCTGGCTGATGTCTGCATTACCAGAGATTTCCTGCGCCTTCAGGATCGCCATATGCGCCAGGAAGGCGAGGTAGAGCGAGCGATTGTAAAGCACTGTGCCCAGCTGATCGCCCGCACCGGAGGCCTTGCCCGCTTCGACGACGTATTTCTGGATGTCATCATAGATCGGGAAACCCATGCCGGTTTCATGCAGCGCCAGCGACTTGTAGCCGTTTGCGGCATCGCCCGCAGGCAGCACGTCATTTTCAGATCCGGACCACCAGACGCCGATGAAGTTTTCCATCGGGAAGCGGATATTGGCAGCTTCCTGAATGGCCACCTGGTTCATCACGCCCCAGCCCCACATCAGGACATAGTCGGGCTTTTCACGGCGGATTTGCAGCCACTGGGATTTTTGTTCCTGACCAGGGTGGTCAACAGCTAACAGGGACAGTTCAAAGCCGTGCTTTTCGGCAAGACCTTCCAGCGTACGGATTGGTTCTTTGCCATAGGCAGAGTTGTGGTACACCAGCGCGATTTTCTTGCCGGAGATGTCACCACCGTTTTCATCCAGAATATGGCTCACCGCGATGGATGCGCCGTCCCAGTAGTTGGCAGGATAGTTGAAGACGTTCGAGAAAATAGAGCCGTTCTTAGCCGATGTCCGGCCATACCCCATCGTGTGCAATGCGATGCCATCAGCGGTCACTTTCGGGATCAGCTGATAAGTGATACCGGTCGACAGGGGCTGATAAACCAGCGATCCTTCGCCCTTGGTAGCTTCATAGCATTCCACACCTTTTTCAGTGTTGTAGCCGGTTTCGCATTCAAGAATGCGCACCGGAACACCGCCAATGCCACCATCACGCTCGTTGAGCACGGTGAAGTAGTCGTTGTAGCCATCCGCCAGCGGAATACCGCCCGCAGCGTAAGGGCCTGTGCGATAGCTGAGCCAGGGCAGAACAAGATCAGCCATCACCGGTCCTGCTGCCATAGTGCCAGCCACGAGTGCTGCCATAAATTTCATCTTCATCGGTGTGTTACCTCCCTTGGTTATTATCCGATGTCTCGTTTTGTGCGGTTTGACCGCCTCCTCCTTAGGGCGGGGGCTCCCCGCCACTTGTCGCTCTGGCCCCTCTAGTGCGGGAAGGGCCAAAGCCGTAGTTTCTCTTTCGCCACGCGCCAAAGCTGCGCCAGCCCATGGGGTTCCGCGATCAGGAAAATGATAATCATCAGACCCACAATGATAAACTCCAGGTGTGCAGCAAGGTCAGGCTGCCAGCCCAGGCTGCCCACAAAAAGGTTCTTAAGGAACACAGGCAAAAGCACCAGGAACGCCGCCCCGGCAAAACTGCCGAAGATCGACCCCAACCCGCCAATAATTACCATGAATAGCACGAGGAAGGATTTCTGGATGCCGAACACTTCCCCCACCTCGACCGCACCAAGATAAACCGCAAAGAACAGTGCCCCCGCTATACCTACGAAAAACCCAGAGACCGCAAAGGCGCTTAGCTTGGCCTTGAGGGGGTCCACACCGATGATCTCGGCCGCAATGTCCATGTCGCGAATGGCCATCCATTTCCGGCCTGCCATCCCCCGCGTCATATTGCGCGCCAGGATCGCACTGCCGACCGTAAAGACCAGGCAGAAAAGATACGCCACCCACGGCAATGCCTCTGCGCCCGTAACGGCATAGCCAAAAATCGTTCGCTCAGGCGATGTGATCTGACCTGAGGCAGAGTAGTTGTAAAACCAGCTCACCTTGTTGAACATCCACACAAGGAAAAATTGCGCAGCCAGTGTCGCCACCGCCAGGTAGAACCCTTTGATCCGCAAACTTGGCAGGCCAAACAGCACGCAGACGCCCGCCGTGATCCCGCCAGCCAATAGGACATGGAAGAAGATGTTGATCTCGGGAAACCCTGTCATCAGCTTATAGCAAGCATAGGCCCCCACGGCCATAAAGCCTCCCGTCCCAAGGCTGACCTGCCCGCAATAGCCGGTCAGAATGTTAAGACCAATGGCCGCGATCGCATAGATCAGGAAGGGCAGAAAGACGGCGTTGACCCAATAATCATTGATGAAAAAGGGTACCACGGCAAAGGCAATCACAAGAATCAGGTAGTACCGGTACCGATCAAACTTGATCGGAAAGGTCTGTCCGTCTTGCTGGTATGTTGTCGAGAAGTCACCCGATTCACGATAAAGCATGTCGCTCTCCTACACCCTCTCGATAATCTTTTCGCCAAACAGGCCCTGCGGTCGGAAGACCAGCACGATCAGCGCCAGCACATAGGCGAACCAGTTCTCGGTCGCCCCACCCACAAGCGGGCCAATGGCAAACTCAAACAGTTTCTCACCCACACCGATGATCAATCCACCCACGATGGCACCGGGGATCGAGGTGAAACCACCCAGCATCAGAACCGGCAGCGCCTTCAGCGCAATCAGCGAGAGCGAAAATTGCACACCCGACTTGGTGCCCCACATGATCCCGGCGACCAGCGCTACGAAGCCCGCAAGCGACCAGACCATCACCCAGATGAAGTTCAACGAGATCCCGACCGACAGCGCCGCCTGATGGTCATCAGCCACCGCGCGCATCGCCCTGCCCTGCTTGGTGTACTGTGCGAAGATGACCAGAGAGATCACCAGCAACGCCGCCACGACCGTCGCGATCAGGTCCAGGTTGTCGATGAAGAAGCCATAATCGAAGATGTTGTATGTCGCCTCGTCAATGGCCAGGTTGATCCCCTGCGGCAGGCCCACATCCAGCTTTTTGATATCCGCACCCCACATCAGGTCGCCGAAACCTTCCATGAAATAGGCCAGGCCAATGGTGGCCATGAACAACATGATCGGTTCCTGGTTCACCAGATGTCGGAAAATGAAATGGTTCACTGCTCAGGCCAATAAGACCATGATCCCCATCGTGAACAGGATCGCGGCCAGGGCGGGCACATGCCACCCGAAATGGTGGATTTCCGTGCCGAAAATCGCGTTTATCAGATGCGCAAACGGCACCTGCCCCTCCATGATCCCCACCAGCGTCAACGCGGCGAAAAGGGCCATGACGCCCTGCGCGTAATTGAAGATGCCGGACGCCTTGAAGATCAGCACGAAGCCCAGCGCCACCAGCGAGTAAAGCACCCCGGCCATCAGGCCGTTGAGCACAACTTCCATACCCCAGACAATCTGATCAGGCATTGTGCTTCTCCTTTTTCAGAGCCGTTTTTCGCACCGACGCAATACCGACGTGATACCGACGCAAAACCGATGGTGAAAAATCAGTCATGGGACACCCCCAGATAGGCGTCGATCACCGCCTGGTTGCTGCGAATATCAGCGGGCGTTCCATCCCCGATCTTCTTGCCGTAATCCATCACGACAACCCGGTCGGAGAGGTCCATGACCACGCCCATGTCATGCTCGATCAGCACGATCGTGGTGCCGAATTCATCATTCACATCCAGCACGAAGCGGGACATGTCTTCCTTTTCTTCCACGTTCATCCCCGCCATGGGTTCATCCAGTAGCAGGATCGAGGGTTCAGCAGCCAGCGCCCGGGCCAGTTCCACCCGCTTCTTGAGACCGTAAGGCAGACGACCCACAGGGGTTTTGCGGATGTGTTGGATTTCCAGGAAGTCGATGATTTTCTCAACGAATTCACGGTTTTCCACCTCTTCCTGCTCGGCCTTACCCTTCCAGATCGCCTGCGCGAACAGGCTTGACTTCATCTGCCGCATCCGGCCGGTCATGACGTTGTCGAGAACGGTCATGCCTTCGAACAGAGCGATGTTCTGGAAGGTCCGCGCAATACCCTGGCGGGCCACCTGGTAGGGTTTCATCGGCGGGCGCTTGGTGCCCTGGTACCAGACCTCACCCTCCTGCGGGTTGTAGAAGCCTGAGATGACGTTGAGCATGCTGGACTTGCCCGCCCCGTTCGGGCCGATGATCGCGCGGATCTCGCCTTCGCGGATGTCGAACGAGATGTCCTTGATCGCCACAACCCCGCCAAAGCGCAGGGTGATGTTGCGCATCTCCATAACCACGCCCCCGATCTTGCGACCGTCCTCCGTGGTGTATCCTTCTGATGCATCAAGCATCTGAATTTCCTTCCCTTTTCAAAGGTGCGACGCCATGCGGGATGGCGGGAGGGGCGATGCCGATCAGGCGAGCGCCCCCCGTCATTCCGCAGCCACCTTCGTCGTCGTCACCATCTGTGCAACCTCGGCCTCGACGATCTTCAACGTCGCGCTGATATAGCCCTTGCGGCCATCCTCATAGGTCACTTCCGTGCTGGTGCTGATCTCGCTTGAGCCGTCGTAAAGCGCGCCCAGAAGGTCCTCGAACTTCTCCCCAATGACCCCACGGCGCACCTTGCGGGTGCGGGTCATCTCACCATCATCGGCATCCAGTTCCTTGTGCAGAACAAGGAAACGATGCACCTGGCAATGGGCCAGCATCGGATCCTCAGCCAGTGAACGGTTGACCTCTTCCACGTGGGATTTGATCGTCTCCAGCACCTTCGGATTTCCTGCCAGTTCCTGGTAGGAAGCGTAGCCAATATTGTTGCGCTCCGCCCAGTTGCCCACGGCGGTCAGGTCGATATTGATGAAGGCTGTGCAGGTCTCTCTCTGGTTCCCAAAGACCACCGCTTCCAGGATATTGGGATAGAATTTCAGCTTGTTTTCCACATACTTGGGCGCAAACATCTGGCCATCGGCCATCTTGCCCACATCCTTCGCGCGGTCGATGATCCGCAGGTGCCCGCTGTCCTCTTCAAAGAAACCAGCATCACCTGTCGCCACCCAGCCTTCTGCATCCTTGGTCGAGGCCGTACTTTCGGGGTTCTTGTAGTATTCCTCGAACACGCCAGGGCTGCGATAAAAAACTTCACCGCTGTCCGCGATACGGATCTCAACCCCCGGCGCGGGTACGCCCACCGTGTCACCGCGCACCTCGCCGTCTGGCTGCACGGTGATAAAAACGCTGGCCTCTGTTTGGCCATAAAGCTGTTTGAGGTTAATGCCAAGCGAGCGATAGAAATCAAAAATCTCCGGCCCAATCGCCTCACCGGCGGTATAGCCCACACGCACCCGGCCAAAGCCCATCGTGTCCTTCAGGGGACCATAGACACACAGATTTCCAATCTTATATTTCCAGCGATCCCAAGCACTTACATGATGGCCATCAAGGATCTTGGACCCCACTTTGCGGGCATGATCCATGTAGTGGTGGAACATCCGCTGCTTGAAACGGCCTGCATCCTCCATCCGGATCATCACATTGGTCAGCTGCGTTTCAAAGACCCGCGGTGGAGCGAAATAATATGTGGGCCCGATCTCGCGCAAGTCGGTCTGCATCGTGTCCGTGCTTTCGGGGCAGTTTACGCAGAACCCACACCAATAGGCCTGACCAATGGAGAAAATGAAATCGCCAACCCATGCCATCGGCAGATAGGCCAAGACCTCGTCCGAAAGGCGCAGTTTGTCGAAATCCGAAGACGACTTGGACGCCTCGATGATGTTACGGTTGGACAGCACCACGCCCTTGGGTTTTCCAGTTGTGCCCGAGGTGTAAAGCATCACGCAGGTGCTGGCGTAATCAAGCTTGTCACGTCGAGCCTCTAGGTCTCCCATAAACTCATCACGCGCCGCGCGACCCTGTTCCTGAACGTGGCTGTACTGGTGAAGCTTGTGATGATCGTACTTTCGCAAACCACGTGGATCAACATAGATCATGTGCTCGAACTGGTGGAGCTGGTCCTGAATGTCGATGATCTTGTCGACCTGCTCCTGATCCTCGACGACGGCAAAGCGCGCACCGCAATGTTCCATCACATAAGCCATCTCATCGGCAGCGGCATCCTGATAAACCGGTACGGGGATAGCACCCACCGACTGCGCCGCAACCATGGCCCAGTAGAAGTAAGGCCGGTTGCGCCCTGCGATCGCGATGAAGTCACCTTCATTCACTCCGAGATTCAGAAGCCCGAGGGCAAGGGCCTCGATCTCTTTCTCGGTCTCGGCCCAGGTCCAGCTTTGCCAGATGCCGAATTCCTTTTCGCGGTAAGCGGGGCGATCCGCAAACTGTCTTGCGTTACGCTGCAAAAGCGCCGGGATGGACTGAAGTCCGTCCCCCGCCGATGACGAGTTACCCAAGTTTTTTCCTCCCGTTCGTTCGCTGTGCGAACTGACCGCCCCTGCATGAGAGCGATTCATATTACCACAAGGGTGCTGTTAATTTTGTCGGCGTCAACTTTTTCCTGATCATTTCCCAAACCTTACGAATTGTAACAGCCCGCTGCGAAGGCTTGACACCGACCCATTGGCCCCGGATTTCTTGGGGGAGATGGCTCTTTAAAGGAAACGAAATGACCCATCCAAAGCTGGAATTCTGGTATGAATTCGCGTCTACCTATTCCTATCTAAGCGTCATGCGCTTGCCTACGCTTGCGCAAGAAGCAGGCGTGGATGTGACGTGGCGACCGTTCCTTCTAGGACCAATCTTTGCCGCGCAGGGTTGGAAAACCTCTCCTTTTAATCTTTTTGCGGCCAAGGGGCACTACATGTGGCGCGACATGGCCCGACGCAGCACAGAACTAAGCCTTGACCTTCATAAACCCGATCCGTTTCCACAACACAGCGTTTTGGCCGCCCGCGTCGCATTGGTGGCAGGTCAGGGCGCGCAGATGATCGCCTTCAGTCAAAATGTCTATCTGGCCCAGTTTGCGGCACGGCAGGACATATCGGACCCGGATGTCATCGCGGCTTGTGCCGTCGCGGCAAAGTTGCCAGGAGATATCCTTGATCAGGCGCAAAGCGTTGAAAACAAGGCCACCCTCAGGCTGGAGACGGAAGAAGCCAGTCAACGGGGCATCTTTGGCGCGCCAAGTTTCTGTGTGGGAGATGAACTTTTCTGGGGCGATGACCGGCTTGAAGATGCGTTGCAATGGGCCGCCAAACATGGCTGACCGGACCGACAGCCACGCCATGACAATTGCAGGCCTGAACCTGATTCAGCAGGCCCTATCGATTTATGACAGCTCCCTGCGTCTGATCGTGTGCAATGCGCGTTTTAGGGAAATGTTCGACCTGCCTCATGAGATGGCCATCCCCGGCGCCCATTTTGAGGACACGATCCGCCATCTTGTCACACGGGGCGAATATGGGCCTGTGGATGACATTGAACAGGCCGTACGCGACCGGGTCGAAACCGCACGCGCCTTCAAGCCGCACTACATGGAACGCACCCGTGCAAATGGTCGCACCATATCAGTCGAAGGGACGCCTCTGCCGCAAGGGGGATGGGTGACAGTCTATACCGACATCACACGTGTCAAGCGGCAAGAAAGCCTACTTCAAGCGCGCTCAGATGAATTATCGGGGCAGCTCTCCTCATACGCAGAGGAATTGACCGCCACGAACCGGCAGCTCGAGGCGACGATCATCGCACTCGAGGAAGCACAGCGGCAGCTGACCGCGTCCGAGGCACGCACCCGGTCAACCGCCGAGATGATGCCAGCCCATATCGCCCATGTCGGGCGCGACGGGCGCTATACCTTTTCCAATCGGCGTCTCAGCACAGTCATGCCAGACTCCAGTTCCGACATCGTAGGCCTGCAAATCGACGAGGTCCTCGGGCCTCATGCCTTTACTGCGATTGAACCCAGGCTGGCCGAGGCATTTGACGGCAAGCCTTCAGTTTTCGAGTTCAGCCATGAGCCCAGCTCACGCCGAATCCGGGTGGCGTTCACACCGGATGATACCGAGGGCGGTGTCTATATTCTGTCAATGGACATCACCGAGGAGGCCCAGACTCGCGCCGCTCTGCAACAGACCCGCCGGCGCGAGATTGCTGCGCAGTTGACCAGCGGGCTGGCGCATGACTTTTCCAACCTTTTGACAATCATTCTTGGCATGCAGTCAAAGCTGCAAAGCAAGGTGGTGGGGGAAGACGCGCAATCGCTGATCTCGGCCACCATCGCGGCGGCACATCGGGGGGGCGGGTTGCTTAACGGGATTGCAGATATGACCGGCCCGCGCGCGCATACGCCGAACCCCACCGATCTCGCCATCTTCCTGCACAATTTGGAGACGCTGGCGCTCTCGACCCTGCCGGAAGGTGTTAGCCTGTCGATTGACAATAAAATCAGCACGGCCAGCTATCAACTGGATGCCGGAATGTTGCAAGATTCTCTTCTCAACCTCATCCTGAACGCTCGGGATGCCTGCGGTGCAACTGGGCAGATCACGCTAAGCGTCGGAAACCTACGCGACACATGGCTCGAATTCCGGGTTGAAGATACAGGTCCGGGCTTTTCCAAAGCAGCCCTACAAAAGGGCCTTGATCCGTTCTTTACCACCAAGGCCGGCGAGGGCTCAGGCCTAGGGCTGACCATGGTTTATGATATGACAAAGCTGGCGGGTGGGCGATTGCACCTTTCAAACACCGTCCGGGGCGGCTGTGTTACAATACGCCTTCCTCTGCGCATTGTGGATCAGCTCAGAGAACCGGGCCTCGTGCTGCTGGTAGAGGACAGCCCCGATCTGCGTGACACAGTGCGCGGGATGTTGCGGGAGGCAGGGCACACAGTAGTCGAGGCCTCCTCAGTGACGGAAGCACTATCACTTCTGGCTGACCTACCCGAGATTTCAGCGCTGTTGTCTGACATCTCGCTAGAGGGCGAAGACACCGGGCTTGACCTGTTCGGGGCTCTGCCCGAAGGCCACTGCCCTGCCTTTTTTATAACCTCGCTGCCACCTGATGATCCACGCTTCATCGCCGCCAGGTCGCGCGCACCCGTGCTTCGCAAACCATTCGATGCCGCGGCACTGGCAGGGATGATGACAAAAGGGGAGAAACAATGACAACGCCCTTGGTGACCATTCTAGACGATGAACCGGCCATACGCGCCATACTGCAGGACGCACTGGAGGAGGCCGGCTTTCGCACCATGAGTTTTTCCCGCGCCACCGAGTTCGAGGCCGCTTTGCGGAATATGCGCCCGGACCTATGCCTTGTGGATCTGTCTCTGCCAGACAAGGACGGGCTGACACTGGTGCATCGGCTAGCGCTGGAACAGGGGGCCACAGTCATCATCATTTCGGGTCGGGCTCAGGTACAGGACCGCGTGACGGGGCTAGAACTGGGAGCCGATGACTACATCATCAAGCCCTTTGATCCGGCCGAGGTCGTAGCCCGTGTCCGTGCCCGCCTGCGCCGCGGCGCCACGGCGGACGGCCCAACAGGCGACACAGCACATTTCAACGGCTGGACGGCGCATTTTGACCGCTACGTCCTAGAAGATCAAAACCGATGCGAGACCCCTTTCAGCCATGCTGAGGGCGAGGTGCTGCGCCTCTTTCTCGAACGCCCCAAACGGCTGGTCTCGCGCCAGGTGATGCAGGAAATGCTTGGCGGCGGGGCCGGTGACAGCTTTGACCGCGCCATGGATGTCCGCATCTCTCGCCTGCGCACCAAGCTGCGCGAGGATCCCAAGAACCCACGCCTGATCAAGACGATCTACGGAGCCGGCTACATCTTTCTGGGTGATGTCCAGTGGGTGTGAAACTCTCCCCCAACTTTGCGCCAGCCCCTCCGATGGGGGACGCTGTCCCCCAAACCCCCTGAGGTAATTTCGACCAGAAAGAAGCAGGGCGAGGGCCATTTCTTCTTTCTGGTGAAAAATACCTCCGCCGGAGGCATAAAGTCTTTCCACGGGTTTTCACACAGCGACTAAACAGAGTAGAGGGAACCCACGTACAGCAAAGAAGGGGGCGCGATTTGGCAGAGATCATTCTGGTGCGGCACGGTCAGGCCAACAGCGCGGCTACCGATGAGGAGAGCTATGACCGACTGTCCGATCTGGGCCGCCAGCAGGCAGGCTGGCTAGGGCTACATATGGCACAGACCAATCCGCATTTTGACCGGGTCATCTCTGGCACTCTGTCGCGCCAGGTCGATACCGCACGCGCCATGGGATATCACACCGTAACACAGGACCCACGCCTCAACGAGCTAAGCTATTTCGACATGGCCACCGCGATGGAGGCGCAATACGGTATACCTGTTCCAGAGCACACAACTGAATTCGCCAAGCATCTCCCGCTGGTGATGGAACGCTGGTCAAGCGGTGAGCTGACCGGCACCGAAGAAAGCTTTGCTAGCTTCTCCACCCGCGTGTCCGAGGTGATTGACGAAGTGTGCGCTGCCAAAGGCCGGGTTTTGCTGGTCACGTCAGGCGGAGTCATTGGTATGGCGATCACCTATGCGCTTGGCCTCAGGCATGACGGCATGTCAAAGATCATGTTGCAGATCATGAACAGCTCTATCCACCGGCTGGAACATGTGCACGGCTCCCTCATGCTAGGCAGCTTCAACGCAACCCCACATCTTGACCCCCCAGACCGGGCCCACGCCCGAACCTATGTCTGACTAATACCAAAGGAACCCCGACATGACGCATCTATGGGTCCGCGCCGAACAAAGGCCAAACGAGGAACGGGTAGGCCTGACCCCTGAAGGTGCGGCAGAACTGCTGGCCGCAGGCATCCAAGTCACCGTTGAGGAAAGCCGCACACGCATTTTGCCAGACGCTGCTTACGCTGCCACAGGGTGCAAGATGGCACCTGAAAACAGCTGGCCCTGCGCACCGGCGGACGCGATCATCTTCGGCCTTAAGGAACTGCCCGAGGACGGCACCGACCTGCCGCATCGCCACATCATGTTCGGCCATGCCTTCAAAGGCCAGCACGCAGGGCAGGCTCTTCTGAAACGGTTCAAGTCCGGGCAGGGAACGCTTTACGATATCGAGTACCTCGTGGACGAGGCAGGCCGCCGGGTGGCCGCCTTCGGCTATTGGGCCGGTTATGCCGGGGCCGCCGTGTCGTTGAAGGCATGGGCCGCTCAGGTACAGGGCGGAACCTGCCCATCCGTTTCAACATGGCGCAACAAGGACACGCTGCTGCAGGAGCTGGCTCAGGACATGCAAAACGCAGGCCGCGCCGCACCATCGGCTATCGTGATCGGAGCGCTTGGACGGGTCGGCACCGGGGCTGCGGATTTATGTGAGGCCATGGGTGTTTCGCCCACAAGATGGGATATGGCGGAAACGGCCAGCGGTGGCCCCTTCCCTGAAATCCTGGCACATGACCTATTCTTCAACTGTATCCTGGCCCGCCCTGGCACGCCGCTATTCGTGCCGGTTTCGGCACTCACCACCGAACGACACCTGTCGGTCATCGGGGATATCGCATGTGATCCAGACAGCGACTACAATCCCATTCCGGTCTACGATGCCGCCACCGACTGGGCCGCGCCCGTGACGCGTGTGGCGCAGGATCCGGTGCTGGATGTGATGGCAATCGACAACCTACCGTCGCTTCTGCCGCGCGAATCCTCACTGGATTTTGCCGCACAGCTCTTGCCTTCGCTCAAAGCCTTGGACAAGCTGAACGAGGGCGTTTGGGCCCGTGCAAAAGATGAATTCGAGACGCATGTCAGAAAGGTCTGATAAATGACGATCCATTGGTGCGGCACAGGGCTTTCAGCTATTCCGGGGCTTCGCAGACTGCTGGAAGGTAGCCGCGATGTAAAAGTGTGGAACCGCACGGTGGCCAAGGCCGAGGAGGCTGTCGGCGACCTGACAAACCGGATCGCAACTTTTGATTTCGACCAGGTCTCAGCCGAGACGGAGGCAGGCGATATCGTCGTCTCCATGCTACCAGGTGACTGGCATGTGCCGCTGGCCGAAATGTGTGTGAACAAGGGCGCGCATTTCGTATCGTCTTCCTACATCGCGCCAGAAATGCGCGATTTGCATGGCCGCGCCCTTTTGCGCGGGGTCACCTGCGTCAATGAGATCGGGCTTGACCCCGGCATTGATCACCTGATGGCCCATCACCTTGTGGCGGACTACCGTGGTGCAGATACCTTTGACGAGGGTAATGACCTCAGCTTTATCTCTTACTGCGGCGGTATTCCCAAACACGCCAATCCGTTCCGCTACAAGTTCAGCTGGTCACCCCTTGGTGTGTTGAAAGCGCTGCGCTCCCCTTCCCGCTCGATCCGGGAGTTTTCAGAGCTGCATGTAGATCGGCCATGGGATGCGATCTCAAGCTACTCTGCACCGCTACCCAAGCCGGAAAGCTTCGAGGTCTACCCCAACCGCGACAGCCTACCCTTCATAGAAGATTATAAGTTTGATCCCACATGGCGGGTCAAGGAATTCGTACGCGGCACGTTGCGGCTGAATGGCTGGGCGGAGGCGTGGAAGGATGTCTTTGCCGAGGTTGAAACCCTTTCGGGTGCTGCAGGCGACGCGCGCCTCAAGGAGATGTCGGACCAATTCTGGAATGAGAACGCATATGACGAGGGTGAGCCGGACCGTGTCGTTCTGTGCGTATCGCTGAAGGCAGAGAAGGCAGGTGAACCCGTCTGGCACAAGACCTTCGTGATGGATGCATGGGGCGATGAAAATGGTACGGCTATGGCACGGCTTGTCTCGATCCCGGTGTCTCTGGCCGTGGAATCCGTGCTGAATGGAGAAATCCCCGCCGGTGTCTCAGCCGCGCCAAGCGATCCGCGTCTGGTGCTGCGCTACCTGGGTGAGGTGGATCAACTGGCACAGCATTTGCAGGTGGTCGATCACATCTAGGCTAACCGCCCAGTACAAGGTCATCTTGTGCCATACACAGCGTAAATGGCCAAGTCGTCAGATCCATTTTGCGGATCGTTGGACAGATGCAACATGCCGGTCAGAACATCCACGGTCGGTGGTATGACCCTATCTATGGCGGACGGTTGAAGCCCGACCAGTTTTCCAGAGCGAAGTCGCCGCAACCAACCGACATCAACACGTCAAGGCTGACGTACTATTCTAGGAAAAGGCGTTCACCAAAGCTGTACAGTTGGTTTTCTGCCCGGCGCAGTTTACGTGACATGAAAACAATCTGAGCCACTTTATGTGTGCTAAAATCCAGCGTGGTTTCTTGCCAAATTGCCAGACAGGTGACAGCATCGGTTAGAGGACAGGCGCTTTGTTTTATGTGTCACTAGAACAGCTGGCCGCGACGTCTTGAATAGACGTTGGACGCTGTCTTTTCAAGACTGCCGAAGACTCAGGCGAAGAGACGGTAATAGAGCCAGTCCGGTAGGAGCCGTGACAGGCGGAAAACCCAGGAAAAGACCATGGGGAAATGGGATTGGAAGCGATCCGGGTTGCGCATCAGCTTCACCATATGATCGGCGGCCTCCTGCGGGGTCATCAGGAAGGGCATGTTGAACTGATTCTTGTCAGTAAGCCGTGTCTTGATGAAACCAGGATTGGCCAGTTGGACGTGAACACCCGTGCGCCAGAGATCGGCCCGCAGCGATTCTGCCAGTGACATGACCCCGGCTTTTGAGGCGCCGTACCCGATTGCCCCAGGTAGCCCCCGGAACCCCGAGAGCGAGCCGGTGATCACGATATGCCCTGCGTCCCGCGCCACCATGCCCGGCACGACGTGGCCCAGCACGCGGAATGCACCCGTGAAATTGACATCGGCCATCGCAACGCTTTGCTTGAGGTCCCATGTCGTGGCTGGCATGGGCCAGTAGACCCCGGCAAGGAACACGACACCATCCACATCGCCCGCTGCTTCTGCCCCGTTCGCGACGCTGACATCATCGGCGATGTCCATGGGTACGACGCGAGCCTCGCCCGGCAGAGCCCGGGCAACGGCCTCAAGCCTTTCCTCGTTTCTCGCGGACAAGATCAGCGTAGCACCAAGGGCGCTCAGCTTATGGGCCAAGGCTTCGCCCAGGCCCTCACTTGCACCCACCAGCCAATAGGTCTTGCCAGCAAACTTGTTCACGCAACATCAGCTTTCCGCATAGTCGCCACAAGCTCCGCCACCTTGATCCCAAACTTACGGAACTGGCTACGGTTGACGATCGTGCCATTCGGCGCGAGGTACATCCAATCAGTCACTCCTAGAACGTGGCCTCCGGCCTCTTTGGGCAGGCGAATATTGTAGTTCAGTTTGACTGCTGATCCCCGCTGCATACCGCTGCCTTGGCCTACCAGATCGTCTGCGTCAGCCTTGACGGACCCATCGTTGCCCAATTCGAGACGCCATTCACGATCCTGAGTGTTACCACTGTCATAACGGAAATGTTCTTTCATGATGCCCTTGTTACCATCCCAGGCGGCATCGAAATCCGCATCAAAGCGCGAGGTAACACGACCAAGAGGGCCATAAATCACGCCTTCACACTTGATCGCACCGTTGAGGTGCTGGCGCAGATCCATGATAGGCTCACCAGCGATATAATCTTTCGACCGTTGAGCTGAGAACCCAGCCAAGCGTTGGGAGAGCAGGACGCAAGCCAGCGTCACGACCACCCCGAGTAAGAACCAAACCAAAGAAGTCATCCCGTCATTCCTTCCATTCTAACTTGATGGACGCCAGCAATGCGATTGCCAGCAGTTTGAGCGCACAAGGAAGTGCGCCATAAAGCAGGCTCAGAAGACGGAGCGCGTCTTCCGAATTCTCCTGACCTGCACGAAATCCGCCGTTTTCCAGCAGTGGCAACAAGGATACCGCCGTCAAAGCCAGCGTGAATTTTGAAACAAAGGACCAAAGGCCAAAGCCCTCACTAGCCCCGGGTGAAACGGTGGCCATCCGACGCGCAAAAAGCGCCGGAAGTAACGTCATATCTGCGCCAAGGGCGGCACCTGATGCAAGACAGATCAGGCCAAACGCCCATGTATCACCGGGTCCCAGCTTGACAGCCAAAGCGAAAGCCGCAATCGACAGAACCATGCCGATGATTAGAACCTTGCGCTCCCCCGCAACCTCCGCGAAACGCGACCACAATGGAGCGGCTAGCGCGGCCGACAGGAAGAAGAGCAACAGAAACGGCCCTTCCCAGCCCGGCGCCTCAAGCCGACTTTCCACGAAAAACAAAAATAGGGTGGAACTGACCGCAACAGGGGCTGCATTCACAAGAGCCACCATCAGCAACCGCCGCGCCACTGCGTCAGACAAGACACCGGCAAAGCCCGTATTTGCCAAGACAACCTCGCCCCGCCATTCACGCCGCATGGCCCATAGCGCAACAAAGGTCAGACCAGCAAAAGCAACCGCAAAACCACCGTATCCACCGATCACAATTGGCGCGACAGAGGCCGCGCAGATCCCCATGAGGGCGCCTGTTTCACGCCACCGCGCCAGCTTAATATGTCCCTGCCCGTCAAGCAGCCCTGCGGTGGACACACCTTCGGCATAAAAACAGATCGTGAGGTAACTGAAGGCCGAGAAGACCAAGGTCAGCATGAGCGCAAACCACCACAGCGGACCAGTCATGGGAGACAAAGCAAAAAGCCCCAGCATCGCCCCCGCCATCACGCAGGCGGCAATTGAAACAGTGACGCCTCGCTTGGCCCGCCATATGGTCGCCAGTCGGCCAAGTAGGGGATCCTGAACAACATCAAGCAAACGCAACGCAAAAAGCACCGTCCCCAAGGCTGCGAGCGATACACCGTATTCATCCACGTAAAATTTTGGTGCGTGGATATACAGCGGCAAGCCAGCAGTCGCGAGCATCGCGGCAAATACAGAAAATGAAAGCAAAGAAGGCGCTCGGGTCATCGGCTAACCTCTTGCACCGGCGGTTCGGGCCGTTGCCGGAACTGCGCACCCTTCCACCAGAGCTTGAGAGCCTGCCAATGGATAAGGGCCAACACCCGCCGCGATCCCAACGGCCGGCGTAGACAGGCCCGCAGCAAGCCCCAGTTACTTAGGGTCGTTCTCTCCCCCACCAGCGTGGCGATCACACCACCATTGCCACCGGTGAAGTCGATCCAGACTCCGATCCGATCATTCCGCAGGTCAAACCGGAATTCATAGTCTCCATCGATCTTCTGGAAGGGCGAGACATGGAAGATTTTGCGCGCTGTCAGCCTGTCCTTTGGGCCGATCGGTTCACGATCCTTGCGGTGGCACAGGTAAGAATGCCTATCCCCGTACGTGTTTGTCACCTCGGAAATGATAACCGGAATCCGCCCGTTTTCGTCCCGACAAATCCAGAAGGCTACCGGATTGAACACATGGCCCAGGATCCGCGGCTGGGCCAAAAGCTCGATTCGAACAGGCTTGGCAAAGCCATGCGCCTGCAAAACCTCTCGTACCCAGGCAGCACCACGGCCTTGCCGCGGCACGCCGCCATGGTCCTTGTCCCAAAGGGAAGCAAGACCCGCACGGTTACGCCCAAAAAGCCATGGCGTCTCAAGCTCGGCCTCAGCATCCATCAAAAAGTAATCCACGCCATATCGGAACGCGTTCTGAACCGCGCCCTTGCGTCCATGCCACGTATGGCCGGCGATATGGTCGATTGTTTTCATACTGGATTACTCAGCCGCCATGGCCATCATTCCGCGATCCAGAATGGCATCCGCCACCTCTAGCCCGCTGCTGAGCCCGTCCTCGTGGAAGCCGTCGCGCATCCATGCGCCACAGAACCACGTCCCACGTGCACCATTTATAGTCCGAACTCCCTTCTGTGCCTCAAGTGCTGGCAGATCGTACACAGGGTGACGCAACGTGACCTGATCATAAATAAGCTCTTGCCGGATCTCACGATTTGAATTCAAGGTGACGAAATGCGGATCATCTTGCTGAATGGGCTGCAGCCTGTTCATCCAGTAGGTGATATCGATTTGCCCATCACGAAGCGCAGGGCTTTCACAATAATTCCAAGACGACCAAACAGGTTTACGCTTGGGCATCACCGCGTCATCAGCATGAAGCACTACCTCGTTGGGTTGGTATTTTACGGCCCCCAGAAGGTGGCTTTCATCTGCCGTGGGATCCTGCAACAAACGCAGGCTGTCATCGGCGTGGGTCGCGAACACGACCTCATCAAAGGATTGCCAGTCCACGCCCCGGGGCTTCACGGCAACCCCGATCTCATCGCGCCGTACGGCGTCAACCGGGCAACCGAGCCGCGTTTTCACGCCGACCCGGCGCAACGCTGTCGCCATCCTATCAACATAGGCCACCGAACCGCCCTGAACCGTGTACCATTGATGCACATTTTCGTAGACCAACAATCCATGATTGTTAAGGAAGCGCACCATCGCCTGCGCCGGGAACTCCGCCACCTGTCGCGTCGGTGTCGACCAAATCGCGCCGGTCAGCGGCAGGAGATAATATTCCCGAAACCATCGCCCCACTCCAAGGTGATCAAGAAATGCGCCTATTGTCAGATCGGGATAGGTGCGCACTGTTTCCAACGCTTTGGCGTTGAAGTGGAAAATATCACGTAACAGGCCAAGGAAATAAGGATTGGCTAGGTTTTTTTTCTGCGCAAAGAAGGAAGAGAACCCCGCGAGACCGTATTCAATCCGACCGCCTCGGACAGATGCGCCGAAGCTCATATCACTCTCAGTTACGGGCACTTCCAATTCTTCGAAAAGACGCACCAAGTTAGGGTAGTTGGCATAATTGAAAACGATGAAGCCTGTATCGACCGGCTGATCCCCGTTTTTACCCGCGATGATTGTACGCGCATGCCCACCAAGGCGCGGTTCTGCCTCAAACAGTGTCACATCATGGGAAGCGGATAGTCTGTAGGCTGCGCCCAATCCCGATATTCCAGATCCGATGACCGCAATTTTTTTCCGCCCCACCGCGGCACTTTCAAAAGGCATGTGTTGGATATTCCGTTCTTGGTTGTTTCGAAATAACTACGCATTGGGGCAGGGATCGGATGTAAAAGAAAAAATTTGCGACGCATGTGATCCAAACACTCCGTGCAAACGTAAGTCGATTATGTACAGCGAAACCGCATTGATTGAAGACACGACGGCCTCGCCACACCCTGCTGAGCGTGGTAAGTCAAAAGTCGATGTCAACATTCACACGGGTTCGTCCAAAGTGTCGGTTGAAACTACCAGTTCAAAAACGAGCAATCCTAGCCTCTACTGGGCCGAATGCATCACACGCATTCGGGATCAGCAAGACAGGGATGCGTTTTCGGACTTGTTTCAGCATTTCGCTCCGCGCGTGAAAGCTTTTCTCATGCGATCTGGGGCAGATGCCACGATGGCGGAGGAGTGCACGCAGGAGGTTATGGCCACGTTGTGGCAAAAAGCCGTCCTGTTCGACCCGGCACGTGCAAGCGCGGCCACTTGGATTTTTACCATTGCGCGGAATCGCAAGATCGACGCGCTCCGCAAGATGCGGCGACCGGAACCCGAGGAGCTTCCTTGGGGCCCGGAAGAAGAACCAGACCAGGCGGATAGCTTGGCGCTGCAACAGGAAACACAAGCTCTGGAAGAGGCAATGAAGTCGCTTCCGGAAAAACAGAGAGAGTTGATCGAGAAAGCGTATTTCGGGGATCTGTCCCACAGCGAAATCGCTGCTGAGACGGGGCTGCCCCTCGGCACGATCAAGTCAAGGATTAGGCTGGCGCTGGACCGTTTGCGCCACAAATTAAAGTGATGATGATGAAGCAAGACGATATCAAGCACCATCTGACCGACGCTTTGCTTATGGCCTATTCGGCCGGTACTCTTCCAGAAGCATATAGCCTTGCGGTGGCGGCACATATTTCCATGTGTGACGAATGCCGTGCGCGTTTGGGTGCGTTCGACACAGTTGGTGGCAACCTAGTCGAAAGCTGTGATGCAGTCGACATGTCCAGCGGTAGCTTAGAAGCCACGTTGTCCATAATCGACAGGCTGGACGGGGATGTTGAGGCTCCCGCGTACGCGAACGAGGGAATATTACCCGCCCCGGTGCAGGACTACATTGGCGGCGATTTGGACGCTGTGAAGTGGCGCTCAATAGGCATGGGCGTCAAACAGGCGATCATTCCGACAAAATGTGACGCAACAGCGCGGCTGCTTTACATCCCAGCCGGGTCAGCTGTACCTGATCACGGGCACAAAGGGTTGGAGCTGACAGTTGTCTTCCAAGGCGCGTTTAGCGACGAAGTGGATCGATTTGGACCCGGCGACATTGAAGTGGCAAATGAAGATCTAGACCATACACCGATCGCTGATATCGGTGAGGATTGTATCTGCCTTGCTGTCACTGATGCGCCGCTGAAATTTAACTCGTTCCTGCCCAAGGTGATGCAACCCTTCCTGCGAATTTGAAGCTTTACCTCGCGTAGGCGAGGCATCCCCTAAACGCTGACAAGCGACCCCGTTGAACCTCCGACCAGATGGGCATAGAAGGCCTCAAAATCAGCTTGGAGAGAGATCATGGGTTTTAAAATGGGCATTGTCGGCCTTCCAAACGTGGGCAAATCAACTCTCTTCAACGCTCTGACCAAAACGGCCGCCGCTCAGGCGGCCAATTTCCCTTTCTGCACCATTGAACCCAACGTAGGTGAAGTGGCGGTGCCCGATGAACGGCTCGACACCTTGGCAGAATTGGCAAAATCCAAACAGGTAATCCCTACCCGGATGACCTTTGTCGATATCGCAGGCCTCGTAAAAGGGGCCAGCAAAGGCGAAGGCCTCGGCAACCAGTTCCTTGCTAACATCCGCGAAGTGGACGCTATCGCCCATGTCCTGCGCTGCTTTGAAGATGGAGATGTCACCCATGTCGAAGGCCGCGTCGACCCCGTGGCCGATGCGGAGGTTATCGAAACCGAACTCATGCTGGCTGATCTCGACTCCATCGAGAAGCGTCGTGCGGGACTGGTGCGCAAGCTTAAGGGCAATGACAAGGAAGCCGTCGAACAGGACAGGCTGCTGGCCGCCGCCCAGGCCATGCTGGAAGAAGGCAAACCTGCCCGCATGGTCGAGGTCAGCGCTGAGGACGCCCGCACTTGGAAGAATCTGCAATTGCTGACAACAAAACCGATCCTTTTTGTGTGCAATGTTGACGAAGGCAACGCGGCCACCGGCAATGACCATTCTGCCGCCGTGCAGGCCATGGCCGCCGAACAGGGGGCGGCCAGCGTCGTGATTTCTGCCCAGATCGAAGAGGAAATCAGCCAGCTTGAAACAGAGGAAGCGGTCATGTTCCTCGACGAAATGGGGCTAGAGGAAGCGGGCCTCGACCGGCTGATCCGTGCAGGCTACGACCTGCTGCAACTGCAGACCTACTTCACCGCTGGGCCCAAGGAAGCGCGTGCGTGGACCATCCGCGAAGGTACGCTAGCACCACAGGCGGCAGGCGTTATTCACGGAGATTTTGAAAAGGGCTTCATCCGCGCCGAAACCATAGGATATGACGACTACGTCACCCTCGGCGGGGAACAGGCCGCAAAGGAAGCCGGCAAGATGCGCGCCGAGGGCAAGACCTATGAGGTCAAGGACGGCGACGTCCTACACTTCCTCTTTAATACCTGATTTTTGCAATCTCTGTCCTTGGCTAGGTCCCCGGCCTCGTATTTTTACGAGGAGATCCCGGGGCAATCGTGGGACGGGAACACCCCTACCTCACCCGTAGCGCGCCACAAAATTCCGCAGTACCATCTCCGGCGCAAAAACATCTGCAGCGCGGCACATATCGATCAAGCTGTCAGCAGTCTCGGGCGGGAAGTAGCCCTTGTTGCGGTAAATCTTGATCCTTGTCTCGAACCCATCCGCATCCGCCTCTGGATGAAATTGGGTAGCATAAACATTGTCACGATACTTGAACATCTGGAATGGGCAGGTTTCGGACCTTACTAGATGCGTGCACCCCTCAGGCAAGGCCTGCAACGCCTCCTTGTGGCCTACAAATGCATCGAACGCCGTTGGCACCCCTTCCAGAAGTGGATCAGCTTTGCCATCCGCGGTTACCTCGCAAGCCGATGTGCCAACAGGTTCCCAATAGGCCCGTTTGGACACATCTCCTTCCAAGTGCCTGCCAAGGATGCCTATCCCGTAGCAACACCCCAGAAACGGCTTATCCTCCGCGGTAATCGCAGGCATCAAGCCCAGAACCTGCGCCTCGATCCGCGCCTCGATCTCGCTTTTCTCCTCGGGCGCATCGCTAACACAACCCGGCCCACCACCGACGATCACGCCCGCAACATGGTCAAGGTCAAACCCATCCTCCAGCACCTCCTGATCCAGCCGTACCCGGCGCACGCGCTCCGCAGGGAGCCCACCCTTGCGCAGGATCGCCTCGAACTCACTATCAGAGGCCTCTGTTTCGGGGCGCAACTGCAAGATCAGGAATGGTTTGGACAAGGGCCATCCACCTTATATTACCTTCACTCTGACTGACCCGAATTATACCTTGCGTCAAGACAAAGGCGGCCACCAATGCTTGACCCCGCGCAGCAATCTAATAGGCTGAGGTTTGAGGCTTTCATGCAAAAATCTAGGGATTGATCTTATGGTCCAGCGCCTGCACCTCGTCTTTGGAGGCGAGCTCAAGGATGTAAATCGCAACGTGTTCAAAGACGTGAATGACCTGCACGTCGTTGGGATTTTCCCCGACTATGACAGCGCCTACAACGCCTGGAAAGGCGAGGCACAGCGCACCGTCGACAACGCCAATATGCGCTACTTCATCGCCCATATACATCGCCTTCGAGATGAAGAGGCCAAGGCCTCACCGACCGAGGAATTGGGCTGAGGCCTGCCGCCTTGTTCAACAAGACATCATTCAAAGGCAAACCGGGCAGCCCAGATCAGGAACGGCCCGACGGGGAAATGGTATGGTGCCATGCCGCCGATGCTAGCCATGCTGAGATTGCACTGCGCCTTGGCGACAGGCTGACCAATGAAAGGCCAGACGTGCATCTTCTGCTGACGACGGCAGACAATCTGACACCGCCTCAACGTCTCAGCGTGAGCGCGCGGCGCACCATGTTGCCGTCTGAAACAAATGGCAGTGCGCGGCAGTTCCTGGATCACTGGTCACCGGATGTCTGCGTTTGGACAGCGGGCGACATCCGCCCGGTGCTTTTGTCCCATGCCCATCGGCGGAACATTCCACTTTACCTTGTGGATGCGGTCCACAGTCGCTTGTCCGGTCTGGGCTGGCGTTGGGTGCCTAACGGGCACAGATCCGCCTTCAAGCTGTTCGAGAGGATCATGGCCCGTGACACCGCCACCGAGGTGATGCTACGCAATAAGCTGGGTGTACCCGACATGCGCATCACCACGGGTGGGCCGCTCTGGCAGGAATCAAAGCCGATCCGGTGCAATGAGGATGAACGAGAAGAGCTATCCCAGTTGCTTCTAGGACGTCCGGCTTGGCTGGGTGCGCATCTGCACGAGGAAGAAGTTCAGACCGTTCTGGTTGCCCATCTCGATGTGATCCGGGCGTCGCATCGCACGGTGCTAATCCTGTGCCCAGATACCCCTAAAGGCGTCGAAAAGGCCCGCCGCTGCCTGGTGGACACCGGTTTGCGATACGTGGAATGGAACGAGGGCGGATTGCCAGATGAAACCACACAAGTCATCTTGGCCGACGATCCTGAGGACCTTGGCCTTTGGTACCGTTTGGCCCCGATTACCTTCATGGGCTCCTCGCTGATCACTGAAGCCTTTGGCAGCGATCCAAATGAGCCCGCAGCCCATGGCTCTGCCATTCTCTATGGTCCCAACGTTCGGCAATACCTGGAAACTTATTCCCGCTTCGCGAAGGTCGGCGCGGCGCGGATCGTGCGGGACAGCGCTACGCTGGCAGTTGCCGTGCAACGCCTGATCCCGGCAGATCAATCAGCGGCAATGGCCCATGCCGCATGGGATGTCGCCACCCAAAGCGCGGCCATTATGGACCGAATCGTGGTAATGATCCTTGACGCGCTCGACCGCGGAAAGGCCTCCTGATGCGTGCGCCTGCCTTTTGGAACACGGGGCCCGTCGCCCCTGCGTGGCAGGCGCGGCTGCTCTCACCGCTGGGCGCGCTTTACGCCGCCGCCACTGCACGACGCGTAAGACAGCCCGTGGGCTACAAGGCACCCGTCCCAGTCATCTGCGTCGGCAATCTGAACGCCGGGGGCACAGGCAAAACACCCGTAGCCATCGCGCTGCTGCAACATCTTGATGCGCGCAGCTGCAAGGCGGTCGTGATTTCGCGCGGCTATGGCGGCTCTCTCAGCGGCCCGGTCGAGGTCAATCCCCGACAGCACAGCGCAGACCAGGTGGGAGACGAACCCCTGTTGCTGGCCGCCTTTGGCAAGGTCTGGGTTGGCAAGGACCGGGCCGAGGCCGCAAGGGCCGCGGTTAAAGCCGGCGCTCAGGTCCTGATCATGGATGACGGGTTTCAGAATCCATCCGTGGCCAAAGACCTCTCGATCGTGGTGGTCGATGCCCATGCGGGTTTTGGCAACGGCAAATGCCTGCCTGCGGGCCCGCTGCGCGAACCTATCGACCACGGCCTTCGGCGCGCCAACCTTATCCTCTCGATTGGCACCCAAGAGGCTCAACAGGACTTTCGAGAAGTCTGGGGCAGCGCCATTGACGGGTTACCCCATGTGACAGGCCATTTTGAACCGCTCCAGACAGGCATGGATTGGTCAGACACCCGCGCACTGGCTTTCGCCGGCATTGGCCGGCCAGAGAAGTTCTTTGCCACGCTGCGATCCCTTGGCGCCGATATCGCCCGCGCAGAAGCCCTGGAAGATCATCAGCCCCTCACCCAGTCCCTGATGACCCGGCTGGAAGCAGAGGCCAAGCTGATTGGCGCACAACTGGTCACCACCGAAAAAGACGCTGTCCGCCTACCCGCCGCCTTCCGCCAGAAGGTAGTCACGCTGCCCGTCCGGCTGGAACTCGACGACTGGTCACCCATCGACACCGCGCTCGATACTCTGAACCTCTGACATACCACCTGTTTCTTCTGGCAAAAAATCATCCCGGGAAAGGCGTACGCAGTGCGACGGGGCCAGAGCCCCCACTGCTCAAAACTTAGTCACTCTCACCCAGCTTGGGGGCCGCGCGTGACAGCGATAGGTCAGCATCCGAGAAACGGAACGGTCCACGTACCCCGGGGATACTATCTGGCGCGATCTGCAACCCACGCGCCTGAACCTGCGGATCGGCAAACACCTCGCTTATGTTATTGATAGGTCCAGCAGGTATGCCTTGCGCCTCGCAGGCCTCCAGCAGGTCACGCTTACTCCAGGTCATGGTCCGGTCCATCAGCGCAGCAATCATGGCCTCGCGGTTAGCGACTCTATCAGCATTTTTCAGAAACTCCGGCGCACGGGCCAGTTCGGAGCAGTCCAGAACATCACAAAGGCGGTGAAATTGTGGGTCATTGCCCGTGGCGATAATGATATGGCCGTCAGCGCAGTCAAACACCTGATAGGGGGCTAGGTTGGGATGGTAATTCCCCGTCCGGCCCGGAGGCGTGCCGGTCGACAGGTAATTCATCGCCTGGTTCGCCGTTGCTGCCACAGCACAGTCCAGAAGCGCCATATCGATATGCTGTCCCCGGCCTGTCACATTGCGCTGATGCAACGCGGCAAGAATGCCTGCCACCGAGTAAAGCCCAGTGAAAAGATCCGTCACGGCCACGCCCGATCGTTGCGGCTGGCCATCGGGCTCTCCGGTAATCGACATCAGACCTGACATGCCCTGAATGATGTAGTCATACCCCGCCCGATGGGCATAGGGCCCGTCCTGCCCGAATCCGGTGATCGAACAATAGATCAGACGCGGATTGACCTTTGACAGGCTGTGATAGTCCAGCCCATATTTCGCCAACCCGCCCACCTTGAAATTCTCAATCAGGATGTCCGCATCTCGCACAAGATCGCGCAGCCGCGCCTGGCCGTCTTCGTGGCGAAAGTCGATGGTGACGCTGGCCTTGCCACGGTTGCAGGAATGAAAATAGGCAGCCGTGGTGTCATCGTCTCGTTCGATGAAGGGCGGACCCCAAGCACGGGTATCATCACCAGCCGGGCTTTCAACCTTGATCACCTCGGCCCCAAGATCAGATAGTGTTTGACCAGCCCATGGTCCGGCTAGGATACGAGCCAGTTCAATGACTTTCAGACCCGCAAGTGGGCCATCAGGTGCAGATTTGGTCATTCATCCAGACGATCGTCGATCACGGCCTTAATTTCCGAATAAGACATGTTCTGGTACTTGGTCCCGTCGACGATAATCGTGGGAGTGGAATCCACACCATCCTGCTTACTGTTCTGCTGGAAAACAGCCACAAGCGCCTGCGCCTTCTCGCGATCCGCAAAGCAGGCATCAAGCGCGTCCTCGCTCAGGCCGGCCAGCTTGCCAAACTTACGCAAACGGTCAGCAACGCCTTGGTCTTTGCCATCCCCAATCCACCCGCGTTGATCCTCGTAGATCATGTCGGAAATGCCAAAGAACCGCTCAGGTCCACCACAGCGGGCAACCATTGCCGCCCAAAGCCCAAACTTATCGAAGTAAACATCGCGATAGATGAATTTGACCTTGCCCGTATCGATGTAGTCGGCCTTCAGCTTCTTGAACTGATCCTTGTGAAATGAAGCACAATGCGGGCAAGTGAAGGAAGCGTACTCAATCAGCGTCACCGGCGCATCCTCGGACCCCAGTGTCATCTCGACAATGCCGGAGGTGTCGATTTCTTCAGCATCCTGCGCAAATGCAGTCCCGCCCAAAATCGCGAAGGATGCAGCGAGCCATAGGCCCGCGCCCATCACAATCGAAAGGGCCAGATCAGCAATGCCCGTAAATCTTTTCATGGTGTTTGTCCTCATGTCTTCTTATCTCGTTTCGATAAAACATTTTGGGCCAACGCCTCAAGCGCATCCCGCAGCCCGCTGTCGGTGACATCCTCGGCCAAGGCTTGAGCTTCTTGGCGGGTGCCCTCATCCAAGGGTTTTTCGGCCCTAACCTTGGGGTGCGTGTCGAACTGCGCCTGCCCTTCAGCAAAGCCTCTCGGGGCTGTCTGGGTCAAGCGGATGCGGGAGATTGCGTTATAGCCATAGGTGGCATTCACCCGTTCGCGCAGCATCTCCTTCTGCATCTCGAGCACCGGCGCATGGGCGCCCGTGGTAAGCAAACAAAGCGTCGCCCCAAATTCCTTGCGACCATAGGTGATCTCAACCGGGCGGGCGACAGAGGCGATCTCGTCACCTACGATCTCAGCCCAGTGAGTCAGGACACGCGAAACAGCAAAACCTCGCGTCTCCGTAACCTTACGGATCTGCGGCGAAATCAGCTTGCCACTGCGCTTGAAGCCATTTGTCGTGCCCCTATGACTGGGCATGGCTGTCCTCCTGACCATTTTGGTTTAACTTAGGACAACGGGACCCCAATAACATCCCTTCACGGCTTTGTAAGGTGGTAAAAGATGCGTGACGACCAAGCGCAAATCTTGCTGGATTGGTATGACAGGCATGCCCGGGAGCTGCCGTGGCGCGTAGCACCCGCAGATCTGGAGCGTGGGATTCGGCCCGATCCCTACCGCGTCTGGATGTCCGAAATCATGTTACAGCAAACCACCGTAGCGGCGGTGAAATCTTATTTTGAGCGGTTCACGACGCTTTGGCCTAGTGTTTCTGATCTCGCTGAGGCTGACGATGCAGACGTGATGGGCGAATGGGCCGGGCTTGGATACTACGCCCGGGCGCGCAATCTTTTAAAATGCGCCCGCGTGGTGGCTCAGGACTATGGGGGGGTGTTTCCGAACACGCGCGACGGCCTTCAAGCGCTGCCCGGCATCGGACCATACACAGCCGCAGCAATCTCTGCGATTGCCTTTGGCAAGCCGGAGGTGGTCGTCGATGGCAATGTCGAACGCGTTATGTCACGGCTTTTCGACATCCGCACGCCACTCCCTGCCGCAAAACCGGAACTGGTGGCAGCAGCCGGCCAAATGACACCGCAACAGCGCCCCGGCGACTATGCGCAAGCGGTAATGGACCTTGGCGCCACGATTTGCACCCCGAAGTCACCGGCCTGCGGCATCTGCCCTTGGCAGCCACCCTGCGCGGCCCGTGCCGAAGGAATACAGGCAGAGCTTCCCCGCAAGACGCCTAAGAAGCCCAAGCCAACCCGTCTTGGCATCGCCTATGTCGTGCGACGCGAAGATGGTGCATGGCTGCTGGAACAACGCCCAGATATGGGGCTTCTGGGTGGCATGCTGGGCTGGCCGGGAAGTGATTGGTGCGATATACCACTGCCCCGTCCGCCGCTTGATGCTAACTGGGAATCCCTACCTGAAGAAGCCCACCATACCTTTACGCATTTTCACCTCAGGCTGCGCGTGGAGGTTGCGACGGTACCCATGTCGGCATGTCCCGAAGCCGGTCGTTTTATCCCTGGGGCCGAATTCCAACCCTTAAAGTTACCCACCGTCATGCGAAAGGTCTTTGACTTGGCGCGCCATCGCTCTGAAAATGCCACAAAACCGCGTATAAACGCGGATAGCTGAGGAGAGCGCGCCCGTGATACCTGCAACCCAAATGGCCCGACTGCAAAACGCACTGCCTTTCTGGGCATCGCTAGCGCTTGTCCCGCTGATCTGGATCAGCGCGACACAGGGCGGCTGGACCGTGGTCTTGCTACCTCTTTGCACATGGTACCTGTTCTCGGTGCTTGATGCGGTTCTGGGCCTTAATGTGGAAAACGCCGATCTGGAGACAAGCGAAGATCAGCTGAGTTGGTACAGGCTCATCACCTTGATCTGGGCGCCATTGCAGTTCTGCATCCTGTTCGGGACGATCTGGTATGCCACCGGTCCCGGGGATGCGCATCTGTCACCACTTGAGACAATCGTACTATTCTTTGGGGTGGGTGTCGTCACCGGAACTGTCGGTATCAACTACTCGCACGAACTAATGCACCAGAAAAACAAGCAGGAACGCTGGTTGGGCGATATCCTGTTGTCAATGGTTCTCTATTCGCATTTCCGGTCAGAGCATCTTTTGATCCATCACCGCTATGTCGGCACACCGCGCGATCCCGTGACAGCACGCTTCAACGAAGGATTCTACCGGTTTTTCCCCCGCGTCCTGCGCGACAGCTTCTGGTCGGCCTTTGGGGCTGAGAAAGATAAGCTGGCCCGCAAAGACCTGCCTTGGACCGACCTTAGTAATCCGTTCTTTCGCTACTGGGCGCTTCAGGCCGGTATGCTGTTGCTGGCGCTTTT
The DNA here is from genome assembly GCA_963691795.1 of Roseovarius sp. Classification (GTDB taxonomy): domain Bacteria; phylum Pseudomonadota; class Alphaproteobacteria; order Rhodobacterales; family Rhodobacteraceae; genus Roseovarius. The sequence continues at coordinate 388,683 of OY829373.1, forward strand.
GTTGGGGGGCGTGACAGGTCTATTCCTGTTCTTGTGGCAGGCATTCGTGGCTGTCTGGCAACTGGAGCTGACCAACTATGTCGAACATTACGGCCTGACCCGGAAACATCTAGGCGAGGGCAAGTATGAGCATGTCAAACCGCAACACAGCTGGAACGCGGCGCATAAGGCGTCAAACTGGCTGCTGATCAACCTCCAACGCCACTCAGACCACCATTACAAGCCGAACCGGCGCTTTCCTTTGTTGCAAAACTACGCCGCGGATGAGGCCCCTCAGCTCCCCCATGGCTATCCGGTGATGACCATGGCCGCGATGATCCCCCCGGTTTGGCGTCGCATGATGAATCCCCGAATCCGCCGCTGGCGCGAAATGTATTATCCAGAAGTCACCGACTGGCTGCCCTATAATAAGGGCCTTAACCCAGCGCCGCGCTGAACCTTTCCGTCATGAATTAGGTATTTTTGACCAGAAAGAAGCCAGAGCTATCTCACCGGTCTTTGTGGTTCCAACTACGCATGTCAGATGCCCTAAGCAGCTTGCGGAAGGTGGCCAGTCTTGACGTAGATCAGGCAGCCTTCATCGGACCAGGGCGCATGCTGCGACATATGCGGGTTGCGTAGCCAGCTACCCTTGGGATAGCTGCCATATTCGTCCTGAAACGTTCCATCGAGTACCAGTATCTCTTCCCCTCCCCAATGGGTGTGTGGATTGAACCGGGTGCCCGGGGCCCAGCGGACGAGCGCCACGTTTTCAGTCTCGGTACTGTGCAGCGGCAGGACGGAGAGCCCCTCCGCAAGGCCAGGGCGGAATTCGGCCGTAGTGGTGTCGATATGGAACTGGTGGGTATCCTCCGAGGCAAACTGATGGAGTTTGACAAATATGGTCGCGCCGTCATCGGTATGAGGTTTGTGGCTGGTCCCGATGGGATTACGCACATAGGTGCCGGCCGGGTAGTCGCCAGACTCGTCAGAAAACACACCCTCCAGAACAAAGTACTCTTCCCCACCCCCGTGGGTATGAGCATCAAAGTAGGAGCCGGGTGCGAATCGGACGATCGTAGTTGCGCGTGCCACTTCGTCGCCGATACGATCCAGCATCATACGCTCCACCCCGGCGGCGGGGGATCTGACCCAGTCATAATCCTCGGGCCGGATCACAACGCGCTCATCAAAATCAGCGTTTAGTCTCATGATCGCATCCTTTTCATTCGTGCTTTCAATGTGTTTTTTGTGGCGAGAGCCGTGCAAGCAAGGGCGCCACCGACATGTCGAATATCCCAGGGTCCTGCTCTGCACGTGCAACCAGCTGTGCACCCTCCATCAGGGCAAGACAGGCCTGTGCTTCTGTCTGCGGGTCAGCCAGGGGGCCCATGATAGAAGCATCCAAAGCCGCGCGCTCGACGACATGGGCCAGCCAGGTGCGGCTCTCCTTATGGAAGCGTGTAAGTTGGGCAAGTGTTGCGGCGCCAAAGCTGTCGCGTGAGGCGCTGAAGGATACGCAAAGACAAAGCCGGCCGCCTGCGCCAAGGGCCTCACGATAGAGCGCGACATAGGCTTTTAAGTGATCTGCCGCCGTGCCAGGGGACGCGGCAATCTTGTCCAGACAGTTTAGGAACCGATCTGCATAGCGCGTGATCAGCGCGTCGGCGAGATCGCCCTTGGTGGCGAAATGGTAGTGGATCGACGCCTTGCGAATGCCCACTTGCCCCGCAAGATCGGCATAGCTGAACGCATCAAAACCCCGCGTCCGGGAAAGATGTTGGGCATGATCAAGGAGTTGAGTTTTCGTGTCCACGGCCTACCATCTAGTAGGTAGAGAGAAGGGATCAACACTTAGGCCCCACCTATCTCAGGCCTGACCCGGGCCTCTCGCCTTAAATTGCAACGCACCAAAACAAAACCCCCGCGCATAGCGGGGGTTTCATGTCTTGGTTGATCCTTCAGCGTGATCAGGCCGACTTCTTACCCTTGATCGGCGCCCAGATCCGCTTGTTGGTCAGATAAAGTAGAACCGATAGTACACTGAGCAAAATGAACCCGGTCAGCCCAGAGAATTGACGGTCCATCATCTTCGGCTCTGCCGCCCACATTAGGAAAGCAGAAACATCTTTTGCGATATGACTCAGATCGTTGGCATGACCATCGTTGAACTCCACATCCTCACCCCAAAGTGGAGGCGCCATGGAAATCCAACCACCCGGGTAGGCCTTATTTTCGTACAGGATGACACCGGCTTCTTCTTTCTCTTCCCCGGTATAGCTGGTGAGCAAAGAATAAATGTATTCCGGACCGCCCATACCTTTGAACAGTTGATTGATCCCAGTTCCGTAAGGCCCATGGAACCCTGCGCGGGCCTTGGCCATCAGGCTAAGATCAGGTGCGTTTTCCAAGTTAGAGCCAGGGAAATGATCCGTCGGTTTGGCCGGGCGGTAATCATCGCGTTCTGCATCATACACTTCGTAAAACTCAGCATAAGCGAGCATCTGATCCTTGGGCAGATGCGGTCCACCTTCGTCTGCCAGTGTCCGCAGAGGGACATACCGCAAACCGTGGCAAGACGAACAGATCTCTGTGTAGACCTGAAGGCCGCGCTGCAGCTGATTTTCATCGAAAGTGCCAAAGGGACCTTCGAAGGAAAAATCGACATCTTTGACTTTTCCAGCTCCGCCGGCTGCGATAGCGCCTGTGCCTGAAAGGCACAGGGCTGTTGTCGCAATTATTGCAATTCGCTTGAACATGTTTCCCAGACCTCTCTTATTCGGCAGGGGTTTCAACTTGGCCGCTTCCCAACGCACCGGCTTTTCCGTAATGCGCGTCGAAATCGGCTTCAATGGTTTCAGGCTGCTCCAGCGGCTGCTCGATCACGCCCAGTAGGGGCAAGATCACCAAGAAGTAACCAAACCAGTATGCCGCGCCAATCAGCGACAAAACAGGATAGATACCTTCGGCAGGCATTGCACCCAACCACATAAGAGCGATGAAATCGAAGACCAGCAGTCCAAACCACCACTTAAACATTGGGCGGTAGCGGCCAGAGCGCACTGATGATGTATCCAGCCACGGCGTTAGTGCCATCACGGCGATTGCGCCGAACATGGCCAGTACGCCGAAGAACTTGCCGTCAATGATTCCACCCGTCAGAAAGCCCAAAAGTTGCACCAGCCAAACTGTGTCATCAAAGGCTCGCAGGATCGCGTAGAACGGCAGGAAGTACCATTCCGGAACGATGTGCGAGGGCGTCACAAGCGGGTTGGCTTCGATGTAGTTATCGGGGTGGCCCAGATAGTTCGGCATGAAGCCCACGATTGCGAAGAACACTGCCATAATGACCGCAAGGGCAAACAGGTCCTTTATCACAAAATAAGGCCAGAACGGCACGGTATCTTTCTCAGCTTCCGCCTTTGAACTGCGGCGAACGTCAACACCGGTCGGGTTGTTGTTACCCGTGGTATGGAAGGCCCAGATATGCAGCGCCACAAGCGCGGCGATCACGAAGGGCAACAGATAATGGAGCGAGAAGAACCGGTTTAGCGTGGCATTGTCCACCGCTGGTCCACCCAGAAGCCAAGTCTGGATGCTTTCCCCGATGAATGGAATTGCACCAAACAGGCCGGTTATCACCGTTGCACCCCAGAAAGACATCTGACCCCAGGGCAGAACGTAGCCCATGAAAGCGGTACCCATCATCAGCAGGTAGATAAGCATACCGATGATCCACGTGATCTCACGCGGCGCTTTGTAGGAGCCGTAATAAAGACCACGGAAAATGTGAATATAGACGGCGAAGAAGAACAGGGAGGCCCCGTTCATGTGCAGATAACGGATCATGTGCCCGCCGTTCACGTTGCGCATGATATGCTCAATCGACGCAAAAGCGAAATCCACATGCGGCGTGTAGTGCATCACAAGCATAATGCCTGTGATGATCTGCAACGCCAAACAAAACGTCAAAACGATGCCCCAAATCCACATCCAGTTCAGATTCTTTGGTGTGGGGATCATAAGTGTGTCGTACATCAGCCCAGCAATGGGGAGACGGACGTGTAGCCATTTCTCAAAGCCTGATTTGGGCTCGTAGTGATCGTGAGGTATACCACCCATAGCGCGTTTCCTTATCCAAGCTTAATCGTTGTTTCGTCGACGAATTCTGCAATCGGCACTGGCAGGTTTTCCGGTGCCGGGCCCTTACGAATTCTTCCCGAGGTATCGTAGTGAGACCCGTGGCAGGGACAAAACCAGCCACCAAAGTCGCCAGCATCACCCAAGGGAACACAGCCCAGGTGGGTACACACACCCATCTGCACCAGCCAAGTACCGTCTTCATCAAGAGAGCGGTTCTCATCTGATGCAGGCGCAGGCCCAATGTTTTCGTTACGCGCATCTCCATCAGGCAGGTCTGCCAGATCCACGGAACGTGCATCTTCAATCTCCGTTGCGCTGCGGCGGCGGATAAAAACTGGCTTACCAAGCCATTTGACAGTTAACTGCGTGCCTTCGGCGATGTCGGCAACGTCAACACGAATCGAACTCAGCGCCTGCACGTCGGCAGACGGGTTCATCTGATTCACCATCGGCCAGATGGCAGCACCAGCGGTTACGGCGCCTGTACCGGCCGTCGCGTAATAAATGAAATCCCTTCGGGTGCCTTCATGGTCTTCTGCGTGGGACACGAGGTATTCTCCAATTTTGCTGCCCTGAATGGGCCACGAGCTCCTGCATATATGATCTGCTGGTAGGAAATCGCCAGTCAGACCGTCATCGTGGTGCTGTATCAAACACATCCAGTGCAATATAGCCACGATTTCGTTGTCGTGCGCATCTGTCGCGCTTGTGAGGTCGCACCCATACGTGTAATGACGGTGAACGTCACAACCTATCGCGAGAAATCCCTATGTTTCGCACGTTTAAAGGTGCTCTTATCGCCCTTGCACTCAGCGCAGCGCCGGCCGCCGCTGAATTCGAGCTCAGCTTCTATCTTGGCTACCAAGAAGCGGAAAGTAGCACTGTCAGTGGCTCTTTACCCGGTGGCGCGCCCGTGAACCGAAGCTTTAACTGGGATGGGAACTCGTTTGATTCGCCGATCTATTACGGAGGTAGGGGCATCTGGTGGACCGGATCAAACTTTGGATTTGGGATCGAAGGCACCCATACAAAGGCCTATGCTAGCGTCGCTGACATGGCAGCCTTGGGCCTCACCCGGTTTGAGCTTTCGGATGGTCATAACATCTTTACACTCAACGCGATGAAGCGTTGGCCAGGCGCGTTCATGTCAGGCGGTCTGACACCCTATATTGGTGGCGGTATCGGCATAGCTGTGCCACATGTGGATATCCAACAGATCGGTGTAGCAAACCGCACCTACGGCTATGAACATACCGGTCCGGCCGTACGCGGGATCGCAGGTATGAAATACAACATCAACGAACGTTGGGCGGTATTTGGTGAGTATCAGTTCACCTGGTCCGATAACGACATCACCGTCGACCCCAACATCGCCGTTCCAGGCCAGTTGCCCGGAAAGCTCAACACCGAGATCCTGACTCACGCAGTCAATATTGGTGTCAGCTACAGCTTCTGATCTTAGAAAGTAGCTTGGCGCCTAGCCTGTTAAACTGATCACGGCTTTCGAGAATGCCACAGGGTTTTCCTGTGGTGGATTATGGCCCGTATTTTTTAGAACGTGGCGCGTGTAACCCGACGTGAAATGGACGCTCAACCGATCCTTGGCAAGCGGCGGATCGACAGTGTCGTCGGCACCCTGCAATACGACTGTTGGCACAGTAATCTCAGGCTGCTTCGCAAGCCGCGCCTCGATAGCGGCATAGGCCGGGTCGCCGTCCGCGTTGCCGAATCGGTGGCGGTAAGAATGGATCACGACATCCACAAAATCTGGATTCTGAAAAGAAGCCGCCGATTGGTCAAACGTCGCATCGTCAAAACCCCATGTCGGTGACCATGTTGACCAGATATGTTTGCAGAAGCCCTTGGGATTAGCGGTCAGCGAGGCACGCCCCTTTTTCATCTGGAACAGATACATATACCAATATCTCACTTCCTCCACTGCCGAGGAGGGCTGATGCGCGTTCGCGATGTCTTGAATGTTGTAGCCCGCACCGCAACTGACAAGGCCAATCACCCGCTCTGGCCAAAGCGCTGCAGCGACACAGGCTGCCCGGCCACCCCAGTCATAGCCTGCCAGAATGGCCCGTTCGATGGACAAAGCATTCATCAAGGCCAGCAGATCAGCCCCAAGCGCTGCCTGTTCCCCGGATCGGGGCGTAACATCTGCACGAAATCGTGTCGGCCCATAGCCCCGCAAAAATGGCGCGATACAACGAAAGCCCCGAGCAGCGAGGATCCCCATCACGTCAGTGTAGCTATGCGCATCATAGGGAAACCCATGCAGCAAAATCACAGGCATGCCCATAGCGGGACCAGTCTCGAAATACCCGACTTCGAGACAGTCTGTCTGGATATGCCTGAGCGCGGGCAAAAGCCTCACTCCGGCATTGTGGCCTGCATGCTGTCGCGCTTGGAGAACTCCTGGAACCAAGCGGCGAGGTCAGGGTTTTCCGCCCGCCAGTTCCGCACATCATGGCGGAAATCGAGATAACCCAGCGCACAGGCCACGGCGATATGGCTCATGTCGAGCGGACCTTGCAGGTGGCTCATCCAACGGTCGTTGATGGCAGAAACAGCGCGGCTGACCTTGCCCCACTGCGCCTCGACCCAGCCCGGGTCCACCTTGTCCTCGGGTCGCACACGGTGCTCGTAAACCATCAGAACGCCAGCATCCATGATCGCGTCCGCTGTCGCCTCAAGTGTCAGCGTCTCCCAGATGCGCGCCTCGGGATAGAACCCGGCACCTGAACGGGCGTCGAGATAGCGGGTGATGACCCGGCTGTCATAGATCGCGGGACCATCCTCGCGCAGAAGGCTCGGGATCTTGCCAGAGGGGTTACCCGAAATAGCCTGCGCATCGGAATTGGTAGGCGTGGTCATGACGCCGATAAATTCAACATCCTTGTCCTGATCTGTCTCAAGCAGAAGCACGCGAACCTTGCGCACAAAGGGCGAAGCGGTTGCAGCAATCAGTTTCATGGGGGTCTCCTTCTCAGACCGGTTCGTCCGGGTCACGCATCATGGCCGCCACCATATCCACGTTATGTCCGATGCCAAGGCTGTCCACGGCATCGGCGGCCCGCAGGCGCACCTCATCGGGTTTGTTCTGGTTGAGTTTCCAGGTGCCGTCGATCTGATCTACGGCCATGCGACACGGGACGATCTGGCGCATCATGGCCTGCATGACGGGTTCGGTCATTTTGCCCGTGGTCCAAGGGCGTTTCGGGGTCAGGCGGGTTTCAAAAAGGGCCGATTGCCGATCAAGAAGATCGTGCAGCTCCTCCTGCGGGCGCAGTTCAACCTGGCCCTGCAGGTGGACAGCGATGTAGTTCCATGTGGGAACCTGATCATCGACCCCGTACCAGTCGGGCGAAACATAGGATTGTGGCCCCTCCACCGCGAGACGCGCCCGCAAGGGAGCGGCGAGCAGGCGCGCAATTGGGTTGGACCGCACCAGGTGAAACTCTGCTATGCTGCCATCTTCCGAAAGCAGAAACGGAACATGACTGACCAGCGGAGCGTCCGGTCCGTTCACGCACAAAAGCCCAAAGCCCTCTCCCCGCGCAAACGCAATGTTGCGCGCGTCACTGGATTTCCGAAAAGCACGATTTGGATGCATGAACGCCTCCGCAATACTCATCGAAACTGTGAAGCAGATTTGTGCAGTGTGTTATAGCCAGTCTGTTTATGACACTGTGGCCAGGATCAGCTGTCTTCCAGCCATCAGGCCGCGAGAAGCTGTTGACCTTGCTGGCCCATGATCCGCGCCGTGACAATCGACCCTTCAATGCAATCACTGTCAAACACGGTTTCCGCGAATTGCTCCGTTCGGCCCATGCGCGGGCTTTCCATCAGGATCTTGTGGGTCCGCCCCTGTTGTTCTGCAAGGTGCTGCGCGATGTGGGCCTCTCCTAAGGTGCGCAGACGTGCGGCGCGGGACTTGATGGCACGGACATCGACCTGCGGCATCCGCGCCGCTGGAGTGCCGGGACGGGGGCTGTAAGGAAAGACGTGCAGCCAGGTAAGGTGGCACTCATCCACAAGTTTCAGGGAATTCTCGAAGGCTTCCTCACTCTCTGTTGGGAAACCGGCAATGATGTCTGCCCCAAAGGTCATCCCTGGCCGCAGGCGGCGCGCCTCCTCGGCAAAGCGGATCGCATCGTCACGCAAATGCCGGCGCTTCATGCGCTTGAGGATCAGGTCATCGCCATGTTGCAGGCTCAGATGAAGATGCGGCATCAGGCGCGGCTCTGTCGCGATGGCCTGCATCAGGTTTTCATCCACCTCAATCGAATCAATCGATGAGATCCGCAACCGCGGCAGGTCCGGCACCAGTTTCAGGATACGCGTCACAAGATCACCCAGCTTCGGCGTCATCGGAAGGTCCGCGCCCCAGCTTGTCAGATCCACCCCGGTCAGCACCACCTCATTATAGCCCCGGTCCACCAGCCGCTTGATCTGGTCGACCACAACCCCCGCCGGGACCGAGCGGGAATTGCCGCGCCCGAAGGGTATGATGCAAAAGGTGCAGCGATGATCACAGCCATTTTGAACCTGCACATAAGCCCGACTGCGGGTGCCGAACCCGTCAATCAGGTGACCTGCCGTCTCAGTCACGGACATAATGTCATTGACCTGTATCGCTTCCGTCTGGCCAATGAAGTCCGTTGCCATACCGGCCCAGGTGTCAGCTTGCATCTTCTCAGTATTGCCGATCACCGCATCGACTTCGGCCATTGCTGCGAAGGTTGCTGGTTCCGTCTGCGCCGCACAGCCCGTAACGATCAACCTTGCTTGTGGGTTTTGTCGACGCAAACGGCGAATTTCCTGGCGCGCCTTGCGCACCGCCTCTGCTGTCACGGCGCAGGTGTTAACCACCACGGCATTGTCTAACCCGGCTTCTGCCGCAAGCTCTTTCATAGCTTCGGTTTCATAGGCGTTCAGTCGACAACCCATCGTGGTAAAGATCGGCGCGCTCATCTAGTGGCCTCAATGAAATCAGGCGTGATCACTCCGTCACACACATAGGCGGTGGGCCCGGTCATCCAAACGCCATCCTCGCGCCAGTCGATCCGCAACCGCCCACCGTCGAGATCAATATCCACCTGACGCCCTGTCAGCCCCCTCCGCGCTGCAGCCACTGCCGTCGCACAGGAAGACGACCCAGAGGCTAGCGTCAGCCCAGTCCCTCGCTCCCAAACCCGCATGCGCAGATGATCAGGGCCAACCAGGCTCGCCACTTGGACATTGGTTCGTTCGGGATAGAGCGGATTGTGCTCTAGGCGCGGCCCGAATTGTTCAAGCGCGACCGCCTCGGCATCCTCGACAAAAAAGGTACAATGCGGGTTACCCATGCCTGTTGCCGTGGGCCCACCCTCGATCGGCAGCTCAAGCGTATCCATCGCCTCCGCCAGCGGGATTTCATGCCACTCTAGCTGTGGCGGCCCCATGTTGACCGAGGTCAGGCCTTGGCCCACATCCTCAGCCAGCAATAGTCCGCGAGCGGTGGTAATCTGGACATGGTCGCGGCCCGTCTCATCCATCAACAGTCGGGCAATACAGCGGGTCGCATTGCCACAGGCGGCTGATTCTGAACCATCAGGGTTCCAGAAGGTCAGATGCACGTCGGCATCCCCCTGCGCGGTCTCTATAAGAGCAAGTTGATCAAACCCGATCCCTCGGCGCCGGTCTCCAATGGCCCGCACAAGGACATCTTCGAGTCGCACCGCTCGCGCACGCGCATCTACAACAACAAAATCGTTGCCAAGCCCATGCATCTTCCGAAAAGGAAGGCCAGTCTCAAAATCCTTGTTCATGCTGGCGGATATAGCGATAGGTGACGCCCAATGCCAGATGGAAGCGAAATGACTGAATTTATGGGTTGACCATACTGCGCGGTCTTTCTAGATAGGCCGCCTAGTGGGCCGTTAGCTCAGTTGGTAGAGCAACTGACTTTTAATCAGTGGGTCGCAGGTTCGAACCCTGCACGGCTCACCACTGAAACCAATGACTTAGCGAATTGGAAGTCGTCGCTTTGCTTTTAGTGGCTACCACGGGGCTACCACGCTTCGCGATTTCGCACTAATTCACGCATTTACGGCAAGCAGTATGAAAACCCCACACCTCGCAGAGGCAAGCGGTACCGTCGCGCCAGCTTGAAGCCAAACAGGATACCGTGAAGAGCAAGAGGCAATCTGGGCAAATCGGTGGGTGAAATATTGTCCCCATGGCTCAGGCGTTTGCCGGGTCACTTCAAAAGCCTGTAAATTCTGTAACTTTGTTACCTGTATATATAACCTATTGTTTTTATTTGTTTATATTTGCCTTCATTGGTTGCAAAAAAGGTTACAGAAATATTGGGCTGTTACGCCTAGTCAATTGATTTCATTGAATAAGTGTTTTGGAGACACCCCCCCTTTTAACTTTACACGCGAAAAAATCTCATTACCACCGCCGGTCCCCTGATCCACACGCGTGAACTTTTTGCACCCCCTACCCATGGGCTTTTTTGCCTGACACTGGCCACGCGTAAACAAAGCTATGGTGCGCGGTCGGCATCCAAACGCACCTAAAATCACCAGCATACTCCCGGTATGTGGCTCTTTTCCCTATTTGAAGGTCGAGCATTTCACAAAGCCATGATCTTTCATCGCTCAGCAACGCCAATGACCACACACAGAAGCGAAGGCACGGGCGCGATAGTGCCGTTCGCGGCTACGGCGAAAAGAACCTAGGGCGGAAAGTGGAAATTCGCTGCGATCGCGAAACATGATGCTGGTCCCTCGAACAGCAGACGTTCCATTCCGACCAAGGCTATTCCAATCGACTAGCCTCCAGCATAGGTTGTACGAAGTAAGCAAGCAGTGAGTTTCGATGTATGATCCCACATTTGGCGGCGCAGCGCTGGTAAGGCACCTAAGTAAAAGTGATTTTCTAAAACAGCCCGCATTGAAGAATGAGGCCTATAAGAACGCTCTAGTCACTCAGGCTGTCACCACGGCACGAATTGGTTTTGCTTCTCTGCCATTGACGCCGAATAAGTTGGCTGGACGAACCATCTATCAAGTAAATGATCTGGCGTGCGATCTGGTGCTGCGAAAGGCTGCTCAGAACATTCGCAAAATCACAGCATCAAAACAGGGAAGCCGGATCGAGATCGTTCGTCGTCTAAAATTGCTCTGCGAAGAAGGGTTGCCATTTACCGTTGCAAAGATGGACATCGAGAAATTTTATCCGTCCGTCGATCAGGATTTTCTGTCAAACCAACTCGGCAAAAGGCTTGTGACTGCTCCAAGCACGAGGTCTGTTGTGGAATCACTGATTGAGCAATGCAAAGTTAACTCGGTGAACGGCTTGCCCCCAGGTTTGGCAATAAGTGCTGAACTTAGTGAATTCTACATGCAAGATTTTGACCAAAAGATGCGGGAGCAATTAAATGCACACTACTTTGCTCGGTATGTTGATGACATAGTACTGATCCTACCAGAATTGGAAAATCCGAACTCGCTAAAAGCGCAGATCGAAGAATCTTTGCCGAAGGGGCTGAAACTAAATTTTTCCAAGTCGAAAATTTACCCATTCAAGAATGCAAAGATGAAGACGCCAACTGTCGAGCACAATTTTGACTACCTCGGGTTCCAGTTCAGTGTCTTTAACACTGACAAAGCGAGAACCATTTCTCGTCGAGTTGAACTAGATATTGCGCCCTCAAAGGTGCGAAAGAACAAGACGCGCATTGTGAAATCCCTCCTGCGATATTTGGGTGATGGGAACTTTGCCGATCTGAGAGATCGCGTCCGTATTTTGACCTGTGGCTATCAGTTCTTTGACGAAAGACAGCAAAAGAAGCGAAGCGCGGGTCTGCAGCACACCTACAGCTTGATCGACAGTAACGCTCCTGCACTTGCCGAGCTCGATAGGTTTTTTTCGGGGATGGTGCTGTGCCGTTCTGGGGCAATTGGGGGGAGGCTGGCGCTCGCTTTGACTAATCGTCAAAGGAAAGAGCTTCTAAAGTACTCTTTCGTCAACGGGTTCGCCAATCGTGTGCACTTCCGGTTCAGCGCTCATCGGTTAGCAGGACTAATGGAGTGCTGGAAGTATGCCTAGCAAGCGCAAGTCACGAGTAAATCTAGACCGAGCAGACAAGTGGAGAGTGGTGCTCACAGACACGTCGCCATTCGAGGTGCCGATTGTCGTTAGCAACGATGGGTTCTACAAGAACCTTCATTGCGTGACAAAGAAATCGGCGAACTTCCAAAAGTTGGTAGGCGCCCTCTTGCTGGAGGATGACGGCAAGGGTCACACTGTTCCGCTCAGGTACAATATCGTCAAAGATTCTCGAAGTGTCAGAACCTTAAGCCTCCTTCATCCGAGAGGTCAGGTCATATTGGCCAATTTCTATCAAAAATACGAGGAGTTGATCTGTGAGTACTCCGGTCGAGGACCGTTCTCCATTCGTGCGCCGAAGAAAGTTGGGAGTTCCTTTTTTGTACCATCCTCAGTGCAGGATAAGAACCAATACAAGAATACCACCGTAGATACGGCGGAATTGGACAAACTGGTGCGTAACCCGGCAAGCTATTTCGCATACTCAGGATTTGAGCGCCTTTACAAATTCTTCGCTTCGAACGATCACATTCGCTTAGAAAAGAAGTTTCGTTACCAGTTGTCTTTGGACATTAGTAAGTGTTTTGACAGCATTTACACGCACTCCATGGCTTGGGCCACCAAGAGTAAGCAGGAGGCGAAAGAAAATACGTTCGCGCATAGTTTTGGAAATCGGTTCGATAAGGTAATGCAGAGGCTCAACCACAACGAAACTAGTGGAATCTGCATTGGCCCGGAGGCCAGGCGCATCTTTGCAGAAATCATTCTCGCCAAGGTAGATCAAAACGCTCGCCGAAACCTTGAAGATAAAAGCCCTCCCATACGTGATGGCGTCGACTATGAGTGCAGGCGGTACGTGGACAACTACTATGTCTTTTCCAATGACCCTGCGATTGCCGAGCGGGTGGAGCACGAGCTATCAATCGCGCTTCGAGAGTATAATCTGCATCTGAATACCGGGAAAAGAGAGTTCGACAAGCGGCCATTCTACTCGAAAAAGTCTCTGGTAATCGACGAGATAAATAAATCTCTTGGCGCTCATTGGGAAAAGCTTTTTGAAACTGTCGCCCTACCTACGAGCGGCAAGAGGGCGTTGCTTCCGAAGTACATTTACAAATATCGGTCGTTGTTTGGAAAGTTCACCAGAGAGGTTAAAGCAGCATGCTTTTCCTCCGAGCTTGGTTACGACGCGGTTTCAAACTATGTAATTGGCGCGGTTCGCCGGAAAGCAATTGATATAGCTGACGGGTACGGGGATCTTGTTGCGTTGGAAGACAGTCCTGTTGTTGATCGGGACTATCGGCAAATGCTCTTTTTCCTGCTTGATGTTGGGTTTTACTTTTTTACGCTTCACCCTACCGTTGCGTCATCGCTTCGCCTGTCTCACGCCATCGTGCGCGCTGCGCAGCATCTGCAAGAACACGATCCCGAAGGTTTTGATATCCTCAAAGAAGCCTCCCTTCGTTGGGCTTCACAATTGGCGAGAGCACCTAGCTTCGAAGGCTTGTTCTCAAAAAACTCGGTAATCCCTATCGAGATCCTCAACATTCTGATTAGTCTTCAACAATTTGGAGGCGATGGGCAACTGGAGCACGAGTTGATCTCGCTCGCCAAACTGGACAGAAAGAACCAAGGATACTTCGAGTTGGTAGTGAAGCTATTCATCTATGGTGACCGATCGGAATTCGCTGACCAGAGGAATGAAATTTGGGACTTCATCTGTAAGCGAGTTTCTTCCGAGAAGTATCTGAATAGCGATTCTGAAACAGTTCATCTATTGTTGGATTCCCTCGCTTGCCCCCATCTTGACAGGACCAAGAGAGCTAAGTTGCTTCGAGCTTCGTGGAGCAGGATTGGCGCGAACTTTGGAAGCATCAGTGTTGCCAAGGCAGAGGCTCTAACAGACGAAATCCAGCAGCATCATTGGTTTGTTCGCTGGGACGGTATCGATCTGTTGAACATGATCGAAAAGAAAGAATTGAGCAGCGTCTATGCCTAGGATACCTTCTGCGTGGGTGCCAGCCACGTTTTGCCGTAACTTGTTTGCGGTACAGACAAGTCGACCAAACTGCGCGGACCGTACAATCTGTGTAAGAGGCTGATTTGAGCAGAAATGCACACACTTACTGTGGCTGGCATTCATCAACGATACTATTGGCAAACCACAAGGAGTGAGAGATCACCCTACGTATAACTATGGAGCCATAAATGCATGGAAGATCGGGTGGAGCGGCAATGGCAGGTGGAGCGGCATTTCAAGCTGTCGGTACAGCTGTTTGCTTCTGTGCAGTGCTTACAGGTTGCGTTTCATCTTGGATCAAAGCGCGAAACCTCAATGCGGTACTTGCGGAGACAGGTGGGCCAGGCGACGATATCGTCTTGGAAACCGACATTGGCCGCATCGAGATTCAGGCAAAGAAGGGACTTACCGGAGGTTCAAAGCTATGGCAGGCGCTAGAGCCAATCGTTCAAGGCTTGGATAAAAGCCCAGATATAAGAGCTATTCTACTCGTAGACACTACGACTTCCACAACAGTCAAAAACAATCTAGCCCGTGATCTGAATCGGATCGCCGACGGACGTCATGATGATTTGAGCGCAATCGGACAGGCTACACTGGATAGGCTTGTACAATGGGGCCTTAAGCCGATGGCTATCGCGCGCCGCCTTGATGTAGTAACTCTGGATCCTGCCAATGCGCGCGAGCTCATGAGACGTGATTTGGCATCCCTTTGTACATCAAAAGCACAGGTAAGCCATGCGTTGACTTGGCTCGAGAATGAGGCGCTTAGCCTAATTGAAAACCGTGGCCGCCGTGATCTTGCCAGTCTTGTCACCCGACTACGCCATGCGGGCTTGGAGCTAAGTCCAACAGCAGATTTACCTGCGTCTTACCTCTCTAGATTAACAGGGTGGGTGGAGCGAACAACAAAGAGCTTTTCTGTGCTTGGTGCGTCAAAACCCATCAGCATTGAGAGTGGTTGGCTTTCACTTGATGTTAAACATGCAGAGATTCCTCGCGCCACCGATCTAGAAGATGCGTTGCATCACTATCATACGGACGCCAGATGTGTTCGCGGTGCCGATACATTTGATGTTGAGTGGTTGGGCCGATTTGTCCCCCGATGTGTGCTGATTGGAGGGCCAGGTTCTGGTAAATCACTTGCTGCACAAATGATTGCCCGCCGATACGTTCAGGATGGCTTTCCGGTGCTTCGTGTTTCACTTAATCAGTTGGCTGCCCGCGTTCAAACAGGCGCAAGCGTGGAGGAGGCTTGCTGGCAACTTGGCCTTGCCGGTTCCGGCCTAACTGTGGAGGAAGCAAGGTACCTACCCGATTGGGTTGTCGTAGCAGACGGCCTTGATGAATGTGGACCTTCTGTGACGGCAGTAACTGAAGGGTTGGCCCGACTGGGAGAGGGATATCCTAGCTGGCGGATCATCGTAACCACTCGCCCAATTGGATACGATACCACCCACCTAGCAGATTGGCAGCATTATCGCCTCTTAGATTTGGATGAAATAGCTGTACGCAATGGGGTTAATCAACTCATCGGAGCCATCTCAGGTTTAGAAGTGGAGATGCCTGAATGGGATTTGAAGGCGGCTCCCAGTTCTTTTCAGTCGGCCCTTTCTCGGGCCCCACTTCTTATTGCACTTACTGCAAGTCTTGTCGCCGCAGGGCAAAAAATTGAAGGATCAAGGACGAAACTCTACCGGAGCATGGTAACCTTCATCGATGAGGTGTCCGTAACACGCCAACCACC
Organism: Roseovarius sp.; assembly: GCA_963691795.1. Lineage (GTDB taxonomy): Bacteria > Pseudomonadota > Alphaproteobacteria > Rhodobacterales > Rhodobacteraceae > Roseovarius. Next base: position 404,678 of record OY829373.1, read on the forward strand.
TAGCGCGCCAGATGCAGCGGTCCGAGGGCGGGTATTGGAGTTGTTGGGTTCGGCAGTCGTCGGAACCCCGCTTGCAACTGTAGATCAGGTGGACAAGCAGATCGTCAGCTTTCTCGCGAAGGAACTTGAAACGACGCTGCTAGCCGCTGCTCGCGTAGCAGAATCCGCCGTGGATTATTGGTGCCGCGTCGGTTTGGTAGAGCGGGTCAGGCATCTTGATCATTCAGTCTACACTTTCGCGCACCGCACTTTTGCGGAATTCACTGCTGCGAAGCGATTGGTAGAGGTTTATAGGGAAAATGAGAGTACACTTGAACCTCTGCTAGGCAACCCCGTTTGGACAGAAGTAATCAGATTTGCTGCAAGACTCGGTGTTGCAGAGCCTGTGGTGGACTACCATTGTCGACATTCGCCACTTCCCGCGGTAGCGGCCGACAATCTAGACGAAGCGCTCCAAATTGTCGCTGCTTCGGAGGTGGAGTTACCTCTTGCAAGTGTCCAGAGAGTCTTTGATGAAGCAACCACCCTTGCGAACTCGGGGCGTCAGGATTTGTTGGCTGCCCTATCTGATGGGCTCGTTCGCGCAGCTACACGTCATCCTGAGGTCGCTCATTCCCATTCCATCTCACTTGCGAATGGGCCGACGATTTTAGCCCAAGTTGTTGGATGCCACATGGCACTCGCGGCTCGAGGCGATCTGAATTCGTTCACGCATGCCCGTGGAATATTACCCGCACTTTGGCCGCTGGTTGAGGACCGCACTGTTTGGGGTGGAACAGGACTGGGGCATTCTGCAAGCACAACAGGCCTTGTCGGCAATTTCTTAAAAGACATTCTATCCTTTGCGTTGGATCACCTGACAGATGAGGAAAGACTAGCTGTGCTTGCGGAGATTAAGCCATATCGGGAATCTCTGCACGTTGGTTTCGCTATGGATTTTGAGGACATTTTGAAACGCAGCGGCATGGAAGAGTGGCTACATACCAACCCACACAGGACTTTGGGAAAAACCAAGGGCTTGTCAGCGGGCTTTAAACGAATGGCAGTTTCTTGGAATGCTTCAGTAAGACGCGTGGTCCCCGACTCTCGCGACAATACTACCGGTGCGCTCGAGTTAAGGCATCCGCTGTTGCAGCTTAGTGCACTCGCAACGGCTACCGGATGGTGGAAATGTACGCCAAAGGACACGGTCTCATCATCTGATAATGCCGCTCTCGAGCAAGAAGTCATCGGCATGCTCTTGCCTCTTCTTCCCATTGACCCTACAGCACTTGCGATTGAAGCCTCATCTCTCCCGGCTCCCGATAGCGAAGAAGCCCACTCGATGAGGCTCGGATCTTTCTTAGCCAAGGTTGATGTATCTGAACCAAATTGGTCGATGACAGCTTCGGTCGACACAAGTTTGCTTGAGGAAGCAATCCGATTGACATCCCCTTGGATGGCACGTGTCGCGACGAAGTTGTTAGATCATCAGGCGACACCGGAGGACAAACTTGCGATAGCACGTAGACTCTTAAGTGAAGCAAGTGGTGAGGCGCTGTGGGAAGCTACAAATCTGGCTCTAGAGCAGCCACATGACGAAGCGATTGTTCTTTTCAGTGAGGCACTAAACGCGGCTGGTCCCGGGCGCAGACAAGCCCTTTTGCAAGGCGTGCAGATGCTAAGCATTTGGGACAATTTTTGGCTTGATCATTGTAGGTCCGCGCTGAAAAGCAATTCTGTTGGGGATGCGGTTGCGGCAGCCGGTCTCATCGCCAAACTTGCACCCAATGACGCCGACATCTTCGAGATGGCACGAGTTGCAGAGCTCGACTGGGAAAAGAAGGAAGCGCCTTATCCCACCGAAGGCGGGGTGGTTCCACAAAGCCCGCGCGCGTTATTGCTCGGATACCGAGAACGTTACGGGCTCCCAATTGCCGATCTCGTAGCCGCTGCAAATGACCCTCGGCACGACGTAAAAGATGTGGCCTTGACTTCCCTACGTGGCATCGCAGCCGCTGACACTTTGGATGCAGAACAACTCGCGCATGCCTTCCTGCGGGAGATTCTCGATGCTGATACGCTTGTTAAGCTCTTGGATCGTGACACCAAGGTGACACAAAAATTCTCCAACACACTCCTGCCTCTCCTTGATCATGAATGCTCCGATTGGCGTTTAGCTGGGTTGCGTGTTGTTGAAAGTGCGCCGCTGCCAGTCGATGAAAGGCGGCAATTAGCGACCAAGCGATTGGAAGATCCAAGCGAGGAGGTCCGTAGACAAGCTGAACTGATCCATTCCCAACTCGAAAAAACTCCCACCAATGTTGGTTGTTAATAGTTCCTCGCCCATATTCCTTACCCGATTTGCATAGGTAAAAGTCAGCTTTGGCGTACTGCACCGCAGCAATCTGTACCGATTGCCAGGGTCCGGTAAGGGCCGCCTGCGAAGGCGACCCATGCCAATCTAGATTTCAATCGCCTCAGCGATAGCCAATGCATCTTCCAACTCGACGCCGAGGTATCTGACTGTGCTGTCCATCTTGGTATGGCCAAGAAGAAGTTGCACGGCACGAAGGTTACCCGTCTTCTTGTAGATTTGCGTGACCTTGGTTCTTCGCATCGAGTGTGTGCCATAGGCACTTGCCTCGAGGCCGATAGACGTGACCCAACCCCTGACGATCCTTGCATATTGGCGTGTTGAAATGTGCAGGCGCTCATGGAAACGGCCGGGCCAAAGATATTCGGATCCGACCATAAGCTCGTCTTCCATCCACCTCTCAACCGAAGCCCGAGTGCCTTCCGAAATCTCGAAGCGTACCGGTTTCTGGGTTTTGCTTTGCAGAACTGATGCGCGCTCTTTGATTTGGCTCGACGCCATCACATCGACCACTTTCATCTTCACCAGATCACACCCTCGGAGCTTGCTGTCGATTGCCATGTTGAAGAGTGCGAGGTCGCGGTGGTTCTCCGCCAGTTCAAGTCTAACGCGGATCGCCCAGACATGTTTCGGTTTCAGTGGTCGTTTTTGTCCGACAATGCGGCCTTTGTTCCAAGCCGGGCGAAGCGCGCGAATGGCAGGTAAGTTTGGTGTTTCCATGACTGATCCTCCGATCCGCCATGCCCTCCCGGACGACAACCCAACGTTGACCCAAGCATCATACTACAGGATGCCGCGCTGTAGCTGATGTCTGGAATGAGCCCAATCCAGTCATCAAATGCACCGCAGCGAATGACTGATCCAACTTTCCACCGAGTTCAGCCACGACCTCGGCGCGCAAACGTTGGGCCTTACGTCTCCTCCGGCAAACGTAGAACATTTGTAAAAGGTACGTGGCCGGATCGCCCGTTTTGTGGCTTCACCGGCCGCGTAGACTTAACGATCAATAGAGAGGGGGGGTGCGATTGGGAACCACGGTTCTTGCCCGGACCTATCACGCCTCACCCACATCCTATCAAGCAGCTCTAATGGACAGACTTGGATCTCTCCTATAGCCTTTTAATTTAGCTAAAGTGATTTTTTGGATGAAGTTGAGATTATGGATGGTAGAGCGTGCAAGCCCTTGAAACCTGCGCGATGGACTGTGCTAAGGCGTCTGAATGGTATGAATCTCTTCCCGATGGGCGGACAACGGCAGCAAGAACGCTTCGAGGCTCCGAAGGTCAGAAAGCTGCCAAAGCTGCTCAGATAGACGCACAAATTTCTGCTAAGCTTGGCCGACGAGCAGACATTCAAGGCCGGACAAGAAACTGGTTGGGTTCCAGCACCACGCTGGGGGACTTGAAGAAGGCTGCTGCTGGCAAAACCCTAAACAAACCAATTGCTGCTCTGGAAGCGGTCTACGAAATCTGGGGCGTCGACCTCACCCCAGATAACCGCTTTTCCCGTGTCTCTGTCAGGAAAGAAGCTGCAGACCTTATCGAGATAGGCGAGGTTACTGTCGAAAGAACCCAGCCGGACGCGTCACGACCCTACCAGTTACGCGTCAACAAGGTTGAATTAAAAAAAAAGGCCAAACGTTGGGGCAGCGGCCACTTTCAGAAAGACTACCTCGTCGAGCTTGGGTTGACAGACGCCGTTTTAAAGATCGAGCTTTCAAGCCAGGATGACCAGAAAACCTTCTCCGAGATGGTTCATAGCCACCCTGGATGTTCGTTCGAGCCTTTGGTGATTGACCTCGTTCCTTATCAAGGCTCGCAGAGTTTGGGACAGTCACGCCAATCTGGCATCGCTATTGGACTGTCGGTGCAATGGGCAGGTCCAGAAAGCCGTTGGCAATTTTTAAAGCCAAGTGGGGTAGAAAACCCTCGACACAACGGCCGGATGGTGAATGCGATCCTATGTGAGTTTGTCGCCAAACCTGGGGAAACTGTGCAGATCAACCTCACAGTTGAGCAAGACAACTTCGATGCAGACGTCTATCTGACCAAAGAAGACAAACAGGAAATCTTAGACAAGAGTGATGATCCAAACCGCTACGTAAATGACGTAAGGACACGCCTCGCTAATCAGATTCTCAAGCAACGGCTTGCGGGGTCAGACCGATTCACACTCGCGGGTGGAAAGGTACCAATCGAATGATTGACCTAATCTTTTCGGACGATGATATCGAAATGACCGAGCAGGAAGCCTCAGCGCTGGACATCATTATGGCCTCCGATTGCAAGGACATCGTGGGGCTGATTGCGAGCGCAGGCTATGACACAAAAACATTCTTTGAAGCCGGAGATTGGGAGGGCGTGGACTTTCGCGGCTGCAGGGTCGATGGAGTGTCGTTTCGTGGCGCGAACATGAGCAGGGCTAAGCTTTACCGGGATCAGTTGGCGACAGTTCGAAAGACTAAACCAAAATCACTTCACAAAGCTCAGGTTTACGTGGGTCGCGAAGCTGCGGAGACTTGCGAGTTTTCCATCATTCTGGACCGCCCATTGAACCCTGCTGAGGCGCGCGCAGATTTCAAATATGCTTTGGAATCAGTAGTTTCTCACTATCTAAATGTGAAGAAAGTCGACTGGAACACACTTGTCCCCTACGTACCTGCTCTCGATGTGCCTTTGGGGCGCTTGTGGGCCCTGCAACTTGTTCTTGATGAGTTGCCAAATTCCTTTCCTACTGCGGCGCTTCTTGAACGCTTCGCCAGCGGTTTTTCTGCTGATGCAAAAACAGCGGTTGGAGAAACCGTTCTGGCGAATAAACTCATAGCAATCTGCCGTCTGGACGATGTCGATGACCGTCTTGAGGTGCTCAAGGCCCAAAGTCAGACTGGCTCAGATATAGATTGGCGATTGCAGCGTAAGCTGCCAGAGATTGTGCGAGATCTCGATGAATTAGAACGAGTCGTAATTGCATTTATTGAGAACGCTTGGCCAATCAAACGAGCACTGTTCTTCACAACGGTAAAAGGCTTAAAATTGCGATCCACAGACATCGCTCGCCTCCTTTCGCTGATGGAGAAGGCGAAGGTCACCCCCGACACAGCCGTCTTCAGCAATTTGGCGGAGCGGACGAAGTCGATGGAGGACATTGATCCGTTCCTGGCGCTGATGGAGAAGGCGAAGGTCACCCCCGACACAGCCGTCTTCAGCAATTTGGCGCAGCGGACGAAGTCGATGGAGGACATTGATCCGTTCCTGGCGCTGATGGAGAAGGCGAAGGTCACCCCCGACACAGCCGTCTTCAGCAATTTGGCGGAGCGGACGAAGTCGATGGAGGACATTGATCCGTTCCTGGCGCTGATGGAGAAGGCGAAGGTCACCCCCGACACAGCCGTCTTCAACAATTTGGCGGAGCGGACGAAGTCGATGGAGGACATTGTCGAATTACGTCGCCTGCTTAAGCAGTATGACTTGTTCGAGACGGTGGCAGTTTTGCGGAGTTTCGTTGGCGCCTGTGTTTCTGTTGAAGAAGCCGAAGAGTTTTTTGCTCTGCTGGATCAGCAGAACGCGAAGCCAACAGCGCATAATTTGAACAAGCTACTTTCGAACGTTGATATCGGTTACGAGGCGAAAGCAGCTTGGGAAGTATTCGATCGTTTTAGTGTGCGGCGCGATCGTGTTACACTCAATACATTCATCAAAAAGCAGGAGACATGGGAAAGCTCTTGGAACGTCTTTTCAGAGCGTTGGCCACCAGAAGTTGTGCCCGATAGCTACACATTTTCGCATCTACTTTCGAAAGCGCACTCAAGGCGACATGTGAAGCAAGTGTTTGGTGAATTGCACCGTGTGCGTCTTGATGCGGGTCAACTTCACGCGCTTCTTCAGTCTCCGTGTTCTGATGAAGATGTGCTTTGGGGGTTCGACCAGTTCCGGAAACGCGGGCTCGATCCCAAAGCGGTTGAACCTGACAGGTTTGGTGATCAAGCAGAACGGTTCTCATTGCTTCTAAGTAAATTTGAGTAGCGTACGTGGCTTTTGTCTTCTTTTGAGAAAAATGAAGAACGATAGAAATAAATTTTTTATATATATCAAACGCTTAACTATTTTCTGGGCGATAGGACACAAAAACCGGGCGCTAGGGGGGCTATCGTCCGGGCGATAGCTTTTCCCATGCTTCTCTCATCGGCAATTCCGCCGCAACATGAAGGAGAAAGACAATGGGCGCTGTACTCACCATGCCAATGCAATGGTCCGACTTTCAGGACATTGATGATATCGAACCCATGAACGACAAAGACTCTGAATGCCTTGCCGCTGTACGGGACGTGCTGAAGGCGCATGGCATGCTGAACCGATTTGGGGTCGCTTTGCTCCACAAACACTTCGATCTGTCAGAGGATGAAATCCTGCTTGAGACAAGTGACAACGCAGCGCGTACCCTGGTGTTAAAGCCGACCAAGCGATCAGAGGCCGGAAACAACAACGTTGGAACGATCTTCGCGCTGCGCGAAGGCGGCTTCGAGACGATGAGCCATTGCCACACCTATTGTAAGCGGGGGGTCTTCGGCAACCACTTCGGTGCACATCGAAAGATCAAGTGAATTTGGGTCAACTTGACTAGTGAAGCAAAGGCCCCGTTCCAAGTATGGAGCGGGGTCGCTTTTCATTTCTACGGATCGGTTGAGCGCCTCGGCAAGCTTCAAAACGGAGGAAACAATCCTAAGTTGATTGTGGGCGCGAGAGCGGACATGGTCCAGAGGTCCATAAAGTCCCGCCGTTCCCTCTCTGGCGCTGGGCGGCGCTGTAGTGCTCTCTGGTGCAGGAGTTTTGCTGAACAAAGCGCCCAGCGCGTCCCAATCGGGCTTACTGATCATCTGCGCCGCCGTTTGCGGCGTCCAGCTTATCGCGGGCGATCTGATAAAGCCGATGTTTGCCCCCACCGTTGGAAACATGAAACACCTTGTTAGGCTTTCCAGCTTGATCCACGATCACGCCAGACGCAACCAGTTCAGCCACCACGGCGCGATAGTCCAACCCTGCCAGAACCTCTTTCAAAGGCTCAGCCATGAAAAAGAAGGTGCTTTCGACTTCCTCTTGATCTGGATCACCCTCGATCCGCACAAATCCCATACGATTGGTAATAACCATGCGATCAGAACTAGACCGCGCCCAGCGCTGGAAACGGCTTGAGCCATGAAGCTGTAATGCCTCTGAGATCCGGCGTTTAGCCTCAGAAACTTCGCCGGACCCAATTCCGCCGCGCTCAACCAACCAATCCGTAAAACAGCGCTGGGCAGCGCTCAGGGCAACCCCAGCAGGCCAGCCGGTCACCCCTAACGCGGTAGCAATTTCACCCGCAGCAGCGACAAGGGCAAAGCGATCCGCAACCCTACGCACTTGGCCATCAGACCCCGGCGGCAAAGCAGATTGAACAAAGCCCTTGCGCAGGTCGGCAAGCCTATCCCGGTATTCCACCAGATCATCAACCAAAGCAGCAACAAATGCCCGGCCTGCGGTGCCATAGAAAGAGTTCGCGGACTTTTTCAGGAGTTGGGCGAAGCTGGCTGGATCAGCCGCGCCGTGGGTATCCTCGAATAGCCCCATGCCCGCGCCAGCATCGGCCCTAAGATCAATGACTCTGACCTCCATCCCAGCCGCGATACGTCCGCCACCTTCCTTGATTTTGTCAGCTAGAGCGATCTCACCATTGCTCAGAAACAGAACACGCCATTCAAGAACCTTGCGGGCCTGTCCCTCCCGCCCCGCGCGGGCCTTACCCTTGCCATTAGCAAGCATATAGGCAGCAGCGCCCGCAGCCTTTGGGTCCACTTGGGACAATTCATCAAGACACAGCAAACAGTCGCAGGACATGCCAGCTACGCTTTCCAGTGCGTTGTCGGTAGCCCGCCAGTGGCGCACAAACCCTTGTGTGCCACCGCCACCCCAAACCGATCCGGCCACCGTCAAAGCGGTCAATTTCCCAGAAGATGAAGCTCCGCGAAAATGGAAGCCACCGCCATCATCGCCAGACAAAGCCAGAATCGGTGCGGCAAAGGCCAAAGCAATCGAAAGGATGTGCTTGAAAAGGGCGCCGGGGTTGCAGGTGAAGCGCGTTTTATCGCAAGCTTGTTCGAGAGCGCTGCCTGATCAGCACGAAAGCAGTCGCATAGAGCGGCCCTTGGCAACTTAATGCAACAATCCCAAATAAACCCATCTGTGTCATAAAACAAAAGGCAACCAGTACAGCGCTACTGGGGATTAATCCTTCGAAAAGCTAGTTTTGAGTGTCAGACCATTATCGATCGAGCACCTTCCAGGTCGACAGTCCAGATTTTCAGCTTACTTCACCCAATCTAAGCAGATGGGGATGTGATGCCGCTTGATTATTCCGAAACCAAACTGATCAAACCAACACGGGCAGCCGGCGAAGCGGCCCTCAGGGCATTCACGCCGCGCATGGGAAAAAGATACACCAACAGCCGCAACTTTGATCGTGGGGCGGGTCAACACCGCGATGTGTCTATGCTCTCGCCATACCTGCGACGTCGTCTTGTGCTCGAAGAAGACGCCGTTGCTTCTGCCATTCGTGAGCATGGCGAAGAAGGCGCTGAGAAATTCATTCAGGAAGTCATCTGGCGTGGCTACTTCAAAGGTTGGATGGAGCGGCGCCCGGTCATTTGGGACCAGTACCAAAAAGGCCTAACAAAGGATCTGGCTGATCTGGATCGGGATCGTGGCCTTCGCCGACGTGTGGAAGCTGCTGAGGCAGGGCAAACTGGTCTCAACTATTTTGACAGCTGGGCCGAAGAACTGGTTGAGACTGGGTACCTTCATAACCACGCGCGCATGTGGTTCGCCTCAATCTGGACCTTCACGCTTGAACTGCCGTGGCGGTTGGGTGCGGACTTCTTCTTCAGAAATCTTCTTGATGGGGATCCTGCGTCGAATACGTTGGGATGGCGTTGGGTGGTTGGCCTTCACACCCGGGGGAAGCCCTATCATGCGCAAGCGTGGAATATCACAAAGTTCACCAACAACCGTTTTGAGCCGCGCCCGGCAGAGCTTGCCGATGTTATCCAAGGTCTTGAAGGTGCGGAACCTGATGGGCTGCCAAGCGTCTCACCGCTCCGCTCCGTACAGGTCCCAGACCCAAACCGTCCGACGGCTTTATTGATCACCGAAGAGGATTGCCGCCCAGAAGACTTCGATCTGTCTTCTTTGAACCTTGTCGGATATGCGACATTGCAAGCCAGCCATCTACGGTCACCTTTACCAGTTTCCGCATTGGTTGAGGAATTCGAGCGCGGTGCGTTAAAGGACACCGCTGCGCGTAACGGTCTGGATGCCACGGAGTTGAAAGCAGGGGTGCCGGGTGATATGACACGCTGGGCCTCTCGTTTGGGCGCAACGCAGATCGCAACCCCCTACATCCCGACTGGTCCGTTGCGGGATTGGATGCTGGAAGCGCGGACCAGCCTGACCGCGGCTGGAATAGACCTTGTAGAATGGCGCAGAGATTGGGATCGCCTGATTTGGCCTCACGCCACGGCCGGGTTCTTCAAGGTGAAAAAGCAGATCCCCGCTATACTCCAAGACGCCGGGCTGACATAGTTGGCATTGTAGGCTGCGGGTCGGAATTGACTGACGAGTACGATGACATCCTTAGGCGCTATTCCCGGCAATTGTCACTGACTCCTGGCGCGCTCAGCGATAGCCAAACCTGCGGCGACACCTGAAGACCAGGCCCACTGGAAATTGTAGCCTCCTAGCCAACCAGTCACGTCGACCGCCTCCCCGATAGCGTAAAGCCCGGGGACATTGCGTGCCTCCATCGTCTTGGAAGACAGCGCCGTGGTTGCAATTCCGCCTGCTGTGACCTCGGCCTTTGCATATCCTTCCGTGCCAGTCGGGCGAACCGTGAGCGCCATGAGCATCTCAGCCGACCTGTTGAGTTCAGCATCCGAGCAATTGCCAAGCTCTTTCTCCATGGCAATCCTCGAGGCCAGCACTTCCGCAAGGCGGGTCGGCACATGGCGAGATAGGGCGGCTTTGAGGTGCGCCCTCGGCATCTCCTTTCGTGCCGCGCGCAAAACGTCGCCAGCGTTTGGCAAGACGCAAAGTGAAACGGTTTCACCCGGCGACCAGTAGGACGAGACTTGCAGAACAGCAGGCCCTGATAGCCCCTTATGGGTGAACAGGGCGGCCTCTTCAAAAGCAACATCGCGCACCCGGGCCACGGCTGGAAAGGCGACGCCCGGAATGCTTTTGAATAGCGCGTCTTCTTCGCCCAGCGTGAATGGTACGAGCGCGGGACGAGGCGTGACCACCGACAGGCCAAAGTGGCGAGCAATATCATATGCCACGCCCGTGGCACCCATCTTCGGAATAGATGGCCCACCCGTCGCGACCACCAGTTGGCCCGCCGTGGTGCCGGCAACTTTGAAAAGTCCATCGGCGTGGCTGATTTCGCCAATAGTCGTCGACAATTGGATATCGACTTTTCCACGGCGACACTCCTCAACAAGCATCGCAACGATCTGACGGGCCGAGCCATCACAAAAAAGCTGGCCCAGCGTTTTCTCATGCCAGGCGATGCCATAGCGATCCACCAGCGCAAGAAAATCCCATTGGGTGTAACGGCTCAATGCAGATTTTGCAAAATGCGGGTTCTCTGACAGGAAGTTCTCGGGCTCTGAGCCCGTGTTGGTGAAGTTACAGCGCCCGCCGCCCGAAATGAGGATCTTTTTGCCAGGCTTGTCGGCATGATCGAGCAAAAGCACGCGCGCACCAGCTTGCCCAGCCGTGGCTGCGGCCATCAGTCCTGCCCCCCCCGCACCGAGGACAATTGCATCGTAGTCAAATCGCGTCATTGCCGCCCACAGTTTTATTGAAAAGGCGGTTATGCAGCCGCCACATCAATCGTACAGAACACCTGTCATTATAAGAAAAGAGGTCGGGCGAGATAACAGGTTTTCTTAATCTTGACGTTTTGGTCCTCTTCTAAGCGCCGATAGTTGTCAATTTGGTCTCAATCAAGCCTCTCCCTTGGCCTGCATTGCATGATGAGATGCGCACAAATTGACGCACCAGCTTTACGGCAATGTTTGGCTTACTATTATTTTCAGAAATTTCTGAAATATATGCATGGATATGTTTTTCATGACACTTACGCCACTCCAGCAAGAATTCGTCCTACATTTCGGAGAAATGGGAAACCGTTGGGGGATTAACCGAACGGTGGGGCAAATTTATGCATTGTTGTTCATTTCACGGGAGGCGCTGAACGCTGATCAAATAACAGAAGCACTCAGCATTAGCCGATCGAATACGTCGATGGGCCTCAAGGAATTACAGTCTTGGAAACTGGTGCGTCTAAAGCACTATCAAGGCGATCGGCGCGACTATTTCACCACTCCTGATGATCTGTGGGAAATCGTCCGAACGTTAATTGCAGAACGCAAGAAAAGAGAAATTGACCCAACTCTCACAAAACTGCGCGAGTTGGAAATGCAAGGTCCTGCAGGCGATCACTACGCAGAGGCGCGCATGACGGAACTTAGAGAACTCATCGAATTGATGACCAGTTTCTATGACGACATGGAAAAACTTGAGACCGAGCGATTGGTCAAACTGATGACGCTCGGCAGTAAGTTTGCCAGCTTAATAGACAAGGCCGGCGCGGTAATGCCGTCGCTCAAACAACGGTCGTAGCTGAGGAGACAGCCATGGAAGCCATCGACACCCTTATGCTGAGCCGAATTCAATTTGCGGCAAACATCTCGTTTCATATCCTTTTCCCAACCATTACGATTGCGCTTGGCTGGGTCCTTCTTTTCTTTCGTGTGCGCTATGCGCTAACGAGCGATAACAAGTGGATGAACGCATACTTTTTCTGGGTGAAGATCTTTGCACTTAGCTTCGCCCTAGGCGTGGTCTCTGGCATTACGATGTCCTTCCAGTTCGGCACGAACTGGCCGGGCTTCATGGAGAAGGTCGGCAATATAGCCGGGCCACTTTTGGCCTACGAAGTTATGACAGCGTTTTTTCTAGAGGCCGTCTTTATCGGGGTCATGCTGTTCGGGTTTTCAAAAGTTCCCGGTTGGTTACACGTGCTCGCCACCGGTCTGGTGGCGTTTGGAACAACGGTATCTGCGTTCTGGATCATTGTCCTGAACTCTTGGATGCATACGCCGCAAGGCTTTGAAATAATTGACGGCGTGGCCCATGCAACCAATTGGATGAAAATTATTTTCAACCCCTCCATGCCTTACCGGTTTGCGCATATGTGGATGGCGTCTGCTATGACGGTTGCTTTCCTAATCGCTGGAGTGTCAGCATTCCGCTGGCTGCTGGGGGACCGTTCACGTGATGTTCGTGTAACGCTGAAAGTCGGCCTTGTCATGGCGGCCATGATAATCCCGGTACAAATCTTTATGGGCGATCAGCACGGGCTGAACACGAAAGAACATCAACCGGCCAAGGTTGCCGCGATGGAGGCCGTTTGGGAAACAGAAAAAGGTGCCCCGCTCCTGCTGTTTGCCATGCCGGACGAAGAGGCGCGGGAGAACCGATTTGCGGTGGGTATACCTGGCCTCGCATCGTTCATTCTGACGCATCATTGGGATGGCAAGGTCACCGGGCTAAACGAATTTGTTGACGAAGATGGCACTGTTCTTCACCCACCCGTCAAAATGGTTTTCTGGTCGTTTCGGGTAATGGTGGGCACAGGTGTTACTATGCTCTTGCTGAGTTGGATGGCTGTGTTCTTCATGTGGCGCCGGCGCCATTTACATGCTTTCCCGGAAGAACGACATAAGCTTGCCGTGGAAGGTCTGCCTAAACTGGTCCTTTATGCTTTGGTGCCTATGGCGTTCTCTGGCTGGGTTGCCACGCTTGCGGGATGGTACACCACCGAGATTGGACGTCAGCCATGGCTCGTTCAAGGCGTGATGACCACTTATGAGGCTGTCGCAGATGTACCGGCTCCTATGGTGGCGGGAACTCTTATCACCTACTTGGCAATCTATGCAGCTCTTTTAACCGCATACATCAGCGTAGTGATTTATCTCGCGCGCAAAGCCGCGAAGGGCGATATGGGGCGAAGCGTAGATGGCCCACTCGAAGGCGCGCGGCATGACCCTGCGTTGACACCAGCGGAGTAAGTGGATGTTTCCCGATTTCTCAAACCCGGCAGAATGGTTGCCATGGGCATTTGCCTCGCTCATGGGGCTGTCTATCCTGATTTATGTGGTTCTCGATGGATTTGATCTTGGCGTCGGCATTTTGTCCCCCTTAGCCAATGCCGAGGAACAAAACAAAATGATCGGCTCGATCGGTCCGTTTTGGGATGCCAATGAGACATGGCTGGTCTTGGCCGTCGGGCTTTTGCTCGTCGCTTTCCCAACAGCACATGGTACAATTTTGACGGCACTCTATCTTCCGGTCTTTGTTATGTTGATTGGTTTGATCCTGCGAGGTGTAGCCTTTGAGTTCCGGGCCAAGGCGCGTGATCATCATAAGCTTTTGTGGAACCAGTTGTTCTTTGTTGGATCGCTTGTCACAGCATTGGCTCAGGGCTTTATGCTTGGCTTGTACATCATGGGTTTGCAACAAACCGTTGCGACCTATGCTTTCGCTACAATTACAGCAGTTTTTCTTGCGGTTGGGTATAGTTTCATTGGCGCGACCTGGCTGGTGCATAAGACCGAAGGCCCGCTTCAGCTGAAATCGGTTCAATGGGCCAGAGACAGCCTGTGGGGCGTCGTCCTTGGGATAATCATGGTCTCCTTGACCACACCGTTCGTATCACCTCGAATTTTCGACAAGTGGTTCAGCTTCCCTGAGATCCTGTTTCTCATGCCGCTGCCTGTGCTTTCCGGGGTACTGCTTATGACACTCTTTCTGGTTCTCCACCGAATGCCGTTTACCGCGGATCGATTGAGTTGGTTACCATTCACCGTAGCAAGCGTGCTTTTTGCGTTGGCATATCTGGGTATGGCTTACAGCTTCTACCCCTACGTTGTCCCGGAACAACTCACAATCTATGAAGCCGCAGCTTCACCCGAAAGCTTGTTGATCATCTTGGTGGGCGCCTGCTGTGTCGTTCCAGTGATCATCGGGTACACGATCCTCGCCTATTTTCTCTTTCGAGGCAAAGCAACTGAGCTACGGTACGACTAACCCTTATGCGCTTTGGGGGCATTAAGCCTGAGGCTGAAACAGCTTGCTGCATTGTTCTGCGATAAGTTTTGCGTTGCATAACGCGCAAATCACACATCGCGCACGTGATCACCTTAGGGCGCATTGACAGAAATGGGTCGTATTACCGCTGGCCCACCTTAGCGTTCCTGAACAGTGCCTTGTAAGCGCGGGGTTGCGAGCGCCAGAATTGTTGAGGCGCGTCTATTTCTGCGCCAAGCTCCGCCGCGGCGTGCCAGGGCCATCTGGGATTGTAGAGCATGCCACGCGCCAGAGCGATAGCATCCGCTTGGCCACCCTCAAGGATACCTTCGGCATGGGCCGGTTCCGTAATCAGACCCACGGCGATGGTTGGCAGGCCAACATCCGCCTTGATCCGCGCCGCAAGTGGCACCTGATATCCATCCGACAGAGGGATCTGCTGTGAGGGCGAAACACCGCCCGACGACACGTGAATAGCCGCGCAGCCACGTTCTTTCAGAGCAAGGCCAAGCGTCACGGTGTCATCAATGTCCCAACCGCCCGCAACCCAATCCGTACCCGAAACCCGCACCCAGATAGGCATGTCCGCCGGCACCGCAGCCTTGACCGCGTCAAAAACCTCGAGCGGGAAACGCATGCGGTTCTCAAGGCTGCCCCCATAGGTATCCGTCCTCTGGTTCGCGATCGGTGAAAGAAACTGATGCAGCAGGTAGCCATGCGCCATGTGAACCTCGATCCCGCGAAATCCCAACCTCACGGAGCGCCGGGCAGTGGCCGCAAAATCCTCCCGAATCTTTGCAAGGCCTGCCTCATCCAGCGCAAGCGGCGCCTCCTCTCCCTCGGCATGGGCGAGGGCAGAGGGCGCAAAGGCCTTCCAGCCCGTGGGCGCATCAGACGCAATTTGCGCACCACCATCCCACGGCGCATCGCTTGAGGCCTTGCGCCCGGCATGTGCCAGCTGGATCACGATGGGCGTGGTTGCGTACTTTCCGACACCCGCTATGACTTGGCCCAGGGCAGCCTCGTTCGCGTCAGAGTAAAGCCCCAGATCGCCCGGCGTGATCCGGCCCTCGGGTGAAACGGCCGTCGCCTCGATCACTAGAAGGCCTGCACCAGATTGTGCCAGTGTGCCAAGATGGATCAGATGCCAATCCTGCGCATCCCCTTCGATAGCGGAGTACTGGCACATCGGCGCTATGATGATCCTGTTGCCAAGCTCCAGCGGCCCAAGCATCCAGGGTGAGAAGAGGTGGCTCATCGCTTGCATTCCTTTTGTCATGTGGCGTCTTTGAGACCCAACTTTGGACCCATTAGCTTTGCGCATTCACCTGTTGCGCGATTAGTTTGGGAAACTCATCATAAGTGCCGAATGTCTTATCGTGGGGGATCTGGTCCAAAGGTGTTTTCCGGTAACCCTCCGTAAAGAGAAAAAACGGCACAGACGCACGTTGCGCCGTTTCCGCATCCACTTCGCTGTCTCCGACGTAGATCCGGGGCCCGGCACCAAGCGCATCGAAAGCAGCATGCAGCATGGCTGGATCGGGCTTGCGCGTCGGCAGACTGTCACCACCCCAAACAGTGGAGAAAAGGCTGTCGATCGACAGATGCTCAAGCACTGCACGGCAAGGGCCAATCACCTTGTTGGTGCAGATGCCGAGACTGTGATCCGCCACAAGTTCGGTCAGCGCCCTTCGCACACCGGGATAGAGCGTGGTGCGTGAGAAGGCTGTGTAGTACTTTTCGGTAAACGCCTCAACCAGCCGGTCCTGCGCGGCATCGGGAAGGCTTCGCAAGGCGCGCATCTTCTGGACGAAAACCCAAAGGCCATTGCCGATAAAGTCATGGGTCTGCTTAAGGTCTATCGGCGCTGCCCCTTCGGCCGCCAACAGATCGTTGGCGATGCCCTGAATGTCCGGCGCACTATCGATCAGCGTACCGTCGAGGTCGAATACGATACGGGATTTTATCATGGGCGTCCTGCTATGAAATCGGGCATGATACCCGAGACCTTTATGGCGGCGTCGGCATCCTCATTTGCAAGGAAACCATAGCCCGATATCAACACCGAGGCGACCCCCACAGCATGCGCGCCAAGGACATCAGTATGCAGGCTGTCCCCGACCATCGCAACGCGCGACCGATCGACCGGCCCAAGCCGTTCAAAGACCAGATCATAAATATTCGCGAAGGGTTTGCCAAAAAACTCTGGAACGATGCCCGTTGCATCCGCGATGGTATGGGCAAAACGCCCAGGCTCGCTCGAAAACCCGTCTTCACGGGGCGCGACAATATCGGGATTGGCGACGCGCACGGGTCGGGGGGTGCGGGACAGTGTATCCAGAAGGTGCGTTTGGCGCTCAGGTGTCCAGTCCCCTGTGCTGACCAGCAAAATCCCCTCGGCAGCCTCGTAATCCGCGGGGTCATCGCGCAGAAGATGCCAGGCCAGAGGTGGGAAATCATCCATGGTTTCTGTCTCAAGCCCCACGACCCCCCACCGGATACCAGACGCGTTATGCAGACCGGCAATCGTGGCCTTACGGCTCGTGATGATGTCATCAAGCTCAAACTGGTAGCCCAGACGGGCATACTTCTCCACCAAGGCACTGCGTGGCACACTCGCGGCATTGGATACAATGAGAACCTGCTTTCCCATCGCCTTTAGATCACGAACCCGGCCCGGCACGCCCTGGATGGGGCTTTCACCGATGTTCAGCACACCGAAGGCATCCAGCAAGAAAACATCGAAGACATCGGCAATCTCAGCCAGGGTTTCGATCCACTGCGGGAAAGGCTTTCCAGTGTCTGCGGCGGGTAGGCGCTGCCTCACGGCCTCATAGGCCGCAAAAGCCTCGGCAACGCTGAGTTTCATCATGTAACTACACCTCTTTCCCGAGCATGAGCCCATGTCCTTGCCAAAAGATCAAAAGCACCAAAACAAGAATGCCGGTCCCTGTATAATCACGTCCTACCGAAAGTCGGCAAGGGCTGCAAAGGGGTGCGACTCGGGCTCTACAAGCAGCGCGCACTGGCCGCTGAATTCGCTATGGTTCCGAGGATCATTAAACGGTATCGCCGCAAAAATTTGAGCAGCCTTTCCGGCTCATGCACCAAAGTAAGGACTTGAACAGTTTTGATTTCAGGATGCCCAATCTGCCCAACCTTGGAGAACGCGTGCCGCGTTAGAAAAAGTTTGTGTATTGGTCGTTTTCACCCATAGGCTGCAGCCAAAACTGAGTCAGGAAACAAACGGTTACATGCAAGTATGGTCAACACCGATGGCGACTTGCTCTTATTTCGAGAAATTGATGAAACCTTGATACTGAAAATTTAGCAGTCGTTTACTACGGGATACGCGAAAGGGCCAGGACGGAGCTTATGACTTTGTCGGCCCGTTGCGCCAATGCATATTCGGAAAACTGTTTAGAAATCCTGATTGCGACGCGGCGGACTGGCTTTCCCAAGGTCGAGTGAAACGCCAATTTTCCGGCGCGCGGGCTATTGATAGACAAGCGGCCTCAACCACTAAGATGGCGCGGTTCGAGACGGTCATTCTGGCCTCCGAACATAATTAAAAGCGGCTCTGGCCAACCTGCCCAGCCAGTCAATTTACAGTTCGAACGATGCGCAGCCATTCAATTGGCTCAATCTGAATATGGATTATGTAACCAACCCTGCCAGATCGATCAGGAAGACACGGCATTCAACCGCACTTTTGGCTGCAACTGTTCTCATCCACTTCTTCAGCCAGTACAGCAATGCCAAGCAGCATATGCCAGATGGCAAATATGTCGTCCACTAGACGCGTCTTTGATGCCAGAGGTCCCAAGATACAAGTATACTGCTACTGCGCCACGCATTGCCCTACAAACTTGGCAGCTTCCTGCGTTGCACTGAATTGCCTGAGGAAATCGCTGACAGGTCACGCGCGCGCAAACAGAACCACCTCATCAAGATCAGGGCGCGGATCATGCGCTGTGCTCCCATGATTATGTTCCAACTGGCAGAGGTGACTTTATAAAGCTTTATCTTCGGCCAAATCTTTGCCACGGTATTCAATCCACCGCCGACGTTTGTATGACAGACGAAGCGACAACATCCGGAGAAACATGGCTCCACGGCTGTATCTTGAACACACGCAAATGGACCAAATATTTCTATAATTCAGAGAACAGATTTGTGTAATTCTCAGAATCGAGGATGTTGTGGCCGGCATCATCATCAAAATTTTAAATGTTCACGAAACGCGCCATTAGCCCCAATGCATCACTACTCGGGAAATGTTGGGGCCGGGGGCCTTAGAATACCAGTGTCTTGGCTAAGAGATCTACGGACAGCATAGGTGTGCGTCATGCACATTTTTATTTCGTGTAAGGTCAAACAAAAGACTATGCAAAACCCATAATCGAACTCTATGACCGAAGGCGTTTGTGGAGGGAGTTGTAGAATTACGGATAGTACTCTACTGATTATGTGTACCCAGATACCGCGGGTTGTTTGTACTTTAGACTGAAATTGGTTCCTCAAATGCCCGAACGCACAGTTGTCCTGCACTACCACTTGTTCAAAAACGGAGGTACATCAATTGATTCAATACTCCGCGCAAATTTTGGAGAGGCTTGGATCACCAAAGAGTTTTCCACCGCGGGTGACGACAATTCCAAAGAGGTCGCGGATTGGATTCAATCAGAGCCTTATGCCGTAGCGTTTTCATCTCACACAATGGTGGGACCGATACCGAAAATTCCAGGTGTTCGCATCTTGAGCCTGGTCAATTTGCGCGATCCCGTTTCTAGGATTTACTCGGCGTACCGGTTCGAAAGGGAACAGAAGGTGGAGACTTTCGGTGCGATATTGGCCCGGCATACCACATTTGAGGGCTATGTTCGGTGTCGACTTGCTTTGCCCCATGATCGCCAGTGCAGAGATTTTCAGACAGGGCGCCTGGCCACTGCAAGCAAAGGCCAGGGTTCGGAACTTGACCGTGCCAGTCGCGGGCTTGAGCAATTTGATATCGTCGGACGCGTTGAGCAGTTTGATGAAACCCTCAACCTTATGCACGAAATGCTGGCGCATTACTTCCCGGACATTCAAGTCGAGAACTTACACCACAATAAATCAAATCAAAACCAACAAGAGATACCAGCGGACCTCTTACAGCTTTTACACGACAACAATCAAAATGACCTCGATTTGTTGAACCATCATGATCGTTTGCGAATTTCAAACTGCGGGTTACCCCGAAGGTCATTTGTCTAAAGCGTATAAGTCCAGACCAAAGCCATAAGTCCACGCAAGCCTTTATAAATGCTGCAAAAACCCAGTGCGGGGACAAAGCGGCGAGACCACGTGGCACTGGCGTCTTGTCAGCCGTGCCTCTTTCGCCGTGCCTCGATCAGGATAACCTTGGTCATGGGTGTCTCTTTCAATGCGTTCCTGTTAACACGCACATCCCATTCACCTGTCTCAAGGATCATTTGCACAAGCCTCTCAATGGCTTCTGCATCCTGCCTACTGCCAATCTCTGCCATCCCGCTGATCGAAGGGCAGGCCACGAAAAGATCATCCGAGCGGACCGCGTCCAGAAGGCTCTTCAGGGTGGACGTGGCCTGATCGTCAAGCGGGATGCGGGCCAGATGCACCGGGGCGCTGGCGCTGTCGGACAAAAGGCCCTTGTCGTCGAGGGCGCCGTTGAGCACTGGCAAACGGCCACTGCTGCTTACGGCAAAAGATGACGCTTCTTGATCTAGCTCTGGCAGGAATGCCGCTTCGGGATTGACCCGTCGGATGTAGGCGTCACACAAGACGCGCTCACTCGACCAGGCGCCATTGCCGGTGGCCACAAGCGTATCGGCCAGATCGCTTTGGGCAAAACGCCTTGTTTCAGTGACACCGGTGATCGGACATCTGCCAGAAAAGGGCGCGGCATTCGCCTGCGCCAGAAGTCGCATCAGCTGTTTCTTGGTCACGTCCGGCGAATAGGCATCATGCACGAATGTCTGCCCAGCCTTTGACAACTTGTTCCACAGCTTATTATCATCCACCACGGCTTTCAGCTGCTCTGCGAATTGCCGGGCATCTTCGGCCACCAGCACGTTTTCACCATCGCGCAGGCCCATGCCTTCAACAGCAATCGGTGTCGCGACGCAGGGCACACCAGCAGCAAGCGATGAACCCACCTTGCCTTTGACGCCCGCGCCGTAACGCAACGGGGCCACAGTTGCGATCCGCTGAGACAGGAACCCGTCCAGATCTGGGATGAACCCATGCACCACAACACCTTCCACATCGAGATATGTGATTTCTTCTGGCGGATTGGACCCGACAATATGCAGGACAAGGTCGGGCATCATCTCGCGCAAGCAGGGCCAGATGGTTTCACAAAACCAAAGCACGGCATCCACGTTCGGCATGTGCTGATACCCACCGACAAAAGCAATGCCTTCACGCCCGGTACGGGGCGGAACCTTTTCCAGAATTTCCATGACCAGTGGGATCACGAAGAGCGGCGCGCGCAGGCCCATATCGGATAGGATGTCATATTCCAGCTCCGATACCACAACGGTGGCATCCGCACTTTTGATCAGGCCCAGTTCCACCTGCTTGGTCAGCTGGGCCTGCATCATGGCCTCAGGCTCCGCTCCCGGCAGCTTCGCCTTACGTTCTTCACGCAGGTAGTGCAGATCGACAGTATCAAATATAACAGGCGTATCGGGATAAAGGCGTTTGACCAGCTGTTGGTACTTACCGCCCGAGTTTACGCGGTAAAGGAAGAACAGGTCGAACCTGTGACCGTGATCTCGCAGATACTGCTCTATGGAATGAACATAGGGCGCATAAAGCACCTCCACGCCAAGGCTTTGTATGTGGCGGCCATAACGGCCATTCAGGTACACATTCTCGGGCAGGAAGCTCACGTCATAGCCAAGTTCGACAAGCAGCTTCAGAAACCAGAAGGCCGAGAGCGATCCGGAATCCTGATCCGGGGTCGGCACGATAGAATCGATCACGCAGATCCGCGGACGGGCAGGCCGATCAATCGCACGGGGGTTGATATCATAATTGGGGATGTGCCCCTCGAGCGAATATGCCCACTTTGCCTGCAGCTTGTCCTGATTGACCACCTGATAGGCCTTCACCCCGCTGGTCAGCGACCTACCTGACGAGATCCCCTCAAAATGTATGATCTCGGATTTCGGCTGATAGAGGACCCGCCAACCGTTCTGGCGCAGTGCCAGAGCGAAATCTGTGTCCTCGCAATAGGCCGGCAAATAGCGTTCGTCAAAACCACCAAGCCGGGTCCAGATATCACGCGGAATAGCAATCCCCGCACCAGAGACATACTCGACTTCACGTAGGAAGTTATAGCCGGGTTCGGCAGGATCCTTGTTGCGCCCTACATTGCATCCCTTGCCGCCTTCATAGACAAAACAACCAGCCTCCTGCAACTGGCCGTCAGGATAGATAAGCTTGGACCCGACAAGCCCGGCATCAGGGTTTTCGCCAAAGGTGTCAAGAACCCTGTCCATCCAGCCGGGCAGAACGGCGGTGTCATTGTTGAGAAAGTAGATAACTGGCGCACTGGCCATTTCTGCCACACGATTGCAGGACCGCAGAAAACCAAGGTTTTCGGGGTGGCGCACGTAGCGGATCCCGGGAAGGCCCGAGAAGAAAGCCTCCGTTTCGTCGCAGGAGCCGTCATCAGCAACGAAGATCTCCAACCGCGCGGCATCTCCAGCTCGGATAATCGACCAGATGCACCGCAAGGTATAGTGGAACTGGTTGTAGACGGGGATGATCACCGAAACATCGGGCTTAACCTTGTCATCGATAGGTTCAGCAAATACTGCCGCAACCTCATCGGCCAGATCGCTCCAAGCATCGAATCCATCTGTCCATGCGACCACGGGTTTGAGCTGCCTGCTCTCTGCAAGCCCGAAACTGAGGTAATGCTCCAGCGGTGTCCGGTCATAGGCCGTTAACACCTCGGGGTAGTGAGATACATAATAGTTCTGGTCAAAATCAGGGCTAAGATCGATGATCGGCTCGCGCCCGTTCCACGCGTAATGCGTCAGCGGGTCGATGAAGCTGTCGGGCTTGAGATATCGGGCTGCATAAAGGGACGGGTCAAACCAGTGGTTCGGGCGATGGCCCTCTTTCCACCCCTCACGCATGAAATGCTCAAGGCACAGCATATCCCGAGGCACGTTGTCTCCGACATGCGAAAGGTAGCATTCCACATCAAACAACGCCGACAACTGCTCACGAAAGTCCGAACCGCGCATCATGATCTCTTCTAAATAGGTCGGACCCGCCGGAGACGGGCGAAAGACAAAATCCCCCGGTAGGATATTTTCAAAATGGATCAGTGCATGGGGCGAAGCACCGCCTGCACCATTGGAGCGAATGTAGAACTCAAGCGCCGACATGCCCGGGGGAACTTTTGCATTGGCCCGCAGATGACCGGGATCGAACAGGTAATGGGGCACGATACTGTCGGGGTTGGGATGCGCCGCATACTTGTTGAGCGCCTCCCACGTGGTGCTGGCCCCAACCTGATCTGCAATAACTTTGGTGTCCACAAGGCGGCGCGGGTTGACCCAGTCCGTGGTGGTGGCAAGTGCAATCAGGTGATTGCCGTTTTCCACCCTGTTTAGATCAATTTGGCTTGCAATATGTTCAAGAGAAATGAGGTAGTGAATGCCCTGACGCTCTTCGCGCGCGCCATCCAGCATGTAATGTAGAAACGCAGGCGTACCGGAGGCTGCAACATCCGGGTTTGTCTCAAGATAGGTCTGACTGTCGAAAAGCGGAGTGGGGCTAAAACCGGCCATGACACCCTCAGTCTGAAAATGGGTCCAGGCGGTACTTTCAGACAGGTTCAGGTTGGAATTTGCGGCGGCATACCACTCGGCATTGAACAGGTTGTATTTCTCGATTAGCGCAATGAGGAGTGCGGATCTATCGTGTTTTCTGGAAAGTCTAAACATCAACATATCACCTTAACGCAACCTGTAGCGAGATCGCGGTTCTCGTCATCAAAAAAAGACTAGCCTAAGCTATAGGTGACAGTATTTTTTGCCTCAAGGACGAAATCGCGACTCGAAACTTCGGGCAAACCAGCAGGCAATTACCGAACGACGTTTTTCCTAGGCTCAGGCAAAGTCACGCGTTTGCAAATTGTTCTTTTGTTAGCTCCATTTTCTGGAAACCACACTTTTCATCTGGACCTCTTGTATACCGGCTGGCAGCCTTGGGACATGACCCGCCATATCATTCAACAGGCTAACGAAACCTCAGACGGTCGCCGCACCGCCACCGCCGCGTTGCGCAACGTTGACCCCATCGTAGATATCCTGCGCCTGCGCCTGCCCGCTCAGGGCTGCGTTTTAGAGGTAGCCAGTGGCACCGGTCAGCACGTCGCAGCATTCGCAAAAGCGTTCCCTGCGCTTGACTGGGTGCCCTCAGATGTTGATGCCGATCAAAGGCACAGCATCGCCGCGTGGCAGATGCAAAGCGGCCTGTCCAACATCGCGGACCCGCTGGCCATCGACGTGGGCGCGCCTTGGCCCGTGACGCCCGGATTTGCGCAGGTTGTGCTGACGATTAACTTGCTCCACCTCATCCAGGACCACTTCGTGACCAGGCTATTCCAACAAGCTCGAACCGCGTTAAGCAGTCATGGACATATCATCATCTACGGTCCTTTTTTACGCGGACAGGATTATGCCTCCGACGGGGATCAAAGCTTTGACACCTCCTTGCGTGCGCACGATCCGGCGATCGGCTACAAATCAGTAGAGGCCGTGTACGAGGTGGCTCAAACGGCCGGCTTCACCCACCTTGCTACGGATGAGATGCCCGCAAACAACTTGCTCCTGACCTTCACAATCGCCTAACCCACCCTGAACTATTGGTGATAGACTTACCTGCACTTATGCTTAGGAACCGGTATTTTCCAAGGACGCATAGAGGCTATCATGACATTGCGCACAGTACTTTTCACGTCAGCAGTCAGCCTGACACTCATCCCGACGATAGGTCACGCCGAGCTTATGGGCGTGACCTGTAACTTCACCCGTATCTGCAATAACTTCCTGTATTGCCAAGATATCGACTATGAGCTTTCGGTCACACCGACACAGGCGGGTTGGGCCTTCTCAGACAGTGATGGGGAACGCCCGGCGATCCGACTACCCGACAGTCAGGATGGAAAGGGCATCCCTGCCTTTGCATCGTATGCATCTTATCATAGTACCATGCTTTTGACGATCTACAGCGGTGGGGCCGCCATGCTGGTCGAACATTTCGATGAACCCGGGTTTTGGTCCTACGAAGGATCGTGCGATGTGATCCGTTAGGCCGCCGCGATAGACTTCCTGGGGTCGTAGAACGGATAGGCCGTTATGTTTGCGCGGACTGAGCCGGTGTTGGTTAACACCTCTACTTCAGTACCAAGATCAGAATGTTCGGTTGCGATCATGGCCAAACCGATGTTCTGCTTGAGCCGCGGTGAGAACACCGCCGATGTCACTTTGCCCACTGTGTTACCCTTCACATTTATGGGCCAGAACCGCGTGTTGGGGCCAGCCAGCGGATCACAATTGAGGATCAAGCCGATCTGCCTACGCTTCGGGCCTTCCTCCCTGATCCGGCGCAGCGCCGCCTTGCCGATGAAATCGGCCTCAATATCCAAGTCTACCAACCGCTCAAACCCAAGTTCGAACGGGTTGGTATGGATATCTGCATCCGCATGGTAGGACAGCATCCCGCCCTCGATCCGCCGAATGGAAGAGGTGTGGCCCGGCTTCAGTCCAAAATCCTGCCCCGCCGCCATAATCTTTTCCCAAAGCGCATCACCATGTTGGCCGTCACGCAGGTAAATCTCGTAGCCCAGCTCACTCGACCAGCCGGTGCGTGAGACGACTAGCGGAATTCCATCCAGCTCTAGCTCACGCAGCCAGTAGTATTTGAGGTCCATGATCTCATCCCCGAAGAGAGTTCGCATGATCTCCCCCGATTTGGGACCCTG
Source organism: Roseovarius sp. (assembly GCA_963691795.1). Classification (GTDB taxonomy): domain Bacteria; phylum Pseudomonadota; class Alphaproteobacteria; order Rhodobacterales; family Rhodobacteraceae; genus Roseovarius. The sequence goes on from OY829373.1 coordinate 430,242, forward strand.
AAGTTGCAAGGGCGACACGTCTGGCTCACAGATGCACACATCCATCCCGGCATTGACCGCGACACCCTGTGCCCAAAGCAAAATGTCGCTGTCGGCCAGCGAAATCCAGAAGTGATTTTCCGCCAGACGCAGCAGAACTGGATCATTCAGGATACCGCCATCGGCATTGGTGATCAGGATGTATTTGCACTGTCCGACGGCCATCTTGGACAGATCACGCGGGGTAAGCATCTGAACAAAACGGGCAGCATCGGGGCCCATAATCTCGACCTGCCGTTCAACCGCCACATCGCACAGGATCGCATCATTCACGAGGTTCCAGAAATTCTGCTCCGGGTCACCGAAGTCACGGGGAATATACATGTGATTGTATACTGAGAACCCGGTCGCGCCCCACCGGACCGTTGCATCAAAATAAGGGGATTTTCGGATCTGCGTACCAAAGCCAAAATCGTCAGTTTTCACCATGTGTGCTACTCTCAACCAGCGGATTGCGGGGTTGCGTTGTGTTGCACATCTGGCGCGGATTTTACTGCGGACAAGCGAAAATACATCGCCTTTCAGGTCCCGCGCCGTAGGTGACAAGGTGGTTGCCGGTTCCAGCGCATTACCTCTGGTCATTTGCGCCACGGTGCAATTAGACTTCGAGTGATCAAGAGGGAGAGTGAAATGGATGCCACGGTTGTGAAGTCGAACGAGGGGTTTGAATCTATCTCGTGGAATATTCTCGGACAGACCTATGTCCCAAAGCAGATGACGGACGCGTGCTTTTCCTGGCATGCGACGCTTCCGCCCGGCAGCTTTGTCCCCCCCCATATCCACCCTGGACAGGATGAGTTTCTCTATATCCTCGAAGGCAGGTTTGATTTTATCCTCGATGGTGAGGAAGCGGTGGGTGAGCCGGGCGACCTGATCACCCTGCCACGCGGCATTCCCCATGGGATTTTCAATAAGTCGGACCAGACGATCAAGACGCTTTTCTGGGTCACACCGACCCAAAAACTCTATGATCTCTTCTGGGCGCTCCACAATCTGGGCCCCGGCGCTGATCCGGCCGAGGTCGTGGCACTATCCGCGGCCCATGCTGTCGATTTCCTGCCACCGCCCACGGCTGACGACGCATGAAAGTTCTTATTACCGGTGCAGGGATTGGCGGGCTGACCACGGCCCTCATGCTGCATGCCCGAGGCATTGGCTGCACCGTCGTCGAACAGGCCGGCGAAGTGCGCGAGGTGGGGGTTGGTATCAACACACTGCCCCACTCTATCGCGGAACTCGATCAGCTGGGTCTTTTGGATCGGCTGGACGAGGTGGGGCTGCGCACACGAGAGCTACGCTATCTGACCCTGAAAGGTCAGGAGGTGTGGCGAGAATTGCGCGGCCTTCATGCAGGCCACGCCCACCCCCAATTCTCCATACATCGAGGTCGTTTGCAGAAGCTGCTTTTTGACGCCGTGATCGAACGTATGGGGCCAGAGGTGGTGCGCACAGGGCTTAGTCTTTCCGGGTTCATTCAGGACGAAGGTGGCGTAACGGCCCATTTCCGCGACACACGCGACGGCAGCAGATCCCAGACCATGCGTGCCGAGGTGTTGATCTGCGCCGATGGAATCCATTCAGTCGGGCGGCGGACATTTTATCCCAATGAAGGCCCCGCCAAGTGGCAAGGCGTTGTGATGTGGCGCGGTGCCGTGGACTGGCCCGTGTGGGAAGACGGGGAAACGATGGCCATCGCGGGTGGGCTGGGAGGCAAATTCGTCCTTTATCCGATTGCGCCTGAACGTGATGGTAAGCAGCTGATGAACTGGGTGGTCAATATCCGCGTGGCGGATGGGGACAAAACCTCACCACAGCGGGAAAGCTGGTCGCGAAAGGCGTCGCTGGCCAAGGTACTGCCCTACGCGGAACGCTTCACGATACCCGGCATTGATCTGGCCGCGTTGGTGCGGGCCAGTGGAGACATTTACGAATACCCCATGGCCGACCGCGACCCCCTGCCCCGCTGGACCCATGGGCGCGTTACCCTTCTGGGAGACGCAGCGCACCCGATGTATCCCGTGGGCTCAAACGGGTCGGCACAAGCCATTCTGGATGCGCGATGCCTTGCGGATATGCTCGCCTCCTGCGCGCACCCGCGTGAGGCGCTTTATCGGTATGAGCTTGAACGTCTGCCAAAAACAGCCGAAGTTGTCCGCCTGAACCGGATCGGAGGACCGGAGCGCGTGATTGACGAAGTTGAAAAACTCAAACCGGCTGGCTTTATGGACATCAACGATGTTCTGAGTCACGAAGATCGAAAAGCCATTGTGCAAGGCTATGCAAAAAAAGCCGGGCATGGCATTAAAAAATAAACTAGGCAGCGCCCCTTGAACGGCGCGAAATCAACATGGGAGAAACCAAAATGAATACCCTCAAAACGTCGCTCAGTGCCCTTGCGGTCGGTGCGACGCTCAGCACGGCGGCCATGGCCGAAGACCTTAAGATTGGTATGGTTGTCACCCTGTCGGGTCCGCCTGCCGCCCTTGGCCAGCAGATCGTTGACGGCTTTCAGCTGGCGCTGGAACAGAAAGGTGGCCAACTTGGCGGTCAGACCACCGAATTGATCATTGAAGATGATGAACTCAAACCCGACGTGGCGCTTCTGAAAGCCACATCACTGGTCGAGCGTGAAGAAGTCGACGTGGTCGTAGGCACCGTCTTTTCCAACATGCTACAGGCGATCTTCAAGCCGGTCGTGGCGTCCGAGACGTTCCTGATCAGCCCTAACGCGGGCCCATCCACCTTCGCGGGTAAGAACTGCAACCCGTTCTTCTTTGCGACCTCGTACCAGAACAACCAGAACGCCGAAGTCAGCGGCATGGTTGCAAACGCGGAAGGTTTCTCCAACGTTTTCGCAATGGCGCCCAACTATCAAGCAGGTCGCGATAACATGGTAGGCTTCAAGCAGACCTTTGAAGGCAATGTGACCGATGAAGTTTTCACGCCGCTGGGTCATCAGGACTTCTCGGCCGAGCTTGCACGCCTCTCCACCTCGGACGCCGAAGCGCTCTTTACTTTCATGCCAGGCGGCATGGGTGTGCGCCTGGTCAAGCAGTTTGATGCAGCTGGACTGTCGGACAGCATGAAGTTCATGTCCGTTTTCACCACCGATGAAACCACCCTGCCGGGTCAGAAGGACGCCGCTGTCGGCTTCCTCGCCGCTGGCACATGGGCGCCGGACATGGACACCGAGGCCAACAACGCTTTCACCTCTGCTTTCGAGGAAAAGTATGGCTATATCCCCGGTTCCTACGCCATGCAGGCCTATGATACGGCCATGCTCATTGACAGCGCTGTGGCCAAGCTGGGCGGAGACCTGTCCGATAAGGATGCCTTCCGTGCAGCAATAAAAGAGGCGGATTTCGACTCTGTCCGGGGTGATTTTGCGTTCAACAACAATCATTACCCGATCCAGGACTTCCACATGCTGAACGTGGCCAAGCGCGATGATGGCAAATTCCACACCTCGTTTGTGCGCACCATCGTCGAGGATTACGAAGACAGCTACCACGACGACTGCAAGATGTAAGACCACTTGGGGCCGCGTCACGACGCGCGGCCCCAACCCGCCCTGCGAGAGCTTGACGGCATGTCATTCACCCTATTTTCGATCCTTGTTTTAAACGGATTTCAGTATGGAATGCTGCTGTTCCTGATCGCGGCAGGGCTGACCCTTGTGTTCGGCGTGATGGGGTTCATTAACCTCGCCCATGGCGTGCAGTTCATGGTAGGGGCCTATCTGGTCTATGCCTTCTATGGCGTGACGGGCAATTTCGGCCTCGCCCTTGTTCTGTCGATTGTTGCGGCACTGGCGATTGGGCTGTTCCTAGAGTTTTTCATTTTTCGACATCTCTATGACCGGACCCATCTGGATCAGGTTTTGGCGACATTCGGCATCATCATTTTCCTCAATGAACTGGCCAAGGTCATCTTCGGTCCCGCCACCCTCTCTATTGACCCACCAGAGCTTCTGTCCGGCTCGATTACCCTGACCGAGCAGTTGCGCTATCCGATCTACCGTTTTGCCACCATCGTGGCTGGGTTGCTGGTCGCCATCGCGCTTTTTGGCATCGTCAGCTACACACGCGTCGGCATGCTGATCCGCGCCGGTGCCACCTCGCCCGAGATGGTGTCAGCGCTTGGCGTCAACATCCAGCGCCTCTTCATGATCGTCTTCGGCGTGGGCGCAATGCTGGCAGGCTTCGCAGGCGTGATCGCCGCGCCCATCTTTGCGATTGAACCGGGCATGGGTGACAACATCCTGATCGTGGCCTTCGTCGTGATCATTATTGGCGGCATCGGATCTATTGGTGGCGCGTTCATCGCGGCTCTTCTCGTAGGGCTGGTCGACACGCTGGGCCGCAGCGTCTCGGTCGAGCTTTTGTCCATGGTCTTCTCACCCTCCGTGGCCAACCAGATCGGCCCAGCGCTGGCCTCAATGCTGATCTATGTGCTGATGGCAGCGATCCTGATCTTTCGTCCCAAGGGCCTTCTGCCCGCGCGCGGGGTCGCCTGATGGATCGTGCATTCCTGTTTGGCTTGGCCCTGTTTGCTGTCCTGCTGGCCGCACCTGTCCTGCTTGAAGTCATTGGTGCGGGCTACCTAACAGGCCTTCTGATCAAGGCCATGCTGCTTGCCATCGCAGCCATCTCCCTTGATCTGCTGATCGGCCATGGCGGCATGGTCAGCCTCGGGCATGCGGCCTTTGTGGCCGTCGGAGCATATGCAGCCGCCATCGCACTCGACTCGGGGATCGAGAACATCCTTGTCCTTCTTGCGATCACATTGACCGTGACCGCAATTGTCGCAGTTATAACAGGCGCTCTCGCCCTGCGGACAACGGGTGTCTATTTCCTGATGATCACGCTGGCCTTTGGGCAAATGATCTTCTTCACGCTGTCCTCGCTTGCGGCCTATGGCGGCGATGACGGGATGACACTTTGGTCCATGGCGACGCTCTTTGGCAGCGATATCGTGCAAAACGGTGGCGGTCTTTACTTCGTGGTTCTGCTGACCATGTTTGCCGCGTGGTGGGGTGTGTACCGGATCAGCCAGTCGCGCTTTGGCCGTGTCCTGCGCTCTGCCCGTGACAACCCCCAGCGCACGACGATCATGGGCTACAACGTGAAACGCTATCAGCTGGTGGCCTATGTCATTGCCGCGCTTATCGCCGGAGTGTCGGGACTGCTGACCATGCAACACGCCGAATTCATCAGCCCCGCACTGGCCGCGTGGCAACGCTCCGGCGATCTGATCGTGGTGGTAGTGCTTGGTGGCCTCGGCAGCCGCAACGGTGCGATCCTTGGCGCGTTCTTTATTGTGATTGCCGAGGAGATGCTCAGCCACATACTTCATGAATGGCGGCTGATCTACGGCCCACTTCTGGTGTTGATGGTGCTTTATGCCAAAGGCGGGCTGAGTGATCTTTTTAACCGTTCATCGGCGAAGGCGTAACCCATGCTGGAGCTACGCAACCTCAACAAGAGCTTCGGCGCACTCAATGTGACCAGTAACGTGACCATCTCAGTCGGGTCTACGGAAAGCCATGCCCTGATCGGCCCAAACGGCGCGGGCAAGACGACCTTGATCCACCAGATCAGCGGTATCCTGAAGCCTGACAGTGGCTCCATCAGGTTAGACGGTCGCGATCTGCTGCCGCTGACGCCCGAACTGCGGACCCATGCCGGGCTTGGCCGGACGTTTCAGATCACCTCCGTCCTACCCAGCTTTTCTGTGCTAGAAAACGTGGCCATCGCGGTGCAGGCCAAATCCGGGGGTAGCATGCGCTTTTTTGGCCGTGCCGCGTCTGAGACCACGCTCAATACCCGCGCTATGCACATCCTAAGTCAGGTCGGCTTGGCCGACCGGGCAGATGCGCGCGCGGCTGATATGTCCCACGGCGAATTGCGGCTGGTGGAATTGGCGCTGGCGCTGGCGGGTAACCCCAAGTTCCTACTTCTGGATGAGCCCATGGCGGGACTTGGCCAACGCGAAAGCGCGCGCCTGATTGAGTTTCTGAACACCCTACGCGGCCAAATTCCGATGTTACTTGTAGAACATGATATGGACGCCATCTTTCAGCTCAGCGACCAGGTATCGGTTTTGGTGGACGGGGCGGTTGTGGCCACCGGCACACCAGAAGAAATCCGCGCAGATCCCATCGCACGCGCCGCTTATCTTGGGGAGGACGCTGCGTGACTGCCTTCGCCACGATCGAGGATTTACACGCAGGCTATGGCAATGCTGAGGTGCTATTTGGCCTTGGACTTGAGATCAAGGAAGGTCAGGTCACCACCCTGATGGGCCGCAACGGCATGGGCAAGACCACGACGATCCGCTGCCTTATGGGCCTTCTGAAACCCACCGGAGGGCGCATCGCCCTCAAGGGTCGCGACATGACCGGCGCAGCACCTTATGACATCGCCCTTGCAGGTGTGGGCCTTGTACCTGAGGGCAGACAGGTTTTTCCCTCTCTTACCGTCTCGGAGAACCTGATCGCCACGGCGCGCGACGGGGAATGGGATGAGGCCAAGATCTATGAGGCCTTCCCCCGTCTAGGTGAGCGCAAGGGCCATTACGGTTTCCAGCTATCCGGCGGGGAGCAGCAGATGCTGGCCATCGGCCGGGCGCTCATGACCAATCCCAGCCTCCTGATTTTGGATGAGGCGACAGAGGGCCTCGCCCCCCTGATCCGCGCAGAAATCTGGCAGATGCTGCGGCAGCTGAAGTCCACCGGGCTCTCGATCCTTCTGATTGACAAGAACCTTAAGGAACTCTCGCGCGTCTCGGACCATTATTACGTGATCGAGAAGGGCCGCATCGTCTGGAGCGGCGCGTCAGAGGCCTTTGAGGCCGATCGCGAAAAGGTCGAAAGCCACCTGCATATCTGATCTCATACCGTCATAACGGGACGCTTGGACCCCTATTTGATGTTTCACAACCTGTTGAATCAACGCCGGCGTTCCGTTTCACGTGGAATACTTAAGAGCAAAGCCTGTTAGAAGACGCTGATTGTCAACAGATATGGGAAGGCAAACATGTCCTCGAACAATAGAAGTCGCGTTGCCAGATATGGTCCACCACGGCCAGTTCTTCAAAAGTCTCGAAATCCGCTATCATTCCGGCATTGAGCGGATTTATTTCGATAATTTCCACCTGACATTCTGGCACTATAATGCGTTCAAGGATGGCATCCGGCCCAGTGACCAAGGCGTCTCTGGTTTGGCAACTTGGCTTGCAGTCAATCGCCTGATGCCCTTCCAGCGCACTGTTTGGTGCAATGCGACGGCGCAGGGCTTATATCGCTAATCCATCTCGCCCAGGCTGCAGATCGAGCCCTCAATCCAGTTCATCAGAAACCCGCTGCTAAACCCTGCACAGACCAGGCCACAATACTGGGCCTGCGGTCACGGATCGTGTTCTGAGACCACAACGCGACTTGATCCTTGACCACTTCGCAATTTCGGCGTTACTTGCCAATAGATGGTTCTCACGAGACGCAAAGCCGTCGAGATGAAATGGGAACACGGTGAGGTGTAGCCATCAGGCGCCAAATCCGTGACTGCCCCCGCAACTGTAAGCGGTGAGCGACCCCGAAAAGCCACTGGGCCCCTGACTAAGGCGGCCTGGGAAGGTTCGGCAAGCTACGACCCGCAAAGTCAGGATACCAGCCATCACGGGTGCCTCGGGCACTGTGATTTTATCTGACCCAGGCGGGGTGTCCTGGAGGGAGACAACCATGTTCGACGCGCCGCGCGCTGATCTGCATAGACGTATCTCGTTGCCCCCGCTGAAGCGGAGGCGGTTATGCGTGTTGAAAACGATCATTCAAAAGCCGATCTGAAATCGGCACAGCAGGGGTTCTGCCTGACAAGCCTGAGCGTCATGGCCCTTATTGGCTATGCTTTGCTGGCGTCCACCATACTGTGGCTTTGCATTCTGGCGGTGCTTTGATGTCGGTGCCACCCATTCTCAGAATCCGCAATCTTGCGCTTGCCTATCCAGATCTGACCCTGTTTCGCGGTCTGTCCATGGATGTGGAACGGGGCGCAACTTTGGCCATTCTGGGGGCCAATGGCTCTGGAAAGAGTACGTTCGTGAAGATGTTGCTAGGTCTGATGGAACCTATTGCGGGCAAGCTCAATTGGCCAGGTGGATCACCACGAGAGGTTGGCTATCTCGCACAGATGGCCGAATTTGACCGCCGCTTCCCCCTGCGTGTGCGCGACCTTGCGGCGATGGGGGCGTGGAAGGGCTTCGGCCTAAAGGGGCGCCTGGACAAGGCGACCCAGTCCAAGGTTGCGGCAGCGCTGGATGCGGCCGGGGTGCTTGATATCGCGGATCGGTCGCTGCACACGCTCTCAGGCGGTCAGCTACAGCGCGCGCTCTTTGCCCGCGTGATAATGCAGGACGCACCGTTGATCCTTCTGGATGAACCTTTTGCGGCGGTTGATCAGAACACTGAGGCGCATCTTCTATCGATCATCAACCACTGGCGGGATGAAGGCCGCGCGGTGATCCTTGTCGTGCATGACCTGTCCTCAGTGCTGGATCACTGCGACAACGCCCTACTTCTTGGCAACGGGCAGGCCAGTTATGGCCCAGTATCGAACATTCTGACGCCTGAGCGCCTCGTGGCGCAGAAATACATGTCGGAAAGTCAGGCCGACTGGATGTTCCGCAGACCGGACATGCCCAGTGCGGAGGCCGCCCATGTTTGAGTTTCTTTATGAAATGTGGGGCTTTGCCTTCATGCAGCGCGCTTTCGTGGCCACCACGGTGCTGTCAGCCTCAGTAGCGCCGGTGGGGGCGTTCCTTGTGTTGCGCCGGCTCTCGCTGGCGGGAGAGGCGATGGCCCACGCGATCACGCCGGGCGTCGTGATCGGCTTTGTCGTGGCCGGTCTTTCGGTATTTTCCCTTCTGATCGGCGGGCTGATTGCCGGACTTGGCGCAGCGATCCTTACGGCCTTTTTGGCACGCAAGACCATCCTTCGTAGCGATGCGAGCCTGGCCTCGATCTACCTAATAGCGCTGGCGCTTGGCATCTTCATTCTCTCGGCGGCGGGCTCTGCCGTGCCACTCAAGAGTTTCCTTTTCGGATCAATCCTCGGAATTGATGATGCCTCAATGATCCTTGTCGGCGGTGTCGCAACGGTGACGCTGATCGCCTTTGCTGTGATCCTACGACCTCTGATCATCAGCACCTGCGACCCGGTGTTTTTTGACACACAAGTCCGGCGGCCGATGCTGATCGAACAGACCTTCATGCTGCTTTTGGTGCTGAACCTGCTGGCAGCCTTCAAGACGCTTGGTACGCTGATGGCCGTGGGGCTCATGATCCTGCCCGCCACCTCAGCGCGCTACTGGTCCAGCACGATTACAGGACAGCTTGGCCTAACCTTCGTCTTTGCGCTGGCAAGCTGTTGGATCGGTCTGACACTGTCCTTCCTATTTCCGGAAACTCCATCCGGGCCAGCTATCGTGCTGACATCGGGCGGATTCTTCCTGATCTCGGTCCTATTCGGGCCACTCAGTTTCGGGGGGCGGTGGCGCAAACCATCTCTCCAGAGCTCTCAATCCCTTTCACAACCCTCAACAGAAGAGAAACCTCAATGAACTTACATACATCACTCTCCGCTGGATTGATTTCTGTCGCACTGGCCTTTCCGGCTTTTGCAGATGACACTAAGATCGTAGCCAGCTTTTCAATCCTCGGCGACATGGTCAAACAGGTTGTTGGCGATCATGCCACCGTCACCACAATTGTGGGCCCTGACGCTGATGCGCATGTCTATCAGCCCTCCGTGGCCGACGCGAAAGCCGTGGCAGAGGCGGACATGATCTTTGTCAACGGCCTGGGCTTTGAAACCTGGTCCGACACGCTGATCGCCGAATCAGGGACACAGGGCGATGTCTTTATCGCCACTGAAGGCGTGACACCGGTGCTTGTGGACGGCGAAACCGACCCTCATGCGTGGAACGCGCTGACTAATGGCGTAATCTATGTCCAGAACATCACCGCCGCCATGTCTGATGCCATGCCCGACCACGCTGTTGATTTCGAGGCCAATGCCAAGACCTATATCGCGCAGCTCGAGGCGCTAGATGTCGAAACAAAGGCGAAACTGGCTAAGCTACCCGCCGACCGCCGCACCGTGGTGACGGCCCATGACGCCTTTGGCTATCTCGCCGATGCGTACGGCATGACCTTTCTTGCGCCTGTAGGCATTGATACCGAAGCAGAGCCGTCGGCGCAGGAACTGGCCGATCTGATCACCCAGCTGCGCGAAGAGAAGGTTGCCGCACTGTTTGTCGAAAACATCACCAGCCCGGCATTGGTACAGCAAATTTCGGACGAAACCGGGATCAAGATCGGCGGACGCCTCTTCTCAGATGCCCTGTCCGAGCGCGGCGGCCCTGCCACCAGCTACCTCGCCATGTTCCAACACAACCTCGGCACGCTGATTGAGGCCTTGCAAGAAAGCGGCTCAAGCTAAGTGATTTCAGGCACGCATCATATATCAAGGGTGCTCACCACTGAGCATCCTTTTTACTTGTTAGACACAACTCCGTAATTCCCGATACGGCTACATATCCGAATTAGGGTGCAAAACCTTGTATATATAATCACATGGGAATTTTTGGTGGAGCCTAGGGGGATCGAACCCCTGACCTCTTGCATGCCATGCAAGCGCTCTCCCAGCTGAGCTAAGGCCCCAAATGCGGGCCGCATTAGGCCCGCGTCGCCGCTAATTAGGCAAAGCATCAGGCGGGATCAAGCGAAAAGTCCCGCCCAAGGCTGTTAGTTTTCGTTGTCTTCGTCCGACACGTCCGCGATGTCATCGAGGGACACGTTGTCCTCGTCATCGTCGTCCAGGACATCATCGCCCAGATCAACATCGACATCATCTTCATCATCCAGCACATCGGAATCTATATCCGCGGCCTTCATCTTTGCCGTCTCGGCATCTTCGGCATCAGCGGTGATCGACCGCGTCTTGCCGGTGTCCATGCTCAGCACTTCACCCGTGTAAGGGCTGACGATCGGATCTTTGTTCAGGTCGTAAAACCGTTTCCCGGTGGTCGGGCAGACGCGCTTGACGCCCCATTCTTCATTGGGCATTCGGAATCCCTCTTGCAACTGACTTGGTCTTGCAGACGATCCGCGCCACCTGCCATAACTGGCGCAAGGTGTCAAAGGCTTTAAAGGCCAATCTGCAATCCGTCTCGAAAGGGGCATATGGGCCATCATCTTCTTCCCGGCAACCCCCCTGTTGCCCTGACCTTGCGCCGCTCGGCCCGAGCGCGGCGAATTTCATTGCGCGTATCGGCGCTGGATGGGAGGGTGACGCTGACCATGCCCAATGGCGTGCCGGATCGCGAGGCGCTAGATTTTGCCCGCCAGAAAGAGGCATGGCTACGCAAACACCTCGCTTCCCGTGCCGAAGATGTACAGATCACCCACGGTGCAATGGTACCTTTTGAGGGCATAGAGCGTCAGATCGTGCCGGGCTCGGGCCGGATGATCCGGCTGACAGCAACAAGCCTTGAAGTTCCCGGCACGCCTGAAAATGTCGCCCCACGACTGGGCGCATGGCTTAAGCAGCAGGCGCGAAACCGGCTGGTGGTGGCCTCCGATGACTATGCCGCCCAGATCGGGCGCCGATACAACAAGATCACCCTGCGCGACACGCGCTCTCGCTGGGGATCATGCTCGGAGACAGGCGCATTGATGTATTCTTGGCGGCTACTGCTCGCCCCGCCCGAGGTGCTCGACTACGTGGCCGCCCACGAGGTAGCACACCTTGTGGAAATGAATCACTCACCCGCCTTTTGGGCCGTGGTAGAAAGGCTGATGCCTGATTACAAAACCCCACGTAAGTGGCTGCGCCAGAATGGGTCCGGCCTGCATCGTTACAGATTTCGCAATTGACGCGAGTGCCGTTTGTGATCACAAATAAGCCATGCTGATAACTGCCAAACCCGAACCCAACCCCACCTCGGCACATGAGCGTGTCTACCGCGGCCTGCGCAGCGCCATCATGCATGGGGAACTGCCACCAGGTCAGGCCCTGACTGTGCGCGGACTGGCCTCGGAATACGACGTATCCATGACCCCTGCGCGCGAGGCAATCCGCCGCCTGTCAGCCGAAGGTGCGCTTACCGTCTCAACCTCGGGCCGCGTGACAACGCCCGAGCTTGCCAATGACCGGATCGAAGAGCTTGCCGCGCTCCGCGCCCTGATCGAGGTGGAGCTGGCCAGCCGCGCCCTGCCACGTGCCCATATGGCACTGATCGACCGCCTCAACACGATCAACGCCCGGATTTCCGAGGTGATCACCCAACAGGATTCGGTGGGCTACATTCGTCGCAATCTTGAGTTTCACCGCACCCTCTACCTGCGGGCGCAGGCCCCGGCGATGCTGGCGATGGCCGAAACCGTCTGGCTTCAAATGGGCCCCAGCATGCGCGCGCTTTATGGCCGGATGCACCGTACCGATAGCCCGCATTTTCACCGCCTGATCATCGCCGCCCTAAAGGCAGGGGATGAGCCAGGCTTGCGCCTTGCAGTACGCTCTGATGTGACGCAAGGTCTGAAGATGTTGCTGGCCTGACACCACGACGCAAGGGAGGTTTCCATGACACTCGAAATATGGACACTCTACGTGGCCACCGTTTTGGCGTTTGTGAGCACACCGGGCCCCAGCCAGTTATTGATGCTCTCCAACAGCGCCACGCATGGGGTGCGCCGGGCCCTGGCCACGGCGGCCGGGGATCTGACGGCCAACGCGCTGCAGATGTTGGCGGCGGGGCTGGGCCTTGCCGTGATCATCGCGGCGTCGGGAACGGCGCTGATGGTGATCAAATGGGCCGGGGGCGGTTTCATGATCACGGCCGCCGTGTTGCTGGGCTTCAAATCCATCGCACGTTCCTGAGCTTCACTCACATCGCGGAACGGCCTCACAGGTCATGTCCTGGAACCGGGTGATCAGCCGGACCGTTTCCTCGACCTCGCCCACCGGGCTGTGTTTGGAACAGAACAGATCACCATGCACGGACAGCTCCAGCAGGAACGTGTCCTGCCACGCCTCGTTCAACGTCAGCATCTGCTCGGCCGAGTAAAGCAGGTGATCCACGAACGCCACGTAAGAGCCGCCCTTGGGGGAGGCCAGCAATTCGCATCCATCCTGCGGATCTGCAAAGTCGGGCAGGGTCGCGGTCATCGCCAGATGCGCTCGATACGCCTCCCGCGCTGATTGCTCCCGTTGCAGGCGGTCCGCCTCATCCAGTTGCACCTTGACCCCGATCAGCGCGGCGACAGCCACCAAGGCGGTCAACATCGCGGCACAGGCCTCGATCGCGTGGGCGTTGCGGTTGAACCAACTCATGACACGGCTCCCTCGGACATACCCCAACCCTCCACGGCAATCCCGCCGGGATCAACAGAAACCTGCCCCTGTTTCTTCTGGCTGAAAAATATCCCGGGGAGTCGCCGCAGGCGACGGGGCAGCGCCCCAAACACCCCGGCAGGCCTCACCTACGCGGCCAGGCCCTGACTGCCCATGTCTAGGAACTTCTTGCGCCGCGCTTGGATCAGGTCGCTCCGGCTCTGACCTTCCATTTCCTTCAACAAACCCCGCAAAGCGGTGCTGACCGACTGGATGGTCCTGGCCGGATCCCGATGCGCGCCACCCAGCGGTTCGGGAATGATCTTGTCAGCGACGCCCAGCTTCACGAGGTCTTGCGCGGTCAGCCGCAGCGCCTCTGCTGCCTCGCGCATCATCTCGGCATCTTTCCACAGGATCGACGCACAGCCCTCGGGCGAGATCACGGAATAGACCGAATGTTCCAGCATGGCTACACGGTTGGCACTGGCAAAGGCCACCGCCCCACCAGATCCACCTTCGCCGATCACAACGCTGACCAGCGGCACACCGATCTGCAAACACATCTCTGTCGCGCGCGCAATCGCCTCGGACTGGCCGCGTTCCTCCGCACCCTTGCCGGGATAGGCGCCGGGCGTGTCGACCAGCGTGATCACGGGCAGGTTGAACTTGTCGGCCATCTCCATCAGCCGGATCGCCTTGCGGTATCCTTCTGGCCGGGCCATGCCAAAATTCCGTTCAATCCGGCTTTTTGTGTTGTTGCCCTTCTCATGGCCGATCACCACAACGGGCTGATCTTCAAATCGGGCAAGGCCACCCATCACGGCCTGATCATCTGCAAAGTTCCGGTCACCGGCCAGTGGCGTATATTCCTTGAAGAGCGCCTGAATGTAATCCTTGCAATGAGGGCGATCTGGGTGGCGGGCCACCTGACATTTCCGCCAAGGCGTCAGGTTCTTGTAGAGATCGGCCAGAAGATCGGCGGCTTTCCGGTCCAGCGCGCCGGCCTCTTCCTCAACATCCATTTCCTCGTTGCCCCGCGCCAGCGCGCGCAGCTCTTCGGCTTTGCCTTCGATTTCCGCCAGTGGTTTTTCGAAGTCGAGGTAATTGGTCATTCACGCGCTCCCGTCGCAATCGTCGGACTATATGACCCTGCCGGGCAAGATTTGCAATCCGATCTGCATCTCCATAACCGGCACACCATGATCTTGTAAGAATGCATCCCAATAACTTTTAAAGATTTTGCAACCCCTGACCAAGTCTTTCCAGCATCGCCCGAAACGCAAGTTCAGGCGAAGACAAAACCGGCATCTCCAGATCACCCAGATACGCTGCCGCACCAGCCATCGAAGCCTGCGCCAGCACCACGCAAGCTATATCATGGGCCTCCTCCCGGACACGCGTTGCGATCTCCGCTGCAAAACACTTCAACTCACCTGCCTCGAACAGGGGCCATAGATCCGCAAGCGACAACATCCGCACCTCGATTGCACGCCCAGCAATCGCACGATCCAGCAGGGCGCGGCTCGGCTGTTGCGTGCTCTCAAGGCAATAGGTCATCAAAATCGGCCCACCCGTACGCACCGCGGCCTGCATCATAGGTCCATCGATCCGCACTGCCCCCGCCGCCTCGGCCACCGAACCTAGAGTTGTACAGGTGCACAGAACAGGAGTGTTATAGGCACGGACACATCGCTCGATCTCACCGGCTAACTCTGGGCTTATCCCATCCTGCGCCCGCTTCAGCCAATCAGTGCGCAGGTCATGCTCCAGTACCAGACCGGGGGCGAGCTGATCGCGCAGTGCGTCAAACGTGGCGCGATGGACCTTGGCCGTATGCAACAGCCGCAGCATCATCACCCTGGCCACAGCACGGGAATCAGTGTGGCGACCAGCAATACCGCCATCACCATGTTGAACGCTCGGAGCCGTAGCGGGTGGTTCAGAAGGCGGCGCATCTGCTGGCCCAGCACCGTCCAGCTTGTGGTCGAGATAACTGACACCGCCACATAGACCGCCGCCACCCATAAAACCGCAGGCACGTCCCGGCTAGCCGCATAGAGCGTGATGGCCGATAGGGCCATGCTCCACGCTTTGGGGTTCACCCACTGAAAGGCAGCCGATTGCAGAAAGGTCAGCGGTCGCCCCTTGGCATCGGCCTCTTTCAGCGGGGCGGCATTGGCGATTTTCCACGCGAGATAGAGCAGATACGCCACGCTCAGCACCTTCAGGATCGTGTAGCTGACTGGCCAGGCGTCAAACAACTGCATGACACCTATCCCCACCAGGAAGCACATCGAGGGAAACCCGACACCAATCCCCATCATATGCGGCACGGTTCGGCGAAATCCAAAATTGGCGCCCGAGGCCATGAGCATCAGGTTATTGGGCCCCGGCGTGATTACGGTGATCAGAGCGAAGGTGAAAAGAGCGGTGAATAGTTCAAGCGTCATATACGCAATGATATGCAGTCAATAACGCTTTTTGATTGTTTTGTTTTGCGCTTAGAGAATAATTTTGCAATTTATCACTATTATGGATCATATAAACGACCACATATTGCAAGAATTGCTGCACGATGGCAGGGTCAGCAACCTTGATCTGGCGGACCAAGTCGGCCTTTCCCCCTCCGCCTGCCTGCGCCGGGTGCAGGACCTAGAGCGTCGGGGCGTGATCCGGGGCTATCGCGCGGTGCTGGACAAGCCAGCGCTTGGCATCGGGTTTGTGGCTTATGCCACGGTCGGGCTGAACTCCCACACCAAGGCCAGCCAGCAGGCCTTTGAGAGGGCGATGGAAATCGCGCCCGAGGTTGTGGAATGTCACAACATCACCGGTGCAGTGGAATACCTTCTGCGGATCGAGGTCTCGGACCTACCCGCCTACAAGGCCTTTCATACAGATGTCGTGGGCGTACTGCCGCAGGTGGAATCCATCACCTCCTACGTGGTCATGGGCTCCCCCAAGGACGCCCGGGCCTAAGCACGCTGCTTCCACTCGGCACACCACGCTGTGAGATCATGTTAAAATTTATGGCCGCCACCGTATTGATGGTCGTCATTACCGGTCGCAACTGCGCAGAGGTGGATCGGCTTGGCAATCTGGTGGTGGGCGATGACATGGCGCTTTATGCAGATAGAGCCCAGCCCGGCTCGTACACAAAGGCGCTTTTGACGCGTACAAGGAATGCCAACCGCACGAACAAAGACCCTCTCGCCCGGGGCCTTTGAAAGCAAAAGGCCGCCAGGTTCCCCCGGCGGCCTCACATCTCAAAGGATCATGATCAGACCCGGCCTTTCCAGGGCACCAGCCAGTTCTCAAGCCGACGCATGCCCACCTCGATCAGGAAGCCGATGACCCCGATCACGATGATGCCGACGATGATCACGTCAGTCTGCTGGAACTTCGAGGCAGACACGATCATCTTACCAAGCCCGACATTCGCCGCGACCAGCTCAGCCGCCACAACGGTGCCCCAGCAGACCCCCATCGCGACCCGCGCGCCAGTGAAGATCTCGGGCAGAGAATTTGGCACGATGACCCGGCTCAGGATCTGCCACTTGTTGGCGCCCAGCGAATAGGCCGCATGGACCTTGCTGATGGCCACGCCGGACACGCCCGACCGGGCTGCGATGATCATGATCCATAGCGCTGCAAGAAACAGCAGGACAACCTTTCCCTCTTCATCAATCCCAAACCAGATGATGATCAACGGGATCAGGGCAAGAGGTGGAATGGGCCGCATGAATTCGACGATCGGGTCAAACCATCCACGGGACCAGTTGGTCAGACCCATGGCATAGCCAATCGGAATACCAACCAGCGCGCCAAGAACAAAGCCGATCAGAACCCGCTTGAGCGAATACCACGTGTGCTGCGCCAGAGAGAACCCTTGGTAGCCTTCCGTATTAAGTTGAAAAAACCGCTCAACCACCAGTTCAGGTGCAGGCAGATAAAGCCGAGCCATACGCAGACCCGTTGCCGGGGCAAAGGTTGGTGTGCCCTTGTCCGTCAATCCAATCGTGCCCTCCGGTATCCTAATTTTGTCACCAGGCTCGACCGGCTGACCGTTCAGCGCCGTGATGATGGAACCGTCCTTCTTGGACACCTCGTCATTCTTCCAGACATTGATCACTTTAAAACCGTATCGGGCTACGATCTCACTGTCATTCTTGGCGAACCCGTCACCCGGCTCGACCTCAAGCGCCACAGGCGCCTTTCCCACATTTCCTTCCGCATCGCGGGTCAGCTGGATATCCTCGCGATAAACTCGCATGGTAATTTCACCATCATCCGTCGTGCCATCCTCCAAGGTAGCAGTGTAGGTAAAGGTCACATCACCCAGGAACGGCCCAGGCATTTTTGGCAACGGAATGGCGGAGTTGGTGAACGCCACCCAAAGCCAGAACACCGTGACAACCGAAATGATTGAGGCAAGCCGGTTGGCCGCAACCGCGCTTTCGTCCCCGAAGGTCACTGTCTTGAGTTTATTAAAGCCCGTGCTCTGAAACATCTTCTTGAAGAGACGGGAGGCAATGAAGAACGTGCCAAAGAAGGCGGCGACATAAAGCGCAAAAACAAGCAAGCCAGTCATGCGTTTTCCTCCGTCCGGCCCATGATTTCTTCTTCCATGTTCCAGATCATCTCAAGAATTTCTTCGCGGGTGCCCGCGTAGTCGGGATGTTTCTTCACCTCCCGCAGGTCGGCCCCGACGCCAAGGTCCGCAAACGGCAACCGGTATTCCTTGTGAACACGGCCCGGACGCGGCGCCATGACAAGCAGGCGTTCTCCCAGCAAAAGCGCTTCTTCGACGGAGTGCGTGATCAAGATGATCGTCTTGCCGGTTTCCTTCCATAGTTTCAGGACAAGGCCCTGCATTTTCTCCCGCGTCAGCGCATCCAGCGCGCCCAGCGGTTCATCCATCAGGATCACATCCGGGTCGTTGGCCAGGCAACGCGCCAGGGCGACACGCTGCTGCATGCCACCAGACAATTCGTAAATTGCTTTTTCCTTGAAGTCCTGTAGCCCGACCACCTCAAGCAGGTGATCAACATTTGGTGTATAATCTGACTTTGACTGGCCCTTCATCTTGGGGCCAAAGGCTACATTGTCACGGACGCTCATCCATTCGAAAAGTGCGCCCTGTTGAAACACCATGCCGCGTTCCGCATCCGGCCCTGTCACCTTGTGCCCATTCAGCACGATCTGCCCTTCCGTGGGTGCAAGAAAGCCCGCCACGATGTTCAGCAGTGTGGTCTTGCCACAGCCAGATGGCCCCAAAACGCTCATCAATTCGCCGCTCTTGAGCTCCAGCTTGACGTCTTGCAACGCCTGCACATGGCCGCCACCGGGCAAATCAAAACGCATAGAGATATTGTCGATCAGAAGCTCTGACATCCCGTCCCCGTTTCACGTGTGATGTAGGAAAAAAGCAGCCCGTGGGCCAGAAATGGCCCACGGGTAGACATAATGCTTATTGAGTCGCAGACAGCGGGCCGGTGTTTACATTGTCTTCATATGACGCTTTGGCAGCGTCGATGGACCCTGCGTTCACAAAGACGTCTGCCACGCCCTTCATGAACTCTTGCGCACCACCGCCAAGCCACTTTTCATCAAGCTGGTCACCAACGTTCGGGAAAACGAAAGTGCTAATTGTCGACATCGTGTCTTCTTCAGACATGCCGGCATCCTTGGCGATAACAGGCAGCATTTCCGCATGATTACCTTCGTCCGCCCACATAGCGTTGGCTTCGGCTGTAACAGCCAAGAACTGGGACACAACGTCTTCGTTTTCGGCTACGAAATCTGAAGGTGCCGATGTCACGTCAAAAACGAGGATGCCCAGTTCTTCCTTTTCTGCACCGGTCAGCAGGACGTTCCCGCTTTCTTTCATACGACGCAGCGCGCCACCCCAGCCACAGGCCATGTCAACAGAACCTTGCGCCAGTGCGGCCTGGCCTTCTGCAGGCGCCATGTCAACGACAGTCAGGCTATCAAGTGCCACACCGAAATGGCTCATCTGCTTAAGGAAGCCGTAATGCGCCGCGGTCCCTAAGGGAACAGCAACCTTCTTACCGGCCAGTTCGCCCGCACTGTCCTTGTCGATTTCAAGGCCCGAGGAAACAACGCAATTGTCGTTGTCAGAGTAGGATACAGCCACATCTACGATTTGCAGGTCCTGGCCGGCAGAGGTCGCAACCACGAAGGGTGGCACACCCTGGCTTACGCTGATCTGAACGTCACCCGATGCCATTGCGGCACTCATCGCAGTCCCCGTATCAAAGCTGACCCAGTTGACTTCCATGCCAAGGGCGTCATCGTATGTCCCTTGCTCCTTGGCAAACTGGAACGGCATTGGCCATTCGAGGAAGTAGCCAACAGTAATGGAATCTTGCGCCAAGGCAGCTTGTGAACCCGCCGCCATCGCAACGCCAGCCACAGCACACATGAGTTTTGATCTTATTTTCATAATTACGTATCTCCCTAACGTTTTTTATTGTTGTGCCCACCTGAAGCGATCTATCGAACAAACTTAAATAGACTCGATGCCAGATTGAAATTTGAGCAGTCACCCAAGTATCCGACTTGAAAAATAGGCTGCAGGCAACAGAATTGTGACAAACGTCTCACCATGAACACCTGCCATTTTTCATGCCAATTTTTTGGGCGATATTCGTAAATCCGCAAATTTACGACGTTTTTCCATTTTTCAAGCAAAGTTTTCTTGTTTTTGGCGCTAAACAAAGGCGCAAACTGGTCCTATCGACCATCCCAGATTCAGGCTGATCTGGTCATTAAGTACAATATATATACTTCGCAAAGCCTGGCGGTTTGTCAGGCTGATCTTGATGGAGCATCCAATGGACGGCAAACTGCTTGAAAACGATCTGAGCGGCGTAGTCGAAGCTGACCGCGCCCATGTCTGGCATCACCTAATCCAGCATAAACCTTTTGAAACCACCGACCCACGCATCATCGTGGAAGGTAAGGGAATGCGTGTATGGGATCAGAAGGGGAAAGAACACATTGATGCTGTGTCCGGTGGCGTCTGGACTGTCAACGTAGGGTACGGTCGTGAACGCATCGCCAACGCAATTCGTGACCAGCTGATCAAGCTGCCATATTTTGCAGGCTCAGCCGGATCTATTCCAGGTGCGCTGTTTTCTGAGAAACTGATCTCAAAGATGCCAGGGATGAGCCGGGTCTATTACACCAATTCCGGGTCCGAGGCGAATGAAAAAGCCTTTAAGATGGTCCGTCAGATTGCGCACAAACGGTACGGCGGCAAAAAGAATAAAATCCTGTACCGCGATCGTGATTATCACGGTTCCACAATCGCCACGATGTCAGCGGGTGGCCAGGATCAACGCAATGCGCAATATGGTCCCTTCACTCCAGGCTTCGTGCGCGTGCCCCATTGCATGGAATACCGCGCCCAGTGGGATCTGACCGGCGAGGAGTACGGCATCGCCGCCGCCAACGCGATCGAAGAAGTGATATTGGCCGAAGGTCCCGATACTGTCGGAGCGCTCTGCCTGGAACCGGTCACGGCCGGTGGTGGCGTAATCACCCCACCCGAAGGCTACTGGCCGCGCGTTCAAGAGATTTGTAAGAAGTACGACATCCTGCTGCATATCGACGAAGTCGTTTGCGGCGTGGGTCGGACTGGTACATGGTTCGGATATCAGCATTACGGCATCGAGCCCGATTTTGTGACCATGGCCAAGGGCGTGGCATCCGGTTACGCGGCGATTGCCTGCTGTGTGACCAACGAAAAAGTCTTCGATATGTTTAAGGATGATGCTGACGATCCGCTTAACTACTTCCGCGATATCTCGACATTTGGGGGCTGTACGGCTGGTCCGGCAGCGGCGCTCGAGAATATGGCGATCATCGAGGAAGAGAACCTGCTCGAGAATACCACACAGATGGGTCACTACATGCTCGACCAGCTGGCCCTGCTTCAGGACAAGCATGAAGTCATCGGTCAGGTCCGCGGCAAGGGCCTCTTCCTTGGCGCCGAACTGGTGGCAGACCGAGCCACCAAGGACCCGGTGGAAGAAAAGAAGGCGCAGGCCGTTGTCGCCGACTGCATGGCGCAAGGCGTTGTGATCGGCGTGACCAACCGCTCGATCCCCGGTTTCAACAACACGCTGTGTTTCTCGCCCGCGCTGATTGTCACCAAGGACGACATCGACGAGATCCTGACAGCCGTCGACGGTGCCTTGACCCGCGTCTTCGGCTAAACGATCCGAACCCCACCCTGCAGACTGTAGGGCGGGGTTCACTCCATCACCGCGGGCACAACCTACATCGGCTCCACCGAAGTGTCGCGTAAAGTGCGGTAGAGCGGGCGCAAATACCGAAACCAAGATGGTTGGCATCTTGCATAATGACATGGTCATTCCAAACGTTATACCAAACGACAGTGCGGGGATTGGATTATGCCCCGTGGCTGTCCCGCTGCGGGCGCAACGGTTTGGCACGCGTTAAAGATCGATCCGCTCAACCCGGTCAAGTACGGCCATTACTGCCACCCGCGCCCGCGCACCCGCCCAATCAGGACCAAGCAGCAGATCCGGCAAATCCCCATGCCGCAATCGCAAACGTCGCCAATGGTGCAGCGTGAGCAGCCGCAGCGCAGTAGCCCTGACTGGATCATCAGGCAGGGGCGTGGCCAACACCTGCTTTGCCGCATCGGTCAGGCGTATATAATCCGCGCAAAGGGCTTCATCCGCCAACTGCATGGTGACCCAGCCCGGTACGGCCCTATCCGACACCGGTACCGCCCAAAGGCCAGTTCCCTGAGCTGGCGCCAGATCCATCAATGCCGTGCGCGGAGCGATTGGAACCGCCTGCCCGGGCAGCGCGGCCATGAACCCTGCCGCTGACATATCCGCCGCCCCAATCGCCAGGAAAACCTCGCGCGGGCTCGGCCCAGCGCTTGCATAGATCCTCTCGCGCACCGCCTGCGTTTCCTGCCAGCCCTGATCGGACAGGGCATAGGCCGCGTCCCTGCCCCGTTTGTGGCTTTCAACCCAACCATCCTTGCGCAACCGGTGCAGCGCCACGCGCATGGCCTGGTCTGTGATCCCCATCTGCCCCATAATGTCCTGCATCATCCGCCCGCCCACACGATCCGCGCGCGTCAGGCACAGATCACCCAGCAAGGTGACAATCACCGACCAGGCCTTCAGCGGCCCGCAGCCCAGCAATGCATCAATGGTTTCAGAGGTTTGCATATAGAACAGTCTAGAAGCTCCGGCGGCCGACGTCCACGCACCATTCCACTCGACCAAAGGCGTAACCACCGCGCCAACAGGTATTTATGACCAGAAAGAAGCCAGAGCCATCTCCCTACTTCATCTTTGCCCAAATACTCTGGTTGGATCGCACAAAGCGCGATGGGGGCAGCGCCCTCTAACCTGCCATCAGACCGCGTTCATTGTCAGAAGGTCATACTCCGCTACGGGCTCATCCCCCTGGTTGACGATCACCACCCGCCAGCGCACCTCGCCATAGGTGTCGTTGCGCTTGGTCTTGCCCGCCACGATCAGCTTAACTCGGATGGCATCCCCCGGCACGACCGGCTTTAGAAACCGCAACCCCTCAAGGCCGTAGTTCGCCAAGACAGGCCCTTCGCTCGGCTCCACGAAAAGCCCCGCCGCGAAGGAGAGCAGCAGATACCCATGCGCCACTCGCCCCGGGAAGAACGGGTTTCGCTGGGCGGCGGCCTCATCCATATGGGCATAGAAGGTATCGCCGGTGAAATGGGCGAAGTGTTCGATATCCTCAAGCGTGATCGTCCGCGCCTCCGTCAGCAACGTCTCCCCAATCTCAAGCTCTCCAAACCGCCGCGTAAACGGATGCGCCGGGCCTGTCACCTCGGTGCCTCCGGGTACGAACGCCCCACCCACGGCGCGCAGCATATCGGGTGAGCCCTGAACGGCGGTGCGCTGCATGTAATGCATCACGCCGCGCATACCGCCCAGTTCTTCGCCGCCCCCGGCACGCCCCGGCCCGCCATGCACCATATGCGGCAGGGGGGAGCCATGGCCTGTACTCTCCCCCATCGAGACCCGGTCGTTAATGTAAACACGCCCATTGTAAGCCGCCGTCCCCATAACCACTTCCCGCGCTACATCTCCATCATGGGTGATAAGCGAGGTCACAAGCGATCCACCCCCACGATTGGCCAGCGCCAAGGCATGTCCCACATCGCGGTAGCCCATCAAAGTCGCCACTGGGCCGAACACTTCCGTCCCATGCACATGGGTGGCTACATCCGGATTGGCGCAATGCAGCAGCATCGGTGGTACGAAGGCCCCCGACTGCACATCCTCACCCAAAATCTTGACGCCCACAGCATCGCCAAGCACCCGCTCTGCCTCCGTCTCAAGCAGCGCCAGCTTCTGCAGCACATCGCGCTTCTGTGCGCGGGACACCAGCGCCCCCATGCGCACGCCCTCAAGCCGCGGGTCACCCAGCGTGATCGCGGACAGCTTCGCCCCCAGTGCCTCACGCACCGCCTCGACAGAGGCATCCGGCACCAGTATGCGCCGAATGGCGGTGCATTTCTGGCCCGCCTTGGTGGTCATCTCCCGCGTGACTTCCTTGATAAACAGGTCAAACTCTGGCGTCCCCGGCCCGGCATCCGGCCCCAGAACCGTGGCGTTCAAACTGTCCTGTTCCGCCACGAACCGCGTGGCGTTCTGCATCAGCACCGGGTGGCCGCGCAAATGCCCCGCTGTCGCGGCAGAGCCTGTAAAACTCACCACATCCTGCCCGCCCATGTGATCGAGCATATCGCCCGGATGCCCGGTGATCAGTTGCAGCGCCCCCTCCGGCAAAATCCCGGCCTCAAGGATCATCCGCACGCAAGCCTCGGCCACGTAACTCGTCGCGGTCGCCGGTTTCACGATCGCCGGCATCCCCGCCAGCAGCGTCGGCGACAGCTTCTCCAACATCCCCCAAACCGGGAAATTGAACGCGTTGATATGGACTGCCGCACCCTGCAAGGGCGTTGCGATGTGCTGACCCAGAAAGGTGCCACCGCGCGACAGCTGCTCGACCGGGCCATCCAGATACACCTGCCCCTCCGGCATCTCGCGACGGCCCTTAGAGGAGAAGACGAACATCGTGCCGATACCGCCATCAATATCGATCAGGTGATCCTTCTGCGTCGCCCCGGTGTGAAAGGACATCTGGTAGAGCGCATCGCGCCTTTCATTGAGATATTGCGCCACGGCCTTCAGCATCCGCGCCCGGTCGTGGAACCCGAACTGGCGCAGCGCAGGTCCACCTACGCCACGGGCATGATTCAACGCCTCTTCCATGCTCAGATCTGCGCGCCCGGCCCGGCCAATCACCTTCCCGGTGATCGCACATTCAATCTCGCGCGCGCTGTCATCAGGCGCCAGCCAGCGGCCCGCAACAAAGCTTTCCACGTTGAATTCCATCATCTCACGGCCCTCCCACGATGCGCTTCAATTTATTGACCAACCGGTCGGTCTATGCAAGAAAAGATCACGTATCATCGGCTTGGGAGGAACAGTATGAGCGGTATGATTCTAACGCAGGATCACGGGACCTGGATCGAGATCACGCTCAACCGGCCCGACAAACTCAATAGTTTTAACGACGCAATGCATCGCGAACTGATGGGTGTGCTGGAACGGGTCCAGGCAGATGGCAAGCGCGCTGTCCTGCTGACCGGGGCCGGGCGCGGGTTCTGCGCCGGCCAAGACCTCGGCGACCGTGACCCCCGCACCGCCGGTGGCCCGCCCGATCTGGGCTATACGGTGCGCACCTTCTGGAACCCACTGGTGCGCAAGATCCGATCACTGAGTTGCCCGGTGGTCTGCGCAGTCAACGGCGTAGCCGCCGGGGCCGGAGCCAGCGTGGCGCTAGCCTGTGATATCGTTCTCGCGTCCAACAGGGCGAAGTTCATCCAATCCTTCTCCAAGGTCGGCCTGATCCCAGATACCGGCGGAAGCTGGCACCTGCCACATTTGCTGGGAGAAGCCCGCGCCAAAGGCCTCGCCCTGACGGCCGAACCACTACCCGCCGAGAAAGCCGAAGCCTGGGGCCTGATCTGGAAATGCCTGCCAGATGAGGCGCTGATGGAAGATGCACGCACCCTGACTGCAAGCTTTGCGCAAGGCCCGACCTACGGCTACAGCCAGACCAAAGCCGCAATCCATGCCTCTGCCACCAACACATTCGAAGAACAGTTGGAAGTGGAAGCCACCGCCATGAAGCTCTGCGGTGAAAGCCATGACCATGCCGAGGGCGTAACAGCCTTTCTCGAAAAACGCGCCCCTGCGTTCAAGGGCAGATGATCATGACACCCAAAACCCGCGCCAAGAAATCCGCTGAGGCCATGTGGGCTGACGATGCCGCCAGCGCATGGTTCGGCATGCGCCTGATCGCAGTCGACGAAGGATGCGCCACGTTGGAACTGACGGTAGAGGCGCAGCATTGCAACGGCCACGGCATGTGCCACGGCGGGGTGACGTTCTCACTGGCCGACAGCGCCTTTGCTTTTGCCTGCAATAGCCGCAACCAGCGCTGCGTGGCCCAGCATAACATGATCAGCTTCATCGCACCCGCACAGTTGGGCGATGTCCTCACCGCCATGGCGCGCGAGGTCGAAGTGACCGGAAGAAATGGAATCTACGACATCACTGTTACAAATGGCGAGGGCCGAAAGGTCGCCGAGATGCGCGGCTTTTCACGCGCAATCCGTGGCCAATTGTTTTCAGAGGAGGCCTGACACATGAAGGATCTCACACCCGACCGCGCCAGCCTTGATCCGATCGAGATCGCCTCGATCGACGCAATTCGCGCGCTTCAATTGCAGCGCCTGAAATGGTCGCTGCGCCACGCCTATGACAACGTGGCCTTCTATCGTGACAGCTTTGACGCGGCGGGCGTGCATCCCGATGATCTGACCTCTTTAAGTGATCTGGCTAAGTTCCCCTTCACCGTGAAATCCGATCTACGGGACAATTACCCCTTTGGGATGTTCGCCGTACCGCAGGATCAGATTGTGCGCCTTCATGCCTCTTCGGGCACAACTGGAAAGCCGACCGTCGTGGGCTACACCGCCGGCGATATTGACATGTGGGCCAACATGGTCGCCCGCTCCATGCGCGCGTCGGGCACACGCCCGGGGGATGTGGTGCATGTGGGTTATGGCTATGGCCTCTTCACCGGCGGGCTTGGGGCGCATTACGGGGCCGAAAAGTTAGGCTGTACCGTGGTGCCAGTCTCAGGCGGGATGACGGAGAGGCAGGTCATGTTGATCCAGGATTTCAAGCCGACCACGATCATGGTCACGCCGTCCTACATTCTGAATATTCTGGAACAGTTTCAGGCCATGGGCCTCGATCCACGCGAGAGTTCTCTTGAGCTGGGGATTTTCGGCGCAGAGCCCTGGACCAACGCCATGAGGTCCGAGGTCGAAGAGGCGTTCGACATCCATGCCGTCGACATCTACGGGCTCAGCGAGGTGCTGGGGCCGGGGGTGGCCAATGAATGTGTCGAAACCAAGGATGGCCTGCATATCTGGGAAGATCATTTCTATCCCGAAATCATCAACCCTGATACAGGTGAGGTGGTCGAGGATGGCAAGGAAGGGGAGCTGGTCTTTACCACGCTGACCAAGGAAGGGCTGCCCATCATCCGCTACCGCACCCGTGATCTGACCCGGCTCCTGCCCGGCACCGCGCGGTCCATGCGGAGGATGGAAAAGGTGACAGGCCGGTCTGATGACATGATGATCCTGCGCGGGGTGAACGTGTTTCCCACGCAGATTGAGGAACAGGTGCTGGCGGTTCCGGGCCTTGCGCCGCATTTTCAGGTGGAGCTGATGACAGAGGGGCGCATGGATGCGATGCGAGTATTGGTCGAGGCGGATGCGCAAGTGCTGGACGAGACAGCCCGCACCGCGCTGGCACAGGCCCTGAGTGATCGGATAAAGGATATCATCGGCATCTCGGCCAAGGCCCATGTTGGCGCACCAGGCTCTGTCGTCCGGTCACAGGGCAAGGCCCAGCGCGTGGTCGACAAGCGCCAGAAAGGCTGACGCTTTATGGCCCGCCCTATCGCCAAAGACCATGACGCCAAGCGCAAACACATTCTTCATGTGGCTGCCCGGCTCTTTGCTACCGAGGGGTTCGATAGGGCGTCGATGACCCAGCTGGCCACAGCCTGTGGGATTTCGAAGGCGAATATCTATCACTACTATGACAGCAAGGATGCCATCCTGTTCGATATCCTCGACAGCTACCTTTCCGAACTGCGCGACAGGATTTGCGCACTGGACCTGTCGTATCTTCCACCCGAAGAGCAGCTCAACTTACTCATCGCGGACATTCTGAAGGCCTACCAGGGCGCCGATCATGAGCACCGGGTGCAGGTAGCAGGGTTTGACCGCCTGCCAGAGGCACGGCAAGCCACCCTGCGCGTCTACCAGCGCGACATGGTACGTAGGATGTCGGATATTCTCTCGGAGGTCTCTCCGGGTCTTGGCGCGCGAAGCGTCCAGTTGCGTGACACGACAATGTCGGTGTTTGGAATGCTGAACTGGTTTTACATGTGGAACAGCAGCGCCGGGGAACACGCGCGCGAAGATTACGCCAGACTTGTCACGGACCTTGTCCTCAATGGCATTGATCAGGGCTAGATACGCCATTGCCTTGAACAGAAGTTTCAAAAACTCCGTTGCGGCGACCGGGATATTTGGTGAACGCGTTGAAGGTCAGAGGGGGCTCTGCCCCCGTCGTGCTGCGCACGACCCCCCGAGGTATTTTGAACCAGAAAGAAGCCTGATCACTGATCGTAGTCGATCACAACGCTGTCTGTAAGCGCATAAGACTGACAGGATAGGACATAGCCTTTCTCCACCTCGTAATCTTCCAGCGCATGGTTGATCATCATCTCCACCTTGCCTTGCACAACCCTACAACGACAGGTGGAACAGACCCCTGCCTTACACGCGAAGGGCGCATCGATGGAATGGGCGCGCACGGCCTCCAACAGGGTTTGACCCGGCTCCAAATGGAGGGATTGGGTCGCGCCATCAAGCGTAACAGAGAGCCGGGTTGCGGGCTGACTGTTTGCAGCCTTTGACACAGGCCTTTGTTTCAGGCGGCCTGGTTGCGAGGACGCGAAAAGTTCAAACTTGATCTGGTCGCCGCGCATCCCCGCCCCCCGCAGTGCCGCCGCAATACCCAGCATCATCGGCTCTGGCCCGCAGATGAACACCATGTCCAAGCCAGCCGCATCGATCCACCCACTTTTGAGCAATGTCGCGCATTTCTCCTCCGTGACCCGCCCGGTGAAAAGATCGATCTCCTGCGCGTCCACCTCTAGCACATGGATAACGTTGAAACGCCCCATGTAGAGGTTTTTGAGGTCTTCAAGCTCCTCCCGGAACATGATCGTCGACACTGCCCGGTTGGCGTAAACCAACGTAAAGCTCGACCCGGGCTCGCACGCCAGCGTGGTTTTGATCAGTGACAGGATGGGCGTGATCCCGGAACCTCCTGCGAAACCCAAGTAATTTCGCGCCGCATCAGGATCGAGGGGGGCAAAGAAGCGTCCCATCGGCGCCATCGCCTGTAGGTGATCGCCCACTGCAAGATGATCATTGGCCCATGTGGAAAAGGCCCCGCCCTCTACACGTTTGATACCCACTTGCAGCAGGCCCTCATCCTTGCCTGCGCAGATGGAATAAGATCGGCGGATTTCTTCACCGTCAAAATTGCGCTTGAAGGTCAGGTACTGGCCTTGTGTGAAATCGAAATACTCTGCCGCTCCATTGATCGGCTGCAACGTGACCACGACCGCGTCGCGGATCGTTTTACGGATGTCTGTGACTTCGAGATCGTGAAACTGAGCCATGGATCAGATACACTTAAAATAGTCAAAAGGTTCGAGGCAATCGCGGCATCGCCACTGCGCCTTGCAGGGGGTCGACCCAAACTGGCTAAGCCGTTCGACATTGCTGCTTTTGCACAAGGGGCAGTGCTTTGGTCCGCCCGCCGGTTGCGGTGGTGCGATGCCATAGGCCTCAAGCTTCGCGCGGCCCGCTTGCGACAGCCAGTCGGTCGTCCAGGCCGGGCTGAGCTGGCGCTTGAGGTCCAGCTTCTCAATCCCGCGGGCACGCAGGGCAGTCTCGATATCCATGTTGATGACCGTTGTCGCGGGGCAGCCGGTATAGGTCGGCGTAACCGTGACCACCAGCGTATCCCCTGACCAGGCCACATCCCGGATCACGCCCAGATCCACCAGCGAGATCGCGGGGATTTCTGGGTCCGGCACCGCGCCCAGCCAGGCCCAGACCTGTTCCACTGATGGGAGAGTTTCCGCACTCACCATGTCGCCCCCGGATAGGCGCGCTGTAACCACTGCATGGTGCACAGCATATGCCCCAGATGTTCAGTGTGCATCCGCCCCGACCGGCCACCTGAGTGGGCGAAATCCCCTTCGGGCCGGGTCAGCGTGGCTTCCGACAGAACACGACCCACCAGCGTCTCGTATTCGGCACGTAGGACGGTTGGCTCGGGCGCAATGCCAGAAGCGATTAGGGCTGCATCATGCTCATCGGCCTCGAACGCCTCTCCCACGTACGGGTAGAGACGTGTCAAAGCCGCCTGCATCCGGGTGTGGCTTTCCTCAGTCCCGTCGCCAAGCCCCACCACGATCTCGGCAGAGCGCTCAACATGATAGGTCACCTCTTTGCCAGCCTTCTCGGCAATCTCGGCCACGCGCGGATCATTCGACCCCTGCAACCGCCCCAACATGATCGATGACCACGCATCATAAAGAAATTGCCGCATGATCGTCTGGCCAAAGTCCCCATTGGGCATTTCCACCAACAGCAAGTTCCTAAAGTCCCACGCGTCACGCAAAAAGGCCAGGTCATCGGCGGTCTTGCCCTGTCCCTGCACCTCTGCTGCATAATCCAGCCACAGCTGCGTCTGTCCAATCAGATCCAGCGCAGTATTGGCCAGCGCGATGTCTTCTTCCAAAGCAGGCGCATGGCCACACCATTCCGACAGGCGATGGCCTAGGACAAGCGTGTTGTCCCCCATCCGCAACAGGAACTGGTAGAGAGAGACCTTCATCACATGTGCCCTACATCATCGGGGATGTCGAAAAAGGTGGGGTGGCGATAGACCTTGGTTTCTGACGGCTCAAAGAGCGGGCCCTTCTCGCCCGGTGCCGTGGCGGTGATGTGGCATGCCTCAACCACCCAGATAGAGACGCCCTCATTCCGGCGGGTATAGACATCGCGCGCATTGCGAATGGCCATCTTGGCATCCGGGGCATGCAAGCTACCCACATGGCGGTGGCTGAGCCCGTGCTGACCACGGATAAACACCTCCCATAGGGGCCATTCACGACGCGGAGTTTGGGTATCGTCTGTCATGGTTCACTCCGCCGCCAACTTGCGCGCAGCCTTCTTGCGGCCATGGGCCAGTAGCCCCTCTCGCACCCACGCGCCGTCATCCCACGCCTTCTGGCGCGCCTCCAGCCGGTCATGGTTGCACGGGCCGTTGCCCTTCAGCACGTCATAAAACTCGCTCCAGTCGGGTTCCGAGAAATCATAGTGCCCCCGCTCTTCGTTCCATACGAGGTGCTCATCCGGCACGGTCAGACCAAGGAATTCCGCCTGCGGCACCGTCTGATCCACGAATTTCTGGCGCAGCTCATCGTTGGTGTTCATCTTGATCTTCCACGCCATGGATTGCGCGGAATGCACGCTGTCCTTGTCGGACGGGCCAAACATCATAAGCGATGGATACCAGAAACGGTCCAGCGCATCCTGCGCCATGCGCTTCTGCTCGGGCGTGCCTTGGGCCATCTTCATCATGATGTCGAAGCCCTGCCGCTGGTGGAAACTTTCCTCCTTGCAGATGCGGATCATCGCGCGCGAGTAGGGGCCATAAGACGTCCGCTGCAGCGGTACCTGGTTCATGATCGCCGCCCCATCGACCAGCCAGCCGACCGCGCCCATATCGGCCCATGTCAGCGTGGGATAGTTGAAGATCGAGGAATACTTCATGCGGCCGGCCAGCAGATCCTCGGTCATCTGGTCCCGGCTCACACCCAGCGTCTCAGCGGCGGCATAGAGGTACAGACCATGGCCCGCCTCATCCTGTACCTTGGCCAGCAGGATCATCTTGCGCTCCAGCGTGGGGGCGCGGGTGATCCAGTTGCCCTCGGGCAGTTGTCCGACGATCTCGGAATGGGCATGCTGGCCGATCTGGCGGATCAGCGTCTTGCGATACCCCTCCGGCATCCAGTCACGCGGCTCAATCTTGATGTCTTGATCGATCCGATCCTGAAACGCACGCTCTTCCTCGGTCATCTTCTCGCGGGCTTTCACACCCTGACCTGTGCTCTTGACCATCTGCGCATACATGGCCGTTCTCCCTGACAACTGCCCAACACTAAGGTGCATCCTCATGTCACCAAAAGTAACCAGTACTTGTATCGCAGGGCACAGGGTGTTTCAACAAATATGTTACAAAATTTGTTCTATGATTTTTTTTAGTAACATTTAAAATTATCACTCATGACAATATAGGAAAGGTTGCGCCAACGTATCCCTCATGTGCACCCTCACCTGGCTTGGCACACCCCATAGGCGCAAAAGGGGGCATGGCCCTTAACTCTTTTGATCCACACCTCGATCTCAGCAGCAACACGGAAGTATGTCACCACACCACAAGCGAGGTCTGCCCGCAGGGCGGACAAACGGGCCATCCGTCTTATTCTCCAAGCTTGG
The DNA here is from genome assembly GCA_963691795.1 of Roseovarius sp. Classification (GTDB taxonomy): domain Bacteria; phylum Pseudomonadota; class Alphaproteobacteria; order Rhodobacterales; family Rhodobacteraceae; genus Roseovarius. The sequence continues at coordinate 462,465 of OY829373.1, forward strand.
CGTGAACCTCATCAAGATCAATCTCACCAATGGGCATCTTGTTGCCCGGATTCTCGAAATCATATTTGAACAGCTCGAAATCCCGCTTGTAGATCTCATAGATCAGATGCATCGACAGATCGTCGAAGTAATCCTCCACCGGATGTAACCGTTTGGGACCATGGCCCTCACTTTCGTTGAACCGGGGGATATCGGCCAGATCAACGGCGTTGGGCGTCTCGATCGCGCTCAGAACATCTGTCATCCCGTCATTGAAACTCTCGGTCCAGAAGATCCGGTCGTAGATGCCACCACTCATGATAAAGGTCGAAACATGCCCCGACATTGCAGACCAGTGAATGTCCGGGTCCATCGGCCTGCGCCAGCGGATTGTGTCCCGAGCAAACAACAGAAAACGGCGGAAGCTCGCGATTTGATCGAACTCTTGCTTGCCATCATCACCACCGACATCGATCCCATATTGCTGGATCAGGAGCGGCACCAGCTTGCCGCGATAGCGCGCACCGTTGCGCTGAATTCCGCAAATCTTGTCGAAAAAGCTCGACAGGATCCGGGTATAGGGATTGCGGACGCAGGTGAAGGCATACGACTTGTGGGCGCGGACATTGGCCTCAATTGCGCTCTGGCTATCCTCACGGGCCCATTTATGCAGACCCGTTTTTGCGTCATGGATATCGCCGTCAAAGAAATCGCCATGATCCGAGAAATACATAATTTGCCCGATGGTCGAGCAGGCACATTTCGGCACCACCCGATAGACAACGCTTTCACTTTCCGTCATCCATGTTCCTGGAAAGCCCATATTTTCGCCTCCGAACCCAAACCGCTCTTTTTTTACAAATAGTAGTCACAACAAAAAACCAACGAAAGGGAGTTTATTCAATCTCACTTCACCGCTATCTGTATAAACAAAGCGGGTACTTAGGGATAGTTTGTTTCCAAGATGGCAAAAATTGCATTCATCCTGCTCTGCCACAAGGATCCTGAGGCCATCATCCAACAGGCCAAAAGGCTCACTGCAGTGGGCGACTTCATCTCGATCCACTTCGACGCCAACGCCCAGAGCGACCAATATCGCAAAATCCGAACCGAGCTCGATGATAACCCCAACGTGACCTTCGCGCGCAAACGGATCAAATGCGGCTGGGGGGAATGGTCGCTGGTACAGGCCTCACTTAACGCGGTCGAGGCGGCGGTGGAGGCGTTTCCAAGGGCCACCCATTTCTACATGTTGTCAGGCGATTGCATGCCCATCAAATCGGCCGCCTTCGCACATCATTATCTCGACGCCGAAGAGGCTGACTATATCGAAAGTTTCGACTTCTTCAAAAGCAACTGGATCAAAACCGGGATCAAAGAAGACCGTCTGGTCTACCGCCACTTTTTTAACGAGCGTACCCACAAACGGCTCTTCTACACCGCCTACAACCTTCAAAAACGCCTCGGCCTGCGCCGTAGGATTCCTAAGGATCTTGATATCCAGATCGGCAGCCAGTGGTGGTGTCTGCGCAGGCGCACGATTGAGTGGATCCTCGATTTCACCCGCAAGCGCCGGGATGTGATGCGTTTTTTCCAGACCACATGGATCCCGGATGAAACCTTCTTCCAAACGCTGGTGCGCCACATCGTGCCCGAAAACGAAATCCGAAGCCGGACACTGACCTTCCTGATGTTTACCGACTACGGGATGCCGGTGACCTTCTATAACGACCACTTTGATCTGCTGTTGTCGCAGGACTCTCTCTTTGCCCGCAAGATCAGCGTAGAGGCAAAAGAGCTAAAGGATAGGCTCGGTGCGCTTTATGCTGACCACGACGCCACCTTCAAGATCTCGAATGAGGGTCATAACCTTTTCAAGTTTCTCACTGGACGCGGCCGCACTGGGCGGCGCTTTGCCAGCCGCTTCTGGGAAACCGAAAGCTCACTGGGCCGCCAGCGCGAGCTGATGATCGTGATCTGCAAGAAATGGCATGTTGCCAAGCGCCTGCTGGAACAGATCCGCCGGGTCAGCAACATTCCTGCCATCGACTACCTTTTCAACGAAGAGGACACTCACCTGCCCGATCTGGGCGGCATCCAGGGTTCGATCAGCAAACGCACGCGACATCGCCGCGCGCTGATGCGAGTTCTGTTTGACTACTTCAAGAACGACCGGATGATCATTTGCCTGGATCCCTCCAATCTCGAGCTGATGCATGATTTTGCCTCCGACCGCTCAACCACCAAGCTGCTAGAAATCAAGTGCGATTTTACCGATGAGTACCTGATCGGCCACGCCAAGCGCGTCGGCCTGGCAGGCGAACAGACCTCGCAGGACACGCTGCAACGGCTCCTACCAACGATCCGGGGGGACATCATCTATGAAAGCGATCGGATCGGGGATGCAGATTTTGAGTACCTCTATTTCATGCGTGAAACTGCACCAACAGAGCTCAACGCAGAACAGATCGCCCACTTCCTTGATATTGCGCCAGACAAGGCGCTAGAGATTGCAAGCGCACCGCATATCTTCGCCGACTGACAAAGGATTGCTGACCATGCCCTTCGCCTATGATGACCAGAACATCTTTGCCAAGATCCTGCGCGGCGAGATCCCCAACGACACTGTGCTTGAAACAGAGCACACGCTAGCCTTCAACGACATCGCCCCCCAGGCGCCTGTTCATGTGCTGGTGATTCCCAAAGGTGCATATGTCTGCCACGATCATTTCGCGGCAGAAGCGTCCGAGCCCGAGCTGGCTGATTTCATGCGCGCAACAGCCGAGGTGTGCCGCCTGACCGGGGTTAGCATGGCGCATAGCGGTGAAGGGTTCCGCACCATCTCCAACGCGGGCCACCATGGCGTGCAGGACGTACCGCACTACCACCTGCACATTCTGGGCGGTCGCGTATTGGGACCAATGCTCAAGAAGCCATCTTAACTGACATTCCCCAAGTAATCCGCTGGTTTTTTCTGACATGACCTTGATATTTTTAATATAAATCATGGCTTTGACGGCTGTTCGGGGCTTATTCATGGATCACCCAGAGGGTGCGGGCTTGACTCGCGCAGATCGGGTCGATTTCGATCGCCGGATGTGGGTAGAGTTCCGGGGTGCGCAGATCAGTTCGAACAGCGGGCTGCTGGTGATGCGGGAACTCGGTGACACGCTCGGGTTGTCCGATCTAGCGGCAACGGCACTGCGCGAAACCTACGCGGCAAGAACACGATCCTCCGGCTCGATGGGTTGTCCCGGCAGTCGGTGTTCGGACGGCTGGCTGGATACAAGGATGTCAACAGTGCCGACCGGCTGGCCCTAGATCCAGTCTTGCATCAGGTCGCGGGTGGCCGTCACTGGCCCGATGGTCTGCGCCATCCTCTCCGCCATTCGCCGCCTTGGAGCACCACCGATATGCGCATGAAAGCGATCTACGTCCAAACTGAACGAGAACGGCAGTTTTGCGGTCTGATCAGCCCTGCTCCGGCAGCCCGCCCAACCACAGGCGCAGCATAGGGCAAAATGCTTTTCCAGCGTTCGGATGCAGGCGCTCTTCACGCCAAACGGCACGCTACTTGTGGAATCTCAGCCAAAGACAAGCCCGAGGATCAGGTTGGTTTTTGACCTATTGGCGAAAGAACTGGCGCCCCTACCGTGTAGAGCCACGCGAGGGGCGTAAACCGCTCCTATTCGGATAAAGATACCACCAGGTTCGGAACGCGCAGCTAGAAACTTGGCTGCGAACGTTGATCATGAAAAAAATTCGCGATTTCAGTTTCTTAAATTTTTTCACTTTTTCCGCCTTTTGCTTTGAACCTTTTGCGCCCGCCGAGTCACTCATCTTCGTAACGCAAGCAAACCGCACATTCTAAGACCACGGAGATCAAAATGTTCAACGCTCAAATCAAAACCATCATCCTATGCACTCTGACCGCAACCCTGATCGGAACAAGCATGTCGCCCGCCATGGCAGGTGAGGGCGGTGGCGGTGGCGACCGTACCGGACAGACCGCCTCTATAGCACCGGCAAGCAACCTGCCCGCAGACGCCAATAAATCAAGGCCCCTAAAGGTCGCTGTAGTTCCAATCTGGGAAGCCATCTTTTTCCCCGGCCCTATGCCCGGCAGCCGCCTTAACGACCGCTGATACCATTTCAAAAGGAACAAACTGCAAGGCGGGCCCTCACCCCGCCTTAAACCTGTGCAGGGCGCATCGTTTGCATCACAACCGTCAGTGTCTCAGGCCAAGCCATCGCATGGTAAAACCATGCGACTGGAGTAGCTAAGCCACAGTTGGGCAATCGAAGCTTAAGTCCACGGGAAGAGCCTCCGGTGTCGACGTGTTCAAAAGACTTCATGTGCATGTCTGTATGGAACATCCACACAGTTCACATTCCATCTAACATGATACAGAACAGGGCGTTTTCGATAGGCTGTATCGTAGCGATCCACTAAGTGAGCGACAGCACTTTGTGCTTGCTTTAGCGAACGACATCAAAGCAATGCACAGGCGGCACGCGTTCTCCAAGTGTTGCGCTTATGGCCCACGCTTGAAAGTTGTTATGCTTTTGGATGACAGGGCAGCCCAGCAAGGGCACAGCCCATGACGCCCGTGATTCCCCGCGGGGCACCATGTGCTAGGAACCGCTAAAAGCCATCCGGCTTATGGGCAAAGAACGCCTTCGTAACCTGCTCCTGCACGTCCCAGCGCACCCGCGCGCCATCGCGGGTGAAGAACGTGTCGCCGGTCACAAGCTCGACCACCTCGCCGCTGGCCAGATCGGTGATCCGGCAGCGCCCGGCCAGCATGGTCATCATCTCGTCACCCTGCTCCGTGCAGTCGAAGGTGCCTTCCGTACACCGCCAGATCCCCCGTCGCGTCACATGCCCCGGCCCGCCCGCATCAAGCCGCCCAAAGGTCTGCGGGTTCCCCGCGACGATCCGGTAATCGCTCACGGGGTTGTCCAGGGGCCAATGCTCCAAAGGGCCCACGTCATCGCCGGGGCGGTAAAGCGGCATCATGTCTTACGCATGTATCCATTAGGCGCATAGGTGGCATTGGGCCCGAACATGTCGCAGTAATATTCGTCCAGCTCAAAGACACCGGGATTGGCGGCAAAGTAATCCTCAATCGCCTTGCTTGGCCCGCCGCCGTAATTATCGGCCACGCCCAGCTCGGTCATGACACCGTCTTCCATGCACAGCATCTCGCCCTTCTGCATATGCTGACCCAGGAACTCCAGCGCGGCCATGCAGCAGGGATAGGTATGGGCGCTGTCCTCCAGCACGAACCACGGGCGCGGGGCCGACCAGATGTCAAAGGCATCAAACGAGGCGCCCAGGTCCATCACGTCCCCCTCGATATAAGTCACGCGATCATCCGTGATGTCCGGCTTCTTGACGTCGATCGAGAAAATCTTCGTGTCGCGGCCATAATTGCCCACCGTATCCGCCATCCAGATCGCGCTTGCGCCGTGATGCGTGCCGATCTCGATGATCGTCGCCGGTTCCAGATCCCAGATCGCGCGAGCCTGAATGGCAGCGTCAATGGGAGAGCGCAGGCATTGAATGCCCTTATATTCATAGGCCATGACCCCGTCCTGATACTTGCGCAGGAACGGGTATTCGAAGGCGGATTTAAAGGAACGCATGTCCATCCTTTCAAATGAGTGTTCACCGCGCAACTAATCGTCTGCGACGACCGGGGTCAATGGGGGCACCATCTCACCAGGCACACAATCCGTCACGACCACGGCATGGGACGCCTTCGCAAAGCGGTGTTCACCCCGCCAAACCTGAAAAAGTCCGGGCGAAACCCTGCCCAACACGTCAAGTTTAACCCTAATTTCAGCTTTATCACCCTTGAGGCCAAGGCGAAAAAACCCAATATGCAGCGCCATGGACAGCCAAGCACCTGATATGCGCACCCGTGTGGGTGCATTTCTTGACCGCACGCTCGTGCAGAATTTCATCCTCGGGGTGATCCTCTTTAACGCGATCATCCTTGGCATGGAAACCTCCGGCACCATCATGGCCACCGCCGGGCCGTTGATCCTGCTGCTGGACAAGATCTGCCTCGGGGTATTCATCGTCGAGATCGCACTCAAACTCTACGCCCGGGGCGGGGGATTCTTCCGCAATGGCTGGAACATCTTCGATTTCGTCATTGTCGCTATTTCACTGATCCCCAATGCCCAGGGCCTATCGGTACTGCGGGCCCTGCGTATCCTGCGGCTCCTACGGGTCCTTTCGGTTGTGCCATCGCTACGCCGCGTGGTCGAAGGGCTGATGAACGCGATGCCCGGGATGGCCTCGGTCTTTATGCTTATGGGTCTGATCTTCTATATCGGCGCGGTCATGGCCACCAAGCTTTTCGGGGCCAGCTTTGACGCATGGTTCGGCACCATTGGGCGCTCCGCCTATTCGCTGTTCCAGATCATGACGCTGGAAAGCTGGTCCATGGGCATCGTTCGGCCCGTGATGGAGGTCTACCCCTACGCCTGGGCCTTCTTCGTGCCATTCATCCTGGTGACGACATTCGCGGTGGTGAACCTTGTTGTCGGTCTGGTGGTGAACTCCATGCAGGACGCCCATAGCGTGGAAGAGGTGGAAAAGACCGTGAGCTACCGGGACGATGTGATCAACAGGCTGGAACAGATCGAGCAGCTTTTGAAAGATCGTGACAACAAGCCCTAAAAGGTCCCGCATATTATCCGGGACCTCGACCAGCCTAAAGAGTAAGGCACTTTTTTTGACTGTAGCGCCCGTGGCCCCAAGAAAGCACACCGTGGCCGGTCAATCCGACCGCGTCAGCTTCAAAAATACGTCCTCAAGATCCGCCTGCTCGGTGCGCATATCGGAAATCCGTACGCCCGCCGCCCGCACGTAATCGAGCACATCCTCTGCACTCAATTCCTTCGCATGATAGGACAGCTCTAACTCTCCATCCTCGCGCAGCTTCGCACTCAGCCCCGGCGCGTCTGGTAACGCCTCCGGTGCAGCTTGCGGCCGGATCAAGATACGCCGCGTATCCAACTGCGCCAGAAGCGTGCTGGTCTTGTCCCGCACGATCAGATCACCATGATTGATAATCGCGATCTCATCACACATCTCTTCTGCTTCTTCGAGGTAATGGGTGGTAAGAACGATGGTCATGCCCTGCTTGTTGAGCGCGCGTACGTTTTGCCACAGCATCTGGCGCAACTCGATGTCCACGCCTGCTGTCGGCTCATCCAGCACAAGAATATGCGGATGGTGTACCAGCGCCTTGGCCAGCAAAAGCCGCCGCCGCATGCCCCCCGACAGGGTACGGGAATAGGCCCTGGCCTTATCCTCCAAGCCCACCAAGCGCAAAATTTCGTCACTGCGCCGCTGCGCCTTTGGCACGCCATAAAGCCCGGCCTGCATCTCCAATGCGTCGCGCGGATTGAAGAACGGATCAAGGTTCAGCTCCTGCGGCATTACCCCGATCGAGGCGCGGGACTGACGCGGGTTCACATCCTGATCAAAGCCCCAGATCGTTACCTGCCCGGCAGACTTGCGCACCAGGCCGGCCAGGATATTGATCAGCGTCGACTTTCCAGCCCCGTTCGGGCCAAGCAGGCCAAAAACGCAGCCCGCAGGAATATCAAGGTCGATGGATTTCAACGCCTCCTTGTCCGGCGCGCCGCCCCGACCCTGGTAGACCTTGCGTAGGCCCCGAATTTCTACTGCATTCTCTTGCACCGCTCTCTTGCCTCGGCTCGTCGCATTGCTCATATTGCGCTTAGTCGAAGCCCAAGCAAAAGGGAATGCCAGGATGCCGACCGCTGACCCAGAAACCCGTATCGTAGACAGCTACCGTGTCGCCTGTGATGGCGGTGAGGGGGCACTGGGCCACCCACGCGTCTGGCTCTCGCTCAGCCATGAAACGGGCTATGTGATCTGCCCCTATTGCGACGCCAAGCTGATTCACCGGGATTTTCAGGACAAGGGCTGAGGAGCGCGCGCGCCGTGGCCAATCAACCCCTCAAAGGGCTGGCGCGGCTCAAGGCCGCCTATCGCAATTCCTGCAATGGGTTCCGGGATGCCTGGGCGGGCGAAGAAGCCGTACGCCTCGAATGCATGGCATTTCTAGTCTCGATTCCCGCCGCAGTCTGGATTGCGCCTGATCTGTTCACGGCAGCCCTGCTGATCGGATCGGTACTTTTCATCCTGATCGTGGAAATTCTCAACAGCGCCATTGAGAACGTAGTCGACCGGATTGGGCCTGAGCGGCATGAACTGTCACGCAAGGCCAAGGACATGGGGTCCCTGGCCGTGCTTCTGGCCGCCCTGCTCGCCGGGCTACTCTGGATCGCGGCCTTCTACCAATTTGTCCTATCCTGAAGTTTTGGAGGCGCTGCCCCCGCCGCCTATGGCGGCTCCTCCTAAGTAATTTACGAAAGATGAAACAGGGAGGCGGCTCTGGCTTCTTTCTGGTCAAAAATACCTAATTCCTGTCAGCAGCCACATATTGTCCACTGGCCCCTGCTACGGGCGCATGCCATATTTTGACTTTACCAAGCAACCAAGCGGAGCACACGACATGACATTCGGCAAAGGCTGCCACCTGCATCTGATCGACGGCTCCGCCTTCATCTTCCGCGCCTATCATGCGCTGCCGCCCCTGACACGCAAATCTGATGGGCTGCCCATCGGGGCGGTGTCCGGCTTCTGCAACATGCTCTACCGCTATGTGTCTGATGATCACGGGGCGGACGCGCCCACCCATGTGGCCGTGATCTTCGATAAGGGCAGCCATACGTTCCGCAACGACATGTTCCCGGAATACAAGGCCAATCGGGAGGCGATGCCCGAAGACCTGCGCCCCCAGATTCCCCTGACCCGCACCGCGACCGAGGCCTTCAACATCGCCTGCAAGGAAATGGAGGGTTACGAGGCTGATGATATCATCGCCACGCTTGCCGTTCAGGCGCGCGAGGCAGGCGGGCGCGTGACGATTATCTCGTCAGACAAGGACCTGATGCAGCTGGTGGGCGGCGGGGTCGAAATGCTAGACGCCATGAAAAACCGCCGTATCGATAGCGAGGGTGTGGAGGAAAAGTTCGGCGTCGGCCCAGAGCGGGTTGTCGACGTTCAGGCGCTGGCCGGGGACAGCGTAGACAACGTGCCGGGCGCACCGGGGATCGGCATCAAAACGGCCGCGCTTTTGATCAACGAATATGGTGATCTGGAAACGCTTCTGGACCGGGCAGAGGAGATCAAGCAACCCAAGCGGCGTCAGACCCTGATCGAAAAGCGCGACCAGATCGAAATGTCGAAAAAGCTCGTCACCCTCGACACCGCCACCCCCATAGATTTCACCCTAGACGACCTTGAAATCCGCGACCCCGAAGCCGACACCCTGCTGGCCTTCCTGGCCGAGATGGAGTTCCGCACCCTCACCAAACGCATCGCCGACACGCTGGGCGCGGAGCCGCCGGTGATCGCCGAGGCAGGACCGCAAGGGACTGACGAGGCCGCCACCCCCGAATGGCCCCCCATCACGCCAGAGGCGTACGAGAAAGTCACCGACCAGGCCGCGCTCGACACATGGATCGCGCGGATTACGGCACGCGGCTACGTGGCCATCGATACCGAAACAACCTCGCTTAACGAAATGCAGGCGGAACTTGTCGGCATTTGCCTCGCCGTCGACCCCGGTCAGGCCTGTTATATCCCGCTGGCCCATAAGGATGGCTCTGACGACCTCTTCAGCTCTGGTAAATTGATCGACGGCCAGCTCGACCGCGATGCCACCTTGCAGGCCCTCAAACCCATCCTCGAAGATCCGGCCATCCTCAAGATTGGCCAGAACATGAAATACGACACCAAGATCTTCGCCAATTACGGCCTCGCCGTCGCCCCCATCGACGACACAATGCTGATGTCTTACGCCCTGAATGCCGGGCTGCACAATCACGGTATGGATGCGCTCGCGGAACGCTACCTTTCGCACACGCCGATCCCGATCAAGACGCTTCTGGGCACCGGAAAATCCGCTATCACCTTCGATAAGGTCGCCATCGATGAGGCCGTCAAATACGCCGCCGAGGATGCCGATATCACGCTCCGCCTCTGGCACCTGTTCAAACCTCGCCTTCCCGCTGAACAGGTCACAACCGTCTATGAGACGCTTGAACGCCCCCTCGTCCCCGTCCTCGCCCAGATGGAGCGCCACGGCATCACCGTCGACCGTGACACGCTTTCGCGCATGTCCAACGCCTTTGCCCAGAAAATGGCCGCACTTGAGGCAGAGATCCATGAACTCGCCGGCGAAACATTCAACGTCGGTTCCCCCAAGCAACTGGGCGAAATCCTCTTCGATAAGATGGGCATCGAAGGCGGCAAGAAGGGCAAGACAGGCGCCTATGCCACCGGGGCGGATGTGCTCGAAGACCTCGCCACCGAACATGACCTGCCCGCGCGGGTGCTTGACTGGCGGCAGCTCAGCAAACTCAAATCCACCTACACCGACGCGCTGCAGGACCACATTGACCCCGATACGGGCCGCGTCCACACCTCCTACGTGCAAACCGGCGCCTCCACCGGGCGGCTGGCCTCCACCGATCCCAACCTGCAGAATATCCCCATCCGGACCGAGGAAGGCCGCCGGATACGAGAGGCCTTCGTTCCCGCCCCCGGCCACACCCTTCTGTCGCTGGACTATTCCCAGATTGAGCTGCGCATCCTCGCCCACATCGCCGATATCGACGCCCTCAAACAGGCCTTCCGCGACGGGCTCGACATCCACGCCATGACCGCGTCAGAGATGTTCGACGTGCCGCTCGACCAGATGACCCCCGACATCCGCCGCCGCGCCAAGGCGATCAATTTCGGCGTCATCTACGGCATCTCCGGCTTTGGGCTGGCCCGCAACCTCCGCATCCTCCGGTCCGAGGCGCAGGCCTTCATCGACCGGTATTTTGAGCGGTTCCCCGGTATCCGCACCTACATGGATCAGACGGTGGCCTTCGCGAAGGAACATGGCCATGTAGAGACGCTCTTTGGCCGCAAGATCCACACGCCGGAGATTTCCGCCAAAGGCCCCCGCGCCGGGTTCGCCTGGCGCGCGGCGATCAACGCGCCGATCCAGGGGACAGCGGCCGACATCATCCGCCGCGCCATGATCCGCATGCCAGAGGCCATCAAGGACATGCCCGCCCGGATGCTCCTACAGGTCCACGACGAACTGCTCTTCGAAGTCCGCGAAGACGCCGCCCCCGCCGTCACCGAAGCGGCCCGAGCCATCATGGAAAGCGCCGCCATGCCCGCGGTCCAGATCGACGTGCCGCTGGTGGTGGATGCGGGAGAGGGCGGGAATTGGGCGGAGGCGCATTGAGGGGGTAGTTCGGCCCATACCGGGAATTCACGTTTCGCGCGGCGAAGGACCGCTTCGAGCCCAGAATGACCGATGCTGCGCAATGCACCAATGTCTGATTTTTCGTGTACGATTAAAAGTATGCAAACACAAAGGCAAATACGCTGAGATTTATGTGCCTCAAAAAAAGGCTTTGGAAGGAGGTCGCGATTGTGGAAGTACTTTCTGGTGGTGAGTTAACCCTTGCTACAAGGCGATTAGATTTGAAGCCCCTCACTTCACAGGACTTAGACATCATTCAATCGGTTTGGTGCGACCCGCAAGTTATGTACTACGTAGGCGATGTGACAACGCCAGAAGATGTGATCCAAGACATGCCTCAAATCACAAGCAGAGGGGCTGGCGGGCGTGTCGGTATCTGGTGCATATCACGCAAAGATACAGGACAAAAAATTGGGAATATCGTTTTACTTCCTGTGTCAATTGACGAAGATGACACAGATTGGAGCCAAGTTGTTCCGTATGCCTATCCTAAGGACGAAATCGAAGTAGGCTATCAGCTGGTTCCGGACGCTTGGGGTCAAGGATACGCGTCGGAGGCGTGTGAGAGAATTCTACGCTTTGCTTTTGAAAAGACCGATTTGCCTTCGGTAGTCGCAAACACCGATCCCGATCACACAGCGTCAAAACACGTGCTTGAAAAGTGCGGCATGCGCTTCGTCGGCTTAAAGCGTGCATATGGCTATGACGACCAAGCTTGGTATGAATTGACTCGAAGAGAATGGGAAGAAGAGGATTGCATGTGACTGCCGTAAGTGGACCGGCATCCTATAGCGGTCGTTCGTCAACTGGTACGTAAAGGAGGGTTCGTCCGCAGCGTGCAAATTTACTTCTCGCGCGGCGAATGACCACTCTCCTCCCGTGTTCCAAAAAAATCACGGTAACAATCTTAAACTTCCTTCTGCTTCTCCTTCACCCTCTTCTTCTTCTCCTCCTGCCGCTCCAAATACTCCTTGACCCCGATCCGCTCTTCAAGGATCCGCTCAATCTCCAACTCCCCGGCGATCTTCATGTTCATGTAGGTCGCAAGCAGCCGGTTGATCCGCTCCTGGTACCCAACCCCCTGTTGCCGGTAGAACCGTGCGACCGAGGTATCAAGGTACAGCGTCACCTTAACCTTCTTCTCCGCCACATCCGTGTCATGTTCCAGCGTGTGCCATTCGGGCGGGATTTCCTCTCCGATGGTCATGGCAAGCCAGTCCTTGCCGCCCAGGTATTGCAGGTCGCGTCTCAGCCGGTCCATGGCGTCGCGTTGGGCCTTGGTGCCTCGGGTCATGTCTCTCTCCTGTCTGCTCAGATGTCTTGAACGGGGCAGAGTGTCGTCCCGCGCCCTCTCCAAATCCTGACCGCACCGCACCGTCGTAATACCGACGCAATACCGACGCGAAACCGACCCGCCATTTTGCCCCTCTGGACAGGCCCTGCGCGCGCCCTAAAATCGCGGTCATGCCGACCTTCGCCGCCAACCTCTCCTTGCTCTTTACAGAGCTACCCCTCCCCGCCCGTTTCGCCGCCGCCGCACGGGCCGGGTTTGAGCATGTGGAGCTGTTGTTTCCCTATGAAATGCCGATCCGCGATCTGAAATCGGCTCTATCTGTCAATGGTTTGCGCCTGACCCTCATCAATACCCCCGCCGGTGACTGGGCCGGAGGAGAGCGCGGCTTCATGGGCGTCCCCCGGCGCATCGCTGACTTCCGGAACGGGTTCATGACCGCGCTGGACTATGCCGACGCACTGGACGTGGAATTCATCCATCTTCTCTGCGGCATCGCGCCACCCGACAGGGCCCACAAGATGCTTGTCCGCAATCTGGCATGGGCAGCATTTCAGAAGCCAGAACAAATACTTACGCTAGAGCCGATCAACCCGTTCGACATGCCGGGCTACGTGATGAATGACTATGATCAGGCAGTGGATCTGATGGACTGGATCGGCGCGCCAAACATTTCTTTACAATTCGACGCCTACCATGCGCACCGGATCACGGGCGACGTGATGGGCACTTGGGCTAAATTCGGCCCCCGAACCCGCCATGTCCAGATTTCCGGCTTCCCGGGTCGGCATGAACCAGTTGGAGGAGAGATTGACTACCCCGCCTTCCTGTCCCGGTTGGATCAGGATGGCTACCATGGCGTTGTCAGTGCTGAGTATTTTCCACAAGGCCGTACCGAAGACGGCCTTGACTGGATTACGCGTTACAGCACACAATCTTGAAACGAATGCGCGCGACAGTTCAGAACTTTTCAACCCACGGTCTCAGCGTCAGCTCATCTGACCACGCCGTCCGGTCCTGCCGTATCAACCCCAGATAGGCCCGCGCAATCGCATCCGGGTCCAGCATGCTGTCGGGGGCATCTTGAGGTTCGATCCGTTCGGGCCGATCGAGATTGCGAATGCCACCGTCGATATTGATCCATGCGACGTGGATGCCCTTGGGATGCAACTCCCGCGCCATGCTTTGAGCCAAGCCACGCTGCGCAAACTTACCCATCGCGAAGGGGGCGGATTGGGCAAAGCCCTTTACCCCGGCAGAAGCCCCGGTGAACAAGATCGTGCCCCGCACACCGCCCTTGGGCTCTGCTGCCAGCATGGCCTTCGCCGCCGCCTGACCGGTCAGGAAGGCCCCAAAGGCCGTGATCTCTACCGCTGTACGCACCGCCTCCGGATCCAGCTCTGCGATCGGGCCACGCAGTCGGGCGGAAGGATTGTAAACCACCACCTCTGGTGCGGTGCCAAGCGAAGCAAAAAGGCTTGCAGCACTCTCTGGATCCGATCCGTCAACAGCCACGGCACGGGCCTCGGTTTCTTCTACCAGCGCCTTGATTTTCTCAACATTGCGCGCGGCCAATACAAGATCGTACCCCTCCGAACGCAAGAGCCGTGCCAGTGACGCAGAAAGACCGGAACCGACACCAACCAGGACAGCCAAAGCAGTCATCACATCACTCCACCATGATTTCTTCAGAAGGGATCACCTCGAAGAACGTACCGCCCGACCAAAGTCCAAACCATCCATCTTTATGAGCGCCAATATCGACCAGCCGGTAAAAACTCTTGCGGTCGATAAGCGCCTCAAGATTGTTGCGCACCAGCACGTAGGGCGACGGCTCTCCGGTCACCTGATCCCGCACCACACGGATTGGGTTATCGGGACCAGCCACCATCGTATCGCCCACGCTGGTTTCGAAGACCAGCTGCTGCGCCTCTCCTTGCCCTTCGGCAGTAAAATCTACTGCGACGAAGGGCGCATCATCGACGGTGATGCCCACCTTCTCGACCGGGGTGACGAGGAAATACTTGTCATCATCTTTTCGTAGGATCGTGGAAAAAAGGCGCACAAGTTCCGGACGGCCGATCGGGGTACCAAGGTAGAACCAAGTCCCATCGCGCGCGATGCGCATATCGAGGTCACCACAGAAATCAGGGTTCCACAAATGTACCGGCGGAAGGCCCCTTCCTTGGGCTTTTCTAGCCGCATCTGCGAGACTTTCTGCTGACGGTGTTGTGATTTGGTCTTTGCCCATTGCCTTTGCCACTTATCTCTAGGGATATACATTCACGAATATAGCGTTCACCGGAGGTTTGCCATGTCTGATGAAGCCGATCTATTGCAAGGGATCGAAGCGCTCGAGGAAAAGCTGGGAGAGGCACGCGCCTCCATCACACGCCGGTTCATCGGGCAGGAGCAAGTGGTCGACCTGTCACTGTCGGCCTTGCTGTGCGGCGGCCATGCTCTGCTGATCGGCCTTCCTGGTCTAGGTAAGACTAGACTGGTGGAAACACTGGCCACAGTCATGGGACTGAACTCCAACCGCATCCAGTTCACGCCCGACCTGATGCCCGCCGATATTCTGGGGTCAGAGGTGCTGGAAACCGGGGATGATGGATCACGGGCGTTCAAGTTCATCGACGGGCCAATTTTTTGCCAGTTGCTGATGGCAGATGAAATCAACCGCGCCAGCCCGCGCACACAGTCCGCCCTCTTGCAAGCGATGCAGGAGCGGCGCGTGACAGTTGCTGGTCAGGACCGCAACCTGTCCATGCCCTTCCATGTTCTGGCCACGCAGAACCCGATTGAGCAGGAAGGCACCTATCCCCTGCCCGAGGCGCAGCTGGACCGCTTCCTTGTGCAGATTGACGTCCCCTATCCCGACCGCGACACGGAGCGTGACATCCTTCTGGCCACCACCGGCGTGACCGAGGATGAAGCGCATGAGGTGTTCACCCCCGAGGCCCTGATCGAGGCGCAGACGCTCTTGCGTCGGATGCCCGTGGGCGAGGCGGTGATGGAACGCATTCTTGACCTCGTCCGCGCGTTCCGACCCGAGGATCCATCGGCCTCTGCCGAGGTGCGTGATAACGTGGCCTGGGGCCCCGGGCCCCGTGCAGCACAGGCCCTGATGCTGACGGTGCGCGCACGGGCCATGTTGCAGGGCCGTCTGGCCCCCGATGCCGATGATGTCGCCGCCATGGCCGGCCCCGTGCTGCGCCACCGGATGGCGCTCAGCTTTGCGGCGCGGGCCGGGGGGATGGACCTTGATAACTTGATCGACAGCACCGTCACCGGCATGGGCAAGATCGAGGCCGCTGCGTGAGCCAAGCCGCATCCCTTCGCGCGCGAGCAGAGGCGCAGGCGGCGCATTTGCCGCCCCTTCTGGCGCGGGCTGAACACCTCGCCGGGACAGTTCTGCTGGGCGAGCATGGACGCAGGCGGTCGGGTGTAGGCGATGATTTCTGGCAGTATCGTCCAGTTCAGCCAGGGGACGAGCGGCGGTTCATTGACTGGCGGCGGTCGGCCAAATCAGACATGCAATTCGTGCGCCAGAAGGAATGGCAGATTGCCCAGACGGTGGCGATCTGGGTGGATAATGCCGCGTCGATGCGCTTCGCCTCACGCGATGACCTGCCCGAGAAATCCGACCGCGCGCGCCTTCTGGCCCTGGCCATGGCGATCCTTCTCAACCGCGCCGGGGAACGCGTGGGCCTTGCGGGGCGCACCCTTCCCCCCAAACGCGGTGAGGGGCAGCTTGCGCGATTGTCCGAAGCGTTTTCACAAGACAACGAAGACGATTACGGGCGGCCGGAGACCGGCGGTATGCTGGCCCATAGTCGCGCGCTTTTTGTCTCGGACTTCATGGCGGATGTCGACGCGGCGAAGAGCGCGCTGACCAAGGCGGCGGATCGGGGTGTTAAGGGCGTGCTTCTACAGGTGCTCGACCCGGCGGAAGAGGCTTTTCCCTATCGCGGGCGCACGATCTTCGAAAGCGTCGGCGGGACGCTGGCCCATGAAACGCTTAAGGCCTCCGACCTGCGAGACGCCTATCTGGAACGCCTGAACACCCGTAAGGCAGAACTGCGTGCGCTGTGCGCCGCGACGGGATGGCAATATGGGCTGCACCACACATCTGACAGCGCGCAGGCCATTCTTCTCTGGCTTTACCGCGCCTTTGACGGGGGGCCAGGCGCATGATCATTGGTCCCATCGGCTTCGCCGCTCCCTGGCTTCTTTTGGCATTGGCCGCCTTGCCGGTCTTGTGGCTCATCCTCCGCGCCGTTCCGCCCGCACCCATCCGTCAACGATTCCCGGGGGTGGCGCTTCTGCTTGGCCTCAACGACGACGACACCATAACCGACAAGACCCCATGGTGGCTTTTGTTGCTACGCATGCTGGCCGTGGCCGCGTTGATCATCGGGTTGGCCAAGCCAGTTCTGAACCCGCAGGCCGACCCGAGCGAACGACGCACCGGGCCGATGTTGATCGTTATAGATGCAAGCTGGGCCAGTGCACGGGATTGGGCGACTAAAACCGATCTGCTTGATACGATGCTGGCCGAGGCGGGACGTGAGGCGCGCGCTGTGGCCCTGATCCGCCTCAGCGACCCCGAACCGCCCGTGTTCCAATCCGCCGAGGTCTGGCGCTCCCGCCTGTCAGGGCTGGCACCGGAACCGTGGGCGCCGCAACCGGCAGATCTGTCCAAGGTTGCAAACCTGCTGGGTGAGGAAAGCTTCGAAACGCGGTGGTTCTCAGACGGGCTCGACCGCGCGGGGCGCGATGCACTGCTTTCGGCCTTGGATGACCGTGGCCCCGTGACAATCTATGAAAGCCCTGTCCCTATAATTGCCCTGTCGCCAGCCACGGCCAGTGATGGCATCCTGACCCTGACGGCCAGCCGCGCCGTCGCCGGGGTTGAGCGTCAGATCACGGTAGAAGCCCATGGCCGCGACCCCTCAGGAACGCAACGGATGCTGTCCAGCTTGCCACTGACCTTCGGCCCGGAGGATACCGTGACAAGCGGGGAATTGTCCCTCCCGGCCGAGCTTCGCGCGCGCCTGACCCGGTTCCAGATCGCGGGGCAACGCCACGCGGGCAGCGTAACCCTGACCGATGACAGCCTCCGTCGCCGCGAAGTGGCACTGATCGGGGGACGACAGGACCGGGAAGGGCTCGAACTGCTCTCGCCGCTGCATTACCTTGAACAGGCGCTGATCCCGTCGGCTGATATTCTGGACGGGTCCCTGATCGACATTCTGCCCGCCAACCCGGATGTGATCGTGCTAGCCGATGTGGCCACGCTGTCGGAGGCCGAGGCTGATCTGATGCAGGATTGGGTCGAGGGCGGCGGCATGTTGCTGCGCTTTGCCGGGCCGCGCGTGGCGGCCAGTGATCTGTCTCGAAGTGAGGAAGACCCTCTGATGCCCGTGCGCCTGCGCGCCGGTGGCCGCACAGTGGGCGGCGCAATGAGTTGGGGAGAGCCCAAGGCCCTTGCCCCCTTTGCCGAGAACAGCCCGTTCTTCGGCCTTGATCCAAGTACCGAGGTCACCGTGTCCGCGCAAGTCATGGCCCAGCCGGACCCCACACTGGCCTCCCGTGTGATTGCGCAGCTGGCTGACGGCACGCCCCTCGTGACCCGCAAACGCATCGGGCCGGGACAGGTGGTTCTGTTCCACGTCACCGCCAATGCCGAATGGTCGACCCTGCCGCTCTCCGGTTTGTTCGTTCAGATGCTGGAACGGCTTGCCGTATCCTCCGCCGTGGCGTTGCCAGATCTAATGGAGATGCAGGGCACCACATGGCGGCCTGCGCAAGTGCTGAATGGCTTTGGCACGCTGGATGATGCGGGCACTTTGCCCGGCGTTCCAGGTGAAATTCTGATCACCGACCCAATCGGGCCAGATTTGCGCCCCGGCATATATGATGGGCCAGATCGTCAGCTGGCCTTGAATGTCATTAAGCCTGATACGATAGTCGCGCCTGCAGCATGGCCTGCCGGCACAACAGTGCTTGGCCTTGCAAAATCAAACGAGGCGCCTTTGGGCGGGTGGCTGCTGGCCGGGGCAATTTTGTTGCTGATGGCGGATATCATCGCCTCCTTAGCTTTATCGGGCCGCCTGATGCCCCTGCGTGCAGCAGCGGTAGTGATCCTGTCCATTGCGCTTGTGGATCAAGCGCAGGCACAAGACAAACCTTCATTAGCCACGGATGAGGTCGCACTCGCCCATGTTCTGACTGGCGTACAAAGCATCGACGACACTGCCAATGCAGGGCTTCGAGGCCTTGGTCAAACGCTTTACTTCCGCACCTCGGTGGAGCCTGCCGTTCCTATTGGTGTGGACCTCGAAACCGATGAGCTTTCAGTTTACCCAATGCTCTACTGGCCCGTGACCCCGGAACAGCCGATCCCGTCAGAAGAAGCTTATGCCAAGCTTAACGCCTATCTGCGGACGGGCGGCATGATCCTGTTTGATACCCGCGACGCCAACATTGCTGGGTTTGGGGCATCATCGCCCAATGGGCAAAAGCTGCAACGGCTTGCCCGCGCGCTTGATATTCCACCGCTTGAGCCAATCCCAGAAGATCACGTGCTGACGCGCACATTCTACCTGTTGCAGGATTTCCCGGGCCGCTTCACCGGCCGTCAGGTCTGGGTCGAGGCCGCGCCGATTGATGCCGAACAGGTGGAGGGGATGCCCTTCCGCAACCTCAACGACAACGTGACACCGGTGGTGATTGGCGGCAATGACTGGGCGGCGGCCTGGGCCACGGATACGAGCGGTGCACCGCTTTATCCCGTCGGGCGCGGTTTTGCCGGGGAACGGCAGCGCGAGATTGCGTATCGCTTTGGCGTCAACCTCGTGATGCATGTGCTGACCGGCAATTACAAATCCGACCAGGTACATGTGCCGGCTCTTCTCGACAGGTTGGGCCAATGAACTACACGATCCTGTTTGACCCCCTTTTGCCCTGGTGGCTGATCGCAACGCTTTGCGGTGTCCTGATCGCGGGCATCGCCCTTGCCGTGGCGCGCGGGCTGTCCGGCTGGGCCTTTCGGGGGTTGGCGGGGCTGGTCATTCTGGCCGCTCTCACAAGCCCGGTCTACCAGCAGGAAGAACGTGAACCGCTGACGGATATCGTGCTGATGATCGAGGACCAGACCGCCAGCCAGACCCTTGGCGACCGGGCCGAGGTGACGGCGGAGGCGGCAGAGGCCCTGGCCATGCGTATCGAACAGCGAGACAACACCGAACTGCGGCGTATCACCGTGGCTGATGGCGTCGACAATTCCGGGACGCAGCTGATGTCAGCCCTGGCAGAGGCCCTTGCCGAAGAGCCAAGCGCGCGCATCGCGGGGGCCGTGATCCTGTCCGACGGACAGCTGCATGATCTTGACCTTGCCCCCGACCTGCCCGCGCCGCTGCACCTGCTGCACACCGGGCGGATCAACGACTGGGACCGCAAGCTGGTGGTCGAAAACGCGCCGGCCTTCGGCATTCTGGGCGAAGAGATTTCGATGACCCTGCGCATCACTGATGTGGGCGATGCACCGCTTGGGGTGACGACAGTGCCGGTTGATATCTCCATCGACGGGGATGCCCCGCAGCGCTTTCAGGTGCCGCTCAACCAGGGCATCGAACTGCCGATCGTGCTGCCCCATGGCGGGCGCAATGTTCTGCAGTTCAGCACGCCTTCAGAGGACGGAGAGCTGACAGACCGCAACAACACTGCCATCGTGCAGATCAACGGTGTACGGGATCGTTTGTCTGTACTTTTGGTCTCAGGTGAGCCGCATGCCGGTGGGCGTACATGGCGTAACCTATTGAAATCGGACAGTTCTGTGGACCTTGTCCATTTCACCATCCTGCGCCCCCCCGAAAAGCAGGATGGGGTACCTGTGCGCGAACTGTCCCTGATCGCCTTCCCCACGCGTGAACTTTTTCTGGAGAAAATCGACGATTTCGACCTGATTATCTTTGATCGCTACAAGCGACGAGGCATTCTACCCTCGGTGTATCTTGATAACGTACGGTCCTACGTAGAAAACGGTGGGGCCGTCCTGATCGCGGCGGGCCCGGATTTCGCCACCGCTGAAAGTCTTTACCGCACCCCGCTCGAGGCCATCATCCCCGCACGTCCCACGGCACGCATAATTGAACAGCGATACCTGCCCACAGTGACAGATCTTGGCACCCGGCATCCAGTGACCTCTGGCTTGACCGAGGATGCGACCGAGAGCTGGGGCCGGTGGATGCGCCATATCGAGGTACAGGATGTCACGGGCGACGTGGTAATGACCGGGGCCGAGGACAATCCACTGCTGATCCTTGATCGAGTGGGCGAAGGACGCGTGGCGCTTCTGGCCTCTGACCACGCTTGGCTTTGGAACCGCGGGTTTGAGGGCGGAGGACCTCAGTTGGAGCTTCTGCGACGGCTGGCCCATTGGATGATGAAAGAACCCGAGCTTGAGGAAGAAGCGCTGTGGGCCGAAGCCACGGGCCAACAGACGCGCATTATTCGACGCACCCTAACGGATCGGGTCGGCCCTGTCATCGTAACAACCCCCTCGGGCGAGGTACTGGAGATGGAACTTGAAGAGGTCGCGCCTGGTCGGTTTGAGCAGGTCTATGATGGACCTGATATCGGCCTCTACAGGATCGAGAATGGGGAGCATACCGCAGTTATCGGCCTGGGCCCAGCCGCCCCGGTTGAATTTGAGGAAACACTGGCAAGCGCCGAACCGCTGCGAGACCTTATGAATGCCACGGGCGGCGGGCCACTGGCACTGGAGGACGGTCTGCCGCGTCTGCGCTCTGTTCGCGAAGGGCGACCTGCAATTGGTCGTGGCTGGATCGGGATTACCCCGCGCGGGGCCTATGAAACACGGGCGGTTATGCAACTACCTTTGCTGCCTACATGGTTGGTACTGCTACTGGCCTCTGGCCTTGCGCTGGGCGGGTGGCTGCGCGAAGGACGGCGATAAGCCCTGTTCAACGCTTGGTAGGGTGAAACCTCTTACTACAAAATGCGGTTATCGGGTCAGTTCCACGCCGAACAGATCGGTCTCCCAACCATTTACAGAACAATGCGCCTTCACGAAAATCTCGCGCGTGCCATCGGGGATTACAACACCGCTGATCGACCGGGTGAAGGGTTGTTCCTGCACATGCGGATGCATAAGCTCTCGATAGGCAAGAACGTTGCCGCTGGCATCCTGCACCTCCCAACCGTCTGCATAATGCTCCCACCCGGTATCCGCGTGCAGCACGGTGACATGGATGTTCCAAAGCATTCCGACCTTTTCGGCACGGACCTGCGTAACCTGCGGTTCATCCGCAAGGGCGCGGGTTATCAAGACACTAGACAGAAGGAGGGCTGACAAGATTCTCATCCCACCAATGTAGCTCCGAAACTAGCCAGTCAAACTCACTTATTCGTGGGCATTCCGTAATATAATTACGAAACTTCACAGGGCTATTCACACGCCCCAATTTGGCCAAATTGCATCTGTATTGCTGCACGCTGAAACAAGACCCCGGAGTGATTATGCGCCGCATCCTGCTAGCCATCACCTGCACCCTGCTTCTGACAAGCGGAACCTTGGCGCAATCCGCG
This sequence comes from Roseovarius sp., assembly GCA_963691795.1. Taxonomy (GTDB): domain Bacteria; phylum Pseudomonadota; class Alphaproteobacteria; order Rhodobacterales; family Rhodobacteraceae; genus Roseovarius. Next base: position 484,731 of record OY829373.1, read on the forward strand.
CTGAAGCGGCTGGATACCGGCGACGACGGGCGCGGCTGGGAAGCGGTTGGCAAGCTCAACATCGATGGCCGTGGGTTTTGCACTGGTGCGTTGATAGCGCCCGATCTGGTTCTAACCGCCGCGCATTGCCTTTTTGACAAGATAACCGGGCAACGCATTGACCATGCCAAAGTCGAATTTCTGGCTGGCTGGCGCAATGGTCGCGCCTCAGCCTATCGCAACGTGCGGCGTGCGGTAACGCACCCCGATTACAGGTTTCAGGCGGATGTCTCACCCGAGCGGGTGCGCAATGACGTGGCCCTACTGGAATTGCACCACCCGATCCAGAACACGCAGGTCACCCCGTTCCGCACCGATGGTCGCCCACGCAAAGGTCAGGAGATCGGTGTTGTCAGCTATGCGCGCGACCGTTCGGATGCCCCGTCCCTACAAGAGGTGTGTGATGTCATGGCCCGCCAACAGGGTGTCCTAATCATGTCCTGCGATGTGGATTTCGGATCCTCAGGTGCGCCGATCTTCTCGTTCGAAGCGGGTGAACCAAGGGTGGTGTCCGTTGTGTCCGCCATGGCTGAGGTGAAGGGACGCAAGGTTTCTCTGGGAACACAGCTGCAGGAACCGCTGCAGGACCTGATGCGGGCCCTTGATGCCGGTCAGGGCGTGTTCCAAAGCGCGGCACCGCAGATGACAGACGCCAGTGAGCGTCGCGACACGGGCGCGAAATTCGTGAAGGCACAATGATTGCCGCAGGCCGTCTGATCCGCAGACTTGGCTATGCCATGGTTCTGGCCACCCTGCCATCGCTGGCCGGGGCCAGCGGGTTGATCCGCCTGACCGATCGCGATGATCTATTTGGCTGGGAAGCCGTGGGCCGGGTGGAGCTTCAGGGAAACGGGTACTGCACCGGTGTTCTGATCGCGACGGACCTTGTGCTGACGGCTGCCCATTGCGTCTATGACAACACCGGCGCACTCATTGCGGCGGGACGAATACAGTTCCGTGCCGGGCTCAGGGATGGGGTGTCGGTTGCGGAAAGAGGCGCCTCCCGCGTGGTTGCGAATCGCGCCTATGTCCCAAGCGCGAGGTTGAGTACGGATAATGTGCGCAGTGATGTCGCGCTGATTGAGTTGGAAAGCCCGATCCTATCCACTGTGGCAGCCCCCTTTGTCATTCATTCCGACGCTCGTGCGGGTGACCGGATCAGCGTGGTTTCCTACGGCAAGGGGCGCGACGATGCCCTGTCATGGCAGCGTGACTGCGGCGTTCTGCAACGCGGCCAGGGGCTTTTCATCATGGATTGTGACGTGATCTTCGGATCTTCCGGCGCGCCTGTTTTCTATCGCGATGGCCGCCGCGCGCGTATCCTGTCCCTGATCAGTGGCGGGCGTTTCGAAAATGGCAGGTCCACCATGGCCTTCGGAATGGAATTACCGGCCGTCGTGGATCGCCTCAAACGTGATTTGCGGGCGCTTCCCAAGGCCCCAACCGCAGGGGCACGGTTTGAATCGGTGGGCCGTCTTATTGGCGGCGGTGCCTCTGGCGCGAAGTTTTCATCCGCCGACGGGTCTTGAAACCACGAAACCACATTCCCAAGTTTACTCCACCGGCGCCGCAAAGCGGGCCGGCAATCCTTATGCGCCTGTCCCCTCGGGAAGGCAAAACATCTGGTATCGCTCAAAGGAGGATGACCTATGCGAAACTTTGACCTTGCACCCCTTTATCGTGCAACCATTGGCTTTGATCAGATCGCTGACATGATGGATCGTGTGCTTGCCACTGATCTGAATCAACCAACTTACCCCCCGTACAATATCGAGAAAACCGCCGATGATGCGTATCGGATCTCAGTTGCCGTTGCCGGTTTTGCCGACGCCGATCTTTCCGTGGAAGTGAAAGAGGGGGCGCTGATCGTCTCAGCGCGAAAGACTGATGACAGTAAGGAACGCACTTATCTGCATCGCGGCATCGCGACTCGCGCGTTCGAGCGCAAATTCCAGCTGGCCGACCATGTCCGCGTGAGTGGCGCAAGCCATACAGACGGCATGCTCCACATTGATCTGGTGCGCGAAGTACCCGAAGCCCTGAAACCTCGACAGATCGAAATCCTGAGCGGTGACACGGTGGCCAAGGACGTAGTTGACGCAAAAGCCGTAAACTAAGCGCAAAATCCCACGTTTTCCAAAGGAACACGTCGGAAATCTTTTTAAGATTTTGCCATTTGTTAGGAAGCCCCGGTGCGATTGCGCCGGGGTTTTTTGATCCATGGCAATTTGCGCCAGATCACTGTCCTCGCTATGCTCCAATATATTGCCCAACCGGAGCATTGAATGAATTCCGTCAGGCTACGCCTTTTGATCCTTGCGCTTGCGCCACTGGTGCTACTGATGCCCTTGCTTCTGCTTTTGGGTATGACCCGCTGGTCGACAGATTATGATCGGGTTCTGATTGCCAATGTCGAAAGTGACCTGCGCATCGCCGAACAGTACTTGGCGCGGATCATGGTGGGCACCGGCGATGACCTCAAAGGGATCGCTGAGTCATCAGAATTCGCAGCAGTCCTGACCCAGACCGCAGACGCACAGAACAATTATTTCCAGTGGAAACGTAACGAGTTAGAGCTTGATTTCCTCTACTTTCTACCAGCCGAAGCGGCCACCAATGGCGCCCTGCGTTGGCCTGTCATCGCGGCAGGGCTAGAGGGTAGATCCGCTACCGAAATTGATATCTTCCATGCCTCCGATCTCTCTAACCTACCCGGAGATCTTGCCGCGCGGGCGCGCGTTGAACTGATCGAGACAGAAGCAGCCGTCCCGACGGACCGCACAGTAGAAGACAGAGGCATGGTAGTGCACTCCGCAAGCCCGGTTCGCGTTGATGGGCGAGAGGGGGTTCTGGTTGGGGGTGTGCTGCTAAACCGGAACCTCAATTTCATCGATACGATCAATGCGCTCGTCTTCCTCAACGCCGTAACAGGCGGAGACAGGCAGGGCACCGCGACACTATTTCTAGATGATGTGCGCGTGTCGACCAATGTCCGCCTGTTTGAAGATGTGCGCGCCCTCGGAACCCGTGTGTCAGCCGTGGTGCGGGGGGCAGTGCTGGATGACGGTCATACCTGGCTGAACCGGGCCTTCGTAGTCAACGACTGGTATATCTCCGGCTACCTCCCACTGATTGATAGTTTTGGCGACAGGGTCGGAATGCTCTATGTTGGCTTCCTAGAGGCGCCATTCACAGCCGCCAAGCGAGAAGCCGTGATATGGATGATGGCCGCCTTTGCCGCTGTTCTTGCCCTATCTGCCCCAGTTTTTCTTTGGATGGCCAAGGGCATCTTCGCGCCATTGGAGAGAATGACCTCGACAATGCAGAAAGTGGGAAAGGGCAACCTTTCCGCGCGCATTGGCTCTGTCGCGTCAGGTGATGAAATTGCACAGGTGGCGGCGCATCTCGACGACCTGCTGGATCAGGTACAGGACAGGGACCGCAAACTGCGAGCCTGGGCAGATGAGTTGAACACCCGTGTCGATCAGCGTACTTCAGAGCTTCGCGATGCCAATGCCAAGCTGGAGGATACCTACCGCCAGCTAGTAATGAGTGAGAAACTGGCGTCCATCGGTGAAATCACGGCTGGTGTGGCCCATGAAATCAACAACCCCGTTGCGGTAATCCAGGGCAATGTCGACGTGATCCGCGAAACGCTCGGTGAACAAAGCAAAGGTGTCAGCACCGAGCTGAACCTCGTGGACCAGCAAGTGACGCGCATTCAGGCCATTGTCAGCAAACTGCTAAAATTTGCGCGCCCTACAGAATTTGCAGACTTCGACACATCCGTTGCGATGCTGCCAGTGGTGGAGGATTGTCTTGTCCTGGTCGACCATGTGTTGACCAAGGGAAAACTGGATGTAACGACCAATTTTCACGAAGTGCCCGCAGTCCGCATTGACCCGGGCGAATTACAGCAGGTTGTGATCAACCTGATCGTCAACGCAGCCCAGGCAATGGACCATGAAGGGCGACTTGATCTGAGCCTAGCTCCTAAAGCCCACAATGGGAAAAGTGGGGCAAGCCTAAGCGTACGAGACAGTGGCCCCGGTATCCCCGAGGACAAGATGGACGTGGTCTTTGACCCGTTCTTTACCACCAAGCAGGCCGAAGGCACAGGGCTTGGACTGTCTATATCGCAAACCCTGATCCAAAGGGCAGGCGGGCTGATCACCGCGCACAATCATCCCAAAGGTGGGGCGGAATTTGTCGTCTGGTTACCGGAAAGCGCCGGACATGAAATGGCCGCGCAGTAGGCCCTTGGCGACCGATACTATTGCGACCAGCTTGCCATTTTGCGATCGATGGTCTTGCGAGAAACACCCAGCCTTCGCGCAGCCTCGGCCCGGTTGCCGTCGCACTGATCCAGCACATGCAAAATATGGCGCTGCATCACGAGGTCGAGATTTTCGATGGCCTGCACCCCCTTTACAACGCCACTACCAGCAAACTCATCAGGGAATGCACCCAGAATGACCGAGCGCTCAATCAGGTTGCGCAACTCCCGCACATTGCCAGGCCATTCATAGCGGCGAAGCTTGAGCAGTGTTTCCTCGTCCAGATCAAGTGAGCGCATCCCCAGTGAGGTCGAGAAAGCCGCCATGAAGAAAGAGGCCAGTTCCACAATGTCGTCGGACCGATCTATCAACGACGGCATCTCGATCCGGACAACGTTGAGACGGTGGTAAAGATCGGCGCGAAAACGGCCCTCTGATACTGCATGTTCAAGGTTGTCATTGGTGGCGAAAAGGAAACGTAAGTTCAGTGGAATTTCACGTTCTGCCCCCACAGGCCTAACTTTCTTGTCCTCGAGAACGCGCAGAAGTACAGCCTGAAGCTGTTCCGGCATTTGCGCGACCTCATCCAGAAACAGCGTACCACCATCGGCAAGAAACAGAAGGCCGGGTCTGAGGCGGTCGTCATCGCCCACCATGCCAAAAAGCTCCGCCGCTATGCGGTCTGGGGCAATGGCGGCACAGTTGACGGCAACAAAGGGTTTTTCCGCTCGGTCCGAGATCTGATGCAGATGGCGGGCGGCCAATTCCTTGCCGGTACCGCTTGCCCCGGTAAACAGAACTGGCGTGGGCAGGGGGGCCAGCTTTTGCAGCATTTCCCGCACTTGTGACAGCGCGGGGGAATTTCCCAAAAGCTGCCCACGCATCTGATCGCCCAGCAATTCACGCCGCAAAAGCGTGTTGTCACGGCGCAGATACTTGCGGTCAAGCGCCCGTTCAACCGCACCCACGATCTGATTGGCGCGAAAAGGTTTGAGAACAAAATCACTGACCCCAGCACGCAAGGCAGTGATCGCTGTTTCAAGGTCCGCATAGGCGGTGATCATGATTGTGTCAGCAAAGAAACCTTTACGGCGTTGCTCAGTGATCCATTCCAACCCGGTCATACCCGGCATGATATTGTCGACAATTACAAGGTCGAAATGAGCTTCGTCCAGCTTTTGCGACGCTTCCTTAGGGGAGGCGGCCTGCTCAATCCGCTTTACCCGGGGGGTTAGGATTTTGGTTAGAAAGTTCCGCATTCCTGGTTCGTCATCAACCACGAGAATGGCCGCGCCCGAAAGAACACTCGATCGGGTTTCAGCGGCTGTCAGCGTATCGGTCGGTTTTGGGGCGTTCATTAATCGCGCACCGGGTCAGTCTAGACGAACATTCTCATTGGAATATACCTCCTCCGAGGAGAACCCCGCCTCTCCAAGAGCGTACCAGGCAACAACGGTGATCGCTGCCGTCGCTGCGAAGCCTAAATACATTGCTTTCATGGTTTTCTACCTTTCTTCGGTGGCATCCTTGAGAAATTCGATGAGATCAGTCCGGTCATCAGCACCGGAAATGACCTGCATCGGCATTTTCGAGCCTGGAATATAGTGGTCCGGCCCTTCATTGAACAAGGCGTCTATGGTTTCATCAGACCATATTATCGTCGATCGGTCCAAAGTCTTGGAATAGCGATAGCTCTCCAATGTACCGGCCTGACGCCCAAAGACACCGTAAAGCGTTGGCCCCGCCTTGCGCGAGGGGCCATCTTCGAGGGCATGACAGATGGAACATTTGCGCATGAACTGGCGCTCTCCATTGCTCATCTGATCAGCATCGCGCAAGAAGCTGCGTTCGCCATCCACGATTGGATCAAATTCATCCAAAAGAGCGACGGGCCAAGAATAGACCACGTCATCCAGCCCCCCAGCATGGATCACCTGACCATCGAGCGAGAAGGCAAGCGCCCAGATCGGGCCACTGCGCGTGGCGCGAAAATCGCGTGTGATGCGCCATCGGTTGGTGTCCACGATCATGATGTAACCATGCCCGTCACCAACAGCAAGTTGGCCAGTGGGCTTGTTGTAGGACAGCGATAGGACAGGGCGGCGGTCCAGCGTGAAATCGGCAATGCCATCGCCAGTTTCAGCGTCAATCACCCGGGTGCCACCATCGACAGCACCATAGGCAACCCAGCTATCACCCGCCACGAGTCGATTGATTCCAAAACCATGCTTGACAAGGGGCACGGGCGATCCGCCACCAAGGGGATAGCGCCACATCGTGCCGTGGGACGTGGCGGCGAACAGGGTCCCTCCATCTGGGCTGAACGCCACTGCATTGACACCTGCGCCGGGATAGGAAAGCTCCTCATAGGTGTCGCCGGTCCCTTGCCAGAGGCGGATAGAACCATCCCAGCTTCCACTGGCAAAGCTTTGCCCATCCGGGGCCACGGCGATCGAGGTGATCTTGCCCTTATGCCGGCCGATCTCTCTGGGCTCTTCGCCCCACTGCCAAAGCGCAAAGTCATCGCCGCCCGTCAGAAGCTGACCCTCAGGCCCATAGGTGATCGAGGTCACGGCCGCGTCATGACCTTCCAGCCACATTGGTTGGCCATCCTCTGTCCAGAGCCCAACGGAATTGTCGAAGCTGGCCGTGGCCACCTGACCATTGGGAGACACGGCAATCCCCATGATGGGTCCACCGTGGCCTTTGAGTGTCGTGAACTCCTGCGCAGCCAGAGGACTACCGACAAGCGCAGTAACCAACAAAACAGACCGCAGCACAGTGCCTATTCCGCAGGCGCTGCTGATTTGCCGTCGGCTTCCTGTTTCTGCTTCACCTCGTCAAGCCAGAGCGAATGGTGCTGATGCGCCCAGGCTTCATCCACCTCGCCTGTGCCCATGGCATCAAAAGCGCCCTGCATACCAATCGAACCGATATAAATATGCGCGATGATAATCGCCATCAGGACAAAGCTTACAATGGCATGCCAGGCTTGCGCATAGGCCATCTCTTCCTGCGGGGCGAGGACAGTGGGCAGTTCGGCAATGCCAAAGAGGCCCGGGATGCCGATACTATTCAAAACTCCAAAGGTCTTGGCAAAGAGCGGCATCTCGAACGGGAATAACAGCGAAAGCCCAGATACGGATATGGAGCCACCAAGTAATATAACTGACCAGAAAATAATTTTCTGCCCTGCGTTGAATTTCTTTGCCGGCGGGTGCTTGCTGCCCACGATGCCGCCGGCCTGTGCGAACCACGTAATGTCCGTGCGGTTGGGAATATTATGCCAGACCCACATCACGAAGATCATCACAAGGGCAATCATGAACGCCCATGAAATGTTATTATGCACGAATTTTGACGCCAAAAGCAGCGTTGCATTGGCGTCCTTACCAACCAAAGGAGCAATGTAATCGCGTCCGTATTTCACGAACAGACCCGTGATCCCAAGAACGATGAAAGACCCCGCAAGCACCCAGTGGGCAAAACGCTCAATGGATTTGAAGCGGGTTACGGTGCTGCCCGCCAGTTCTCCATCCACCATTATGCGCCCGCGCAGCAGGTAGAAGAGCGCAAGCGCGCCTAGTGTCCCCAGAAGCAGCCAGCCGCCATACCTACCAAGCGGGCCCTGCCGGAACTCATACCAGCCCATGCCACCATCCTGCACGAGGACTTTTGCCACATCACCGCCCGACGAGACCGATATATCGGCGCTGTTGTAGCGCAGCGCTCGCCACAAATCGGGGTCAGAGGCCCCACCGAGGGTGCCAAGCTGCGATGAAATCGCCGCAGCACTGTTGGGATCGCCGGTATTGTCGCGGCGGAAGGCGTCGTCGATCTTCTCACCGCGTTGGCGGGCGAGAATATCTTCGAGGGTTTGCGCTCCACCAGTAGCGGAGCGATCAATAGCGGGGGCTGTTTCCGTGTTTTCTGCCTCCTGCGCCCAGACTGGGGCGGCCAGCAGAATACAAGTAAGAAAGGCCATTAAATGACGAAACATTGGTCTCTCCCAGAATTTAAGGGGTATGGGCGACCCAAGAAGGGCCGCCCAAACTTTGCTTTGCTGCACATGAAGTGCTTAACCGTCTTTCTGGTCGTAGGCTGTGCCCCAACCCCATGCGCCCGAGCCGAAGCCGCGGGCCACAACGCGCTCACGGTAGATGGCCGACACAACGTCGCCATCACCCGCCAACAGGGCCTTGGTGGAACACATCTCGGCACAGATCGGAAGCTTGCCTTCGGCAATCCGGTTACGCCCATACTTGGCGAACTCAGCTGTCGAGTGCGTTTCTTCCGGACCGCCGGCACAGAAGGTACATTTGTCCATCTTGCCGCGGCTGCCGAAATTGCCAGCCTGCGGGAACTGCGGCGCGCCAAACGGACACGCGTAGAAGCAGTAACCACAACCGATGCACAGGTCTTTGGAATGCAGGACGACACCTTCATCATTCTGATAGAAGCAGTCGACCGGGCACACCGCCATACAAGGTGCATCCGAGCAATGCATACAAGCGACCGAGATGGATCTCTCGCCCGGCTTGCCGTCCTGGATGGTCACCACGCGACGGCGGTTGATCCCCCAGGGCACCTCATGCTCGTTTTTACAGGCCGTGACACAGGCATTGCACTCAATGCAGCGCTCGGCGTCGCAGAGAAATTTTGCTCTAGCTGCCATTCTCTTTCCTCCTTACGCTGCCCAGATTTTGCAGAGAGTCGCTTTCGTCTCCTGCATCTGGGTTACTGAGTCATAGCCATAGGTCTGGGCGGTGTTGGTGCTTTCACCCAACACAAACGGATCAGCCCCATCCGGGTACTTGCTCCGCTGGTCTTCACCCTGGAAATGGCCGCCGAAGTGGAATGGCATGAAGGCTACGCCCTCGCCAACCCGTTCGGTCACCATTGCCATGACCTTGACCTTGCCGCCTTCCGGGCCTTCTACCCAGACCTGCGCGCCGTCCCGCACACCAAGGTTATTGGCGTCACGCGGGTGGATTTCGACGAACATGTCCTGCTGAAGTTCAGCCAGCCACGGGTTGGAACGTGTCTCGTCCCCGCCGCCTTCGTACTCCACCAGTCGGCCAGAAGTGAGGATGATCGGATAGTCCTTCGAGAAGTCCTGCTTCTGGATCGACGCATACATGGTCGGCAGACGGTAGAACTTACGGTCCTCGTAGGTTGGATAATCCTCCACAAGATCGCGGCGGTTCGTATACAGAGGCTCACGATGAAGCGGTACCGGATCCGGGAAGGTCCAGACCACCGCGCGGGCCTTTGCGTTGCCAAAGGGTGCACAACCGTGTTCGATCGCAACCCGCTGGATGCCGCCCGAAAGGTCGGTTTTCCAGTTGGTCTTTTCAGCCGCAACCGCATCGATTGCCGCGCGTTCGTCATCGGTCAGGTCACCATCCCAGCCAAGATCCATTAGCATCTGCATGGTGAATTCCGGATATCCGTCCTGGATTTCCGATCCCACCGAGTAGACGCCTTCAGCCAGAAGGTTGTCGCCATCCCGTTCAACACCAAATCGAGCACGGAAGGTCAAACCACCTTCAGCAACCGGCTTGGACATGTCGTACAGGTTTGGCGTACCCGGGTGCCCCATTTCCGCTGTGCCCCAGCACGGCCATGGCAGACCGTAGAAGTCGCCATCCGCCGGACCACCCACAGCTTGCAGCGTGGTACGGTCAAACGTGTGCTGGTTTTCCATGTGCAGCTTGATGCGTTCCGGCGATTGGCCGGTATACCCAACTGTCCACATGCCCGCGTTGATTTCGCGCAGCGTGTCCTCGATATTCGGGGTCACACCGTCATCTTCAATCGCGATGTTGCGGAAGAACCGGTCATGGAAACCGAACTTCTGTGCGAACAAGCCGATGATCTCATGATCGGGCTTGGATTCGAACAGTGGATCCATCACCTGCTCGCGCCACTGGATCGAGCGGTTCGATGCCGTGACCGAGCCATAGGTCTCGAACTGGGTCGAGGCCGGAAGCAGGTACACACCATCTTCACGGTCATGCAGAACAGCAGAGACGGTGGGGAACGGGTCGATTACGACCAGCATGTCCAGCTTCTCCATCGCTGTCTTCATTTCCGTCATACGGGTCTGAGAGTTGGGGGCGTGGCCCCAGAGCACCATGGCCCGAACATTGTCCGGCTGATCCATGTTGTCCTTTTCCTCAAGGATCCCGTCGATCCAACGTGACACCGGGATACCCCGCTCGTTCATGAGCAGTTTATCCTTGCCTTCGGAGTCTTTGATGGTCGCAAACTGGCCTTTGAGCCAATCCATGTCCTCACCCCAAACGCGGCCCCAGTGGCCCCAGGACCCGGCCGACAGGCCGTAGTAACCCGGAAGCGTGTGGCTCAGAACACCAAGATCTGTCGCGCCCTGAACGTTGTCATGGCCGCGGAAGATGTTGGTGCCACCGCCTGTGGTGCCCATGTTACCAAGCGCCAACTGCAGCACGCAGTAAGCCCGTGTGTTGTTGTTGCCGTTGGTATGCTGGGTCCCACCCATGCACCAGATCACGGTGCCGGGGCGATTGTTGGCCATGGTACGCGCGACGCGGCGCAGCTGCGAACCGGGGGTACCGGTGACGCGCTCTACCTCTTCAGGCGTCCACTTGGCGACCTCTTCCTTGATCTGGTCCATACCCCAAACACGGGTGCGGATGAACTCTTTGTCCTCCCAACCGTTATCGAAGATATGCCACAGGATCCCCCAGATCAGAGCAACGTCTGTGCCGGGCCGGAAGCGGACATATTCATCGGCATGTGCAGCCGTACGCGTGAAGCGCGGGTCACACACGATCAGCGGTGCGTTGTTCTGCTCTTTGGCGCGCAGAACGTGCAACAGCGAGACGGGGTGCGCCTCGGCCGGGTTGCCGCCGATAATGAAGATGGCCTTGGAGTTGTGGATGTCGTTGTACGAGTTGGTCATGGCGCCGTAGCCCCATGTGTTCGCAACACCCGCAACCGTAGTCGAGTGACAGATACGGGCCTGATGGTCCACGTTGTTCGTGCCCCAGTAGGCGGCGAACTTGCGGAACAGGTAGGCCTGCTCGTTATTGTGCTTGGCGGAGCCGAGCCAGTAGACGCTGTCAGGTCCGCTTTCATCGCGGATCGACATCATGCCGTCACCGATCTCATTGATGGCTTCTTCCCAGCTGATGCGCTTCCACTCACCACCCTCTTTTTTCATCGGGTACTTGAGACGGCGCTCACCATGCGCGTGTTCACGCACAGCGGCCCCTTTGGCGCAGTGGGCACCAAGGTTGAACGGGCTGTCCCAGCCGGGCTCTTGCCCGACCCAGACGCCGTTCGACACTTCGGCGACCACGGTACAACCCACCGAACAGTGGGTACATACCGACTTTTTGAGTTCGACCGCACCGGTGGCAGCCGTGGCTGCGCTTGCCTGCTGAACAGTGCCGCCTGTGGCAGCAATCGCTGACAGACCCCCGATCACCAGGCCCGACCCACGCAGGAATGCGCGACGGTCTACAGAGGCGTTTGCCGCCTCTGAAAGGATACTTGTCCGCTGGGGGCGTCTCGCTACCCCGTTGGTCTTTTTCCTAAGCATTTTAGTTCCTCCCTTGCTTGCTCGGTCGACGCGGACCTCGCTAGCTTGGCGCTCAATTTTGCCGCTGGATGTTGGGCCAATCGCAACCGGTTACCAGCAACAGTGGATAACATCGTCCGATTCAGAACCGGGCGCTGTCGTAGTAGGCACGTGTATGAGCCGTGTCTTGCATGGTCTCACGCGTAAGATCGGGTTCTGCGGCTTCCGCCGTGCTGCCCGCAGTCGCAACCGCAACCGCCGCAAGCGGCGCCGAGGTTCCGGCCAATTTCAGAAAATCGCGGCGCGCCTTGTTGGGGCTCTCCTCGGTCTTCCTGGTCATAAGAGGTAACTCCTCTTTGTTGATGGCGGTGTCCCGCCGGTTGATGCGGATTGCTCCGCTTTACCCTCGGGATGGTTCCCCACCCCTTGGGATCCCTTCAGTCCGAACTCAGCCGGAATGCTTCAGTCTCGATCTCCATGAAAATCCGCCCAACGGTGCCCACGGGCGCATAGAAGACAGAGTTTTTCGCAGCTTCGAGATCCGAATAAAAATGGCTGGCCCAGGGCCGGATATGCTTTGCAAAGAATGACTTCTGCGCCTCAAGATCGGCTGGCGTGCCAAAGCGGCCCACGATCATAGCGCCCATCATCTCCATCAGGCTGGCGATATTGTCCTCGGGCTCAAACACGTTCTCGGCCCGAGCAATCCCCCGCGACGTCATGTCCTGACGTAGTAGGGCAAGTGGTTTTTCGTTGAGAAAGCCTGTCATGTAGTAGCTGGCATAGGGCAGTAGCTCTCCGCGACCGAGCCCAATAAAGAGCTTGTTGTACTCGCTTTCGAGCGATGCTGGCTTGGACAGCTTGGCGATCTTTGCAAGCGTCGCAATAGCGGATCCAAGTTCAGAATCGTCACCCGACAGGCTGGCCGTCTGGGCCAGAAGCGTTTCATCAGCCGGACCAGAAAGGATCACACCCAGGAAATTGTAAAGGTCGGCGCGGAGCCGATCCTCTTCTGCAATCTGGTGATCTTTAGCAGTGTTCATGGTAGAAATTTCATTCATGTTGCATGGTCAAAGTGGAAGCGCATCCGACGAGCGGTTGCGGGGAGTTCGGGGACATCTTCGTCAAGTGAAAGCACAGGCATAGGTGCCGGCTCAATTTCGATCGTAGCCAGCTTGGTTGCCTCGGCATCTGTTTCAGTTTCAGATTTGGTTGTCGAACTGACTTGTGTGCCTGCATTTGTGTCAGCCTCAGCCAACATCTCATCCGAGTCGTCCTGCTTAGCCTCAGCCGCTTCCGCCTCCGCCTTGCGCGCGAGTTCTTCGACATGGGCCAGCATGCCCTTACCGACCTGGTAAGCGGTTTGCAGGTTTTCAACGACATTGGCGGCATCAGTATAGTCCTCTCCATAGTCAAGAAGACCATCGAGATTTGCCAGAACCGGATTAAGCCGCCACAAGCGGCGCAGGGCGCGTGTCTTGAGGCGCTGCGGTAGGGCACTGTCGAGGAATCTACGCACGGCTTCAGGGGAGTCCAGCTCCTCCGGCTCCGGCAAATCTAGCTCGGCCAGCAATTCTTCGTCAGTGCGCTCGGCCAGGACCTGTTCCTCGCGCTCCGCCTCTGCGGCGACAAGGGCCGCCTCGTCGGCTTGGGCCTCTTTCTCAACGGCGGCGCGGCGGCGAGACCAGAAATCCGAACGAGTCATTGCAGGCGCCTCCGCTTCAGGGCAGGGGAGGCGTAAATGTCAGCCGCCTTGCCAATACGGGGATCGCCAACACCGTCTTGGGTTAGGTCTATTCGCTTCTTGTCGCGCTTGCGCTTCACGAAAACCTCTTCCTCATGAAAAGTGGTCACAAAATCCTCGATCCACGCGGCTAGCATTCGGGGCATCGGAACCTTCTCAACAATCTCTTCCCCGCTGTCGGTGTAGTCCTGCGCCTCATAGGGCGAGGCGGTCGCTAACAAAACGTCAAGCGGACTTTCCCCCTCACCCGGACGCAGGACGACATAAATGCTAGGTTCCTTAGCGTGCAGTTCGTGCAGATAGGCTTCCGTCTCAGCACCATGGAGCTCCAACATTACTGTGGCGGCGTGATACTCCACTGCTTCGCCTTCGCGACGTAATTCGCGCCAATCAGCTGAACCTGCTCCAGGCAGAACGGCCGAGGCTGTCCAATTCCATTTCAACCAACGAGTAACGCCCGGTGCCTTGCGTAGCACAACACCGAGTGGCAACGTACGATACATGGCCGGATTGTGGATCACGGTCCTATGGTCCTCCCTTAACTCAAGAGTGTGCTGCAGTATGCGATATCGCAAAATAAAACTGGCCATTTGCCCAAAACAACGGTCATCATGGTCAAAATGGGCAGGCATTCGCAGATCGCTGTCGATGCAGGGACGAAATGTCTAACCCGACTGGAAATGTCGGAATTATGCAAGGTACAGCCCATAGAATCACTCAGGTATTTTTGGCATTGATCCGCGGCTTTCCAAACGCATGTGATGAATAGAAATCGGATTGTAGCCGTTTACGAATCATGCGTACGCTTTTGTGGAATTCACTGGGCTGACCGCTCAATTCGCACCCGGGAGGAGGGACGCGTACAATGTCTAAGTCATTGTTAATATGTGATTGCTTTGGAAGTCAGACATTGGACTCTAAGGCCCTATCGGATGCAACAGGTTTAGTGGTTTCGCGCCCGTGCAAGGCGCTCTGCACCACGCAGCTCGACATCGCAGCGAAGGGTTTGACCGACGGTGACACAATTTTTTGTTGTACCCAGGAAGCGCGGGTTTTCGAAAGTCTAGCAGAGGAACTCGAACTGCCGCCCCCACCCACACTTGACCTACGTGACAGGGCCGGATGGAGTGAGGACGCGTCATCAAAGATACCCAAAATGTCCGCTCTCGTGGCAGAGGCTTTGCTGCCCGCCGCCCCAGATCGCACAGTTGACGTAGTGTCGGAAGGGCTTTGCTTGATCCTTGGCCCAACCGAGATCGCACTGTTTGCAGCTGAACAGTTGAAGGACCATCTAGGCGTTACAGTTTTGTTGTCTGATGCCGAAGATTTCCCTGATACGCGCAGCTACGACGTAGCTGTAGGCGTGCTGCGCAAAGCCAGTGGTGCGCTAGGCGGGTTCGAGGTGACAATCGATCGCCTACAACAGATTGAACCGGGTGGGCGCGGAGCACTTACTCTGACAGAGCCTCGTGACGGTGGGCAGTCCGAATGTGACATTCTGCTGGATCTGCGGGGCACAGAACCTCTGTTCCCGGCTCATGAAAAGCGGGAAGGCTACCTGCGTGCGGATCCGAACCATTCCCCCTCTGTTGCTGCTGCAGTGATGGCTGCATCGCACCTAGTGGGAACCTTCGAGAAGCCCCTCTATGTGCGGGCCGAACCGCTTTTGTGTGCCCATTCCCGAGCTGAACAGAAGGGTTGCACACGCTGTCTCGACCTTTGCCCAACCGGGGCAATCACACCCAATGGAGACAGTGTTGTGGTAGACCCAATGATCTGTGCCGGATGCGGCGCTTGCTCTTCGGTCTGCCCCTCGGGCGCGATCACCTATGATGCACCACCAGTGGACCTGACCCTGCGCCGGATACAGACGCTGGCCAAGGCGTATCTGGACGCCGGAGGCACCGCGCCCCGCCTTCTGGCCCATGATGCGCATGGCGGCGAGATGATCCGCCTCTCGGCACGCTACGGCGGTGGTCTTCCGGCAGATGTGATCCCAATGGAACTTTCGGCTATTGGCGCCTTTGGACATACAGAAGCCATTTCTGCACTTGCTGCCGGTTTCGCCTCCGTCTCAGTCCTCCCCGGACCGGGGGCAGACATTCAAGCCCTTGATTTACAGCTGGATCTTGCCCGCGCTATTGCTGGCGATAGCAGGGTGCTGATGCTGGACACAAGCGACCCAGACGCCATGTCGGATGTGCTTTATGGCGAAACCGCCCCTGACCCCGTTGAAACCCCCGTGCGCCCTATGGGCACGCGGCGGCAGGTAACCCGTCAGGCCGCCAAAGCGCTGCACCCTGAGACGGAAAGCCTACCACTGCCACAGGGCGCACCCTATGGGGCTGTTCTGGTAAACACTGATGCTTGTACACTGTGCCTATCCTGCGTCTCGCTTTGCCCCTCCGGAGCGCTTGGGGACAACCCAGACAAGCCACAGTTGCGGTTCCAGGAAGACGCCTGCCTTCAGTGTGGCTTGTGCTCCAACATCTGCCCTGAGGATGCGATTACCTACGAGCCCCGCCTTAATCTGACCGACACGGTCTATTCGCAGGAAATCCTGAACGAGGAAGAGCCGTTTGCCTGCGTGGAGTGCGGTGCACTATTCGGATCAAAGTCTGCGATTGAAAGGATCACCGAGAAGCTGACAGGGCATACGATGTTCGCAGATCCTGACAAGCTGCGCATGATCCAGATGTGCGATGATTGCCGCGTAAACGCGCAATTCCACGCCGATAACAACCCTTTCTCAGGCGGCGAGCGCCCGCGACCGCGCACGACTGATGACTATTTCAGTAAGCGGCGCGATCACTGATGTTGCAGGGCTTGACCCAGATCGGCACTAGCCATGGCCTTCACATAGGCCAGCACCGCCTCCACTTCTTCGACCGTCAGTTCGATCGGGGCAATGGGCGACGGGCGGTCCTCAGGGAAGGGCTCGGTCAGGCCGTCGATTTGCGTGAACGAGGGGTGCGGGTTCAGGACGTAGAAGGCGGAAAACCGTTCTTCCCAATCCGGCAAGCTGCGCAGAACACCAAAACTAGGGGTAGAGCCGATGCCAGACATTCGGGTTTGCTCGTCAACCGCGTGACAACGAGTGCATTTGGCCAGAGATACTTGATGACCGATCAGGGCATCACCGCTCTGCGCAATCGTGACAACCTCAACCTGAACTTCGGACGCCGAAGAAAAGAGCGCGGCACCCTGAGGCGCAAAGCCGAATATCGTGCGCTTGCCTACGTCGGAGGTCAGCCATGCGACCAGCTTTTCCGTGCCTGGGTGCCCCACACTAAAGACATCTACGTGCCACACCTGTCCCACACCTTCAAAAACAGCACGCCCGGTATCGCCAAAAATAACGTCCGCCCCGGCGGGATCGTCCATCAGTTCCACCTTCACCTGTGTTTTCAACGAGAAGCGCGGCGTGAAAAACTTGACCAGACCCGTCTCTATCAACCCCTCCGGTGCGTAAAGCCTAACCAGACGATCATCTGCCCGGGCGGTCAGCGGCGCGAGTATGAAAACAAACAGTACGAGAGCAAGCGTGGGGCGGGTCATAGACTAAAGCCTAGGCCCCAGCCCCACCTCTCGTCAATCTTTCACGAAGGGAGCCCAAAATGAGCGACGATTTCAACATGTCGATGCGAAAGTTTCTCAAACAGGTCGGAGTGACCTCTCAACAGGCAATTGAGGATGCGTTGCGCAATGCTGGGGGTGAGGGGAAAACCTATGCTGTCAAGGCGGTTATCACCATTGACGAGCTTGATATGACCCATGAGGTCACCGGCCAGATCGCGGGGCAGGACTAACCCATGGCAGCGAGCAGAGAAGCCGTTCTAGACGTTTTGAAAGGTGTCAAAGACCCGATTGCCGGCACCGATATCGTAGCCAGCGGAGTGATGCGGGCGTTGAATGTGGATGATACGGGCTCAGTGCGGTTTGTGATGGAAATCCCGCCCGCACATGCCGCAGAATACGAGAAAGTCAAAGACGGCGCCGAAGCGGCGCTCAAGGCCCTTGATGGGGTAAGTGCTATTTCGATCGTGCTGACGGGACATTCCGAGAAGGCGCCACCCCCCGATCTCAAGCCAAGCCGCCCAGCACAACCTGCGGGCCCCGAGAAGATCCCTGGCGTTGACCGAATCGTCGCAATTGCTTCCGGTAAGGGTGGCGTTGGCAAGTCGACCGTGTCGGCCAACCTAGCCTGTGCGCTCGCACAGCAGGGGCGGCGTGTTGGCCTGCTTGATGCCGATGTCTATGGGCCCTCACAGCCACGGATGCTTGGTGTCTCGGGGCGGCCTGCTTCGCCCGATGGAAAAACCATCCTGCCGATGCGCAACCATGGTGTAACGATGATGTCCATCGGATTGATGACCAATGAGGATCAAGCCGTTGTCTGGCGCGGCCCCATGCTGATGGGGGCGCTGCAGCAAATGATGATGCAGGTCCAGTGGGGCGCACTAGACGTGCTATTGGTTGACTTGCCACCCGGCACGGGTGACGTACAGATGACGCTGAGCCAAAAGGCGCAGGTTGATGGTGCGATCATCGTATCGACCCCACAGGATGTGGCACTTCTGGATGCGCGCAAGGGCATTGATATGTTCCAGCAACTGAAAGTACCGATCATCGGGATGATCGAGAACATGAGCACGCATATCTGCTCCAACTGCGGGCATGAGGAACATGTGTTCGGTCATGGCGGTGTTGCGGCCGAGGCAGAGAAACTGGGTGTGCCACTTCTGGCTGAGGTACCTCTGGATTTGCAAATCAGGCTTGCCGCTGATGGGGGCGCCCCAATTGCAGTCAGTCAGCCTGATGCACCGCAGGCACAGGTATTCCAGAAGGTCGCCGCTGATATTGTAGCACAGGGAATGGCATGACCGATCTACGGGCAGAAGATATTACCTTCCCTCCCCTCTTATGGGGGGAGGAAGTGACCAGTGATGCTTTGAATCACGCGGTACGCAAGGCTACCATTGGCTGTGATGCGGGGTTCGTTGCCTATGTTCTGGGCCCATCCAGGATGGAAGCTGCGCTGGTCTTTGCCCCCGAAGTTCCACTAACACATGCGATGACCATGCTGCCCCTGTGCGGTCTTGGGTTTCAGAATGCCCTAGGCGCCCTTGCTCCACCGGAGGTTGCCGTGCACCTCGAATGGGATGGCGGCATACGCGTCAACGGGGCCTCCTGCGGGCGATTGTCGGCGGTGTCCTCTACAGCCGACCCCAAAAAAGTTCCGGACTGGCTTGTCGTGGGCTTCACCCTGCCGCTTCTACCGGACAGCGATGATCCCGGACATACCCCCGATCTCACCTGCCTCTACTCAGAGGGCTGCGCAGATGTTGCGCCGCCCATGCTGCTTGAGGCTTGGGCCCGCCATACACTCAACTGGGTCACCAAGTGGGAAGATCAGGGGACACGGGTGTTGCATACCGACTGGCGCGCACTGGTTCACGGTATGGGCGAAGAAACTACACAAGGCGCGCTATTGGGCACTTTCCTAGGCGTAGACGAGGATTTTGGCATGCTGCTTCGTGATAACGCGGACACCACGCATTTGGTGCCCCTGACCACTCTTTTGGAGGATGATGCATGAAACTAGCTCGTGCGATCCATTTCGATGAAAGCGACCAACGTGTTTTTGCCAACCCAGCCCGTACCGGCGAATGGTGCATCTCGGGCGGGTTCGAGTTTTCTGACTGGACCGAAGCCGACCTGACCGGCAAGGCACGGCAGGCTTTCGCCAATGGATGGCTTGGTCTGGAAACCGGAGGTCGTGCAACATTTGTCGCGATCACACAAGCGGAGGCGTCTGAACTGGATACCCTGGCCCAGCTTTTGGCCCATCATTTCGTGACCTATTATGGAGCACCTTCAGTCGATCAGGCCCTGCCCGTCGCGCGCGAAGAAATCGCCCAGATGGCAGAGCTTTGTGAAGATCACGACCCCAACACTCTGCTGACGGTTGCGCGGGAATTAACGGATGCAGGCGTGCGGGAAGCCTACCGGGTTATCCAGCCCCAAGATGCCGATCTGGATCAGTTCGCCATTCACGGATCATTGGACGAATAATTCGGATGTGCCCCAGAGTGCAGTTTCTTTAGAGATGCCACCCAGTAGGACGCCAAGCACATCAAAGCGAATGTATCACCTGGTTTCCGCGTTGAAAGTGAACAGCGTCTCACCACCGATCATGTACCCGTTGATCAGGCTTTTGGCGCGCCCTGAGGTCAGCCAGTCCTCCAACTTTTCAGACAGGTCCGATTTCACATGGGGATGCCGATCTGCATTGACCGGCAAGAAGGCATATTGGTTAAAAAGCACGGGATCACCCGCGAAAAGCAGCGCCAGATCACCCTTATTACCGAAGTTAAGCCAGCTGGCACGATCTGCCAGGATATAGCCGTTCATGCCCGATGCGGCGTTCAGCGCAGCCCCCATACCGGCCCCGACCGAGCGGTACCATGTGTCGAAACTCTCCGGAATAAACCCGGCCTCGGACCAAAGACTCATTTCCTTCTTGTGGGTGCCACTATCATCCCCACGGCTAACGAAAATGGCCTTGGACTTTTCAATAGCTCTCAGACTGCCCACAGCCGACCTGGTTGCAGAGATCTCGGCGGGGTCGAGGGACGGACCGATGAAAACAAAATCATTATACATAATTTCCCGGCGGTGCGTCCCAAAGCCCTCTTCCACGAACGCCTCCTCCGCCGCGCGTGAATGGACAAGGATCGCATCCACATCGCCCGCCTGCCCCAGCTTCAGCGCCTGGCCTGTACCAACCACCAGAAGCTGAACATCCAGGTCGATATCAGCCAGGATCTCGGGCAACAGCACTTCGGCTAGGCCAGAATTATGAAAGGACGTTGTGACCGCAAGGCGCAAGCTATCCTGAGCATGGACGAGACAAGGCACCATGAACGCTATACACCAGACGAGTATTCTACCTATCATTCAACAATATCCCCTTTCAAGAAAGCCCTCGCTTCCGCTGTTTCAGGTCCGTCAAAGAATTTTGCGCAGTTGCCTTGTTCAAAGACTTTGCCATGCAACAGGAACACAACCCGATCCGCAAGCCGCCGCGCCTGTCCCATGTCATGGGTGGACAGGATCAGCCGCGTTCCACCGGCGCGGGCATCCGCCAGGATCGCCTCGATCTCCCGAGTGGCGCGCCCGTCGAGAGAAGCAGTCGGCTCATCCAGAAACAGCAAGCCGGGTTCCGTAATCAGGGCGCGTGCAAGGGCAAGTTTCTGCTGCTCTCCCCCTGACAGGGCGGGGGCAGAACGATCGAGCATGCCTGAAAGGCCCACCTTCTCGGCCCAGATTCGCGCTGCTTTTCGCGCCTCTTCACGGGATAACCCACGCATCAGAAGCGGATAGGCGATGTTCTCCTCAACCGTGCGACGCAGCATGATCGGCCTTTGGAACACAAAGGACTGGCTGTGCCGGGCCGTTTGCATATCACAGGCCCAAGTCACCTCCCCTTGGCTCAGACGCGCCGTGCCGTGGAGCAGAGACAAAAGCGTGGTCTTGCCCGATCCGTTTGGCCCAAGAACCGCACAGGTGCCTTTGCCGTCAAGCCGCAGGTCAACCGGGCCTACAAGGGTTTTGCCCCGGCGCCGGTGCATCGCCCCAGTTACGGTCAGGGGGAAAAGCTCAGTCACCAGCGGCCCTCCCTCTCTGTCTGGCCCAACCAATGGATCATCAGGTTCACAGCAAGCGCCAGAGCGATCAGGATGAAGCCAAGTGCGAGGGCCAGTGCAAACTCTCCCTTACCAGTCTCAAGAGCAATGGCAGTCGTCAAAACGCGGGTCACATTATCGATGTTACCGCCTACGATCATGATGGCCCCTACCTCTCCGATCCCACGGCCAAACCCGGCAAGGGCCGCCGTCAGAAGTGCACGGCGGGCGTCCCACAGGATCGTGCGGATCTTCTGGCTCTGCGTGACATTCATGGAGATCAGCAGATCATGGTATTCCTGCCACAGATCGCGGATGGATTGATGTGCGATGGAGGCAATGAGGGGCACAATTATGACAACCTGCGCAATGATCATCGCAGTTGGCGTGAAAAGCAGGCCAAGCGCCCCAAACGGACCCGAGCGGGACAAAAGCACGTAAACAATCAGCCCCACTACCACCGGTGGCAAACCCATCAGCGCATTCAAAACGGCAATCACCGTCCGGCGATAGCGAAACCGCCGTACAGCCAGAAATGCTGCCAAAGGCATTGCGATCAGCGAACCGATGACCAGGGCGGTCAACGTGATGCGCAAGGACCTTAACGCAATTTCCGCCAGCTCTCCGTCGAGGGTGACGACGAGCCAAAAGGCCTGTACCAATCCCTCCTGAAGATCGACCATCTGCCGATCCTCCCTCCCTTATACTCGCTGAGACAGTGGCAGGTTGGGCAGGGCTACGCCAGAGCATTTTCGCACCATTGGGCCGAGCCATTCAACCTGTCCTGACACATAGGACAGACCGTTCGAGAAAGGGTCAAATTGTCCAAAACAGCACTGCCGGGGCACAAAGCCCCGGCAGGCACCGCTCGACAAAACCCCGATCTCAGTTGCGATCAAGGCTTTGAGCAAGACGCATCAGGCGCACCGCTTCCGAACGGTAACCGAACGGGTCATCGCCACGCGCCCCGTTGGCTAGGTCAATCGCCTGATCAAAATGCCACTCTCCCAGATAGGGGCTATTGGTTAAAATCTGACCAAAACCCGCAATCGCTATGGCAAAACGCATATCGGTGCTGACATCACCCGCCTCAGTGATGGGCATTTCTACCAACTGGCTCTCAGTCTCGCCCGGGGCCTTGTAACGTAACTTGAAGAACCCGATCTCTTCGCTCTGCGTTGCTGTAGCCTGTGCATCGCCATAGCGGAGCGGGTCAGTCAGCAAGGCGGGCGAGCCAACTGGAGTGATCTCGTAGAGTGCCGTAACAGAATGCCCGACCCCGACATCGCCTGCATCGACCTGATCGTTCTTGAAATTCTCACGGTTGAGCGCGCGGGTCTCGTACCCGATCAAACGATATTCAGCGATCTGGGCCGGATTGAATTCCACCTGAACCTTCACGTCATTGGCAATCGGGAAAAGTGCACTGGTGAACTGGTCAACCAGAACCTTTTGCGCCTCACTGAGCGTGTCGATATAGGCTGCCTGCCCATTGCCGTTCTGGGCCAGCGCCTGCATTGTCGCATCATCAAGATTGCCACGCCCGAACCCCATAACGGACAGGTAGGTCCCACTGTCACGTTTACGGGCAATGAAATCGTCCAGGGCATCTGGATCGCTGAGGCCGACGTTGAAATCACCGTCCGTGGCTAGGATTACCCGCGTGACCTCACCTTCCTCGGCCATGTCCTCGGCAACTGCATAGGCCTGTTGCAATCCGGCCTGACCCGCCGTGGACCCACCGGTCGACAACCGATCAAGCGCTTCAAGGATGGCAGCGTGATCAGTACCCGGTGTTGCCTCAAGCACCTGGCCCGAGCTGCCTGCATAGGTCACGATAGCCACCTGATCCGTCTTGGACAGCTCGGACAGCATTAACGCAAAGGACTGCTTGAGCAGGGGCAGCTTGTCGGGTGCATTCATGGATCCAGAGGTGTCGATCAGGAACACGAGGTTGAGCGGAGGACGCTCCTCGATTGCGGGTTCCTCCCCCTGAATGGCGATATGGAGAAGCTGTGTATCCGGGTTCCAGGGCGTATCCGTCACCGTGATCGTTGGACGGAACGGGGCCGCACCGGCCTCTGGCATGGGATAGTCATACGGGAAGTAGTTGATCATCTCCTCGATACGAACTGCGCCTGCAGGTGGTAGCTGGCCTTTTGTAAGTGAAGAACGCACAATCGCGTAAGACGCCGTATCCACGTCAATTGAAAAGGTAGAGACAGGATCTTCGGCCGTCACTTTCAGGGGGTTCCATTCAGCATCTGCAAAGGCTTCTGTCGTTGTTTCGGCCAAGATGGGCAGTCTGATCTGCGCCTCCTCAAGCCCGTTCTGGTAGGACCGTGCGACACCAGTTGCAGCCGGCAAGGGTAGGGGTTCGATCTGGGGTACGCCAAGGCCCACAGCTTCGTCACTGGACACGGCTTCTGCCATGGGCAAATCGGCAATCTGGTGCGACGCATCACCCGTCTGCCGTGCCGGTGTACTGACGCCAGATTCCGGGATCTCCTCCAACGTGACTTCAGGCTCAGCAAAGGGTACTGGCAGGTTCCATTTAGGCGTAATAACGACCAGACCCACAGCAATAAGCGCGGTGCTTGCAGTCAGTGCACCACGATTGGAAAGGGCATTCAGCATTTGTCTCACTCCTCTGAAAAAGCCCGACTTTGGGCGTTCAGAGGTAGGACGCACGCCATCCCGAGTTTCTTGGAAATCCGCAAAACTTTTTTTCGCTAGTGCAAGATTCGCCGCTTTCTTTACGGCATCTGGCGAAGGCGTGGCGGCCTTCATGGCGCTTTTCAGGTCTTCGAACTCGTCGGTCATACCTGATCCTCTTTCTCGCGCATGGCGCGCAAACGTTTCTTGGCTTCAGAAATGCGCCAGCTGATCGTACCAGCAGAGACATCCAGAACCTGCCCAGCCTCTTCATGAGTCATGTCGTCAAGCACTAGCGCCAGCGTATCACGCAGGTCTTCGGGCAGGCCATGCATGGCCTGGGTTAACCAGTCGGCGGCCGCAGCCTCTTCGACCTGCGCGGCCCGACGGTTCACCTCCCACTCACCCCAGCCTTCAGCATTTTTGGCATAGGTGGCAGCACGCCTGCGACGGTCATGGGCGGCATTGACCACCACGCGCCAAAGCCATGTAGTCATACGGGCCTCTCCGTGAAAGCTTTGAAGTTTAGCTGGTAGAGCGGTGCAGACATCCTGTGTCAGGTCCTCTGCATCGGCACGTCGCCCCGTGAGGCGGAAGGCCAGACGAAAGATGCCGTTATAATGCCGCTCCAGCAGTGCGGCAAAAGCATCATCGTCGCCCTCGGCTGCCGCCCGGGCCAAGCTTTCATTGGTGGGTTCCATACGCATGACGATCATAGGACGCACGCGCTAGGTCAATCCTTGGTGCCTTCCCAAATTTTTTCGTAAAAAATTTGGATGCTTGAGAAATATATCGAATACGGAAAATTTGATTTTCGCGATTTGACAGATCAATCTGGCCCGAAGAAAGCACGAAACAGGACGGGATCCATGCAAAATCTGCTGTTTGCGGTCAAAGAGCTGATCGAACAAGGCGTCACGCAAGACGATGAGACAGGCGAGGAATGCAGATTGCTGATGTCGCGCGTGGATTGGGCGGGGCAGTTGATCCTGCCAGAGCCTGCCAGCCTGTCTTTCGTTGAAGACAATCTTGAAGCGGCCTGCCGCCTGTCCGGCTCGGAGGGCTCCGCTGTCAGGGCCGTGGCAGATGCCGTCTGGGCCTGTAGTGGGCAGCTTTGCTGGCATAGCATGTACGCCCATTACGAGGATGAACCCGACATGGCAGCCTTTCGCAGAATCTACGGCTATATTGACCTGATTTCACCGGACGGCCCCCTAATCTGCCCGGACATATATATGGGGATGAGCCTTCAGGGCCCTGATGCGTTCTACCCACCCCATGCCCATAAGGCGGTAGAAACTTACGTGATCATAGGTGGAAAAGGGGACTGGAAACGCGGGGCGGAACCTTGGCGCACGCGCTCACCGGGGGAGTTTTTCCTGCACACGAGCGGCGTGCGCCATGCCACGCAAAGCAATGACGAACCACTTCTTTCACTGGCCTTCTGGACCAGCGATCTTAACAGTCCGATCGTAATCATACGCGCATAGGCCAAGGCGATTTCTCAGCGCCTCAAAGCATGTGGTGCAGTAAGACTAGCACGTCCATCGACTCTTCGAGCATATGGATCATGTGATCACTGTCGACAAAGCCATACTTGCAATGAAATGTCTCGCGGCTTTCAGAGATGTGGTCGTACCGAGCCACAACTCCCCGTGCCCATCAGCTTTAATGTGATCCATGCAGGACACCACCAGCATGGATACGACACCAACAAGACGAGCCGCGATCAACAAAAACAGTCGTTATATACGACAAAGCCCTGCTGCGTTTGGTGTCACATAATGCAGCCGGCAGGCTTTTCCCTAATACATGCGAGCGGTATAGCACCTTCAGGATACATATCTATTTCAGTCAGATCTTACGAGGGTTTCCCTCCCGTGATCAAATCGACATACAGAGGTATTTCATCTCAAGGAAATCCTCGATCCCGTGGTGACTGCCTTCACGGCCTAGACCCGATTGCTTGACGCCGCCGAAGGGCGCAACCTCGGTCGAGATGATGCCGGTGTTAATCCCGACCATCCCGTATTCAAGCGCCTCAGCCACCTTGTAGACACGGCTCAGATCTCGGGCGTAAAAATAGCTCGCCAGTCCAAAGATCGTGTCATTGGCCATCTCCACGACATCCTCCACATCGTTGAACTTGAACAGGGGCGCCAGCGGGCCGAAGGTCTCATCCTGGCTGACCATCATGTCCTGCGTGACATTTGTCAAAATGGTCGGCGGCAGGAAGTGGCCCACGCCCTCCATCGGCTGACCGCCGCCCATCATAACACTGGCCCCCTTGGCCGTGGCATCGGCCACGTGTTCCTGCACCTTATCGATCGCGTCGCCATTGATCAGCGGACCAAGCGTGGTGCCCTCTTCCAAGCCGTCCCCGATCTTAAGGTTCGCGACAGCCTTTTGTAGCTTTTCAGCGAATTCGTCATAGACACCGGCCTGAACGTAGATCCGGTTCGCGCAAACGCAGGTCTGGCCGTTGTTGCGGAACTTGCAGACGATGGCGCCTTCAACGGCCGCATCAATATCTGCATCATCAAACACGATGAACGGCGCATTACCACCCAGCTCCATGGAACATTTCAGCACCTGATCGGCAGCCTGGCGCAGAAGGATACGGCCAACCTCGGTCGAGCCGGTGAATGTCAGCTTGCGGATTGCAGGGTTTTCACAAAATTCCTTGCCGATTTCCGAGGCTCGGGCCGAGGTGACGATGTTGAACACGCCCTTTGGAATGCCGGCTCGTTCTGCCAGAACACCCATGACCGTGGCAGACAGCGGCGTTTCCTTTGCCGGACGACCGACAAAGCTGCATCCGGCTGCAAGAGCTGGGGCCGCCTTACGCGTGATCATGGCGTTCGGGAAGTTCCAAGGCGTAATCGAAGCTACAACACCAATGGGCTGCTTGATCACGGTGATGCGCTTGTCACGCTGGTGTCCAGGGATGGTTTCGCCATAGACGCGCTTGGCCTCTTCGGCGAAGAATTCGATGAAGGACGCGCCATAAACGACCTCACCACGCGCTTCGACCAGAGGCTTGCCCTGCTCCGCGGTCAGGATTACCGCCAAGTCCTCAGCGTTTTCGATCATCAGGTCAAACCACTTGCGCAGGACCACAGCGCGCTCTTTGCCCGTCCACGCAGCCCACTCTTTCTGAGCGGTCTTCGCCGCCGCGATTGCATCGGTGACCTGAGCGCAACTCAGGTCTGCCACGTTGGCGATCACGTCGCCTCTTGCCGGATTGTTTACTACAAACGTAGAGCCATCATCCCCGTCGATCCATTCGCCATTGACGTAGGATTGTTCCACCAAAAGGCTTGGATCATTGAGCAGGGATTTCAGATTCGTAGTCGTGTCGAGCATGTTACTTCCTCCAGGCAAATGGCGACTGTGAAGGCAAAGCACCTGCGGTAGGAAATGTCCAGACCGACCTTGCCTTGGATGGACCGGAATCGCCCGCGAAGCGCATGCTTTAATCGGGGGCGAGCATATACCCCTCACCCCGGACAGTCTGTAGGTAACGGGGCTGTTTAGGGTCCGCCTCAATCTTGCGGCGCAGGCGGGTGATCTGCACGTCCACAGCGCGCTCCTGCGCCTGCCCTTTGTCGCGGCCAAGCTCTTCGACCAGCTTGGCGCGGCTGACGGGTTGGCGCAGATGTTCTGCGAATATGCGCATAAGCTGCACTTCGGTTGCGGTCAGTCGTACAGATGTATCAGCATTCTTGAGCTCGGAGCGTTCGATATCAAACCGAACTTGGCCCATGTGCAGCACTTTGGGCGCAATCGCCTCGGGTTCACTCACGGGCATGCGTCGCAAGATAGCATTAATCCGCAGCAGCAATTCCTTGGGCTCGAACGGTTTGGCCAGATAATCATCCGCGCCCGCTTCCAGTCCCTTTATGCGATCTTCAGTCTCGCTTTTCGCGGTCAACAACAGGATGGGGGTCGCGATAGTCTCGCGCAATGCCGCTGTCAGCGCGACACCATCCTCGCCTGGCATCATCACATCTAGCACGATCAGGTCGAACTCTAGACCGGCGAGGATTTTGCGCGCATGGACTGCATCTCGGGCCGCCGAAACCAGAAAACCATTGCGCATCAGAAACTTTCGTAAAAGCTCACGGATGCGCTCATCGTCGTCGACGATCAGAAGATGCGGTTCGGGGTCAATCATTATCATGCTCCTGAATCGCAGAATACTTGCGCCGCAACTCCGGTTCCATCATTGCTTCAAGCACTGTACGAAACCCCAACACCGCCTCCAGCCCCGCGGCACGATAGGCCGCGCGCACGCGGGCTCTTTGCGTATCGCTCAGCTCTTGCTCAAGCCGGGCGCCGGCTTCTGTCAGGCGGAGGTTGCGCTCTCTCTTGTCGAACTCCCCCACACGGCTTTCGACAAGACCATCCTCAACCAAAGTACGCAGGACACGGTTGAGCGACTGCTTTGTGACACCAAGTATGCCAAGAAGGTTATTGACTGTTGTGCCGGGACTTCTGGCAATGAAGTGGATTGCCCTGTGGTGTGCGCGCCCATAGGCTAGGGTCGCAAGGATCCGGTCGGGATCAGCCGTGAAACCACGATAGGCAAAGAACATCGCCTCGATCCCCTTCCGCACCTGTTCGTCACTCAGATATGCAAGAGCATCGTCTGTCTGAACCTCTCCCATCCCTAGATCCGATCACTGTTTTTCCCGTTATGGATCATATTATGTCAGCTTTGTTGACATTCCAATATCAAACTGGTAGCGAATCGCGAATTTCGCGTAATTTTATGTCCGGAACGGCCCAAATTTGCGCAACAAATGAAAAGCTCTTGTTTGGAGGAGAGTTAAGATGGCTGGATATGACGAACGTGATGGCTCCATTTGGATGGATGGCCAGATGATCGATTGGAGGGATGCCAATGTACATATTCTAACCCATGCCATGCATTACGCCAGTTCCGTGTTTGAGGGGGAGCGGGCCTACAACGGCAAGATTTTCAAGAGCCGCGAACATTCCGAGAGGCTTCATTTCTCCGCAGGTGAGCTGGATTTTGAGTTACCCTACTCGGTTGACGAACTGGAAACGGCTAAGACGCAGGTTCTTACCACGAACGGTCTAGAAGATGCCTATGTTCGTGCCGTGGCTTGGCGAGGTGCTGGAGAGGATATGGGTGTCGCCAGCGCCCGCAATCCGGTCCGCGTTGCGATCGCCGCGTGGGAATGGGGCGCCTATTATGGCGATGCCAAGATGAAGGGCGCCAAGCTGGATATTTCCAAGTGGAAACGTCCGAGCCCAGAAACCATTCCCTGTCATGCCAAGGCGGCCGGTCTTTACATGATCTGCACGCTCAGCAAGCACGAGGCCGAGGCGAAGGGCTGTTCAGATGCGATGATGTTCGACTATCGCGGCTACGTGGCCGAGGCGACAGGGGCTAATATCTTCTTCGTCAAGGATGGTGAGGTACACACGCCCAAGCCAGATTGCTTCCTGAATGGACTGACACGCCAAGCCGTGATTGGGATGCTGAAAGACAATCAGGTCAAGGTGCATGAACGCCACATCATGCCTAACGAACTTGAAGGTTTTCAGCAATGCTGGCTCACTGGGACCGCGGCAGAGGTGACACCGGTCGGCCAGATCGGGGATTACAATTTCGAAGTTGGCGCAATGGCCCGCGATATTGCAAAAGGATACGAAAAGCTGGTTCGCAGCTAAATCACGGCAATCTTTCAGGATCTTTCACCGTTTAGATTTTTTGGGCCTAACTTTGTCCTACGGCAACGTCGGGATGGGGATGGCGGGCCTCCGGCGGGCAGGCTTCAGTGATCTGTTCCACGATCAGGTCCTTTTTTAATGGCTTGGTCAAAAACACATCTAGCCCAGCCGCCAGAATATCCTCCCTGTCGCCATCCATAGCGTGAGCTGTCATGGCGATCATGGGCACTTGGCGACCGGAACGGATCTGTGCAACGCGTATCCGCCTTGTAGCTTCTTTGCCGTCCATCTCAGGCATGGATATGTCCATAAATACCACATCAGGCTGGAAGTTTTCGTAAAGTGACACCGCTTCGACCCCATTGGTCGCAAACTGCAGATCAATATCCAACGCCTTGACCATCTTTGAAAAGACCAGCCTGTTTGTCTTGTTGTCATCCGCAGCCAGCACCCGCATCTGGCGCGGCACAGCTAGTGGAGCAGCCCGTTTGCTTGCAAAGGACACCAGGGCCGTAACAGCCTCTGACGGCAAAGGTTCAACCTGAATGTCGTCCAAAACATCCACCGGAGGTGAGGCCTGCTCTGGTTTGGTTTCAGGTTCAGGCGCTTTTTCAGTTTCGGGCTGCACAACGCGCGGATCAAACCGGTCAGCACAGTCCTGCAACGCACTGAGCAACCCTTCGCGCTGCAATGGCCATGACAGAACAGTGGCAACATGCTTGTGTGCCGGTTCGGTCACAGTTTTAGAGGGGCTTGGGCTCATCACCATGACAGGCGTCAGATCGCTTGCCTCGAACAAAGCCTCAGTCAGCTCGAACCCGTCCATCTTGGGCATGGTATACTCCGTCAGGATCAGGTCGATCCCGGTTCGGTCCATCGCCAGGGCCACGGCAGCACTTTCCACTGCGCGCACATTGAGTTTCATCGCCTCCAACTGGCGCTTCAGAATAGCGCGATTGATCCGGTGGCTGTGCACGACCAACACGGTGTTCAGGCCCTCCGGCGTCTTTAGCGTTTCTATATCAAACGCATCGACCGCCGGCAGGGTGATCGAAAACCCAAAGGTAGAACCCTGTCCCTCGTCCGACTCAACCCAGACCTTGCCACCCATCAACTCGACAAGCCGCTGAGAAATGGCAAGGCCAAGACCAGTGCCTTCAAACTTGCGGTTATGGGCGTTTTCCACCTGATTGAATTCGCCGAAGATATGACGAACCTTTTCGGCCGGAATCCCGATTCCGGTATCCTCAATGCTGATGTGTAGGTCGGTGCCATTCCCTTCCGGCGAAGGCGTACCGGTGACCCTCAAAATCACATGGCCCTTCTCGGTGAACTTCACAGCATTGCCCAGAAGATTGGTCAACACCTGCCTGATGCGCCCCGGATCACCGATGTAACAACGCGGCACAAAGAGGTCAAAATCAACAATCAGATCTATACCCTTTTCGCAGGCATTGGTCTGCATCAGTGTGATCAGCTCGTGCGTACATCGCTCCAGATCAAACTCTTCTTCGATTAGCACCAGCTTCCCTGCTTCAATTTTCGAGAAGTCCAGTACGTCATTGATGATCACCAGCAACGCCTCGCCCGAGCTTTTAATGGTATCTGCGTAAAGCTGCTGTTCCTCACTCATATCCATGTCAATCAGCAGATCAGCCATCCCTACAATACCATTCATCGGGGTCCGGATTTCATGGCTCATATTGGCAAGAAATGACGTTTTCGCCTCATTCGCTGCCTCGGCAAGAACGCGCGCCGCTTCCAGTTTTTTTTCGTAGCGCACACTGTCGGTAATCCTAAGGGCAAGGCAAACCACATCACCGCCTGATCCGCGCTGGTCGATCAACTTGATGTATTCATCATTCCACAGCCGTACCACTACAGGCTCTGGAGCAGGGCTTTGCCAACGGTCAAGCATACGCTTACGCCAAGCAGCCGGTGTGGCATCGCCCACGTCAACTAGCCCCTCTTCGGTGGCAAATTGAAGGATTTCGAAATAGCTGATGCCCGGTTGCACTGCCTCAAGCTCGTCAAAAGCAGAGAGCCACGCACTGTTGGCGGTGATCATCTTGCTGTCGGAGTCAAAGACTGCAAATCCATCCTCGATCGTGTTGATAGAATGCCAAAGCCGGCGTTCTGCCTGCTCGATCTTCTCCTGCGCCACGTTCAGGTCGGACTTCACGCGCGCATTCTCATCCCGTACCGTGCGCACCACGGCCCGTGTTTCATGGATTTCCTCAGACAGGGCGAGCGCGTGCTTGCCCAATTTTCGGTTTGCGGCCTGCAGTTCGGCCTGTTTCTGCCCCAACAGCCGCTCTGCGGCCAACCGCGCGCGCCGCTCTTCCGCGAGCTTGTTGGCTAAGGTCATGAACGCTCTCCGCCGCGAAACCTACTCGGGAAACTGATAGCGCACCCTTGGTGAAGAACTCATTAACCGCAATTAAAGCGGTGGCCCTGACTGATGGGAATCGTTGTTTCAGACAGCGCATCATGTCACCATGAAGTCGCGTAACTGGGAGGTCACCATGCTCCGTCGGATTTATTCAATTGTTTTCGTTATTCTTTTTACAACACAAGCCGTGGCTCAATCCGCCGTTCCCGACAAGCGCCAGGTGGTGACACCAGATACAGATTTCTACGGCGCTGACTTAGGTTCTCTTTTTGACACGACCATCACAGCCTGTCGCAACGCATGTTTTGCCAATGAAACCTGTAAGGCGTACACTTTCAACGGAAGCAAGAACGCCTGTTTTCTGAAGTCCGAGGTACAGGAAACTGTAGCCTTCGAGGGGGCCACCTCGGCCGAGGTTTTTGCCACCGACCCCATCGTTCTGGCCGAGGCCGAGACCCGTACCGGTGAACTCGGTTTTCTTGGGGAAAACGATTTCAAGGCCGTTCGAGGCCTCGCACTAGACATCGGATCGCGCCATCCAGGGGGGCAATGGGCAGTGGAGACTATGCTGCAAGCTGCCCAAAACGAGATTGCACAGGAGGATTACCTGAATGCGATGCGGTGGACCGGCGCGATCGTCGCCCGGTCGGATGCTGCGGATCAATGGTCGGAATACGCGCGTCTGTCGATGCTGATCAAGACCAACAACGGTTCCGAGGAACAGCGCTATGGTAAGCAGGCGTTCGAGGCGGCGGCCAATGCCTATCTGCGCGCGCCGAACGATGCGATGCGCGTGACTGCGCTGATGGAAATGGCCCCGGCGCTTGAACGTCTGGGGCGCGGTCGCGACATGGTCAGCGCCCTACGGCTGGCCGAGGGGATCCAACCGCGCGCCGATGTGGTTTCAGCCCTCGAAAGCGCCGTGGCCAAGTATGGCTTCCGCATCACCAACAACCGGTCCGACAATGAAAGCCCCGCCCCGCGTATCTGTGCCGAGTTCTCGGAACCCCTGATCAAGGCAGGCACCGACTATACCCCCTTCGTCCAACTGCCTAGCGCGGGCATGGTCGTCGAACCCGATGGCCGTCAGCTTTGTATTGACGGCGTGCAGCATGGGGAGCGCTACACCGTCACCTTCCGGCGCGGCCTTCCTGCGGCCAGTGGTGAGACACTGATCAAGGATGTTGAGATCACCGCCTATATCCGCGACCGCAGCCCAACCATCAGCTTCCCAGGCCGGGCCTATGTATTGCCCAAATCTGCCGATGCAGCCCTGCCTGTTGAAACCGTCAACTTGGATGAGGTCAACCTGACCCTGCTCCGTGTCAGTGACCGCAATCTGCTGCGCACGATACAGGAGGATTACTTCGGTCGACCCCTGCAATATTACGATATCGAATATGCAGGCGACCAACTGGCCGAGGAGGTCTGGACCGGCATAGGCGAGGTACAAAACAGTCTCAACCAGACCATGACAACCCGTCTGCCCCTGGGCGATACTCTTTCGGATCAGCCACCGGGCATCTACAGCCTGACAGCCCGTGTTCCCGGCGTTGAACTGTACGATGATACCGGTGCGACCCAGTGGTTTGTCCTGTCCGATCTGGGCCTGACCACACTCAAAGGCGCCGACGGGTTGCACGTGTTCGTCAAGGCGCTTGGCAATGCCACAGCGGTTGAAGGTGTTGAACTGACCCTTCTGTCGAAAAGCAACCGGGAACTGGGGCGGATGACGACCGATGCCATGGGCCATGCTGTCTTCGAAGCGGGCCTTGTGCGCGGCACGGGCGGGTCCGCGCCCGAAATGGTTCTGGCTGAACTTGGCGAGACCGACCTGGCCTTCCTGTCCCTGACCGATCCCGCCTTCGACCTGTCCGACCGTGGAGTTGAAGGGCGGCCCGCCGCCCCGCCGGTTGACGTGTTCCTCGCCACCGATCGCGGCGCCTATCGCGCGGGTGAGGTGATTTATGCCACCGCCCTTGCCCGCGACGTAACTGCCGATGCGATCTCAGGCCTGCCCCTTACGGCAATCCTGCGGCGGCCCGATGGGGTGGAGTATTCCCGCCACCTGTCCGCCGAGGATAGCAGCGGTGGCCATGTGTTCGAGATGCCCGTGGCGGGTTCTGCCCCGCGCGGGTCCTGGACGCTGGACATCAAGGCCGACCCGGACGCACCAGTGCTGGCCAGCCAAAAAGTGCTGGTCGAAGACTTCCTTCCAGAGCGGATTGATTTCGACCTCAGCCTGCCCGACGCCCCGATCCGCCCCGGCGATACACCGCCTGTGACGGTTGAAGCGCGCTATCTCTTCGGCGCACCCGGCTCTGGCCTGCGGGCAGATGGCACGGTACGCATCCGCCCTGTCCGCGAGCTGGAGGATTTCCCCGGCTACGAATTCGGGCTTTACGACGAACGCGTCTCACCGCGCAGCGACTATATCGAGGGCGGCAAAACGGGCGCGGACGGCACCCTGATTGCCGATGTTCCGATCCCGGATGCCCCAAGTACGGACCGGCCCTACATGGCGCAGATCGTGATGAACGTGCAGGAAGGCTCCGGCCGTCCGGTCGAACGTGACATCACCCGCATCCTCGCCCCTGCCGGCCCCATGATCGGCATAAAGCCTGCCTTTGATGGCGTAGTGTCGGAAGGCACCGAGGCGCAATTCGAGGTCATCGCGATTGATTCCAATCTGGCGAAAACCAACATGGCCGTGAAATGGACCATGAACCGTATTCAGACACGCTATCAGTGGTACCAGGAATACGGCAGCTGGAAGTGGGAACCCATCACCACCCGCACGCGGGTCGAGACGGGTGAGGCAACGCTTGGCGCGGATTCCGTTACGGTGTCCGCCCCTGTAGAGTGGGGCCGTTACGAGCTGGTCGTGGAACGGACAGACGGCACATATGTTGCCTCCTCAACGGATTTCTACGCCGGGTGGTATGCGCCTGCCGATGCCACGACGACACCGGACACGCTTGAGCTGTCGCTCGACAAACCCGGTTATCGCAGCGGGGATACGGCGCAGCTGAGGATCGTCCCACGCTATGCCGGAACCGCGCTGATCACGGTGATGTCCAACCGGTTGATCGACATGAAAGCGGTGCAAGTCTCCGAGGGCGACAACATGATCCCGTTGGACGTGACGGATGACTGGGGGGCTGGCGCTTATGTCACCGCACAGGTGATCCGGCCCATGGATGTGGCACAGGGCCAGAACCCGGCCCGTTCGCTTGGTCTGTCCTATGCCAAAATCGACCCCGGCGCGCGGCAGCTCTCCGTCTCCATCGACGCGCCAGAGGCCTCCGATCCGCGCAGCCCGCTGGATGTATCCGTTACAGTGGATGGTCTGGCAGAGGGTCAGACCGGCTATGTCACGCTGGCCGCCGTCGATGTGGGCATTCTCAACCTCACCAGCTTTGAAAGCCCAGATCCCTCCGGACATTACTTCGGTCAGCGCCGCCTTGGCATCGAAATCCGTGACCTCTATGGTCGGCTGATCGACGGTATGAATGGCGCACAGGGGCAGGTGCGTTCTGGCGGGGATGCGGGCCGTGGCGGGCAATTCGACAGTCCGCCGCCGCAGGAAGAATTGGTGGCCTATTTCACTGGGCCTATCTCGGTAGGGCCAGATGGCCGGGCCGCGGCCAGTTTCGATATTCCCGATTTCAATGGCACCGTGCGGCTGATGGCGATTGCCTGGTCCGACACCTCTGTTGGACAGGCAGAGCGTGACGTACTGGTGCGTGATCCGGTGGTGGTCACAGCCTCTCTGCCGCGCTTCCTTGCGCCGGGTGACGAAAGCCGCCTGCTGTTGGAGGTGGTCCACACCGAAGGCCCCACCGGTCGCGTCGGTCTGGATGTCAGTACACAGGGTCTGACCTTTGCCGGACAGGTGCCGTCCGGTCTTGATCTGGCCGAACAACAGAAAACCGTCCTCGACCTGCCCTTCACGGCAGGTGAGGTGGGCGATCATGCGATCCGGGTGGCGCTGACCACACCGGATGGCAAGCAACTGGTCAAATCGCTCAAACTGGGTGTGCGGTCCAATGATCCCGAGGTTGCCGTGACACGGCGGTTCTCACTCGGCTCGGGGGACACGTTCACGCTGGACGACAATGTCTTTGCCGATCTGCGCCCCGGCACCGGCAGCGCGATCATTTCCGCAGGGCCTTTGGCCAAGCTGAACGCCCCCGGTCTGCTGACCGCGCTTGACCGTTACCCCTATGGATGCACCGAACAGGTAACATCCCGCGCCCTGCCGCTTCTCTATTACGGAGATGTGGCCAGCGCGCTTGGCCTTGCTGCGGATGAGGAGATCCGCAAGCGCATTGATGAGGCGGTCCAGCTGGTCCTATCCCGTCAGGCCAGCAATGGCGGCTTCGGGCTCTGGTATGCCGACTACGGCGACTTCTGGCTGGACGCCTATGTCACCGATTTCCTTTCGCGCGCTCAGGCCAAGGGCTATGCAGTTCCGCGTGAGGCTTTTACCCTGTCGATGGACAACCTGCGCAACCGTCTGAACTATGCGCCCGACTTCGATGAGGGGGGTGAGGATATTGCCTATGCGCTCATGGTTCTGGCGCGTGAAGGCGCGGCACGAATGGGCGACCTGCGCTATTTTGCGGATGTGAAGGCTTCCGCCTTCTCCACGCCCATGGCCTTGGTCCAACTTGGCGCGGCGCTTGCATCCTACGGAGATCAGACCCGGGCGGACCGGATGTTCGCCATGGCCATGGCCCGCATCAATGGGGACAACAGTGAAGAGGCCCATATCTGGCGCGCCGACTATGGCACGCGCCTGCGGGACCGCGCCGCCGTGCTAACACTGGCGGTGGAGGCCGGCAGCAACGTTGTGGATACCGACGCGCTGACCAACCGCCTCAGCCAGGCGGGGCCACATATGTCGACACAGGAACAAGTGTGGACGCTTCTGGCGGCCAATGCGATGATCAGTGACCCCTCGCTTACGGGGCTGACACTCAATGGTGAATCGCTGGAGGGCCCGCTGGTCGAGATGGTGGAGGCACAAACCTATACGCCCCAGCAAATCGCCAATACTGGCAACGTGCCCGTTGACGTCACCCTGACCACCCTTGGCGTGCCACAGGTTGCCCCGGATGCGAGCGGCTACGGCTATGCCATCACCCGGACCTATTACGACATGGACGGGGCGCAGGTGGATCTGTCATCGGTAGAAACCGGCACACGGCTTGTCGTTATCCTGACGGTTCAACCCTTCGAAGGTGGAGAGGCGCGCCTGATGATCAACGATCCGCTGCCTGCGGGTCTTGAGATCGACAACCCCAGCCTGTTGCAGGGGGGCGATATAAGGTCTCTCGACTGGCTCGACACGGCCTATCCCAACCATTCTGAGTTCCGCGCTGACCGGTTCATTGCAGCGGTAGACTGGCGCAACGACCGGCCGTTTGACCTGGCTTACATCGTTCGCGCCGTGTCACCGGGAGAATATCACCACCCGGCAGCCTCCGTTGAAGACATGTACCGCCCACAATACCGCGCAATCACGGCCACGGGCCGGATGCGCGTGACGCCCTGATTAAAGGGGGCAAAGCCGTGCGCTGGCACCGAATATGTATGACCGTCGCGGCGGTTCTTTTCACTTTCGCGCTGACGCGCGACGTGGCAGACCGCTGGATCGGGGCCACCCAGCTACCGGTGCTTCTATCGGAAAGCTCGGTCGAAATGCTCGACCGGGATGGTCAACTGCTGCGGCTTTACACGGTAGAGGATGGGCGGTGGCGTTTGCCTGTCTCGCTAGACGCGGTCGACCCGCGATACCTGGACATGTTGATCTCCTATGAGGATAAGCGGTTCCATCGCCACGGCGGGGTCGATCCATGGGCCATGCTGCGTGCAGTCGGTCAGGCCGTACGGTATGGGGAAGTCGTTTCAGGCGGCTCAACCCTGACGATGCAGGTCGCCCGGTTGCTTGAGGACAGCGGGACAGGGCGCCTGAAAGGCAAACTGCGCCAGATGCGTGTGGCACTGGCACTGGAGCGCGTTCTGACCAAGGACCAGGTCCTGTCGCTCTACCTGGCACGCGCGCCCTATGGTGGGAATCTTGAAGGGGTGCGTGCCGCTACCCTGGCCTGGTTCGGCAAAGAACCAAGGCGCCTAACCGCCGCCGAAGCAGCCCTGCTTGTAGCCCTACCCCAAGCGCCCGAAGCGCGACGGCCCGACAAAGCCCAAGAAACGGCCCACGACGCGCGCAACAGAGTACTGACGCGCATGGCACGCAACGGTACCCTCTCGAAAGAGCACGCGAGTGCCGCTTATTCCGAACCCGTCCCCTATGCCCGCCGCCCCTTTCCCATCTTAGCCCCGCATCTGACAGACCATGCGCTGGCCCGGGATCCAGTGCGCCTACGGCATCACCTGACACTTCAAAAGGACCTCCAGCGAAGCCTTGAGGCCCTCGCCCGAAAAGCTCTGCACAGCCTGCCCGAGGATGTTTCAATCGCCATCCTTGTAGGCGACCACAGCAGCGGGGAAATTCTTGCATCCGTTGGATCAGCCACCTACGGTACGGGCGATGCACGTCAGGGCTTTGTCGACATGACCCGCGCCCTGCGCTCTCCGGGATCAACTCTCAAACCGCTGGTCTACGGTCTCTCGTTTGATCGTGGACTCACGCATCCTCAAACCCTGATCAACGACAGACCCGTCAGCTTCGGCGGTTACGCCCCGCAGAATTTCGATGGAGAGTTCCGGGGCGAAATCCCCGTGGCAGAAGCCCTGCGCCAATCGCTCAATATCCCTGTGGTACTGCTCATGGACGATATCGGCCCGGCCCACCTGATGGCTGCGTTGCGCAAATCCGGTGCTTCACCCTCCCTACCCGGTGACCAGCCGGGGCTGGCTGTTGCCCTTGGCGGCGTCGGCGTCACTCTGATCGATTTGGTGCAGCTTTACGCCATGCTGGGTCGAGGTGGCCAGTCTCAACCCCTGACCTATCTGAAAGGCATTGAAACAGTGGTCCCCGGCGATAGAATCCTAAGCCCGTCGGCGGCATGGCATGTGGGCGATATTCTCTCCAGCCTCGCGCCCCCACCCGGCGCGCCTGAAGGCTGGATCGCCTACAAGACTGGCACCTCCTACGGTCATCGGGATGCTTGGGCAATAGGCTATGATGGAACCCATGTGGCAGGGGTCTGGATAGGGCGGGCAGATGGTACGCCGGTGCCCGGCGCCTTCGGTGGAGAGCTCGCCGCGCCAATCCTGTTCGACGCCTTCGGCCGCCTCAAACCTGTGCCCGACCCGCTGCCTGCTCCGCCGCCGGAGACACTGATCCTCTCAACTGCAGAGCTTCCCCAACCTCTGCGCCGTTTCATCGGGCGCGATGCAGTTTTTGAAAAATCACAGGACGCGCCCAAGCTCATCTTCCCACCAGCCGGTGCGCGGCTACCATTGGAAACGAGCGAGCTTGCCGTCAAGCTGCGTGAAGGCAAGCCCCCTTTCACATGGCTCGCCAATGGCGTGCCCGTTGTGACGGGAACCCACCGACGCGAGGCAACGGTGAAAAGCATCTCTCCCGGTTACTCCACCCTAACAGTTATCGACGCCGAAGGCCGTGCAGACCGTGTCATCGTCTGGATTGAATAAGTTGTTCAGGCCCGCATGTTGGCCCCGCTGGCATCATAGATCGGTGCCCCAAGAACTTCAGCTGAACACATTTCACCCAGGATTTCCACGTCGAGCCTAGTGCCTGGCTCTGCATGCGCCGCATCGATATACGCCATTGCCATCGACCGCTCCACCCGGTGTGCAAAACCGCCGGACGTAATATATCCAACTGCCTCACCCTCCTTCAGCACGGCCTCGTCCAAGGTCACGTCGATGCCGGTTTCAACGATCAGCGTGACCAGTTGGCGGGTCACACCATCAGAGAGGGTTTTCTGCGTCGCTGCTTTGCCCACGAATTCCTTATTCCAGTTGATGAACACGTCCATCCCCGCCTCAACCGCATTGAAATCAGGCCGGAACTCCAGCCCCCAGGCACCCCAACCCTTTTCCAGGCGCAGGCTCATCAACGCACGCGACCCATACCAACAATAGCCTAGATCTGCACCGGCCTCCTCGATCGCCTCGGACAGGCGGATCAGGTATTGGGGTCGGCAATAGATCTCAAATCCCAGCTCACCCGAAAAACTAATCCGATTGAGAATGACAGGAACACCGCCTACGAAGATCTGGCGGCAGTCACGAAACTTGAGGGCCTCTGCACTGACATCCTCCCGCGTAATCCGTGCCAAAAGCGCACGGGACTTCGGGCCGGAAATAGCAATCCCATGCCAGCTTTCGGTCTGGTTCTCGTGGGTGACCCCTTTTGGCAGGCTGCGCGCAAACCATCGGGTGTGGGCATCCTGCATGGCGCCAGATCCAAAGAGCATAAAATGCTCCTCACCAAGACAAGCTACGGTCAGATCCCCATACAAGCGGCCCCTCTCGGTCAGCATGGGCGTCAGCGTTATTCGGCCCAGCTTTGGGATATGCCCCGCCATTGTCTGGTCGAGCCAAGCACGAGCGCCGGGGCCCTTGATCACGTGCTTAGCGAAATTAGCCACTTCAATGCCTGCTACGCCATCGCGAACGGCCTGACATTCACGCGCGACGTAATCGAATGAACGGTTACGCTCGAACGTTGGATCCTCATGAGCGTCTTTTGGCCCGTCTGCGAACCACATGGCATTTTCCAGGCCAAAGGACTGCCCCATCATGGCGCCCTTGGCGATCAGTCGGTCATAAAGCGCGGTTGTCTGCTGACGACGGCCCTTGGGCAAGGTCTCATTTGGAAAGGTCATCACAAAGCGGCGTTCGTAGTTTTCAGTGGATTTGACCGTGCCCCAATCAGGCGTTGCCCAGTTTCCAAACCGGGCCACATCCATCGCCCAGACATCGATGGAAGGCTCTCCATCAATCATCCATTCCGCCATGGTCAGGCCCACACCGCCCCCCTGACAAAACCCCGCCATCACACCAATGGCGCACCAGTAATTGGTCATGCCTGGCACGGGGCCAATCATCGGGTTGCCATCGGGACCAAACGTGAAGGGTCCGTTGATCGCATCTTTAATCCCCACATCGGCAAGCGCCGGAATCCGGTCAAAGGCCAGTTCCAGCCGGTCGGCAATATGGTCAAGGTTAGGCTGAAGCAACTCATGTCCAAAATCCATTGGGGTGCCCGCAACTTTCCAAGGCACGCCCACGGGCTCATACGTACCCAGCAGCATGCCCTGACGCTCCTGCCGGAAGTAAATATTGGCCTCATAGTCGATACCGCAGGGTAGGCGGGTGGGATGCTCCGCGATAGCGTCGATCTTCTCGGTCAACAGGTAGTGATGCTCCATAGGTTGTACGGGTGCATGTAATCCAGACATACCCGCCACTTCCCGCGCCCAAAGACCACCGCAATTTACAATGATTTCGGCATTAATCATGCCTTTGGTTGTCGTGACATCCCAGGACCCATCGGCACGCTGCTGTGTGGCCGTGACGGGCGTATGCGTGAAGTACTGGGCACCGTGGTGCTTGGCCGATTTCGCAAAGGCATAAGTTGCACCCGAGGGGTCAAGATCGCCATCCTGATCATCCCAAAGCGCTGCGAGATAGTGTTTGGGGTCGATCAGCGGATGACGGTTTGCTACCTCCTGCGGGCTGATGAATTCCTGGTGCAGGCCCATGTAGCGCGCCTTTGAGCGTTCGCGCTTGAGGTAATCATACCAGGTCTTGTTGGAGGCCAGGTAGAAACCGCCTGTGATATGCAAACCGACGCTGTGACCAGAAGTTTCTTCAATCTCTTTATATAGGTCTATCGTGTAGCTTTGCAGGCGCGAGATATTGGGGTCCGAGCTGATCGTATGGATCTGTCCAGCGGCATGCCAGCTCGATCCTGAGGTCAGTTCGTTGCGCTCCAACAAAACCACGTCTTTCCAGCCGAACTTGGCAAGGTGGAACAGGATAGAGCATCCGACAACACCACCCCCGATAATGACAACCTTAGCGTGGCTAGGGAGGGCCTTGCCACCAGTTTCTTCAGGCTTTTGAATTTGAGGCATCATGTTTCCTTGCTATCTGCATGCCGTTCGCCCCACCTGCGCGAGACATGCCCGCAAGGAAGAGACAAGCGGCGTTTTACGTCCAGTCCATTACGACTTTTCCAGAGTTGCCCGAGATCATCGCCGCAAACCCCGCCTCAAAATCGTCAATGGATATTCTGTGTGTGATCAGCCCCGACACATTCAGACCGCTCTGCACCAGCGCAATCATCTTGTACCAAGTCTCATACATCTCCCGGCCGTAGATCCCCTTGATCTCCAGCATCTTGAAAATGACCGTATTCCAATCCACCGGAAACGCCGTCGGCGCGATGCCCAAGAGGGCCACCCTGCCCCCATTGTTCATACGCGCGATCATCTGCTGCATCGCAGCTGAGGCTCCGGACATCTCAAGGCCCACATCAAAGCCTTCCATCATTCCTATACCGTCCATAACATCGCGCAACTGCTGTTGCGAAACGTCCACCACATGCTGCACCCCCATGCGCCGCGCCAGGTCAAGGCGATAGCGGTTGATATCGGTGATCACCACCTTGCGTGCACCCACCTTCTGCGCCACCAAAGCCCCCATGATCCCAATCGGACCAGCTCCAGTCACAAGCACATCCTCACCCACAAGATCAAAGCTGAGCGCCGTATGAACGGCATTCCCGAACGGATCAAAAATCGCTGCAATCTCATCAGGAATATCTTCGGGGATCGGCACCACGTTGCTTTCAGGAATGCACAAATACTCTGCGAAACTACCCGGCCTGTTCACGCCCACACCCTTGGTGTTCCGGCACAAATGACCCCGACCCGCGCGACAGTTCCGGCATGTCCCGCAGACGATATGACCCTCACCACTGACCCTCTGACCAATTCTGTACTTGGATGCGGCAGAACCCGTATCGACAATCTCACCCACAAATTCATGTCCAACAACCATTGGCACAGGCACCGTCTTGGCGCTGAATTCGTCCCACTTCCAGATATGGACATCAGTCCCACAGATCGCGGATTTCCGCACCTTTATTAGCACGTCACCCGGCCCCGGCTGGGGAACCGGAACATATTCCATCCAAAGACCGGGTTCCGGTCGGGATTTCACAAGGGCTTTCATCTCGTTTTGCATTGCCCTAGTCCCACAAATCCGTGCTGAGGTACTTCAACCCACTATCACACATGACGATCGCCACGGTTCCGCCCTGCTCAACACCATACAAAAGCTCGATCGCAGCGGCGAGGTTGGCCCCTGCCGAAAACCCCGCGAAAATTCCCTCGCACCGCGCCAGCAGCTGCGCGGCTTCGCGCGAATCCCGGCCAGAGACCGTCAACGACCCGGCCAGATCAGTCCCTTCCAGATGTTTGAGATGCGCCATCGAATACCCTCCGCCCTGAATGGGGTGGTTTGGACGGTCTGGCTCTACCGCGTAGCAACGTACGCCCCTTGGACTAAAGAAACGGGCCGCGCCGCCAAGCGTGCCACCCGACCCCACGAAGTCGCAAAATGCCGTCACACTGCCACCTGACTGTTCCCAGATCTCGGGCGCGGTCGTCGTTTCATGGGCAAAGGGGTTGCCCGCACGTTCAAACTGATCAGCACGAAACGCCCCCCGTTCCTTAGTGATCTGCTGGGCGGCCTTGTTCACCAACTCCAGGTCTTCACCCGAAACCTGCCCAGGCTGGTTACCCCCGGCCTGCGGCACAAGAACCACGTCCGCGCCAAGGCTGCGCATCATGCGCGCACGTTCTTCTGAGTTGCCCTCGCTCATGACCGCTACGAAGGGATGCCCCAGAACGCCACAGACAAGCGCCAGACCTGTCCCCATATTACCCGAGGTAAGCTCGACAACCGGCTGACCGGGTGCCAGCTCTCCACTCTCGCGCGCACCCTCGATGATGGCGCGTGCCGCACGATCCTTCTTGGAATGGCCCGGTAGAAGGTAATCCAACTTGGCCAGAATACGGCCATCGAGTTGTAGCTCAGTACAGATCCGGCTCAGATCGACAAGAGGCGTGTTCCCGATGGCCCAAATCACAGACGGCAGAACTGTCATTGAATGACCTCTAATTCCCGGCCAACGGCCTCGAGCGCATCAATCGCATCATCCAGCATGTCACGTGTTAGTGCGGCGCTTATTTGCGTCCTAATCCTGTCCTCACCTTTAGGCACGACAGGAAAGCTGAAGGCCGTCACGTAGACACCCCGCGCATTAAGACGCGCAGCCATGTCTTGCGCCAGGCTGGGATCGCGCAGCATAATGGGGATGATAGCGTGTTCCCCTGGCAAAAGCTCAAAGCCAAGCGCGCCCATCCGCTCCCTGAAATAGTGGGCATTCGCCCAAAGCCGCGCCCGCAGCCTGTCGCCCTCCTCCTCCAGAAGATCAAATACCGTTAGAGAGGCGCCCGCGATCACGGGCGCAAGCGTGTTGGAAAACAGGTAGGGCCGGGACCGCTGCCGCAGCCAATCGACCACCTTCGCACTGGCAGCCGTGTACCCGCCAGAGGCACCACCAAGAGCCTTGCCCAGTGTACCAGTCAGAATATCAACCCGCCCCATCACACCGCAATGTTCATGCGTACCCCGCCCTGTTGCACCAACGAAACCTGTGGAATGACAATCATCGACCATAACCATGGCGTCATAACGCTTTGCCAGATCGCAAACCTCATCCAGCCGGGCAAAAT
This sequence comes from Roseovarius sp., assembly GCA_963691795.1. Classification (GTDB taxonomy): domain Bacteria; phylum Pseudomonadota; class Alphaproteobacteria; order Rhodobacterales; family Rhodobacteraceae; genus Roseovarius. The sequence continues at coordinate 529,542 of OY829373.1, forward strand.
AGCCGTCCATGGAAAACACACCGTCGGTGGCAATCAACCGATGCCGCGCGCCTTGTGCCTCCTGCAGACACCGCTCCAGGTCGGCCATGTCGGAATTGGCATACCGATACCGCTGCGCCTTGCTGAGGCGAACACCATCGATGATACTGGCATGGTTTAACGCGTCTGATATTATCGCATCCTCAGGGCCGAGCAACGTCTCGAAAAGCCCCGCATTTGCATCGAAGGCTGCAGCATAAAGGATCGCAGCCTCCATCCCCAAAAACCCGGCAATCCGTGCCTCAAGCGCAGTGTGTTCTTCCTGCGTGCCGCAAATAAAGCGCACACTGGCCATACCAAAGCCATAACGATCAAGCGCAGCATGGCCCGCCTCGATCACCTTAGGATGATCGGCCAGGCCGAGGTAGTTGTTGGCACACAGGTTCACGACCTCTGCACCGCTTTTCAACACCACGCGGCCCGCCTGCTTGGAGGTGATCACCCGCTCACGCTTGTAGATACCCCCATCACGAAGACCCTCAAGCCGTTCAGCCAGATCTACATCGAAACGCTCACCTGCTTGCATAACAAAACTCTTTCATCTTTCCCGAAATACTCCGGGGGAGGCGCGCAAAGCGCCACTGGGCAGCGCTCCCAATTCAATACCAGGCCTCGGGAATTTCACGCTTCCTGCGCGCCACGTAATCCAGCAGAGCCTCATCCTTTGCCACGTCAATCTGCGGGGCGTGATACTCGGCCAGCATCGCATTCCATCGCTCGTAGGCCCTTGTGCGCATATCCTTCGATCCACCCTCTTCCCAACTTTCAACATTCTCGCTGTCACTGAGCACGGGTTCATAGAAGGCGGTCGTATAGTTCCGCATCGTGTGACCGCAGCCCAGGAAATGCCCACCTGGGTCGACCTCTCCATAGGCGTCCCGCGCCAAAGCCTCGTGATCCGCGATCAGTCCGTGATCCAAAATCTTCTGATAACTGCCAAGCCGGTCCGCATCCATGATCAGCTTCTCAAACCCAGTGCAGAGCCCACCTTCCAGCCAACCGGCAGCATGCAGTACGTAGTTCGCACCAGCTAGCATGGTGGAATGCATCGAATCCGCGCTTTCATAGGCAGCCTGGGCATCTTCAATCTTGCTTGCGGTCAACGAACCGCCACAGCGCAATGGCAGGCCCGCCCGCCGCGCCAGCTGACCAATGGCGTAGTTGGAGATTACCGGTTCCGGCATCCCAAAAGTGGGAGCGCCGCTCTTGAGGCTCATAGACGACAGGAAGTTACCAAGAACAAAAGGCGCACCGAGGCGGACAAGTTGTGAAAAGGCGCAGACCATCATGGCCTCTGCCATCGCCTGCGCAACGGAGGCGGCTGTGCTGACCGGGCCCATTGCGCCCGAAAGAATGAACGGCACAACGACAATCCCCTGCCCGCGCCCACAATAAACCTGAATCGCCTCGGTCACGACCTTGTCGACCAAAAGCGGGGAGTTGGTGTTCACATTGCCCATAATGACACAATGCTTCTCCATCACCTCGCGCCCATGCAAGATTTCGGCCATATCCACGCTGTCCTGTGCCCGGCTCATTTCCGTAATTGCGCCCAGATGCGGTTTGTCAGAGGCGGTCATGTGGGTGTAGACCATATCGAGATGACGATGACTGACCGGCACATCGCAAGGCTCACAAATTACAAGACCGGTGTGATGCAGGTTCGGGTGCATATAGGCCAGTTTCACGAGCTTGGTGAAACTCTCCATATCGCCATAACGCCGACCACCTTCCAGATCTCGTACGAAAGGGGCGCCGTAGATCGGTGCAAAAACCTGATTGGGTCCGCCAATGGTCACACTGCGTTCGGGGTTGCGTGCCAGTTGCTGAAATTCTTGCGGGGCCTTGGCACAAATAGAACGGATCCAGGCTGCATCAGCGCGCACGCGGCAGTCTTCAATAATGGCTCCAGCATCTTTCCAGATGCGCAAGGCTTCCGGATCATCCCTGAAATCAATACCCACATCCTGCATGATCCAGTCGACCTGTGCTTCTAGCCGAAAAATGGATTCCTCATCCAACACGTCAAAGAATGGTAAAGTACGCCTGACATGTGGAGACGCCGCAGCCACATCTTGTTTGCTCGAAGGGTCGCGCCGCGATCTTGAACGTCTTACCATATGCCTTTTCCCACGGTTTGAAGTTAGTCTATCCAGGTCAATTCGCCTTGTGACGCTTGTAATTTATGAGAACTTGGATAACTTCAGATTATGCAAAAGCTTTGGAAACTGATCTCCTCTCCCCGGCACCTCCTGGTTTTTGAAGCGGCTGCCCGCACCGGATCATTTACCAAAGCGGCGCAAGAGCTCAACGTGCAACAACCGGCCGTGTCTGCCTCGATAAAGCAATTGGAATCCTCGCTTGGCACGCTTCTCTTCGTACGCTCGCACCGCCTGGTGACACTGACACATGCCGGAGAGCGGTTGTTCAACGAGGTCTCCGATGCATTTGGGCGCATTCAGCAAACCGCTGAAATGCTGAGCCAGCGCAGCATACAAGATCATGTGACCCTGTCGGCCTCCTCGGCGTTCGTGCATTATTGGATGATCCCGCGTCTGTCCCGGTTTCACGATGCACACCCAAATATCGACCTGCGCCTTCAAACCTCTGAACGCGAACCAGACATCGATGCCGAAGGGATTAGCCTTGCCGTCCGACGCGGCTACGGAAACTGGCCGGGATGCGAAAGCCACCTGATTGCGGACGAGGTGATTTCACCAATTGCGTCGCCGCGCGTAATGGCCGCCGCCGTGAACCTGCGCACGGTATCTACACTTGCGCACCATACACTCATCCATCTTGAAGAGCCCATCCGCGAACGCCCCGGCTGGGCTGATTTCTTTAATCATTGGAATGCACCTTATCAGGAACCTAAGACGGGGTTGAGGCTCAATGACTACGCGCTTGTCCTGCAAGCGGCGATTGCAGGTGAAGGGTTTGCCTTTGGATGGCATCACGTGACGCAGCGCCTCATTGATCAAGGCCTGCTGAAAAGTCGTGCCGAATGGGCGTGGAGAACGGGGGCGGGATTCTACCTTGTCTGGTCGTCAACAAACGCCTTAAGCCTTCAAACACGACAGGTCAGAGACTGGATTATCGGGGCCTAAGTGGATCAGGGGGCGCTTCTCCCGCCGCGCATTCGTACGCGCCTCCGTGGTCTTTTCAGGAATTTGAAGCATAGGACGCGTCAAACAGCCTCTTTGAGCTGGTCACCGGCATCCACGCGGGCCGATTCCCAAGCCAAGATTGCACGCTTGATAGGCAGGCCCCAGTGATAGCCGCCCAGCTCTCCCGATTTGCGCAAGGCACGGTGGCAAGGGATTAAAAGGCTGATTGGGTTGCGCCCAACAGCCGTACCCACTGCGCGTACAGCCTTTGGTTTGCCGATAAAAGTCGCAATGTCCGAATATGTGGTCACGTGACCCGATGGCACACGCAGCAGGGCCTCCCACACCTTGATCTGGAATGGCGCACCAATAAGGTAAAGTGGCGCCGCGTCTCTGGTCTGGCCCGAGGCGCCAAAAGCAGTTAGCGCCCAAGGCCGTAACATCATCGAATCTTCCACGAAATCGGCTTTAGGCCAGCGGCGAATCATGTCCTGCATGGCCCAGTCCTTGCCCATCTCACTGGCGAAGCCGATGCCACATATCCCCTTCTCAGTGCCCATCACGAGCGAGAGGCCAAAGGGGCTGTCGAACCAACCCCAGCAAATGGTCAATCCCTCTCCCTTGCGGGCAAACTCGCCCGGGCTCATCGCGTCCCATCTCAAAAATAAGTCATGCAATCGACCTGTCCCAGAGAGGCCAAGCTCATGCGCGGTTTCCAGCATGGTAAAGCGTTCCGCCAGCAGGGTCTTTGCCTGACCAAGCGCCAAGTATTGCTGATACCTCTTGGGCGAGACACCAACCCAAGCCGTGAAGAGTTTCTGGAAATGAGCCGGGCTCATCGACATGTCGCTGGCAAGGTTGGCCAGCGGGATCACACCGGGTTTCTTTTCGGCTGCAGCATCGATCAGATCAATGGCGCGGCGCATCACAGCATAGTGGTAGGAGGGTGATACATCTTCGGTCATCTCATGCTCCTTTACAGGACTTGGTGCCAATCTATCTGTTGGCCCGAACCGGTTCGACCCGAATATTGCGCATTGTGCGCGGAAAAGGCATTACGGGGCATGGCGCGACAATTAAATTATCATAAGATCCGCGAAGCCTTTGAGCGTTTCAAAGACGCGGAAGATGCACCTGAGGGCGAACTGAACCATGTCAATGCCTATACGCTTGTTGTGGCAGTGGCGCTTTCAGCACAGGCCACAGATGTAGGCGTAAACAAGGCAACACGTGAACTTTTCAAAATTGCAGACACGCCTGAGAAGATGCTCGCCCTTGGCGAAGAAAAGCTAATCGAGCATATCAAGACGATCGGTCTCTACCGAAACAAGGCCAAGAACGTGATGAAACTGAGCCGCATCCTCGTGGAGGAATATGGTGGTGAGGTTCCCAACTCTCGTTCTGCATTACAGGCGTTGCCGGGCGTTGGACGCAAGACGGCCAATGTGGTGCTTAACATGTGGTGGCGGTTCCCGGCGCAGGCGGTGGACACGCATATCTACCGCGTGGGCAATCGCAGCGGCATAGCGCCAGGTAAGGATGTGGTCGCGGTAGAACGCTCCATCGAAGATAATATACCCGTCGATTTTCAACTTTACGCCCACCACTGGCTGATCTTACACGGTCGCTATCATTGCAAGGCCCGCAAACCCATGTGTGGGACCTGCATCATCAACGATATCTGTCTTTACGAGGAAAAAACCACATGACCAAATACCAAGTCGTTGGCATCGGGAATGCCGTTGTCGACGTGATCAGCCAGTGTGATGACGGATTTCTATCACGGATGGGGATCGAGAAAGGGATTATGCAACTGGTCGAACAGGACCGGGGCGGTATGCTTTACGAAAGTATGGAAAACCGCACGCAGATGGCAGGTGGATCGGTTGCCAACACGATTGCGGGTCTGGGCGCATTGGGTCTGTCGACCGCATTCATCGGCCGGGTAAGCGATGATGCGCCGGGTCGGGATTACGTACGTGAAATGGGCGATGTAGGCACGAATTTTGTGAACAGCCCGGTTGCGGGCGGCGAACTGCCCACTTCGCGCTCAATGATCTTTGTTACGCCCGACGGTGAGCGGTCAATGAACACCTATCTGGGCATATCGACAGAGCTAGGCCCCAACGATGTGGACCCTGTTGTGCCCGGTGGTGCGGGTCTGCTGTTTCTTGAGGGGTATCTTTATGACAAACATAAAGGCAAAGAAGCGTTCCAAGCCGCCGCACGCGCCTGTCGCGCGGGGGGCGGGAAGGCGGGTATATCGCTCTCTGATCCGTTCTGCGTGGAACGTCACCGCGATGATTTCCGCATGCTAGTACAAGAGCTGGACTACGTGATTGGAAACGAACATGAGTGGAAGTCCCTCTACCAGACTGAGGACCTGAACACCGCGCTAGAGCAGGCAGCCGCCGAAAGCGGGCTCATCGTGTGTACACGCTCTGGCGAGGATGTCGTAATTGTGGACGGCGATAACACCGTACACGTTGCGGTAGATGCGGTCACGCCTGTGGATACGACCGGCGCGGGCGACCAGTTCGCGGCGGGCTTCATCTACGGTATGGCGACAGATCAATCGCTTGAGGTGTCAGGGAGCATGGGCTGCATCGCAGCGGCTGAAGTAATCGGCCATTATGGCGCGCGTCCAGAGGCAAGCGTAATGGACCTTTTCAAGATGGCAGGACTAGTCTGATCACAACAATGCTTTGAGAAACAAAAAGCTACGACCCGTTGCCAATCGTCTTGGTCTTGTTCCTCCCATGCAGGACAAGACGCTTACCGGTTATGCAGAATGCGCCCGATCATGTTCATAAGGATTTGCGCCGCTAGGATGGAGGTTGATCCAGTCTTATCATAATCTGGTGCGACCTCAACCAGATCGACCCCAACGACTGTGCCACGCTTGGTCAACCCGTCCAACAATTCCAGAACCTCATAATAGAGAAATCCGCCATGGCTTGGCGTGCCAGTTCCCGGCGCAATGGAGGGGTCAAAAGCGTCAATGTCGAGGGTGATATAGTAGCGTTTGCCTTCTGGCACGCGTTCAAGGACCCCTTCAACTCCCATCTTGCGCAGATGCCGGACCGAAAGGATCTCTGACCCCATCTTGCGGGCATCCTCATACCCTTCCTTGGCTGTGGAGGAGACATTGCGAATGCCAACCTGAGACAGGCCGGTGACGTAACCCTTCTCGGCCGCACGGCGCATCGGGTTGCCGTGGCCATACCTTACACCGTGGCGTTCATCGACGAAATCAAGATGGGCGTCGATCTGGACTACGTGGATCGGCTCCTGATTGTCAAAGGCGTTGATGCAAGGAATGTTGACCGAATGATCGCCTCCAAGCACCACGGGCAGGGCACCTGCCTTTAGGATCGCCCTCACACCTGCTTCGATGTTGGCGTGACTGCCCATCGTATCAGTATGAATAATATCAGCGTCTCCTATGTCGACGATCTTCGTTGTGTCGGCGGGCAGATAGGTGACATCATCCTCAAAATCATACGCCCCGCCATGGCCGAAGGAAAACAGGGTTGAGGCCTCTCGAATGGCCCGCGGCCCCATCCGCGCGCCAGAACGCCATTGGCTGCCAAAGTCAAAAGGTGCGCCAAGGACGGCAACATCTGCCTCTATCGCGTCCCAGTCAGGAACGTATTCCGCCTTGGCGAAGGTACAGATCCCGACAAAGGGCAGGTCCAGCCGCCCACTTTCGTAGCCATGTCCCAAACCGGTATACTCCTGAAGTTTACGTGGTTCGGCCAGCTTAGGTCACCAGCATGGTCATTGCATAGAGGATTCAGATATCGCTGGGATAGTGATGAATTCCAACCGTCTTTTGCCAGGGCCAAGTCCCAAGCAAAAGAGATCACAGACTGAACTGAGGGACCCGTGTTATCTATCGCAATGGGTTGTCTGAGCGCCCTATCCTATGGAGTAGCCGATTTCATTGCCAGCCAGAACGCATAGCGCATCAATGCCCTGCGCACCCTGTTTGGAATGCTGTGTGTCGGATTTGTTCTCATGACGCTTATTATGCTGGTGAAGCGGTTTTGCCGGGCTTTTGTCCGGTGGCAGCCTAGCCGCGCTGGTGCTATGTAAGAGGAGCGGGCTATAGGGATTGATAGAGACTGGAAGCGTTTTGCGGGAACCGCCACACTGTGCGGGGCATTCGGGCAGGTCGGCCACTCAACCAACAGCCGAAGTGATGGAACAATTCTAGACTTGTTGATCTTTGTCCAATAGCATTTGCAAGGTGCGAAAAATTCTGGCCGTTTGCTTGGCCCTAACTGATTGAAAAACGCACTAAATAGCCTGCGCAAATTCAAAAACGCGTAGAGAACAATTGGGAGGAACACATGAACAAAATTTTCGGAACAGCGGCCCTTGTCGCTGCCCTTGCGGTTAGCGGCACGGCCAACGCTTTTGAATGCAAGCGCGCCGAGGCGTCAATGGATAAGCCCAGCGGTTTCCCGGAACGCGCGCTGACCATGATCGTGCCTTACGGCCCGGCTGGTGGATCAGGCCAGGTTGCAGCGGCCATGGCGGAAGCCGTGACCGAGTTGACTGGCGTCCCAATCAACCGTGACCACAAACCCGGTGGCTCAGGCACAGTCGGCATGACAGCCTACATGGCGGCACCAGCCGATGGCTACAACGTGCTTGAGCATATCGACGATGCGTCCTCTGCCCATGCTCTGGACAGCTCCGTGCCGAACCCGGCCGAAGACCTGATCCCCCTTGTGACAAGCCAGGTGACTTTTAGCCAGATCTACATCCGCACCAATGAGACACGCTACACCGACTGGGCGTCCTTCGTGGAGTGGGTCAAGGCCCAAGGCGGCAAGGCCACAATCGCCAACGTATCCAAGGAAGGCTCGATGGAGCGGGTGACGATGAAGTTCATCACTGACGCAACAGGCATGGAAATTCAGCAGATCTCGTTCGATAAGGGTGCGCCACGCTATGGTGCCCTGCTTGGCGGACAGGTCGACGCTCTTTTTGAGCAGCCCGGTGATGTGCGGAACTTCCTCGACGCGGATCAGTTCAAACCGATCCTGACCATCTTTGATGAGCGTCCCGACGCCTTTGCCGACACCCCAACGCATCGCGAAGCAGGCATGGATTTTGATCCCCTGCTACGTTTCCGTGGCTTCTATGTCCACGCCGATGCGCCTGCGGACCGTGTGGAATGGCTCCAGTGGGCGTTCCAGCGTGGCTACTGTGAAGACAGCTACCAGTCCTTCAACGAAAGCAAGTTCATGACCGTGATTGACAGCTATCGTGATACAGACGGATCTAAGGAGTTGATCACGCGTTCGATCGATCAATACCGTGATGTCTATCAGGCCATGGGTCTTGATGTAAAATAAGCCGTTTATTCGGTTTTCGGTGCGGCGCTTCTAGGCGCCGCGCCCTTCGTGCGAAGAACATCTGCACGGAAAGGGAGGGGAACATTGGGACGACTGACGCGCACCCATCTTGTGGAAGCAGCGATCTTCCTGCTCATTGTGGCCGTGTTCTACGGCTATTCGTTTGAGTTCAATCAAACCATTGAAATCTACATCTTCGGGGCCACCGCATGGCCACGGGCGGTGATCATCCTGTTGCTGATCGCGACGCTGGGGAATTTGTGGTTTCAGTACAAATACGGCTCTGCATCACAGGCAACGCTTGGTCAGACCGAAGATGAGGCCGATTTCAGTGATCCGCGAACCATCATCAGAATGCTTGCTATCCTGCTGACACCCTTCCTGTTCGCAGCCCTGCTGAAACCTGTTGGGATTTACTTCAGCGCGCCTTTCTTCATTGCCGCCATCATGTGGCTGTTCGGAGAGCGCAGATGGAAAGCAATCCTGATCATGACAGCCGTTATCTATTTCGTCTTCATTGGTCTGTTCCTGGTGATCCTGAACGCACCTCTGCCACAGGGGAACACCTCCCCCTTCTATGACTTCAGCGCCTGGATCCTGACGTTGAACGCCAAACTACAAGGGTTGTAGCCAGACCATGATCGAGAATTTTCTGGCCGGAACAGCCGCCCTTTTCGGGGATCCGTTCACCATCGGGATCTTTGTCTTTGGCGTGATCGGCGGCATGCTGTTCGGCGCCATTCCTGGCGTCAGCATGTTGACCCTAGCCGCGATCCTACTGCCCTTCACGGCTGGGCTTGAGCCCGCACAGGGCGTGATGCTGTTTGCCGTGATTTACTGCACCGGTACCTATGGCGGTGCGATCACCGCGATCCTGTTCAACATTCCCGGCTCACCCGAGAATGCGCCGACCGCTTTCGACGGCTACCCGATGACCCAGAATGGTCAGTCGGGAAAGGCCGTAGGCGCAGCGGTTCTGTGTTCGGCCATTGGTGGCATCGCCTCTGCCCTGATCATGATGGCGGCGACGGAACCATTGGCGCAATGGGCCATCCGCAACATCGGCCCGCCCGAGATTTTTGCACTGGTCTTCTTCGGTCTGGCCGTGGCGTCCTCGGTTGGCGCCCGGACCATCTGGAAGGGCTGGATGTCGGTGCTGATCGGCTTGCTGATTGCCACCATTGGACAGGACCCCGTGGGTGGGATCAATCGCTACAATTTCGGGCTGGTCGACCTGGCGGCAGGCATTGCTTTTGTGCCAGCCATCCTTGGGTTCTTCGCGGTTTCCGAGATCTTCGTACAGGCCGAGAAGAAAGCCAGCGGCAAGTACAAAGCCCCCAAGGTCAGCATGACCTTCCCGTCTTTCCTTGAGCTATGGCTACATAAGCTGGCGGTGCTGCGGTCCATCATCGTGGGCTTCTTCTGTGGTATCCTTCCGGGGATCGGCGCGACGCTCGCAGCCTTCATGAGCTACGGTGAGGCTGTCCGCTGGTCGAAAAATCGCGAGGAGTTCGGCAAGGGCAAACTCGAGGGCGTGATCTCGGCCGAGACGGCCAACAACGCGGCCACGGGTGCCGCCATGATCCCGCTGCTGGCGCTTGGCCTGCCGGGGGGGGCGCTGACTGCGATGATGGTCGTGGTGTTCCAGATGCACGATCTGCAGCCCGGACCCCTGGTCTTCATGCTGTCGCCTGACCTGATCTGGATCGTCTTTGCGGCAATGTTCTATGCCAACCTGTCGATCCTGATCATCGGGGTTCTGGAAACCAAGACTATTCTGAACCTGCTGAAGATCCCGTTCCAGTTCCTTGCGCCGCTGATCCTTATGCTGGCCACCGTGGGGGCCTATATCAGCCGTGGTCTTGTGCTGGACGTGATGGTGATGTTCCTTGCAGGTATCATCGGCTACCTTATGCGCCGGTCGGGCTTTTCGATCCCAGGCATCGTGCTGGGTCTGATCCTTGGCAAGATCGGCGAACAGAACTTCGCGCAAGGGATGCAAATGGTGCACTATGATCTGGGAACGTATTTCTCGCGGCCAATCTGCTCTCTGCTGATCTTTGCCGGATGTGTGACGCTGGCAAGCAGTATGTACAGGGCCTTTGCACCAGCCCGTCAAAAGGCGTAATCCCGTCCCAACGTTGTGGAAGGACCGGTCAATGAGCGATGAAAATGTAGAGATCATCGTGGCCCGCGCCCGTACGGCGCAGGCCGCGTATGAGGCAAACGGATCGCAGAAACGCTATGATCGGGCAGCACAGGCCGTGGCCTGGGCGATAATGGAACCCGAGCGCAACCAGGAATTGGCCGAGTTGGCGGTTGAGACAACAGGTCTTGGCAATGTGGCCGACAAGATCACCAAGAACCATCGCAAGACCCTTGGCCTGATGCGCGACATTAAGGGCGCAGTGACCCATGGCGTCATATCGGACGATCCAGCCACGGGCATCACCGAGATCGCCCGCGCCAAGGGGGTTGTAGGTGCGATCGTGCCATCAACAAACCCAGCTGCAACACCTGCAAACAACATCATAAATGCGCTGAAATGTGGAAACTCGATTGTCGTGGCCCCGTCGCCCAAGGGAGTTGCCTGTTCGGAGCGCCTGCTGGAGTTCATCCATGCTGAATTCGCCAAAATCGGCGAGGATCCGGACCTTGTTCAGATGATCCCAGCGCCCGGTTCCAAAGAAAAGACTCAAGCTTTGATGGAAGCCTGCGACATGATCGTTGCGACCGGCAGTCAGAACAACGTGCACCGGGCGCAGACGGCAGGCACCCCTGCCGTTGCCGTGGGCGCGGGCAATGTAACCGCAATTGTCGATGAAACGGCAGGCCTCAAAGATGCAGCTGAAAAGATCCGCGCGTCGAAATGCTTTGACAATGCAACCTCGTGTTCTTCCGAGAACGCCGTGGTGGTCGTTGACGCCATCTATAATGCCTTCGTAGCCGCGATGTCGGACACAGGCGGTGCGCTGGTTGAGGATGAGGCTGGGATTGTGGCCAAGCTCTGGCCGCGCGGACATCTGAACCGCTTTGTCATTGCGCAGGATGCGGACAAGATGATTGCCGCGCTTGGGCTGGACGTGCCAGAGGGCACCGAATATATCGCCGTTCCGACGTCAGGCATCGGCCCTGATCATCCACTTTCAGGCGAAAAACTGAGCCGCGTTTTGGCCCTTTACCGGGCATCGGATTTTGAAGATGCTGTGAAGATCACACGCCAGATCCAGCTACATCAAGGCGCGGGTCACTCGGTCGGGCTACACTCGACCGCCCCAGACCGTCCCATGGTTCTGGCCAAGGCAATCCCTACAAGCCGGGTGATCGTCAACCAGGCGCACACATTTGCGACGGGCGGCTCCTTCACCAACGGCATGCCGTTTTCCTTGTCCATGGGCTGTGGAACATGGGGAGGTAATTCCGTCAATGAAAACGTGAATTTTCGGCACTTCCTTCAATCAACCAAGATCGTGCGGGAAATCCCTTCGAACGAACCGTCTCTGGATGACATTTTTGACAGCTATTGGAATGAGGCCGGTCAATGAGGTTTGATCCTGCCACCGCGCCGACCGGTTCTGTCCGTGACTGGCTAAGTGCAAGGGCACAGACAGGCGGAATCGCCTTCGTCTTTCCCGAAACCGGTGAGACGCTTGACTGGGAAACTCTGCGTAGCCACTGCGCCGAGGTCGCCGCCGATCTGACCGCACAGGGCATTGCCAAAGGCGAAAGCATAGCGGTGATGCATCCCAACGGGCTTGAAGGCGTCAAGGCACTATTCTCGGCGCTTTATGGCGGATTTCGCGTGACCATGCTCAACCTAGCGGCAGGACCGGATGCGCTCAGCTATGCGATGGAACATTCACAAGCGCGGGCAGCCTTCGTGCATGACGACCAAATTGGCATGTTTGATAAGGTCCGCCCCAACGGCCTTCAAATTTATGAGCCAAGAGGTCAAAGCGCCCCCTTGCACGACGTACAGACCGGGGATGACGCACTCCTGATGTACACCTCTGGCACGACGGGCCGCCCTAAGGGCGTTGTGCATACACAGGCCAGCCTGCTGGCTGGCGGCTGGACAGTGAGCGTAGCGCATAAACTGACGCCCGAGGATCGCGGCATGGGGGTCCTGCCGTTCTATCATATCAACGGGCTGTGTGTTTCTGTTATGGGCAGCCTCGTCTCGGGCGGGTCACTCGCCATGGTGTCCCGTTTTTCGGCTAGCAAGTTCTGGCAGCACGCTGAAGACGGAGGTATCACATGGTTTTCAGTTGTTCCCACCATCATTAGCCACCTGCTGCACGGCAAAGCGGAACCCAGCCCAGACTTGAAGGCACGGCTGCGCTTTGCGCGCTCAGCGTCCTCCGCCCTAGCGATTGAGACGCAGCGCGCGTTTCAGGATCGTTTCGGTCTTTCCATCGTTGAATCACTTGGCCTCACGGAGACAGCCGCACAATGCTTGGTCAACCCGCTAGACCCATCACTTCACAGGATCGGCTCAGCCGGAATGGCGATCAGCAATGAGGCGCGTATTGCCGATGACAGCGGCACCGAATGCGCGCGTGGTGTCGAGGGGGAAATCCAGATCCGAGGTCCGAACGTGATGAAGGCCTACCTCAGGAATCCCGAGGCAACCAAGGGGACTTTCCACGGCGATTGGCTGCGCACGGGCGATCTGGGCCGCATGGATGAGGATGGCTATGTGTTTGTGACCGGCCGCCTCAAGGAACTGATCATTAAGGGCGGCGAAAACATTGCCCCACGTGAGATTGACGAAGCACTTTACGAGCACCCGGATGTTGTCGAGGCCGCAGCCTTTGCACGCCCCTGCCCGCAATACGGGGAACGGGTCGAGGCGGCTGTTCGCCTGAACGAGACATCAACGGCGACGAAGGAAGAATTGCAGGCCTTGTGCGAAAAACGGGTTGGTAAGTTCAAGTCACCTGATCGGATACATGTTTTGGTAAAACTGCCTAAAGGGCCTTCGGGAAAGATCCAGCGTCTCTACCTCAACGAAATGCTCTATGGCGTGTGATGCAAACCTCATCAGTTGAGACATACCGACAAAGGACCTGCGCCGGGGCCCGTCTACCACATTTGTTTGCATATTAAGCCGCCCAACCACTAAACAAAAAAGGGCGGAGAAACCTCCGCCCTTTGACTTGGTTTCGCTAACCCTAGTTAGGCAAACTCGACCCCATCATTGATCATCGGCAAGATTGCTACGACCTGACCCGACTGTGCAATCGCATTGGCCAACGCGGGCGCTGAGGGCGGTGTACCCGGCTCACCCACGCCTGTCGGTGGTTCAGCCGAGGCTACGATATGCGTCTCGATCGCTCTAATGTCGTTCATCCGCAAGGGCTCATAATCGGGAAAGTTGAACTGATCCACAATTCCATCAGTCAGAGTGATTTCATCACGCATCGCGTGACCAATCCCATAGCCGACACCGCCTTCGATCTGCGCACGGATCACATCCGGGTTCACCGCGATACCGCAATCCACCGCGCACACGACCTTTTCAATCTGTACGCCCGTCGCCGCATCACCCGAGATTTCAATGATTTCAGCCACGTAGCTCCCAAAGGACTTATGCACAGCCACGCCCTGTGTCCGGCCTGCCGGAGCATTGCCCCAATCCGCTTTCTCGGCCGCCAGCTTCAGTACACCCGCCTTTCGCTGCGCGTCCGGGCTGTCTTCAAGATGAGCCAGACGGAACTCTACCGGATCACGACCTGCCGCCCTGGCAGCCATGTCCATCATAACCTCCATCGCGTAAGCGGTGTGCGTATGCCCGACCGAGCGCCACCATAGCGTGCTTGTCGCTTTCTTCGTATCCGTCAGACCGACATGGAACCCCGGGATCGAGTACGGCGTGCCCAACACACCTTCGACCGAGGAATGGTCCACACCGTCATGCACCATCATGGTCTCGAACGCTGTGCCTTTCATAATCGATTGACCGGCAATCCGGTGATCCCACGCCACGATGTCACCGGCATCATTGAGACCGACACGCACCTTATGGCCAAAGGCCGGGCGATAGTAGCCGCTGCGCATGTCGTCTTCCCTGCTCCAGACCAGTTTGACCGGGCGGGTGCGATCGGTGATCGCAAAGGCCAGCGCAGCCTCGACCTGATAATCCGCGTTGGGCGTCGTCCGGCGTCCGAATGAGCCACCAGCCAGCATTGTGTTGATGCGCACCTTCTCCATCGGTAGATCAAAGATCTGAGCAAGGGCCAGATGCGGCCCTGTCGGCATCTGCGCCCCGTCATGTAAGGTGACACCGCCATCCTCATTGGCCTCGATCGTACAGTTGAGCGGCTCCATCGGGGCATGCGCCAGAAGTGGGAAATAGAAGGTCTGTTCAACAGTCCGGGTCGCATCCTGCATCGGTGCAGGATCGTTTTTCAAAACGTTGTATTCATCCTCCGCGTCCAGCGCGGCAAGGATTTCTTCTTTAATCTGCCCACTACTACGAGTCTCTGCCGCCGACAAATCCCATTGGACATTCAGCGCGTCGCGCGCCTGCATCGCGGCCCAGGTATTCTCGGCATAGACGGCAACTGCTGCATTGTTGGGCAGGGTCGCAGCACGAATGAAACCTTTGACCTCTTTGGAGCCCGTATCATCGAAACCAGCAACAAGCCCGCCCATCTGCTCAGGCCTGGCCAGCATGACAACCATCTGGTTGTCGAGATGGAGATCCATGGCAAACATCGCCTCCCCGTTGCCCTTCGCACGGGCATCCAGACGACGGATATTAGGATTGCCAATCAGGCGCCATTGCTCTGGCGCCTTCAGGGTGGGCGCTTCGGGGGCATCAAACTCTGCCGCTGCGGCGACGAAGTCACCGATAGGAGCTGTTTTTCCTGCACCTGTTACCACACCCTCGACAATGTCGAGATCATCCGCCTGCGCGCCCCAAGCCTGAGCAGCGGCTGAAATCAACATCTCACGCGCTGCGGCACCCGCAGTCCGGTACTGCAGAAAGGAATTTGCCATGGCCGTTGATCCGCCCGTGCCTTGGAAAGGTCCGAAGGCAAAGTTGTTATAAACCTTGGGATTAGACGGCGCGAACTCGAAGTCAATCTGATCCATACGCATGCCAATCTCTTCTGCAATCAGCGTGGATAGACCTGTTGAGGGACCCTGCCCCATTTCAAAATGCTTTATGACCGCCGTGACACGGCCATCTGCGCTGATCTTCACGAATGGGTTAAGCTGTTTGCCAGAACCCGCAGCCGCAACGGCACCTTTGGGCGTGACACCCAATACAAGCACGGCGCTCGCAACAGCGGCACTTTTAAGAAATCCACGGCGGGATGTTGTCAATGTCATTGCTCAGCCCTCCATGATCTTGGATGCGCGCTGAATACCAGCGCGGATACGCTGATAGGTAGCACAGCGGCAGGCGTTGCTGCTCATGTAGTCGTCAATATCCTCAAGCGAAGGGTTCGGGATGTCCTTTAAAAGGTTGGCAGCCGCCATGATCTGACCAGATTGGCAATAACCGCACTGCACTACGTCAAGCTCTTCCCACGCCTGCTGCAATGCGGCGCCTTCCTTTGTGTCGCCAATGGACTCGATCGTCATGATTTCGGCGCCTTCAAGATCCTCGACATAGGTCTGGCACGACCGTACGGCCACACCATCGACATGCACAGTACACGCCCCGCATGAGGCTACGCCACATCCGAATTTTGTTCCTGTAAGCTTTAGTTCATCCCGAAGGACCCACAGAAGCGGGGTGCCTGGATCAGCGTCTACCGCCTGTTCGACACCGTTTAGTTTAAGTTGCAAAGCCATGAAAAACCATCCTGCCTATTGGGTTGAATAGTGTAAACTGTGTGGTTTACATAGGTTTAGATTTGACGAAAGTAAACCCACAAGTTTACTCTGGGATAGAGCATAATGTGGAATTGCAGTTATCATGAGTGAAGGCATCTCCACTTCGGATGAGAAGCACGAGCAGATCTTTCAGGCGGCTGTAGAGGAATTTCTGGAAAAGGGTTTCCGCGAAGCCAGTATGGACCGTATTTCTGCCCGGGCAGGAGCGTCGAAGCGGACAGTCTACAAACACTTTGACAGCAAGGAAAACCTGTTCCGGGAACTGATGCGTCGACACTGGGCAAAGTTTGCAGCAACGCTTGATGTGACCTATGATCCAAAACGCAATATCCGCGATCAGTTGCTCGATCTCGGTCATGCCGAAGGGCGATTGATGACATCACCCGAGATCATGTCAACGACCCGCCTTGTGCTGAGCGAAGTTTTGCGCAGCCCAGAACTTGTGGAACAGAACCAGCAGAAGACGGATTTCAAGGCCGCATTCGTGGTCATGCTGGCCGAAGCGGCAGCCGATGGCAAACTACGCATCGACGATCCGCATCGTGCAGCGGAAGAGTTCATCTCGCTGATCAAGGGCAAGGCATTCTGGCCGGTGGTCTATGGTGAACCCGTCGTCACACCGGAAGAGATGAGCAGGATCATCGCGAGCAGCGTTGATATGGTCATGAGCCGCTACGGCTTAACATCCTGACCCTGTTCCAACTTTTGTGCTTGCCGCCCGTCTTCATGGAATAAAATGGGCGCGAAATGCAAATTTTATTCTGGTTGGCTTAACCGCCTGCCTCAACAATGGCCTTAGCAAGTATCGGTACTGTTGTTGCGTTAAGACCAGCTACATTGATCCGACTGTCACCAACCATGTAGATAGCGTGGTTTTCACGTATCTTCACAACCGTATCTGGCGATAGTCCCAGCCTCGAAAACATACCCCGATGCTGCGCGATGAACCCAAACCGGTCGGATCCTGTCAGGCGCTGCAACTCACTGGCTAACCCCTCACGCAGACCTAGCATCGACTGGCGAACCTCTTCCAACTCAGCCTGCCAGTCGCTGCGCAGGTTTTCATCGTTCAGAACCATCGTCACCAGACGCGCACCATGGTCAGGCGGGAAGGAATAGTTCTGACGGTTGAGATGCTGTAGGGTGGCCTGCGTCAGGGCGCGGTTAGACCCGTCCTGCGACACGGCCATCAGGACGCCGGTCCGTTCCCGGTAAATCCCAAAATTTTTGGAACAGCTCGCCGCGATCAGTGTTTCAGGACAGCCAGCTGCCACCGCGCGGGTGGCCTGTGCATCCGCTTCAAGCCCATCGCCGAAACCCTGGTAGGCAATGTCGATCATCGGAAGCGCGCCACGAGCGTTAATCAAGGCAATCACCTCTTCAAACTGAGTGGCGTTGAGGTTGGCCCCCGTTGGGTTGTGACAGCACCCATGAAGCAGCACCACATCCCCAGCGCCAATAGCCTGAAGGTCTTCCATCATTGCGCCAAAATCGACGGCGCGGGTCTCCTCGTCAAAATAGCGATAGGGCACCGTCTGGATCTCAAGATGTCGCAGAATGCTTAGGTGGTTTGGCCACGTGGGGTCGGATACGTACACGCGCACATCAGGCTTAGCCATCTGCAATAGCTCGAATGCCTGACGCACAGCACCTGTACCCCCAGGCGTCGCAACAGCAGCCACATTTGCCCGTGGCACGGCATTACCCAGTACGAGCGAGATCATTGAATCTGAGAACTGCGGATCCCCGGCCAGACCCGTATAGGCTTTGGTCGTCTCTTCCTGCCACCAGGCTTGTTCGGCCGTCTTAACCGCCCTCATTATTGGCGTTAGGCCCTCGGCATTCTTATACACACCGACGCCAAGGTCGATCTTGTTGGTGCGCGTGTCCTCCCGATACATCTGCATCAGGGCAAGGATTTTATCTGCCGGCTGTTCTTTCAGTGCGTCGAACATGTCAGGTGTCTCCAGTGGCAACAGGAACGGTGGGAAACGCGCCCCACTCGGTCCAGGATCCGTCGTAAAGGGCGTGGTCGGTCTTGCCGATGCGCTGCAAGGCCAGGTTGATGATCGCAGCCGTAACGCCAGAGCCGCAGCTCGTGATGACAGGCTTGCTCAAATTGGCACCTGCAGCATCAAGGACAGCGCGTAGGTCCTCTGGGGATTTCATGGTTCGGTCCTCATTGAGCAACCTCTCGTAATGTACATTGCGAGACCCTGGGATGTGCCCAGCGCGTAGTCCTTCGCGCGGCTCCGGCGCATCCCCTCGGAACCGATCCGGCGCACGGGCATCTAGTATTTCATAGTCCCCTAGCTTTGAGGCGGAGGAAACCTGTGTCACATCCTTCACCATCTGGTTCTGGCGCCGGACGGTCATATGCCGGTCACGGATGATTGGTGGCATGTCCTCAGTCGGGTGCCCCTCGGCCACCCATTTTGGCAGACCACCATCCAGCACGGCCACATTGTCCTGGCCCATCAGCTTAAACAACCACCAGACACGCGCCGCCGAAAAGAGGCCCTGCGAGTCGTAGACCACCACCTGGTGACCATCGCCAACGCCCATGGCCCGCATGCGCGACATGAACTTTTCGACCGGGGGAACCATGTGGGGCAGATCAGAGCGGTGATCGGACACATCATCAATATCGAAAAACCGAGCGCCCGGAATATGTGCGGCCTCGTACTCCGCCTTGGGGTCGCGTGTCTCGGTCGGCAGAAACCAACTGCCGTCAAGAATGCGCAAATCCGGGTCCTTCAGATGCGCAGCCAGCCAGTCTGTCGATACAAGAGTTTTGGGATCATCCGTAGCCATGGAAGCCTCCATCGAACGCTTGCGCAGTCCCTACATCCAGACGCCCTGAAGGGCAAGGCCGTGCGCCTTTATCACCGCCCAAGTTTCTGTGGGCGAAAAAACACTCTGAGAGTTCAGGCTGGGGCACCTGAAAGGTAGCGTGGGCAAAGCCTTTGTAACATCTGCCAGGTGCGCCTAACTGTGCTCTTTTAAAAGTCGTTGTTTCTGGCGGTTCCAATCCCGCTTGGCCTGCGTCTCGCGCTTGTCATGGGTCTTCTTGCCCTTGGCAATCCCGATCTTGAGCTTCACTAGCCCACGATGATTGAAATACAAAACCAGCGGTACAAGTGTCATTCCCTTACGCTGCGTGTCCCCCCAAAGGCGCGATAGCTCTTTCTTCCAGACCAGTAGCTTACGACGCCGTCGTTCTTCATGGCTGAACGTCCTGGCCTGTTCATAGGGGGCAATATAGGCATTGGTCAGCCACAGCTCTCCGTTCTCCACCATCGCGTAGCTTTCTGCAATATTGGCAGAGTTCTGGCGAAGAGATTTCACTTCTGACCCTTCAAGAATGATGCCGCATTCGATGTCATCCTCAATGGCATA
Organism: Roseovarius sp.; assembly: GCA_963691795.1. Lineage (GTDB taxonomy): Bacteria > Pseudomonadota > Alphaproteobacteria > Rhodobacterales > Rhodobacteraceae > Roseovarius. Next base: position 549,307 of record OY829373.1, read on the forward strand.
GTCAAACCGCGCGCGCCGGTTCTCGGCGATCACCTTGTAGTTGGGATTGTCCTTGGGTTTGGCCATCGTTCTATCCGTTATCTCTGCAATCATGCAGGGTGCAGCGCCCGGTGTATAGGAACAAACCACGCTTTGGGAAAGCGGTAGTCGCATTTACCTCAAACGCGAAACGCCCGCTGTTTGCTTGAGCGGGCGTTTGCAATAACTGGTCTGTCAACGTTCTTAGCGGCGAATGCCCAAACGCTTGATCAGGTCTTGGTACCGGGCTTCCTCCTTACCCTTCAGGTAATCCAGCAGCTTCCGGCGCTGAGCAACCATCTTCAGAAGGCCACGGCGACCGTGGTTGTCTTTCTTGTGGGTCTTGAAGTGCTCGGTAAGGGTTGTGATGCGTGATGTCAGAATGGCCACCTGCACTTCGGGCGAACCGGTATCGCCGTCCTTAGTGGCATATTCCTTCATCAGGCGTGCTTTTTCTTCAACAGTGATCGACATCAGGGTCTCCTTTTCAGGTCAAATGTGAAGGGCGCAAGCCGGGATGTCGTCCAGCAGGGTCCTATGGGAGATACCCACAACTTTCGCAGTGGATGCGCGCGTATAAAAAGATTTCCCACGGAAGGAAAGAGATTTCTGCACGCACCCTGGGCCTAGCCGAGGGCCTCACACCGCAATGTATGACCGCTGGAAACAAAGAGGTCTCAGGTCAGGCTCGGGTCGTACTTTACAGGCGGGCCACTGTTACCCTATCCATTGGCCTGCGCCACCAGCGCTATATCATTCACAGTCACGGTCTGATTGCTGTAAATCTCCGCGATAGTCTGACCGTCGGCCAGCACACGGTAAAGGCCAGACTTCATCGCGTCCTGCTCCACATTAATGTCAGGCGTATAAGTTGCAGGGTCATAGAGGACCACGAGGCTATCCTCACCTGCGTCGAAATCCATTACCTCGGTTGCAGAACTGCTGGCGTTCCATTCACAAAACTGAATCACGTCTGCCCCATCCCCCCCGCTGACAATATCGCCCGCACCGGCCGTGATCTGGTCATCGCCCGCGCCGCCATTGAGGTAGTCGATGTGTCCATCATCAGTGCCATCCGCCCCAAGCCCAATAAGCACATCATCGCCCTCACCGCCAAAGAGCGTATCCTCCCCCGTTTCACCGCGCAGCTGGTCGTTGCCGTGATATCCCCGCACAAGGTCATCTCCGGCATTGCCCTCGAGCGTGTCATCCCCCTGACCGCCAATCATGCTGTCGTGTCCCTCACCACCAAGCAGTAGGTCATCCCCATCATGACCAAGCAGCGTGTCATCCCCGGCATCTCCGGAAAGTTCATCATTTCCGGAATCCCCTTCTACCAGATCGTTCCCGGCACCACCTGAAAGGGTATCCTCTCCGTCGCCCCCTTCGATCTGATCAGACCCACCGCCACCACTGACCACATCATCACCACCATATCCGAGCAGGAATTCGTTTTCATCCGCCCCGGCCAAGACCTCATCTGCACCACTGCCCGTCTGAATTCCCCAGTCGATCGCGGCAAGATCAGACGGCACCTCACCGGTCTGGACCTGAGTGGGTTGTGTCGGCTGAGCGAGGCCATCCTCGGTGGATCCCGGCGCTGCCGCCACATCCTGCGCTGCGGCAGGTGTCTGGCCCCTCGTCTCCTCCGGCACAGGCTGCACTTTGGACGTGGGACTTACATCTGGCTCAGCGACGTTGACCTCTTCCGAACCAAGCAAGGTCTGCCCGATATCTATCTGCATTTCGGGGTTTACGTCACCGCCTTTTCCACCTGTCATATCGGGATCAGATGAAGCGACCTCGTCCGCGCTATCACCTAACATGGCCGTAGCACCGACGGCGAGCATACCCATCAAACCAACCAGTAACAGCATGAACCAAACCCCAAACGGGCCCCCGACAGTATTAGGCCACTGGCGCCACCTCAGATCAAACTTTTCCGGGTCATTTGGTTAACAGGGACCAGCTCTCAGCGGCCTTTTGGGACAACCTCATAGCCGGGCTCCTCGGGCTCATCATCTGTCATCTCGGCTGGAAAACCGGGCGCGCGCACGTCAAGACCGGTGGCCTCTTCCAACCGCTTGATGATGTTGGGCGACAGTTCCCTCTCTCCATAACGGGCAATGCCATCCTCGAAGATCCTGATCATCAGGGGGTTCATTTCAAGAGGCACGCCTGCGCGATCAGCCACCTCCTGGAACAGGCCAATATCCTTACGAACAAGATCCATGGTGAAAGAGATGTCGCGGCTACCGTTCAGGATCACCTGGCTTTCAGTCTCATGTACAAAGGAGGTGCCGGAACTGATCTTGATCGCCTCGTATGAGGTATTGAGGTCCATACCGGCCGCCTTGCAGGTCACCAACGCCTCGGCACAGGTGATCAGGTTCGCGGTGGCAAGGTAATTGGTCACCACCTTAAGGACCGACGCAGAGCCCAACTCACCTGTATGCAGGATCCGCCGACCCATCCGCTTGAGCAGCGGGAGGATCGCCTCAAACGTGCCCCGGTCACAGCCTGCGAAAATCGCGATGTTACCCGTGTCAGCCCGATGACAACCACCCGATACCGGGCAATCCACCGCCGCACCACCACGCTCAATCACCAAGGCACCGAGGCGCTTGACCTCGGCCTCGTCGGTGGTGGACATCTCCATCCAGATCTTGCCAGGCCCAACCTCTGGCAACATTTCCTGCATGACCGCATCTGAGGCTGCAGGGGACGGCAAACAGGTGATAACGGCATCGCATGTGCGCATCAGTTCCGCCGGGCTTTCCCCCCGAGCAGCCCCATTTGCGACGAATGCATCCACCAGATCCGCACTCAGATCATGAACCGCAAGGTCAATCCCGTTGCGCAAAAGTGATCCGCTCAACTTTCCGCCCACATTTCCCAGACCTATGAAACCAACTTTCATGACGCGCTCCCTGCATTTTTTCTCATTTCCGCACAGTTTCAGAATTTGTAAATGCAGAAAATGCAGGTCGGGCGAACCCCTTCGATTTTGCAGGTTCCGCGCGGTCCAAACCACCTAATTGTCGCGCCGCTCTGCAGGGTTTTGCAGTGGGTGTTTTTGACCCAAAAGAAGCAAAGGGATCACGCCCCTGCTTCATCTTTGCTGAAATACTACGGGGGAGGCGCCTGAAAGGCGACGGGGGGGGCATGCCCCCCAAACTCTAGTGTCGCCGCAGGGTATCGCCGTGACTGATCGTTGGCTCAAGAACCACGCGCTCTGACTGTCGTTCACCATCTTCAGCCACACGCCGGGAAATAATATCGGCTGCGGTCTTACCGATCTCGTAACGGCAGGCATCCATCGACGCCAACTCTCGCGGCAGACCCTTGAGCAGGTTCAGCCCATTGAAGCCAGCAAGCCCCATCTGACCAGGAATGTCATAACCCTGTTCAAGCATATACAGCAGGCCACCCGCGCCGATCAGGTCGTTGGAGTAGTAGATAAAGTCCAGATCAGGAGAGCGTTCCAGCACCTCCCGCGTCATGTCCCGGCCTTTCACTAGCGCCGAGCCACCAGAATAAAACTCCCGATCCTCAATCTCTACCCCGGCCTTGGCCAGCGCCTCGGTAAAACCTTCAAATCGCTTGCGGGCGCGGTGATCCGTCGACATCTTGGTGCCGAGAAAGGCAATATGTTCATAACCGTCTTTAAGGATCGCCTGCGCCATCTTCTCGCCTGCGCGACGGTGCGAGATACCAACTACCGAATCCACCGGCGTGCCGTCAGTATCCATGATCTCGACCACCGGAATACCCGAGGCCGACAGCATAGCGCGGCTGGCCTCAGAATGTTCAAGTCCGGCGATGATCACACCCGAGGGCCGCCAGGACAGCATTTCGTATAAAACCTGCTCTTCCTTGTCACGGCTGTAACCCGTGACGCCAACGACCGGCTGAAGCCCGGTCTCCTCCAGACTGTCGGAGATGCCCGACATCACCTCGGGGAAGACCATGTTCGACATGGACGGAATAACAACCGCCACAAGGTTGACACGCTGGCTGGCTAGCGCCCCAGCAATCTTGTTGGGTACATAGCCCAGCGCCTTGGCAGCGGCCAGAACCCGTTCGCGCGTGGCATCAGAGACATCGCCCCGATTGCGCAACACCCGGCTCACCGTCATTTCAGAGACGCCAGACGCTTCGGACACATCGCGCAGGGTCAGGGTTCGGTTGCTTTGGTTGTTCACCAGTCTTGCCCTTCGTAGTCTTTTCACTTCTGTTACCGCAATCATATAGGACCGCGCAACAAATTGTCGCCTAGCCGGATTGCTGACAGACGCACTCAAAACCCTGTCGCCGGAATTGGATTATCGACCAGTCTGTGACAAGCTGACCCTGCAAACCCTGTATTTATAGTAAAAGGGAACCAAAAATGACACTGCTGACACAGGAACAAAAGGACGCCTTCTGGCGCGATGGGTATCTTGTGGTAGGCGACGCGGTGACCACAGACGCACTTACCGCGCTACAGCGAAAGTTCAAAATCTGGGTCGGGGAAAGCCGGGCGCATAAGCAAGATTACGGAGAAACAAAAGACGGGCGTGCGCGGTTCGACCTACAACCAGGCCACAGTGCCGAGGCCCCCGCCCTGCGCCGCGTACAATCGCCCGAGGAAGTGTCAGAGGTTTTTGCCGACACTATGCGCAAGGCGCGCACCGTCGACTTCTGTGCCGAACTCATCGGCCCCGGCATTCGCTTTCATCACGGCAAGGTGAATTCCAAACTTCCTGGCTCTGCCACGCAGGTGAAATGGCATCAGGATTTTCCGTTTGAACCGATGACCAATAGCGACATGATCACCTGCCTTTTGTTTATGGATGACGTGACCCTAGAAAATGGCCCGTTGGAGGTTTTGCCTGGCAGTCACAAAGGTCCGCTATATTCGCATTGGGATGATGGGGTGTTCACAGGCGCGGTGGATGACACCATCATCGACGCTCAGCGCGACAGGATCGTCAAGTGCACTGGGAAGGCCGGATCGGTCTGCCTGATGCATGCATGCCTCTTGCACGGCTCCGCCCCAAATCTATCGGACCAGCCACGCACGCTTTATATCACCACCTACTATGCCGAAGACGCGATTGAGCTGAGTCCCAACCACCTGCCCAGCCGCTTCACCCACGACCTAGTGCGCGGAGAAGCGTCAGGCCGGGTGCGCTGTTCCAGCTATGAAATGGAGCTGCCCGCCGTTCCCAAGGGGACATCGTTCTTCGCCCAGCAGGAAGGCTCTGACGACGCAGGGTCAGGCGCGATGATGTAGTCCGTGAAAACCAATACGCCGCGACCAATTTGGGATTGCCCGCCCACCATGCCGTCGGATAGGTAATTGGCAGAACATCACGGCATTTTCCACGCACCAGATGTCTAACGCGGCCCCGTGGCTCAACTGGATAGAGCAGCCCCCTCCTAAGGGGCAGGTTGCAGGTTCGAATCCTGCCGGGGTCGCCACCTTGTGAGAACAAATGGAAATAATTAGGTTATATCAATAACTTCAAAATACTGTGTCCCAGTGATTTTTCGGTGTGTCCCAATCAGGCTGGCTGAATAAGTAACTGTACCATTCTTTTGCGGTCGGCAGCTCGGGTGTAGCACTCCACCTCTGAAAGGGTGATATGCCCGGCCATAGCTGCGATTTGGTGTGTTGAGGCACCACGCTCAGCCCAAAAGATGCAAAAGGCTTTTCGCATTCTGTGCAGTCGAGGGGTCATTCCTGCCGCCTATGCCGCTTCCTGAAAAAAGTTCCCAAGACTCTCTTTGGTGTATGGACGACCATCTTGATTGAGGGTGAACGCTGGGGAGATCTCTGGAGTCCTACCAATGAGTTGCCGAAGCTCCAATGTCATCGGAATGTGAGCTTTGACACCAGTTTTCCCGCGACCATAAGTCAGTACATCGCCGACGACGTTTTTCCGGTTCAGGCGAGCTAGGTCTTGCCTTGCCGCTCCTGTATACATAGCCAAATCAGAAACTAGCCGCTCAGTTGTGCCAATGGGCCAATGCCTCTGATATTTCTCCTTTGTGGCAAAACACCAAGTCAAAGGAGCGGAACAATTCCGTGACAGGTCCACACTGACAAAGCGCAGGCCTACGCCCGTGTCATCCGCGAGATTAAGCACCGCTATGACCCGCATTTTGACAGCATCCGCCACATCGACCGAAAGTAGCGCAATAATCGGATCGAAAGCGATCACGCTGCCATGAAGCGGCTCCTCGGCCACCGGCAAAGCTTTCGCTCATTACGATCAGCCAAATCGACCTTGAGCGGCATCGAAACCATCAGAACGATCAAACGCGGCCACATCCATCACAAGCAACCAGGCGTTCAAGGCGAGATCGCATTCATTGCGCAATTGTTCGCAACCGCATGATCAAACGCTTTCAAAAGCACCAACCCTTGCGATGACCATTAACTCAACAGTCCCCTGAGAATCACTCTGGGTATTCGCGTAAACCTCACCTGTGCATGCAGCGAGGTCGTAGACATCTGCGTGCTCGCCTCATTTATAGGCTGTCAAACCGGCTGCATCTCGAAGCGCACACGTCCAACCGGAACGCCAAAGCGTGTCACGATCGCGTCGTTGATCACGCGACCGTCCGGGCCGAAGTAGATGACGTCCTCAAACCCCAGTCTCGTGACGTCGTTTCCAGAACGGAAGTCGGCCAAGTAAGAAAGTCGGATTTCGTTTCCAGACTCGATTACCTCCGCGACCCCGACAGTGTCTTCGCGCCGACCAGTCCATCGGTCGGCACCGGCTCTGACGAAGACCCATGTTAAACGGTTCTCTTCGCCGTCATCGTAGACGAAGTCCTCTATGACGGTCAGGCGATCGCCAACCAGTCGGCTGTCGAGTCGCGCTGTAAACCGGCGTTCAGCGCCTGTTAGGTCAACCCGGAAGATACCGGCCCCGATCGCTTGACCTGAGAATGCGCGATCCAGTGTTATCGGTTCGAGTGGAGCTTTGGGTGAAGCTGGCACACGCGCGCATGCCGTGAGCGCAAGAGACCCAATAAGTAGCGAGCGGCGTGTGATTGACATTGTTCTCGTGTCCTTTTGAGTTTGCGCCTCGCAGGCACATGTGATTTCAACCTCAGATAGCCCTACACGTCGCGGCGTCGACATCATGAGTATAGAGGCAAGTCGATGACCAACTAGTAGTCGCTGGCACTTCGGTTTCTGCCTTATTCAGCATGATCTGCAGTGGGCTAGAAGCAACCGTTCCCTGTCTAGCCCCCTCGTTCAGTACCAATAATTTGGCGTTTCTCTAATAAGGTTTCTGGCACAGGAGGTCGCATGCTGAGCGCGTGATGTGGCCGCAAATGGCAGCCTAAATTGTGAATTCAAGCAGACTGGCTAAGTCGGCCAAGCGGTTGCCTTCTGATTACACGCCTGATTTTTCTGAAGAAATGGTGCCGCTGAAGGGACTCGAACCCCCGACCCCATCATTACGAATGACGTGCTCTACCATCTGAGCTACAGCGGCTTCTTGGACCCTACTATGGCCCTACTAGTTCTACTCCTGTGCCGCGAAGACGTTGGTATGACAAGTCATTCTCGCGGGGACCCGCTAATTACGAATGACGTGCGCTACCAGCTGAGCTACAGCGGCCCCGTAGGCTGGTGCATTAGCATTGCCTGAAAACGCCGAAAAGTCTTATTTCGCGACCTACTCTTTGTCTGCGTCCTGCGCGACCTCAACAATCTCAGTCTCTACGACGATCACTTCGTTTTCGCCCTCCTCTGCGGTTGCATCCGGCATGGTCGTGTTGGTGTCGGGCTCAGCAACAAGGTTCGCGTCAGTCGCAGTGTCAGGTTCGGGTGTGTCACTCTGATCCTCGATCGCGCCCACGATAAGGGGCAGCATCTCGACCCCCGTGGAGGAACTGACCTCGGACGCAGGCGGCGACCGCCAAGAGAGTGAGTCGAACGCTCCACAGTTTTCACAGATGGCGCGCCATTCTGAATGGATATGCTGACAGATATCGCAGACCCATTGCGGACCGCGTGGTGCGCTAAGCGCGCGGGCCAGCCAGCCCTTAACAACAGCGTCAGAGGCGCCCTCACCCCGTTCAATTGCTGCCATGATGGTAAGCGAGCGCGCATCAGGATCTTCCTCAACCAGCTTAGCCACGGCGCGGCGCGCCGCGGGGAAGTCATCACCCGAGATGTGCAGTTCAGCTTGCACCAGCTTCGTTTCACGGTGGTCCGGCTTCAGTTTGAAAAGCTTGTCAAAGCGTTGAAGACGTGCAGCCGGTGCTTCATCCGGTTCAATCTCGGCAAAGGCTGCAGCAAGGTCGGGGTGCGGGCTGACGCCCCATGTCTTGCGAATGATTGTTGCCGCCTTCCGCTTGTTTCCAGCCGCCGTGAATGCACGGGCTGCCATGGCTGCCGCTGGGATCAGATCGGGGGACAAACGATTGGCCTCGATCGCAAACTGATTGGCCTCGTCCAAATCCCCCTCTTCGCGGGCGGCGAAGGCTTCCGTCAGCGCCAGTACGGCATCGCGACGCTTGTGCAGATCGCGGGGTATGCTGCCATATTTCAGCTTATTGCGCAGCGTCTCTCGCGCGCCTTTCCAGTCGGCATGTTTGGCCTGCAACTGCAACAGCGTGTCTTGCGTTTCGACATGGCGGGGTTTAAGTGCAAAGGCCGTCTCCGCCAGCTTGAGCGCAGTCTCCGTATCGCCATCCGATAGCTTCTGCCGCATCAGGCCACGAACACCCACAAAGCGGGTTTTTTCGTTATTGAGAAGCCGTTTGTAAACCTCTTCCGCCTTGACACGGTTACCCGTCATCTCAGCCGCCTGGGCGGTCAGAAGATTTGTCAGGGCGGGTTTGCGCAGGTATTTCTCGGCCTTGCCCGCCTTGGCCATGGCGACCTCGCCCTCACCAGAGGCGAGCGCCATCATTCCCTCGGACAGGGCACGATAACCTTTTTCCTGACGACTGCGGTCAAAATAGCGGGAAATCGCAGTTTCATCGCCATTTATGAAGCGCAAGAGAGCAACGAGGAATGATACCGCCTTCAGAAAAAGCCAAATCATTAGTACCAGCAGGAGCAGTGCGATGACCGCCTTGAAGGGGGTCAGGTTGAATTCTTGTCCTGCCATCTCGATCCGGACACCGCCATCGAGTTCCAGAAGAAAGATTGCGCCAAAACTTGCAGCCACGACGAGACCAACGAAGATCGCGATTTTGGTAACAGACCATATCATGTGATGCGCCTCTCCGGTCTTAATTCAATGTGTCGCTGAGGGATTGGGCCTCTGACAATACTTTGGCCCTTTGCTGCGCGGCAGCTTCCCAGCTTACCATGGGCGCGCGAGCCGTCTCTGACAGGGTTTCCAGCTCTGCCATAGCGTCAGCAATTCGACCCTCATGCAAAGCAGCTTCGGCGCGGGACAGTATGGCGTCGGCGCTGTCACCTTCCTGTGGGGTCAATGAACGCGCCCCAAGCTGGTCACGCAGAAACCCCGCGAAACCACCAACCTTACCATCCTCCGATGCCTGAGCACGAGCCGCCGAGAGAGAGGCCCGGGCCGCCTCGGGAAAGCTGTCCTGTAAATCGGTCAGGCTGGCGATGCCTGTCTCGGCGTTCTCAGAAAGGGCCGCAGGCAAGCTCACACCAAGTTGTTCAAGCTCGGCCAGTGCACTTGCATAAGCACTACCGGATTCGAGGGCCGTGTGAATACGGGTCATTGCTGCGCGCTTCAATGTGGCCTCGGCAGCAATCTGGGCGTTTTGTTTGGCCGCCTCATTCTCAGTCTGCAGCGCGGCGAGTTCGGCCTCCTGATCATTGAGGGCTGCACGCATCGCAGCCATGTCTTCCAGCACACCTGCATCAATCGAGCCCGTTGCGACAGGTTCACGATTTTCGAGGGCCACCACGCGGGTCTCAAGGTCAGTCAGCGCATTTCGCAGACCGGCAATCTCGTTCGTTACATCAGCGATGGCCGTCTGAAGGGCTTCGGTACTACCTGTGGACAGCGTTTGCGCCAGTTGCGCAGTCAACGCATCGATACGGTCATTCTGCTCGGAAAAGGACGCTTCAATCTGGGCCACATCCACAGATGGCGTTTCCGGGCTCTCGTTCACGAAGCCTGTCCCGTAGGCTGCACCAAACCCGATCAGACCCGCCAGAACACCTCCAAAAACGAGGGACGTTGAGTTGCTCTTGGTAGATGGGGGCGCCGAAGGCGGTAGCGGAGGGGGCATGCGGTCGGAAGGATCGTCCGGGGTGGTATCTTTCTCAGGCTTGGCCTGCGCTTCGTCAGCTGCATCAACGGCGGCTTCATCGTCACGCGCTTTGGGGTCGCTGTCCCCGTGCGCTATCTTGTCCACCTCGTCGGCGGCCTGAACCATTTCGTCCGTTGATGATTCAGCGCCATCCGCCATCTGCGCATCAGGTGATGTGGCACCCCCTGTCACACTGATCGTATCTTCGTCACTTTGCGAACCCGGTTCTTCGAGTGTGGCGTTGTCTTCCAACGCGACGCCCTCTAACGGGGTGGCCGCATCTTCTACCTTGGTTGCCGATTTCTTACCGCGGGACGATCTAGATGTCGGCGCTGTTTTCTTTGCCAAGTGAATCACCTCTTTGGTGTGTAGACCGTGTTCCGCAACGCGAGTCTACTTTGCTCACTGACCCCGCTCAAGTCGGTTCACGCTTTGCGCGACATTCAAGACCGCGGCGGCCATGGACGATGCATTGGGGGCAGATGCAATAGTGAGCCCTGTCCTGCGGGCCAAAGGCACCAGATCAGCGACCGATTGGCTTATTGCAACAACATGGATAGTGGCGTCCTCAGGACATTCATCCAAGAATAACTTCGCAGATCGCGCCGAAAAAATAGGCACTATAACAGGGTTGGCAGCGCCTAATAGCGCTACGGCCGCTGGCGTCAGGGGACAATCAAGCTGATCATAGACAATGGCCTCATCAACCATCATCCCAGCCTCATGCAGAGTGCCGAGCAGGTCGAAGGCAACATGTCGCCCTCGCAGATAAAGAACCGGACCATCCGGTTTTTTCCACTTCAACGTCTCAGCAAGTTCTTGCGCAGTCAGGCCCGCCATTTGAGCATCCAGCCCGGATTGAAGGGCGAGGCGCGTTGTGGCATCGCCTACGCAATAGCACCTTGCCGAGGGTTTGGAACCTGCCGTCGTCAGCGCCAAAATCGCGTGACTGGAGGTGACGATCAAGGCCTCGTACCCCTCAAGCGGCGGCAGATCGCGCGCCATATGCCGAATTTCCATGAGGGGAGAGAGCTTTATTACTGCGTTTTCAGGCAGATCACGTCGCAACCGGGCCGCAAAAGCCTCCCCCGAAAGATGCGGTCGTGTGATCAGGATTATCGGGGCCATGTGATCAGGTAGAGTTGTCTGTCCATCCCTCAGGTGTTACCTGCGCTTCAGCCATCGCGCAACGGGGCCAATCATGACAGCCACCCTGACAGTTCTTGGATTGGAAAGCAGCTGTGACGACACAGCCGCAGCCGTAGTGCGCCTCAATGAGGACCGCGCGCCCGAAATCTTGTCATCGGTGGTTCACGGGCAAAGCGCCCTGCATGCAGAATTTGGCGGGGTCGTGCCCGAAATCGCGGCGCGCGCCCATGCCGAGAAGCTAGACCTATGCGTGGAAGAGGCTTTGAACTTGTCGGGTCTGACACTTGGCCATGTCGATTTAATTGCTGCCACGGCGGGTCCGGGACTGATCGGTGGAGTTCTGTCAGGTGTGATGTGCGCCAAGGGGTTGGCGGCCGGATCGGGCCTGCCTTTAATAGGTGTGAACCATCTTGCCGGACACGCCCTTACGCCACGACTGACAGACGGAGTGTCCTATCCTTTCCTGCTGCTCCTGGTTTCCGGAGGACATTGCCAGTTCCTGGTTGTCAGGGGGTGCAATGATTTCAAACGGCTGGGCGGCACGATTGACGACGCCCCCGGTGAGGCATTCGACAAGATCGCGCGGCTTCTGGGATTGCCACAACCCGGTGGCCCAGAGGTGGAAAACGCGGCCAAGTCCGGGGATGTCAAGCGCTTCTCCCTGCCCCGTCCCCTTCTGGACCGGGAGGATTGCAACATGTCCTTTTCCGGCCTCAAAACCGCTGTCCTGCGTGCGAGGGACAAAGTGATTGCCGAGAAAGGTGGGCTGACGCAGCAGGATCAAGCTGATCTGTGCGCAGGATTTCAGGCCGCCGTAACAGATGTTTTGCGTCACAAGACAGAACGGGCCCTCAAACTGTTTTGCAATAAATTGGGCACCACGACCTCAATCGCCGTCGCGGGGGGCGTTGCGGCCAACATGACCATTCGGCAGGCCCTTGAAGAGGTGGCAGACGAGACCTCTACGCGTTTTGTCGCTCCGCCTTTGCGGCTTTGTACGGACAATGCTGCCATGATCGCCTATGCTGGGGCAGAGTTGTTCCTGAATGGCCACCGCGACGACCTCAGCCTGTCCGCCCGGCCACGCTGGCCTCTCGATTCGTCCAGCCCAGCCATGCTGGGTAGCGGAAAGAAAGGCGCCAAGGCATGATCCAGATTATCGGCGCGGGTGCATTTGGCACCGCCTTAGCCATCTCGATGGGCGCCGTGAGCCCCGTGTTCCTTTGGTCCCGCGACGCAAGCCACCGGGCCGAGATGCGTGCGACACACATGAACGCACGCCGCCTGCCGGGTGTGCAAATGTCGGATCGGGTGGTCGTTTCCGATGACGTGTCTGACGCGGCATCAGCCATCCTATTCGCCATTCCAACCCAGAAACTGCGTACTTTCTGTACGGAAAATGCGGGGCTTATTCCATCTGGTGTTCCCCTGATCGCCTGCTGCAAAGGCATTGAGATCTCCACCGGCAAACGACCGACAGAAATCCTTTCTGAGGCATTTCCGAATGCCACGGTTGCCATCCTGACGGGCCCCTCCTTTGCCGATGACCTTGCGCACGGTTTACCAACAGCGCTTACGCTGGCTTGCTCGGATGATCTCAACGCGGAACCTTTACAAGGCCTTCTGACCACTCCAAACCTGCGCATCTACAGAACAAATGATATCATCGGGGCCGAACTGGGCGGTGCGTTGAAAAACGTGATTGCCATCGCCTGCGGAGCGGCCATCGGCGCGGGCCTGGGCGACAGCGCACGGGCGGCTCTGATGACACGGGGCTTTGCTGAGATGGTGCGCGTAGCAGTCGGGTTGGGCGCTAATCCCGTAACGCTGAACGGCCTGTCGGGCTTTGGCGATCTGGTTCTGACCTGTTCGTCGGATCAGTCCCGGAATTATCGCCTTGGCCTAAGCCTCGGACGGAATGAGTTATTCCCCTCCGGTACGACCGTTGAAGGTGTAGCGACGGCCCGTGCGATGTGTGAGCTTGCGGACGACCTGAAGCTGGACCTGCCGATCACACGCGTTGTCGACGCGCTGAACTCGGACGGATTGAAGGTGCCCGAGGCGATGGCTATGCTTTTATCAAGACCACTAAAGGAAGAAACATGCTGATAGCCCTGATTGCCCGGGACAAGCCCGGCGCCCTACAAACTCGGTTGGACAACCGCGATGCGCACCTGGCCTACATAAAGGAAACTGGCGTGGTGAGCCAAGCAGGCCCGTTGCTGAATGGAGATGAGCAGATGTGCGGCTCTCTCATCGTGCTGGATGTTGAGGATATGGCAACAGCACAAGCCTGGGCAGACGGGGATCCCTACGCAAAGGCCGGGCTTTTCGACAGTGTTGAGCTGATCAATTGGAAGAAAGTCATCTGACGGGTGCGCTACTGGCTGTTCAAATCTGAGCCGTCCACCTGGAGCTGGGACGACCAGACAAGAAAGGGTGAGGATGGCGAAGAATGGGACGGCGTGCGCAACTACCAGGCACGCAACTTCATGCGCGAGATGGCGATCGGGGACCGAGGCTTCTTCTATCACAGCTTGAAGGAGAAATCGGTGGTGGGAATTGTTGAGGTGATCGCCACTTCCCACCCAGATAGCACTTCGGATGATCCCCGTTGGGACTGTGTGGACATCAGGGCCGTGAAACCTGTGGCGCGTACCGTTTCCCTTGATATGATCAAGGCAGATCCAAGATTGGCCAAAATGGTCCTGGTGCGCAATTCACGCCTTTCGGTTCAACCGGTAAAGGAGGATGAATGGGCGATAATATGCGCTTTGGCGGGCATTGATCCCTAATATTGACCCAATAATAGTATCATCTTTCATGACAAGAAAACACCATTACAAGAAACGGAGAGGAACCGCTAAAGCCGCACCTCTCCGTCTGCCCCGCGCTCTACCGTTCCACCACGCGCGTCACTGAAAAAGGTCGGCCATCCTAGCCACATCGTTAGAATAAGCGAGTAAGGCATTTCGTCCAGCCTCTTATCCCTAAAATTAGTATCAAATCCATCTTGCATCTGAACGGCTCAACCGGGATGGAAAAACCTGACAAATGTAATTGTTAACATCAGGGTAACACTCGCCGGATACGGCTTTTCCCGGGTGTGGAGAATAGGTGGTAGATATGGGTGCCCCGGGCGAAACAATCGCGCCGGTCATCAAGAAAAGGAAGATCATTCAGGCGTATAGGCATCATGGGGGTGCCTGGAAAGTTGCTTATGCCGACTTCGTGACCGCGATGATGGCCTTCTTTCTTCTGATGTGGCTTTTGAACGCAACGACGGAGAAGCAGCGTAAGGGTATTGCAGACTACTTCACACCAAGTATCGCGGTGAACCGGATTTCAGGTGGTGGTGATGGCGATTTCGGCGGTGACAGCGTGTTTACGGAAGAGACTTTGGCCAGAAATGGCACGGGCGCAAGCAACCTGCACCCGTCAGAGGCGCGCGCATCTCTTGGGCAGACGGGGAACATTAATACTGGGCTGGCAACCTCGTTTCCCAACCCTAAGGACGACATATCCGATGCGCTGCAAAGGGTGGAGGATGTGCTTCTGGGCAAATCAGGGGAAAGCATCGTGTCAGATAATCTTTTGCGCCACATCCAGACCCGTGTCACCGATGAGGGTTTAATAGTTGAGCTGTTTGATCTCGAATCTGCACGTCTTTTCAAGAGCGAGGACGCAACGCCAACGCAACTTTTGAAAGATCTGACCCATATCGTTGTCGATGCGGCCGCCCTGGTCGAAAACGATCTGGCGGTAGAGGGTCATACGCATGCACGTCCAATCGTAGTTGCAAACTCTCCTGTCTGGGACCTTACGACCGAACGGGCGAACACTATGAGAAAACTGATGACAAGCAAGGGGTTGGACAATCGTCGTATCAACCGCGTCACCGGTCACGCAGACCGCAAGCCATCGGTTCGCAACCCGTTGGCGATCCGCAACAATCGTCTGGAGGTCATCTTTCTGCGAACCAAAATCGCCAGGAAATAGAACGCATTTTATATGTTAGTGGGCTGTTAAACGGCATACTTTAGGTCTGTTGAAGATACTGGTCGATGCAGCAGAAAGGCGTGTCCATGACTATTTCTTCATCTTTGAACGCGGGGGTCTCGGGCCTTACATCGAATGCAACCCGGTTGGCTGCCATTTCCGACAATATCGCGAATTCAAGCACTTACGGGTATAAAAGGGTTCAGGCCAACTTTGAATCCCTGGTGATTTCCAAAAATGATGGACGATATTCCGCGGGTGGCGTGACAGCGACGACACAACGCCTGATTGACGAAGCAGGATCGCTGGTCAAGACCTCCAACCCTACCGATCTGGCAGTCAGCGGGCGTGGCATGCTGCCTGTGGCGCTCGTGACGGAGATTGACGCCTCCAGTGGCACGCCCCAAATGCATCTGACCACTACAGGGTCGTTCCGGACGGATAGCAGCGGCAGGTTAGTCACGGAGTCGGGCCTTGCTCTTCTGGGGTGGCCCGCCAACGCCGATGGCACCGTGCCAGAGTTTTCGCGCGATTCCTCCGATGGGCTTGAACCCGTTCAGATCAGCGTCAATCAGTTGAGCGGGCAACCCACAACAAAGATTGATATGGGCGTAAACCTTCCGGCGACCGAAACGAATGCCGGCAAGTCGGGGGCCACTCAGCAACTTTCAATAGAGTATTTCGACAATCTCGGGAAGTCGGAAAGCATGCTGGTCGAGTTTACACCAACCGTGCCAACCACCGGATCTTCCAACAACTGGACCATGACCGTTAAGGATTCGGCTCAAGGCAATGTAGTGGTCGGTGAGTATGACATCACATTCGAGGACTCACGCGTGTCTGGCGGCCGCCTGCTTAGTGTTACCGACGTATCAGGTGGACCCTACGATGCAGTATCGGGATCTTTTATTGTGAATATGGCGAGCGGGCCTATGGAAATTAGCATTGGACGCATCGGTGGCACCACGGGCCTGACCCAGCTGTCCGATAGCTTTGTACCGCTGCAAATCAACAAGGATGGCTATCCCGTTGGGAACATGATCTCTGCTGATGTAGACAAGAACGGGTTCGTACACGCCGCCTTCGACTCCGGCATCACGCGAGTGATCTATCAGGTACCCCTTGTTGATGTGCCCAACCCAAATGGCCTGGTTGCACTTGCGCAGCAGACCTACTTGCCGTCCTCTGACAGTGGAACATTCTTTCTCTGGGATGCCGGTACAGGACCGACTGGTGATGTCGCTGCGTTCTCACGCGAACAATCGGCGACCGATGTGGCAGGTGAATTGACGGATATGATCCAGACCCAAAGGGCTTATTCCTCGAATGCCAAGGTGATCCAAACTGTCGCCGAAATGCTTCAAGAGACCACCAATATCATACGTTGAGGAGGGCCGTGATTATCACTTTCTGACAATGATGAAACAAGGGTGAGCCATGAGCATTTCTTCCGCATTATCAAGTGCAATCAGTGGCTTGAATGCTAGTTCCCTGCAGGCTCAGGTCATATCCAACAACCTCGCCAATGCTTTGACGCCAGGATACGCCCCACGGCGCGCCTCTGTTGTGGCGCTGTCTGATGGGGCAGGTACCGGGGTTATTGTCACGGGTATTACGCGTGACTTGGACATCGACCTTCTCAATGATCGCCGTCGCGCAGACAGCTCAGTCGCTTACAGCACTACAAAATCTGCCTTTTTTGCCGATCTCGAACGGGTTCTTGGCACCCCGGAAGAGGCGCATTCCCTGACCACCAAACTGGCAAGGTTCGAAGCAAGTCTTGTCTCCGCCTCCGTGCGTCCGGAGGAGGACTCCCGCTTGCAGGCTGCTGTGCTTCACGCGAGTGACATCACAAGCGCACTGAACGAAGCCTCCGACCGCATCCAGCATCTACGCAGTCAAGCCGACATTCAAATTGAGCAGGATGTTAAGGATACCAGCACGTTCCTGTCACAGATCCAGACGCTCAGTAGCCAGATTGTCAACGCCCGAAATCGTGGGAACCCGGCCAATTCCTTCGAGGATCAACGCCAGCTTATTCTCGACCAGCTAGCCGAAATCGTTCCCCTGCGCGTCGTTCATCGCGGTAATGGTGAGGTTGCGATTTACACACCTGGCGGTGCCACACTTCTTGATGGAACGGTGTCCGAGTTGCAGTTCTCAGCCTCCCAAATCCTTTCGGCCAATATGACGGTAGATAACGGGCTGCTCGCCAGCTTGCAGATTGGCAATAACGACGTGGCAACCTCGGGCAGCACAAGCCCAATTGGTGGCGGACGCCTTGCCGCCAATTTCGAGCTTCGCGACCATTTGGCGGTGAATGCACAGGTGCAGCTTGATGCTGTGGCGCGCAACCTTGTGGAACGGTTTCAGCAAGCCGGCCTCGACCCCACGAGAACCGCAGGAGATGCGGGTCTTTTCACAGACCAGGGCGTAACTTTCGACCCCGCTAACGAGATCGGCCTATCAGGACGCATCGCAGTTTCAACTGCAGTCCAGCCGGAAAACGGAGGGGGCCACTGGCGTCTGCGCGATGGTCTTAACGCGATTGCGCCCGGTCCAACAGGTCGTGCCGAGCTTTTGCAGAACCTAAAAATGGCCCTTACAGACGAAAACAGGCTTTTGTCCGGAAACCTTGGCGCAACAGCCAGATCGGCATCTGGCCACATCGCAGCCATGATGGGTGGTTTTGGGCAACAGCGACTATCAATTGACCAGACCGTCTCATTTGCGCGCGCAAATCAGGCTGGACTTGTCGAAAGCGAACTGAGCCTGGGAGTGAACTCGGACGATGAATTACAGAGGTTACTGCTGGTCGAACAGGCCTACAGCGCGAATGCGCGCCTGATCCAGACGGCTGATGAAATGATCAACACTTTGCTGAGGATTTGATGAATGGATGGATTAAGTGTCAGCGATCTTTCGCGAAACTTCAACCTGCGCGCCCTGAACCGTGATTTGAACAGCTCTCTCGTCCAGTTCAGCGCTGAAATTGTTTCGGGCCGAACATCAGACACGACCTTGCATCTGGATGGGCATCTTTCCTTTCTTACACAAATTGAAACCGATTTGATCCGCAACGAGACACGGGTTCAGACCCTGGCCGAAGTCGCCTTCTTCGCGGAAGCTCAGCAGAGTTCGCTCGATCGCATATCCGGCAGCGCTGACATTCTGTTCGAAACTCTGGCCGTGGTGTCGAACAGAGGCAACGCATTGAGTTCACGCAATCTTGCGATCCAGGCACAAGGCGTTCTGGATACCATCATATCGGCTCTTAACGCCAATCAAGGCGGGCGTCATGTTTTTTCAGGGGCGAATGTCGATCAGACCGCGTTGGCATCCTCCAATCAGTTGCTGACAGAGCTCTCTACAGCAATGTCCGGCGCTGCCAATTTTGAGGATGCGATGGACCTTGCAGATGATTTCTTTCATCAGCCGACAGGTGGTTTTGAAACTGCAATATACCTAGGCTCGAAGCAGGATCTTGCCCCAATCAATCTGGGCAACGGAGAAACCGTCAAGGTTGATCTGCGCGCCGATCAACCAGATTTCCGCGACCTTCTGAAAGCTGTTGCCCTCGTCGCTCTTGTAGATGATGACGGCCTGTCGCTCTCAGAGGATGCGCGGCACGATCTGGCCCTTGCACAGATCGATCCCATGCTAGACGCGAAGAATAACATAACCGGCCTGCAAGGTGAGCTTGGCTTCACCGAGGAACGTATTGATCGGACAGCTGCGCGACTTGGTAGCGAACGCACAGGCCTAGAACTAGCCCGAAGCGACCTGATCGATGTCGATCCGTATGAAACGGCTAGCTCACTTGAAGCTGTCCGGCAGCAACTAGAAACGCTCTACACAATCACCGCACGCACATCGAACCTAAGCCTCGTGAATTTCCTGTCATGACTTTTCAAAGATTGCTTCCTTTTTTTCTTGTCCTGCTTCTCTCAGTTCCTTCGATGACCCAGATCGCGCAAGCTGGTATGATTCGCATCAAGGACCTTGTCGAATTCGACGGTGTGCGCGGCAATGATCTGGTCGGCTATGGGCTTGTCGTGGGGCTGGACGGCACTGGTGACGGGTTGCGCAATGCTCCCTTCACAGAGGAAATCATGTCCAATATTTTGGAACGCCTTGGCGTCAATATCACCGGGGAACAGTTCCGCCCGAAAAACGTGGCGGCTGTCTTCGTCACGGCCAGCATGCCGCCTTTTTCAAGAGCAGGCTCGCAGATTGACGTAACTGTTTCTGCAATCGGCGACGCCAAAAGCCTGCTGGGTGGCACCTTGATCATGACCCCCTTGAATGCCGCTGACGGCAATATCTATGCTGTGGCTCAGGGAACTATCATCGCCGGTGGCGCCGCTGCCGAAGGCGACGCGGCGCGGGTTGTGGAGGGCGTACCGACATCAGGTATGATTCCAGCAGGTGCCAGAGTGGAACGTGAAATTGACTTTGACTTGTCGTCGCTTGGCACAATGCGCCTTGCGCTAAGGGAACCAGACTTCACGACCGCGGCCCGTATCGAAACGGCCATAAATGCCGCATTTGGAGCGCATGTGGCCCTGATGCTGGATAGTGGAACCGTACGCATTGACGTGCACGCGACAAGATCTCGCTCGACAGCCCATGCCATTCGCAATATCGAAAATCTTCTGGTAGAGCCGGAACGCAAGGCGCGCGTGGTCGTTGATCAAAGATCCGGTACAATCGTGATGGGTGAGGATGTTCGAATTTCCCGTGTCGCGGTCTCCCAAGGTAATCTGACCTTGCGCATTGAGGAGTTCCCTATCGTTTCGCAACCCAACCCGTTCTCGGATGGACAAACTGTGGTCGTGCCGCGCACGGCGGCTGACATCGAGGAAGAGGAAGGGACAGGATTGGCCGAGGTTGCGCCTGGTACGTCGCTATCAGAAGTCATCGCGGGATTAAACGCACTGGGCGTATCGCCCCGGGACATGATCGACATCCTCAAGAGCATCAAGGCTGCCGGCGCGCTCCATGCGGAATTTGTCGTGCGGTGACCTTTACCTGCTGAGCGGTTCCAGAAAGGTTTTCGCCGGGCTTCAAAGCTATAGCGCAGTATTTGAACTTCTTTAGAAGTAGCCCCGTACAAGGCTTGTGGCGATCAATGTCCATCCATCCGCCACAACAAAAAAGGCCAGTTTGAATGGAAGGGACACAATGACAGGGGGCACCATCATCATTCCCATGGACATTAGAACCGCTGCGACGACTAGGTCGATGATCAGAAACGGTAGGAAAACGAGGAACCCAATTTCGAAGGCGCGCGCGATTTCGGACAACAAGAAGCTTGGAACCAGAATAGAGAGTGGAGCGTCCGGCCCCTGTAATAGGCTATCAGCATCGGGGCGCAGATCAGACAGGGCATCGAAGGTGTCAGCCTCAACACGTGCCGCCATGAATTCCTTGAAAGGCTGCAAAGTGAGCGGCACCGCTGCCTCAAGCTCGATGGTTTCTTCCATAAGCGGGGAAATGCCCAACTGCCAAGCTTCTGTGAAGGTCGGTTCCATCACAAACCATGTCAGAAACAGCGCAAGGCTTACGATCAGCATGTTGGGCGGAGATTGCTGCAATCCTATTCCCTGTCTGAGAATGGCAAGAACCGTGACGAGAAAGGGAAAGCAGGTCGCCACTATAGCAATACCCGGCGCAATGGACAGGACCGTGATCAGAAGCAGCAACTGAATGCTTCGTGAGGACAAGGATTGACCGCTGCTCAAGTCGAGGTAGAGCTCCTGCGCGCCAGCTGGGAGAGCATTCCCGATCAAAAAAAACGTGACAGCGATCAGCAGGCCAGCCGCCCGCATCATTCCAGCCCATCTTGCAATTGTGCGACTTCAGTCAACCTGACTGCCAGTTGGCCAGATTGGTCACCTTCCAGCTCTTCCAACTGTCCGCGGGCTATTAAACGTTCACCGACGTAAAGCTCAACGGCATCGTCAACTCGCTTATCAAGCGCAAGAACGGAGTGCTTTTTCAAAGCCAACAGATCCCGGATCAAGGGGCGGGCACGGCCAACAGAGATCGTGATCTCGATCGGCACCGAAGAAAATGGGCTTTTTAGGTCCGAGCCAGGCGTGGCTTGTGTCTCCTCCGATGTAGCCATTACGCGACCTCCTTGTGTGTCTCATGCCAAGATTCAAAAAATGCGTGCACCGCTTGTTGAATGCCGCGGATAAGCGCCTGCGTATCAAGCTCCTGTTCCGACCTTTGCCCGAAGCGAAGCCTCACCTGACCATCCGCCAGCGTCTCATCCGATTTGAGTTCTACTTTGATGTCCCCTTCAATTTTTTTCAGCAGGGGCGAAAGCAGGCCGCAGTCCCCAGGTGCAGCTGTTAGCAGAACTGGCGAATGGACCCGCTGGCGCATTCCCTCCTCAATAATTTCGACAATTCGGGGCGCTAGAGTTTGCTGCGACAGCGCGGGCAGAACAGTTGTCACGATCTGTGTTAGCATCGCACGCAAATCACCCATCAAAGCACCATGCGCCTCGTGATAGGTCATCGACAGATCACGCATATTCTGCACAAGATCCGCTGAAACCTGCCGACCTGCATCACGGTTGGAAGACAAACTGTCATCCCACCCGGCCTGGTACCCCACCTCATAGGACGTGAGTTTCTGTTCTTCCAAGTCAACATCCGTGACCACGATCACATTGGCAGACGCAGTGACACCAAAATCCTGCAGTAAGTGTGTAATGCTCACAGGGCCTTCTCCTCCTCACCTTCGAGCCAGGACCGCAAAATTTCCACCGTTTCATCACGACGGTCATCAATCAGGGCCCGTAATCTGTCCACCGGATCAGCATCAGCTGGGAGCGAGGGCAAATCGTCGGTAAGAGCGTCGAACACGGATAAGCCATCCGCGCCCTCTAGTGCCACGTCGGGGGAAACAATGGTCAACGCCCTGTCGTCCCCACCCCCCAGATCGATTTCACCCGTTAGGACAGGCCCCGGGTCAGAGCCTGCGGCTTGGTTACCAGTTTGATCCCCCGGCGACGGTTCGGGTGGCGCTGCCAAATGTAGCACATCTGCAAGCGCCGGGCGCGACAGGAGTGGGCGAAGTACGAAAAGGCCAAGTACCAAGGCCACAACCGCCAATATTGCTGCCTGTACAAGGGACGTTACGTTAAGCCCGAGGGATGAAGTTAAAGAAGGCTCAGCACTCGTTCCCATTGGGTCAACAGATTGAAACTCAAGCGTTTTGATGGTAACTTCATCACCCCGCGCCTCATCAAACCCGACGGCAGAGGCCACAAGATCGCGCAGATCTTTCAACTCTTCTTCTGATCGCGGCTCAAATAAGGTAGCGCCCGCCGCATCCGTCACAGACGAGCCATTGACCAGAACTGCAACACTCAGTCGCTTAATGGCGCCAGGCAAGAGTGTGACTTCGCGCTCTGTCTCCGAAATTTCGTAATTCACCCTTTCCCGGGTTTCACTGTTCTGGCTGCTGGAATTGTCATTGCCTGCCTCCCCATCGGGCAGGTTCGAGGCGACCGTGACGCCGCCACCGCGATCAGAAGCTGAATTCGACCGTTCTTCAGTATCGGTACTGATCACGGTTCGGCTTTCCGGATCAATCATGCGCTCGCGCAGCATTTCCGACCGGGTTATCGTTTCAACGCTCACCTCGACCACAGCGTTGCCGTGGCCAACGCGTGCTTCTAGCAGACGTGTCACTTTCTGCCTGAGGGTTTCGGCCCGGATATCCGTAGAATTGGCTGGTACCTCTTCCTGCGTACCGATCAGTTCGCCCTTGCCATCAATCACGGAAACGTCCTCAGGCGACAGCCCTGTAACGGCAGAGGCCACCAAGTATTGAAGCGCGCGCGCGTGTTTCGCGCTCAAGCCCGACGCCCCTGTATTGACAGCAACAGATGCAGACCCCTTTGCATCCCTACGAAACGGGTAGGTGCCTAGATTTGCAATATGCACACGGGCCGAAGAGATCGCAGGATGGGACACTATGGTACGCGCCAGTTCCCCTTCTTTAGCGCGCCAGTAGGCAGCATTGAACATCTGCGATGTCGTCCCAAAACCCGACAGATTGTCGAGCAGTTCATACCCGCGCGAAGAATTCGCAGGCAGCCCCTCGCTGGCGAGGGTCATGCGCAGTTCATCTCGCCGGGCTGTATCGACCATTATGGCCCCACCCCGAATTTCATAGAGAACGCCGCGCTGTTCCAGTGCCGTCACAACCTCACCTGCAGCGCCGCTTTCGAGACCGGCGTAGAGCAATCCCATACTGGGTGCAGACGCCATGCGGGCAAGACCAAGAACGGCGGCAAACATGATCGTGCTGGACACAATGACGATAACGCGCCTGCGCAAATCCAGCATATTCCAAAGAGTAACGACCTGCTGCAACTTTATGCCTCCGCGATCACGGCGTTCTGCCATTCGTTGCAGTCATGTTTCACGCATCAGGCTTAACAATCGGTTAGTTCCTAACGGTCTATATTCCCCAAAAATGGATTGACGAAAATTTCGATGGCCGACACCACTAATATCGAAGACACGACTGAGAAGGCGCGCTCGAAGCTACCTCTTCTCATTGGCCTACTATTAAGCCTTTTTGGGGCCGGAGCAGGATTTTTCGTCGTGTATTCTGGTATATTGGGCGATATGAATGCGACCCAGTTAGCCGCGGGTAAGACTGAAAAAGACCTCGGGCTTCCTACTGTGGACAGGGACATAAAGGTCTCATTCATCCCAATTGATCCACTTATTATCTCACTAGATCAGGCCACTGGAATGAACCTGCGATTCCGCGCGCAGCTTGAGGTGAAAGAATCAGAAGAAAGCGATGTCGCGCACCTGATGCCCCGCGTGGTCGACGTTCTGAATGGGTATCTTCGCGCGCTCGATGTCTCTGACCTACAGGACCGCTCGGTCCTCACACGGCTTCGGGCACAGATGTTGCGGCGGGTGCAGGTCGTCACGGGTGGAGGACATGTCCGGGACCTACTAATTATGGAATTTGTTCTGAACTGAGGATCAAAGATGGAATTTATTGCAGATATTCTGCTGGCGGCCGGTGCTTTTGGGGCCGGTGTATACTGTTTCGTTCTCTCGCGGCGGCTCAGTCGCTTCAATGATCTGGAAAAAGGGATCGGCGGTGCAGTCGCCGTCTTGTCAGTGCAAGTGGACGACCTGACAAAGACACTTCAGCACGCACAGACGACCGCCTCAATGTCCACGATGTCCCTCGACGGATTGACTGAACGCGCTGAAGCGGTCGCAAAGCGCCTGGAACTTCTGGTAGCGTCAATGCACGACCTGCCGGAAGAACAGACCCACGACCAACACTTGGCCGACCAGCCGCAGAGATCCTCTGCAAACCCGCTAGGACCAATTTTCAGGCGACACTCACAGGCGCGGCAAGGGTGATTGGGATGTCTTGGTTCAAAACACAACGCAGACGCGCAAATCGTGGCACTCTAGGGGTTATCGCTGTTCTGTTTCTCTTTTCAGCACTTGCGCGCCTTGGGGATGGTACAGGTCAGGCCATTGCAAAGGCTATGGATAATGCGCAGGGCACCATAGTTTTAGATAGTATAGCAACTGGTGAGGAAGCTCCCACGACTCGTTCGGGCACTAAATCGCTGACAGATGGCGAGGTGACCAGCACCATCGAGGCGTTCCAAGTCCGGGAAGCTCGGTTGGCCGCAAGAGAGGCTGCACTCGAGGATCGGCTGGTGGCTTTGCGTGTGGCGGATCACCAGATTTCAGAAAAACTCGAAAAACTGGAAACGGCTGAAGCGCGGCTAAGAGATACGATGACCTTGGCCGAAACAGCGGCGGAGAACGACATCGACAGGCTGACCAAAGTTTATGAGAGTATGAAGCCCAAACAGGCAGCCGCCTTGTTCGAAGAAATGGACCCTAATTTTGCCGCAGGGTTTCTGGCTAGAATGCGCCCAGAAGCGGCGGCACAGGTGATGGCAGGTCTCAGCCCCAGAGCTGCGCATCTGTTCAGTGTGGTCCTCGCTGGTCGAAACGCGAATGTTCCGAGTGAATAATCAAAACCAATCAAGGTTTCTTAACCGGCGTCTGTCACTCTGATCCCAACACAGGAAACTCCCGAGGTCTGATGATTGGCATCGTCGGCATAGTATTCATTTTCGTTATGGTCTTCGGTGGCTACATGGCCGCGGGTGGCAAATTCGGCATTATCCTGAAATCACTGCCCTTCGAGTTTATGATGATAGGCGGGGCGGCGATTGGCGCCTTACTGATCTCCAACAATGTGAGTGGCGCCAAGCAGGTGATCTGCGACCTTGGCAAGGTTTTCAAGGGACCACATTGGAAACAGAAGGATTATCGCGATCTACTATGCCTGCTGTTCGAATTAATCCGGTTAGCCCGTCAAAACCCAGTCGCCATCGAAGAGCATATTGAGGATCCGGAAGCCTCTCCCATCTTTTTGCGCTATCCTAGGATCCTCAAGGATCATGAAGCGATTGCACTAATCAGCGATACGATGCGGTCAGCCTCAATGAACTACGACGATCCACATCAAGTGGAAGATGTTCTCGACAAACGGATGCAGGCTCACATGCACCACGCCATGCATTCCAGCCACGCTTTGCAAGCGATGGCCGACGGCCTGCCTGCGCTTGGGATCGTCGCGGCTGTTCTTGGGGTGATCAAGACGATGGGTTCAATTGATCAACCACCTGAAATACTTGGAAAAATGATCGGTGGCGCCCTAGTCGGCACATTCCTTGGGGTATTCCTGGCTTACTGCCTCGTTGGGCCATTTGCCGGCAAGGTAAAATCTGTCGTGGAAGACGATGCGCATTTCTACTACCTGATTCGCGAAGTGCTGATCGCGAACTTGCACAACCACGCGACCAACATCTGCATCGAAGTCGGGCGGCAGAACACACCAGAACACAACAGACCCAGTTTCAATGAGCTTGAAGACGCGATCAAATCCGTCAAACAGGATGCCACATAGTGATCAGGAAAACTGTCTTCTACGCCCTCGCAGTCCTGATTGCCAGCATGGCAACGGCTCAAACCGTGGAGGTCAGGGGAGGAGAGCATGACAGTCATACAAGGCTTGTTTTGCGTCTTCCCGAACAAATTGAGACATCACTTAAATACCTGCCTGACGCCGTTGAAGTGACCTTTGAACGCGCGTTTGAATTTCAGGCTGACGGTGTGTTTGACAGGGTCCCGCGCACCCGTCTTACCAAGATTGCAGCCGCGCCCGATGATGCCTCGTTAACGCTTTTCCTGGCTTGCAAATGCGGTGTTGAAACTTTCTGGTTCGATGGCTCAGCCCTTGTTGTGGATATCCATGACGAAACCGAGAGTTCCGCAGTCCTCTTTCCTGACCATTTGAAAGCAACACTAGAAAACGAAGCTGCCACTCATAGGGAGTCTAATGAACCCGGTAGCATCGAGGATTTAAACTCCACCGCACACTTCCTATCACAGGACCCTTCTACACTCGGGAAGATGGCAAGCCCTGGTTCTACGGCATTCCTCATCGCTGACGCGAGAGGGCGCATTGGCACGCCTGATCTGTCTGATTTGCCTACACAATCCCAGCTGGCGGAACATAAGAAACGCGTACAGGAAAGTCAGGATGAGATACTTCGCGAACTGGGGCGTGCTGCCTCTCAAGGTTTGCTGTCGCTGCGCGATGACTATACCTCTGTTACACCACAATCACCTACCGCCGTACCCAAACCCTTTGTTCAACCACCACCCTTGGGCAAAGAGGTTACACCGGAGCCCACTATATCGGAACATCTTTCCCTCGTGGCTCAAACAAGCATGGATCAAGCCCTGTTAGAAAGCCTGTCACTGGATGCGTTTTCACTGGATGCGTCGGGTTGTCTTGCCGAAAGCCGAGTGGATGTGACCGACTGGGCCAATGGGATGGATTTTAACAGCCAGATCGGTCCACTCAGATCGGCGCTTGTGGAAGAGTTCGACAATCTGTCGTCCAAAGCGATCATCAAGCTTGTGAAATTCTATATTCACTTCGGGTTCGGCGCCGAGGCCTATCAGGCCCTCAACCTTCTGCCAGACGGGGACTCACCCGATCTTGTCTTGCAGGCCATGTCGAACATCCTTGAACATAGCCATGTCGGTATGAATTCCGTTCTTTCCGGCTTCATGGATTGTGAGCCAATCGTTGCCGCATGGTCACTGCTGTCCTATCCGGAGGTTCCCACCAATGCCCCAATCGATCCAAACGCAATCGTGCAGGGATTTCTTAGTTTTCCCCAGCATTTGCGCAAGCACCTGGGCCCAGGGCTGGGCAAAAGACTGCGGCTGGCCGGGTATCCGAAACAGGCCGATCACGTAGTGCGTTCCCTTCTACGAAACGAAGAAACAACAACACCCGCAGCAGGCTTTCTGGAGTTGCAGTCTATGAGTACGGACCGCTCCGAAGAAACGCTTAATGCCGTTATAGCGGGGAACTCAGAGCCCTCGGCAGAGGCGCTGATCCAGTTAATCGATACCAGAATCAAACAGGGCGATACAGTCACTCTTGAAGTGGCCGAACTAGTAGGATCCTACGCCGTGGAGTACCGCGAGCAGCCATTGGGCAATGATCTGAACCGGGCACATATCTCTGCGTTGGGGGCGGCCGGTGCTTTTGGTCAGGCGTTTAAAGAGATTGCCAACTTGGCGAACCATGATGCGGATTTCCAGACTGCCATGCAATCGGAATTGATGTCGCTTCTCGCCAAACGCGCGGCAGACCCGGCATTTTTGAAATTTGCGACACGCCCAGGCAAGCTGAACAAAACATCACTAAAAGAACAGGTTGCAAATGACATAGCTCAACGGTTGCTGTCTCTAGGATTTCCACAGGTGGCGGCGACCTACGTCACACCTTTGGCCAGCGGGCCTGCTGAAACCGAACGTAAATTAATGCGGGCGAGGATCGCCCTAATGACGGACCGGCCGCATCAGGCAATGCTCCAGCTAATCGGCATTAACCTGCCAGACGCCATTGATCTTCGCGCCCAAGCTAAGAGCATGGCTGGTGAGCATGACATTGCTGAAATTCTCTTTTCCCAATCCGGCATGGCCCAGGAAGCCATGCGGCAAGCTTGGCTTGATGAAAACTGGCCCTCACTTCGCAAACACGAAGATCCCTCCATCGCAGCCCTAGCACAAAAACTAAGTTCTCCCACCCTGGTTGATGAAGGTTTCAGCGAAGATCAGGTTCTTGCACGCAATGCCGCCATGATCGAGGACAGCCAATCCATGCGCGCGCTGATCAGAGCCTTGCTCGATAGTACACCCAGACCCTGAAGCCGCCCCCAAAGCTGTCAGTTTTAAAGGGCAAATCAGAAGCGTGATTACCGAATCGTAATGCTTGCAAACCTAGTGTTCGCAAGCGCGGGCAGAAAGCCAGCAACAATCGGAGATCACATTTTGGCAGATCCAAGCATTACCAAAGAAACTGCGTCGTCGATATCGCAATTCTTGTCCAAATTCATCCCAATCTTCGAACCATGTCTAGTTCCAAGCAAACGCTTGATAACCTGCCTGTCCAAACTGTTGGCAGGTTTAGCCGTAGTGGTCATTACAAACCCATCCAAGCCACTGCAAGCGCGCACCGTTTGCGACACAGCGGCTGAAAGGGCCGCGCGCGACAGTGGGGTTCCACTTTCCGTGCTGAAATCCATAACCCGTGCCGAAACCGGCAGGACACAGGACGGACGGCTGACCCCGTGGCCATGGACCGTCAACATGGAAGGGGCAGGTCATTGGTTTAATAACCGGGCCGACGCAGAAGCCTTTATCACAAGCCGCATGGAAGACGGCGCTCGTAGCTTTGACGTTGGGTGTTTTCAAATCAATTACAAATGGCACGGACACAAATTTACCTCTGCATCTGCAATGTTCGACCCGATATCAAATGCAAGATATGCCGCAAAATTCTTAAGTGAGCTCTATGCCCAAAGTGGCGACTGGTCTATTGCGGCAGGCCACTATCATTCGCGCACACCGGAGTATGCACAACGCTATCGTACACGCTTTGATCGCATTCACCGATCTGTTGCCAAATCTGATCCTACTCCTTTACCCACGGCGTCAATTTCAACAGTGCGGGTGAACGACTATCCCTTGCTACAATCAGGTGCAGAGGCCATCAGTCTCGGCTCCCTAGTCCCAGACATTGGATCACAACGGTCTGCCTTAATCAGTTTGCACGGGGGATAGGTACCATGAAATCCTTTGGAATAAGGGAACTTTTTCAGCCAACGGTTCTTCTGGCACTCGCATTGATGGCAGTGATCGTGATGATGATCCTACCCATGCCCGCCTGGGTTCTGGATGTTGGATTGGCGGCTTCCTTTGCCCTTGCCATCCTGATCTTCACGGTCACGCTCTTTATAGAAAGACCTTTAGAATTCTCAGCATTTCCGACCATTCTTCTGGCCTCACTAATGTTACGCCTATCCCTTAATGTTTCGTCCACAAAGCTGATCATCGGGCAAGGGCACACTGGCACCGATGCCGCAGGAGACGTGATCGAGGGGTTTGCCAATTTCGTAATGGGTGGAAGCGTCTTCCTTGGACTGGTGGTTTTCGGGGTGCTGTTGATCGTCAATTTCATGGTGATCACGAAAGGCGCAGCAAGAATGGCCGAAGTAGGCGCAAGGTTCGCTCTGGACGGGATGCCTGGCAAACAACTTGCTATCGATAGTGACATGTCAGCAGGCGCCATCAACCATGAAGAAGCCAAACAGCGGCGTGAACGAGAACAGCAGGAAACCACATTCTTTGGCTCGCTCGATGGCGCGTCTAAATTCGTCAAGGGCGATGCTATCGCAGGCCTGCTGATCACGCTTCTTAACTTCGTGATGGGCTTGGTCATGGGTACAGTCGTGCATGAAATGCCGCTCAGCCAAGCTTTTGAAACCTACGCAATTCTCACGGTAGGCGATGGTTTGGTCACGCAAATTCCAGCTGTTATCATTTCCATTGCATCCGCCCTTTTGCTGGCCCGTGGTGGAACGCAAGGGTCAACAGACCTTGCGCTGGTCAGCCAACTTGGCAGGCATCCTGCCGCCATGGGAACGGTTGCGTTTCTCATGGTGCTTTTTGCCCTCGTCCCCGGTTTGCCGTTTGTACCGTTTATCCTTGGCGGCCTTGGACTTGGCATATCAGCCTTTTGGCTCAGGCGGCGACACGGTGAAGAAACAGAGGTTAGAGTTGAGGACGCGGATCAACCCGACCTGTCGGACCCTTCCATGGGCGACATTCTTGAGCTGGACGATATTCACGTCGAATTCGCCCCCAATCTGATCGACATGGTACTCGACTCTGGTACCGGCCTTGACGCAAGGATTGAGAATATGCGTCGCCATGTCGCCACCCATTTTGGACTGATACTGCCAGAGATTCGCCTCACCGATGATGCCTCTCTGCCAACGGGCACCTATGTCATCCGGATCCAGGGCGTGGATCAGGCCCGTGCCCTGCTGCGGCCTGACCAGATCCTTGCGCTCGACCCTGACGGGGCCTTTGACTTGCCCGAAGGGGAACCCGTGGCCGAACCAGTGTACGGCGCGCCAGCCCGGTGGATCGATCCAGGCGCCCGGGATGCAGCGGCTTTGACGGGCACAACGCTTGTCGGACCGGCAGAGGTGTTGGCCACACATCTTCTGGAAGTGGTCAAGCGCAATCTGAGCCGACTTGTGAGCATGAAATCAATGCGTAGGCTACTCGATGAGATGACTAACATCTCCGACCCAGTCAGGGCAGAGGCAAACCGGAAACTGATTGAGGAGTTGATCCCCGACAAGGTAGCACCTGATGTATTGCATGGTGTGCTGCGGCTTCTGCTAGCCGAGCAGGTTTCGATCCGCAACCTGCCCCTGATCCTAGAAGCCACGGCGGAGGGTCGCCAAATTCACAACCAACCTGATGCGCTTTGCGAATTCGTGCGTCAAAGGCTCGGTTTTCAGATCGTGGCAGGCCTGCAAAGGGCGGATGGGACGCTTCCTCTGATCCAACTTGCACCAGAATGGGAAGACACGTTTTCGACCTATCAGGTGGAAACCGATCGTGGTGCACTTGATGTTGCCCTGCCGCCAGACAAGTTCAATGCCCTGGCCAAAGCCGTCGGGGAAGAGGTGGCGCGCGCCAGTGAAACTGGAACCTTCCCAGCGATTATCACCTCCACGCTCAGGCGCAGGTTCCTGCGCACGGTACTCTCAGCCAAGAGCATAACAAATCCTGTCCTGTCTTTCGAGGAAATCGGCCTTGACGCACGCCCCGCCCTTATGGGCGTTGTCCCCGCATGACTGAACTGGCCACGCTTCTCGACATGTCAGCAGGCGTGCTTTGGCTACATTTCGTGATATTCCTACGCGTCGCACCTGCGATCGCTCTCTTCCCCGGTTTTGGAGAGCAAACCGTCCCGGTTCGGATTAAACTGGGCCTGGCAGTGATGATGACCCTGATCACGGCACCCGCAGTGGCCCCCAGCCTGAGAACGGTTCAGCAGGGCGAGGTTGCAATGGGCTGGGTTACACTAACGGAAGCTGCCGTCGGGCTGTTGATCGGATTGGGTATTCGCCTGTTCGTGTTGGCCCTGCAAACTGCCGGAACCATTGCAGCCCAGTCCACATCGCTCGCCCAAATTGTAGGCAGCGCAGGTATTGAGCCAATGCCAGCAATTGGCCATGTCCTAATCCTAGGAGGCATCGCGCTCGCAATGATGTTAGGCCTGCATGTGCGGCTCGCCGAGATGCTGATCCTGACCTATGCCCTCTTTCCTGCTGCACAAATCCCCGATGCCGGGGCTATTTCGACCTGGGGTGTTCGTCAAGTAGCAGCGGCCTTTGCCCTCGCCCTAGCGTTGGCTGCCCCTTTTGTCATAGTGTCCATTCTTTACAATCTCACCCTAGGCGTCATCAATCGGGCGATGCCGCAGATGATGGTGGTCTTCGTTGGCGCGCCGGTGATCACGGGCGCTGGGATCGCCCTTTTGTTGATTATGGGTCCCACCATCCTGTCACTTTGGGTTGAGGCGCTTGGTGACTTCATGGCCAATCCATTCGAGGGGCTGTAATGGCGGGACCCGACGACGATACCGAAAAGTCACATGAACCAACCCAGCACAAGCTGGATGAGGCCCGCAAGAAAGGTGACGTGGCGCGATCTGCCGATCTGGACACGGCAGCAGGCTATGGCGGGGTTCTTCTTGTTGCGCTTGCAGTCGGCGCATCAAGTCTGAAACAGGTCGGGTCAGCACTGGCGGCCTTGCTAGATTACCCCTCGATGCTGTCACAACCAATCTTCGATGGTTCCGCCACCTTAGCTTTGTCCGGTATGGCTATCTCCGTTGTAATGGCGCTATCCGTCTGGTTCCTGATACCGGCGGTCATGGCCCTGCTATCCGCGCTGACCCAGCGCAGCCTAATCTTTGCCCCATCCAGGCTGTACCCCAAGATGTCCCGGATCAATCCACTGGAAAATGCAAAGAAGAAATTTGGGCCAAGCGGTCTTTTCGAGTTCGCCAAGAGCCTCTGCAAACTGGCGCTCTACTCCGTTGTTCTTGGCATTTTCCTGAATGTCAGGCTGTCCGACATGGCGGGCGCCATCCATGCTGAGGCTCATATGATCGGTGCTCTTATGCTGCGGATGATTACTGAATTCATGGCGGTAGTTCTGGTCGTGGCGCTTGTGATCGGGGCGGTGGACTTTCTGTGGCAGAGGTTCGATCACAGACGACGGCTGCGGATGTCCTTCCAGGAAGTCCGGGAAGAACATAAGCAGCACGAGGGCGACCCGCATATGAAGCAGGAACGACGGCAAAGAGGCAACCGCATCGCAATGGAACAGATGATGAGCGAGGTGCCGAAGGCGGATGTGGTAGTCATGAACCCAACGCATTTTGCCGTGGCGCTCAGCTGGAACCGTCTGCCGGGATCGGCCCCAATCTGCGTGGCGAAGGGGCGGGATCAAATTGCCCTGACGATCCGGGACAAGGCCCTTGAGACGGGCGTCCCGGTTCGGCAAGATCCACCAACAGCGCGCGCACTTTATGCTACGACCGAGATCGATCAGGAAATCTCGCCCGATCACTACCGCGCGGTCGCGGCTGCGATCCGTTTTGCCGAAACCATGCGTCGACGCGCGAAGGTCTTTTCGTGAAACAGTCTCAAATGCATACCCTCCAAGAGCTGACAGCTGCGATTCAGGATGCTGACAGCGCTACAATGGGTCAAATTCAATCGGAGGAAACAGGCATCCGCACAAAACTGACGGAGCTCAACAGAGAACACAGAAAAGCTCTTTCCAGCGCTGCGCAGAACACGATTGCGCTGCGACAAACCGGATCTGACATTGCATGGCAAATTTGGGTTGGGCAAAGGCGCAAAGCCTTGCAAATACAGCTTGCCCAAGTTCTCGCCAAAAAAGGTGTTGCAAGGCAAACCTTGCAGACAAGCTTTGGACGTCGCGCAACCCTTGAAGAGATAGTCCGAAAGCGACGGTCAGATACGGCAAAAAAGGAGCAAGGAAAAAAATTAGATTTATTGACCCACTTGGCCTTGATGCAAATTAGTTTGCCCAAGACATATGGTCCTTCCAGTCGTTGAGAAGAGCCCCAATTACTTCAGATATCCTGCCGCGCGATGTCGACGATTAGGACGCCCAAGACCACGCCCTGCATGACGCCGCGTGCTGCATCGGTCAATGCAATGCGCAAAATATCGAGGTTGTTGGCATCCGTGAAGGATCCGTCAAACCCGCCGATATTAGCGTGATCGAACATCACCTGCAAAAGCGCGTCCCTGAGCTTGGGCTCACGCTCATAGACCTTGGCCCGCATCCCAACTTCCACCTCAAGGCTCAGAGACATCAATACAAGAGATTGCACTACTTCATCCGAGACGACGGGCACGACGAACTGGTTGTTTAACTTCACGAATTCGCTGTTGCCACTCCTATCCTCGTACGCTGATGTGGCATCAGGTTTGCCAGGGTTGTCCAGTCCCTCTGCGGGCTTGGTCGCCATAGGCGTGTCCTGTGAAGAGGGAATTTTATCATAGTACCGAAGTATCCAGCCCGCACCAGCGCCACCGGCAACACCGACAGAG
Organism: Roseovarius sp.; assembly: GCA_963691795.1. Classification (GTDB taxonomy): domain Bacteria; phylum Pseudomonadota; class Alphaproteobacteria; order Rhodobacterales; family Rhodobacteraceae; genus Roseovarius. Next base: position 583,847 of record OY829373.1, read on the forward strand.
GCAAGTATCAAGGGCAAAACGATTGCACGCATGATTGCCTCTCAGAATGGCAGAATTACATCGAGGATTTGCTGCCCATATCGCGGCTGCTGCACATCCGTTATCTGCCCACGGCCACCATAGGAAATTCGAGCCTCGGCGATCTTGTCAGAGGTTATCTCATTCTTACGCGAAATATCTTCAGGCCGGACGTAGCCACTGATGAGAAGTTCGCGTAGTTCAAAGTTTACGCGAACCTCCTGCCGACCCTGAATTTCCAGAACCCCATTGGGTAAGACCTGTGTGATCGTGGCCGCGACACGGAGGGTCAGCTCTTCCTTACGGCGAACGCTGCCATCACCACTTGACGTACTGTCAGAGGTGATACTAACCGCATCGTCAAGAGTCGCCCCACTGGCCAAGTGTTTGTTGACCTGTTGCGGAATACCAAAAAGTTGCGGGATCTTGAGTCCCTCACTGCCATTGCGCGTCCTGGCAGTCTTGTTGGAAATCTCGGCCTTCTCATCGATATCGATCACGACAGTCAGGATGTCTCCGCGCTGAACCGCGCGCCTGTCACCTAGAAGGGAAAGCCGGCCAGAACTCCAGAGGGAAGACTGATCCACGCGCCGCATTGGGTGGGTGACTGGTGGCAGGCCAGGATAGACCATCGCCGCATGTTCGTTACCGTCGTTTGACGTGGTGAATGTGGGCGCGCGCCCGATGTGATCCCCACGGCCACAAGCCGATGCGAGTATGGCCAACACAATCAATGCAAAAGCAATCCTGAACATGAAAGTCCTTTCCTATCGGGTCACAAAGACGGTTCCCGTTTCGTCGACCCAACCGCTAACAGTCGACCTTGACGAGATGTTCATCACTCGCACCCGTTCCCCCGGGGAAGCGCGGGAAAGGGATCGGCCCTCAGCTATGATCTGAAGTCCACTTTTCTGGAATACGAGCGGTACAATCTGGTTGCGCTGGATCACAGCCGGGGGCCCAACATCAGAAAGCTGGATCGGACGGCCCTCATACAGGGCAACACGGGCTTCCATTCCGACAATCTGATCGGCAGCCTTTGCGGCACCGGGGACGTGGCCTTCAGTGACCATGACATCCGTCGGCATGATCAGGCTTTGCGCCCGGATGGTGCGTGTCGCCAGCACCGTGTCGGCAAAAGCCGGAACTGTCAGCAACAGCCAAATCATGATGGAAACGCTAGACCTTATCATAATCACCGCACCTGAGTTGTTGCGCCCATCATCTGGTCAACTGCCGAGATGACCTTGGCATTTAGCTCATACCCACGCTGCGCCTCGATCAGTTCCGTTACCTCTCGAACCGCATCTACCGAACTGTCTTCGAGGTAGCCCTGCCGCAAGGTGCCCAGGCCGTCCTGCCCTGCAGTGGTGGTAATGGGCGTACCGGAGGCCTCAGTCTCAAGAAAAAGATTGCCACCCGCGGCTTCTAACCCCTTGGGATTGCTGAAACCGACAAGGTTCAATTGCCCCAGCAGCTGAGCCGCGGGCGTATTGGCGAAATAGGCGTAGACCTCCCCATCGGGATTTATCGAAATGCTACGCACATCATCTGGGATGGTGATAGCAGGGGCCACGGCAAAGCCCTGGGATGTTACGATCTCTCCTTCGGCAGAGCGTTTGAGCGCACCATCACGGGTATAAGCAGCATCGCCCGAAGGCAGTGTAACCTCAAGATAGCCACGGCCATCAATGGCTACGTCCAGATCACCGCCAGTTTCAGATAGGGCACCCTGCGTGAGGTTGATCGTGATCGCCGCTGGGCGCACCCCAAGGCCCAGTTGAACGCCAGTGGGCAAAACTGTTCCGTCATTTGCGCTGATCGCACCAGCGCGCGACATTTGCTGATAATGCAGGTCTGCAAACTCGGCACGGCGTGTGTTGTAACCAGTGGTGTTCATGTTCGCGAGGTTGTTGGAAATGGTTTCCACACGCATCTGCTGGGCTGCCATGCCTGTGGCAGCAATTTTAAGGGCACGCATCGAGGCCTCCTACGGTTTGACGTTACTGATCCTTTGCGAAGGCGCGAATTGCATCGCGAACGCGGTTAGTTTCCGTGTCCAGAAAGCTTTGGCCCAATTCATAGGCACGCTGTACTTCGATCATGCGGCTGAACTGCAGCATCGTATCGACGTTAGAGCTTTCGAGGTGCCGCTGCACGATCCGGGCGTTTTCAGCGGGCTCAAGCGCAGAATGCGCACGAAAGAGAACACCGCCCTCACGCACAAGATCCGTGGGATCAACCGGTTGCACCACGCCCATTTGACCTAAGGGCCGGCCATCGGCGCTGATTGTCCCGTCGCTTGATACATCGATTTGCATGGCATCTGGCGGGATGAACAATGGCGCACCCCCGGCATCAAGCACACGCAAACCAGATTGCGTCACCAGGTCACCCGCGCCAGAGAGGCTGAAACTGCCAGCCCTTGTGATGCGTTCGCCTTCGGGTGTTTCAACTAGAAAAAAGCCATCTCCTTCGATCGCGAGATCTAGCTGCCCGCCGGTATGCGTCAGCGTGCCTTGCGCCAACGAGGTGTTGCGCACATTGGCTGCTGCCATCGACAGGGACGGGCCACCCTCCGTTCCAACCACATATTCGGAAAAGATCATTCCCTCTTGCCGGTAGCCCGTCGTCGCTGCGTTAGCGATGTTGTTGGCAATCATCTGCATTTCGCGCATCAGCCCGGTTTGGCGGGTGATAGTAGTGTAATGTGTGGCGTCCAAATCAACCTCCAACGATCAGCGGTACAAGCCGGTCATGAAAATAAGAAACGAGTGTCTGTGTCATGAAGCCCATCGACATCCAGAACACGACCACGATGGCCACGAGTTTGGGCACGAAGGTCAGTGTCATCTCTTGAATGGAGGTCAGAGCTTGAAACAACCCAACGATCAGACCAGAAATCAGGGCAATCGCTAGGATCGGAAGGGAAATTACAAGCGAAACCCACAGCCCCTGCCGCATCGTATCAAAAAAGATAATCTCATCCTGCATCAGGCTATACCGGCATCCGAAGGATTTCCTGGTATGCCTCCACCACCTTGTCACGCACGGTCACGGCGGCCTCAACCGCCAGTTCCGTCTGCGCAAGGGCCTGAACCAGCGCATGGGGATCCGCACCGCCAGTCATGGCGGCTTTGGCGGTCTCTTCGGCCTCTTGCAAGGTCGCGGCAAAGTCGCGGGTTAGCCCAGCCAAATGGGTCCCGGCCCCCGCCTCACCAGCCTTTGGCTCGGTCGCGGGGCGTGCAGCTGCGTATTTCCTGGCAGCGCTCAAGGCATGAATATCCATTCTGGATTTCCTTTATCTTCGCAAAAGGTCAAAAAGGCTTCTGCCCATTTGCCGGGTCTGTTCGAACATCTTGAGGTTCGCCTCATAGCTGCGCTGCGCCTCACGCGCGTCAGCAAGTTCGAGCATCAGATTGACATTCGACCCCTCAAAATGGCCCGTGGCATCGGCCATCGGATGGGTCGGATCATAAATTCGCTGCAAATCAGCCGGATCCATGCGGACCCGCCCGGTTTCCACCATCGCGATATGCCCTTCCCCGTCCACCATCATCCGGAAGGGGATAGTCTTGCGACGGTAGCCAGGTGTGTCGACATTGGCGATATTTTCAGACAAGTGCCGCAAGCGCTGTGATTGCGCGTTCAGACCGCTAGAGGATACAGACAAGGCATTTGAAAATTCAGACATCTGGCCCTCCTATCGTCTGCCAATCGCGCTGCGCAAAATTGTCAGAGAGGATCGATAGATTGCCAGTGCACGATCGTGCTGACGCTTGGCATCCACGGCATGCATCATCTCCCTCTCCAGTGAGACGGAGTTTCCGTTGGGATCGGTCATGGCGTCAGGCCGTTCAAAAACAGCCGCGATACGGGATGATTGCGAGTCGTTCAGATGGGACGCGCGCGTGGCACGTTGACTAAAATCAAACGCATTGTTGGAGACCAGTGCCTCGAACGCGGCAATGTCCCGGGCCTTGTATCCGGGCGTGTCGGCATTCGCCATATTCTGTACGATCACGCCGTGCCGAGAACCGGCATGACGCGCCATAGCATGGGCGATCTGGAAGACTTCCAGCTTGTCAAACATCGGGGCTTCTCCCTCGATTGGCTTCAATCAAGGCTTAACCGTGATTCCTTTAGAAATTGTTTTCAGAAAATGATTGGAGCGCACGATGCACAAACCTGCCTTCGCCACACTGACTTCAGAGATTGCAAACCTACAGCCGATCCACCGGATTGGGCGCGTGACAGAAGTTCAGGGCAATCTTGTTCAGATCAGTGGATTATCAGATGCCGCAAAGCTTGGCGATCGCCTATTGATTTCAAGGCCAGGGCACAGGCCAATCATGGGGGAGGTTCTGCAACTTGGTGCAACCACGATCACCATGCTGCCAGAAGAAACCCCAGTAGGGATCTACCTTGGGCAGCGTGTGCAGCTTTGCAACCCGGTGGAGATTGCGCCCGATTCATCGTGGCTGGGTCGCGTGATCGACCCTTTTGGACAGCCCATGGATGGCCGGCCCCTGTTGCGCGGCCCGGTCGCGCAAACCTTGTCCAGCGACCCGCCTCCGCCTGCGCAGCGCAGGGCCCTTGGGGCAAGGCTTAATACAGGAATGGCGGTGTTCAATACGCTGTTACCCATTGCTCGCGGGCAAAGGGTCGGGCTTTTCGCCGGGTCCGGCGTTGGCAAGTCCAGTTTGCTAGGTCATCTCGGCACGCATATGCAGGCGGATCTGGTCGTCTTTGCGCTGATCGGCGAACGCGGTCGGGAATTGCGCGAATTCATCGAGAAAACGCTTGGACCGGATGGCATGGCGCGCTCGATCATCGTCGCCGCCACCTCGGACAGGTCGCCACTAATCCGGCGGCGCTGTGCCCTGACCGCGATGAGCATTGCAGAACATTTTCGCGATAAGGGCCAGCATGTGCTTCTGTTGGCCGATTCCGTGACGCGCTTTGCCGAGGCACATCGTGAAATCGCCACTGCCGCGGGAGAGCTTCCGGCCCTACGTGGCTATCCGGCCTCGACCGCCCATATGATCATGTCCTTGTGTGAACGTGCCGGCCCAGGGATTGATGGCTCCGGTGACATTACGGCCCTTTTTAGCGTGCTCGTTGCAGGCTCCGACATGGAGGAACCGATTGCCGACATGATTCGGGGGGTGCTGGACGGGCATGTCATTCTGGATCGCCACATTGCAGAACGGGGGCGATATCCGGCGATTGATCTGCTAAGGTCGGTGTCGCGTTCGCTTCCTGGGGTAGCAAGCTTGGAAGAGAATGAGACGATCCTGCAGGTCCGTCAGCTTTTGGGCGCCTATGACAGGTCTGAAACTATGATCAAGGCCGGGCTTTATGCCGAAGGGTCCGATCCGGTGGTTGATCAGGCTATGCGCGTGTGGCCGGAGCTTGATGCCTTTCTCGCAGAGCAGGAAGCAGGTGATATTCAGAACAGTTTCAACAAACTGTCCCTAATCCTGCGACGGTCTGGCAGTGTTCCGCGACCCCCGTGAGGGGCGATTAAGGTCATACAGAAAGAAGGGAAAGCGCAGATCGTGGGCACGCCTAATTGATCAGTTTTGTAAAAGCGAAAGGGCAATGGTCTGGGGTGACAAGCTTGAAACGATGTTGACCTGTTCACGCAACAGATAAGCCTGTACCAGTTCATCACGCTTTGCCTCTTCACCAAAGTCACGGAACGCCTCAATATCCAGACGGCGTGAGGCCCGTGATTTGATTTCATCCAGCTGCCGTTCAATATCCAGCTGGCCAAACCCCGCCGGCAGGCCAAGTGCGGACTCAAACACCGTGCGCAGTGGAGGCGTACCAAGCACACGGAACCAAGCCGTATCATCCGTGACCCTGTCATTTGCCATTTCAGCCAGTTGACGAGTTGCGTTCATGGCCAGTCGCAGGCTGACATCCTGCTGCCCCACCGCGGCCTCAAAAGAGCGGGTGCGAAACTGATCCGTGATGCGCTCTGCGAACCCTGGATCACCGTTGCGAGGGCCCAAGGTGGTGTTGCCGAAGCCAAACGCCTCCGCAAGGTCACCGTAGCGCGGATCCGAAAGACGGTTTGCCAGGGACCCAGGCTTTGCGGTGTCACTTTCAAGAACCCGTTGAACCAGGGCCCTGCTGTTGATGTCGTCTAACAAACCGAACGCACCCAGTGCGACGCGCAACAGTCGACGGTCTGACACCAGATCACCAGCTGACGCCACAGATGCGATATTGGCCTCGAAATAATCGGTGTCACGAACAATCTCGGGCGAGGCATTGAATGCCTCAGTTTGCGTTGTCAGGGTCCGGTTGAGCAAAGTCCAACCCGGCAAGCCGCCCAAAGGTAGGACGGGTTGGAACATTACCACCCCCCGTGGGCAAACAGCCTGTCTTCTCGAGGCAAGAGCGTCCTCAGCGCCTTCAGGGACTGGTAGAAATTGTTACCAAGAAGCGCATCTGTCGCCCGGGACAGGTTGGCACGGCTGTCGGGATCGGTAAACACTTGGCTCAACTCCTCGATCCGGCGAAGCAATTGCAGTTTCGCATCCTCCGCTTCGTGATCACCTGTCAGGATCAGCTGCGTAGCATAGCACGCCCGACGCACCGGGGTATTTGCATCTTCGGGGTGAATGGCATCGCGCATCCTCAGGATGTTTGCATTGGGCGAAACGATGGAAAGCCGGGCACGGCGATCTCCATTCTCAACAACGGCTTGATTGATAAGGATCCGTTCCTTGGGGCTCAGCTTCAGAATAAGACCGCTCATGACAGGCGTGCCTCTCCTTGTGGGGCATTGGATTGCGGTGACTGATTGGACAGGCCACGCATGATAGCGATGTTGATTTCAAGAAGTGGAACAACGGACGCCTCTGACTTCAGAACCTTGGCGGTGTGCTGCCGCGTGAACTCGGCGAGAGAGAATATACTGGCGCAAAGCTCCTTCGGGAGGCCATTGTCCCTATTGGCCACATCCGAGGCAAGGATTGTCCAGAGCTTGCGGTTGTCAAGAAGCGCGTGGCTCAATTCAGCGAAATGGCCTGAGACCTGGAGTGGATTCTTACTTTTGGTTTCTCGATCGTGCTGCTTGGCTCGTGCGAGTTGCGTGGCGATGGTCTTGAGACGGCTGGTTACGCGAGCGAAGGCCTCGTATTCGATACCGCGTGGTGTGCGAACAAATCTCGTACCAGAATCGTACACGTTTTTCGCGAGTTGCGTGGCGTTCACGGCCTGTCCTTTCAGGATAAAAATCGGGGTCTGGGGGGAAGGCCGGGTCGCAACGGCTTGCCGCGCCCCGGATCATTCTTTAGGCCGCTTAAGTTACCGGAACAGAGAAAGGATCGTCTGAGGCGCCTGATTGGCGATCGACAAGGACTGGACGGCTAGCTGCTGCTGCACCTGAAGGGCCTGCAACCGCGCCGAGGCTTCTTCAAGATCCGCGTCCACCAGCGATCCAATACCCGATGTCATGCTATCGGTCAGATTAGAGATGAAACTTGACTGGGTTTCAATCCGGCTCTGATCCGACCCGAAGGATGCCGCTGCGCTGATCGACTGGTCGATCAGCCCGTCGATGGCCGTCAAAGCACTCACCGCACCGGAATCCGAGGTCACATCAATGCTTTGTACGGCGCCAAGGCCACCTGACGAAGTAGACGAGCCAGGGATACCACCCGTCTGCACGCGTGCGAACATGCCGATAGTATTGTTGGATGTAGACCCAGAACCGTTGGTAATCGTGAACTGGTTGGAGTTTGCGCCTGTGCCCTGGCTGACACTGTAGGCATTAGCCGAGTCTGTTGCAGCGCCAAAGAACGCGTTGATCTGATCAGCGAGGTTGCGGGCCACGTCTTCTGTACCGTCGGTGGTTGTTGCCACATATTCGAACGTCCGCTGTGCCTGTGCCTGACCGCCACCAGCCACGTTGACTGTCACATTATCCAAGATCAGCTGATAGCTGTAGCCTTGCGCAACCTGGCCCACTGTAAATATCTCAGTATCGTTGTTGCTAACGGTGTCCGTGTCGTTTGAGCCGGGTGTGTAAGCCGTGTCATTATGGTATGAATCGCCTGCACCCCCGAAGATGGCACTAGCCTCATCTTGGTCCGTCAAGTCGCCGGTACCAAAACTTTGCGCGGTAACAGGTGTTGTCACCGACAGGTTTTGACGATCAACGAAGATCGAGCTACTGGTCACATTGCCGCTGGAATCCCGGTCCAGCGAGGACAGGACACTCATCGCATCAGAGCTGGAGCCATCGATCAGGTTCAGGCCATTGAACTGGGCCGCACCCACAACCGAGCTGATCTGCGCTTCCAGCGCGTCGATGTCGGATTGGATCGCTGTACGGTCAACGTTTTCCTCCTGCGCGGCAACAATACGGCCCTTCATTTCCACGAGAAGATCAGTGATCGTTTCAGATGCCTGACGGGCAACCGCAACAGTCGACTGACCCAGATCAAGGCTTTCCGAGATCGACTTGAAGCCCTGAACATCAGACTCCATTGTCTTAGAGATGGCAAAGATAGCTGCGTTATCTTTGGCATTTGCCACCTTCTTGCCAGTCGAGATCATGGACTGTGTTTCGGCAAGGTTCACGTTGACCGATTTTAGAGTTTGCAGCGCGACCATTGCGCTGTTGTTTGTCAGAATGCTGGACATCACATCTTTCCTTTAATTCTTGACGCTTTTGCGCCTGTTAAATTTCCGCCCCCACTCAGAGGCGATATCGAAGGCGTCATTCTGACGTGTACAGCTGCTGGTATAGGACAGGCCGTGCCATTCGGTTTCGAACGCAAGCAAAGGATGCGCGGCAGGATGCTAATGGAGTACTAAGTGCCCCCAGCCATTTACACAGGATTTAACACAAATCCATTATAGTATTGAAATTATGACCTTTTTTCGACCTTATGCACAACCTTGCCCTCGATTGTGCGCCGTTGCCCGCGGGCATCGTAGGTTTCGAACGAATGCCGCAGTGCCTGCAGGTCAGCGATCCGCTGCGACACAAGACGTATCCCCTCAAGCGCACCATCAAGAAGAACCTGATTGCGTTGCGCCTTGTCCCGCAACTTGTCGAGACCAGGTTTCTGCGCGGCGCCCAACGAATTTAACTCGGAAATCAGGGCGGATTTTTCTTCCATAAGACCATCAATTCGATCGAGGTTGCCATCAAGCAGGGCCTTCTGCTCTTCATCAAGGCATGTATCGAGGTCGTGAAAGATTTTATCAGCTGTCCTTGCGGTCATTTCCAGCCTCCATCATCGCCTTGAAAAAATACTCTGACAGACCGATCCCACCAGCCTGAACCATTTGTTTGGCAATGGCTTCACGGTGAAAGGAGACAAATTGATCCTCGCTATTCGAACCAGAAAACGTGTTCTTCTGTCCGTCAAACCCAGCGGATTTCAGCATCTCCGACAGAAAACTCGCCTCCATCCGGAGAGCTGTTTGACGGGCTTTCATCATCTGATCTGGGGCCTTTGAAAGTCCTACAGACGGATCGGTATGAATGGGGATTTGGGTCATGGTCAATAGCTCCAATTGAGTCCAATTTCCTCGATCAGACGGCAGACTGGTAAAGATACAGTAATTTCTTTCGGGAATGTTTGGACCACGCAGAAGAACATCCAGAGGAACGTGATGGACCCAATAGCACCGCTTTTGCCAATACCCCAAGAGGGCACCCCAACACCCATAACGGTGCTGAATGAGAAGCCTAGCCCAGTGCAGTCAACCACGCGACAGGGTGTTCTAAGCGACGGGTTTCATACTGTTTTTCAGTACAGTACGCAGCTTACAACCCCTTTAGATGACACGGAGGACACGGCATCTATCCTTTCGCAATCCGAAGAGACCATTGAAGATCCGGTTCTAGCAGGGCTACACTCCTCGCCTCCAGAAGGGTTTAGAAAAAAAATCACAAGGGAAGCTACTGGCGGGGTGAAAGTGACCCCGCCCAATCCCGACAATTCCTCTGATCCCGTTCAGCTAGATGACGAGGCTATGCCGATCACCGCCGACAGGATGCCCGTAATTAGCGGAAAACAACGCACCCGCAGCGGTCCTGAAACAGTGCCAATTCAATCGGGCCAAAGCACACACCCCCAATCCGGGATACTGCATGTACGGCGTGGTCAGCCAGATCCAGTCAAAAGCACGGTACCTGCCATCAGTTTATACTCGGGCGATAACGTAAAGCCTGAAGCGCTTCGAGCGTCCATCCCGGAGTGCGTACAGCAGGCCAAGATGCAGCTTGTTCCGAACGCATCCTCGCCACCTACCGCTAAGGGTAACAGATCTCTTGCAGAGGCAAAGCAGCTGCTGGGCGCGCAGCCCATTCTGAAAAACCAGGTCACGGGCGCAAACTCTGAAACCAAAGAGGGTCAAACCCTCGCGAAAGCCCCACCTGTCAAAATCACGCAACCGCTTGTTTCAATGTCAAACCTTGCACCAACGACGCATAGATACAGCACTCCCACAAGTATTGAGCCCCATGAGGGTTTTGAGGCCCAGTTATCTGCTCCGCTGAAAGAGGCGTCAGTAGTTGTAACCCCAGTGCAGGCCAAAAACGAACTCGTCCAGCCCACGTCTATCCGATCACCGACAACGACGCAGGCACCGGCTGATCCTGTATCCGCCGAAGCCGATCTGATCGCTCGCGATGTTCGGATCGTAGACACCAGCCTGACGGGTAAACCGCCATCAACTCTAGCGACCGCTCAAGGATCAGCAGCAAAGGTTGCGCGCCAGATTGTCGTTGCTATCCAGAGAAACACACAAGGACGCAGTATCGACATCACATTGAAACCGGCTGAGCTTGGACAGGTTACGATCAGCCTTTTGTCAGGCGACACGGGCATTTACGTCTCAATCATCGCAGATCGGCCGGAAACTTTGGAACTAATGCGGCGGAACGTGGACCTGCTGACCCAAGATTTCCATGACATCGGGTACGAGGACACGACCTTCTCCTTCGCCGGGTCTGACAAGCAAGATAAGGATAATGACGGAAAAGACACCAATGGGCAGAGCGCCACGGAGAAGCTCAACACTTTGGCTATAGCGACAGACAGCGTACCAGATAGCCAAGCGTCGCACAGCACCAGATCAGGCGGTCTGGACCTGAGACTTTAGCAAAGGACAAACACAATGGATGTTGCCCAAACCACAACGACCGCTCTTAGCGCTGCAAGTGGCGCTACAACTACCAAGACTCCAAATGCGAAGGCAGTTCTGAGCTCAGATTTTGAAACATTTCTGAAGATGCTGACCGTTCAGATGGAAAATCAGGATCCTCTCAACCCCGTCGAATCAACGGAGTTTGCCACGCAGCTGGCAACATTCTCAGGCGTGGAACAACAGGTGCAGACCAATGATCTTCTCAAGTCGCTTGGCGCTCAACTGGGCGCGATGAATGTATCGCAACTGTCAGGCTGGGTCGGCATGAAGGCACGCGCCGACATGCCCGTAAACTTTTCCGAAAACCCGGTACGCATAGTTACCGAGGCCTCTCCATTGGCCAGCAGCGCCAAGCTGGTGGTTAAAAATTCAGCAGGTACCGAAATGGCACGCTATGACATTGCCACAGCACGCACGGAATTGGACTGGAATGGGCGCAACAATGCCGGTTTGAAGCTGCCGTCCGGGCAATACAGGCTCAGCGTAGAATCCTTTTCAAATGGGGAATTAATCACAACGTCTCCCGTTTTGGTAGAAAGTCGAATCATCGAGGCACGCAACGAGAATGGCGTTCCAAAGCTTGTTATGGAAACAGGTCAAACCGTTGACACAAGCAAAATCAAGGGGCTTAGAAACCCCTGATAAGGGTTAAAATGCCCTAAAAATTAGCAGTTTTGCACAAAGTAGTCTCTGATTTCGTGGCATTTTTACAAATCGGCGGCGATTTCGCAGCAACATTCTTCACTCAATTCTTTTGTTGCGCTAACAATCACTGCGCTTTATCCTCTTCGTTGAGGGTCCTCTACGGCGCTCTCAACCGGTTTGGAGAAAGAAATGAAGAAACTTGTAAATTTTGTGGCGATCGCTGCGCTGACGACGGTCGGCGTTGTACCTGCCATGGCTCAGCAGTCGGCTGACCCGTTTGTATCAACCCAAGGTAATAATAGCCAAGCATTAAGCGACGAGTATATTGCTATGGTTGCGATGGGTTTGATTGTTGGCGTTGCGCTTTTGTTAGACGACGATGGCAATGTAATTGGCACAACTACAACTACAACTACGACTACAAGCTCTGGCAATTAAAGCTTGCTTTTAGAGGAAGTTTAGACGGACCCATCATTGGGTCCGTTTTCTTTTTTATCTTACGCTTTTGAAAGAAACGTCAACGCAACTGACGCATATAGGCGAAGCCAAGGATTGGCCCAACCCATTGCCGCATCTCCAGTATGCGCCCTGAGTAATCAACAAGGAAAAGATCTACGAACTGCCGATCAGCTGAGATGCAACTAGAGAACATCTGCAGCACAGGCGCCGGACCGGTGGAAAGATTGACCGATTTGTCGTAGCCTCGAGACACAGTACAGGTGGATTTCGCCTCGACTGTCTCATGGTTTCCGTCGAGATAACGCTGAATGTATTGCGCCACGCCTTCTTGCCGATTGCGAACAAGGGCCAGAACAGCATCTGCATCCGCCCACATGAGGTCCATGCGCAGACCACGTGTCGCCGTGATCATCCCATTTTTGGTAATGATTGACTTTCTGTCACTTGATCCCCACGCGGCCCAAACCGTGTGATCACCATTTGTTTCGATCCGCCGCACCACACTTCCAATGCCCACGGATTGAAATCTCAGGTCTGCCAGCGGATCATCCGGGGCCGAAAGCCGCAGCGCTTCCACAGTTTGCCTTTGCACCTCCAGATCGCGAGGCACCCTAGTCGGCGGGTTGATCCGCGATTGAATCGTGCCCTTTACCACATTCAACATAAAGTCAGCTTCTTCGCGCGAATCATCCGTGCCACAGGCCGATGTCACGACAGCCAGGAGGCATAACATCAAAGCCCTGAGAGACCCTAGACTCATTTCCAGAACCTCCCCCAGCTCTTGACCACATTTGGCCTTTGCGACTGGCGCACCGTTTCATAGAGGCGCCCACGCACCGAGAGGCGCTGCCCACCATCCCGCTGGATCACGCGAATAGAGTTAGAATAGCCTTTTTTGCCTTCCGTACCCAGAATCCAGGAATAGGGGATACTAAAGTAAAGGCCTTTATCGAACGAGCCTTCGCCAAACTGCTGGGACGAGACGTTGGTCTTGGTGGCAAACACGCCGACCTCCCAGCCGTTCGAGAACTCTCGCCCAAGCTCCAATGTCGCGCCCCAGTCACCGGCAAGATAACGACCAGCGTGAACAGTTGCGGTGTATCCCTTGTTGAAATCGTAATAGGCCGACACATGACCATTCCAGTGGGGGATCACCCCGCCCGGCGTATTGTGCGACGCAAACCCAAAAAGTTGATCCTGCTCGCGCAGCTGCACGTAGTTCAACTCGACCCCAACGGCGAGGCGGCTTTCAACGGGCTTCCACAAAACTTCCCCAGACGCCCCAGCATACATCATCTCAAGGTATCCAAACGTAAAGCGGGCATAGAAATCGGGTGCCATGCGCGCATACTTGGCGGCTGTAAGGTAATCAATCGTTGGACCGAACCGATAATTATAGGCGGCAATCGGCGTTCTGACATGAGGCAGTCGCGAATTGGCCGGTCGGTTGATGTCCTTGAGGTTGCCAAGAACCCGGATAGATGTTCCACCCGCAAAAATCCATCCATTGCCAAGATCATAGGTCGCCCGCGCACCAAGTCGCACGTCAATGCGGAATGGGTTGTCCGGATCGAAGACCGAGTATCGCAGGAACGGGGCAACACCCCATGAGAAGTCTGGAAAAAGCCCTTCCTGAGGTTCAGGAATGCTTCCAAAGCGAATGCTGTCGGTGAACGTAGTCGCCCGGAGGATATCCTCTTCTCGTTCATATTCGAGCCGCTCAAGATCAGAGCGCGCAACCGTGGTGGTCATGATGGGCATGCTGAAACCGGTCATGGTCACGTTGAACTGCTCGACCGACGCAGGCAAGACGCGCGACATCACGCGGTAAGTCCGGCCAAGGGCCTGCGCCTCTGACATGAAGTGGATGTTCCTTATCCGGACATGCGCGGTACGCCCTGTGAGGGTGAAGCCCTCGAAGATCAGATTTTCTTTCTCGATGAATTGCTTGAGCACCGTACCAAAGGCGGCCTTCTGGTTCTCGTCGACCGACCAGCCCAGTTCGTTTAGTCCTGCGGGGCTGCGGACGGCGACCGGCAATGGCGCGGGCCCCTGGGTCTGGGTGGGTGGGTTACGCGGGTTGATCATGACCGACGCGCTTACACCGATCTCCTTTCCATGCAGCGAGAACATGCGCAGTAGAACGGCGTCGTTTGGCTGGTAGGACGCGGCAAAATTCCATGGCGACCCACGCGAGAAAACGCCCTGCTGGTTCTCAAAATCATAGTTGTCCGACGAATACTCAGCGCTCAGGCTGATCTTGTTGGTCAGCTGGTAATTGACACCCCCGAACAGCGCTATATCGCCCGCAAAGTAGTCGCTGATCCGAAAGTTACCACCGGTGCCAACGCCCTGGAACGAAAAGGCCGGCCGCTGGCGCCACGTTGCGATACTGTTGTAGCTGCCAAGCCGGCCCCAGCCCAAACCACCGGTCACGCGAAGGCGGTCGCCAAACTGCTTTGTCCCGACAAGGTACTCCGACGATAAGACACCAGTGCCCAAAAAGTCCTGCAAGCCGACCGCGACGCCGGGAAGATACTCTGTCTCTTCCAGAAGACGGATGCGTACATCGAAGCTGCGGTCGTAGTAGATGTCAAAAGCCGGCGACAGCCCGTCGATACCGATGTATCTAAAACTGCCCGTTGCCCAAGGTGCGAACTGGAAGGTAAAGGTGTTGCGGGTATAGCCCTCGAAGTGGGCAACGGTCACAGAGATTTGCCCATCTGGCGCCATTTCGGCCGTGGGCATGTCGATCAGCCCACTGGGCACACCGTAATTGTTCAGATTGTTCGTGAGAAGGTCGCTGGCTGAACTTACACTTGGCCACGCAAAAGCTACCAGCAGGGTCACGAATTGACCGAACCTACGGATCACGAGAAAACTCCACCAGCCTCTTTATTCTTTGTGAAGATCATAGTGAAATGCTGCGGTCACAACAACGAAACAATCAATACTTTCTGTGAAGTGGCGAAAGGTTGCGTCTCTTTGGCCACTAGATGAGCCAAAGCAGGGCCAAAGTAATACCACAACCTGCAGCCCCACCAAGGGCCGCCCATGCAAGGTACGACCAGCGGGATGAGCGCTGGACCTCCAGCTCGGGTTGAGATTGGCGTACGAGAGCTGCCTCCACGATCCCCGGAAGTCGTGGGCCGTAGCGGCCCAAAACCGCCAGTGTCCGCGTCAGGTCGCGCAGTGCGGCACGGGGTCCCAAATTTTTGCGGATGTAGTCCTCGACAACCGGACGGGCGACTTCCCAGATGTTGATCTGCGGGTTCAGGGACCGCGCAACACCTTCCACAACCACCATTGTACGCTGAAGCAGGATCAGCTCTGTCCGAGTTTCCATGCCGAAACGCTCTGTCACTTCAAAGAGATAGCTCAGAAGACCACCCATCGAAATCTTAGAGGCATCCATGCCGAAAATCGGTTCACCCACAGCTCTCAACGCGCGGGCAAATTCGCTGACATCGCGGTCTGGCGGGACGTATCCAGCTTCAAAATGCACCTCGGCAACCCGCTGATAATCCCTGCGAATGAAGCCAAACAGGATTTCAGCATAGACCTTGCGCGTATATTCGTCGATATGACCCATGATCCCGAAATCAAAGGCCACGATGTCACCATTGGGCGCAACCTTAAGGTTGCCCTGATGCATATCGCCGTGAAAATACCCATCGCGAAGGGCATGGCGCAGGAAGAGCTGCAGCACCCGCTCACCCAGTTCGGTCCGGTTAACACCAGCGGCATCAAGTGCTGCATTTTCGCCCATGGGGACACCGTCAACCCATTGCAGCGTCATCACTCGCCGGGAGGAGAAATCCCATGCAATAGAGGGCAGGGAAAACCCTTCATCCTGAGCAGTATTAGCGGCAAACTCGGAAGCAGACGCGCTTTCCAGACGCAGGTCTAACTCGCCCAAGACAACGCCTTCAAAATGACCGATCACATCCGAAGGACGCAAACGACGAGACGATGGAGAGAGCAGCTCGATCATTCGGGCGACAAAGTAGAAGGCGTCTATGTCCTTGCGGAAGGCCTTTTCAATCCCTGGGCGTAGAACCTTGACCGCTACATCTTCCCCAGTTGGCTTCAATTTCGCTTTATGAACCTGCGCAATGGAGGCGGCGGCAATTGCTTCGCTGAAATCGTCGAACATCTCCTCAACCGGCCGACCCAGTTCATTCGCGATAGAGGCCTTGGCAACAGACACCGAAAATGGCGGGAGCTTATCCTGAAGCACACGCAATTCCTGCGCAAGCTCCACACCAACGATGTCAGGGCGGGTAGAGAAGATCTGTCCAAACTTGATATACGCCGGGCCCAAAGCTGTCAGCGCACGCACCGTCGGAGGCATCTTGGGATCACCGCGATAGCCCAGCCATTGAAATGGCCATGCTAAGCCACGCATCGTTGCCCGCACCAGTGGTGGCGCGTCCATCGCGCTCAGGATCACGGCCATGGCACCTGTCCGCTCCAGCGTCGCACCGGTGCGCACCAACCGGAGGATATTGTGCGGCCCACGCATTTTTCAGAGCTTCCAGCCCGAATGAAGACAGGCAATGCCCATGCTCAGGTTGCGATACTTCGCATTGTCGAATCCCGCATCGCGGACCATGTGCAAGAACGTTTCCTGATCTGGGAACTTTCGAATAGATTCAACAAGGTATTGATAGCTATCCCTATCACCTGCAATCATCTGCCCCATCCGCGGGATGATGTTGAAAGAATAAAGATCATAGGCTTTCTGCATCAAATCGTTCGGGATTTGGCTGAACTCCAATACCATAAGCCGCCCACCGGGTTTTAGTACGCGAAACGCCTCGTTCAGCGCCTCTTGCGGGCGGGTGACGTTACGGATGCCAAAACTTATAGTGTAAACGTCGAACGTGTTGTCCTTGAAGGGCAGCGCCATCGCATCGCCCACCAGCCACGACAGGCTGTCCTGCATGCTTTCCGCCTCAGCGCGCTTACGACCTTCCTGAAGCATTGCCTCGGTAAGGTCGAGTACAGTGGCATGGCCATGGCCTGCCCGCTTCAGAAATCGAAACGAGATATCCCCTGTGCCGCCTGCCACATCCAGAAGGCGCTGACCACCGCGCGGGGCCAACCAATCCATCATCGCATCTTTCCAGATGCGATGAATGCCAAGGCTCATAGCATCGTTCATCACGTCATACTTCGACGCAACCGAGCCAAAAACGCCCTGCACTCGCCCGGCCTTGTCGGCCTCGGGGATGTCTTCAAAACCAAAATGAGTGGTGTTCTCTGTCATGGATTCAATCGGCCCTTGCCGTTTTCTGTCATCGGTTCTTTATAGGCCGACTGCAGGGGGTTACAATCGCCCGGTTGACGCAGAGTGGGGACCATATGCCTGAATTGCCCGAGGTTGAAACTGTCCGTAGTGGCCTAGCCCCAGTGATGGAAGGGCAAGTGATCGCGCAAATAGATGTGAACCGGCCCGATCTGCGGTGGCCTTTCCCTGACAACATGGCTGGGCGGCTGAAGGGGCATAGGGTGCTGCGGCTTAGGCGACGGTCAAAGTACATTCTGGCTGATCTCAGCTCGGACGAGACGTTGCTAATCCATCTTGGCATGTCGGGCCGGATGCTGATCTCTGGCGATCCGTTGGGACAGTTCGCGCATAACCATCCCGCACCTGAAAAACATGACCATGTTGTATTCTACATGGAAAACGGCGCGCGCATCACCTTCAACGATCCCCGCCGTTTTGGCGCCATGGACTTGATGGAGACCGCGACTGCAGAGACCCATAAATTGCTGAGCGTCATTGGTCCAGAGCCCTTGGGCAATCAGTTCAACGAAGCGTATCTGGTCGAAAAACTCAAAGGCAGGAACACCCCGATGAAGTCTGCGCTTCTGGATCAGCGAATCGTGGCAGGACTTGGAAATATATATGTATGTGAGGCACTGTTTCGGGCTGGAATTTCGCCAAAAAGACGCGCAGGTGCGGTTTCTGCACAACGCATCAAGGCGCTTGTACCCATCATCCGAAGCGTTCTGCAGGATGCGATCGATGCCGGAGGATCGTCACTCAGGGATTTCCGTCAAGCCGATGGAGAACTTGGGTATTTCCAGCATCGTTTCGATGTCTACGATCGCGAAGGGGAAGTCTGCCGCAGATTGGGCTGCGCAGGTCAAGTGCGTCGCATCGTCCAGTCAGGGCGGTCCAGCTTCTATTGCACCACCTGTCAAAGATAAGGTTGAACCGTAGCGTGAGGGTGGTAATCATTCACACCTGAGCGAAACAAGTGGAAGCAGAATTCATGGCCTTTGAGACGATAATCGTCGAAGTAGAAGACCACGTCGCCCTTATTACTCTGGACCGTCCTGATGCCCTGAACGCACTGAATGATCAGCTGCTGACCGAACTAATGACGGCCCTGAAGGAGGCGCAGGAAAACGACAAGGTGCGTTGCATCGTCATCACCGGATCCGACAAGGCCTTCGCGGCCGGGGCCGACATCAAAATGATGAGCGAAAAGTCCTTCGTCGATGTTTTTGGTGGCGATCTGTTTGGCCCAGTAGCCGATGATTTCCTCCGCATTCGCAAGCCTATTATTGCAGCAGTAGGCGGTTACGCCCTTGGCGGCGGTTGTGAACTGGCCATGATGTGCGACTTTATAATTGCCTCCGACACGGCCAAGTTTGGCCAGCCGGAGATTAACCTCGGCGTGATGGCGGGCCTTGGCGGCTCTCAGCGCCTGACGCGCCTGATCGGCAAGTCTAAGTCGATGGACATGAATCTTACCGGTCGCTTCATGGATGCCGAAGAGGCGGAGCGCGCAGGCCTCGTATCCCGCGTGGTACCCGGCAAGAAGCTACGGGAAGAGGCATTATCCGCCGCTGCAAAGATCGCCGAGAAGTCGATGATCGCCGTGATGGCCGTTAAAGAATCGGTCAACCGCTCCTACGAGGTGCCACTGCGCGAGGGCCTGCTGTTTGAACGCCGCATGTTCCATTCTCTCTTCGCGACAGAGGACCAGTCCGAGGGCATGTCCGCCTTCGTCGAAAAACGCGAGGCGCAGTTCCGGGACAAGTGACCCCGGCCTGCCCGCTTTTAGTGTATGAAATGTAACCTGTTGAACTGACGGCGAAACGCCTCCGTTTCGGGGGCAACGCTGTCAGGATCAGGGCCCAGGCCCTTGGCAATCAACTGCGCCAGTTGTTCCGTGTGATCCGTGGTCAGACCCCAGCGAACAAGCTCTGGCGTGCCGATCCTAAGGCCGTTCATATCGCCCTCGACCTCTGGCACGGGCAGGCCGATGCCACAGGCCAGGAAACCGGCACGACGCAGGGCTTTGGACGCAGTCTGCCCGCCGCCATACTGCGCCGCTTCAACGGCAAACTGGTGAGAGTTGGTAAATCCACGAGGTTTCGCGAAAACGGGAATGCCAAGACTGTCCAGGGCTTGGGCCAGCGACTGGCTTACATCAATCATCGCCTTGGCGTAGGCTGCACCAAAGGCCCGCCAGTCCAGCATGGTGACCGCCAGCGCGGCGGACTTGGCCGCATCAAAATTAGCGGTCATACCGGGAAAGGCGATGCTGTCCAGTGCTTCGGCCAGATCAGCATCATTCGTCACGATCAACCCACCTGCTGGACCACCAAGGCTTTTGTAGGTGCTCATCGTCATCAGATGCGCACCTTCAGTCAGCGGATTGGACCACGCGCCCCCCGCAATAATCCCACATTGATGGGCGGCATCAAACAGAACCTTCGCCCCCACCTCGTCTGCGATCTCACGTACCGCACATACGGGATGCTCAAAGAGGTTCAAACTGCCACCCAACGTGATCAGTTTGGGGCGTTGTTTCAACGCAAGCTCACGCAAGGCGTCCAGATCAAGCGTGTACCGATCTGCATCAATCGGCGCGGGGATGGAATTGAGCCCAAACAGACCGGCACAACCCGGACCATGATGCGTGACATGACCCCCAATGGACGCCGGTGGTGCAATGATCGTATCACCCGGCCTACAGGTGGCCATGAACGCATACAAATTGGCCATCGCACCAGAGGCAACACGGATCTCGGCAAACCGGGCCTCGAAGATATTGGCACACAGGTCTGCGGCGATCACCTCGATCTCTTCGATTGCCTCAAGTCCCATCTCGTATTTATCACCAGGATAGCCCAGAGAGGGGCGTGAACCGATCCCGCTGGCCAGAAGCGCCTCGGCCTTAGGGTTCATCACGTTTGTGGCGGGGTTGAGGTTGAAACACTCGCATTCGTGAATGCGGCGGTTTTCTTCGGCCAAGTATTCGATCCGGCTAAGAAGGGCGGCATCGGATTGTCCAGAAACCCTCCTGGCAAGGGTTTGAATATAGGTTTCAACGGGTGCAGGCACCCAGTCGCGCGACGCACGTGTCATGGCAAACCTCCAGTCACCTTGTCCTGATCATGTCCCGGCTTAACGCGCAGCGCAAAGCGGATTATTAACAATCGAATTCATAGAAACTTCACCTCAAATGCGCGAGGCGCCCCACCGAGACTGAAAGACCTACCGCTCATTGCCCCAAACGCCTTCGAGGCCGCGTTACGGCTTGGCGAGTTCTCGCGTTCAGCGGAAGAGCTGTTTGTGACGCCCAGCGCCATCAGACAGCACATCAAAGCGCATGAGGCGTGGTTGGGCTGAAACCTGTTTGAGCGCTGCTCCCAACAAGTACGCCGTACCCTGTCCGGGGTTAGTTTGCAGCCAGATTTCAGCACAACCTTCAACCGGATAGGGCATGCCCTGCTGACGGCCTTGGAAAAACCTGTCCCAAACTACCGCGATCTACAGCGTGGCACAGCTGTGGTTGTGCCCACGTTTGCCCATACTGCAGGAAGCCTTTTGGAAGGTGCAATTCGCAGTCGCCGCGCATTAGTATTCGCCAAACCTGCTACGGGGGAGACTATCGACTGGAGCGTATTTTCGAGACCCAGGCAGGCGTCTCAGATAAGGTTATTCTTAACAGAAACGAGATCGTCCCAGTCTGATCATTGGCCATGATAAATGTGATTTACACTCCGAATAACCTAAACCCCACCTGCTTTTGTTCGATGAAAGCTGCTCTGGGGACTGGACGCTGCGGGCGCAGAAGGCACATTGGACACCATCCGCGAACCCGTAAAATGCGCGCATCTCTGTCTCACACTCGTGCTTTAGAACGCCTGCAACGGAGCCAGAGTGCATATAGGCGATGACGGTCTTGTCTGCGATGACATTGCAACGGGATGTCTGATTGCACCCCTTGCGACACGGGCCAAAACGAGCTGCGCCATCATCTAGCGATCAACGTCCCTTACACGGGCCATGGCCGACTCGTTTGTGACGTTTGGGTAACACCTATGCGAATTGTCCGAGCCAAATACGAGAATCATTGATACCGGGCCAGTTCCTGTCGGGCGCCCTAAGAATCTGGTTTGCAAAACCTGCCACTTCCGGTATATGCCGCCGTCATACATGCGCGTGCGGCCCGCCCTGGCCAGAATCACTCCGGTTGATGACCTGCCGGTTCGGGTTTTGCTTCACGCAAACGAAACACATAAACGCCCGATTAAAGGTCTGAAAAACATGGCAAACAGCCCCCAGTCAAAGAAACGCGCACGCCAGAATGAGCGTCGCTTCGCCGTAAACAAAGCACGGCGTTCTCGTATCCGCACATATCTTCGCAAAGTTGAAGAGGCGATCGCCTCTGGCGACAAGGACGCTGCTCAGGCTGCTCTGCAGACCGCTCAACCCGAACTGATGCGCGGTGTCACAAAAGGTGTGTTTCACAAGAACACAGCATCACGGAAAATGTCCCGACTGTCAGCTCGCGTGAAGGCACTGGGCTGATAGCACCCGCTAAACCCCTGATGAAAAACGGCGGCCACACATGGCCGTCGTTTTGTTTTTGGGTGCGTCTGGTTGGGCTGGAGAGATTCTTTTTTGCCTAACCCAGAGTCAAGCGCGAAGATAAGTTGCCCGGCCTCGGGACCTCTTGTTACGTTCAGCATGCGATTCCGCAAGGGGGGACAAACTGCCACCTTCACTTCACGTGAAACCGATCCGGTCCGGGAGTGTGATGCGCTTGCCTGAGAGGGCAGGTGGCTAAGTCCGAACTTGGGACATGACATTTTGGTAGCCCGCGCGCACAAGGGGGGTCTCTGCGAACGGCTGGGCATGCCGCGTGTGTTTCGTTATGTCTCAATGCCCGGTCATCGGGCGATACCACTCGTCGGCTCTTCGGCGGGTTTGGATATGTTCCGTTTTGTGCACATCGCCAGAGGTAGGATTTAATGAGCCTGCTTTTGTAATGGGAAGCAAAGTCGCGGAATAAATTAAGATGACCAAAGAACAATGGGGCAAGATAAAAGAACAACTCCGGGAAACGGTGGGAGCGCATAACTTCACAAGTTGGATAGAACCTCTGGACCTTGGCACTGTAGATGAGGGTGTCGCGCAGTTTGACGTTCCGACGACTTTTCTGGGCAACTACGTGTCACAAAATTTCGGCGACAAGATCCTCTACCTGATCAATCAGATTGATGGCGACGTGAAGCGGGTCGAGTTCTCTGTGCCCACAAAAGTCGCGCCTCGCGCTCAGGTTGTTCGTCCGCCTTCGCCTTCCGTGAAACGCGTGACAGCACCAGGCACGATGACCGAAGCAGCTCTGCCAACAGCACCACTGGATGAGCGGTTCACCTTTGACCGCTTTGTTGTCGGCAAACCTAATGAGTTGGCCCATGCCGCCGCACGCCGCGTGGCTGAAGGTGGGAATGTGACCTTCAATCCACTGTTTCTTTATGGCGGCGTCGGGCTGGGTAAGACACACCTCATGCACGCCATCTCGTGGGAGCTTCAGCAGAAGCGCCCCGAGCTCAGCGTGCTTTACCTATCCGCAGAGCAGTTCATGTATCGCTTCGTACAAGCCCTGCGTGACAAGAAGATGATGGACTTTAAGGAAATGTTCCGGTCTGTTGACGTTCTGATGGTCGATGACGTGCAGTTCATTGCTGGCAAAGACAGTACTCAGGAAGAGTTCTTCCATACATTCAACGCGCTTGTGGACCAGAATAAACAGATCGTAATTTCCGCCGACCGCGCCCCCGGCGAGATTGAGCATATGGAAGAGCGTATCAAGTCCCGCTTACAGTGTGGGCTAGTCGTTGACCTTCACCCGACCGATTACGAACTGCGCCTTGGCATTCTGCAATCCAAGGTGGATCGATACCGCGCCGACTATCCAGATCTGCAAATGGATGACAGCGTGCTGGAGTTCCTCGCTCACCGGATCAGCACCAACGTTCGCGTCCTTGAAGGGGCTTTGACCCGCCTTTACGCCTTTGCCTCCCTAGTGGGGACAGAGATCACGCCGGAAATGGCCCAGGATTGTCTTGCCGACATCTTGCGGTCGTTCGAGCGCAAGATCTCAATCGAGGAAATTCAACGGCAGGTGTCGGAGCATTACAACATCCGCCTCAGCGATATGATCGGACCTAAGCGCGTGCGAAGTTTTGCACGTCCGCGTCAGGTCGCCATGTTCTTGTGCAAGCAGATGACCAGCCGGTCGCTGCCCGAGATTGGGCGCCGCTTCGGCGGTCGCGATCACACGACAGTCATGCATGGCGTGAAGCGGATCGAGGAGCTTCGCCATCAGGACGCTCAAATCGCAGAAGACCTTGAAATGCTGCGGCGGATCCTTGAAGGCTAAAAGCTAGCCACAAGGCCATAAGAATGCCACACCGGCACCGATCTTCTTGGTGCCGAGCTTGACCCCAGACCCTATTGGGCCGAAAACATCATTAAAACGCTTGAGCGGAGAGGGGAGTTTGCTACGGTGCGCTTCCCGGGACGCCAATAATTGGGAGCGAGGGCATGAAATTCAGTATTGAACGAGGGACACTCCTCAAAGCCGTTGCACAAGCGCAATCGGTGGTAGAGCGCCGCAACACCATCCCGATCCTTGCCAATGTCCTGATAGAAGCCGACGGTGACGCGGTACAGTTCCGCGCAACCGACCTGGATATAGAGGTGGTCGACAAGGCCCCAGCTCAGGTCGAACGGGCCGGCGCAACGACTGTGTCTGCCGTCACATTGCACGAGATCGTTCGCAAATTGCCAGATGGTGCCTTGGTCAACCTGACCGATGATGGTGCCTCTGGCCGTTTGACTGTGGAGGCCGGGCGGTCAAACTTCGCCTTAGCGACTCTCCCGCGCGAAGATTTCCCGGTCATGGCCTCGTCCGAGTACAGCAGCAATTTCTCTGCCAAGGCACCAGATCTGCGCCGGCTGTTCGACAAATCTAAATTCGCCATCTCGACCGAAGAGACTCGGTATTACCTGAACGGGGTTTACATGCATGTCTCGGATGCCGATGGCGGTCAGGTTCTACGCTGTGTGGCAACAGATGGCCACCGTCTGGCCCGCATTGATGCCGATCTGCCCGAAGGCGCAAGCGAGATGCCGGGCGTGATCGTACCGCGCAAGACCGTGGGTGAATTGCGCAAGCTGCTGGAAGACGATGAGACGGTGATCGCCGTCTCTGTGTCGGAAACCAAGGTGCGGTTTGCCACGCCGGACATCACGCTGACCTCCAAGGTGATCGATGGAACTTTCCCGGATTACACCCGCGTTATCCCCAAGGGCAATTCCCGTCGGCTTGAGGTGGACGCCAGCGAGTTTGCACAGGCCGTAGACCGGGTTGCGACCGTCAGTTCCGAACGCTCCCGTGCCGTTAAGCTATCGCTAGACGAAGACCGTTTGATCCTGTCGGTGAATGCCCCTGACAGCGGTGCCGCGCAGGAAGAGCTGGCGGTGGCCTATGGCGATGACAAGCTGGATATCGGGTTCAACGCAAAGTACCTTCTTGAGATTGCCAGCCAGGTTGACCGTGAAAACGCCGTGTTCCTGTTCAATTCATCAGGCGACCCGACACTGATGCGGGAAGGCAATGATACGACGGCAGTCTATGTCGTGATGCCTATGCGCGTCTGATCAGCTGCGCTAATGCCTTTGGCGAGAGTATTTTTGGAAAGATAAAGGGGTTCAGATGCCTGGCTTGTACCTTTCGCATCTGAACCTGTCTTACTTTCGATCTCATCAAGTTGCACGTATAGAGGGAGATGGCCGCCCGGTGGCGATCCATGGCCCGAATGGTGCAGGCAAGACTAACATTCTTGAAGCGGTGTCTCTGTTTTCTCCCGGTCGTGGCCTGCGGCGGGCAGCGGCGGCGGATATGGCGCGAAAACCGGATGCAATTGGCTGGAAGCTAACCGGGCATCTGCATTCGCTTCACCAGATGCATGAGGTCGAAATTCAGGCCGAGGGCGAAGGCAGCCGTCAAGTTCGGATTGACGGCAAACCCGCCTCGCAAATTGCTCTTGGCCGCATTGCGCGCGTGCTTTGGCTGATCCCCGCGATGGACCGTCTATGGATCGAGGGGGCAGAGGGGCGGCGCCGGTTTCTGGATCGTATGACGCTCAGCTTCACGCCGGATCATGCAGAGGCCTCGCTGGTCTATGAAAAGGCGATGCGCGAACGCAACCGCCTTTTGAAAGACCAGGTGCGCGATGGACATTGGTACGTGGCCCTGGAGCGACAGATGGCCAAGGCAGGCAGTGCCATTCACCAGAACCGGCTGGCCGCGCTTGAGCGGTTGCAGGACGCACAGGGGGAAGCCGATACCGGTTTCCCGGCTGCCGAGTTGGACCTGATCGTGAATGATGGCGGCATGCCCGACACAGAGGCAGATTTTAGAGATGCCTTGCATGAAAGCCGGTTTCGCGATCTGGCGGCGGGTCGCACGCTCGTTGGGCCGCACAGATCAGACCTCTATGGCGTCTATGCCGCCAAGGGCGTTCCAGCAAAGGACTGCTCAACCGGGGAGCAAAAAGCGCTGCTGATTTCGCTCATACTCGCCAATGCGCGCGCGCTGACTATGGATTTCGGAGCTCCACCTCTGCTCCTTCTCGATGAGGTCGCCGCCCATCTCGATGCCACCCGCCGCGCCGCACTTTATGATGAGGTTTGTGCACTGAAAGCCCAAGCCTGGATGACAGGGACAGGGCCAGAACTCTTCACAGAGCTAGGGGCACGCGCACAGTATGTTGAGATCGATGCAGAGGGTAGAACTTTACAGTCGTAGAGACCACAGAATATTGTGCCAATCGCGTGACAATCCCCCCATAAATCGCTATAAAAAAATGAAAACAAATGGGGTTCTCCCGTATGGCAGAAGCAGCTGCAGCACCCGAAGAATATGGTGCTGATTCAATCAAAGTTCTCAAAGGCTTAGAGGCGGTCCGCAAACGGCCTGGCATGTATATTGGGGATACGGACGACGGCTCTGGCCTGCACCATATGGTGTATGAGGTTGTCGACAATGGCATTGACGAAGCACTGGCCGGTCACGCCGACCGTGTGACTGTAACCATTCATGCCGATTCCAGTGTTTCGGTCAGTGATAATGGCCGTGGTATTCCCGTTGAAACACATGAAGAAGAGGGCGTCTCTGCAGCAGAGGTCATCATGACCCAACTTCATGCAGGCGGGAAATTTGACAGCAACTCCTACAAGGTCTCAGGTGGTTTGCACGGGGTTGGTGTCTCGGTCGTAAACGCCCTTTCCGATTGGCTGGAACTGCGCATCTGGCGCAGCGGCAAAGAACATGTCGCCCGGTTTGAAGGCGGTGAGACAGTCGAACACCTCAAGGTGGTTGGCGACGCAGAGGGCCGCAAAGGCACCGAAGTGCGGTTTCTGGCCTCAACCAACACGTTCTCGAACCTGGAATACAGCTTTGACACGCTTGAGAAGCGCCTGAGAGAGCTGGCGTTTCTCAATTCCGGGGTCCGCATCATCCTGCGCGACGAACGCCCCGCAGAGGTGCTTGAAACCGAGCTGCATTACGACGGCGGCGTGAAAGAATTCGTGCGCTATCTCGATCGCTCAAAAACACCGCTGATGGAGGAACCGATCTTTGTAACCGGTGAACGCGATGAGATCGGTGTGGAGGTTGCGATGTGGTGGAATGATAGCTACCACGAGACGGTTCTGCCCTTCACCAACAATATCCCCCAGCGTGATGGCGGAACGCATTTGGCCGGTTTCCGTGGCGCCCTGACCCGTGTTTTGCAGAAGTACGCCGCCGAAAGCGGGATTGCCAAGAAAGAGAAGATCAGCTTCACAGGTGACGATGCGCGCGAAGGTCTGACCTGTGTGTTATCCGTCAAAGTTCCCGACCCTAAATTTTCAAGCCAGACCAAGGATAAGCTGGTCAGCTCTGAAGTGCGCCCGGCCGTCGAAGGCCTAATGAACGAAAAGCTGTCGGAGTGGTTTGAGGAAAACCCCAACGAGGCCAAGATGATCGTCGGTAAGATCATTGAAGCGGCCATGGCGCGGGAAGCCGCCCGCAAGGCCCGCGAATTGACACGGCGCAAGACGGCGATGGATGTGAACTACCTTGCCGGAAAGCTTAAAGATTGTTCAGAAAAGGACCCCTCCAAAACAGAACTGTTCTTGGTAGAGGGTGACAGCGCCGGTGGTTCTGCTCAAACGGGTCGAGACCGGGGCACGCAGGCCGTTCTGCCCCTACGCGGCAAGATCTTGAACGTGGAACGGGCGCGGTTTGACCGGATGCTCAGCAGTCAAGAGATTGGAAACCTCGTCATGGCGCTTGGCACCGGGATCGGGCGGGATGAATTCAACATCTCCAAGCTGCGCTACCACAAGATCGTTATCATGACAGATGCCGATGTGGACGGTGCGCATATCCGCACCCTTCTGCTCACATTCTTCTATCGCCAGATGCCAGAACTGATCGAAGGCGGGTACCTTTACATTGCGCAGCCGCCGCTCTTCAAAGTGATGCGCGGCAAATCTGAAGTGTATCTAAAGGACCAGCCCGCGCTAGAGGATTACCTGATCCAACAGGGTACGGATGATGCTATCCTGCGGTTGGAGTCGGGCGAGGAAATCGCCGGTCAGGATTTGGTCCGGGTGGTGGAAGAAGCCCGCTTGATCAAGCGTATCCTTGAAAGCTTCCCGACGAATTACCCCCGCCACATCCTCGAGCAAGCGGCGATTGCAGAGGCCTTTGAGCCCGGGCGTGTCGATACAAACCTACAAGGCGTGGCCGACCAGATCGCAAAACGCCTAGATCAGATTGCCGCTGAATATGAACGCGGCTGGACAGGGCGCCCGACCCAGGACAAAGGCATCCGTCTCACACGCATCCTGCGCGGAGTTGAAGAGGCGCGTACGCTCGACGGCGCCGTGCTGCGCTCAGGCGAAGCGCGCCGTTTGGGGACGCTTACAACGGGTTTGCGGCAGACCTACGGCTCTCCCGCCACGCTCCACCGCAAGGACCGTGTGCAAGACATTTTCGGCCCGCTCGACCTCCTTCAGGCCGTGCTGCAGGAAGGCGAGAAGGGCCTGACCCTGCAGCGCTACAAAGGTCTGGGCGAAATGAACCCCGATCAGCTTTGGGAAACAACGCTGGACCCAGAGGCGCGGACGCTTCTGCAAGTCAAAATTGATGATGTGGCCGAAGCGGATGATCTATTCACCAAACTGATGGGCGATGTGGTAGAACCCCGGCGGGAATTCATCCAGCAGAACGCACTGAGCGTGGAGAACCTGGATTTCTAATCCGGTGTAGGATCGCCCAAAATTCTGTTTTGACCCAAAGTTCTGACTAAATTGCCCAAAGTTTTGGTTTCGGTGCAGCCAAGAGTTGAAATTTTTGGCTCGCTGTGCGCGATTTCAACTTTTGGGCGATTGCGAACAACTGGCGGCTGCGGCATCCTCTCATTTGAAATGTCTAATAGACCCATTGAACGCAGCTACAAATCACTGCGGCCAGTGAGCAAGGCGCCACAACGAGCGCTTCGTTGCGCATATGGACACAGCAATGCCCGATTGGCGTCACAGACGAGATGTGTTGAAGTCGTTGCCTTTGGCGTACGAGACTTGGGGCTACTGAAGTCGCACGTCAGCAGACTTCTTGGTTGTTAGAATTGCTACCTAAACTCCGGATAGCGTTCTTCAAAAATCTCAAGATCCGCTAGAGCGAACCATTCCTTCTCTGGCAGAGCCGCGAACTTTATCCCGTCGATCTCCAACTTCTCTCTGATGTTGTCCATCTCTTCAAGGTTGTATTCAGAATCCTGAGGAACAACGTAGAGAACTTCTGGAACATTTCGTAGCACTAGAGCGGCGCGAGCCAGTTGGTCAATAATATAGCTAGGGTCCACTCTTGATCGCGGCCCCCTTATCTCAATTGCGCAGAGCAGTTCAGAGCCATCATAAACAACCAGGTCTGTTCCCAGAGGCTCCAGCGTTTTTCCTTCCTGAACGATCAAATTCTGATGATTGAAAATGTCATCGACATTCTCCTTAAAGAAAGCCCTCGCGGCATTCTCGAATGATTGTCCACGCTGCTTGGCCGTTAGCCTCGCTTGCGCTTGAGGACGACCCATAACCGACCTGCTGGTACGCACCTTTTCAAGAATGCGCGCCATTTCCGATTGCGAGACTTCACCAGCAAAGACCTTTGGGGAGATCTCCTTCGCCTTTTCGGAACTATATTGCTCCAGTCTTGAAAGTAGCAGAACCTGCATCATTCCAAGCCACTGTGGCTTCTTATCCAAAATCTCAGGATGATTGGACTGTAACCAGTCCGTAGCTCGCATTTGATTGCGCAGACTGCTGGCTTTGGTTCCTCTTGCGTCCGCGACGGCTTGAAGAGCCTCTTCAGCGAATTTGAACCCATATGAACTAGGCTCTTGAACAAGAGAATTGAGCCACTCACCCAGCGCCATCCAGTTTTCTGCTAATGCTCTTTCACGAAACTCGTTGCTGTCCTGCATCAGTCTGCGCACTCCTTCTTCCATTCGCATAGCGCCCATTGCCAATGCGAATGGATTCTTGTATTCGCCTCTATATGAAAGAAAACAAGTTCGCAGATCCAACGATGCGCCGCGTGCACAAGCGCGGCATGCAGAAACGGGCAAGCAAGATGGCCGGCACCAAGTTTCGTGGCGTCATCCAACTCGAAAGTCACATGGAAGTAACGCTTGTCTGTTGCTTGGAGATTGACCCGCGAGTGCTCTCTCTCAGAACCCAACCATGTACTATCAGTCTGACTTCTGGAAGAGTTTTTCGAGACAAGAACGCTTTGGAGGCACATCTCGGCCGCTCTGGTAGAAAGAACCCCATTTATACGCCTGATTTCGAAGTTCTTTTGAACGACGGAACCAAGTCGCTTTTGGACGCTAAGCATTCCGCTCACATTGAGAAGAAACCTGAGTATTTACTCTACCCAGAACTACTACAAAGCTTCGGTTTGTCTTTGCTGATGGTCACCGAAGAACTCCTTCAAGGGCCCTTGTACTATAATGCTAGGCTGCTGGCTCCCTGGGTCGGAAAAAAGTGTCCGGCGCAGGTTTTTGAGAAACTCAGCGATGTGGGCGAAGACAGTTCCTCATATAGAGATCTGCATCTTCATCACGGACTTAGCCAAGGTGAAATCTGTATGGCTTTGCTCAACGGTCTCCTGAAGTTCGACATTACGGCGTCGAGGCTGCGTCAAGCCTCTGAGCTGGAAGCAAACAACGGCTGCACCCGTTTCTTGGAGGTTTTGAAGTTTTAATGAACCTTGTTTCTCAAAAAGACGGCAGAACGATTACGCTTAATGGCGAAGACTATGTCGTAGACGGCCCAGTTCCATCAAAGGACGCGGTGCAACTCATCGACCAGAACGGTGAAATTTATCAAATTTCTGGAGATGAGTTTCGGAAGGCCATTTCAAATGGGCTTGTGCGATCCTCTGAGTTGAGCCCAAAAAGATACGGAACGTATCAGTCCAAGAAGCACAGGTTAGAAACTGATTTCCGCCTTTTCATTGTCCGGCAGGAGCTTCACCTGAGGGAAAAAGAAGTACCTCGTCGATCACGACGGGTATTCATTGAAAAACAGGTTTCTGAGAAGACGCAGTTTGTTGCACGCAAAAAGCCGTTTCCTTCACAAAGCACGATTAATGATTGGACGTCCAAATACATCAAAAACGGTGTCCAGGGGTTGGCCCCCAAAACTCATCGTTCGGGAAATCGCACTGAGCGCTGTGATGCAGTGTTTCGCGAGATTGTCGAAAACTTGATTGAACAGCAGTACCTGCCACACGACAGATTGCGGGTTTCCGATCTGCATCGAGAGGCGTGTCGGCAGTATCTGTTTTGGTGCAGCGAAAATGATTTAGAAGCGGGAAATTGCGGGCGCAAGATTGTCGAAGCGATTATCAAAACGCTGCCACATGATGACGTAATCAAACGGAAAATGGGCAGTAAGCATGCAAAAACACACAGGAAACAAGCAAAAGAGTTTTACGACATCCAAGCACCATTTGATCGAGTCGAAATCGACTCAACGCCGGCAGACATCATGGTTACAAATGAGAGCGGTGAACTCATTGGCAGGCCGTGGGTGACAGCAGCGATTGACTGTGCAACGGGATGGATTCTGGCCCAGGTATTTACTCTTCATCATCCTAATTCGGAAACCATCGTCGAAACACTGATGAGCACGATGACGCACTGCGACGAAGAATTTTTTGATAACTTTGGAATCGTCAGCAGAAAGACGTATGCAGCTAAACCCAAACTGTTCGTTCTTGATCAAGCGCAGGAGAACCAGGGGGATTTCTTGGACGCTGTTATTATCGCTACGCGTTCAGAAGTACTTTGGGCTGAACCAAGAAACCCACAGCAGAAACCGTTCATTGAACGATACAATCGCACCTTTAATGATATGGTAAAGACCCTTCCTGGTGCTACCGAAAGCACTCTGATGCCCGGAAACAGCCGGCAAGAAAAAGCGGAAGAAGAGGCCTGCCTCACACTCGATGAATTCGAAGAAATCATGCAGAAATGGCGGTTTGACGAATACCACCTGCGTCAACGAAAACGGATTTGCAGTGTTTTCAGAAAATATGAATCACCACTGGAGGCGATGCAACGATTGGCTGATGAACACGCAATGCCTGATCCACTCACACTGGAAGAACGTGCGGAGTGCTTCTGGGTGTTCGAAGAAACACGTGGTGGTTGGAAATACGGAGTTGAGTTCGAACATATGCAATTCTGGTCCGAAGAACTAGGGGACCTACTACGCCGCATTGGCTACGGAAAGCAGCTGAAAATCAGATACAATCCTTTGGATGTAAGAATGATTCTAGTGGTCGACCCGCAAGATGAGAGACTTATCCCTGCACACAACAAAATTGATGGACTTGACGGTTTATCTTATGCCGCCATCAAAGAAATCCGACCGCCCCGAGCAAAGATGACGCCGGATTGCTTTGATAGCGAGGCTGTTCTCCAGGCCATGATGGATCGTCGGCAGACCAAAAAACTCGGAAAAACCAAGATGCAAAAGACGCGTGCAGATGAGATCGAGCGGAGAAAAACACATAGAATGCACCAGCGCGCGCTCAAACAGCCTTTGATCCCCGGCCAAGTTTTGGTGGCGCCCCGAACGTCGGCAATGACGGTTCCAACCAACCTTGAGCTGCCCAAGGTGGAGAAGAAGAATGCTTGATCAGACCAAGAATGATTTCGACGCGGTTTTGCGCGATATCACAATTCGTCACCACTCTTACATGCACGCCTTGTATGAAGTAGAAGACCTGTTGGCCTTCGCGAGTTCAGAGTCTGGTGGGATCATTCCTGTCTTGGCGCCTACACGATGTGGCAAGACGGAGCTTTTGTCAGATTTAAAGTCCCGCAACCAAACGGTGCGTCGGGCACCTGGTATGCTGCTGGAAAAATCTGACTTTGTGCTCGGCCGCGTGCCGGCTAGACCCAATGACCGTGACCTCTACGTCGCTTTGCTTGAAGCCGTTGGAGGCACGGCGGGCCCCAAGGAAAAAACCAGCATTGTGCGCGAAAGACTGTTCGAGCTCATCAGCGCATTTGGCATTCGAGTTATTGCGCTGGACGAAGCAAGCCACACTGCCGAACGCGGCGCCAATTTGTCCGCTCGCGGAGCGGGAGATCATTTTAAAACAGTCGTTGACCAATCAGGTGTGGTGCTCGTGCTTGCCGGCCTTCCAAGGTTTCGAAGTTTACTCGACGCGAATGAGCAATTTGCCGCTCGCTCGATGAAGACTGTGGTTATTGAACCTTACTCTTGGTCGAAAGATGAGGACCGCAAGCATTTTTGCGCAGCAGTGAATTCCGCCTTTCAATGTCTTGAACAAGCTGGATTACTGCTTGATCTCGACAAGGAAGACTTGGTGCGTCGACTTTACGGCGCTTCCGGCGGCCGGATTGGCCAAGTCTTGAAGATGCTTCGAGCGTCCATCCAAAGACTACCCGGCTCGGCACTGTCCTTAGCCCAGGTTTCAGAGAGTGCCAGTAAGGTTATGCAGTCACAAGTTTCATGCGAAACGTTCTTTACTCTGGATCCACCTTCGGACTTACAGCTCGTTTCTGCGTATGGTGAGGTGATGGAAGCAGCGCAGCTTGAGGTCAGCCCAAGCACAGTTCAAGACCTATTGGCGTTTCAAGAGCAATAGGCATGAGCGACCTTATCCGCATTCTGCCGGCTGAGAACGAAAGTCTTTTAGGGTTTCTCCGCCGTTATGGGCATGTGAATGCTTACAGACAAACAGCAGATTTTCTGTCAAGAATTGACTTGCGATACGGTAGACAAATGGTTGAGGGATTGCCTGCGCTCGCCAGTGCCTTAGGCGTTGATAGTCTTCGGTTGAGCCGCATCTCACCTTCATCCAATCCTACAACGGCGTCGCTCGAGTGGGCGTTCCACCGACACCACTCAGATCCCTTTTGCCCAAAGTGCTCGGCGAATGGACAAGTGTTTGATGCGACTTGGCGGCACGCTTTGGTGTCCGCGTGTCCGCACCACGGAACGCGACTTATTGACAGGTGCCCAATTTGCGCTTCTCAATTCACGCCTGTCTCGGGCGGGTATGAGACATGCAGTTGCGGTGCTCAACGGGCAGACATCGAGACAGAACCAGCCCCTGAGCATGAAACTGCAATCGCTCGCCTAATTTCCGGATCGACGATGGAAGTTACGTATTGCGCGCCGTTTGATGATGTGAACCCAGTCCCAGTTGATATCGGGCGTTTCTTGCATTTTTTGGCTTCGAGCTTTTCTCAGAACCGCACTGGAAAGACCGGGAAAACTAGGTCGCCTAAAACCGTATCCGAGTCAGTTTCGTTGCTGGAACCAGTTGCGAAACTTCTACACAACTGGCCGCACGGTTTCGAGGATCACGTGAGTGAGCGTCTAGCTGCGAGTGCCCCGGAAGAGAATTCAGCGCCAGCGAAGTTGGGCAAGTGGTATCATCGACTGATGAAATTCAAGAACCCGGCCTACGATCCGTTTCGTTCGGCTGTCGCACGCGTTGTCACAGAGGAATTCAATGGCAGCTATGTTGGCGCAATTGTTGTTTCCAGTCAGCGAGAATGGGTGTCTGCCAAAGAGGCGTCCGCGGAACTGAACATCTCGCCACAAAGGTTGGTCGAAGCGGTTCAGAAAAAGCACATAGCCGGTAAGCAAAGCCAAAGTGGCTACGGGCATACACACACGGTCATCCCCCGGCTGGAGCTTGTGAATATTGCAGCAGATAGAGATCGATACTGTAGGGGACTAGAGGTTCAAAGGCTGCTTGGTGTCCACCGAAAACAGTTCGATCTTTTGCGAGAAGCAGGCGTCGTCAGCGAGGTTGCAGTGCAGCATCGCCCTGCGCTGGTCGACGGCGGTTTTGACCGTGTAGCGCTGCTGGATAGCATCTCTAAACTCAGATCTTCCTCGGATCACCGACCTGGCGAAACCGTCAAATTTTCGGAGCTCAATCTCCGCAGAACGACAGATCGTTCCGCCTTGTTGCACCTGTTCAGCCTAGTGTTTGAGCGCAAAATCAGACCTGTCGTCGCTGATGAGGACATGGCTTTAAGTGCGTTCGAGTTTCTGAAGAGTGAGATTGATGGCGAACTGTCCACATTGCGGTTTTCGCGCGATTGGACAGCGCATGATGTCGCGAAGATTGCAGGCTGGAAGCCCCAGTCAGTGGTCCATTGGTGCAGATTAGGTTTGCTCGAGGCGCGACAGGTACAACATGGGCCGAACGTATCTTACCTCATCAGCCCGGAGCAGTTGGCGCGGTTTCAAGCAACTTTCGTACCGGTTGCGACGCTTGCTAAGTCGCGAGGTACTTCGTCTCGAAGCCTCCTGAGCATCCTAGTTGCGCGTGGAATTGCCACACACGGGTCTGAATCAGAAGGTCCGACGACTCGGGGCCATCTAGTGCGGATCAGCGATCTGATTGTGCTCGCTGAAACTGACAACAAAATCAGCGGATCTTCAAAGATCCTCAAAAGATGCCAAGGCAAACACAACGGCTTTGGCGCAAACGCTGGTTAACCCGAACCATTCGGGACTGTTGCATTAGGCGAGCATGTCAGCAAGATGATTACTTTTGAGGTTAGCCATGCCGCGCAATTCCCCCTTCAAACATCATCGCTTTTCGAAAGAGGTCATTCTGTGTGCGGTGCGTTGGTATCTGCGGTATCCACTGTCTTATCAGGATGTTGTCGATCTGCTGTCCGAGCGCGATGTCGCGGTTGATCGCTCCACGGTGTATCGTTGGGTGCAGAAAATTGGCCCGGAACTGACCAAACGTACGGAAAAGCATCTCCGGCGGGCTAGTGTCGATTGGCACGTGGACGAGACCTACATCCGCGTCGGAGGGAAGTGGCGCTACCTCTGGCGCGCTGTGGATGCGAACGGGCAGATGATAGATTTCCGCCTGACCGCACGGCGGGATGCGAAGGCCGCCAAAGCCTTTCTGAATAAGGCAATCGAACGGGTGCGCTTGCATCGGCCTGTCACGATCTGCACTGACAAAGCGCAGGCCTACGCCCGTGTCATCCGCGAGATTAACCACCGCTATGACCCGCATTTTGACAGCATCCACCACATCGACCGAAAGTGGCGCAATAATCGGATCGAAAGCGATCACGCTGCCATGAAGCGGCTCCTCGGCTACCGGCAAAGCTTTCGCTCATTACGATCAGCCAAATCGACCTTGAGCGGCATCGAAACCATCAGAACGATCAAACGCGGCCACATCCATCACAAGCAACCAGGCGTTCAAGGCGAGATCGCATTCATTGCGCAATTGTTCGCAACCGCATGATCAAACGCTTTCAAAAGCACCAACCCTTGCGACGACCATTAACGCAACAGTCCCTTATATAACTCTATTTAACTCTCCCGCAGCCTTACAGGCTGCTACACGGCATCGGCCTAAACGGCCGATAACCAATATGCGCCCCTTCGCCCCTTTGGGGCGAACCCGCGCCCCCCACCACAAGGCAGGCTTCAGGACTCACCAAAAGCAGATACGCAAATCGGAGAGGCGTCCTTGCTTTGATTAAGCCCTAAGACCATCAAGAACCCAGCTTCAAGGGGTGGGTGCTCGCCATGCTCAGATGCTTACGCATCCTGCGCGTGGCTCCGCTACCGCTTCGCGCCCTTGAACCAGGAACCTTGCTGTTCTTTTTTTCGGGCTCAAGCAAGGGACGGCTCCGAAAGCAGATCAGCATTTTCTCGCCGAGGTTCTGTTGAAAAGCGCATTGCATGCAATCATGCTTTTAACGGACGGCGCTTCGACCCCTCTGGGGTGTAAGGTGAATACAGGGGCAACCACAAATAAGCGCAGGTGTGGACAAGTGTGATAGAAGCTTGACCATACAGCGCCCGCAAGGCATGATACTTAAAAACATCAAGAATGAGCGGTATGCGAAACATCTCCTTATCTACCACACAGACAACAACAGTAGCTTTGCAAGCTTATTACACCGATGCTGAAGAGCTAAATGATCTAATGATCTCTCTTCTAGGTGATGTCAGCAATAAGTCTGTCTTGGAACCCTGTGTGGGAAAGGGTGCATTTGTTCGACCATTGCTGAACAGAGCCTCTCTGATTGAAGCCATCGACATAGACCCAGACCATACCGAAGAGGTGCAGGCATTTGGTTCTGCGAATGTTCATGTGCAAACCGGAGATTTTATAGACTATTTTGTATCGGATGATCTGTTTCAAAGTATTGAACTAACTGGTGAATATGATGCATTGATTTGCAACCCTCCGTACGGATTGAAATTTTCCATCGACTACCGAAAAAAGATCAAAAGAAAATTCCCAGAGGTCTACGCAAGAGAGTCATATGGCTTGTTTATGACGTTTGGGATCTCAATGTTGCGTCAGGGCGGCCGTTTCGTTTTTATTGTCCCTGATACTTTTCTAACCAGTCGCAACCATGCACCCTTGCGCCGTTTCCTAGCGAAGGAAACTAACCTTTCTCATATGGTTCAGTTTGATTCATCTAGGTTTGAAACAGTGAACTTTGGTTATGGAAGCATGTGTATCCTGGCGGGAAATCGACAATCTGAGGGACAATCAGGCAATCTAAGCTGGCTCGATCTCAGAAACAAATCAGAGTCAATTAGTCTTGAAGCATTTGATTTAGTGGGGAAACTGTCTTCTTCGACTTTACGCGGAGCTGCGGAAACAGGATGGACACACGCAAGCGAAGAAGGTTTGACGTTTCAATGTGAAACGATTGTGCTTGGTGATTTGGCTGAATGCCGCACAGGAATATACACCGGTGATAACACCAGGTTTTGCGGATTTGATGAGGTAAAGCCTCCAAGACGGGTAAACGGACATCCTATAAGTTGGGACTGCGTCTTGGATGGATGCGGATTGAGCCCTTCGCAACAGAAAGACGGCATCGACAACGGAAGGCACTATGTTCCGTTCATAAGAGGCGGTCACCGCCTGCCTTATGAACAGACAGCGTCCGCGCTCAATTGGAGCAGGGATGCTGTAGACTACTACAGGGCAGACAAAAAAGCTCGCCTTCAAAATGCAGCATTCTACTTTCGCCGTGGGCTTGCTGTTCCAATGGTAACGTCAGGGCGCCTTAGCGCATCCGCATTTGAAGGTGCTGTTTTTGATCAGGGCGTCGTTGGCGTGTTCCCCCATGATGACAGTCTTGTAGAGTTCTTGCTTGTTTTCCTGAACTCAGACCAAGCGACTGCTTTAAAAAAGGCCATCAACCCAACCGCAAACAACTCGGCAAACTATATCAAGAGAATTCAGGTGCCCGTCCCCGATGAAAAACAGCGGGCGCGGGCTTCTGAAATCTGCACAATGTGGAAGGCTGATGGCGAGCTGACTAAAGATCGTTGTCGCGAAATGGCGACGAGCTTTGTGGAAAAGACCTTCCCTACCACTTGAGATATCCACTGAGGTCTGAAAGGTGATCGTTTAGATCATTCCAAAACTGCGCTGACAAATCGTCTTCAAAAGAAATGACTTGGTCTCGGATTTTGTTCATTTGAGCACCGGTCAGTTCCTCGATTTTGTCGTAGGCATCTTGGCCGCAATGGACGCTCCACAGACCTTCTCGCTTGATCACATTTAAGTAGTTGTTGTTCTGTTCCTGGCGAACCAAGAACAGAAGTTCGGTATCTGGGTTCCAAAGTTTGTATGCCTTGCCAACCGTCCTGAGGCGCAGCATGTTACCTTTTTCATTTGATCCAAAACCGCTTTTGAAGTCGATCACATGAGGGTTGGAATCCACCGAAAAAACCTCATCCTCGACCATATTAATCTCGCCAATGAGATCGCGCAGGTTCTCTAGTATGCCCGCCGTAGATTCACGTTTCGCGCTCTGAGAGTAATCGAGAAGAGATGCCTCAATTTCTGCCAATACATCGGGAAAATTGGGAGGGCTTATGCGCTCGACTTTCTGGCGTGAGGGAATATCCCATGCGGCCGAGCAGAAGCGTTCCCAGAGTTCCCCAACTCTCCGAGAAAGAGCCATGTACTCATAAGGCCAAACAGCGTGGCGATATTCCAAGGATACCACGGAAACAGAATACTGGAGGATGATCAGTTGTTCTTGCCGAGTCGTTGCTGTTGCGGCCGTATCTATCTTGGCCGCCAAAAAATCCCTGTGATCCGATATCAGTTTGTTGACTCGTTTGGCCTTATTCTGATGGCTTTCCCCAGAAGACGAAATTTTTTCAACCTGTGGTGGCAGCTGTGAATGAAAATAATCGAGGAATGATTGCTTGGTTTCGAATGGAGTCACTGCTCTGTGTCCTCAACTAGTTTGAAGAGGGCACTAACGGGGATGCTTAGAGCATTTGCTATCTTATGAATGTTGACGAAGCTTACGTTTCGTTCGCCTCGCTCGACGCCACCAATGTATGTTCTGTCGAGATTGCAAAGATCAGCGAAGGCTTCCTGAGACAGGCCTTGCTCTTGCCGGAGATTTCGAATTTCCCCGCCAAACCTCTGTAATTGTGTTGAAAATTGTTTCTCCTGCATTGAGGCAATCTCTCAATGCGAGGTCTATGAGTCCACGGACTTTAAGTATCTTTGGTGAGTTATGCGCGTCTAATTGTTCGCTCGCTGACCTTGAACAGTCGCGCGATCTCGGAGACGTGGCGATGTTCATCATCGCGCATGCGGCGCACTTCTGCTTTCTGATCGGCCGTAAGGGCAGGGGGGCGACCACTGACGCGACCGCGTGCCTTTGCGGCCTGTAACCCCTCTTTTGTGCGTTCGGCGATACGCTCGCGCTCGAATTGGGCGATGGAGGCGAATACATGGAAGACGAGCCGACCGGCCGGCGTTGTTGTGTCGATGTCTTCGGCAAGGGAACGGAAGCCGGCACCACGATCCTTGATCGTTTCCACCAGATCGAGCAAATCACGCAGGGATCGCGCGAGCCGGTCATACTTGGCCACGACCACCACATCACCAGGGCGGAGTTGATCGAGCATCGCCCCGAGCTCCGGGCGATCTCGCCTCACACCGCTGATCTTGTCTGCAAAAATGCGCTCCGCACCGGCCGCTTTCAGGGCGTCGGTTTGAGCATCGAGGTTTTGATCGTCTGTTGAGACGCGGGCATATCCTATGATCATGCCATATCGTGACAAAAACCTGCCAAAACTGCAAAGATTTTGCCGAGGGTTTTTGTCTTTATCAACAGCTTGATTTCAGGTGAGGTGGCAATCTGTGACAAAAACGACCGTTTTTGACCGAGCAGTTTTGTCAGGAGGTTATTGGCCAGTTCGATGAGGGTGGGCGCATCAGTCTGAATTAATAAGCTTCGCGGGCCTAGCCGCTCGGACACGAGGAATTAGGAAGTCGTGGAAATCGTCAGGATAGCCCCGTTCCAAGATTGCGGGAAGCTTGTCAACTACCGAGACAAGCGTCCGAATTTGTGGCTCAGAAATCCGGTCACGCTGCTCCTCAGTGATGAAGCCGCCCCGGCAATACTCATAGGCACGGAAGACGCGGTTGATCCTCATATAGTGGAAATAGACGAACATAGCTTCATCCGCGTCCGTCTTGTCGTCTGGATTTGCTGAACGAATAGCTGCAAGCACGTTACTTCGGCTCTCAAGTGCCTTCTCGTTCACCCTTTGAAGCACATCAAAAGACTGCTCTAAGATGTCAAACTGTTGTTGGCGGCGATTATAAAAGAAAATTCCGATGACAAAGAAGGCGGTAACGGCTGTCGAGACCGAGGTGACAATGTTGAAGAAGAGGTTGGCTTCCATTTTTCAGATGTAAGCATCAAGGCCATCCCGCACAAGACTTCGTCAGTCGCGAACACTCTAAGGGCAACGGACTGAAGCCGTCTCACAGCGCCAAAACTCATACGTTTCTGTCACCGGCAAAATCGACCGTTTTAGGAAACTTTGCTTTAGTTGCATCCGAGCGGGGACTGTTGCATTAGGCGAGCATGTCAGCAAGATGATTACTTTTGAGGTTAGCCATGCCGCGCAATTCCCCCTTCAAACATCATCGCTTTCCAAAAGAGGTCATTCTGTGTGCGGTGCGTTGGTATCTGCGGTATCCACTGTCTTATCAGGATGTTGTCGATCTGCTGTCCGAGCGCGATGTCGCGGTTGATCGCTCCACGGTGTATCGTTGGGTGCAGAAATTTGGCCCGGAACTGACCAAACGTACGGAAAAGCATCTCCGGCGGGCTAGTGTCGATTGGCACGTGGACGAGACCTACATCCGCGTCGGAGGGAAGTGGCGCTACCTCTGGCGCGCTGTGGATGCGAACGGGCAGATGATAGATTTCCGCCTGACCGCACGGCGGGATGCGAAGGCCGCCAAAGCCTTTCTGAATAAGGCAATCGAACGGGTGCGCTTGCATCGGCCTGTCACGATCTGCACTGACAAAGCGCAGGCCTACGCCCGTGTCATCCGCGAGATTAACCACCGCTATGACCCGCATTTTGACAGCATCCACCACATCGACCGAAAGTGGCTCAATAATCGGATCGAAAGCGAGCACGCTGCCATGAAGCGGCTCCTCGGCTACCGGCAAAGCTTTCGCTCATTACGATCAGCCAAATAGACCTTGATCGGCATCGAAACCATCAGAACGATCAAACGCGGCCACATCCATCACAAGCAACCAGGCGTTCAAGGCGAGATCGCATTCATTGCGCAATTGTTCGCAACCGCATGATCAAACGCTTTCAAAAGCACCAACCCTTGCGACGACCATTAACGCAACAGTCCCACATATATCGCTTTAGTGAGCATAAGGACCCACGACTACACACTTGACTGTGATCGCAGACTCGATCAGAAAGAACTCGTGACCACAGCACACACATACACGAACTGTCGAATATCGGGATAACCGATAAACCCGTTTTCGGGAGACAGCACAGGTGTGCAGGTGAGATTTATACACTCATAGCGCCAGATTAGCGTACTCGGCCGGGTTCGATACCCGGGTCTCCTACCACCATTTCATATTCTGAGGATCGAAAACGACGTCGATGGTTCAAAATGTACCCGCAGCTCCAGATCTGCCACTCATTACAAATGCGGAAGCAGGAGCCTTGGCTCGAGCAACCGTCCGGCTTTTCAAACAATGGGGCCTTACAGACGCACAGTCGGTAGAGCTTCTGGGCGGTTTGGGATCGCGCACATGGGCGCGCTGGAAGTCTGGTGATATCGGACGTATTGACCGCGATTTGGCAACGCGAATGAGTATCCTGATGGGTATTCATAAGGGTACTCGTTACATGTTCACGGACAAGTCCCGTGGTTACGCCTGGATCAAGAAGCCCAACCGGAATTTTGGTGGCGAGAGCGCTCTGGATGTCATGTTGCGTGGATCTATCTTCGACCTGCAACGTGTTCGCGCATATCTGGATGCTGA
This sequence comes from Roseovarius sp., assembly GCA_963691795.1. Classification (GTDB taxonomy): domain Bacteria; phylum Pseudomonadota; class Alphaproteobacteria; order Rhodobacterales; family Rhodobacteraceae; genus Roseovarius. The sequence continues at coordinate 626,438 of OY829373.1, forward strand.
ACGTGGTGGCGCCTGGTGATCGAAGAATATTTACCCGGATCGCCTGGTCTGGAAGCTCCGGTATCAGCTAGATCTCCTTGAGAGGGATATTGCTGCTCGCAACCTGATGCATGAACTGCCTGCGCAAGTGGAAGAGTTCATGTCTACAAGAGATCTCTCAAATGTCGATGTCGATGAAGAGCTCGAAGGCGACGTCGTCCTCTGTAACAGGTTCGAATGATCCTTCGGGTGCTCCATGCCCCATCGAACCACCTCTCCAGGCATCGATGTACCGACGCACGATCATCATTCCGTCTTGGCCGTTCTCAATGATCAGGCTGAGCGGAGGCTGTCCGGCAAAATCAGTTCCGCTATGCGGAGATTTCAACCACTGAAGAGCCTGCACATCTTCATGGAACAAGATTGTCAGGCCCTTATAAATGCCCAGGACTGCTGAGATACGGATCAGAGTATCGAACGGCAGAGAGATCTTCTCACCCTCCACAGCCTTTTTCATCCATGAGTGATATGTGGACCTACCAGGATGCCCGAGTGCGGCAATGCGCTCCGCTTCACTTAACTCCCAGATCTCAGCGATATTGCGAAACGCGCGCAATCCAGGGCCGCTCAGGCGAGTGCGGTCTTCCGGCTTAAGTGAATGTACGATCTGCATAGCTCACTCTCGTCTTGTATTTACCCGGATCGCCTGGTCTGGAAGGTACATTGCAGGCAAAAAAGCCAAGAAAATAGACTCGATCCTCGGTTCCGAATACTTTTCGAGCTTCACCGGCTGATTTACTGAGAACAACCCATCTGCGTAGACCTCTCCCTAGATTGGCCGATCCACACCATAAACAGGCCAGATCGCGCGATTTGTAAAGCCAACTTTCCGGCCAATTCTCTCTCTTCCCTGAATATCTCGAACCCGGCGAGCAACCGAGTACGCCTCATCAAGTGATAGCTGTTCCTCCCCGGAAAAAAGTGGAGAGATCTGTTTTGCAGAGGTCAAAGCATCAGCGATTGTCTGAGCGTTGGTTTCAAAGTCCTTAGTCATATTTGCATTACACGCGCGGATGGTTGGATTGCGATGCAATCAAGGTCTTGGATGCCCGTAACCCTAATCTCACAGCCATACATTGCATATTGCGATGCCATGTGCACCTAATGGGTGAGTGAAGATGTTCGTGGCCTTCGTTTTCTTGCAAGATTTGCCTGAAGTCCGCCGATAGATAAGCGCTGTGCAGACTTATGGGCAAATCGTGCAAGGTTATGTGAAAATGCCGAGCAATCTTATGGGCTGCAAACCATGATTTTATCCCCTAGAATCAACGGCGGGTGTGCAACGTTATGATCACCCCTACATCCGGTATAGGAGAAAGCAAAACACTCGATCTCTTAAGTGATTCTTTCTCTTCGAGCCAACAAATTACTACTTTCCCCGGTTCAATTGACGCCGCCTTGATCGTGTCTTGCGCTATGTTAAGCTGCCGAAACAAATTGATTTTTCTGATATTGAAACCTAAGTTGAATTCGATTGACGTGCTCTGATGCGTGGCGGTTCTAAGCAACATTCTGTGGTCCAGAAGGCAACCCATGAATAACCAACTTGTCGACTTGTTAACCGGTTTGGACAACAGATCTGGACAGGATGCAGCATATATTGAAACGAAGCGCTTTTTCGAAAGTTTAGGCTTCAATTACATAAATATCGTACTTGCCTCGCCATCGGATGGACCGTTGGGAATGTACACCAACATGCGCGCTGATTGGCTAAATCATTATGTGAGTGAAGGGTATAATGAGTGTGACCTGTTAGTTGATTTGGTTGCGGATCAAGATGTAATGCAGTTGTGCGACCCTCTTAGCAATCAATCGCTACCATCACGCGACAAAAACAAGACCGACAGGATGTTGCTCGAAGTACAGGAAGAGGGGCTGGTATCGTCACTTGTTATGTCCCGGCACAGTTCAATTTCGGATCGATACGTTGGATTCAATCTCGGACTAGAGCTTGACCGTTCAAAGGCTGAAAAACTCATCAACGCAAACACCGATGAAATCCGACTGGGAGCTGCGCTGACGCAGGTCGCGTTAATTGAGGACTCGGAATTCAAAGACAGCGGACCACATTGGTTGCCTTTCAGAAAGATACGCTCTTTGCTGAGTGAGCGTGAAACTGAAGTTTTAAAGTGGTTGTCAGAGGGTTTCAGGAATGACCGTATTGCGGACAAATTGGGAATTTCCAATGCCACTGTGAATTTTCATGTGATCTCGGCCAAGCGAAAGTTAGGCGCAAAAACGCGTGAACAGGCGGTCGCAATCGCTCTAATGAACCGTCTGCTTTGATCCGCAAGATAGCAAAAAGATGTCGCTCGGACGGGCCACATTCAAGCTCGCTCAATACCGAGAACTAAGAAGACGGGAAACGCCGTCTTGCTACAAAGCCGGGAAACCCGAAACTTGCGACCAGTATAAGTAAGTTTGCATTTAGGGGCGCTCAAAAGATGCGGTCTGTTCATGGTGTTACAAAATGCACCCAATCCTCTAATGGTGCTCGTTCGGTTCGGAAGTTATTCTCAGGCGCAGAATGATCGGCATGACCTAGAGGGGACTGTTGCATTAGGCGAGCATGTCAGCAAGATGGTTACTTTTGAGGTTAGCCATGCCGCGCAAATCCCCCTTCAAACATCATCGCTTTCCGAAAGAGGTCATTCTGTGTGCGGTGCGTTGGTATCTGCGGTATCCACTGTCTTATCAGGATGTTGTCGATCTGCTGTCCGAGCGCGATGTCGCGGTTGATCGCTCCACGGTGTATCGTTGGGTGCAGAAATTTGGCCCGGAACTGACCAAACGTACGGAAAAGCATCTCCGGCGGGCTAGTGTCGATTGGCACGTGGACGAGACCTACATCCGCGTCGGAGGGAAGTGGCGCTACCTCTGGCGCGCTGTGGATGCGAACGGGCAGATGATCGATTTCCGCCTGACCGCACGGCGGGATGCACAGGCCGCCAAAGCCTTTCTGAATAAGGCAATCGAACGGGTGCGCTTGCATCGGCCTGTCACGATCTGCACTGACAAAGCGCGGGCCTACGCCCGTGTCATCCGCGAGATTAACCACCGCTATGACCCGCATTTTGACAGCATCCGCCACATCGACCGAAAGTAGCGCAATAATCGGATCGAAAGCGATCACGCTGCCATGAAGCGGCTCCTCGGCTACCGGCAAAGCTTTCGCTCATTACGATCAGCCAAATCGACCTTGAGCGGCATCGAAACCATCAGAACGATCAAACGCGGCCACATCCATCACAAGCAACCAGGCGTTCAAGGCGAGATCGCATTCATTGCGCAATTGTTCGCAACCGCATGATCAAACGCTTTCAAAAGCACCAACCCTTGCGACGACCATTAACGCAACAGTCCCTGCAAACATCGTTGCAAAAGGCGTTCCTGAAACAACAAAGGCGCCCGTAGGCGCCTCATTTTACTGGTCGGAGTGAGAGGATTCGAACCTCCGGCCCCTGCCTCCCGAAGACAGTGCTCTACCAGGCTGAGCTACACTCCGACTGGCGATGGGACATAAGCCCACATAGCCGATTTGACAAGCATTGAATCGACCTACGAATACCGCACTTCATACTGTCTACCATGGTGGGGGATGAACCCCCACCATATGGGCTTTGGCGCCTAAATACTGTCGTTCAGAGCCGCGATGATAGCCTGGCCCATCTCAGTGGTCGATATCGGTTTAACCCCCTCTTCCCCAGTCAAGTCAGCAGTACGCGCGCCCCCTGCAAGAACCTTCTCAACAGCCTGCTCAACACGGCTTGCCTCATCCCCCTGATCGAAGGAATAGCGCAGCGCCATAGCAAAGCTAAGGATACAGGCGATAGGGTTCGCCTTGCCCTGCCCCGCGATATCAGGCGCACTGCCGTGAACGGGTTCATACAGGGCCTTCGGACGGCCATTGGCCATCGGCGCGCCAAGGCTGGCCGAGGGCAGCATCCCAAGGCTGCCAGTCAGCATGGCGGCTGTATCGGACAGGATATCACCGAACAAGTTATCGGTGAGGATTACGTCAAACTGCTTGGGCCAGCGGCACAGCTGCATGGCTCCGGCATCGGCGTACATGTGGCTGAGTTCAACATCGGAATAGTCCTCATCATGCACCTTCTGAACGACCTCACGCCACAAGATACCTGATTCCATTACATTGGCCTTCTCCATCGAGCAGACCTTGTTGTTGCGACGCCGCGCCAGCTCGAACGCAGATCGAGCAACGCGGTCGATCTCGGACTCGGTGTAGCGCTGCGTGTTGATCCCGACACGCTCATTGCCTTCCTCGAAGATACCTCGCGGCTCTCCGAAATAAACTCCGCTCGTCAGTTCACGCACGATGACAATGTCGAGGCCGGCCACAACGTCCTTCTTGAGGGATGAGAAATCCGCCAGCGCGTCAAAGCATTGCGCCGGACGCAGGTTGGCAAACAGGTCCATCTCCTTGCGCAAACGCAGCAGTCCGCGTTCAGGCTTCACACTGAAATCCAGATCATCGTACTTCGGGCCACCCACCGCACCAAGCAGAACGGCGTCTACCTCCTGCGCACGGGCCATTGTGTCATCATGCAGAGGTGTGCCATGGGCATCATAGGCCGCACCGCCGACGAGGTCTTCACTGACATCGAACGTGAGGCCGCGATTTTCACCGAACCAGTCGATGATCTTTCGCACTTCAGTCATCACCTCGGGGCCAATGCCGTCACCGGGCAGGATAAGAAGCGAAGGGTTGGTCATTTCGGCGATCCTCATGAATGTGCAAAGTCCCGTGGGGCCTAGCCCGAAGCCGCAAGAGGGTCAAGAAACCGCTCTGCGATTCATCGACAAGGCAACATCGCAAAAGGCACCAAACCCGCCCCTGGCCTGACCCGGGGCCTCTTGCCAAAGCAGCGAAGTTCCAGCTCAAGGCCGGGATGGTTGAGCGCTAGAGATTACAGCCCAAGCTCCAGATCCACCCAGACCAGCCGATGGCGGCTGGCCTGCTCCACCACTTCCAGTTCAGGCCCCTTGGGCGGCCAGTGGATTCCGGAACCAAGCACATGCACGTCACGGGACGGCAGAATGTAGCTCACACGCAAATGCCCTGGATCGGATGAGGGCCATGCCACGGTGTCAAGCGTGGGGTCGCCGCGCTGTCCGCTCTGTTGTGATACATTGCCACTGCGCCTCGGTGCGGGGTCCTGCAGCCTCGGATCGCGCAGCAGGCCCTTGATGGCCTCTTTGCGCCCCTCTCCGTCCACGGGGTCTAGATTGGCGTTCCCAGCAATCACAAACAAGCCCTCCGGCGCTGCACCAAAGGTGCCATCCAGAAGATGCTGCCAGAACAAGATTTCATCGTGATTACGCCGGCCGTTGCGATCCTCCGGGCCGTCGAACACGGGCGCGACGGCATGGAAGCTCATCACCCTCAACAGATGACCTCCAACCTCGATCGGCACGACCCAGTGACCGGTCCGTGACAGGCGCTGGGCGTTCTGCCCCGGCATGGGGCTCCCGGGCCAGAGAGGGTCCGGAAACTTGGCCCAGAGTAACCTATCAAAACTACGCACCGCACCCTTTTGAATGGTATGGCGCGACAGGATCGCCTGCCCCCCTTCGCCCGCATACCAGCCACGACTGTGGGCATCCTCCGGCTCGCCCAGGCGGCCATCACCATCAAGGTCCGCGCCACTGTCCAACCCCCGGTTGGGCGATAGCGCAAAGAGGTGGGGATAATAGGGCCCATCCACTGCAATCGCGTCCCGCAGAGCTGTCAGCGTAACCAGACCGTAATCATAGTCGACATCCTGAAGCACAAGCACATCCGGCGCGATCCGTGCGATCACCGACACAACCGCAGCAACCTGTGGATCCTCCCCACGAAGAATATCCCTCAACAAAAGACCCGGGCCCTTGCGCGATAATTCTGTGTGATAGGTTGCTATGCGAAGGGTGTCGCCAAATGCGGCCTGGGTCCACAAGACCAGCGCTGCAAGATATGCAGCAATCAGACCTTTTGCAGCCGCTCGCCTTCGGTCCGCGCACTGACGCGGCGGCGTTTGGCCTCGATCAGGTCGGCCACCCGCATGAGGGCAATCCCTCGCATGAACATACTGGCTGGCAAAAAGGCCCATGCCGACATCATCCAGATCATCGTCTGATCATTCTCGAATGAGACCGATCCGACCACCTCAGAGGCCGCCTTGACGACCGTGGGGATCATGAATGGCAGCAAAACCCCTAACACAAGGTTAACACCACCATCCCGACGCAGGCGTTCGACAATGTCACCACCACGGGTTGGGTCAAACAGTGGAAGGTTGATCCAGACATTGAACTTGCCCTGACGCATCGGCCAGTTGAATACAGAGGTTAGCAGCGCAAAGATCACGATCATCGCGATGGAAACGGTGTAGGAAATCCCTGCAGCCGTTCGCACGTCATGTATCAGCCGAACATCCGCATCATAAGGTAGCATCAGCACAACCAGACGCACCGGAGAGAATGGGAAGTCGATCATCCGGCCCAGCGTGTCGCCAAGGACCGTCAGGCTGTTGGTCAGGTCACTGGGATCCGTCTGGCCCCGCGCAATCAGAGACAGCAGCAGCACACAGACTGCAAGGGTCACAAATTTTAACCGGTTGAACGGTGGCGCGAAACGGAATTCAACGATTGAGGGGTAGCGGCAGCTATACTCCATGAAGGTCAGGCAGGCGGATAGAATGGCAATGACCAGGACGATCTGAGCGGTGTCAGAAGCCACCGTCGGCAATAGCAAAGCCGGCGTTACAACCACACCTGCCACCAGACACGACCGCACGAATGCGCTTAGCATTTTTGCCAACACTGCTCTTTTACCCTCAAACTGGCCAGGCACGATACGACGCCGCGCCTTGTTTCCAACTTGATCCCGCCAAGCTCGGCGGGTTGCCTCATTCTTGTCCAATTTTTGCCCCTTTTTCGATCCGGGCTCAAGCATCAGACAGTAATCAACAATTTTTTCGGGCCGATTGATGAAGGAAGTGGTGCGGGAATGCATCAATTCGGGATCGAAAATTGGGCAGTCTAGTAGCAACCTACAACATGTTGGGGCTCAACAATTTTTTACCCCAAGCTTTGTTTAAGGTTTGGAAACTAGGTGTTAACGCGTCGGGCGGGAAAATGACGCAACCCGACGTCGGACAACATAGTTAGGCGTCACCCCGCCCCATGTCCTTGGCCGGCTGGACTTACACCCAGGGACGGCTGGTGGCAGCGTGGTCCTCATATGTCTCGATAGAGGCTACCTTTTCCATGGTCAGGCCAATATCATCCAGACCTTCCATAAGGCAGTGCTTCTTGAAGGGATCCAGCTCAAACGCAAAGCTGTCGCCATCAGAAGTGGTGACAGTCTGTGCTTCAAGATCGACGGTCATCCGCGCATTCGCACCTTTCTCGGCGTCCTTCATCAGCACATCCACCGCGTCCTGCGGCAGCACAATCGGCAGAATACCGTTCTTGAAACAGTTGTTATAGAATATGTCGGCAAAGCTGGTGGAAATCACGCAGCGGATACCGAAATCCTTGATCGCCCAGGGCGCATGTTCCCGGCTTGAACCACAACCAAAATTATCCCCGGCCACGATGATCTCAGCCTCGCGATACTGGGGCTTGTTCAGCACGAAATCCGCGATCTCTTTACCATCATCGTCATAGCGCATCTCATCAAACAGGTTCACACCGAGGCCCGACCGCTTAATTGTTTTCAGGAACTGCTTGGGAATGATCATATCCGTGTCGACATTGATCAGGGGCATTGGCGCCGCGATCCCGGTCAGTTTCTCGAATTTGTCCATGACTGTCTTCCTTTGGCAAAACGGCTTGGAACATCCCTTAACGCAATGCCCCGGAAACTTAAATGCGGGTATCCGGTGTGTCGGGAATTGGCAAGACCTCAATCAGATAGTCAAAAGTACAAAGGGTTCTTGCACAATGCGCAGACCGCCCGTGATCCCAATTAGCTTTGGCCCTTGGGCGGGGCAGGACCCCGCCCTTTGGTTCGTTTAAATCATGCTGTTGCGGGTTTGGCACTGCTGCGCGAGAATAGACCAAGCAAGACAAAGCCCACACCATTGAGGATGGTTTCCAGCCCAAGCAGCAGGCCCAGAAGGTTGAACAGGCTTGCCGGCTCCTCGGACGCGCTGGACCAGATTACGAAGGCCAAAACAAGTGACATGATACCCGCCGCCAACATTGGCAGGAAGAGGGGCGTGCCGCGCATCTTCAGCGACATGTAAATCCGCGTGAAACCACCCGCGATCAGAAGGATCAGCACCGCCATAGACAGCGAAATCACACCCTGCAGCGGATGTGCCAGCATCGACCAACCCAAAAGCACCATTATAATACCGATGACAAAGGCAAAAATTTTGCCCGTGACGCCCTCGACGGAGACGCCACCGATCACCTGAAGCGCACCACCTACAAGCAGCGCAGCGCCAGTCATAATGGCAATTGCGACAGACGCAAACGCCGTGTTGCCCAAAATAATGACGCCAATCACAATGGTGAGGGCGCCGATGAGGATCCACTTCATCGAGTCAGACATGGGTAATCTCCGATTTTTTTCCCGTTACGAGGTTACCCTAGCCGCCAAAAACGCGTCAGTCTACGGTGCAGCGCAGCATGAAAAAAGGCGGGGAAATCCCCGCCTTTCCACCGAAGGCCGGACTTCACCCCGGCAATGTCGGCTTACATTAACTCGCGCACATCCGTCAGACGGCCTGTTACGGCCGCCGCCGCCGCCATCGCCGGACTCATCAGGTGGGTGCGTCCACCCCGGCCCTGGCGCCCCTCAAAATTGCGGTTAGAGGTCGCAGCGCAGCGTTCACCCGGCTGCAACTGATCGGGGTTCATGGCAAGGCACATGGAACAGCCCGCAAGCCTCCACTCGAACCCGGCGTCCTTAAACACATCAGCGAGGCCCTCTTCCTCAGCTTGCAAACGCACAAGGCCAGACCCGGGCACGACCATAGCGCGCATGCCGTCCTTGATCTTCTTGCCGCGCAGGATGTCGGCCGCAGCACGCAGATCCTCGATCCGACCATTGGTGCAGGAGCCGATAAAGACCGTATCAATCTCGATTTCGGACAGCGGCATGCCGGGCGTCAGGCCCATGTAGTCCAAAGAGCGCGCAGCGGCGTCCACCTTCCCACCTTCAAAATCGGCCGGAGCAGGCACATCCGCGGTGATCGGCAGCACATCCTCAGGGCTGGTGCCCCACGTGACGACCGGGGCGATGTCTTCACCCTTGATCGTGATCACTTGGTCCCAATGTGCTTCCTCGTCGGAAAAAAGCGTCTTCCACCAATCCAGCGCGGCCTCCCACTGGGCGCCTTTGGGGGCGTGGGGGCGGCCTTGAACGTATTCGAAGGTCTTTTCATCCGGCGCAATCAGGCCAGCGCGCGCGCCGCCCTCGATGGCCATGTTGCAAACGGTCATCCGGCCTTCCATGGACAGGTCGCGGATTGCCTCACCACAGTATTCGATCACGTAACCAGTGCCGCCGGCAGTACCGGTCTTGCCGATCACGGACAAGGTGATGTCCTTGGCCGTCACACCGGGGCGCAGCTTGCCCGTGATCTCGACCTTCATGTTCTTCGATTTCTTCTGGATCAGCGTCTGGGTGGCCAGCACATGCTCCACCTCCGACGTGCCAATCCCGTGGGCCAGCGCGCCGAACGCACCATGGGTGGCAGTATGGCTGTCACCACAAACAACTGTCATCCCTGGCAGGGTCCAGCCCTGTTCGGGGCCAACAATGTGGACGATGCCCTGACGAACATCGCTGACCGGATAGTAGTGAATACCAAAGTCACGCGCATTTTTGTCAAGTGCAGCCACCTGGATAGCGCTATCCTCGGTCATATTGGAAGGATCCTCGCGGCCGGGCGTCGTGGGCACGTTGTGATCGGGCACGGCAATAGTCTTTTCGGGCGCGCGTACCTTGCGACCCGACATGCGCAGCCCCTCAAAAGCCTGCGGACTGGTGACTTCGTGCACGAGGTGACGGTCGATGTAAAGAAGGCAGGTGCCATCCTCAGCCTCATGGGCCACATGGGCATCCCAGATCTTGTCGTAGAGTGTTTTCGGGGACATTTACTGGTCCTCTCCGGAATAGGGTCGATAGAGCAAATTGCGTACGAGTGGCGCGGTTACGATAGTCGCACCAGTTCCGTCATTTCCGCGCCATAGAACCGCCAGGGCAGCCGTGCACGATCGTCCATGTCGAAAATCCGTATCATGCAGTGCAAATACAGTGACTCATGTCTCGTATCAAGGGGCGCTGCCACTGCTTTATCTTTCAGACCAGGATGGCAACGCGTCACTGGGCGCGGGGCGTGCCGCGAAAACGGCACGGGCGATTGCGCGGCTAACGCAAAGCGCCGCAGCATGACCAAGAAGCAGAGGATCATCACAGGGCCGCGCCCCGGTAGCAGCGGCGAAGATCAGGTCACCGTCAAGCGGCGTATGCGCTGGAAGAAGCGCGCGGGCAAGCCCGTCATGAGCGGCAGTGGCCAACCTTTTGCATTGCGACTGGCTCAGGTCCGCATCGGTGGCAACAATGCCGATCGTTGTGTTCTGCGTACCATGTCCCTTGATTCTCACGGCCCCCGGTTCGGGGTATTCAGGCGCAGGGCCAAGGCCACCGTACTCATCCCCGATCTCAAAGGGCGCGGCCCAGAAATGGTGCCCTTGCCCCACCGTGGCCGATCCCAGCGCATTGACCGCCATAAGCGCGCCGACCGTGTGACCTGATGGCAAAACCAGAGAGACCGATCCAAGCCCACCCTTGAGGTTGGCCGTAGTGGCACCTGTCCCCGCGCCATGGGTTCCGATCCCAAACGCCTCTGCCGCGCGGGACAGGGCAGCGCAGCCCAGCGCTTTGTAAGGGTTCTCAGTCCAGGTCTTGTCGCCGCCATTAAGCAAATCAAAAAGGATCGCCCCCGGCACGATTGGCACGCGCATTCCACCCACCGCAAAGCCACGCCCTTGCACCGCCAGCGCATCCGCCACGCCCGACGCTGCATCGAGCCCAAACGCCGACCCGCCTGATAGCACCAAAGCATCCACTTGCTGCACCGTCTTGTCGGGCGCCAGCAGGTCTGTCTCCCGGGTGCCAGGGGCACCGCCCATCACGTGCACACCCGCCACAAAGGGTGAATCCGCCGTCAGAACCGTCACCCCGGTCTTGATCCTATCATCCGAGGCATTGCCGACCCGGAGCCCGGCAACATCAGTGATCAGGTTTCTGGAACCGGGGGCATAAGGCATAAGTGCATCACCGGGGGCTTGCAGGAATTTTCATTAGGCTAGCCGAAAATTTCTTGCTGGGAAACGGTACAGACAGCTAAGAAGAAGCAGGCTAGGGGCGATGGCGTCGCTCCGCGTTGACCTCACATCCCAACCAGTCCTGAACGCCGGGACCTTTCTTTCGCAAGGAGGGTCACTATGACTGCCATTCGTGAAATCAAACCGTCCACATCCGCTGAACCGCGCCCGGATTTCTATCGCTACCACAATGGCGAAAAGGCCCCGCTACTTTTCGCCAAAAGCGAGTACGAAGCTCGGCTGACAGGGTTGCGCCGCATCATGGCACAGACCGGTGTTGAGGCCACTGTCCTCACTTCGATGCATAACATCGCCTATTACTCGGGGTTCCTATACTGCGCGTTCGGGCGGCCCTATGGGCTTGTTGTCACGGACACGGATTGTGTTGTGATCAGCGCCGGCATCGACGCGGGACAGCCTTGGCGCTGGTCAGTAGGCGACGCTATCACCTATACTGACTGGCGGCGCGACAATTACTGGCGCGCGATTGTGTCCGTGACGGGCACAGATACTGCAATCGGGTATGAAGGTGACCACCTGACGCTGGACCGCCACTCGGCAATGCAGGCGTTTCTGGAGCCCTCGTATATGGTCGATCTCTCCAACCAGACGATGCGACAAAGAATGATGAAATCCACTGCCGAGCTGGCCCATATTCGCGCCTGTGCCGCGGTGGCGGATATAGGCGGCTATGCCATCCGTGACGCCGTACGTGTTGGCACCCGCGAGATTGACGTCGCCATGGCAGGCCGCAGTGCTATGGAGGCCGAGATTGCACGAGCCTTCCCCAATGCCGAATACCGCGATACATGGGTCTGGTTCCAGTCCGGCATCAACACTGATGGCGCCCACAACCCGGTGACAGCACGCAAGCTAGAGCGCGGCGATATCCTGAGCCTAAACACCTTCCCGATGATCTCGGGCTACTACGTGGCGTTGGAGCGGACGATGTTCGTTGGTCAGGTTGATCCCGCCTCCCGCAAGATCTGGGACGCAAACGTCGAGGCTCATGAATACGGCATGTCGCTTCTAAAGCCGGGGGCGCGGTGCGGTGACATAGCCCGTTCAATCAATGACATGCTAGCCGAGAGGGATCTGCTGCAATACCGGACTTTCGGCTATGGCCATTCCTTTGGCGTACTGAGCCACTATTACGGGCGCGAGGCCGGGCTGGAGCTGCGCGAGGATATCGAGACAGTGCTAGAACCGGGTATGGTACTCTCGATGGAGCCGATGCTGACTCTACCAGATGGCACACCGGGCGCAGGCGGGTACCGGGAACATGATATCCTGATCATCACCGAGGATGGCAATGAGAACATCACCGGCTATCCGTATGGACCGGACTTCAACGTGGTGGGCTGACCTGTCATTTGCGCAACCCCACGCTAACAATAAATTCTGCGCCTGATCTGCGAAATCCACAGGTCCGGCGTAGCACCAAACCCTAACCTCATTAGCTTTTCACAAGGAATTGATTCTTGAAGTTCATCAGCCCAGTCATGACATCGGACGATCCGATATCGGGCGCGGCGTGAACATGCTCGGACAGGATTTTCAGAAGATCTATTCGGTCATCGGCCATGACCTCGATCATGAGATCATAAGACCCGCTAACCCACACCACAAAAACCACTTCATCCAAAGCACTTAGGCGCCGGGCAACATCCTCGGGCCGGTGCCCAGAGGCCACCTTGATCCCAACCATAGCCTCTGTCAGGTATTGGGACATGCCTGTATCCGTGACAGCCACGACCCGAAGGTACCCACTTTCCTTCATGGCATTCACACGGTTGCGGATCGTTCCCTCGGACACACCAAGCGTGTTCGCAATCTCAGAAAATGGGGTACGGCCATCCTGCTGCAGGATCTGGACAATCGCCTTGTTGACCGGGTTATCAAGCGTGCTGGCACCACGAGACGGTGCTGTTGACGACCCCAGCTCCGTTTCCTGCACCGAACCATCCTCAGAAACAGACATTAATCACCCCTTCACCACCAAACATGTGTATCCAATAAATGGTATTCACAGTTGATCTGCGAAACGCACATGTCGTCAGGACCAGTTCAATATCTGAAGTCACGCTGTTGATAGGTTCTCAAACCGCCAAGGGAACGATGAAATACGTCATGGCCTCCATAGACAAAAGACATCAAGTTTCTGTTTTTCTTGATAGCTTCAACGGCTAAACCTAGCCGAGAGGCGTAAGTATACAGGAAAAGATAGCCCGCTTAGGCGCCAATATGACGGGGCAAGCATCCAGGCCTGGTCATTGCCTAGATTGGCCCGCCTCGCAGATTGCCAGGGATTGCCACCTATTACGCCTTCGAACAGGAAAACCACCTAAACAACGCCCGCGTCGCGGACACTATATCCCGGCTCGGGCATATCGAGGCGTAGGGTATCACCTTAACACTTTCCTATATGAGTTTGTTTGGTACAGATCGGGCAGACAGGCGCCTTTTGTCAGGACGCGAAAAGGAGGGACACCATGAGCGTTAAAGTTCACGTTAAAAACAACCGCTGGGCCGAGGGCTCGTTCCCCAACACCCCCGAGGGTGAAGAGGTTTTCACCATCACGCGGGACCGGTTCGATACCGCCGAGGCGCTGCACCCAGATATTATGGGTAAACTGGACCCGTTCATCGACTGGGACACCGACAATTGGGCAAGCTCCATGGCCGAGGCAGAAGTGCTGTTGACCTGGAATCTACCGATGGAAAATTTGGCAGAGGTGGCTCCAAAGCTCAAATGGATTCATTGCACCAGCGCAGGTGTGGAACATATGCTGCCCATGGATTGGCTGCCCGAAGGGGTGACCCTGACCAACAACTCAGGCATACATTCCGCCAAGGTGGGAGAATTTGGCCTGATGTCCATCCTGATGCTGCATTCCCAAATACCTGCCCTGGTTACCAATCAGCGCACAGCGGTCTACGAATCTCGCTATTGCTCAAAGATTGCCGGCAAGACGGTGGTGGTGCTAGGCACCGGTTCGCTCGGTGGGTCGGTGGCTAAGATGATAAAGCCACTAGGTGTTGAAACAATCGGTGTAAACCGCTCTGGCCGCGGCGTGGAAGGCTGCGACCGATGCGTCACCACGACAGAGTTGGACGATGTGCTACCCTTGGCCGATTACCTACTTATCGCCACGCCTGACACAGCCGAAACCCGCGGATTGATGGATAAGCGCCGCCTTGATCTGATGAAACAAACCGCAGGCATCATAAACATAGGCCGTGAGGCGGTAATGGATTACGATACGCTTTGCGACAAACTGGATGAGGGCAGCCTCGCAGGTGCCATCCTCGACGTATTCGACCCTGAACCCATCGCACCGGAAAGCCGCCTCTGGTCGACGAAGAACCTGATCATCACACCGCATGTCTCGGCGGATGATGGAGAAGCCTACGTTCCCCTGACACTCGGGCTGTTCTTTCAGAACATGGAACTATTCCTTGCTGGCAGGCCCCTGCTCAATCCCGTGGACCCCAGGCTTGGGTACTGAGGAACAAGTCATTCACACCCATCCAGAGCCTGACCCAGAGCCTCGCGATACGTGAGGATTGTTCCACGAAAGGCAAAGTCCGATGGCCCACGCCCGGGACAAGTAGGCCCTTTGTGCAGGCGCATTCTTCAGCAAATCCCGGACGACGTATTTTAAAGACTTTGCACCACCGCTCAGCCGTCCCTTTCCCAATCCCGCTTGAGCCGAAACTGGTTCTTAAAATTCTTCAGTCCCAGCATTACCTCGGCATCGACGATGTCCTCGACCCCGTGCACATGCTCTTCCAGGAACACGGTCAAATCCTCAGCCTCATCACAGACCAGTTCCACCAGCAGATCGAACCGGCCTGTCACCCACAGGATGTAAACCACCGCCCTGATCTTGCTCAGCCGTTCAGCCACCTCTTTGGGCGCCACACCCGGCGCTACCTTCAGGCTGATCATCGCGGTGGATTTATACTCTTTGGCCGCAGGGTCCGCGATGGCCACGATCCGCAACAAGCGGGCCTCCTTCATCGCGTTCACACGGTTGCGGATCGTGCCCTCGGACACGTCCAGCTTCTGCGCAATCTCTGAAAACGGCATCCGGCCATCCACTTCAAGCATGCGCACAATCTCGCTATTAAGGTGGTCCTCAACCGAATGCGTGCCTTTGGTCCGGACCAGCTTGTCCGCATCTGACTTGCGTGGAATATTCACGGTTTCCCCCGTCTCATCATTGATCTTCAGCCTTCCAGTAACTCACGTATTGCCGCATCCAAAGCCGCGGTGAACCCTGCGTCATTGCCTGGGCTTGCAGCGCAATGTCCAAAGGGCGAGTCATAGGGCCGAAACTCTGTATTCGGCATGTAGCGCGCTTCGATCTCGTTGTCTGCAGGCGGAAAGTAAAGGTCCTGTGTGCAAGGTATCAGGATCGCACGGGCCTTGATGGCGCCAAGTGCTGCCATGAAATCTCCGTTGTAAAGCGGCCCGGCCGATATATCCCCGGCCTGCCAGGTGGCGATTTTGGCCAATAGGTTGTTGGCGTCCCAGCCCTCGACATGGTCGCGTTCCCAAGCCTGAAGAAGGTCCTCGAACGTCTCGAACCCACACTTCCGGTACAGACCTTCGCGGTAGAAGGTCTGCGAGAACGCCCAGCCGGCATAGACCCGGCCAAAGGCGGCCAAACCCCTCGTGGGCGGCGTGTCATAATCCCCATCATTCCAAGCCTGATCGGCACACAGCGCGGCCTTCGCGCCTTCCAGAAAGACGATGTTGTGAGGAGAGGTCCGGGCCGATCCGCAGAAGGGTAGGATCGCATCCACCATATCGGGATACTGCGCGCCCCACTGGTAGGACTGGCACCCGGCCATCGACCAGCCCGTGACCAGTGCAATCCGCTCAATCCCAAGGTAACCCTGAACCAACCGGTGCTGGGCGGCGATATTGTCCCACATCTGCACCAGAGGAAACCGCGGGCCATCTTGGGGCGCGGGCGTGTTGGAGGGAGACGATGATAGCCCATTGCCAAAAAGGTTTGGACTGACGATGAAATGCCGTGCCGGATCAATCGCGCGTCCAGGGCCGAAAAAGCCTTCATTGCGGGTGTTTGTCCCGGTGTAGAAGGTGGGCATGACGATCACGTTGTCGCGCTTGGGCGAGAGCGTGCCATAGGTCTGGTAAGCCAGCTTCGCATCCACGAGCGTCTCACCTGACAACAGGGGAAAATCTCCAAGTTCAAGGATCTGGTATTCCTGAGTCATGGTGGACGGCTCCAGGTTTCGTTGACCCCAAGCCATCGGGGTCAGCACATTTACGCAGGATCAGTACAGACGAAGATACTCTTGAACTTCCCAGTCTGTCACAGCCTGATGATAACGTTCCCATTCGTCATTTTTGTACTCGAGATAGGAATGCCGCATCACCGGACCCATCACGTGTTCTGCCATGTCGTCTTCGCGCAGCACTTGAATGGCGTGCCATAGCGTGCGAGGCAGACGGCGGATGCCCATCTCCTGCAATTCCTCCTCAGTCTTGGAATAAAGGTCGAAATCTGTGGGCTTGCCAGGGTCGATCTTGTTCTTGATGCCATCCACGGCACAGCTCAGATGCATCGCCATCGCAAGATAGACATTCATCGTCATGTCACAGGCGCGGTTCTCGATACAATGGCGACTTTGCGGCAGGCGGAACTGGGCAGAACGGTTGTTGTAGCCATAGGTGATGTTTGTAGGCGCCCATGTTACAGTGCCACCCTCAAAGCCCCCTACGCGCGGCACAAGCCCGTTGTAAGAGTTTACGGTCGGGCAGGTGATCGCGGTGATCGCCTCCGCATGTTTCATGAGCCCACCTACAGCCCACCGGCTCTCCTCAGTCCAGTCGCTGCCATCGGGGGTTTCAAAGATGTTTTCTCCCGGGCGGCTTTCATGCTGCATGGACATGTTGATATGCGCACCCGACCGCCAGTCACCCACGGTGGGCTTGGGCATGAAGGTCACAAAACAGCCGTGTTGCTTGGCCACTTCTTTGAGCGTGATCCGCAAGAAGGCCAGCCGGTCCGACATCTCGAGCATGTTGGTATAGTGGAAATCCAGCTCGAACTGCGAATAGGCGCCTTCGGCTACTACATCATGCAGGTTCCAGCCAAGGCCCTCAATGATATCGATCATGTCTTTTAAGAACGGCATAGAGTCGATGGAATACTCCACGTCATAGCCAAAAGCCTGACGGCGCGGCGTGACAGACATGCCAAGGTCATCGTCAAAGGCCTTCACGGGCTTGCCCGCTTCATCGTATCTCATGACGATGAATTCTGGCTCAACCCCGGCACAGCCAGCGTAACCCTCATCGGCGGCTTCCTTCATTGCACGCTTGAGCGCCTGGCGCGGACAGACGTTATAGGGGGCCTCTTCCCAGTAGAGATCAGAGAAGATGATCGCCATGGATGTATCCCATGGGCAGACATAGACGGCGTCCAGATCCGGCACCACCACCTGATCACTGTCCGCCGGGCTCAGTTCCGGCACGTATGAGATAGAATGCACGGCAAACTGCGGGCCCTTACCAAGACAGAGGGGTTCAAAGTCACTCATCGGGACGGGTTTCGTCTTGGGAATACCGTGCAGGTCAATCCATGCGGCCATCACGTATTTGACGCCTGCCTCCTCCAAATCCTTGCGCACTTCGGCAATGCGAGGACGGTTGCGTTCGACCGCCTCATCAAAGGTTTCGTAGTAAATCTTTTGCGCCATTTCAGAATCCTTCGGTTTTGTATTTTGTGTCTCGGCCCAGCACGAAATCGTCAGGGCTGACGCCCGGACCATGGGTCAGCTACCTTCACTCGACAGGTGCTTCAGAATGGACTCGTTCAGTTCAACCTTGTAGCCGTCAGGGTCCTCGCAAAAGGCGATGACCCGCGTGCCGTTCTTCATTGGTCCCGGTGGGCGCGTGATATTCACGCCAGCGGCGGCCAGATCCTCACAGGCCTTGTAAACATCAGGTGTCTCGATGCAGATATGGCCCCAGCCATTACCTTTTTGATAGGGCGCTTCCTGATCCCAGTTCGCAGTCAGCTCCAGACAGGGCGATGTCGCCTCCGGCCCATATCCGATAAAGGTGTTGGTGAACTTGCCTTCCGGGTAATCGGTGCGTCGCTGCACCTCCATGCCCAAGATGCCGCAATAAAACGCAAGCGACTTATCCATATCCATCACACGCATCATCGTATGCGCCAGACGGAATCCACTGCTTAGATCAGCTGACACGTCATTCTCCCGGTTGTGTTTGTGTTTCGGTGGCAATCACGTCCTGCGCGATCAACTCTTGAAAAGCCCGCACGCTGTCCTCCCAGGCCGGGGACAGAACTCCCCCGCTTTCGGCAACGGTCGAAGCCCGACCAAGTTGAAGCCGTTCAGTCATTTCATGGTCTTCCTTGTGGACATCCCACCATAGTTTCTTGAGGTCCTCGACCTCAGCCTTCGACAGGGTCTGACCGTCGGTGGTGTAAAGCCCGCGCTTTTGCAGCAGCGTGCCCGGGCCGGTGGGGATGTTGACATAAGCGCCCAACTGGTCCGGGAAATAGCGCCCGAGGATAAAGTTGGGATAAAGCGTCAGGTAGCGGGAGCTGACAGCAAGGCTGCCCGCAGTGCCCGTCTCCTCATCGAGATCAACGGCACTACCAAGGCAACGGCCGTCGATGATCGTGTAGTGATCCTCCAACGGCTGATCGGTGGTGGAAGCATGGACGAACTGCACGTGATAAGGCTCGATGAAGTTCTCCATGATGAATTTCCAGTTGCAGGCAATCTCTCCAAAATCAAGCGTGCCAATACAATCCAGCTTAGCCCAGTCCATACCCGACAAATGGCCCTGCATGGTGGCGGAGTATTCACCGAAATCAGGCGCGTTCCCGTCGATATTAACGAAGATCCAGTCTTGCCAGACGTGGGTGCGTACGGGAATCAGGCTGTTTGCGGCCTTGTCGAATCCTTCCGTCTGATGATTATCGACACCCCCGAAATGCGGCGCGGCCTTCAGCAGGCCGTTCAGGTCATAGGCCCAGGCATGATAGGGGCAGCGGATCAGCTTGCCCACGTTCTTGGGCTCTTCCACCAGCGTCAGGCAGCGATGGCGGCAGACGTTGTGAAAACACTGGATGTTGCCTTGCTGATTGCGCACCAGCAACAGGGGATGCTCAGCCAGTGTTACCGGCACAGCATCGCCTGCGGCGGTCAGCTCATGGGCGAAGCCGATACAAACCCAGTTCTTGAGAAAGACTGACATCCGCTCACCCTCCCAGAACTCCCGAGACGTGTAAGCGAAGGCAGGCAACCCCTTGCGCGGATGTGTTTCACCGAAAAACGCGGCCAAGTTTGTTGCTATCGCGCCCAACTCTTTCGTGCTCCCCGTGATTCGACTCGCAGACCTCACGCTGCGCGAACCAAAGACTGCTACGAACTTGTCAACCTGTCCATAAATTCTCTGCGTAATTCGTAATAAATTCGATAAAATAGAAGAACTACTTCGTTTTTGTCAGCAATAATTTTGTTTTTCACCAAGCACGCAAATTCTGCTCAGTCAACCAAACACGGCTTTGCATGGGACGGGATACGTACCTCGCGCAGGGATGTATTGAGTGCCTCGCCCAGCCTCAGCTTGCAGCAGCTTTGTAAAGGGCGCCCAGCGCCTCATTGGCAAAGCTTAACCTCTGGCGAGGAACGACCCCACCCGCCCTGCCCAGCTGACGGCAGCCACCAGCGTGCCGGTCGCCACGCGAGGCAACGGGGCTGAGGGGATCCAGTAGATCAGACCGGACCGACGGATCAATCTCATACTAAGCATCCCAGGCTATCAGGACTGAGGGTAAGAAATGATAGACAGGTAACGCGCCGGAAGCTGGCGCAGTACCTCGGGCCCATGCGGGGCGTCCGCATCGAAAAAAAGCGTGTCACCCGGTTCAAGGTGATACACTTGATCGCCATGGCGGTAATCTACTTCACCCTCAAGCATGTAGAGCATCTCGACCCCATCGTGCTGAAACGCAGGGAAGGTATCAGATTTCTCTGTCAGCGTGATCAGATAAGGCTCTACCGTCACGCCAGAGGCATTGGCCCCCAAGTGGCCCAGCAGATTGTACTGATGACCCGCCCTTGTCCCGGCGCGCTGCGTCTCTACACCCTCACCCGCCTTGGTCAGCACCGCGCTGCGCGGTTCTTCAAACCGGCGAAAGAAGGTGGTGATCGGCACGCTCAACGCATTAGACAATTGCTGCAGCGTGGTCAGCGAGGCCGAGGTCGATCCGTTCTCGATCTTGGAAAGCATACCTGTCGACAACCCAGCCAACCCAGCGAGTTCGGCCAGCGTCACACCGTGCTGGGTACGCATCGCCTTAATTTCCCTACCGATCGCCGTCTCGAGATGACGTTCCCCCCGGTCCCGGATGCGGTGCGGGTCCTGTTCAAACACACCCACCGTCTTGTTGTTACTTGCCTTTGCCATATCCACTCCGCTGTGGGGTAAACCTCGAAACTAAACAGCATCTAGGGAAACGCCAAATCACTTAAGTGAAAAAAGGTTTCGCAACAGAATAATTTTCCGAGGGCAGTTACGTCAATGTTCGACGTTGAAAGCCGCATTCTTTTCAAGACGTCGCTTCTCGAACCAAAAGCCTCAGGCGACCATCTTAACCCGCGCATCAATCGGCCATTTGCCGTTCTTCTCCAACCTTTGTACGAAGTTGCGCTGGCGTTTGCCGGATGGCACAGGCCGCGCCGGTTCCGTCAGATCGGGCTGCAACAGGTAATGCGGAAAACACTGGTCCAACGCTCGCAGCGCGTCCTTCGGCAGGGTGCGCAGCGCCTCCGGCCCCGGCAGAAAAGTCTCAGTCGGGGCGCCCTCGGCATAAATGATCTCATGGCGGTCAAACACCAAGTGAATATATCTGACCGTGCCCGTCAGCTGCGCTGTGGTTATCCCCGGCAACCCAGTCAGCTTGCGCGCCGAAATCAGCACCTCCGCTGATCCAAACATCCGTTCCGCGATGGGAGAGTTGATCAACATCCGGTGCTGCGGCGACACAATCAGGTCACGCACCGGAAGCCCATGCCCCAACGCACCTTTCGCAATGCACACCGGTCGCATCCAGGCATCTTCCTCCAATACCTCCAACGGAATGTCCCGTATAAGGCTCAACCCAAGCTGCGCAAATCGCTTGTCATAGGTCTGCACCTGATCACCAGGCTTTAGATCCTCTACGGGCACAAGACCCTTTGGCGTCAGAATGAGCGTACCTAGCGTCAGGCAGGGTATCAGCCCGTTCTCGAACGCGACAACCCCCACGGTTTCGGGAATGTGGTTAATTTCATTATCGCCGGATTGTTCTTCCCGGAGAAGCAGGTCTACGTCACTGTTGTTTTGCCCATCAATAATGACCGTGCCAGGGTTCCCCCCATTAATCGTCTGGGTTTCCGCCAGAACGATTGCAGTCTGAAAATCCTCACCAAGGTCGAAGTTGGCCGAATTGCTGGTTAGATCGTTGATGAAGTTCTGCGCGGTGCCCCCGTCGGTACTGCCATCTCCAGTACCGCCCGTCTGTATGGCGATATAGCCCACCGTCTCCAGCGCATGGATATTGTCCTGCCCTTCTTCTTCCTGCAGACGGACATTGAACCCAAGCTTCGTGACATCCAGCGGGTCACTATCTACTGTGATCGTATCATTTTCGGACATGACCGAGGTCAGGACGACTGGCGGTTCTGTAAACCCGCCAGTGAGGCTTACAGCCGTGTTCGTCGTATTCGCACTGGTGGTCCCAGCCTCGATAACCCGACCATCAGGCAGTTCATGCACACCCTCTTCGATAGCCAGCCAATTGATCGTCTCCACCGCCGGATGGGGTCCATCAAGATACTCCCATTCCTCGATAATGAAACTGAAATGCGTGGTGTTGCCATCGCCATCAATAGTCTGGTCAACAAGACGGATAGTGTAAGGATCCGCGCCCTGATTTGTATGAGTAAAAACAATTACAGGGTCAGTGAGCGGCTCCAGCAGCTCAACTTCAATAGGCTCATTCCCTATCGGTGACGATGTAGTCACCGAACCGGCTTGACCGATCGCCATGCTAACGTGCTCCCTGCCTCACAAGGATTTTGGTATTATTTTTTTATTGAAACGATCTTACGTTAGGATGGCTATTTTCGGCAAGGGCCAAGTAATAGACTGCGATTTGCCGTGTTTTATCTACATCAGCGCAAAGATACACGTACGGCCACCGGTTCCGCCATCATGCTTGGTTGCGCCAGTAAAAACCATCGTGCCAATCGCCGGAACCTTGTCTAGGTTGCCTAGGTTTTCGATCTCGAACCTGTTTGCCTTAAGCCCCATGCAATGCGTAGCGAAATCCGCTGGTGGCCCATGTTCAAACGTTATCCTATCAAAGATAATTGACCCTGCACTTGCCTCATCGACATAGCAAAAATCATCCGCCCCAGTTGTGAAGTCCAAGCCCGAATTCGGCCCAACACGGGCATTATCAGGAATGATCCCTAGGCGGCCATCTACGCCTTCAGATCATCTTGTTTCATCTGCGCAGCAGCGCCATTTGATACACTTTCTTCAGTATCCCAGTGCCATAAATGGACATCACTTCTATCGTATTTGATCTTGTTATCCCTTTGGCTTTGTCCCCGGGTTCAGGTCAAGATCCGAAACGGCCCAACTCCCGAAAATCCATGGCCTCCAAAAGTTCCTGCATCATGTCCTCATTGCCACCAGCGGCTTTTACCAAAATACGGTTATCTACCAGGCCTGTCATCTCTCCTTCGGCGACCATGAACTTCTCACGCCCAATCCGTTTGGTCTTGGCACCCATCATAGCGGCATTCCCGATCATACCGGCCATCCCGGCCACCAGCGGGTTGTCGGCCATGATGGTTACGGTGATGCTTTGGCCATTGGCATCGGCATAGGTGGCCTCCGCACCAACGCCACCACCCATGAAGGACAGGCCTGCATTCATCTCAGTGTTGATCTCACGGGTCCAGCCATCCGGTGCCTCTGGTAGAAACTCCACCAGATCATCCGTCTTCAACGCCTGTAGAAGCTGCTTGGCATACTCAAGTTCTTCCAGCGCATATTGGGTGTCACCCTCTTCATAGGCCTCAAGCGCGCTTTGCAGGGCGTCCTTGATATCATCCGCCTGGCCAGGTGTGCTCCATAGGGCAGCCATCAGGACAGCGAGCAGAATGCGTTTCATCAAAATTCCTCCTGAACGTATAAACTTGATACCGGCTTCCCGGTCGTCACAATCCGACGGGCATGGTATCCAAGAAAAGAATCTTTGCAACATACGAGGGTTAGCGGCCATCCTCCCCTCGCAGAATGCCGCTGAAGTCACTAAATATTCAAGAAAAGCCACGAGAGAGACAGACGTTATGGTTTACATAAAACGCGGGTTCATCATCGCTTTCTGGGTGCTCGTGGCGGGCTTTCTGCATTATACCCTGCCCCAGCATGATATTGTCCGGATTACGGACACCTATGAGAAGCGTGTCGATTTTGGGGAAAACTCAATCTTTTGGGCTAACGGACCTGTTGGGTCAGACACAACGGCAGCCAGCCGCGATATCTTCTTCATCCAGACCGTGCGTCCCAATGGGCATGTGATGGTCTATCGCAATGAGGACACGGGCTGGGGCTGGCCACCGTACTTCAAGCTTGACACCTCGAATTTACAGGCCGAGGCAGCAGACCTGAAATCTACCTCTGAAAACCCCAGATGGGTCTCAGTGAAACACTACGGCTGGCGCAATGAGTTCCTCACAATTTTCCCCAACGCAGTGCATGTGAAACAGGTGGCCGGCCCGGATGTAAGGATCATCCCATGGTTCAACATCATCCTGCTGACAGCGCTTTTCGCGCTCTTTTGGGCCATTCGCGTGCGCTGGAAACGGTTCCGCGAGAAGAAGGTTGATCCGTTTTACGATGAAATGACTGACGGCTTGGGATAAAGCGCCAGGCAAGCTGGTAAGAGTTGACGAATGCACTTACCGCTTCCCGTAATACAGTCCCACAACATGCTCCGCCTGCGCAAAGAATAGCCAGCGCGACGCCGCCACCCCACCCAGATGACACAGCACTGCAATCAGCGCCAACAAATGGTGAAACGGCATCAAAAGCAGCGAAAACGGCGCCACATAGCCCAGGATCATCGCCATTGAGCGCAACTTGGAGACATGCTTACGCCCAACTTGAAACGTGAATTCCTTCAGTAGGTAGTTTGTCCCCGTATGCGGCGGCTCAAACGCCCGTACCGCGCCCCGGTCGCCAAGGCCTGTTGCCGTGCCTAGATTGGTGCCGCTCCCGCGAAAGGCTGCATCCCCACGCACCCACCAGGCCAACTGGAACGATGCGGCCACAGGAAACAGAAGGATCGCAGCCAAGATCTGCCCGGTCATCAAGGCCCCGCCGGCAATCGACAGCGTAAGAAACAATGCCGGCGTCAGTGGCGTCTTCCAACGCGGTACCGTATCAAGCTGGGCATAGATCATTGCAGTACAGAACACCGTCAAAAGGCTCAAACCTGCGCCGATCCAACCCAGCAAGGCCCAATGCACCCCGAAAAATACGGCCCCAAGCGCGTAAAGCCCCATCACGACAAGCGCCGCAACAGACACAACACCCTCCCGGCTCAGCCATGACGTCCGCCATTGCGAGAACGCCTTGATCGCCCTCTCCGGGTGACCCAGGTGAAAGGTCGAGGCCAGAAGCCCGCCCACGGCAAGGCCGAAGGCAATCCCAAACATGAAAAACGCAACCCAGCCAGTGACGGCAGACAGGCCGATGCCAAGCCAGGCCAGCATCCCGAACCCCAGACCGGACAGGGTGGTAAAAATAATGACAGACGGTGCCGGATGCATCAGGACGCTCCCATCTTGTCGAGCGCCTTGTCCAACCAGCCCATGAAGCCCTTCGGCTCTTCCGCAACCGGCTTGAGATAGGGGGCCAAAACGTCAATCTCGCCCACAATCTCATCCTTGGGACGGGGCGGCAGGTACTTGTTGACGGGCTTGGTACCAAGCTCTGGCATGAGGTCCATGCCGCCGCGCTCAGCGGTCAGCTTTGACACGTTGCTTTCGGGGTCAGCAAAGTTCCCAAAATGCCGTGCGCCCGCAGGGCAGGTGCGCACGCAGGCCGGAACCCGATCCACCTCGGGCAGGTTGTCGTTATAAATGCGGTCCACGCACAGCGTGCATTTCTTCATCACTCCCTCGGCCGCATCCATCTCACGCGCGCCATAAGGGCAAGCCCATGCGCATAGCCCACAACCGATGCAGTTGCTTTCATTGACAAGGACAATCCCGTCTTCGACCCGCTTATAGCTGGCACCGGTCGGACAGACCGTTACACAAGGCGCATCCTCGCAATGCAGACAGGATTTTGGGAAATGGATCAACTGGGCCGCACCTTCTTCTGGCTGTATCTCGTAAGAATGTACGCGGTTCAGAAATGTCCCTGTTGGATCAGCGCCGTAGGGTTCCTGGTCCGACAGCGGCGCACCGTAGTTTTCCGTGTTCCAGCCTTTGCAACTGACCACGCAGGCGTGGCAGCCCACGCAAGTATCAAGGTCAATGACAAGGCCAAGCTTTTTTTCTGTCTGTTGTGGTAGCGTCGTCATGCGATGCGATCTCCGGGCTGGAGGATCGGTGCGTATTCATTCACCGATTGTTCCTTGCTGGGGTCCCATGTGACGATGAACCAGATGAAGGATCCAAGCGTCAGGGCGACAAAGGCGAAAATGGCCAGAAGGGTGATCTGTTTACCGGTCATGGCATCATCACCCATCGCCGTGTGGTCGGGGCGGGGCTGGGTCTCTGCCCCAGACCCCGAAGTATTTTTGGAAAGATGGAACAGCGGGTAATCATTTGCCCACTTTCCATGTCAGGCTGTCCGGACCCTGGCCCACCGGCGATTTGATCGGTGCAAAGGCGGGCTGGCTTTCCTCGGCCGCGGCCGCGCGTTCAATCTTGACGCGCAGGTCGAACCAGGCAGCCTGACCCGTGACAGGGTCTGAATTGGCCCAGCGCAGCCCGTCCCCCTTAGGTGGCAGAAGCTCATGGATCAGATGGTTAAGCAGGAAACCCTTGGTGGCCTCTGGCGCATCTTCAGAGAGCGCCCAGGCCCCCTTGCGCTTGCCGATGGCGTTCCATGTCCAGACCGTGTTTTCATTGAGCGCCGCCATATGCGCCACGGGCACCACAATGGATCCATGGGCCGAGCTGACCCTCACCCAGTCACCCTCCGCGAAGCCGTTTTCATCCCAGATCTTGGTGGGCACATAAAGCGGGTTGCGGCCGTGGATCTGGCGCAGCCAGGCGTTTTGCGTGCCCCAGCTGTGATACATCGCCATGGGCCGCTGCGTCAGAGCGTGAACCGGGTATTCTTCGGGGTCCACGTGATCGTCCTCGAAGGGCGCGTACCACACAGGCAGCGGATCGAGCGTACGCTTGATCCGATCGCGCAGATGCTCTGGCGGTTGCCGTTCGCCATGCCCTTCCGCTGCCAGCTGGAATTTGCGCATCGTCTCAGAATAAAGCTCGAAGATATAAGGCTGCGGGCTGTCATAGAGCCCCATACCCACGGCCCAATCCTGATAGGCCATGTTCCACGGTTTATAGTAGGTCGCCTCTTCCGGGATGTGATTCACGAAGAAGCCGCCATTGTCGATATAGTCCTGCAGCTGATCAGGGTTGGGGTCGCCCCGACCATGGCTGACATCATTGCCATTTCTGCGCCACCCTGCCAGCGGACCAATGCCCGGCTTGCGCTGATGGTTGGTGATGTAGTCGGCATAATCTTCATATTTCGCGCTGCCATCTTCATTGGTAAAGCCCGGCAGACCCATCTTGTTGGCCAGCTGAACCAGAACCGTCTGGAAACCGCGCACATCACGATCGGGCGTGATCACCGGCCAGCGGATCGCATCAGCGGCGGCATCGGCTTCACAAATAGGGCGGTCCAGCAAGCTGATGCAGTCGTGCCGCTCCAAATAGGTGGTATCGGGCAGGATCAGATCGGAATAAGCCACCATTTCCGAGGAATAGGCATCCGAATAAATGATCTTGGGGATCACGTACTCGCCCGTTTGCTCATCAACATCCGTCAACATGTCGATCACGCCACGCGTGTTCATGGTCGAGTTCCAAGACATGTTCGCCATGTACATGAACAGCGCATCCACCTTGTAGGGATCCCCTGCATGGGCGTTCGAGATGACCATATGCATCAGGCCATGCGCACTCATTGGGTTTTCCCAGGTGAAGGCCTTGTCGATCCGAGCCGGGCTGCCATCCTCTTTCAGGCAAAGGTCTTCCGGCCCCTGCACATAGCCCAGATGAGGACCATCCAGAGGCTTACCGGGCGTGACCTTACAATGGGGCTTGGGGTGCGCGCTGACCGGCTTGGGGTAGGGCGGCTTGAAGCGAAACCCGCCGGGCACCTCGACCGAGCCAAGCAAGATCTGAAGCACATGAAGCGCGCGGCAGGTCTGGAATCCGTTGGAATGGGCCGAGACACCGCGCATCGAATGGAAGCTGACTGGGCGACCAACCATCTTTTCGTGCCGCTCTCCCCGGAAATCGGTCCAGGGCGTGTCCAGCTCAAACGCCTCGTCAAAGGCTACGCGGGCCAGTTCCGCGGCAATCGCGCGGATCTTTTCTGCTTTGATGCCACATTTTTCGGCCACAGCCTCGGGCGCGAATTCGTCGCTCATGTAGCGCTCGACCAGCTGGTGCATGACCGGTATATGGGTCACCCCGGCATGGCGATATGTGGCCGAGAGGCTGGGGCGCACACCCTTTTGATCAAACGGGGCCAACTTACCAGTGTTGCGGTCGATGACCTGCATCTTGCCATCATCATCGCGTAGGAACAGACCGAATTCCGCAGATGTCGGATCGGAATTGATCAGAACCGGCGCGTTGGTGAACTGCGCCAGATATTCAAGGTCGATTTTCCCGGCCTTGAGCAGGCAATGCACCATCGACAGAATGAAAAGCCCGTCTGTGCCCGGCGTGATCCCCACCCAGTCGTCTGCGACGGCGTTGTAACCCGACCGAATTGGATTGACACCAATAACCCGCGCACCGCGCGCCTTGATCTTACCCAGACCCATCTTGATAGGATTACTGTCATGGTCCTCGGCCACGCCAAACAGCATAAACAGCTTGGTGTGATCCCAATCCGGCTGGCCAAATTCCCAGAACGCACCACCCATCGTGTAGATGCCACCGGCGGCCATGTTCACAGAACAAAAGCCCCCATGCGCGGCATAATTCGGCGTGCCAAAGTTCTGCGCCCAAAAGCTGGTGAAGGACTGACTTTGGTCCCGGCCCGTAAAAAAGGCCAGCTTGGAAGGGTCCTTCTGGCGAATAGGTTCAAGCCATTCGGCCGCTAGATTCAGCGCCTCGTCCCAGCTGATCTCTTCGAATTCCCCCGATCCGCGCGGACCCACCCTTTTGAGGGGTGCGCGCAGGCGCGATGGCGCATTCACTTGCATAATCCCCGCACTGCCCTTTGCGCACAGCACGCCCCGGTTCACAGGGTGATCACGGTTGCCCTCGATATAGGCAACGTGCTTCTCGCCGTCCTTGCCGTTTTTGAGGTGCACGTTAATGCCACATCGGCAGGCGCACATGTAGCAGGTCGTCTTGCGGACCTCGTCAGACACTTTTGGCGATGTATCGAGTACTGGCTGCATGCTGCCTCCGATATTCGTGATAGCTAATCTTGATTAAAGGTCCCGGCCCAGATGCTATTCCTCTTTGCCACCCTGCTTACAAGGAGAAATTCCCATTGCAAGCGCTTTCATTACCACTTTGTTCCTCACGGCACCGTGGTGTCGGCGTACTGCGCCTGAAGGGCTGTGACAGCGATCATCTGTGTCACATCCTCAGCACTACAGCCACGAGACAGATCGTTGGCCGGTTGTGCAAGACCCTGAAGGATGGGTCCGATTGCATCATAGCCACCAAGCCTTTGAGTGATCTTGTAGGCGATGTTGCCGGCATCCAGATTGGGGAAGATCATCACATTAGCAACACCAGCGATCTGAGAACCAGGGGCCTTGCGCTCGGCGATGGACGGCAGGAAAGCGGCGTCAAACTGCAACTCGCCATCAGCGTCCAGATCAGGATATGCCTCCTGCAAATGCGCCAGCGCGTCCGTCACCTTGGTGACACTGGCATGCCGCGCACTGCCCTTGCTGGAAAAGGACAGCATGGCAATCTTCGGTTCTTGCCGCAACAGCGCACGGGCCGAAGCAGCCGATTGCGCGGCGATAGCTGCCAATTCCTCGGCCGAGGGGTCAATAACCAGCCCACAATCAGAATAAAGCATCGCACGGCTATGGGCGGTGGCCACACGGGGCGGATACATCAGGAAAAAACTGGAAATCATGGAAGCATCAGGCGCCTTGCCAATCACCTGAATTGCCGTGCGGACCACGTCTGACGTGGTCACCACCGCGCCTCCTACGGTTCCCGTGGCATAGCCCTGACGCACCAGCATGGCGGCATAGACCAGTGGGCTTTCCACAGCCGCGCGCGCCTTGGCCTCATCCACACCACGATGCTTGCGCAGCGCATGGAACGCCTCAGCGAAGCCCTCGGTCAGGTCAGAGCTTGCCGGATCGTGAATGGCCACATCTGCTCCACCGTAGTCAGAAACCTGCGCCTCAATTTCTGCCCGCCGTCCCACAAAAATGATGTCGGCAAGCCCTGCTTTCTGTGCAGCTAGCCCACCGGCCACCACGCGCGGGTCTTCACCCTCACTCAACGAAATCACTGGACGCATGGCCGGGGGGTTTGCCTTCAGAAGATCTATCGGCATAGACGGGGCGGGGGATTGCCCCGCCCCGTCAGTATCTGTGATGTGCGCGTCCGGCATCAGATCTTAGACGACCTGCTCAACCATGTCATCGGCGCTGATGCCTGCCACCTGAACCGGCTTTTTCATCGCGTCGCGGCGGAATGGCTCACCCAGTTCCTGGTTCAGCATGACTTCGATCAGTGTGGTGACACCGTTCTCCATCTGGTCCTTGATCGCCTGGTTAAGAACGTCTGTCAGTTCATCCATGGTGTGGGCCGTAACGCCTTTTAGACCACAGGCATTGGCGATCCCGGCATAAGACACTTCGGTATCAAGCTCGGTGCCCACGAAGTTATCATCAAACCAAAGCGTCGAGTTCCGCTTTTCCGCTCCCCATTGGTAGTTTCGGAACACTATCTGTGTAATCGCGGGCCATTCACCACGGCCAATCGCCGTCAACTCGTTTACCGCGATCCCAAAGGCCCCATCACCAGCAAAGCCCACAACCGGGACATTTGGCTGGCCAATCTTGGCACCCACGATCGAGGGCAGGCCATACCCACAAGGGCCAAAAAGTCCTGGAGCAAGATACTTACGACCCTCTTCAAACGAAGGATAGGCATTGCCGATGGCACAGTTGTTGCCAATGTCGGAAGAGATGATCGCCTCTTTCGGCAGCGCAGACTGGATCGCACGCCACGCCATGCGCGGCGACATCCAATCCGGCTTGTCGGCACGGGCACGCTGGTTCCAAGTGGTACCGGGATCGTCATCCTCGTGATCCATGCTTGACAGCTGCTGCGCCCAGCGGGATTTCGTCTCGGCGATCTTATTCTTGCGTTCTATGCGACCTACGTCACCAGCGGTGTCAGACAGGTTACCAAGGATTCCGCGTGCCACCTTGGCGGCGTCACCCACGATACCGACACTAACTTTCTTGGTCAGGCCAATACGGTCAGGGTTGATGTCGACCTGAATGATTTTGGCATCTACAGGCCAGTACTCCATACCGTAACCCGGCAAAGTCGAGAACGGGTTCAAGCGAGTGCCGAGCGCCAGAACCACATCAGCTTCTTTAATCAGTTCCATACCAGCCTTGGAGCCGTTGTAACCCAACGGACCGGCAAACAGCGGGTGTGAACCGGGGAACGCATCATTATGTTGGTAGCCCACGCAAACCGGCGCATCGAGACGTTCAGCCAACGCCATGGACGCCGCGATGCCACCCTTGGCCAGAACAACACCAGCACCGTTCAGGATTACGGGGTTTTTCGCCGAAGACAACAGCTCTGCCGCCTTCTCTACGGATGATTCCCCACCTGGAGAGGCCTCAAATTCGATCGGATCCGGGATCTCGATGTCGATGACCTGGGTCCACATGTCTCGCGGAATGTTCAGCTGTGCAG
This sequence comes from Roseovarius sp., assembly GCA_963691795.1. Taxonomy (GTDB): domain Bacteria; phylum Pseudomonadota; class Alphaproteobacteria; order Rhodobacterales; family Rhodobacteraceae; genus Roseovarius. The sequence continues at coordinate 658,082 of OY829373.1, forward strand.
GGCCGGACAGACGCTTGGCCTGGCTGATCACACGGGTCAAAACCTCCGCTACGCGAGAAGGGTCGCGGACCTCTTCTTGATAGGCGACCATGTCTTCGAATAGCTTCATCTGCTCCACTTCCTGGAAACCACCCTGACCGATGGTCTTGTTGGCGGCCTGCGGTGTGACCAGCAAAAGCGGGGTGTGATTCCAGTAAGCGGTTTTCACGGCCGTTACGAAGTTGGTTATACCGGGGCCGTTCTGGGCGATCATCATCGACATCTTGCCTGTGGCGCGGGTGTAGCCATCGGCCATCATTCCAGCGCTGCCTTCATGGGCACAATCCCAGAAAGTGATACCAGCATCGGGGAAAATGTCAGAGATTGGCATCATGGCCGATCCGATGATTCCAAACGCGTGCTGAATGCCGTGCTTTTGCAGGGTTTTTACAAACGCTTCTTCAGTGGTCATTTGCATGGATTTTCTCCTGAACATGGGTGCAGACCGGTGGTCCGGTGTTGTACCGAAATTACGAAAGCAAGCGCGCCCTCAGTAGGGCCAGTTCGGTGATTAAAATAGACCCAGACAGGCAAATCAATGAGCTAATTCGTCTCACTTTTTGTAGAAACTGTCCAAATAGCCGCAGTTATAGTAGAATTCTGTTACTCTCGAAGAACGAAATACCCTCAACAAAACGTCCAAGTGAAAATCCTCGTTCAAAGGGGTAGACGCGTTAGCAGTTTCACCCTGCCAGCGCCTGCACCTCGGCCGCCAGTTGCGCAATCCCCATCGGAATACGCTCGCTAGGGATCGACGAATAGGCGAGGCGGTAGAACTCCTGCGGCGCAGTCGCATCGTGGAAAAAGGAATATCCCGGCTCGATCACAACACTCTTGGCGCGTAGTCGCTGGTCCAGCACCCTTGTGTCCACCCCCTCTGGCGCACGCATCCAGAAAGAGCTTCCACCAAAGACGCCCTTGCCCTCGATAGCCAAGGCGTGGCTGGCCAGCGCCTCTTCCATGACAGAGCGACGGCGCTCATAGATCTGGCCCATCCGGCGGATCAGACTGTCATAATGGCCAAGGCTCAAGAAATACGCGGCAGTGCGCTGCACATGACCCGGCGGGTGGCGCAGCACGCTGGTGCGCAGCGCGCGAGCTTCCTCGATGAAAGGCTCAGGGCCAACAAGGTAACCCAGCCGCAGCCCTGGAAAGATCGACTTGGAAAAGCTGCCAATATAGATCACCCGCCCATCCTGGTCGAGCGACTTGAGCGCAGGCAGCGGTGCGTTGAGAAAGGACATCTCGAACTCGTAATCATCCTCGACGATCAGCGCCTCCATCTCCCGCGCACGCACCAAAAGGTCCTGCCGGCGCGATAGGGGCATGGTGACGTTGGTGGGGGATTGATGGCTTGGCGTGGTGAAAATCACATCGGCCGTGTCCGGCAGGCCCGTGCAGGGCAACCCGTCACGATCGACCTGCACCGGCATTAGGTGACAGCGCGTCTGGTTCAGGATGTTGCGCAGCCCGTGGTAACAGGGGTCCTCCGCCACCGCGGTACGGCGCTGCGTCAAGAGGACCTGCGCCGTCAGCCAAAGGGCATTCTGCGCGCCCATGGTGATCAGAATCTCCTCTGGCCGGGCAAGGATGCCGCGCCGTGGCAAGGTGTGACGGGCCACGAACTCGATCAGCTTGGGATCATCGCGATCATAGTAATCAGCGGTCAGCGCCTGGAAATCCTTCTGCCCCAACGCACGCAACGCGCACTGCCGCCAATTCGCGTGATCAAACAGCGCTGGGTCGGTCTGGCCATAGATGAACGGATAGCGATAGCTCGACCAATCCTCGGGCTTTTTGGGCAGGGTCCCGTCCGCAAAACGACGACCCAGCGCACGGGACCAGTCAATCATGTCCTCGCGCGGCTGGCTGGGGGCAAACTGAGGTGGCTCGGGCGCGTTGGCCGACACGAAATACCCCGACCGGTCACGCGACTCTAGGTATTCAGAGGCCTGCAATTCCGTGTAGGCCAACGTCACAGTGATCCGGCTGACCCCCAGATGCTGCGCAAGCTTGCGCGAACTTGGCAGCTTTTCTCCCTTCTGGAAGCGCCCAGACAAGATACCCTCTGCAATCATCTGCTGAATCCGCGCCTGAAGCGTGCCTGTGCTGTCAGAGCTCAGAAAGAAGGTTTCCACAGGAATCGACATGGCACGCAGGGTATACTGGACTTAAACCAGGTACAATCTGGCCTGATTTTGTCTTGGCGGGTAAAGGCCCTGAGTCAGGTCTAGGGCAAGATTGACTCAAGAAAAAGGGACAGGACGAACCGATGCAAAGGCTGCATTTTCAAGCGCCGCGGCCAGATCAAGGACATAGGCCTCATTCACCGGACGTGTTGGGGTCACCCGCCGCAAATGATGCCCCTGTCCCTGCAAATAGGCCGCCGTCAGGCGCCCATATTCATAGGCGAGCGCCTTGGCCCTCGGGCCAAGGTAATCCGGCGGCTTACCCAGACGGAAACTCTCATACCCCAGCCGCCATGCCTTTGACCGCACCATATCCTCAGGTCTGACCCAATAACTGTAAAGCTGCGCCATCGCATCTCCTCCGGGTACAATTATACCAGGAAACCGAAGAAAAGATCAGGTTTTGATTACAATGCCTGCCCCACCAGAAGGATCAAGGTTCAAAGAAGGTAAGCAGGGGCATTCCTTTAACACACCTATATCTTCTACATGGCCAAGGCTCTTGGCATGGCCGTCTAAAAATCCGTCCTAACGAACACGGCACGTAGCTGGCTCAGGTCATACGACGACGACCAAAAAACATGCAAAAATGCCTTCCTCCATATTTCACCCATACTTCCGAAGGTGCAGTCCTGGAAAGCGAAACGCAGCGAGGGCGACGCTCCGTTTCCCTTGCGCCCGTCCCGCCCCTTTGCTTTAACGTCCCACGCAACCCGCAGCGGAGCCTTCGATGGTCGATATCGCCACCCGTGTCTGGAACCACAAATGGAAGATCGACCCAATCGTGCGGTCGCTCATCGACACCGATTTCTACAAACTACTGATGTGCCAATCCGTGTTCCGCAATAGTCCGGACACACAGGTCACTTTCTCGCTCATCAATCGCAGCACCAATATCCGCCTGGCGGACCTTGTCGACGAAGGGGAACTACGCGAACAGCTTGACCACATTCGCTCACTCTCACTCTCGCGCGGAGAAAGTACATGGCTGCGCGGCAACACCTTTTACGGCAAGCGCCAGATGTTCACGCCAGAATTCATGGAATGGTTTGAGGCTCTGCGCCTGCCACCCTACCACCTCGAAAAACACGACGGCCAGTATGAGCTGACCTTCGAGGGCAACTGGCCCGAGGTGATGCTTTGGGAAATACCCGCGCTTGCAGTCCTGATGGAGCTACGCGGCCGTGCTGTGACCAACACCATGCGAAAGTTCGAGCTTCAGGTGCTCTATGCCCGCGCCATGACCAAGCTTTGGGAAAAGATCGAACGCCTGCGCGGGGTCAACGGGCTGCGCATCGCCGATTTCGGCACAAGGCGGCGGCATTCGTTTCTGTGGCAGGACTGGTGCGTGCAGGCCATGACCGAACGGTTGGGGGAGACATTCGTGGGCACCTCCAACTGCCTCATCGCCAAGAACCGCGATCTGGAGGCGATCGGCACCAACGCCCATGAGCTGCCCATGGTCTATGCCGCACTGGCCGACAGCGACGCGGCACTGGCGCAGGCTCCCTACGAGGTTCTGTCCGACTGGCATGACGAACATGACGGCAACCTGCGCATCATCCTGCCTGACACCTATGGCACCAAGGGCTTTCTCGACCGTGCGCCCGACTGGCTCGCGGGCTGGACCGGTATCCGTGTCGACAGCGGCGACCCCACAGAGGGGGCCGAGACGGCGATTAACTGGTGGAAGGCGCGTGGCGAAGATCCCACTAAAAAGCTGGTCATCTTTTCGGATGGCTTGGACGAGGAAAAGATCATCGCACTGCACCAGCAGTTCTCGGGCCGTTGCCGCGTATCGTTTGGCTGGGGCACACTCCTAACCAACGATTTCCGCGACCTGACCGAGGGCGATCGCCTCGCCCCGTTCAGCCTTGTGTGCAAGGCGGTTAGCGCCAATGGCCGCCCGACGGTGAAACTTTCCGACAACCCACGCAAGGCCATGGGGCCTGCGGAGGAGATCGCCCGCTACAAGCGCGTCTTTGACGTCGGCGCGCAAGCAGCACAAGAGGTGCTGGTTTGAGCAAGGGCTTCGTCTGCCTGACCTATGATGACCTTTTCGTGCTGAAATGGCTTCAGGCGCGCCCGTTGTTTGAGGAGTTTGGTGCGCGTGCCACCTTCTGCGTGACCAACCTCCAGAAAGGCACACCCGAACAGATCGACGGGCTGCATAAGCTACAGGAGGACGGCCACGAAATCGGCTTTCACAGCCGCACGCATCAGAACGTGACGTCTTACCTTGAAAACCACCATATCCGCCGCTGGCTGCGGCTTGAGATCGACAAGGGCGTGGCCGAACACCGGGCGCTTGGGTTTCCGGCCCAAACCTTTGCCTTTCCGTTCCATGCCTCGACCAAGCGCAGCCGGGAAGAAGTGGCCAAGCGATTCAAGACCGTCCGCACCAACGGGCCACGTTCGGCCAGCAAGGCCCCGTGGGAGGACCGTATCTATTCCCAACCGGGCGCGCATAACGGCGTGGATTGCGTGGGTTTCCTGGATTTTGAGCATGAGGCCTTTCCCGGCTGGGACACCCAGGGGGAAATCCTCGACAAAATCGTGGAAACCGGCGGGACAGGTGTGTTCGTCGGCCACAACATCCGTCCCCGCGCGGGAAAGCCGAGCTTCGCGGCCTCCCATGATCAGCTTAGGCGCTTCCTGAAGGCTGTGGTGGATCGGGGGTTGGGGTTCAAGACACTGGCCGAACTCGGATCGCAATCCGCCTGAGCCGCGCGCCCGTATTCTTTTCAAGAATAAGTCCGAAATCATTTAAAGATTTCGTCCCCGCCCCAAGACAACCCGCCCCGTGTCAAGCTCGGGGCGCGGGTGAACCCTTCAACCGCGGACGCGAAACACGTTCCACACCGCCAGCATCGACAAACCCGCCATTCCCGCCGCCACGTAAAGCGCCATGGTATAGGCCCCCGTCCCATCAAACAGCGCACCGGCCAGCCATGGCCCGACCAAACCGGCCGCCCCCCAGGCGGTGAACACCCGGCCATAGACCTTGGCACTGGCCTCTGGCCCCACCGCCTTGGCGATCACAGGCGGATAGGCGGATATTGCAGCGCCATAGGCAAACCCGATCACGCCAATAAGAATGAGTACATTTCCCACCCCACCCATCAACGCCAAACCCAACAGGGCCAGCAATGTTACAAGTGGGAACACCATCAACGCCACGCGCGGCGGTAAAAGGTCCGTGGCGCGCCCTCCAACCAGGCATCCTACGAGGTTGCAAGAGGCCAGCAAAGCCGGTGCCACCCAGGCCGCCCCCCCGGGCCGGAAAAGCGCATCAATCCCAGACGCATGGCCCACCACCATCAGCCCTGCCATGACACCACCAAAAAAACCGAGCCACATCAGGCTGAGCCATTGCACAGGCACCGGTTGCACGGCACGCGTCTGCACCTCGCCACGATAGGTCATGCCGGTCCGGGCAATGACAAAGGACGCGATAAGTCCCACCAGCCCCACGGTCCCCGCTAAACCCAGCATTGCCGCCCCGCTTCCAGCAATTGAAATCAACCTCTCGAACGGGGCCGGGGCCAGTACGGAACCCAGCGCATAAAAGGCAGACACGGTGCCCATGACCAGCCCCTCCTTCCCGGGATTGGCCTGCGCAACGATCTGCATTCCAAACCCGTAGACCAACCCGTTAGCCCCGCCAAAACACAAAGAATAGCCCAGCCAAACCACCGCAAGGCTTGGCGCATGGGCGGCCAGCACCACCCCGGCCACCGCCAGTAACGCCGCACCCAACAAGAACTTCGCAGGCGACCATCTGCCGTAAAGCCTATGGCCCAATAGCACCGCCACCGTGAGGCTGATCAGCGAAAGCGAGAAAGTCAGGCTCACCAAGCCGCGCGAGGCGCCGAACTGATCCTCCAGCGGTACAACAAAGACCGAGAATGCGTGGATCGAGCCCAGCGTCGTCAACATCAGAGAGACCGCCAGCGTCACCATCACGCCCTGCCGTGTCGCTCCCGTCATTCTTCGCGCTCCACCCGGCCACGCATTGCCTTGATTTCCCCCCGCACCTTCTTGGCCTTCAACCGCCGGTTCTTGGACCCAAGCGTGGGACGCGTCGCGATACGCGGTTTGGGTTTTTCACAGGCCTTGCGGATCAGCTCTACCAACCGCTCCCGCGCCAGGGCGCGGTTGCGGGTCTGGCTGCGGGTGGTGTCGACCTGTAGGATGATTGCCCCCTCATTGGTCCAGCGCCGCCCCGCCAGCCGCTTGAGGCGGCGTTTGACCGGGTCAGGCAGGTTGGGGGAACGCTCGGCCTCGAACCGAAGCTCGACAGCGGTGGAGACCTTGTTCACATTCTGCCCGCCGGGACCGGAGGCACGGATGAACTGCTCTGTCAGTTCCCAATCCTCGATGGTGATCTGATCGTTGACAACAAGCATGGCTGGGTACCGTCCTGACCCGGGATTTTGCACCGACGCGATACCGACAGAATACCGACGCAATACCGATGCGCAATTTTCGCAACTCAAAAGGGCCGCCCCGCGATGGGGACGGCCCTCTAGAAGTTCGAGGAGGTGGCCGGTTAGGCGCACCAATCAGATGGCGATGCAACGCCTAAGGACTGCCCTAGACGAGACCCTCCCTGACTGTTCCGACACCTCTCTCCAATACCTCTATAGACACTGGACCACCTCCTTTCACTATGTTGACGTTACAAGAATGGTGGCACAGTTTTTCGATTTGTCAAAACAAAATCATGTGGTCTGACGGGTAAGGGACCCCACGATGATGCGGAATGGCACCAAAGCGAGCAATGCCAGGCCCATCTTCACCATCCAGTCCGCCGTGGCCAACGATACCCAAAGTGGAGCATTGGGCCCATGACCTAGAAGGGGAAGAATTTCCCCCGCCCAGCTGACATCATTGGCAGGTTCCAAAAAGGTCAGGCCCGCGGAGAAAGCAATCGTAAAGAAAAGTGCGGTATCCACGCTGCTGCCCACAACCGAAGACACCACAGGCGCCCGCCACCATGTGCCGTCCCGCAGGCGGTTGAAAATCGCAATGTCCAGAAGTTGCGCAGTAAGGAAGGCAGTGGCCGACCCAATTGCAATGCGCAATGTGACGAGCGGGCCAAATTCGCCCATGATCTGGGTACCAATGAAGGAACAGATCAGGCCAACGCCGAATCCCGCCAAAACCACCCGCCGTGCGGCGTCACGACCGTAAACTCGGTTCATAATGTCGGTGACAAGAAAGGCCAGCGGATAGGTGAACGCCCCCCAGGTCAGCCACTGTCCATAGAGAAACTGAACCAGAATGTTGGAGGCAACAACAATGGACGCCATCGCCACTATGCCGAGGAGATATTCTTTTTTCATAGTCGAATTTGCCCGCGTTATTTGCGTTGGGGTCTGCGTTTAATCGGTTTGATCCAGGTTTGGAACCTTAAACTGCCCACCCAACACGTCCTGTCAGGCGCGTCTGGTCCGGGCTCACTCCGACTGAAGCACCGAGACGCACTGGCCCGGTAGATCCACCATGGTCAGTTCACGGCGCGGCGCTGGTCGGGGGGCCGTGGGGTCCGGGGGTGGTGGGTTCAGCATATTGTTCACCCATTCCTGCGCGTCGGCGCAGCCATCACCAACCGGAGGGGCCGCCTGATTAACGCAGTTCTTAGCCCCATTCGGACAGGACAACCGCACATGGAAGTGATAGTGATGCCCCCACCAGGGCCGAACCTTTCGCAGCCAGTCGCGATTCCCAGTTTCCTCTTCACACATCCGCACCTTAGCGCCTGGAAAAACAAAGATCCGCGCTGTACGTGGATCCTTGGCTGCAGCCTTGATAATCTCGTGATGCTGACGGGTATAATTATCGTTGGTAAACGCCCCATTGGCGCGACGCAGAGAGATACTGGAGAGGCTTTCGCGTTCCGATCGGCTCAGGTTCAGGCGCTTGGGCGGTAGCATCCAGATATCAACATCCAGTCCGATCTGGTGGCTGCGATGCCCCGTCAGCATCGGCCCCCCACGCGGCTGGCTGATATCCCCGATGTAAAGCCCTTCCCATCCCGGCTGCGTGGCCGCGAAAGCAGACAGTTTCTGAATGAAGTCAATCGTTTCGGGATGCCCCCAGTTACGGTTGCGCGACAGGCGCATGGCCTGCCATGTCGGCCCCGTCTCAGGCAGTTGCGCGGCACCCGACATGCAGCCCTTGGCATAGCTGCCAAACGGCAGGGGCGATTGGTTCGACGCGCGCGCCTTGGATCCAAACAGCTGTTTTGCCTCGATCCCGCGCATGGCCGCCGGGATGTTCTGGGTCGACACCAGCGGGTTCACCCCATCCTGCCCGTCACTTGGCGCAGAGGCCCCGCACCCCGCCAGCAGCAAGGCCAGCACGACGATCTTGAACTTCCGTTTCATGGGTTCGCATCCCCGTCAGACCTGACCCAGCGTAACAGGATCGCCCCGATCAAGAAAAGGATTATCAACGGAGAGATGCCAACCTGCTGGCTGCCGCTGATCGCGGTCACGATGCCGATGGTCAGCGGCGCGATGAAACTTGTGGCCTTACCGGCCAGCGCATAAAGGCCAAACGCTTCGGTCATCCGCTCTGGATGGGCCTGTCGTACCATCATTGTCCGGCTCGCGGATTGCAGCACACCCCCGGTGCCGCCGATGATCGCGCCGATGACGTAGAACGCGATATCAGGCAGTCGCGATCCCGGCGCGACCTCCATGCCGAACACGGCATCCCGGCTGATGAACACGATGGAAATGGCGCAGAGCGTCAGCAGCGTGATGCACAGTTTGATCACCGGCTTGGGGCCAAACACGTCATCGGCATACCCCCCTAACCAGGCGAACAAGGCACCCGACACGATGGCGATGATGCCAAAAGTACCGGTGTCGATCACGCTCCATTCCAGCACGCCAGCGGCATAGATACCGCCGAAGAAATACATGCCGTTCAGCGCATCGCGGTAGAACATCGACGACCCGAGATAGGCTAAAAGGGATGGGTTCTTAGGCAGGTCCATCAGGGTCGCCACCAAGCCCCCAAGCGCCGTGCCCAAGGCGCCACGCGGCGGGGCAACAGGTTTGGGATCACGCACCCAAAGGAAGAAAGGGAGGATGAAGATCACATACCAGATCGCCGTGAACGGCCCGACAAAGCGTGTTCCCTCCCGCGTCTCCGGGTCCAGCCCGAACAATGGCGCACCGCCCAGCATGGTTGTCCCGGTCGCAGCACTTTCAGCAAAGAACCCCAGCATCAGAATCAGCGACACCAGTCCCCCAAGATATCCAAAGGCCCAACCCTTGCCCGAGATGCGGCCAATCTCCTCACGTGTGCCAAGATCAGGCAGGATAGAATTGGTGAAAATCGTAGCGAACTCCATCCCCATAAGGCCAAGCGCAAAGCACAAAAGAACCAGAGTCAGGTTGTAATCCACCGGCACGGCCCACCACAGCCCAGCGGCCCCAAGCACATAGAAGACTGAAAAAACAAGAACCCAACGCAACCGGTTGCCAAACGTATCCGCCACCGCACCAAGGATCGGCGCCATGAACGCAATCGCTATCCCAGCTGCGCCCACAGTGAAGCCCCAGATAGCCTGCGCCTCGCTCCCATCGCCTATGATCTCGTTGATGTAAGGCGCAAAAATGAAAGTAATTAAAAGGGTATTGTAGGGCTGGCTGGCCCAGTCAAAAAAGAACCAACCCCATATCCGCTTGCGCGTCGCCATCACTAAATCCCGTCCCGCTCCATAAGACGGATAAGACAGGTTGCCGCAAACCCAGGCAAGTATTTCTTCAGCGCGCCCCTACTGCTTCTTTCTGGTCAAAAACACCTAAACCCCGTAGGCACAGCCCGCTCCAACCGCGGCTAGTCGCGCGACGGTGGCCACGCCCGGGCATCCTCTGCCCTTGCCCAGGCCGCAACCCCGTCCGGCAATGGGGGAGAGGTGGGGTCGATCCCCATCGCCTCAGCCACGCGCTGCGGTGAAACGATCCCGGCGCTGTCAGTCACAGCAGTGCGGTAATACCCCTGCCCCGCACAATCGCCATTGGCCTTCCACATTGACTGTTCAAGATAAAGAAACTTCTCATCCCATCCCAACACGCGGGCATGCATTTCTACCCGGTCAAACATCCGAACCCGGCGACGATACCGTACGCTGACCCCAGCCACTGTCAGGCCCCAGCTATTGGCCTTCATGTGCTCGACCAACCCAGCCCGCACTGCCATCGGCACTCGGCAAAGATCATACAGTGTTAGGGTGCGGCCATTGTTCAATTCCATCCACAAATCAATGTCCCATGGCAGACAATAATGGTGAGAGATATGCCGATCGAATACGCCAATCCGGGGCATGCGCCTCACGCGGTAGAGCTGGTAGAACAGTCGGATAAAGGGATACATGGCAAACATCCTGAAAAGAGCAATGCCCGGTTGACGTGACCAGCTTTCAACGTCAACCCAAACCTAGCGTAAGGCTTGCGCTTTTGCCGACACACGCCTAGGTGTTGTGCGGCTCGAGCTAAAGGAAAACGCCTATGACATCGCTTTTTCAGATCCTGATGCTGATTTTGGACATCGTCTGGTTCTTCATCATCATCCAGGTAATCATGAGCTGGCTGATCAATTTCCAGGTCCTCAACCTGCATCAGCAACTGGTGGCGCAGATCTGGTACGGTCTGAACCGCTTGCTGGAGCCGATCTACAAACCAATACGCAAGATCATTCCTCCCATGTCAGGCATTGATCTGGCCCCTCTCGTGGCCCTGGTTGGCGTCTATGCGATCCGGATCATCCTGATCAACAACGCCTCGGCCTTTTACTGATCCTGCGTTTGCAGTTCTGGCACTTGTTTACCGAATCTTAGTGTGAGAGACTCGACGGTAAGAGCAGTCGATTAAATTCTTACAGGTCTTCCATGCACAGCGCTGCCACGCTTTTGCACGATGTCTTTGGCTATGCTGAGTTCCGTCCGGGACAGGAGGAAATCGTGCATACCGTGGCGCAGGGCAGTCACACACTGGCCATCATGCCCACGGGCGGCGGCAAGTCCTTGTGCTTCCAGCTTCCCGCCCTGATGCGCGACGGCGTCACGGTTGTGATCTCCCCACTGATTGCGCTCATGCGCGATCAGGTAAGGGCGTTGCGGGCTGTTGGGGTTGAAGCGGGCGCGCTGACCTCTGGCAATACTGAAGAAGAAACGCAGGCAGTCTGGGATGCCCTCGAAGACGGTAAACTCAAGCTGCTTTACATCGCACCAGAACGGCTTGCGGCGGGCTCAGCCCTTGGCATGCTACGGCGGATCAAAGTTACAATGATCGCGGTGGATGAGGCGCACTGCGTCTCACAGTGGGGGCATGATTTTCGGCCAGATTACCTACGTATTGGCGAGTTACGCCGCGCACTGAACGTGCCACTCGCCGCCTTCACAGCCACAGCGGATGCCGAGACACGAGCAGAAATCATTGAAAAGCTCTTTGACGGGACACCCCCGCAAACCTTTCTGCACGGGTTTGACCGGCCCAACATCCACCTCGCCTTTTCTGAAAAGAACCAGCCGCGCCAGCAGGTCACCCGCTTTGTTGCCGCACGTAAGGGTCAGTCGGGCATCGTCTATTGTGGCACCCGCGCCAAAACCGAAACACTCGCCCATGCCCTGCGCGAAGATGGTCACAACGCAATCGCCTATCATGGCGGGATGGAAGCCGACGCCCGCCGCCATGTAGAGGCACGATTCAACGCCGAAGACGGCCTGATCGTCGTGGCCACGGTGGCCTTCGGCATGGGCGTTGACAAGCCTGACATCCGGTGGGTCGTACACGCAGATCTGCCCAAGTCGATCGAGGCGTATTACCAGGAAATTGGTCGCGCGGGCCGGGATGGCGCCCCGGCGGAAACACTTACACTCTTCGGGGCCGACGACATCCGCCTGCGCCGCAGCCAGATTGACGAAGGCCTCGCCCCGCCAGAACGCCGTGCGGCTGATCACGGTCGGCTCAACGCGCTTCTGGGGCTGGCTGAGGCGCTGCAATGCCGCCGCCAGGTCCTGCTCACCTATTTTGGGGATGAAACCGAGGCCTGCAACAATTGCGACGTCTGCGCGACGCCACCAGATGTTTATGACGCTACACAGACGGTGCAAAAGGCCCTCTCAGCCGCCCTGCGCACGGGCGAATATTTCGGTGCGGGGCACCTGATCGACGTGCTGACCGGAACCATGACGGACCGGGTGCGCGACCGGGGTCACGATAGCCTTCCCACCTTTGGGGTTGGCAAGGATATGACCAAGCGCGCATGGCAGGGTGTGTTCCGCCAGATGATGGGTCATGATCTGGTCCGGCCCGACCCGGAACGGCATGGCGCGCTCAGGGTCACGGAAAAGGCCCACCCCCTGCTCAGGGGCGAGGAGACGATCAGCCTGCGCCGCGACATGATGGCCAAGATGGCCTCCCGCACCGCAGTGAAGGCCCTTGTCTCGGACGAGGACGCACCGCTGCTTTCGGCCCTCAAGGCGAAACGCCGCGCGCTGGCGGAGGCGGCGAACCTGCCCGCCTACATCGTCTTCAACGACCGCACCTTGATCGAAATGGCCCAGACACGGCCCGCCACGCTGGACCAGATGGCGGGGATCACCGGTGTGGGGGCCAAGAAGCTGGAACAATATGGCCAGACCTTCCTTGAGGTGATCAATGGTGCAGTGGACACCCTACACCCCTCCCGCCGAAAACTCGCCGGGCGGTCAGAGGGGGAGCTATATGACCGACTGATGGCTGTGCAATCGGACCTGTCCAACGGGATTGACGGGCTGGAAAAACCGCTCAGCTGCTCGGCCTCGCTTGTGGCGCGCGTTGCCCAGACCAGACCCCGGGACCCGCAGGACATGGCGCGGCTGTTGGGAGAGCGGCGAAATGACCGCTTTGGCGCAGCCTTTCTGGACGTGCTGCAAATGGCGGACTAAATCTGATCGAACCCTTTGAAAGGATTTCACCATGTTGATTGTTCTGTCCCCCGCCAAGAAGATGGATATGTCCCCAGGCAACGCGACTGCGGAAACCAAGCCCCGCTTTCCGGACGAAACATCTGCCTTGGTTGACACAGCACGTGGGCTGTCATCGGAGGCGCTGCAAAAGCTCATGGGGATCAGTGAAAACCTCGCCAATCTCAACCGAGATCGGTTCAGCGCGTTTGGCAAGATGGACCGTCAAGCGGCAGCACTGGCCTTTGCGGGCGACACCTATGTGGGGCTCGAGGCGCGATCATTAGAGAGCGATGAGATAGCATGGGCCCAAAACCACCTGCGCATCCTTTCCGGGCTGTACGGGCTGCTGCGCCCTCTCGACGAAATTGAGCCTTACCGGTTAGAAATGGGCAGCCGCCTTAAAACCGGTACGGCGAAATCCCTTTATGAATTCTGGGGAAGCAAGATTGCCGAGGCCTTGAATGCCGATGCGGGCGCCGTCGGCACCAAGACCCTGATCAACTGCGCCAGCCAAGAATACTTTGGCGCAGTGACACAGGATGCACTTGATCTGGACGTGATCACGCCAGTCTTCATGGAAGACAAACCAGCAGGCCCCAAAGTGGTCAGTTTCTACGCCAAGCAAGCCCGTGGGGCGATGGCACGGTTTATCATCCAACGCCGTCTGACGGACCCGGCTGCTATAACAGAGTTTGACACGGGCAGCTATGCCTACCGCGAAGACCTGTCTACCCCCGAAAAGCCCGTATTCGTGCGCCCTTCCTGATCACACGCAGAAGCGCATTCGTTAAGAGATTTCGATGCCGCTTCTTGATCAGCCGGGCGACATCCCCCGAAGCCGCTCTGACCGGCGGCGTAACAGCTCAACCGTCAGAAGCAGCAGGATGGACATCGTCACAAGGATCGTCGCGACCGCTAGAATGGTGGGAGAGATCTGTTCGCGCAAACCTGTGAACATCTGCCATGGCAGTGTTTTCTGGCTGGCTGACCCAACGAACAGCACAACGACCACCTCGTCAAATGAGGTGATGAAGGCAAACAACCCGCCCGAGATCACACCCGGCATGATCAGCGGCATCTGCACCCGGAAAAACGTGGTCACAGGCCCAGCGCCCATATTCGCCGCCGCCCGCGTCAGCGACCGGTCAAAGCCCACAAGCGTGGCCGTCACGGTGATGATCACGAAGGGAATACCCAGAACAGCGTGCGCCAGGATTACCTTTATATAGCCTACCGTATTCTTGTTCATGCCCACCGTGTTCTCAAGGAAAAGACCAATCTGAGAATAGAAGAAGAACATACCTGTGGCCGAGATGATTAGCGGCACGATCATCGGGGAAATCAGAACCGCCATGATGGCGCGGCGGCCGGGCACATGGCTCTGGCTAAGGCCAATGGCGGCTAAGGTGCCTAGGGAAACAGAGATGATCGTCGCAATCGGCGCAATGATCAAAGAATTCTTGAAGGACCGCTGCCACTCGTTGTTGGTGAAGAAGTCCTCATAGTGCTTCAGAGAATACCCTTCCGCCTCGAACCGCAGCATTTCCGGCGTGAAGGTAAAGAAGTCCTGTGCGTTGAAACTCAGCGGGAGAACGACGAGGATCGGCGTGATCAGAGACGTAAAAATCGCGCCACAGATCACGCGGAATCCGAAGTGCCATAGCACTTGTCCGGGCGTCAGATAGGGCACTAGTCTCGCGCGGTACCGGCCCTGCCCGATCCAGTAGACAAACCACTGGAAAAAGGCCCCGAAGATGACTCCCACGACAGCGGCGGCAACACCACCGAGGACGTAACCGGTGGCGACGAATAGGACGAAGATCGCAATTCGTGCCAGCTTTTCCTGCGCGTCTCCCAGGATGTTCATGCAGATGAAACCAATCACGGCAAGCGTGGCGGCACCGATGGCCAGACCCATCAGGCTTGCGCCATTTGCCGTTCCGACAAGGAAGCCGGCGATCGCCCCGGCCGCGGCCAGCACTGGCAGCGTGAACGACATCGGCTTTTTCTCGACATGGGTAAGTTTATACGTTGCCATTTTGCTTACCCCAGCTTCACGTTGTCGATGCCAACGATCTTGTCATAGGCCCAGTATAGGATCAAAACCGCCGCCAGTAGGATCGTCCCAAGCGCGGCCGCAAGACCCCAGTTGAGCGAACTGGAAATATGATACGCAATCCGGTTCGAAATAAAGACACCCTTGGTGCCACCCACAATTTCGGGCGTGATGTAATATCCAATGGCCAAAATGAAAACGAGGATCGACCCCGCACCAATTCCAGGTACTGATTGCGGGAAATAGACCCTCCAGAAGGCTGTCCAATTGGTGGCCCCAAGCGACTTGGCCGCGCGCAGGTAGCTGGGGTTGATCGTCTGCATCACTGAATACATCGGTAGGATCATGAAAGGCAGAAGGATGTGCGTCATCGCAACAATCGTGCCGAACTGGTTGTTGATCATCACAAGCCGTGCATCATCCGCGACCATGCCAAGCCACACCAGCACCTCGTTGATCACGCCTTGCTGTTGCAACATGACCTTCCAGGCGGATGTCCGCACCAGAAGTGACGTCCAGAAGGGCAAGAGAACAAGGATCAGCAACAGGTTACCCGTGCGTGCGGGCAGGTTGGCGATGATCCAGGCAACGGGATAGCCCAGCAGGATACATGACCCTGTAATGATAAGGGACATGATCAAGGTGCGGACAAACAGCTTGATCAGGATCTTCTTGTCGTCCGGCTGCGCCTGAACGCCATCGGGCGTGCGCTGCATATCCACCGCGTTCAGGAAATATCCGTTGGTGATCTGCACCGAATGCGTCTTGATCGTGGCCCAGGTTTGCACCTCTCCCCAGTCATCATCAATATCAATCAGCGTTTCCTTGAAGGGCCCATCCGTCTCGGGGTCCAGCCGTTTAATCTTGCGCCCCGACTTTCGGAAAAGCGACGACATACCAGTTTGTTCGTAGTTCAGGCGCGTGCCAAGCCTTGTATGCTGCTTGGCCTCGATCGCCACCACCATGTCGGAGACGAACGCGGCATAAACCTCTTCATCCGGCAACTCACCAGTTGCCACATCCCAATCCTGAAGGGCTTCGACGGTCAGAGGAATGGTATTGATCACGATGTCGTTCTCCACCGATTTGAAAAGCATGTTGGCAATCGGGAGAACGAAGGAAATCAGGACGAATATAAGAAGGGGAGCGATGAGCGCTAAGGCACGCAGCTTCTGATTTCTCAGCGACCTGGCAAGGCTCTGCTTCAGCGGTGTGCCATCTGCCGCCAGCATTGGCCCGGTCTGAGTTGCATCGCTCATATTTTTGTCCCTACTTCAATCAATGCCTCTGTTCGAGCAGAGATCATTGCGCAAGGGGAAGGGCGATCACCGCCCTTCCCTGTCGTTCAAACCGGATTATTGAGCCAGCCACGCCTGGAATTTGGCGTCGATGTCATCACGGTAGTCCGCCCAGAACTCATAGTTGTAGAGGAACGTCCGCTTTGCGTTTTCTGGATCAGTCGGCATGTGGGGTGACATTTCGATACCGAGGTCAGCATGCTTTCCAACCAGCGGCGCCGAAGAAGCACGAGCCGGGCCGTAGGAAATGTACTTGGCCTGATCAGCAAGGCGTTGTGTATCGGTTGCAAAGAACGCGTAGTCCAAAGCCTGCTTAGTACGCTCTTCGCTCAAGCCAGTCGGGATGATCCAACCGTCAAGGTCAAACACCTGCGCGTCCCAGAGCATGGCAACAGGCTGGTTCTGCTCTTCAATTAGGCTGAACAGGCGACCGTTATATGTTGAGCCCATGATGATTTCGCCATCAGCCAGAAGCTGGGGCGTATCAGCACCGGCTGACCACCAGATCACATCGTCCTTAATGGTGTCCAGCTTGGCAAGCGCCTGGTCCTGACCTTCGGAGGTTTCAAGAACGTCATACACATCTTCAAACGCAACACCATCACAAATCAGAGCCCATTCCATATTGTTGATCGGGCGCTTTTCGAGAGACCGCTTGCCAGGGTAGGCTTCGGTGTCAAACACGGCACAAACATCTGTTGGCGCAGTGTCACCAACAAGATCAGTGCGGTAACCAAACGTGGTCGAGTACACGATCTGAGGAATGAAGCAGTCGCTGACCAGCAAGTCGCCAAAATCTTCAGATGCGGGCGTACCATCAGGCGCAGCGGCAAGATGTACATCAGGGTCGATTTCCATCGCGAGGCCTTCATCACAAAGACGGATCGCATCGGCAGCAACCACATCAACCACGTCCCATGTCACGTTGCCCGCTTCGTTCATCGCACGCAGCTTGGCCACGGCCTCGGCAGCGCTGTCATCATTGATGATGGTGACACCAGTCTTTTCAGAATAGGGCTCATGATAGGCGCGTTGCTGCGACTTGGTGTAAGCACCGCCCCAGGACACAATGGTCATTTCCTGGGCCATTGCGCTGCCGGCAATCGCCGCCACTGCGGTCGAGGCCAGAAGTGTTTTAGTCATTTTCATTCTAATCTCCCTTATCTTACCCGCTTTTGTGAATTTCGGCCTCAACCCACGGGTGAAATATTGAAGCCACTGAGTATTCTCGCCCTCAAGGGCGAGAAATTTCGAACTATCAGGCATCAAGCGCGCGGCAATCCTCTGGCATCCAGCCAATCTCGATCTGCTCACCCGGCTTCAGGCGTACCTGGTCCGGGGCATTCCGCGATTTGATTATAAAATTGTCATTTCCAGCCACGCGCAGCCGCGTGCGGAACACATCGCCCATATAGATAAACTCCAGCACTTCGGCCTTCACCATGTGCGTGCCTTCCTGCAGGCGGTCCTTGTTGAATTCAACTCGCTCAGGCCTGATTGAGACCAGCGTACGCTCACCAGGCTGGCTGACATTAACAGGCTTGCAGTCAATCAGCTCTCCATCGTCAAGCTGGACGATCGCAGTCTCACCATTGACCTCCTTGACGGTACCCTCAAGCGTGTTGTTCTCGCCAATGAACTGCGCCACGAAGCTGTTTTGCGGGCTTTCATACAGGGTGTCTGGCGGGTCGATCTGCTGAATACGGCCATCATCGAATACGGCAACCCGGTCTGACATGGTCAGAGCTTCTGTCTGGTCGTGGGTTACATAAACGGTTGTGATGCCCAAGTTATGCGCCAAGTGGGTGATCTCGAACTGCATCTTCTCACGCAGTTGCTTATCAAGGGCGCCAAGCGGTTCGTCCATCAAAACCAGTTCGGGTTCAAATACTAGGGCGCGGGCTAATGCCACGCGCTGCTGCTGCCCACCCGAAAGCTGCGAGGGACGGCGACCACCAAAGGCCCCCATCTCTACCATGTCAAGCGCGCGCTTCACTTTTTGCTCGCGCTCAGATTTACCCATCCTGCGCACCTCAAGAGGGAAGGAGAGATTTTCGGCAATCGTCATATGGGGAAACAGAGCGTAGTTTTGGAATACCATGCCGATCCCGCGCTTGTGCGGCGGGATATTGTTAATCGACACGCCGTCAAGCATGATTTTCCCATGCGTCGCTGTCTCAAACCCGGCCAGCATCATCAGGCAAGTTGTTTTGCCAGAACCCGACGGCCCAAGCATAGTCAGAAACTCACCTTTCGGCATCTTCAGATTCAGGTCTTTTACGACCAGAGTTTCGCCGTCATAGCTTTTTTGAACGCGCTCAAATACCACGAACGCGTCGCTGTTTTGCGTTTCGGCCAAAATCTTCTCTCCGTCGTGTAACGTCGTGGTTTCTCCACGATCAATTCAAAGCAGTATCGTCTCCGCCTTCCACTAATGTGGTATAGCACGTTTAAAAGCTGTCTCCGACTCCATGCTGTAACCAACGGCGCGTCAGCAAATCCGATTCCAAAGCCTAGACACCCTGACACTTGGGTCAACTGAAATCGTTGCACCCGAGACGATCGAAAAGCAGAGCTTGCCGCAAGAGCCAAAAAACGGTGCGGACCGGGTCTGGATCAAAAAGGAGACTGTTATCGCCTCCAAGCACCTTCAACTTTTAAAAACCGATTTGATCGCCGAACCTTGTGCGAACAACAAGCTATAGTACAGAATGACCTTGATGTTCCGTTTTCCACCAACCCCTCAAACAAGAACTTGCTGATCACCTAAAATAGCGGGTTTTTAGGGCGTGGACCTGGCGATCGAGTGCTATCGAATCTGCCAAAAGCGCGAAGCGCGTGATGCAATCCTAGGCTCTCACTCCTAGTCTCTCACTTGCGAAGGTGTCTTCTGAAGTCCACTTGCAATAAATCCAGCTTCGGGTCCACGTACCGGCTACAAAACGGCCCATCCGCGTTCTTCTCGAAATACCGCTGAAGCCGGTCATCCGACGCCTTGAACCCCAGATCCGGCAGGACTCGCGTCATAAGGGGGGCATCGAACTGGCTTTGCAAACTTGCCAGAATATCCCGAACCTCGTCCGCCTGCCCTTCGGACGTCACATAAACCGCGCTGCGATACTTGCCGCGCATCTTGTGGTTTGAAGTGCTGGCATGGGTGCGCAAGTGAATTTCAGTCAGAACGGAAAGCGGGATTGCTGCGGGTTCAAACGCGATCCGCACCGCCTCTGACCAGCCATCGTCCGGGGCGTGGGAGCGGATGAACCCCTGATTCACCCGCGCAACGCCCGCCAACGCAGCAAACACCGCCTCAGTGCGCCAGTGGCAGCCGCCCCCGAACCCGATCTCGGTCAGGGTACTATTCTGCCGCGTCACGCTTTGGCAAAACCCAGTGCTGGCGCGGGAAGTGGCAGGTGTAACCACCCGGGAACCGTTGCAGATAATCCTGATGCTCCGGCTCCGCTTCCCAGAAATCGCCCACCGGCTCCACTTCCGTCACCACCTTGCCGGGCCAGAGGCCGCTGGCCTCGACATCCGCGATGGTATCCAGGGCAACCGCTTTCTGATCCTCATCCGCGTAGTAGATGGCAGAACGATAGGACATGCCCACATCATTGCCCTGCCGATTCAGCGTGGTCGGATCGTGGATCTGGAAAAACACCTCAAGCAGGCGGCGATAGGTGATCTGGGTGGGGTCATAGATCACCTCCAACCCCTCGGCATGGGTGCCGTGGTTGCGGTAAGTCGCATTAGGCACGTCCCCGCCGGTATAGCCGACCCGCGTGGACTTCACGCCCGGCAGCTTGCGGATCAACTCTTCCATGCCCCAGAAACAGCCTCCGGCCAATACAGCGCGATCTTCGCTCATGCGACACCCTCCACCTGGTTCAAAAACTCACCATACCCCTCGGCTTCCATATCGTCACGATGCACGAACCGGAGCGAGGCGGAATTAATGCAATAACGTAGCCCGCCGCGATCCCTCGGTCCATCGGGAAAGACGTGACCTAGGTGGCTGTCACCATATTTTGACCGCACCTCGGTCCGGACCATGCCAAGCGTGGCATCCCGGTGTTCGGTCACATGGGCATCCACAATAGGCTTGGTGAAGCTGGGCCAGCCACAGCCGCTGTCAAACTTGTCGGCCGAGGCGAAAAGCGGCTCGCCCGTGACGATGTCGACATAAATCCCAGGCTCTTTGTGGCCGTCATACTCCCCCGTGTAGGGGCGTTCGGTGCCGGACTGCTGGGTCACGTGGTACTGGATCGGTGTCAGCTTGGAGATCGCTTCATCCGTTTTCTTGTAAGTCATCGGGCGCGTCCTTCTCAGGGTTACAAGGTCAATGGAATACATGGCACTCCGCCCCGTGTTTTCAAAGTCGGGCGGCCGTCGGCGGGGAAAGATTCCCATTCAGGCACTTCAAACCGGAACAATTTTTCTTGATCCGGGGCAGGCAGGCTTCATTATGAAACCAACCCAACAGCGAGGCGCGCCATGACCCTGCCGAATGTGGACTTGAACACCAAACCCGAAGTCACCGCCTTTTTCGATGAGCAGTCGAACACGATCAGCTACGTGGTGAAGGACCCGACCAGCCCCGCTTGCGCGGTGATCGACGCGGTGATGGAGTTCGACCAGGCCGCCGGGCGGCTGACCTACGATGGCTCCACCGGCATGGTGGATTTCATCCGCGAGAACGACCTGAAACTGGAATGGATCATCGAAACCCACGTCCATGCCGACCACCTTTCGGGCGCGCCTTACGTGCAGGATGAATTGGGCGGCAAGCTGGGCATCGGGCAGAAGATCATGGAGGTGCAGGACACGTTCGGCAAGATCTTCAACGAAGGCACGGAGTTTCAGCGCGACGGGTCGCAATTCGACACGCTG
This sequence comes from Roseovarius sp., assembly GCA_963691795.1. Classification (GTDB taxonomy): domain Bacteria; phylum Pseudomonadota; class Alphaproteobacteria; order Rhodobacterales; family Rhodobacteraceae; genus Roseovarius. The sequence continues at coordinate 679,523 of OY829373.1, forward strand.
TTCGAGGATGGTGACACCTATACCGTGGGCAACATGGCCTGCTTCGCGATGCACACCCCCGGCCATACCCCGGCCTGCATGGTGCATGTTATGGGCGATGCCGCTTTCGTGGGGGATACGCTTTTCATGCCTGATGGCGGATCGGCCCGTGCCGATTTCCCCGGCGGTGACGCGGGGGAGCTTTACGATTCCATCCAGCGCGTGCTGAGCATGCCTGATGAAACCCGGCTTTTCATCTGCCACGACTATGGCCCCGGTGGGCGGGCGATATCTTGGGAAACCACGGTGCGCGACCAGAAGGCGAAAAACATCCACGTTGGCGACGGCAAGTCACGGGACGATTTCATCCGCTTCCGCACTGAACGCGACGCACAACTGGCCATGCCCAAGCTGATTATCCCGTCCCTTCAGGTGAACATGCGCGCTGGGGAGGTGCCTACTGATGAAGCAGGCAACATGATGCTGAAAATACCAGTCAACAAACTCTGACACCCGCCACCGGCTTGACCCGGTTCCTCACGCTTTTGAAGGCACAGGCCTCAGGTCTAGTCCAGGGCGTTGTGTATATTCGGGTATGTTGCGCACGATCTATGATTTACCCAAGGTTGTATTCATGATATTAGCTGCTCGTTATAGATGTTAATACCCTAAGGTACGCACGTGACGGACATTCCAGGGAACAGCAGACTGCACCTTGTCCAGGCGGTTCCCGCGACACCGCAGCTTATTATCGACACTGGCGACGGCGCACCCGGTCTCGACACTGTTCTAGCAACGCTGTGGCGCGGCAAGTGGATCATCCTGTTCACGACCATTCTAGCCGTCCTGTTGGGTGCCCACCACGCATTTATCAGAACAACCCCGCTTTACACGTCGACCGCTGTAGTCATGCTTGACACACAGCAAGATCACGTGGCTGGGCTGGAAAGCATCGTCTCAGGCCTGACGGGTGACACGTCCGAGATCAATTCAGAGGTTCAAGTATTCCAGTCCCGTGTCCTACTGGGCCAGGTTGTCGACCGACTAGGCCTTGCCAAAGATCCAGAGTTCAACAGCGCCCTGCGTAGTTCAGGACTGAACAACCAAACGCAAACCGAGCTAGAAAGCCTGATGTCAGGCGTACCAGCCAAGACTGCCAATAATACCCTCACTTTTACGGATCAAACCCGCGATCGCGTGATCACCGCACTTTTGGGTAAGCTTTCCGTTCGCAATGTCCGCCAAAGCTACGTGTTCGAAGTAACGGCAGAAACCACCGATGCGCTCAAATCCAAAGAGATCGCAGATGCTGTGGTAAACCAATACATCCAAGACCAAATTGACGCAAAACATGAGGCAAACGAACAGGCGACAAGTTGGCTCAGCGACCGGGTAGCGGAGTTACAGATCGAATTGGAACTAGCCGAGGAAGCCGTCAAAGCCTTCAGCGCCTCGACAGAACTTGTTTCAGTCGAGGCGCTGACCGCGCTGGAACGTCAAATCAAGGACCTGCGGGATCGGATCGAAAACACACGTAAAAAACAGGCCACGCTGGAGGTACGGCGCGAAGGACTGGTAGGGTCCAACAATCGCGCTGAACAGGCTGCGATCGCCAAGGACCGCCAACTCGATGCCCTGCTGCCACGCTTAAACCAAGACACAACAACGCGGCGAAATTTCGATGCACGGATACAGATTTTGCTGATTGAAACTGAAACTGATCTGGTCAAGACGGGACAGCAACTTGGCACCCTGCAAGGCTCAGAGGCTGATCTGGCTAGACGCGTCGAGCAACAGGGCCAAGACCTGATCCACCTGCAACAGTTGACCCGAGAGGCAGAGGCGACACGCCTCCTTTATGAACATTTCCTCACCCGCCTGAAGGAAACCGCGGCACAGCAGGGCGTGCAACAACCCGACAGCCGGGTTTTGTCCGCCGCCGTAGTGGCAGGCACGCCCTCCTCTCCCAGAACGTCCCTGATCGTCGGTATGTCCCTCATCCTCGGGCTGGTCATCGGCGCAGGTGTTGTTCTGCTGCGGGAACTGCGGAACACCGGTATCCGCTCTGCGGCAGAGCTGGAACGCCTAACCGACTGCACCGTGATGGGTCAGATCCCGGCCATGCCTGTCCATGCGCGGGGGGACGTGCTGACCTATTTACGTGATACGCCTCTCTCTCCTGTGGCAGAGGCTATTCGCAACCTGCGCACCTCACTTCTACTCTCAAGAAGCAATCCATCGCCACAGGTCATTGTCTTTACCTCGTCTGTGCCAGGAGAAGGCAAAACAACAAACGCCATCGCACTTGGACAAAATCTTGCCAGTCTTGGGAAATCAGTTCTGCTGTTGGATGGCGACACGCGCAGCCAGTCGCTCAGTCAGTATTTTGGTCAGGCGCAGGGCTGCGGTCTTCTGCCCCTTTTTCAGGGAGAGGTTGAGCTGGGCGATGCTACAAGCCGTGCCGAAGGGTTCGATGGCGATATCCTGACCAACGGAGCCTCGGGCGTCATGGCAGCTGATCTTTTTGCCTCGGACCAGTTTGCAGAGCTTCTCAGAGGGTTGCGCGAAATCTATGACGTGATCCTCATCGACACGCCCTCAGCGCTGACAACCCCAGATGCGCGCATTTTGGCACACCAGGCCGATGCGGTGCTATTTACCGTGCGTTGGAACAGCACACCCCTTTCACAGGTCGAGGAAGCACTGCGTCTATTCCACACATCAAACCTGCATATCAACGGAATGATCCTGAGCCAGATCAGTTCACGGGGGATGAAGCATTAGGGCAGGCCTCGAAGGCGTTTAGTGCCTTCGACAGCATTAAAGAAAAGCGCACAGTCCCCGGCAGCCATGTCCAAACCAAGTGAGCCAGTGCTGAGGCAACAGTTTCTTAGGGCCTGATTTACCAACTATTAACCAAGCCTAGGATAGCAAGGCGTTACCGTTTCGTGTGGGTGGGATCACGCGATCGGAGCCATACATGGCCCAACTGGACTACCATACGAACCGCACAACCCCTGCGGCCGTAACACCCTTGCTGACTTATGCCGCCTCAGGCAAACGGTGCCTTGACCTTGCAATGTGCATGGTACTTCTGCCCCTTGCCCTGCCCCTCATTGCCCTTGCCTGGGCCATGGCGCGCCTTGATGGGCATGCCGGTTTTTTCTGCCATGAACGCATCGGCCGTGATGGCCGGGTCTTTCGCTGCTGGAAGGTGCGCACCATGGTGGCCGACGCCGATCTGCAGCTAGAGAGTTACCTGGCCGAAAACCCCATAGCCGCAGATCAATGGGCGCGGACGCAGAAGCTGGATTCCGACCCCCGTATCACCCGCATGGGGCGCTTTCTGCGCCGCACCAGCCTTGATGAATTACCGCAGATCTGGAACGTCCTGCGCGGCGAGATGAGCCTTGTCGGCCCCCGCCCCATCACACGGGCCGAACTCTCTCGCTATGGGAATATGACGCAGGCCTATCTCTCCTTGCGGCCGGGGATCACCGGCCTGTGGCAGGTGCTTGGCCGATCTAATGGGTGCTATCGACAGCGCATTACCCTTGACGGGGAATATGCGCGAGACATGACGGTTATGCTGGATCTGATCCTTCTGGTGCGGACAGTATTTGTCGTGCTTTGGCCCACCGGCAAATAAGGGGGTGGCCCTGCTATGTCCCAGATGCAGGGCGAAGTTCCGCAGGGTCCAACGCGTCACTTTGCGATCCAGCGCGCCGGGCCACAGACAAAAGCGTCTGCGCACTGCCCGTCCATGAAAATAGCCCTGCCCGTTCCAGACCTGCCAGTGAGAGTGCATTGCGCTGCGCCTCGGTGCTTGTCGAAAAACTGACAAGGGCGGCGGCAAGATCACCCTTGCGCTCAGGGTCAAACCAGATCGGCGCATCGCCTAGAACCTCTGGCATAACGGCCCGGCGCGCCGCCAGAACTGGGATGCCAAGCTGCATCGCCTCAAGCGGCGGAATGCCGAAACCCTCGTATAGCGAGGGGAACACAAACCCTGCCGCCCCATCATAGAGCGCACGCAAAACGGTATCTTCCACCCTGCCCAAACAGCGGACCCGCTCTCTGTCGTGAACCGCGGCCGGCACAAGGCTGCGCGGCACGCCACCTGCAATGACGAGTGGGGGCACATCCGACCCGGCCATCTGGTGTTCCGCAATCAAGTGGCTGATGTTTTTGTTGGGGCTCTGATTGCCCACACTGAGCAAGTAACCGCCCTTGCGTAGGCCAAGCAGGCGAAGGACATGCGGGTGGGGCAGTTGCCTAAGGATATGGGCAGCGCTGTTAGGTATGATTTCAAACCGCGCCGGATCAATCCCAAGGTGGCGCCCAAGCGCCTGTGCAGAGAAATGGCTGACCGTCACCAACCCCGCCGCCTGCCGGGCCAGGGCGGGGCGCAACGCCTTATGAAGCATCCGGTAGCAGGGCGAAAATGCCTGCGGGATCTCATAGATGTTGGCGTCATGCAGCGTGAGAACCTGACGGGGATGCCCAAGCGGGCCGCCGTTTCCCAAAGAGATCAGGACACCATCCCGACTGGCGCGCAAGAGGTGGGTCTGTTCCCACAGATGCCCGGCACGGCCCGGAACCGTGCGCGACTTGATCACCTGCCAGTTGGGCCAAACCACACCATCGGGTGCCAGCGCCACCACCGGTCCAACCTCAGCGCAAAGCGAGGAATCATCGGCCAATATCTCATCCATCGCGCGCAACAGCTCATGTGCATAGCGTTGTACGCCCGAGATGGCCTGCGTGAGAAACCGGGCATTGATGTAAAGCGTCATGCCGCCAAACTGTCCTGCCCCAATCCATTGGCGCTTGCTACTGTGTAAAGCGCCGTCGTCCGCGCGCCCAATGTCTCGAGCGACCAATCGGAGACATCCGTGCGCTGCGCCCCGTCCCGAAGCTGCCGCAACCGTGCCGGATCACGCAGCAGGGCACCAATTTCCGCCACAGCCGCCCCCACATCACATGCCGCGGTGACGGAACCATTCACCCCATCACAAATCACCTCTTCGACACCGGCCAGGTGACTGATCACCATAGGGCACCCAGCCGCCATCGACTGGACTGCAACCCTAGGCAGCCCCTCTCGTTCAGAGGTCAGTACCGACAGATCTGCCAGCGCCAGAAGCGCCCCTGGATCAGGCCGATGTCCACAAAAATGCACGCAATTTCCCAACCCGAGTGCAAAGCAGAGCCGTCGGACGCTCTCCTCCTCCGGACCGGTACCCGCCAGAAGCAACCGAAACTCCGGCAAATCCGCTGCCGCCAGCGCTTTTAGAAACGCGGCATGGCCCTTGCGCCGTTCGAACGAGGCAAGCATCAGCACGACAGGAGGTCTGTCACCGCACCCGATTTGGCCAGTCAATAACTGCCAGTCAGAAGGGGGCTGCGCATACCTGAAAGCGGACAGGTCCATACCCGATCGCACCGTATGCACCTGCTGGGGCAAAGCGGCGCCTGCCGTGATATAGGCCCGGCCCACCGCATCGCTGACACCGATGAAGAGATCCGTATGCCGACAGGCCCAGCGTTCGGCCGCAAGATAGACGGACCGGCGCAGGGGACTAACCCCCTCAAAAGGCACGATGTGGATACTGTGCACCACCACCGCATCGGGAACAACGCGGGCGGCCAGGCGCCCGAGGATACCCGCCTTGCTTTGATGTGTATGGACGACATCCGGCTTCAGCCGGTGCAACATTCGCGCCAATGCCTGCATAGCGCGCATATCCTGCAGGGGCGCAACCGGGTAGAACATCTCAGGGCAGGCCGTCACCTGTACCCCCGGCGGGGCGTGGCTGTGCCAGAAAGGGTCGAATTCATGGCCATGAATCGCGATCACCTCGTGGCCCGTGTTCACTTGCCAGTCACAGGTTGCAAAGGTGTTCTCTTCCGACCCAGCCCGCAGGGCCCGTGTCATCACATGGACAATCCGCATCGCCTTATATCCCTTCCCACTGGTCCAACACCCTCTATTTCGCGAGAAATCCGAAGAGCTCTAGCCACCTTAAGCTTGCGTTAACCGTACACGTGCCAAGGTTAACAAATCACAAACACCAAGCAGGCAAATTGTGGGAGGATAGCTATGAAAGGGTTGGTCTACATTCACGTCCCCAAATGCGGCGGGTCAAGCTTCGGGGCAGCTTTGCGCCTGCGCTACCTTTTCTCACAGGCATCGATCACCCTGGATGGCACTGATTTCCCGACCCGCCAACATCAGCTTGAGGCGGAGATTCTCAAGGGTACAAAGCTGATCACCGGGCATGTGCCATACGCTCCAAATCTGCATAACGGTCCTGGCACAGGATATGCCTTCATCACACTCCTGCGTCATCCAGTTGAGCGTTTCGTTTCGCACTACAACTACTTACAGCGCCACCATCCCGATCCAAACCGTCCCAAAACCCTAGAAGCTTTTCTGGATGTACCAGACGCCGCACGCATCGCATCTCAGTACTTGATCTATTTCTCCGGCGGAACATCCTGCGTGGATTCAGCGATTACCAACCTCTCACGGTTCCAGCTTGTGGGGGATCTGACCCAATCCAAGACCTTCGCCCGTGAGCTCTGTTTTCTCACGGGCACACCACTGCTGCGCCTGCACCGCAACCGTGCGCCAGAGCGCACGATGGTCCCAGCTTACCTTGCAGAACGGATCTCTAAGCTATGTGCCGCCGACCTAAGGATTTACACCTCTTTTCACGGTCTGCGCAGAGCCTCATGATCAGGTTACTGTCCCCCTACACAATGATGGCGCTGTGTTGGTCCGTGACAGCCACTGTGGCCACACTAACGCTGTCACATCTGCACCTCTTTGATCTGGTGCCCCTTTTTATGGAGCGCGAGGACCTGCAGCTTTCGGCCTTCACCCAACTTGGCGCAGCGTGGCTGGTGCTGGCCTTCCTAGCCTATACGCTTGGCGACATGGCGACGCGATACGCCTTGTCCTCCGGGCCTGTTACACTTAGGCCAAGCCCAGTTCTCAACCTTGGCCTGATGGCGCGGCTGACCTGTCACATCAACCTGATCCTGCTGGGTGTCACGCTGTTCTGGATCACGCACACCGCGTTTGGCGCGGGGCCAGCGCGATTTGCGCAACTGCTTTTGGACAATACGCAACAGGCCCGCGCGCTTTTGCTGGAAAACAAGCTTTTCGTGGGCATGCGCCTCTTCTATGCAACCCTTCCAGCCACCGGCTGCCTTGCCATTGCAATCCTTGCCACCGGGCGTGGCCAACTTTCCCGCCCAACCAGAGCGCGCTGCCTGATCACAGTTACCCTCAACACAGCCGCTCTTCTGCTGCTGCCCATCGTAATGAGCCAGCGGCTCTTGCTATTTCAATACCTTTTATCGGCCTATGTAGTCACCTGCCTGATCCGGGGCCGCATCGTCGGGCTGCCCTATCTGACACTTGGCGCGCTGGCCTTCTTTGCCACCTGGGTTGCACGGGAGGCCCTGACGAACCCCACGATTGATCACGCTGCGCTGGATATCGGGGTGCAAAAACTGACTTATTATTTTGTCAACGACCTGTGGAACGCCTTCGCCCCCCTTCAAAGAGAGATCCCCCACAGCTTCGGCATGTACACCCTGAGCGGCCTGATGTTCTTCACCTTCACCGATGGTCTCTTTCAGGCCGAGCTTGCCAATCGCCTTCAAGAGCTTGAGCATGTGCTGGGCGGTGGCACCTTTCCGTTCCTGACGGCAGTTTTTGTCGATTTCGGCATGGTCGGCGGGGTTATGGCCATTATCGTCTGTGGTGTGCTTTTTCGGCTTTGCTTCCACCTTGCGCAAGTCTCACTAGGTTGGAAAGTGGCCTATGCCCAGCTTGCCGCAGCGCTGCTATTTTCCAGTCATTCGCTCTATTTTACACATCAGAACTTCCTGTTCTCGCTAATCGTCTTAGGGGTGATCATCCGCCTGTCCAACCCTCGCAAGATCCGAAATCTGAACCGTACAGGATCCAAAGCTACCCCAACACCCGCTTTTACTAGCATCCGCAACACTAGGCGCCCAGACCCATGACAGCCACCACGCCTTTCGGCACCCCTCATTTCGTGGGGCTGCAATCCTTGCGCGCGTTGGCGGCCCTGATGGTCCTGATCGGACATGTGATCGCGGAGGCAGAGCACTACATGGGCTTCACGCTTGACAGGGGCCTTATCCCCTGGACGCGGGGGGTGGACATCTTCTTTGTCATCTCGGGCTTCATCATTACACTATCAGGCACACGCTTCATCAGCCAGCCAAGTCAGTTCCTATGGCGCCGCGCGCTGCGGTTGGTTCCGCTCTATTATCTATTCACAACCCTGATGGTGATCACCCTGCTTGTGTTGCCCGATGCCGCGAAAGAAACCATGCTGGACCCAAAGCAGATCTTAAGTTCCTACGGTTTTGTCCCATACGAGCGCCATGATGGGCGCGTCGCGCCAGTCTTGTCGTTGGGCTGGACACTGAACTACGAAATGCTGTTCTACGCCCTCTTTGCTGTCTGCCTTGCATTGCCCTATCGGCATCTGACGATCACTTCCATGTTGATCGGGCTTGGCGCGATCGGAGGTTTGGTTGCGTTCGAGAGCGCGCAACTGACCTTCTGGACCAATCCAATTGTGATCGAGTTCCTATTCGGCATTGCCCTTGCCAGAGTATGGCAGGCAGGCTGGTACATGCCAAGCGGTACGACCGCCGTGGTCCTGATGATTGCTGGGGTGTGTCTACTGATTGCACTGGACAGAACGGGCCTGCCTCGCTTCATAGCCGCCGGTCTACCCGCCGCAATGTTCGTGGCAGCGGGAACGCTGTTTTGCCCACCCATCGCGACGCCTTGGCAGGGGCTGGGGGATGCCTCCTACGCGCTTTACCTGTCGCACCGCTTCACACTACGGGTGCTCACGCTTGTGCTCTTGCCCACGCTGCCCATGTCAGCCTTCGGGGCTACGCTATTCATCTTTATCGCCTGCTCGGCCTGCATCGGCATGTCCCTTCTGATCCATCACCAGATTGAGCAACCTCTGCTGCGCCTTTTGTCCACCCCAAGAGGCAAGGAAGCCACGAGTTGAGCCAGACCGTATGGTCCTTCTTTCTGCATTATGCGCGCGTTGGCATAGGCGCAGGGTTGTTTCTGCTGGCAACTCGGTTCCTGACCTTGTCCGAGATCGGCCTCTTTGCCACCGCCTATGCCCCAATCCGGCTGGCCCAGGGGATGCATAAGGCTGGGATTGCAGAGGTCTGCGTGATCGGCCAAGCCGAGGCCAAACGCCTGAACGCTCTTTTTGGGCTATCCCTTGCGTCGGGTCTGCTGATCTCAGTTGTCCTGAGCCTATCGACACTGATCCTGTCCGGACCATTGGCTAAATGCCTTCTAGCGCTGTGCCCGATCCCCACGATCCTTGGCCTCTCCGCCGTATCAGAGGGGTTGTTGCGCAAGTCATTGGCCTTGCGGGCTCTTGCACTCAGGACAGCTGCAGCTCAGTCCATCGCGGCCCTGCTGGCGCTGATCCTTCTGATACAAAACGCTGGTGTTTGGGCGCTTATTGCATTTGCAGTGGTCAACGTGATTGTAACAACGACAGTCTCAATCATACTCGCCGGGTGGTGGCCCTCTCAAGTGCCTAGATGGCGGCATATTGAGGCTGTCCTGCCTAAGGTTACACAGATCACTATCCGTGATCTTTGCGGCAGCGCTCTAATACCATGCGCCCAAATCGCCATCACAACCGCCTTCGGCCTGTCCCTGTCCGGGGCCTTTCAAATCGCTACGCGCCTTGTCGCGCTGGTCGATACTCTGACACTCGCACCACTCCGTTTTATAGCGCTGCCGCAGCTTTCTCAATTGGTTGGCACAAACCAATTTGGCACATCGCTGCGCAACCGGCTTATCGCCTGTACGGGGCTTGGCGTGTCAATCTGGACGGCTGTTGCCTGTTTCACGTCAGGAATTCTTTCCCTGATCGCGGGATCGGATAAAGCCGCCTCGGCCGCGCCAATGCTTCAGGCGTTGATCCCTATTGGGCTGATCGCAGCCCTCTCTATGCCTATAAATCAGGCGCTAACAGCGCTTGGCCATACCGATCTGGTCCTGAGGCGCAACCTGCTGGCGCTAATGCTCGGGCTTAGTTGCGCTGGACCAACCCTGACCACAACTCCAGTGGTTACCGCAGCCGCCCTCTCCCTCGGAGGGTTGATGGCCTTTGCATGGTACATCCGACGCGCAATGCCATTGTTGGGGTTGGTGATAACCAGACCGGCCCTGCCATGAAGCGCGCCGTCCTGATCAGTGGGCATATACCCTGGCAAAAACGCCGCGCAAGCCTACTTTGGGTCTCCGATCACCTGCAAGAAGCCGGATGGCACGTGACGCACGTAATTGCAGGCTATAGCTATATCAGCCAACTGCGCGGTGACAAACGCCTGCGTGCCCTCCCCCGTCAGCCCCTGCGCGGAAGTGAGTGTTTGGGCCCGAGCCTCACCGTGATTTTTGATCTTTCCCCGATCCATCCCTTCTCAACCGGGTTCAAGCCATTGGATAAAGCATTTCGTCCGCTGCACGAGACATTCCTTTCCTTCTGGTCGGAAAAACTGAAGAAACCGCTATCACAGGCCAGACTTGTCATCACCGAAAGTGGCCCACCCGTTATGCTGGGGCCAGTGATTGCCCACCATGCGCCCCATGCGGCGCGTCTTTACAGGGTTAATGATGACATCCGTCTGCTTGGCGCACCAGATTGGCTGGCCCAGTGTGAGTTGGCGCAATCCGCCACTTACACCCGGATCAGCACGGCCAGCCCCCACCTTGCCCACCGATTTGCCGATCATCCCAACGTCACGCTGGACCCAATGGGCATTCCCCGGGCCGAGGTGTTGCACCATGCCACTTATTTTCCTTCGGACTCGTCACTGAAAACTGCTATCTGCGCAGGAACAACGCAGATCGACATCCCTGCACTTATGCGCATTGCGCAGGATCAGCCCGGGTGGCGCATCCATGTCTATGGCGCACTGAAATCCGCGCCGCCAGAGGCACCCAACATCATGTGGCACGGCGAGCAACCTTTCCGCAATGTTATGCAACACATCGCTAAGGCCGATATCGGCCTTGCGCCTTACCTCGATCGGCCCGGCATCGAGTACCAGACCACCAATTCAAACCGCATGCTGCTTTATCGGCATTTCGGCCTGCCAATCCTTGGCCCCGACCGGCTGTGCCATCCAAGCCTTCCGCTCCTGATCGGCTATTGTCAGCCTGACGCATATAATCTTTGCGAAACCACACCCCGCCAGCCCGAGCACATCCCAGACTGGTCGGATCTTGCAGCGCGACTGGCTCAGAATCCCGAGATCGAACCACTGGAGGAGGTCTCAACCGTCCCAGCAAGATTTGTGTGCCCACGGGTATAAACCGAGCCGGCATTTGCCTCGATCGCATAGTTTCTGGCGGCTCCGGCCGCGTCAGCCGTGGTATCCTGCAACCACATTTTGGACTGGTTCGAACACTTGAAGGCCACTGAGGTTCCGTCAGTGTCCCGTGCTACCACGCTTGTTCCAGCGCACCAGATCTGGGTGTTCTGGATGCAATGCAGCTCCGTCCCGTTGCGCGACAGGCCATACCTACCGTTCAGGTCGATCATCCGCATCGCGTCATGCCCAGTTAGCGCATTGGCCGAACTGGCCTGACCCGCACCGTTAAAATGCCCGGTACAGTCCTGCATCAGAACATGCAGACCTGGCGTTCCGTCCTCATGGAAAGACCAGCCGTCCTCGGCACCATAGCTCGCATCACAGCCAAAAAAGGCGACCAAACCGTTGGTACGTCGAACCTGTACCGCATCCTTGGGCGCCAAGGGGTTGGAAGGCGCAGAATAACGGAAACTGCAGTTTACGCCTACAACGTTCCGGCTGGCCGAGGCGTCGACATGCAGCGCACCCGTAATGCCTCCCTCGCAATGGATATTCTCAAGGTAGAGGTCATCCGCATGGTGCAGGAACCGCGCGCCATGAAAACTGCGGATCAGAGCGATATCGCCCGCGCCGATTGCGCCAGAGGTTTTCACATGTGTAGTGCCACCCACTAAGCACCAACTGTTGGGCGTAGCCTCGCAGGTGGCCAAGTCGGCGGTCTGGCTCAACTCGGTATAGAGTCCCTCGGGCGTAAGTTGATCGGTCCGAAATGCCCGGCGCACAGCACTAACATTCGTGGAAAATGTCCCGCCTAGGTCGGCACTCCAGCCAATGGACCACGGGCCAGTCCGGTACCGTACCCGACCGCCCCAGCCAAGGATAGCCACAGGTTGATCCGGCTCATCATTGCCATTGCGGGTAAAGGCGCTTTCCTCATAGTCACCTGGCTGGACAATCACACGATAGGGCGCGGCGGTGGCATTGCCTGCCGCGAACGCAGCGTGGATAGTGCGCTTGGCAGCACTGAAATCACCATCCTGCGCCGCGAGCCCAGAATTTGCATCGTCCCCACCCTTGCCATCCACGTGAATGGCGGCACCCGTCCAGATCGCAGGATTGACCAAATCACGTGGGCTGAGATTACTCTGAAACCGGCCCGCGGTCCGTGTCACTGACACGGGAAACCGCGCAACGTCCCAAGTAAACCCGGACGGCAGTACAACCTTTTCCGTCATGCTCCACTGGGCACCAAGTCCCACCGCCATACCCAGCATCAGAACAGGCCCTTCAACCCTGTCGCCGTGGTATTTGTCACCAGAACACGCACCACTCGCACAGGATAAATCACCCCTGGCGCAAGGCCGGGCAGCGTGATCGCGTCACCATTCTTGAGCACAACCGCGACGTCGCCGGCACCTGTGACCATTAAGGCTCGGGTCATCATCGGTAGATTCACGCTGTCATCGGGCGTCACGTCGAACCCACCACAGATCGGGCCAGTCAGGCTGTTGCTGAAATCGTCGAATTGATCAGGAATAGGCATCAGGGCCTCCTTTGGAAAACTCCACTGAAGTTTTACCGCTACATGTTTCGCGATCTCTAATTCGGTGCACGTTGCGTTTAGATTCTAGTGATCGCACAAGCGGCTAATTTCAAATGATTTTCAATCGATTCCAAAACAACAATGGATTGCAACAGGAACACGAGGGCTGATTTGGGGCTGTAGGCGCGCATGAGGCGAAACAGTTCAGTGCTCTGTTCGGAAGTTCGCATAAACTATTTGGCGACCGAACCTTTCATCGACCGCGTTCAAATCCACAAAACATGAAAAAGCTTTTCTTAAATGTTGTGAGGATCAAACCCGACCAGCCAGGTAGCTTACCGCACAAGACACAAATTAACGAACTGTCCTGGATTACCAAATTTTTCACGCGGCGAGATGGGCCTCATTTGCACGCACCACAATACGTTCGGCCATGCGCTCAACTACTTGCGCACCCTTTCAGGCTACCACGAACGCCATTAGGCAAGGTCGGGCTTCAGTGACCCCGCGCAAACTAGACAAGCATGTGTCAGCTCAATCGAAGAAACCATTCGAAAAGTCAGCCAACTTCTCTACCAAATCCAGCACTCAGGCTGAAGCACGCTCACGCGTTTATTCTCGTACTGCGAACCATAGTCTTCAGAAAAGGCCGCTAAGCGCCTATACAACCCTGTAAGACGGCGCAGATAAGTTTGCCAGTTTTTGTATTTACTCTCCAAAAACGTGCCAATGACGTCAGTGGTTGGTTACTTCTTTGGAAGTCTTCCCGTGCCTGTCATGATTCTAATGTGGGTAGGCGATCTCTAAAAGAGCTTAGCGATTGTGTTGAATCTCAGAGGTAGACTCAACATCTGCAGGGCCTTCTCATGACCATTGCTACGACAACAAGTACCTAAACAGAGAAACGCCCGCCATTTTCACGGCGGGCGCCCGTCTTTTCAGGATCAACCCATCAGGCCGTTAAGCCACTCGGTCGTCCTCATACTCCACGATGTAGGAAAATGAGTCCGGCGAAGGATCAACCGCTTCCTTAGACTCCGGCGGCAGGAATGTTCCGATGAACTTCAGCACCAAGATAAACACCACCGGCCCAAAAAAGACCAAACCGGCAAGAACGCTGCCCTTGATCATCTGCCCAGCCAGATTCACCCCGGCGGAGCTATTGTCGAACGGATACTGACTTCTGTTGGAAGACATCACTTTTCTCCTTATTCCACCGGCGCGTAGCCGTGATCCTGAGCCCAGACGTACCAGTTGTCTACAACTGTGCCCGTTAGCAGGATGCCTATGCCACCAGTCAGGGTGGTCAATACTGCAAACCACCACGCCCAGCGATGGATACCTTCCATGGTAGCGTTGAAACCCATGGTCCAGCGCCAGAAGAGTGCCGCACGCTCCGTAGCCGTACCGCGATCCGCGATCTGGTCCAATTCCCGGTCACCACCAAAGCGCGAGACCGCAAGGATCGTGGCGCCATGCATCGCAAACAGCAGGGTCGATCCATACAGGAATGCGATCGAGAGTGCGTGGAACGGGTTGTAGAATAAGTTACCGTACACGACTGAGAATGTCATCGTCCAGTCAAGGTGGCTGAAGATGCCGTAAGGCACGGCCTCGGACCAGCTACCCATTAGGATCGGGCGAAAGAAACCCAGCACCATGAAGAGCCAAATGGCGGAGCCGAAGGCCCAGAAGACATGCTTGCCCATCTTCAGCTGCTGCGCGAGGTAGTACGACCGCGCCCACCATGTCATCACCGAGACCAGCAGGAAGAAGCTGGCAATCAGCCAAAGAAGACCATCGCCCATGGGCGGAATGCCCAACCCATACTCGGCTGATGGCGGCTCAAGCGAGAAGTAGAACAGATCGCGCATGAAGACCGCGGGATTGTACCCAGCCTGCGCCCAATAGCTGGCACCGACAATCACGAACCACAACAGACCCGTGGCCAGCGAAACCACACCCAGACCACCCAGGTAGATCGGACCAACCTGTGCGTTGCCGAACCAGCCAATCAGGCGAGAAAAGGAAGTTGCCTTGGTTCTTTCGCGCAGATCAACCTCTTCGACCATACCCATTTCGGCTGGGCCATCGACCTGAACTTGTGTGAAGATGTTAAAATACTCAGCCATTGGGACCTCCCTCAGCATTAACCCAGAACGGCAGGTCGACATACCAGTACCACCAGTCTGCCCAGGCATCGAACCAAACGGTTCCCGAAATCACGATACAGACCGCGGACCAGAACCCGGCATTCAGCGCCAGAAGCAGACCCAAGCGGTGGATGCCAAGCGGCCCAATCGAATAACCGATAAAGTCACGGAAGAACGTGTCTTCGTGTTCCGGATTACGCATTTCATTACCTTCTTCAGGGTTAGCCGCCGATAGGATCAATGATCCATGCAAGGCCAGCGCCAGAGTCGTGGTGAAGAAGAAGGTAATCGCAATCATATGCGCGGGGTTGTAGTGGAAGTTGCCGTAAGCGTAGCCCACATTATTAACCCAATCGAGGTGCGACCAGATCCCGTACGGGAACCCGTGACCCCAGGCCCCCATCAGCACGGGCCGAATGACAACGAGGGTCGTGTATGCAAAGATAGCCATGCCAAACGCCAATGGAACATGGTAGCCCATGCCCAGCTTTCGACAGATCTCCACCTCTCTCAGCGCCCAACTTATGAACGCACCGTGTGCACATATGGTGATCAACTGCCACAACCCGCCTTCCAGCAGCGGCGCCAGACCCAGACCAACGTCCAGCTCAGGCGGTTCTACAGAGATCAGCCAAGGGTTCCACGTGTCCCCCATTGCGGCACTGTATAGAATCAGCAAGGTGCCGAGCCCGGCGAAGAACACCGTCGTCACCCCAAAGAATCCGACGTAGTAAGGCCCGACCCAAAAATCGAATAGGTCGCCGCCCACCAGGGTTCCGCCAGGCACCCTGTACTTTCTTTCGAAAGAAAGCATCGCCATGGTTTATTCCTTTCCCGGGAAGTCTTGATCCCAAAGGGGCAGCAGCCGCTTGAACACGGCAGGCCTTGCGAAATGCGAAGTTTTGTTCATTTCAGCACGCCCTCAGGACGAATTGCGCCCAGGCTTACACCCGGACAGTGTTTTGGCGCGCCTTTGTGACAGAACCCCCCTTTAATGACACCATGCCCGTTGCTAGGCGCCAAACACGTAAAAGGGCTGCCGCCCCCAATCCAACATTCCAACAGCATTACTGCCGTGGCATCCAGTCTTGGACGAGCATCTGCCGACGTAACTGCGGAAAATCCTTGGTCAGATAGACTCAGCGAGACCACCACAATTCGAGTGTCAGTCTAAATTGACAGGTACATATGTCAATATTTTTATGCACTTTAATTGGGTAAATTCATTGCACATTACACCCTTCCCACGCATGTCGCATACAGGCGCCAAACACACGCAGTCACTCGCAAGGTGGCTACCCGGGATTACTGGAGAGGTGCCAACAGTTGCTCAAACTCAGCAGCGTTATCGCGACCGAAGGCTTCCAGCTCGATCTCACGGCCAGTGGAAGGGTCATAGACTGAGAGGCGCTCCCCCTCACGCATGCGAAGATGCACCGCGCCATCCGACGCTACACCATTGCGCAATCTTTCCCGGCGGATCACGCGGTCCACCGTGGACACAAAACCGCCATCGCCGGGCGCATACTGGGCCAACATTGCACCTTCTTCATTGAGAATCAGCGCCGCACCCGATTGCGTGCCCTTAAGCGAAATCACACGCTCCGCAACGATGGCCCCGTCCGGCGGTTGTGCCTCCAGCGGACGATCTGTCAGGCGGGCATAGGCCACCAAAACTAGGATCGACACAAGAAGCGCCAGTACAGCGCGCAACAAGGCCTTGGGGATCGGATGATCCCGTGTTTCAGAGATTTGCCCTGTATCAGCCACGTTTCCATCTCCCGTCTGCGTCAGGATGAATTTAGGAAAGTTTGCCGCCATGTGTCAATTTTAACTTACATACAATATGTAACCTCAATCGCCACCGGAGTTTGATACAGCGCATTCGATGTGAAGCTGGGTCATTATCGGCTGGAAGCCCTGCATGATCTGTGCGATGCCGGATCCATTAGACCTTCAATGGAAACATCGGTTTTGACCGTCTCTCAGCCCAAATCCTGCATCAATTCAAAGGCCCACCTATGATTGGCAGGATCAAATGGGTCTATGATCTTTACGTTGCCCACCATCTCGAGGTGCTTAGCCGTCCAATAAAGATCAAGGGAAAGCATGACGGCATCAGGGGCGTAGTTGAGCGTATCGCGATCAAGGACGGCCGACTTCAGGTCAAGGGTTGGTGCCGCTGCGATGACATCGCGTTCGAGCATGGCAAGACCAGCATGTCCCGCAAGCCATGGATCGAACGTCAGGACGTGGCTGCGTACACGAACGGCTCTCCCTTTGTCGGTTTCTCCGCCAGTTTCCCGGCGGAACATGCCCCACTAAAAATAGATTTCACGCGTGGGGAAGAGACGAAAAGCCTCGAAATTCCCACGCCAGGGCCGCGCAAAATGGCGACGACCCGGATGCGCGTGTTCGGATGGTTCGTACGCGATGCCTTGCGTGGCTCTCCGCATATCGTAAAGGCAATGCTTTTCAACCGTCCCAACCTGCACAAACAGGTCAAGATTGCATTGCGACTCAACACTGCGAGGTCACTCAGTGTTATCACGAGCGAAGTCCTCAGACCCGCGCCTGAAAGGGTATTGCCCAGCAAATGGGGCCGGGTGACGGTCGTCCTGCCCGTCTACAATGCCATGGACGTCCTCAGGGAATGCCTAGACCGGATTGTCACCAACACCGATTTACCCGTTCGCCTAATTGTGGTTGAGGATTTCTCTTCGGATCAAAAGGTCAGACCGTGGCTCAGATCCTGGATCACCAGCCATGAAACGACAGATAACTTAGAGATTCAGCTTCTCGAGAATGCCGAAAATTTAGGCTTTGTCCACACCGCCAATCGCGGGCTGGAAGCGGCGGGCGCCTATGATGATCCAGTGCTCCTACTGAATTCCGACGCATTTTTACCGAAGGATTGGGCCAGACGCCTGCTGGGCCCAATGCTCGACGACGATGACGTGGCGACCGTAACGCCCATATCAAACGATGCAGAAATTTTTACGTCCCCTGTCATCTGTGTCAAAACGTCGCTTGAAGAGGGACAGGGTGACCTGATTGACGAACGCGCACGAAACTTATCCCCACGCGAGGTGCCGGTGGAAACGCCCACGGGCGTTGGCTTTTGCATGGCCATCAACCCCCACTTTCTGAAGGAACTGCCCAGTTTCGACACCATCTTTAGCCCTGGCTACGGGGAAGAGGTCGACTGGTGCAACCGGGCCATCGCCTTAGGCGGACGCAATGTGGCAGTGGGCAATGTCTTTGTTGAACATCGCGGCGGCGAAAGCTTTGGGTCAGAAAAGAAGCAGGCACTTATTGCCTGTAACGGAGCCCGCATCACCGAACGATACCCCAATTTTGACATGTGCGTGCAGGATTTCATCCGCAACGACCCACTGGCGACAGAGCGTCTCGCCCTCGCACTGGCCTATTACGACACCCGCTCAGATATTGCTGAGATTCCAGTCTATGTGGCCCACATACTCGGCGGTGGGGCAGAAAGCTATCTCACTGCCCGGATCGAAGGGGAAGAGCGGCAGGCCGCAGTTGTTCTTCGATTTGGTGGTCAGATGCGCTGCGCGATCGAGGTATATTCACCCTATGGCATCACAGCGGCCGCCACTGATGATCTTGACGATATCAAGCGCCTGATTGGTGCAGTCAGCAAGCGGCGCATTATCTATTCCTGCGCTGTGGGCGACACTGACCCTTTAGAGATCCCCGGCCTACTGGTAAATCTGGCAGGGGATCGGCCACTTGATATACTATTTCATGATTTCTTCCCAATCTCGCCGTCCTACACGCTCCTAGACAGCGATTTCATCTTCCGGGGCGTTCCCGAACCCGACACCGTTGATCCCGCCCATAGTTTCAAGCGATTCGATGGCAGCATCTGCCTGTTGCGCAAATGGCAAGGCGCATGGGCGGGTGCGGTAGATGCGGCAGAAAACGTGATTGTGTTCTCAGACGACAGCCGGGACCACGTTGTGGCGGCATACCCCATGGCGGCCAGCAAGATCTGTGTCAGGCCGCATTCCCTACTTTCCGATGTGCCGAGGGTTACGTCGGTCAATGGTGACGTGCCGGTGATCGCGGTGCTTGGCAATGTCGGCCAGCATAAAGGCATCCGCGTGCTGCAAGCCCTCTCGCGCAAACTTGCGCGGGATGGTACTGCAAGGTTGGTGGTTATCGGTCGAGTCGATCCAAATTTTCCGTTGCATCACAAGGCAACGGTGCATGGAAAATACGCCTTGTCCGACATTCCCGCCCTGGTCAAGAAGTATCAAATAAGCACGTGGCTGATCCCCTCGATCTGGCCTGAAACCTTTTCCTATTCCACGCATGAGGCCATCGCTACAGGCCTCCCAGTAATGGCGTTCGATATCGGCGCTCATGGCGCGGCGGTTAAGGCTGCGCCAAATGGCCATTTGCTTGTCGGATCAGCCGAGGAATACCTATCGGAAAGCATGCTGAACCGCATCGTGGAAACGGCTCTAAGCCTGTTCTCGAACCGCGCCTAGCAGTTCTGGTAAGTCACCGGTTCAGAATGACCCGATTGTAGCGACGGGTCAGTATCAAGCCCAGTGTGAGGCTGATCATCGAAAAGAACAGGACATAGGTCAAATCGATGTAAACTGGTGTATACGTTGGGTAAATACCCTCACGAAACAATCCAGTCAGGTGCATCAGAGGATTGTACCACAGGATGTTCTGCGCAACGGTCGGAAGGTCCTCGTAGATGAAGATCACACCTGATGCGATGAAGAGGGGACGGGTCAAAATGGACCAGATTACATCCCAGACCGGAAACAAACCAATCAAGACGCAGTTCAGCGCGCCAACTCCAAAACCCACAAGAATGGTCAGCAGACACGCCTGAATCATTGGGGGCAGATCAAAAGATGTGCTCACATCCAGACTTGCAATGATCAGGGTCAGAAGAATAACCATGATTGTGATGTTGGTCAGCGTATTCAGCAGTAACCGGGCAATCATCGAATCCATCCAATTGACCGCTGGGTAGCGCAGCAAAGGCCTTGAGAAATTGATGCACCGAGACACAGGATTGGAGATATTGTTATAGAGTTGCAAGATCAGGAATCCGCTGGTGTAGAACAGAATGAAGCTGGTCCCCAGCGAAGGGCTTCTTAGCAAAAGCGAAAAACCGAGACTAAGGAATAGTATGGCCGCAACTGGCTCCAAAACAGCCCAGATGTAGCCCCCCGGCGTCCGGCCATAGCGGGTGGACATTTCGCGCAGCATCAGCGCCACCACATTGCGCGTGGTGGCAAACCGGCGGCCCTTAAGAATACGCGGTTTTTTGCCGGGCAGGGTCAGTGGTTTTGTACTATCCATAATATTTACTAACGGTCTGGTGGGTCTATTCGCTAATATGTTAAAGACAGGCGAAAATTTCAAACAGGTTTGAGCACGGATCTCCTGATAATGAATAAAGAGGGTTCAGCAGTAAAACCAGACGCATCTGTTTCTGATGACACCACCCCCAAGAAAGGTGGTGGCTCAGGCGGTGGGAACGCGTCGAATTTGGATTTGTCCTTTTCCTCTAGCCGCGCTCCAAAAGACGCCGCAGAAGCAACCGACGAAACGCCTAAGGGCAAAAAGAAACCCGTACAGAAGGTAGAGCCTGTGCAGACGACAAAGTCCAAAAGTAAAGCAGACAATACCCCGGAAAAGCCTAAAGATCCTGTGACTAATGTTGCTACGGCCCAAGTCGCAACTGCGGCGACAGATGTTCAAGAAGTAGCAACAACATTGGCAGCCGTACCTGCTGTTGCTCCAGCAACTACACCCGTCCAGGCCCCCAAGCCTACTACACCCGCAACACCTTCGCCTGCCCCTAAACCCTCCACCACACAGCAACCTGTGGTCAAACCCTTCGTCAAACCTGCAAAACTGAAGAAGCGGCACTGGGGTCTTTTGTTATCCTTCGTGCTATTTGTAATCGTACCCTTCTCCGCTATTCTAGCCTACCTGATTTTCGTGGCCGAGCCGCAGTACGAATCCATTACGGGTTTTACAGTCCGCAGTCAGGAAGAAAGTGGCGCAAACGATCTTCTGGGTGGCCTGTCCCAGCTGGCCGGTGGGGGCGGCGCCTCTGACAATGACATCCTTTATGAATTCATCCGCAGCCAGGAAATGGTGCAGGTCATAGATAAACGGATCAACCTGCGTGAGCATTACACGCAGCACTGGCCTAAGGATTGGTTCTTCTCCCTCTGGACCGATGCCTCACAAGAAGATCTAATCTGGTATTGGAATCGCGTTGTTACCGTATCCTTTGACCAGAGCGCCGGACTAATTGAGGTCAAGACCAACGCATTTGATCCGCGCGTGGCACAGGCAATCACTGAGGCGATCGTTGAGGAAAGCCAGAACCGGATCAATGAGCTCAACCTCGCGGCCCGTGAAGAGGCGATGGCATATGCCAAGAGAGACGTGGAAGACAGCGTCGAAAAACTTAAAGAGGCTCGTGAGGCATTGACGAACTATCGCATTGCCTCCCAGATCGTAGACCCTGAGCTCGATATCCAAACCCGCATGGGCGTCATGAGCAGCCTGCAACAAGAACTAGCTCTTGCTTTGGTAGAATACGACCTGCTGCGCGGCACCACGTCCAATAATGACCCGCGCCTACGAGATACGGCTCAGCGGATCGAGGTCATTCGCGACCGTATCGCCATCGAGCGTCAGAACATCGCCTCCTCCAGCACCGAAACCGGTGGTGTGGAAGAAGACTATCCCACACTGATTTCCGAGTTTGAGCGTATGTCCGTGGACCGCCAATATGCCGAAGAATTCTATTTTGCATCGCTCACCGCGCTCGAAATTGCCCGTGATGAGGCAAATAGAAAAAGTCGCTATTTAGCGACCTATATAAAGCCAACATTGGCCCAGACATCGAGCTATCCCGACAAGCCCATTATGGGGTCGCTGACGCTTCTATTCCTCGTTCTGGCTTGGTCTATTGGCACCCTGATTTTCTACTCCATTCGTGACAAATCCTGAGGGGCCGCGCATGCTGTTCTTCGAGAACCTGACTAAAAGTTTCTGGGTCAACGGACACCAGAAAATCGTGATCGACCACCTCAATATGGTCCTGCCCGATGGCAAATCCCTTGCCCTCATGGGTCGCAACGGGGCGGGAAAATCCACCTTGCTGGAACTGATTGCAGGCAACATGCGACCTGATCATGGCTCAGTATACTCTGACGGAACAATTTCGTGGCCCGTTGGCCTGTCCTCAGCCTTTCACCCGGAAATGAGCGGTGCCGAAAATGTCCGTTTCATCGCCCGGATCTATGGCGTCGACACCGAAGAGCTGATGGATTTCGTGCAGGATTTCTCTGAGCTGGGGGATTTCTTCTTTATGCCGGTGCGCAGCTATTCCTCCGGCATGCGCTCGCGCCTCGCGTTTGGTACGTCGATGGGAATCCGCTTTGATTATTACCTCGTGGACGAGGTGACAGCAGTAGGTGACGCTAAATTCAAACGCAAAAGCAGTACCGTTTTTAAGCAACGCATGGAAACGGCCAGCGCTATCGTGGTCAATCACTCAATGCAGTCGCTCAGAGCACTCTGCGATGCAGGCATCGTTCTTGAGAACGGTAAAGTCACGTATTTTGAAGACCTTGAGGAAGCCATCAAATATCACGAAAAGAACATGGCCTGATATAAGGCCAAGATCAGGTTCAGAAGGAAAAAGACCATGGTCAACCACCTTTATCGCAATGACCTGCCCGAGGGGCTTGATCTTGGTCCGGTCGTGGCAATTGATTGCGAAACCATGGGTCTGAACCCGCACCGTGACCGATTGTGTGTGGTGCAGCTGTCTGGAGGAGATGGCAACGCCCATGTGGTCCAGATCGAAAGGGGCCAGACAGAGGCTCCAATTCTAGCCGCACTGCTGGAAAACCCTGATGTGCTCAAGCTGTTCCATTTCGGGCGGTTCGATATCGCTGCCATGTACAACACTTTTGGAGCACTGGCCGCACCGGTTTATTGCACCAAGGTCGCCAGCAAACTGGTGCGCACCTACACGGACCGCCACGGCCTGAAGGCTCTTGTGCAGGAGCTGGTGGGCCTCGACATTTCCAAACATCAACAATCCTCAGACTGGGGAGCGGATACCCTGACAGATGCTCAGCTTGAATATGCGGCCTCGGATGTCCTATACCTGCACACGATGCGCGATGCCCTAAACGCAAGGCTTGAACGCGAGGGCCGGATGAATCTTGCCCAGAACTGTTTCAACTTCCTGCCGACCCGCGCTATTCTCGACCTCGAAGGTTGGCCCGAGACAGATATCTTTTCTCACTGAACATGGCAGCGCGCGACAACTTCCACTCCCGGCTGGTGGCGTTCATGAAGATCGCGCTGCCCCTGACGGCGCTTGGCATGCTGTCGACCCTCTTTCTGCTGTCTGAACGTTTTGACCCCGAAGAAAACCTGCCGCTAACCAGTATCGACCTGCAACAGCGTGCAGAGGACCAGGGCGCGACCAACGCCACTTTCGCAGGTGTCACCCGCACCGGGGACGAGGTTATGGTCCTAACAAAACATGCCAAACCCTCGCTCGAAGATCCTCGCGTGTTCCTCGCAGACGCAGTCATGGCTGAGTATCGCCTGCCCTCGGGGGCGGAGATTGATATCACCTCCAACCATGCCAAAATGAGTCAGAAGCAGAACACGGCCGCTCTGTCGGGGGATGTTCTGATGACAACATCACTGGGTTACACGATCACCACGGACCTAATAAATACCCGTTTCGATGACCTTTACGCAGAATCACCCGGCCCGGTCGAAGGCACTGCACCCGCCGGAGAATTGTCCGCTGGACGTATGATTCTTAAGCACAACAATGAAACTGGGACTTCGCAAATACTATTCACCGGTGGGGTCAAGCTGCTATACGAGCCAGAACTCCATGAGGATTGAACGCTTGTCCTTCTGCCTACGGCATATCATTTTTATCATTGCACTGGCTTGGCCCGGCGCTCTGCTCGCCCAATCGGGACAGGTGGCCTTTGGCAATATCGAAGAAAATTCTGGCCTACCAATCGAAGTTACGGCAGACAATCTCAACGTGGATCAGAATGACGGTACGGCCGTTTTCACTGGCAACGTCGTGATCGGTCAGGGCACCATGCGTCTTTCTGCGCCCGAAGTGCTGGTGATTTATCAGGAAAGCCAGAGCGAGATTGAAAGCCTTAAGGCGTCAGGCGGGGTGATCCTCGTAAGCGGTGAGGATGCAGCAGAAGCGGTCACAGCCGATTACAATCTGGAAACCGGGCTGATCGCGATGCAGGGCAATGTCCTTCTCTTGCAGGGTCCAAATGCCATTTCAGCCGAAGAAATGACTGTTAACACCCGGTCTGGCACCGCAAAAATGTCCGGCCGCGTCAAAACTGTTCTGCAGCAGAGCGAGGAGTAGAGTTTGTCCGAACCCCGCCTGCATCTGGTCCACGAAAACGCCGGGCTTGAGGTGAAGTCCCTGCGAAAGAGCTACAAGAAGCGCGTGGTCATTCGCGATGTCACCCTGAGCATGTCTCAGGGTGAGGTCGTGGCCCTTCTGGGTCCCAACGGCTCGGGTAAGACCACGACGTTTTACGCCATCGCAGGCCTCGTTCAACCTGAGGGGGGATCCGTCTCCATAGATGGACGCAATGTGACATCCCTGCCCATGTACCGCCGCGCCAAGCTGGGCATTGGGTATCTACCACAGGAAATGTCGATCTTTCGGGGTATGTCTGTCGAAGACAATATCATGTCCATTCTGGATATCGCCGAACGCAAACGCAAACGCCGTCGCGAACGGCTTGAAAGCCTTCTGGCAGAGTTCTCAATCGAGCACCTGCGCCGTGTTCATGCACTGGCCCTGTCAGGCGGTGAACGTCGCCGGGTTGAAATTGCCCGGTGCCTTGCCGCAAATCCCAAGTATCTGCTGCTGGATGAACCTTTTGCCGGTGTCGACCCGATCTCAGTTGGCGATATTCGGCGACTTGTGGCAGATCTCAAAACCCGAGGCATCGGCGTCCTAATCACCGATCACAACGTTCGCGAAACGCTGGAGATCGTGGACCGCGCATATATTCTGCACGACGGTCAAGTTCTTATGTCTGGCACGCCAGACGAGGTCGTTAAAAACGAGAATGTTCGCCGCGTTTATCTTGGGGATAACTTCCAGATTTCCTGACACTGTCATTCAGGCAGGACGGAAACCTATGCACAAACTCATCAAATTTGATTGACAAACACGGGTCTCAGGGCCTCAAATAGCGTATGACTTGCAGGTTTTCCATCTGTCCAATCCAAAGCACCTATCCACGGATCGAACAGCCGAAACCCACAGTCTTAATCATCTGTTAAGACGAATTGGCGAATATCAGGGGTGAATGTCACCCACGCTCGCGATCCGTCAAAAAAGGAGAACCCATGCGTTTTCAAGTCAGTGGCAAACAAATCGATGTTGGCGAAGCTCTCAAAACATACGCACAACAAGAACTTGATGATGTCATTCAGAAATTCGCAGGTCGACCAACAGATGCCAGCGTTGTCTTTTCCCGATCATCAGGTGAGTATAGTTGTGAAGCGACAATCCATCTTTCAACCGGACTAACCGCACAGGCCAAAGCGCAAGCCCATGAAATTTATGCAGCTTTCGACCGGTGCCGCGAGAAGATGGAAAAACAACTACGACGATACAAGCGTCGCCTGAAAGATCATCACCGAAGTCGCGCGGAACCGGTTGAATTGTCTGGCGCTTCCTCCTATATCCTCGCCTCTGAAACGGAAGGCGAGGAATCGGAACCTGATACCCTGCAGCCAATCATCGTGGCCGAGATGGAGACAAAAATTCCGTCTCTTTCGGTCGGTGAGGCGGTGATGCAGATGGAGTTAACAGGCTCACCGGTGCTTGTGTTTCGGAACGAAGGTAAGGACGGTGTGAACGTCGTTTACCGACGTGAAGACGGGAATATTGGCTGGATTGATCCATAACACGCGCGCCTTACAACGCAGGATGGGATCACTCTGACGGAGCAGATACTAATGGATATGTCCATGATCCTCAAACCTGAGGCCGTGCGAGTGCTTTCAGGTATTTCGAGCAAGAAGCGACTATTTCACGAAATCAGCGCTGTGGTGGACAGTTGCTATGGTATCGACCAGGCACATGCCAATGATGCGCTGCAAGAACGCGAAAGTCTCGGGCCAACAGGTGTTGGGCACGGCGTCGCGCTGCCCCATGCTCGACTGGAAACCGTGGACAGCGTGCGCGGGGCCATGATTCTTTTGGAGAAACCGATCAACTTCGACTCGGTGGATCGCCAGCCGGTCGACCTTGTATTCGCCCTATTCGCTCCGGAAGATGCCG
Source organism: Roseovarius sp. (assembly GCA_963691795.1). Classification (GTDB taxonomy): domain Bacteria; phylum Pseudomonadota; class Alphaproteobacteria; order Rhodobacterales; family Rhodobacteraceae; genus Roseovarius. Next base: position 706,005 of record OY829373.1, read on the forward strand.
GCGTAGAGCATCTTAAAGCACTAGCCTTGATCTCCCGCACCCTGCGAGAGGCATCGCTTTGCTCCAAGTTGCGATCGAACCACAGCCCGGCGACCCTTTACACCATCCTTACAGAATCACAGCCTGTCAAAGCAGCGTAGGCCCCACGTCCAAAGCGTTTCCACGGTACTTGTCCGCCCCCCTAATCTTGTCTCCAAGGGCCAAAACCAAACTGCACGTAGTCGCGCTGATACACCTGAGCGACACGGGCCTCAACTTCCTCGTCATAGACCTCTGATAACGCATAAGGCGCATCTGGCCCTTCCCAATCGAAACTAGGGCTTTCCATATACCCAACCACCCCAGCTAGGGTGGTGAAGCTTTCCCTCAGTTCATCCTCCCGCAAAACAAAATCCAACGGCGCGACGTTCGTAAACCCCTGCAAAACCTCTGCCTGAGAGGCCCAGTTGGTATCTACCCGGATATTCGTCTGTCCGTTTAGATTGGCCCCAAGGAAATCAATAAACGCCAAAAACGCCACCTTGTGCGCGGCCAGATCATAGCTATCACTGGGCCATTCACCGGGGATCGGCAATTTGTGGAAGTTGCGCAAGGTCTTTCGGATGTCCGAAAACGTGCCCTTACCGCGCGGCAGAATGCGCCGGCAGAAGGCCGAATGAGCACGTGCCACTGGGTGGCGTAGTACTGTGAAGCTACGGTGTCCCTTGTTGGCGCGTTTCCATTGCCGCAGAGTCTTTTGATTCATCCGGGTCAAAAGCATCTCAACCCTCACCTCGTCCAATGCAGCCAGCCACATCAACACGCTCATCTCAGGCCCCGATCGTATCGGCATGAATAGAAGTGGTGCCTTTGCTCCAGCCACAAATCCCGGCACACCGGCGCCGCGCCGCGGCTCGAAATTTGGCGTCCGGGACAGATTGAACATGTCAATCCCAGACAACGCGCGCTCCATATCTTTAAAGTTCGAAACCTTCTCGGATAAAGGACTCGGGTTCTGCTTCTTGAGAGAGGCATCCAATGCCTCGAGCGGCTGCCCCACACCCAGAAAACGCCCAAGCCCATTAATCACGTCAAGGTCCTGAAGGTCTTCATAGGCCAGATAAAACGCCGTCTGCCCCGACCTTTGCAGCCTATTTAAAAGTGTGATCTGAAACGTCTGAAGCTGCGCCATGTGACGTTCGAACTCAGTCAGCTGGAATTCAGCCTGACCGTTTTTGCGGCGCTTTACATTGGTGAGCTTCCACTGCCCTGTCGATTGCGCAATCTTCCATGACACATAACTGTCAACTGGATTACGCGTTAGAATGATCTTAGCACAGCGCGGGTCATCCAGACAGCTATCGAGTACACGCGGATCATGGTCATGGAAGTACCGGAACCCACCAAGGCCATCAGTCCTGTCTCGAATGGCGCTCAGCAGACAGTCAGGATCGCTATCACGCATCTCTTGGGTGACAGCTAGAATGTTGTCACGGTTGGGATAACCGATAAAATGTGGGTTAAATGCTTCTCCATAGCAGGTCAGGCCATCGAAAGCGTTGAGGTTCACCTCTAGGAAATTCGAGCCTGTTCGCATCTCTGCGAAGACTACAAAGTAATCGAAACCCCCACCCATCCTAGACTACTTGATCAAATAAGGTTTGGGCTTGGTCTGTTGAGGCTCATGGTGAGCCTGTTCAACCGGGAAATCACCCATCAGGTAGGGGTGCATCCCCTGATTCTTAAGGTTTTGCAGGAATTGTCCAAATCCGGTCAGATCTGTCATTTTTGGCACCTCGGCCAGGCGTTTGGAGCTAGTCTTACCAATCTCATCGATGATGGTTTGCAAGGGTTCCATCGGGGCCTCGATGAATTCAGCCATCGACCATATCCTGATCCGGGCTTTTGCCCATTCAGACCGCAACGCATTTAGATGAGTGCTTTCTATCTGCTGAAGCCGCGCAGCGTCTTTCCGTATATCCGAAAATTTCTTGTTAGATTTGAAAAGCCTGATCGCCCAAGCGCCGGTGATAACCGAAATCTGCGCATTGGGGTCTTTCGCCAAAGGCCACTCGATATCTACGATCTCATCCATCGGGCCAAGCTGGAAACATTGCCGTTCGCCCCGCGTGTTCCAGATCAGGCTGGTCAGGAACGCGTGGGGGTTATAGTCGCGCAGTTTGGCGCTGTCGCTTAGCGCGCCGTTCATCACGCTTTGACCGTCTGAATACTCCACCCGATCCGGTGCAAACAGATGCCCATGCACCCGCGCGCCGGTGGTCTTGGTCAGCCATTGCTCGAAATTTTCGAACAGGTCGCTGAACCCCTCAAACACCGAATACTGTGCGCAGGTCACCCCGTTTTCACGCCCCTCCGCCGGGAAACGGCTTTGCATGTAAAGCCCGGGGCGGCCACGGGTACGCCTGTCGACGGCCTTGGCAAAGATCCGGTCGATCTTGCCCGGGTTCGGCTCCGTCTTTTTCATGGCGCTTTCCTGATCGGTCAGGAACGCGTCGTAAAGGCGGTTGGCAAAGGGCCATATCTTGCGCGCCACGAAGCAGTCCGACCGGCGCAGAAGCTGCAGGTGATCGTCATAGAACATATGCGGCTTGCCCTGGTAATCGAACTTGGACAGCGTCAGGGAACGGCTTTCGATCTGGCGGGAGTAAAGCCGCGACAGCGTCTGGAAATAGGCCTCATCCGGAATCCAGACCTTACGGAAATACTTGTCATATGTCGGGCGGTCAGGGTCTTCGAGTATGGCCGAAAGCGTTTGGCGGGTCAGGCACCACCACTGGCTGCCCATATGCGGGACAATACCGTTGGGAATGCGCCGCTTGAACCCAATCGCGCGCTGAAACTTGACGTAGATATCAAACAATGTCCGCTGTTTGCGCCATGAAAACGGAAATCGCAGGATAAACCTTTCGCGATCCAGCCCACCGATGGTCCAGGGCACATCCGCCGTAGTGGCGGATTCGATGAAATCTGTGTGAGGTCTCTCACCAAGGTAGTCGAACAATTCCTGCAACGGACGCAGCGGTAGGCACGAGCCCGAGGTCAGGTAGACATGCCGCACATCTGGGAAATCATCCAGCATCGCCTGCGCAGCAGCTTGGGTGGCCGCCACAAGGCCCCAAGTGCCCCACTCACATCGATGACGCTTGACGAAGCGGATGTTTTCGAGATCAGACAATGCACTGACGAAAGCTTTGTATGCCTCGGGCTTGACGTTCTTGTCGACATGAAAAACGATCGGACAACCTGAATCGGCCCAGTGACGCGCAACCTGTTCTGCGCGGTCAAAGGCCGTGTGCACTAACATAATGATACCAACGCTCATGCGTTCGCTGCCTTGTCTGCCCTCATGCCCAATTTCCCTTAGACATCAGCCCAAGGATTTCTAATTGTCTCCAATTTATATATTTTTCGGACCAATTACACCACAAGTCGGGATCAACTTGGATTTTTTCCGCATATGCCTTGTATTCCACGCTGCCGGAATAGTGTTGCTTGCGCTCAAGCTCTTCCGTCGCCTTGTCACCAAATGTATCCAGAAACTTGGTGTGCAGCAGCACGCCACTGGCCTTTTCACCGCCCCATTGATCATAAGTCAGGTTCAGACCACGCGGCAAAAGCGTATGGGTAGAGCTGACATAGGCATACTTCTTATCCCACTTCACCAGCGGGATCTTATTAAGCGCCGGGGCTTTCTTGGGCAGATCCGGGAAAAACATCCGCGCTCTCGGTCCACCCTGTATCCACAGGTTCCAGTATGAAGGGTTGCGCTCAATCACGTAGTTTCCAGGATCGAACCATGAGGCAATTTCTACAGGATCCTGCCCGGCCTTGTAAGAAACTGCATCAATCCGGCCCTTGGGATACATGTCCAACAACATCGCTCCGAAGGAGCGCACTCCAGAACTTTCCAGCCAGTCAGTCAAAGCACGAATGGGGCGCGTGTCGCAGAATGGATAAACGAAAAGCTCATCGGGGTCGACAACAAGTGACCAGTGGTCATGTGCATACTTGCGTTGCAGCCAGTTTAGCCAGTCCACCCCAAACCGCGACCGGCGGTAACTGGCTTTCGTTGTCCAAAGAGAGACATCTTCCTGCCTCGCCAAATACTCACGCCCACCGTCATCGCTGTCATTGTCCACAATCAGGAAATGCGACACGCCAAGGCTGCGATAATAGCTGAGGAAATAAGGCAAGCGTATGCTTTCATTGCGCATGGTCGAGAAAAGAAGAATATCGCCCTGCTTAATGTTACTCGTGTTGTCCAACACAGACCGCAGAGAAAAATGCTTCCGATATGCCCGCCACTGCGCGTATTTCCGGCGCCACCGCATCCCGTATGATTGCAGAAAACTCACGCGACAGCCTCTTTTCGCATACCTTCAGGCACACGCCTCATTACCCAACAAGCCTTAACAAGGAATTCAGTCACGCCAAGCTGCAACCCTTTATACCTCTCAGCGACTCCGACACTCGGCCAACAGATTGCCTTCACTAGAGGATACCGGGACTGCAGAATTTGGCAATCGATGTGATAGCTTGCACCCGATATAGTCATATCCAGTTGCCCCGTGACATCAGACCCATCGCCTCCAACTGCCGCCAACTGGTCAGGCGGATAGAGTGATCGCACCAAAGATCAGGGTTGTCGATAAGTGCATCATAGTATGCGTTGTAAAGATCGCTATTGGCGAAATGCTCTTTCCGGTCTTTTTCTTCACGCGACTTCTCGACAACCGTGTTTAGGAACTTGGTGTGCAGCAAGATGCCGGATGTCTTTTCACCACCATCCTCATCATACACCTGATTTAACTCTCTTGGTAAAAGCGCGTGGGAGGAATTCACGTAAACATACCTCCAATGCCACTTGACCAGTGGCACCTTCCCCATGGTCGGGGCGCGCCTTGGATCTTCGGCGAAAAAGGTCCGCGCACGCACGCCACCCTGTATCCACAGGCTCTCCAAACGGGCCTGCTTCTGGATCATGTAATTACCACCATCGAACCAGCACAGGTGCTCCATTGGGTCATCACCAGGCTGGTAGACCTGCGCCTGCACGCGCCCCTTGGGATACATATCCAGCATCAGCGCCCCAAATGATCGCCGATCCGTCCGGTCCAACCACTCGGTCAAAGCTGCTAGTGGCCGGGTCTCGAAATAGGGGTAGATCAGGATTTCATCAGCATCAAGCGTCAGACACCAATGGTCATGCGCATGCTTGATCTGCAACCAGGTCAGCCAGTCCAACCCAAATCGCGACAGCCGGTAGCTATGCGTCGTAGACCAGAGAGAGACATCCTCCTGCCCTTCCAAATACGCCCGTGTTCCATCGTCACTGCCATTGTCGACAAACAGGAAATGCCCAACCCCCAGCTTGCGGTAATGGTCTAGAAAGAATGGCAGTCGCACAACCTCGTTGCGCACGGTCGCCATGGCAAGGATGTCATCAGGGGCGATCTGTCCCGTCTTATCGGACACCACCTTCAACTGCCGCCGCTTGCGAAACGCGCGCAAAAGCAGCCTGCGGCGTTTCCACCGCAGCCGATAGCGCATCCAGTTTTCTGAAAGCCCCCGCATTGAAACGGTTGTCCATTCTGCTCTCTCAGGGGGCAGAATCGGCGTTATTTCTCATAATGTCCAGTTTGATGCCACTGCCAGGCATCTGAAATCATGGTTTCCAGGCTGGATCGCCCGGGTTTCCAGCCCAGCTCAACCTCGGCGCGGGTCGATCCCGATACGAGCTTGGTACAATCCCCGGGGCGTCTGTCGCCGATCACAATCGGCACATCCCGGTTCGTGACGGTGCCGGAATAGTTCACCACCTCGCGCACCGAAAACCCGCTGCCGGTGCCCAGGTTGAACACCCGGCTGCCCTTGCCATCCTGCAGCCACTTAAGCCCCAGAACATGCGCCTCCACCAGGTCCATCACATGGACATAGTCGCGGATGCATGTGCCATCGGGCGTGTCGTAATCCGTGCCAAAAATGGTCAGGGCATCCCGCTTGCCGTCAATCGCGTCCAGCATCAGTGGGATCAGGTGCGTCTCGGGCTGGTGAAACTCCCCCACTTCCGCCTCCGGGTCCGCCCCGGCCACGTTGAAATAGCGGAAAATCACATGCTCCATCCCGAAGGCGTCGCGGTAATCCGACAGCATATCCTCAATCGCCCGCTTTGAGGCACCATAGGCGTTGATCGGATACTGGCTGCTGTCTTCATCCAGAATCACGTTGTCCTGATCGCCATAGGTGGCGCAGGTCGACGAGAAGACGAAGTTCAAACACCCGGCCCGGACCGCCGCCTGCAACAGCGACAGGGAGCCATTGACGTTGTTGTCCCAATAGGCACCAGGATCTTTCATGCTTTCGCCCACCTGGGTGAGCGCGGCGAAATGCATGATGGCGGCGGGTTTGTGCTTGGCAAACACCTCGTCCAGACGGGCCCCATCGCGCAGATCGCCCTGCTCGAACGGGCCGAACTTCACAGCATCCTGCCACCCGGTGCACAGGTTGTCATAAGTGACGGGCGTGAAGCCTTTGGATTTAAGAACCTTGCAAGCATGCGACCCGATATAGCCCGCACCCCCGGTGACAAGAACATTGGTCACGCAAGCGCCCTCAAGTGATCACTCGGCCGCGTTTTTGGCTTGGACAAGATCATTGATATAGGTCCACAGATCATCACGCAGCTCTTCGCGAGCCAGTGCGAAGGACACCGTCGCCTGCAAGAACCCGGCTTTCGATCCGCAATCGAAGCGCTGACCCTTGAAGCGAAAGCCATAGACCTCCTCCCCATTCTGCTCGCGCGCATCCGAGATGGCATCAGTCAGCTGAATTTCACCGCCCGCACCGGTCTTTTTCTGGTTCAGTTTCTGCAAAACCGTCGGGGTCAGAATATAGCGGCCAATCACCGCAAGGTTTGAAGGCGCCTTACCAGGCTCGGGCTTTTCGACCATTCCCTTGGTCGACACGATGGAGCCCATGTCTTCCTTTACATCCAGAACCCCATAGGCCGAGGCCTGATTTTCCGGCACTTCCATCGCGGCAACCATATTGCTTTGCGTTTCCTCGAACGCCTCCACCATTTGAGCGAGGCATGGCTTTTCGGCGGCAATCACGTCATCAGGCAAAATTACAGCGAAAGGTTCGTTTGCGATCAGCCGGCGTGCGCACCAAACAGCATGACCCAAACCAAGCGGCTTTGCCTGACGCATGTACGCAATTTCGCCACTATCCATGTCCGTACTTTTGAGGATATCGAGCAATTCGGCCTTGCCCGCCTTGCGCAGAGTCTGTTCCAGCTGCGGGGCGTTGTCGAAGTAATCCTCAAGCGCACTTTTGCCCCGAGCGGTGACAAAGATGAACTCTTTGATCCCAGCGGCACGGGCTTCATCAATCGCGTATTGCACAAGCGGCCTATCAACTAGGGTCATGATTTCTTTAGGCACAGACTTAGTTGCTGGAAGGAACCGCGTCCCCAAACCTGCCACGGGGAAAATCGCCTTAGAAACTTTTTTTCGCATTCCAAGCTCCTGCTCGTTCGGTTCTTACAAATGAACTACCACACACGTAAACGCCTACCATGGTTTTTCCCGTTTCAAATGGTCAGCATTTATTGCTGTAACAGAGCGCCCGTTGAGCGTTCAACAGCAAAGCTCCAGATTTCCTCATGTCATATGCATCTCGCGCATCATTATTTCTATACGGCTAACATCCTCCGGGTTATTGAGCTCCCAGAATTGACGGTTGCCCGCCTCCACCTCGATACACAGCACCGGTCGGTGGTTTTCCATGAAACGCAACTGCTCTAGCCCTTCCAACGTCTCCAACGGGCCAATGTCCCAAGTGGGATAGTCCATCAGCGCCTCTGACCTGTAGGCATAAACACCGACATGGTGAAAAACCGGAGTCTGGGCTTCATCAGGATAAGTCCGACCCGTGTAGGGCACCACTTCCTTGGAGAAATACATCGCATGCCACTCGCGGGTGAAAACAGCCGTTGTACCACCGACACGGCCAGAGCTACGCTCTTCAAGGAAACTGCGGTAGGCCTTGCCGTTACAGCGCAAGACTGGCGTCGCCACATCAGCCCCTGGCGCATTGCGTAGACCCTCAATCAGGTCCTCAACAAACCAATGCGGCGTCAGGGGTGCATCGCCCTGAAGGTTGACAACCATGTCGTAGCCGACCCCTAGATTGCACAGTGCCTCGGCGCAGCGCTCTGTCCCGTTCGTACAGGCCTCGGAGGTCATGACAACCTCGGCGCCAAACGCTTCTGCCGCTAAGCGAATGCGGTCGTCATCGGTGGCCACCACCACGCGGTCTACCCCGCCCACCTGCATCGCCGCTTCCCAGCTACGCTGGATCAGCGACTTGGACATGCCCGAAGCCCCTGTCAGTTGAACAAGCGGCTTGCCCGGATACCGGGTCGAGGCATAACGCGCGGGGATGGCCAGTAGAACACTCATGCAGCGGGCTTCAGATCAACACCGGGAGCATAAGCAATGAAGAATGTGTTGGCATAGCCTTCCTTGCCATAGGTCAGCGGCGTGTGGTCATCGAATCGCACAACCTGACCACCTGCGCCCCGTAGCACAGCATGTCCTGCGGCAGTGTCCCACTCCATCGTACGGCCAAGGCGTGGGTAAAGATCAGCCTCCCCCGTTGCAATCAGGCAGAACTTCAGAGACGATCCCGCACTCTTCATATCCTTGACGTCATACTTCCCAATATAATCATCGGTCGCCTGGTCCCGGTGCGATGTACTTGCCACAACCATAAGCGAGGTGTTGTCAGGGTCAGATACTGAAATCGCGCGTATATCACCCACCACGTTAGGGTTTAAAGGACCACTTTCCTCGACAGCACCGCCATCAGCTAAGGTATAGAACATTCGGCCTTTGGCGGGAGCATAGACAACGCCCAAAACCGGCACGCCATCCTCGACATAGGCGATGTTCACAGTGAAATCGCCACGACGGTGGATGAATTCTTTCGTACCATCCAGCGGATCAACGATCAGGAATGTGCTGTTGCGTTCTGCATGAGAGGCGGCCTGTTCCTCCGTCACCAGCGCCACATCAGGAAACGCAGCGCGCAGACCGGCAGCAATGATCGCGTCAGCGGCCTCATCAGCTTCCGTGACCGGGCTTTCATCCGACTTCACCTTCACGTCGAACGTGTTGGAGTTATATATCTCCATGATTTTGTCACCAGCGGCGAGTGCCAGACGGCGCGCCTGGGTCACAAACTCAACATTGTCCATAAAACTGCTCCGAAACTGGGCGGCGACCTGACCGCCATGTTGCTAGATTGGATGGTGTCTCTTATGCTATGAACATTACGGGTCGGCAAGAAATCCGTGCAAAAGTTAGCAAATGTTCAGGCAGATTTAACGGATCCATGTTTCAGCAAGTCAAGCAAAGGTCGTCATTCCAGTCCGCTTTAAGCATCGGGGAAGTGATCTATCACACCACGGTGCGCAGCGCACGGTCGGGACATTCGAATGCCGTGATCTCGCTAGTTCTAAACATTGTGCAATCCTGTATGCTGGCGGCTGTATTTTACTTAATGTTTTCAGTTCTTGGCCTAAAGGGCGCGGCGCTCAGGGGGGATTTTCTGCTTTACGTCCTATCGGGCATTTTCATGTTCATGACGCATATTAAAACCGTGGGCAGTGTCATGGGGGCCACGGACCCCACCTCACCCATGATGCAGCACGCACCGATGACAACAGCCGTATCCCTGATCTCAAGCGCACTCTCCAGCCTTTACATGCAGACCCTATCTCTGGCGGTTATACTATTTTTCTACCACGTGGTGATCACCCCGGTGATCATCGACAAACCGATCGGAGCGCTGGGCATGCATCTTTTAGCATGGTCGACAGGTTTTGCCGTGGGGCTTGTGTTCTTCGCACTCAAGCCCTGGTTCCCCCGCTTTGTCGGTGTCGCCTCTACTCTGTATAGGCGCGTGAACATGTTTGCCTCCGGCAAAATGTTCGTCGCCAACACGCTGCCCTCCGCGATGCTGGCTATGTTCGACTGGAACCCGCTGTTTCACATCATCGATCAATGCCGCGGCTTCGTATTCAATAACTATTTCCCTCGAAACTCCAGTATCGAATACCCGATCTATGTTGGGCTTGGGTTATTCATGATCGGCCTGATGCTTGAATTCTACACACGGCAATATGCCTCCAGCAGCTGGTCAGCACGTCGATGAAACGCGAGGCCTGGATTGCCCTTGCACTGTGCATCTGGCCACTTGCTGGACTGGCACAAAATCTTCCAGCGCTCTATAACGTCGAAGGCGTGGCAGACAGTGATACCTTGAACGTCCGTGAAGGGCCTTCGACAGATTTTGACATCCTCGACAAACTCCCTCACGACGCGAAGGGACTAGAGGTAGTAGAAACCGACAAAACTGGACAATGGGGCCTGATCAATGTGAAAGAACAAACTGGCTGGGTCTCCCTTAAATACATGGAGCGGCAACCCGGTCAGCCCAATACTGGCCTGCCCAGGTCGCTTTCCTGCTTCGGGACGGAGCCCTTCTGGTCTTTCACCGTCGCCCCCAACCTCTCTGCCTCCTTTTCTCAGCCGAGTCGCGAAACCAAGATCGACGCGTTGATCGTGGTCCCCTCCCGGAACCGCACCGACCGGCATGCACTTTTTGGGGATGCCGGCGACCGGGTTTTCACAACGATGGTGGGCCATTCCCTTTGCTCTGATGGTATGTCGGACCAGCTTTACGGTCTCTCGATTGATTTACTTGTCACCGATGAAGAGGCGGTGAATGTCTATTCCGGGTGCTGCTCCGTCGTACCATAGGCGCGTAATTATAGGTCTTTGACCTAGTGGATAACGTCCAACCGAAAGAACGATGTACCCTCTTTCATTTGGTGAGCATGCAAATTTTAAAGTCATCGACAGCACGAGCATCCAGGCTGCGATTGAAAAGCTTTCCGAAATCCAGAGATGGATCAAGATGCAGCTCAACGCCCTATCAGACGAAGATACCGCGCCCGAGGATCTCTGGCGAAGAACATACCCCTTGTTACGCCGCATCGCCCGCGCATAAGGTTGAGCGACCCGTCTCTGTTTTAAGGAAGTTTGAACTCATGCTGAAATCCGTTCTAGCCGCCCTTAGCACCCTCTTACTGACAGCCGGCGCCTTTGCGCAAACACTTGACCGGATTAAAGAGACGGGCGAGGTGCGGATCGGGTTCCGCTCGGATGCACCACCGCTGTCCTACGTAAACACAGAAGGCAGCCCTTCGGGTTATACACCGGTGATCTGCGCGCAGGTGGCCAAGGGTCTCGCCCAAGGATTGGAGATGGAGGACCTCAAAGTAACCTTTATCCCAGTTACGGCGGAAAACCGATTCGAAATGATCAAAAGCGGTGATGTCGACCTCCATTGCGGCGCGGCCACGATCACATTGCGACGGATGGCAGAAATCGGCTTTTCCACCCCGGTTTATATAGACGGTGCCGCGGCTATGTTGCGCAGGGGAGAACAAAAAGACATGACCTCGCTTGCGGGTCAGAAGATCGCCGTGCGCGGCGGAACAACAACCAAGGAAACCCTAGGCAACACATTGAAAGCGGCTAACATCAAGGCCGATGTCATACCGGTGGAGGCCCATCCCCAAGGCGTGAAGATGCTGCTGGATGGAGAGGTAGAGGCCTATTTCGCAGATCAGTCCATCTTGCTAGGGCTGAAATCCAGCATGGACAACGAAAACCGGCTGGCGGTGATGGATAAGCTTCTGACCATCGAAAAACAGGGATTGGGCATGGCGCGCGGGGATGCAGATTTCAAACTGGCCGTCGATACCATCCTGTCTGGTATGTATGGGGCCGGCATCATACAGAAGATTTTCACCGACAACATGCCTAGCGCCAAGCCGGGCCTTGCCATGGAAGCCATGTACATGATTGCGCCCACAAGGGAGTGACGTTTGCCCTATCAACTAGGGTGATAGTTTACCAAGTTTTCGCCCCCGATATCAATCTACCACCCGCATCGTCAGGTTGATCCGCCCGCCCTGCGGCAACAGCTTCGATGACCCGCCCTTGATCCGGTCAAGTCCGTGATACAAAAGCCGCGCCTCACCACCCATCACGACCACATCGCCAGATGAAAGCCAGACACTCTCCGTTTTGCCCCCGCGCGTAGCGTTGCCCATGCGGAACAGCCCCTCATCGCCAAGTGACACCGACAGAACCGGCCAGTCGAAATCCGCCTCGTCCCGGTCTTGATGCATCCCCATCTTAGCACCCTCGTCATAGAAATTCACAAGGCAGCAATCCGGCATCCGGACCTCTGACACAAGGCTGCGCCAGATGGCCAGCACGCGCTCTGGAACCTCTGGCCATGCTTTGCCCGAAGGGTGCTGCCGCTCATAGCGATATCCCTTACGGTCCGAAAACCAGCCGTATTTCCCGGCTGAGGTCATGCGTACCCGCATCGGCTTGCCATAAGGTGTCATGGGCGAAAAGAGCGGCGCACGCCGGGCCACCTCCCGGATGTCAGCGACCAGCGCCTCTTGCGTGGCTCGGTCAATAAAACCGGGGTGGACTTCAAACCCGCGGATCACCTGCGAAGGCTTTGGCCGATTGATTGGGCGTTGGGTATCCATACCGTATCTATCCACTTGCAATTCGAGTCTTTTTCCACCATCGAGCCTGCCGCAAAGGTTGCAGGCGTGAATGGGCCTAACTATATACCCCTCGGGAAGACAGACCAGCAAAAGACTGGCCTGCAATTCTATGGGGGTCTGACGCCAAAATGGGTCGGGTTTCCGTTTTAATCGCCTAAAGAAGAAGGGATCGAAAAATATGGCCAAAGTTATTGGTATTGACCTCGGCACCACGAACAGTTGTGTGGCTATCATGGATGGCAGCCAGGCACGGGTGATCGAGAATTCCGAAGGCGCGCGTACAACGCCGTCGATCGTTGCATTCACAGATGATGAACGCCTTGTCGGACAGCCGGCAAAACGCCAAGCGGTCACAAACCCTGAAAACACTGTCTTTGGCGTGAAGCGCCTTATTGGCCGTCGAGCAGATGACGCAGATCTGGCCAAGGACAAGAAAAACATGCCGTTCAACGTTGTCGACGGTGGCAACGGTGATGCATGGGTGGAAGCCAAGGGTGAGAAATACAGCCCCTCGCAAATCTCCGCCTTCATCCTAGGCAAGATGAAAGAAACCGCCGAAAGCTATCTCGGCGAGGACGTGACCCAAGCCGTCATCACTGTTCCAGCCTATTTCAACGACGCTCAGCGTCAGGCCACCAAGGACGCCGGCAAGATCGCTGGCTTGGAAGTGCTGCGGATCATCAACGAACCGACGGCTGCTGCGCTGGCCTATGGTTTGGACAAGGAAGAAACCCACACCATCGCAGTCTATGACCTTGGCGGTGGTACATTTGACGTGACCATTCTTGAGATCGACGAAGGCCTTTTTGAGGTCAAGTCCACCAATGGTGATACATTCCTCGGCGGTGAAGACTTCGATATGCGTATCGTCAACTACCTCGCTGATGAGTTCAAAAAGGAAAACGGCGTCGACCTGACCAAGGACAAGATGGCGCTGCAGCGTCTGAAGGAAGCCGCCGAGAAAGCGAAGATCGAACTGTCGTCTTCCTCCCAGACCGAGATCAACCAGCCGTTTATCTCCATGGGGCCCGACGGTGCGCCGCTGCACATGGTCATAAAGCTGACGCGCGCCAAGCTGGAAAGCCTGGTAGGTGACCTGATCCAGGCTTCACTGAAGCCGTGTAAGGCCGCTCTGAAAGACGCAGGCCTGTCGGCTGGCGACATTGATGAGATCGTTCTCGTCGGCGGTATGACCCGTATGCCCCGCGTCGTCGAAGAAGTGACCAAGTTCTTCGGTAAGGAGCCGCACAAGGGTGTGAACCCCGACGAGGTCGTTGCAATGGGCGCTGCCATTCAGGCCGGTGTTCTGCAGGGTGACGTCAAGGATGTGGTTCTGCTGGACGTGACGCCGCTGTCCCTGGGTATCGAAACCCTCGGCGGTGTGTTCACACGTCTCATCGACCGCAACACCACGATCCCGACCAACAAGTCGCAGATCTTCTCGACCGCGGAAGACAACCAGTCTGCCGTGACGATCCGTGTGTTCCAGGGTGAACGCGAAATGGCAGCCGACAACAAGATTCTCGGCCAGTTCAACCTTGAAGATATCCCGCCAGCCCCCCGCGGCCTGCCTCAGATCGAGGTGACGTTCGACATCGACGCCAACGGCATCGTGTCGGTTCAGGCCAAGGACAAGGGCACCGGGAAAGAGCACAAGATCACGATCCAGGCTTCTGGCGGCTTGTCTGATGAAGACATTGAAAATATGGTTAAGGACGCCGAAGAAAATGCCGAAGCCGACAAGGCTCGTCGTGAGATGGTAGAAGCCCGTAACCAAGCCGAAAGCCTGATCCACTCGACCGAGAAATCGATGGAAGAGCATGGTGACAAGGTCGATCCGACCACCATCGAAGCGATTGAGCTTGCAATTGCCGCGCTCAAGGACGACCTCGAGAAAGACGATGTCGATGGTGAGAAGATCAAAGCCGGTATCCAGAACGTGACCGAAGCGGCCATGAAGCTGGGTGAAGCGATCTACAAGGCAAGCCAAGACGAGGGTGAGGATGAGCCCGCGGCAGCCGATGCAGCCGGTGGCGACGATGATACGATCGTCGATGCCGACTTCGAAGATCTCGACAAAGACAATCGTGCTTAAGGCACCGATGCGTTGATCGGGGGCCGTCTGGCCCCCGATTGACGTTTACAGGAGAGATCATCATGTCAAAACGCGATTACTACGATGTCCTTGGGGTGTCGAAAGGTGCGTCTGGGGATGAGATCAAGAAGGCCTATCGTAAGAAGGCCAAGGAGCTCCACCCGGACCGCAACAAGGACGATCCCAACTCGGAAACTGCCTTCAAGGAGGCGGGAGAGGCATACGACATCCTGAAAGACCCTGAAAAGAAGGCCGCCTATGATCGATTTGGTCATGCCGCCTTTGAGGGTGGCACAGGCGCGGGCACACGTCCCGGCGGCGGCTTTGGCGGCGGTCAGGGTGATTTCGCCAGCGCGTTCTCGGACGTGTTCGACGACCTCTTTGGCGACTTCATGGGCGGTCAGCGCGGTGGCGGACGTCAGCGTGCCGCACGCGGCTCTGACCTGCGTTACAACCTGCGTGTGACGCTGGAAGAAGCCTATGCCGGCCTTCAGAAAACAATCAATGTACCAACTTCAGTTAGCTGTACGGCCTGCGACGGTACTGGTGCCGAAGGTGGGGCAGAGCCCACAACCTGTCCCACATGCTCAGGCATGGGAAAAGTCCGTGCGCAGCAGGGCTTTTTCACGGTCGAACGCACATGCCCCACTTGCAACGGGCTGGGCCAGATTATCAACAATCCATGCAAGGTCTGTCACGGCCATGGACGGGTCGAGAAGGATCGCTCGCTCAGTGTAAACATCCCCGCCGGGGTAGAAACCGGTACTCGTATTCGCTTGGGCGGCGAGGGCGAGGCCGGAATGCGCGGTGGTCCATCGGGAGATTTGTATATCTTCATCGAGGTAGCCAACCACGCCATCTTTGAGCGCGAAGAGAACCACCTGTTCTGCCGGGTCCCTGTCTCGATGAGCACAGCTGCCCTTGGCGGAGATATCGAAGTGCCCACAATAGACGGCGGCCGAAGCCGGGTGAAAATCCCTGAAGGATCTCAATCTGGTCGCCAGATGCGCCTGCGCTCCAAAGGTATGCCTGCCCTGCGCGGCGGGGGTTCAGGGGACATGTTCATCGAGTTGGCTGTGGAAACGCCAGTCAATCTGACCAACCGCCAAAAAGAGCTGTTGCGTGAGTTCACCGAGTTAAGCGAAGACAACAACCCGGAAAGCACAAGCTTCTTTTCTTCGGTTAAAAACTTCTGGGACAGCATGAAAAGCTGAGAATATCTGTGCGCGCACCGGGCCAACATAACGGCAGGGCGCGCATTTTTCTAAAGACCGCAGTTGAAATCGTTTGAAGATTTTGCATGCCCTAATTCAATAATCCACTCGCCAGTTAACACCCTGCTAACCAACACGGGTGCAATCTAAGCAGCATGGCCGCCTCTCACGCTTTCACAGAAAAACCCCTTCCCCTCTTTGACAGCGACGAGGCGGTCGCACCCCCGTGCAATACGCCTTCCTACCTGCGTGACCACCGCAAGCGGCTACGCGACCGGTTCCTGACAGGTGGAGCACAGGCCTTACCAGACTACGAAATACTTGAACTTGTCCTCTTTCGGGCCATTCCACGGCGGGATGTTAAACCCCTTGCCCGGGCGCTTCTTGATCAGTTCGGTGATTTCAACACCGTCCTTTCCGCCACAACCGAACAGCTTGAAGCGGTCAAGGGTGTTGGCGCATCGGTAATCTGCGAACTCAAGGTGGTCGAAGCCGCCGCACATCGCCTATCACAAGCCCGTATCCGGGCGCGGCAGGTTCTGTCATCGTGGGATACCTTGCTGGACTACTGCCGCACTACGATGGCGCACCGTGCAACGGAACAGTTCCGCGTCTTCTACCTTGACCGCAAGAATACCCTGATTGCAGATGAAGAACAGGCCGAAGGCACGGTAGATCACGTCCCCGTCTACCCACGAGAGGTGGTCAAGCGGGCACTCTTGCTCAATGCCAGCGCGTTGATCCTTGTCCATAACCACCCGTCCGGTGATCCCACACCATCACGCGCGGATATCGAGATGACCCTAGAAATCGTGACCGCCTGCCATGCATTGGGATTGACGCTGCATGACCACGTAATCATCGGCAAATCACGCGAGATCAGTTTTCGATCGGAAGGTTACCTTTGAAAAAGGCAGGTGCCATAATCTTTTGAGGAATACGCATCTTCAACGATCTCTTACCTTACCCAGACCTCGACTCGGCGGTTCACCTGACGACCCCATGAGGTCTCATCACATGCCATCGGCATAGCTTCGCCAAAGGCCCTTGTTTCCATCGCCACACGAGACAAATCATCACTGTCCACTACATCCAAAACGGCTTCTCGAACCGCATTCGCACGGCGATCAGCAATCTGCATGTTAATTTCAGCCGACCCCTCGCTGTCACTGAACCCAACGAAAACCAGCCGTCTTTCGTCGTAAATCCCAACATCCAGCGCACGGGCAAGTTGTTGCACGTTCGACCGCGACTGCGCGTCCAGCTCTACAGAGCCCGTCTCAAACCGGAAGGTGGTGCTCAGCCGTTTCAAAGGTGTCAGGAAAGAAACCATCTCCTGCAAATCCTCCAGCACCGTCTCTTCCCCAGCCTGCGCAATCGCATTCGCAAGCCGGTCACCCTGCTGATGTACTGGAATCTCCTCCGGCGCTTGGTCAACAAAGCCCGCTCGTCGGATCACCAACTGTGCCGACGGATCGCGCAGATAGGACAAAAACTCCCGTACCAGTTTCGGAAACCGCCGCGCGGGGATGTAAAGAAACATGGGCGATGTCATCGGATAATCCTCCGTCTTTATCCCCCGCCTGTTAGCCCGCAAAGTAAAACCACATTCCCCTGCTATCCCTAATTCCCACGCATCACCCGTCTCAGACCGACTGGTCACACCAACCGCAAAGGGATCGCGTACCACTGCTTCCGATAGATTTGGCCCACCGGGATGCAGCACGGCCCCCTCGACCAGTTCCACCTTCGCCGGGTCCAACAACAGATCCTGCATCGCCTGCCCGAGCCCCGATTCGGGCGCGTGCACGTGCACAGCCACGGGAGCGTTAACACCACCGAGCATGGACCAATTCTTGATCTCACCTGACAAAACCTGCGTCAGCTGCGGCACGGTAATTTCCTGAATAGGATTGGTCGGCGCCACCACCGGCACTAGCGCATCCAGTGCCACGACCCGGCTGCCATTACGCGCGGTCAGATCGCCCAAACCGGTTTCCTCGGCGCGTTGGGCCTCCTCCTCTCGTACTTCGCGAAGGGACATAACTATATCTGCCCCATCCACCAGAAGATCCGCGAAGGCCTCATTCGGATTGGTTAATAGAAAAGTAAACGCACCTAACTCACGCTTTTCCGCGCGGTCAGTCAGACGATAGACAGTCTCTGTCTCACTCAAATTTTCACGAGTGACGGTATAGTCATTGCGGATCGCAAATGCCTCAAGAAGCGCTGGCATAAGAACCCGTCCAATGGTGGGCGAACCGGAAAAGGTCACCCGGGCAACAAAATCCTCAAGGTCCGGGCAGCCCGGCCCATCGCAGAGCACCCCTGACCCATCAACGGTTAACTCACCATAAATGGTATCAACGCGGTAAAATTCCCCATCAAACCCCAGAAGGTCGCCAGAGATTTCCACGTCCCCATCACGCGAGGTTAGCGTCACATCCTGCGCCATCACCACTGAAGTCAGTAGAAAATTAAAAAGTGCGGCGAATCCCACCACACGCAATTCTGTCATGTTTGCTCCTGCTCGCAGCGCCTAGTTGCGTGCAATACTCAGGTCATCAAACATGTTTTTCAACACTAGAAAGTCACCAACCGCGTCACATTCGGGCATCGCCAACGTCAATTCCTTTGCGCGCATCGGTTCCACACCAGATTTCTGTAGCACCTGCGCCTCAATATCGCGACCGCAATTGGCCTCGGTCACTTCGGCTTCAAGGCTCAGATGAACAGAACCTCTATTGATCGCAGTGCCAGTGGGAAAGGTGTAAACTTCAATGGTATAGGGGCTCAGCAGGTCATCCTCGCCAAGGCGCTTTATGAACCCACCTTCGCCCTTGGCTGCGGTCGAGATATCGCCCATCGCGCCAGCCCAGACATGCCCATCTTCGTCATATCCTGCGCCATACTCTAGCGCATGCACCTGCAAACCATCCGGGCCAGTCCACTGTACGATCGCGCGGTCGTAATACTCGATCGCACTGACCTCTGCTTTGGCCACGGCACTCTCGCCGCCATCGAACGTCACAATGTAAACAGCGTTTTCAGACAGTGCAGGCAGGTCCAGACTGGCCAAACCAGCATCATCCGCAACCCCGGCAACCATCATGCCGTTGTGGTGCACAGTAAAGCGCTGTTCGGCGAGGCAAGGTGCCTCAACGAGTAGCGTGACCATGGCAGCGGGGGCCGACAAGGCGGCAACCTTGAGTTCACAGGCAAAGGACGGTGCAGCTTCTTCGCGCGGCAGGACCGAGATTGGCTCATCATCCAGCGCAACTAGCATAACCGGTGTGTCCGGCAGTAGATCGGGCTGCGGCGCGGCCGACGGCGGAATAGGCACAAACGCGGTCAGAAGCACATCCTCAATCGCAATATCCACCGCATCATCTAATGTGGGGATCTGATAAGGTTGCTCTGCAATTGGCTGCATATCGGTCACCGGCAACGCATCAACAGCCGCGACAGAGGCAACCTGAACACCTTGCGAACGCTGCTCCACTTCCGCAGGCAACAGCACATGCTGCATTAGAAACCCAGCCGACAGCGCGCAAAACAGCGTTCCACTGATCGTTATAATACGTCGTGCATTGATCATGACACTCTCCCAACCCGAAAGTCCCTATCATTGCTACGGGTCAAAAGTGGCCGGTGTGAGGCAACGCCGAGGTGTGTTTGAGGTCAGGATAGGGCACGGCTTACACGGGCGAAGACCCCGCCCGAGGCCCGGCCCAAGGCCTTTCAGCTTAGAGGGTGAGGCACCAAAACAAGCCCAGCGCAGGATGGTCCAGGTTCAGACGAAACGCCCGTGGCAATGCTTGAATTTCTTACCCGATCCACATGGGCAGGGGGAGTTGCGGCCGGGGTTGCCCCAAGTTGACGGATCGTTTTCGTCAAAGCCTTCGATTGCGCCTTCTGGGGCTGGTTTTGGCGTCAAGTTGTCCTGCGCCTCTTCCACGGCCTTGGCCAGGGCGGCGCGTTGCGCTTCCATTTCCTGTTCGATGGCACGTTGTTCTTCCTCGGTCATGGGGCGGATCTGGCACAGTTTCTGGGTCACATCCTGCCGCAAGCTGTCCAACATGCTCTCGAATAGCTGGAACGCTTCGTTCTTGTATTCGTTCAACGGATCGCGCTGCGCATAGCCGCGGAATCCTACAACGCTGCGCAAATGTTCGAGCTTGAGCAGATGTTCGCGCCATTTCTGGTCGATCGTCTGCAGCAAAAGCTGCTTTTCGATCGTCCGCATGGCCTCTGCACCCATCGTTTCCGTCTTCTCGGCCATCATCGCATCAAGCGCCTGCTCAATGCGTTCCACGATGTCTTCGTCGTCGACGCCTTCCTCATCGGCCCAGGCGACCACCGGCAGATCCATGTTCAGCTGCTCTTTGACAGCCTCGTGCAGGCCTTCGGTATTCCACTGATCGGCATAACTTTTGGGCGGCATGTAGGTATCGACCAGATCATCCACGACCTCACCGCGCATATCAGATACAACCTCGGACAGGTCCTCATCGCGCATGATGTCGAGGCGCTGTTTAAAGATCACTTTCCGCTGCTCATTCATCACGTCATCAAACTTCAGAAGCTGCTTGCGAATGTCAAAGTTACGGCCTTCCACTTTGGATTGGGCCCGTTCCAGCGACTTGTTCACCCAAGGGTGTATGATCGCCTCACCCTCTTTCATGCCAAGACCTGACAGCACTTTTTCAAGCCGCTCCGACCCGAAAATACGCATCAGATCATCTTCCAGGCTCAGGAAGAAAGCCGACCGACCCGGGTCACCCTGACGGCCTGACCGGCCGCGCAACTGGTTGTCGATGCGACGGCTTTCATGGCGTTCCGTAGCCAGGACAAAGAGGCCCCCAGCATCTTTTACCGCTTGCTCGTCGGCAACATGGCCCTCTTCAATTCGCGCGCGTATCGCTTCGGGATCGCCTTCGGGATCGGCTGCAATCGCCTCCATGATCTTGAATTCGACATTGCCACCCAGCTTAATATCAGTCCCACGACCGGCCATGTTCGTGGCGATCGTCACCGCGTCCAGCTTGCCAGCATCAGCCACTATCTGGGCTTCCTGTTCATGCTGTCGGGCATTCAGGACGTTATGAGTCACGCCTTCCTTCGTCAAAAGTTGGCTCAGGAATTCAGACTTCTCGATTGAGGTGGTACCGACAAGAACTGGCTGGTGCTTTTCATGCGCCAGGCGGATCGAAGCAACGATCGCCTTAAACTTGTCCTCGGTCGATTTGTAGATCGCATCATCCTCATCTGCGCGCGCAATCGGCAAGTTGGTGGGCACTTCCACCACACCAAGGCCGTAAATCTCCCGGAATTCCTCTGCCTCGGTCGACGCGGTACCGGTCATTCCGGCCAGCTTGTCATAGAGGCGGAAATAGTTCTGGAACGTCACCTGCGCCAGCGTCACGTTCTCCGGCTGAATGGTGCAGCCTTCTTTGGCCTCAATCGCCTGGTGCAGGCCATCAGAAAGACGCCGCCCCGCCATCATACGACCAGTGAATTCGTCAATCAGAACCACTTCACCGTCACGCACGATGTAGTCACGGTCCTTTTGGAACAGGATGTGCGCCCGTAGACCCTGGTTCACGTGGTGCACAATGGTGGTACTTTCGGGATCATAAAGCGACTGACCCTCGGGCAGCAGGCCTTTCTCGTGCAACATCTGCTCAAGATAATCGTTGCCCTCATCGGTGAAAGTCACATTCTTGGTCTTTTCATCGACGGAATAGTGGCTTTCCTGTAGTTCCGGAATTACTTTGTCGATACTCTGATAAAGCTCACTGCGATCCTGCGCAGGGCCAGAAATGATCAGTGGTGTCCGCGCCTCATCGATCAATATCGAGTCTACCTCATCCACAATCGCGAAGAAGTGGCCGCGCTGGTTCATCTGGTCGAGCGAGGATTTCATGTTGTCGCGCAGGTAATCAAAGCCCAGTTCATTATTGGTCGCATAGGTGATATCGGCGGCATAGGCCGCGCGCTTTTCATCCTCGGGCTGCTGCGGCACGACAACACCCACGGTCAGGCCAAGGGCGGCATGTACCTTGCTCATCCATTCAGCATCACGACGGGCCAGGTAATCGTTAACTGTCACGATATGCACACCCTTGCCAGTCAGTGCATTCAGATAGGCCGGAAAGGTCGCTACAAGGGTTTTACCCTCGCCGGTTTTCATTTCCGAGATATTGCCCTGATGCAGGAAGATCCCACCCATCAGCTGCACATCGAAAGCCCGCAGGCCCAGCGCACGGCGCGCGGCTTCGCGGCAATTGGCAAACGCTTCCGGCAGTATCGCGTCAAGGCTTTCGCCATTCTCGACACGGGATTTAAACTCGGCCGTCTTGTCGATCAGCCCCTGATCACTCAGCGCTTCAAACTCCGTTTCCATCGCGTTAATCTTTTCCACTGTGGAGCGCGTCGCCTTGACCTTGCGGTCATTTTGGGTGCCGAAGATTTTCTTCGTAACCTTGTTTAAACCCAACATTTACTCTGCGCTCCGATCTTTCGCGTGGTCGTGAAAGGCATTTGCTTGCTCCGGCTGTCCCACACCCCTATCTAGGAAGGCGAAACGGCGGATCGGCCTTTGATCATAAGGCGATGTAAGGGTCCGTCTGTGGACTGTCAACGTCATGGCCTGCGTGTCGCGCACCGTGTGGCTTTCAGAGGATAACCAATGCGGAAAAACTTCAAAGCAACCCTTGCCGTCGCCCTAACCGGCTTGATGCTTCAGGGCCCATTTGCCACGGCCCAGGAAGGCACGACCCCTTCGGCGGATCCAACGCAGATCCTGGCCACTGTGAACGGCACAGAAATCACCCTTGGCCACATCATCGCCGCCCGCGCCAGCCTCCCGCCGGAATATAGCCAACTGCCTGCAGCGCTGCTCTTTAACGGCCTACTCGATCAGCTGGTGCAGCAAACCCTTCTTGGTCAATCCTTCGATGGGGAATTGTCACTGCAATCCCGGATAATCCTTGAAAATGAAGAACGCGCCGTGATCGCGGGGGAGGCCATTACCACTTTCCTCAATAGAGACGTGGATCAGGCCGAGTTGAGAAAGCTTTATGAAGAGCAGTATCCAGAGGTCGAAGGAGAGCTAGAATACCGCGCCTCTCATATTCTTGTAGAGACCGAGAATGAGGCCCTAGATATTGTGGCAGAGCTCGAAGGCGGCGCGGTCTTTTCCGCCCTTGCCAACGAACGCTCCATCGGGCCATCAGCCTCTGTCGGCGGTGATCTTGGATGGTTCGGGGATGGCGACATGGTCGACCCGTTCTATGAAGCCGTGATCACGCTAAAACCGGGTGAAAACTCTGGTCCGGTGAAAACCCAGTTTGGCTGGCACGTGATCAACCTGGCGGAAACCCGCGCAGTCGAGCGCCCCGCCTTTGAGACGGTGCGTGGAGACCTCGAAAACGAAATCCAACAGAGCAAGCTCGAAGCCCATATCGAAGAGCTGACAGCACAGGGCGATGTCGACCGTGCCGACCTCTCGGGTATAGATCCTGATATAATCACGCAGACCGACTTGCTGGAGAATTGACATATGGGTGGCACCCCTCCTCTTTCCCCACTGGCCCCTGACGCCTTTCCAAACCTTCCCGTGATCGAGGGCGCACGTTTCGCCATTGCAGAGGCAGGTGTTCACTATTCTGGCCGCCCAGATGTGATGCTGGCAACGCTGACCTCGGGCACCACGGTGGCGGGGATGTTTACCCAATCTTCTACGCGATCAGCAGCGGTACTGGATTGTCAGGAAAAGATCGCCTTCACCTCTGATGCGCGGGCAGCGATCGTCGTCAATTCAGGCAATGCCAACGCCTTCACCGGGCGAAACGGACGTGAATCTGTGAAGGCTATCACGAATTCGGTTGCCAGAACGCTGGACATCCCCGAGGCGCGGATCTTCTCGTCCTCCACCGGGGTGATCGGCGAACCGCTGCCTCATGAACGGATTGAAGCAAAGCTCGAAGAACTGGCGGGCAACCTATCTGAGACCGGACTTGCCAACGCGGCAAAAGCAATCATGACAACCGATACATTCCCCAAAGGTTCGGGCACGACCGTCACTGTCGACGGGCAAGAGGTGCGTATCGCAGGCATCGCCAAAGGATCCGGCATGATTGCCCCGGATATGGCCACGATGCTCGTCTATATCTTCACCGATGCCGTAGTGGACAAAGCGATCCTGCAATCCATGGTTTCGGCCCTCAACCAGACCACGTTCAACTGCATAACGGTCGACAGCGACACGTCTACCTCAGACAGCCTGCTTGTGGCCGCCACGGGAGCCTCAGGCGTGCGGGTGACGGAAAACAACATCGGGTTCATGGAAGGCCTGCGTCGCGTCATGCTTGACCTCGCCCATCAGGTGGTGCGCGACGGTGAAGGTGCAACGAAATTCGTCTCCGTTTCCGTAACAGGCGCCTCTAGCGATCGGGACGCACGAACCCATGCTATGGCCATCGCCAACTCACCGCTGGTGAAAACCGCAATCGCGGGGGAGGACCCAAACTGGGGTCGCATTGTAATGGCAATAGGTAAGTCAGGCGCTCCCGCAGATCGCGACAGCATTTCAATTTCCTTCGGGGATATTCTTGTGGCCAAAGACGGCTGGGTAAACCCTGATTACCGGGAAGATGACGCTGCAGACCACATGAAGCGCGACGAGATAGAGATTTCTGTAGACCTCGGCCTCGGCGGCGGTCGGGCAGTGGTCTGGACCTGCGATCTGACCCATGGCTACATCACGATCAACGCCGATTATCGCTCGTGAAGGTGGTTCTTGTCTCTGCCGTCGCCCTAATCGACGTTGATGGGCGAATTCTTCTGGCACAGCGACCAGAAGGGAAATCCATGGCTGGTCTTTGGGAGTTTCCGGGAGGCAAGGTCGAACCCGGTGAAACGCCTGAGGCGGCTTTGATCCGAGAACTAGAAGAGGAGTTGGGCATCAATACCTGGGAAAGTTGCCTTGCACCACTGACCTTCGCAAGCCACAGCTATGACGACTTTCACTTACTGATGCCGCTCTTTGCATGCCGCAAATGGGAAGGCTCGCCGGTAAGCCGCGAAGGTCAGGCTCTGAAATGGGTACGCGCCCAGAACCTGAGGGATTACCCCATGCCCGCAGCCGATATTCCACTCATCCCGATTTTACGCGATTGGCTTTGACAGGGGCCCGTATTTTTTATCAAAGTACTGCCCCGCCTTATTAGTCCAGATTGCGCTCAACCTCTTCGCGCTCGAAGATTTCGATCACATCATCCTTACGAATGTCATCGTAATTCTCAAACGCCATACCGCATTCCTGACCCGACTGAACTTCTGGCACCTCGTCCTTAAAGCGCTTTAGCGTTTTCAGCGTGCCTTCGTGGATCACCACGTCGTCGCGCAGCAGGCGCACCCCGGCGGACCGGCGGGCAACACCTTCGGTGACAAGACAACCCGCCACCTTGCCAACGCCAGAGACCTTGAAGACCTCTTGGATACGGGCATAACCGATGAAGTTCTCGCGGATCTCGGCACCCAAAAGGCCCGAGGCAGCAGCTTTCACATCATCCACCAGGTCATAGATCACGCTGTAATAGCGGATTTCCACGCCCTTTTGGTTGGCCGAGTTCCGCGCCGGCGCATTGGCGCGGACGTTAAAACCGAAGACTGGCGCACCAGAGGCTTCGGCCAGGCCGATATCGCTTTCCGTAATCGCCCCAACACCAGAATGCAGAACGCGCACACGCACCTCTTCATTGCCGATCTTTTCCATCGCCTGAACAATCGCTTCAGCAGATCCCTGCACATCGGCTTTAACCAGAACCGGCAGTTCCTTGACGTTTTCATTTTCCTTGGCCTGTGCCAGAAGCTGTTCCAGAGAGGTCCCTGCACCAACGGCTGCGCGCTTTTCTTTAGCCACACCGGCACGGTATTCCGCAATCTCACGCGCCTGTGCCTCGGTTTCCACGACGTTCAGAACGTCACCAGCTTCGGGTGTTCCGTTCAGACCCAAAACCTCAACGGGCACGGACGGCCCAGCCTCTTTCACACGATCACCACGGTCATTGATCAGAGCACGAACCTTACCGTACTGCTCACCCACGACGAAGATATCGCCCTGCCGCAAGGTACCGTGCTGAACCAAAACAGTGGCAACAGGACCACGACCCACATCAAGCTGGGCCTCAATCACAGCACCTTCAGCGGCACGGTCAGGATTGGCTTTCAACTCAAGAATTTCCGCCTGCAGCGCGATAGATTCCAGAAGTTCATCCAAACCCTGCCTAGTTATGGCAGACACCTCAACATCCTGAACCTCACCCGACATCGCTTCAACGATCACCTCGTGCTGCAGCAGTTCGGTGCGGACCTTGTCCGGATTGGCTTCGTGCTTATCGATCTTGTTTATCGCCACGATCATTGGCACTTCCGCGGCCTTAGCATGGTTGATCGCCTCGATCGTCTGCGGCATTACCGAATCGTCTGCGGCCACGACCAGAACCACGATATCAGTGACTTGGGCACCGCGGGCACGCATGCTGGTGAAGGCCGCGTGGCCTGGCGTGTCGAGGAAGCTGAGCACAGCGCCACTGTCGGTTTTCACCTGGTAGGCACCAATATGCTGGGTGATGCCCCCTGCCTCACCATCCACCACCTTCGCATTGCGGATTGCATCGAGGACCGAGGTTTTTCCGTGGTCAACGTGGCCCATCACAGTGATAACCGGCGGCCGACCCTGCAAATCTTCTTCATTGTCCTCGACGGCGGCGATCACGTCTTCCACATCCGCATCCGAGACACGTGTGACCTTGTGACCAAACTCTTCAATGATCAGTTCGGCAGTATCGGCGTCAATCGACTGGTTTTGAGTGGCCATGATGCCGTTAGTCATCAGTGATTTGACGACATCACCCACTCGCTCCGCCATCCGGTTGGCCAGTTCGGCTACCGTAATCATCTCAGGCAGCTGAACGTCGCGAACCACCTTTTCGCGATCCTGTCCACCACCCATAGCCTTCTGGCGCGCACGTTCCTGTTTACGCTTCATCGCGGCCAGAGATTTCTGGCGGCCACCTTCGCCACCCGACAGTGCCTGGTTCAGTGTCAGCTTGCCAGACCGGCGGCCATCGTCACGGCCCTTGCCACGGCCACGACCCTTCTGGTCCCGGTCATTCTCCTGACGGCGCGGGGGCTGCTGTTGTTGCTTTGGAGCCGGACGCGCTGTTGAGGTTGCGGCCTCTTCCGGGGCGGGCTGGGCGGCGGCCACGGCGGCGCGGCGCTCTGCCTCTTGCTTTTCCTTCCGGGCCTGTTCTTCAGCCTCAGCTTTGGCGCGAGCGCGCTCTTCGGCTTCGTGCTGTTCCCGCTCCTTGGTTTCGGCCTCTTCACGGCGGCGCTGGCGTTCTTCCTCGCGCGCCTTCTCAGCGGCCTCACGCTGTGCGGTTTCTTCCGCTTCACGCGCCTTGGCAGCCTGTAGAGCCTTCAGGCGGCGCTCCATCTCTGCGTCGGAAATTCCAGCTGGCCGTTTGGAGGCATCCCCCCCGGCCGAACCCCCCGCACCACCGGGACGCGCTCCGCCTGCTGAAGCACCGGGCTTCGGCTTCACAACGCGCTTGCGCTTGGTTTCCACCACGACATTCTTCGTACGCCCGTGGCTGAAGCTCTGCTTAACATTCCCCGGACGGGAACCGCCACGCACACCGAGAGTTTTCTTGCCGTCGTTCTCACTCATGTGGTCTTCTTTCCTTTCCGGCGGGGTCCATCCACCGCCGAGACGCGCAGGCCTTTCAGCCTTGCCGCCTCCTCTACAACACGTTGCGACAAACCTCCATCCCCCAGTGCGGCATGGATTACGGTTTGTCTCCCAAAGGCCTGACCAAGCTCTTGCGCGCTCAGCCAGCCAATATAAGTGCCGCCATAAGGCGTACTCAGCTTAGACTTGCCGCGCTCCGATCCATCACTTGCCTGGATCAGCACGCGTGCCGATTCTTTTGCAAGCCAATCCTTGACCTTCTCATAGCCCGCCACGGCCCGGCCGCCTTTGCGCGCAAGGCTAATTAACTCAACTACCCGCCGCGCCAGCATCGCCTCAAGCAAATCAGGCAGCCCATCCGGCACCGTCACCTGCGCCTTGGACGCCCTGGCAAAAAGCCTCTTGCTCGCCGCCTTCTCCACCGCGGCACGATCTGCCACGACCCAGGTACCGCGGCCCGGCAGCTTGTGGGTCAGATCTGGCACAACCTGACCATCAGGGCTGACCACAAAACGGATCATATCGCGCGCGGGAAACACATCGCCAGTTGCGATGCACTTGCGTTCGGGACCTTGCCTCCGGTCCTTGGGTTGACCGCCGCGACCCATCTGAGCGACTCACGAGGCCTGAAAAATCAGGCCTCATCCTCCTCTGCAACGGCGTCATCTTCACCGTCCGTCTCGTTTTCCGAGGCAATCAGATCTTCGGGGTCCACCCAGCCCAGCATAACGCGGGCCGTCATCACCATGTCTTGCGCTTCCTCAAGCGACACATCAAAAGGTTCTAGGATACCGTCATCCTTAACGCGCTCACCCTCCACATTGATCCAGCCACCGGCCAGCTCCCAATCCGCACAGGTCGCGAAATCTTCTAATGTCTTTACGCCATCCTCAGCGAGCGCCTGTGCCATTTGGGGTGTCAGGCCCTCAAATTCAATAAGGCTGTCCTCAGCTCCCAACTTGCGGGCCTTTTCGAGCGCATCGCGGGCCTGAGCGTCAAGCACGTCACGAGCACGGGCCTGAAGTTCATTGGCGGTGTCTTCGTCGACGCCGTCTATGACCAGCAATTCATCCACCTCGACATAAGCCACCTCATCAAGATTGGTGAACCCTTCAGAGACAAGCAGCTGGGCAAAGAATTCGTCCAGATCCAGCGTCATCATGAAGAGGTTAGTACGCTCTTCGAATTCCTTCTGACGGCGTTCGCTGTCCTCGGCCTCGGTCATGATGTCGATGTCGAGGTTGGTCAGCTGGCTGGCCAGACGCACGTTCTGACCACGTCGACCAATGGCGAGGCTCAACTGCTCTTCCGGCACAACCACTTCGATCCGCTCGGCCTCTTCATCAAGAACAACCTTGCTCACTTCAGCAGGCTGAAGCGCGTTTACAAGGAACGTTGGTTGATCTTCGTTCCACGGGATGATGTCAATCTTTTCACCCTGAAGCTCATTCACAACGGCTTGCACACGGCTACCACGCATACCGACACAAGCCCCGACCGGATCAATCGAGTTGTCATAGGAAATCACAGCAATCTTCGCACGGCTACCCGGGTCACGAGCCACGGCCTTAATTTCAATGATACCATCATAAATTTCTGGCACTTCCATCTTGAACAGCTCAGCCATGAATTCCGGCGCGGTGCGGCTCAGGAAGATCTGCGGGCCACGTGTCTCACGGCGTACGTCCTTTATGTAGCAGCGGATGCGGTCACCGTTGCGATAGCTTTCCCGCCCGATCTTTTCATTTCGGCGCAGCACAGCCTCGCCCCGGCCCACGTCAACCACGACGTTGCCGTATTCTTCCCGCTTGACCACGCCGTTAATGATGGTGCCGGCCCGATCATGGAATTCCTCATACTGACGGTCGCGTTCCGCTTCACGTACTTTCTGCAGGATCACCTGCTTGGCGCTCTGAGCGGCGATCCGGCCCATATCCACCGGGGGAACTTCTTCGATGAACTGATCGCCCACCTTAGGGTCATCCAGATACTGCTTTGCCTGCTCAACCGTGAATTCGGCCTGGTAGTTCTCGAGCTCTTCATCCTCAACCACAGTCCGCATGCGGGTAAAAGTGGCGCGGCCTGTCTTGCGGTCGATGGAAACACGAATGTCCATCTCAGCCCCGTAGCGGCTTTTCGCAGCCCGGGCGAGGCTCTCTTCCATCGCTTCGACCACAAGTCCAGGGTCAATCATCTTTTCACGTGCCACCGCTTCAGCGGTTTGCAGAAGCTCAAGCTGGTTGGCAGATGTAATAGCCATTGGTCAGTCCTCCTCGGACGTTTCTGTGTCTATGTCGTCAAAATTTTCGTCGATCAGCCCGGCATCCTTTCGGGCCTTCAACATGTCCTTGATCAGCTCATCGGTCAGGATCAGCTTGGCCTCAGCCAGCCATTCAAACTGCAATCCGATAGTGCCTTCTTCGATATTGACCAGAACTTCACCGTCTTCAGTTCCCGCCAGCATACCCTTGAAACGCTTGCGCCCTCCAATGAGTTCCGAGGTTTCCAGTTTCGCCTCATAGCCTTGGTAGTCTTCGAAATGCTTCAGGCGGGTCAGCGGACGGTCAATGCCAGGGCTGGACACCTCTAGCCGATAGGCATCGGTGATCGGATCTTCTACGTCCAGGATGGCACTAACCGCGGTAGAAATGTCAGCACATTCATCCACCTCAATGCCACCATCCGCGCGCTCAGCCATGATCTGCAACGTCTTTTCTTTCCCACCCATGAGACGCACGCGCACCAGCTCAAACCCCATATCCTCGATAACAGGGGTGATAATCTCGGCCATGCGGCGATCAATGGCTGTTTTGGCAATCAGGTCGTTGCTCATGGGTCTTTCGGTCTTAAACGGACAGGCACAAAAAAACGGGCGCGCGGCCCGTGATCTCTTTCCGGTGGAGCGCCAGGTTTGGACCCCAGCGCGCCGCTGTTGAAGGGGATATAGCCGGGGCCGGGTGAGTCTGCAAGGGAAGAGTGAGGGTTCAGTCTTCGTTGACAGCGGTTTCAAAGTCAAAGCTACATAAGATCAGCGATAAACGAGGTTCACGATAGTACAGAGACCAGAGGCGGTCCTTGATCTGAGATGCAACAAATCGCTGCCTAACGCACGAAATCCCCCAAAGGTATCGCCGCGTCCTATGCTGACGGTGCAGTCTTCTCCATGAACAGGGGACCACGCCGTGCTGTGTGTGTACATTCAAGGGTCGCCACCGTGAGACCGGAAGATATGCCACGTTAGAGGTCTGGGAAGAATGACAGCTTACGGCCGGCACAGCCGGATGAAAGGGCAGTTCATAAGTAATTGCTGTAAAGGGATATCTAGTATCCTCCCCCAGCTTTCCTGAATTGAACAACGCCATTCAATTTTGCCAACACAACAGACAGAAACAAGTTTTTCTAATACCGTTTCAGACCCGGCCTAACCGGTCCATAACCCTCACCAGCTCGGCGCTAATCCCTGGTTCGGACAAGGCATGGCCCGCCATTGGGATCATCTTCAAATCCGCCTTTTCCCAATTCTCGGCCAAGCGATAGGCCGAATCTGGTGGACAGATCATGTCATAGCGGCCCTGCACAATAGTGCCCGGAATATGCCCAATCCGGTCCATATCTCGGTATATCTGACCGTCGACTTCAAGAAAGCCCGCATTGATAAAGTAGTGATTCTCCAGGCGCGCAAAGGCCCGTGCGTAATCCGCCGGGCTATCGCCACCACGACCTGTTGATCCAACCGTCGCAAGCGCATTTTCCCAAGCCGACCAGGCCTTGCCAAACCGAGCCTCCTGAACCCTGTCACCAGAGAACAGGCGTCGGTGATAGGCGGCAATTAGATCTTCACGCTCATCTTTAGGGATCAGTTCCTCAAAGGCGGCCCATGTCTCAGGCCAGAACCGCCCAGCGCCACCACCGTAGAACCAGTCCAACTCGGCCTTGGTCATGGTGAAGACACCCCGCAAGACAAGATGCGTCGCCCGATCCGGATGTGTTTGTGCGTATAGCAGCGACAACGTCGCGCCCCAGCTTCCGCCAAAGACAATCCAGCGCTCGATGCCAAGCGTCTCCCGGATCTGCTCGATGTCGCGGATCAGATGCCAGGTGGTGTTTTCCTCAACACTGGCATGGGGTTTAGAGCGGCCACAGCCGCGCTGATCGAACAGGATGATCCGATAGGTTTTCGGATCAAAATATCGCCGCATCGCCGGGCTGCATCCACCACCTGGGCCACCGTGCAGCACCACAACCGGCCGCCCTTCCATATTGCCGGATTGTTCAACATATATCTGATGGCCATCACCCACGTCTAACATGCGTCGGTCGAAGGGTTCGATCGGCGGGTAAAGATATTGTACTGCGCTCTTTTGGCCTGAGAATTTATCCATGAACGTTCTATATAGTTCGGTGTGACCAAATGAGCATATGGAGAGCTAAATGCAAGCGGCTCAGACCACAATTGACCCCAATGAAGTCGCAAAATTTGAGGCGATGGCAGCCGAATGGTGGGACCCCAACGGTAAGTTCAAGCCACTGCATATGCTTAACCCCTGCCGACTAGACTATATCACCACCCAAATCGCAGCAGAGTTTGACCGTGACCTGAATACGAAACTACCTTTCAAGGGACTTCGCGTCCTTGATATTGGTTGTGGCGGGGGCTTGCTGGCTGAACCTATGGCACGTTTGGGCGCAGATGTGGTCGGCGCAGATGCGGCCGAACGCAACATTCCCGTGGCGCAAGTCCATGCTGAACAATCCGGCCTGACCATCGACTACCGCCATACCACGGCAGAAGCCCTAGCCACCGATGGCGAACAGTTCGACGCTGTTCTGAATATGGAAGTGGTAGAGCATGTAGCCGATCCACTGACCTACCTAACGGCATGTCAACAGCTTCTGAAGCCGGGGGGACTTCAGGTCTGTTCAACGCTGAATAGGAACCCCAAAAGCTATGTCATGGCAATCATAGGCGCGGAGCATATCATGCGTTGGCTGCCAAAGGGCACGCATGAATGGTCGAAGTTCATCACCCCAGAAGAGCTCTTTAACCTTTTGGATCAGTCCGGCATGACGCCGGTAGACAAGAAAGGTTTCGTGTTCAACCCAGTCTCATGGTCTTGGCGTCTGTCAGATCGAAACCTGAGTGTAAACTACGTGACTGCCAGCGTGAAACCTATGTAAAATTCACAAATCTTGGGATTAGGCTTGCAAGCCAAAACATAGAGTTAAATGCCACCCGTGGGGCTTTCGCTTACGCCTGTGACTGTTTCGCTACAAAGACTGCGCTGACGCACGCCCTAGCCGTCTTTCTCCAGTTTTATCCGCAGCTCACGCAATACTGGCAGTGCAGCGCGCACCTTGCCCTCTCCCAGCTCCTCGACAACTTCACTGATCAGTGGCGTGATCGCGGACACGGCAGCATCACGCGCCTGCCGCCCAGCCGGGCTGATCGTCACCATCTTGCGCCGAGCGTCGTCCCAATCAGGGCGAATATGTACGTATCCCGCCCATTCCAACTTATTCAGAGTATTGGTCATCGCCCCACGGGTGACATAAAACACCTTGGCCAATTGCGCCGGTGTCTTTTCCTCAGCCATACGGGATAGATAATTCAGCACCGAGAAGTGAGATATCTCCATACCCTTCGGCAAAACCCGGCTAAGCCGGTTCCGAACCAACTGTTCATTTGTCATGATCTCGCTAAACAGCGTGACCGCCAAAATACCGCTTGGGGTTTCGTTCATACCGGATCTTTAAACTTCTCTTCACTCTGCCAAGACATGATGCAACGTCTGGCATCGTCGACCTCTGAAAGGTTCAAATTAGCATATATCACACCTGGCGCAGTTCCGGCATCGGCTATGATGTCACCCCACGGTCCCACGATCAGGCTGTGCCCATAGGTCGACCGCGCCGTCGAGGATGTCGTGAAATGGGTGCCCGTCTGCGCAGGAGCAAGTATGAACGCCCCCGTCTCAATCGCCCGCGCCCTGAGCAGTGTTTCCCAATGGGCAGCGCCGGTCACGGCAGAGAAGGCCGAGGGCACTGTAAGGATTTGCGCACCCTGCTGGGCCAATGTCCTGTAGAGATAGGGAAACCTCAGATCATAGCAGACCGTCAGGCCAAGCATGATATTGCCTACATGAGCCAGAACACCCCGCCCCCCAGGTCGATAGCCCTCCGACTCCCGGTACGTCTCTGTCTCGGACACTTGAACATCGAACATGTGGATCTTGTCATACCAGGCAGCAATGCGACCGTCTGGACCAATCAGGAACGATCGGTTGGCAAATCGTCTATCAGACTGATTGGTCTTTATCGCAAGCGATCCGATCAGGCACCAAACACCAGCCCGCTGCGTAAGATCGCGCAAGGCGGCCAGCGTTGGGTCATCATCCTGACGATGCAGCACCTCGGCCTGATGCCTGCGACTGGTCGATACGCAGTTTGTGACCTCGGGCGTCAGGATCAACTCTGCCCCCTGATCCGCGGCCTGCTGAACGTAGTCCCCGACGACTGAAGTATTCTCTACCGGGTCATCACTGCTATTGAGCTGGATCAGCGCAACCTTCATGCGGCCAGAAGTCGGTCCAATTTGCCAGCCTGCTCAAGCGCATAAAGATCATCACAGCCGCCCACATGCATGCCGCCAATAAAAATCTGTGGCACGGTGCGGCCACCGTTCGCGCGATTTATCATCTCCTGCTTGCGACCAGGATCAGCGAGGACATTGACTTCGGAAAAAATGACGCCCTTTTGTTTGAGAAGCCTTTTGGCCGCATGACAGAAGCCACAAAGTGGAGAGGTGTATATTTCAACGGGTTTCATGGTGCACCTGTACGCGCGTGTTCAACTCACCCGTCTATCTAAGCGTCCTTTGTCACCCGCGCCAGTACCAACACGCAAACATCTCTTGCACCCGCCGCAAATGCAGCCTGTGTTGCGGTTGAAAGCGTGGCGCCGGCCGTCATTACATCGTCTATCAGCAAGATGGGCCTGTCTTGACCCAGATGCACCTGTCTTGGGTTGGGGATCATACTGCCATCAATGGCGCGAAACCGGGCGTCAAAGCCAAAACCATTTAGGCTTGGAGTGCGCGTGTGGCGAAGCAGAAAATCGGGGCAGTACTCTAGGCCCGTTTCACGGGCGAGAGCCTGGGCCAAAACCGCCGACTGGTTAAATCGTCGCTTCAGCATGCGCGTCCAGTGTAGGGGAATGGGAACAATCAGCATGTCACGTGTCATCATCCCCTCTGCGGCTTTCGCCATCCATTGGGCCGCAGTCCTTGCAATATCCAACCGATCCCCATGTTTCAGCGACAGAACCAGCCTGCGCCCCAGATCGCGATAGACAAGTGCCGCGCGGCCTTTCGACCAAGGGCGCGCGACCTGAAGACAATCATCGCAGATCACGGGCGCATCCTCTGCCTCGCCAGTAAGAGGGACACCACAGAGGTCACAGGCCAGACCCGTAATAAAGGGCGTATCCCGCCAACAGGAGCCGCATAGACCAAAATCCTCTTCCACATGCGCTTCACAGGTCAGACAGCGCGGAGGGTAGATCAGACGAAGGGCGGTTTGAAATGCTGCTACCATTCTCTTATTTGAGTCTCCATGAACACTGCTTTGACTGATCGCACGGCCTTGATCCGCAATCGTAACCGCGCCTCACGCGCCCCGGTGTCCTTTCTGAATGAATCCGCCCGTGATGAGATTGAGGATCGCCTGAACATGGTTAACAAAACCTTTCAGGCCGCAGCGATTGTGAGCGGTGCAGCAAATTACTGGCATACCCTCCTGCCCGATGCGACACTGATCCAAGATGACGACACGCTTACGCTTGAGGAGGGATCAAAAGACCTCGTGATCCACGCAATGTGTCTGCACTGGTCCAATGATCCCGTAGGCCAGATGATCCAGTCCATCCGCGCATTGCGGCCTGACGGGCTATTCCTTGCGGTCTGTTTTGGTGGCGAAACCCTAAAAGAGCTGCGCACCAGCCTCGCGCAAGCAGAGGCAGACCTTTATGGGGGCCTATCGGCGCGAATCGCTCCAATGGGGGAAATTCGTGACTTGGGCGCGTTGCTGCAACGGGCGGGCTTTGCCATGCCGGTCGCAGACCGAGTACCACTTCTGGTTTCATACGAAACGCCAATGAAACTGATGCACGACCTGCGCTTCATGGGCGAAGGCAACGCCCTAACGGCACGGCGCAGAACCTTCATGCCCCGCGCCCTTCTGACGCGGGCCTGTGAGATCTACAAAGAGCACTTCTCAATATCTGACGGTCGCATTGCCGCCACCTTTGAGCTTATAATATTGACAGGATGGGCCCCGCACGCCACACAACCTCGTCCGCTTCGCCCCGGATCAGCCCAGGCCCGCCTCGCCGACGCCCTTGGAGCGTCCGAGACGAAGCTGCAAGATTGACCTTGCCCAAAAGGCGTTTATGTCCTCGGCAAAGCAATGAATCAGAAAGCAACTTTGATGCCTGACGCTAGCAATCCTGCACGCAAACCGGTTTTCGCCGATGACAGCCATCCAAAGCTGCCCAAGGCGAAGACGGGTGTTTTGCTGGCCAACCTCGGCACGCCGGACAATTATGACTACTGGTCCATGCGTCGTTATCTTAACGAATTCCTCTCGGACCGCCGGGTGATCGACTACAGCCCATGGTTGTGGCAGCCACTCTTACAACTTGTTATCTTATCCAAGCGACCCTTCACCAGTGGTGAAGCCTACAAGTCGATCTGGAACGAAGAGAGGAAGGAAAGCCCGCTGATGACTATCACGCGGGACCAGACCGAAAAGCTGACCCAGACATTGCAGAACCGTTATGGCGATCAAATTATGGTCGATTTTTGTATGCGGTATGGCAACCCGTCGACCAAATCCAAGGTTCGGGAAATGACCAAGGCGGGGTGCAACCGGATTCTGTTCTTCCCGCTTTACCCACATTACGCCGGCGCTACCTCGGCCACTGCGAATGATCAGTTTTTCCGCGCCTTGATGGAGGAAACATGGCAGCCAGTCGCGCGCGTGGTGGAACCCTATTTTGACAATCCGCACTATATCGACGCGCTCGCCCAATCGGTAGAGTCAGCCTATGCCACGCTAGAGAAACAGCCTGAGATCCTTGTCGTGTCCTATCACGGGATGCCACAACGCTACCTGACGCAGGGCGATCCTTATCATTGCCAGTGTCGGAAGACATCACGCCTGTTGCAGGAACGGCTGGGCTGGGACGACACCGAGATAACAACGACCTTCCAGTCCGTGTTTGGCCCAGAAGAGTGGCTTCAGCCATATACCGTTGAGGAAGTAGCCCGTATTGCGCGGGAGGATGGCAAGAAGAACATCGCAGTGATCGCACCAGCCTTTTCTGCTGACTGCATCGAGACGCTTGAAGAGATAAACGAGGAAATCCGCGAGAGTTTCGAGGAAGCGGGGGGGGAGGATTTCACCTATATTCCCTGCCTCAACGATGATGAGGCGCATATTCATGCGCTAACCGGAATTATCGAAAACAATCTTAAAGGCTGGTTAGACTGAGATTTTTGGCTCTTCCACCGTCGCTTTCCATGCGCTTTTGCGAGGTATAGCAGATCAGAAAGAAGTCTTGGCTATGCGATCAGGGCATTGGTCCTACAGGGCCTGCGATGATGGTGCCCCATGAAATCAGCGTAAGCGGGAAAGTCACACCGGTGCTTGAAGAAGCTTCCGCCGCTTCCTTGGCAATTAGGTACTGCGTCATGCGCGGCTTGGTCTCAGTCGACTGGACCGATGGCGTCTCTGAAAAGGAGGCGGTCGCCATGGTCACGCATAAAGTCAAAACTGACAAAAATCGCATTCGAGTGCCCTAGATATCCAATTACTCTTGAAAACCATACACGATTCCAACAAGCGCGTTGAGTAACATATTGCAACCATAAACTCGCAAAGAGTTACCATTGCGCACTATTCTCCGGGTCACCCCAAGCAGGTTTAACCCAACTAGATCAATAGTACCTGCGTACCCACCTTCGTGGCCTCAAACAGGTTAGCAATATGTTCGTTGTAAAGGCCGATACAGCCATTGGACGATCGCCGCCCAATTTTGCGCGTGTCATGCGTGCCGTGGATGCGGTAGTATGTCCAGCTAAGGTACAGGGCGTGTGTCCCCAAGGGGTTGTCCGGACCAGGACCAACATAAGGCGGCCAATCTGGGTTACGCTCCAGCATCGAAGGAGTCGGGCGCCATTCTGGACCAACCACTTTGCGAACCACCTTGGTGCGACCACGGCGTGTCATCTCCTCGGTCATGGGAACGCTGGTTGGAAACAGCTTGTAGTCGTTGCCGCTTTCCGACCAATAATGCAGCGCGCGCGAGTGGGTATCCACAAGAATCGCACCATTATTAAGGTTGGAGAAATAAGGTCGCCAGTCCAGCGCACGGAAGCTTGAAATGTTACGGCGCACAGTTTGTGAGATTTCCTGTTCCATCTCGATACTCGTGGCGGCGCCAAGATCCTGAGCAATCGCTGGCGTACCCAAGGTGGCAGCCGTACCTGTCAGAAAAGTACGTCTGTTTAGGACAGTCTTGGTCAGCTTTTTCATCTGTTTTCTCCAGACATCAGAAATCCTCAATCACATTTAGTTTATATTGCTCTATTACCGCATTCGCAATTCAAACAAATGTCATTTTATGCCATCCCAAAGAACCGGGTTTCATAACAGGCCAGCGCAAGTTACAGCTTGGTTGTCTAAACAGAGGTGAGTCCCCTACATGACCAGAATTTTAGGTCTTTTTGTCATAGCGATGCTTGGTCTGACGGCTTGCGGCCCCGGCCCTTCAACAACGCAGCTTGGTCCCGATGGCCAGCCTTTGCCAAAGATCTACAAGATCCGGCCGGGTGCCACGGCCCGGATTCAATTTAGCATGCTTGATTCGGTAAATTCCCTCCGGCAGGCTGCAAACGTAGGCCCGGTTGAGCTGGACTCTCGCCTAAATGCCGCAGCCGCAACTCATTCACAGGACATGTCCTTGCAAAACCGCCCCTGGCATTTTGGGTCTGATGGGTCCTCACCGATCGATCGTGTTGTGCGCGTAGGCTATACCGGGCAACTTATAGGTGAAACCATCTCTGAAACCTACGAGACCGAACTTGAGACACTGGCAGCATGGATGGAGGACGAGAACACGCGCGACGTGATCCTGTCACCTGATGCAACTGACCTGGGCTTTTCGTGGTTCCAAGAGTCAAACGGTAAGATCTGGTGGACAATGATGCTTGGCTCTGGCCAGCTGGTCAACGTTGATCCCCTTAGCTGAGCCAGTCACGGTGTGATTGTGATTGGCGTGCCGTTATCGACCATGGCATACACCCATTCCATGTGCTTGTTCTTCACTGAAATGCAGCCCCAGGTCCAATCTGGGTCATTCTTCTTTGGCTTGCCGTTCGGGCGACCATGAATGAAGATATCCCCACCGGGGTTTTTACCAGCCTTCTTCGCAAACTCGCGGTCGCGCTGATTGGGATAGGATATCCCCAGCGATAAATGGAACGAACTGTTAGGATTGCGGCGATCGATATAGTAATGCCCTTCCGGTGTCTTGCCGTCACCTTCAAACTGCTTGTGCCCATCTGGTGCAAAACCCAACTCAATCGGATAGGATTTCAGCACCTCCTGATGGTGCATCAACCATATGCGCCGCTCTTCCTTGGCAACGATCACACGCGTCACTTCCGGACCGTTATACGTTCTGAACTTAGATTTGCCGCATCCGGCAAAACCGATCACAACGAAAATAAAAACAAGGAGTTTCACCACTCGCATAGCCCGCCGTCCTGTTATATTTTTTCGCCTTTTAGCGAACCTAGCCTTGATTTTCCATTGAATTCGCAAGCGTCAAGCAAGCGTAAGATCAGGCCGCAGGATCACTCCGCCGCCTGATCCGCTTGCAGGAAACCGCCTGATTGACGTTCCCAGAAACCGGCATAAAGACCGCCCTGGTTCAGAAGCTCCAAATGGGTGCCATCCTCAACGATCCGGCCACCATCCATGACAATGATCCGGTCCATCTGGGCAATAGTGGACAAGCGGTGCGCAATAGCGATCACGGTTTTGCCTTCCATCATGCCATAAAGAGTCTTCTGAATGGCAGCTTCCACCTCACTGTCCAGCGCACTGGTCGCTTCATCGAGCAGTAGGATAGGGGCATCTTTCAGGATCACACGGGCCAGCGTAATGCGCTGCCGCTGTCCACCCGAAAGCTTCACTCCTCGTTCACCAACATGCGCGTCATAGCCTTTGCGCCCCTGTGGGTCCTCAAGATCGAGGATGAAATTATGAGCTTCCGCGTTACGCGCAGCCTCGATCATCATGTCCTCGGTGGCATCAGGCATCCCGTAGAGGATGTTATCACGCACAGACCGATGCATCAGCGAACTGTCCTGTTGCACCATCCCAATCCGATAGCGCAGGCTTTCCTGCGTAACCTTGGAGATATCCTGACCATCAATCAGGATGCGACCTTTTTCAATGTCGTAGAACCGCAAAAGTAGTTTTACGAGAGTCGATTTCCCGGCACCAGAACGGCCCACAAGACCGATCTTCTGACCCGGCTCGATGGTCATCGAAATCTTGTCCAGCCCACCAGCCCCACGACCATAGTGATGGGACAGGTCCTCAATTGTGATCTGTGCGCGGTCCATCTTGAGGCTCTTAGCATCCTTCGCATCAACCAAATCAATCGGCTGCGCAATGGTTTCCATGCCTTCCGCCACAACCCCCAACTCGCGGAAGAAAGTCGACAAAGCCCACATGATCCAACCCGTCATGGCATTCAGTCGCAGGGTCAGCGCCGTAGCCGCCGCGACAGCACCCACACTTGCTGTACCCTGCACCCAAAGCAGGATGGCCCAGCCGACCACGCCGATAATCAAGAGGCCGTTCAGCGTCACAAGCGAGAGGTCCATGATCGTGAAAATGCGCATCTCTTTCTGGAAGGTCTGGCGCGTATGCTCGATCGCGTCCTTCGCATAGGCCAGTTCGGTGTCGTGATGGGCGAAAAGCTTGACTGAATGAATGTTGGAATAGGCATCCACCACACGACCCGTCACAAGCGACCGCGCATCGGATGATGCTTTCGACGCCGGACCAACCCGCAACAGCGTCCATCGGACCAGCAAGCCATAAAACACCAACCAAATGATGAGTGGCAGCGCCAGCCTAGGATCTGCGTCAGACAGCAGAATGACAGCGCCCAACACGTAAGCGATGGAAAAAGCTATGGCATCAAATACTTGGAAAACAGCATCTCCCGCAGCAGGCGGTGTCTGCATGATCCGGTTGGCAATGCGTCCAGCGAAATCGTTTTCAAACCAGCCCACTGATTGCCGCAAAACATGTTTATGTGCCCGCCACCTGATCAGCGTGCCAAAATTGGGAAGGATCGCATTGTTTAACAGCGCTACATCAATGGCCTGTATCGCAGGCCGCAGGAGCAGGATGAATACTGCAACAAGGCCCAACTCAAGGCCGTAATCCGCAATAACCGTCTCAGGATCACCACTCAGCCGATCCACAACCAAACCCATGTAATAGATCAACCAGACCTCGACCGAGGCGACAAGAATCGACATAATCGCAGTAGCGGCAAACACATTGCGAAAGGGGCGCATATATTCGCGCATGAAGGGCCACATCCGCGTGGGCGGTGTATCTGTCTCTTCATAGGAGACATAAGGATCGACGAGGTTTTCGAAGAATTTAAACATGGATGGGAATCCTGATGCGAAAGAACGAAAAGTCACGCGACTTTCTGCGCACGGGTCATGATCGGGTGGAACGGCCAGTGCACCTAATCTAACCAAATCCCACGATAGATCATGACCTTCTCCTGCTAAGATGGTGGGTCTTCCACCAAAAATCTCTCTTAGTCAAATGAATGACCTGTTCAAAACAAACCCAAAAGTCAAGGTCGCGGTTCACACCTAGGATGAGATCTACTCAAGCATTTGCTTGCGTGTTATCTCAAAACCAGACGCAATCCATGCCTGCTCCAACTCAGCAAGACGACGACCTAGCGCTGGGCCCTGAAATTCAGGCATCAGATCCTGCGCCTTGACTGGGAAAACCGCCTTCGACCCCTGCACAAGATCCACCCTCGCCTGATTTGTCACTGACTCATTCATCATGGCGCCCCTAAGAAGAAGAATGTTAAAACCAGTGTCCTTACCATACCGATAGCCAAGCTCCGCCGCAGGTGCGGCACCTGCCACTTCGCGCCGCAACACGTCCAGCTCTCGTGCATATGCCCTGGACAGGCGCAAGTTGTCTGCCACTTCCTCACCCCCCAAAACGGCCAATCGCCTGATGGAGGACGGCAGCATACCAGCTTCGATATGCACCAAAGGCGCCAAGAACAAATCCTCCGCCCCTGGTAACACATGCGCCAGAACCCCGGCGCTGCGCATCGCGGCAACCGATGGCGCAGGATCAGGTGCCGCCAACAGCTTGAGCATTTCCGCACCAGTCCGCTCTTTCGAAAGGCTCTCAACCCCCTCACCCAGCGCGGCACAGGCGGCGAGGCCATCGGCATCTAGCCCCTCATTCGGGTCACCGAACCAGGCATGGAACCGGAAGAACCGCAGAATACGCAAATAATCCTCACGAATGCGCGTCTCGGCATCCTCGATAAACCGCACGCGCCGCGCGTGCAGGTCCGCAAGCCCGCCCAACGGATCAACCACCGTGCCATCTGACTGCGCATAAAGCGCGTTCATAGTGAAATCGCGGCGCAGGGCGTCATCCTGGATATCATCGGAAAAGGCCACCACCGCGCGCCGCCCGTCCGTGGCGACATCCTTGCGGAAGGTCGTGACCTCGTGCGGTACATCATCGACAATCACCGTCACCGTGCCATGCTCAATCCCTGTGGGAACAGCGTGAAAACCTGCATTTTTAGCTATGTTAGAAACTGTTTCAGGATGCGCATCCGTCGCAATATCAATATCGCTCACATCCCGATCCAGCAGACCGTTGCGCACACACCCACCCACGAACAAGGCCTGATGCCCGGCCCCTTCAAGCGCCCTCAGAACCGCTTGCGACCGCGGCGCAGTCACCCAATCCGCTTGCAATCTCATCGTACAACCCAGGCTTCAGCCATAGCCCGAAGGATGCGCGCGGTAGCGCCCCAGATGTAATAGGGGCCATAAGGCACCGTGTAATAGTGTCGTCGCGCACCACGCCAGCGGCGGTATTGCACACTGAAATTACCGGGTGCCATGACATGGCCCAAAGGCACTTCAAATACCTCGTCTACCTCGCCCGGTTCGGGCCTTGGGATGAAACCCTCCGCGACGAGGCCGACAACCGGGGTCACCTCGAACGACGTCACCGTCTCGTGCGGTGGGATCGTTCCAAGTACCCTCACCGCATCCGGCGCAAGCCCGATCTCCTCGTGCGCTTCACGCAAAGCAGTGTCGATGATGGTTGGATCACTAGGGTCCTGCTTGCCACCAGGAAAGGCAATCTGGCCAGGATGGTGCTTTAGCGCCGAGGACCGTTTCGTGAGGTAGAGCCGTGGTTCTCCATTCTTGATTCGGACTGGCACAAGAACACCCGCCGGGCGAAGCGTCCGACCGGCCGGCAAAACCGTGTCAGGGTTCAGGTCATAATCCGACGACGCCCCGGATATGCGGCCAAGGGCGTTCTGCAGCGCGGTTTCGGGATCAACCTGCATTGTCCCCAGGCTTTTCCGCCTCAAACCCAAGTGTCGCGGGATCAAGCACGTAATGCGCGCCACAGAACTGACAATCCGCGGTTACAAGTCCATCTTCATTGATCATCGTGCCTATATCACGCCCAGAGTAGATCGAGAGACTCTGGCGCACACGATCTTCCGAACAGGTACAGCCGAACCGCACTGACTGTGTGTCAAAGACCCGCGGTGCTTCCTCATGGAACAGCCGCACCAGAAGATCCGTCGGGGCAATCGACGGGCCCACCAGCTCAAGATCCTCGACGGTATCCAGTAGGATGTTCACCCGATTCCAGTTTTCCGCATCGTCGTCATGCACAACGTCCGAGGCCAACAACAGACCGCCTTCTCCTGATCCACCTTCGCGCAGCTCGGGCGAGGCCTTAGGCATATGCTGCAACATGATACCCCCAGCCCGCCAATGTTCAGTGCCACCCACCTCGGTCGACTTGCCAAAACTCAGCGCGAAACGGGTTGGAAGCTGCTCTGACTGCGCGAAATAAGCCTCT
Organism: Roseovarius sp.; assembly: GCA_963691795.1. Classification (GTDB taxonomy): domain Bacteria; phylum Pseudomonadota; class Alphaproteobacteria; order Rhodobacterales; family Rhodobacteraceae; genus Roseovarius. The sequence continues at coordinate 749,986 of OY829373.1, forward strand.
GCGCAGGCGCTCAAGCTGCCACCGTCAATCGGGGTGATACCCTGATAGGGTTCCGTGCCTGGGCCCTGGTCAATCAAAACGGCAAAATACCCCTCTCCCAGTTGATCAAACGGAGTGGTGTCAGTGACACGATTGACATCGAAGCTGGCATAGGCACGGATCCTGGCCACATCGTTCTCGTCCTTTGGCGCAAAGTAGTCAGTGGCAATCATGCGCACTGGGCCATTGGTCTGCACCTGCAACGAAAGCTTCCAGCGCCGGCTGATCGTCTGACCGATCAACGCCGTGAGCAAAGCCATCTCGGCCACTAATGCCTCGACTGGGGCAGGGTAGTTGTGTTGTTTGAGGATACCACCCAAAACACCGTCAAGCCGGGCCACACGGCCACGAATGTCGGAGGCATCCAACTGAAAGGGCAGGATCGTGTCATCCCACGCGATTTTTTGTCCAAAGTTCATGGAAGTTTCCTTAGCCGTCAAATTGGCTTAACTCGACTATATAAGATGCAAGACAGCCGTTCCAAGGGACCGATCATGATCATACGTGCAGGCGATCCGCCAAAGCCCGGCATCCAATATCACCGTCGCCTTGGCGTCTATGCCCTGCTGCCCCGTGATGGCAACCTTCTGGTAACACATCAAGCCTCGGGTGACGAACCTCTGCAATTGCCTGGCGGTGGCGTTGATCCCGGTGAGCAGCCCCTACGCGCGCTCTATCGCGAGGTGCTAGAGGAAACCGGCTGGACCATCTCAGCGCCCCGGCGGCTGGGAGCATTCAAACGATTTGTCTACATGCCCGAATATGATCTGTGGGCCGAAAAAATCTGTCTAGTCTATGCAGCTCTTCCCGTCCGCCGCCTCGGACCACCGAGAGAGCTGGGTCACACCGATCTATGGATCAGCCGAGGGGTGGCGGTCGAGGTGCTTGGCAATCCCGGTGATCGTTATTTTGTCAGCCAGTACATGGATCAGATTTAAGCTCCACCAACACACCCGACACGTCATCCTTAAAGGTTTTACTGGGACAAAGCGCATTCAAATGAGTAATGAGCCCGTCAAGAAACGCGGGCCCCTTTAGATCAGCATTCTGCCTCAGGAACTGGCCCAGCCCCTCATCCCCGAACAGACCTGCTTCATCGCAGGCGCATTCTGTTATTCCATCTGAATGGATGAGGAATCTGTCGCCAGGCTGCAATTGGACGTGACAGGCCTCGAACGCGGCATCCGCCACCAGGCCAACAGGAAACCCGCCATGGCCATGGCTCTCAACCTCGCCCGAGGCCCGCTGCACCACGGGGCTGGGATGCCCAGCCTGGGTAAAGACAACCTTTCCCGTCGACTGGTCCACAATGGCCAGAAGAAGGGTGAAATAAAGCTCCGTCTCGACTTCGTGTAGAATCAGGTCGTTCAGGGTGGCCACCGTTTCCGCCGGACAGCGCGCCCTGTAGACCCCCTTTCGCACCTTTCTGAGCGCCACGTTTTGATCTGGCATACCAGAAGAAAAAAACCCCGCCAGACGCGCTGTCATCAGGGCAGAGCTGATCCCATGACCACAAACGTCAATTCCGTAAACGCCAAATCGATACTCATCCACGTTGAACATGCCCACAAGGTCCCCGCCAACATGACCACTGGATTGCAAGACAAGAGAAACTTCAGCCCCACCTGTATCCTGATAGGTCTCACGGAGAAGAGAGGTCTGAAGCTCCCGCGCTTCAATGAGATCCATGTTGATCGCATCATGGATGGTCTGCAATTCATCCAACGTCGCGATGATAATGCGGTTCTTCTCAGTCAGCTCCTGCTCCATCTTTAGGATCCGCTCACCAGCACGTATACGAGAGCGTAACTCATCAGAGTTGACCGGCTTGGTCAGGAAATCGTCCGCTCCTGCGTCAAAACCACGGGTTATGTCCTCCCTCCGCCCGCGGGATGTCAGGAGGATAAAATACCCATATTTTTCCCGCTTGAGTTTGCGAAACTCCCAGCAAAATTCGAGGCCATCCATACCTGGCATCATCCAGTCGCTTAACACAAGGTCAGGCTGATGCGCATAACAGACCTCAAGCGCCTCCGTGCCAGACTCCGCCTCATGCACGCGGTAGCCAAGACGAGCCAACAAACGTGCGATGAGAACACGCTGTGCATAGCTGTCATCTACAATAAGAGCCGTCTTTACATCCGCTTCTTGGTCAGCAGCGCTTATCTTTTTGTCAGACTTGTCTAAGGCCAAGGGAAACCCCCGATAAACCTGATCAGAGGTAGCCCACAAAGATTAAAGAACCGGTAAATCCAATAAATTTTATTATATTTTCAAGGTACTCATCAATTCCCAGTTAACATGTGCCGTCTAAATTACTCTCATTGATCAAGAAGGAAGAGTTTAAATGATTGATTGGGATCGGGTTATGCACCTGCGCAATGAATTGGGAGACGACGATTTTGGGGAAGTGGTGGACCTGTTTCTGAAAGAACTAAAGGCTGAAATCGAAGAACTGAAAGTAAACCATAGCTCTGAAAATCTTGAGGCGTCGTTTCATTCCCTGAAAGGGTGCGCACTGAACCTCGGATTGTCTGATCTTGCAAAACACTGCCAAGCCGGTGAAATGCAATCGCGCAGCGGCCCCGTCAGTTCGCAGGTAATGGACAAAGCCTTGTCTTCGTTCGAAGCGGCTCTGCCTGAATACCAGGAACTACTGGCGTCACTTAAGGACCCTTAACAAGTCCTAGATCAGGAACTCAGCCAAGATGTCATCATTGGTGATATCACGAAACGCATAGCCCGTGGCATCCATCTCCGCTTCGATTCGGGCAAAATTACTGGGGTTTCTACTTTCGATCCCAATCAATACCGAACCGAAATTGCGAGCAGATTTCTTTAGGTATTCAAACCGCGAAATGTCGTCATCTGGCCCCAGCATGGACAGGAAATCCTTCAATGCGCCGGGCCGCTGCGGCATACGCAGGATGAAATATTTCTTATTCCCTGACGACCTAAGTGCCCGTTCACGTACCTCCGGCAATCGCTCAAAGTCAAAATTTCCACCTGAGGAAACACAGACAACGCACTTGCCTCTTATCTTCTCACGCATGTCTTTCAGGACATCCACCGCCAGCGCGCCTGCGGGTTCCAACACAATCCCCTCGACATTCAGCATCTCGATCATGGTGGTGCACAACCGATTCTCACTCACCAACCGCAGCACATCTGACCCAAGCGGCTTTAGCCTCGCAAAAGTCCGCTGCCCGATCTGCGCCACCGCCGCACCGTCTGCAAAGGTATCAATCCGCTCAAGCCGTGCAGGGTGACCCATGTGAAACGCCTCAGCCAGACAGGCTCCACCGGTGGGTTCAACCAGCGTATACTGGCAACGACCTCCAAAATAACTGCTAACACCAGCCGAGAGGCCACCACCACCGACCGGCATCACGATAATGTCTGGTGTGCCAAGTTGCGCCTCGATTTCCACCCCGACAGAAGCTTGGCCCTCGATCACGTCCTCATCGTCAAATGGCGACAGGAAATGGCCCAAAACCTCCTCACAATAGGCCTGCGCGGCGGCAAGCGTGTCGTCGAAATAGTCACCGATCAGGCGAACCTCCACATGTGGCCCCCCGAAGGACTCCGTTTTCATGATCTTCTGCTGTGGTGTTGTCACTGGCATAAAGATAACGCCATCAAGACCGAAATGCCGGCACATATAAGCCATGCCCTGCGCATGGTTGCCGGCACTCGCACAGACAAAGCGCGACGGTCCGGGTTCCTGCACCAGCCGCTTGCGAATCGCATTAAACGCACCGCGCAGCTTGTACGAGCGCACCGGCGACAGATCTTCGCGTTTAAGAAAAATATCCGCCTCATACTTATCAGACAGATATTGATTGCGCTGAAGCGGAGTCGGATCAAAAACATCGCGCATCGCGGCTTCTGCGGCACAGGCGGAACTGCGGAAATCACTCATGGGAGAAAGCCTTGGAGGAATAAGGTCTGAGTGGCAAGAGTGCGTGTTGCTTGCCCCCCGTCATAAAAGCCGATAATCGCCCGTCAACATCATCGCGAGAGTTAAGGAAACGCTTATGTCGAGCCCGAAAAAAGTTGTGCTGGCCTATTCAGGCGGTTTGGACACGTCCATCATCCTGAAATGGCTGCAAACCGAATATGGCTGCGAAGTGGTCACCTTCACAGCCGATCTGGGCCAGGGGGAAGAGCTTGAGCCAGCACGCCAGAAGGCCGAACTCCTCGGGATCAAGCCCGAGAACATCTACATCGAGGACATTCGCGAAGAGTTCGTGCGCGATTTCGTGTTCCCGATGTTCCGAGCCAACGCTGTCTATGAAGGGCTTTACCTGCTAGGCACCTCCATCGCACGTCCACTGATATCAAAACGGTTGGTTGAGATTGCGGCCGAAACTGGTGCTGACGCCGTGGCCCATGGTGCAACCGGTAAGGGCAATGACCAGGTCCGGTTTGAACTGGCGGCTTACGCACTGAACCCAGACATAAAAGTGATTGCTCCTTGGCGCATCTGGGATCTGACCAGCAGGACCAAGCTGATCGACTTCGCAGAGGCCAACCAAATCCCGATCGCGAAGGACAAACGCGGCGAAGCCCCGTTCTCGGTCGATGCCAACCTTCTGCATACCTCGTCCGAGGGCAAGGTTCTGGAGGACCCCGCCGATATGGCACCAGACTACGTCTACCAGCGCACGATACACCCCGAAGATGCGCCCGATAAACCCGAGTTCATCGAGGTCGGCTTTGAAAAAGGTGATGCGGTCAGCGTGAACGGCGAGGCGCTCAGCCCCGCAGAACTACTGACCAAGCTGAACGAACTGGGCGGCAAGCACGGGATTGGACGTCTCGATCTCGTCGAGGGCCGGTTTGTGGGCATGAAATCCCGCGGGATATACGAAACCCCCGGCGGCACCATCCTTCTGGAAGCACATCGCGGCATCGAGCAGATCACGCTGGACCGAGGTGCGGCGCATTTGAAGGACGAATTGATGCCGCGCTATGCTGAGCTGATTTATAACGGTTTCTGGTACAGTCCGGAACGTGAAATGCTCCAAGCAGCAATTGATCAGTCCCAACTTCACGTCACCGGAACGGTTCGCCTGAAACTGTATAAGGGATCAGTGAACACAGTAGGCCGCTGGTCTGATCATTCTCTCTACTCCGAGGCGCATGTAACATTTGAAGAAGACGCAGGCGCCTACGATCAAAAGGACGCCGCAGGCTTCATCCAACTCAATGCCCTTCGTCTGAAGCTGTTGGCCGCGCGGGATCGTCGTCTGAAGTAACGCAAAGTCAGTCTTGTTTAGGCTTCTTGACCTGCCGTACTCCTACGTCAGGCAACAGGAGAGGCGCGCATGCTGGCTGAAATACTTCCGAAACTCAAAGCCGGGCTGGAAACCCAAACCTTTGAGGGCAGTCTAAAATTCGATTGCGGCGAAGCTGGCATCATCGTGCTAGCAGATGGTACGGCAACAGATATCGATCAGGATACCGATTGCACCCTTCAGCTGTCCGAAGAAAACCTCTCCAAACTTCTGGCGGGAAAACTTAATGCTATGACGGCAGTCATGATGGGCAAGATTAAGATAACCGGCAACGCGACGGTGGCCATGAAGCTGGCCAATCTTCTGAAATCCTGATCTTTGGGAAATCAGTGGTTAGATCTTGTTGACCTTCAACATATCATAATAAGGCATGGCCGCATCGGCGAGTGCGGCCAATTCAGTCTCTAACACAGGCAAATCACCTTCTGGCTCGGCAAATCCAGTGGATTTATGCACCGCACCGTACCAATGGGATGCCCAAACACCATCATAGGGTTTGGGCCCCGCTTGCCATGTCAACATACTCTCCCGCCACTGCAAACCGATCATGGCACAAAGCTTTTGTAACATACCCTTGGGGTCTCGGCGAAAGTCATGGCTATCGATGACAGGACCAGGGAACTTTTCATAGATCTCGGCCTGCTGTCGAAACGCGATATCGTCAAGCGATGGCTTCTCACGCTTGGCAGCATAGCTGACAGCGACTCGCGCCGGGTGGCGAATCAAGTGAATGTTCACACAGTTTTCTGCCCAATCCAGTGGAAAATATGACAACATGTGCAAGGCCATATGCTTCATGTAGAGGTGGTTGAGGCCTGTGTCCTTTGAATTTTCTATATCCTGCGCAACCCGTTTGGGATCATTTTCATGCGCGGCAACGATTTCATCACCCATCGGGTGCAAAATTCCAGTGGCATTCAGATAGGGCGCATAAAACGGCTCATCCCACGCGGCACAATCACCGCGCGCCGCGAAAGAATACATCATAGCGGTCGAAATATTCCGGGGACCAGACCACATTGCAATACGCATTTCAGGCCGTTTCTTGCTGAATTAGAGTCTTATACAGCGATTGGATATGGGTCGTCACAGGCCCCTGTTCCCCATCCCCGATGGGTCGGCCGTCAATCTCGCCAACGGGTGTCTGCGCCCCGAAGGTTCCCGTCAGAAACGCCTCTTCCGCGCCGTAGGTTTCGACGAGGGAGTAATTCTTTTCATAAACCGGGATGCCATCGGCGCGGCACAGGTCGATCACCTTCTGCCGCGTGATCCCGTTCATGCAGTAATCCCCGGTTGAGGTCCAAACCTCCCCCTTGCGGACAATGAATAAGTTGCAGGCGTTGGTCGTGTTGACGAATCCATTGATATCCAGCATCAGCGCCTCATCCGCCCCGGCCTTTTCCGCCGCGATACAGGCCAGGATGCAGTTCAGCTTGGAATGCGAATTCAGCTTGGGATCCTGCGTCATGGGAAGCCCGCGCAGATGCGGAACAGTGGCCAGGCGGATCGGGCGGGCGATGCGGGGTTTGGAATGTTCCATGATGATCGTTATGGTCGGCCCCTGCCGCGACAGTGACGGATGCTGAAATGGCCTTGTTTTCACTCCGCGCGTTACCATCAGCCGGGCATGGGCATCGGTGGTCATCTCATTGGCGGCTTGCGTGTCCACTAGTGCCTGCATCACCGCATCTGATGTCATTCCAATATCCAAATCAATCGCTTTTGCCGCCTCGTACAACCGTCCCAAATGCTCATCCGCAAAGGCCCAATGACCGTCATAAAGGCGCAACCCCTCCCATACACCATCGCCCAACATAAAGCCGCTATCGTAAACACTGACCAACGCCTTTGCCTTCGGGACGATCTGACCGTTTAGCCAGATCTTGATCTGATGATTGCGTTCGTCTTCTTCAGCCTGATGGGTGGTTTGATGGTCAGTCATGTCATAGCCATTTGTTTGATGTCCGAAGAAAACAGTGTTTCAAATCGGCTGAAAAGCCCTCTTTTCACCTCACCGCAGGTAAATTCACCTCACCACAGCGTGAGTTCTTGGTTCCTTGGCTTGGTCTTGTCAAAAACTGCGGTAATTTTGGCGCGAAGTTGGCGAGGAGGCAGTGATGGCATCAGGTCTGACACAATTTAAAGCATTGGTTTTGACAGGGCTGATTGGCCTTGGACTTGGGCTTCAGCATAGCGGAGCCAAGGCAAACCAGACAGGGGTGCTGGTCGTAGCTGGCGGATGCTTCTGGTGCGTGGAATCGGATTTTGAAGGTGTTCGCGGTGTCAGTGAGGTCGTGTCAGGCTTCACTGGCGGGACCGTAGACAACCCAACCTACAAGCAGGTAACAAGTGGCAATACGGGTCACTATGAGGCGGTCCAGATCTTCTACAACCCTGATCAGATCACACCGCTGCAACTGTATTCTATGTTTTTCCGCTCTGTCGATCCAACGGATGATGGCGGTCAGTTCTGTGATCGTGGTTCCAGCTACCGTACCGCGATCTTCGTAGCCGACGGGGTCGAGCGTAGCGCAGCCCAAACTGCCTTAACTAATGCGCAACGCGAGTTGGGAAAAGTTGTCGTTACACCCATTTTAAACGCCAGCAAATTCTTTCCAGCTGATGAGTATCATCAAGATTTCTACAAAAGTAAAAAAATTATCCTGACCCGATTTGGCCCGAAGTCCAAGGCCAACGCCTACAAGGCATATCGTGAGGCCTGTGGCCGCGACAGGCGTGTGAAAGAACTTTGGGGCGCCCGTGCACCATTCGCTTCTTAAGATTTCAGAAACTGCATCACGGTTGCTAGATCAGGAATGGCATCTGCGGTCCCTTTTCTTGTCACGGCAATGGCCGACGCGGCTGAAGCCCGGCGCAACACCTCTTCTAAAGGCAAGTGCTCGGACAAGCCTGCGACGGTGTAACCCACAAAGGTGTCACCTGCGCCCGTGGTATCAACAGCCTCGACTGAGAAACTAGAAATAGGAACTGTTTCACCTGAATTTGTATCAAACCAAACAGCTCCGTCGCGACCTTTCGTGACAAGGACAAAAGGAGCTGATAGCTGGTTTGCGCTTTTACCTCTGACGACTTGAAGCTGCGCAGCCTCAACCTCATTCATGATCAGAAGCGTCACGTAGGGCATAACGGCCTGAACCGCATCCACGTCAAATGGCGCCGCAGAGTAGACCACGCTCATCCCCTTGTTAAACGCCATCCTTGCGGCCTCAACCTGATGAGAGGTTTCATTCTGGAGGATCAACCAGTCGTTAGACGTGGCCTTGGCAAGGGCCGTATCAATCCCAGCAGGATCCTGGTCCATATTTGCGCCGGGATAGATGACAATCTGATTTTCCCCAGCCTCACCTACCATGACCAAGGCATGGGCCGTAGGCTGTTGCGACCGCCTAACATGCCGTGTGTCGACACCAAATGATGAAAGCCTTTCCAGCGTCCAGTCCCCGTCTGAGCCAATGGCCCCGATATGGCAAACTTCAGACCCGGCCAAGGCGGCAGCAACAGACTGATTGGCACCCTTTCCCCCAAGGCCTGAGGACATTTTGGACGCCGCCAATGTTTCCCCTGGACCCACGAGATGCGGAAGATCGTAGAAGTAGTCCGCATTGATGGATCCAAGGTTAAAAATCATGGGCCTCACCCGACCTTACAGGCCGACAGCACTGCCATGTTTAGGATGTCGCTGGCTGTTGATGTGGTCGAACAGATCTGTATGGACTCGTCAATTCCAGCAAGAATAGGCCCCAGCACTGTCGCGCCCGCCATCTCCTGCATCAGCTTGGTTGAAATAGAAGCGGAATGCCGCGCCGGAACCACCAGCACGTTGGCCGAACCGGTCAATCGCTGGAACGGATAACTGGCCTGCGCCGTTGGATTAAGCGCCACATCGACCGTCATCTCACCTTCGAACTCGAAATCCACGCCTCGCTTTTCAAGCGCAGATGGCGCATTGTTCATCTTCTCGGCCCGCTCCGAATGCGGATACCCGAAGGTCGAAAAGGACACAAAGGCCACCCGTGGTTCCAAACCAAGCCCACGGGCTACGTCAGCACCACGTTCTGCAATAGTAGCAAGATCTTCCTCATCCGGCCATTCATGCACCAAAGTATCAGTGATCAATACAATGCGGCCCTTGTGGAAGAGAGCCGTCACACCGACAGCCCCCTGTTCGGCTCCGGCATCAAAGACGTGATTAATACGTTCCAGCACATGCGCCGATTTGCGCGTGGCACCAGTAACTAGGCCATCTCCATGCCCATGCGCCAGCATTAGTGAAGAAAAAACATGCCGATCCCTTGCGGCAAGGCGGTGAATGTCCTGATGGTCATAACCCCTGCGCTGCAAACGTGTATAGAGGTAGGATTTGTATTCCTCCAAGTGCTCCGTCTTGGCAGCGTTTACAATTTCAATCTCGGACACGGCATCACCCAGGCCTGTCGCCTCAAGCTTCTGTTTCACATCATCATCTCGACCCACGACAAGCGCCTGACCAAACCCAGAACGCTGGTACTGCACAGCAGCCCGGAGAACGCGCGGATCGTCGCCTTCTGCAAAGATCATCCGGGCCTGAGCATTGCGAGCCCGCGCGTTGATCGAGCGCATAATCGACGCCGTCGGATCAAGACGGGATTTAAGCGCCAGTTCATAGGCCTCCATATCCACGATAGGACGACGTGCAGCGGCAGTATCCATGCATGCCTTGGCCACGGCGGGCGGAATCTTATAGATCAGGCGCGGGTCAAACGGGGTTGGGATGATGTAATCGCGGCCAAAGGTTAGCTTTCGGCCATAGGCCATCGCCACTTCATCCGGCACATCCTCACGCGCCAGTTCAGCAAGGGCATTGGCACAGGCAATCTTCATTTCGTCGTTGATGGCTCGCGCATGCACATCCAATGCTCCACGGAACAAATAAGGAAAGCCCAAAACGTTGTTCACTTGGTTGGGGTAATCCGACCGGCCCGTAGCAACGATGGCATCAGGGCGGACTTCATGGGCTTCTTCTGGCGTAATCTCCGGATCGGGGTTGGCCATGGCAAAAATCACCGGATCTTTTGCCATCGACAGAACCATATCTTGCGTGACTGCCCCCTTAACAGACACACCCAGGAACACATCGGCACCCTTCATCGCCTCTTTCAGATTGCGCAAATCTGTCTTGACAGCATGGGCAGACTTCCACTGGTTCATACCCTCGGTCCGACCCTGCCAGATCACACCCTTGGTGTCACAAACGATGCAGTTCTGATGCTTGGCCCCCATTGATTTGAGCAACTCGACACAGGCGATACCTGCGGCCCCTGCACCGTTAAGTACGATCTTGACGTCTTCAATCTTCTTACCACTCAGACGAAGTGCGTTCAGCAGACCAGCGGCACAGATCACTGCAGTGCCGTGCTGGTCGTCGTGGAACACTGGAATATCCATCTGCTCCTTCAGGGTCTGCTCAATGATAAAGCACTCGGGTGCCTTGATGTCTTCCAGATTGATCCCGCCAAATGTCGGGCCCATCAGGCGAACGGCATTGATAAAAGCGTCGGGGTCTTCTGTATCCAACTCGATATCGATCGAGTTCACGTCAGCAAAACGCTTGAAGAGAACCGATTTACCCTCCATCACCGGCTTTGATCCCAGCGCGCCAAGGTTCCCCAAACCCAAAACTGCCGTTCCATTGGAAATCACCGCCACGAGGTTGCCCTTATTTGTATAATCATAGGCCGTTTCGGGGTTTTCCGCGATCGCCTCACACGGAACTGCAACACCAGGCGAATAGGCCAGTGACAAATCACGCTGTGTGGTCATCGGAACGGTTGCGGTGATCTCAAACTTTCCGGGTGTCGGTTCGAGGTGGAAGGCAAGCGCCTCTTCCCGGGTGAATTTTGGATTGGCCATTGGGTTTTCTCGGTTCTGTATGTCCTACGCCATCCTTAGCGGGGCTTTCAAAGGTCCTCAACCGGGCGAAACAGGGGTTTCACCGCCTGACCGGGAAAGCTACTATTTTCGGGAAGCCATCCGGGGGGATAGCGTGACATCGCAAAAAGCAGCCATAACGCCCATGATGGCGCAATACCTCGAAATAAAGGCGCAGTATCCTGGCGCACTTTTATTCTATCGCATGGGCGACTTTTATGAGCTGTTCTTCGACGATGCCGTCGCTGCAGCCGAGGCACTGGATATCGCACTCACCAAACGAGGCAAACACTTGGGTGAAGACATCGCTATGTGCGGCGTTCCAGTGCATTCGGCCGAAGGGTATCTGCTGACGCTAATCAAAAAAGGCTTCCGCGTGGCCGTCTGCGAACAAATGGAGGACCCAGCTGAAGCAAAGAAGCGCGGATCCAAGGCCGTTGTGCATCGTGATGTGGTGCGCCTAGTCACCCCCGGCACCCTGACCGAAGACAGCCTGCTAGATGCCCGACGGCACAATTACCTAGCCGCCTTTGCAAAGGTTCGGGGCAAATGCGCCCTGTCATGGGTCGATATCTCGACCGGGGCGTTTTCAGTGACACCACTTTCTGAGGTTAGGCTTGGCCCTGAACTGGCTCGGCTCAGCCCCAGTGAACTTGTCGTGTCCGAGCTAGATAGCAAGGAGACTGAGGACATCGCAACAGAGGCGGGTGTGTCCTTAACCCCTCTGACACGATCCGCATTTGATAGCACCGAGGCCGTGAACCGGCTATGTGCACTCTTCAAGGTCGAATCCCTTGACGCGTTCGGCGCGTTTGATCGGTCGGAACTGGCGGCGATGGGCGCGCTGATCGAATACCTGGACATCACGCAGAAGGGCAAATTACCACTGCTGAGACCCCCGGTGAGGGATGCACAATCCCGGGTGATGCAGATTGACGCCGCGACCCGGCGCAACCTGGAACTGACACATGCTTTATCCGGCGGACGTTTGGGAACACTTCTATCAGTCATTGACAGGACCGTGACCGCAGGCGGTGGCCGATTACTGGAACGGCGCTTGTCGTCCCCATCACGACAGCTGGATGTGATACACCAAAGACTCGATGGGGTGAGTTTTCTGCTGAAACAGTCTCTTTTTTGTGAAGATTTGAGGGAAAGACTTCGCCGCGTTCCCGATCTAGAGCGCGCCCTTTCCCGGCTTGGACTGGATCGGGGGGGGCCACGGGACCTGACAGCGATCCGAAACGGCCTTGAACAAGCCAAAGCCATTTCCAACGCTCATCAAACGGACCAGCCACCCGAAATTCTTTCCGAGGCGATGGCCAATCTTGGGGATCAGACAGCCCTTCTCGACCTTTTGTCGGACGCCCTTGTCGCAGAACCCCCGCTTTTGATACGAGATGGTGGGTTCATTGCCGAAGGCTATGACAGCGAACTGGACGACGCCCGCAAGCTTCGCGACGAAGGGCGAGGCGTGATCGCCAGTATGCAGGGCGAATATGCTGAGATGACGGGCATTCAAAGCCTCAAAATCAAGCATAACAATGTCCTTGGCTACTTCATCGAAGTAACGTCGACGCATGCAGATAAAATGCTGTCTGAACCACTAAATGAAAGTTTCAAACATCGGCAGACCACGGCGAACCAACTGCGATTTACCACGCCAGAGCTGACAGAAATGGAGTCGCGCATTCTCAACGCCGGTGGGCGGGCTATTGAATTAGAAAAGCGGCTCTATAATACCTTGAAACAGTCAATTCTGGACAGCGCAGTAGAGTTGTCTTTTGTTGCCGGGGCGCTGTCTGAACTGGATCTGACAGCCGCGCTCGCCGATCTTGCGGCAGCGGAGGACTGGTGCCGCCCCCAGGTCGATGATAGCCGCAACCTGCAGATTGTTGGTGGCCGACACCCCGTTGTCGAACAGGCTCTGCGGGCCCAGTCCAGTAGGCCGTTCATTGCAAATGACTGCGATCTTGGTGTTGAAAGTGACGTCTGGCTTCTGACTGGCCCAAACATGGCGGGTAAATCAACGTTCCTGCGTCAGAATGCTCTTTTTGCCATTCTCGCCCAGATGGGCAGCTTTGTTCCAGCCCGGTCCGCCCATATCGGGCTGGTCAGTCAGCTTTTCAGCCGTGTCGGCGCGTCAGATGATCTGGCGCGCGGGCGGTCGACCTTCATGGTCGAAATGGTTGAAACGGCTGCAATCCTAAACCAGGCAGACGCGCATTCCCTTGTGATCCTTGACGAAATCGGGCGCGGCACGGCCACGTATGACGGGCTTTCCATAGCTTGGGCCACCTTGGAGCATCTGCATGATGTGAATGCCTGTCGCGCACTCTTTGCAACACATTATCACGAGCTTACAGGTCTGTCAGACAAGCTTTCTAGAATTGAGAACGCAACTGTCAGTGTCAAGGAACACGAGGGAGAAGTGATTTTCTTGCACGAAGTTCGCCGCGGTGCCGCTGATCGCAGCTATGGTGTGCAGGTGGCTAAGCTAGCAGGGCTTCCGCAATCCGTTGTGGACCGCGCCCGCACTGTTCTGGACGCATTGGAAAAGGGTGACCGCGAAGGTGGTGGAAAGCGCGAGGCGTTCATCGACGACCTTCCCCTCTTTGCAGCGCCACAACCATTGCCACTGGCCTCGTCAGAATCTTCCGCTGTAGAGGACCGTCTAAAGGACATACTTCCAGATGAACTGACACCAAGGGACGCACTGAGCCTAGTTTATGAATTGAAGGGATTGTCCAGATGATCATCGAGCGTGATCTTGCGATCCCACTGCCGGATGGCACCCGACTGTCAGCTGTAATTTGGCTACCAGAATCGGCAAAAATAGACCCTGTTCCAGCAATTTTAGAGTATTTGCCCTATCGCAAAACCGATGGGACGCTCGACCGTGATCACGGTATGCACCCTCATTTTGCGCGTAATGGCTATGCTTGCCTGCGCGTAGATCGACGTGGCTGTGGCGATAGCGAAGGCATTTTTGATGACGAGTATTCCGAAGAAGAGCTTCAGGATGGTGAGGCGATAATCGCATGGATTGCCGCGCAACCCTGGTGTTCAGGTGCGGTTGGGATGCAGGGGATCTCCTGGGGTGGGTTCAACGGCTTACAACTTGCAGCGCGTCGACCGCGTGCGCTCAAGGCGGTGATTTCTATCGGGACGACCGTAGATCGCTACCACGACGATATTCATTACAAGGGCGGTATCCAGCTCTGCGAGAATATTGGATGGGCGGCCACGGTTCTGTCCTGGTTCTCCATGCCTCCGGACCCCTCCCATCGAGAGAATTGGGGAGAATTATGGCGTAATAGTCTCGATAATACTCCATTTCTTGCGAAACGCTGGATAGAACATTCGGACCGTGATGCGTATTGGAAGCATGGCTCGATCTGTGAAGATTACAGCGCCATTGAAGCGCCCATTTTAGTGATGGGTGGTCTGCATGACGGGTATCGAAACGCAATGGCGCAGATGGCTGAGCACTCCCAAAGCCCAGTCAAAGCCATTCTTGGACCGTGGAGCCACAAGTACCCGAACATTAGCACCATTGGCCCCGGTCTCGACTATCTTGATCTTGCGCTGAAATGGTGGGATCGATGGTTGAAAGGTGCTGACAATGATGTCGAGGATCTGCCTGACTACACGGCCTACGTCACCGACAGCTGCGCCCCAAATCCGGGTCTAGTTCATCGTAAGGGCCGTTGGATGGGGATTTCACAATGGCCTGCGCAAGATGCAAAGAAAATTATTTTGGGCTTAAATAGTGACTATTCTTTAGGTAAAAACGGCGATCTTTCAGCCACTCTGGATCAGAATTTGCGATGTGGCGAGGACTGCGGTGAATTCTTCCCATTTGGCTTTGGACCTGGGGAACTACCCGGAGACCAGACCACTGATAATACCCGCGGCCTGTCGTTTCTTAGTGAGGCGATAACCGAAGAAACCCGTCTCCTTGGTGCACCAAAGATAACCTTGCGGTTGAGCAGCAGCGCTCCGAGGGCGCAGATCATTGCTCGGCTCAGCGATATACGCCCGGATGGTACCGCTATGTTGATCAGCCACGGGCTTTTGAACCTGAGGCATCGGGAAGGCTTTGAAACCAAGGTCGCTTTGGTCCCAGGTGAAGTATTTGATGTCGATCTAACCCTCGATCAATGCGCCTATAGCCTACCAGAGGGACACAAACTTTGTATTTCGCTGTCGACAAGCTATTGGCCGTTTTGTTGGCCGGAAGGGGAAAAGTTTACACTGAAACTTACGGAAGGCTCGCTTGAGTTACCACTTTGCCCGACTTCAGCGCGGGAAGTCACCTTTCCTGCCCCCCCTCCCGTAGAGACACGCGAGGTTCGCGTTCTTGTAGAACTTGATGAAAGCAAGACATGGCACACCAACCAAGACGGCACCCGAGTTCTGACGATTATCGGCGATCAGGGCCGACGCGAGGATGTGGAGAGCGGCGTTGTGACAGATGCGAAAGTCAAAGAAGTCTGGTCCATCCACCCCGATAGGCCAGACAGTGCCGAAGTTGAGATTGTGTGGACCCGTGGATTTGGCCGTGGAAACTGGCGTGCTCATAGCCTGGCGTCAATCACCATGAAGGGAACGACGCACAGTTTTGAGATTTCGCAGCGACTTGAAGCCTGGGATGGCAATATAGCCGTGTTCGACAAAAGCTGGGACGCCAGCGTGCGACGTTAACCTGGGTTAGACGACACGCCGACCTGCGCAGGTCGCAAAATCCGGTCGTGCAGCATGAAACCCTGTGCAGACACTTGAATGATGTCCCCGGCCTTGGTGCCTGGAAGCGGCGCTTCAAACATGGCCTCATGGATTTTTGGATCAAACCGGTCACCCACTTGCGGATCGATCACATGAATGCCGTGCTTCCCAAAGACATTAAGAAGCTCCCGCATGGTAAGCTCAATCCCTTCAATCAGTGGGGCGGCAACCTCTTTCTGGTCGTCGGTCACAGACTCAACCGCGCGTTTAAGATTGTCGAAAACGGGCAAAATATCCCGCGACAACTTGGAACCACCGTAATTCTCAGCCTCTGCGCGATCTTTCTGCGCACGCTTGCGCGCGTTTTCCGCATCGGCGAGGGCGCGCATGAACTTGTCTTGAAACGAATCACGTTCCTGACGCAGCTCTTCCATTTCTTCTTCGACTGTCAGTTCTTCTTCGGCCATCAAGGCCTCTACGTCAGCCTCTACGTCAGCCAAGTCATCCAGAAACTGCTCTTCATCGCGTTCTGCCATTTCAGCACCCTAATTTCTATCCGCAATCAGCTTTCCAACAATCTGCGCGGTGTAATCCACAATTGGTACGATCCGTCCGTAGTTCAGGCGAGTCGGTCCAATCACACCGACCGCACCAACGATCTTCCGATCAGCGTTCATATATGGAGAGACGACCAAAGAGGAACCCGAAAGTGAAAAAAGTTTGTTCTCTGAGCCAATAAAAATGCGAACGCCTTCACCTTCGTCGGTCAGCTCAAGAAATTCTGCGATATCGCGCTTGCGCTCAAGGTCATCGAAAAGCGTCTTGATTAGGTCCAGCTCCTCCTCACCCGAAGTGCCGTCGAGAAGATTCGACCGCCCCCGCACGATCAACCGTTCAAAACTATCTGTGCTACCGTCCCAAACAGCCAGTCCACTTTCCACGAGCTGATGAGCCAGAACATCAATCTCCTGACGGCGTTTTGCAATCTCACCAGTGATCTTGCTTTGCAGGTCCGAAAGAGTTTTTCCCTCTATCAAAGCATTGAGGAAATTTGCCGCTTCCCTCATGGAGCTGGGCGTTTGACCAGGAGGCGGTGTAAAGATGCGGTTTTCCACCTGGCCATCAGCAAAGACCAGCACCACGAGAGCACGATCATGGCCGAGGCCCACAAACTCAATGTGCTTGATCGGCGCCTCATGCTTAGGCGCCAAAACAAGGGATGCGCCTTGCGTGGCGCCCGACAACGCTGATCCAATCCGATCCAAGGTCGAAGCCACATCGCTGGAACTTGACCCAACAGTGGCATCTATCATCTCCCGATCATTGGTTTCCAGATCACCCACCTCCAGTAGGCCATCAACAAACATCCTTAGGCCTTCTTGTGTCGGAATACGTCCAGCAGAAACATGTGGGCTGTCCAGCAGGCCTAGATACTCAAGGTCCTGCATCACGTTGCGAATCGTCGCGGCACTCACCTTTTCGGACATATCCCGCGTAAGGCTTCGTGATCCAACAGGATCACCCGTTGCTAAATATCCCTCAACCACCCTGCGAAATACCTCGCGAGAGCGATCATTCATAAGTTCAAGTGTTTTGCCGGCCTCTGACATCTTGGACCTGATAATATATCCCGTGATGCACCATTAAAGAGCGCAAATGAAAAAGGTCAATCGGGGTTGCATCCTGCAAGGCTCGCCCTGTATCCCGAAGCTGCTTTTGAAAGGACATCACCATGCGCCCCTCCGGCAGACAATTGGATGAAATGCGGCCCGTTTCGATTGAAACAGGCGTGACGAAACATGCGGAAGGGTCGTGCATGATCCGCATCGGTGACACCCATGTGCTGTGCACCGCCTCGCTGGAGGACCGCGTTCCTCCGTTTATCAAGGGATCCGGGCTTGGCTGGGTCACGGCGGAATACGGGATGTTACCCCGTTCGACCTCAAGCCGGATGCGGCGGGAAGCGGCGGCTGGCAAACAGGGGGGTCGCACCGTGGAAATCCAACGCCTGATCGGCCGCAGCCTGCGCGCCGGGGTGGACCGGGTCGCACTTGGCGAACGCCAGATCACCGTGGATTGCGATGTCATTCAGGCAGATGGCGGCACACGCTGTGCGTCGATCACCGGCGGATGGATTGCGCTACGTCTGGCGGTGAACGCGCTGATTAAGGCGGGCGATGTGGTGACCGATCCCTTGATTGATCCGGTGGCCGCCGTCAGCTGCGGAATTTACGCGGGTCAGCCGGTGCTTGATCTAGATTACCCGGAAGACAGCGAAGCCGGTGTCGACGGCAATTTCGTCATGACCGGCAGTGGCAAACTGATCGAGGTGCAAATGAGTGCGGAAGGCTCTGTCTTTTCCCGTGATCAAATGTCCCAACTGATGGATCTGGCCGACAAGGGCGTCAAGGAACTGGCCGAAGCGCAGAAAGCCGCGACCAATGCGTAAGTTTTTGGGCGATCAGCTTCTTGTTGCCACGCATAACAAGGGCAAACTGGAAGAGATCGCCCATTTGCTGGAACCGTTTGGCGTTTCCGTCGTGGGCGCGGCTGAAAAAGGCCTGTCTGAGCCAGAGGAAACCGAAACCACATTTGTCGGCAATGCCCGGATCAAGGCGCATGCCGCGGCAAAGACCACCGGTTTGCCAGCCTTGTCCGATGACAGTGGTCTTGAGATTGACGCGCTGAACGGCGACCCCGGCGTTTACACGGCGGATTGGGCTGAAACAGAGTCTGGTCGGGACTTTGAAATGGCCATGGGCAAATGCCATCAGCTTCTGCAAGACAGCGGCGCGTCCGCCCCCTGGACCGCGCGGTTTTGCTGTACTCTAGTCCTCGCCTGGCCCGATGGACATGATGAGGTTTTCCCCGGTACCGTCGAGGGCCAGATCAAATGGCCCATGCGCGGCACGAATGGCCACGGCTATGATCCGATTTTCGTTCCCAATGGCTATAACCAGACTTTTGGTGAAATGGACCGGTGGGAAAAGAATAAGATGAGCCATCGCGCCAATGCGTTCGAAAAGCTCGTTCAGGGTTGCTTTGGCTGAGGATTGGCAGAACGGCGGATTCGGCCTTTATATCCATTGGCCGTTCTGCGAGGCGAAGTGCCCCTATTGCGATTTCAACAGTCATGTGAACCGAAAAATTGACCAATCCCGCTGGAACAGGGCCTATTTACTGGAAATTGAGCGCGCCGCCCAAGCTTACCCATCACGCGTTCTGAATACTGTTTTTTTTGGAGGCGGGACACCCAGTCTGGTGGACCCCGATGTCGTCGCCTCAGTGATTGGGCGCATCCGTAAGTCCTGGCCAACAGCAAATGATCTTGAAGTAACGCTCGAGGCTAATCCCAGTTCGGTTGAGGCTGGTAGGTTTCAAGCCTATGCACAAGCCGGCGTTTCCCGTATCTCTATGGGTATTCAGGCACTAAATGACCGTGATCTCAAAAAATTGGGCAGGCTTCACTCTGTCGATGAAGCGAGAAAGGCGTTTGACATTGCGCGCAGCTATTTTGACCGCGTCAGTTTTGACCTGATCTATGCGCGCCAAGACCAGACACTAAACGACTGGAAGAGTGAGCTTACAGAAGCACTTAATATGGCGGTGGATCATCTGTCGCTTTACCAACTGAAAATCGAGCCGGGTACAGTTTTTGCACAACGATACAGTAATGGTGGGCTTTGCGGCCTGCCAGATGATGATCTATCAGGTGACATGTATGACTTGACACAAGACCTTTGTGGCGCGCAGGGAATGGAATCCTATGAGGTATCAAATCATGCGAAATCAGGCTCTGAATCACGTCATAACCTCATTTACTGGCGTTATGGCGACTATGTCGGGATCGGCCCCGGGGCCCATGGGCGTGTAACGGAAGCAAACAGTCGATTTGCCACTGAAGCCATTTCAAATCCCGATCGCTGGTTATTGGCGTCCGAGGCAGGCAATGGTGTTAGAACGAAGGACGTTTTACCAGCTCAGACGCAAGCGGATGAGTATCTGATGATGTCGCTCCGCCTGGCTGAGGGCATGGATATAACCCGTTATCTGGCATTGTCTGGTCACGCCTTATCACAAGGCACCATCGCACATCTCGTAGAGATTGGTATGATCGAAGTCACGGACAGCCGGATCAAGGCTACCCGACGTGGCCGTGTCCTGTTGAATTCTTTAATAAAAGAGCTTTTAATCGGTTAGGGGTTTATGAGGGTTTTTTGGGTCCTGTTTGGCCTAACAAGTTTGGGCCTTGGCATGTTGGGTGTTGTGCTGCCCCTATTACCGACCGTTCCCTTTCTGCTTCTCGCCACTTTCTGTTTCGCTAGATCGTCAGACAGGCTTCATAAATGGCTGATAAGTCACAAGCTTTTTGGCCCACCGATCCGTGAATGGCAAGAAAAGGGTGCCATTAATTCCAAGGCTAAGAAATTGGCGACCCTGTCAATCATCGCTGTGCTGGTGCTGTCACTAGCTTTAGGTGTCAAAACAAAAGTTATTGTCATACAAACTGTCGTTCTTTGCGCGGTAATGGTGTTTATCTGGACCAGACCTAACGGTTAGCGCTCAGCAACCGACAAAGATTGTCAAGTTCTTCCAATGTATTGTAGGAAATCATGACCTTTCCGTTTTGCTTACCTATCACATGATCCACCAGAACCTTCATCCCCAAATTAGCAGAGAGGTCCTGTTCCAACGCCTTGGTATCGGCATCCTTTTCTGTCGAGAGCTTTGGGCCAGAGGTTGGCTTTTTAGTCTCTGTTTTAGCGGAAAAAGTCTTTGCCATCCGCTCAACCTCACGGACAGACAAGCCTTTCTTGATCGCCACTTTCGCCAATTCAATCGGATCTAAGGACGTGATCAAAGCCCTTGCGTGGCCAGCGGACAACTTACCGTCACGGACAAATCCCTGAACATCGGCCGGCAATGTCAGCAGTCGCACCGAGTTTGCGATATGACTGCGGCTTTTGCCCAAGGACTTCGATAGAATCTCCTGAGTGTGGCCAAATCTTTCCATCAATTGGCTGAACGCTTGCGCTTCTTCTAACGGATTTAAATCTGCCCGTTGAATATTCTCGATAATTGCGACCTCAAGAACCTCTGTATCGTCAAAATCTCGGATGATCGCCGGAACTTCATGCAGCTTGGCGCGCTGTGACGCCCGCCAGCGGCGTTCTCCCGCCACAATCTCATAAGATCCCTCTTCATTTGGGTTGGCGCGCAGGATTAGCGGCTGGATCACGCCCTTCTCTGCAATCGATGCCGCCAAATCATCCAAGGCGTCCTTATCGAAATGGCGACGCGGCTGATCTGGATTTGGAAAGATCTTTTCGATTGGAATCAGACGATCAGGCGCTCTATCACCCGTGGTTACATCTGTTTGCCCTTCCTGAACATCTGCCATCAAGGCCGACAACCCGCGGCCAAGGCCTCTCTTCTTGTTTGGGTTTTTCGCCACTGATCTGCCTCCCTCAGGCTGTTGCGGATGTGTTGTTTCGGATCAGCTCTGCCGCCAAATCACGGTAAGCCATCGACCCCTTTGATGTTGCATCATATTTCAGGACTGGCATCGCGTAAGACGGTGCCTCACTCACCCGAATATTGCGCGGAATTCGGGTTTCAAAGACCAGTTCGCCCAGATTTTCACGAGCATCATCTTCAACCTGAGACGACAGGTTATTGCGCACATCGAACATAGTCAGAACAATACCTTCGATCCGCAGGTTTGGATTGGCAGTCTGCCGCACCTCGCGCACCGTCAGCATTAACTGGGAAAGGCCTTCTAACGCAAAAAACTCAGATTGCAGGGGAACCAGCACAGAATGGGCGGCCACCATTGCGTTGACTGTCAAAAGGTTAAGCGATGGTGGGCAATCAATTAAGATATAATCAAAGGCAAACTGATCCATCGCAGGTTGCCTCAGGGCATCGTGAAGTAAGAAGCTTCTTTTCTCATTGGAAATCAGCTCCATATCTGCCGAGCTTAGGTCAACCGTCGCTGGTATGATGAAAAGCTTATCATCATCAGTCCTATAGATGACGTCTGATAACTCTATTTCTTCCAAGAGAAGGTCATAAGTTGTGAACTCGCGATTTTCCCGCTCCACCCCCAACCCGGTAGAGGCATTCCCCTGCGGATCAAGGTCAACAATGAGAACGCGGCACCCAGTTTCAACCAGAGCCGCACCAAGATTGATCGTTGTGGTTGTTTTACCAACACCACCTTTTTGATTGGCAACAGCGATAATCTTGGGGGATTTTGGCCGGGTCGGGTCAGACACGGGAAACTCCTGAAATACTTAGAATTGCGGGGCCCTGCTCGGTTTGACTCTTAGCAACCTGCCAGTCAAATTGCCACGTTCTTTGTGCGTCATGCAGCTCTTTCTCCCAGGATGCGCCCTTAAGAAACAGCGCCTGACCACTTTCGGCTAAATGTTGGTCAGCAAAGGAAAGCAGCGTCGTTAGGTCTGCAAGCGCTCGCGCCGAAAGAACATTTGCGCGCAAAGGATCACATTCTTCTATTCGCTCTGCCCTCACCTCAACATCAGCACCGGTTTCGCGGGCAACAGTGCGTAGAAACGTGGCCTTGCGCACGTCACTTTCGACAAGGGTCGTTCTCGTCGGGCTGCCTGCCTCCATGGAAAGGATCGCAATAGCCATCCCGGGAAACCCCCCGCCTGATCCTAAATCAGCCCAATGAACAACAGGATGCGCCACAAGGCTGTAAATCTGTGTTGAGTCAAGGATGTGGCGGGTCCATGCTTCTTCAATCGTGGATTTCGCCACCAGATTGATCGCGGGATTCCATTTCTTCAGAAGTGCTTCATAGATCTTCAGGCGGTCGATTGTTTCACGTGAAACATCCAGTTGCCCCAGCATTAGGCTGTCCTCTGCCGTTTCATCTGACGCAGGCGCGCAAGGATCAGGGTCAATGCGGCAGGCGTCATCCCGTCAATTCGCCCCGCCTGGGCAAGGTTAGACGGCCGAGTACTGATCAGCTTGGTTTTAAGCTCATTCGAAAGACCTTCAATCGTCCCGAAATCAAAATCTGCTGGAATAACATGCGCCTCATCCCTTTTAAGCATGTCAACATCACGCTTCTGCCGATCAATATAGTTCGCATAAAGCGCGTCTTTTTCAACCTGTGCACGGGTTTCTCCATCAATATCAGCCAGTCCCCCGTCAAGCTCCAAAAGGTTAGAGAAAGCTATATCTGGGAAAGCAAGCAGCTGAAAACCCGTGCGTCGCGATCCGTCCTGATTGACCTTAACGCCTACTTCATTGAGCTGCTTGGTCGTGAAGCTGCACTCATTGAGCCTCGTAAGCGCGTTATCCAATCGCTCCATCTTATCTTCAAAGGAGGTTCTCCTGGACTCTGCCACGCAACCCACCTCAAGACCAAGGGGTGTCAGGCGCTGATCAGCGTTGTCTGCCCTCAAAGACAAACGAAACTCTGCGCGGGAGGTGAACATGCGATACGGCTCCGTTACACCACGCGTGGTCAGATCGTCCACCATCACACCGATGTAACTGTTGGAACGACTAAAAATTATAGGGTCTTTACCTTGAACCTCCGCCGCCGCATTTAGGCCAGCCACTACGCCCTGCGCCGCTGCTTCCTCGTACCCTGTTGTGCCATTGATCTGCCCAGCTAGGTACAAGCCAGGCACCGAACGCACTCCCAACGTCAGGTCTAGCGCCCGTGGATCGACATAATCATATTCTATGGCATAGCCAGGTTGCAGGATCACAGCCTGCTCCAGCCCCCTAATAGATCGGACGTAGTCATTTTGAACCTCCTCGGGCAAAGAGGTGGAGATACCATTTGGATAAATTACTTTATCGGAAAGACTTTCCGGTTCGAGGAAAATCTGATGAGAGGTCTTGTCGGCAAAGCGAACGATCTTATCCTCAATCGAAGGGCAATAGCGCGGGCCAACACCATCAATGTGTCCTCCATACATGGCCGACCGATCCAGATTTTCCCTAATGACATCATGGGTTTTCTCATTCGTATGCGTAATACCACAACTGACCTGCCGGGCTTGCGCGCCGTTTGAAAGAAAGGAAAACAGAGTTGGGTCATCATCACCGGGCTGATCGTCAAGGATATCCCAATTTATTGTCTTGCCGTCCAGCCGCGGTGGGGTACCCGTTTTAAGGCGCCCAAGTGAAAGATCAAAGCTGTCAATGCGTTGCGCCAATTTAACTGAAGGCGCATCACCCATTCGACCACCGGGACGGGACACATCGCCAATATGAATGACACCACGCAAGAAAGTGCCTGTGGTCAAGATCACTACCTTCGCCCTAACCTCTGATCCATCGGCAAGAACTACACCCGTCACACGCTGACCAGACATCAGAAAGTCAGCTGCTTCCCCTTCAATCACCGATAAATGAGGCTGCGCGGAAATCTCGGCCTGCATAACCTTGCGGTAGATCTTTCGATCCGCCTGAGCGCGAGGACCTTGCACGGCAGGACCTTTACGGCGGTTTAAAAGTCGGAACTGGATACCAGCGGCATCCGCAACACGGCCCATAACTCCATCAAGGGCGTCAATCTCTCGCACAAGGTGGCCTTTACCCAACCCACCAATCGCCGGATTACAAGACATCACTCCGATACCGCCACGAGTTAAGGTGATCAGGGCTGTTTCAACCCCCATACGGGCCGCCGCATGAGCCGCATCGGCGCCTGCATGGCCACCCCCAATGACAACGACATCAAATTGTTTCACGTGAAACACCCATCACTTGCCGAGGCAAAAGCTCGCGAAGATTTCGTCCAGAACGTTCTCGATATCTATGCGTCCTACCAGAGAATCAAGCGCCCTTACAGCACCCCTGAGTTCTTCGGCGGCGAGTTCTGATTGATCGCCGTTAGCGACCAGAACAAGCCTCGCCCTTTGGATCCGTTTTAAGCCAGTGATCATTGCAAGCTTATGGCGCTCGCGCGTTGCAATCCCGTTTTGCACGGCGCGCCCACCAATAACCGTTGACAGCCTGGTGACCAGGTCAGTGATACCTTGCCCCGTTTTGCCTGAAATCCCGATGAGGTCGCCCTCTCGTGTGTCAACCTTACTGATTAGAACAATGTCATCTTGTAAAATATCAAGCTCTGGTTCCTCACCAGGTTCAACAAGGAAAACCCGCACATCGGCGGCTTTGGCCCGCGATACTGCGCGTTCAACGCCAATGGCTTCAACCACGTCGTCGGTGTCCCTCAGTCCCGCCGTATCGAGCAACGTTACTGGTAGGCCGTTAAGATCCATACGTACCTCGATTACGTCCCGCGTTGTCCCAGCGTGTTCCGAGGTAATCGCCGCATCCCGGCCTGCCAAGGCATTCAAAAGCGTAGATTTTCCTGCATTCGGCGCACCAACGATGGCCACTTCAAACCCAGCGCGCACCCTTTCTGCTATATCCACACCATCAATTTCTGTCGACAAATCTTGCTCAACGCCATCAAGAAGACCCACCACCTCCGGTGACACATTCACAGGCACTTCCTCATCCACGAAATCAATCGTCGCTTCAAGCAGAGCCGCCGCTCGAATCAACTTTATGCGCCAAACCTCTGCCCGGTTGCCTAACTCACCAGACAGAACTCGCAAGGCTTGCCGCCTCTGCGCTTCCGTTTCTGCATCGATTAGATCAGCGAGCCCTTCCACCTGGGCCAAATCAAGCCGCCCATTTTCCAGTGCCCTTCGGGTGAACTCCCCGGGTTCTGCCGCACGTAAACCGTTCAGCTGGCTCAATGTGTGAAAAATGGCGTTTATAACAGCCATACTTCCATGCACCTGAAGCTCTGCCACGAGTTCGCCGGTAAAGCTGGCGCCGTCCTCAAAAACCAATACGAGTGCCTCGTCCAGCCGAACACCATCCAAGCCCCTAATTTCACGTCTCACCGCTCGTCTTGCCGCAGGCACAGAGCCACACAACGCTTCTACTGCCCCATGGGCTTTTGGGCCAGACATCCGGATAATAGCGACACCTGCTTTCCCCGGTGCTGTCGACAAGGCAAAGATCGTGTCCATGAACCAACCCAGATCAGGTGTTCATAGAATCGAAGAACTCTGTATTCGTCTTGGTCTGTTTGAGCTTCCCAAGCAGAAACTCGATCGCATCCGTAGTTCCCATTGGATTCAGGATACGGCGCAAAACAAACGTTTTCTGAAGATCGATTTTATCAACCAACAAATCTTCTTTCCGGGTTCCTGACTTGAGAATATCGATAGCTGGGAACACTCGCTTGTCTGCGACCTTACGATCCAACACAATTTCAGAGTTACCCGTGCCTTTGAATTCTTCAAAGATCACTTCATCCATACGGCTGCCAGTCTCAATCAGGGCAGTAGAGATGATGGTCAGCGACCCACCTTCTTCAATATTCCGCGCCGCTCCAAAGAAACGCTTGGGCCTTTGAAGAGCATTTGCATCAACACCGCCAGTCAGAACCTTACCAGATGATGGAACGACAGTGTTATAAGCCCTACCAAGTCTTGTGATCGAGTCAAGGAGTATCACTACATCTCGTTTATGTTCCACTAACCGTTTAGCTTTTTCGATTACCATTTCAGCCACAGCCACATGGCGCGTCGCGGGTTCATCAAATGTGGAGCTGATGACCTCACCTTTCACAGAACGCTGCATGTCGGTCACCTCTTCTGGACGTTCGTCGATAAGAAGAACGATAAGGTAGCATTCCGGATGATTACGCTCGATGCTGCTAGCAATGTTTTGAAGGATCACAGTCTTACCTGTCCGCGGTGGGGCAACGATCAGGGACCGCTGGCCCTTCCCAATCGGCGCAACAAGATCGATCACCCGGGACGACTTGTCCTTGATGGTTGGGTCCTCAATTTCCATTTTCAGACGTTCATCAGGATAAAGAGGCGTCAAGTTATCGAAAGCCACTTTATGCTTGGCCCGCTCTGGCTCTTCAAAATTGATCTGGGACACATTGGTAAGAGCGAAATAACGCTCACTCTCTTCAGGTGCTCGAATTTCGCCTTCCACACTATCGCCTGTCCGCAACGAGAACTGTTTTATCGCTTCGGGAGAAACATAGATATCATCTGGGCCCGGCAGGTAATTGGCCTCAGGCGAGCGCAAGAAACCAAATCCATCCTGAAGCACTTCCAGTACGCCGTTACCATAAACGGTCCAGCCTTCATCCGCCCTCTCGCGCAGAATCTGGAACATCATCTCGCCCTTACGCATGGTCGAGGCGTTCTCAATCTCCAAGTCCTCGGCCATTGCCAGGAGATCCTTGGCAGATTGGGCTTTCAAATCTGACAGGTTAAGACGTTCTTCGGACATAGAAGTCATCCATTCATAAATCATGAGCGCAGATTAGCGCTTACATTGTTCTTCATTAGGGGAAACGGTCACCCGGACGGGCTCGTCTTCGGTGCATATACAAATTGACCAGTTTTATGTCAACTTATGCTCAGAACTTCACGACGACAGAGATGACAATAACAAACATCAGAAGGGTCGGTACTTCATTCATCATACGGTACTGGCGACCAGTCAGTGTATTTGCACCAACCACGAAATCCTTTCGACGCAAGCCTAGCCAGTGATGAAACCATGTCATACCCAGCACTGACGCCATCTTGAGCCAAGGCCATACAGACGACCAATCAACGATGCCTGGCGTCAATACAAGCAAAAGGCCAAAAACCCACGTTGCAATCATAGCAGGGTTCATGATCACTCTGAGTAGTTTAAGCTCCATAATCTGAAACACTTCGCCATGCTTTGCGTCCTGTTCCACATGATAGACGTAAAGACGAGGTAAATAGAACAAGCCGGCCATCCAGGCTATCACAGACATTATGTGCAGTGCCTTGGTCCAAAGATAGATATCAGAGAGAAAATCACCCATTCTTTGATCCAATAAATAAAATAAAAGAAATGGAAAGAGATGATGTGTTTGTAGGATTAGGAATTTCTGTGGATTAATAAATTGCGCGGCTATTTACACACAAGCGAATGGACTGTTCATAACCTGATGATAAAAACTAGAATAAAAATAATAAAAAATAAAAACAATGTATTAAGGATAAGTTTGTCTTCTTTATGTGTCCAGAGTGGTGGATAAATCACTAAAAATCTTTGTTTTCCCCAACGTAGAATAGTACTTCTTCACAGAGGAAAAACAGTTGGGATTTGGGTGAGACTAAAGAAATAATCCAAACAACGTGAAACTCATAGCAGGGCGATTTATTATTCCCTCGAAATGAAAATGTTCATACCGGACTTATCCACGTGCTTACCTCAATAACTCTCGCCTCGGCATCTGAGATCAGGCAGCAAATACTGCGAACGGCAGGTGTTCAATTCCATGTTGCTGCAGCAGAAATAGATGAAGCCCGCGTAAAATATGACATGTTGGTCCAAAAGTCTGACCCAGCTGATATAGCACTCGCACTGGCCGAGAGGAAAGCCGTTGCCGTCGCCGAGGATGATCCCAAATGTTTAACTATTGGCTGTGATCAGGTTCTGGCTCTTGGGGAAAAACTCTTTTCCAAACCAGAAAGCAAGTCTCAAGCTCAAACCTGTCTAGAGGCTTTACGCGGGCAAACGCATCAGCTTTTATCAGCAGCGGTTATTCTGGAAGGGACACGTCCCGTTTGGCGACATCTAGGGGTGGTCAGCCTAACCATGCGGGATTTCACAGACAGCTATTTGGATGCGTATCTTGAGCGCAACTGGCCCAGTATTCAAAGCTCGGTCGGAGGATACAAGCTTGAAGAAGAAGGTGTTAGATTGTTCTCTTGCATTGAAGGGGATTACTTCACGGTTCTGGGTATGCCGCTGCTTGAAATCCTCTTATACCTTGGGGAGCGTGGGGCAATTGAAGTATGAGTGAGAACAAGATCCCTTTGGCCGGCGTCATCGGGTCGCCGATCGCACATTCTAAATCTCCACAAATCCATATGCATTGGCTAAGAAAACATGAGATTGCTGGCCATTACATCCCTCTCGATGTAAAGCCCGATAGTCTTGAGAGTGTCCTCAGAACCATGCCTAAAATGGGGTTTGTCGGGGCCAACGTGACCATTCCTCATAAAGAACAAGCGCTTGAGATTGCGGACCAGATCACGGACCGGGCTACGCTGATCGGTGCAGCCAATACGCTGATCTTCCGTGAGGATGGTAAAATTCTTGCTGATAACACTGATGGCTATGGTTTTATCACCAACCTGAAACAGGGTGCACCAGATTGGGATCCTAAAAGTGGGCCCGCAGCCGTACTGGGGGCCGGTGGTGCGGCGCGAGCGGTGATCACATCGCTGCTAGATGCCGGGGTTCCGGAAATCCTTCTTTCCAACCGCACCAAGGTTAGGGCAGAGGCGCTGCGATCTGACTTTGGTAAGCGAATTATAGTCGTAGATTGGGTTCAGGCGGGTAACATGTTCGATAGCGCAACAACTGTTGTCAACACGACAAGTCTTGGCATGATTGGTAAAGCTCCGCTTCGTGTGCCGTTGGATGGGCTGCGCCGTGGCATGGTTGTCAATGATCTGGTTTATGCGCCTTTAAAAACACCATTCCTTGTTGAGGCAGAGCGACAGGGCTGTACCATTGTGGATGGCCTTGGCATGCTACTCCATCAGGCAGTTCCAGGATTTGAGCGTTGGTTTGGCGCCCGTCCTGAGGTTGACAGCGCGACACGTGCTGCTGCTCTTAGATGACATTTAGGCTTGGATTGACTGGTTCGATCGGGATGGGAAAATCCACGACCGCCAAACTTTTTATGGAAGAAGGCTGCGTTGTTTGGGATGCGGATGCCGCTGTGCATCGGTTATATGGAAAAGGCGGTCTTGCGGTTAAGCCAATGTTGGAACGCTTCCCAGACGCGGTGATAAGTGGAGAGGTTTCTCGTGAAGCTCTGAAGGCTATCTTACGTCAACGACCAGAAGTTCTAGCTGAAATAGAGTCTATCGTGCATCCTCTTGTAGCCCGTGACCGACAGGATTTTCTGGATAATTCAGAGGCAGTGATCACAGTTCTTGATATACCCCTTTTGTTTGAGACAGGGGCTGAGGCAAATATGGATGCAACTGTGTGTGTGTCTGTAGATGCAGACACACAAAAACAACGTGTCATAACCCGGGGTACGATGACTGAGACTGATTTTGAAACGATTCTCTCTAAACAGATGCCCGATGCGGAAAAACGCCGTCGTGCGGACTATGTTGTAATTACCGATACACTGGACCATGCCCGCATACAGGTATGGGATATCGTAAGGCTTATCCGTCAGGGAATTGCAAATGCGTGAGATTGTTCTTGATACTGAAACTACAGGGTTTGAGCCGCATCAAGGTGATAGGATCGTAGAAATTGGCGCTGTTGAGCTGCTCAATCACATGCCGACGGGGCGGACCTATCACCAGTATATCAACCCGGAACGCTCCATGCCTCAGGAGGCGTTTGAAGTTCACGGCTTGGGCGATGACTTTCTGCGAGACAAGCCAGTTTTCAAGTCGATCGCGCAAGAATTTATTGATTTCGTGGGTGACGCCAAGCTGGTCATTCACAATGCTAGTTTTGATATGAAATTCATTAACGCAGAACTGGGCTGGCTGGGAATGCCCCCGCTGCCCAATGATCAGGCAATCGACACACTTGAGATTGCACGTAAGAAATTCCCTGGCTCACCAGCATCTCTGGATGCACTGTGCCGTCGGTTTGAAATCGACAATTCAGCACGGACGCTGCACGGTGCTCTGCTCGACTCCGAGATTTTAGCAGAGGTTTACCTCGAATTGATCGGTGGCCGTCAGCCTGATTTCGGGCTGACATCTAACGCAAATACGGCGTCATTAGGTTTTAGTCAGTCGCAGGCCGAATGGCGGCCAAAAAAGCGACCGATGGCCCTGCCGTTGCGGATTTCGGACCATGAACGCGAGGCCCATGCCGAGTTTATTGAAAAACTCGGCGAAAATGCACTTTGGCTGAAACAGGGTTAAGCGTTGGGCTTAGGCGCGTCTTGTACTGCGGCCTGACGACGCATCATCTCTTTCCGGTAGAGCGCGACCCAGTCGATGTTTTCCAAGTTAAGCGGAGGGAAACCACCGTCGCGTGTTACATCGCTGACAATCCGACGTAGGAATGGAAATAGCATTCTGGGGCATTCGATTAGAAGGAAAGGATGGAGTTGCTCATCTGGGACACCTTCGATCATGAACACACCGGCATATTCCATCTCCATCAGGAATAACGGTTCCTTACTGGTCTTGTCGGTAGATTTCACGTTTAGTTTTGCAACCACTTCGTACTGGTTTTCGACCGAACGTTTTTTGGCATCAAGGTTCACGCCTACTTCAACGTCTGGCATTACCTCGCCGCCGGTTCCCTTTTGCGCCAGAATATTCTCGAATGATAAATCACGCACAAACTGCGTAAGGATCTGCATTTTTACCTGTGGGACCTGCCCCGGATCGGCAGCACCGTTTGTGGTTTCCTGTTCAGCCATAGCCTAGCTCCAAAAAAATGATTTTGTTGGAGCATGGGTTAGCAGGAAGGTGTTCGGGCCTCAATGCTTAGTCCAGCCGGAAGGCCCCTCATTGTTCGGAGTATTTCCGGTTACATCTTCGAAGTTACCTTCGATGATGTCGGGATGCCGTGATCTGGCTTGCCGATGGCCATCCGGACCCATCTCAAACTGCTGCATTCGAACTTTGTTGCGGAGGTTGTTGAAAACCGCGTGGCGTACAGGCGGCACTAGTAGGGAAAATCCAACCGCATCAGTAAAAAAACCTGGCGTAAGAAGCAGCGCACCGGCAAAGAGTATCATCGCACCATGCGCCAATGGTTCTGTCGGGTCATCTAGCTGAGAGAAAGAGCCTCGCAGCTGCGCCATTGCCATGGAACCCTGAGATTTCACAAGGAATGTGCCCAGAACAGCCGTCAAAACTACGATTCCCAGAGTCGGCCATAACCCGATTGCACCGCCGACCTGGATGAACAGGGCGATTTCGATCAATGGAACGGCCAAAAAGGCCAGGAACAACCACATGCGCATATCCTTGTCCTATTGCGGCCTCTCATGGTGGACTTGCCGCTATCCGTCACCTACATAGGATCGTGAAACAAGTGTTACCATGCTTTGCATGTGATGAGGTGAAAATGAATTCCCCGCTGTTACAGCTACTGGTTCTGGCCGGTATAGCTATTTTCTTGATCCTGCGCCTTAAAAGCGTGCTTGGGACCCGTGATGGGTTCGAAGGGCCACCGCGCAGTGCGGGGCAATCACCCTCCACGCCTGAACGCAGCCACGATTTTGAGGTAATTCAGGGTGGTCCTGATCATGACATCATTGACCATGTTCCCGAGGATTCGGAGGCAGCCACCGCTTTTGCTGAAATGAAACGCGTTGAGCCTTCCTTTTCATTAGGAGAATTCTTGGGTGGAGCCAAAGGTGCCTATGAGTGGATCCTAATGGCTTTCGAGCGTGGTAATTTAGATGACGTTGCTCCCTTCCTGTCTGAAGATGTGTATGAAGCTTTTTCCCAGGTCGTCGATGCCCGTCAAAGCCAGGGCCTCACGATCGAGGCGGAATTTATTGGCGTTCGTGAAACAACCATTGCCGATGCCCAATTTGATGACGCCACCAACAGCGCGGAAATCACAGTCCGATTTGTTGGAGAGCTAGTATCGGTCGTGAAGAACCAGGCCGGCGAGATTGTTGAGGGTAAGCCTGGTCAGTCAAAGCGCCAAAAGGATGCATGGACGTTTGAGCGTGTGATGGGCGCCGATGACCCGAACTGGCGGCTTGTTGCTACGGGCGAATGATCCTTAGGGTTTGGGTTGCGACGCTATCTTGGCTGCTTGCGGCCTCAATTTCTGCTGCTGAAACGGTCACGCACACTGTTTTGGATTTTGAAGATCTAGATGGTTGGGCCTTTGATACCCATGACCGCGCGCTGCACGCTTTTCTCGAAACCTGTCCTGATCTAAACGATCCTGATTGGGGTGCGCTTTGTGCTCTGGCCCAGAAAGAGCCCAACGCAAAGGCGTTTTTTGAACTTTTCTTTCGGCCTGTCCTCATCGAGGACGGGAGTGATGCGCTTTTCACAGGTTATTTT
The DNA here is from genome assembly GCA_963691795.1 of Roseovarius sp. Taxonomy (GTDB): domain Bacteria; phylum Pseudomonadota; class Alphaproteobacteria; order Rhodobacterales; family Rhodobacteraceae; genus Roseovarius. Next base: position 783,086 of record OY829373.1, read on the forward strand.
GAGCCAGAGCTGAATGGCTCTTTGCAACGCACTGCACAGTATCGCTATCCCATCTACCGGGAGCCGGATATCTCTAAGGTCTCAAACCCGTGGCTAACCCGCAAGGAAATCGAAACCGGCAATTTTATGCGTGGCAAAGGTTATGAAATAGCGTGGGTCGACGACCCGGTAGAGCTGTTTTTCCTCCAGATCCAGGGCTCAGGCAGAATTCGCTTGCCAGATGGTCGTATGATTCGGGTGGGTTACGGCGGCTCGAACGGGCATGAATATCGGTCCATTGGGGTAGAAATGGTTCGGCGAGGGATTTATGCCCCGCATCAGGTCTCAGCGGGTGTGATCAAGAATTGGGTTAAGCGTAACCCGATCGCAGGCAAGGAACTTTTGCATCACAATCCGTCTTATGTGTTTTTTCGCCGCGTGGATCAGGTGCCCGCCGAGAAAGGCCCGCTGGGTGCAATGAATCGCTCAATCACTCCGAAACGCACCGTCGCTGTAGATCCGGCTTTCGTTCCTCTTGGTGCGCCAGTTTGGATCGAAAAGGACGGTGCTGACCCGATCAATCGGCTGATGATCGCTCAGGATACTGGATCAGCCATTAAAGGTGCGCAGCGGGCAGACATTTTCTTTGGTACCGGCGACAATGCTGGGCGACAGGCGGGAACGCTTAAAGACCCTGGGCGCATGGTGGTTCTTCTGCCTATCCAACGCGCCTTTGCCATGGCGACGGAGCCATTTCAGTGAGTCCTCGAAAACTGCGCCCAGATGAGCTCGATCTCTGGAAGAAAGTAGCGCGCACCACAGACCGTGTGCATGAAAAGATGCCAGATCTTACTGATCTTTCTCAGATACCAAAGCAAATCGGTGAAACGCTAAATCCTGTTGGGACGGGAATCCGGCCGTTTAACCTTGGGCAAAATGCAAATAGCAAAAAACCTGGCCCACTGCTTGGGTTAAATGGGGCGCAGGCGAAAGCGCCCATTAACATGGATAAAAAGGCCTATGATCGCCTTAAACGTGGGAAACTTGCCCCACAAGGTCGGATTGATCTGCACGGGATGACGCTTAATCAGGCACAACCAAAATTGACTGCGTTCATTATGTCTGCTTTTGCCAAAGACCATCGCCTTGTTTTGGTTATCACTGGCAAGGGCAAGCAAAAGGAAGATTTTGGCCCTATCCCTGAACGACCTGGCGTCCTCAGGCGCAATGTGCCGCACTGGTTGCAAACTCCCCCTCTGGCACAGATGGTTCTACAGGTGACAGAGGCCCATGGCAGGCATGGAGGGGGTGGAGCCTATTACGTCTATTTACGTCGCCGTCGGTAGATCGCGTTTAGACCGCCCCACTCCGATCATCATCATCAGCGTGGCAAAGATGAAATAGCCGCCAACCAGCACATATTGCGTCTCAAGTCCTACGCCAAGATCGATCAGAACCCCGGTCACCCCCGGACCAATGGCTGATCCAAGGACCATCGTCGCTGTTGCCATCGCCTTGATTGAACCGATGTGTGCGGTCCCGTAGAACTCTGCCCAGAATGCTGCTGGAAGGGTTGAATTGAAGCCAATCGTCATGCCCATGACAATCAGTCCTGTAAGGATGCCCAAGGGAGTTGCGGCATAGGCAAAGATCACGAAGGCCAGAACCAACGGAATTTCCATATAGGGTATCAGGCGCGGCGTACCAAAACGGTCAAGCGCCCATCCGGATGCGATCATCGCCACTATGGAGACAAGTGTGAATATGGGATACATTGCCACCAGTTGAACATGGGCAATTTCCTTGATTTCAGCAAAGTGGACCTGATGAAAGAAAAACGCTGTCCCAAAGGCTGATGGTCCAATAAGTGCAGGGACCATACACCAGAAAAGTGGGTGAAACAGAGTCTGTTTTCTTGTCCAGTGGCGGGTGTTCATGCCCAAGGTTTGATCGGACTTGGAAAGGCTTTGTGGGGTGCGCTCTAGCCATAGCAACCGGGTAAGCGGTAAGATTCCCAAAATAGCAACGAAGGCAGCACCGACCCATAGCAGCCGCCAGTCCACCACGACCATCAAGCCCACGAAGATCAGTGGCAACAGTGCCTCGCAGACGGAGTATCCAAGCGTCGCAATCGCCAGTGCCCTGCCTCGCGTGGCGACAAACCACCGCGACATGGCGACGATTGCCATATGCATCGACATGCCCTGCCCTGTGAAGCGCAGTGCAAAGACGACAAAGATCAGCCCCAGCCATGATCTGTTCAATGCCATAGCTAGGCACGCGATGGCCAGAAGCACAAGGATGATGGGGGCAAGCGCTCTGACGCGAAACTTATCAGTGAGGCCCCCGGCCCAGACCATCAATGCAGCTGAGGAAAATGTGCCAATGCTATAGATTGTGCCCCATTCCCCGTGGGTTAGCCTAAAATCCTCCCTGATGTGTCCAGCAAAAATGGATATAAAGAAGGTCTGCCCAAAGCTGCTGAGCGATGTGAGTAAAATCCCGACTGTCAGCCAAGGCGCGTTTGAACGAAGGAATTCGGTGATCTTCATACGCTTTCGTTGCGCGAATAATGTGGGAAGGGAAGAAAAACTTGCCAGAAATGTTATAAACGCAACCTATATCTTGGGCCAATTTTACAAGCGGTTTCTATCTTATAACCAAGCATCATATGGATTTTGTAGCGTTGGCCAATGGGGACAGTTACACGCCATTGCAGGATGATTGGTGTGTTGGGACCCCTGATGTGCCCGTGTCCACTTAGGCGGTTGCGGCGCGCCAGTAAAAACAATTAGCATAACTGCTGCCTCCGGCATCTTGGCCCGGATCAGTGCCCATCAGGATGCGCTTTTATCCTAGATTTTTGATAGTGGTGGTGCTTGTTTCGCAAGGTAGTGGGCTCGAATGCCGACTTCCGAAAGTTTGAAGATAACACTCGACTGGGAGCCCCATATAGAGGTTGAGCGGCAGGAGTGATCCGATACAGCATCCACGCACAATCCGAGGCAGTGATGTCCTCGATCGTCCCGTCTATCATGACTGATGTTCACGTTTAACTCGTGGATGGAACCTTGGGTGACTACACCAAGGCGGCGAGGGCCTTTAAGGTTGTTTAGATTCTAAACACCAAACCCTGAACCGGCCGTGCGATAGGCGTCGCGGGGTGGCGCAAAAATATCTAGAACGCGCGCACCCTCCGGTCCTGCCTTGAACCCGTGCTCCACCCCACCCGGCGTGCGCCAGAAATCGCCTTCGCCCACTGGCACTTCGACTCCATCCTGAATGCGCGTGCCTGATCCGCCGATCAGAACGCCCCATTGTTCTTCGGGGTGGGAATGAAGGGACCCTTCGCTGTTGGGCTCAAAACTCACCACCGACACCATTGCCTGATCGCCGGGAAACACGCGGGTGTCCACACCGGGGGCAAGGTTGCGGGCAATGCCTTCGCTGAGGTCGGCAAGGTTGAAAAAGGTGTTGGGACGGGTCATCTGATCCTCTTAGAGAACATAACGACTGAGGTCGGCGGATTTGGCCAATTCGCCCAAATTTGTCTCTACAAAACCTGCATCCACCACAACTTCGTCACCCGACCGATCCGGCGCGGTAAAGCTGAGGTCCTCAAACACGCGTTCCAGCACGGTGTAAAGCCGGCGCGCGCCAATGTTTTCAACTGTTTGGTTCACCTCAGCCGCAATACGGGCTAGGGCGGCGATGCCATCATCGGTGAAGGTTACGGCCACATTCTCGGTTCCCATCAGGGCGCTGTATTGCCGGGTTAGGGCGTTGTCCGTCTCTGTTAAAATACGCACGAAGTCTTGCTCGGTCAGCGCTCGAAGTTCCACTCGGATGGGCAGGCGGCCTTGGAGTTCGGGCAGTAGGTCCGAGGGTTTGGCAATGTGAAACGCACCAGATGCAATGAAGAGGATATGATCAGTTTTGACTGCGCCATATTTGGTCGACACGGTCGTTCCCTCGATCAGCGGAAGTAGGTCTCGTTGCACTCCTTCGCGGCTGACATCGCCACTGCGGGTGTCAGACTTGGCGCAAACCTTGTCGATTTCATCAAGAAAGACGATGCCATTTTGTTCCACGGCCTCAAGTGCGGTTTTGTGCACTGTTTCATCATCGAGAAGCTTGTCCGCCTCCTCCCCAATCAGGATTTCATAGCTTTGTGCCACCGTCATTCGCTTGCGCGTCGTGCGGCCGCCGAATGCCTTGCCGAAAATGTCACCAATATTCATCATGCCCATCTGGCTCCCGGGCTGGCCGGGAATGTCCATCATGCCAAGTGGGTTGGAATTGTCGGCGACATCCAGTTCGATGACTGTATCGTCCAGCTCCCCCTCTTTTAGCTTCTTGCGGAACATATCACGGGTGGCGTCGCGGGCGTCTTCGCCTGCAATCGCCTCGATCACGCGATCCTCGGCGCTTTTGTGGGCGCGGGCCTTCACATCGTCGCGCATCCACTCGCGGGTCTGGGTGATGGCGGCGTCGACCAGATCGCGGATGATCTGTTCCACATCACGACCGACATAGCCCACCTCGGTGAACTTGGTCGCTTCAACCTTGATAAAGGGGGCGCGGGCCAGTTTTGCCAGGCGGCGGGAGATTTCGGTTTTCCCGACACCGGTCGGGCCGATCATCAGGATGTTCTTGGGATAAACCTCATCCCGCAGGTCATCGGACAGCTGCTTTCGCCGCCAGCGGTTGCGCAGGGCCACGGCGGTTGCGCGCTTGGCGTCTTTCTGGCCGACAATGAAACGGTCGAGTTCCGATACGATTTCACGCGGCGTCAGATCGGTCATGGCTCAGGCTCCTTGAGTGGTGAGGGGAACCTAAGCATGGATCAGGGAAACGCAAGCTCTGAAAACACCCCGCCCCGGGTCAATCCAGGGGCGGGGTTTCTGTCAGGTTCTTAACCTTTGATGGCGATCTGCGGGGAAATCACGTCGATCCCCAAGGCCTTGCCGACGGCGTAGTATGTCAGTTGGCCGGCGTGGACGTTCAGACCGTTGAGCAGATGCGGATCATCCTGGCAGGCATGTTGCCACCCCTTGTCGGCCAGGGCCAGCATGAACGGCATGGTCGCGTTGCCAAGTGCAAGGGTCGATGTCCGCGCCACCGCGCCCGGCATGTTGGCCACGCAGTAATGCATGATGCCGTCCACGTCATAGATCGGATCGGCATGGGTGGTGGGCTTGGAGGTCTCAAAACATCCGCCCTGGTCAATCGCCACGTCGACAAGAACCGCACCGGGTTTCATATCGGCAAACTGTGCGCGGCGCACCAGTTTCGGAGCCTCCGCGCCGGGGATCAGGACCGCGCCGATCACCATATCTGCCTCTCCCAGATGTTCGGCCAGCAAACCGGCGGAGGAATAGCCGGTGTTGAACTGGTCCCCGAACACGTCATCGAGGTAACGCAGACGGGGCAGGGACCGGTCCAGCACGGTCACATCCGCGCCCATACCCGCCGCAATGCGGGCCGCATGGGTGCCCACAACGCCGCCGCCGATGACCAGAACCTTGGCCGGGCCAACACCGGGCACGCCACCCATCAGAACACCGCGACCGCCATTGGCCTTTTGCAGGGTGTAGGCGCCGACTTGCGGGGCCAGCCGCCCGGCGACCTCGGACATGGGCGCCAGCAGGGGCAGACCACCCTGCGCGTCGGTTACGGTTTCATACGCAATCGCAGTGCACCCGCTTTCTAGCAGGTCATGGGTTTGATCGGGATCGGGGGCGAGGTGCAGATAGGTGAACAGAAGCTGACCTTCGCGCAGCATTGAGCGCTCTGCGGCCTGGGGCTCCTTCACCTTCACGACCATGTCAGCATCTGCAAAAATCTGCTCAGCCGTATCGACAATGGCAGCGCCTGCCGCATCGTAATCCGCGTCTGAGAACCCGGCGCCATTGCCGGCACCGGCCTGGATGATCACGTCATGGCCATGCGCTACAGCCTCTTGCGCAGCGTTGGGCGTCATGCCAACGCGGAATTCCTGGGGTTTGATTTCTGTTGGGCATCCGATTTTCATGTTGGCCTCCTCAAGACACGATTCATTTATCGCCCAAATTTTGTGCAAAAGGTTTGAATTCTCGCCCAAGTTCCTTCACAAAGTTGGAAGTTTCTTCGAGAAATAGAACAAATAATCGAAAGGTTGTGCGCCAATGTCCTTAGACGCAACAGATAACCGTCTGCTTTCCGTCCTTCAGCGCCGTGGTCGCATCTCGAACGCTGATCTGGCTGAGGCGGTCAACCTATCGGCCAGCGCCTGTCACCGTCGGGTTGGGCGGCTGGAGGCGGAAGGCTATATCAGGGGTTATGTGGCCCTGCTCGATGCAAGGAAAATGGGTGTTGGCGCCACGATTTTCGTTGAAATCACGCTGTCCACCCAGGCGGATGAGGTTTTGGAGGCGTTCGAGAAGGCAGTGCGCCTGATACCCAACGTGTTGGAGTGCCATCTTACCGCAGGCTCGGCGGATTACATCCTGAAGGTCGTGGCCGAAAGCACCGAGGATTTTGCGCGTATCCATCGCCAGCATTTGGCCCGTTTGCCCGGGGTAGCAAAGATGCAGTCGAGCTTTGCTTTGAGGACGGTTTCCAGCACGACTGCCCTACCAGTTTGAAGGGGTAGGATTTGGGTGTTTGTGAAAAGAAAGAAGCCTGAAGCGGCCTATTGACCGGCGAGCATGGTCTCCGTTTTGGTCTGTTGCAGGGTGGCGGCAATCTCTTGAGCGGCGCGCACGCCTGAGAGGTAGGCGCCGCTACAGGTGCCCTGACCTCCGATATGCGTAGCCTCACCTGCGAAGAACAACCGCTCATCCACCGTGCGCGCCAGATCCTTGCGGGAATGTCCCTTTCCGGGAACCACGCAGGCCCAGCTTCCCCGGAACCACGGATCGGTATGCCAGGCTGTGGTGATAGAGCGGGTTACATGTTTGCGAATGTCATTTCCGAAGATATCAGCCACTCGGTCAATCGCGTAGTCATGGAAAACCTGCGGCCCCTGCTTTTCCAGCCATATACCCAGCCGCCCACCGACAAACACCATGGCGAGGTTGAGCCCCATGGGGCAGGCGTTCACCTTGGCAAAATGGCCTTCGTCATCCCACGTGGAGTAGTACCCACGCGCATCGCCAAACACGTCTCGGTCAAAGTGGATACCGACCTTGTTTTCGCAACCCATCGGCACGTTCTGGATGGCTTGTGTTTTCCAATCGGGCAGTTTGGGGGCGAAGCGAATTTCACCGGAGCCCAGGATGCCAGTGGAGACGGTCGATAGCATGACCTTACCCGTGACAGTGCCCTTGGGGGTGTCGACCTTGACCCCTATTCCTGACCAATCCACCGCAGTGACTGGCGCGTTCAGCGTCACTGGCACATCCGAACCCCAGGTTTTAACCAGATTGCCATAGCCGCGCAGGACGGGATACCCGAGATGGCCTTCGGAACTCCAATGATCAACGGTGGAGATCCCGTCCGCATCTAGACCCCAAGAGGTAGAGATGCCACCGAGAAGGGGCGGGGCATATTGGTGATCCATGTCGATCACATCGGCCAAGGAGATATCCTGACCTGCATCGACGACCTTTCCGATATCGCTGTTGCTGTCGATGTAGAATTGGTAGCAGTCCTTCTGCCCTTGCGGGTCGAGAAGCGCACCGTTTCGATGCCACTTCGCACCACTGGTGCGGAACGTGTCTTCATGTTCTTTGCCGAGCGTGATGCCAAGTTTGTCGGCAATCGGGGTGAAGGGGTTGGTGGCCCCGCCAACGAGCCAGGAACAGCCGAGATCAAACCAGGTGTCTAGGGCGATTTCTTCTGAGTACGCGCGCCCACCGATGCGGTGGGACCCTTCAATGAGGGTGTAGGTGAGGCCCTGACGGGTCAGCTCCTTCGCCGCCGACAGCCCGGCCGAGCCTGCGCCGATGATGATCACGTCGGTCATGGGCATCTCCACTGAATGATCTTTCAGTCAGTGGAGCATGGAGGAGTGGGTTAGGTCAAAGGGAAAACATTTTGTGAAGTGTAAGAGATAGAAACGTGACTTCCTTTTGTCTCAATCATATTGTAATCTGGACCTGCGAATGTGAGGAAGCCGTGCGCCAATTTAGATGCAACTAGAGTTCTTTTCGAACCGGTTACGGTTTTCACCTATAACTACCGATGATGTTGATCTGGCGTTAGAGATGTTCACCGATCCTCAAGTAGTGCGCTATGTTTGCGATATCATGGACGAAGAAACAATCCGTGCTGGTGTTCCTGACTCAATCAAGAGAGGTGGCGATGGATGGATCGGAGTTTGGCTTGTCTCGCAGAAAGACACGAATGAAAAGATCGGAACGTCTTTTTTGTTGCCAATGCCCGTAAATGAAGAGGACACGGACTACAATTTAGTCAGGCCGGGGTTTGTACCGGAAAGTGAGATAGAGATTGGGTATTGCTTTAAGAGAACAGCTTGGGGTCAGGGTTTTGCGACGGAGGCGTGTCAACGCCTTGTAAGGTTCGCCTTCGAAGAGACATCTTTGGATCAGATAGTCGCCAGTTTTTATGAGGAACACCAGGCTACGCAGAATGTACTTCGAAAAGCCGGCTTTTTAGATCGTGGAAGGATGTGGTGCTATGGAGAGGACTCGCCCTGTTATCGGATTACACGTCAGGAATGGATAGACCTCGAACAGAAGCTGAAATCGAAGCAATGATAATAGCCGCTGGCTTCTATGGGCTAAATGGTTTGCTATTCTTCTCTCAAAAAAAACCCCGACGTTTCCGCCAGGGTTTTTGTATTTCGGAGATAGCCGATCTTAATCGTCCAACTTCTCTTCCTTCTTGGCTTCTTCGCCAGTTTCCTGATCGACCACTTTCATCGACAACCGGACTTTCCCGCGATCATCGAAGCCAAGCAGCTTGACCCACACTTCCTGACCTTCCTTCAGAACATCCGACGGATGGTTCAGGCGGCGGTTTTCGATCTGGGACACGTGCACCAGACCATCGCGCTTGCCGAAGAAGTTCACGAAGGCGCCGAAATCGACGATCTTCACGACCTTACCGCGGTAGATCTCGCCCTCTTCCGGCTCTGCCACGATCGCGTGGATCATGTCATAGGCTTTCTGAATGGCTTCACCGTTCGGCGAGGCGATCTTGATCACGCCGTCGTCGTTGATGTCGACCTTGGCGCCGGACACTTCCACGATCTCGCGGATGACTTTACCACCTGAACCGATCACTTCGCGGATCTTGTCGGTGGGAATGTTCATCGTCTCGATGCGTGGGGCGTGGATTGAGAATTCGCTGGCTTCGGTCAGCGCCTTGGCCATTTCGCCCAGGATGTGCATCCGGCCTTCTTTGGCCTGCGCCAGGGCGGACTTCATGATTTCAGGCGTGATGCCTGCAACCTTGATGTCCATCTGCAGCGAGGTGATGCCGTTTTCCGTACCAGCCACCTTGAAATCCATGTCGCCTAGGTGGTCTTCGTCACCTAGGATGTCGGTTAGGATCCCGTAAGAGCCGTCATCTTCCAGCACGAGGCCCATGGCGACACCGGCGACTGGTGCTTTCAGGGGAACACCTGCATCCATCATCGACAGAGAGCCGCCACAGACGGAAGCCATCGAGGATGAGCCATTGGATTCCGTAATCTCGGAAACCACGCGCACGGTGTAGGGGAAATCTGTCGCTGCTGGCAGAACCGCCTGCAATGCGCGCCATGCCAGTTTGCCGTGGCCGATTTCGCGACGTCCGGGAGGGCCCACACGACCAGCTTCACCGACCGAATAGGGCGGGAAGTTGTAGTGCAGCAGGAAGTTGGAACGGAAGTTGCCATGCAGGGCGTCGATGATCTGCTCATCGTCACCGGTACCCAGTGTGGTGACAACTAGGCCTTGGGTTTCACCACGCGTGAACAGCGCCGAGCCATGTGTTCTTGGCAGAAAGCCGGTTTCGCAAACGATGTCTCGGACCTCATCAAGCGCACGGCCATCAATGCGGCGGCCGTTCTTGACCACGTCACCCCTTAGAACGCCAGCTTCAAGCTTTTTCATGGCAGAACCGAGGTTTGGATCTTCCAGCTGTTCTTCGCTCAGCGTTGCTTTGATCGCTTCGCGGGCCGCGTTGACGGCTGCGACACGTTCCTGCTTATCGGTGATGGCGAAGGCGTCGCGCATCTGTGCTTCACCGGCAGTTTTCAGAACATCGTAGAGTTCGGAATAGTCTGGGGGCGTGAAGTCAAACGGCTCTTTCGCGCTTTCTTCGGCAAGGTCGATGATCAGGTCAATGACCGGCTGGATCTGCTCATGCGCGAAGGTTACGGCGCCAAGCATTTCCTCTTCCGACAGCTCGTAGGCCTCAGATTCGACCATCATTACGGCGTCTTTGGTGCCAGCGACAACCAGATCAAGGCGCTGATCGGGGTTGTTGCGCAGATCGTGCATGTCGTCGACCTGCGGGTTTAACACATATTCACCGTCTTCATAACCGACGCGCGCACCGGCAATCGGGCCCATGAAGGGCGCGCCGGAAATGGTCAGCGCGGCAGAGGCGGCGATCATCGCAACGATATCAGGGTCGTTGACTAGATCGTGGCTCAGCACGGTGCACATGACGAGGACTTCGTTCTTGAACCCGTCCACGAACAGCGGACGGATCGGGCGGTCAATCAGACGCGCGGTCAGAGTTTCCTTCTCGGTGGGCCGTGCCTCACGCTTGAAGAAGCCACCGGGGACTTTACCGGCGGCGTAGTATTTCTCTTGGTAGTGAACGGTGAGGGGGAAGAAATCCTGACCCTCACGCGGGGCTTTGGCGAATGTCACAGCAGCCATAACGCTGGTTTCACCAAGGGTGGCGATGACGGTGCCATCGGCCTGACGGGCAACCTTGCCCGTTTCCAGTGTGAGCGTTTCCTCGCCCCACTGCAGTGATTTTTTTACTTCGTTGAACATCTATCGTTTCCTAACTGGAGGCATTGCTTGATAGGCATCCGGGGCGTATCCCCAGCTCCTCCGTTTCAATGGCGGCCCCATTGCCGCCGACCCCAATCATTTCCATGCGCCCGAGGTCCAAGGCATCACGTCTCAGATAAGCGGCCCATTACAGGAGTTTCAGGTGATTGGGAAGCGGTTCGTTTCGCCGTTTGGATCAGGGAAGACCTTGCCCGTGGACCGTACTTCGGCCTCTGCCTTTAAACTGTAAGGCCTCAGGTCAATCTTGGTGTGTGTAGGATCTAGTCGGCAAGTGTGCCAAACCCGGTTCGGCCTATGCTGTCATAGGACTCGAACCCGGCATTTCTTGCATCCGTTGCAGAATAGATATTGCGCAAATCGGCTAGTTTCGCGGTGTTCATCCCGTTTGCCAGCCGCGACAGGTCAAGGGCGCGGAACTCATTCCATTCAGTCAGTATTACGAGAAGGTCTGCCTTCTTGGAACAGTCATAGGCGTTCTCAACCCATGTCACTCTGGGTAGCAGCACCTCGCCCTCATGCTTGCCTTGCGGGTCGCATACACGCACCTTCGCACCACCGCCCACCATGGCGGGTACAATGGTCAGCGAGGGCGCATCCCTCATGTCATCCGTATCAGGTTTGAAGGTCACTCCCAGAACGCCAATGGTCTTGCCGTTGAAGCTGCCGCCGCACAGGTCGAGCAGTTTTTCAATCATACGGGCCTTGATTTGGTCGTTCACGGCAATCACCGTTTCAGTGATCTTCATGGCCATCCCGTTTTCCTGTCCAATTCGGGCCAGCGCCTTGGTGTCTTTCGGAAAACAGCTGCCGCCATAGCCCGGACCAGCATGAAGGAATTTTTTTCCAATCCGGCCATCAAGACCCACGCCTTTGCTGACCTCCTTCACATTGGCTCCAGTACGTTCGCAGAGTGCGGCAATCTCGTTGATGAAGGTGATTTTGGTCGCCAAGAACGCATTGGCGGCGTATTTGATCATCTCGGCGGATTCCAGATCGGTGGTGATGATTGGAAAATCGCGTAGATAAAGGGGGCGATAGATATCTGCCATCACGGCAGAGGCACGGTCCGTCTCGACGCCAACCACCACTCGATCAGGTTTCATGAAATCGTCAATCGCGGCCCCTTCGCGCAGAAACTCGGGGTTAGAAGCAACATCAAAATCAAGCTCCGGGTTTACTGTAGTGATCACATCCTTGACCATCCTGTTTGTCCCCACGGGAACGGTCGACTTGGTCACAACCACCACGTAGTCACGTGCAATCTGGGCGATTTCCTTTGCGGCAGCGGTAACATAGGACAAATCCGCATGCCCATCGCCGCGGCGCGTTGGCGTGCCAACGGCAATGAACACGGCCGAAGCACCGTCAATCGCATCGGCTAAATCGGTGGAAAAGGACAACCGACCTGCCGCCACGTTCCTAAGCATAAGGTCTTTCAGGCCCGGCTCATAAATCGGAACCTCACCGTTCCTGAGTGTTTCAATCTTACCAGGGTTCTTGTCGACGCAGACAACCTCATGCCCAAAATCCGAGAAGCACACACCTGAAACGAGGCCGACATACCCGGTTCCGATCATCGCAATTTTCATTTCGGACAAGCCCTTGTTAGAAACAATTTGAGGGTCTTATGACGGGCTGTATTAGAGATAGTCAATCGCTGTCGCAGGAAGGCAGGACCATCAGGTTGGATGTATCGGCAAAATCTCACACATTCAAAGCAGCGCCACATTGGACATGATAGCTTCTGCAGGGTAAGGAAAACGAGCTTGGGGTTAGTAAATCCCAGTGGCACTGGGCTGCAGGAAGGACAGGCATATGGGGGATAAACTGTTCGGGACGGACGGTGTGCGCGGGACTGCAAACACTTGGCCAATGACGGCAGATATGGCCTTGCGTCTTGGTGCAGCGGCGGGACGGCATTTTCGCAAAGACAAGAACGAACACCGCGTGGTGATCGGAAAGGACACGCGGCTGTCGGGCTACATGATTGAGTATGCGCTGACGGCGGGATTTGCTTCTACCGGGATGAACGTATTCCTTCTGGGTCCTGTTCCCACCCCTGCAGTGGGTTACCTGACCAACTCCCTTCGAGCTGATGTTGGCGTGATGATCTCGGCCAGCCATAACCCGGCAGAGGATAATGGGATTAAGCTTTTTGGCCCGGATGGTTTTAAGTTGTCCGATGAGGCTGAGGCGAGCATTGAGAAATTGCTCAATGACGGTGTGGAGCCTACCGTGCCAAAAAACATTGGGCGCGCAAAACGGTTCGAAGATGCCCGTGGGCGGTACACCGAATATGTCAAAACTACGCTGGCCAGGGGTCAGCGACTTGATGGCCTCAAGATCGTAGTAGATTGTGCAAATGGTGCGGCCTATGCCACTGCTCCAGCGGTTCTCTGGGAATTGGGTGCCGAGGTGATTCCCATTGGGGTTGAGCCGAACGGCATTAATATCAATGAAAATTGCGGCTCCACCCATCCTGAAACCGCAGCTCAGACGGTGCTTGAGACTGGTGCGGACCTAGGTATCTGTCTTGATGGAGATGCGGACCGAGTGATCCTCATTGATGAGATGGGCAAGGTTGCAGACGGGGATCAGATCATGGCGCTGATCGCCACGCGCTGGGCGGATGCTGGGCGGCTGGTGGGCAATACGCTGGTGGCCACGGTAATGTCCAACCTCGGGATGGAGCATTACCTGAAAGACCGTGGTATCAAACTCAAACGCACTTCTGTTGGCGACCGTCATGTTGTTGAGGCAATGCGCGCGGGTGGTTACACTTTAGGCGGGGAACAGTCAGGCCATATCGTCATGACCGATTTTGCCACTACCGGAGACGGCCTGATCGGCGCGCTTCAGTTCTTGGCATCCATGGTGGAAACTGGCCAAAAAGCTAGCGAACTGGCGCAGGTCTTCGAACCCGTGCCGCAGCGTCTGATCAATGTGCGTTTTGACCGCAACAAGCTGCCCCTTCATTCGGATAAGGTGAAAGCGGCCATCACAGAGGGCGAGGTACGGCTGGGTCAGCAGGGCCGCCTTCTGATCCGTGAATCCGGGACAGAACCACTGATCCGCGTTATGGGTGAGTCCCTGGACGCGACGCTTCTGGATGACGTGCTCAATTCGGTTGTTGATGCTGTGGAAGGCGCATGCTGATCGCGGTTAGATAAAATCAATCACGTCATCTAGGCGGCTGAGCAGGCGGAAATCCTCGATCACTAGGGTATCGCCATTGGCAAAGCGCAGCTCAGTATCGGTGCCAACCAGCTTTGCGTATCTTTGGACGAAAGCGATCTTGGACAGCCGACCCAGAAACAGGTCATTGTCGATAGAGATACGGTCCTCGAAGTGGTTGAAGTCAAGGATCACGTCCCGGTCATCACCCTTTTGGAATACGAAACGATCAGGCTGTGCCCCTCCAGTTAATCGATCATTGCCAGTGTTTCCGTTGAGCGTGTCTCGCCCCGACCCACCTTTCAGGGTGTCCGCGCCTGATCCACCCACAAGAAGATCGTTGGCGTCTCCGGCGGACAGCCGATCATTGCCGCTGCCGCCGTAAAGCCGGTCATTGCCACGCTCCCCAAGCATGAGGTCATTGCCCGACCCACCTAGCACGGTGTCATTGCCAGTCCCGCCCACCATGGTGTCATTCTGGTTCTGACCTTCCAGCCGGTCATGATCGGCCCCGCCATAGAGACGATCTGTGCCGTTACCCCCCCTTAAGACGTCACGACCATTCCCGCCATTGAGGTAATCATTCCCGCTTTCTCCGATCAGTGTATCCCTGTGATCAAAACCGTGCAGAACATCATTTCCCGTGCCGCCAAAGAGGATATCATTTCCGCCTCCACCTTGGAGCGCGTCACTGCCACTCCCGCCTGAAAGCCGGTCATTGCCGTTGTTGCCATAGATAGCGTCACTGCCATCACCCCCGTCTAGGCTATCATTGCCATCTTCACCCACCATTGTATCATTGCCAGCCTCAGCCCTCGAGTAATCATTGCCACTGCCGCCATAAATACGGTCTCGCCCGTCCCCTCCGAGGATGATGTCCATGCCATTTCCACCAAGGATGTAATCGTTGTTTTGGTGCCCCATCAGGAAATCGTCACCTTCGCTGCCAATCATAGTGTCGTTGCCCCTGTGACCGTGCAGCACGTCATTGCCGCCCTCACCCACAAGCACGTCATTGCCATCTTCACCAGAAAGCCTGTCACGGTCGGGGCCGCCATAAAGCCGGTCATTGCCCATACCGCCCAGCATGTAGTCCACTCCGTCCCCACCGCTTAGGTAGTCATTGCCGCTTGCCCCAAGCAGAACGTCATTGCCCCCCTGTCCTAAGAGGGCGTCATCACCGTTTTCACCCAACAAAGTGTCACTTTCTGCGCCACCCTGAATGCTATCATTACCGCCAAGGCCCCTGATATAATCATGTCCGGCTTCTCCGAAAACATTGTCATTGCCCTCTCCAGCATTGATCGAATCATTACCAGTCCCCCCATAAAGCGTGTCCTGATCATTGCCACCTGCGATATAGTCATGGCCATTTCCGCCAATGACCCGATCGGCCCCGTTTTCACCTTGAAGTAAATCATTACCTTCCATGCCCCTCACATAGTCATCGCCATCCCCCCCGCTGAGGACGTCATTACCATTCCCGCCATAGATGGTATCCCGTCCGTCACCTCCGGCGATCCGGTCATTTCCCCCTTCCCCTCCAATCCGGTCATTGCCCGCAAAGCTGTTGATGGTGTCGTTCCCCTCTCCACCCTTTAGGAAGTCATCCCGCAAGGTCCCGTTCAAGAGAGTATTTGCAGGAGAAGTATTGTCACTTGACGACCCGCCTGTACTACTGCCACTGCCACTGCCACTGCCACTGCCACTGCCACTGCCACTGCCACTGCCACTGCCACTGCCACTGCCACTTTCGCCATTGGGCGGTGTGTCGTCGTCCGACGGGACGTAGTAGAAGGCCCGGTTGATGTCTAAGGCCACGGCATCTCGCACGGCTCCGGCGCTGAGTGTGGCACCGTTGTGGCTTCTCAGGATAAAGGTTTCGTCCCGAAAGCTGATATTGGCGCCGTTGGAGGTACTGGTGATCTGGAGGGCATTCGGATCGTAAAGAAACAGGATATCTGACAAATCCAGAATGTCCTGCGTTGGGTTGAAGTCCGTGATCGTGTCAACCTTGCCGTCATTGTCAAAGACGAACTGATCCGCCCCGGCGCCCCCGTTCAACGTATCAGACCCTGGCCCGTCAACCAAGATGTCCCTGTTACCGGTTCCTGTCAGGCGGCTATTGCCTTCACCCGCGATGCGAACACTACCCTCCCCCGTCAGGTTATAGCCGAGAACCGAGATGCCATTGCCGCCTTCGGTCGCGGCAAAAACCTGTAGTTGGTTGCCCATTACGGCAACTTCCAGCGCAGTGATATCTTCCAGCCGATAGGTGTTTGTGCCGGCGATACTGTCGAGGTGGACCAGCTTTCCGTCCGGCAAAAGCCGGAAGTTTGCAATGCCAAGGTCGCCCCCGCCTGCGACCACGTAGGTTTTGCCATTATGGTTAACTGCGGCAATTTTCTGCACCTCGCCAAAGCGGGAAAATCCGGTGTCCAGCACGTGATCGACCGGTTCAAGCTGGCCGTTTGCGCCGATCTCCAGAACGCTCAACGCACCGCTTTTGCCGCGGCTGGGCTCTGATCCGATGATGGCGAATTTCTTTGACCCGACAGACGCAATCTCGATATCTGTGGGCACCATGATGCCAAGGCCATCAGGTGGCCCGATCTTGTCGCGCGCCATGGGGGCGGAAGATCCAATCGTGTAAGAGGTCACGCCGCTTTCGGAATGGCTTGCCAATACTGCAATGTCGGTTGACCCGATGCGCACGGTGTCAATATCCACCACCGATCTGGCAAAAACAGAGACTGAATCACCCGTAAATACCTGCTGCTGTAAACTAGCGTTGCCCGGGGCATTGTAGGAATAGAAGCCCGGCGTGCCAGGATCGGCCAGCAGGGTCTTGCCGCCCTCTGTTCTTGCAAAGACGGGCGCAGCACTGCCGATGCTGGCACCGCTCAAAGTGATTTTGTTGGAAAAACTGCCCGATCCGCTCAGCAGGTAGGACACAACTGAATTGGTGCTGAAACCGCTGACCTGCACGTAGTGCGACGCGCCAACGGTCACGATCTCGATATCATGACCGCCGCCTGTGACTTGGTTGGCTAGAAGAAAAGCGTGCCCCTGTTTTGTGGGCACGCCATTGCCGTTCAGCTGAAAGGCTGCAACACCCCCCTGCGGCCCTGATACTGATATAAGCTTCGCCCCACTACCCGTCTGCACTATCTCCAGATCGGAAATAGACGTTTGTAGCGCGGTGTTGTTTGCACGCGCGGTCCCAAGGAAAAACAAACCCATCTGATCCACCCAAACTGCCTGATTTTTGCAGATTGCATTGGGTTTGGGGGCTTAGATGGGGAAGATCAGGACAAAACTGTGACGGAAATCATCAGTTTGAATCTGTTTTTCGAGAATTGACCGAGGCTCAATACCAGCGGCCAATCGCGAAGAGGCGTATGGTGATAGTATCCCCGGCCTCCAGGCCTGAGGCCCCGCTGATCAGAGAGGCATCCACCGTACAGCCTGTCGGATGGTAGTTGTGGCACAGTATTGGTGCCAGTTGGCTGGTATCCACAGTCAGGCTAGATACCATTTCGATGGTCAGGCTGGTTGAGATGCGCGTCGCATCCGAAAAGCTGGCAGGAAAGGTCAGGATCGCCCCGGCCAGTGTTGGCCCGATATAGGACAATGTGACTGAGGTATGGATCATTTGTGTGCCATCGGAAAATCGTGTGAAGTCGCCGTTGGCGTTTGATCCATGCTCCTCCACGCGCGAGATGGTCCAGGTTCCGGCCTCATGGGTCGCAATCGTATCGGCGTTGGTTCGGATGTACCCGGCAGGCAATGTGGCCCCTGAGACGGTGGCGCATGCCATTGGCCCCAGCCCGTCCAAGTTAAGTGTGGCAGCCCCTGTATTTGTGGCATTCGCCCGGAAACGGATGACATGACCATCCATAATGGTGGGCAGGCTCGCCCCAGTGGTTAGCTCGATCGCATCCGCCGTGCCAGCGGCGCTCAACCGGGTTTCCAGCCCTCCCGACAGAACCGTGGCAGAAGCCCCCGTTTTTAGCAGACGGTCCAAACCTTTATCTGTTGGGCTTTGCTGAACCGCCACGCCTGTGATGGGAAACCCCATCTCGACCGCGCCAACACCTGCGTCTGCCTTGATTGCATCGAACCAAGTCATACCGTCATCGCTGACTTTGATCGAAAACCCGGTATCCCCGGCCAGCCCCATTTCGGCGTGGCCCGTCCAAGCTGATTGAAACAGGAGAGAGGCCGTAGCCCCACTGTTAGACTTGTTGATCTTGAGCTGATGCCCCGCGCCCACATTGTTGAAAAGCGAAGCATCAGAAGACACTGCCAGCCGGTTCGTGGCATCAGAGGTCGTGCCGATCCCTAAGCCAGCGAGGTTTTCAAAGCTGGCCGACAGCGGTGACCATTCCCCGTTGCGATAGATCTGGAAGGTATCTGTGGCCTTGTCCCAGCCATGCCACCCCTCCTGAGGGTCCATGAAGATCCAGCCGCCGCCAGCCCGCAAAGCCAGCTTGCCGCCTTGATCGGCCCATTCCCCTGTTGATCCAGCGCCTAGGGCAAAGAGTGTACCCTCC
The DNA here is from genome assembly GCA_963691795.1 of Roseovarius sp. Lineage (GTDB taxonomy): Bacteria > Pseudomonadota > Alphaproteobacteria > Rhodobacterales > Rhodobacteraceae > Roseovarius. The sequence continues at coordinate 801,756 of OY829373.1, forward strand.
ACCGGTTCAAATGGCGGGGCAACAGCGTCAATCTTCTCGAACGCGGCCTGAACTAGACCATCGAGTACCTGAATGGCCTCGTTATGGGTGACGTGTTTTTGCGCCTGAGAGGGTTTGATCAGGGGTAGATCAAGGCGTGCGGTGATATCGGACATAACTGGAGCTCCAGCAGTTGAAAACTGCCGAAGTGACTAGATTTCGTTTATTGCCAGTAATTTATACTAACGCACGCCACACCTTTCCGGGCCGCAACACCTAAGCCTTTTCGTCATCACCTCGGGCATAGATGTCTTCGTACCGGATGATGTCGTCTTCCCCTAGATAGGCGCCTGTTTGCACCTCGATCAATTCCATTGGAACCTTGCCGGGGTTCTCCAGCCGGTGAATCGCGCCAAGCGGGATGTAGACGGATTGGTTCTCGGCTAGCAGCTTTACCTCATCATCAATCGTGACCTTAGCTGTGCCGGATACCACGATCCAATGTTCGGACCGGTGGACATGGCTTTGCAGGCTCAGCGCCGCGCCGGGGTTGACGACGATGCGCTTGACCTGGAACCGCCCGCCAAGGGTGAGCGACTCAAAAAAGCCCCAAGGTCTGTGATCCACAGGGAAGGTATCCGCCTGCGCCACACCATCCTTGCGCATCTTCTTGACTAGCGTTCCTACATCCTGTGCTCGGTTCCGATCTGCGATCAGCACGGCATCTGGCATGGCGACTGCAACGATGTTGGACAGGCCAAGCCCCACCAGCCGCACCTGATCCGTTTCCGACCGCAACAGGCTATCAGAGCAATCCAGCGACGTGACTGGCCCGCTTTCGACTACCCCGTTCTCGTCAGAAACACCTTGTGTTTTCAATGCTTCCCACCCGCCAAGATCAGACCAGTCACCCTGGTGCACCACAACGGACAGATTTGAGACCTTCTCCATGATCGCGTAATCGATTGAGATATCCTCACAAAGCGACCAAGGTGCTTCTGCGAGCCGCAGGAAACCGAGGTCGGATCTTGCCTCCGAAACGGCTGCGCTGACATGGGTTAGTGTGTCGGGTGCATGGGCTTGGAACGCCTCGATTAGCGTCGTGGCCTTGAATAGAAATATGCCCGAGTTCCACATGAAGTTCCCGGCTTCCAGCATCCTGGCGGCATTCTCTTCATCCGGTTTTTCGACAAACTGTTTCAGGGGTACGACACCATTTGCGTCCCCATCCAGATCAAGCTCGAGGTAACCATAGGCCGTCTCAGGTTTGTCAGGTGAGATACCGAAGGTGACGATATTGCCCGCATTCGCGGCCCCGACCCCGCGGCGCACGGATGTACGGAACAGGTCCGGCTGTTGAATGAAGTGATCTGAGGCGGCGGCTAGCAAAAGAGCGTCGGCATCATCCTTGATAGCCACAAGGGCCGCAGCCAGAAGGGCGGGCGCTGTGTTCCTGGCTTCGGGTTCCAGAAGGATTTTTCCGGGGTCGATGCCGGCTTCGGTCAATTGCTGGGTTGCAATGAAGCGTGATTCTGAACTCGTGATCACCATTGGTGCACTGAAATCATCGCCCGACAGGCGATGCGCGGCCTGCTGGAATAGGGACCCCTCCCCGATCATATTCACAAATTGCTTAGGATAGCTTTTCCGCGATAGGGGCCATAGGCGTGTGCCGGAGCCTCCACAAAGAAGAACAGGGATGATCTTACTGGTCATTCGATCGCCTTGGACTTTGACAACTGGGCCACGCCTAACAGCCAAATGACCGGAATTTCAACTTATTGTTGTCTAATATTTATCGATTGATGTAAAATACATAGGGTTAAACTTTTAAGCAGCCCTGTTTGAATAAACATACGGTTCTCCTTGCGCTGCCCCCGAAACCTATTGGCAAACCCGAATTGGCGTGTCTGTTTTGATCAGCGTGAGGTCCTGCCTGTTAAAGATCGTATGTCGCAGCGCACTGGTCCACTATACATCTGAGGGTGGTGCTGATTTAAATCGTTGGAGTCTAGCTCTTGGCGATGGTTTCCACTGTCAGATTGCCATTGGTATAGACGCATATTTCTGCTGCAATCGCCATGGCCCTACGCGCCACCTCTTCGGCACTCATATCCGTTTCCATCAGACCCCGCGCTGCTGCTAGGGCGAAATTGCCACCCGATCCGATGGCGGTTACGTCATGTTCGGGTTCCAGCACATCGCCCGCGCCCGTGATCACGTAAAGCTCTGTCCCATCAGACACGATCAACATGGCCTCAAGCTTTTGAAGGTACTTGTCGGTGCGCCAGTCTTTGGCCAGATCGACACTCGCACGCTGCAACTGGCCTGGTGATGCCTCCAGTTTAGCTTCGAGTCTCTCTAGCAGAGTGAATGCATCTGCCGTTGACCCGGCAAAACCTGCCACAACATCGTACCCCCCCGGTGACAAACGGCGTACCTTGCGTGCAGTCCCTTTGATCACAGTCTGTCCAAGGCTGACTTGTCCGTCCCCTGCAATCACCACCTGACCGCCCTTCTTGACGCCAATTATTGTTGTGCCATGCCAGCCTGGGAATTCCTGTGTCATGTAACCTCCATCTTTGTGATCAACCTAAGAAGGGTCTAAACGCGCCGCAAGGTCGCCTAACAAAAAGTACCTGCTTCTTTGAGGTTAAAAATACCAGTGGTACTGGCCGCTGGGCCCGCACATCAAAAGGTAAAAGGGCCGCACAATCGCGGCCCTCGACGTCATAAAGATGACCTAAAATTAAATCCAATTATCCACGAAACAAAGCGTATCTGATTTCATGACGTTGAAAACCATGTAGAAAACACACTTGTTCCCCAAACTCGCGCAATTTTAAGCGTGTCTCTTTCGAATTCGCGGATCCGGCCAATATTGCCGTTCCCCGGAGTTGGAGACAAGAATGATCACAGAACTGAAGTCGGTGCGAGATATCTGGAAGAAGATGCCCAGCGAGCGCCACGCACGCATTTTCCTTGAAGAGATGATCTGGCCGTCTGGTCGCCATTGCCCGCATTGTGGCAGCCTTAGCTCAACCCCAATCCGAGGGCGCACTGCTCGCCCTGGCCTCTACCAATGCGCCGAACGCGAGTGCCGCCTCCAATTCACGGTCACCACAAAGACCCCGATGCATGCCACGAAACTGGACCTTCGGATCTGGATTGCAGCAATCTTTCTGGTGCTGACGTCCAGCAAGGGAATCTCGTCTGTGGTGATGGCGCGGATCCTGGGTGTGAATCAGAAAACGGCCTGGAAGCTGGGGCATGCGATCCGGGAACTGATGGATGACCGTGACGCTGTTTCCGCAAGGTTGGCCGGCGTTGTCGAAGTGGACGAGGCATATGTCGGTGGCGCGCCGAAGTTCAAGAAAGGCGTGAAAAACAAGCGGGGTCGAGGTACAGGCAAGCCCATGGTTCTGGTCGCGGCGGATCGCACTGGGCAGGCAAAGGCTACTCTGATCCCGAATGCGCAGGGTGCGACACTCGGGCCGATCATGAAAGAGTGGATTGATCCATCATCTGCCCTCATGACCGACAGCAACACTGCTTATCGGAAGATCGGTCGGAGCTTTGCATCACACAACACTGTCAACCATGGCAAACGACAGTATTCGCGGCCTTCCAAGGGAGCGCATATCAACACCGTGGAAGCTGTGAACTCCCAAGTGCAGCGCGCCCTGATTGGTGTTTATCATCGCTTGGGCCGACAACATCTTCAAAGATATCTGGACGAAATTCTGTGGCGCTGGAACCATCGCCAGCAGGAGGTGAAGATCAGGAACCAGAAAACATCATCTGGAACAAAGACGATTGCCACGACGGTCTGGAAACCAATCCCTGTTGTCGAGCAGATGCGGGGATTGCTCTGCTGTGCAGTCGGTCGTCAGGTTCGAAGAACACCTGAATGGGGACTGCGCTGGCCCTAACAGCGTCACATACGAGTTGAGGAAGAAACGCATCGTTTGTGCAACTGGCACCTTCGCATTTTCAGAGTTCAGACCAAAAGGCGGAAGATGGTTTACAGAGGTTTCGCAAGGACGCGATAAATCGTGTGGGGTGTTCAACTCGGTCAAACCGAAAGCGACGAGGCGACCAGTTGAAATACTGACGCCCATCGTTGCCATCCACGGTTAGGACACCGTGAAAATACCAGCCGGAAGTCGATTTGTATCCTGAGTCCGTTGTGTAGAAAGAAAATCCTCGCAAATCCCAGATCGAGCTGACGTCCGACGATGGCCCGTGGTGCGAAATGCAAAGAGGATCGCCCGCAGAAATGCGGTTGGCCTGGAATACTACAGACGGAACTGCCAGAAGAGACCACGCCGCAGCGGCGGCTGACAGAGCCATTCCCGAGAATGCCAATCGCACTCCATTTGAACCAATGCGCCCGATTGCCAAACAAAGCACGCTTGAAGCCCCTGCGAGTGAGAGAGCACCTCCATGTGTCACCGACAGAAGCGTGGAGTGAGGCGACGACAAAACTGTGCTGGCAAATGTTAGAAACAGCCCAACCAGAAAAACCGCGATTGCCACTGGCCATATCAGTGCTGGTGATGCGGGCCTTGGCAATGCAATCCACAGGATGACGATTACCGTCGGCAAAGCGGGAGCAAACCAAGCGAGCAATGAAGCTACCTTGACCAAATCCATCGTCTCATCGAACAGCATTGTATCAATGGGCTGGATGAAGCCTGCGAAAATCAGTGCCGCAAAGGCTGGGAAAACGATTGACATATTTTTCAAGGTTTGAGGTTCCCTACCTGTAATGACTTGTGCAGTTTTCAAAAGAAATCAGCACTTGGTCGCGTAGATGAACTACAAATGCAATCGAAGAGCCTAACTCGGCGAAGTGGCCTGCTCTTTGTTTCGTGGATAATTGGGAAATTAAATGCTTTCTTCGATCCAACTTTGAAGCGCAGCCTTTGGTGCGGCGCCTGCCCGATTCGAAATGACCTCTCCATTCTTAAAGATGAACAGCGCCGGAATGCCGCGAATGCCCAGCTGGGTCGCGGTGTTGGGGTTGCTGTCCACATCGATCTTGGCGATCTTCACCTTTCCGTCCATTTCCGCGGAAAGCTCTTCCAAAGCGGGGCCGATCTGCTTGCAGGGGCCGCACCACTCGGCCCAGAAATCCACTACAACAGGGATATCAGAGTTCTTGACTTCAGCGTCAAAGGTGTCGTCGGTAACGGCAAAAGTGGCCATGTTCACTCTCCCAAAGAGGTCAGGTTTGAGGCGCGAACGTATGTAGCCGGGCGGTTGACGTCAAGGTATATAGGTGTTGCGCAGGGCTTCTGTCACTAGATCGTGTGGCAAATGCATAAGTGTGGCTGTCCGAGTCCACAAAAATGCTGTCTGAACCTTCCGATCCGGGTAAAGTGTGGCCAGGGCATCGCCATAGGCACCCATCTGTCGCAAAAGCCCATCTGGGCACTCCGTCGGGCGTTGAGGCACCATCGCATTGGTTTTGAAGTCGATGGCCAGAACATCACTGTCCGACAGAATCAATCGGTCAATTACCCCATGAATGCGCTGTCCGCCCAGAAGATCGACCTTGGCCGAGATGGGTACCTCGGTCAGAGCACCGGCTGCGAAGATTTCAGCTAGACTAGGCTTTTCAATGATCTTGCGCGCCTCGGCCAGTAGCAGGGCGCACTCCTCTGCTCCCGCCTTGTCTGGCTCGGTGGAGAGCAACCGCTGGGATACCTCTGTCCATTGATCTGTTTCCACCTCTGGCAAAACCTCAAGCAAACGGTGGATCTGCCGCCCCCGGCGCTTAGCTGCCTCCTCGTCGAGCCCACGCTCATCGGGCAGCGCCTTGGCCCCACCCAGCGTGGACGGGCTGAGCGTCCCGCCACGTTCGGGTGGTTCTGGCGCTGCAAGTGTCATGTAAAAAGGAACACTCGCCGGCGCGGTCACCTCCGGTGCGATCTCTCCAGTGGTTGAGCGTGCCCAGTCGCCGTTTTCCACCCGCAGACCATCAGCCCAGGGCCAGGTGGTTGGCATAGCCCCCTGTCCCTCCATCCCGCGCCGGATCTTGTCATGCCAGCTTTCGGTGCTCTTCCCCAGATTGCCTGCCGCTGCGACTACCAGCCATTGCTCGGCTCGGGTCATCCCGACATAAAGCAACCGATCCCGCTCTGCCGCCTCTGACAGCTCTGCCATTTCGTCGTGTTCGTGCTGGATTAGTGTCGTTTCTTCCTTCGATGCGCGCCAGATCACCCCCGCCTCTGTCAGTGTCATGTCACCTGGTGCACGGGACCGCCATTGCGCGGTATCAGGCAGGATTACAATGGGTGACTCCAGCCCCTTTGCGCCATGAACCGTCATCACGCGGATTCGATCCCCGGCGGTGTCGAGCTGTCGTTTGATCTCAAGATCGTCGGTTTCCATCCAGACCAGGAACCCGGTCAGGCTGTCTACCGCTTGCCTTTCATAGGCCAGAGCCTGTGAGAGCAGTGCGTCAATTCCGTCCTCGGCTTCCATCCCGAGACGACCAAGTAGTTTGCGCCGACCATCATGGCGCGTCAGGATCCGTTCGATCAGGTCATAGGGGCGAAGGAAATCCACCTGATCCCTAAGATCGTCCAAGATGGACATAGTTTCGGGGAACTCATCCGCTCTTTTGCGCAATTCCGCGAATAGGTACATCTCCTTGCGACCATGGGCGAGGTCGAACAACGCCCCCTCACTCCATCCAAAGAGCGGCGAACGCAGCGCGGTGGCGAGGGACAGGTCATCTTCTTGTGTGACTAGAACCGACAGCAGCGCCTGAAGGTCTCGCACCGCCAACTCCCCTCCGATCTTAAGCCGGTCCGCCCCTGCCACTGCAAGGCCACGGTTCTTGCAGGCGCGGATGATGGCATGAAACAGATCCTGTCGCTTGCGTACAAGGATCAGGAAATCACCCGCCGTGACGGATTTCACCGGCTCACCCGGTTGACCGGGCAAGGGCGTGCCAATCGTGCACTCGATGAACCCAGCTATGTTCTCTGCCAGCAGAGAGTTCGGATCATCTGGGGACTTCACATCAACAGGATCGTACCATGGCGGATCTTCTGGATCGTCTGGTTTCTCGATCGGATGCCAAAGATCGACCCGGCCTGGAAGTTCTGACTTGAAGGAAATGTGTCTCTGATCTGGCCCAAAACCACTTTTGCTTTGCCTATCGAACACATTGTCCACAAGGCTAAGAACGGCCGGCGCAGATCGGAAAGACACCTCCATTCGCAGGTCCTGCAGGGGTGCTTTGGTTGTGGATAGGCGGTTTCTGAAATCTTCCCGCATCCTGTCGAATTCTCGCGGATCTGCGCCCTGAAAGGAATAGATGGACTGCTTTTTATCTCCCACCACAAAAATTGTGCGGGTCGTGCCGCTCTTGGTGCCTTCGCCGCTGGTAAACTCCCGCGCGAGGCATTCGATCACCTGCCATTGGGTCGGGCTGGTGTCCTGCGCTTCGTCCACAAGGATGTGGTCAATTCGTCCATCGAGCCGATAAAGCACCCAATCAGCTACCTTAGGGTCCAGCAATAGATCGCGCGCACGTTGGATCAGGTCGTCGAAATCCAGCCAACCGCGTAGCATTTTTGCGCGTTCGTAGGCGCTTAGGAAGCCATCAGCAAAGGCGTGCAAGGCGATAGAGTGGTTCAGCGTGATCAGTCCAAGCCGCCTGATGCGCGCATCTTCAACGCGCAGCATCAAGGCATTGAGCTGATCCAATAGGTTGGGAACCAGTTTTTGACCGGCTTTCGTGGGAAATTTACCAATCCTGGCGGTAAACGGCGCGTCCCTTTTCGCACCTTTGCCGTGCAGCAGGACGCCTTCCAGAATCCCAAGTGTCTCGATGCTTCGGCCCTTGAGCGCTTTCAGCTTTAGGCTGGCCTTCACATCATGCGGGCTGCTGGCCTCAAGCCCCTTTGCAAGTTGCGACAGAAGCTCCAGCTCGCCACCTAGAAAGACAGAATTTAACAGCGCTTCGTCGTCAAATCCCTCTGGCACGCCCAAAAGCCGGCGCAGTGCGGGTTCGTTCAGGCCTTTCGCAAACTCTGTACGCCTGCCAACGATGCCCTGTGTTAGGTGTGACAGGCTTTCCCGGGCAAAGGGCGCGACCGCCTCCACTAAGGGGCGTTCTGGCCCTGCCGCCAGGGTTTCGATGATTTCAGCCTGCAAAAGCAGCGCGGCGCGGTCCTCCATTTCCGAGAAATTGGGCGTCACACCTGCCTCGAACGGAAATTTTCGCAACAGAGCGCTGCAAAAAGAGTGGATAGTCTGAATTTTCAGCCCACCAGGGGTTTCGATCGCGCGCGCAAAGAGCCGCCGGGCCTGTCGTAGTGTATCTGGGGTGATGGCGATCGTCTGATCTAGGCTTAGAATGGCTTTTTCTAGCGTGTCATTGGGCAGCATCGCCCAAGCACCAAGCCGCTGAAACAGGCGGTTTTGCATCTCGGACGCGGCGGCCTTGGTGTAAGTCAGGCACAACACATTCTGCGGGTCGACCCCATCCAGCAGCAGCCGTGCCACGCGGTCGGTCAGCACCTTAGTCTTGCCCGATCCAGCATTAGCCGACAGCCACGTAGACCTGTTCGGTCGGGAAGCCTCCATCTGCCGGCGGGTAGCGTCGTCTGTGGTCATTAGCCCACCTCCACCGGGACAGGATCATCCTCCATGTCCCATTCGCCGTACCGTGCCAGGTGGTCATAATCCCCGGAATGCGTACTCTTCTGTAATGCGCGGCGAGAGGTGAAACCTTGATTTGGGCGGTAATAGAAACTGATAAGCTTGTAAAATTCCTTCCACACCTCATCTGGTGGCTCTGCGTCGAGTGGAGCTGGAATTTCGCTCTTCCTGTCGGATCCTAGCCCAATGAATACGGCTCGCGCCACGGGTGATGGCGGGAGTGTTCCGAACCCACTGCGTTCCGCGATTGCGGCTTCCAGAAGAAGCTGCTTGTCGAAATGTGTCTGAACGCTTTCTGTGGGCAGAACACCGGTTTTGTAGTCATAGATATGAAGCTGTCCGCCTGCATCTACATCAATCCTGTCGGCTTCCGCGGTGAGGGTGAAACCCAGATTGGGAAGTTCTGCCTTCCCCCGGGTTTCAAACAGCGTTGGCGTTGCAAGTGAGCGGCGATCTACCTCGCCCTCAATGAAACGCTGCGCCACTTTTCCAACTTTCGCCTCCCACATCAGGCGTGCTTCGGCCCAGGGCACCTGTTCTGACAGAACTTGTCCAAGCTCAGACATCAACCTGTCGACTGTCACGGCACTTGGATCATTGCGCGTGTCGCGTACGAAGTTTTCGAGGGCTTTGTGCAGCGCAATCCCTCGCATCAAAGCATCTGGCCCGCTCATCAATGGGTTAAGTGGGCGCAACTTCAGGACGTTGCGGGCATAGATTGCGAAAGGATCGCGGATCAGGGTTTTGATCTGCGTGACAGACAATTTTGTGGGCCGTGCATGGACAGGCGGGCAGGGCGAAGGGCGCGTTGCGGCGGGTATGTCTTGTGGTTCTTCGAGGGCGCCGGCCATTGAAATCCAGGCCTGCCCGCGTGCCTTCATCTGGCCCAGCGCATCACGACCGCCTTGATCAGGAAGACCAGACAGAAGGTTTTCCAGCCGGTTCAGCCAACGCGACGGCACGGTTTGCGCATCTTCGGACCGGATACAACGGGTTAGCCAGACCTCTTTCGTGGCGGCGGCCTGCTGGAAGTCATGGGCTGAAAGACCGACCCGCCGCTCTGGCAAAAGCAAACCCAGTTGTCGCCGCATATCCCGGTTGAGCCACGGATCTGGGCTGGGGGCTTCGGGCCAGCTGCCCTCGTTCAGGCCGGCAAGGATCAGCAGATCCGCCCCCTGCACCCGCGCTTCCAACGTGCCCCAGATCATGATGTTGGGATGGGGGTCGCGCGCGCTGCGTACCTGTTCGGAGGACAGGATTGAATAAAACAGAGCCCCGTAATCAACAGGGCGCATGGAACCGCCAAACTTAGCATTTTCAGCTAGGTTAGATACTGTTTTATGCGCCTGTCGCCCCTCGTCATCCTGCCAGATTCTGCCGTAATCTGCGCCGGTTGATCCCCGTGATATGTGGAGCGCCAAGGCAATATGCCGATCCGTGAGCGCCTGCAGATCTATCTCCTCAGGCAGAGGCTCATGGCAGAAATTGGCGACCAGCCAATCAACCCAACCTGGCGCAAGTGGGTCTTTGATACCAGCGGCCCAGGTCTGAAAATTCGCAGCCCCTGGGAAAGGTGGGCCGTTATCCCTAAGGTGCAACTCAAGCTCGCGTGTGAGGCGAAGATGAGGTCCACGGTCCCTGTCGCTGTGCGTGATTGGATGTTTCAGGATTGTCAGAAGTATCTCTACTGACAATGGGCGGTGCAAAAGATCCGCGATATGGCGCAGGAAGCGACCTGGTGTGGACCTGTGTAGCGGAATACCGGCGCTGTCGTCCGGCAGAATATCCCAACGGTCCAACGCAGCACCGACCTGGCGTGTCAGGGTCCGGTCTGGGGTGATCAGCGCGGCGGTTTGCCCATCCTCGGCTGCTTTTCGCAGCCTCATCGCGATGGTTAGGGCCTCTAACCGCTGCGACGGGGCCTCTACCAGTGTTACATCCTGCATAGCAGGCTCAATTCCGGTCAGTTTCGGCCCCTCAACCAGCCATTGATCTGTGACAGGGGCAGGGCGCAGGGCAAGAGAAAGGACTGCGTTACGGTCTGGCACATCGGGCTGCGTGTCGGTCCATGGCTGGATATCACTGGGCCGCAAATCAAGCGCCTCCATCAGGGATGCGAAGCGATATTGCGGGTGATCTTCGCTTGGGGGGGCGTCCAGCAGGCGGTGCCAGATGTCAGTGTGCATGTCACCGTCGAACCCCGGCAGGATGACCGCACCCTGTGGCAGTCGCGCGACGGCCTGCATCAGGATCTGCGTTGTCCCGCGCGATCCGGTGGAGCCTGCAAGGATCACGGGATGCTTCGGTGGGCTGACCTGCCACGATGTGATTAGCGCCTCGATCACCCTGCGCTGCCTTGCTTCGGGATCGGGGGCGGAATCTTCACTAAAGTAGTCTCTGATTATGCCTAAAAAGGACAAAATATTGGCCCAGTGCCCAGAGTGATCTGTGATATCAAGATGGTCAAAAGCCTCTGGGGAAACTCCTTCGCCATGCATCTCGTCCATGAGCTTCGCTAGGCTGTCAGCCAGGTCATAGATTGAACTGCGCGGCGCAAGGTCGGGCCGGCTGTCCAGTAAGGCAGTGACCAGTTGGACCAATTCAAGCCGTCTTTTTAGGGGGGGTACGGCCTCTGGTATGTTGCCAAGGTTCCAGGTCTCACCGGGTTGGGTGATCATGGTGACTTGCGGCAGAAGAAGCGGCGGACCTACGTCGAACAGGGCACGCATCCGACGGGCCATGCGGCGTGTGTTGACGATCACCTGCACGCGCGCCAACGCCTCTGGCGGTGCACCCGTCGTACGTTTGATCAGCCCATCGACAAGGGCTTTTGGAAAATCCACCCCAAGTGGTACAGCAAAGACGCGTGGTATAGGTGCTGGATCAAACACTATGGTCGTCCAGCATCTTTTCAGCCTCATGGATACCGCTGGGATGGCCCACATCACACCAGTGCCCCGGGTAGATCGCCCCGAACAGCCGTTTCTCCTGCAACATTTGGTTCCAGACTACATTCAGAGAGAAGGCACTATCTGCAATTGTGGCCAATCTGTCAGTTTTCATAATCTGAAGGCCCGAATATATCACCCCGGGGCCGCGAGATAGGGCGCCAGAATCGCTTATGTGAAAATCCCCCTGCCCTTGGTGCCCAATGGCATGAACAGGCGGAATGCATAGAAGAAGGGCGTCCATTTCATCGGGCTTCCATTGGCGGGCCAGCAGGTCCAAGGGGTTCGGTCCAGACCAGACCGCATCTGAATTCATGGTGAAGACTGGGCTCTGACCCAAGAGGTGTAAGGCCGCCTTCAAACCACCACCGGTTTCAAGAATGTCCGGCTCCTCCGAAAACTGAACGCCCCGGGCCTGCAAATGGTCGCGCAGCATCTCACCCTTGTAGTGCAGGTTCACCACGATGCGGTCTGCGCCGAAGCCTTCCACGAGTAGCAGCGCATGGTCGATCAGGGACCGCCCCGCCACCTCGATCAGCGGTTTTGGCTGGTTTTGGGTCAAGGCCCCCATTCGAGTTCCCAAGCCTGCAGCGAAGATCATGACGGCTGTTGGAGCGTTCCGCATTTCTGTCTCAGTGCTTCCTGTTCCTGTATGCCTGGTTCTGGCAGAGAAAGTGTTATAATAGACTCTAATTCTGCCAAAAATGGCTCATTTAAGTCCGCTTTCAGATGTGCCCAGACACGGGGCAAAAGATCAAGATAGCCAGGTTTTGCATCCCTTAGGCAAAGCCGCGCAAAGACTCCGATGATCCGCATGTTCCGCTGAACCCCCAGCAGGCGATAGGCTCGATGAAAGCCGATCGGGTCAACGCCCGTTTCCGCAAGATACCGGTCAATCATGGCGCTTTGTGTCCCGGGTAGAATATCACGGCGTGCATCCTGCAAAAGCGATACCAGATCATAGGCACGATGCCCGGCCAGTGCATCTTGGAAATCCAGCAACCCGACACGGGCCACGCCGGTCCGATCTGGCAACCAAAGCAGGTTTTCTGCGTGATAGTCCCGTTGGATCAACACCTCATCCCAACCGTGAATGCCGGTAAGAAGCGGGGTGAAAGCCTGTTTGAAAGTTGCGCGCGCCTTCGGGTCGGGGTGGCCGGTGACGCCCTGCAGATACCAATCAAACGCCAAAGTAGCGAGATCGGCCATCAGGTTGGGATCATAGGCCCCTATACCCCTTGGCAACGGGGCCTTGTGAAGTTCGGCCAGAACATCAACAGCGGCTGCGTAAAGCTGTAGTTCCTGATCTGGTGCACGTACCAGAACGCGCGCGAAAAGATCATCGCCCAGATCTTCGAGAAGCAGAAAACCATTCGTTGGGTCCTCGGCCAGAATCGTGGGTGGGCTAAGCCTGAGATGGCTGAGATGGCGGGCAATCTCGACAAAGGGTGTGACATCCTCGCCTTTTTCAGGGGGGGCATCCATCAGGACGCAAAGCGCAGAGCTTTCCGGGTGCACCAGCCGGAAATACCGTCGGTTTGAGGCGTCACCGGCAAGATTGGACACCTCTGCACCCGCCCATCCCAAATTTGTTAGGAATGCTGTTCTCAATAAAGTCCGATCAGGCACTCAAAACCTCCTGCAATCGGTAGTCCCACTCTGGATTACCCGATGAAAACCGCAGTGTTCTTGTGTCCCCGTCAGTCTCTTCGGTCGCAAGGTTCAACGTGAGGGCATTGCCAGGTATCTCTGTGCCAAGCCTGTCAGGCCATTCTACGAGGCAAATCGCATCCTCAAACGCGCTCCACAGGCCTAATTCATATACCTCGGAAGGGTTGGCCATCCGGTAAAGGTCGGCATGCCATATCTCACCTCGGGGGCTTAGATAAGTCTGAATAAGCGTATAAGTGGGGGAAGGGATGTCCTCTGGCTCTGACAGCATGAACTGGATGGCACTGCGGGCAAAGTGGGATTTCCCGGCCCCTATGGGTCCTTCCAGTAAAAGGGTATCACCCGGCCTCAGGACAGCGGCCAGTTGCACCGCAATCGTGCTTGTCGCCTCGGGGCTTTCGGATTGAATCTGTCTGAGGATGTAGACCATGGAACCGACACTACACCCGTCGGAACCACCTGCAACTGGGTTTAGGCCGGGATTGCCTCTTGCCGGGGCAACGAGGAGAGGGTGAGCATGAAAAGACTGTCAGGCAGCGGCTCAAGCCGGATGGTCAGGTTCCGGCCCGTCTTGTCTGTCATGTTCTGCCGCAATGGTGTTATCTGGCCGTCATATAGACTAAGCTCTTCCAGCTTTCGCCACGTCCGGTCATCTCCGAATGTAGAGCGGAATACTGTGACTATATCGTTTAGCCGCGTGCTTCCAAGGCTGGCCTCTGGATCGAAGCCGAGACAATCGGTTAATGCCGTGTTGCAGATCACAAGGTTTCCGTCAGAGCCGATGACAGCTATCGCATCGGTCATCGAATCCAAGATGGCCTGATGCGTTACCAACTGACTTCTGGAGCGCCGCGTCAATGCCATTTCATCAGATATATCTTCGATCAGGAAGGCAATTGCGCCGTTGGGATGGGGTCGGCCCGTAAGCTGGTAGGTGACGCCATGGGGCAGGGACCAGCGTTCGGAATAATGGCCATCCTCGGCAGATTTGATCATGTCGGTGATCTGGGATCTCCAACTGGAATAGTTCCTTGGTTCAGGCATCACCTGCTGATCGCGCAAGGCATCGAAAAACTCGATCATATGGGGACGGCTTGTCAGGAACTCGGCCGAAAGACAGGTCAGATCAAGAATGGCTGGATTGAAAAGAACAAGCCGCTGATTACGATCAAATACTGAAAGTCCTGTTGACAGGTCGGCAAAGGTTTTAGTGAGTGTCTGCACAAAGGCATTTCGCACGCTGTCGGCTTGAACAAGGCGTGTCACATCCTCTGCAAAGACAAATGGGGCTGCGTGATCGCCGAGGATCACGAGCTCATAATGGCGGTCCTGTGTCCCATCATCATGATGACAGCAAAGCCGCAAGGGCGCGTCATCCCTACGCTCCTGAACGGCATTCAAGAAAACCTGACGGTCCTGTACGTTCAAGCGCTCGAATTGTTCATTGGACCATTGCAAGGCGCCGCTTGCATCAATGGAGAATACGATCGCAGGCGCCTGTCTGAGCACGGTTTCACATTGTGCGGGGCCGGAAGCCGCCTTGCGATTGGAAAGATGGATCACGAGCCAAAGTAGCCCTGCGGATAAAGTAGCCGCAGAGACAACCGCAAATGGTAACCACATTGAAAGCATATCGATGCCCACCGCTGCCGTGCCGCACTAAATTCGTGTTTTTTGGTTAATTCAAGGTTAACAACCCAGTGATAAATCTGGATTTTCCCCCTGAATTCAGGCGTGACTAGACCTCGATTGGCTTGTTTTCCCCAAGCCCGGCGCGGTCTTTAACCTTGTCAACCTCCAGCATCGTGCGTGGCCAGGACACCTCGACAAACGCCCCGGTTCGAGCGGCAAGGTCCTTCTGGTTGAGAAATGACTCCGATCCATTGGCAAAGCTTAGGTCGGCGCCGGTGCGCTCCAGTAGGGTCTTGGCGATGAACAGGCCAAGCCCCATGCCTTCGTATTCTGGGCGCCTAGGATCCGTGGCCGTTCCCCTGCGTCGCATCTGCGGATCACCAATCCGGCCCAGAAGATGAGGGGGATAGCCGCGGCCATCATCCATGATCCGTATGACAATCCCCTGTTCATCCCAGTGGCTTTCGATCCAAACGGTACTGCGCGCAAAATCCACGGCATTTTGAATGAGATTTCGTAGCCCGTGTACGATTTCGGCCTTGCGCAGAATCTCGGGCTGGCTAGCCTCTGATCCGTTCAGGGGGGCATGATCAAAATCAATGAACTTACCCCGGTCTGCATGGGGTTCCGCCGCCTCCTCGATCACAGCACTCAGGGGTGCGCGCTTGAGATGAAGGTCATCTTTGCCCGCCCGACCCATAGATTTCAGTATGTCGCGGCACCGATCCGCCTGTTCCCGGATCAGAATGGCATCGCTATAGAGGTCTTCATCATCCGACAGCTCTTCGGCAAGTTCGGAACTGGCCAGCTTGATCGTAGCAAGTGGCGTGCCCAACTCATGCGCGGCAGCGGCGACAACACCGCCCAGATCGGTCAGCTTTTGTTCGCGCGCAAGGGCCATCTGCGTGGCCTGAAGCGCCTCGGACATGGCGCGTACTTCTGACGAGATCCAGCGTGAATAGACGCCAAGAAAGATCACGGCAATCACGATGGCGACCCAGTTGCCGAACAGGAAAACCTCGGGCATCTGCAGCACGAAACCAGATTGTGTTGTCAGGGGCAGGTGTAGCCTGATTAGAAGCGTGACAATCAGAATCGCCATGAGCCCAAGGATCGAAGTGGATTTTAGAGACAATGCAGTGGCCGATACAATCACGGGGCCAACGATCAGGATCGAAAACGGATTGTTCAACCCACCTGTAAGATAAAGCATCAACCCCAGTTGTAGCATGTCAAACAGCACAACAAGGAAGGTTTCGGGTTCGCGGAGGCGTTTGTTTTCCGGGAAAATGAAAGAGGCCACAAGATTCGAAATCACTGACACCCCGATAGCGAGATAGCACAGGCCTATTTCAAGCTCGAGGTTGTAAAGCCTTTGCGCAACGATCAGCGCCGACACCTGCCCCACGATCGCCCACCACCGCAACAGAACGAGCGTCCGCAGACGGACCCAGTTCTCTCGCATCCGGATGGTGTCTTGCATGGAGGTCGATTCCAACATTTGTGATCCCGATGGCGTTGTAACTTATATATTCATTGATAGATGTGACTTGTTGCAAAATGAAGAGCATAAACGAGGTATCTCATGGTCCGTACCATCGCCATTGCAGGCTTTGTTGCATTGTCTGTTCTAATCCTTGGGATGATTTGGCTAACCATGAAGAAGGATCCAGAGGAGCGGTTTGCGGACTGCCGTGCCGGTCAGATCGCTGGGGGCTCTGCAACTATTGGTGGGCCGTTTACGCTGATCAGTGAAACGGGTGAGACGGTCACAGATGAACAGGTGATTGACCAGCCTTCTCTGATTTATTTCGGCTATACTTTCTGCCCCGATGTCTGCCCGCTGGATGTGGCGCGCAATGCCGTGGCGATTGAAATTCTCGAAGGCAACGGAACGATGGTGAAGCCGGTCTTTATCTCGATCGATCCCAAGCGTGATACACCCGAAGTGGTTGGAGATTATACAGATATCATGCATCCCCGCATGCTGGGCCTAACAGGAAGCGAGGAACAGGTGAAGGCGGCCAGCAAGGCCTACCGCACCTTCTACCAGGCGCATGACCAGGATGATGACGAATTTTACCTTGTGGATCATTCGACCCTGTCATACCTCGTTTTCCCTGAAATAGGCTTTGCAGAGTTCTTCCGCCGTGACGAAACACCGGAACGCATGGCAGAGCGAATTCAGTGT
This sequence comes from Roseovarius sp., assembly GCA_963691795.1. Classification (GTDB taxonomy): domain Bacteria; phylum Pseudomonadota; class Alphaproteobacteria; order Rhodobacterales; family Rhodobacteraceae; genus Roseovarius. The sequence continues at coordinate 818,859 of OY829373.1, forward strand.
TTTATGGATGCTGTCTGAAACGCTTGTTTGACGCAATGCCCCTGCCAGCCTAAGTCCTACCTCAAGCTTTATTGCCCAAAAGCGGGAGGGACATTTGCCAGACAATGTAAAAAATATTGGTGAGGATAAATCATTGCTCCTTGTCGATGATGATGAGCCATTCCTGCGCAGGCTGGCAAAAGCCATGGAAAAACGTGGCTTTGCGGTGGAAACGGCGGGCTCGGTCGCGGCCGGTTGTGCCATAGCGACAGCACGACCGCCGGCTTATGCGGTGTGTGACCTGCGGTTGGAAGATGGCAACGGTCTTGACGTGGTGGAAACGATCCGGGAAAGGCGCCCTGACAGCCGGGTGGTCGTTTTGACGGGCTATGGGGCTATTGCAACGGCGGTGGCTGCGGTAAAAATTGGCGCGACTGATTACCTGTCCAAGCCTGCCGACGCGACGGACATCACCAATGCGCTTCTGGCGTCTGGGGATGAACTGCCGCCACCCCCGGAAAACCCGATGAGTGCGGATCGTGTGCGTTGGGAACACATCCAGCGAGTGTATGAGCTGTGTGATCGCAACGTGTCGGAAACTGCGCGGCGGCTGAACATGCACCGCCGAACCTTGCAGCGCATTCTCGCAAAGCGCTCTCCCCGCTGAGGGGGGCGCAATGCTCAAAAAAACGCGTCCAAAATCTTTAGAAGATTGAGGGTGCAGATCTTTCAGCGCAGATCGAAACGTTTTCTGATCTTGATTACGGGTGTGCCATCGTTCAGGATTGCGCGTTCTATATCGCCATAGCTCTCGAACCCCCGGCTTTGATAATAGGCCAGACCGCCGTCGTTATCTGCCTGGATCGTGGCATTGATCCAGCGATATCCAAGCAGTCTCGCTGCAGCTTTGGTGTGATTGAAGAGCGCGCTGCCTGACCCCAGTCGCGTCCTGCCAACCCTGCTGAACGTTGCGATGGCGCAGGCCTCAACCGGCAGGTCATCATGCGGTTCAATCCACTGAAACCCCAATAGGACACCATCGTCGTCTTCAGCAAGAAACCATGCATTTCTGCCAGAATAGTGTCGAATCCATTGCACAAGATCGTCCTTGTACACGGGTTTGGTCATTGCTGTTGTACCGCCTTCGGCGATCACCTCGTTCAGTAGCTCTGCCATGGGGGCTGCATCAATTGGGCCGGCCGCGCGCACATGTATCATCAAAGCTCCTGCAACAGTTCTGCGTGGCGGGCAAGATAGGCATTGCGCGCTTCCATCGGGGGGCGCAGCACAAGGCTGAGGCCTTCCAGCATGTCGAGCACAGGCTGACCAAAGAACTTGTTGGCCTCTTCTTCTGAGAAACCGGCGATCTGTGTGGCCTCGATCCAAGCACTGATCTTGTCGGCCTTCTTGATCTGTCGTTTGATATTCATGGGCGTCGTGGCAGGCAGTCCAAAGCGAATATGAATAGCAGCTGTCAAACGCTGGTCCAGCATATCATATCCCGGCCCAACATTGGCTTTCACAGGTGAAATCATATCCCCAATCACGTACTCGGGCGCATCATGCAGCAAGGCGGCCAGTTTCCACCTGGTGGGCGCATTGGGCGACAGACGACAGAAGATACGTTCCACGAGCAGGGAATGTTCTGCCACCGAATAGGGGTAATCGCCAAGTGTCTGCCCATTCCAGCGCGCCACGAAGCTGAGGCCGTGAGCGATATCCTCGATCTCGATATCCACTGGGGTCGGGTCCAGCAGGTCAAGCCTGCGGCCAGATAACATTTTCTGCCAGGCGCGTGGCACGGGCATGGGCATTCTCCGCAGGTTTGACAACGGGATCAGGGTTACCGCTGTCACTCGGCTTTTGCAAAGTTTTCGATAATGGTTGCCAAAAGGGCAGAGTTCTTGCGCCCTGCAAGAAAATTATAGCCCTTATAATGGTCTGTTTTGATGGCCTTCAATTGTGAAAGCTCTGTAACCATGTCACCGCCTGTTTCTATAGAATAGAGACATATATCGCCCAAATCGAGCAGATGCATGCTGACCTTGGACGCAAGGTCAGAACCGTGATCCTCGTAGATCAAAACGCTGCCCTCCTCCATGGCTCGCGAAGCTCCAACAATAGCCGGAATTTCAGCACCCTCCACATCCAGTTTGATCAGCGCGGCAACATCCTTGGGTACTAGGTCGTCGATGCGGATCGTCTCGACATTCTCAAGGCTGTCATGCGTGCCACTTTCCCCGTTCTGCTCCAGATGGGCGGAGGCGTGGCTATTATGCACGTTTACAAAATTCATCATCTGCCCCGTTTCCGAGAAAATCGCGGCACGGCGGATGTCGACATGGTTAAGGCCCTTTGCATTACTGGACAGCCGCTCAAAGGTCTGTTTTGAGGCTTCAACCGCGATCACCCGGTCAAAAAGGGTGCTTGCATAGACTGTCCAAAGACCTGCATTAGCCCCCAGATCACAAAAAAGCGGCGTGTGTCCCGCCGCGGCATCCAGCGTCGCGCGCACTTCGGGCTCATAACTGCGGTGATAAAGGTAGAACCGCGTCCAGTAGCCGTCATTAAGATAGACGCGGTATTCACGCCCCTGTCCCAAATCCAGCACAACTGAGTTATCCGCTGCAAAGAAACGGGCGAGGTTGCGGCAGAAGATACCGTAGAGCCAACGATTGAAGACAAGCCGGTAAAGCATCATCAGGATGGTGTATTGACGCCTGGCCCCCAGCCCGTCGAAACGGATAATTCTTTTGTCCATCAGTGGCCCTGATCCTGCCTGTTTCTGCGCCATTACTTAAAACGCATTACCAGCATGAACCGAATGAAGAAACCGTGATGCGTTCAATGCAGTCAACTACCATGTTGCCCACAGGAGGTGCTGGTGTTATCTGCCCTCCTAACATTTATTTTCTGGGAGCCGTTCAATGGCAAAAGATTACGTCGTCAAAGATATCAGTCTGGCCGCGTTCGGACGCAAAGAACTTGATATCGCGGAAACCGAGATGCCGGGGCTGATGTCGTTGCGCGCCGAGTATGGCGAAAGCAAGCCGCTGACTGGTGCTCGCATCGTTGGCAGCCTTCACATGACCATTCAGACCGCTGTTCTGATCGAGACACTGGTCGAACTTGGTGCCGATGTACGCTGGGCCAGCTGCAACATCTTCTCCACGCAAGATCACGCTGCTGCCGCGATTGCCGAAGGTGGCACTCCGGTTTTCGCGATCAAGGGCCAGACTCTGGAAGAGCATTGGGATTACCTCGACAAGTCCTTCATGTTCGAAGATGGCCCGAACATGATCCTGGACGATGGTGGCGATGCGACGCTCTATGTTTTGTTGGGCGCACGCGCTGAGGCAGGTGAAGATATTATCCCTGTGCCGTCTTCGGAAGAGGAAGAGGTGATTAAGGCGCAGATCAAAAAGCGGATGGAGGCCAGCCCTGGCTGGTTCACCAAGGTGCGCGACCAGATTAAAGGCGTCAGCGAAGAAACAACCACCGGTGTGAACCGCCTCTATCAGCTCGTCCGTGATGGCCAGCTGCCCTTCCCGGCCATCAACGTGAATGACTCTGTTACAAAGTCGAAATTCGACAACAAGTATGGCTGTAAGGAAAGCCTGGTCGATGGTATCCGTCGCGCCACGGACACCATGATGGCTGGCAAGGTCGCCGTTGTTCTAGGTTATGGTGACGTTGGTAAAGGCTCTGCCGCATCGCTGCAGGGTGCGGGTGCCCGTGTGAAGGTGACCGAAGTTGACCCGATTTGCGCGCTTCAGGCTGCCATGGATGGCTTCGAAGTGACTTTGCTGGAAGACGAAGTCGAAACTGCGGATATCTTCATCACCACCACTGGCAACAAGGACGTCATCCGGATCGAGCATATGCGCGCGATGAAAGATATGGCGATTGTTGGCAATATCGGACATTTCGATAATGAAATTCAGGTGGCGAACCTTAAGAACCACAAGTGGACCAACATCAAGGAGCAGGTGGACATGATCGAGATGCCTTCGGGCAACCGGATCATCCTGCTGTCCGAAGGCCGCCTGCTAAACCTCGGCAATGCAACAGGCCATCCGTCTTTCGTAATGTCAGCAAGCTTCACCAATCAGGTTCTTGCGCAGATCGAGCTGTGGCAGAAGGGCGAAGAATATAATAACGAAGTATACATCCTGCCCAAGCATTTGGACGAGAAAGTTGCCCGCCTGCATCTGGACCGTATCGGTGTAAAGCTGACTGAGCTGCAGAAAGATCAGGCAGACTATATCGGTGTGAAGCAAGAAGGCCCCTACAAGCCGGAACATTACCGTTACTAGAAGAAAATCGTATGGTTTTAGATGTCGCCGGGCCTTGTGGTCCGGCGATTTTTGTTTGATGGGGTCAGGTTGCTTCGCTAGGCTTTCTTTTGGGGGTATTAATTGTGGTCTGTCCCTTTTCGAAACTGCTTTGTACTGCCGTGGTTCTAAACTTTGTTGTTTTGGGACCAACAGCAGTCTTATCGAACCCCAACATTGATACCAAGTGGACCACCTACGCCGTTAACGGCAGCTCAGCAGAGGCCCTGCTGAATCAAATGCAGCGTAAAGGTCCGAATGGATACTGGGCCTACACCCGTTGGTTTGTAAGATGGACGGCAAATTGTAAGGTGTCTTTGGAAATCAACTACACCATGCCGCGCCATATGAACCGAGAGGCCATGCCTTCAAACCTTCGGGCGAAGTGGGACCGAATGGTTGCCGCTTTGAAAGCGCATGAGCAGAAACATGGTGCACACGGAATAAGCGCTGCGCGGGAGCTCGTGCAAAAAAGGTGCTGGAATGGCAATGCAATCGTTCAGAAATGGGCCAATCAGGATGTGATCCTGGACCAACGCACGAATCATGGCATGACAGAAGGTGTTGTTTTCCCGTAACTTCGGGCGGCTCCCTGTCTGTAAATTTTCCTTTTTTGTAAATCAATCCGACGTTATCGTTGCTCCACCCGCAATTGGGAAGTTAACCAGCGCGAAAAGTGCGTGTTTGGAGATTTAGGGAGTAGAGAATGGGACGTCGGGACGAACTGATTGAGACTTATGCAGATGATCTGCGCAACAAATGCAGCATGGAGCCGGACATGGACTTGCTTAGCAAGGTGACCATCGGCTGTGGCCCGGCGATTTACAATGCCGATGCCTCCACCGTTGCTGCGGGGCAGGAGCATGAGCTGGAGACAGTCAAGGACAACTTCCTAGTCAAGAAGCTGGGCCTTGCAGATGGACCTGAACTCATGGATGCAATCAACCAAGTGATCGAAACCTATGGTCGTTCAGAGCGTAACAAATACCGTGCCGTTGTCTATTACATGCTAACCAAACACTTTGGCAAAGAGTCGGTTTACGGCTGATCAAAGCCATCCAAACGGGGCCTGCATGGTTTATGCAGGCCCTTTTTGTGTCTGATCCTGCCCTTGCAGATCGTTTTAAAACCAGACATGTGATGGCAGAGCCCGCATCAAGGACGCCATATGCAAGAGCCCCTCAAAGCCGAGCCGCACGTCGTGATCCTGATGCCTGTGCGCAACGGGGCAGTCTATTTGCAAGATCAGCTTGAGAGCATCGCGGAGCAGAGCTATGCCAACTGGTCACTTTACACAAGCGATGACGGCAGTACCGATGGCAGCAAGGACATCCTTAAAGAATTCGCCGCGGGGCCCGGCGTAGTTCATGTCTCGGACGGGCCACAAAATGGGCAAACGGCCAATGTGGTTGCGCTTATCGGACAGGCGTCTCAGGCCTTGGCGCAGGGCAGCTGGCTGGCCTTTGCAGATCAGGACGACGTCTGGCTTCCCACCCGCCTGTCGCGCGGGGTCAAGATGTTGCAGGGCGTGGATGGCCCAGCGTTTTATTGCAGCCGGACGATCATTGCCGATGAGAACCTTGAAAACCGCCATCTTTCCAAGGCGCATTTCAAGCCCCCCAATTTCCGGAATGCCCTGGTGCAGAACATCTGTTCCGCCAATACAATGTTGCTAAACGCGGATGCCGCCCAGTTGATACAAAGCGGGTCGAGAGAGGTCGAAGCCGTGATCGCGCCGGATTGGTGGATTTACATGCTGATCACCGGCGCTGGGGGGCAGGTGGTTTTCGATCAGGAACCCTCACTGATCTATCGGCAGCATGGGCGCAATCAGTTTGGGGAAAACAAATCCCTGATGGCCAGTGCCCGGCGCATGGCGATGATGATGCGTGGGGATTACAGTGGCTGGGTCGACATTAATATCCGCTCCATGCAGCAAAGCGAACAACGGCTGAGCGGGGCCAACCGTCAATGTCTTGCCGATTTTGCCCGGATGCGGGATGGCAACGCGTTTCAAAGGGTGGCGGCGTTTCGCAAGTTGGGCCTGTACCGGCAATCACGTTCTGGTACATTTGCGCTGTGGTGCGCGGCGTTTCTGGGGCGGATATAGTCCCCGCATTTCGCTTCCCATAGCGCAGTGTTCGCCCCTATGCTCCCCTTCGACGCCCCTGATGCGAAACACAGGGCGAAAGGGAGGCCGCTTTGACCTTGGATTTCGATCACCTGACCCGGATAAGGCGCGATTTTCACCGTGCACCGGAGCTTGGCTTTCAGGAAACCCGCACAAAGGCGCGCGTGGTGGCGTTTCTGCGGGATCTGGGGCTTGATGTGCATGTGGGGGTGGGCGTGGTCGGCGTGCTTAAATCTGGCAAAAGCAACCGCGCCATAGGGCTGCGCGCGGATATGGATGCCCTGCCAATCCATGAGACCAGCATGCATGATTACCCGTCTGAGACCCCTGGAGTGATGCACGCCTGTGGCCATGATGGGCATACCACCATGCTTCTGGGCGCGGCAGAGCGGTTGGTTAAAGACCCCGATTTTGATGGCACCGTGGTGCTTATGTTTCAGCCGAATGAAGAGCTTGGCCTCGGTGCGCAGGCGATGATTGACGAAGGCGTATTGGACCGTTTTCCGGTAGAGGAGGTTTATGCAATTCATAACCTCCCCGGCGCACCAGTTGGGCAGGTTTCGACCCGAAATGGCCTGATCTGTTCGTCGGAAAGCCTGTTCGAGATCACGATAGACGGGCAGGGCGGTCACGCCTCCATGCCGCAGGCGGGGCGGGACGCGATTACCATCGGGGCGGAGGTGGTACAGGCCCTGCAAACCATCGTCGCCCGCAAGCTGGCCCCGGGGGCGGGGGCGGTGGTGTCGGTGACAGAGTTCATCACAGACGGAAAGCGCAATGTCCTCCCCGGTCAGGTTGTGCTGAAGGGCGATGCGCGTGCCCGAAGCCCGGAAGACCGCGATCAGATCGAGGCCTTCATGCGCCAGATCGTGGCTGGTATCGCGCAGGCCCATGGTGTGACGACGACGGTCAGCTTTCGCTCAGAATTCATCGAAACGATTAATTCTACGGACCCGACCGAGGCAGTGGTGCGCGTCGCTCGCAATGGTGGCTATGACACCATCCCAGACCGCCCCCCGATGAGCTTTTCCGAAGATTTCGCCCATTTTTCCGCCGCCATGCCAGGCTGTTTCTTCCTTCTGGGCAATGGGGAAAGTGGCCCGAACGGTCAGCCCCTGCATTCCAGCGACTATGATTTTAACGACGCGCTGTTGCCCATGGGTGTGGACCTGTGGACCTCCATCGTCAAAGACAGGCTGCCGTCGGGTGGCAAAGGGAAGGGATGACCGATGTTTGAGTCGCGTATGAAAGCCCTCCGGGCCCGACTGAAAGAGGCTGGGATCAAGGTGGCGCTGATCACCGATGATGACAATGTCTATTACCTGACCGGCTACTATGACTACCTGCATATGGAGTTTGGCCGCCCCACAATTCTGGTCGTGCCTCAGGATGGCAAAAGCCTTCTGATCACGCCGACGATTGACCTGAATGCCGCAAGGTTCAGTGCGCGGGTGGACAGGATCGCCGCCTGGAATGACGGGATGGGAGGGGAGTGGCGAGAGGAGCTGCCAAAAGCGCTTAAATCAGTCTCTAAATTGGGGATTGAGCCCGATCACATGCCGCCCCTGGTGCGGGCCTATGTGGATGATCTGACCCCTCGTGAGTGTCAAATCAACGTCACGCCGATCCTTGCCGATATGCGCATGATCAAATCCCCCGAAGAGCTGCAACTGGCCCGCCATGCCGGGCAGGTGGCCAATGCCATGATGGCCGCCGGGCGCGCGGCAATCGGGGATGGCGTGCCGGAATACGAGGTGGCGATTGCCACGTCGCAGGCCGGAACCCGCAAGGCGGCAGAGCTTTTGTCAGCCCATTACGACGACCCCGATATGTCGCCCAATACGCATTTCCTTCAGATCATGGCTTCGGGCGACACGATCACCAGAACCCACCACCGTGCCACCACTCGCATCATGCGCAAGGGGGAGCCCGCGTTCTTGTGTTTTTGCGGGATGACCAACTTTCACCGTTTCAAGCTGGGCTTTGACCGGACCTTCTGGATCGGAGAGATGGCGGACAGGTCGCAGGAAAAGATCTACCAGTTGGCAATCGACAGCCAGGCCGCCGCCTTGAAGGCTCTGCGCCCCGGTGTGACGGCTGAAAGCGTGCATGCCGAATATGCGGAGGTGATCCAGACCGCGGGCTATGACTACCCCTTCCGCTGTGGCCGCGCCACAGGGTTCAGCTTTCTAGAGCATCCGCAGCTTGTGACGGGTGACACGACTGTCTTGCAGGCGGGTATGGTGCTTGCGGTTGATGGATCCGTGACGGGCGAGACATTCCGCGCACAGGTCGGCGACAGTGTGATCCTGACAGAAGATGGATATGAACCCGTTACGGATCACCCCAAGGCCGTGTCTGACGTGATTCTTTGACGTCAGGCGATAACGGGTGTCGCCCCGTTCACCGTGACATCATCATCCACCGCCAGAACGGCGGAGATACCGCTGCTATCCACGAATTGATAAAGGGTAAACGACTCGCCATTCTGCGTGGCGCTGCCGATTTCGAAAATGTCACCATCGGGGTTTGACAGGTTCAACGTATCGCCCACATCCCCAAAGACCATGATCGCATCATCGGTGGGCTGCGCGTCGAACAGGGCGATCAGCTCACTGCTGGGGTCACTGGACAGGGCCTGGATATTCGTATCGGTCAGGTCAAGCGTATTGGCTAGACCATTCTCCATGTCGATCGCTTCAATATCGCTGATCGTCAGGTTGGGCAGGATACCCGTCAAAACGCCGCCGAGGGTGAAACTCAACTCATCCGCCGTGCCTGATCCACCGTCGATGATGGTGCCGGCAAACGGGACTTCATCGACCACGAGGATATCGTCGTTAGCACCGCCGCGCAGTTCGTTCTGCCCGGCCCCGCCGATCAGCATGTCATTCCCGTCACCGCCCGAAAGCGTATCGTTGCCAACACCGCCAATCAGCAGGTCCGACTTGTCGAGGCCGGTCAGATCCACGGCCTCGCTTGGCTTTTCTATGCGGGCAGTGGAGACAACGGAGACCTGATCCGCAGTTGTGGACAGGTCACCATCGGTATCAAAAACCGCAATGGCCTGTAGATCGTTCCGGTCACCCAGCTTGTCCTCGATCCCGTCGACCTCCGCGAGGGACAGCAGGAAATTCAGGTCCAGTGCCTCGAACGCGGGGCTGTCTTCATCTGCGATGACACCCTGATCGACACCATCGCTGATCAGCCGTGCCTCGAATGAGACAAGCTTGGCGGCGAAAATCGGGGATTGCTGCAACGCTTCGCTGAGGTTGTTTTCGCCTGTAACAGGGTCTGTAATCGTGATCAGCGGGGCAGTACCATCGCTGTCGATGAAAAAGTCCTGCCCCCCGAAGGGATAGGGCTCGGTCAGATTGGTCGGGTTGAAGTTGCCAGCAATGCCAAAGGCCTGAATATCGACCTCATGGGCGCCACGCAGGCTGCTCAGGGCCGATCCGATGGCGGCGTCGCTGTCGGACGGTGTGCCATCGGTGATCAGGTACATGATGTTGACGCCTGGCGTGGGGTTGCTCTGGTCGTCATAGAAATCCTTGGCATCATTGAGCGCGGCAACCCAACCAGTCCCGCCACCCGCACCTTCTGCCAGAATATCGTCCAGCTTGGCATCAATACCGGTTTCGCTTTCGTCAAAGAGGTCGAACCTGAAACTCTCGGCGGTGCTGCGGAAGACCGTCAACTGAATGGTTACAGGTGTACTGGATCCTTCAAACTGCTCCTGAAGTGCGTCGATTGTAACCCGGACGGCTTCGATCTGCTCAGCATACTGGTCGTCGAAGCTGCCAGAGGCGTCCATAGCGAAAACGATGTTGATCGGCGTTGCAGTGACCTCCGACACAGTGATCTGTGCGCTGCCGGCAGGGGCCTCGGGTGTTGCGGTCAGGTTGAACTCCACATCCAGCCCGCGTTCTTCGGCAACCTCACCACCATCATCTTCGAGGGCCAGCGTGATCTCCACACGAGTTGTTTCGGTTCCATCGAAGATATCCACCTCGAAACTGTCAAAACCACTTGCAAATTCATCCCGCAGATAGGTGAAGCTGCCATCGGCGCTTACGGTCACGTTGCCCAATTCTGTCCCGGTGCCGACAAGTGAAAAGGTCAGCTCATCTTCTTCCACATCCGTCGCAGCGATCTGTCCGTTAAATACATCCTCGTTGGGCACCTCGAAGAACTGGTCCGCTGCATCTGGCGCATCGTTTTCAGGAGCGAGATTGATCGTAACTGTCCCAACCTGCGGTAGAATTGCCCCAGGTGCGAGGTCAAGGAACGTGCCATCGGTCGCCTGGAAGGTGAAGCTGTCTGTACCGTTGAAATCCACAGCCGGGGTGTAGGTGAACGTCCCGTCGGTATTCATTACCACGGATCCGTTAGCAGGCTGGGACAGTACGGCAAACTGAATTGCATCGCCATCAGCATCCACGGCGGTCACCTGACCGTTGACATGGTCGTCTTCGGTCCCGGCCTGTGTCAGATCATTGGCCACGGGCACATCGTTCTTTCCGTTGACAGTGATCTGAACAGCCTCATTGGTTTCACCGCCATTGCCGTCGCTGGCTGTATAATTGATCGCTAGGGTGTCAGAGTCGCCTGGCCCTAGGTCATCAAAATTGCCTAGAGGATCGAAACTTAGCGTGCCGTCATCATCCAGCGTGACCCGGCCTGTACGACCGTCCGAGGTTGGCACTAAAACACTTGTCGACCCAGTAATGGCTATCCCGTTCAGCTTCGTGGCAGTCAGGGCATTGTTTTCTGTATCGGTATCATTGGTCAGGACATTGATGGATGTTGGTGTGTCCTGATCGGTAGTCAGCTGGTCTTGTGTCGTATCCGGAGGGTCATTGACCGCGGTCACAGTGATATTGATCGTTCCCTGCGCCGTGCCACCGTTGCCGTCAGATACCTCGTAATTGAAGCTGTCCGTCCCGTTGAAATCAGCATCTGGGGTATAGGTGAAGGTGCCATCTTCATTGACCACCACCGTACCATGGAAGGGCCCGTTGAAGCTTTCGCCCCCAATGTCGGGGAACTCATCATCAAACCCGTCGCTGTCGAAAGTCGTGAAAAACTCTGTTTCACCCGGCCCGAATTCAAGCTCAAGCTCTTCGTCAAACTCATCGATCACGAGCCAGAAGGTCAGGTCATCTCCATCCACATCTGTTGCCGGGATTTGCCCGTTTACGGGCGTATCTTCGTTAGTTGTGACATTTGGGCTTACCCCCGGCACGGGGGCGTCGTTGATTGGTTTGACGGTGACGTCCACCGTGGCCTGCGCGGTACCACCATTGCCGTCAGAGACCTCGTAGGTGAAGCTGTCCGTGCCGTTGAAATCGGGATCAGGCGTGTAGGTGAAGGTGCCGTCGGTATTGACCTCGACTGAGCCATTGGCCGGTCCTGGATCAGGTACATCGTTGGCTGCCTCGTCAATCTCAACGAGTGAGAAGGTCAGGTCATCCCCATCCACATCTGTAGCCGTCAGCTGGCCATTGACGGCATTATCCTCGTCCGTGGTTGGCGCGGGATCAGCGCCCGGCACGGGGGCGTCGTTGATTAGTTTGACGGTGACGTCCACCGTGGCCTGCGCGGTACCACCATTGCCGTCAGAGACCTCGTAGGTGAAGCTGTCCGTGCCGTTGAAATCGGGATCAGGCGTGTAGGTGAAGGTGCCGTCGGTATTGACCTCGACTGAGCCATTGGCCGGTCCTGGATCAGGTACATCGTTGGCTGCCTCGTCAATCTCAACGAGTGAGAAGGTCAGGTCATCCCCATCCACATCTGTAGCCGTCAGCTGGCCATTGACGGCATTATCCTCGTCCGTGGTTGGCGCGGGATCAGCGCCCGGCACGGGGGCGTCGTTGATTGGTTTGACGGTGACGTCCACCGTGGCCTGCGCGGTACCACCATTGCCGTCAGAGACCTCATAGGTGAAGCTGTCCGTGCCGTTGAAATCGGGATCAGGCGTGTAGGTGAAGGTGCCGTCGGTATTGACCTCGACTGAGCCATTGGCCGGGGTGCTGGAGCCACCCGGTGCGATCTCAAAGCTCAGTGTATTACCGTCCGCGTCCGAACCCGAACCGTCAAGGGCGCCTTCAATCTCGGTATCCTCAGTACCCGTCACCTCAAGCGCACTGGCAAGGGGGGCGTCGTTGACCGCGCTTACTTCGATCGTTACCTCGGCGGTTGTCGTGCCGCTCTGGCCATCAGACACTTCGTAGGAAAACGTATCCCGACCGTTGAAGTCCGTGTTTGGCGTGTAAATGTACTCACCACCTTCCAGCAGCGTAACAATACCGTTCTGCGGGAGTGTCACGATGGAAAATGTCAACGCGTCACCATCGTCATCGCTGCCGGGCAACGTACCGGTGAGAGTGGTATCCTCCTTGGTCGTGAGAGTGCTGTCGGGCGCAGTCGGGACAGCGTTGCTGTCAAGCTCAGTCGGATCCGCCTCGGACGGTGCTAGGGTAGCGTCGTCTTCACCCGTGCTGGGGCCCATTCCGCCGCCACCATCTGAAGAGCCGTCGCCGCCAACAGGTCCCCCCTCGGCATTCTCGCCGTCAAGCGTTGCAGGCGGTGGTGGATCATCCGCACTGGTTGTGCTGGTAGGGCTTCCCAGATCAACAAAGCTTTCACCGTTATTGACCCGCAGGTAGGCCACAGCAAAGGCGTTGGCCGCATCAGCCAGAAGCGGTTCATCTGCAGCTTCATCACTGGCCGTTCGATCGACCTCATAGGCCTCATCTCCAAGTGGCACGACCCACTTGTTGTCTACGCTGGTGATCGTAGTGATCAGATTGCCATCGAGATCGCGCAGTTCGATTGCCCCTGTACCACTGCCGTCAAAGTCCTCAGTCAGCGAAACAGATAGGCTCAGCACGCCGTCCAGCGTTGCGATGTTGACGATTACGGTCGTACCCCGGATGCCCATCGTGGCGGCCGGTGTCGTGACCTCCATATCGCCCGTCTTGGCCACCTGGCCGGCGACAAAGACGAACCCGCCCTCAATTAGGCTGAACGTGGCAGAGTTGTCATCACCCCCGGGGGAATAGACCAGCTCATCTAGAACCATCCGTGAGTTGGAGGCCAGCGTGAACATTGTGCCATCCAAAAAAGTCACGGAAAGAGAACCATCACCCGTCGTGGTGACCACGTCGTTCTGGTAAACCTTCATTCCAAGCGTAAGGACTTCCACCGTGCCATCCGAGCGCTGGACCTGTGCGTTGCCTTCGACAACCTCGACCTGGCCGATCGGGTTGCTCAGGTCACTCTGTCCGGCCTGAGCGTACTGGCCTGGCGCCTGCGGTCCGGCAAGGATTTCAACCGTTGAGCCGTTGATGCGTCCACCTTCGGACGTGACAAGGTCTGGGGGGATGGCTTGGCGGAAATAGTCGACAATACGCATGTCCGACGCATCGTTGTGTCGCAGCACAAGGTCATGACCATCACGGATGAAGTCGGCTTTGAACAGTTTTGAGGGCGAATCAATAACAATCTGACCGGACGCATCAGTAGAAAGCCGTTCCTCGCTTTCGCTTTGAAATGCTTGACTAAAAATTACAGTTTGATCGTCGAAAAATCGCTTCATCGACCCCCCAGTAACAGGGGAAATATCCCTGCCAAACAAAGTAAAACCTTTTTTGCGACTCGCTCCAATTTTTGGCCCTTTTTTTATGATTCTATATCAACGTAGTTGACCGCTGAGGTCGGGCAGGCTTTGCTTTCGGCGGAAAGGGGTGATGATGGGCCGGCGTCTGTTTAGTTGGGTATTTGGCGGGCGTTTCATTGCCTTGTGCCTTTTAGCCGGACTGCTCGTGGTCAGGGTGAGTGACCCTGGGCCAGTTCAGCAGTTGCGCTACGGCGCCTTCGACTTCTTCCAGCAGATCCACCCGCGTGAATATCAGACTGCTCCCGTTAAGATACTGGATATCGACGATCCCAGTCTTGAAGACTATGGCCAGTGGCCCTGGCCTCGCTCCCGTATTGCAGAGCTGATCCTGCGCACGTTCGAAGCAGGTGCGGTTGCAATGGCTTTTGACATCATTTTTGCCGAGGCCGACAGGCTTTCACCAAATGCTATTGCGATTGATAATGCAGGCCTGCCTGAAGATGTTCGCGCCCAGTTGGCTAGGCTGCCGGACAATGACGAAATTCTGGCTGATGCGATCGCCCGGACGCGTGTGATACTTGGGCAAACCAGCGTGCGCTCTACCCGCGCTGGCTTGGATAGGGAGGCCGACATCCGGCCAGTGCCATATGCCATCCTTGGCGAAGACGCGCGGGGATTCCTGCCGCGTTTCCCCGATCTGGTGCAGAACCTCGATATTCTGGAAGATGCCGCCGCCGGGCGCGGGGTGTTCAGCGTACGTCCGGATATGGATGGTATTTATCGCCGGGTTCCAATTGCCATGACGGTGGAGGGTGAACTGCGCCTTGGCCTCGCACCAGAGCTGTTGCGCGTGGCCACCGGCGGCAACGCCTTTGCCCTGCGGGGCAATGCCGCCGGGGTGGATGGTGTGGTTTTGGGGGGCAAATTGATCCGCACGGCGTCCAATGGCACCGTCTGGCCCTACCTGACCCCCTCAAAGCCCGAGCGCTATGTCTCGGCCGGGGCGCTGCTGTCTGGGGACGTGCCGCAGGGAAGTCTGGCTGGTCAGCTTGTCTTGGTTGGCACCTCAGCCATTGGTCTGGAGGACTACCGCCCAACAGCCCTCGGCCGCTCGATGGCGGGGGTCGAGATACATGCCCAGCTTCTGGAGAACATCCTTGCCGATAACCTGTTGATCCGGCCCAACTATACGCTCGCGGTTGAGCTGTTCACCTTGGCGGGCTTATCGCTACTGGTCATCCTTCTGGTGCCGGTCATGGGTGCACGGCCGATCATGCTTCTCGCTGTGTTGCTGATTTCGGGCTACGTCGTCGGATCCTTCTATCTGTTTAAGGAAATGCGCGTTCTGCTGGACCCGACATGGCCTGCCCTTGGGACGCTTCTGACCCTGATGCTCATGGCCAGCGCCAACTACATCCGCGAAGAACGCGAACGCCGCCAGATCCGGGGAGCGTTCGGGCAGTATGTCTCCCCCGATCTGGTCGAGAAACTCCAGCAAGAGCCTGAGGCGCTGTCCCTGGGGGGCGAACGGCGTGATCTGACCATCCTGTTCAGCGATGTGCGCGGTTTCACCACGCTGGCCGAAGGGTATCGCGATGATCCTGCGGGCCTGACCCACCTGATGAACAGTTTTCTGACCGTACTGTCCAACGCGATCCTGCGGGAGGGCGGGACGATCGACAAGTTCATGGGCGACGCGGTCATGGCCTTCTGGAATGCGCCGCTTGATCTGCCTGACCACCCCGCAGCCGCCTGCCGCGCCGCGATTGCGATGCTGGCGGATGTGGATGACCTTAACACCGAACGTGAGAAAGAAGCGGAAGCGAAGGGCGAAACCTCTATCCCGATCAATGTCGGCATTGGCCTGAACAGCGGCAATTGCGTGGTGGGCAACATGGGCAGCGACATGCGCTTTGACTACACCGCACTGGGCGATGCGGTGAACCTCGCGTCGCGGCTTGAGGGGCAGTCGAAAACCTATGGCATCGGCATCATCCTCGGCAATGAGACGGCGCAGGCGGTGATGGGTGGCTTTGCCATTCTGGAGCTGGATCTGCTGCGGGTGAAAGGCAAGTTGGAGCCGGAGCGGGTGTTCGGCTTGCTGGGGGATGACAAACTGAAGGCCGAGCCTGGGTTCCAGACGCTGGAGGACGCCAATATCAGGATGCGTGCCGCCTATGCAGGGCAGGATTGGGCGAAAGCCAAGGCGGCACTGGCCGAGATTGAGGGCGCGGGGGAGGTCATCGGCTACGACATGACCGGCTACACCGCGCTTTACCATGAACGGCTTGCCGATTTTGCGCAAAACCCGCCCGGTGCCGATTGGGACGGGGTGTTTGTCGCAACGTCCAAGTAGATCACCCCGCCCCGGGTCAAGCCCGGGGCGGGTATCCTACCGTTCGCGAAGGGCCTCCGCCTGCGCGCGTCGCAAGGGGCGTAGAAGGTAATCCAGCACCGTCTTGCGCCCCGTCTGGATGTCCACCTGCGCCACCATGCCGGGGCTGATGGACAGGCTGCCTTCGCTGGCGGCAGGCAAGGCGCTTTCCTCGGTCCGGACCATCACCTGGAAATACTGGTTGCCATCCGCATCGGTCAGCGCATCCGCCCCGATCCGTTCCACCGTACCCGCCAGATCGCCGTAAACAAGGTAATCATAGGCCGTGATTTTCACCGATGCCGGGTGACCGGGCCGGATGAAGGCCACATCGCGTGGCTTGATCTGTGCCTCGATTAAAAGCTGATCATCCCGTGGCACGATCTCTACGATTGGCGCACCGGGCTGGACCACTGCACCGATGGTCGTGACATGTAAGCGGTTGACCGTTCCATGCACTGGCGCGCGCAGACTGGTGCGCGACACCTTGTCAGTCGCTGCACGCATAGCCTCTCGCAGAATGGCCAGTTCTCCGCTGATCGCGGCGCCGCGTTCGCGTGCTGTCAGGACATAGGCCGATCGGGCTGAAGAAATCTGGTTCTCGGCCTCCCTGATAGAAGCTTCGATCCCCGGAATACGCGCGCGGGACACCTCGAGATCACCCTCGACACTAGCCAGATCCCCCTGCAAGCGCAAATACTCTATCAACGGCACCGTGCCTCGTTCAGCAAGGTCCTGTGTCAGTTTGGTTTCTTCGGCTAGCGGGGCTAACTGCGCCTCCAGCTTGGCCACATTGGCGCGGCTTTCGCGCAGGGCGGCGTTGCGCTGATCTAGTTGATCCTTCAGTACTGAAATCTCGACCAGAAGCTGCTTTTGGCGCGACAGGAACACCTGCGTTTCTGCTGCTACCGCCGCTGGGGCGCGTTCCGTCAGCCCGTCAGAGAATGTGACCACATCGGCCCCTTGTGCCTCTGCAAGGATACGGGCCTCTGTGGCCATTAGGGCCGCCTCACGTTCCCGCAACTCGCCTAGGTCGGACCCGGCGCTGGTATCATCGATCCGGGCCAGCTCATCACCCTCATCCACAAGGTCACCCTCACGCACCTCAAGCGCCGCGACAATCCCACCCTCAAGACTTTGGACCACCTGCAACTGGCGCGAGGGGATAACCTTACCCGTACCGCGCGTGACCTCTTCGATCTCATAGACCCAAGCCCAGGCGAGGAAGCCGAACATGCCCAGCAGGATCACCAAAAGCAGCACCCAAATGCCCCGCCCACCGCCGGTCTCCATGGCGGCGTCATTGACAAAACGGTCTTCGATGCGGGATCCAAACATGGTGCTAAATCGCTCCCTGCTTGGCAGATGCGGATTGCTTAAGCTTCTTGATCACTGCCCCGCGCGTGTCATCGACAATGACCCGCCCGCCATCCATGACTACCCAACGGTCAGCCAGTTGCGCCAGCGCAGGACGATGGGTGCATAGTATCAGGCCAGTTCCCGCCTTGTTCAGCGCGCCCAGGCGGCGGACAATCTCTTGTTCCATGTCGTGGTCCATGGCATTTGTTGGCTCATCCAGAAAAAGCAGTTTTGGCCGCCGTAGCAACAACCGGGCCAGCGCGAGCCCTTGACGCTGGCCGCCCGAAAGCTGCGCACCTTTTTCCCCTATGAACCGCGAAAGCCCTGCTGGATCAGAGGCTACGAAAGCAGCCATTGAGGCATCGTGAAGCGCGTCTTCCAATTCCACATCCGAGGCCTCTGGCCGTCCGATTACAAGGTTTTCGCGCAAGGTGCCGGTAAAGAATTCTGGATCCTGTGGCATGTACCCCACCCCAGCACGAAGTTCTGCCGGATCATACTGTGCTGCGCTGCGACCGTCGATTAGGACAGAGCCAGTTTCAGGCTCTAACAAACCGCAAAGCAGCTTACCCATCGTGCTTTTGCCCGACCCCACACGCCCCAGAAGCGCCACGCACCCGCCGGCCTGAAGCGTCATCGACAGGCCGGAAATGGCATAGCGTTCGGCATTGGGATAGCGGAAACGTACATCTTCCAGCGCCAACGCGCCCTGCGTTATGCGGGCGGCGCTTTCCACCTCTGCCGTGCGTTCGGGTTGGATCTCCATGAACTCCGATAGCGCTTTGAGGGATCGCATGGCATACTGCGCACGGAAAATCGTCTGTGCGATGGCCCCAAGTGGGGCAAGTGCGCGCCCGGCCAAGATATTGGCGGCGATTAGTGCACCCACCGTGATCTTGCCCTCGGCAACAAGGAACACCCCCCAGACAATGATGCCGACGCTGACGAACTGCTGGATCATTTGGGTGCCAGATATGGCGAAATTGGACCAGAACCGCGAGCGCCCGTTCACGCGGGAGGATGCAGCACTCGCACGTTCCCATTCGCGCTGCATCACGGGTTCGGCGTTTAGGGTCTTAATTGTTTCTAGTCCGATCAGCGATTCCACCAGAACTGCTTGCCGCCGTCCTGCCAGTTCCTGCGCCTCTGCCGCGATCCGGCCCATGGGCAGTTGCGCGATGATGGCTAGTGTGAACACCGCCGGAATGGCCAGCAATGGTACAAGCGCGAGAGGACCGACAAGGAAGTAGAGCACGAAGATGAACACACCGATGAAAAGCAAGTCGATCAGGGAAATGAAGCTGGCTGAGCTGAAGAATTCACGTACCGTCTCAAAATCCCGGATATGGCTGGCCAGCACCGAGGTGCCGTTCTTTCGCGCCAGAGGCCGTAAGCTCATCGCGTGATTGAAAAGCGACGCTGCGATCCCGGTATCGAGCCGTCGGCCCACAGTTTCCAGCGCCCGCGCCCTCACACTGCGCAGCACAAGGTCCAGACCAATGGCCAGCACAACGCCAAGCGCCAGCGTCCAGAGTGTGACAAAGGCGAGGTTGGGAATAACCCTGTCATAGACATTCATCACGAAAATCGGCAGCGCCAGCCCCAGAAGATTGATGCAGAGCGCCGAGACCATGACCTGCCACCACCCGCTTCTATTTTCCCTGATCGGGCCCCAGAACCAGTGCTTTTGCGCGCGGTCAGGCTTCTCGCTTAGGCGCCTGTCGGCCAAGGCACCCTCTGGTGTGACCAGCATCACCTCGCGACGCATGCGCCGGGACAACTCGCGAACCGGGGTTTCCCGTTCCGGGTCGTCCCGGTCAGGGTCGATGACACGGGCATTGCGCTTGTCAGGCGAAAACCCGACAAGGATTAGCGGCGCGCCGGTGTCCTTGAAGATCAGGCAGGGCAGCACCGCCGGATCAATCGCTTTCAGCCGTCGGAGCACGATCCGTGACCGCAGCCCGACGGCCGCCAAAGCCCGTGAAATGCTGACTGGATCGCGGGGATCGAACCCTGCCACAATCCGGGCGCGCACGGCCTTGTCACTCCATGGCTGACCATGGAAATCAGCCATCCATGCTACGGCTCCAAGGCCCAGACCAACACGTCTCGCAGATGGTCTGGAAGTCACAGTGGCCCTGTTCTGCGACGACGCAGCCTTGGCGCTGGTCGTCTTGATTGAGGTCATTCTAGGGACCGGATCTCTGTGTTGAAGATCGTTTGTGGGCGTGATGCCGTAGTGGCGCGGCTCACAAAGTTCGGGTCAAGGGCAACATTGGCACTGGTGACCTTGAAATGCTTGGCCAGCTGGCTTTGGGAGGCCAGAAGGCGGTACTGGCTGAAGACATAGCTCGACTGCGCGCTGACCTGTTCAAAACGGACGTTGAAGATCGTCCTTTCCGCATCCAGCACGTCCAGAAGGCTGCGCGATCCGGCTTGGAACTGTTCTTCGTATTGTTCCGAGGTTTTGCGCGCTGCAGACAGGCGACGACTGAGGAGAACGGTGCGTTCAATATTGGTATCGTAGGCATGCCATGTCTGTTCGGCCAGCTCAAACACCTCGCGGCGCACAGCGTCGCGTTCGGCCCTTGCTTCGCTGGTGCGGTATTGCAAAGCCCTGCGGCGGGCATCGCGGCCCCCGGCGTAGAATTCCCAATCCACCCGGACGCCAACGAAGACATCTGATTCACTACCAGAAGTGCCGCTAACATCCTGGCCATGGCGCGCCCCTGCCTGTAGCCGGACTTGCGGCAACTCGTTTGACGTGTCGACTCCCTCCCGGAACTCTGTTGCCATTATATTGGATTCGAACTGCTTGAGGCGGAAGTTCTCGCGTACGCTGCGGATCACAAAGTCACGCTTGTCCATCGGCAGATTGTGCAGGAAGGGCACGTGCATGTGGTTGTCGGGGTCCTTGCCCACCACGGCCAGAAAGCGCGAATTCGCGTCATAGAGCGCACGTGTGACTTCAAGCTTACTGAGCTTGGCGGCAAACAATCGTTCTGCGGCCTCGAACCCTGTGCTGGCGGGCAAGCGTCCCGCCTCGACCAGTTCATCGACCTGTTCGATAATTTCTCTGTGCCGGGCAATATTGTCGATCGTGACTTGCAACAGGCTGCGGTGGCGCAGCACGTCAACATAAGCCTCCACAGCGTTCAAAGCCATCGTTTCAGACGCGTCGAAAAGCCGAAAAATCGACCCGTCCAATGCGGCGGCGTTCTGATAAACAAGGTTTGACCGCCGGTAGCCGTCAAAAATCGTGAACTCGCCCACTATACCGATATCGCGGTAAATCTTGGTATCTTTCTGGTCAATAATGTTCAATCGGTCAGGATCGTCAAACCATGTCGCGCCCAGTTCACCGTACAGATTAAGGCTTGGCAGGTACTCACGCTCAAGCTGCAAAAGTTCCATAGCTGAGGCCTGAACCCCAGCTTCAGCCGCGCGTGCGGTGGGGTTGGTGGTAACAGCAGCGCGCACGGCTTCTTCTAGCGTGATGGCTTGCGCGGGCGCAGAGCCCGTACACACAACAATCACGTAGGTTAAAGTCGCAAGCAGTTTACGCGCGCGGAAATTCGACGCCATTTAAATCGATCCCCAAGGGTTTAAAAAATAGTGGTGAGGTACAACGGCTAAGTCAACAGTCTGAGATCGCATATAGATGTTTCTCATAAGACGGAAACGCATTGAGTCAGAAATCCTGTGCCAACCGTCAAGGCGGTTCTGCGCACATGAAGATTGAAATCTACTCGGCGCTTTGTGACGCAGACAGCATTAGGTTGGCCTGCATCAGCTTCTGTTTGGTCGAGGTGGAGAGATGTGTCTCGATGTAAAGACCGGTCTGGGCATCTGCGCGGGTTAGGGCGCGCAGACTGTTACCGGCCACACAGAACACTCGCGTAGTCTCCTGCGTTCTGACGGTAGCCGATGCGGGGCCCCGTTCCATGACGTTCAACTCTCCAATGAAACCTTCGTCCACCTCGGCTAACTTGGTGTTCATGACATAAACACCAGCCTTCCCGCTGGCGATGAAGTATAAATGCGTGACAGGCTGGCCCTCCTGGGTCATTTCAACACCTGCCTCGAGCGTCAGCCACGCTCCGGCGTCGATGATGCGGCGTGCAATGTCGCGCGGAACGCCTGGTAGACCTCGTTTGCGAAAATACTCTTCCTCGCTCGTGAAGTGAAGACGTCGGGTGATCAGAAAGATTCGCGTCATACCCACGATACTGATGAAAATCCACGAGATTTGGATAATAGCCGATGCCATATTGAAAGCCGACATCAGGCTGACCAAAACCAAAGATGCCGCGATCAGGTTGAGCACGGCGTAGCTATAGCCCACACCGGGAATAAGCCCCAGTTGAAGGGCGACGTAAGACCCAAGGTAGAACGCAACGCCCAGAAACCCGGCCCATTCATAAAACTGTTCAACCGCCATACTGGCTAACATCACCTTGGACATAAAGTCGCTAACTCCGGGCAACCCGGCGTTTTGACACATAACGATGTCACGAGGTTCTTATTCTGGCAACCTGCGCAAAGGTTGTCGGTTGGCTCAACCGAGGGATGGCAGATTTATGCCGTGCCGGGGAAAGGACCAAGAACAGCTGTACTGCGTTCGACCTGGTGTACTTGGTTGTAGAGCTGGGCCACCCATTGCTTGCCCTCCATCGTCAGCTCCAGAACTTCCAGCGCAGGCTGGATCAGAGGCTGAACCTGTGACCAGAAAAAATCTGGATACTTCTCCATCAGGTCCATCGGGTTGGTGTATCCCAGCTTCGCCGCCGTACCAGTTTCCTGGAACTCGTAATAAAGCGCTGTGATTTTGCGGTGATAGAACGGGTCTGCCATCTGCCCGATCAGATCGGCCGCTCTTAGCAGGGCAGGCTCTCCGTTGGTGTCGTGATAATATGGGTCGTCAGGCACTGGAAAACGGGTGTAGTCGACAGCGCGGACAATGCGCTCTTCGTCGATTGTCTGGGTTGGCCCGAAGCGTTGCCGGATGTAAAGGATGCCGCGGTCGACGTGATATGGTGTCAGGTAAGCGTCTGACGCGCCGCGCGGCGGGGTGACCGTATTGCCATCAAGGTCGATCACGAACTCAGTCGCTTTATCACCGGGGCAGGCCCCGCGGGAATAGCCGATGTCATGCACCAGAAGCGCCAGAATGAAATGTAGCCAGTCTTCGGGGCCCAAAGCCTCGGTCAGCAGTCGCCCGCGCAGGATTTGCTGACCCACAAGGGTGACCATCATCGTGTGTTCTGCGTTGTGATAAAGCGCGTCCGAATTGCCCAGACGTTCCAGTACCAGCCGCGCTGCGCCCTTGATATAGGCGGCGTGTTCCGGTGCGCGGCCTGCGAAGTACACAAGGTAGGTTTCCGCAAGATGATCGCCGAAAGCATCCGCGGTTACAGCTGTCGGATTGAACATGATTCTCCCAACTCGGCACAAACGCACTGTCCTAACCTTAGCTGATCCTTTGGCTTTGTCTGTTTAAATTTGCGGATTTAAATAGCGATCCGTTGCAGAACAGCACTATCTGCCTCGCGCGTCTTGTTTAAGTATTCCCATTTGCTTGGATGTTTTTTAACTTTATGGGTCTGTATAATTTTTTCGAAAACGTGATTTAGATTGGCGCAAAAAGGTAACGCGACATTCACGCAAGGCAGCGTTTTGCGTCATGTGACAGTAACGTCATTCACGGCCAGCATTGGCCTGATGGCGATTTATGCTGTTGACCTGATTGACCTCATTTTCATCTCGATGCTGGGCCAGGATGTGATGGCTGCGGCTGCGGGTTATGCCAGTACGCTGATGTTCTTCACCTCTGCCATGAATATTGGCCTGTCCGTCGCGGCTGGGGTTCTGGCCTCGCGTTCCATCGGCGCCAATGATGAGGAAGCTGCGCAAGAATTTGCCACGAGCACGGCTATGTTCGTGCTTGTTCTTGGGGTAATAATACCTTTAATCGTCCTGCCCAACGCACTCTTCTTCCTGTCCCTGCTGGGGGCGGAGGGCGAAGTGGCCGATCTGGCCGCCACTTACATTTGGATCATCCTGCCCTTTACCTTCGTGTCTGGCCTTTCGATGGTCTCGGTCGCCGTATTGCGCGCCTATGGCGAAACCAAGTCCGCCATGTACCCCGCGCTTCTAGGCGCCTTTACCAACGCGGTGCTGGATCCAATCCTGATCTTTGGTCTCGCTATGGGGATGGAAGGCGCCGCTTGGGCAACTGTAATTGCCCGGTTTGTGACGCTGGGCTTTGCGCTCTACCCTGCTATGAAACGCTACAGGGCGTTCGTAAGACCGCAGACCTATTGGCTCTACCGAGATTTTACCGAGGTTTGCCAGTTTGCTCTTCCTGCTGTTCTGGCCAACGTTGCGACACCGGTAGGGACAGCCATCATCACACGGGAAATGTCGAAATTTGGCTCTGATGCAATTGCTGGTATGGCTGTGATCGGGCGTATTACCCCAGTGGCTTTCGCCGTGATTATGGCTTTGGCCGGGTCGATCGGTCCTATACTTGGCCAGAACTATGGCGCGGGCCATATGGACCGGGTCAAGCAGACTTATATTGACGCGCTGAAATTCGTGGCGATCTATGTGATCTGCGTAACGGCGATTTTGTTTCTATGCCGCAATCAGATCGTCGCTCTCTTCGGGGCAGAGGGTATGACCGCTACGCTGATCCTGCTGTATTGCTTCCCGGTGGCGCTGTCCGCATTTTTCAATGGCGCGGTCTTTGTGGCCAATGCTTCCTTCAGCACGATGGGTCGCCCCTCGTACTCTACATGGTTCAGCTGGGCGCAGAACACCTTGGGCACTTGGCCGTTTGCTTTTGTGGGTGGCATGATCTATGGCGCGCCCGGTGTCTTGCTGGGTCAGGCCTCGGGCAGTGTCTTGTTCTCGATGATCGCCATGTGGCTGGGCTTGCGTGTTATCAACAAGCCCCCAGATCTGACCAAGAAGCATCGTCAGCACCACCTGTTCTTCAACCACCATAACATGGTGATGCATGTCCTCGATAAGCATGGTGGCAACAGCTAGCGATACCGTCCTTTTTAATTTGTCTGATTTTGAGGCTATGGGCCCTGACATCCGCTTGCAACCGGGCGAACAGACCGCCATTTTCGTTTCACGTGAACGCGACTGACACAGGACAAGACAACAGATGCGCCGTCTGATCAGGTTTCTTCTGCTTTTTTTCCTATTCGTCGCCGTCGCCTATGCCACGCTCTGGGGCACCCTTGCGATCTGGTACAAACTGCCTGGCCCCGACCTCATCCGAGGTACGCTATCGGCCCTGTTTGCTCTTTTGGGGGCCTCCACCCTGTTGGCTTTCTTCTGGTCCTTCCGCTGGCAATGGATCACCGCGTTTGCCCTTTTCCTGGTTGTTCTGCTGACTTGGTGGAACACGCTTCAACCCCCGAGCAAGGGCAACTGGTCCCGTGAGGTGGCACGCCAGACCACCGGCAGTATCAAGGGCGATATCCTGACATTGGAAAACGTGCGTGTTTTTGATTGGCGAAGTGAGGATGACTTTGATGAGAACTGGGTCACCCGAACCTACGATTTGTCGCAGGTCGAAACCGTTGATCTTTTCATGTCCTACTGGGGCGGTCCGACCATGGGGCACCTTATGCTCAGCTACGGGTTTGCCAATGGTGACTATCTTACATGGTCCAACGAGGTGCGCCGCACGATAGATGGAGAGTTCTCCCCGGTTGCCGATTTCTTCAAGGCCAACCCCATTGCGGTCATTGCGTCCGAGGAACGCGATGTAGTGGGGCTCAGATCCAACATCCAGAAATCAAGGGTCCATATCTTCCGTCTCAACAGCACGCCAGAAAACAGGCGCAAGATGATCGAGGCTTACGTTAACGCTGGTAACGCAATTTCAAAGAGGCCGCGCTGGTTCAACTCGGTCTTCACCAATTGCTCCAGCTCGGTGATCATGCTGGCCCGTAATGCCGGGATCGACATACCGCTGGACTACCGCATTTTCGTCAACGGTTACTTCCCGGATTTCCTTTATGCGCACGGATCGATGAATAAGTCCTACCAGATGGAAGAGTTGTATGAGCTGGGCAACATCACCGAACGCGCGATCGAGATGGGCCTAACAGATTCGTTCTCAGCGGCGATCCGCGAAGGCGTGCCCAAACCTTAGTCGCTGCATCTGATTGGCGCGTTGTACGCGCTAAGTGGTATTGTCAGGAATGCTGTTGGCGTTCGGGCTTTTCTGGGATCCTAGAACATCGACGTGTCGGGTTTTGCTTAGGCCGATTTGCACCTAACAAAATCACGACAATAATCGAGTGATCACTGACTTCGGAAGACCGTGCGCCACATTACTGCCCATGCTGGCTGTCAACACACCCCCGCTGCAATGGCGGATATGCCCGACAGCTGCATGGAATTTTGGCCGATGCCGTGGACTAGCCTTTGAATTTACCATTTCTCAATGGCTTATAAAATGAACGGCCCTCTACGGACGTCTTATGCATCTGAAGCCGATATGGCTCATCCCGCTATCCACCATTTGCGCATGGCGCGCGGCAGGACGATAGCGTTGGCAATAGCTGGGGGCGCACAGGAATGATCCGCCTTTCACCACCTTACGCGGGATGCGGATATTGGGCTGTCTGGGATCGTAACTATCGCTTTGGGGTGCGCCGCGAGGGTTATCCATGGTGCAGCACGAACCGGGTTCCTTGCCAACATGGCGATCTGCGTACCAATCGGTCGTCCATTGCCAGACATTTCCGGCCATATCGTAAAGTCCGTACCCATTGGGTGGGTAAGTAGCGACAGGCGCGGTGCGCTCCAGCCGTTTCCTGGCTTTGTTGCGCCACGGAAACTCCCCCTGCCATGTCTTGGCCATGGGCTTGCCACTGGGCGTCAGGTCGTCGCCCCACACAAATTCTGCCCCGTCCAGCCCGCCACGGGCAGCAAACTCCCACTCGGCTTCGGTTGGCAGCGCCTTTCCCGCCCATTCGGCATAGGCTTGCGCATCCTCAAACGCCACCTGCACAACCGGATGCCGACCCCGGCCCTTCAGATCACTTCCCGCGCCTTCGGGATGTTTCCAGTTGGCCTTGGGCACATAGCTCCACCACTGGCTAAAATCATTGAGGTCCACTGGGCCTTTTGTCATGTGAAAGACCATCGAACCGGGCACCAGAAGGAACGGGTCCGCGCCGGGATAATCCGCTGGGTTCAGGGAGCGTTCGGCAACCGTCACATGCTGGGTATCTTCCACAAAGGCGGCGAATTGATCGTTGGTTACATGGGTGGGGTCCATCCAGAACCCATCAACTGCGACCTGTCTGACCGGCATTTCCTCTGCATAATGCGCGTCTGAGCCCATAGTGAACCTGCCGCCTTCGATCCACAGCATATCGGGAAGAACTGGTTCGGTCTTAGTCATTCATACTCCGAAGAAAGAAACAAAAAATCAGCGTGCTAGGCGCAAGTTTAAAAGGGGATGTAAGGGTGCGGCGAGTGTGACTTTCACCTCTCTCTCTTTTGAAGATCAACATGAATTCCCCCACAACTCAATCACTTTGTAGGGAAACACGTTCGCCAAACCCAACCGAAATCACCTTATCTGCTACCGGTGTAAATCCGCGACCAGTCCTTTGCCATATCGACGATCAGCCAGCCCATCCGTGGCCCGTTTTCCAACCCGTCGCAAAGCTGACCGATATGACTTTCACAATCATAGGCCACCTCACGCTTGTCATCGGTATGGTGCACGATAAGGCCGAACCGGGGCCCGTTGCCTGCGGTGGTCCATTCGATCATAGCATAATCCCCGTCCGAGTTTCCGCCCGCAAAGATCGGCCGCTTGCCGATGATCCGGTCAATGTTGAGCGGCTTGCCTTCTTTATCATCAACAAAGCCTATTGCAGGTTCCTTGACGATGGTTGGCGTGCCATCGACCAACTGATAGGAAGTCTCTGTATAGGTGCCGATCACCTGTTCGGTCGGGATGCCATAGGCTGCCTCGGCAAAGACGCGCATGAAGTGGACGCCGCCGCCCGAGACAATGTAGGTCTTGAAGCCTTCGTCGCGTAGATAGCTGAGTAACTCAAACATCGGCTGATAGGTCATCTGGTCATAGGCGAGCCCGGTCTTGGGATGACGCGCCTCGTCCAGCCATGCGCGGACGTTGGTCTGAAATTCCTCAACGCTCAGCCCCGTATGGCTGTGCTTGAGCAGTGCCAACAGTGTTTCTTGGCCCGATTTCACAGCCCCCGCCATGTCCCCATCGACGGCCGCCTGCAAACCGGGGCTGGTGATCAGGGAAGGGTCCTCGGCCGCCATTTTCCGGAACTGTTCGATGGCAAAGATCAACTGGAAATATACAGGCTGCTCACTCCAAAGCGTGCCATCATTGTCAAAGACCGCGATCCGGTCTGTAGGGGTCACATAGTTCTCTGATGTAGGATCCGTTACGCCTTCGACGAAACGCATAATCGTCTGCCGCGCCTCGGTCTCGTTCCAAGACGGCAGGGGGTCGGCCATTGTGGTTGTCGCCGCAAAGATGAGGGCAAATGCCGTCAGAGCTTTCGGTGCAAATGTCATTTTGTAAACTCCGGAAACATGGAAATACTGCCCGACTATTGGATAAGCCTGATTGTTTTTCTAGACATGATTTCATGTTTTGCGTGTTTCGCTTAATGAAATCGGCATGATCGGTGGTCTTGAGGTGAGTTCAGCTTTCTACTCGTAGAAAAGTCTACTGCCGAAACAACGGAGCGCTATCCGAAAGAGAGCTCTAAGTTACCACATGGTCCAAACCATAGCGGTCGTAAATCGCGTAAAATTCTTTGAGTGATATGGAACCTGTGGTGAGTAAGCTGTGACCCAACTTCATGTAAACGGGCGAAATTCAGATAGCTTTGTCTTTCCCCCTCGGAGTTGCGCACGAGGCCTGAAAGACGTTTTTGCGCTGGGCGGCCCAAGTGAGGTGGGCTGTGCTCTTTCGAAGGTAGAATATGCAACTTTTGTTGCGGCTAACCGTCAAGACTGTCAGCTAAGCGAAAAGGCGTTACAGATCCTAGCCGCACATGATCAGGTCGTAATGCGGAGCGAAACAAAAATCGTTTCCAATGCGCTTCATCTGAAAAGCCGAAAATCTTTATCGCAACGCGCACCTGATCATCCGGCAGTCGTAGTTGATGTGGAAGATTGCCTTAATAGTTGGGCGGAGAAGCTTCTTCTAGTGGCCTGCTTCTTCCGACTTCCGGAAATCAATTCTGCCCCCATATCAAAATAACCTACGTTGAGAACAAAACGGGCAAAAGCGCCTCTCAAAAAAGTAAGACCCGCTTGTGCCAAGGGACGATGTTGGCCGCCCTTTAAAAGAAACGCGCCCGGTCATTTCTACGCTTGGCTGAAGGCATCCAATGGCGAGATAACAATCTACAAAATAAAGGATGGGTCCTCAACACAGGGAGCCATCGCTATCAACCAACTGACCTGTACACACTAAGCAGCCAGACTAACAAAGCTTTGGCCATTGATTCCATAAAGAACGCGAACTTCGTAAGACTTCAGAATTTTGCGTGCGCTCCGCATCAACGAACAACTGTTGTGGTTCAGATGTGCTTGCAGCTTAGGCATAGTTTCCAGTGGTAGTCCGGCGACTGTTTCCGGACCGGGGAGGAAGCTCTCTGTAAGAACGCCATTTGCCGTGATAACTTCATGTTCATCAAACAAAATGTGGAAGTATCTCACAAGGAAACGCCCTGCACGAATTGTAGCTAAACCGACGTCAGCTAAGTCTTTTGCTCGCGCAAACACTTCGTAGTCCTCGAAAAACAGTTCAGCCATTGGAGAGCGGATAAGCAGGCAATGTTGCGGTGACACTCGCAACGCCTCTTTGGCACCTAAAGTACCGGCAGCTAGTTCCACAGGCGCGTCTTTTCCTTGAGCAATCCGCTCAGAGGTTCCGATCCATCGTATTGCCTGATAGCCACGATCCTTAGTCAGCACACGATCGCCCACACTTAATGCGTCTACCGGTCTGGGTCCTGTGTCGGTTACAATACGGGCACCTGAAACAAAGCACGGCACGGTTGTGAGATTGACAAAACCAACATCTGTATTGCCGGCTCCGTCTTCCACCGTATAGGAGAAAACGGTGGTACCTAGATCAACGCCCGAACTTAGAAGAATGATACCGTCATCGGTAAGCTCGATGATTTCCCCTGAGGCCAGTTCAACAGTGTCGCCAATGCTAACAGGCTGTCCATTGATGTGAGTGATGGTCAGGATGCTGCTTGCGCTCGACGTATCGTTTTCAAGAAGATTTGCCGTAACTTGTGAGTTCCGCTCGACTTCAATGTTGTCGTCTCCTGCAACGAGGGCGGTTTGAAAGCTGTCACCCGCGATTAGAAGGTTGCTGTCGTAGGCACTATCCCCTCCATCTGCGATTCCAATCTTGATGGTATTGATTTCGCCTGGATTGACGACTGCTTTCAGCGTCAAGGTTACGGTAAAACCGTCCATTTCCGTGTTGAAGGTGTCGTCATTTTGAGAGTTGTCGCGATATAGGTTTGCGTTTTGGCTATCGTTTATATTGTCAATCGAGACAGCGCCGGAGCCAACCATAAGTTCTGCAGGTTCTTCATTGACCCAAATGCCAACGGCGTCGTTGAATCCACTGTTCACGTATTCAAGATACTCTTCGGACGAAAACACGATCTGCATGGTCAGAGTGCTGCCCTCGGGTACAAACTCGGCTTCTAAGATCGCGGCATCATATGTGGTTTGCCCGGAAACACTGTCTAGATCGCTGTCCCCGTCTGTCTCATGTTCTGTGGTTGTTGACGGTTTGACATTCACGTCATCGCCGCCAGATGTTACGTCGCTCGCCTTGCCCGTGGACAGGATCACGCCTTTATCAGCCGGTGTGATGTCGGGCGCGTCAGTATCCCCATTTTGGTAAATGCCCGATGCAGAAACGCCACCTGTGTAAGACGCTGAAACAACTTCAATACCATCGCCAAAAATGGCTTCAGCCATTTCGAGATCAGTTGCATCAGAGTTGATCTGAAGCTTCGGATTTCCAGACATTCTGGCAGCCTTTAAATGCTAGTTCACGAGCTAATAACGACTAGCAAGAAAGGCCTTGATTTATGGTATACGGATCCGTGTAGGGACGAGATCTTTCGTATGCCACATACTATCCAAATAGATAAAATTTCGTATTTATTATATAAAATCAGTGTTTAACGATAGTGCCGGATTGGGGATCTGCCGAACTACTACAGTAAGGTTGGAAACCAAACGGTGGAGAGCTGAACCTGACATTACAGTGCATTTTTAAACCAAACAATCTACGCCTTCTTCTGGTATTGGGTTACACTCAGAGCCCCAGAGGCGATGTCTTTCTACACATCGCTCAGATCCGGCCTGACGGAAGAGCACGGTAATGGAATTTGACTACATCATCGTTGGCGCCGGGTCGGCCGGATGCGTTCTCGCTAACCGTTTGTCTAGCCAACCGACAAACCGTGTCCTTCTGCTAGAGGCCGGCCCTGAAAACACCGCGCTGTCCCTGAAGATGCCGGCGGCCGTCCTGTCGAACCTTAAAGACACAAAACACAATTGGGCATTTCAGGGTGAGCCAGAGCCACAGCTCAACGGTCGCCGGCTCCAACATGACCGCGGTAAAACGCTGGGTGGCTCTTCTTCAATCAACGGATTGGTTTTCATCCGCGGTCACGCGCTGGATTACGATGGGTGGCAGCAAGCAGGTTGCGAAGGTTGGGGATACGCGAGTGTCCTTCCATACTTCAAGAAGATGGAGACATATGGCGGTGGGCTGGACGATTTCCGAGGCAGTGATGGCCCCTTACACGTTCATCGCGCCGAGCCAAAAGACCCTCTGACGTTGGCCTTCATCAAGGCAGGCAAGCAGGCGGGCTACCCGGAGACCCGCGATATCAGCGGCTATTGTCAGGAGGGCTTTGGTGTCTCTGACCGCACCGTCTACAAAGGTGAACGTTGGAGCACCGCAAAGGCCTATCTGGATCCCGCAAGGCAAAGGCCCAATCTGAAAATATCGACCCAAGCACAAGCCCAGAAACTGACATTCGACGGGCACCGCGCAACCGGTGTCATTTATAAGGACCAGAACGGCCAAACCGTCACGGCAAGTGCCGCCAAGGAAGTCATTCTTAGCGCGGGCGCAGTCGGCTCTCCACATCTGCTTATGCTGTCTGGCATCGGTCCAGCGGATCATCTGAAGGATATGGGCATCGAGCTACGCCATGATCTGCCTGGGGTAGGGCAGAACCTTAACGATCACCCGGATTTCGTGCTGAAATATGACTGCCTGCAACCGGTGTCCTTATGGCCTAAAACAAGACCCCTGGCCAAGCTTGCGGCGGGCTTGGAATGGCTCGTGGCCCGGCGCGGTATCGTGACGTCAAACTTGTTTGAGGCCGTGGCTTGTGTGCGGTCCGCACCCGGGGTGCCTTATCCCGATCTGCAACTCATCATTTCGCCCATTGCCGTCGATGATCAAACTTGGGAACCGCTGCAGAAACACGCCTTTCAAATTCATGTCGGACTGATGCGTGCCCATAGCCGGGGCAGCATCGAGTTGCGATCACCCTCCCCAGATGATCCACCGCGCATCCAAGTGAACTACCTGCAAGATGATAGAGATCGTGCACTACTTCTGAAAGGAATCCGACTGATCCGGGAACTTGTAGATCAGCCTGCATTTTCAGGCCTCAAAGGGGAAGAGATTTTCCCCGGTGCCGCCGTGCAATCGGATGTTGATCTCAATGCACTTCTGAACAGTCATATCAACACGCAATGGCACCTCTCCTGTACGGCACGCATGGGGCCTGCAACAGATCGTGGCGCTGTTGTAGATGCTGTCGGGCGTGTTCACGGACTCGCCGCTCTGCGCGTGGTGGATGCTTCAATCATGCCATTTGTCACCAACGGTAATACCAACGCACCCACGATCATGATTGCTGAGAAACTGAGCGACGCGATCCTTGGTCGGCCACCCCTGCCGCGCATCGACATCGAGGTCTGGCACAATCCCGACACTGAAACATCCCAGCGCTGACCATCCGTCATGAAAAAAGTTGGGACTTTTTTATTAAGCGAGCATGTCAGCAAGATGGTTACTTTTGAGGTTAGCCATGCCGCGCAAATCCCCCTTCAAACATCATCGCTTTCCGAAAGAGGTCATTCTGTGTGCGGTGCGTTGGTATCTGCGGTATCCACTGTCTTATCAGGATGTTGTCGATCTGCTGTCCGAGCGCGATGTCGCGGTTGATCGCTCCACGGTGTATCGTTGGGTGCAGAAATTTGGCCCGGAACTGACCAAACGTACGGAAAAGCATCTCCGGCGGGCTAGTGTCGATTGGCACGTGGACGAGACCTACATCCGCGTCGGAGGGAAGTGGCGCTACCTCTGGCGCGCTGTGGATGCGAACGGGCAGATGATCGATTTCCGCCTGACCGCACGGCGGGATGCGAAGGCCGCCAAAGCCTTTCTGAATAAGGCAATCGAACGGGTGCGCTTGCATCGGCCTGTCACGATCTGCACTGACAAAGCGCAGGCCTACGCCCGTGTTATCCGCGAGATTAACCACCGCTATGACCCGCATTTTGACAGCATCCGCCACATCGACCGAAAGTGGCGCAATAATCGGATCGAAAGCGATCACGCTGCCATGAAGCGGCTCCTCGGCTACCGGCAAAGCTTTCGCTCATTACGATCAGCCAAATCGACCTTGAGCGGCATCGAAACCATCAGAACGATCAAACGCGGCCACATCCATCACAAGCAACCAGGCGTTCAAGGCGAGATCGCATTCATTGCGCAATTGTTCGCAACCGCATGATCAAACGCTTTCAAAAGCACCAACCCTTGCGACGACCATTAACGCAACAGTCCCGTTGATCGGGCTTGATGGCATCAAAATGACCCGAGTGTTTGTGCCAAGGGATTAGCGACGTTCATAGGTTGGCAGGTTTTACCAATGACTGCCTTGGTCAACCAAGTATGTGCGGAGTGAAGCGACCGGGGATTGCAATCCTGTTTAGCCAAAAACTTGTGCATCGTCGTGTTAGAAAACTAAGCCACGGCCGAAACTCATGATGCACTGAATTTGACCATTCTGGACCATCGAGAACGCACTCGGGTTTAATACGCCTTGAAAATTCGCTGTTATTAGTCAAAGTTTCCGCATGAATGACTACTTTGATGAAATGTTCAGCGACAACGGCTCGCTTCGCGTTGCGTACGAAGAAATCGGCCGCTGGTTCAACGCAGAAGACGTGTCTCGGCTCAGGGCGAAACAGCGTGAAGCCGAAGAGGTGTTTCGACTCACAGGAATTACCTTTAACGTCTATGGCAAGGCCGAGGCCGAGGAGCGGCTGATCCCATTCGACATCGTGCCACGGGTGATATCCGGTCGCGAATGGCAACGTCTCGAACGCGGCATTGAACAGCGTGTGCGCGCGATCAACGCCTTCCTCCACGATATCTATCACCGTCAGGAAATCATACGTGCGGGCCGCGTCCCGGCAGAGATGATCGCGGGCAACGAAGCGTTCCTCCCCCAGATGCTGGGCGTATCACCACCCGGCCAGGTCTATACCCATATCGTGGGCGTCGATCTGGTACGAACTGGGCCAGATGAATTCTTCGTCCTTGAAGACAACGCGCGCACCCCTTCTGGGGTCAGCTATATGCTGGAAAACCGGGAAACCATGCTGAAGATGTTTCCTGAACTTTTCAGCGCCACCAACGTCCGCAACGTGTCCGACTATCCAAAGAACCTGCGACAATCACTGGCCGCCTGCGCGCCTGACTGTGCCGAGGGGGAACCAACAGTTGCCGTGTTGACCCCAGGAGTTTTCAATTCCGCCTACTACGAACACGCCTTTCTCGCCGATCAAATGGCAGTAGAGCTGGTCGAAGGACATGATCTGCGTGTGGTGGACGGGCGCGTTTGCATGCGAACAACGCGGGGGTACCGCCCGATTGATGTGCTTTACCGGCGCGTTGATGATGACTTTCTCGATCCGCTGAACTTTAACCCCGACAGCGCTTTAGGTGTGCCAGGGATCATGGATGTGTATCGTGCCGGAGGGATCACCATTGCCAATGCACCCGGTACTGGGATCGCAGATGATAAGGCAATCTATTCCTACATGCCCGAGATCGTCGAATTCTACACGGGTGAAAAACCGCTGCTACAAAACGTACCTACATGGCGTTGCAGCGATCCAGTCTCTCTGTCTTATGTTCTCGACAACCTCAAAGATCTTGTTGTGAAAGAGGTGCATGGCTCAGGCGGCTACGGGATGCTGATAGGCCCCACGGCCAGTAAAAAGGAAATCGCAACCTTCCGAACCAAGCTCAAATCCCGCCCGGCAAACTACATCGCACAACCCACGCTTTCGTTGTCGACTGTCCCTATCTTTGCGCGATCCGGTCTGGCGCCCCGACATGTCGACCTGCGCCCCTTCGTTCTCGTCTCACCAGAAGGGATTAAAATCACGCCTGGAGGTCTGACGCGTGTGGCGCTCAAGAAAGGGTCACTGGTCGTAAATTCCAGCCAGGGTGGCGGGACGAAAGATACGTGGGTGCTGGAGGACTAATATGCTGGGAAAGACGGCGGGCGGTTTGTTCTGGATGTCAAGGTATCTAGAGCGCGCAGAAAATACAGCAAGGCTGCTGGAAACTGGACAAAGAATGGCGCTGACGCGTACCCATAACTCAGTCGAGGAATGGGGATCAGTCCTGAAAACAACTGGTGTTCTTGATGGGTATCTTCAGAAATACGAAGAGATCAGCAAGGAAAATGCCGTAGACTGGGTCTTGCGGGATGGCGATAACCCGTCTTCGATCAAATCCGCGATCAAACAGGCGCGAAACAGTGCGCGACTTGTGCGTACAGCACTGACTCATGATGTGTGGAGCGCGGTCAACAGCACCTGGATGGAAGTAGATGCCGCCACGAAACGTCGTGTGAATGAACGCGACTTGCCTGGCATTCTGGACCTAATTCGCCAGAAGACCGCGCATGTGCGCGGGGCGATCTTAGGCACCATGCTGCGCAATGACATTTTTGATTTCACCCGGATCGGCAACTTCATCGAGCGTGCCGACAGCACTGGACGAATACTGGATGTGAAGTATTACGTACTCCTGCCCACAGCCTTTTCGGCTGGATCATCGCTCGACAACATTCAATGGGAAAGTATCCTTCGCTCTGTCGGGGCAGGGGGTGGCTACCGTATGACCCACGGGCGTAAAACCACACCGTCAGAAATTGCTGAATTTCTGATCCTCGATGAACGCATGCCCCGCAGCCTGAATTTCTGTTGCAGAAAGATGAAGGAAAACCTGTCTTACCTGAAGAAAGACTACGGTTTTGCGGGCCCATCCTGTGATGCGTCCAGCCAGCTTTATGAAAAATACCTCAACAACACGATCGAGGATATTTTTGACTTTGGACTGCACGAGTACATTGAGAATTTTCTCAACGATCTTGGCAACCTCAGCCACCAGATTGAAATTGACTATCGGTTTTACGAGTAACCCATGAAGTTGCATATTAAGCATGAAACCCGCTACGATTTCGACGCGCCTGTGCCCTATGGCCTGCAGCAACTGCGCAAGACACCCAAATCTTTTCGAAATCAGAAAATCATCAGTTGGCACACAAAAGTGGTCAATGGTCGCAAAGAGCTTAGCTTTGAAGATTACCACCGCAATACAGTAGAGCTGATCAGCTTTGACCCCAACACCCATAGTATTTCTCTGATCTCAGACGGCGTGGTCGAGGTTGACGACATTAACGGTGTCTTAGGTCGCCATGCTGGGTCTGCGCCTTTGTGGCTTTTCCAACGCGGCACGGCACAGACCAAGCCAGGGCGCGGTGTGGCCGAACTGGTGAAAGCCTTGCCCAGTGGCGAAATGCTGGCACAGATGCACGCCCTGTCCGCTCTTATTCGGGACCGTGTGCGGTATGAGGTTGGCAGTTCCCAACCTGATTGGAGTGCTGAAGACGCTATTGAGGCAGGCAGCGGCGTCTGTCAGGATCACGCGCATATTTTCATCACATGCGCCCGCAAGATTGGGCTGCCCGCGCGCTATGTCTCGGGCTATCTAATGATGAACGAAGTAGAATTGCAGGACGCAACCCATGCCTGGGCCGAGGTGCACATGGATGGACTGGGCTGGGTGGGCTTTGACGTCTCGAACGGGATTTGCCCCGATGACCGCTACGTCCGCGTTGCGACTGGTCTGGACTATTCGCAGGCCGCCCCGGTAATAGGAAGCAGGCTTGGGCAAGCGGGTGAGCAGCTGACGGTTCAGTTGCAGGTCGCACAGCAGTAACGGAGACGTCGATGACTTATGCTGTGGGCCTGCGACTGAACAGTGGGATTGTGTTCATGTCTGACACGCGCACCAACGCCGGCCTCGACAACATTTCCACCTTCAACAAGATGTTCAACTGGACAGTTGAGGGGGAACGCTCACTCACGTTGCTGGCAGCGGGCAACCTTGCAACCACCCAGGCGACGATCAGCCTTTTGGAAGAACGCACCAAGGCGCCCGAGGAACGCAC
The DNA here is from genome assembly GCA_963691795.1 of Roseovarius sp. Lineage (GTDB taxonomy): Bacteria > Pseudomonadota > Alphaproteobacteria > Rhodobacterales > Rhodobacteraceae > Roseovarius. The sequence goes on from OY829373.1 coordinate 856,288, forward strand.
GCCTTCAATGCTTGAGGCACCTACAATGTTTCAGGCCGCCCAATTGGTGGCCGAAACCCTGAATCAGGTGATTGACCAACACGGCAAGGCAGGCCAGCAAGCCGACAGCGCGTTCCATGCCACACTTATTCTGGGGGGACAGATCAAGGGCGGCCAGTCCCGGCTATTCCTGATTTACCCGGAAGGCAATTTCATTGAGGCCAGCGACGAAACCCCATTTTTCCAGATCGGGGAAACAAAATATGGCCGGCCCATACTGGTGCGTGCCTTCGATCCTGAAATGAGCTTCGCCGAAACGGTGAAGCTGTTGTTGGTCAGTTTCGACTCTACAATCAAAGCCAACTTGTCTGTCGGCGCACCACTGGACCTTCTGATTTACCGGGAAGACAGTTTCAAAGCTGGAACACGATCGCGGTTTGAGGCCGATGATGAGTATTTCCGGGAGATTTCAGAAGGCTGGGGCGATGCCCTAAAGTCTGCACTGGCCAAGCTTCCCAAGTACAGACTCGCAAGTGCACCAAAGCTATAGCCATAGATCTTTAAATGAAGTGCATTCAAGGAATGCGGCGTACGTATTTGTTTGAACATTTGTCAGAACGGCAAAATACCCTTGGTTCTGAGATAGTTCGCTTGGCATACGTTGGCAGTGACCACCCTTTCTAAGATGGCAGCTGACGACGTTCTTAAAGTACCCACGCAATGGTTCTTGGGACGCGTCCTGGTTCTTATGATTTACGCGATGGCCTACAACTCGCCAACCCGGCGCCTCTCGCGTTTTAACCAATAGTATCTGGCTAAATGTTCCGCTTGTGGAGCACTTTTTATCAGTCAGCAGCACTTCCCTGAGCGCCCTCAAGCGCATCAATGTCACAGTTTAACCTTGTTTAGAGTTTAAGGATTTGAGAGGGAGTCAGTGCTTGCCACGGCTCTTTAAGGCAGGTCAATGGTTCATCTGGGTTTCTTGCCACGTGTCCGGACCTTGAGTTTCTGCGCGTGGAAGTTGCGTATCCCTCGCCTCAGCGCTGGAAACAATCTGCGTCTTAGGAGCCCTTCACGAACAATGCTCACTTAAGTGTGTTGGAGACGTTAAAGCATCAACTGCCGGATCTGGCTTAAGTTTCAAAAATATGACTACGTCGCAGGGCCAAAGCTATACCAATGTAGGAAGATCACTGAAGGTGCCTTGCGGCACCTTCACATGCCAAAACTGCTGCATTATGCGCAAGGCCGCGCAGGAGTGTTCAATTTGCATTCGTACATGGTCTCGTAAAACGCATGGCATAGCGCGCTATGCGAACAAGCGGGAACTTTCAGTTGATGAGCAAAAATATTGACATGATGGACACCCCAGAACCCCCTCTATTCAGCTTTGCAGTCATCACAGACTCTCATTTGACCGTTGACGTGAAATCCGAAGTAGGGGCCAACGACGCAACTGAAAAGCTGACGGTTCTTTATGAAGAAGCCATCAAACGGGTTGCCGCCATGAACCCCGCCTTCGTCGTGCATTTGGGCGATATGGCTGATCCCGTGCCGACCTCTGATGTGCAAGAGGCATCCGCCCGGATGTTCCACGAAGTCACAAAGAAGCTACCAATGCCGTATTACGTAGTTCCCGGCAATCATGACATTGGCGAAAAGCTCCACAAAGCCCTGCCATATCGGGATGATCGCGTGTCCATCACCAGCGAAACAATCGCAAAATACCAGAAAATGCACGGGCCCGATCGCTACAGTTTTGAGCATGGCGGCTGCTTATTCGTTGTGCTCAACACGCTGCTTGTGAATTCTGGTTTCGAAGAAGAAGAGGCACAGTGGACATGGCTTAAGCAGACATTGGGGGATCACAAAGGCAAACGCATCTTCGTGCTAACGCATTATCCCCTTTACCTAGCTGACCGCGATGAGCCTGATTACTACGATAACATCGAAGAGCCCGGACGCTCCCGTTTGATCAACTTGCTGCAAAAGCACGGTGTCGAGGGGTACTTTGCCGGGCACGTGCACAATTTCTTTTATGACTATCTCGACGGGTTGCATCACACCGTTCTGCCCTCCGCGAGCATCCTGCGCACCGACTACATGGAACTTTTCAGCTCGTGCCCGACCCGCGACATGGGGAGTTTTGACCCAGCCAAACTGGGTTTCTTGTGGGTGGATGTCTATGCCGAAACGCATGTGCCGCAGTTCGTTCGATCCAGCACGACGCTGCCCTATCGGACGCATTCCTGGAAGAGCGCGGGAAGCACGGTCTCGATGGATCTACGTCTGCCTTGGTGCGAAGACACCGACATTCCCTGTGCCTGGGGGTTGGAGATTTTCGAGCGTAAGGAAGTGCGCAATGATTATCCTTTGGCCGCGTTGTGGGAGATGGGCGTCACCGATCTGCGCATTCCGATTTCTGATCTGCTGAAACCCCGCGTGTCCCACCGAGTGAAGCAACTCACGGCATTGGGCCACAGGTTCACCGTCGTTTCTTACGGCCTTCCGACTGCCACCCGGCTTGCTGCGATCAAAGATCATGCAGATGGCATCAAAGCTGTGGAGGTGATCGGCATTCTGAAAGAGTGGACTGCCTTTGTCTCTGACCTGTCCAATTTGCGGAGAGCGGGGAGGTTCGAGATCTTCTTCAACGCGGTGCGTCCTGAAGTGCAAGGCTGGACAACGCATCACGGTTTGCACGCGGATTTGACGGATGAACTGGACCGGGTGATGGCGCAACCCGAACTGCGCGGAACGGTCGACGGGTTTGTATTTGGCCTCCCACGCGACACGGCCCCCTTCGATGGTCTTGCCGCCGTTCTGGATTGCTTGGACGGCACAGGCTTCAAGGCTCAGGTGCACGTTCCCAGCGTCGGCATGGTCTGGGGCACCAAACACAACGAAACCATGAGCGAAGCCGCAGAAATTGCACGCACCGCTGAAGCGGCATTCTTGGCACGTGCGCATCCCGAAGTATCGATTGTGATTGATAACTTCGTCGAACTGGACCGCGGGTATTGCGGATGTCAGGGTTTGGTGGATCGCTTCTACAATCCCAAAGACGGTAGCCGAATGCTCACAAGCATGAATGCTCTTTTACCGTCTGACCTAACAGGGCTGACGTACCATGTTGCGGGCAATACACGGATCATTTCTGCTAGGCATACAGATGGACGCGTGATGCTGATTTCGGAAAATGAAGCGATCTGTTCCGAAGGTGGCGCATTAGATCAGGATACCTTACGGCACGAAGGGAAACTGATCTCTCTGATAACCGGACAAAAGAGAGACATGTTCATTCAAGATGCTCTATACGAACGCGCCGACGCTAAAGGCCCCAACCCGCCCGTCTTGTTCTTCCTCCCAGCCTGAGGGGTTCCAAGCCCGTCAACGCACAATGGCATAAGCCGGCTGGCGCGGGTCGGCGCCAGCCCGCAGAAAGCCGGTGTTTGGATCCGAAGCGATCAGCTCTACCGCCGCGCAGTTACGAGTGAAGTCAGGATAATAATCCAGCTTGTGTCCACGATGCTGAAGGATGGCCTGCACGGTCGGGTCCAGACGGCTTTCGAAGCTCACATACCCCGGGAAGTAGTTGTTGGGGGCGAACGACGATGGAAAATTGTGAGTGATCACGCGAGGGGCATCGATGGCCTCCTGCACGTCCATGCCCCAGTGATAGATATTCAGAAGAACCTGCAGCATGGCCTGCACCTGCGCGTCTCCCCCCGGGGCGCCCAGCGTTACGACCGTCCCATCATCGCGAAGCGCGATTGCTGGGTTCGGCGTCAGGCGCGGACGGCGGCCCGGACCCACACCGCTTGGATGGCTGGGGTCAGGCCGTGACTGCATGCCACGCGGCGATGGTATGATCCCCAATCCCTCGACCATAGGCGACCGGAAACCCCCATCTGAAGGCGTGGCCGAAAACGCGTTGCCGTGGCGGTCAATGACGCAAAGGTAGGACGTATCAGGATCACGATCTGGAATGCCCGGTGTCGGGGTGAGTTCCATGGGGGAGTTGATACGGTTCGGGACCGGCAAATCGGGCATGGCTTCCTTGGTAGAAATGCGCGCCGCCCAAGCCTGGGCGTTCTCGTCAGAGTGAAGCCAGTCTAGCGGGACGTCCACATGATCGGGATCGCCATAGTAATACTCCCTGTCCGCAAACACGCATTTCATCGCCTCAATCAGCAGGTGATAGTATTCGCCATCCGCACGCGACATGTCCTTGAGGCCGAGCCTTTCGATCAATGTCAGACACTGGATCAGGGTCGGGCCCTGGCACCACGGTCCGCAGGTGAAGATATCAAAGTCGCGCCAGCGTCCCTTTGTGGGTGGTCCGACCTGGCTTTGGTAATTGGCCAGGTCATCGCGGGACAGATAACCGCCATACTCTTCCATATGCGCGACAATCCGGTCTGCGATGTCACCCTTGTAGAATGCCGCACGCGCGGCTTCCAAACCGGCCTCGCGCCCTTTGCTTGCCGCTGCGGCTTCTTCATCCGCCATGAACTGGATGGTCGCCGCCAGATCGGTTTGCACGAACCGATTCCCCACACGCAACAGCTTGTCGTCAGGCAAAAAAACCTTCGTATTGCTGGGCCATTTGCGAATGTTCTGCTCTCCGGCCTTGAAGGCGGAGGCCAGGTACTGGAACACGGAAAACCCGTCACGCGCGTACTCGATAGCCGCCTGAGCAACCTCACCAAAACTCATGGTCCCATAGGCCTTTAGCGCCGTGATCCACGCGTCAGGTGCGGCGGGAACAACCGTGCGCAAGATGCCCGTTGGCAATAGGCCGTCATGGTCGCGCATGAACAGATCGGCGGGGAACGATTTGGGCCAATGGCCCAGCCCGGCAATGGTAACGACCTCACCATCCGCCATGCGAATGATGATTGGCGCAACGCCTGCGAAATCCACTTCGTCTGCATGCAGAACGCCAAGCGCCATACCAGCGGCACAGCCTGCGTCAATGGCATTGCCGCCAGCCTCAAGGATATCATGCCCCGCCGCCGCCGCGAGGTAATGCCCTGCCGAAACAGCTTGCCGGTTTCCATATAGTGTAGGGCGGCGGCTCATCGGCCTGCCGCGCTAATCAGTGTCGCGGCCGTGTCGCTGCCCTCCGCAGCAAAGAAAAGCGTCGGGTTGATCAAAGGCCAGTGGTTCCCGGATATGAAATCTTCCAGAGTACCTTGTTCTGTGGCGCCCGTGACCAGGTCGAGGCTTTCGCCAAACGTCGTCACAGTTTCTGTCGGTAATACATCCGCGACCTGCCCCTTTTTCACGTCCGCTTCCGGCAACAGCAGCAAGCTCCAGCTGCCGTCATCTGTTGTCATTTTGATGATGCGCGATCCGTTCATGGCATAGGGCAGAACCTGCGCAAAAGAAGACGGCAAACTCGCATCCAGCCGGGTCATCAGGTAGCTGCCGGCTTGCGGATTGTAGGTCCGATCCACCAAGCCGAAACAGTGAAAATAGCCGCGATCCAATTCGACAAAGTTGTCCAGTATGACAGACATTTCCGGATGCAGGCGGGCCAGAATGACGGCTTCGGCTACGCGGTTCAATTCACGATTGCGGGCCACGGTGCTGGTGGGAACGGTTGTGCGGTACATGCCCACGTTCTGGATATGCAGCGCAAAGGACTTGTTGCGTGGCTCAAAGATATTTTGTGCAAGATCAAAGCCTTCGATTGGGTCGACATCCTGGCCAACTCCGACAACAAAGCCGTCGACGGTCTGGCAAAGGTACGAGACCCGATCAAGCCATTCGATATCCAGCGGGCAATCAAGGCGTATGCCATGCGCCGAAGTATACCCCTGCACTTCGGCATGAACGGGGTTGAGAAAGATCGGTTTGCCAAATGTCTTTCGCAACTCCGACAGCGCATCAGCCATCTCTTCCATCACGTTTTGCAGAGCGACGACCTCAAGGCTGTCCACGATATCACAGTTTGCTTCCAGAACCGCACGGCGTTCGGCTTTTGGGAGGCCAAACATCACGACAGTGCATCGGTGTCCCAATGCAACCAAATCGCGAACGCGCTTGGACGTGTCGACGTCTTCCAGATCAGAAACCGGGATACGCAGATCGCGAATGCCCATTTCCCACAAAGCGGAAAGGGGATAGTCGTTGCGCACGCGCTTGCGCTCAAAAATCTCAGCACCCCACGGGCTGGCCACCTCCTGGCGATCACACCAAGGCATGCGCAAATCCATCACGGGCATTGGCCCCTTGGGCCGCCATGAGTGGGTATGACGGGTGTCGGGTGCGTTTTGGCGGATTACGTGTGGCACATGACTGTCCGGATACACATCAACCCACAGGAAACCCGATTTTGCGGGGTGATATCGTCCCATCTCACGATTTTCAGGCGGTGACCTGAAAAGTTCCAGATAGTCGTGGCGCATGATGCTAGTTGAGGGCAACGTGACCAGATGCGTGTCATCGATGCGGTTGTAGAAGAAGTTATGCACATGCCCGCTGTAACAAGCTTCAACCTTGTGGCTGCGCATCAAGTTAGTCAGGCGCGTTCTCGCAGGCTGCCCAATATTATCATAGTGTTCTGGCTCGTTTTCATCACACAAAAACAGCGGGTAATGCGAGCATAAAAACAATCGTTTCCCCGCATTTTTAGCCAATTCGGCCTCTAGCCAGATCCATTGTGCCTGCTCTGATGGAAGCCCCGAATTGAACAGCATTGCGTTTACGACAAAGAACGCGCATCCCTTGTGCTCAAAGCTGTGAAACTGCGCTCCGTAGTGTTCCTGGAACTGCGCTATGTTTCGTTCTGTGATCGAAATTTCTGGGTCAAGATTGGGTAACGCCTTGTGTAACTTTTCTCCAACGTCGTGATTGCCGGGGGCGAGATGCCACGGCACCCCGATCCGCGCCGTTTGTTCGAAAAACGTGCGCGCCGCTTCACCGTAATCATCAGACAGGGGTGAAGGATGGGACACGTCACCAAGATGGATGATAAAGTCAGGTGCCAATTCATCGACCTTGTCTAGCAAAGCATCGAATTTCGCGGACACAGTCCGGCTGGTCAACTGATCAACCGTGCTGCCGTTTTCATAAGTGATGTGTGTGTCGGCGAGGATGACAAAGCTGAACAACGGCAAGTCCCGTTCATGTTCCGTCATCAATGTCATCACAATGCACTCCGCACTTCGTTCAATATAGATCGTTGCTGTTATCGACTGCCGATCTTGCTTGGCTCAGGAACCTGAATCATAAGTGATGTTTTGATGTTCTGTCGAATGAGACGCGCCTCGGACAGCAGAAATGTCACGGCTATGTACTTGGTTGAGAACTGTGCAGACTTATGCAAACCTACGCATATTTTAGCGGTTTGTGTTTTCTCGACGGGATCGGGCGCTATGTCGCGAATAATCAAAGCATTACCAGTATGAGCGGCAGCGTCGCACTAGAATATCAAAGCCAAAAGGCCCGAACTTCCATGACACGTGCCCCCGCGACATCACCAAGCAATCTAGACTTTGCGCGGAATTTGAAGATCTTGTGCAGTGCACATCGATCTGTGGCGGACGTTTGTCGCAGGACTGGGATCAACCGCCAGCAATTTGGCCGCTACCTGAATGGAACGTATCTACCGTCTCGGTACAATCTAATGCGTATCTGCGAAGTTCTTGGCGTCAAGGAAGCCGATCTGTTCTTGTCTGAGCACGAATTCGAAGCATTCATCGACGTGCATTTCGCGCGACTAAAAAAGGGTGTCGGAAGCGGATGGCTGGCAGAAGATCTGGAACAGCGACTGCCTACAATGAACCAGAACCTCTGGAAATACCTTGGGTGGTATGCGTCCTATTCCTACTCTTTCGGCTGGCCCAACATGGTAATCAGGTCACTGGTCAGCTTGCACCGGCATCGAGGGCGCGTTTTCAGCAAAACCATAGATCGCGTCAAAGACCCAATCAGTCGCCGTAAGTTTGTCTACAAGACCGAAGGGCTGGTCACCACAAGTGCCGGCAAGATTTTTATCGCGGAACAGGACATGCTGGAACGGGACGGATTTTACCTGCGTGTTCTGGAGCCAACACCGCGTCGCCACGTTCGACTTTTATCGGGGATCATGACGGGCACCGCACACCGCAGAACGCGGGATGTGACATCTGTGAGGCTGGCGATGCAGCATCTCGGGCCCACCATTGACGTGCGATATCAGCTATCGAAATGCGGAGTATTCAAGCCAGAAGTCCAGAATATCCAGCCCCAAATTCTGGAGATTATAGACAATAAGATCGAGGATGGTGAAACGGTACTGCATCCAAAGTCCCACATGCCGGACGGACGCTTCTGAATGAGGTTAGTGATTTCCAAGGCTAGAACACTGGGAAAACCGCTCAATACTGCGTAATTCCGCTAAAGACTGAATAGTTCCAAGCAGCCTCGAACTTCGAAACACTTTACGACAGCCGTAAGTCCACTGGTTTCCAGACATGCTAATGCATGGGGAGCATAACTAAGATGCACACCGATGGTAGATCCGCCATGACCCGTAGAACTGTCCTTTCTGGCCTTACGGCAGCAGCTGCCTTGCCTGTAATGGCTCAGTCTATCCCACCAAATCCCGATGTCGTAGTCATAGGTGCAGGCGCGGCAGGCCTGGCGGCCGCTCGCAAGCTTATGGCGGATGGCAGGTCTGTTGTCGTGGTGGAAGGCGCAAATCGCGTCGGCGGACGGGCTTACACAGAGAGCGAAACGTTTGGCGTGCCCTACGATCACGGCTGTTTCAACGTGATGGGGCCACAAAATTTCGACCTCCTGACGATGGCGCAAACAGGCGACTATGAAATGCGCAGTATGGCGAGCATGCCGGAGACGCTCTACATGGGCGACCGAAGAGCGAGCAGTGCGGAAGTAAACCAGTACGGCAGGACCTGGAGCGAGATGACCAGTGCGCTAAACGCTGCAGGTCGCAAAGGTGTCGACATCCCATGGACCGAAGCCATGCCCGATGATTTCCTCAACCGTCCCTTTGCAGCTTTAAGCCAGACGTGGATGGCGCCCATGGGATTTGGTGCAGACTTTGAGGATCTGTCAATCTTTGACTGGTGGAATTATGGATCTACGCCTAACCGGCACATGATAAAGGAAGGCTACGGCACCCTTGTTTCCACGCTGGCCAACGATGTCCCAGTAAAATTAAATTCTCCAGTCACGCTGATCGACTGGAGCGGCGATGGTGTTAGCCTCACAACGCCAGACGGAACGATACGAGCCAAGGCGTGCATCATTACCGTTTCCCCAGGCGTTCTGAGTGCAGGTAACATCCGGTTCACACCAGAATTGCCGGAATGGAAGCAGGACGCAATCAGCAACCTGCCCATGGGCTTGCTGACAAAAGTGTCCTTGCAATTCGACGGTGAAAAATTTGGTCTGCCCAGCAACTCTTACCTAGTCTACGACATCCCGAATGAGGTTCCCGCAGAAGCGATTTACTTCATCACGTGGCCATTCGATTTCAATCACATGTTCGGCTTTGTTGGCGGCAAGTTTGGTTGGGAACTGTCTGCCGCTGGGACAGATGCTGCAGTTGATTTTGCGCTTGGTGAAGTGGTCAAGATGGTCGGAAGCAAGGCCCGCAAACATTTTGTCAAAGGGCACCTGACCGATTGGGCCGAGAACCCAATGACTTTGGGTGCCTATGCCGCTGTTCGACCCGGTCAGTATAGCGCACGCGCGGATTATTCAAAAGCCGTGGGGGACCGCATTTTCTTTGCAGGCGAAGCAACCGCTGGGGGCTATATCATGCTGTGCAGCGGCGCCTACATGAGTGGTGAGAGAGCCGCAGGGGAAGTCGTTGCAACACTCTGAAGAACTGGCCTTCGCCAGGTACGCTGTAAGACACCTAATTCGGTGTAAGCACAGGGCCGAGCCAAAGGAATTACGTAATGAGCCGCGATCCTCGCTACGACATCCTATTTGAACCCGTAAAGATCGGACCGCACACCGCCAAAAACAGATTTTTCCAGGTACCGCATTGTAACGGCATGGGAACAACTTATCCCATGTCCATGGGGGCTATGCGCCGCACCAAGGCCGAAGGTGGATGGGCCGTCGTGAACACGGAAGAGACTGAGATCCATCCAAACGGTGACATGAGCCCGCTGAACGAAGGCCGTTTGTGGGATCGCACCGACATTGCAAGATACCGACCCATGCTCGACGGCGTGCATGAATTCGGCGCACTGGCAGGCATTCAGCTTAACCACCCCGGCCATCGCGACCCAGGGCTTTACAGCAGGGAGGCCCCACTGGCCGTTGGACATATCCCTGTCTCTACGGACAACTACCCCCAACAAGGCCGGGCGATGGATCTGTCCGATATCCGTGACTACCGCTCCTGGCATCGTAACGCGGCTATTTTGGCAGCAGAGGCGGGCTTTGATATCATCTACATCTATTGCCGCGAGGGCGCGAACTTAAACGGGCAGTTCCTGTCTCGTTTTTTGAACACGCGGACCGATGAATATGGTGGATCTTTGGAAAACCGTCTGAGGGTCACCCGGGAAATTCTCGAAGACACCAAGGACGCCGTAGGCGATAGATGCGCGGTGGCTCTGCGGTTTACCATAGACGATCTGCGCGATGACAACGGTGTCCAAGACAAAGCGGAATGCGAAGACGCCATTGGCATGATCGCCGATATCCCCGATCTTTGGGATGTCAACGTGCGGACCTGGTCGCGCGACTCCGTGACCTCACGCTTCGGGCCTGAGGCCCATCAGGAAGAACATGTCTCTTTCGTCAAGGCACTGGTGCCAACGCCTGTTGTCGGCGTAGGCCGCTTCACCTCTCCAGATACGATGGTGAGACAGGTCAAGCGGGGCATTCTGGATTTCATTGGGGCTGCACGACCTTCTATCGCCGATCCTTTCCTACCGACCAAAATCGAGCGCGGTGAGATTGATGCGATCCGGGAATGCATCGGTTGTAACATCTGCGTAACAGCAGACACTACGATGGTGCCTCTGAGGTGCACGCAGAACCCTACCATGGGCGAAGAACATCGCAGGGGCTGGCACCCAGAGATTGTGCCGCCTAAGTCAGATCACAAATCCGTGTTGGTCGTCGGCAGCGGGCCGTCTGGATTGGAAGCTGCGGCCACCTTCGTTCGGCGTGGATACGAGGTGACGCTAGCCGAAGCGCGGGATGTTCTGGGCGGGCGCGTTACACGTGAGTCGCAACTACCAGGGCTGAGCGCCTGGGCTCGTGTGCGCGAACACCGGTTATACCACATCCAATCGGCTGTGAACTGCCAGACCTTCCTGCAAAGTCGTCTAGAACCAGACCATGTTTTCGAAATGGGCTGCGAACATGTTGTTGTCGCAACTGGTGCCCGGTGGCGGCACGATGGTACCGGGCGATCCCATGCACGCGCTATCCCGGTTTCGGAAGATATGCACGTTCTGTCACCAGACGATATCATGATGGGTGCACAGGTCACAGGGCCTGTTCTGATCTTTGACGATGACTGTTATTATATGGGCTCAGTCCTAGCAGAAAAACTTGTAGCCGATGGACACAAGGTCGCGCTAGCCACGCCCACCCCGAATGTAAGCGCGTGGACAGAACATACGCTGGAACAGGGTTTGATCGAAGCAAGGTTGCGCGATCTTTCTGTACGCATCTTCGAGAAACACACCCTTTTCGGTGCAGGATCCGGTATCGCCCATCTGGAGCATGTCGGAGGCGGCCCGGCAAACGACGTGGCCTGCAATACGATCGTTATGGTGACAGCCCGCGATCCGATTGATGATCTCTATCGGACCTTGATGGCGCGACAAAACGAATGGGCCGACAACGGGGTGGCTTCTGTTGCACGCATCGGCGACGCCTCAGCCCCTGGCACCATCGCCGCCGCCATCTATACCGGTCACCTGCATGCCCGCGAGTTTGAGATACCAAAAGCAGACAGGCTCTACCGAAGGGAGTTCTTTTGACGCCACGACCCCTACCGGATATGGTCGCGGCCATGTGACATTTGGAGGGCTTTGCGCCGCTCATCAAGCAGTGGACGAGTTCACCGTTGCGAAGAAATATGATCATGGCTACACAGTCTTCGAGAAAAGGCATAAATTTATCTATGCCCAGCAATGCTGTGGTGGTCTGCGTCATCTCTACATACAGCGCATTGGAACAGATGCTTTGGGTGCTGTCGATCGGATACCTAACGATCCGGGCTCGGCGCAGGGTCAGTCTGTTTTGAGAGCATAACTGAACTGCAACAGGCATCCAAAACGTTTATTGGCCTTACGCCAGCTAGTTTTAAAACGGGGGTCAGGCACACGCCAGGTCTTGCCGTAGCATTGGGAGAGGAATGCCTCTTCGTCGCAGGGAATGCTGAAACCCGTACCCACAAGCAGCTTAGTCGGGAACACGTCACTATTGTCCAGCTCACCAAAACAATAGGGATAGACACTGAACTTGCCCTCCTCGCTCCATGCGGGGAAAAGGTCAATTTCGACACTTTCAGTCTGAACCCTAAAGATCGCTTTGTCTTCCGCCGCCTGCTTATCCGACAGCACTCCCGTGGCCACCAGTTTACGCTTGAATTTAAGCCAAATTTCGGGCACGTCCTCCGCTGCGATTTCGCCAAGGAACACAGCTAAGTCCAAGTCATTGTCATGGTCAATCAGCTTGCCCTCACGAACTAGGCCCAGAAGGGTACCAGCATAGATGAAGATGGGGTAGCCATGGGTCTCAATCACATCGATCACTGAGGCCATGGAGGACAGTATCTGATCCTGATCGCGTGACACAAATGTTCGGACATATCCGTGGGGAGTGAGGCTATCTGGATGCAGGATATCAGCGATGCGCTGGGAAAGCGCCGCAAACCGGGCCCCACCATCCTTGTGACCCACATACATCTTCCTGATTTTTTTGAGCGAGCGATAGGTTTGGAAGGGCCTACGGCGGGTGATGCAGTTGAACAGCACGAAACATTCAAGCCACTCCAAATCCCATGCCGCATCCCGGCTGCTGTTCAGCTTCAAGAGCAGTTTCCTCGGCCTGGCCAGCGATCTACTTTTTTCGCCCTGCTCAATTTTGGTTTTGACTTAATCGAAGTGAAATCTTTTTTGGTCCAAATCGTCCGCCATGATAACCCAAGGTCAAATTTCAATGCTACGGGAATTCATCCTACCCCAAATTGCGCCGTTTCTGTCGTCTTATGAGGTGGAATGTGTCTCGTCGTGATCGTGAGGTCCAGCGCTAATATAAGAGCCAGGCGCAGAACCTGCGCTATGGCCTTACGCCTGCGGTGTGTTGAGCCACATCCGCAGCTTTTCAGATACGGGCTTCCAAGGCGCATTGGGCAGCACTTTCGCGACGATGGACTGACCCAGAAAGCTGACCATAAGTCCCTGCATCGGAGTGAGCGCCTACCGATCCAGAAGAGCGATAGTAAGTAATTTACCAACGATGTGGTCAAAGCCAACGGAAATGATGGATCCGACATATTGGCCTTCGATCAACACCGCCTTTCCGATCAGGGCATCAGTGTCCGCACCCTCAGAAATCAGAGGGGCAATGAGGCGGCTGGGTTTGCGCTCGAGCATAGCGTCACTCCCCAAGAAGTCCTTTTCCATCACCACAAAGCGTTGCTGCGCAACATCCACAAGCCCTGCATCATTGGTCTTACCTTGCGAAACCGTCATCACGCCACAATTTGCGCATCCAACCCTTCGTTCGAGAGCCGATCCAAGTGCGGCATCAGGTTCAGCAACTCTTGCGTGTAGGGGTGTGAGGGCTTGGCAAAGAGCGTCTCTGTGTCCTGCACCTCAACCAGTTTGCCCTGCTTCATCACACCAACCCGATTGCACATCTGGCGCACCACAGGCAGGTCGTGGCTGATGAAGAGCATGGTCAGGCCCAGATGTTCCTGCAAATCCTTAAGAATATTCAGGATCTGCGCTTGAATGGACACGTCCAGCGCGCTTGTCGGCTCATCACAGATCAGGAAACGCGGCTGTGTGGCGAGCGCGCGTGCAATCGAAATCCTTTGCCGCTGCCCGCCCGAGAATTCATGCGGATACTTGCGCCATGCGTCCGAGGCCAGACCCACCCGGTCCAACAGCTCCTTCACCCGCGGCTCCACCTCCGGCTCGGCCAGCAGCTTGTGATGGCGCAGGGGTTCGGCCACGATATCGCCCACCTTCATGCGGGGGTTCAGGCTCGAAAACGGGTCCTGAAAAATCATCTGGATCTGGCGGCGATACTGCGCGATCCCGGCGGCATCCATCTGGGTGATGTCATTACCATCAAACAGTATGTTGCCCCCATCGACCGGATAGAGGGTGCCAATCATCCGCGCGACCGTGGACTTGCCAGAGCCGCTTTCCCCCACAAGGCCGAACACCTCGCCATCCTTGATGTCGATCGACAGGTTGTCGACGGCCGTGAAATACTTCCGCTGAGACGGGATCAACGCGCCTTTCTCGAGGAACCGCTTGGTGATGCCCTTGACCTCAAGCAAAGTGCCGTCCTTCGACGGGGCGGGCTTCTTCCAGCTGCGCGCGAGATCGGCGATCTTGAACTCCGTGACCCGGCCGCCATAGCCAATCAGCGGGAAGCGCTTCAGCTTCAGCGTCGGGCGCGGCACGGCAGCGATCAGGGATCGCGTGTATTCATGGGTCGGCGCGCCAAGGATCTGATCGGTCGCGCCGCTTTCCACCACATGGCCGTTATACATGACAGTCACCTGGTCGGTGGTATCGGCAATCACGCCCATATCATGGGTGATCAGGATTACGCCCACCTGGCGTTCATCCGCCAGTTCCTTGATCAGGTCCAGAACCTGCGCCTGAATGGACACATCCAGCGCGGTCGTCGGTTCATCCGCCACGATCACCGACGGTTCCGAACACAGCGCCAGTGCAATCACGACGCGCTGCCGCATCCCGCCGGAAAACTGGTGCGGATACTGGTCAAACCGGTCCCTCGGGTTTGGAATGGCCACCCTGTCAAGCAGAGCAATGGCGCGCTCCTTTGCATCCTTCGGCGAAAGCCCTAGATGCAGTTGGATCGTTTCCACCAACTGTTCCCCCACCGTGAAAAGTGGGTTCAGTGAAGTCAGCGGATCCTGAAAGATCATCCCGATTTCCTTGCCCCGGATGCGGCGCTTTTCGTCATCACCCAACTGGTCAATCCGCCGACCGTTCAGATGCACTTCACCAGTCTTGATCCGCGCAGGCGGGTCCAATAATCCAATCACTGCGTTGCCCGTCATCGATTTGCCCGCGCCACTTTCGCCCACAACGCCCCGGATTTCGCCCGGGCGAATGTCATATGTGACATTCTCAACTGGCTTAAAGATGCCGCGCCGCGTCGGGATTTCGACGGTCAGGTTTCGGATGGAAAGAACAGGTTCGGTCATTGCAGCTTCAACTCACTTAGCCAACTTATGGGGCTACGCCCCACCGGGCGGAGTATTTGACATACCGCCAGAACTTACAAGCCGCCTCAACCCCTCAAGCCACAGCAAAATTTGGCCCCTGTTTCTTCTGACTGAAAGTATCCCGGGGGAGTCGCGCGAATACGCGACGAGTGTAACGCCCCCAATTATCAAATCACCCGGATCACATCCTTGTCGATCGCCAGCATATAGCCACGTCGTGCAATATTCTTGACTAAAAGCTCACTGATCATCTGATTGCCAAGCGTGTCTCGCAACCGCTTGATCC
Source organism: Roseovarius sp. (assembly GCA_963691795.1). Taxonomy (GTDB): domain Bacteria; phylum Pseudomonadota; class Alphaproteobacteria; order Rhodobacterales; family Rhodobacteraceae; genus Roseovarius. The sequence continues at coordinate 871,983 of OY829373.1, forward strand.
GCGTGGCCCCAGCGGCCTCTTCACAATTCTCGCGGGACCGACCAGAAATCACGGCCTCGATTTCAGCGCCAGTCAGCATCTCATCATCCATCCGCGCTTCGGCCAGCACGGCTAGCGTCTCCATCGCAGCATCGGTCAGCTTGAACCCCATGTTATTGAGGTAAACCATCTTCTCTTCGCGGCTTATCAACAATGAACTTACCTGAATGCCAGACCGTTCAATCTGCGCCATACGACGGTTCAGCACGATCAGCATCACCAGAAATACCAGCGACGCAGTTAACAGCGCCGTCGCAAAAATTAGCAGTACGAAAATGGCGATCCGGTAACTAAGAAGCGTCTCTGAAAAGGCCGTGCCCGACAGTGCTAGAATTTCCAGAAGCTTGATCTCCGCATCCGAAGTCAGCGCATCATTTTCCACAAAAATCCGTTCTACCCGTGCGTTGAACGCATTGGCATCGGGTAGCTTGAGAAATAGGAAAATGGCCGTCAGCGTTAGCACAGAAACGATGCCCACTACGCCAAAGATCACCACACGGCCGCCTGATCTGCGGGCCTCAGCAGCGCTGCCTTTTTCCTCAAACACGTGATCAGACCCTTTCGTCTTCTATTGCTCGCGCACGGACAGGATTTTCAGAAGTATCAAACCCTGAGCGGACAAAGCGGCGCTTAGCTGTGACTGTACTGTGGCGCGGTCGCACGGCCCAGGCACTGTAGCCACATTGTGAAACAGTTTCAGCGGATTATCGCGCTTGGCCTTGTACTCAACTGAACAAGCCGCTTGTGCACCGCTAGCCGCAAAGACAAAGCTAACCGCTAATGTGAATATTTTAAGCATCCGTTTCATGTCGACCAAGATGCGCTGAACCGCATCGCTATTCAATATCCCCAACTGTTCAGACTCAGGCCTCTGCCTTGTTATCAGATATCAGCAGGTCGCTATTGCCTGTCAGGCACTCGCATCCCTAGCTTCCGGGCAAGAGCCACAAACGCTTCTTTGCGGCTCGGATCGCAATAGACACCAGAGAGGAAGTACTCATGATACCCAAAGGCTTGATCACTTCATTGATTGCGGCGGCACTTGCCGTGTCGAGTTTCTCAGCCACACCGGCCAAGGCAGATGACGCAGCCAAGATTATCACCGGACTGGCGGCCATCGCAATCATCGGGGCAGCCATCGCCGACGCAACCGATAACAACAGGAACCGCGTGACGCGCCATTACACTTATGGCTACGGCCACAGGAACCACTATCGGCCTCACAAGCGAGGCTACCGAAAACATGCGTTTCGCGCTCATCGTTTCCATCATGGATTGGGCTACAAACAGCACCGCCACTACGGCTTCAACAAGCACTACTGATAGCACTGTAGAACAAGTGCTTCATCGGGCGGGTGAAAAGGAAGGGCATAGCCCTTCCTTTTTGCATTTACCATCCAAACATGTTTCTTCGGGTCATGACTGGACCAGACTACTCACATGAGTTGACCGCGATGGCAGCAGGTGCCATGCGCGTTGCCGGTGTGGATGAGGTTGGGCGCGGACCACTCGCTGGCCCTGTCACCGCCGCCGCTGTGGTGCTAAACCCCGGCAACATCCCCGAAGGCCTCAACGACTCCAAAAAGCTGACGGCGCGCAAACGCGCTGCTCTACATGATACGTTAGTAGAGGTGGCAGAGATTTCGGTCGCCCATGCCAGCGTCGAGGAGATTGACCAACTCAACATCTTGCGCGCTGCACATCTAGCCATGGTTCGCGCTGTCGAAGGGTTAGATCACGCCCCCGACATGACCCTGATTGACGGCAACATGGTGCCCAAAGCCCTAACCACGTCGGCTCAGTCGCTGGTCAAGGGCGACAGCCTCTCGGCGTCCATCGCGGCGGCCTCAATTGTGGCAAAATTTAGACGCGACCAGATCATGTGGGATTTGGCGCAACAGTTCCCCGGCTACGGCTGGGAAACGAACGCCGGATACGGATCGAAGAAGCACATGGAAGCACTCCAAAATCTTGGCGTGACCCCACACCATAGGCGTTCGTTTAAACCCGTACACAACATCTTGTATCAAGTGAAAACTGTAACCCTATGATTCAAAAAGAATTTGACGGCGAATCACCTTTGAATCACATTGGTGACAACAAAGCCGAGTGTAAAAGCACCGGAGACAGAGGCAGACACATGAAGACCAAGACGAAAGCAGGCCGCTCCACGGCGCTGCCGCTAAACCAGATTATTGCCGGCGATTGCATCGAGGTGATGCGCTCACTGCCCGAGGGCAGTGTCGATCTGATTTTTGCAGATCCACCCTACAATCTGCAGCTGCGCGGCGATCTGCACCGCCCAGACAACAGTCAGGTGGATGCTGTTGATGATGCTTGGGACCAATTCGCCAGTTTCGAGGCCTATGACAACTTCACCCGCGATTGGCTGTCCGCCGCGCGCCGATTGTTGAAACCCAATGGCGCAATCTGGGTGATCGGCTCCTATCACAACATTTTCCGCGTTGGCGCGGCCCTACAGAATGAAGGGTTCTGGATCCTCAACGATGTGGTCTGGCGCAAGTCCAATCCTATGCCGAATTTCCGGGGCAAACGCCTTACCAATGCCCATGAAACGATGATCTGGGCCAGCAAGGAAGAGGGCGCGAAATACACATTCAATTACGAGGCGCTGAAAGCGCTTAACGAAGGTATCCAGATGCGCTCTGACTGGGTTTTGCCGCTGTGTACCGGGCATGAACGCCTTAAGGACGAAAAAGGCGATAAGGCACATCCCACTCAGAAGCCCGAAAGTCTGCTGCACCGGATCATCCTGGGCACGTCCCAACCCGGTGACGTGGTTCTGGACCCGTTCTTCGGCACAGGCACCACGGGTGCTGTAGCCAAGATGCTAGGGCGGGAATACATTGGGATCGAACGCGAAGAAGCATACCGCATGGTGGCCGAGAAGCGGCTCAGAAACGTACGTAAGTTTGACAGTGACGCGCTGCAGGTCAGCGCCTCCAAACGCGCCGCACCTCGGGTACCCTTTGGCCAGCTGATCGAACGCGGCATGCTGCGTCCGGGGGAAGAGCTTTATTCAATCAACCAACGCCACAAGGCCAAGGTCCGCGCCGATGGCACGCTTGTCGGCAACGAAGTAAGCGGGTCGATCCATCAGGTCGGTGCTGCCCTTGAAGGCGCACCAAGCTGCAATGGCTGGACCTATTGGTGCTTCAAAAAGGATGGGAAAAGGGTGCCAATCGACTACTTTCGGCAACAGATCCGCGCCGAAATGGGAGAGCGCCCGAACTGACCCCACCCAAGGTGGTGACGCCACACCCAAGGGTAGGCCGACAGCCACCAGAAAGAATACCGCCGGTGCCTGTGACCTGACACGAGCACCACCTTTCGTACCCCGGCCCTAGCGCCGGGGTCTTTTTTGGGGAACCAACGCCCAAAAGCGCGTCACACCGCAGGCTTAACATGGCCACAACAACCTAGTCACGGATGGCCATATAAGCCCCATCATTTTCCAATGTGATGATATCCTTTCACAGCTCCGGATGAATGGTCCGATGCATCTGGGCCCAGTCCGGTGCATCGACTGCAAGGCTAAAGTCTTACATCGCATAGAAAGTCGGCATAAAAACACTTGCTCTATCATTTGCTCGGCCGGCTTTACTTACTCTAGAGCCAGCGCCACTTTCCGGATCGGTCCCGGCGTGGGAAGTTGCACCATTGAGGGCACCAATTCCCGCAAGAGTTTGCGTTTGATCGCCTCCTCATAGGCCGAGAACCCGATAATCGCCTCTACAAAAGCTGCAGGGCCGGTAATGACGTTTTCATAAAAGTAATCTGTCAGCTGGTTGACCGATGGGTCCCCCTCACTCTGTTCAAAGGGTGTGCCCTCAATCACCAGCCCGTTGACGCCAATGCCAAGCGCCTCCAGCTCTGCCCGCACGGTTTCAGGGCCAAAGCCGCTGTTGTTCATCCCATCACCAGAAATATCGAGGGTCAGCGTCTCGCAATGGGCGCGACTCACTAGGAGATCACGGGCATGGACAAGCGCTGCCCCAATTGCAGTGCGGCCCGATCGGGTTTCCTGTTCGGTCTGCAGCACAGTCAGGGCAACACCCTGCAGGGTGGCGGGGCTGTCGATCACGGTCCAATCCACCAGAAGCTTCTGGTCAAAAGACCCGCTCCATTCGAACACGGCCAATTCGATATGGTCCGGTCCTCGGATCATCGCATCCTGCACCACCGGATCCAACAGCGCCCGCGACAGCCCTTCACGCTGCAAGGTGAAATCCAGCGGATCGACCGAAAGCGAAACATCCAGACCCAAAAGCAAGGCCTGCCGACACGATTGCGCCTGTACAGCCTGCCCCGTCATCAAAATCACAGGGACTGCAAGATACAGCACCCGGCACATTCCAGAAATCTTCAAAAGACTAAGTCCACATTCTTTTGAAGAATGCACTGCAGAGAAAAATCTAGAAATCCATGTAAACATCGCAGGAAACGCTAATGCGCCCTCCGCGGGTTGCAAGTCACAATTGCGAATATGCTACCTTGCAATGGCCTTGATAACAGCACTGTCAGGAAAGCACGTCGCAGCCTTGCCCTGAGATTCCTGCCAGTTGCCTATAGATCGCCGCGTTTTAAAACCGGCTAGCCCATCAGCACCACCCACATCGTATCCCATACCCTCGAGCCGCTTTTGCAGGGCGGCTATGTCAGAACGGTACATCTTCCCAAACTTACTCCAACTTGTACGGAAATTCTTCATATTGAAGTCAATCCGGTCGCCTACATGCCCCACAAACAGCGCATAGAGGTCACTGAAATTGTAATCCTTCAACACGTAGAAATTGGGCGTCACGATAAAGGCTGGCCCCTTGCGCCCTGCGGGCAGCATCAGCGACCCCCACCCCGGCAATTCATTCTCCGGAAACGGTCGCCCTGAGACACGGGTAATCCCCATATCTGCCCAATCGCGAATACTGCGCGCCTGATCTGGGCCTTCCAACGTACAGGAAAGCGATTTGGGCAGCTTCACCTCGAACCCCCAATCACGGCCAATGACCCAATCATGGCCCACCAGATAGGCCGCGATAGAGGCAAAAGTATCCGCCTCAGAACTCCAGATATCCGCCTTGCCATCCCCGTCGCCATCTCTTGAATAACGCAGGTAATTGGTCGGCATGAACTGCGGCTGCCCCAGCGCGCCCGCCCAACTGCTACGTAGGCCTTTGCCCGATACATGACCCTTCTCGACAATCTGCAGGGCGGCGATGAGTTCATCAGTAAAGTAGTCAGCCCGCGTGCTCATGAATCCCTTCGTGCCAAGAACCTCAAAGGCATTGTATTTCATTGGTACCCGGCCATATCCGCTTTCCCGGCCCCAGATCGCCACGATGATCCGCCATGGCACACCTGTCTGCCGTTCGACCCGCGCAAGCGCCTTCTTATGCCGCCCCGCCATGGTCTGCCCCACCGAGGTGGCGTTTTGTAACGCGGCGGTGCGCATGTAATAGGCGGGAGAGCCGAACTCGGCCTGGCGTTGCGTCTTGGGGGTAGACGCCACACTTCCGGGTGGCACCAGATCGGGCAGGTCCCAGTTCAGATCAACACCATTGAAAGCCGAATCGAACGTCTTGCGCGATACACCTTTGGCGCGCGCCCTGGGCCAGACGGTTTGCTGAAGCCAAGCCTGAAACTGGCGTTCCACCTTGGCCTTATCCTCGGCCTTGGCCTGCACAGGGGAAACAAGCAGCGCTATGCATATCAGAAAATGGAACATAAACCGGCATTGCGATCTATTCGCCATAGGGCACCCAGACAGTTTTCACTTCGGTTGCGGCCTCTAGAAATGCGGTACCCTCAGCCCCGCGATTACGCCAATTCCAGGCGCGGGAGTTGTTCACCCAGCTGCGCTTGAGGTTTCCCGCACTGGCGCGCTCCACTTCCCCGGAGATATCTGAGGATGAAAAGCTCCACACCGCATCCACATCAGCGTGCGCGGCCAGATGCGGTGCAAGTTCTGAATGAGATCCGGACAGCAGGTTGACCACCCCCGCAGGCACATCGGAGGTCTCTAATACCTGCACAAGCTCGAGCGCTGCCATTGGGAAAGGCTCCGACGCGACGAGGACAGAACGGTTGCCCATAGCCATCGCCGGTCCCATGATAGAAATTAGCCCCAGCAATGGTGCATCATCGGCACAGAACGCGCCAATCACGCCCACCGGCTCGCGCATCGCCAACGCTAAGCCTCGAATAGGCACACCTTGGACGCGGCCATCCCATTTGTCAGCCCATGCAGCATAGGTGAAAAGCCGCTCGATACTGGCCTCGACCTCGGCCCTGCCACTTCGCTGTCCAGTCATCATGTTCAGGATGCCACTGAAGTCATCCCGTCGGGCTGACAGGTTCTCGGCCATGAAATACAGGATCTGCGCACGGCTATGGCCCGTGGATTTACCCCAGCCCGCCGCTCCGCGCGCAGCTTCCACTGCGTTGCGGAGATCTTTACGGTTCGCAATCGGGGCTTGACCCAGGAGCTTTCCACTCTTGTCAAAGACCTGTCGGGAGTATCCACCATCAGGCCGCACCTGCTTGCCACCGACATAGAGCTTCAGTGTCCGGTCAACGCCCTCACCTCCCGCCACGCTGCCCGAGAAGGGCTTGATCTGTTCCAGCGTTTCTTTCCACTTCACAGGCTTGGTATAGGCGTTCAACCCTTCCCAGCCGCCCTCCCGGCCGAAGCCGCTTTCACGCACGCCACCAAAGGGCGCGGCGGCGTCGAACATGTTGGTGCCATTGACCCAGACCACGCCCGCCGCCACCTGTGACGCGATATCCAGGGCAAGGTTGATATTCTCCGACCAGACCGATGCGGCCAGACCGTAGCGCGTGTTGTTGGCAAGGCTCACCGCCTCTGCCGGGGTGCGGAAGGTGGTGCCAACCAGAACGGGGCCAAAAATTTCTTCCTGCATAAGGGCGTCAGACGGGGCCAGCCCGGTGATCAGCGTCGGCGGCAGGAACGCGCCGCCACCCGGCAGGCTGACGTCGGGCTGATACCGGTCCCCACCCGGATGGGCCTCCAGTAGGGCGCTGACCCGTGCCATCTGCGCAGGATCCACCATCGCGCCGATGTCGATCGATTTGTCCAGCGGGTCACCCACCCGCAGTTTCGCCATCCGCGCGCGCAACTTGTCGTGGAACCGATCCGCCACGCCCTCTTGCACTAAAAGGCGTGAACCGGCGCAACAAACCTGCCCCTGATTGAACCAGATCGCGTCAACCAGCCCTTCCACGGCGCTGTCCAGATCGGCGTTGTCAAAAACAATGTACGGGCTTTTGCCCCCAAGTTCGAGCGTTAGGCCCTTGCCCTGCCCTGCCGTCACTTCCCGAATGCGCCGCCCCACAGTGGTGGAGCCAGTGAATGCCACCTTGTCGATACCTGGATGCCCTACGATCATTTCACCTACGGCGCCGTCACCCGTAACAATATTGATCACACCCTTAGGAAGGCCCGCCTGACGGCAAATATCGGCAAACAAAAGGGCTGTCAGCGATGTCCACTCTGCAGGTTTCAGCACGACGGTATTTCCCGCCGCCAGCGCCGGGGCCACCTTCCAGGCCAGCATCAGCAATGGGAAGTTCCACGGGATCACCTGCCCGCAGACCCCCATCGCCTCGCTTCTGGGCATCTCGCTGTCCATCAACTGCGCCAGCCCGGCGTGAAAATAGAAATGCCGATGCACCAGCGGGATGTCGATATCGCGTGCCTCCCGGATGGGTTTGCCGTTGTCCAGCACCTCCAGCACGGCAAGCAGGCGGGCGTGTTTCTGCACCAGCCGCGCCAGCGCATAAAGATACCGCGCGCGGCCATGACCGCCCAGCTTCTCCCACTTCACCTGGGCCCGCCGTGCCGCCGCCACGGCGGTGTCCACATCCGCCGCACTCCCTTGCGTCAGGGAGGCCAGCACCTCTCCATTGGCTGGATTGCGGCTTTCAAACCCCTCACCTGGGCCGGTGAAAGCACCGTCGATGAAATGGCCGAACTGCCCACCCTGATCGACAATCCAGGCCAGCGCCTCGGCGGCGCTTTCATGGGCTTCACCATACTCCATCGCATCATAATGCTCTCGTATGCTCATCGCCGATCCTGCTGCTTCTTTCTGGTCAAAAATACCTAATTTCGACACACGCCAAGGCGCGCTTAGCCCGCCCCATGCCGCCAACCGGCAGAATAGGCACCCGTTACATAATGTTCCAACTGCCGCTCGATATCCCCAAGAAGGGAGGATGCGCCAAACCGGAACAGGTCCGGCTGCAACCAGCGATCCCCCAACTCTTCCTTGATCATGGCAAGATAGACTAGCGCATCCTTGGCTTTTGAGATCCCGCCCGCAGGCTTGTAGCCAACACGATACCCCGTCCGCTCATGATAGTCCCGGATCGCGCGCAGCATGACCAGTGTGACCGGCAGTGTCGCGTTCACGCTTTCCTTGCCGGTCGAGGTCTTGATGAAATCCGCCCCCGCCATCATCGCCACGGTTGAGGCCCGCCCGACATTGCGCAGGCTGCCCAGCTCCCCGGTCGCCAGAATGGCCTTCATATGTGCCGCCCCGCAGGCCGCGCGGAAGGCTTTCAATTCATCATAAAGCGCCTGCCAATTCCCGGTCAGCGCGTGGCGGCGTGAAATCACGATGTCGATCTCGCTAGCCCCGGCAGCAACGCTGGCCTCAATCTCGGCAATCCGTAAAGGCAGGGGCGATAAACCGGCCGGAAATCCGGTAGAGACAGCCGCCACCGGCAGACCAGAGCCCTTCAGCGCTTCAACCGCTGTTTCTATCATATCGTGATAGACACAGATCGCCCCAATCGTCAGGCCCTGCATATCGAGAGCTTTCAACAGATCGGCGCGCACAGGTTGTAACGCCTTCGCACAAAGGCGGCGTACCCGACCCTCGGTATCGTCACCCGATAGTGTGGTCAGGTCAATGCAGGCAACTGCTCGGCACAACCATGCAGCCTGGTGGGCCTTTTTTACACTTCGCCGTCCCGGCAAGGTCGCCGCACGCCGTTCAATCGCGGATCGGTTGGCCTGGACTGCTGCAACCCAGTCCAGATCAAGTGGTATACCTTCGTTGCGCGGCTCAACCGCTTGCGGCAACTGAGCCTTTTTGTCAGAGGCCAGGATCATGGCGTCTTTCGAGGTTACGGTCTGCATAAGGGGTAACACTGTGATTGCACTACTCCAAAAACGTGGCACGCACCCAAGATTTTAGCAAGCATTGTAGGCACTAGCAGTGGCGTTAGCAGGCCTATCTTAAATTGCGAATACGTCGCAACTGCATTGACAAGTTGCGAATGACTCTCATATTCATGTTTAGCTACCTCTATGGGAGACCACTGAATGACCTTGTCCAGACGGCAAATTTTGAAATTTGGCGCAACTGCCCCAATGCTGGCAGCAACACCGCTTTTTGCCACGTCGGGCCCCCTCAACGTGGTTGCAACGACCGGTATGATCGCTAATGCCGCGCGTCGGGTTGGCGGCGACAAGGTAAATGTCAACACCCTGATGGGCGCAGGCGTGGACCCGCATGCCTACCGCCAGACCCGTACCGATATTGTCGCCCTGACCCGCGCCGATCTTGTCCTTTGGCATGGCCTTTATCTTGAAGCCCAGATGGAAAAACTGCTGCTAGAACTTGCGGACAAACAATTCGTCGTCGCCGTTGGCGAAGGAGTAGCCGAGGCCAAGCTGATCGCACATGAAGATTACGACGGTCGATTTGATCCTCACGTCTGGATGGTTCCTGAACTTTGGTCAGATGTCGTACGCGAAGTGAGGGCCGCGCTAAGCTCTGCCGCGCCCGATCATGCGGAAGAATTTGCCGCCAATGCCGAAGAGTACCTTACAGATATTGCCCGCCTTGAGGCTTACGCCAAAGAAACGCTGTCCACCGTCCCTGAACAGGCCCGCGTTCTGCTGACAGCGCATGACGCATTCGGCTATTTTGGTGATAGTTTTGGGTTTGAGGTGATGGGCATTCAGGGTATTTCAACTGAATCCGAGGCAGGTCTGGACCGGATTTCAGAACTTGTCAACTTGCTGGTCGAGCGTGATATTCGCGCAGTCTTCGTTGAAAGCTCCGTCTCTGATCGCAACATCAAGGCCCTCGTCGAAGGCGCTGCCGCCAAGGATCACAAGGTGATGATTGGGGGGGAGCTATTCTCGGACGCCATGGGCGAACCGGGTACGTATGAAGGCACATATCTGGGTATGATCGACCATAACGTAACCACCATTGCAGCCGCCCTCGGTGGCACCGTGCCAGAGCGCGGCATGGATGGCAAACTAGCCGCAGGGAGTTAAGCGATGAACCTTTCCCTCGCCACTGATCATGGGCACCTAACACCTGTTGACCTGCGGACAGAAGCACCCCTGTCAATCCGTGGGCTGACCGTGTCCTATGGTGAGAAACCGGCCGTATTCTCAGTGGATGCCACTTTCGAACAGGGTGCAATGACCGCAATTGTTGGTCCCAATGGGGCTGGAAAATCTACAATGCTGAAAGCAGCACTTGGTATCGTGAAGCCACTTTCAGGCCGGATCACCTATTTTGGTAAAACACTGCAAGAAAGCCGCGCGCGCATCGCCTACGTGCCCCAGCGCGCCAGTGTCGACTGGGATTTCCCAACTCGGGTTCTGGATGTTGTAACGATGGGCCTGTACCGACAGCTTGGTCTTTTGGGACGGGTACGTGGCCAGCATGTGGCGCAGGCAATGGCCTGCCTCCAACGTGTCGGCATGGACGGGTTTGCAGATCGTCAGATCGGTCAGCTTTCCGGTGGCCAACAACAGCGCGTTTTTCTGGCCCGTGCGCTGGCGCAAAAGGCCGATCTCTACCTGCTGGATGAGCCTTTTGCAGGAGTTGATGCCGCAACGGAAAAAGCCATTATCTCAGTCCTGAAGGAAGTTCGAGACGAAGGCAAAACCGTCGTTGCCGTACATCACGATCTGGCCACTGTGCCAGAATATTTCGACCGAGTTTTCCTGATCTCCACCACCGGCATTGCAGAGGGCAGCGTGACAGATGCCTTTACCGACGCCAACCTGCAAAAGGCCTATGGTGGTCGCCTCGCCACAGCGCAGATGCGCGCTACGGGCTGACGCGGGTTTCCGACTCTGGCTCCGGATCACATGCTGATTGACGCGCTCCTCCTCCAACTTGGCTACAACGCCACGCTGGTCGCCATTGGTGCAACCCTGTTGGGCATCACCGCAGGCGCGACGGGTACGTTTCTTTACGTCGGCAAGCGCGCCCTTGTAAGTGACGCGATCAGCCATGCAACCCTACCAGGGATTGGGCTGGCCTTTATCGTGATGGTTTTAATGGGCGGCGATGGCCGTTCCCTGCCATTTCTGCTGATTGGGTCCGCACTATCGGCCTGGGTTGGGTTGATTTTTATCAGCTGGCTATCCAATCGGACGCGATTGACAGAGGACGCCGCCATAGGTGCAATCCTGTCGGTTTTTTTCGGCTTCGGAATCGTCCTTCTGACCGTAATACAGTCCATAAATTCAGGGCGTCAGGCAGGCTTGGAAAGTTTTCTTCTGGGATCAACCGCTGGGATGCTCTGGAATGACGCTATGGTCATTGCCATCGGCGGAGTTGTGGTACTGAGCATTACGTTGCTGCTCTACCGCCCAATGTCCCTTGTCGCCTTTGATCCGGACTATGCCACCTCCACCGGGTTAAACGTTCAACGTACTGAACTGGCCATGATGGGGCTTGCGCTGGCCATCACCGTGGTGGGGCTCAAGATCGTGGGGCTGATACTGATCGTAGCATTGTTGATCATCCCAGCCGTCGCCGCAAGGTTCTGGAGCAACCGCCTTGGCCTGGTCATCATCATCGCGGCAGGTATTGGAGGGCTATCAGGTTACACTGGCGCGGCGTTGTCAGCCACTGCTCCTGATCTGCCCACAGGTCCGATCATCGTACTGCTTGCGTTTGGAATTTTCCTGGCCTCACTTCTTTTTGCACCCAGTCGCGGCATGCTTGCAGCCTTGCTGCGCTACCGCAGGTTCCAAGCCCGTGTCCATGTGAGGCAGGGGCTTCTGGCACTGGCCCAGGGTCAACCGATCTATGAACGCCTCACATTGCGCCTGATGCGCCGCGCCGGGCTGATACGCGCCGATGGCGTCGCCACTGATGCTGGTCGTGCGCAGGCCGCGCGGGCTTTGCTGGATGAACGCCGCTGGGAAATTCTGCGCGCCGATCCAAGGCACGAGGCCGCAGCGGCGCGCTATGACGGGCTGACCCCGCTGGAGACACTTCTGACCCATGACCAGTTAAGCGAGCTTGACCTTTCGCTCGGACCAGAAGGCCTATGACAATGGGACAGGAATTCGTCGCTCTTTCCCTGCCACCGCTTCTGATTGGCGTTTTCGCGGCCATCGCCTGCGCCTTGCCAGGCAATTTCCTGCTGCTTCGGCGTCAGGCCCTGATCGGGGACGCCATCAGCCATGTGGTTCTTCCGGGAATCGTATTTGCTTTTCTGGTGACCGGCACAGTGGCCGCCTGGCCAATGATGCTAGGCGCGGGGGCTGCGGCCCTTTTCGCCGTGATCCTGATCGAGGTGATCCGCCGTGTTGGCCGTATCGAATCTGGGGCCGCAATGGGCGTGGTGTTCACAGCAATGTTTGCAGGCGGCGTGCTTCTGCTGGAACAATCGGACACCTCCGGTGTGCACCTGGATGTAGAACACGCCCTTTTCGGCAACCTAGAAAGCCTGATATGGCTGGATGCACAGGGGTGGTTTTCCCTTTTCGATCCAATAGCACTTGCAAGCCTGCCGCATGAACTACCTCGCATGGCGATCGCTATGGGGCTGGTGATCGCCCTAACGCTGCTGTTCTGGAGGCCGCTGAAACTTTCGACCTTCGACGAAGAATTTGCCCGCACCCTAGGCCTGCCCACAGGGATAATAGGGCTTGGGTTGGTTGTTGTATCCACCATTGCTGCAGTGGCGGCCTTTGATGCGGTAGGCTCCATCATCGTAATCGCGATGTTCATCTGCCCCCCAGCGGCAGCACGAATGATGACCAACCGGCTCGAGGCGCAAATCCTGTGGTCCGTTGGGTTCGCAACGCTGTCCGCGATCCTGGGCTATGTCTTGGCAGGCTACGGTCCGCTATGGATTGGCTTTGGTAGCGCAGTCAGCGCAGCAGGCATGATTGCAAGTGTGTCAGGCGTGATCCTTGCAATTACGGCAATCTACGGGCCATGCCGCCACCGGGCTGGTGCGCCCGTATCAGGCTGATCAAGGCGCGGGATCGTTAAAGAGACGCCACGGTGACGGAGACACCCTGCGCCAGCAGCGCCGCCTCGTAGGGTGATGGCGCATCACCAACAAGCGCCATCTGCTGGCCCAGCCAATACATACGCGCAGCAGCCATTTCCGCACCGATCAGATGCCCCGTCAACGCCGCACCATCACCCGACAACTCGGCCGACCGCATATGCGCGGCCAGCCTTTCCGGACGGCTAAGAGTGTCATTCAAAGCCGTCTCATCCGGCATCGCGGCCCCACTGTGATCGGCTATAAGGCGCGGGGTCACAAATCCCATCATGCTCACCGCCTCACCCGCGCTGATGTGCACCCAATGATGCACACCCTCACCTGCAAGGGCGACCACCCCATCCCAGTTGGGCCACTTCTTCAAAAAACTGATCAACCGCGATCTCAAAACCGCAGGCAGTTGTGCCCTTGGGTTAGTCTGCTCAAACCCACAGACTGGGCCAACCTGCACTGGACAAACCGGCGCAGGGAGGCGCTCAAAACGGTTAAGATCAAACCTATCGCTCACCTTCAGTTGCGGCTCAACTGCGCCAGAAGGCCAGATACATCGTAACCCGCCTTCGCCGCGCGCCCCGCGATATCGGCGTCATCCATCGCCCCGTGCTTGCAAATTGCCCAAAGCATCGTGCACCTGGTCCCGCTGCGGCAATAGGCCAGCATCGGGCGCGGCATCTCATCCAAGGCACGGCGAAACTCATCGAGAGCCTCCTGTGTCATCATCCCTGACACCACGGGTACCCAACAAACCTCAAGCCCCTCCTGCTTGGCGATTTCTGCAATGCTGTCGAAATCCGGCTGACCCGGCTCTTCATGATCCGGTCGGTTGCACATGATGGACTTGAACCCGGCGCCCGCAATCTCACGGATATGGGCGGCATCCACCTGGGGGGAGACTGAGAACTCATCGGTCAGATAGCGAAGATCCACGGGGGCGACTCCTGTTCGGAAAATTATGCCTGAAGTATCAACAATCGAATTGAAAGTTCAATGACAACACCGCGTTGACATTTGCCGTCTGCTCCCCTCCAACTTGGCATCGGCATGGCAAAAGGGGAGTGGCCGCATCATGTGGGAATTCTGGATTGACCGGGGCGGCACCTTCACCGATATCGTGGCCCTTGACCCCGACGGAAAGGTGCACACCCATAAGCTTCTGTCTGAAAACCCCGACCGCTACCGCGACGCCGCTGTGCAAGGCATTCGGGAGATGATGGGCGTCACTGGTGCCTTCCCCGAACACGCCATTCGCGCCGTCAAGATGGGCACCACCGTGGCCACCAACGCCCTGCTGGAGCGCAAGGGCGAACGGGTTCTTCTGCTGATCACCAAGGGCTTCCGCGACCTGCTGAAAATCGGGTACCAGACCCGGCCCCGGCTGTTCGATCTGGACATCAAACGCCCCGACCTTCTGTATGAAGAGGTGGCCGAACTGAACGAACGGCTGGATGCCGAAGGTGGGGTTCTTGAACCCCTGAACGAAGACACCACCCACGCCAGCCTGCAAGCCGCATATGACAAGGGCATTCGCGCCGTGGCCATCGCGGGGCTGCATGCCTATCTCAATCCTACCCATGAAAAACGCGTGGCTCAGATCGCCCGTAGCATCGGCTTTACCCAGGTCAGCACAAGCCAGGAGGTCAGCCGCCTTGCCAAGCTGGTTGGGCGCGGCGATACGACTGTTGTAGATGCCTACCTCTCTCCTATTTTAAGGCGCTATGTCGATCAGGTGGCAGGTGCACTAGATCTTGGTCGGGCCTGTCAGAACCTTCTGTTCATGCAATCCAATGGCGGCCTGACACAGGCCGACCGGTTCCAGGGCAAGGATGCCATCCTGTCAGGCCCGGCAGGGGGCATTGTCGGCATGGTGGATACGGCAGAGGATGCCGTGTCGGACGTGCCCAAGGACGAACGATCCATCGGGTTCATCGGCTTTGACATGGGCGGCACCTCCACCGATGTCAGCCATTGCGCAGGGGAATATGAACGCACCTTTGAGACCGAGGTGGCAGGCGTGCGTGTCCGCGCGCCAATGATGGACATCCACACCGTCGCGGCAGGCGGTGGCAGCATCTGCAAGTTTGAAAACGGCCGCTTCCAGGTCGGCCCGGAAAGCGCGGGCGCTGATCCCGGACCGGCCTGTTACCGGCGCGGCGGGCCGCTGACCGTGACCGATTGCAACGTCATGCTGGGCAAGTTGAACCCCGATCATTTCCCGCATGTCTTTGGGCCGGGCGGCGATGAGCCGCTGGATGCAGACATAGTGCGCGAAAAGTTCGCGCAACTGGCACAAACGGTATCTGATGAGACGGGCGAGGCACCGCGTTCTCCCGAAGATATGGCGGAGGGCTTCCTGCGCATTGCCATCGACAACATGGCCAACGCGATCAAGAAGATCAGCGTCCAACGCGGCCATGACGTGACCCGCTACCTGCTGCAATGTTTCGGCGGTGCAGGCGGGCAGCATGCCTGCGGTGTGGCCGATGCGCTTGGCATGCGGCGAGTAATGGTGCACCCCTATGCCGGGGTTCTGTCGGCTTATGGCATGGGCCTTGCCCCGCTTCTGGCCATGAGAGAGGCGCAGGTGGATCTGCCCCTCTCCGCGATCGAAAAGGCCGAGGCGATCACCGACACGCTCAAGCAGGAGGCCTATCAGGAACTTACCGAACAGGGTGCGACTGGCGACAGCGGGTGGAGCACACTGCATCTGCGATACGATGGCTCTCATCAGACGATCCCGGTGACCTACACGGACGATTATCGCACCCGCTTTGAAGAACTGCACAAGGACCGTTACGGCTTCATCTCGCCAGATCGTGACATCATCATCGACATGGTCAGCTTCGAGGCCCATAGCGATGCTCAGGATGTGCCGGATCTGACCCCGCCGGATGGTGACGGGACGGCCAAGGGCCATATCCCGATGTACGTGTCCGGCGGCTGGCAGGACGTACCGATCTATGACCGTGACAACCTTGACCCCGGCGGGACGATCCCCGGCCCGGCCGTGATCACCGAGGCGACAGGGACAAACGTGATCGAACCCGGCTGGACCGCGCGCGTGGATGCCATGGCCAACCTGATGATCGAACGGACTGAGGCGAAGGTGAACGACTTTGCCGCCGGAACGAAGGTTGACCCGGTGCTTTTGGAAGTGTTCAACAACCTGTTCATGTCGGTGGCCGACCAGATGGGCCTGACGCTTGAGAACACGTCGTGGTCGGTCAACATCAAGGAAAGGCTCGATTTCTCATGCGCGATCTTTGATGAACGCGGTGATCTCGTGGCCAATGCCCCGCATGTGCCGGTGCATCTTGGCTCGATGTCGGACTCGATCAAGACCGTGATGCGCCTGAACACGGATGTTAAGGCGGGCGACGCGTATGTGCTGAACTCGCCTTATAACGGCGGCACGCATCTGCCCGATGTCACCGTGGTCACGCCCGTCTTCGTGGGGGACAGGCCCGTGTTCTGGCTGGGCTCTCGTGGGCACCACGCCGACATCGGCGGGCGCACGCCTGGCTCGGCCCCGCCCAACAGCCGCCATATCGAAGAAGAGGGCGTGCTGATCGACAACGTCAAGCTGATGGATGGCGGCGTGCTGCTAGAGTCGGAGGCAGAGGTGCTTCTCGCCTCGGGCCGCTATCCCTGCCGCAACATCCCCCACAACATGGCCGATCTGAAGGCGCAGGTGGCTGCCAATGAAACCGGTCGCAAGGAGCTTTTGAAAGTGGTTGAGGCATTCGGCCTCGACGTGGTGCAAGCCTACATGGGCCATGTGCAGGACAATGCCGAGGAAAGCGTGCGCCGGGTCATCGACCGGCTGCGCGACGGGCGCTTCAGCTATCCGATGGACAACGGCCAGCAGATCGAGGTGGCGGTGACGGTGGACCACGCGAACCGCTCTGCCCGGATTGATTTCACCGGCACCTCATCGCAGCATGAGGGCAACTATAACGCGCCCAAATCCATCTCATCTGCAGTGGTGCTCTATGTGTTCCGTACGATGGTGGGCGCGGATATTCCGCTGAACCAGGGTTGCCTGAAACCGCTTGAAATCGTGGTGCCGGAAGGGTCCATGATCAATCCCGTCTACCCTGCGGCGGTGATTTCGGGGAACACCGAAGTCAGCCAGGCGGCGTGCAACGCGCTCTATGGGGCGCTTGGGGTGATGGCCGGATCGCAGGCCACGATGAACAATTTCGTCTGGGGCAATGACGATTTCCAGAACTACGAAACCATCGCGGGCGGAACGGGCGCGGGTCCGGGGTTCAACGGGTGCGATGCGGTGCAAAGTCACATGACAAACACCCGCATGACCGATCCCGAAATCCTCGAAAAACGGTTCCCGGTGCGGTTGGAGACTTTCACCATCCGCGACGGATCAGGCGGGGCAGGCCAGTGGTGCGGCGGTCATGGCCTGACACGTCGCCTGCGGTTCTTGGTTCCTGTGACGGTGACCACCCTGTGCAACCACCGCATCATTCCGCCCTTCGGTGTGGATGGGGGTAACGGCGGCGAGGTGGGTCAGAACTGGGCCGAACTGCCGGACGGGCCTCGTCGGGACATGGCGGGCAACGATGAAATTGATCTGCCAGAGGGCAGCGTTTTTGGAATGCACACACCGGGTGGTGGTGGCTGGGGTCGCGCCTGAGGTTTCTTGCCTCCGGCGGGGTATTTTAAGCCAGAAGAAACTCGAGGCGAGTTACCAGCGGTTCAGGGCGTTTTCGTCCTCATCACGGGCCTCGACCCAGTCGGCAGCGCCAGTTTGGCTAACTTCCTTCTTCCAGAAGGGTGCGCGGGATTTGAGGTAGTCCATGAGAAATTCCGCCGCCTGAAACGCATCCACACGGTGGCGGGCGGCGGTGGCGACCATCATGATCATCTCATCAGGGTGCAGGGATCCGTAACGGTGGATCACCAGAATGTCCCCGATGTTCCAACGCGACTTCGCTTCTTCCGCGATCTTGGCAATCGCGCTTTGGGTCATGCCGGGGTAATGCTCGATCTCCATGACCTGCAACGGGGCCTCGGGCAGGTCGCGCACGATGCCGGTAAAGGTGACAACAGCACCCATGCCGCGCTGACGCTCTGCGAAGAGTTTCGCCTCCTGCCCCAGATCGAAGGGGGCTTCCTGAACCCGGATATCCACCCCCTCAGCCACCCGTCATCGGTGGGAAAAACGCCACCTCGCGTGCATTGGTGAGCGGCGCGTCGAAATCAGTCAGTTCCTGATCCACGGCCACACGCAGCGCGCTGAGATCGGAAAACGCCGCCTCGTAGCGCACTTCTCGGCCGCGCAATTCCTCGACCAGGTCCATCACTGTCGCGGCCTGCGTCTCGACCACATCCTTGGGTCGGCCAATGCGTTCGCGCACCCAGGCGAAATAGAGAACATCCATCGCTTAATCCTTCAGATGAGGGACAGATTTACGGAAGTAATCGACCCCTGTGATCAATGTCAGACCCGCTGCCAGCCAGAGCAGCCAAAGGCCGATATTACCGGTCCAGATCATCCCCTCATGCTTCCACTTGAGACCCAAAAGATCCTCCTCCTGGCCCGTAAGGATAGAATCGACCATCATTTGATCCATGCCATCGGTGCTGGCCACGAGGTAGTGTTCAAAAATCCCCTGCGCAAAGAGAATGGCAATCGCGATCATCTGCGCCGTAGTTTTCCACTTGGCCAGTTTGGTGACCTTCAACGTGCCAGCGGTATCGCCCAGAAACTCCCGCAACCCCGAAACGAACACCTCCCGGAACAGGATCACGGTGGCGGGCAGCACCAGCCAAGGCGACATGGAGGAATAGCCGACAATCACCATCAAAGCGATCACCACCATCGCCTTGTCGGCAATCGGGTCCAGCATCGCGCCCAGCTTGGTCGTCTGTTTCCAGGTGCGGGCGAGATAGCCGTCGAACCAGTCTGTTACAGCGGCGCCCACAAACAGCAATAGCGCAAACCAATCCGCCCAGGGGCGCGTAAAGTAAAGGAACATCACAGCCACGCACGGGGCCGCCAAAAGCCGCAGGGTCGTAAGGATATTTGGGATGTTCCACGTCATGTCACTTGTCTAGCCCGGAATGTCGGCTTGTGAAAGATACCAAGACATACGTAGTTATGCCGCTCAGCCCTTTTCATGGAAATGATCATAGACCTTCTGCGCCAAGGCCTCTGATACGCCATCGACAGCTTTCAGATCAGCAAGGGCAGCGCGGCTAACGGCCTTGGCCGATCCAAAATGCGCCAATAAAGCGCGTTTGCGGGCTGCGCCAACGCCTGCGATGTCATCAAGGGGCGAAGCACTAATGGATTTGGCGCGCTTGGCACGGTGGGTGCCAATGGCAAAGCGGTGGGCCTCATCGCGAAGACGCTGAATGAAGTAGAGCACAGGATCGTTGTGGCGCAGGGCCTTCACAGTCTTACCAGTGCGGTGGAATTCCTCCTTACCAAGGTCACGATCAATGCCCTTGGCGACCCCAATCATCGGGATATCTTCCACTCCAAGCTTATCCATGATCTCCTGAACAGCACTCACTTGACCGGCACCACCGTCAATCAGCAACAGATCGGGCCATAGACCTTTCTCACGGTTGGGATCATCCTTGAGCAGACGCGAGAGGCGGCGGGTCAGAACCTCTTTCATCATGCCGAAATCATCGCCAGGCGTTAGGTCTTCCCCCTTGATGTTGAACTTGCGGTAGTGGTTTTTCATCCACCCCTCCGGCCCTGCGACAATCATCGCGCCGACGGCAAACGACCCCTGAATGTGGCTGTTGTCATAGACCTCGATCCGCTGCGGGGGGTTGGGCAAGTCAAACGCCTCGGCCAGACCTTTGAGCAGCTTGGCCTGCGTCGCGCTTTCGCTCATCTTCCGGGCGAGGCTTTCGCGGGCATTGCGCAGCGCGGCCTGCACCAGCTCGGCCTTCTCGCCCCGCTGCGGGACAAGGATTTCAACCTTCCGGCCAATCTTGGTGCCAAGCGCCTCTGACATCAGGGCCGGGTCCTCGATCCCATGGGAGAGGATCAGCTGACGCGCCGGGTCCTTGCTGTCGTAGAACTGGCCAATGAAGGCCTCCAGCACCTCGGCGGCGTCAACATCCGCCCCGACCCGTGGGTAGAAATCCTTGTTGCCCCAGTTCTGCCCGGCACGGATGAAAAAGACCTGCACACAGGCCTGACCTTTCTCCAGATTAAGCGCGATGATATCGGCCTCACTGACCGTGCGCGGGTTGATGCCCTGGTTGGTCTGCACCATGGTCAGCGCCTTGATGCGGTCGCGCAGGGCTGCCGCACGCTCAAACTCCATCGCATCAGAGGCCGCCGCCATATCCGCCGCCAGCTTCTCCTGCACCTCGGTGGACTTGCCACGCAGGAAGTCATCGGCTTGCTTTACTAGCGTTCCATATTCCTTTTCGTCAATCTTGACGGCACAGGGCCCAGCACAGCGCTTCATGTGGTAGTTTAGGCACGGCCGTCCAACCGACATTTCCCGATCACTGCAGGTGCGCAGTAAGAAGACCTTTTGCAGCGTGTTAAGCGTGCGATTGACAGCGCCAGCGCTAGCAAAAGGGCCATAATACCGCCCCTTCCGCTTCTTGGCGCCCCGATGCTTTTCAAGCTGTGGAAATGGATCTTCGGTCGACATGAAAATGTAGGGAAAGCTTTTGTCATCGCGCAGCAGCACGTTGTATCGCGGCTTGAGCTGCTTGATAAGGTTCTGTTCCAGCAACAACGCTTCGGTTTCCGTTGCGGTTGTCAGGAACATCATCGACGCGGTTTCAGATATCATTCGCGCGATCCGAGCCGTATGTCCCGTGGGCCGCGAATAGCTAGACACGCGCGCTTTGAGATTTCGCGCCTTGCCCACGTAAAGCACCCGTGCCTGTGCATCGAGCATGCGATAAACACCTGGAGAGGCGTCCAGAACCCGAAGGTAGGACGCAATCACCGCATGGCCGGTTCTGACCTGTTCTGTCTCACCTTGGTCTGTCATGTGATTCTTGTCACCTGCTGCAATCTTACGGACCTCGGGGCAAGAGGAAAGGCATCCACCATTCCTGTGGATAACTCTGCCTATAACTTTAAGACAGATGCAAAATTCCTTTGTTTTTGCGCCTGTTCACTGATTTGCCTAAATTTTAGGCGCTATTGTAAGGCTTTGATTTAATGCAAAAAATATTTGCACCTCCTCCAAAATACTGAAAACATTAAACATTTTGTAACGAGTTCTTAACCAGACTTAACGCAGTGCAAAACTGTCATGGGTAGGTCTCATTCCAGCCCCAAAACATCCGGCGTTTCCCAAGCCAGATGCTGGCCTCCATCCACACATATCAGCTGCCCCGTGACAGATTTCGCCCGCAACAGATAGGCCAGTGCCGCCCGCACATCTGTCTCATCCGAGCCGCGCTTAAGAACCGTCGCCTGACGTTGTCGGGTAAAGTGATCTTTGGTCTGGCGATGGCCCTGAATGGTCGGACCAGGGCCAATTCCATTAACGCGCACGGCGGGCGCCAAACCCTGCGCTGCTGTGCGAGTCAGCGCCCAGAGGCCCATCTTAGCGATCGTGTAACTGCTGAACTCTGGCGTCAGTTTGCGCACGCGCTGATCCAGCATGTTAATGACAAGACCCTGCGCCACAGGTTCCCCGTCCGCGTCAACAAGGGGGGCCGGGACTTGCGCGGCCAGTGCCTGTGTCAGAACAAACGGCGCGCGCAGGTTGCTTTCAATATGCCGATCCCAGCTTTGGCGCGTGGCAGTCTGCATGTTATCATACTCGAACACCGACGCATTGTTGACCAGAACATGCACAGGCCCACCCAAAGCCTCCACTGCGCGGGGCATAAGGGCCTGCACGTGTTGCTCTTCCAGCAGGTCGGCTTGAAGTGCCACAGCCTTTTGGCCCAACGCCTCGATCTCGGCTACGACAGCGGCTGCCTCCTCCCCGGAGCTGGCATAGTGCACGGCTACATCAAACCCGTTCTGGGCCAATTCCAATGCCATGGCCCGGCCAATGCGCTTGGCAGCCCCTGTTACCAATGCTCGTGTCATGTCGTCGGCCCTTCTAGATCAGCACAACTGTGACATAGATCAGGTACATGGCGGTCAAGGCCAACCCCGCAAGCCGTCCAATATCCTTTCGCAGGAAAACAAACGGCACGAGAAGCAACGACGCCCCAAGCATGACCCAAAGGTCGAAGGTCAGGAACCCAGCATCAACTGGGATGGGGCCAACAAGGGCGGTGATCCCAATGATGGCCAGCAGGTTGAACATGTTCGACCCGATCACATTCCCTAGCGCCACATCCGCCTGACGGCGAAGGGCGGCCATTACCGTTGTTGCAAGTTCCGGCAAGGACGTGCCAAGGGCCACTAATGTAAGGCCGATCACACTGTCACTAACCCCGTATTGCCGGGCTATGATTGAGGCATTGTCGACCAGCAGATCAGCACCAAGGGGGAGGCCGACAAGGCCCAGAAGAAGGAAAACGATGATCTGCCACCAGGGCATATCGGGGTCGGCACCTTCTACATCCTCCGGCTCGGTCGGTGCATCGGAACAGGCTTTCTGATGTCGCAGCGCATCCCGTGCAGCATCACCCAATACAAAGACCAGGGCCGCCAGCAAAACGGCAGAGGCCAGTGGATCAAACACACCGCGAAACGCCAGCGCGATGAAAAGAAGGCTCGCCCCAATCATAAAAAGATAGGTTTTACGGCTATCACACGTACTTGTGTGCAGCGATGCCATCAGCGCGGGCACGCCTAGCACCAATAGGATATTCGCAGTGTTCGACCCGACCACATTGCCCAGCGCCAGCCCAGGCTTGCCCTCCATCACCGCGCTGATGCCGATCAAAAGCTCAGGTGCAGAGGTACCAAAAGCCACGATGGTCAGGCTGACGATCAGAGCAGGCACACCGACACGCAAACTGAGATTGACCGCGCCTTTGACAAGCGCGTCTCCTGCCAACAGCAGGATCAACAGACCAAGGCCTGCCAGCAGCCAAACTGTCATGAACGGCTGCCTTTACCGCAGTTGCATGGGCCCTTGCCAATCTTGAAACGTTTGCATTTGGGGCATCGTTTCGAGGCCAGCGTTTTCTGCCCTGGAAACCGCAAACGGCCAAACATCGCAAGGATGGCCATGAAAACCAGGAAGAGTATGACGATTTTGTTCAACATATCAGAGGCCAAAACGGCCAAACGCCGCCCGTTCTTCAATGGCGCTGATGGCGTCTTCGGCGAGGGTGGCGCCAAAGCGCTGAAACAGGCCGCGCTTTGGGCCGTACTTGGCGAATTTGACCTTGTCGCCATAAATCTCTTTGAGCTTGGGAACGGCGTGGTCGATCCCATCGGCCAGCCCAAGCTCTACCGCTTTTTGACCAAGCCAGAATTCACCAGTGAACAGGTCCTCGTCATCACTGAGCCTGTCCCCCCGGTGGGATTTCACATGGGCAATGAACGTCTCATGCATCTGGGACATAATGTCCTTAAGGCGTGCAACATCTTCCTTTTTCTCAGGCCGGAACGGGTCAAGCATGCTTTTGGATTTGCCAGCCGTATGCACCCGGCGTTCGATCCCCTGCCGGGCAAGGAATTCATGCGCGCCAAACGAGGCGGCGATCACGCCGATAGACCCCACGACAGAGCTTTGGTCAATCCAAATATCATCAGCCGCTACAGCTAACCAGTAACCACCTGAGGCTGCCACATCTTCAACGAAAGCATGAACGGGAATGTTCTTTTCATCCGCCAGCCGCCGGATCCGCGCCGCAATGAGCGAGGATTGCGCAGGCGATCCGCCGGGGGAATTGATGACCAAGGCCACCGCAGTCGGCTTACCCTTCTTGAAGGCTTTCTCGATCACGGGCGCGAGGGTGTCATCGTTGAGCTGGCTCCGGCCACCCACTCCAATAGCCCCTGCCAGCCGGATTACGGACACGGTCGGGTAACTTTTCAGAAAAGGG
The DNA here is from genome assembly GCA_963691795.1 of Roseovarius sp. Classification (GTDB taxonomy): domain Bacteria; phylum Pseudomonadota; class Alphaproteobacteria; order Rhodobacterales; family Rhodobacteraceae; genus Roseovarius. Next base: position 896,322 of record OY829373.1, read on the forward strand.
ATAAACTGTTTCATCAGACCGATGTAGAGAGCCTGATGGGCGTAGACAAGGCAGGATATAGAAATGAAAAATGTCTAGCAGTAAAAATGGGCACCCGGGACAGTAAATAAGTCACGGGAACGCGCGTTGAAACGATGTATTTTGAGTTTTTTGGAACGATAAAAGCTGTAGAATGTGCGATGCGCCCTCCTTTGCATCTAGCGGCGGATGCGGTAGCCAGTTTTGAAGATCAACCAGATCAGGAACAGGCAGATGGCGGTGAAAGCAGCGATGGCTAGAAGGCTGACGCCAATTGCCACATCCGACTGCCCGAAGAAAGCCCAGCGAAACCCTGAGATCAGGTAGACCACCGGATTGAAAAGTGTGACCGTCTGCCAGACGGGCGGTAGCATGGAGATCGAGTAGAAGGACCCGCCCAGAAAGACCAGCGGCGTGATGATCAGGAGAGGAACGAGTTGCAGCTGCTCAAAGTTCTTTGCCCAGATGCCGATGATGAACCCAAAGAGAGAGAATGAAAGGCAGGTCAGCACCAGAAAGGCGAACATGGCCAGGGGGTGCTGGATCTGGAGATCTACAAAGGCAAAGGATGTCGCCAGGATCACCACCCCTATGAATAGGGCCTTAGTGGCGGCCGCACCAACATAGCCAAGCACGATCTCAGCGAAGTTGACCGGAGCCGATAACAGTTCGAAGATCGTGCCAGTCCATTTGGGCAGGTAGATTCCAAAGGCGGCGTTACTGACGGCCTGGGTCATCACCGAAAGCATGATCAGACCCGGTACAATGAACGCCGCATAAGTGACGCCCTCCACTTCTTGGATGCGACTACCGATGGCCGCGCCAAAAACGATGAAGTAGAGCGATGTGGACAGCACCGGCGACACGAAGCTTTGTAGCCAGGTGCGCAGGAAGCGGCCCATCTCAAATTTGTAGATGGCAAGAACAGCAATAAGGTTCATGCCGCGCTCTCCTTTACAAGGCCCACGAAGATGTCTTCAAGGCTCGATTGAGATGTCTGAATATCCCGCAAGCCAATCCCGGCCTCTGCCAGCACCGACAAAAGCCGGGTGATGCCGGTCCTCTCACCCGTGGCAGCGTAGGTGTAGATCAGCATGTGCCCGCCCTCCGCGATCTCTAGGTCAAACTCGGCCAGCCTGTCAGGCAACATGTCAATTGGATTGATCAGGTCGATGCAAAGCCGCTTCTGGCCCATGCGCTTCATTAGGGTCTCTTTCTTCTCGACCAGAAGTATTTCACCATTGTTGATCACCGCAATACGGTCGGCAATCGCCTCCGCCTCTTCGATATAATGGGTGGTCAAAATGATCGTGACGCCGTTTTGCTTGAGCTCATCCACCACGCGCCACATGTCACGGCGAAGTTCCACGTCCACGCCCGCCGTCGGTTCATCCAGAAACAGCACCCGCGGCTGGTGATATAGCGCTTTGGCGATCATCACCCGCCGCTTCATACCACCCGACAGCTCTGTCACCCGGTTCAGACGTTTTTCCCAAAGCGACAATTGGCGGAGGATCTGTTCCAGCAATGCAAGGTCCTGCGCCTTGCCAAAGAGGCCGCGCGTGAAGCGCACCGTATCAATGACCTTCTCAAACGGTTCAAGCGAAATTTCCTGCGGCACCAGCCCCACCAGCTTGCGCGCGCTGCGATAGCTGCGCTGCACGTCATGGCCCCCGATAGAAGCTTTGCCACCCGAAGGCTCAGCAATACCGCAGAGCGTCGAGATCAGTGTGGTCTTGCCCGCACCATTGGGACCAAGAAGGGCCAAGATTTCCCCTTCCGCAATCTGAAGGGAAACACCTTTCAGCGCCTCGAACCCATCCTGATACCGCTTGCTGAGGTTTTCGACATTAACGATCGGTGACACGTGAATCGTCCTTTCGGGTTGCGTCGCAAATTAAGCCCAAAATATGGCAGTGCAATCGGCGCTGGCGGCGGGAACACTGTGCGGAGATAGGGTAATAAAGGGAATTTCAACATTCTGTTTCCATTTACCAAACAATAGCTCCTTAAAAATGTTGAGAATCGAACACATTTCTGACACGGTTGCATTGTGGGGGCGTCACGGTTCTGATCGCGACGCATAGATGTTTGCTTAAAGAACCGTCCTGAAAATGGACGCGTGTTAATGTTGCTCTCTCGATTTTTCACAGTTGCCGTTTCTTGTGTATTCCTCGTCGGTTGTGGCGAGACTGTCTCTCGTGATTTTCCTTCCCGTATCCTAGTTGTCGGGGACTCGATGCTGGCCAGCAATCGGATGTCTGATGCAGCCGTCGCGGATGCGATCGAGCAGACACTGCGTGAACCAGTTGTGGATCGTTCCGTCATTGGAGCGCGCTTTCACTATTCGCTACCCATTTCGGGTTCTGCTGGCCTGAACATCACCAAGCAATACGTTCCAGGGAATTGGGATTGGGTCGTGGTCAATGGTGGTGGCAATGACCTGTGGCTGGGCTGCGGATGCATGTTATGCGATGCCAAGATCGACCGGTTAATCTCAGAGGATGGTACCAAGGGCACAATCCCCGGCTTCCTTTCCGATCTGCGGCAGTCCGGGTCAAAGGTGATCTACGTAGGCTACATGCGTAGCCCCGGCATGGCCTCGCCAATTGAGTATTGCAGAGACGAGGGCGCAGAGTTGGAAAAGCGAGTCGCCAAGCTTTCCGAGCTCGACCGAGGCCTGATCTTCCTGTCGCTCGAGGATTTGGTGCCCAATGGCGATCCGTCCTACCACGGGATCGATATGATCCACCCCTCCTTTAAGGGCAGCACGGCCATCGGCAAAATCATCGCCAACGTGATCGAAGGCGCCTAAAACACACCACCCGATATGCAGCGAGGAAATGCGTCGGCCTTTGGCCGGCGTGTTTTCTTTTGGGGAGGCTAGGAACCCACGTCTCAGGATTGCCCCAAGACCTCACCATACAAGGACCACAGCCGCATCCAAAAAGCCCCAGGTTCAGTCCACGGCACGATTTCGACCATCAGCCGACGATCTTCTTGAACCAGCCTTTCTTCTCGCCCGCGTCGGGTGCCTCATCTTTGCTCCCGTCATCGCCCACGATCGCGTGGTCAAGTCGTGTGAAAAACTGATCGGCCATTTTCTTGGCAAAACCGTCCACGATCCGGCTGCCCAATTGGGCCAGCTTTCCGCCAACCTTAGCTTCAACATCGTAGCTCAAAAGCGTGCCACCCTCGACTTCCTCAAGCGTCACATCCGCGCTGCCCTTTGCAAACCCAGCTGCGCCGCCCTTGCCTTCACCGCTCAGCGTAAGGCGTTCAGGCTCGACCATGTCCGACAGCGTCACAGTACCCTTGAATGTGGCCTTCACTGGGCCGACCTTCTGCACGACGACCGCATCAAAGCCTTCGTCAAAAGAGCCGGTCACCTCCTGCGCGCCAGGCACGCATTCCCTAAGCACCTCTGGGCTCAATAATGCAGCCCATACCGTGGCACGGTCTGCCTTGATCTCTCGGCTGTCATTCATCTTCATTAGTGGGCTCCTTAATGACGTCGTTCATCCAAAGCTTAGGCCAGTTTGCAGGGACAGGAAACCGCCGGCAGCCGAAATTCACAGCGCGGTTCACCGTAGTGTGACCGAACGCGCCGTGTTAGAGCCAACGATGGAGGAGAGCACCATGTCACAGCCACAGCCGCTGCAAAATCCCGGCGCGGGCATCAGTTTCGTGCTGCTGGCCATGATTTCGATTACGACTAATGACATGATGGTAAAACTACTGTCGGGAGGCTACCCGCTGCATCAGATCGTGTTTACCCGCTCAGCCATAGGGATCATGTTCAGCCTGGTACTTGTGCAGCTTGAAGGTGGCTTTCGCATCCTAAAAACTGCGACGCCAGGCCTGCATATCCTACGCTGTGTTTTGATCATGATTGCCAACATGACCTTCTTTTGCGCCCTTGCCGTACTTCCGCTGGCGGACACAACAGCCATATTCTTCGTCGCACCGCTGCTGATCACCCTGCTAGGCATCCCCATTTTAGGCGAAAAGGTCGGGCCCATACGACTTGCTGCCGTGTGCGCAGGCTTCGTTGGCGTGTTCATCATGACCCGCCCCTGGGAGAGCAGCGATACGCGAGGGGTCAGTATCCTTGTCTACCTGCTGCCCCTTGCGGCTGCGCTGACATATGCCCTGAACCAAGTTCTGACCCGCAAACTGGGTGTCGCCTCCAAGGCCTCGGCCATGGCAGTCTATATTCAGATGGGGTTCATTACGATCAGTGCCGCCTTCTGGTTGGTTGCAGGCGATGGCCGCTTTGCCCCTCCCCCCGAAAGTGCCAGCCTTTACTTCCTGCTGCGCGCGTGGACTTTGCCTGAGGGTGGTGATCTTTGGATCTTTCTTGCGCTTGGACTGAACTCCGCCATCGTGGGCTATTCCATCAGCCAAGCCTACCGCATGGCTGACGCCGCAACGATTGCACCATTTGAATACGTTGGCCTGCCGCTCGCCATCCTCTGGGGCTGGCTGATCTGGGCAGAGCTGCCGGACCCCGTGACATTCCTAGGGATATTGCTGATCTTCGGGGCTGGGTTGTTCGTGTTCCTGCGCGAGCGGCAGAAGAAGCTGGTGGTCACCGGCAAACGACAGATAGGACGGCGCTGAAACGACGCGTGCCGCCGGGAAGGAGACTGAGAATGCTGAACGGGATCAGGATCGTAGAGTTCGAAGGCCTTGGCCCCGCGCCATTCGCGGGCATGATGCTTGCCGATCTAGGGGCCGAGGTGATCGTGGTCCATCGCCCACAATCGGTGAACCCGACAGGCAACGGCGCCTCTCTTCTGGATCGTGGCAAGAAGTCCATTGCACTTGACCTGAAGGATGATGGCGACTTGAAAGTGGCCCTCGCCCTTGTGACCAGCGCGGACGGGCTGATCGAAGGGCTGCGCCCCGGAGTCATGGAGCGGCTTGGACTGGGGCCAGAGGACTGCCATACGGTGAACCCCGCATTAGTCTATGGCCGCATGACCGGCTGGGGCCAGACGGGGCCCCGGGCGCATACGGCGGGTCATGACCTCAACTATATCGGGATCAGCGGCGCGCTCTGGTATGCAGGTGCGCCGGGCACGCCACCCCTGACCCCGGCCACTATGGTGGGCGATATCGGGGGTGGGGCGCTCTATCTGGTCGCGGGGCTGCTGGCGGGGATTTTGCAAGCAGGGCGGACCGGCAAAGGCACCGTGGTCGATGCGGCAATCGTGGATGGTTCAGCGCATATGATGGCACTCTTGATGTCCATGGCCCCGTTTGGCCACACGCATGAGGCGCGCGGGACAAGCCTTCTGGATGGTCCACACTGGTGTCGTAGCTACCTCTGCGCCGATGAAAGCTGGCTCTCCGTGCAATGTCTGGAGCCACAATTCTATGCCGAGTTCCTGCGCTTGCTTGACCTAACCGACACTCCAGACTTTGCCGAACAGTATGACACCGCACTTTGGCCCACCCAAACCGCAAAACTGGCCGAGATGTTTGCCACCCAACCCCGTACGCATTGGCTAAACCTTTTTGAGGGGTCAGATGCCTGCGTCGCGCCCGTCCTATCGCCGCACCAAGCTAGCAAGGACCCGCAAGTGGCCCATCGTGAGGTCTGGCAAACCGTCGACGGCGTTCTGCACCCCGCGCCTGCACCCCGGTTCGACGGTCAAAGAGCGCCAATTGCAAGATCCCCCGATCGGGGGCAGGATGGAGCTGCCATCCGCGATGACCTCGCATTTCGTAGGCTTCTTTAAGGCAGGGTTAATTTCGCTTAACGCAGGCTGATGATGGGTTCAAACCCCACCCCACGGGGTTTCGCATAATCGGACTTGTTCCACTTTCGCCTTTCGCGATAGTCAGGTGAAACTTCTGATAACCATATACATTTGGACCCAATCGTATGATCGTCGAAACCACCAATATTCCAGACCTTGTCATCCTCACCCCTGCCCGTTTTGGCGATGACCGTGGGTTTTTCAGCGAAAGCTGGAACCGCAAGCGGATGGCTGAACAGGGCTTTGACCTGGATTTCGTACAAGACAACCACTCACTCTCCCGCGAAGTGAACACCCTGCGCGGCCTGCATTTCCAATCCCCACCTGCCGCACAGGACAAGTTGGTACGTTGCGGGCGGGGGCGGCTTTTTGATGTGGCGGTGGACATTCGTAAGGGCAGCCCGACCTACGGCGCGTGGTTCGGCATCGAGCTCAGCGCTGAAAACGGCAAACAGCTTCTAGTACCAAAAGGGTTTTTGCACGGTTTCGTCACGCGTGAGCCAAACACGGAAGTGATTTACAAATGCACCGATTACTATTCGCCCGAATGTGACGGCGGCGTGCACTGGGACAGCTGTGGCATCGATTGGGATCTCTCGGGCGAGCCGATCCTTTCGGGCAAGGACACAACGGCCACAGCACTGAACGAATTCAACAGCCCCTTCACTTGGTCAGGGGCATAATCCGCCCCGCGCTTGGCCTAGGATGCGAGAGCAAGCATTAGAGATCCTTGTCCGCCAAATACTTTATCTAAATCTTTGCTGTTCTGGCCACGCTGTTTCCATCCTCCTGCTTACAGCGCAGAACCAGAAGTGTGGGATGTTTCTGGCACTTACATTACCGCACCACTTCTCGTCGCAAAACACTAAAGCGGTCTTGCAATCTTAGCGTGATGCTTCGCAAACTGCTTCCGGGACACGGGCAACAAAGTATCATTGTTTGATCACAGCAGCTTAGGTCCGAAAATAAAAAGGACGTGAGAACACAGACTGACGCTGTTGACACGCGAACGAAGGTTGGCGCCCAACAGTAAAAAAAAATTGCATTTTATCAAGCTTTAGGATCAGTCTTGTTGAACGCCAAAATTCTAATTTTTAATCAACTAAATCTCGCAACCTGAGTTCTACAATGGAATCCCTGATCAACGGCCTGAACGGCATTCTCTGGAATTACATACTAATTTACGGACTGTTAGGAGCGGGAATTTTTTTCACGGTTCGGCTTGGTGCGCCACAATTTCTACATTTTGGCGAGATGCTGCGCGTCGTGCGATCGGCACCAGACACTGACAAACGTGGTATCACCCCATTTCAAGCTTTGACAGTCAGCCTCGCGTCTCGCGTGGGAACTGGCAACCTTGCTGGCGTGGCCGTAGCCCTAACCTTGGGAGGCCCGGGCGCCATCTTTTGGATGTGGATCGTTGCTCTTGTGGGCATGGCGACTGCCTATTCTGAAAGTACACTCGCACAACTTTACAAGGTTGAAACCAAAACTGGCGAATTTCGGGGTGGACCAGCTTTTTACATTTCCAAGGGGTTGAATGCCCCATGGGCCGGAGCTCTTTTTTCAGCTTGCCTGATCCTAAGCTTCGGACTGATATTCGTGGCGGTTCAATCTAATTCGATTGCAGAAGCGCTGACTGGCGCTTTTGGGGTGGAAAAACTTTGGGTAGGTATTGCGATAGCAGTTGTTGCAGCAATTGTGATCTTTGGAGGCATAAAGGCCATTGCGAAGGTGGCCGAGATCTTAGTTCCATTCATGGCCGGTGCCTATCTGTTGATTACGGTTCTGGTGATGGTGCTAAACATTACCGAAGTACCAAGCATGCTTTGGCTGATCATCTCGAGCGCTTTGGGCTTGCAAGAGGCGGCTGGCGGAGTAGCAGGGGGTGTTATGGCCGCCATGCTGAATGGTATCAAGAGAGGTCTGTTTTCAAATGAAGCTGGCATGGGTTCTGCACCTAATATCGCAGCTATTGCGACGCCGTCCCCTCATCACCCTGCCAGCCAAGGATTAGTTCAAGCCTTCGGTTGTTTTATCGACACAATACTCGTTTGCACGGCTACAGCGCTTATGATCCTCTTGTCTGGTGCGCTTGGAACGGATGAAGCAACGGGTATGCAGTTAACCCAAAACGCACTTGAGGGTCACCTTGGTGTGTTCGGATCCTACTTCGTGGCAGTAGCAATTATTTTCTTTGGCTTCACGTCAATCTTGGGGAACTATTCATACTCTGAGAATGCGATGGCTTTCCTCGGGCTAGAAGGTAAACTTCCCATGACAATCCTGCGTGCAGCCTGTCTTGGGATGGTGATCTGGGGGGCTGGTCAGACCGTGACAACTGTGTTCAACTTCGCCGATGCCGCTATGGGTCTTATGGCCGTTATAAACTTGATAGCGATCCTGCTTTTGTCAGGGACAGTTTATCGATTGACAAAAGATTACTTTGGGCAGCGCAACGCGGGAATAGAGCCAGCCTTTGAATTGGACTCTTTTGAAGGGTCAAAGAAAGGCATATCAAGCGAGATTTGGATGGAAAAGACAGGTGCGGAAAGAGTTTGATCGTTCTCTCGTACAATCTGTTCTAGACGATGTTTCGCACCGTATGGCGGGTGAGGCTGATCGAGGAGAGGTGGCCGACTACATTCCTGAGTTGGCCAGCGTTTCACTCAATCAGTTTGGGATCGCCGTAGCCCCGCTAGATGGCTTACCAGTTACGGCTGGTAGTGCAGATGTACCTTTCTCAATACAGAGTATATCGAAGGTATTCGGCCTTGTGGTTGCACTGCAAAGGGTAGGTGCGACGTTGTGGCGGCGCGTTGGTCGAGAACCTTCAGGTGATCCGTTTAACTCAATAGTTCAACTTGAGTTTGAACGTGGCAAACCAAGAAACCCATTCATTAATGCAGGCGCACTGGTCATCTCAGATGTCATCCTTCAAGAAACGGAGGTCACAAGCGCAGAACACCCGGTCCTTGAGCTATGTAGAAAGTTGGCGAATGATCCAACTATTGCCATCGACCACGATGTCTTTGCTTCGGAGCTGGCCACCGGTGATAGGAATAGGGCCCTGGCTTATTTCATGCTGTCTGAGGGCAATATCAAAAGCGATGTAAAAGCGATCACAGAAAGTTACTTTCAACAATGCAGTATTGAAATGAGTTGCACCCAGCTCGCGACATCAGCCCGGTTTTTGGCTGCCGTGGGGGAAGAAGAACTTAGAGAGGGTTTGGACATCACGCCGGAACGCGCGCGGCGCATAAATGCGCTTATGATGACATGTGGGTGTTACGATGCCTCTGGGGAAGTTGCTTTCCGGGTTGGCCTTCCCTGCAAGAGTGGCGTCGGCGGAGGTGTTGTTGCCATTGTTCCAGGACTTGGATCTATCGCAGCTTGGTGTCCGGGGTTGGATAAAAAGGGCAACTCAGTCCTGGCTCTCAGAGCGCTTGAGGAAGTTGCGCGTAAACTAAGGTGGTCCGTCTTTTGAAACAGATCAATCCGCCCGAACGCGCTTGGCCGCAAAATCTACCTCTTTATGGGCTCCATCGGTGGCGGCAAAACACCTGGTATCGCCTAAAGCTTAATTTAAACCGCTGAGATGGTCAGCGTTAATCCCAAAGGGTGGCTCACCTTGGCTCTCAAACGCCTCTGGGAGCACAACATACACCGTATCAGTGGTACTTATGCCCTGGACCCTTGATCAGGCACACATCAATGAAGACCGTTAGGAAAGCTGTCGCAGTCGTTCTGCGCAATGGCAGACATAAGCCAGAAGTGCTTGTCTTCCGACATCCCTGTGCCGGGGTCCAAATTCCCAAGGGCACGGTGAAAAAATTTGAGACAATCGAGGCAGCAGCTCTGCGAGAGCTCGAAGAAGAAAGTGGTCTTGCTTGGGAAGCCAAACCCATGATTATCGGAACATGGAACCGAACGGTAAAAGGCGGTTCCAACGAAAACGGGGCACTCGAAGTCAACGAATGGAGTATCACTATCTTAAGAGCGGACGTTAAACTGCCCGATCAATGGCTGCATGAAGCGAGTGGCAGTCCTGCGGAACAAGGCCTGATTTTCGAGTTCTTTTGGCTACCCATTGATGAAACTCTTGCTCATAATCTAGATCCAATTTTCACGGAAACCGCAAAAATGATAGTCTCCTACGTAAATCATTGATCTGGCTGGTTCGTCGCAAGGTTACGTAGTCACACTGTACATCGGTGGCGGCTAGCAACTCTAATACGCGTGTCAAAACACCGTGAGTCTGTGACATGTACAAACTGAAATACTGTGCTTTACAATGCTTGCAGCGATATAATCTTGTTATTGATGAGGTATATTTTTTGAAGAGATTATTTGTTGGCTGCCTGATCGCCATTGCATGCGCAACAATCGTGGGAATTTGGGCATCACGCGACACGTTGCCTTCCCATACAGTTCTGCGCCAAAGCAATCTACCGCCGCTAATTCCAACCCGTGCCTTCTTTGCTGACCCACGTTCCGAATTTGCCTATATTGCTTCCTCCGACGGCGCATATACCGCTTCCCAAAAGGCCAGCCTACTGGGCCAGCAGATTGTCGTAAAAGAGCTTGCGACGGGCGAACAGATCGCAAGCTTTCCTCTCGGGATCAGCGGTGTTCGCTGGCATCCAACAAAGACGCGACTGCGATTTGTCTTCGAAGGTCAGGCATGGGAAGTGGATCCGTTCCGCCCGGAACGCAAGAATTGGCTGCGCATCAGCCCAATCAAGCTCTCAGGTGGGTGGAGCCTCTCTCAGTTCGCGACGGATCCCAAGGCACCAATGTTATACTGGGGTAGTTCACGGCAGGGCGAGCCATGGCACATGTGGCATGTCTCTCAGGATGGTTTAACTGCTCAAAAAATAGCCGAAGGGAACTCACAAACACAGTACTGGATAGCAGATGAAACAGGTCAGTTGCCCTTGAGGGTCGACGCCATTGATCCATCAACCCACCGCATCTTTCGACATCGCGAGAGCGATTGGGAGGCCCTGATCGACATCAAACTTAATGACACTTTCCAGATACTAGGTAGGATTGACGAAACTGGTGTTGTTCTGGCTCGGTCTTCCCGAGGGCGCGACAAAGTCGCTCTTGTGTCGTTTGATACTCAAACGGGTCAGGAAACTTTGGTCCTTGAGAATACCGACAGTGACATCGCGCTTACTACTCACCTGTCCTATAATGACGGCCCAGATGTTATTCGATTAGGATTTGACACACTGGATCGCGTCGCGCTGACAGAGAACGGGCAAACGTTGCTTGATATTCTGGACCAGTTTCCGCAACCGATAATTCTTGGTGATACATCGCCTACAGCCTCTGGTCGGTTTGTAACACAAGCTATCTCTCCCCAAGGAAAATCGTGGCTTTATCTTTTGATCGACCTGAAGGAAAAAACTTTCAAAACACTTGGGGAATATCATTTTCGCCGCTTCAAAGGTTCAATCGTGCAAGAAAGGGCCATCACATTTCGAGCCCGAGATGGTTTGGATATACCTGCCATAATTGCAATGCCTGAAGAAGTGTCCGGACCAATACCATTCGTTGTATCGATCCATGGCGGTCCGGCTGATATCGCCCACTTGCATTACGATCATAGCAAACAATTTCTGGTGAATCGCGGCTACGGCGTCCTTTCAGTAAATTTCCGTGGATCAATCGGTTTCGGCAAAGAATTCATGGCTAGGGGCTTCAAAGAGTTCGGGCGCGCAATGCAAGACGACATTGCTGATGCTGCTAATTGGCTTATCGACATGAACTTGGCCGATCCCGACGCGCTTATCGCCATGGGCATTAGCTATGGTGGATATGCCGCAGCGATGGCTATGACCCGCGACCCCAACTTGTTTGACGCTGCGATTGTTGAATTTCCCATGTTGGATGTAGAGTTTCAAACTAGGTATCATCCAGGATTTTGGACAGACAATATCGGATTATGGTCACGCTATTTTGGAGAAATCGACAACCCTGAAGACGTCAAGCAAATGCGATTATACTCGCCCGTCAACCGGGTTGATGATATACACGGGCCACTCTTAGTTTTGGCTGGATTGCGTGATCAGATAACAGACGTCAGACAGGTTCAGGATTTCGAAGAACGAGCCTCGCTTGCTGGCAAAGAAGTTGATTTTCATTACTTCCCAAACGCAGGCCACGGATTGCAAACTTGGCATGAGTATCTGAAGCGTGGACGATTGATTGAGGATTTTCTTGCTGACCATGTAGGCGGTAGGTCCGGTGGGTTCGAATTCTTAGAATGGGCGCCCAGTTTCATCCAATGATCGCAAACCAATGCCTTTAGGTGCATTATAACTGTTGAACTATGGATGATAATTTTTGCGACAATTCCCTTCCCGACTAAGTTTTCAACACGTTTCGCGTCGCAGAAATGTTTGTCAAAACCTACCGAGTATACAGGCGTTTCTGGTACACTTGAGGCATGAAATGAAAAATTTTACGCGTCCCATCATGAGAACAAAACCGGCCGCGCATGGGCGCCCCGGTGGGTCACGCCTCTGAATGGCAAAACCATGCTTGTCGTGGGTCTTGGCCATACCGGCGAGGCGGTGGCGCAGAAGGCAAAGGCCTTCGGGATGCACGTCATTGGTACCCGCGCCCGTCCGATCGAGATGGAGCATGTCGACGAAGTGCACAGCGCCGACGCCCTGCCTGACCTCTGGGGCCGGGCGGATGCGATCGTGGTCAGTGTGCCACTTCTGCCCTCGACCAAAGGCCTGATCGGGGAGGGCGCCTTTGACGCGATGAAACCCTCTGCCCTGCTGGTGGATGTGTCCCGGGGTGGCGTGATCGTGGGGGATGCACTGCTTAAAGCCTTGCAAGAGGGTCAGATTGCCGGCGCAGGCCTTGATGTGTTTGAGCTCGAACCCCTGCCCAAGGACAGCCCTTTTTGGGATACACCCAACACTATCATTTCCCCGCATTCCTCAGCAGTTTACAGAGAATGGGGGCAAGTCTCCTTCGAGATGTTTGTTGCCAACGTTAAACGCTGGCAAAAGGGTGAGCCCTTGAAAAACGTTGTCTCACCAGAACGTGGCTACTGATGCCCGTAGAATACGGCGCTACCCCACCCTGACCAGCGCTTCAATTGATCGTCGTATCCAGGTTCTCTGGTTGGCCAACAACCACGAAGGTCAGGCGCTCCGGGTCCATCCATTCCCGCGCAACCCGGTTGACCTCTTCCAGCGTCACCGCATTCACCTTGTCATTGCGGGTTGCAATATAGTCAATCGGCATCCTCCCCAGCTGCATGCTGGCCGTGATGGTCGCAATACGCTGGTTGCTGTCAAACCGCAACGGATAGGCACCCGTCAGATAGGTCTGAGCATCGTCTAACTGCTCTTGCGTGATGCCGTTTGTACTGACATCGCGCCAAAGTTCCTGGATCACCGTGATCGCCTCTGCCACCCGGTCATTGGCCGACGCGACAGAGCCCATCCACAGATCTGATCCTTCCTTGTCTGCAAGGTAGGAATAGACGCCATAGGTCAGGCCACGCTTTTCACGGACCTCGCTCATCAGGAAGCTCTCAAACCCACCACCACCGATAATATGGTTGAGGACGAAAACCGGGAAGTAATCGGGGTGCTCACGGGGAATACCGGGTTGGGCGAAGATGGCAGTGGATTGCGGCGTTTCAAAATCCACCACCTGTACACCCCCGGGCAAGTTCATATTGGCATCACCCGGCAAGGCCTTTCCACTTTCCGGCAATGCGCCGAGCAGGTCATCCAGAAGGCTGGCCAGCTCACCTTCAGTGATGTCGCCCACAGCGCTGACAAAAACGTTGTCTCGGGCCAGAACGGCACCATGCGCCGTGACAAGATCTTCACGAGTCAGGGCGGTGACGCTGGCGATCGTGCCCGTCTCGGACACGGCATAGGGATGATCGCCATAGACCAGATTGGAGAACGCATCACGCACTATGGAATCCGGATCCGTCGCATCAGAGCGCAGAATCGAGAGGACCTGCGCCCGTACGCGCTCAATCGACGCATCGTCGAAATTGGGGGCGGTCAAGCTGGCTTTCAGAAGAGCCATCACATCGTCCTGCGTCTCGGTCAGGAACCGGGCAGAGATCTCAACGGCATCGTCCGTGGTACTGTAGGAAAAATTGGCGGCCTGCGCCTCCACCGCCTTGGCAAAGGCGCGTGCGTCCAGATCACCTGTGCCTTCTTCCAAAAGCGCTGTCATAAGGTTCGTGGCCCCACGCTTTTCACCTGGATCAAGCGAGGCACCACCCAGGAACCGCAGTTCCAGCGCAATGAAGGGGATTGAGTGATCCTCTACCAGCCAGGCGTTGATACCACCTGGCGAGGTGACGCTCTTGATGTTCACATCCGCCTGCGCCACCGGCGCGACAAGCAGAAGGAAAAAGCCTAGGATTGGGGTCAGGAAAACGGAACGGATCATTGGGTCACCTCCGGTGCTTTCAACCAGCCGGTCACGGACCGCCTGTTGTCAAATACGTCGCGGGCAGCAGTCATAACATCTTCTTCAGTCACGGCATCCAGAATACTGGGCCAGGTCTGCACATCTGAAATCGTCAGTCCCTGCGTCAGGGCGCGACCATATTTGTTAGCTAACTGGCTCACGCTGTCGCGCTCATAGATCTGGCTGGCCCTGATCTGACTCTTGATCCGCTCAAGATCACCTTCGGGAACGCCTGTGACCAGAAACTCTTCGATGATATCGTCCGTTGCCGCTTCTAACTCTTCTAGGGTCACGCCGGGGGCCGGGGCGACAACGATGCTGAATGATGTATCGTCAAGAGATTCGCCTCGGTAATAAGCCTGGGTGAAGACCGCCATTGACGTTTCGAATTGCAACTTCTCAGCCAGAATGGCAGTTGTTCCACCGCCTAGAACCTCGGCCAGAATCGTCAGGGCTGCAGCCTTTGCCTGCGCACCACTGTCACGTTCAGGCGCGAGATAGGTGCGCATCACATAGGGCTGACCCACGCGAGGATCTTCCAGCAAAACGCGCCGTTCAACCAGTTGGCGTGGCTCACTGGGGCGGTCGCGCTCTTGGATAGCGGGATTGGGCGGGATGACGCCATAATACGTCTCAGCCAGATCACGCACATTCTCGGGATCAACGTCGCCAGCCACGATAAGGATCGCATTGTTGGGGCCGTAATGTGTGTTGTAAAAATCCAGTGCGTCTTCGCGCGACAGTTCCGTGATTTCATGCTGCCAGCCGATGATCGGGACACCATAGCGATGGTTCATGTACTGTGTGGCCGTCATCTGTTCGTTAAAGAGGCCACTGGGGCTGTTCTCGACCCTTTGGTTGCGCTCTTCTATGATCACGTCACGTTCGGTCAGAACCTCGCTTTCATCCAGCTTTAGGTTCACCATGCGATCGCTTTCCATCTGCATCATGATTTCTAACCGATCTGCCGCGACACGCTGAAAATAGGCAGTGTAGTCGAAGCTGGTGAAGGCGTTGTTGGTACCGCCATTCTTAGCCACGACCGAAGAAAATTCCCCGGGATCAAGGGTATCGGTGCCCTTAAACATCAGGTGTTCCAGAAAATGCGCGATGCCGGACACGCCGGCGGGCTCATCCGCAGATCCTACCCGGTACCAGACCATATGCACAGCCAGAGGCGCGCGGTGATCCTCGATCACCACAACATCCATTCCATTATCCAATGAAAAGGATGTAACCCGATCATCCGCTGCGACGGGTAACGCGGTGGCGGTCAGAAAGGCCAGCCAAGCCAACAGTATTCTCATATCCTTGCCTCCGGTAACCTGAGCAAAATCTATCAGGCAAGATACGGTGCCAAAGGATCAATTCAAGACAGCTGACTGGCTTGTGATCGTATGACGCGCTTCAGTCAGGAGCGGGCGGCGCGGTCGGGGTTATCACTCCAGAGCGGCGCAGGCGTTCACGCTCGGCCTGACTGTCGAGCCACTGTTTCTTGTAGGCCTCAGTATAGTCATCCCTTGGCCCAATCCGCAGAAGATTGCGGCGGCCATAAGCCGCGCGGATTTCCTCATCCTCGATGCGCAGCGTGTCGCGGATACCGGCCTGCGTGCCATAGCGGCCTGTGTGCCGGATCAGCCCTGCTTCAGAGGTCGTCACACCGCTACTGGAACGTGCCGCATTGCCACCCAGTGCTGCAATCCCGTCGGCGCGTGGGTTTTGGTCGGTCAGGTTGGCTTGGCCGGGCGTCGGCGTGGGAAGCGCGGTATAGCTTGTCGGTTCCTGCAGGGGCAGACCCGGTACGATGGCAAATTCATCCGGCCCGTCACCCGGTTTCTTCTGGCGCGTCAGAGCACCATCCCCACGTGAACAGGCGGTGATGACCACAATAAGGCCCAACAGAATTATCGTACGCGGCATACGCATCCGCTTTCTCCCACCAAGGTTGTCTGTATCTACCGTATAGCACCCGAAAGGTCACGTCGCCTTTTTGTCCTCAGTGAATATGATCAGGCCAATCGCGCCTGCAAACACCGCGATGTCAGCTATGTTGAATGCGTAGGGATTGTCAAAACCACAGCAGGACATGTTCAAAAAGTCCACCACAGCCCCATAGATCAGCCGATCAATCACATTGCCAAGCGCCCCACCCACCAGAAGACCGGCGGCAATTTTTTGCCAGATCCCGCCATCTTCGCGTTTAGACCACCAGAGGACCACGGCAGAAATGATCAGCGCAAGCACGATCAAGATCCATTTGGTGGCAGGATTTTCCCCTGAAAAGAGCCCGAAGTTGATACCGTAATTCCATGCCATCCGCAGATTGAGGAAAGGCGGAAACACGTCAATGACGCGTACGCGGTCCAGGTCCAGCATATGCACGACATAATATTTAGACAGCTGATCCAGAACGAAAACAATCAATCCGGTCCAGAAGATGGTGCGCATGATCTACCTCTTAGCGGCCCGACTGGCTGCGTTAGTGCCGGAAATGGCGCATACCGGTCAAGACCATAGCAAGCCCCGCCTCATCCGCCGCGGCGATTACCTCATCATCACGCATGGAACCGCCTGGCTGGATAACCGCGCTGGCCCCAGCCTCGGCAGCAGTCAAAAGACCGTCGGCAAAGGGGAAAAAGGCGTCAGATGCGACGACACTGCCTTGTGTCAACGGGGCTTGAAGGCCCAGTGTTTCTGCCATGTCGACCGCCTTGCGGGCGGCGATGCGGCAGCTGTCGACGCGGCTCATCTGGCCCGCGCCAACGCCGACGGTGGCGCCGTCATTAACATAAACGATTGCGTTGGATTTGACATGTTTGGCCACGCGCCAGGCAAAGAGCATATCCGCCATTTCCTGATCAGTGGGCGCACGCTTGGTGACGACCTTCAGCACATCTGGATCAAGCCGGCCATTGTCCTTGTCCTGCACAAGGTACCCGCCCGAGACCTGCTTGATCATGCGCCCGGCCTCGGCAGGATTGGCAAGCGTCTCGGTCGTTAGAAGGCGCAGGTTTTTCTTTGCGGCAAAGACCGCACGGGCGTCATCATTGGCACCAGGGGCGATCACGACCTCAGTGAAAATCTTGGAGATTTCTTCCGCTGTTGCGCCATCAAGCACCTGATTCAAAGCGATAATTCCACCAAAAGCAGACGTGCGATCACAATCGAAGGCACGCATGTAGGCGTCTTTCAGGCTATCCCCATGCGCTACGCCACAGGGGTTGGCGTGTTTGATAATGGCGCAGGCAGGTCCGTCCGAGGTGGCAAATTCACTGACCAGTTCAAAGGCCGCGTCAGTATCGTTGATGTTGTTATAGCTCAGCTCTTTGCCCTGGTGCTGCTGTGCTGTGGCAACGCCAGGGCGGGCGCTGCCGTCAGTGTAGAAGGCAGCCGCCTGATGGGGGTTTTCGCCATAACGCAAGCTTTGCGCCAGTTGACCTGCGACGGCGCGACGGCGGGGGGTCGCTTCGCCCAGCGCATCGGCCATCCAAGCCGATACAGCGGCGTCATAGGCACCCGTGCGGGAATAGGCCGTTAGGGCAAGTTGCTGGCGGAAGGCGAGCGAGGTTTGGCCTTTATTGGCATCGAGTTCTTCCAGCAGCGGCTGGTAGTCTTCGACATCGACAACCACGCTGACAAAGGCATGGTTCTTGGCCGCGGCACGTATCATGGCGGGGCCGCCTATGTCGATGTTTTCAATGCAGGTTTCGTAATTGGCACCTTTTGCAACAGTGGCCTCGAATGGGTAGAGATTGACCACCAAAAGATCAATTGGGCCAATGCCGTGCGTCTCCATCGCCGCCTGGTGATCGGCATTATCGCGCAGGGCCAGAAGGCCGCCATGGACCATTGGGTGCAGGGTCTTAACGCGGCCATCCATCATCTCGGGAAAGCCCGTCACATCCGCTACGTCACGCACATCCAGTCCTGCATCGCGCAAGGCTTTGGCGCTGCCTCCGGTCGAAAGTAATTCTACCCCACGGTCCGACAGCGCTTTGCCAAGGTCAATCAGGCCAGTTTTGTCGGATACGGACAGTAGTGCACGGCGCAGCGGAGCGTGGTCAGGGGCGGATTGGGTCATTTCGGCAAAAAACCTCGGATTATACGTTTTGGGGTCGTTCCGAGGAGGCTAAAACACAAAATGTGGCAGAACGCACGACCCATTTGGCGCTGCAGGCGGGATTTAGCCCTTATTCACCTTTGATGTAAAACCGATCCGCAAGCCCGCAGGTCAGGAGACCGGATCCATGCCGTCCCGCGCCAGGTCACGGATGCCGAGCGGCGTCTCTTGCGGCTTGGATAGGGACCACCGGATACGGGTAGCTGGATCCATCGCGCGGCCTGTCAGAACGATCTGTTTGCAGGCGCGTGGCTTGAGGCGGGTCTTTTCGAGATAGACGCTCGGCTCAAGCGTAATATCAGTGGGGTTGTCAGTGCGCAGGACCCAGATTTCACCACTCATCATTGCCATGGAGGCGGCGTGCCCGCCCATATCAATCGACACGTCCACATCCGGGTGCAGATGAAAGCGCAGCTCGAACGGAATGCCGTTCAGGCCAGTCTGATCCATGGCTTTGTTGAATTGTTCCTTATCGGAATCGGTGAGGGCAAGAAGCATATCCTCCCCCACCAGTCCACGCCCGTCGAATGTCAGCTCTAGCTTGCGGACATGGGTCAGGCCGAAATCGGCCACGTAACCATTATGCCCGCCCTCGAAACGGTGGCCGTCAGGGGCCTGACTCACTTCAATCAGGACGGAGGTGGGACCATCAACCAGGTATTCCTGATTGTCACGGGCCACTGACAGTTGTGCACTTGATTGGTCGCCGAGGGTCAGCGTGGAATGCGACGGCGTCGATCGCCCCGCACGGCGCCAGTCCAACCCAAAATTCGCACCGGACCCGCAATTTACGATCATTGGGCGCCGGCCCGATGTCAGCTCGAACGCGAGGGTGGACGCATGGGCATCAGCCGAGGCGCGCCCCGTTGGTGGCGGGGCTGCATCAATAATCACAGATGTCCGCCCGGCACTGAGACGGGAAAAGCCCATCGACAAACCATCAGGCTGACGCGTTTTAACGCCGCTATTGGCCAGCGCATGATCCAGCCGCCCTTCAAGCCCGCGCCCACCGCCATGAAACCGTGCTAGCCCGCCATCAGCATGGCGCAGGGTGCGCAGGGTGGGGGCAATGCGCTTGATCGCTTGCCAATGCGAGTCGCTAACCCGTTGCCCGGCCTCACCAATAGCGACAGACGCCCATGTCAGGAGGGTAAAGACTTCAAGCAATTCTTCAGGGTTGCGGGTGGGCAGGCCGCCATCCGCATCGATTTGATCACGACATTCCCGGTCCAGCCCAGCAATAGCGGAGGCAGAATGATCTTCCATACCTTCAAGGGAAATGCTGGCATAGATCAGCCCGGTTAGCGCCTCGAACCGGGGCAGACCGGGGGCAGAAGCCTGCCACCGACGACCCAGAAACTTGGTTTGCATCGCAAGCGAGCGGTGGAAATCATGGGAGGCGTCAGCTTCCTGCCCGCTGAGCAGGAAAATCGCGTGGGAAATCCAGCGAATCAGCCGCCGCCCGGCCAGGTCAGGGGTCCAGCCCGGACCCTGTCCATTGCCGTAGCGGGCGATCCAGCTCCATAGCCAGTCCTGCGCACAGGCGCGGGCCGGGGCATCACCTGCCGCGACCAGATCATCAAGCCAGCCAAACCCATGCAACGCCTCGGCAAAGGCGTAATCGGGGGCGTCGAGATCCCACATGGAGGTTTTCGGCTCCTGCAACAGGTGTCCGGCAAAAAGGAAATTGCCCGAACTCAGCTGCTTGCCACGGGCGTAGCTACCAATTGTTCTGGGCTCTGGCTGGGCGATAAAGGCGGTAGACGGTCGACCAAAGGCTGCGCGGCGCGCCGCCATGCGGTTCATGAACCGTGTCCAGCCGGTGGACATATCCCTAGAAGATGCCATCGCTTTGCCTCGTCACGCTCTTTTCGGCGTTGATTGGCAAACTATAGCTTAGACAACCCGCCGAGTCACGGCGGATTGCGGCGCATCAGGTGGTTTGGGGGGTATGTCCGGCGTGATTTAGCTTATCAAGACCCGAACAAAAACTGCGACGGGGCGCGACCCTACACAGGAACAGATCAGCCGTTTACGATCGCGGCAAAGATCAGCAATACAACCGATGCAACAGCGACCCATGTGCTGTATTTGATGAAGCCCTCAAAGGTTTTTTCCTGAACTTCAATGTCCATTTCACCGTGCTTATGGTCAGCCATATCCCATCGCCTTTATCTTGATCCCGGCCGTGCCGTTTTGCGTGTTCTAATGGATGATTTCGGGCATGTCATCCACCCAAAAGCATCTGCCCCGAAATGTCGCGGTGCCTAACCCTTTTGCAGATCCTGAGCGAGGCGGAACCCGATCCGGGTTGGTTCGGCTTCATCAACTTCTTTTGGCAGCGCGCGCAGCATGACATTCAGCTGGCTGACATGCTGGATCAGCTGAGTTTTCACCCCGGCCCCGTCACTGCCATAGAACGTGACCACATCGGGATCAAAATAGCCCATACCCTCGATCCGCATCACACCGGCATCACCACCAGTAAAGCCCATCGCGATCTCATGTTCATTGTCGAGAGTCTTTTCAAAGTTCTGGATATAGAGAATTAGCCGTTCATACGCCCATTTCGCCTCGCTCTTTTCGGCAACAGGTTGCAGGGCAAGACCTTGGGTCATATCGCGCCCGTCCTGACAATTCTCAGGATCGGCGTGAACCTCATGACAGCGCGGGATGGCCGCATCTTCGGCGGCCTCGGCGGCTGTCCTGATCTCATCATTCATATCAGCGATCCCTCGTTTGCCAAAGCCAGGCACCATCCTCTCGTCGCGTGCGCGTGACCTCACCAGACTGAAGCAGGTGATTGAGATGCGCAACCGACTCAACCAGTGCAAGGCCATAGACACCGCCATCAATCTGGCGCTTGAACAGGGGGGGGAAGCATTCAGCCGCCGTTCGCGGTTCGGTCAGATGTTTGCGCAGGCGGTCAAGCGCGCTGTGGTGGTTTTCGATCAACTGGCGCATGCGCATCGGCAGGCCAGAAAAAACACGTTTATGGCCGCTCAGCACAAGATGATCTTCCCGAGCGAGGCTTGAGAGACGACCGCATGCCTCAAGCCATTCGCCCACCGGATCAGCATCCGGTTCTGTGGGATAGACACCCAAATTGGGACTGATAGACGAAATGATCTGATCCCCAGCGATGACCAGGTTATCGCTGCGGCTCCAAAGCGTCAGGTGTTCGGGCGCGTGGCCATTGCCGATATGTACGTCCCATTCGCGGCCCCCAGCGGTGATCATGTCGCCCTGCTTGACGCGGGTATAGCCTACGGGGATCGGGTGGCAGACATCGGCAAAATTATAGGGCCGGTCATCCTTGCGGGCGTCGAATACCTCTTGCGCCATGCCGGCAGAGCGCCAGAAAGCCAGCGCCTGTGGCGTTGGGCGGGCTTCTTCGTCGAGGATCAGCATCCGCGCCATCAGCCACGAGGTGCGCGTTGCCACCAGTTCAGCACCAAAACGGTCCATCAACCACCCGGCCATGCCGACGTGATCGGGATGATGGTGGGTCAGGATTACACGTCCTATGGGCTTGCCACCAAGCGGCCCAGCCAACACGGTTTCCCACAGGGCGATGGACCGTTTCGACTGGATGCCCGTATCCACGATGGTCCAGCTGTCACCATCATCGAGCGCATAGACATTCACGTGATCAAGCGCCATGGGAAGCGGCAAGCGGATCCAAAGCACGCCTTTGGCCACTTCAATTGCCTCACCATTTTCAGGCGGATCTTCCCAGGGGTAGCGTAGTACGGAGTTAGGGGCGTCGTTCATCATATGTCATCCTGTATCGGGAGGAGTGATCGCGCATAAGCCCCGGGTTGGCAAGGCGGGCCGCGCCCTGTATTCACCCTGCGCCTACACTTGCATAATGGACCGCATGGCCGTGACCACCCAACGACTGACCCATGACCCTACCGGGATTGCCACAGCGGCGGCCCTGTTGCAGGCGGGCGAGCTGGTCGCCTTTCCGACAGAGACAGTCTATGGCCTTGGCGCTGATGCCCGCAATGACCAAGCGGTGGCAGGGATTTTTGATGCCAAGGGACGGCCTCGCTTCAATCCGCTGATCGTGCATGTGCCCGATATCGAGACAGCGCAGGACTACGTCGAATGGGGCGACACCGCTGACAGGCTCGCGCGCGCCTTTTGGCCTGGCCCACTGACACTGGTTCTGCCCTTGAGGCAACGCTCTGGCCTGTCCCATCTGGTCACGGCAGAGCTACCCACTTTGGCCATCCGCGTGCCCGCCCATGAAACCGGCCAGGCGCTTTTGCGCACCTTTGGTGGGCCAGTCGCCGCACCCTCGGCCAACCCATCGGGGCGGATCAGCCCGACCACGGCCGATCATGTGCTTGCCGGGCTCTCTGGACGGATCGCGGCCGTTGTCGATGGCGGGCCCTGCAATGTAGGACTGGAATCCACGATTGTGGGCCTCTCGGATCAGCCCCGCCTGCTGCGGCCTGGCGGCCTGCCTGCCGGCGCGTTGGAGGCCGCTTTGGGCGGCCCATTGGCCCAGCATGCCGCAAAAGACCCTCTGACCGCGCCGGGGCAAATGGCGTCACACTATGCGCCAAAGGCCCCGGTCCGCCTGAACGCCACAAAAGCGCGGCCAGGAGAGGTTTTACTAGGTTTCGGCGCAATCACGGGCGACATTTCCCTCTCCGCAGCGGGCGATCTGGTTGAGGCCGCTGCCAACCTTTTTGGCCACCTCCACCGCCTTGACGCGCGCGCCACCCCCATCGCCGTAGCACCCATTCCGGACACCGGCCTTGGTCAAGCGATCAATGACAGGCTTCGCCGCGCCGCCGCACCCAGAACCTAAACAGGTCCTGCTTCTTTCTGGTGAAAAATACCTCCGCCGGAGGCATGAAATCTATAAACGCAGGCCCTACTGACACCGCTTCGCAGCTTCATCCACGGCAGCGGTAAAGCCAAGAAGCGAGAACGTATCCTTCGTGGTTGTCCCGCGCGAGGACCGCGCCGTCAGAACCGCATCTGTGCCACGCTTCATCGCAGTGATGATCTTGGCATCATCTGCTGTACTGGCCGGCCAGGCCCATTCACCCTCGGTAAACAGCTCAAACTTAGAGCCGCCGATATCCAATGTCACAGTCGAGCCTCCGGCAAAGGGATAGCCGCCAGTGAACGTGATCTGGCCTTCGACATTTGCGTCAGGGCGATAAAAGGTCATCAAAAGGATATCCCCACGGCGCACAGCCACAACGCGGCCATCCTTTGTGTTCACGGTTTCTGTCGGCGCGGACACGGCCCAGCACTCACGTGGATCCTTGTCTTCAAACACGCTCCACGCGGTTTTCGCAGCAACCTGATTGGTGCTTTCTTCCTGCGCAGTCGCGGTGGTTGCCAGCGCAACGCTCAACCCGCCAGCCAAAATTCCTGCGCCAATCTTACCCGTGATCGGTGAACCCATGTCCCAGCCTCCAAGCTGACCTAAACCTCAATAGCCTTGCCCGCCCATTCCCTTTACAGGATTATGTCATGTGAGCGGGTTTTCGTCTTATTTTGCAATATTTGCCCCAAAGAGGCGAGATGGGAAACCCATATTGGCAAAAATTTGCGTGTGAAGGGATCAATTGAATGGCAACAGCGGTGCCCATGGTGGATGTCTGGCGCGGTGATCTGGTGGAAAGCCAACACCTTGGCCATGCAGTGATTTGCGACGGCACTGGCCAAATTGTCGAGGCATGGGGTGATCCCGGTGCCATCGTCTATCCCCGCAGTTCGGCAAAGATGGTGCAGGCGCTGCCGCTGATCGAAAGCGGGGCCGCGCGCGCCTTCGGGCTGTCCGGGGCGCAGCTGGCGCTGGCCTGCGCCTCTCACACGGGCATGCGCCTTCATACGGATGCGGTGCAGTCGTGGCTGGCGCATCTGGGCCTATCGGACGCGGATTTCCGCTGTGGAACGCAGGCGCCTTTGCATGATCCCACGCATCATGACCTGATCCGTCAGGGGCAATCCTTTTGCCAGTACCACAACACATGCTCGGGCAAGCACGCAGGCTTTCTAACCCTTTCGAAGCATCTTGGCGCCGGGCCAGAATATATCGACCCAGACCATCCCGTGCAAAAAGCAGGCCTTGCTGCGCTGGAGGACATGACAAACGAAGTCAGCGCCGGTTTTGGCATCGATGGCTGCTCGGCCCCCAATTACAGCGTCAGCCTGCAGGGCATGGCCCGCGCCATGGCCGCATTTGCAACTGCGCGCGAAGATGGCGGGCTGCGCCAGCAGGCGATGCGCCAGCTTTGGCAGGCCATGATCACCCATCCCGAAAATGTTGCCGGAGACGGGAAGGCGTGCACCGAATTGATGCGCGCCTGCAATGAGCCTGCCGCGCTTAAATACGGGGCAGAAGGATTTTATGTCGGTATTCTTCCGGATCGGGGGCTTGGCATTGCGCTCAAGACCGCAGACGGAGCGAGCCGTGCAGCGGAATGTGCGATGGCAGGTATACTCGTGCATTTGGGCGTTTTGGATGCCACGCACCCGGCAGCAAAGCAGTTCATGACACCGTCCGTGTTCAGCAAGAAGGGGCTGCTGGCCGGTCGAATTACACCAGCGCCGGGATTTGCCGGACACTGATCGGAAGCCCGCATTCTTCAAAGATTTTAGGTGGTTTCGCTTTGGAAAAGCTTTTGGCGAATATCGGGGCGGAGCAATTCGCTCAGCAGCAGGTCGCCATGGCCGGCCGCAACCGCTTGTTCAAATAGCTCCAGCACGGCCTTGTTCAGCGGCGTATCCCGTCCGAGTGAAGCGTTCATCTCGGTGATGTAGCGCATGTCCTTCAGGGCATTTTCGACCGAGAACACGTACCCTTCGAAATTGCCATCCTTGGCATTGCCGATGATCCGCCGGAACACGCCTGAATCGGCGGATCCCCGGATCACCACGTCATAAAGCTTGGACCAGTCGCTGTCGGTCAGGCCCGCCACGTGGAACGCCTCTGTCACTAAGGCGGCAATGCCGATCACCATGTAATTGTTCACGAATTTCGCCCGTGCACCCGCGCCCACGGGTCCGAAATGCTGCACTGATGCGCAGAAGTGACCCAGCACCGGTTCGATCTGTTCCAGCACCTCGCGATCGGCCCCCACCAGCGCGCCCAACTCCCCCGCCTCGGCCTGTTTGAGGCCGCCGGTCAGCGGGGCCTCGGCAAAAAGGACACCGCGTGCGGTCAGCCTCTCATACAGGTCCTGCGTGGATTTGAGGGATGAGGTGCCGGTGTCGATCAGGATTTTACCGGGCGACAGGGCATCGCCCATCTGGACCACCACCTGCTCCACCACCGTGGAGTTGGGCAGGCACAGCAGGATCAAATCACTGTCTTTGGCCAGTTCGGCACTATCAGCGTATTCGACAGCGCCCTTGGCCACCAATACCTCTAGCGGATCGCGGTTGCGATGGCAGATCGTGGCAAGCTGGCCGTGTTTGGCCAAGATATTGGACGCCATACCAAAACCCATGGCCCCCAAACCAATGAAGCCCACACGCATCAGATGGTCCAGCCGCCATCCACGACGAAGAACTGCCCCGTCGTCACCTTGGATTCGTCAGACGCCAGATAGACCACGATGGGCGCGATATCTTCCGGCATGGCCATTTCGCGCGTTGGCTGGCGGTCGAGCATCTTCTCATAGGCGTCTTCGTAGTTCCCGCCTGCCTCCATCCGGGCCTTGAACGACGGCGTCATGACGGAGCCGGGGCAAACGGCGTTGCAGCGGATCTTGTCCTGCACGTAATCGGCGGCAATCGACTTGGTCAAGCCCAGAACAGCGCCTTTACTGGCGCCATAGATACAGCGATTGGCCGCACCGGTGATGGCGGACACGACCGAGGCCATGTTGATGATCGATCCGCCGCCGTTCTCAATCATGCCGGGCAAAAAAGCCTCGATCATGCGGGCGGTTCCGCGCACATTTATGGCAAATGTCCTGTCCCAGGCCGCGTCATCGGCCTTGAAGATGGTGCCGTCATGCACGAAGCCTGCGCAATTGAAGAGCACATCGGGCGTGGGCACGGTTTCTGCAAGGGCTGTGATCCCCTGAGGGTCGGTCACATCAAGCATGGAGCAGATGAGGTTGTCGGACACAGCACTCAAGCTCTCCAAGGCGGCCTCATCGATATCGGTTGCGTAAACGATCGCGCCTTCGCGGGCCATGGCGATGGCTGATGCGCGTCCGATCCCGGCCCCGGCGGCCGTCGTGACGATGGTTTTTCCCTCAAGTCTCATGAAAGCCCTCCTGTTTGACCTGACGTTCGCGCTCTGCTGATGCGAAATCAAGCTTGTACTGCGACCGAAACAGGCGCTACATCGACATCGTTCTCAGGGCGGGGTGAAATTCCCCACCGGCGGTGACAGGTCTTGCGCCTGAAGCCCGCGAGCGCCTCGGGATGTGACGCATCCCTTGGGACAGCAGACCCGGTGTGATCCCGGGGCCGACGGTTAAAGTCCGGATGGAAGAGAACGTCAGGTGGTCAGGGGCACATGTGCGCCCGGCCTTTCCTGTCGTGCTGCGCCTTGGGTGACCGTGTCGATAGAGGAAAGGAAAGACCATGACACACACCCGATACGCCTTTATCAAAGCCAACTGGCACGCCGATATCGTGACCCGGGCTTTGGATGGTTTTCATGAATTGATCGGACCGGATCACGTGGATGTCTTTGACGTGCCCGGCGCGTTCGAGATGCCGCTTCTGGCCCGTGATCTGGCCCAGACAGGGCGGTACACGGCGGTTGTGGCTGCCGCCTTTGTCGTGGACGGTGGGATTTACCGGCACGATTTCGTTGCCCAAACCGTTGTCGACGGTTTGATGCGGGCCGGGATGGACAGCGGCGTGCCGGTTCTGTCGGTGTCGCTGACGCCGCACCAATATCAGGAAACCGATCACCACAACGCGATCTACAGGGCGCATTTCGTCGAGAAGGGGCGCGAGGCCGCGCGCGCCGCCTTGATGCTGGCCGAGACACGAGGGGCGTTGACGAAGGTTGCCTGATTTCAGGCGGGGGTGGGGTGTAACCCCACCCTACATCTACATCGTTCCGAGATAGTCGCGCAGCGCCTCTGGCGGGTGCTCGAATATGGTGTGGGTTGGGACCGGGGGATGGGCCTGACCAACTGCCACGAGGATTACCTCATCGGCGACAAGGCGGGCGTCTTCGGGATCGTGGGTCACCATCAGTACAGTGGCACCCCGCGCGCGGGCAATATCCGTCACAAGCCCCAGCATTTCTGATTTGAGCGCGGGGCCAAGGGCCGCGAAGGGTTCGTCCAGCAGGAACAGGTCCCGCGCCTGCACGGTCAGTCGGGCTAGCGCCACGCGGGCCTGTTGGCCACCCGACAGGGCGGCGGGCTTGCGCGCTTCCATCCCCTCAAGCCCGACACCGCGCAGGGCAGAGGTGATCGCGTCGTGATCGGATGCGCCAAGCCGGAGGTTGGGATTTATACCCAGCCCGACATTCTGTGCCGCCGTCAGGTGAGGGAAAAGGTTGCTATCCTGAAAAAGCATTGCAACAGGCCGGTCGCCAGGGGCGTTTTGCGTGATGTCCCTGTCCTGCCACAGCACGTGACCGTGTGTGACCGGTAGGAACCCGGCCACAGCCTCCAACAAGGTGGATTTCCCGCCACCGGATGGGCCAAGGACAGCGACGATGCATCCCGGTTCAATCATGAAGTCAGCAGTGAGGCGAAAATCACCCTTGGACAAGTGGACCTGTTCAAGCTTCAGCATGACGTCGTCCTCCTCGATCGAGAAGCCAGAAGACACTGATGGAAAGCACCAACAGAAGCAGCGCTGCGGCGGCGGCATCGTCCAGCCGGTAGGCCCCCATCAGGCGGTAGATCTGTAGCGGAAGCGTGGCGATGTCGGGATCAGCAAAGAGCGTGATTACCCCAAGATCACCCATCGAGAGCGCCATGGCCAGCCCCGCCGCGAAGCCGATCTGTGCCCGCATCCGGGGCAAAAGCACGAGCCGGAGGAAGGCCATGCCGCCCATATTCAGCGAAAGCCCCAGCCGGCCATGGCGCGAGACCACGTCGGAGGCCGCAGGCACAAGGATGCGCAAGGCAAATGGCAGGGCCATGATCGCGTTGACCAGCGCCGTCGCCGGCAGTGCCAGCGCGAAGGGGTTGGCCACGGGGCGGATCAGGATGAACAGCCCGGTGCCGATCACGAGCGGAGAGGCGGCAAGCCCCAGAAGCCCGGCCAGTTCCACGAACCCCGCCTGCCCGCGCGCGACGGCAAAGGCCATGGGAAGCGCGAAGAGCAGCAGAAGCCCCGTGCTGAGTGCTGCCACGAGGAGGGAGGTGAGGGCCGCGCTCCAGACCGTTGGGGGAAGCGCGGGCAGACCGGGCAGACCGGCGGCGAAGATCGCGGCGAGCGGCAGAAGCAGAAAGAGCGCCGCCGCTAGAATGGCCAGCCCATCCATGACGCGGGCCGGGGGTGTTCTCCCGTCCCAGCGCTGCACCGCGCGATCAAGCCCCGTACCAAAACCCGAACCGGTAGCAAGCCACAGCGCCAGCGCCGCTGCCGCGATGGTCAGGACAAGCTGCACGCCCGACAAAAGCGCGGCGCGGCCCAGGTCAAAATCAAAGCGGAACGCCTGGTAGATTGCCAGTTCGATGGTCGTGGCCTTAGGGCCGCCACCAAGTGTCAGGGCCACGGCAAAACTGGTCAGGCAGATGGCAAAGACCACCGCCAATGCCCCAGGAGCAATGCGGCGCAGCATCGGCCATTCGATCAGCCAGAACATCGCCCAACCATTGCAGCCCAGTTGCGCGGCCATGCGAAACCTTTCGGCCGGGACCTCTTGCCAGCCCTGCAGGATCAGGCGGGTCGCCAGCGGCAGGTTGAGGAAGACATGTGCCAGAACCACGCCATGCAGGCCATAGATACGGATGGGGGGCAGCCCCACGACCTCAAGCGCTGCGCTGATCCATCCGGCGCGCCCGAAGACGGCCAGAAGGCCCAGAACGGCGATGATCACGGGCAGGATGAAGGGGACACCCAGCAGGGCAATCAGGACACGCCGACCAACAAAGCGCCGCCGCGCTAGTGCGCGGGCGACTGGGACGGCCAGTGTGACGCTGATCAGCGCCGATAAACTGGCCTGCACAAGGGTGAAGTGGATGGCGGCCCAATCCGCCTTGCCCAGCCCAGCACCGGTTTCGGCGCGCAAGGCCACGGCAAGCAACGTGCCTAGGATTAGCACCGCGAGGCATATCGCAGCGCCAATCCCGGGCCATGCGCTTACTGGCTGAGCGCGTCCAGCCATTCATTCAGCGCGCTATCACGCGCCACGGCTGCCTCTTCCGGGGAAAAGAGCAACGATTTTTCAGGGGTGACCAGTGTCTCGAACCCATCCGGCAGACCAGAGGCGGGTGTGACCGCCGGGTACATCCAGTTGGTGGTCGGGATGATCGACTGGAATTCATCGGACACCATAAAGGCCAAGAACTGATCGGCCAGATCGGACTGATCACTACCTGCCAGCTTGCCGGCAACTTCGACCTGCATGTAATGGCCTTCCTCAAACGCTGCAGCAGCCTTGCTTGCGTCTTCCTCGGCAATCAGGTGATAGGCAGGCGAGGTGGTGTAGGACAAAACCATGTCGGCCTCTCCCTCGAGGAACAGACCGTAGGCTTCGGACCAGCCCTTAGTTACGGTGACCACATTGTCGGCCAGATCGGTCCAGATCGCCGGGGCCTCATCGCCATAGGCGGCCTTGACCCACATAAGCAGACCCAAACCGGGGGTGGATGAACGGGGATCCTGGATCAGGATCTTGGTGTCGCTTGCCGCCAGCGCCTTCAGGCTGGTTGGGGCCTCCATGTCGGCTTCATGCACGAAGGCGAAATAGCCCCAGTCATACGGCACAAAAACCGGATCGGCCCAATCGATGGGCAGATCATACGTGGCTGAAACCGCGTGTTCTGCAAAAAGGCCGGTTTCCCTGGCCGCCGTCACGAGGTTAGTATCCAGACCCAGCACCACATCAGCATCCGATCCGGCGCCTTCCAGTTTGATCCTTGCCAGCAGGGCGGCCCCATCTTCAATGCCCACGAGCTTAAGATCACAATCACAAACAGCCTCAAACGCCGCTTCCACCTGCGGGCCGGGGCCCCAGTCAGAGACGAAGCTGTCATAGGTATACACGGTCAATTCAGGCTGATCGGCCATGGCGGCCGTCGCGCTTAGAATTCCCGCAGCAAAAAATAGATGTTTCATATCATCCTCCTTTGCGGCGCGAGGGCAAGGGCGGATGTCGCGTCCTTTACCTTCCCTCCGCCGGTTCTAGCCGGTTCAGGTTCAACGGGTCCGCTTGCGCATCTCAGTCTTGGCCATAGCCCAGACACCCCGAGGTAGGCGCATGCATAGGGTGCGCCGGGGCAGAGTGCAAGCCCAGCGATCAAACATGCGGGTTAGGGCCCGGTGAACCGAGCGATATGGGGATCAGCTGGCTGGGGTCAGCATGCCTTCCTGCTTGAGTTGGGCGTAGGTGGCATCAAGCGCGATGGTGGCGCGGTCGATCAGGGTATCCACCTCTTCCAGAGTTATGATCAGCGGCGGAGAAATCACCATCCGATCGCCCACGTGGCGCATAACGAGGCCATTGGCAAAACAGTTTTCCCGGCACATCAGGCCAACCGTACCCTTCTGGGCCGCAAATGCCGCACGGGTTTCCTTGTGCGGGGTCAGCGCGATGGAACCGATCAGCCCCTCGATCTGCGCCTCACCCACCAGCGGATGGTCGGCCAGCGCCTCCCACTTCCCTTTCAGGTAGGGTGCGATTTCAGATCCGGCCTTCTCCACAATACCGCCTTCGTCCAATAGGCGTAGGTTTTCAAGCGCCACCGCACAGGACACCGGGTGGCCCGAATAGGTATAGCCGTGCGAAAACTCGCAATTGTTGAGGACAGAAGCGATTTCATCATTCACCAAGGACCCGCCGATGGGCGCGTAGCCAGAGCTTAGCCCCTTGGCGATGGTCATCACGTCAGGCTTGATGTCATAGAGTTCAGATCCAAACCATCTGCCTGTGCGCCCAAAACCGCAGATCACCTCATCCGCTATGAGAAGCACATTGTACTTGCGGCAGATGCGCTGAATTTCAGGCCAGTAGGTCTTCGGAGGGATGATCACACCCCCTGCACCCTGAATAGGTTCACCGATAAAGGCCGCCACACGGTCTGCACCGTGCTTGAGGATTTCCGCCTCAAGTTCGCGAGCACGCATCAGGCCGAATTCATCGGGGTCCATATCGCCCCCCTCAGCATACCAGTTGGGCTGTCCGATATGGTGAATGTCGGGGATCGGCATGCCGCCCTGTACATGCATATAGGTCATACCACCCAAGCTGGCGCTGCCCATAGATGAGCCGTGATAAGCGTTCACACGCGATATGATCTTTTTCTTGTAGGGGTGGCCTTTTTCGTCCCAATAGGTGCGGACAAGGCGGATGTTGGTGTCGTTCGCCTCGGATCCCGAGCTGGCATAGAACACGTGGTTCAGATCATGCGGCGTCAGCGAGGCGAGCTTTTCCGACAGGGCGATCGCGGGCACATGGGTCGTCTGGAAGAAAGTGTTGTAATAGGGCAGTTCCTTCATCTGGCGCGCGGCGGCCTCGGCCAATTCGTGATGACCATAGCCCAGGTTGACACACCAGAGCCCTGCCATGGCGTCTAGCATTTCATTGCCATCACTGTCGGTCAGCGTAACGCCCTGCGCACGAGTGATGACACGCACGCCCTTCTTTTCAAGGTCGTTGCCATGGGTAAAGGGGTGCAGATGGTGGGCAGCATCAAGCGCCTGAAGCTCTGCGGTGGGCATGTGATTGCTGATCAATGTCATCTGCAAAACCTTTCAATAGTGAGGGAGTTCGGCGCAGACCGCCTTTGTGCTCACAATATGATCAAATTTGGCGCTGTCAATCAGAACCGATGCCACAGGGCGTGCGCCCCCCGGCTTTTTTGATCCGGAAACCCACCTTCTCGGAACAAAAAAGGCCCCAGATCGAGCCCGGGGGCGGGTGTCAGCGTTGAAGAGGCGTGCCTGTGAGCGCTTCGCGAAGCTGATCCATGCCCTGGGTGACATCTTCGCAAATCGCAATCGCAGCGGCCTCGGCGTTCTTGTCGGCCATGGCGCGCAACAATTCCTTGTGCCTGTCGGGCAAGTTCTGGGCGCCCATGCGATCACAAACCACGCGCATCATGGGCCCGAACCTCAGCCAAAGACCCTGCGCCATGGCGGCAAGTATAGGCGTATCCGCAAGGCGGTAGATCTCTTGATGGAACTGGTGGTTGAGCTCAAGATAGGCACGCAGGTCACCCAGCGTGATGGCCTTGTCGAGATCCCGGTCAATGCCCTCGAGACGTGCCACGTCCTGCGCCGTAGCTCGGGTCGTTGCGACCCGAGCCATATGTGGCTCGAGCCATCGACGGGCGGTGACAAATTCGTCGATATTGGCCACCGTCGTTTCCGGTACACAGACCCGCCGGTTGCCCTGAAATTCCAGTGCGCCTTCGGCAATCAGGCGGCGGATCGCCTCTCTCACTGGGGTAACTCCCGCGCCCAGCTGATCTGACAGGCCCTGAATGGTCACAGGCTGACCCGGCGTCAGGTCCCCGAAGAGTACCATGTCACGCAGCCGGCGATAGATCACTTCATGCACTGGAGGGGGCGCATTGGCGCGAGACCCGCGCGCCGATTTCTTAATCTGCAAATCCATCAAGGTGCCATCTTTGTCCAATTTCTCACATTTTAGCCGCGTTCCAAACGGTTCGTAACAGGTTTACTCTCGCATCTTGGGGTTTTTTGATCAAATCTGTTTTGAACATGGATTCAGAAAAGGAATTGGCATGGCCGGGCTTGCACGCATTTGGGAAGATACTGCCTATACCAGCTCTCCTATCGCGGAATGCTGGTATGGCGATACGGTGGAACTTGGCAACTGGCCCAAGATTGAGGGCGACCACAAGACGGATGTCGCCGTGATTGGTGCTGGTTTTACGGGCCTAAATGCCGCGCTGCACCTGGCTGAGGCCGGGGTGGGTGTGACCGTACTGGAAGCGCAGCAGCCCTTCTGGGGCGCCTCGGGGCGCAATGGCGGCTTCTGTTGCCTCGGCGGATCGAAGGCCGGGTATACTGAGATGGTCAAGAAGTTCGGAAAGCAAGAGGCCGTGAACTGGTTCAGGGCCGAACGTGCAGCGGTTGAGCATGTGGGCGACCTGATCGACCGGTTGGGGCTGGATGTTGATCGGCATTCAGACGGGGAAACCATGCTGGCGCATCGGCCCAGCGACTACGAGGACATGAAGAAAAGCGTTGATACCATGCGAGAGCTTTACGGCGTGGAACCCACCCTGATCCCGCCGGACCAGCTGGCACAGGCGGGGATGAAAGGGCCATTTCACGGGGCCATCAACACGCCACTGGGCTTTGCGCTGAACCCGCGCAAATACGCCTCGGGCGTGGCCAACGCGACCGCTGCTGCGGGGGCGGTGGTGCATGGCGACAGTGCGGTGACAGGGATAGAACCGCAGGCGGACGGGACTTACAAGTTGATCACGCAAACCGGGTCAGTCACTGCGTCGAAATTTATCGTGGCCACCAATGGCTACAGTTCAGACAATATCCCAAAATGGATGGCGGGGCGGTATTTGCCCACGCAGTCGAGCATCATCGTAAGCCGCGAGATGAGCCACGAGGAGCTTCAGGCGCAGGGCTGGACCAGCACGCAGATGTGCTATGACACGCGCAACCTGCTGCATTACTTCCGACTGATGCCCAATGGCCGGATGCTGTTCGGAATGCGGGGGTCGATGAAGCATACCCCGGCCAATGAGCAGCTGAACCGTCAGCATCTGCGCACGCATTTCGACGAGATGTTCCCAGCGTGGAAACATGTGGAGACACCTTATTTCTGGTCAGGGTTTGTCTGCCTGACGCGGGATTTCGTACCCTATGTGGGTCCAATCCCGGGGATGGAGGGCGGATTTGCCGGGTTTGCCTATCACGGCAACGGTGTGTCGATGGGAAGCTATTCAGGCGCGCTTTTGGCCGATCTGGTGCAAGGCAAGACGCCCGAACGTCCCTATCCGGCGCAGATGCGGCATGAGCCGCGCCGCTTTCCACTGGGCCGATTCAGGCGCCTGCTGATGCGGCCCGCCTACCTACGCTATGCGATGCAGGATCGCTGATCCGGGGATATCGGCCCCTGTGGCATCTACTAGATTTTTGTATTTCTGGGAATATGAAGGGCTGGGGGGCGCCTTAGCCCTCAGGGGTCTTGATAGCGCGGGCCTGACCGCGTTTGAGCCCAAGCTGTCGTTCGCGCAGGATAATGATGATGCCTGCCGAGATGACAAGCGTGGCGCCAAGAAGCATGGTTTCGGTCGGAACCTCGTCAAAGATCACGTAACCGATCACCAGCGCAAAAAGCATCGAGGCATAATCAAACGGCGCGATCACGCTGGCATCGGCAAATCGATAGGAGGACGTCAGGAATATCTGCGCTGTGCCTCCAATGAGGCCCGCCAGCACGAGCAGCCCTACCTCCAAAAGATCAGGCATGACCCAGCCAAAGGGGATCGTCAGCAGCGATAGGAGCGTGGCAGTCAGTGAGAAATAGAAGACGATGGCGCTGGTCTGTTCGGTCCTGACCAATTTTCGGATGTAGATCTGTGCCAGGGCGGCGCAGGTCGCGCTCATTAAAACCAAGACAGCGCCCACCGCCTGGGCGGTTTCCACCGTCGGTCCGGAAAGCGTAGTCAGGCGGGGCGCAAGGACAATGAAAACCCCCGCCATCCCAAGCGCAACGGCACTGATGCGGAAAATACCCACCCGTTCATCCAGAAACATGGCCGCGAAGATTACCACCAGAAGCGGGGTCGTATAGCCCAGCGCTGTCACCTCCGGCAAAGGCAGCAGACCAAGGGCCGCAAAGCCCAGACCCATGGCCGTGGTGCCCACAACGCCGCGCCAAAAATGGCCCATGGGGCTTTGCACCTTGAGTCCGGTGGACAGGTCATGGCGCCACCAGAGCCAGATCAGGATAACTGGGATAGCAAAGAACGACCGGAAGAACACCGCCTGACCGGGTGGGACATGGTCCGACGTGGCCTTGATCATCGCCGACATGACGATGAAGAGCAAAACAGCGCAGAGTTTGAGCGCGATGCCTTTGAGGGGGTTCATGGGGGTGCTCCTTGCCGGTTCTTCTTCGACCGGCAAGGGCGTTTACGTCAAGCTTTTGGCTTGCATAGCCGGTTTGCGTCAGAGGCGTTCGATGGCCACGGCGATTCCCTGGCCGCCACCAATGCACATAGTGATAAGGGCCTTGGACCCGCCGATGCGTTCAAGTTCATAAAGTGCCTTGACCACAAGGATCGCGCCAGTGGCACCGACTGGGTGCCCCAGCGCTATGGCCCCACCATTGGGGTTCACCTTCGCCGGATCAAGCCCCAGTCCACGATTGACGGCGATGGCCTGTGCCGCGAAAGCCTCGTTCGATTCAACCACGTCGAAGTCGGCCGCGGTGAGCCCGGTCTTGGCCATCAGGTTCTCGACCGCGGGAACCGGGCCGATGCCCATCACCTCGGGCCGGACACCAGCATGGGCATAGCCCAAAACGCGCGCCTTGGGAGTGAGGCCAGCGGCCTGCGCTGCCTCGGCCCGGGCGAAGACAAGCGCAGCCGCACCGTCATTGATGCCGCTGGCATTGCCAGCGGTCACGGTGCCATCTTTCTGAAACACCGCGCGCAGACCGGCCAGAGCCTCTGCCGTTGTAGGCTTGGGGTGCTCATCCGTGTCGAAGGCCACCATGTCGCGCTTCACGCGGACCTCGATGGGCGTGATCTGGCTTTGGAAATGGCCTGCCTCGATCGCTGCGGCCGCACGGGTCTGACTGGTGAGGGCAAACCCGTCCTGATCTTCCCTTGTAACGCCATGCTCGGCCGAAACGTTTTCCGCTGTCACACCCATATGGCCGGTGCCAAAGGGGCAGTTGAGCGCGCCCAGCATCATGTCCAGCGTGCGCACGTCGCCCATCTTCGCACCCCAGCGCTGATCGGGGATAATAAAGGGAGAGCGGCTCATGCTTTCTGCCCCACCTGCAAGCGCGAAATCACCATCACCCAGCATCAGGGACTGCACCGCCGACACAACCGCCTGCGCGCCAGAGCCGCAAAGACGGTTAACGTTCATCGCGGGGGTGGTGTCGGGGATACCCGCCT
Source organism: Roseovarius sp. (assembly GCA_963691795.1). Classification (GTDB taxonomy): domain Bacteria; phylum Pseudomonadota; class Alphaproteobacteria; order Rhodobacterales; family Rhodobacteraceae; genus Roseovarius. Next base: position 932,948 of record OY829373.1, read on the forward strand.
CCATCGCTGCCACCCGCGAAAGGTACATATCCTTAGGTTCCGTGTTGATGACATGACCAAAGACAACATGCCCGATCTGGCCGGGTTCTACGCCAGAACGTTCCATCGCCGCCTTGGCCACGTGAGCCCCCAGCGCTGTCGGGGCGGTGGCCGCCAGTTTGCCGCCAAACGTCCCGATGGCCGTGCGGGCACCATCCAGCAGAACAATATCAGTCATCTCAATCTCCTTGTCTTACAGCTTGCCCCATGTCCTATCGGGCGACCCGGAATTGTCCAGCAAAACGCTGGGTCGCCCGTCAGAGGTTTCAGTCCGCGTCGAATTCCAGCGACTTTATCTGCTGGAAGAGGCCGGTTGCATCCAGCTTGGCGATCACATCCTGTGACACGGGAGCGTCAACATAGAGCAAGGCAATCGCCTCTCCACCTGCAGCGGCGCGGCCAAGGGTGAAGTTGGCGATGTTGACGCCATTTTCACCCATAGTCTGGCCCAGGGCACCGATGATGCCCGGTTCATCCCGGTTGGTGGTATAAAGCATGTGGCGGCCGATCTCGGCGTCGATGTTGATGCCTTTGATCTGGATGAATCGCGGTTTGCCGTCCGAGAAGACCGTGCCCCCAATCGAACGTTCGCGCTTGTCGGTAACGACGGTCAGCTTGATATAACCTTCAAACGCACCCGATTTGTCTTGCTGCGTGGTTGAGATCTTTACCCCACGTTCCTTGGCCATCAGGGGGGCAGACACCATATTCACCTCTGGGTTTGCAGATTTCATGATGCCTGCGACGGCGGAACATGTCAGCGCCTGAAGGTTCATCGTGGATACAACACCGTCATAGAGAATGTTGATCGCCTTGACTGGTTCATCCGTCATTTGGCCGATGAAACCACCAAGGTGCCCGGCCAACTGTATCCATGGACCCATGACCTTGGCCTCTTCCGCTGTGACGGAGGGCATGTTGAGCGCGTTGCTGACCGCACCGGTCAGTAGGTAGTCAGACATCTGTTCCGCAACCTGAAGCGCCACGTTTTCCTGCGCCTCTGTGGTGGCTGCACCCAGATGAGGGGTGCAGACGACGTTGGGCAGGTTGAAGAGAGAGTTTTCCTTGGCGGGTTCTTCCGCGAAGACGTCGAAGGCTGCACCGGCCACATGTCCCGATTGCAGAAGTTCTGCCAGCGCGGCTTCATCTACAAGGCCACCACGGGCGCAGTTGATGATGCGCACGCCGGGCTTGGTTTTTACCAGGTTTTCGCGACTTAGGATGTTACGGGTCTGATCGGTCAGCGGCACGTGAAGTGTGATGAAATCAGCGCGATCCAGAAGCGGATCGAGATCGACCTTTTCAACGCCCATCTTGTCCGCTTTTTCCTGGCTCAGGAACGGGTCATAGGCCAGCACTTTCATCTTCAGTGCGCGCGCGCGATCACACACGATACCACCAATATTGCCCGCGCCGATGACACCAAGGGTTTTGCCCGTCAGCTCAACCCCCATAAAGCGAGACTTTTCCCATTTGCCGGCATGGGTGGAGGCCGAGGCCTCGGGGATTTGGCGCGCGACGGCGAACATCATGGCGATGGCGTGTTCGGCGGTGGTGATCATGTTGCCGAAGGGGGTGTTCATGACGATCACACCCTTCTTAGAGGCGGCATCCTTGTCGATATTGTCAGTGCCGATCCCAGCACGACCAATGACCTTGAGGTTGTCAGCTGCCTTCAGGATGGTGGGGGTCACCTTCGTGGCGGACCGGATGGCGAGGCCATCATATTGGCCGATCACCTCGGCCAGCTTGTCCTTGTCTTTGCCGAGGTCGGGTTGGAAATCCACCTCGATCCCGCGATCGCGGAAGATCTGGACGGCGGTTTCGGAAAGTTTGTCGGATACGAGTACTTTGGGAGCCATTGAATTGTCCTTTCGGTGCCGCTCATCACCCCCATACGGGCATGCCTCACAAGGCTTGCCCATTTGGGAGAGGCGAGCGGCGTGTAAATCAGGTTAAGCGGCGTGGGATTGCGCAGCGATTTCAGCGTCAAAAGCCCATTCGATCCAGGGCATCAGCGCGGCAAGATCCGAGGTTTCCACCGTTCCGCCACACCAGATCCGCAGACCGGCAGGTGCATCGCGATACGCCGCGATATCCAGCGCAACGCCTTCCGCCTCAAGCCGTTTGGCAACGGCTTTGGCAAACCCTGCGCCATCCAGAATACGCGCATCTGCGAATTTCAAACACACGGATGTATTGGACTGCGTAGCAGGATCAGTCGCTAGGTTTTCAATCCAAGCATGGCTTTTCACAAAATCCGCAACTGCTTTCGCATTGGCATCCGCCCGTGCGATCAGCCCCTTGAGGCCACCCACGGACCGCGCCCAATCCAGCGCCAGGAGGTAGTCTTCTACTGCCAGCATCGATGGCGTGTTGATCGTGGCGCCCTCAAAAATACCTTCGATCAGTTTGCCGGCTTTTGTGAGGCGGAAAATCTTTGGCAGGGGCCAGTCTGGCGAATAACTCTCTAACCTGTCCACCGCGCGGGGCGACAGGATGATCATGCCATGCGCCGCTTCACCGCCCAGAACCTTCTGCCAACTGAATGTTGTGACATCAAGCTTGTCCCAGGGCAGGTCCTGCGCAAAGGCCGCAGAGGTTGCATCGCAGATCGTAAGGCCTTCGCGATCAGCCTGGATCCAGTCGCCGTCAGGCACCCGCACACCAGAGGTGGTGCCGTTCCACGTGAACACAACGTCATTGTCGGTATCAACAGAGGCCAGATCGACAATCTCACCATATTCTGCTGTCTTCACCTCGGCCTCCAGACCAAGCTGCTTGACCACATCTGTGACCCAACCCGCGCCGAAGCTTTCCCAAGCGAGCATCTCGACCTTGCGCGCGCCCAGCAGGTTCCACATCGCCATTTCAACTGCGCCAGTGTCCGAAGCGGGCACGATGCCGATTCGGTAGTCTGCTGGAACGCCAAGGATCTCGCGCGTGCCTTCGATGGCAGCCTTTAACTTGGACTTGCCGACCGCCGCACGATGGCTGCGCCCTAAGGCAGCATCACGCAGATTCTCGACATGGAATGCGGGGGGTTTGGCACATGGGCCAGAGGAAAAACGCGGATTGACCGGCCGCGTTGCCGGTTTTTGAAGTACCATTTCTGCTACCCTTCCAGATAAGCGCCCCTCGTTGGGGAGGGGTGTCCCACCTATGGGGGTACGCGCCTGCCGGGCGTTTGGCAAGCGTGGGATTGCCCCCAATCCGGGAATTAGAGGCACATTTGGCTATCATAGGAAACTTTGTACACGCGGCATTGACCGCGGCGCGTTTCAGGATTCAGCGGCCTGAGCGGCATTCGCCATAAGGCGCTTGGTGATCGTGCTCATCACTGCCATGCCAAAGGCCGGGTCTTCGTATTGCAAACGGGAAAAACGCCGCTTGTCCAGTTCATAGACCACCGAATCCCTGACCGATCGCATCGTCGCTGTTCGGGTTTCCGTTCCAGTGAAAAATGCCATCTCACCAAAAATTTTCCCCGCATCCACCGTCACGTCCGTTTCATCGATTTCGACCAGACCCTCGGCTAGATAATACAGGCAATCGACGCGATCCCCTTTTTCAAAGATCACGCTGCCCGCCGGGATGCTCTTCTTGCGGCCGTAGGTCATGGCAACCGAAAAATCTACTTCTGTCTCATCAGTCATGTGGGTGACCACCTTGCGCATCGCGAAGATCTTCCAGATGCGATAGGCGTTGATCGGGATCAAGAACAGCTGTGCCGCCAGCAGCGGCCAGAGTTGCAGTACCGCAGCGTAAAATGCGAAACAGACACAAGAGCCCAGCGCCAGAAGACGTAGGGAGACCATCGAGTTCACCACAAAGGTGGCCATTGTCAGCAGCGCAGCAATCCAGCCGAACCCCTCCACGACAACCGGCGAAGTTAACAACCCAATCATATTCTATCCCCCAGAAGACCGCCTGAGTTTTGGCTCAACCCGCAGCTTCGACGACACGTTACCTAGTTCTTGCCGCTGCAATGTAAAATGATCCAGAGATTCATTGAGCTAACGCAAGATCGTGGTCACGTCTTTCCCAAAATGCTGAATCCTTGTTCAATATATCTGGCGAGGGGTCTGGGCCGGATGGTGTGGTCGATATCTTTCACCTTAATTGATTTGCCACTAGAAGGCCGCTCAAACCCACCACTTTGATGAAAACAGGTTTGTCATGTTTGTTGCCACCCTTATCGCCCGCCCAGGTCAGCTTGATGCTCAACTGCCAGAAAATCTGAGCAATGCCTGGGGGGGTGGGGGTATCGTTTGGCTGTCAGCAGGAGAGGCGGCAGAGTTTGCATTGGAGTCGCACCCAGAGAACTTATGGGATATCTGGGAGGACCTACAGGACATGCAGGTGGACTTGGTCGTTCAGCCTGCACAGGGCCGACGCAAAGCGATGCTGCTGGCCGATATGGACAGTACGATGATCGGGCAGGAATGCATTGACGAGCTGGCCGATGAAGCCGGGGTCGGGGATCATGTCAAGGACATCACCGCGCGCGCGATGAACGGGGAATTGGATTTTGAGGCGGCGCTGATTGAGCGTGTGGGCCTGCTGAAGGGGTTGGATACGGGAATTATACAGCGCGTGTTTGAAGAACGGATTACCTTCACCTCCGGCGGTAAGACGCTCATCGCGACGATGAAGGCCCATGGCGGGTATGCGGCGCTGGTTTCAGGCGGGTTCACGGCGTTCACCAGCCGGGTGACAGACGCGTTGGAGTTTGATGAACATCACGCCAACACGCTGATCGAGGGGCATGGCAAACTGACCGGGGAGGTCGGGCAACCAATACTGGGGCGCGATGCCAAGGTGGCGGCACTGAACGCGATTTCGGCACAACGAGGCCTAACACCAGGTGATGTGATTGCCGTGGGTGATGGCGCCAATGATCTGGGGATGCTGGATCTTGCAGGAAGTGGCGTAGCGCTGCATGCCAAACCAGTGGTCGCGGCGGAATGCGATATTCGCATCAACCATGGCGATCTGTCAGCTCTCTTGTTCCTGCAAGGCTACAGCCGCGATCAATTCGTAGACTAGAACCCCGATACCATCTCTGGCGCATGCGCGCCCCAGCCTCACCCGAGCACTTCTTGTTTTTAAGTGTTTTGCTGTGCAACACGAGGTCTCGGGCCGGACCCAAGATACATGGACTTACCCAAAATCCATCGCCCATACCATCCGTTGGATTCTCTTGTGGCGCTTCGCGTCATGGCTGTTATCTTATTGCTACCAAGCAAGTGACATCCAAAGTCACACAGGGAGGAAAATATGAAAAAGATTTTTGGGGCCGGCGTGGCCGCAACGATGGGTTTTGCCTTTGCGGGTGAAGCGTTGGCAACTGAATGGAACGTGTCCCTTTGGGGCAAGCGCCGTGCGTTTACCGAACATGTTGAAAAGCTGGCGGAGTTGGTCAGCGAAAAGACCGGTGGTGAATTCACGCTTAACATCAGCTATGGCGGTTTGTCCAAGAACAAGGAAAACTTGGACGGGATTTCCATCGGCGCGTTCGAGATGGCGCAGTTTTGTGCCGGCTATCACCGTGACAAGAACCGGGTAATCACTGTTCTGGAACTGCCGTTCCTCGGTGTGTCTAACCTGGAAGAAGAAGTGGCCGTGTCAGCTGCGGTCTACGCTCACCCGGCTGCAGCCGAAGAGATGTCGCAGTGGAATGCGCGTCTTCTGATGACGTCACCCATGCCGCAGTACAACATTGTCGGCACAGGTGAGCCACGCGATGAGCTGTCCGAATTTGAAGGCATGCGTGTGCGCGCCACGGGTGGTCTTGGCAAAGCATTTGAGGCCGTGGGCGGTGTTCCAACATCCGTGACCGCAACCGAAGCCTATCAGGCGATGGAATCTGGCGTGGTCGACACTGTCGCTTTCGCCCAGCATGCGCATCTGAGCTTTGGCACGATCAACCAGGCGGACTGGTGGACGGCGAACCTCAACCCTGGCACGGTGAACTGCCCAGTTGTGGTGAACATTGACGCCTATGATGGCCTCTCGGACGCACATCGTGAGGCGTTAGACAGCTCTGTTTCCGAGGCGTTAGACCACTACCTCGCCAACTATGGTGAGCTTCTTCAGAAGTGGGATGGCGTTCTGGAAGAAAAAGGCGTGACAAAGGTCGAGCTGGCCGATTCCGAAATATCAGCGTTCCGTGAAAAGGCCGCCGTGCCGATCCGTGACGCGTGGATTGCCGACATGGAAGCGCAAGGCCTGCCGGGTCAGGAACTCTATGACCTGGTGATCAAGACGCTGGAAGATCACCGCAGCGGCAGCTGATCCAGCAAATAACGTGTAAGCCGGGCTCAAGCCCGGCTTATTTTTAGGCGGGGGGACAACGCATGGCCGGTTCATCCACGGTGCTGGAAGATGGCAGCCTTCTGAGCAAACTTGACCGTCTTCTGCTCAAGCTCGAAACGGCTTTCGCACTATTGAGTGGTTTAGCGGCGTTTTCGCTTATGTTTCTGGCAGCCTATTCCGTCACGGGACGGGAATTCTTTGAAAATCCGATGCAGGGCTATGTCGACTGGATCGAACTACTGATGCCGCTGATTGCAATCATGGGTGTGGCCTATGTGCAGCGGCAGGGTGGGCATATCCGGATGGACATCATAATTGGCAACCTGAACGGCCGCGTCCTTTGGGCGCTAGAGTTGATTGGCATTCTGCTGATCCTTATCCTGATGATCGCACTGGTCTGGGGCAGCTGGTCCCACTTTGATCGCAGCTTCGATTTCTCGAAACCGATGTGGAGCCGTGACAGCACAATTGATGTGGGCCTGCCGATTTGGCCTGCCAAGCTTCTGGTGCCACTCGCCTTTGGCGTGTTGTGCCTACGGCTGGTTTTGCAAGCATGGGCCTATGCCCGCGCGCTGGTTCTAGGGCTGGAACGTCCAGTGGCGGTCCCCTTACAGCAATCAGTAGCCGAGCAGGCTGCTGCAGAAGCCGAACAATTGCAGGGGCGTGGCTAATGGACCCCATTACAATTGGCCTTTGGACGACAGGCGGGATGCTTGTCATGGTGTTTCTGGGAATGCGGGTTGCATTCGCCGCCGCCTTGGCTGGGTTCGTTGGACTTGTCTGGTTACGCTGGAACGGGTTTGACTACGCTCCGGAACGGTTCTGGAAGTCACTAGAAATCAGTGTAAAGATTGCTGGACAGGTGCCACATTCCAAGGTGTCGGCCCACGCGCTAAGCCTGATCCCAACCTTCATTCTGATTGGCTATCTTGCCTATTATGCAGGCCTGACCACCGCCCTTTTCGAAGCCGCCAAACGATGGATTGCCTGGGTTCCCGGGGGTCTCGCGGTGTCAACAGTTTTTGCTACGGCAGGCTTTGCTGCCGTGTCCGGCGCTTCTGTGGCGACGGCGGCCGTTTTTGCGCGGATTGCCATCCCAGAGATGCTCAAGATCGGGTACAACAAGCAATTCGCAGCCGGCGTTGTGGCTGCAGGCGGCACACTGGCCAGCCTGATCCCGCCCTCTGCAATCCTTGTGATCTATGCGATCATCGTGGAGCAGGATGTGGGCAAGCTGCTGTTGGCAGGCTTCATTCCGGGGCTCTTCTCGGCCATTGTCTACGGCGTTCTGATCATTTCCATCGCCGTGATTTTCAAAACTGTCGGGCCACCGGTAAGGGGTTTCACCTGGAAAGAGCGCCTGATCTGCCTGCCCCCTGCCCTGCCCATCGTGGCCGTGGTCGTGATCATCATATTCTTTGTCTACAATCCCTTCGGTGATGCCTGGGGTACCCCGACAGAGGGCGGTGCTATTGGCGCCTTCATCGTGTTTTGTATGGCGCTTTTGAGGGGAATGCGCCTGAAAGAACTGAAATCAGCCTTGCTGGAAACTGCCAAGCTGACGGTCATGATCTTCACGATCATCTGGGGCGTTCTGATCTATGTGCGGTTCCTTGGTTTTGCCGATCTGCCGGGCGCGTTTTCAGACTGGATCACCTCGCTGACCGTATCGCCCATGCTGATCCTTGTTTGCATCCTGCTGGCTTATGCCGTGCTGGGAATGTTTATGGATGCGATCGGCATGCTGCTTCTAACGCTGCCGGTGGTCTATCCGGCCGTCATGGCCCTGAATGGGGGCGAAACGGTTTCTGCAGCTGACAGCGCCTTTGGGATGTCGGGTACAATGTGCGCCATCTGGTTCGGGATCTTAGTGGTGAAAATGGCAGAGTTCTGTCTGATCACGCCACCCATAGGCCTGAACTGTTTCGTGGTGGCGGGTGTGCGCGATGACCTGTCGGTACAAGACGTGTTTCGGGGCGTGACGCCCTTCTTCGTCGCCGACGCGATCACCATTGCGCTGCTGGTGGCCTTCCCAATCATCGTGCTTTGGCTGCCTGGACTGGCGTCTTAGCGGGACGCGGGTCTTTGGACAGAATGTACTAACAAGAGCCTATACTTCGCTGCAATACGAGAACCGCGGACCCGTAATCATACTAAATGCCAAAACCCGGATCCAGAAGCGCAGATCACGACGCAGTGGCCCGTTCCCCGGCTTTAGCCAGCCGCGTGGGCCATAATCCTGCGCCATCCAGCGAACACCGCGGTCAGCACGAATACCAGTGCAAGAACCCAGACAAAGCCCTGCTTGCCCACCGCCTCCATCACGATACCGGTGGTCGGGCCGCCAATGATGCCGCCCAGGCCGAAGGCAATGGCAAAGGCCGCATTGCCCGCGATCAGTTCTGAGCCCTTGAAACGGTCACCCAGTTCGACCATCGCCATGGTGTAAAGCCCACCCGACACTGCGCCCCAAACAAACAACGTGGGCAACAAAAGGTGTGGAATATTGATCAGGTACGGCAAGGCCATAACGCCGATCGCGGCCATGCAGGCGCAAAAGATCATCATCCCACGACGAGAGGTCTTATCCGCCGCCCAGCCCAGCGGAACTTGCAAAAACGTGTTGCCAAGAATGCTGACCGACAGGGCAAGAGAGACGAAACTGGTCTCAAGACCGGAATCCAACCCATAGACCGGAAAGAGGGACAACAGGCTCGATTCCCAGAATGCATAGGCCGCAACGGCCAAAAGCAGTGCCGGGGCAAGCTGGAAGAACGACCAGCTTGAGGCCTCCTTCACATCCGAAAACCCTGGCGTTGCATGGCGGATGAACACGATCACAGCGATCGCGGCGATACACGCCCCGGCACCGATCAGGAAGGGCAGATACCCCTCGACACCCGTGAAGGAGAGCAGCAGCGGACCAAGTCCGAACCCCGCAGCCAGCGCAGTAGCATAAAGCCCAATGGTGCGGCCCCGACTGCGTGGATCGGCCAGTTGGTTGATCCAAGCCTCGGACACGATGTAGACGCCCACATCGACGACCCCCAGCAAGAAACGCAGGATCAGGAACATGACATAGGTCTCAGTCAAGCCCATGATCAGGACCAAACCGGCAGAGGCCAAAAGACAGACAATGGCAACCTGCCACGCCCCAAAATGGCGGATAATCCTGGGATAGAAGGGCGAGGCCACGAGGATGCCGATTGGCGTCATCGCGGCGTTGATGCCAATGGCGGTCTCGGAATAGCCCGCACGCTCCAGAATGAAGGAAAGCAGCGGATAGGTCAGGCCAATGGTCAGGGCAAAGATGGTCGTGCAGGCAATAGCGCCAACGATGCCACCCATGGCGGAATATCTGAAAGTGGTGCTCAAAGGGGTTGTCCAGAAATTTCCCTTCCCCTATGCGCCACATTTCAGGGAACGGAAAGGGCGATCTGACCGAGTTCAGCCCCTCACTTTGGCCAGACTTGGGGAAACCAATCCTCGCGCAGTTTCTGGCCCGGCTTCATGTCATGGCCTGGAAACGGCGGAGAGGTGGGGCCCGGACGCTCCACATATCGGGCATCGTCGCCGACAAGCCGCAGGGAAAACGCCCGACGGCGCAGGCCAGTTTCATTGCCACGCGCGCCATGCAGGATGTCATAGTTGAAGGCCACGGCATCACCAGGCTCTAGGGGCCATTCCACCACGCGCATCCCCTCGGCATCGGGGTCAGGCACAGGCATATAGGCCTCTGGATCGGGATAGAAGTTTTCCTCGGACAGCCAACGGGTGGGTAGGACAGGCTTATCCCACAGATGCGAACCCGCGACACAGCGCAGGCTGGCTTCTTCTACCGGATCGACAGGACACCAGAAGCTGACGGTCTGGCGGCCCTTGACGAAGTAATAGGGCGCATCCTGATGCCATGGCGTCGGCTTGGAGGTGCCGGGCTCTTTCACGAGGACATGATCGTGAAATATCTGTACCGTCTTCGACTGCATCAGTGCTGCCGCAACCGCAGCCACTTGTGATGTCTCGATCACATCGCGAAACTCAGGAATGCGTTGCCAGTTGCAGTAATCGTCGAAAAACCTGCCCGCCTCACCTTTGTGCAGGTTCTCGGCCGCATAAGGCCCGGGCTCTGCCATGTTGCGCGCGATCCCGGCGCGCAGTGTCTCAACATGCTCAGCCCAAAGACCCCGAATGACGACTACACCATCCCGGTGATAAGTCTGAATGTCTTGCTTGGAGACAAATTTATCTGGCCCATGCACAGCAAATCCTCCTTGCGTCCTACATCGCTCAAAAGTGCGCCCCCGTCTATGGAGGCGCCCTCTTTAAGGCGTCTTTCACAGCAAAATAACTGCGCCAGAGACGTTCCTACCGCAAGGCTTACGCTGTCGGCAGGATCACAATCTCAACCCGGCGGTTTTGCGCCCGGCCTTCATCAGTCAGGTTTGACGCGATCGGCTGATCCTCACCCCGGCCGATAGTTTCGATCCGGTTAAAGGGTACACCACCTTCCATCAGCACATCCGCGACCGCGTTGGCGCGACGCTCAGAGAGGCCCTGATTATAGGCTGCACCACCAGTGTTGTCGGTGTGGCCCACGATCTGAACCCTCGACTCAGGATATTTCTGGAGGCTGGATGACACGGTAAGAAGATCACTACGTAAGCCGCTGTTCACAGCAGAGCTGTCGACGGCGAAGAGAATACTTTCCGGCATCGTCACGATCAGGCGGTCACCGGTATTGGTGATCTGGATATTGTCGTTTTGCAGCTGCTGGCGCAATTCCGCTTCCTGTTTATCCAAGAAGTTGCCAACTACGGCCCCGGTCGCGGCCCCTGCCACGCCACCGATGATGGCCCCCTTGGCTTTATCATCCGAGAACACGGCCCCAAGCCCTGCACCCAGAATGCCGCCAAGCAGGGCACCCTGTTGCGTGTTCTTATTCGGATTGGTTCCCCCCAGATGCGCAGGATCGGTACAGGCCGATACAAGCATCAGCGATGCGGCGGAAAAAAGTAAAATAGGACGCGTTGCTCGTGTCATGTCTAAGGCCTCTGGCTGGTTTGCCCGATTTTTCGGGTCTTGAAGGTATAATAAGCAAGGCTCCGCTGTTTCCCAAGAGAAAACACCAATCACATGAGCGTGCATTCGCTCAAGCGCAAGCGACCGTTGGTAAACTCCGCATCCCACTTGGGGATGATGCGCAAGGGCAAAAAATACTAGGAAATTTCGATCACATTCTTTTTAAGAATGCGCCCCTATGGCCAATCAGACCGCAATGCGGGGTCGTCCGCTGGCTTCTACCAAGATTTCGGCCTCGATGAACACCTCGCGCGCTTCGGCCTGTGCCTTACGGATGTCGCGGGTGGCGTTGACGGTAATATCCTCAGCGCCCGCACCCGCAGCAGCCTCTCGCGCTTCCTGCTCCAGCAGGGTTTGCAGGCGGTTCAGTGCCTCTTCCTCGTTGAGGAAATCCTCAGGCCCAGTATCCAGGTGCACGCGGTAGCGACCCTCGGACGGGGCGGTGATCGTCCCGCTGCGGCGAAAGCTCACCCGGCCCACGACGGCACCAATGGCATTGGCCACCCCGGCATGTTCCGGCAGGATCATCCGAGACCCCACACGCTTTCCCACCTCAGGGTAATAAGACGGGGCAGAGGCCCCGAGCCCTACCACTGGTAGGTTCAGCCCAACGTCGAGGCGCAATAAACCCCGATGCCCATCCAGACCCTTCTGCGTCAGAACGTGCTCTGCCAAGGTGGTGGCAGAGAGGCCGAAATCACTCTCCTCCTCGGCAAAGGCACTTTCGAGAAGAGCCAGCGCAGTCTGGTGGGTTAGCTGATCCACAATCATCTGCGCCATGGACTGAGGGTCCGGGCAAAGCTGGTTTCCACTGCCAGTGCGTTTACGGCCGATGATCTCGACCGCCTTTTGTGCCGCCGCACCGTCCCAGTCAGACAACCGACCCAGAACATGGCTGGCATCTGACGGGGTCACACCCGAGATCTGCACCAGCCCCCGCTCCACCAGCCGCTTCAGCGCAGACATCTCAAGCCGGTTCCTCAGTACCTTGGAGATCGGCGACACCTCATCGCCGATCCGTTCCAACAAGGCGGCATCCTTCGCAGACAGGCCATCCGTTTCTACCCCCGGTACAGCCCGAACGAACCGCGTGTCATGTTCGCCCGGCGTCTCACTACGCAACTGTTCGTCCAGCGCGGCATGAACCACTTCTGGCGCCTCGGACGCCAGCAGGCTGACCGGCACCACCCGGCGCGGACCTAGGGTGACACCGCCTATCAACCCTTCGTCGATCACCGTCACTTCACTATCGCCACCAAGTCCGGTGGTACGCATCGCAACGGCTTCAACCATCGTGCGCCAAGGGCCAACGCGGGCACCAGCCGGGTCAATCGTGGGCTTTCCATTGCGCAGTACGGCCACATCCGTTGTCGTCCCACCAATGTCGGAGACGAGCGCATAATCCACCCCCGTCATCCAGCACGCCCCCACGATACTGGCCGCCGGACCACTGAGGATCGTTTCAATCGGCCGTTCCCGGGCCTGCTCTGCCGAGATCAGCGCGCCATCGCCCCGCACCACCATGAGCGGCGCATCGATGGCGAGATCAATCAACTTGCCCTCTGCCCGGTCAATCAAGCGCGCGATCATCCCGATGAGGCGCGCGTTCAGCACCGCCGTCAACGCACGTTTCGGGCCATTCAGACGCGCCGATAGGTGATGCGACAGCGAAACAGGCCGGCCTGTCTTTTCGCGGATCAAGTCTGCCACAGCCAGTTCATGGCTGGGATTGCGGGTGGCGAACTGCGAGGCAACCGCGAAGCCCGACACGCCAATATCGCTATCCAGCCATACCTCAAGCCCTGCGAGGTCGAGTGGATTGGCCTCTGCCCCGGCGTGGTTATGGCCGCCCGCCAGCACCAAGGCCGGATCGCTGCCAAGGGCCTCACTCAGCCCATGGGTGGCAAGATCCTGTTCCCGAAACCCGATATAGACCAGTCCGACACGGCCACCCTGCCCTTCGACTAGGGCATTGGTGGCCAGCGTTGTTGAAAGCGACGCCATGCCGATATCGCCAGGATGAGCGCCGCTGTCAGACAGAACCGCCTCCACAGCCTTGCCGATCCCAATCGCCAGATCGGTGCGCGTAGTCAACGACTTGGCACTGGCAATAACCGTACGCTCATCCTCGATCAGGACGGCATCTGTGTATGTGCCGCCCGTATCCACACCCAACAAAAGCGCCATATCGAGCCTCTTAAGTCATCCTTATGGCGGTTTAATCAGAATCTGCGCCGGGTCCAGCCCTAAAGAGATTGCAATCGCGCCACCGCCCAGCGCGCCGCGTCAGCAACTGTGGCGTCAGGATCCGTCATATGAGTTTGCGCCACAGGAAGCAGTGCCGGTGAACCGGAATTGCCAATAGCATAAAGCACGTTGCGTACGAACCGGTCCCGCCCGATGCGCTTGATCGGACTGCCGGAAAACTTCGCCCGGAACGCGGCATCATCCAGCGCTGCCAGTTCGGTCAAAGCGGGCGACTGCAGATCTTCACGGGCGTGATAGCGCACCTCCTGCGCAGCCTGTGCGAACTTGTTCCACGGACAGACCGCCAGACAATCATCACAGCCGTAGATCCGGTTTCCCATGGTGGGGCGCAGCGTTTCGTCCACCGGGCCTTTATGCTCAATCGTCAGATAGGAAATACACCGCCGCGCATCCAGTTGATAGGGTGCGGGAAAGGCATCTGTCGGGCATGCATCCAGACAGGCGCGGCAAGATCCGCAATGGTCCACCTCGGCGGTATCCACTTCGAGATCAAGCGTGGTGAAGACCGATCCAAGAAAGAACCAGTTGCCCAGATCCCGGCTAACAAGGTTGGTATGCTTGCCCTGCCACCCCAGGCCTGCCGCCTGTCCCAGCGGCTTTTCCGGCACGGGAGCTGTATCGACAAACACCTTCACCTCGCCGCCCGCCTCCTCAATCAGCCAGCGCGCCAGCCGCTTAAGGCGTTTCTTGACGATGTCGTGGTAATCCTTGTTGCGCGCATAGACGGAGATCGTCGCCACCTCGGGCTGATCCAGTGTCGCCAAGGGGTCGCCCTCGGGCGTGTAACTCTCCCCTAGCATGATAACGGATCGCGCCTCGGGCCACAGAACGGACGGATCGCCCCGCCAGTGGCTGCGCTCCTTCAACCAGCCCATCTGCCCGTGAAAGCCCTGCGCCAGAAACGCTGCCAGCCGGTCTGGCACTTGCGGAACATCCCGGGGGCTGCAAATCCGCGCCAGATCAAACCCTTCATGCCTGGCACGCGCCACCACCCTGCTTTTGAGATCCCCCCGCTTCATCTTTCCAGAAGTACTCTGGGGGGGAGGCCCCAACGCAATCGGGGGCTGGGGGGCAACGCCCCCCTCTTAGAAATCAAGATCCGCATAATGGGCAGGCGGCGGGAGGCCGGGCACCTGGTCAGCGAGGATCGATCGGAATGCCGGGCGCGACTTGATTTTGGCATACCAGTCCTTGACCACGTCCGAGCGGTTCCAGTCCACGTCACTTATGTAATCTAGCGCGCTCAGATGCGCGGCGGCAGCGAAATCAGCAAGGCTCATTGCGTCCCCGGCCAGCCAGCGGCGGCGGTCCAACAGCCACGCCATGTAATCAAGGTGGAATTTGATCGCCTTCGCGCCAGCTTTCACGTTGGCGCTGTCCGGAAAACCCTGTTTCATCACCTTCTTATTGACCCGCTCATAAAGCAGTTTCGACGTGACCTCACTATGGAATTTATCATCAAACCACGCCACGAGACGGCGCACTTCAAACCGGGCATCGGCGCTTTTGGGCATCAGGGACGGTTCGGGAAAACGTTCTTCGATATATTCGCAGATCGGTGTGCTTTCGGACATAACGCGATCCTCAAACCGCAGCACAGGCACCTTGCCAGCCGGGTTGCGGCGCAGGAAATCGGGCTGTGGTTCCCAGTAGCGTTCCTCGATCAGTTCCACCTCGATACGCTTCTCGCCCAAGCACAGGCGGACCTTGCGGCAGAAAGGGGATAGCGGAACGTGATAGAGCTTGGCCATCAGGGGCAACCTTTGCGGGTTTCGTCTTCTCTTTTTGAATGCCCCGATTGCCCGGGTAATTCAATCCTCGAAACAATCTGCGCGGCCATCACGTTGGATAGTGGCCGCCCCATCACGGATCGACGCGGCCCTTTTGCGAAGATTTGCCGTCGGGCGCGAGGCGGATCGTTTCTTGGGGTTAGGCAGAACGGCGGCCAGCTGCGCGGCCTGCTGGGCGCTGAGGTCTTCGGGACCGACACCAAAGTAATGATGCGCCGCCGCCTCAACCCCGAACACGCCTTCGTCGAACTCGGCAATATTCATGTAAACCTCAACAATGCGCCGCTTGGTCCAGATCAGTTCAACCACGGGCGTTATTAGAGCCTCAAGCGCTTTGCGTGACCAGCTGCGCCCGTGCCAGAGATAGGCATTCTTCACCATCTGCTGACTGATGGTCGAAGCCCCACGATTTCCACCCGCCTCGATCGCATTACGGATCGCAGCCATATCAAAGCCCCAGTGATAGCAGAAATTGGCGTCCTCTGCCGCGACAACCGATCGCGCCATGACGGGGGCCACCTCTTCAAAAGGAACCCAGACGTAATCAATTCCGCCAAGGCGCTTGGCCTCCTGCCGCATGTAGTGGGTTTTGGGCGGGGTCATTACGGAATGGGCGGTCACAACCAAAAGCACGGTCACGACTATCAGGATGGTCAGTCGAACCGCCCATACCAGCAGCCAACGCACCGGACGCGCACGCGCCTTGCGCCGCTTGGTCTTTTTCCGGGTTGTTTTCCGTTTTGCCATAGCCAATCGGCTATCGCCCCAAGACACATGTGACAAGGGGGGATGGCATAAGACAGCCAAAACCGTGGCCTTGATCAGGGGGAACAGGACCAGACCAATACCTGGCAGCCGTAATCATATTGGTTGCAATACTAGAGTGCCTGGTTCTGGGCCGCATTGCGCAACAGCCCAAAACTCCAGCCAGATCCGCCATTCGCACCAGTCGCTGCTGCGCCACACTGGTTGTAGAAGGTCCTCACCGCGGGACAATTGCAACCGCGAAACTGGCAAATTCTCAAAATCGCAGTGACTGTACCTGATCATCCAAGGTGAAAGGCCGATCGTCTGCTTTGTTGCCATCTTGAGGTGATCACCTGCGAAGTTGTGGCTCACGGGCGTCATATCCGCGAATAATTCAAGCTTGAATTGTATGCCAGCCGCGTCGTCAAAATGACCGATGCCGATGTGGCAGTGACCGTCAACGCACCATACCGCAGAGGCACTGGCCAGGAAGTCTCTGGTTTGGGTTTTTCTGTCATTGCATCAGCCCTCTGAAAGGCAGTGACCCTTTCATTTAGACACTGGGTGCTGCCTGCTATCAAAGTGTTTTTGCAAAACCTGGGTGACAGGTTTTTTTCGGTTTGACCGAGCCTGACTTGATCTTGCGATGTTTGCCCCATTACCCCATGGTCAGATTAGCGGCGTAGCTGCCGTGACGTGCCTTTCATCAAACGGGATCCCGGCCCCTTATGCCCCTTTTGCACCTTGCCATCATCGCAGTGATCCAGGGCCTGACCGAGTTTCTTCCCGTCTCCTCCTCGGGCCACCTGATCCTTCTGCCCCAGCTGACCGGGCTTCAGGATCAAGGCTATGCCATCGATGTAGCCGTGCATGTGGGCACGCTCTTTGCCGTGATCCTTTTCTTCTGGAAGGACATGCGGCTGGCCCTTGGCGGCCTGCCGCGCCTTTTGATTGGCAAGGCGGATACAGAAGGCGCGCGGCTGGCGCTATTGTTGCTGATTACGTCCATTCCTGTGATCGCGCTGGGCGTTCTGCTGAAAGTGACAGGGCTGTATCAAGAGCTTCGCTCGGTCGCCGTGATCGGCTGGGCAATGCTGATTTTTGGTGTTGTGCTCTATTGGGCAGACCAGTTCGGCGATACGGACAAATCGCAGAAGGATTTCGGGCTGGTCGATGCCATGGTGGTCGGTGTCTGGCAGGCTATTGCCCTGATACCCGGTACCTCCAGGTCGGGGATCACGATCACCGGAGCGCGGTTCCTGGGCTACAACCGTCACGATGCAGCCAAGCTGGCCATGCTAATGTCGGTGCCCACGATCATCGCCAGCGGCGCACTCGTTGCAGGAGAGGCGTTTTACAAGGCCGATGCGTCCGTGCTCAGGGATGGTACCATCGCAGCGGTCATCGCCTTCTTTGCTGCACTTCTGGCGCTAAAGATCATGATGCGCCTGCTGCGCAGTGTGAGTTTCACCCCCTACGTAATTTACCGCATTGGTCTTGGGGTGATCTTGCTCTGGATCGCCTATACCTAAGAGCCGCGCAGATTGGATGCGGAATCCTTGATCGCCGCATATTGCCCATCGGGACGGAACCGCCACAGATATTCGGGCAGAACAGCCTCAAGCGCCACAGGTTTGATGCCAAGCGCATCCAGCCCCTTGGCATTCTCCGACACCACGTTGTCCGAGCGCAGGCTTTTTACCTGGTCCACCGTAATCTGGGGCTTCAGAAGGCCAAGCGTGATCACATGCAGGATTTCCATCGCAAAGCCCATGATGTTGGCGACGAAGAAGGGAATGTTGAGGATCAGTCGGCGACGTTGGATCACACCCAACATCTGCTGCATCAATTCCCGGAAGGTGCTCACATCGGGCCCACCAAGTTCATAGATGCCCGGTGCAGCCTCACCAGTCGCGGCCTTCTCGGCGGCTTCGGCAACATTGTCGACATACACAGGCTGAAACTTTGTTTCTGCCCCCACGACAGGCAGGATCGGGCCAAGGCGGGACATAGACGCGAAGCGGTTGAAGAAGGCATCCTCGGTTCCGAAAACCACCGAGGGGCGCAGGATCACGGCGTTCGGGAAGGCGGCCAACACGGCCTCTTCGCCCTGTCCCTTGCTTTGACCGTAGAGTGTCGGTGAATTGGGATCGGCCCCGATTGCAGAGATGTGGGTCAACTGCGCAACGCCTTCCTCGGCCGCGATGCGCGCGATGCGAGCCGCACCCTCGTTCTGGATAGCCTGAAAGCTGTTCTTGCCACCCTTGTCGAACGTACCCACACAATTGATCACTGCGTCAGAGCCAGCCATGGCCGCACGCACACTGTCATCATCGCGAATGTTGCAGAAAACTGGTTCGACCTGGCCGACAACGCCATATGGTTTGACATGCATCGCCTCGTTAGGACGACGCACCGCGACGCGCACGCGCCAGCCCCGTTTGGCAAGCCTGCGGGCGATGTAGCGGCCAACGAAACCGGAGCCTCCGTAGATGGTTGCAAGTTTTGACATGGATCAGCTTTCCAAAGGATGGCATATAGTTCGTCCTACCTAGCCTGTGATGCGGCATCCGACAAGCGCCGCAGCGCCGCATCCAGAAACTGTCAAAACGGCGTTGACAGCCCTAAGGGGCGAGGATAAACGCAGGCTTCACGACACCTGCCCAGGTGGCGGAATTGGTAGACGCGCTAGCTTCAGGTGCTAGTGTCCGTATGGACGTGGAGGTTCGAGTCCTCTCCTGGGCACCAAAACAGACCTTAGGGTCTGCGATCCCCCCTAAAGCTTTGAACGGAAACGCTATTTCCGGGGTTCTAGCACCCTCAAAACGGTCGTACTGGATGCGGTCTGCAAAGGCCAGTTTAAGGACCAATCTACGCAGCTCAATGTTGCCCGAAGCCCATATTTTAAAGGGGTTTGCGATGAATGTGAGGACTGGTTCTAGTTTTTCCTCAAAACTGCCTTTGGGTTGCGCCATTTCAGCCATTTCTTGAGCCAGTTTGGTCTTTTCACGCTCGAGCATGTCGATCTTGTCCTCGCAGCGAGCAATAACAGACTGCTTGCTGACAGACGTGATCGTGTCGAGCAGACGGTCGATGTCCTTGTCCAGGTTCGTGATTTTGCGTTTTCCCGCGCTGAGCACGTCCTTGGTTTGGGCTTCCTTAGCCTCCCAGATGTGGCCGAACATGGCTCTGGCGGCGCCCATCAGGCCTTCAGACGGTTGAAGCGATTTGATAAGATCGCCAACGTCACCTTCAATCTTGTCGCGTTTGATCGATTTTCCGTAGTGATCGCAATTTTTCGACTGACATAGGTAATAGTGATAGCTCCCTCCATTGCCCTTGGTGATGGAGGACCGCAGAGGCACGTTACAACCTGCGCAGACAGCAATCCCGCGCAGGGCGAAGGCATCCCCAATGTTTTTGCGCTTGGGGGCCTTGGCGGTGCCGTTGCGGCGCTCTTGGACTTTGTCGAAGACGTCCAGCGAGACCAGCGGTTCATGCTGGGCCTTGAGCCAATTGAGATCGTAGACCTCTGAGCAAATGTGCCCAGTGTAGACCGGTTGCGTCAGGATATCTGTCACACGTTGCTGAGTGAGCTTACCCTTTCTTTTGTTCAATAGGTCAGGAAATCCATCAAGGAAGCGCTTCACCTCTGCTTGGGTTTCAAAACGACCCGTTGCGTATCCTTCAAAGGCCTCCTGTATGATGACCGCTGCAGGCTCATCGGGTACCAGCACTTTTCCTCTGCCTTTGATGGTTTCATAGCGATATCCAATGGGGGCATTGTGAATCCAATAACCCGCTTCCATGCGTGCTCGCATCTTCTGGGAGACCTGCCGTCCATTTTGTTTGCGCTCAAGTGCGCCTTGGGCCGCGAAGATGGTCTCCAAAAACTCTCCCTCCGGCGTATCCTCAAGCCTGAAGTTGAGGCACTCAGCACGCACACCACGCAATCGGAAAGCATCGCGTAGATCGAGAAAGGCGCGGGTATCGCGGCTGGCACGCTTTAAATCGTCGAAGATCACAACAAACTGTTCGTTTGGCTGCGCGTCGATGAAGCTGAGCAGCGCCGCCATACCTGGGCGTTGCATATAGCTGCCCGCACCTGTGTAGGTGTCTGGAAAGACAGCGGTCACTTCGTAACCCTTGGCCTCTGCATGCTGGCGGCAACGCGTTTCTTGGGATTCCAGTCCGTGTCCTTCGTGTTCTTGCCCCCTCGACGACACACGACAGTAAATGACGGCTTTGACGGTGCTCATACCTCCTCCTTCGACGTTTTTGTTTGGGTTTGTGGTCTTTCTAATCCTACCACAGCTGCGTGCATCACGGCCGTCAGATCGACAACTTGTCCACTGGTTTCTTGGCCTTTGAGTTCGTCAGGGCCGAGGACCTTGTACTTCGCATCGGCAAAGCACTTCACGATGGTCCAAAGCGCTTCAATCTGTTTTCGCTTGTCGGCGAGGCTGGTGTCCTTGCTTGTGAAGAACGGCAACCAGTCTTCCCAATTGAGATAGAGACTGGGCTGTACTTTGGGCGGCGGTGTTGGGGGCGTTTCGGTCATGTCTGTCCTTTCTGTGCGGTCCTCCATGATTGGAACAAAAGATGAACATACCATCATATAACACGCTGTTTGGCAAGGAATATTTTCCTAAGAACTCATGCATTTGGGCGCTCAACGCGCCCAAACTCTTGCTGAGTGCTGGCTGCAGCGTTCAGTCTCAGCGGCTGTGTGATTGCTCGTGTTCCTGCCCTTGCTCCTGCTGTTCGCGGCGCTGCTCTTTGAAGGCCTCACGGTCAAGGTCATGGGCGTGGTGATGTGCACGACGAGCGAGCTCTGAGAGGCCCAGCATATCCTTGGCACGGAAGCTGGAGGTGTCTTGTAGATTGCCGTCCTGATCTTTGTAGGTCCGGGCAACGGTAACGGAGTGATACTTGCCGTTGTCGCTGTCGTTCTGCCAGATAGCAGCTTTGAGCTGACCTTCGCGCAGGGTTTCGACGGGGCGGCGGGGCGTTTGGTTGTCAGACATGTTTCTATCTCCTTCGGGGTTTGGGTTTTGCGCTGCAAAGCGTTGTCGGACCCGTTCCTTGCGTTCTTCGAAGGCCGCAGCATCGACCTCTGACACGAAGTCGAAGCTAGGGCGCGGCGCCGGAAACGGCCTGTCTTCTTCATCGACGAATGCGGCTGGATGGTCGGGCGCTTCGTGGGCGGCTTGTTCGATCTCTAAGCTTTTTGCATTGTCATTGGCGGTGCTCTTGGCCGCGAAGGTGCGGCTGATGCGCAGCTCAGCGAGGCGCTTGGCAAAGTCGCTCTGCGGCAGATCAGGCTGTGCATCCGCATAGGTAATAGGCTGACGCTCAGACATGGCTCAGACCTTCACCCGCGACCACATCCCGTCGCGATACTGTGGGTAGTGGGCAAAGCGCTTTGGCACGGGCTCCTTGATGACGTTGCGCATGCGCATACCCCAGAAGGTGCGCAGCCTGACGCGGTCTATTGGCGGGTGGAATGGGTTCGGATGGAAGACGAGCCCGCGTTGTTGCCAATAGGGACGACGCTCCAGGCCAATGGGATAAGGCACATCTTCATGGAAGAAGTAGGCGAAGTTAGACGGTGCGTTCATCACCTCGTCGGGCATCTGCACTTGCCGCTGTTGTTTTGCTTGGTGATCTGCCTCAAAGCCTTGATGCGAGAGCGCCAGAGCGGCTTGCACGGGATCACCACCCGCTATGAGCGACTGCAAGGCGTTACGTCGCGCGTGATAGGCGCGTTCCTGAGCCAATGTGTCATCATAGGAAAGCGTTTGCATTCCACACATTTCGGCGCAGCTCTTGGCACTCTCCCAATCTCGCAAAGAGAACATAAGCTTGCCCGCCGCACTGGATTGGATCAGTGCCTTGGCCTCAGGGCCTAGATTGTTCATCTGGGCTTCGGACTGGAACACCGCGACGGGCTGGATGCCAACGCCCGCACCGTAGGTAAAAAGACGCGGTACCAGTCCAAATCCACCAGCCTCACCGCCCAGCTGGCCACATTCATCCAGAAGGAAGGTGATGCGTTTGGCACCGGGCGCGCGTCGCTTGTAGATCGTCGCGCCCACAAAGAAGGTTTTCAGAACAGGGCTCCATGCCTGCAGATACTCGGCAGGTGGCATCAGGTAGAACTGCCAGGCTTGGTCACTGGAGACCAGATCGGCGAGCGACATGGTAAAGGGCGGCGAGACCGAAGCTCTCAGCGTGCTGTCGGACAGGCAGGCGACAGATTTGGCCAACTCACCCAGAATGCCTCGGAAACCTCCGGTAGAGTCCTTGCGAGCCTCAGCGATTTCAGTTTCCAGACGTCTGACCTGTGGAAAGCGCGAGTTGGACATCTGATAGGCAATGTCGAGCCATTCTTCCCCGCCCGCAATCAACGCGTTCACCGCGTCATAGAGCGCAGGCAAAGTAACCTCGCCCATGATCTCGGCAATCATCAGGCAAAGCGCTTCGCCGTACTCACGCGCACGCGGAGGGAAGTAATCGTCCTTCGCGCCTGCCTTGGAAGGGGCAAGCTCTTGCCAAAGAACCTTCAGATCAGCCTCAAGTGTCGGGCTGTCGATCTTGAGATAGTCGACGGGATTGATGCGATCTTGCGGCAGGCCGTGCAGGCCAACTGGGTTCCAATAGCCGCAGAACTTACCATCCGCCGTTTGATCCTGAGACAGATACGCCCCTTCGCCCTTGGGATCGAGCATCATCAGCGTGTGAAGGCATGTGCCGCAAAGCAGGTTCCGGCAGATGACATCCCGCATTTTTCCGGCCCTGGCCCCGGCCACGATAGTCAATCCCGCAGGGCCGTGGAAGAAGACAGGATGGCCTTCGAAGAGACCGACGTAGAAGCTCTCTGGTCGCTGCTTAAAGAGCCCTGCCTTTTTGAGATCCTCGTATCGAGCGAAGCGGCTCGATCCAAATCGGTTGGCGGCATTGTCGTCATGTCTGCCCATCACCGGTGCTCTCCGAAGAGCTTCAACATGATGCCCAAAACGAGCGAGACGAAGACCACCCCGAGCGTCATGCTGACGGTGAAGAAGACCAGCGGGTAGGCCGCAAAGCGAAGGCCCCAATAAATCGTCTCTGCCAGACCGCCGTTGTAGCGCGTGTAGATGTTCTGAACGATCATCGGCTCCCACGCCGTCCAGAGATCAGGTGTGGCAAAGACTGCTGTCACCGCAGCGATCACATAGGCCAGCCACTTGCCCGCTGATTGTATGAGGCGATTGCCACCTTGGCCTCCGCCGCTCGGTCCTGACATCGCATTGCCCTTTCAGTTCAAAGGAATTCGTCGCGGATAGCAAAACCGCCCGACCCGGCAGGGCCGAAGCCGGGCGGCTTAGGATCACTCGACGCCGAGGACTGTCAGCGGCTCAAACAGAACCCAGGCCTCATTGGGCCGTTCCATCTGCACGAGTGCCTGTTCCGCGCCCTGACCCTGATTACCGCTCGCGGCAGGGATGCGGAACGGCTGCGCCCAAACTTGAGAGCCAATAGCAATGCGCAACTCACCAGCAACTCCGCCCGGATTGCGCCCGCCATAAAAGTTCACGGCCAGTTGCAGTTGGCTGAGATCGACAACGCCGTTCAGGGCCACAGTCTCAAACCCATCAGGGCTGCTGGTGTAGTCCTTGAACAGGCGGCCATCGGGCGTGTCCGCATTGCCGTAGAAGATCACCTGCGATGACGGCGTCGGGCGCACATAGAGGTCGAGATCAATTCCTTCGACATTCCATGAGATGCCGATGCTGACGTCTCGCGCAGCTTTCGAGATCGGCTCAGGCGCGGGCGCTTCCTGTGGTTCCGCTACGTACAGCACAGGTTCTACCC
Source organism: Roseovarius sp. (assembly GCA_963691795.1). Classification (GTDB taxonomy): domain Bacteria; phylum Pseudomonadota; class Alphaproteobacteria; order Rhodobacterales; family Rhodobacteraceae; genus Roseovarius. Next base: position 957,046 of record OY829373.1, read on the forward strand.
CGGTGTCAGGCGCAAAAACCAGCATCTCCAGCTTGTCCGTCCGCACCAGTGGGGCCGCATGAACACGATCTGGGGCATCCTGTCCCGCAAGCCGCAGCAAGGTGCTAAGGTCATCACTAAAGAACGCCATGTGCGCCCCATGCGCCTCTGCCGTCAGCGTCCAAGCCCGCTCCACATGATACGCATGGGAGGCTGAGACGGCCCAATCACTGTCTGTCAGGCCAAAGTAGACATCATAGCCCTCCAGCGAGCCTGGCAATCCTCCAGTGCCATAGGGAGAAGTACTGATATCCGCTGCGATGTGACCGTCATTCGGCACACGCGCACCCTGCATGGTCACCGAAGGCGCTTGTGACATCGGCACAATGGGCGAGCCCAGCAGGATCATGTCCGCTCCATTAGGAGCCGGATAGGCCGAGCGGATCAGTCGGAGGAAGCCCGGCAGGTCCAGCGCCCCGATGCGGCCCGGTACAGCCTCAGCGCTGTTCAAAAAGCGCTTGAGATTGCTGAGGCCCGTGCGATTGGCCTGAATGCGAGCGCGGACATTTGACGATGCAACGCCGTCTGGCACTTCGAAGGAACCAATCAGACGGTTATTTGCGGCATCGAAGAACAGTCCGGTCTCACCGGGTTCGAGAGTTTCAGCCAGATGCAGGATGGAACTCTCGATCTGTGCTTTCAGATCAGCAGGCTCCTGGAACGGCGACAGGCCGATCACAGTATCGCGCCCCAGTGCTGATGTTGCCGTCAAGATTGTCGTAGACAGAGCAATCGCAGTGAAGGTGGTAAAGTGTTTTGGGAACGTCATGGACGCTTTCCTTTCATGTCAATTAGATGGTGGGTTCAGAACCGCGCGCGCGTTTGGCGCGATAAGAGATCAGCGCGAGCTCAATCTGCAGATCGAGAGCTGACTGGTGGCTGAGGTTTTCACCCCGGTAATGCGCGACGACGCCACGCATATGGGGGCGATCAGACCCCAAGGCCGCGTGATGCTTGGATTGGGTCAAGAACTCGAGGTTCTCAATCCACGCATCAGGATCATAGGTCCGAGCAATGCGCTCAAATCGGACGAAGAATGCGCAACCCAAGGCCACCTCTGCGGCAAGCTGAGAGGCTACAAGCAGCTTTTCTTTCCAAACGGGCTCTTCGTCGCCAAGGATATCTAGCGATCCGCCGCCAACGCCATGGAATTGATCGGCAAACGCAAATCCCCATGTGCCGAGACTGCCAAGCGCGATGAGGTAGACGGCCAGCGCAAAGCGGCGGTGGGATTTGTCAGATCGAAAGTTTGCGCCCAATGATTTTATCGCAATGCTGCCGAACCCAGGAAGGCCGCTCATTGCGACCGCCAGCATGGGCGTCTGAATGAATACCGGCAAACCGGAGGCCATCAGCGCGCTAAAGGTCGTGATTCCCGATGCCGCCAGCATGGCAGGCAGGCCAATCGCCAGAAGACAGGACTCCAGCTTGTGACGCAGGCTCCACTGACGAAAGGGAACAGGATCGGGCGACGCTTCCGTGCGGTTCTGGTTGAGCGGGCTTGCTGCAAGATACTGCGGCGTCTCAGACATCTTTTGCATGACGTCCGCCAAGCGTTGTTCGAGGTCCTCCAGATCGGCCTCGGCAAAATCGAGCTCCGCTGCGACGGCACCGGCTTCCGCACCGTGAAAGGAAAAGTAGGACGCTGTGACAAGCGACCTTAAGTGCTCTTCCGCCTGTTCTTGATCTGGCAGCAGTAGCGCTGTGTTGACCAAGGCCGGGCGCATTTCGTCCATCGCTGCCCACAAATGCGGTTGCGCAGATTTGAGCGCTTCATGGGAAACGCCGGACCGCATCCCATTGGGATTAGGTCCTGTGCGAATCTTTGGTTTCTTTGACATTGATGTTCCTCCAAAAGAAAAACCTGAGGATCAAAAAGATCCCCAAGTTCGGCTTTAGAGAGGTGCGATTGGGCGTTCGGGCCGTTCGTGGGCGGAAGGTCGGTTAGGAAATTTTGGTTTTGCGGAGTAAATCGGCTCAAAGGATACTTAAAGAGTGTGCTCTGATACTGCTTTTCGTACTCAGATACGAAAGAGACATTAAAACTGTCTCGGTTGCCTTCAGGCTGAAGGCGGACCCAATTGGGAAGAAATGGATCAACTTTGAGACTTCGGCACTGGCTTATAAAATTGCGTTTCAGAGGGCGGCCCACCTATCAGAGGCTGGGCGGCCTTTGGTATGATTTTTGGGATCTATTAACTAGGCCCGTCCAAAACCGCCTTATTGATGCTCTGAGTCCAGATCGCATTTTCTCGATAGCGCGATTTCTGGAACGTCGTCACGTTTGGATGATGCAAATATATGGCCTAGGAGTATGTTTGCCTATTTTGATTTTCCTTTTTGGAACTGACGACGTAGATGGATGGACTTTCGCCTCCGTTATTTTACTACTTTTGTTTCTAACGCTGATGATAAGTAACTTTGTCTTGCACTCGTTTAGTCTGGCTGCGGATAGACTTGGCACAAACTACGCCCGGCTTTTGGATGAAAAAGAGCAAAGAAAGCAAGATGTTAACGCGGTTCTGCTCCGGAACTTTGCACTAGATGACAATTATAAGTTTGATGTTCCCAAGGGCGTTCTTGGAGAGTGTGTGTATCTCGGAGATTTCTTATTCGGCGCGGAGTCCGACAAAACGATAGAACGGTACCTTTATGATGCCGCTCAAGGACCGGGTTCGTTTCTCAGGCTTGAATCCGAGAGCAAACATGGAATTCATATATCAACATGGCGTCATCATGATGTGTCGATGGATTGGCGAACAGTGTTCGATCGGGCACTTTTGAGAAGTCACAAGGTTTTTGTGTTGCCACCTTTGGACTTCAAAAGTTCGCTTTGCGATGAGATCGATCACGTGGTGAAAACGGGCAACCTTGAGAAGGCTGTTTTTGTAATGCTGCCAAACGGCAAAGGATACATGCCTCGCAATGGCAGTATTGCCAAAATCGATGCTCGTGAATGTTGGAAAAAATTTCAAACCTGGATGAGCGAAAGGCACAAACTGGAGTTGCCCAACTTTACGGCGATCGGGGCCCTATGCGTTTACGACGCCGGTGCATTTCGTCGGGTCAGTTGGCTCGAGGGGAAAATTTGGTTCTCACGGGCCTCACTTCAAAAGGTTCTCTACTCGAAACACTCAGAAGACAAAACGTGGAGACTTTGCTTCAGTTTTTCAAAAGATCTTTTGATTGCGTTCCCACTTTTTCAATTGTTTGCGTGGCTGTGTTTCTTATTTTTCGCGGCAGTCACGATCGAAATCACCGTCCCAGAGTTATCCCAAGGCGATGATGAAGACCGATTTAGCGAATACATGTCTCTCCCGATTTTCTCCACCTTAGAGTTCATTTTGTTCTTCGCGGTTGCATATGACTTTCTCCGTATTTGCACGAGAAAGTACTTTTCTGGCAATTTAGCGAATTTGTTAACAATCTTTGCTCTGGTCGCCTTTGCGCCACTGGGATTGTTCGTCGCATTCGAAAGCCTGATTTCACAAATAGTCTTTGTATGGCTCGCTGTGTTCTATGTGCTCAGCTTTTCCGCATTTTGTTCTGCTTTGGTCGTTTCAAGGAGAAAGTAACGTTCGCTTTTGGCCAAGGCCCCCCTGAACAAAAACATGTTCAGGTTGCTTTTGGCAGGCTTAGAAGAGCGATCCCAGCCACCAACAGAGTTATAGCCAGTAGCTGGCGAAGCGAAAGTTCTTCACCAAATGCCAGGCCAACAAAAATTACGGCAATGAAACCCAGCGATGCTGTCACTGTTGCCAGCACAGCCAGTTCTTTGCCTGACGAAAGAAGCATTAGAAATACTGCAGATGTTCCCGCCCAGCATAGGCAACCCAGCACCGCTGCTACCGGAGACGCAATGTTCAGCGAATGTCGAAGCAGTGTTATTCCCAGAACGTTAAGGATCGTATTACCAAGCAGCAAAGTAATAAAGACAGTGTGAGACATCAGCGCAACTCCAAACGATAAGAGCCCACACTCAAATCGAGTGCGGGCTCTGCGTTGGGCTAAGTCTGGTTAGTCTTTGGTTGGACTTTCCTCTACTTTGCGTGCTTCGCGGATTTTTTTGGCCAGTGAGAACCACATGTAAAAGCGTACTTGCCGTTTTTGTAACCTCTGCTTTGGCCTAACCTTCGCCTTTGCGATCAACCTTCCAACTTGATGCCGCGTGTCAGCGCGGAGTTCGTCTGTGATCGGTGTCTCATCGAGATTGATGTAGATGTTTTCAGGGTCGAAAAGATCACCTGTGTTCCGTTTGCAGATTTCATCGATGACATCGTCTAGCAATTCGTCATCGGAAAATCCTTCGCTGATCTGCAGCTCTTGAAAGAACTGAGCTAATTCGCGTTGCCCTCTTTTGCTTCTGATGTACGCTTCACTATCGCTCCATTGATCGTTTTGGTTTTGATCTTTCATTTTTGTCTCCAGCGGAGACCCGGGTTCCTAGTCTGTGCATGCTTTGGTTTCTTTCAGTGCGCAAAAGCACTTTGGCGAAGAAAATCACGCTTTTTCTCTGCGAATGGTTCGCAGAGATTCTTGTGCGAGAAACTTGCTAGACTCTCGCGCCCGGTTATTCTGGCAGCGGAGAAAACGGAGAATTTCATGCGCGCATTGGTTGTCGGGATAAGCGATTACGACGCAAACAATAACCTGCCAGGCTGCACAGATGATGCAGAACGAATAGCTCAGTTGCTCGGCAAGAATGACGACGGGCGAGCCAACTTTTCCTGCCGGATCATGACGTCAAGAACCCACATTTCTGGTCCGACCGAAGGTCAGTTGACAGAGGCAATAGACCTTCTGTTTCAGGAAGAGACTGACTGTGCTCTGCTTTACTTCGCTGGGCATGGCGCAATAAGCGCAGGAGCTGGCAAGGGCTACCTTGCAACGCCTGATACAATCCGCCACGGCACAGGCGTTAGACTTGAATACATCCTTAAAAGGGCGATCGACCGTCATCCACATGTTCGATCAACAGTGATTATCTTGGATTGCTGCAATGCCGGTTCATTCGGCAGCACAGGCTACACATCAGACCCAGAAAACCCATCAGAGTTAGGCAAAGGAGTGACCCTCCTTGCTGCAGCTGATCGCAATACAGCAGCAATGGGTGATGGCTTGAACGGAGGATTGTTTTCTCGACTAGTGATCAACGCCTTGGAAGGTGCCGCTGCCGACCTCAGAGGTCGTATCACTCCTGCAGCAATATATGCACATGTCGACCAGTTTCTGGACAAGTGGGAACAACGTCCGGTGTACAAGGCCAACGTGAAAGACTTCATAACACTGCGGCAATGTCCAGAGAAGGTTCCCACTGAAACGCTACTAAAGTTGCCGGAATGGTTTGCAGACGAAGACTATGCGTTTCAGCTGTGTCCCGAATGCGAACCGAACCCCAAAAAACTTCCGGAAGAGTTTCACAACGTTGTTCCGGATCCGGTTCTTGTTGATATTTATGCCCGGCTTCAAAACTGCAACCGGCATGGATTGGTTGTGCCCTTTGGTTTGCCCCCCGGGGAAGAGCACATGTACTTTGCCGCAATACGCCGAAAGTACTGAAAGCTTACTGAGCTTGGAAAGTTCTACAGAAAATTGGCGGCGACAGACCGTCTCAAATAGGAAGCTCTTTTGTCATTTATCGCTCAGGTGGCGCTGGTGATAAAGCTGTGCCATTTGGCGCTTTAAAGAACTTGGCTCTTGCCTCAGGGTCATATCCAAAGTTCAAGCCTTGCGGCATGCCTTTGCGAACCAGATGACGATCCTCGAGTGCCATCAAAGTCTGATAGGTATGGTTTTGATATCTTGTCAGGACATCTTGGTCTGATTTTGGCTGGCCCACATCCTGCACATACTCAGACGGAAAGAAGTACTCGCTATCGACTACAGCCGCGTCAAGTTGCCTTTGCGCGGATCTGATAGCTTGATTTGCATGATCTATATCAGTCACCCCAACACTCAAAAGGTCCTGAATCATTCCTCGGTGCGCGTTGGGATTGTAAAACACGACATCCAATACGAAGGATGAGCGGGAGAGCGCTACAAGATGCAGGACGCTTGCCTGGCGGCCATCAGCTTCTCGAGCATTGATGTCTGCTCCTTTAATGATAGCCAACGCCATTGCACGTGCGTCGCCGTCGGTCGTTGCTGCAATTAGTTCTTGGTTTAACCTGAGTTGATCCTCCACAGTTGTTTCACTTTCTGCGTCCTTTTCTGTCGCTATATGGGTTGTCTTCGAAGGTTCGTGAACAAGTAAGAACCTTTTCCTTACCTCCATCATATTGATTCTAATAGATTTTGTCAAAATTGGTGCGTTGCGCTCTTTGTGTAGAGGCGTGCATCGGAAGAGCGTTGCATTCTCAACCGGGTCCCAAAACGCAATTTTTAGCCTATGGTGACCATTTGTATCTTCGTGCAACTCGCAATCGGCAATTCTTGGAAGTTCCAGAGCTTCTGAACTCGAAGCCCTTTGACATGACCACAACGACAAACGATAAAAGTCTCCGGTCCAGGCTAAATGCCCCGCGAACTCAACGTTGGCATCTTTAAAGCCTTCTTCTGATCTTCGCCTTAGAAGGGCGTCGACCTCATTCAAGCGCCGGAGATAAGTGACAAGTTGGAAAGCTGCGTCTTGTTTGGCGTCGTCGGTTTTTTTTAAGTGCAGTACTTTAATTGAAACACCAGAGAGATGGAGCTCTTCGGAGGCGTAACTAGCTTCGTGAGGAAAAGCGTGATGTCTGGCTCGCATCTTATCTGACATTGGCCGTACGGCTGTTGACGCCGCTTGGCTCAAACGGGAGAAATTCGTTTTGCTGATAACTCCAGCCTCAGCCAGATACTCAACAAAAACACTCATCGTATCATCGCTCGGTCTTGTTGCTCCTCTAAGAAACTGAGACACGACATTTTCGTTCACAACATGTTCTTCGTTGTTGGACAATGCTCTGTGCTTTGATCGGTAAATGCGAACGGCCTCGCTCGCCTCAATCTGAGTGTGTATCCATCGAACAGAGGATTTGTTTTCATAACGCAAGGCCGACAAAAGGGCTCTTACTAGGTTGCGTTGAAAGTCAGAAAAAATTCGCATCCACTCTACGCTTCGCTACTAACCAATGCACTAGATTGCCAAGTTGGGGAAAATCCAGCAGCAGCGCCCCTCCAAAATCGCGATCATGACAAACGCTAAAAAGCACAAGGCTCAAAGGCGATCCCGTCAATGCATGTCAATTCTAAAATCTTGAATTGCGAAACAATAGAATTGGCGGCAAGCATCGATTTGCATCTCGTCAAAGAAGTAAAGCGCATATTGCCGATTGGAGTCCTCAATTTTCAGTAGTATTCCTCAAGTTGAATTTTCCTCCCCATAGCGACTTAATCAACTTGCGGCTCCGGTTACTAAGAGCCGGGAAGATTTCTGAACCGGTTGATTGAATGTAATTGTCAACAAAATCAATCGCCGCATCTTCGTCACATGCAGCGGGTTCAATATCAACCTCTGCAAGACTAAATGCTGACAACACGTCTTCTTTCGATCCAATAAATAATGCTGGTGCCTCGGGCTTTTCCAAAACATAAAGCTTCAGTTCTTTGACAAAAGCGTCCGAGATAGATCTACAATCGAAGATGATCACTTTTGAAAAATGCATCAAGTCAGCAACTGCAGACTCCCAACCTAGATGCTCAATGTCCGGCATCGCCTGATCCGGTTCAATATTCCTGAACCAATCAACTGTAAGACCCCGACCTAGCATCTTAGTGTCCATCTCCGTTTTCGGCTGTAACATATGGCCGACGGGCAAGCTTCCGCATACATATTTTAGTTTCACCAAAAGACTAAAACTCTTAGAGAAACCGCCCGAAAGTAACAGCACATATGGAGAGCGAGTGGCTGAACTTCCACCAGAACCTAAAGCCAAAATTGAGAACGCCAGAAGTGGAATGAAGCCAAGGCTCCATACATATGTCAAAAAAAGCGTAACAGGAACGAGGAATTTTTTCGCCATAACAGAAAGAACGTGATCAGGATTTTTGGAAACCCAAGCGATCTCGCTCATTCTAGTCCTCACGTATGGTAGATCGTCTTCTCCATGCTGTTTCTGCATGTACAACATATTGTATTTGATCGTTTTGAAAGCACTCTCAACGTATACCCAACTCAACGCAATGTAGAAGGTCCACCAAAGCCAGGCGCCAGTAAATGGGAATACCTTCCCGAATGGTAAAAAAATCAGCCCAGTGATAATTGTAAAGAAGAGTATTGAGTATTGGTTGACGCTCCGAAGGCTGTTTATGAGAAAAACAGTTGGAAAATTCTTAGTGAGTTTTCCGAATTTCGCGTACTGAGCCAGTCCTTTGAAAGCGAAGAAAAACCCCACCAGATGCGCCAAAAAATATCCTGAAGTGTACCAGTCAGTCCTGAAAATCCAACACAATGCTATGAATACAATCTGTATTTTGACTGCCGCTAAACTGAATGCAGCCCAAGATTCCACATCAACCTCCTGCATACGGTTCTTCCCGCGGTTTTTGCCGCGAACCCCGTCCGGAAAATCCGAGAAAAATGACTCGTCTTTTTTCTTAGTCACTTAAATTCTCACCGATTGACGGAGGGTCCGCTACAAACAGTCCCTTTTTCGTTATCATTTTGGTCGCACCTTACTTTACGTTCTTGAAGCAAATTACCGCCGCTCTCCCGAACAGTTCCGTCATTGCAAATCTACCTTGCCTTTTCAAAAATGCATGAACCAATTTGAGACGCGCACAAACATCGAAAAATGGGAAGGGCGAGCTGTGTGCTGAAGCACCCCAAGCCAAGCCAGCTTCCCTTCAAAAACGGTATTCCTCACAAAGAAAAGACGAAGGCGAGCTGTGTGCTGAAGCACCCCAAGCCAAGCCAGCTTCCCTTCAAAAACGGTATTCCTCACAAAGAAAAGACGAAGGCAAGCTGTGTTTGGTAATACCAAACGCTTGCAAAGGGGGTACATAAGTACCCCCGTTTGATCCCCCGGCCTACGGCCAAGTTTGCGCGATCACGCTCCAATCAGGTATACTGGTAGTGGAGATTTTATGAAGGATCTGAGCGACATAGACACACAGAAGAAGCGTGATTTCGATGATCTGCAGCACGAGATCAGCGGCATCGACAATGGGCGAATGAAGCGCTTTCTCAATGCCACGGACGAGCGTTCACCGGAAGGCAAGCGGAAAAAGCGCGAGCAGGAGCGTATCAGGCAAAGACTTGCGGACTTGTTGCTTGATCCTGTTTACGCACGGTTGCACCGTGAGCTTGGCAGCAAGCTTTCCAGAGCTGAAGCGGATGCAGACAGTGCCCTCGACACGCTGCAGCGCCAACTGGCCGAGGTTGATCAAGCGCTTGCCGACATGGCAGATCGAGCAGCCCGGGATCCTAAAGGTAAGCTCGTATTTCGCTATGCAGATGGGCGGGTCGTCTATGAAGATGGCTCAACTGTCGCCGGTGAGATCGCTGAAGGCATTGTTTGGCCACCAGATGCGCCATCTTCCGAAAGCTACTTCGCCCTTCAAGCACAGCGCGAGCAAATCGCAGAACAGCTCATGGAATGGGACAGCTATCGCAACGATGTTCTTGGTCGAATTCGCGACACATACGATGATGAAGAGAACCCCTTTCAAAGCCCAGATGACATTCAAGATGCTCTCGATCAAATCGAAAGTGCACGACCGCCTGCACCAAGTGTCGTTGTTGACCATGCTGCCGCGCCAGAAACAATAACGACCACTGTCAGTGCATTCCCCCAGATACCCAAGACTTAGTAAAACTCTCCGCAAGCGTTCTCGATCAAGATCACGAGCACTGAGCTCGGGTGGTACGTTTTGAAGTCACGAATACTCTGCATGGCATCTGCAAATGCTTCACGCGTCAATCCGGATGACCCAAAGAACTCATCTGATACACATTGGGACATCGTCGGCTTCTGACGCGCAACAATCGTGGACGCCATGACCAGCTGAGCATTCAGGTAGCTGCGCTGTTGGCTTTCGCTCCACGTGAGGAATGTCTCTCCAGTGAAGGCGTCTGCCCAGGTTTCCTGTGGATAGATCACGCCCAGACCGAGCAGCATCATTGCGCCGAGACAACGTGTTATGCTGTTCATATTCCATGGTTTTTGTTCAAGCAGCAGCTTTACGGGATTCTGACAAACAGGTAAATCAAAGGTCAGGAATTACAAGGCAAAGCGAGCGCGATGATGTTTGCGTTAGCTCTTTGCAAGACTTGGTCGGAAAGGATCCTTTTCGATCAACTCTCATGTCAAAACCCCGCCGCATTGGCTTTGTGCGCGTTTCAACGCCAAGCCAGCTTACCGACCGTCAGGTTATCCAGCTTGAAGAAAGCTGCGACGAACTCAGGATAGAGCACACATCGGCTGTCGCTAAAGAGCGACCAGTTTTCGATCAGCTCCTTCGGGACCTGAGTGAAGGCGATACCCTAGTTGTCGTCGATCTGGATCGAGCGTTTCGCAGCGCTATTGACGCACTTTTAACAGCACAGAACTTAAGAGAACGCGGCATCGCCTTCGACATGCTGACGTTCCCAATAGACGTGCACAGCGACATGGGTGAGGTTTTCTACGGCATACTCGCTCTATTCGCACAGTTTGAACGCCGTATCATCCGACGAAGAACCAAGGAAGGTTTGGAGGCTGCGCGGCGACGAGGGGTGCGCCTCGGTCGCCCTGCGAAGCTCGCTGACGCGGTGATCAAGGATGCCCACGCTTGGATGCAGGAAACCGGGTTGCCCTGCAGATATGTGGCGGCCCTATTGGGCGTTCCACGTGTAACGCTTCAAAGAGGATTCCGTCGTTTAGGTTTGAGGTATCCCATTCATCACTTGCCTCAAGTACGGCCAATAGAGCCAACTTACAAAAATCCAGTAAGACAAACACCTTTGTCGTGACTGGTTGAATTCGAGTAATTGTTCGAGAAACCCAAGACTCGAAGCTGCAGGCGATAGAATGTAAGGGCTCGTTTTCAGTGCTTGGAAACCCGATTCACAAATTGCGCTCCAAAGGCGGTCAACGCAAAAGAATGTATGTGACATACCCCATCGTCTCTCTCCTTGACACTGGCCGCCGAAAACTCGGCCGTGTCCACAGCTGCTTCGAGCGTCTTGTCCAAATAGGCCGTCCCCCAAAGGTGAGTAGCGTCAAAATTCAAGGTCACAGGTATGACAAGTTCTCGGATCAGACCGAGCCGTTTGAGCGCTATCAAACTAGCTTGTCTATCGCCCGAACAACGCTGAGATACTTTTTTGTTACCTATTCCAAAAACTAGCTCCTCAAAGAACAAACCGTTGCGCTGCAACTCAAATGCGGCGTCCAAAGGGGCATCTTCAAGAAAGTACTCGCTGGACTTCAACATGTTTAGAGAAATTGTTCCCATACCTCTCGTCACAACGGCATGCTTTCTTTGGAATATTTGGTTGTACCGGATTATTATGTCATCTAGCTGAACCCCATGTGCACTCTTGAAAAGAGTTTGGCGTTCTTGAACAGCCGTGCAAACTCTGGATATTTCTTGCAGGGTAGTTGCTTCAGTTGACCCGATTTTTTTCATTACATCTATGCAAAGTAAGTCTATGCCGACACTTCCGTTCGAAGAGTTGGACAAAAGCGTAGCCCAAAGTTCCTGAAGATCTCCACTTTGCGCCTCATCTTCCTTGGAACATTCATCAACAAAAGGAATAAAGAACTTGAGCGGCACATTTTCGTTGGATTCTCCCTTGAGACTTCTTATTTCGTTCGCCCGTTCAAGTATTGAAAGTGCGGACTTCCACCTCCAATAACGCAAGCGATCTGCCAAGATTTCCCCCGCTTCTTCAAAAGCAGGCCCAAGTAGTTTCCTGGCGCCATCCGCTAACGCTTTTGATCCAGAATTTGTCATCTTCTTTCATCCAACGAAGAAATCGACACTAAATTGAAGGTTGTTGACTATCTACAATTAAGGTAGCGGCTTTGCAGGGTTCGGCAGTGAAACAGTTTTCAATTATGTCCGCTCCTTCAGTACTTTTACTCTGAGCCTCACCAGATAATGTGTTCCTTGCGATCTGAGGCTTCGCATGAGTGCACGGTTGGCAATCAGATAAGTCTCGCTTTTCTTTAAATCGCGGGAAATGTTAAAGACCTTGGTTGCGACAAGTAGTAGTTACCATGCCCATGAACATCACATAGGTGACTTACCCTATCACAAATGCTAGTAGTACACCGTGTCTGTGTCATCTCCTTTGCTCGGCGGTGAATAAACGTCAATAAAAACAACTGCTTCCTTTCCGACGAGCTCTCCACCATGTGTTACAAAAGAAGGCACAAACCACATGTCTCCGGGACCAACTTCTCTGCTTTCTTCACCCACTCTCAACAGCATCCGCCCTTGCAACATAACACTAATTTGCTCGTGTGCATGTGAGTGCATCGAGTAACGACCGCCTGGCTCCAATTTCATCCAGCACAACTCTAGATGAGCGCCCGTTGCCAACTTGTCTTTCCACCAAGTTCTGGTGCCTTTAAAGTACTTGGCCGATTTTTCCGGTTCTAAGTGAGAAATGATAAACTCATTCATCAAAAGCAACCGCGCATAGTGGCAAAGGCTTTGTAGGTAGCAGATAGGGACGAAGCTCTACTTGGCAATTCCCTACTTTCTGGGACCAAACCATACTCATCTTCATTCGAAAGGCTCCCAATTGATTCAGGCGAAGTAGTTTTCGAGTTGTCCTCGACGTCTGACATCAGAGGTGATGCAGTGCCAACTACCTCCCAGGGTCCGGCCGTGACGGTATGTCAAAGGCACAACATCGAAGCCATGCGCCTCAAGTATCCTGATTAGATCAACTTGCGTCTTTTCAACAACGACAGTGTTTTCGTCCAGGCTCAAGACGTTCAAACCAATCCAATTAGAACTATAGGGAAAACCCAACCCATAGCTCTGATTTGGCGCTGTTTCTGGGCCCTCGATGATCTTCCACTTTTTGAACTGCTCAGGTAAGTCTCTCTGGTTTACCCGAGCTGTGTTTACAAGAACCACTCCGGGCCGCAATGGAACTAGAGTCGTGTCAATATGATCGCGTGAAACAGTGACGGGATGGATGCGATAACCGGGAGACAAATGCCTTTGTAACCAATCAAGCCCAAGGTTGTTGGCTGAGTTGTTCACGTTGTAAAATAGGTCTTCACCACATCTCAACACGTTCGCAGCGTCAAAAAGTGGTTCCGTCTCGTTTAGGCGAGGGTCGTCTGGGCACGATAAATCATAGGCATCGTCCAACAATCTTGGTCTTGGTGCAGATGTCCATGATGCACCCTTCTTAAAGTAGTCGATCAGGATCTCACGGTATGCCAAAACCTCGTACTGACGAAACCGACATATCATTGGAACTTCGATTACTTGTTGTCCCACCACAAGAATAGAATCTCTTGGCATCAAAGCGACGTGACCTGATGAGCACCAGTCCGGAGTCGCAATAGGGACGGAGTAATTGATTGGATCTGGCCTACGCACTGTAGCGCCGAATTCTTCCAAAACATCTACGAAACCATCGATGTCTTCTTCGATCTCATCAACAATCCAATCTGGCATAAAACCAGATGCATGAGCACACATCTCTTCTTCGTCTGGCCAATGAAAAGTGCGAAAAGAGACGTCCATTTCTGGGATGAAGCAACCCTTGGCAGATCCTACTATTATCTCTTCAAGTGGATCCCAATCGTTGTAGCTCTCGACGATCGGCCGCGGACCTTCGCTCGCAACATTAGTTTCATGTAGCGACACCGTATTAGCTCCCTATTTTTTGACTTATTGGCAGTTTGGGGGGCGTTTTTGCAAAAACTGCAGAAAACTGTGCCGTAGGGCTATAATACTTTGTGGGCACTTGCTTGGCTTCGAATACTTCGGTCAACCCTTCCAAATTGTAGCGATTCAAACCTTGATCGTTTGACGCCCAAATGAAGGCATGCAGCCCTCCAATGAAACTCGGTACTGGTACGAGGTACATCCCACGACTTCTCATGAAAGAAACACCAGAGTAACAGCGCGTCGTCATTTGGCATGTATAGTTGGGCATACCGGCCTGACAGACAAGAATACCTCGCTCTGTGAGTATCTGAGCACATTTCTTGTAGAATCGGCTTTCAAAAAGGGCTTCACTTGGACCGTCTGCGTCAGTTGAATCGACGAAAATGACATCGAAGGCACCTGGATCACTTTCTACATACTTTGAGGCGTCTTGACTCACCAACTCAACACGTTGGTCTGAAAACGAACCTTGTTCGACAAACCCAAGTTGATCCGGGACTATGTCCAGAAGCTCTCGATCTATTTCGACGAGTACCACTCGTTGCACATTGTGTTTAATGACTTCGCGGAGGCATCCTCCGTCGCCTCCGCCAATAATCAGTACAGAATCCACGCTCGGCAAAGCGTGCAACGTTGGATGAACGAACATTTCATGGTAGATATGCTCGTCCCATTCAGTTAGCTGAATTTCCCCGTCTAACAACAGGATCTTCCCGACTGCCGGGCTCTTCAAAATCAATATGTCCTGAATCGCGGTCGATTTACTGAAAATAGTTTCGCACTCAGAAAAGACAGAGTGAAAGCTCGGAATTGAGCGATCGACAAGATCTACCATAAGAGAATTCCGCGCATGTGCTCTGAAGCGTTGATCCTAGAAGGCTTGAACCCTTCAATTAGAGAGTCCAAGGCCGCGTATGGACGTGTTGCTCCGCACATAAAAACATCGACGGCCAGCAAGTTACGCTCGGGCCAACTATGAAGACTGATGTGCGATTCCGCGAGCATCGCAAATGAAGTGAAACCACCGCCATGATCGAAAGCGTGTGATCTAAGCTGTAACAACGTCGCCCCACTAACACGAACTGCGACATACAAGCGGTCTTCCGCGTAACGAATGTCAGATAACGAAACGCAATCCCATAGGTCAGCAATAATGTGCGTACCGGCAACTGTACCATTTTGAATTGGCGAAGGGGCTTCGAAGTCAAACTTCTCTAAATCATTCATCAGTTTCACATCTAGTTTAGTCTGTCCGAGCTCTCGCCAAAACATAAACACGTTATCTTAGAAAAATAAAGTAGATAGCAATTTTAGGTGGAGTATTAATCACTGTTTCTGCTGATCAGCCCCACCTGAGTGGTCCAGTTTGAATGTTAGTGCATTCTCGGCCTAGTTTCCATCGGGACGATGGTTTCGGGAGCCGGTGGGCGGTAGCCCAAAGCACTATGCGGTCGTTTTGTGTTGTAATGCTTCCTCCATTCTTCGATCAGGATTTGGGCTTCACGTAGTGAGTAGAAGACTTCGCCATTGAGCAACTCATCCCGGAAGCGGGCGTTGAAGCTTTCGCAATAACCGTTCTCCCAAGGGCTGCCTGGTGCGATGTAGGCGGTCTTGGCGCCGACGGCGGCAATCCAGTCTCGGACGGCCTGCGCAATGAACTCCGGCCCGTTGTCTGACCTGATGTAGGCAGGAACACCGCGCAGGATGAACAGGTCCGTCAACGCGTCGATCACTTCGGTTGCGTTCAGCTTTCGTTTAACCCTGATCGCCAAACATTCCCGGCTATGCTCATCCAGGATGTTCAGAGTCCTGAACGCCTTTCCATCATCAGTTCGGTGATGCACGAAGTCGTATGACCAAACGTGGTTGCGATACTCTGGACGCAATCGAACACATGAGCCGTCATTCAGCCAGAGCCGTCCTTTCTTGGGCTGTTTCATGGGCACTTTGAGCCCCTCGCGCCGCCACAGACGCTCGACCCGCTTGTCGTTGATCTGCCAGCCTGCACCTCTCAGCAGAGCTGCGATCCGGCGATACCCATAGCGACCATACTGGCGGGCCAACTCAATCATGTCCGCCACCAGACGATCCTCGTCGGCACGCCCAATTGGCAACCGCCTCTGCGTGGACCGATGCTGCCCCAAGACACGACAAGCTCGACGCTCCGAGACGTGGAACTGGCTTCGCACATGGTCAACGCAGGCACGGCGACGTGAAGGGCTCAGTAGTTTCCCCGTGCTGCCTCCGACAGGATCAGCTTATCCAGTGTCAGGTCAGATACGGCACGACGCAGCCGATCATTCTCCTGCTGCAGGCGCTTCAGTTCTTTCAGTTGGTCGGTTCCCATGCCGCCATACTGCTTACGCCAGCGATAGAATGTCTGCTCGGTTATGTGCACCTGCCTGATCGCATCAATCCGCGGCATCCCTTGGCCGCAAAGCACCTCAACTTGCCGTAACTTCGTGACAATCTCTTCCGGCTTGTGTCGCTTGATTCCCATATTTGATCCTCCGTTTCCTAACTATAGGGGCGGACCAACTCAGTGGGGGAGGCTCAGTGAAGCCCCGTATAGATTAACTGAACAGCCTTCTCGGCGCGTATATACATCTCTGGGTAGCTAGACTAGAATCAGTAATACCGTTAAGGTAGATTCAACGAATTATGCAGGCCGACACATGACGTTTTCTCCAAGATATCACTCATGGTCATCAGAAGAAGTACTTTCAGGCAGTATCATTGCCGACTCCGAGCTTGCTGGTAGTTTGATTGCTGAGAGTAGAGAGTATCTTTTTCACGACATGTGTGCCGAATACGATTCGGCAAATTTGTCCGACTACTTGGCCACAAGCAATATTGAGCTTTCAAACGAGTTTTGGAACATGTGTGAGGTTTGGCTCAAAGATGAGCAAAATCACTACGTCGGGCTCAGAAGAATTAACAACTTACTATATGCGGAAAGTGTCGAGGATCTTGATCGCCGAGTAAAATCAAGAAAGTGCTGCTTTGATGCAATAGAGCATCTAATTTCGGACGAGTTCAAAATACTCGTTTGTATTGCATTCGATGAAATTGTTAGCGCCAGATCTTACGCTTACGATCGTGAAGAATACGAAATAATGGGCGGCGATCACTTCTTACAATGGGTCAAGTACGCGGGCAGGGATGAAGGTTGTCACGCCAACAATGCTTTGACGCTCTTAGTCAATCGACATGGCGATAACTTGCACAAAGTTCGCGATCACGTTCGTCAAATCTGCGAGTATGAATTGGTGGGTGATATCGAGTACCATGGAACATTCCTTTTTGATCACGATGCGAGTGGAGAAATCCCTAAGGATATGCTAGTAGATGCAGGCAGGACGCTGTGTAGTTTCTTCGAACAGGGCGAAGACTTCGAAGTGCTGCTGAAGGATCTAGAACTCGACGAAGCCTATTAGCCGTAGCTGGGTTCGCTGATTAGGGGGGCGGTGAGGCCATCATAGCGTCGTTTCGGGTTCAAAGGTTATAATGCACGGTAGTTTTGAGAGGTCTTCCCTTTAACTGAATTTTAAGCTTGCCCACCCCGTTTTGGAAACGTCGAAACGGCAGCAGGCCATAGCGCGTCTAGTTTTGCAACTTCATAAGGACTTCCATACAAAGTGCCTGTGTGCAGGCTAGATTGATCAAACCCGATATCAATATCTCTTGGGTCTAGCAAAAACCCTGTTCCAATCGCTTTAAGTATTGCTTCTTTGCGGACCCAGAGCCAAAAAAAGGCAGCTTGCCTTTCGCAGTCCTTGAGCGATGCGAAATGAGCTTTTTCAGATGCCGACATGAATAATGTCGAAATACCTTCGATATCGCACTGCGAAAGCCTAACAGGTCTTTCTACATCGACTCCCACTAATGCATCGTTGCTTATCGCGATGACCGCTCGGCCTTCGCTGTGACTCAAACTGAATGAAGGACCATCAGAAGCAAGGTAAGGAGCTCCATGTTTGCCGTATTCAAGCAGAACTTCCTTTGCGCTTTTTTTTGTGAAGCAGCCGAGGAGCCTTCGCAGTTCTGCTCTCGCTGTAACCCAACGACGTCGGTGAACATCTCCTATGATAGACAAAGCGCGCATTTGTTCTTTGTCCGTAAGCGTAGACCAATTTGCCCAGTATCTCTTTTGTGCTTTCAGCCCGTGCGCCTGCGCATCTAGGTCAACCTCCCAAATGTGAACAAGCGGACCCGAAGTAAATCGCATAGAACTTTCTGTTATTCCAATAGTGCTGAGGGATGCACTTTTGAGCTTAGGTTTCATCATTTCGAGGCAAAGCTCTAGCACCGCTACACGGCTATCAAGACATGTTAAGGGCAAATTTTCTGTCGTGACAATGCCAAAGGTGGTTTTCATTTCACGGCCGCACCCGTAGGTTGCGCCAATGAGCTAAATGAGGATGGCGTTCGTTTTACCAATGAATTCGAATATCAAAGAACTTTTTCTGCAAGCAAAACTCACTGCGCCACTTCTGCTGACGTATTGCTCTTCACTGGTCACTTGGTTGTTTGGACTAGCAGTAGTCGGTCGGGTTGGATCAGATGATCTTGCAGCATTGGTGATTGGAGGCGGCATCTTTTTTGAAGTGATCGCCGTGGCAGTGACCTTGCTTTCTTTGCTTTCGGTCCAAACCAGCAAAGCTGTCGGCAGTCGAGATAACTCTAAGCTCAAAGAGATGATCGGCGTTGGTTTTTGGACATCGACACTTGTTGCAGCAGTAGCAACGCTCGTAACGCTTTTCTTTGTTTTCCTAATACCTCTAGCGTCCGTTGACGAAGAGCTCGCTACACTTTCGCAAAGCTACATACTGGTTATCTCGTTGGCAATATTCCCAACGCTTTGGTTCGTGGCCATTCGGCATCTCTTGTTGGGTGTTGAGGATACGAAATTCCTTACACACCTTAGTTGGGTCTCAATGCCCCTTGGAATATTGCTAACATACTTACTAACTTTGGGCGTTGGCAGCTTTCCCGGCTTTGGCGTTGTAGGAGCAGCACTTGCAGTTGTGCTAACGGACTTTTTCGTTCTTCTTGTCGCGATTTGGTACCTGTTGGCTAAGAAACCGTTCGCACAATACGATCTATTGCTGCCATTCCAGTACTTTGTAGCGAGGGGCAGTCTGGTTAGTTCCATCAAGTTTCTGTGGAAGAACACTCCACTGGCTGGTGTCGCGATTATTGAAGGAGGAGTGTTTGCGCTGGTTCCATTGATAGTCGCACCTCTAGGTACAGAGTACGTCGTCGCTGTGGGGATTGTTTTTGCCGTTTCAAGCGTCGCTGAGATCTTAGCGCAGTCTATTGGCGAAGCAGGCTCCATTAGAATTGCCTACCGGCTAGGAGCTAGTCAGTCTAGTAAAGCAGCAACATCCACGCGCTTGACCTTTTTACTATTTGTCGTCCTACAAGCTATTTTCTTGATGTTTGTGTTCTTGTTCCCCAATGAGATTGTGCAGCTTGTGTTGCCTGGCAATGACGGAGCAAGCGTCACTGGCTTAATTTTGGCAGCTGGCATAGTTTTCATTTTCTTCGACTCCATCCAAATGTTGATGCAGCGAATACTGCGAGCGTATGATGAGATATCCATTCAACTCTGGTCAGTGATAATTGGATACTGGTCAGTAGCGTTGCCAACAACTTGGATTACCGTACACTACGTTGACTATGGAAGTTGGACAGTATTGCTAGGCATATCGTTAGGTTCAATCGTGTCTACGGTTGTTTTGGCCAGCCGAATTGTTAAGAAATTGAAGTACAAATCATAAATGACATGCCTGCCCTAAGATCAAACGCGAGCATTCAGATTTGTGAACGTAACGGCTGAAAGCGGAAATAATCACGTCTACGTGTCTTAATGGGAGCGCCGTGGTCCTCTTTCCTTCTTGGTGCCTGCTAATGCTGCATAGGAGGCTGGAAAAATTCTTTGACCCAATCATTTCCGATAGTTTTTTTGGATGCCCACTTGACGGTAACACTGTAGCTGTTTGAAGTCTACACACTCGAGTTTTCATGAGCATAGTTTGCTTGAGTTTTGCCTCAATTGAATGCAATTTAAGGTTGATAGCTTGGGGGTCAAAAGCCTCATTGGTGCATTACTCAAAGGCAACTAAAATGATCAATGCTTCAGGCAGGAGTTCCTTGTCGCTTCTTCAATCTGGTCTTTGGTTTTTGCAAACTTACGAGGATGTTGGAGCAGCTTACAATATTCCTTTAGCTCTACGGCTTTCGGGGGATCTTCAAATTGAACCTCTCAGACGGGCGATAATTGATGTGATCAATCGTCACGAAGTTTTGAGAAGCGTTTTTGTTGAAGAGAGCGGCAACGCCCATCAAGTCGTGCGTCCTGCGGAAGACAGACTCCATGTTCTCGATTTTTCGAAAAGCTCCACGGTCGAGCAAGAAACGGCATTCGAAGAGATTTGGAAGAAGGAACGGTTGCACGACTTCGATTTGGAAGTTGGCCCGCTCATTCGCTTCTTGGTGATCAAGCTAAATGGCACCCAAAATATCCTGATCGTCAACGCGCATCATCTTGTCATGGACGGATGGTCGCTCAAGATTTTGTGGTCTGAGATTAGCGAGTGCTATACGTCCTACACATCTGGTTTGGATCCTCAACTCAAGCAGTTAGAACATCAGTACTCTGATTTTGCGCTCTTACAGCGGAAAGAGTTTGCAGACGGTGCTTACGCGGATCAAATCTCTTATTGGAAAGAACAGCTTAGTGATGCGCCTAAGGTGCTTCAGTTACCTTCGGATCGCAGCCGCCCCGTCACGCGAAGCTATAAAGGTGCGAGTCTGACGCGTGATTTACCCGACAGCTTGCTCTCAGACATAAACCAACTTGCAGACCAGCAAGATGCGACCCCTTTTATGGTCCTTTTGGCTGCGCTGAAAGTTTTGTTGCACAAGTATACAGGTGATGAAGATCTTGTCGTTGGCACGCCGATTGCTGTCCGTACGCACGCGTTCTCAGAACACGTGATTGGCTTTTTTGGAAACACGCTTGCAATGCGCTCCCGGCCGAACCCTGAAGTACGCTTCGACGACTTTCTTGACACACTAAAAGCGACCTGCCTTGACGCGTATGCCAATCATGACGTTCCGTTTGACAAAGTCGTTGAGGCCGTAAACCCCGCCCGGGATGCAAGCTACAATCCGTTGGTTCAGGTTATGTTGGTTATGCACCCTGATCCGTTGGATGGCTTTGATCTACCGGGCGTCGTGGCTTCGCAGCAGAAGCACACGTCGTTGACGTCAAAGTTCGACTTGACGATCTTCGTCCAAGAAGATGCGTCTGGTCTGAAGTTCATCACTGAGTATGCGACAGACCTGTTCGAAGAAGAGACGATCGCTCAATTGCTGCGATGTTACCAGACGCTGCTGCGTAGCATCGTGTCGATGCCGACCGCGTGTATCGAAGACCTTGAAATACTCACTCAAGAAGAAAAAAACAAACTCCTGCATCACTGGAACGACACCGAAGTGACTTGGCCAGATGACTTGCTCGTACATGAGATGTTTGAGAAGCAAGCGCAAAGATGCCCTGACGCTATCGCGGTTCAATGCGAACGTGGGAGCACGACTTACGGTGAGCTCGAAAAGCGTTCAACAGCCATCGCACAGCGGCTCGTTAAGGCGGGTGTCGAACGTGAAAATGTTGTCGGCATTTGTGTGGAACGCTCTGTGGCGATGGTTGAAGCAATTCTTGGAGTTATGAAGGCTGGTGCCGCATATCTACCTTTGGACCAAGATTACCCTATTGCTCGTCTGAGCTATATGATCGACGTGGCTGAAGCCAAAGTAGTGATCGGAGATCAAACAAGTGAAACGCTACTTGATGAACTCGGCATTGATCAATTGCGGCTAGGCGAAATAGGCGCCGTAGACGATACACAATTACCAAAAGTAGCCCCCCAAGACTTAGTTTACGTAATCTTTACATCTGGCTCCACAGGGAAACCAAAAGGAGTTCAAGTACAACACAACTCCTTGAGAAACTACGTCAATGCAGTTGTCCTGAACCTTCGACTTTCAGCGTTTGAAACCTTCGCACTATTACAAAACATTTCGGTGGATTTTGGTGTAACCATGCTCTTTCCCAGCATAGTGTTGGGGAAAAGGCTTTTTATTCCACGCGACAAGACGACACTGGACGCAAGCGAGTTGTCTAATTTTGTGCAAGGAAACTCTATCGATGTATACAAAATCACTCCAACACACTTGTCTTCAATTCTTGCGGATGCAGTTGACCCTAAGCAGGTTCTGCCTCGCAAAGCCATAGTTCTTGGGGGGGAGAAGGCGACTTACGACCTTTTGAAGAAGATTTTTGACCTGTCTGAAACAGATATTTCAGTATTCAATCACTATGGTCCCACGGAAACTACAATTGGTGTCTTAACTAACGAGTTCACCGTAGCTTCACCCGGCTTTACGCAATTGGACGGCACGCTTCCGCTTGGCCTACCGTTAGCGAATACCCAAATTCATGTATTAGATCGAGGTTCCAAGATCTGTCCAAATCTAGTTTGGGGTGAAATTGCGATATCTGGAGAAGGCGTCTTTCGAGGATACATCCACAGTGACGTGCGAGCTGACCACAAAAAAAGACAAGTTCTTCTGAACAGTGGTTTTGACGCGACGGTTTACTGCACCGGGGATATCGGTCGTAGAAGACACGATGGCTCAATAGAAATTGCCGGGCGCAAAGACGACCAAATCAACTTACGTGGTCATCGCATCGAACCAAGTGAAGTGATAGCAGCACTTCTGGCGTGTGACGGTGTTAACCAGGCCACCGTTTTTGAGATGGATCCTCCGGACAAAGACGGCACCTCAGAACTAGTCGCAGTTGTTATCTCAAGCAGAGATCTCAAAGTAGATGAGGTTAAACACAACCTTAGAAGACTGCTACCTAGTTTCATGGTTCCTAGCAAAGTCTTTCGACTATCTAGTTTTCCACGCCTTGCGAGCGGGAAACTTGACTTGAAGGCCTTGGCGTCACTGTCTCTTCGAGAGCTCACTCACAATCAAATGGATCCGAGGCTTGACGAATTTGAGCGGCAAGTTGCTGAAATCTGGTCAAGTGTACTAGGACAGCCAGTGGCATCGAACAAGGATGACTTTTTCGCACTCGGAGGTCATTCTCTCTTGGCTATCCAGATGCTTGCACGCGTGCGTACGCACTTCGGGTCGGCACCTCCCATAAGAACATTGTTCAACAATAGATCTTTGGAGAGCTTTTGCTTGGAACTTCAGGCGATTCTAGTCAGCGACAACCAAAGGCACGCCCGTAGCACCGACATTCCTTCTAAAATGATCAATGCTTCAGGCAGGAGTTCCTTGTCGCTTCTTCAATCTGGTCTTTGGTTTTTGCAAACTTACGAGGATGTTGGAGCAGCTTACAATATTCCTTTAGCTCTACGGCTTTCGGGGGATCTTCAAATTGAACCTCTCAGACGGGCGATAATTGATGTGATCAATCGTCACGAAGTTTTGAGAAGCGTTTTTGTTGAAGAGAGCGGCAACGCCCATCAAGTCGTGCGTCCTGCGGAAGACAGACTCCATGTTCTCGATTTTTCGAAAAGCTCCACGGTCGAGCAAGAAACGGCATTCGAAGAGATTTGGAAGAAGGAACGGTTGCACGACTTCGATTTGGAAGTTGGCCCGCTCATTCGCTTCTTGGTGATCAAGCTAAATGGCACCCAAAATATCCTGATCGTCAACGCGCATCATCTTGTCATGGACGGATGGTCGCTCAAGATTTTGTGGTCTGAGATTAGCGAGTGCTATACGTCCTACACATCTGGTTTGGATCCTCAACTCAAGCAGTTAGAACATCAGTACTCTGATTTTGCGCTCTTACAGCGGAAAGAGTTTGCAGACGGTGCTTACGCGGATCAAATCTCTTATTGGAAAGAACAGCTTAGTGATGCGCCTAAGGTGCTTCAGTTACCTTCGGATCGCAGCCGCCCCGTCACGCGAAGCTATAAAGGTGCGAGTCTGACGCGTGATTTACCCGACAGCTTGCTCTCAGACATAAACCAACTTGCAGACCAGCAAGATGCGACCCCTTTTATGGTCCTTTTGGCTGCGCTGAAAGTTTTGTTGCACAAGTATACAGGTGATGAAGATCTTGTCGTTGGCACGCCGATTGCTGTCCGTACGCACGCGTTCTCAGAACACGTGATTGGCTTTTTTGGAAACACGCTTGCAATGCGCTCCCGGCCGAACCCTGAAGTACGCTTCGACGACTTTCTTGACACACTAAAAGCGACCTGCCTTGACGCGTATGCCAATCATGACGTTCCGTTTGACAAAGTCGTTGAGGCCGTAAACCCCGCCCGGGATGCAAGCTACAATCCGTTGGTTCAGGTTATGTTGGTTATGCACCCTGATCCGTTGGATGGCTTTGATCTACCGGGCGTCGTGGCTTCGCAGCAGAAGCACACGTCGTTGACGTCAAAGTTCGACTTGACGATCTTCGTCCAAGAAGATGCGTCTGGTCTGAAGTTCATCACTGAGTATGCGACAGACCTGTTCGAAGAAGAGACGATCGCTCAATTGCTGCGATGTTACCAGACGCTGCTGCGTAGCATCGTGTCGATGCCGACCGCGTGTATCGAAGACCTTGAAATACTCACTCAAGAAGAAAAAAACAAACTCCTGCATCACTGGAACGACACCGAAGTGACTTGGCCAGATGACTTGCTCGTACATGAGATGTTTGAGAAGCAAGCGCAAAGATGCCCTGACGCTATCGCGGTTCAATGCGAACGTGGGAGCACGACTTACGGTGAGCTCGAAAAGCGTTCAACAGCCATCGCACAGCGGCTCGTTAAGGCGGGTGTCGAACGTGAAAATGTTGTCGGCATTTGTGTGGAACGCTCTGTGGCGATGGTTGAAGCAATTCTTGGAGTTATGAAGGCTGGTGCCGCATATCTACCTTTGGACCAAGATTACCCTATTGCTCGTCTGAGCTATATGATCGACGTGGCTGAAGCCAAAGTAGTGATCGGAGATCAAACAAGTGAAACGCTACTTGATGAACTCGGCATTGATCAATTGCGGCTAGGCGAAATAGGCGCCGTAGACGATACACAATTACCAAAAGTAGCCCCCCAAGACTTAGTTTACGTAATCTTTACATCTGGCTCCACAGGGAAACCAAAAGGAGTTCAAGTACAACACAACTCCTTGAGAAATCTGATAAAGTCGTTCGAAAATCAGTTGGAGATTCACAAAAGAAGCAAATTTTTTTCCGTCACACAGTTGACCTTTGATATAGCAAACTTGGAAATACTTTTGCCTCTATCGGCAGGCGCGGCGTGTTGCATTTCGTCGAAGCAAGCCGCCCGAGACGCTGAATCTCTGTCAAAAGAGATAGAGGCGTTTCGACCTTTAATCATTCAAGCCACACCTGCTATGTGGCGGACACTTCAAGCAGTGGGTTGGAAACCAAGACCGGAAATGAAGTTGATTGTAGGTGGCGAAGCCTTATCGGAAGAGGTTGCAGCTTACTTAACATCTGGTGGATCTACGGTGCTTAACGCGTATGGGCCAACGGAAGCCACAATCTGGTGCACGACGCAGTTGGTTAAGCCACACCATGCCGCACAGAACATTGGGTTTCCATTACAGAATACAAAAGTGTTTATTTTGGATAGCAGGATGGAACCAGTTCCTTTTGATATAGCGGGGGAGCTTTACATCTCAGGTGTAAATGTCGCACGAGGATACATTAACAATACGGAATTGACTGAAAACAGCTTTGTAACATTTGAAAGGCACAACTTTCGCGGAAGACGACTGTATCGAACTGGAGATCAGGTCAAGAGGAAGCGAGATGGAAGCATTGAATTCATTGGTAGAAACAACACTCAGTTAAAGCTGCGAGGACATAGAATAGAGCTAGGTGAGATAACAACGCTACTTGATGAAACAGACTTTGTCAGGGAGAGTTCCGCACTCATCTCGAGGCCCGGCGAAGCAAATGCAAAGCTGGTTGCATTCGCCGCACTCAACAAACGCGATCTTAACAGGGATGCGATCACTCATGATTGGTTGGAAGTGTATGAGAGCGTTTTTTCCGAAGCTGAAGTAAACCCATACCCAAGTTGGGTGAGTAGTTTAACTGGAGATGCAATTCCAAGAGCAGAAATGGATGAATGGCTTCTCGGCACAATAAACAAGTTAAAGAAACTCAATCCAAAACGCGTTTGCGAAGTTGGTGTTGGTACAGGCCTGGTTTTGAAGGAGCTCGCGGCTTCGTGTGAGCGATACTGGGGATCGGATATATCAGACGAGGCGATCAAGTACTCAAATCGCTTTCTGAACCAGTTTAAAAATTGCGATGTTCAGCTCTTCGTTTGTCCAGCTCACGATTCGGAAAAATTGTTCGAAGGCGGACCATATGACTTAGTCATAATAAATTCTGTCGCTCAATACTTCCCAGATCTACGATACCTCAAGAGGCTGGTTGAACAGGCTGCCGAAGTGGTTTCAGTGGGTGGTCACATTTTCGTTGGCGATGTGCGAAACCTTGAGTTGATAGATTTCTTGTATCAAGACATCTGTATTGAGAAGCATGGTGTTCTAGGTGAAGAAGATGTTACACTTAGAGAAACACTTACGCGAAACGAACGAGAGCTTCTCATTTCGCCCACTTGGTTTCGACAACTCCCTGACCAGATCGCTTCAATTTCTTCGGTGAATCTGAGCTTAAAATCTGGCTCATTCGCAAATGAGCTAAGTAGATATCGTTTTGATGCAACTTTGGTCGTGGGCGAATGCGACGGCAACTTGGCTACGGACAGATTTCAGAAATTGCGTTTTGACGAAATAACCGAAATTCAAGATGTTTTGGTCAACCTTTCCCGCAGAAGCGAAGACAAACTATTAAAAATAGAGGGAATTCCCAATGCGCGCTATAGGCACAGAACCAAAACTCACGGAGAACCACAAGAATTTTCAGATCTGCCCGTTGTTGAACGCGCAGCGTTTGATCCTTCGAAAGTAGTATCACTCGCGGAGCAAGCTGGGTTGCAATGTAACACTTATTGGTCACAAGATTTCGATCCCAGTTCTTTTGATGCTTACATTTTTCAACAAAACTCTGAGTCGCCCCAGAACTTGGTTGTCGAGCGTTGCTCTTACGATTCAACTTCCGGGTGTCCGCTTAGTAACATACCGGCAAATGATGCTGTTGATGACTTTGCAGTGTCGCAGCTCACCGAGCTATTGGAAGCGAACTTGCCAAAGTACATGTTGCCTTCCGACATCATAATTGTTGATGAGATTCCTAAGACGCCCCACAAGAAGACTGATACAGATAGACTTCTTGAACTTGTCCACTCGTTTGGAACCAAAGAACCTGCAAGCTACAGTCTTTCTTCGGTTGAACATCATTTGTCACAGATATGGGCGGATACACTGGGCCGAGATCAAGTTAGCCCCCAAGACAATTTTTTTCAGCTAGGTGGCCATTCGCTTCTCGCGATAAACGTGGTTTCTCAAGTTAATCGTTTGTTCGGGTTGAAAACTCCACTCAAATCAGTGTTCGAGCGGCCTACAGTTCGAGAGTTCGCTCGATACCTAGAAACACAGCTGTCCGGGGCACCAATTGAACAGCCTCGGAGAAGTTCACTGCATAATGTCCAACCAAGCGTCGGGGTTCCACAGCTAGGTATGTGGCTCGCTGAAAGGCTCAGCAATGGCAGATATCAAAGTAAAGTCACCTTGCTAGTAGAGTTACATGGGGATGTTGACCGAGAGAGACTGAGGAACTCGATTGAAAAAACTCATGAAAAGCATCCCAGCTTACGAACCGAATTTCGAATGGGGCCTGAAGGCCTAGAATGTTGTCTATGCGAGAACGAGGCGCCTATCAACGAAGTCAGCGCTCCGGGACTTTCGGACGCGGAGTTGGACGCACTAATCAAGGAACTTCATGACTTTAAGTTCGACCTGGAGTTTGGGCCTCTCTATCAGGTTACACTTGTCGAGGTTGAGCCAAACAGGATTATACTGTGTGGGGTGTTTCACCATATAGTCTCAGATGATTGGTCGCTCTCTGTTTTCTGCGCTGACCTCGAAAGCTTTTACAACTCAAGTGAAATTGTAGCGCTTGATAAGAAAAAGCTTGAGGGTGAATATTTTGCCGCTTTAGCAGCCGACTACGATTACCTATCTTCCGGTGATAATTTGAGCAAGGAAGTCAATTTTTGGATCAAAGAATTTCAAGACATACCCTCAGATGACACGTTGCCACTAGATTTCCAAAGGTCCGCAGAAGAAGTATTTACGGCAAAACAGAAGAACTTGGCTTTGGAGTTAGGTACGATAACCAAGCTTCAAGACTTTGCCAGAAATTCAGATACGACTTTGTTTTCTGTTTTGCTTCTTTTGCTCAAGTGTATGATTCATTTGGTCACTGGCGATACTGATATACGGATAGCAACCAACCACGCTGGCAGAGATGACTTGTCCACCAGGGACAAGATTGGAGGGTTTGTAAATACGCTTGTCGTTCGCAATCAACTGGCTTTAGGTTGCTCAATTGCCGAGAACGCTCGATCTGTTCAAAAGAGTTTGTTGGCGGCTCATGATCACCGAAGACTTCCCTTTGAGACGATTTTTTACACTCCATTGGAAGAAGACATTGACTTTGGAGAAATCGATAACATCCGAGAAGTACTGCTGGGTAAAATGTCGTCCGAATGCACGAGGCTTGTAAGTTGCTTAAGGCTAGGCCAGACGGCTCTCCAAGCTTACCAAGTTGCTGTGACTTTTCTTTATCATGACGATGATGTTTTGAATCTGGATGGAATTGAATGCACGTCCAGGTCTTTGGATACATGGGAAACCGACGTGGAATTCGGAGTTTTTTTCGTCATGAACCAAGAAGGTCTTTCGGGTAAATTCGTATACAATGAAGAGAATTTTTCAGATAGTACCATAGAGTATTGGGCGGATTTGCTCCTTCACTTGGCCACGAAGCTTGTTGAGTGCGAGCCCCATGAAGAATTGCATAGGGTAATTGCGAACGTTCGCGAACTTGGCAGGAATTGATGCGCCTCTAGATTATACTTAGCATCGGTTGAGGAAGGAAAGTCTCGGAACAAGAGCCAGGTGTGTCGCTCTAGTTCTTATTTCCAATGTTTGGGCTGTGGCCTATTCAATTTGGCTCTAGCCGCCCTTCCAGTCCGGCAAAGATTCGAGCTGTTCCAACAAGATTCGTGTGGTCCGGATCAGGCTTTCGCGAGCGGACCAACCAAATTCGTGATCAGGCACTTCTTCCCCCAACTGACTTGTGGGACTAAGCAAACGGTAATCCATTGTAATCTTTTCGCCTGATTCAATGTTCCGAAGAGCGAAGCCAATTCCCATATGGCATAACACGTTTGGATCAGAAGAGTGGTTAACGTATTCATCATCTTCTAGGCCGACTTCCGAAATTACGAAGTATCTTCCCGCCAGCCTCACTGAGGTTTCAAAAACTATCTGGTTTGTCGCCTCGAGTTCGACGACTTCTTCCTCGTCAACAATGCGTTGGCGGTCAGTGACAGGCCACAGAAACACGATCGTTCCGCGATCAATGTGTTGACGCGCAAACATCCCACGTCCGTGAATAGCCGAGAATTTTACCTCTGTGTCTACAAAAAAACCATCACTTATTCGCTCTCATGATAACCGCTGGCGTAACGGCTCTTAGGCGTCCGAACGTGCATTTTGGGACGGCTCCATCTTACATTTTTTCGCGCGGTTCTTCGTGAGATGATCGATCAACAAGAAGCGAATCCGCTGGGATTGCCTGTTAACTCAACCAGTCCGCGCTCATTGTTCTCAAACACGTAAGCCAATACAGTTCATACATGTGTTGCGACGGGCATGAGTTCGTCGCGGTTGGGCAATGACATATTCGTTTTCGTATTTGTTACATCAGGTGTCGAACCATGTCATTTGAACTCCTTAGTCTACCCGAGCATTGTATGCACGCGACTTCAATCTACGCAAGATTGCATATCAGTAGCGAGCATAAGCTTTGACTTATCAGTTCCCAAAAGGAATGAATTCTTCGAAGTTGTGTCTCACAAAGAAGCCTGTTGGAACGAGACAGCATTTAGTGAAACTTTGTGACCTGTCAGTACTTGTATGCTGGCGGCTTGCGGCCCATTGCGGACCTTCATCCACCCTCGGCCATGCTGCAACGCGGCCCGCCGCACCGGACTTTCGCTGTGGACGCATGGTCTTGCCGTGGCCGAATGGGATACGACTTGAATTCACTTCACAACGGATAACGGAGCGTTGGACCCATGTGCGCCGTTTTGGGCAGGTCGTGGAGTATCCAGCAGCATCCAGTCTACAATCCACTAGCCTTGTAACCAGGCCTTTGTTAAATTGAACAATGCTAAGCAAGGTTCTTGGAACAAGAGATTTAGCGCCAAAGAAGCGCAGTTTCAGGCAATGATATGAGCAACACCACACAGAAATACCTAAGGTTCTTGATTCCTGGCATGCTGGGCTATTTCGCACTCTACTTCGTCTGCCAGACTTGTGATTTTTGCAGCATTGGTTGGCCCACCAATCTCGACGAGGTCATGAAACTTACCGCTGTACTGCTAATCGCTTTTTTTTATTATTTCCTGCGTTTACGGAGTCTCTCTAATGCCCTACCACTTTTCCGAGTTAATGCGGGAATAATGGATCGTCTCAAGAAACCATTTACCTCAGATGATGAACGAATTTCACGGATTCCTTGGAACAGGTTTAAGGACGTCTTTTATCCGATCATCGACAACGACGAGACTTTGAAAGTGCGTTCTGAGAACATTCGATTTAATGGTGTACTGTGGAGTTCCGCAGCCGATCTACGCGCGATTGCAGCAGTAGGACTTGTATTGGTTCTTGCTTTCGGTTTGGTCAATAAGATCGGTTGGTACGGAGGTTTTGAAGAAGTCGAACTGCGAAAATCCGGTGGGATCTTTCTGGTAGCGTTTACAGCTTCGTTTCCTATTTCTTGGGTGCTGACAAACAACCACCGAAAACTGGTATTGGATCAATGTGATTACATGCTGCTTCACAAACGCAGCGAGCTTGAAGAGGGATTTAAAAATATCGTCAATGAACAAGATTGATCACGATCAGCGTGTCAGCCAGATTTCCGATCTTATTCGAGGTTTGGAAGCGCCGGTTATGATAGGTTTTAGCGGAGGAAAAGATAGTAGCGCTGTTGTGAAGTTGCTTTGGGCCTGCGCGCGCAAGCTCAAGTCAAAATGCCCAACGCTTAAAGTGGTCTATTGCGATACAGAAGTTGAGAACCCAGTAATTGATGCTCACGTTAAGACCACGCTTTCCAAACTGCAAAGCGAGGCGAAGAGCGCCAAGATTGATCTTCGATGCAACGTTATTCGACCGGCCATCCATCAGTCTTTTTTTGTGCGGATAATCGGACGAGGCTATCCTACGCCGACAAATAGCTTCCGTTGGTGTACCAAGGACATTCGCATCCGACCCTTCCAAACCTACTTAGCGGGAAGCAACTCACCCCCGCTTATTGCGATTGGCACGCGGTATGGAGAGAGTGCCCAGCGAGACAGGTCTCTCAAAAAACACACAGACGAACGGGCCAAGAGCGCGTTCATGCAAAAGCAGCGAGAGGGGGCAAAAGAAACCAATCTTCTCACCCCAATAATCGACTACGATACCGCCGACGTATGGGAACTCTTGTGTGAGTTTGAAGGCCCGAACTCGATAGATGTTGGAGCTCTTTCAAAACTTTACAAAGACGGCAGCGGAGAGTGCCCGGCCATCAGAGACTTCAAAGACAAACCGTGCAGCAAGGCGCGATTTGGCTGTTGGACCTGCACAGTAGTGCGCCGAGACAAATCGGCAGAACATATGATTGAGTCAGGCTATAACGAACTGCAGCCATACTTCGAGGTCCGAAGCTGGCTGGCTGAATTTCGAAACGATCCGCAGAATCGGTGTTCACATAGAAGAAATGGGCGAGAAGGTCCTGGGCCTTTCACGGTCGCAGCGCGACACGAAATATTAGCTCGTGTGCTGGAACTGGAGGAAAAGGTCGGAAAGCAAATCATTGCGGATGCCCAATTAGTAGAGATTAAAAGGCTGATAGCATCTGATCTATCTGACCCGAAGTACCTAGCAAGCGATCCATCACTTAGCGGCCCCCACCAATTTCCGTTGTTTGCTTCGGGCAGGGACGCTTTGTTTGTGTAGGTCACTCGCTTCCAAGCCAGCTCCCCAGCCTTTTGGGCCTTGAAGCCGGATGTACAGCACCTCATAAAACAACGGTTGGCCCGGTGGCTCAGCTGGATAAAGCAGCCTCTCCTAAGCAGCAGCTTGGACAGCAATTGTGCATGTCCGGTTCTTTTGCCAACTGGCTCTCGCATCTGCAGCGAACTTCCGCTTCCCGCCCGATTCTGCATGCAAGCGTATGAGCATAGGAATATTTTCTTGATTTTGGTGCGCTATTTGTTCTATTTTTGTTCTCTTTTGATCAACTCATTCACAAAGGAGGAACTATGAATGATGAAACACCCCCAACTAAAACAACAACACCAAAGCTAAAGCCTTATCTGCTCGGCTATACCGTGCGTTCCGCTGAAGAGAGCGGAAAGGCCTATTGGAGTAAGGTCGCCATTGCCTGGGCGCATAAGGATGGGCAGGGCTACAATGTGCAGATGGACGCGTTGCCGGTGGACGGCAAGCTGGTCTTGCGTACCGTCTCAGATGATCATGACGAGACTGGGGAACTGTTTGAGCAGGAACCCCGATAGATCAACAATCCATTATTGTTAGTGAAACCGGGTGGGCCTTTGGTCCGCCCGTTTCTTTTTGGGCGCCCCGGCGATGCCGGGCGGGCTCTCGTGAACCAAGCCCTCCAAGGCGGTCTTGGCCATTCGGCATCGATCCCTGGCGCGTTACTTGAGGCTGCAACTTTGCAGCCACTATCTCTCCTCATCGGGGAAGCCGAGAGGCCGTGCCTCTTCTCTCCCCGCAAGCAAAATAGACGCTGCCCGTGGCTCGGGTCCTTTTGCCCGCGCAAGGTATTCCCAAAACCGGTGTCCACTTTTGGGCTTGCGCGGCGCCCCTGCGCCCGCACCCCTCAGCATCGATTTTGCTTGTCCCCTCCCATCTCCCCTCTCGGCGAGGGCCAAGGGTTGCATGCGCAACCCCTTACCCAAGAAAGAGAGGACAAAATGCATATCAATCAAATCATCCATGGAAACAGTGCTGAGGTATTGGCTCAGCTTCCCGACGGCTCGATTGATCTTGTCGTGACCGACCCGCCCTATCTTGTGAACTATCGCAACCGGGATGGGCGCAGCCTAAAAAATGACAACAACCCCGACGGCGTGTTGCCTGTCTTTGCCCCGATGGCGCGGGCAATGAAGCTAAACAGCTATGCGATTTGCTTTTCTGGATGGAGCGCCTTGCCGGAGTTCACAACCGCATGGAAAGAAGCAGGCTTGCGGATAGTGGGCGAGATTGTCTGGCGCAAAGACTATGCCTCGCGCCGGGGCTTTACCCAGTACCGCCACGAGAGCGCCTATGTGCTGGCGAAAGGGCGGCCCGCTTTACCACAGCGGCCTTTACCAAGCGTTATGGAGTGGACCTATTCCGGGAACAAGTCTCACCCCACTGAGAAAGCCGTAGAGGTTATTGCACCTCTTATTCGGTGTTTCTCTAAGCCGGGCGATCTGATCTGTGACCCGTTCTCAGGTTCGGGCAGTACTTCTGTGGCAGCAGCGTTGAATGGGCGAGATTATCTCGGCATCGACATTGATGCCAAGCATGTTGATACCGCCAGAACCCGTCTTGCAGGTGTGACGCGCTTTCAGACAGCGAGGGCGGCGTAATGACCTCGCAAGAGCAATTTGGATTCGGGGATTTGCTGGCGGACGCGGCAGAGACCAATGCAAAACGGGCATTCGACAAAGAAACGGCGCATTTGCCGGATACGACGGAAGACGCAATTGCCTGTCACAAAGAACAGATTGTCGCGCATCATGCCGCCATGCTGACCTGTGATTTTGACCAAGCCATTGCGATACGCAACGAGGCGCATCTTTTGGCGCGCAAACTCAATGGAGGCCTGCCGGGTATTCTCGCCCATGATGATGCACCGGGTTATGTGCTGGCGAGAGCCTGTTCAGCTGAACCCGGCAATGCCCCGCTTTGGGGGCAGGATGGGACGTTTGATCTCAGCGTTTCCGGCACTGAATGCCGCGTTAAGTTCCATGGCATGTTTGGGATTGGCGCGACCGCTATGCCTTATCTGGGTTTTGAAGTGAGAGCCTCGGACAAGACACAGCCATTTATAAGCTGCACGGGCTATCGCAGCTTTCTAGGCTGCACAGTGCCACCCGAGGATGGCATGACGCCGAAAGACTTCGCGGCAAAGGTCATCGCGCGTCACGTAGAGACCGAGCTCAAAGGAAAACTCGTCAAGATTGGATAACTCCCAAAAAAAAACCGCGCTCGGAGCTGCACTCCGGGCGCGGCCTCTTTGTGTTAGCCAAGAGACGGTCCGCTGCGTGATGGGCCTGCGCGAGAGGGCGCATGGCGACGGTCCCGATCAACAGCACGCATCCATCTGGGCTGATCTTCGCGCGCCGTGTAAATCTGCAACCTGTCCCGATGCCGTGTCATGGCGACGTAAGCCAAGTGCTTGTCCATCGAGCGGGAAGCGAGCACATAAGCCGCATCCACCGTCGCACCCTGGGATTTGTGAATGGTGACGGCGTAGCCGTGATCGAAATGCTGATAGCTGCGCGGGTTAAAGGAAACGCGCCGTTGCGTATCGCCATCGAGCGCCACGCGTAGCTTGCCGTCACTAGCCGTTTCCACTGTGCCCAGCATGCCGTTCTTAACGCCCAGCTCTTTGTCATTGCGGCCAAACACGATGCGATCATCCGGCGCGAAAGCGCGCCTGCCTGTAGCTGTGGTGAACATCACATCTCGCTCAGTATCCTCACCCCGGAGGGCTTTGCGGATGCCTTGGTTGAGTGCGTGCACGTCCTTGCGGCGATGCGCGAAGGCGAGACGGGTGCCGCCTTTGTCGTCCGCCATGCTGTCCATCGCGTATTGCTCAACGAGCGCTTCCATCGCCTCGGACACGTCGCCGGACTGCTTCAGCGCGTGTCTGTCCTTGTAGGCCTTGAGGGCTTGATTTGTTCTTCCCTCCGCCAGATCGCGCGACGCCAGTTTTTGCCAATCCTCGCGCTGACGATGTATCTCCGTAAGCCGCGCTGCGCCGTGGAAGTCGACGAGATCACGGAATGGCGTCCCAGCTTCAATCGGTTGCAATTGCTCCGGGTCGCCGACCAGCACCAGCTTCGCGCCGATCTCCTGGCACTTCGCTGTCACGCGGGAGAGTTGGCGCGTGCCAAGCATGCCTGCCTCATCAATCACCAGCACGTCGCCGCGCGCGATGGGCGTGTGCCCGTTCTGCCAAGACAGCTCCAGAGCGGCGAGCGTGCGGCTTTTGATGCCAGAGGATGTTTGCAAACCTTCGGTGGCTTTCCCGGCGAGCGCCGCGCCGTGCACCTTGATGCCTTGCCGCTGCCACGCATCCGCTGCTGTGGCCAGCATCGTGCTTTTGCCCGCACCTGCGAGGCCGACTACTTGTGCAAACTGCTCTTTGCCTAGCACGTGACGTATCGCATCCGATTGCTCTTTGCTCAGGCAGCCGTCAAATGCGCGCTTCATCGCTTTGTTCTGCGCCGTCATCGCAGCAGCAATTTTGCTGTGCGACACCGCAGTCCCCTCTGAATTGGCCAGTCCGGCAGCAGCGGTCCGGAGCCGCGTCTCAGCGGCTTGATAGTCGCGCGTGGTGTAGCGTGGAACGCCATCGCTGGGGAGTTGAGCCAAGCGGTCAGAGCTGAGTGCGGTCGCGGTTGCCTTTGAGAGCGCAGCGGGATCTTCAATGTGATCGGCCAGAGCGCGCATGACATCAGCGCGGCTGAACGAGGCTTTGTGGTGGGAAATCGCCTCCAACACGCAAGCCGGATTGGCGCGCACTTCCGCCTTGCTTGGCCCGTCGCGGCGATCTTGTTCGGTGAGGCGTTGTCTTGCATCTTGTCGCGCTGTCGCGTGATGCAACCTGCTCAAGCCGATCTCGCGTTCAAACGCCCGGTGCGCTGCGATATGGCGATCGATCATGGCTTGCCGCTCGGACGCATCACGCGCCTTGGCGAGGCGAGCTTCGTCTTCGCAGCGCGAGATGTATCTCTCATGTTGACCTGCTACCCACAGGAAGGCCTTGCGCAGGCCTTTGGGCCGTGCCCGCAGCTCTGCCACCAACCGCGTCTTCTGGGCTTCAATGAGGTCTGCCCGTTCTTGGCGCTGCTGTGCCACCAATTCTTTGAGCCGCGCTTCACGCTGGAGATCGGACTCGACGCGTTCTGGCGCGCGGAGGTCTTTAGCCAATAGACGCGCGCGCTCGACGTCCGGCAGGTCTTCTAACTTGCCCAATCGCTCGCGCAGCTCACGTGTTTTGACCCCGCACCAGCGCGACAGCGACCAAACCTTGCCATCCGCATCGACCGCCACAAACCCGCACCGATCACCGCGAGCCAGGACATATCCATTGTCTTTGAGAGCTGCTGTGAAGGCTGCGCCGGTATCCGAGACTGCCCAACACCTAGCAAAGATGCGCTTGAGCGCAGCAGCGTCCCGCTTCGCCCGCTTTGCTTGACCCGCTTCCTCCCGCGAATACCGATGCGGGTCACGTTTATCCGCGTCTCGAAACCCGTCCGGCATCTCCCAGCCATATTCCAGATAAATCTCACGCGACAGCGCCGTCAGCTTGCGTTTGAAATGCGGAAGATTGATTGCCTTCATCTCAATCGCATCAATCCGCGACCACACCACATGCGCATGCCGCCGCCCGTTCTTCTCGTGGAACACCACGGCGCGGGGCTGGCCCTTAAGTACCAAGCGTTCTTCCGCCTGAGCGATGACTGCTTCAAACTCAGCCTCAGAAACGGACGCATCCGCGGGTGGATTGAGCGACAGAGAAAACAGATACTTCCGGCATTGTGTGGCCTGACTGATCGCCTCGGCTTCCGCAAACGCCCCCACTAGGTCGTCCGCGATGAAGCCGTCGAGCATATGCACTGACACATGATCATTATCGACCGAGTTCAGCAGATGCCGCGCCAGCTCAGCGCCATAGCCACGTGCATTGCCTTCCAGAATCATTTTGATTTGCCCAACGCGGTAACAAGCGAAGCCCGCATCGCGACGACATACGCATAGGCCTCATTGATCTTCTGGCGCTCATCCGTGCCGATCTCTAGCGCTCCGATATTGGCGTGATAGGCCAGCTGATTGAGGTTGTTAGCAATCCGGGACTGCCCGAGCAAAGCCAACGCTTCCGCAATCGCCTTCTTATCTGCAACAGTATCCTTCGGGCGCCTCTTACGCCGCTTGACTTCACCTCCAAATACGCAAGCGCGGACATAGGTGCTCAGCGTCATGCCAGCCGCCAGCTCTTCCAGCCGCGCCCGCTCCACCGGCGTCAAGCGCAAGGTTAATGGTGAAATCGCCCGACGCGCGCCACGCTCCGAACGCTGGGGTTTGGTGACAGGCTTTGCAAAGGCCTCATTCGCCGCCTGGGTAAGTTCGCCCGACCGCTTCATGGTGACGGCTCCGGCAATCCGGCTGATGAAGTTTGGGATGGCTCACCGTCACCCTGAGCCAACGCCTCAAGCCTGTGGATAACCTCTGGCTCCGCCTCGAGAATTTCCGTCCAATTCTCTAACTCTGAAAGCAGAAACTCGCACTCAGAGGGTTCTAGGTTGTTCTCCTCCGGTGCACCATTTATCCTAAACAATTCATTCCTAGTTCACTGATTTTATTGGGTTTAGTTTGGTTTTTGACCGCTTTCGCCCAACGAATTGTATCACATTTTGTAGCACAATTGCGACTTCTGGCGTGTTACCCTGTCGCCACAACGCAAGCAGAAATTTCCTTTTAGACAAAACTCAGAATCGAAACGCCGATGGGTAGAATACTCCAACCCCACTCCCTACATTCTTGGTGAGAAGCACCCGCTGAAAACCTGGATGCTTGGACTTCCACATAGAAGAACGCCGCCAACAATGTAAGCGCTCGGTAAACCCGACCTAACGCGCGCTGCTGGCGGCGGGTAAGTGTCCACTATCGCTAGTGGACACTATGGGGCACTCTATGAGCGGACGGAAGAAGCGGTTTTGGGCGGACGAAGAGAAGCGAGAGATTTGCGCACAGGCAACGGGACTGGATGTGCTCTCACGTGCACTGATGTTCTACGGTTTTGTCTTACTAACAAAATGCTCCAAGCTGATCAAAGTGATGGTACGAAATGCTTTCACGAATTTTCAAGTGGACGCACCAAGTTAAGACAGGCAATCCCCCAAAAACGGTCTATCTCCCGCGGAAAGGCCTTCAATCGGCCTGAAAAAAGGAGAAAGACAAATGGCATTGACTGCAATCATTGAGGCGCATGGTGGTCCTGAACAGTTCAGGCTCGTGGACATGGATGTTGCAGCCCCTGGACCTGGGGAGGTGCGTATTCAGCACAAGGCCATTGGTCTGAACTTCATTGATGTCTATCAGCGTACCGGTCTTTATCCGCTTGAGCTCCCCCATGCTATGGGTATGGAAGCGGCTGGGGTGATCGAGGCCGTGGGTGAGGGGGTCACGCATCTCAAGGCAGGTGACCGGGCCGCTTATGCCGCCGCACCTCCGGGCGCCTATGCAGAGGCGCGTGTTATGCCCGCAGCGCAGGTGTGTCCCCTGCCCGAGGGTATTTCTTTTGAGGAGGGTGCCGCGATGATGCTCAAGGGTCTAACGGTGGAGTATCTCTTCAACCGCACAACGCCGTTGGCATCCGGTGACACCGTTCTCTTCCACGCCGCTGCGGGGGGTGTAGGCCTTATGGCCTGCCAGTGGGCGCGGTCAGAAAACATCACCTTGATTGGTACGGCCGGGACAGATGAGAAATGCCAGTTGGCGCTGGATAATGGTGCGCAACATTGCGTAAACTATCGTAGTTCGGACTGGGTGCAACAGATCGGTGACCTGACCAATGGGGCCGGTGTTGACGTTGTTATGGACGCGGTCGGTAAGGACACGTTCGAGGGGTCGCTGGATTCGCTCAAACCGCTCGGCATGATGATTTCCTTTGGTAACGCGTCTGGCCCGGTGCCTCCTTTTGATGTGGGCATTCTTGGCAAGAAGGGCTCCCTGAAGATCACCCGACCGACGCTGTTTACCCATATAGCCGATCACGAAAATTGTCAGGCGATGGCGAAGAACTTGACTGCCAAAGTTCTGGCTGGAGATGTGAAGATCAACATCGGGCAGCGCTTTTCACTTAAGGATGTCGCCAAGGCACATAAGGCCCTTGAGGCGCGGCAAACCACGGGCAGTACAGTACTGGAGGTCTAGCTCAGTGCTGGCACAATCAGGCCAAGCCCCATAAGTGACAGCATCGTTAAAACCGCATTGCGAAAAAGCCGCTCTGACAACCGGTGCCTAACGGCGGCCCCTGCGCGTAGGCCGATAAAGACAAACCCCGTACCGAGGGTAGATACCAAAAGTGCGCTGAATGAAAACAGGCCCAGTTGACCTAGGCCCATTGCCATGACGAAGCTGGATAGGGTGAAGGAGCAATTGATAGCTTGAACAAACTGGTTTCTCTCGAGGTGCAGCATCATCAGGAACGGGACTGCAGGCATCACCTGCGATCCCGTTATGCCATTGATGAACCCTGTCAGGCCGCCTGACAGCGGTGCCAGCAGACGCTCTAGCCCTGGGGCCAGGTGCAGATTGGGTTTTGCAACTGAAAAAGCGCACCAAAGAAGCAGCATAAGGCCAAGCACGGCACCCGCCTGATCGCCATCAATCCGGGACAGGGTCCAGAGCCCGAGTGCAAGGCCGGGAAACAGGGCCAACAGCATGGGCCAGAACCGCTTGACGGTTTCGCCAAAATGTCCGGCCTGATGCATCACCACGAGATTGGAGCAGATCGAAGGTATGATCACCAGCGGTAGTGCATCCTTCAGCCCAACGGTCAGCGCAAGGATCGGCAGACACGTTGTCGAAAAGCCTAGACCTGTGATCCCCTTGGCCGTTGCTGCAAAGACGTAGGTCGCAAAGATAGACCCGATTTGTAATAGCGAGAGGTCAGCAAACATTCTTGGCCAGGTAGTCCATGGCCGTCTCTACGCCGCCCCTTGTGTGGGCTACATCGGCACGCATCAAACCCATTTCCACACCGCACAGGGTGCCCATCAACATCAGATCGTTGAAATCCCCAAGATGTCCTATTCGAAATACGCGATCAGCCACCTTGTTCAGACCGGTGCCAAGCGACATGTCGAAACCGTCGAGGATCTCGGCCCGAAGCTGATCGGCGCCCCTGTCATCGGGCATCAGGACAGCCGTCAAACTGTTGGAACGTTCTTCCACGTTGGTCGCAAGGATTTCGAGGCCCCATGCCTCAACCGCCTGTCGGGTCGCCTCGGCATGGCGCGCGTGGCGGGCAAAGACGTTGTCCAGCCCTTCTTCCGCCAGCATGTCGAGGGCCTCTCGAAGGCCATAAAGCAGGGTGGTGGCAGGGGTATACGGGAAAAAGCCCTTGTCGTTGGGTGCCGCCATATCGCGCCAATCCCAGTAGGAGCGGTGATCCCCTCCGGCTTCACAGGCGACCCAGGCCTTTTTTGATATCGCGTTGAAGGACAGGCCAGGTGGCAGCATGAGACCCTTCTGAGAGCCCGCAACCACCACATCCACGCCCCAGGCATCGGTCTGAAAATCAATCGACCCGAGGGAGGAAATCGTATCCACCATCAAGAGCGCGGGATGGTTCGCCGCGTCCATGGCGGCGCGCACGGCGGCAATGTTGGATGTGATCCCGGTGGCGGTGTCATTGTGAACCACGCAGACCGCCTTGATCCTGTGTCCGGTATCGGCCTCTAGCTGGGCCCCGATGGCCTCGGCATTGGCACCCGTGCGCCAGTCGCCCTGCATGAAGATCGGGTCAAACCCAAGCTTGGTTGCCATGTTCTTCCATAGCGTTGCAAACTGGCCGGTCTCGTACATCAGAACCTGATCGCCTTGGGCCAGTACATTGACCAATGCAGCCTCCCACGCCCCCGTGCCAGACGCGGGAAAGATTACAACACGATTCTTGGTTTTGAACACGGGCTTGAGATCTTCCAGCACGCCAAGCCCAAGCTTGGCGAACTCAGGACCGCGATGGTCTATTACCGCGCGATGCATTGCGCGCAGCACGCGGTCGGGTGTGTTGGTAGGTCCAGGGATCTGAAGAAAATGGCGTCCTGATCGCATGTGCCTTGCCTTCAGTAGTTGCACTCACATCCTTCAACGGTGAGGGTGAGATCAGGGAAGGTCAAGTTCGAATGATTGACGAAAGCAAATTGCGTAAACGTGTCGAGGGAGACGTCCTGACATCAGCTTTTGACCGGGGGCGCTATGCCACCGATGCGTCCATCTATCAGATCATGCCCCGCGCCGTGCTGGTTCCAAAAACTTGGGAGGATGTGGAAGCCGCGCTGGACTTTGCCAAGACCGAAGGCATCGCGCTCCTGCCTCGTGGTGGTGGGACCTCGCAATCGGGTCAAACGGTGAATGATGCTCTCGTGAT
This sequence comes from Roseovarius sp., assembly GCA_963691795.1. GTDB lineage: Bacteria > Pseudomonadota > Alphaproteobacteria > Rhodobacterales > Rhodobacteraceae > Roseovarius. Next base: position 998,606 of record OY829373.1, read on the forward strand.
CGACTTCAGCAGACATCTGAACAAGGTTCTCGATTATGATGCGCAAAACGGTCGGCTTAGGGTACAGCCGGGCATGGTTCTGGACAATCTCAACCGCCAACTCAAAGCGGACGGATGGTGGTACCCGGTCGACGTATCCACGGCCTCCCGTGCCACTTTGGGGGGGATGGCGGCCAACAACTCATGTGGGTCGCGATCAATCCGGTATGGCAAGATGCAGGATAACGTGCACGGGCTTGAAGCGATGCTGGCGGACGGCACGGTACGCCTGTTTCAGGCCGCGCAACCGGCTGAGGCTCTGGATGCTGACATGCTGGCCCTTGCCGCGCACGAGCGCGACGAGATCGCACAGCGGTTCCCGTCTGTCCTGCGCCGTGTGGGCGGCTACAATATCGATGCGCTCTTGGGCGATGCGCCGGATATGGGCCAGCTTCTGGTGGGCTCTGAGGGTACGCTGGCGATCACCAGGTCTCTGAACCTCAAACTCTCACCCGTTCTCACAACCAAGACTCTAGGCGTTTGTCATTTCCCAACCTTCCACGCGGCCATGGATGCTGCGCAGCACATCGTGAAGCTGGGTCCTGTCGCGGTGGAACTCGTTGATCACAACATGATCCGCCTTGGCCGTGACATTGAACAATTCCGGCCCATTGTGAATAGTTTCGTGCGTGGCAATCCCGAAGCCTTGCTACTGGTGGAATTCGCTGAAACGCCCGAGGAAAACCGCCGCCGCCTGACTGCCCTGGGTGATCTGATGGCCGATCTGGGGTTTAGGTGGAACGATCCTGGCAAGCAGGAGGGTGGCGTGGTTGAGGCCGAAGACCCCGCCTTTCAGACACGTATCTGGGGCGTGCGCACCCAAGGCCTGAACATCATGATGTCCATGCGAAGCGAGGGCAAACCGGTCTCTTTCGTAGAAGACTGTGCTGTTCCGCTGGAACATCTTGCTGATTTTACCGCCAATCTGACAGACGTGTTCCGCAAGCATGGTACAGATGGAACGTGGTACGCCCATGCCTCTGTCGGGTTGCTCCATGTCCGGCCTGTGCTGAACCTACGGCAGGATCTCGGTCTGCGTCAGATGCGGGCCATTGCCGAAGAGGCTTTTGATTTAGTGGCCGCCTACAAGGGCTCCCATTCTGGCGAACATGGCGATGGAATTGTCCGGTCCGAGTTTCATGAGCGCATGTATGGCGCACGCATGGTGCGTACCTTCGAGACGATCAAGGACCGTTTTGACCCGGACGGGGTGCTGAACCCTGGCAAGATCGTCCGTGCACCCAAGATGGATGACCGCGCCATTACACGCTGGCCCGATGCCTACAGGCCCCAAACGCCTGAGACCGTGTTTGACTGGTCCGCATGGCCCGGTGGGCTGAGCGGTGCGGTTGAGATGTGCAACAACAACGGTGCCTGTCGCAAGGCCGTGGGCGGGGTGATGTGCCCGTCCTTCCGTGTCACGGGCCTTGAAAAGGATCTGACACGCGGGCGGGCCAATGTGCTGCGTCTGGCCCTGACCGGTCAACTTGGGCCGGATGCCTTTGCCTCCAACAAGATGGCAGAGGCGATGGAGCTGTGTGTCGGTTGCAAGGCGTGCAAAAGCGAATGCCCCATGTCCATCGACATGGCCAAGATGAAGACTGAAGTACAGGCCGCGCGAGTCGCCAGAAATGGGCTGAAACTGCGCGACCGTGTCATTGCATCCTTGCCGGTGACGGCACCAATTGCGGCCAAGATCGCACCGGTTGCCAATGCGCTTCAGGGTTTCGCCGGCCTCGCCGGATTTAGCAAATCGCGCAGCCTGCCCAAGTTCCAGACCCCTTTCAAAGGCAAGGCGGATGGCGAAGTGCTGCTCTTCGCCGACACTTTCAACTGCCATTTCGACCCCGAAACGCTTTACGCCGCGCAGCGCGTGATCGAACGGTCGGGGCGCTGCGTGGGCGTCCTGTCGGTCAAAGGTCGGCCGCTCTGTTGCGGCCGGACGTACCTCTCTGCTGGTCTGCCAGATAAGGCCAGGGCGGAATTGCGACGCACCACGGATGCATTCCGAGCGGCATTGGACGCGGGCAAGGTGATCGTGGGGCTGGAACCTTCCTGCACCCTGATTTTCCGCGATGAAGCCCCCAACCTGGTCCCGGACTGGACCGAGGAGGATGGCGCGAAGATTCTGACCTTCGCCGAATACATCGCTCAGAACCTGCCAGAGGGTCTGTCTCTGCCCGACACGGAAGTGCTGGTTCATGGCCACTGCCACCAGAAGGCCATGGGCGTGGCGCAGGCCACCGTTGACGCTCTGAACGCCGTTGAAGGCGCGGCGGCAACGATGATTGAAAGCTCCTGCTGCGGGATGGCGGGTCCTTTCGGATACCAGGCGGAAACCGAAGACGTCTCCCGCCAGATGGCGGAACTCTCTCTCGCCCCGGCGATCCGCGCGGCTTCGAAGGATACTTTGATCGTGGCCGACGGGTTTTCCTGCCGATGCCAGCTAAAGGATACCACGGACCGCAAAGCCAACAGTCTTGCTATCTTGCTGGATCAGGCCTTGTCCAAATGATCGAAGCCATCTCCGACCTGATACAGAATTTCGACCCGGGGCAGGCGGCAATTCTGGTTGTGATCTTCTTGTTTGCCTCTATCGTGAAGGGCTTCCTTGGCATTGGCCTACCTGCCGCTGCCATGGCGTTCCTAACGCTTGTGATGCCACCGACCGAGGCGATCCCGCTTCTGTGGCTCTCAATCCTTGCGACCAATTCTCTTCAGTTTGCACATGCGCCCAACAAGATCGATATTGCGAAGGAGTACTGGCTCTTCGCGCTTGCGATCATGGTCTGTATCTTCCTGACCGCCATGTTTATCCCGAAATATCCAACGGCACTTCTGACGGTTGCCATTGGGGCGGCGATGGTCCTGTTCTCGTTAAACCTGCTGCTTGGCGTCAAGCTCCAGATCGGGCCGGGGCGTGGGTGGCATCTGGGCTTTGGTGTTTTGTCTGGCGTTTTGGGCGGGATCAGTTCTATCTGGTCACCCACGGTGGCCATGTACTTGGTGGCGCGTGATGTCTCGAAAGAGAGGTTCATCGGCGCCACGGGTTTCCTGTTCCTTGCTGGTGTCCTACCGCTTGGTGCGGGGCAGATGGTGGCGGGTATCCTAACCTTTCCTGTGCTGCTCAAATCCGCCCTGGCCTTGTGTGTTGTGCTGGTCGGCTTTCGGATCGGGGAATTGCTGCGTAAACGGGTCAGTCAGGACCTATTCCGCAAGATCGTGCTGATTGCGTTCCTACTAATGGGCCTACGGTTGATCGCCAACGGATTGATGTAAAAAGACGTCTCCTGCTTGGACTGTAGCCGCTGCTTCAGAGAGGGTGAAAGCTCGGGTCAAGCCCAGCGCGCATGGGGCTATGTGCCGTAGCGGGCAAGGAACATCTCGACCACGCCGGTGACGATGCGGTCGAGATCTCTTTCAGTGACATCCTCCACCATCCCGCACAGGCTGCGCACGAAAAGGTCGCTCTTGCACAGCTCGCAAAACTGATTGCAGGCCAGTTCGGTATCGTCAATCTTCAGGATGCCCTGTTCCATATAGGGCGTCAGCAGTGCGGTCATTCGTCCGCGCATCATTGCTGGACCGGACTCGTAGAACCGTCGGCCCAGATCAGGAAATCGATGAGATTCTGCTACGCAGATGCGAAACACTTGTTGCCCGAAGTTGGACAGAAAGAAACGAACGCTGCGATACGCCGCCTCGCGCAGTACGGCCTCGACCGGTGCGTCATGGGGGATCCCGTCGAGTGCATCCTGTGCCTGCCTGTTACATTCGATTCGGGCTACCTCGGAAAATAGAAGCCGCTTGTCGGGGAAATAGCTGTAGAGCGTGGCCTTTGACACTCCGGCAACACGGGCAATGTCATCCACACTTGCCCCTTCAAAACCGTCGCGCATAAACACTTCGCGCGCACCGTCCAGAACCTGGTCGAACTTACGGCCTTTCTTGATTTCTGCGGCCATGATGGTCATGTCGGTTCTCCAATGATGGACTACTTACCCTACCTCATCAGGTCCATCGATTGAAACGGAAAGAGGTCCCGGACGAATTTTTCTCAATGGTGCAGAATTCTCATCTTCCGATGGTCCATCGTAATTGGACAGTGGCAAAACCCGTGCTACACCGCCTTCATGGTCGATATCTTCCTGCAGACGCTTCCCTTTTTTCTCGTTATCGGCCTGGGTTACAGTGCAGGGCGCAGCGGGTTTTTCACTGAGGCCGCGACCGCCTGGCTAACCAAGTTCGTCTTCTACTTCGCCCTCTCGGCGATGCTGTTCAAATTCTCGGCCAACCTAACATTCTCAGAAGTGTTCGATGTGCCCTTCGTGGCGGCGTATCTTTGGGCCACGGGATTTGTCTATGGCATTGTCATGATGGCCTCTTTTCTCCGCGGGGCAACCATTGAGGAAGCCGCGTTTGAAGCGCAATGCGGGGTGATTGGCAACGTTGGCTTTCTTGGTGTTCCCATGCTGACCCTGCTGATGGGAGACGCGGCAATCGGGCCTATCATGCTGGTTCTATCAATCGATCTGGTTGTGTTCGGATCACTGATCGTCATTCTTGTTACTGGATCGCGCGATGGGGCGGTCAGCGCTGGCATTTTGAAGACTGTAGGGATGGGCCTGCTCAGCAACCCCATGATCGTCTCCATCGTCTTGGGGCTGATATGGTCGGCAGCCGGTGTGAAGATCCCGACGGTGATGAACGATTTCCTTGACCTTCTTGGTGGTGCGGCCACGCCGGGTGCGCTTTTTGCAATCGGTGCTTCTTTGGCTAGCAAGTCTGCGGAAAGGCCCTTCGTGGCCGGATGGCTGTCGGGTTGCAAGCTGATCCTGCACCCTGCCTTTGTGGCCGTGGGGTGCCTCGTCCTTTTTCCGGTCGACCCCTACGCGGCGGCAGTCATGATCGCGGCCGCATCTTTGCCGGTTGCTGGTAATGTCTACATCCTCGCGCAGCATTACGGTGTAGCCCCGCAGCGCGTTTCGGCTTCCATCTTGATCTCAACGGCGCTTGCGGTAATTACCGTGTCGCTGGTGATCAGTTGGGTGTCCCGGCTTTACTGACAGGGTGCGCGGTATGAGTGACCTTTCGAATTCAAGTTATGATCCGTTGCCTTTGCCGAAGCGTGCTTTGCCCAATGCCAGGCAGGCGCGCACGATTGCCGAGGCGTTTCGCGATGAAATGCGCCTGCGTAGGACCGTGCGCCACTACGATCCACGCCCGGTGGACGAGGCCTTGATTCGCCTTGCTATCGAGACGGCAGGCACAGCGCCAAGTGGGGCCAATCAACAACCTTGGCATTTTGCAGCCATTACTGACCCCGCCATGAAGGCTTGCATTCGGGAGGCGGCTGAGCGCGAGGAAGAGAAATTCTATGACGGCGGCGCTGGACCGCAATGGCTGGCAGCGCTAGAGCCGATCGGTACCGACAGGTCCAAGCCTCACTTGACGGACGCGCCATGGTTGATCGCTATCTTCGCCCAGCGTTACGGGCAGGGGGCGGATGGTGAGCGGATCAAGCATTACTACGTGCCCGAAAGCGTGGGCATTGCCACTGGCATGCTGATCACGGCGTTGCATAAATCGGGGCTTTCGACCCTGACACACACGCCCAACCCCATGGCGTTCCTAAACGAGATGCTTGAGCGGCCGGCCAATGAGAAACCAGTGATGATCCTGGCGGTAGGCCATCCTGCACAAGACGCGGTTGTGCCAAAGGCGGCGACGATAAAGAAACCATTAACTGACATTATGACCGTGCATCGTGCCAGTAAAACGGAGGAGGACTGATCAATGGAAATCCAATCGGAAAATGCCTGTTTTGGTGGCGTGCAGGGGGTCTACTCCCATGCCTCGAAGGTCTGCTCCTGTGATATGATGTTTGGTCTTTTCCTGCCGGAAGAAGCCAAGGATGGTCCGGTGCCTGTGCTATGGTATCTCAGTGGACTGACCTGCACGCATGAGAACGCGATGGTCAAAGCTGGGGCACAGGGTTGGGCGGCAGAACAGGGGATTGCGCTGGTTTTTCCTGACACCAGCCCGCGCGGCGAGGATGTGGCCGATGATGAGGCCTATGATCTGGGAAAGGGTGCCGGGTTTTATGTAAATGCGACGCAAGACCCTTGGGGATCCCATTTCCGCATGTGGGATTATGTGGCCGAGGAATTGCCCGCCCTGATCATTAGTGAGTTTGCGGTTGATGCAGGTCGTCAGGCGATCACCGGTCATTCCATGGGTGGCCATGGCGCGCTGACCCTGGCGATGGGCCTTCCTGGCCGCTTTCGGTCCGTGTCGGCCTTTGCGCCCATTTCCCACCCCACCGCAGGGGACTGGGGGCGCAAGCAACTCGGCGCATATCTGGGCGAGGATGAGGCCAAATGGGCCGCCCATGACGCCACGCTTCTGATGCAAGAGGTGGGCTTTGACGGCCCCATCCTGACAGACACTGGAACCAAGGATCAGTTCTACGACTTGCTCAACCCCGCTGCATTCCAACAGGCGGTGGGCGCACGCGGTCAGCAGGCCACGCTGCGCCTTCAGCCGGGCTATGACCACAGCTATTTCTTCGTCTCCACCTTCATGGAAGACCATGTCGCATTCCATGCCGAGGCACTTTATTCGGAGTGACCGTCGATGTTTCATTGTAATCTGATCGGCATCGGGTGAGACTCTGCCGACTGATCTACAGCCATTCACGTGGAATGCTTTAGTGTCAGCTAATGTGATCGGGTTTCCCTGCCTAGCCTCCATTTTGAACCAGCAGGTCTGGGTCTTGGCTCGTCACACCGTTGAGACGCTGATGTTGCCGGAAGTCACTGATTTCTTTACAGGGTTTTGGCACCCAAGATTTACATCTTTGGCATGCCAAAAGAAGAAATATCGGAGTGTGGCGTTTCTAATGCGGTCGGTGTCATCCAGTTCTGGGAGAAATGCAGAGGCCGCTAGGATTGTCAGGATGGTTGTATTCAACCGAATGTCGATCCCCTAAGAATAGACATGGTAAGGAGAGAAGCATGATCTATGTCGATGCCGATGCTTGCCCCGTTAAGGATGAGGTTGAGCGTGTGGCGACCCGGCACAGGCTGGGTGTGGCGATGGTCTCGAACGGGGGGCTGCGGCCCTCGCGCAATTCGCTGATCGAGATGGTGATCGTACCCGATGGGCCGGATGAGGCGGATAAGTGGATTGCGGATCGCGCCTCTAACGGTGATGTGGTGATCACCGGGGATATTCCGCTGGCTGCGAAATGCGTGGCTGCGGGGGCGCTTGTGCTTAAACATAATGGCGAGGCGTTGACGGAACGCAATGTAGGCCAGGCGCTGGCCACCCGAGATCTCATGGCCGATCTGCGCGCCGCTGATCCGTTCAGGCAGGGCGGCGGCAGGGCTTTCACCAAGTCAGACCGGTCGCGATTTCTCAATGCACTTGAACAAGCGGTTCGTCAGGCGGTCCTCAAGCGCTAGGTCGCGCCATAGATTTCATGCCTCCGGCAGGCAAATATCCTGGCAAAGGAGGAAAGCTCCTGACCCGCTGCCGGGATGGGTTGAGAAAGAGGGAAGATGCACCGCAGCGTCTGGCAAAACAATATAGCAGGTGCGCTTTGCGCTTTCGCAGCTGCCATGTGTTTTTCGGTACTGGAGCTGATGGTCAAGTTCCTATCCGATGACTATGCCCTGCATCAGACGGTGTTTTACCGCGCCATCGTAGGGTTCAGTGCTTTCATGATCTTCGTGATGCCCTTCCAAGGCGGGTTGCGGGTCTTCCGCACGCAGCGGCTGGGCGCGCATATCTTTCGGGGCGTGTGCGTGGTTCTGGCCAATTCCTGTCTTTTTCTTGGGCTGGCGAACCTGCCGCTGGCCGATGCCGTGGCGATCTACTTCGTAGCGCCACTCGTCACAGCCGTTCTGTCTGTCGTCTTTTTGCGTGAAACCGTGGGCGTAAGGCGCTGGTCTGCCATCGTAGTCGGACTTGTTGGGGTGATGTTGATTGTCAAGCCTGGCACTTCGGCCTTCCAGATGGCGTCGCTTTTTCCGATGGGGGCCGCGCTGCTTTACTCCATGATGCATATCACCGCGCGCGGGATGCGAGATACTGACAGCGCGTTTACTATGACCGCTTATTCCAACCTCAGCTTCCTGTTGGTTGGTGGCGCGATTGGGCTTGCGATTGGGCAGGGCCATTTGGAGGGCACAGGCCCGGCCAATCTGGATTTCCTCTTTCGCGCATGGGCGCCGCTCAACCCCGATGATGTTATCTATTTCGTGTTGCTGGGGGTCTGTGGTCTGGTGGCTGTCCTGCTTATCACGCAAGCATATCGGATGAGCGAGGCGGCGTTTGCCGCGCCGTTCGAGTATATCTCAATCCCGTTGGCTATTTTCTGGGGCGTGACCATCTTTGGCACCTGGCCCGATCAGTGGAGTTGGGCCGGTATGGCGCTTGTTCTGGGATCCGGGCTTTACCTGCTTTGGCGCGAGGCGCAGAAAGGACATCGGAGTTTGGATCAACAGGGTGGCGCGCATGGCGATTGAAGCGGTTATTTTTGACATCGGCAATGTGCTGATCCGGTGGCAGCCAGAGGCGTATTTTGACGATCGGATTGGCCCGGCAGAAAGCTCGGCCCTTTTTGAAGCTGTCGATATCCATGCAATGATGATGCGCATCGACCAGGGTGGGGTTTTTGCCGACGTGGTCGAAGAAACTGCCTTGGCCAACCCCGACTGGGCCGATCAGATCCGTTGGGTCCGCGATCACTGGAATGATGTGGCACAACCAGACATCCCCCACTCGGTAAAGCTTTTGCGGGCGCTACGCCGCAAGGCTGTCGCGGTCTTCGCGCTCTCCAATTTTGGGGCGCAGAATTTTCCGATGAGTGAGGCGAAATACCCTTTCCTTAAGGAGTTCGACCGCCGCTATATCTCTGGCGAAATGGGTATGGCCAAACCTAATGCCGCGATTTACGCGGCTGTGGAGGCCGATTGCGGGTTGCCACCCGGCCGTCTTTTCTTTGCCGATGACCGCGATGACAATATCGCCTCTGCGCAGGCGCGCGGCTGGCAGACGCATTTGTTCAAGGGTCCCGCCGGCTTTGCCCAAGACCTGGTGTCGCGTGGGCTTTTGACGGCAGAGGAGGCGGCGCCATGATCTTCTGGGGTTTTTTAGCCCTCACCGCCGCCATTTTGGCCTATCCCTTCATTCTAGAGCAGTTTCGCCCGCGCATGACAGAGACTCGTCGCAAGTTGGCACCGGGGCAGTTTGCAACTCTCTCGCTGGGGGTTACCCATTACCGCTGGCTCGGGGCAGAGGAGGGTCCCGTTGTGGTGTGCGTGCACGGTTTGACCACGCCCTCTTTCGTCTATGGCCCTCTTGCGGAAGGGTTGGGACAGATGGGATACCGCGTGCTGATCTATGACCTCTATGGCCGCGGTTTCTCGGACCGGCCACGCGGGGATCAGGACAGTGGGTTTTTCAATCGTCAGCTTGATGATCTGCTGGCTGATCAGGGGATCGAGGCGCCGTTCACGCTGGTGGGCTATTCCATGGGCGGAGCAATCAGCACGGCATTTGCAGCAGAAAGCCCCGAGCGGGTAAAGCACCTGGTGCTATTGGCCCCGGCTGGGGCGTCTCTGGACCTTGGGCCTCTGGCGGAATTGGCCCAGAAATATGATGCCCTAGGCAAGTGGATCACGCTCGGATTCTATCCAAAATCCTTGCGTCGCGCGCTTCAAACTGAGCGGGGTCAGGTCAGCCCAATTGACTTCATGGTCGATCGCCAGATCGAGGAAACCCGCATGAAAGGGTTCGCTCCGGCGGTTCTGTCGTCCCTGCGCGGCGTTTTGAGTGAGGATCTGCAGCCCTCGCACCGCAAAATTGCACAGCGCGATCTACCCGTGACAGCCATTTGGGGCGAAACGGATGAGGTGATCCCACTGGAATGTAAGGATACGCTGTCGAAATGGAATCCTCAGGCCATGCACCATGTTGTTGCAGTAGCGGGCCACAATGTGACCTATACCCATACCGATGAGGTTCTGACCTTTCTGCGCAACCGGCTGTGATTACGCGTCACGCTGCCTTTGCCGCCAAAGGGCGTTCTTGTATGGGTAAATGAATTAGGGCGGAAAATGCGCCGATACCGATGCCAACCCACCAGACAGCCGTGTAATTGCCGTAAAGGTCATACATCTGGCCCCCGAGCCAGACACCAAGGAAGCTGCCCATCTGGTGGCTGAAAAAGACGATGCCATAAAGCGTTCCCATGTAGCGTAGCCCGTAGATATGCGCGATCAGGCCTGAGGTCAGTGGCACAGTTGCCAGCCAAAGCGAGCCCATTGTGATCGAGAATATGATCACACTGGCTGGGGTCATAGGTACCATGATAAATACAACTAATATCAAAGTTCTCGCGGCATAGATCCCAGCCAGCAGGTACTTTTTGGAGTATGTCTTGCCCAACCAGCCAGCGGTCAGGGTTCCGGCGATATTGAGCAGCCCGATCAGGGCAAGGGACAGCGCTCCAAGAGCGGATGTGGTTGTGATCCCTATCCCATATAGCATTCCACCCGGCTCAATCGGGCCGCAAACTTCGGTGATAAAGGCTGGGAAATGGGCGGTCAGGAAAGCCAAGTGATAGCCGCAGGAAAAGAATCCAAGGAAGATCAGGGTATAGGTTGGGTCACGAAAGGCTTTGTTCAGGATCTGGCCTAGGGATTCTTCCAACTCTGCCTTGGTGGCGACTTGTGGAGAACGGATGAAAGGCAGAAGCAAGACCACTATCATCATGGAGGCCGCAAAGATCATGAATACCGTATGCCACGGCATGACAGATAGCAGCATCTCGGCAATTGGGGGGCCTAGGAATTGACCACCTGATCCAGCGGCAGTGGCGATGGCAAGGCTCATCGACCGGTTCTCGTCCGAACTGGCGCGTCCCACGATGGCAAGGATTACACCAAACCCGGTACCTGCGATGCCGAAGCCCACCAGGATTTCAAGGGCCTGCATCTCGCCGGGTGTGGTGGCAAAGGCGGTCAGGACAAGGCCAAGCGCATAAAGGATGGCTCCCATGAAGATTGCTTTGCGATCCCCAATCTTTTCCGCGATCGCGCCAAAAATCGGCTGTCCGATTCCCCATGCGATATTCTGGATAGCAATCGCCATCGAGAACTCGATCCGCATCCAGCCGAACTCTTCCGCGATCGGGATCTGGAAAAGGCCGAAAGCAGCCCGGATCCCGAACGAGATGATCAGGATCAGGCTGCCTGCGATTAAAACCGGGGTGAAAAGTGATGCGGACCTCTGCACGTGGCAGCCCTTTCCTAGATAACAAGTGTCAGATTACCTAAGGCGTGGCCTGCGTCCAACGCGTTATTTTGATGTATTGGATTAGCAACGGTTATCTGTGTGCGGGGGTCGGGACTTTCATCCGCAGAGCAGCCGCGCTATGCGAGGCGGATGGAAACACCCAGCGCACGATACAAGGCCCTCGTGGCCGCCGGCAATCTGACGCCCGACGCGGCGCAGGAAGCGGTATTGGGGGAGTTTGACCGCATTGCAGAGGCGTTGGCCCGGCCCGCAAAGAAGGGCTGGTTCCGCAAGGGAACCGAGGCGCCAAAAGGGCTTTACCTTTGGGGGGGTGTCGGGCGCGGTAAGTCCATGCTGATGGACCTCTTCGTGGATACGCTAACCGTGTCCAACCGGCGCGTTCATTTCCATGCTTTCATGCAGGAAATCCATGCCGGGATGCACGCCGCCCGTGGCCGAGGCGAGAAAGACGCATTGGCGCCCGTTGCCAAGGCCGTTTCCGACAGCGTGCGCTTGCTGGCCTTTGACGAGATGCAGATCACCGATATTACTGATGCTATGATCGTTGGCCGTCTTTTTGAGGCGCTGCATGCAGCTGGTGTTGTAGTGGTTACAACGTCGAACCGGGTGCCTGATGATCTTTACAAAGACGGCCTCAACCGCCAGCTTTTCCTGCCGTTCATCGTGCGCCTGAAAGAACAGATGGTGGTGCATGAAATGGTCAGCCCGACTGATTACCGCCAGAATCGTTTGGCCGGCTCACCCAGCTATTTCACGCCCAACAGCCATGAAGCGCGCGACCAGATCAATGCGATCTGGCAGGATCTGACCGGCGGTGAAGGCGCGCCGCTAACGCTGATCGTCAACAAGCGCGAGGTCGTGATCCCCGCTTTCCACAACGGCGTGGCCCGTGCGGGGTTCTATGATCTCTGTGGCAAACCCCTCGGCCCTGCGGATTACCTAGCTTTGGCAGAGGCCACGCGCGTTCTGGTTCTTGAGGATATTCCGCAGCTCTCACGCAACAACTTCAACGAGGCCAAACGCTTCGTCACCCTAATCGATGCACTTTACGAGGCACGTGTTCGCCTGATCTGCTCGGCCGCCGCCACACCTGAATTTCTCTATATCGAAGGCACGGGCAGTTTTGAATTTGAGCGTACCGCCAGCCGTCTGCGTGAAATGCAATCCGAGGATTGGGCCAAACAACACGCCACGAAAGCCGAAGCCTGAGCCCCCTCTTCATCTTTCAGGAAATACTTGAAAATCTATCGCTTACCGGGTGTGCGACGTAGCCTGCAACCAGTTGATGTAAAGCCGTTCTGCCATTGCGTTGAACCGCTCCATTTCAGAGGCGCATGCCTTGTCGAACGCCTCGACCGCGCCCTTGCCCATGGCGTTCTCAAGCGCGTTTGCATATTCGGGGATGGCAGACCATTGCTGAACTGTCTCAGCCTCAATTTCCATGTGAAACTGCATGGAGTAGGCGCGCGTTTCCCACTTCATTGCTTGCACCGCGCAATCGGGCGAGGTGGCCAGAACCTGCGACCCGGATGGAAGTTCCGTGACTTCGGCGGAATGCCATTGCAGGCATTTGAACGTCTCGGGCAGCCCATCAAAAAGTACCCCGTTTGCACCGGCTTCGGTCAAATGCACATCCATGACGCCGATCTCAGGTGTCTTGGACGGGCCAACCTTGCCACCCATTGCTTCGGCCAGAAGCTGGTGACCTAGGCACAGTCCAAGAAAGGGAGTGCCTTTTTCGCCCACCGCTTCGCGGATGAACGCCTTCTCCGCCTTCAGCCAGGGGTGCTGATCTTCCTGCCATACATCCATCGGTCCACCCATGACCCACAGGGCATCATAGCCGTTCATGTTCTCGGGCAGAGCCTCTCCCTCGTCTAGTTCGATCGCGTCCCATGTGTGGCCGTCTTCCTCAAGGAAGTTGCGGAAAATGCCGGGGTGTTCCACCCGTTCATGCTGCAGAACCAGAATATGCATCAGGATCCTCCAAAGCTGTAATTTTCCCTGACCCTAGCGGGCAGTCCGTCAAAGGCAAGCAGCCTGCCGAAAACGTCCGGGGGTACGCCGTTTTCGATGCCCCCTTTCAACGATAGGAGGACGGCGGCTGCCCGAATTGCGCCGAATAGGCGCGGGAGAAATGTGCCGAGTTGGCAAATCCCGTGGCCAGCGCGATTTCGGTCAGGCTCATAGGGGAGTTGCGCAAAAGGCTTTGGGCCTTCTCCAGGCGCAATTCGCGATAATACTTCATTGTTGGCCGCCCCAATTTGTCGGCAAACAGCCGGTTGAGCTGGCGCGCTGACACACCCGAGATCTGGGCCAGGTGCGCAAGGCCTATCGGATCCGCAATATGTGATTCCATCATCTCGACAGCATCCAGAATCGCACCGTTGTTGCTGCCCACCCGCTCTACAAGACCCGATCGTTGTGGCCCGGCAGAAGGGCGGACATCGGTGTGCATGAACCAGTCGCTGACAAGTGTGGCAAAGGGTTTGCCATGGTGCTGGGTGATCAGTGCATGCATCAGGTCCATCGGCGCCGACCCACCGGCGCAGGTCACCCGGTCGCGGTCGATGACGTAAAGAGTCCGTTCAATAACCAAATGGGGTGAAATCTCGGTTAGGGCAGTGACGTATTCCCAATGCACCGTCATGCGCCGCCCGTTCATCAATCCCGCCTGTGCTAGAATAATCGGTCCGCCTGACACGCCGCCCAGCTGGACACCTGATCGGGACAGGCGGGTGAGCCATGGTAAGACGGAGGTCTTTTTAAAATTGGCAGGATCGCCGCCTGCCACAACAAATAAGTAGTCGAGTGGTTGATCTTGCCCCACCCGTGCCTGTGGCATCACCATCATCGAGCCAGAGCTGTTTACAGGGTGGCCCGTAGCTGAAAAATTTACCATTTCATACAGTGTGCGCCGGGCCAGCCAGTTGGCGGCGCGCATTGGTTCGGTCAGGGCAGCATAGGACATGGCCGCGAAACCGTCGATCGGTAGAATCCCTATACGTTTTTTGGGTGAACCAGTCTGTAGCTCTATGTCCATAAAAGACATGTATCTGACTGTTTGGGGAAAGTCTAATTTCTCAATTCCCGCGATGTTGAAGCATCGCACCAAAAGGATTCCATTATGCGCTATTCTGCGTTTCGCCTTTTCAAGGAAGGCCTGACCGGCAACAAGGGCTGGACGCCTGCTTGGCGTGACCCTGATCCGAAGCCGGAATATGACGTTGTGATTGTTGGCGGCGGTGGCCATGGCCTCTCGACGGCTTATTACTTGTCGAACAAGTTCGGTCTACGCAATGTGGCGGTTCTCGAGAAAGGCTGGCTGGGATCCGGCAATATCGGGCGTAACACGACGATCATTCGCTCCAACTACATGCTGCCAGGCAATGAGCCATTCTACGAATTTTCGATGAAGCTATGGGAGAACCTGGAGCAGGATACCAACTACAACTCCATGGTCAGCCAGCGTTCGATTCTCAACCTGTTCCATTCCGATGGTCAGCGCGACGCCTTCGTTCGCCGTGGCAATGCGATGTTCCTTGCCGGCGCAGATGCAGAGCTTGCCGATGCCAGGCAATTGCGTAAGGAGCTGCCGTTTCTTGATTTCGACAATGCCCGTTTTCCGATCAAGGGCGGCTTGTTCCAGCGTCGTGGCGGAACTGCGCGCCATGATGCGGTGGCCTGGGGTTATGCCCGTGGGGCGGACCAGAAAGGCGTGGATATCATTCAGCATTGCGAGGTCACGGGTTTTGATATCCAGAACGGTGTCTGCCGCGGGGTGGAAACCTCTCGTGGGCCGATCCGAGCCAAGAAGGTGGCGGTTTGCGTGGCAGGGTCATCCAGCCGGGTCATGGCACAGGCGGGTATGCGCCTGCCGATTGAAAGCCATGTCTTGCAGGCCTTCGTCAGCGAGGGCCTGAAGCCGGTACTACCGGGGGTGATCACCTTTGGTGCTGGGCACTTCTACATTAGTCAGTCTGACAAGGGTGGGCTGGTATTTGGTGGCGATATCGATGGCTACAACACCTACGCCCAACGCGGCAACCTGCCGGTGGTCGAGGATGTCTGCGAAGGCGGGATGGCAATCATGCCGATGATTGGCCGTGCCCGGCTTCTGCGCAGCTGGGGCGGGGTGATGGACATGTCGATGGACGGTTCCCCCTTCATCGACAAGACTCATATCGATGGGCTCTATTTCAACGGCGGCTGGTGCTATGGCGGCTTCAAGGCCACGCCTGCCAGCGGTTACTGCTATGCTCACCTGCTGGCCACTGACACCCCGCATGAGTTTGCCACGCAGATGCGCTTGGACCGGTTCCGTGTCGGTAACCTCATTGACGAAAAAGGTATGGGCAACCAGCCCAACCTACACTGAAGGCACATTGGCATGATCATCCCACATCCCCTCCTTGGTCCGCGCGATGCTGCAGAATTCGTTTACCTTGGAGACGCCAGCTTGATCGACCGCCCCGACTGGCAGGCCGAGGACGCGGCAGAACAGTTTCATGACTACGGCTATCTGCGCGACAATCCCTTCGGCACCCATCAAGAGCTTTGGTATCATGAACAGGGGGATCGGTCCTGGCTGGTCGTCACGCGCGATACCATGACGCATGAAATCACGAAGGTGGAAATGGCCCGTGATGTGGCCCTTGCATGGGGGCGTAGCAAATGAGCCAGTCCAATCGCCTTTTGGGTGGTCTGATCGACCGCAGCAAACCGATGACGTTCAAGTTCAATGGCAAGTCCATGAGCGGCTTCTCTGGGGATACGCTCGCATCGGCCCTGCTGGCCAACGGGCAACGCCTTGTGGGGCGGTCATTCAAGTACCACCGCCCACGTGGTATCCTGACTGCAGGCTCAGAGGAGCCTAACGCGTTGGTCGAACTGCGCACGGGTGCTGCTCAGGAACCCAACACGCGCGCAACGGTCACAGAGCTGTTTGACGGTCTGAGAGCCAACAGTCAGAACCACCGTGGGTCGCTAGAATTCGATATGATGGCGGTGACGGATTTTGTCTCCCCCTTCCTGTCAGCGGGATTTTACTACAAGACTTTCATGTGGCCTAAGGCGTTCTGGGAAAAGATCTACGAACCTGTTATCCGTAACGCAGCGGGTCTCGGCAGTCTGTCGATGAAGGATGATCCTGACATCTATGACAAGGGCTTCCTGCATTGCGATCTGCTGGTGATCGGTGCTGGGCCTGCCGGGCTCATGGCGGCTCTGGCAGCCGCGCGTTCCGGCGCGCGGGTGATCCTTGCGGACGAGGATTTTCTGCCCGGTGGTCAACTCAACGCGGAAACACTCGAAATCGGTGGTGAAAGCGGTAGCGCATGGGCGGCCAAAACAGTGGCAGAGCTTGCCGCGATGGACAACGTCCGCGTGATGACCCGCACTACGATCTATGGCGCCTATGACCACGGCGTCTATGGCGCGTTGGAGAGGTGCACGGATCATCTGGCCGAAAGCGGTGGCAAACCGCGTCAGATCTTGTGGCGTGTCTATTCCAAACGTGCCGTACTTGCGGCGGGCAGCACCGAGCGCCCGATTGCTTTTGGCAACAATGACAGACCGGGGGTTATGTTGGCCGGCGCTGTGCGCGCCTACGTGAACCGCTTCGGTGTGGCTCCGGGCAAGCAGATGGCTGTCTTTACCAACAATGATGATGGCTGGCGCACGGCGGCCGATCTCTTGGCCGCAGGTGTCAATGTGCCTGCCATTGTGGATTGCCGCGATGCTGATGCGCCAGTGAACCTACCCGGCGTGCGCCATATCAGGGGGCAAAGCATTGTTGACACGGTTGGCCGAAAAGGTCTGAAATCTGTGCTAACCACCAACGGCATCACGATCCCTGTAGATGGTCTGGCTGTCTCTGGTGGGTGGAACCCCAATGTGCACCTGACCTGCCACCAACGCGGTAAGCCCGTGTGGCGCGATGACCTGAACGCCTTTGTCCCCGGTGGCGAGCTGCCTGTCGGCATGGCTGTTGCAGGTGCCGCGAATGGCGCGATGACGCTGGCTGCCGCACTGGCGGAAGGGCAGGCCGTGGCCGATGCGCAGCTTTCCGAAATCGGGATCACCCCCGCTCCGGCAGATGTGCCGCAGGCCGGGGATGAGCCAAGCAAAGGCGTCGCCTTTTGGCATGTCCGTGAAAGCACCAAACGCGCCTGGCTTGATCAGCAGAACGATGTGACTGTCAAGGATGTGAAACTGTCCTTCCAAGAAGGCTTTCGTTCAGTCGAGCACCTCAAGCGTTACACCACGCTTGGTATGGCCACCGATCAGGGCAAGACGGCCAATATTCCGGCCCTTGCCATCATGTCCGAGATGACGGGTAAACCGATCCCGCAAACTGGCACCACCATTTTCCGCCCGCCTTACACGCCCGTGCCAATCGGCGCGCTAGGTGGTCGGTCCCGCGGCAAGGATTTCCGCCCAACCCGCCTGACGCCCAGTCACAAATGGGCCAAGGAAAACGGCGCAAGCTTCGTCAATGTCGGCAACTGGCTGCGCGCGGAATGGTACACCCGAGAGGGCGAGAAGGGCTGGCGTGACAGTGTAGACCGCGAGGCACTTGCGACCCGCACCTCGGTCGGGATTTGCGATGTGACCACGCTTGGCAAGATCGACGTCAAGGGCCGCGATGCGGGGGAATTCCTCAACAAAGTCTACTCCAACACATTTTCTACTCTGCCCGTGGGTAAGGTCCGCTATGGCCTGATGCTGCGTGAAGATGGTATTTGCTACGATGACGGCACGACAGCGCGGCTAGACGAAAACCACTATGTAATGACCACGACCACCGCCAATGCGGTATTGGTCTTCCGCCGCTTGGAATTTGCGCGCCAGTGCCTCTGGCCAGGTCTGGACGTGCACCTGATTTCAACCACTGATGGCTGGGCGCAGTTTGCAGTGGCTGGGCCCAACTCTCGTAACCTGTTGCGAAAGGTCGTGGACAAGGGATTCGATATCTCAAACGAAGCATTCCCCTTCATGGCTTGTGGCAAGGTCACAGTCTTCGGCGGCACGCCTGCACGCCTCTTCCGGATCTCGTTTTCGGGGGAGCTTGCCTATGAGATTGCCGTGCCTGCGCGCTTTGGCAATTCGATGATCGAAGGTTTGATGAAAGTGGGTGAGGAATTCGATGCCGTACCCTACGGTACGGAAGCATTGGGCGTAATGCGGATCGAAAAAGGCCATGCCACGGGCAATGAACTCAACGGCCAGACCTCGGCGCATAACATCGGGCTGGGCAAGATGGTTAGCCAGAAGAAGGAATGCATTGGCAACGTTCTGTCCCAGCGGCCAGAAATGGTGCGCGATGATGCGATTCGCCTGATGGGTTTCCGCCCTGTGGATCGTAGCCAGAAGCTGATTGCCGGATCGCATTTCATCACCCGCGGGGAAGAGGCGAATATGGATAATGATCAAGGTTGGATGACCTCGGTCGCGTGGTCGCCTAACCTAGGACATTCCATCGGGCTTGGGTTCATCAAATCAGGACATGAGCGCAAAGGTGAGGTTGTGCGCGCGGTCAGCCCGGTACACGGGGTCGAGATGGAAGTTGAGATTATCTCCGCCCACATGGTTGATCCAGAAGGGGAGCGGCTACGTGGTTGATTTCAAACTAGTTTCCGCCCCGCCTTTAGCTGGGTATACCATGCAGGCCGAGGGTGTTTCACTTATGGCTCCGGCTGATCTGTCGATTGTCGCAATGGCTTTGCCCCTTGGGGATGAGGCGAAGGCACTCAAGGCCGTAAAGACGGGTTATGGCATTGATCTGCCGGACCCGGGAAAATCAGTCGAGACCAGCAAGGGGGACGCTCGGATTATCAGACTGTCCTCAGATCAGGCCTTTGCCGTCTTTACCCATGCAACACCCGACGCCGAAGAGACGGTAGCAAAGTACACCAAAGCGGCCCTTTATCTGACCGACCAAACAGATGTTTGGTCTGGGCTTGAGATCAGCGGTCCGAAATCACGTGCAGCGCTGGAACGGATCTGTCCCATTGATCTGCATCCAGCGGCCTTTGCCGAGGGAGATGCGGCGCGCACGACCATGGAATATCTGGGTGTTCTGATCATCAGAACCGGAGGAGACAGCTATCTTCTGTTCTCCGCCAGCTCGTCTGCGGGGTCGTTCCTGCACATGCTGGAAACCTCAATCCGAAACATCAGCTAGGAGCATTCAAGTCGCGGAATTCAGGGCACCGCGCACCGAAGCAAAAGGGAAGAGAGATCATGTACCTCAAAAGTTTCGAGCCTGCCCGGCCCGCGACACATGCATTCGTATCGCAGCGGCGAAGTCACGTTGGTGACTTTGTCTTTGTCAGTCAGGACGCATCGGCGCGCTTTATGTCTGAGGCCTGTATCGATGTCCTTAACAGCGCCAATCGCCTGACCGGACGCCCGGGATATTCGTGGACCCATATCATAACCGAGGACGGTCTTGAGGGGCATCAGGGTTGTTTGTGCCGACCTGACCAGAACCTTGTCCTGATCGGTGGCACATGCCAGCCTTGGCGGCCGCTGGGGGAGGGGATGACCATCCTGCGCAAAGCCATTCGCAATACGGCGCATCTGTGCGTGGTGGGATCGGCGGTGTTTGTGCCGCTGTCAGCCGGAATGCTTGCAGCCAAGCAATTGGCGGTACACATGAATTTTAGGTCAAGCGTACAAGAAGACGCTAGCCCCCCCGAAATAGTAGATGCTTCTGTTTGTCATAATGGCACCCTAAGCAGCGCGACGGGGCATGTGGCGGCTATTCGAATGATGCTGGACTTGGTCGGTGCCCGCGATGGAGAGTTCACGCGCGTAGCCTTGGCCCGTGATCTCGGCCTAATGGAGCCGCAGGCCGATTGCGGATCGGAAGAGTATTGGCGATTGCAACGACTGGCGCAGGGCAACCAGGTGATCTGCGATGCGCTGCAGATGATGGATGAGCATTTGGAAGATACGTTGAGCGTTGGACAGATCGCGGATCTTCTGGATGTCTCCCCGCGCAAGCTGGAGCGCGGGTTCCGGGATCTTCTTGGGCGGACGCCACTTAAGATCTACCGTGATCTGCGTCTGGATAGAGCTTACAAACTGCTAGCGCAGACCTCGATGCCCTCGGGAGAGATTTCGGTGGCATGCGGGTTTTCCAATGTGACATTAATGAAGAAGTGGTTTTCGCAGAAATACGGGCAAGAGCCCTGTGATGTGCGGCGTCAGGCGTTTGCGGGCATCCAGCGTGACCCAGGAATGGTGAACTGAGCCACGTTTGAGACAGCGACATCAGAGTTTGGAAAATTCTAGCACAAAGAATCTGAAGGTTCTTGGCGTTTTCCGTTAAAGAAAGTGGCTCTTCCGGATGGAGTATGGATTACCTAGCAGCTCTTAGGGTATGTCAGCTGACGTCGCGCTTGTTGGAGCGGTAGTCTGTTTCATCCGTCACGGCAAACCGCCCGCCCTTCAGCTTTTGCAGCTTACCGTTGCGCAAAAGCTCACCAAAGCTTCGCAACCCGTCCTCGCGTGAGAACTCATCTGCCGTTGCCTCTTTAAGCTTGCCCATCAGCATTGGGCGCGAGAATTGGACCCGACCTTCAACATCTGACATGTAGGCTGCTGCAGCTTCCAGAAGCTCTGACAGGTTCGAAGCGCCAATTTCTTCCGCGAACTCAACGAAACCCTCGTTGTTTTCTACCCCATTGTCATTATCCGCATGCTGTGCGGTCGAAACGCGGCGCGGGCGAACAGGTTCGCGCGGCGTGTCGATACGCTGTTCCGCCACCAGCTTGAGCGGCGCGGGGCGGGCTTCTGCCGGGCGGCGGGGCCGATTACGTGATCTGGCGATACCCTCGGAAGAAGGCACCACGTCGTCGCGCAGCTGGCTTGGCCGTACGACATCGGAAATATCGGACCGGTAGGGATCTTCGCTGGCCTCTTCGCGCAGTTTGCTGCCCGCATTGGTTTCGGCTGTATTCGCCTCGACCGCCGCGCGCAGATGGCGGATCGCGGTCCGGCGACGGTTAGATTCGGGCGCGGCAAATTTGGTCTGCGCGTCATCGAAAAGCCGCGACATCGCCTGGTCGTCTTCATCTGTGAGCAACTTGCTTTTGGTTCGCAGTGAGTGCGTCTCGCGTGGGTTGCCCTGCCATTCGGGCGCCTCTTCATATTCGGTTTCGTCGTCGTAATGTTCTGCGTCTGCTTTGGCCTCACCTGTCTCATCATAGTTGCGCAGCTCTGCGGCTACCGCATCCAGCTCTTTTTGCAGTTCCGCTTCGTCTTCCGCATTCAGCGACGATGCCACGCGCCGTGGCAAGGGGCGGCCTTCTGGCACACTATCTTTGTAAAGCTCGGGGTCGTCGGTATATGCAACGTCGAGCGCATCCTCCTCCTCTTCCAGCTGACCCTTTTCCATCGCAGCTTCGAAATCGCTACGCTTCATCTTGATCACGCGCGCCCGCAAGGGCGTATCAAGGGTCTCTTCGTCGTCATTGTCCTCGATATCCCCTTGAAGCACAGGCTCTTCAATGGCTTCGTCATCATCGGGAACCGCGTCTGCCAGAAGCTGGGAAAGGGTATCTCTGTCCAAGTCAGGAATGGAGATCGTTTCTTCTTCAAGCGCGTCGTCCTCTTCGCTTGCATCATCCTGCGCGAGGATCTCGGTGAGAGTATCCACGCTGGCCTCTGTGCCTCCAAGACTCATTGGCTCGGCATCCTCAAGATCCGTCAGATCGTCGGCGGCAAGGGCGGCGTCAATATCAGCAACCGTGTCGGCCAGGAAATCCTGAGCATGTTCGTCTTCGGAAAAGCCGGACTGTTCCAGATCACTTTCACCCTTTGCCACGACTGAACGGATGCGCCGCAGGCGAGCTGCTACGCTGTTGTCATCCTCGTCCTCGGCAGCTACCGCGGTTTCGTCGGACGTGACCTCAGCATTTGCTGTTTCAACTTCTAGTACAGACAGATCAAGTTCGTATTCTGTTTTCGCCTCAACCTCGACTTGGGTCTCAAGTTCAGGCTCAGCTTCAGGCTCTGTTTCTACCTCGGGTGCCTCAACGCTCTCTGCGGGCTCGTTCTCAAGGTCTTCTAAAGGAGCTGCTACCTCTTCAGCTTCAGCCATAAGTTCGTCGACCAAGGCTCCTTCCTTGGCAGCCTCCTCAACCGGTTCTTCAACAGGTTCGGGCGTGAAGCTTGCGGCATTTGCCGTTTCCGAGGCGGGTGTTTCCAGAGTAGGCATGCTGGCAGCGGGTTCATCGGCGCGCAGAACAATCTTGCCCCGTTCTTCACGTGCTTCCACGTGGCGGGCTACTTCACGTTCCGCGATACGCGCCATTAACTCGGCATCGGGGGTGGGCGGCTCAGCGCCAAAATAACGGTCGTCCGCTGCCAAGTCCCGGAAATACTCAGCAATCGCCTTCATTGTGTCGAAGGAGTCGTCAAACCCTTCAAGGGTGCAAGAGAAGGTACCGTATGAAACAGTAAGAATTTTGCTGTTGTTTACCATTTTGTTTACTCGCATTACTTGCCCGCATCGAGTGGTGTACAACGAGGTAAGGGGCCGAAAATGCCCGATTCTTGGAACTTTACCGTATCATTTGGTGTTTAGAATGTGTTCTATTTCTTAAACACGGGACAATTTCGGCGGATTGAAAGTGATTGTTCACGAATCTTCACCAGTCACGTTGATCGGTGGGGGAGACCTCTTTGACGGGTGCATCAATCAGGCCCTGTCCGTGGCACCCCGGCTGATCGCAGCTGACGGTGGTGCTAACAAAGCGCTGTCCATGGGATATAGGCCAAGCGCCGTGATCGGCGATTTTGATTCCGTCTCCGATACAACCCTCGCGTCCTTACCGCCAGAGAGCCTCCACCGGATTGCCGAACAGGACAGCACAGATTTTGAGAAATGTTTGCGGGAGGTATCAGCGCCTCTCTTTGTCGGTGTGGGCTTTACCGGGGCGCGCATCGATCATCAACTGGCGGTGTTCAACGCGCTGGTGCGCTTTCCAACCAAGCGCTGCATCCTGCTGGGGCAGGAAGATGTCGTGTTTCTTTGTCCGCCTTCGCTGCAACTCAATCTGCCCCCCGGCACGCCAGTGTCCTTGTTTCCACTTGGCGCGGTTGAGGGGGTATCAGACGGGCTTGAGTGGCCGATTAATGGGCTGCTATGTGCGCCGGATGGGCAGATCAGCACCTCCAATCACGCGACCGGGCCACTCGACATATCCGTGACCGCGCCCAAGATGCTGATGATCCTGCCGCGCGCGTATTTCGAGGATGCTGTCGCGGCGTTCATGGCCCGCCCATCAGGCTGGTAGGCCGACACAGGCCGTGTCAGGTAACTCACGTTTTTGCCGTCTTGCGCGGTGTTGCGCCAGTCTGCCCAACCACAACGTAGAACCCCGCGCCCACGATCAGGGCCACGCCCACATAGGTGTAGGGCCCCGGAATATCGCCAAACAGGAAGAAGCCAAGGATCGTCGCACTTACAATTTCTAGGTATTGGACCGGAGCCACGACAGAGGCTGGCGCCATCGACAGCGAATAGCTGACCATCACATGGCTGAATGTGGCCACCACACCCAGAATAACCAGCTTTAGCGCCGTATCACGATCCGGCCAGACCGGATCAAGCGCATGAACGCCTGACCCTTCAAAGACCCACAGGACCGGCAGGGCCAGCGCAAGTGCGGCAAAGCCGGTATAGACCTGCATCGCCAAGGGATGCATCCGGATCGCCATTTTGCGCGTCAGGACCAGATAGATGGCAAACGTTACTGCTGTTACAACAGGAAAGAGGGCCGCCGGGCCCACGGAGGTGAAACCTGGCCGAATTATGAAGAGTGCGCCGGTGAAGCCCATTGCACAGGCGGCGTAGCCCCGCGCACCTACTTGTTCCCCAAGAAAGAGCCTACCCAGAAGTAGGACAAAGAACGGTCCGACGAAGAAGATAGAGATCGTTTCGGCCATCGGTAAATAGCGCAGTGCGGTGAAAAAGAAACCCGTTGCGATCAGCAGTAACGCGGCTCGTATCAGGTGTAACCCAATTTCCTTGAGATCAGGTTTGTGCAGCCAGCCAAAGAGGATGACGAGGGGCAAAAGAAGGATGCTTTGCGCCACAAAGCGTATGGTAGCGATTTGAGCCACCGCGACACTATCCCCAATCAGCTTGGCCATTGCATCCATCACTGGTGCAAAAAGCGCAAAGCCCATCATCAACAGCAGGCCCATACGGGTGCGGGCCGGGCGCTCCATCAGCAGTTTGGCACGTTAACGGCTAACCCGCCGAGCGATGTTTCCTTGTAACGCTCACTCATATCGAGTCCGGTCTGCCGCATCGTCTCGATACAGACATCTAGTGGGACAAGGTGCTGGCCGTCCCCGCGCATTGCAAGGCTGGCCGCGCTGACGGCCTTGATGGCGCCAAGGCCATTACGCTCGATACACGGCACCTGAACCAACCCCTTGACCGGGTCGCATGTCATGCCAAGGTGATGCTCCAGCGCTATCTCAGCAGCGTTTTCGATCTGCTCTGGTGTGCCACCCAGCACAGCGGCAAGACCCGCGGCGCCCATGGCGGCTGCGCTGCCCACCTCTGCCTGGCACCCCGCTTCGGCGCCCGAGATCGAGGCGTTAAACTTCACCAGCCCACCGATAGCAGAGGCGGTCAGCAGGAAGGTCTCGATATTACGTTCGGATGCGCCGGGCACATGTTCAAGCCAGTATTTTATAACAGCCGGAACAACACCTGCCGCCCCGTTGGTGGGGGCGGTCACAACCTGCCCGCCTGCGGCGTTTTCCTCATTGATGGCCATGGCGTAAACGCTGATCCAGTCATTGATCAGATGCGGCGCGCCGATATTGTTGCCACGCTCCTCCAGCAGCGCATCGTGAATGCCCTTGGCGCGACGGCGCACCTGAAGGCCACCCGGCAACTCGCCATCGGTGTGCAGGCCGCGCTCTATGCAGGCGTCCATCACTTCCCAAAGCCGCGCGACGCCGGATCGCAGATTGTCCGGTCCTCCGCGTGAGATTTCGTTATCCTTTTTCATTTCGGCAATGCTCTTGCCGCTGGTGGTGGCCATCTCCAGCATCTCGGCCGCGCTTTTGAAAGGATAGGGTACGGGATCACCCTCATCGGTGTTGCGCCCTGCGGCCAGTTCTGCCTCGGTCATCACGAAGCCGCCGCCGATGGAGTAGAATGTCTCCTGCAGGATTACGTCGCCCTGCCGATCGGTGGCGGCAAGGATCATCCCGTTAGCGTGCCCAGGGAGGTTGGGACCGAAATCAAAGACAAGGTCTTCGCGCGGGTTAAAAGCCAGTTCCGGTAGACCAGGGGGTGTGACCAACTGCGTGTTGCGGATGGTCTCAAGCTCGGCCTCGGCCTTCTCGTGATCATAGCTGTCGGGCATGAACCCGGCGAGCCCGAGGATTGTGGCGCGGTCTGTGGCATGGCCGACGCCTGTAAAGGCAAGAGAACCATGCAGAGATCCGCGCAGTCCGTGAAATTCGAACGGAGAGCTGCGCATCATGTCTAGGAACCGCCCGGCGGCCACCATAGGCCCCATCGTGTGGGACGAGGACGGGCCGATGCCCACCTTAAACATATCAAAAACCGAAAGAAACATCACGGAAGGCTGCTTTGTTGCATCAAAGGATAATCCGGCTTGGTGAATGGATGTGGTCCAAGACCCTCCGCAAGTATCGCCGCCTGTGTGCAATCGCAAGTCTCAAGACGCGCCATCATATCGTGCAAAAACGGCCAGCGCGTAATTTTGCACCACGCTTTCACCTCGTCCTTGGGGTAAAGTGCGATCCATCGACAGATGCAGGCCAGGTAGACATCAAGCACAGAAAGGTCTGCTGCGCCCATCCACGAGGCCTTGGCGCCATAGGCAGCATTAAGAATGTCGAGGTGGCGCTGGATTTCACTGGCCAGGTGCGCGCGTAGATGGGTCTGGGCCGCGTTGTGCGTGCCAACGAACTGATCGGGATAAAATCGCATCCGTGCAGCGATATGCAGGGTGTTGGACGTGAAAAAGAGGTGTTTCAGAAACGCGCCCCGCTCCGCATCACCTGGGCCCGGGGCCATCGCGCCGTGACGGTCGGCCAACCAAAGCAGAATGGCTGCCGTTTCAAAGAGCGCGCCATCCGGTGTTTCCAGCGCTGGGATCAGCCCGGTTGGGTTAATCCTGAGATAGTCCGCTGCCTTGTGCGCCCGAACCCGGCGATCCACCAACACCGTATCATAGGGAAGGCTCAAATGCTCAAGTGCGAGGCGAATCACGAGGGAGGCGTTGTCGGGAAACCAGTGAAGGCGATAGCGGTCAGTCATGGCGTTGGGATAAGGCAGGCAATCGCTTGCAACCCGCCTGAATGCGACAATTGACCCGCTGCGTGCGATTTAACCGCGAATTTACGGCCAGGTCGTAGCGTACCCGGACTATTCTTCACGATCGGAGGGTTCCCATTGAATACTGGTACGCTCATCCTGCTTTTGTCCACCGTCTGGCTCTTTCTGTTTGCAGAGCGACAGGGATTCAACGCGAAGATGCCGGATGCGGTCAGTGTTGACGCCCCACCTCTGAAATCTTGGTAGGCTGGACACCCTGACCTGATGTCCTTGCCATTTGGCAGATGATGCGCTGCAGGTATTTTTGACCAGAAAGAAGCGAATGCCAGTGCCCTCATTCTTATGGCTTTAAGTTTCCCAGTGTGTATAGGCCCTGGCGCCAAATGCGCGATGGGGGCAGAACGCCGTTTTTCCTGAGGCTGTTTGGTCATGGTCCCGGTTGAACGATATCCAACCACGCGATTGCCTCTCGCACCGGTGGGCCAAGTCTTTTATAAATACTTTCACACCTTTGGGAGGGCCTGCCATGTCCGGAGAACTGTCACCTATCGACAAGGCTAAGTTCGTCGCGGCGAAACAGTCCGTTGATTACGTAGAAGACGGCATGCGCGTCGGGCTCGGCACCGGCAGCACGGCGGCGTGGATGGTGCGCTGCCTTGGAGAGCTGGTGCGCGACGACAGCCTGCGGATCAAGGGCGTGCCTACATCCACCCGCACTGCAGAACTGGCCCGTGATGTGGGCATCGAGGTGATCAGTCTGGATGAAGCCAAGTGGCTCGACATCACAATCGACGGGGCGGATGAATTTGATGGTGAGCTGAACCTTATCAAGGGCGGTGGTGGCGCGCTATTGCAGGAAAAGATCGTGGCCACCGCCAGTGACCAGATGATCGTGATTGCAGATGTTGGCAAAGAGGTGAGCACGCTCGGCTCATTCCCTCTGCCGGTTGAGATGATCCCATTTGGCTGGCAGACCACCAAGAGCCTGATAGAGGAATTCCTGATCAGCATGGATGTCCTGCGCCGCGATACCACGCTGCGTATGAACGGCGCGCATCCTTTTGTAACGGATGAGGGCAACTATATTCTCGATCTGCATCTTGGCCGGATCGGTAATTCCCGGCAGCTGGCCAACGTGCTCAACCAGATCCCAGGCGTGGTTGAAAATGGGCTTTTCATGGATATCTGCGATATTGTCGTGCTTGGCCATGCCGATGGCCGTGTCGAAACCCGCGATATCAACGAGGGAACCGTGGAAAAAGACCAGCTTGATTTTTTGGAAGCTGAAAACCTTTTCTCGGACCTGCAAGACTAAGGCGAAAATGACATGACGTTTAACTACGATCTCTTCGTGATCGGTGGTGGCTCCGGTGGGGTGCGCGCCGCGCGGGTAGCTGCGCAGACTGGTGCAAAGGTCGCCCTGGCTGAGGATGACCGCTATGGCGGCACCTGCGTGATCCGTGGCTGTGTTCCAAAAAAGCTGATGGTCTTTGCCAGTGAATACTCTGGCCATTTCGAGGATGCGCAATCTTATGGCTGGACGGTGCATGCCGGCGAGTTTGACTGGGATGTCTTCAAGACCAAGCTGAACGCCGAACTCGACCGGCTTGAAGGCGTCTATCGCAAGCTTTTGAACAGCAATGGGGTCACCACCTACGACGCCCGCGCCGTCCTGACCGACCCGCATACGGTCGAGCTATCGAGCGGAGAGCGCTTCACGGCAAAGCACATCCTTGTCGCCACCGGCGGCCATCCCATGCGCCCCGATCTCCCGGGGGCCGAACATGGGCTTGTCAGCGACGACATGTTCAACCTCGAAAAATTGCCCGCATCCTTGCTCATTGTTGGCGGTGGCTACATTGCGTGTGAGTTTGCGGGCATCATGAACGGACTCGGTGTCGAAGTGTGCCAGTACTATCGGGGCGCACAAATCCTGCGTGGCTTCGATGAAGAGGCGCGCGGCCTTGTGGCCGAGGAAATGATACAAAACGGTATCGACCTGCGCCTTGGCACCAATATTCTTGAGATGACCCCGGTTGAGGGCGGCTACCGCGTGAAGGCCACTAACGGCACCAAGCGCGTGTTCGAGCAGGTCATGTTTGCCACTGGCCGCGGTCCCAACACTAGTAATATGGGCTTGGAAAACGCAGGCGTGAAGCTGGGCCGTCGGGGGGAGATCCTGGTGGATGCATACAGCCAGACCCATGTGCCCTCCGTCTATGCGATTGGCGATGTGACAGACCGCGTGAACCTGACGCCCGTGGCAATCCGTGAGGGGATGGCTTTTGTCGAAACTGTGTTTAACGGTAATCCTACCCCGGTTGACCACACCCTTATCCCCACAGCGATCTTCACACAGCCAGAGATGGGCACCGTGGGACTGAGCGAGGAAGAAGCGCGTGATCAGGAACCGATTGACGTTTACGCTACCTCCTTCAAGCCGATGCAGCAAAGCTTTGCTGGGCGCTCTGCGCGGGTTCTGATGAAACTGATCGTCAGCCAGGCCACGCGCAAGGTTCTGGGTTGTCATATCGTCGCGCCGGGGGCGGGCGAAATGATCCAATTGGCAGGTATTGCTGTCAAAATGGGCGCAACAAAAGAGGATTTTGACCGTACAGTAGCAGTTCACCCTACCATGTCCGAGGAAATCGTGACACTGAAGGCCCCGGTCAGAAGCGCTTGAAAAATGCGGCGCGCTACACAGTTTAGACACAAGCGTCTTTGAGGACGGTTTTAACAAAGGAAGAGTTTACATGGCTGGAAATTCTGGCGGCCCTTGGGGCGGCGGAAATTCGGGCGGCGATGACGGCGACGATCGCCGTGGCAACCGGGGTGGTCGACGTCCCCCCGAACGTCCGCAGCAGATGCCCGAGATTGATGAGCTGGTGCGCAAGGGTCAGGACCAGTTACGCGTCCTGATGGGCGGTCGTGGCGGGAGCGGCCGCGGCAACGGTGCCGATGGTGGCGGTGACGGACCAAAATTCGGTCGAGGCACTTTCCTAATAGGCGGATTGGTTGCGGTCATTCTCTGGGCGACAGCCAGTTTCTATACTGTTCGCCCTGAAGAGCAGTCGGTTGAATTGTTCCTCGGTGAATATTACCGCACGGCCAATCCCGGTCTGAACTTTGCGCCATGGCCCTTAGTAACTTATGAGAAACTACCGGTCACGCGCGAACAGAACGAAGATATCGGCGTCGGTGGTCGTGGGTCCGAGGCGGGCCTGATGCTGACAGGTGATGAAAACATCGTTGATATCGATTTCCAAGTGGTCTGGAACATCAACGATCCGGCCAAGTTCCTCTTCAACCTGCGGGACCCGCGTCAAACCATTCGCGCGGTGTCGGAATCGGCGATGCGTGAGATTATCGCCCAGTCGAACCTCGCCCCCATCCTGAACAGGGACCGGGGTGTCATTGCGTCACGGCTTGAGGATCTGATCCAGTTGACTTTGGACAGCTATGACAGCGGCGTGAACATTATCCGTGTAAACTTTGACAAGGCCGACCCGCCGCAGCAGGTGATCGACGCCTTCCGCGACGTTCAGGCCGCCGAACAGGAACGTGACCGGCTCGAGAAAGAGGCGGATGCCTACGCCGCCCGTGTTCTCGCTGAGGCCCGAGGTGAAGCCGCCCAGACACTAGAAGAGGCCGAAGCCTACCGTGCTCAGGTTGTGAACGAAGCCGAAGGTGAAGCCAGCCGTTTTACTGCCGTTCTGGGCGAGTATCAGAAGGCCCCGGAAGTGACCCGTAAGCGTCTTTATCTGGAAGCGATGGAAGACGTGCTTGGTGATATGGACAAAATTATTCTCGATGACAGCGCCGCAGGGTCGCAAGGTGTCGTACCTTACCTGCCGCTGAATGAACTGCGTCGCCCGCAGACCGGAGGACAGTAAGATGAAGAAATCCACATATCTTCTGCCTATTCTCGCGGTGATCATCGCAACAGCCTTGTCGGCCGTGTTCATCGTGGATGAACGCGAAAAGGCGCTGGTGCTTCAGTTTGGTCGTGTGATCAACGTAAAGGAGGATCCAGGCATTGCGTTCAAGCTACCTCTGATCCAAGAGGTCGTGCGCTATGACGACCGTATCCTGAGCCGCGACATCGACCCGCTGGAAGTTACGCCGCTGGACGATCGACGCCTCGTGGTTGATGCCTTCGCGCGTTACCGGATCACAGATGTGGAACAATTCCGTCAGGCCGTGGGTGTCGGTGGCATTGCCGCTGCGGAGGATCGATTGGATTCGATCCTCCGCGCCCAGACACGGGAAGTTCTTGGCTCTGTGGCTTCAAACGATATCCTGAGTTCGGATCGTGCCGCACTGATGCTGCGCATCCGAAATGGTGCCGTTACACAGGCCTCTGAACTGGGGGTTGAGATCATCGACGTGCGTCTCAAACGCACTGACCTGCCGAGCCAAAACCTTGATGCGACCTTTGCAAGAATGCGCGCGGAACGGGAACGTGAAGCCGCCGACGAGATTGCGCGCGGTAACGAAGCCGCCCAGCGGGTTCGGGCCCAGGCCGACAGAACAAATGTCGAGATTGTATCGGACGCTCGCCGGGATGGAGAGATCATCCGAGGTGAGGCCGACGCCCGCCGAAACGCGATCTTTGCCGATGCATTTGGCGCTGATGCAGAATTCTTTGAGTTCTACCGCTCCTTGAACGCCTATCGGAAGGCGCTGCCGGGGTCGAACTCTTCCATGGTGATTTCGCCAGATGGGGAATTTTTCAACTACCTTCGGTCGGATCAGGGTGCTGCGGCCAATGGCGTATCTACGCCTGCGGCGCAATGACGGGTCTGACCTGACTATGAGTGTTGTACTTCTAGCCATTGGGCTGGTGCTGATTGTTGAGGGGCTGGTGTACGCACTGGCCCCTTCGCTTGTAGAGCAACTGCTTGAGGCTTTACGCGCAATGCCCAATGAAACAAGGCGACTTTTGGGGCTTGGATCACTGGCATTGGGCACTGTTTTCGTATGGTGTGCGCACGCGCTGGGTATGTAACAAAGCGTTCAAATGGCCGTGACAATCTTGGATGGACTTTGCGAATGGCCCACGCGTTCCTACATCTGGATCAGGAACAAGTTGCATCTGGCCTTTTGCGTCAGAGAAACCGAAGGATTTATTCAGTGACAGCACATGTAAGCACTCTCTCCCTTGATCAGCGCATCCCGTTGCGGGCTTTATGGGTCAGCATTCTAGCAACAGCCTTGATCATTGCACAGGCGATTGCCGCGCAGGCACGTCCCGAAAGCTTTGCCGATCTGGCCGAAAGGGTCAGCCCGGCGGTGGTGAATATCACCACTTCTACCGTTGTGTCCTCTAGCACCGATCAATCCCCGATCGTGCCCGAAGGCTCCCCGTTCGAGGATTTTTTCCGCGAATTTCAGGATCGAAATGGCGACCGTCCCCGCCGGAGCTCGGCTTTGGGGTCGGGTTTTGTGATTTCGGAGGACGGTTTTGTTGTAACCAATAATCACGTGATCGAAGCCGCCGATGAGATCATCATCGAGTTTTTCACCGGAGAAGAGCTCGAAGCCAAGCTGGTTGGTACAGACCCCAAGACCGACATCGCTCTCTTGAAAGTCGAAACGGACGAACCGCTGCCTTTTGTCAGGCTTGGCGACAGCGACACGGCCCGTGTCGGTGACTGGGTTATTGCGGTAGGTAACCCGCTGGGTCAGGGCTTTTCAGTCAGCGCTGGTATAGTTTCGGCCCGCAACCGCGCGCTAAGTGGCAGCTACGATGACTATATCCAGACCGATGCCGCGATTAACCGCGGTAACTCTGGTGGTCCGCTGTTCAATCTTGATGGTGAAGTCGTGGGCGTGAACACGGCAATTCTCAGCCCGACGGGTGGATCCATCGGCATTGGATTTTCGATGGCGTCCAACGTGGTAACTCGGGTTGTCGACCAGCTGCGTGAATATGGCGAAACCCGCCGCGGCTGGCTGGGTGTTCGTATTCAGGATGTGACCGATGACGTAGCTGAAGCCGTGGGGCTTGAGACGGCGTCTGGCGCACTGGTCACGGATGTGCCGGATGGTCCAGCCCTCGATTCGGGAATGCTGGCCGGTGACGTGATTGTTAGCTTCGACGGTATCGACGTGTCGGACACACGCGGCCTGGTCCGTCAGGTGGGCAACACCGAGGTGGGCAAGACCGTCCGTGTTGTCGTGTTCCGCGATGGCAAGACGCAGACGCTGAAAGTCACGCTGGGTCGCCGCGAAGTGGCCGAAGGCGCGATCCCTGCTGCACAGCCGGGCAATGACGAAAGCAGTGAGCCATTGGAAGAGATCATGCTTGGTCTGACGCTGGCCCCGCTCGATGCCGAACTTCGCGAACAGCTGGAACTGGCCAGCGATGCCGAGGGTTTAGTGGTAAAAGATGTCGACAGCCTGTCGGAAGCCTATGAGAAAGGCATGCGCGCCGGTGATGTGATCACTGAGGCCGGTCAGCAAAAGCTGCGTGGCGTGGCCGATCTGGAAGATCGTATCGCTGAGGCGAAAGATGCAGGACGCAAGTCCATCTTGCTTCTGGTCCGCCGTGCTGGCGAACCACGCTTCGTGGCCCTTTCGCTTGAGGCTGATGAGTAACCAGTAACCTTGCTCAACAAACATTCAAAGGGCGCCCAAGTGGCGCCCTTTTCGGTTTTTGGGTCCTGAAATCTTTAAAATTACGCGTTTGCTGGCTCACTCTGGCCGCGGGAAATCCATCGGCTTCGTGTCCTTGCGCAGGTAGAGTGGATGCTTGGCCGATCCGTCCTTGTTCAGCCCTAGGCATTTGAGTGGCTTACCACTTTCTGTCATCGCCTCTAGTACGACTTGCAACACTCTGTGATGGCGCGTGTGCAACTTGCCGAAGGCCATGATGATCCACTCTGCCTCATCCGCCATGTCGCGCAGGGCCGGAATGTTCTCGGCGCTGCAAGCCTCCGCCGGGTCATGGGGGATGTCGCGTGGCGAGGTAGCCCGCCAATCCAGCACATTGCCCTTCAGATAGCGCGAAAAGCCCCAGTCGCGGGCAAACATCAGCTCCCTATGGCATGTCGGGTCCGAGACCTCGGCACCTGCCACCGACGGGTTCATGCCGACGAAAAGAATCGCGCGCGGGCTGGTTCCTTCTGCCGTCCAATCCCGCGTCAGGGCCTGCCGGTATCGTCCACAGGCCGAAAACTGCGCCCCCCCAATCACACCGTCTGGCAATTTTAGACGAACTTTGCCACCGGGGTCGTGCAGATCGTCAGGCGTGCTCACGCCTCACCCTCCGCCAACGGCAGATTGAAAACCCTAGAGGGGTCCAGCGTTCCGGCCCGGAACCGTCCAATTGCCACAGGCCGTCCCCCGCAAGAGGCCCAGCATTCATCCCCGAACGCAACGTCTGCCGCGACAACAGGTGCGGTATTGCCATTACGCAACCGGGCGGCCGCGCCCTCGGTACAGGTAACCTGGGGCAAATCCTCAAGCCCGATTTCCAGCGGCAGAAGATGTGCGTCCAGATCTGGTGTGTGTGCCAATTCATCTACTGCCTCAAGGCTCAACCCATCTTCCGCTCTGAAGGGGCCGGACCATGTCCGGCGCAGCCAAGCGACGTGCCCGTGACAACCCAGAACATGCCCTAAATCCCGAGCGATGGACCGAACGTAGCCGCCCTTGCCGCAAACCATCTCAAGCGTGACATGATCGGCATCAGGCCGGTCTGTTAGTAGCAACTCCTCTACCCACAAGGGTCGCGCGGCAATCTCTACATCCTCACCCTCACGCGCCAGCTTGTAGGCGCGTTGCCCATCAATCTTGACTGCGGAATATTGTGGCGGAACCTGCTCAATATCGCCAAGAAACCCCGACAGGGCTGTCTTGATCGTCGCATCATCCGGGCGGGTGTCTGAGGTTGCAATCACCTGTCCCTCGGCATCGTCGGTGTTGGTTTGCTGCCCAAGGCGGACGGAGAACTCATAAGCTTTCATGGCATCCGTCACGAATGGCACGGTTTTTGTCGCCTCTCCCAGAGCGACAGCCAGAACGCCAGTGGCGGCGGGATCAAGCGTGCCCGCATGGCCGGCCTTCTTGGCCTGCAACGCCCACCGCACCTTTGAGACCGCTGCCGTCGATGTGATCCCAGCGGGTTTGTCGACAATTAACCAACCCGAGATATCGCGGCCCTTGCGCTTGCGTCCCATGCCTTATTGATCCTCGTGATGAAAGAGGATTGCGGGCTACCAATCCAAGGCTTCGGCGTCAATCACCCGTAGGGACCACGGCACCGACAATCGGCCCCATCGGAAAGCCTGCATCATGTCGCCCGATGCCTGGCGCGTAGAGACGAGAGATATTGCCATCAAAATAAAGCGCCTGCGGAACCTTCAGGTAATCCCGGAAAAGCGTGCCGAAACTGTAGAAGTTCACGGGCGCCTCGGAGATGGCAAACCAAACAGTTTTCCCATCTTTCGAGGTACCAACCCCATTACGGATGTACAGGCTATCGGAATTGATCAGGAACCTTGGGTGCAACTGCCCGTCAATGACCAGCATTGGCCCCGATTGCGTGGCAAACTGGCAGGCAGGGGCTTTGCGATCAAACCGCTTAGTTTCATAGACCTGCGCCCAATCCCCGCCGATGCAGAATACCCCGTTTGGCAACAGCCCAAAATTCCCCGGCCCATCCCATGTGATCAGCGGGGCCTGCTCTTTGCCGTCCTGTACGTAATGGCCAACGGGGCTGCGATCGGCATGATACATGCCCGCATTCATCCCGAAGATCAGCGTCATTCCCTCTTCCCTCAGACCATCTTCGACATTGCGGAAACTGCCCAACGGCTTGCCGCTTTCCGGATCATCAAGAAAAAGGCGCAGATCAGTTTCAGCCATCGATAGGTGGCAGATCGTGTAATCCTGACCAGCGTAAGTGACGGACCGGCACTCAAGCGCCGCCGCTGGGCTGCCCAGCATGACTAACGCAGCGATCCAGCGCACCAGCCTAGTCATTGAGATCCCGGCGCACATCATCCTGCGAAAAGAGGCGACGTGTCTCATCCAGCCGATCAAACGTCTCATCAATCCTGAAGCGCAGGTCGGGGGCGTACTTCAGCGCCAGCTTCTTGCCGATGATTCGACGCAGTTCGCTTTTGTTGCGGGCCAAAAGGCTGATTACGTCTTCCCGCCCCTCCCCGCCAAGGGGAAGAACATAGGCCGTGGCGATTTTCAGATCAGGGGATGTCGTGACCTCTCCTACCGTGACCGATAAGCGGTTCAGTTCTGGGTCATGTACGTCACCGCGCGCCAGAACCTCTGACAAGGTTCGCCGTATCAGTTCGCCAACACGCAATTGCCGCTGCGAGGGGCCGGGACCATCATGAAACTTGTTCTTTGCCATGTCCCTGCATCTAAGGCGTCCGTGATCCTTTGCCAAGCGTTCTTCCCTGCGCTAGGGAGGGGCAGGTGAGAAGGATTGAAGAAATGACAGATCTTCCGGGGATGGCAGTGACGGGGGTATCAGGCCGTATGGGGCAGATGCTGGTTGAAACGATCATGGCCTCGCCCGCGGCCCGCCTGATCGGTGCGCTGGAGCGGCCGGGCCACCACTGGATCGGGTGTGACCTCGGCGAGGCGATGGGTGGCGCGACGCTTGGAGTGAAGGTCAGCGATGACCCGTTGGAGGTTATCTCCCAGGCGCACGGCGTTCTGGATTTCACGACCCCTTCCGCCACCGTGACGTTCGCCGCTCTGGCAGCGCAGGCGCGCTGTGTGCACGTGATAGGTACGACAGGCATGACCGAGAATGATCTGGCCAAAATCAAGGCTGCAGCCCGACATGCCACCATCGTGCGCGCAGGAAATATGAGCCTTGGCGTCAATCTTCTCGTGCAATTGACCCGTCAGGTGGCAGCAGCGCTGGATGAGGATTACGACATCGAGGTAATCGAGGCACATCACAACCGTAAGGTTGACGCACCTTCGGGTACGGCGCTTATGCTGGGGGAGGCTGCGGCTCAGGGTCGGGGCGTGTCTCTAAACGATGTGGCAGACCGCGCGCGGGATGGAATTACGGGTGCCCGGGAACGTGGCCAGATCGGGTTTCACGCAATTCGCGGCGGCGACATCGTGGGTGAACATGATGTTCTCTTTGCTGCTGACGGGGAACGGATCACCCTGCGCCATGTCGCCTCGGACCGGGCGGTGTTTGCCCGAGGCGCGCTCAAGGCGGCACTTTGGGGGCAGGGGCGCAAGCCGGGCGAATTTGATATGCTGGACGTGTTGGGCCTCAAACCCTCAGAATGAGGCGGGGATTTCACCCCAGTATGCCAAACCCGGCAGATGTCCGCTGATACTGAAGGTATCTATGATCCAATCGCACCCAAACTGCGTATCACCATTAACATCGCAGGAAAAAAATTATGCGCGCCACCGTTTTTGCTGTCCTCGCAGCGCTCTTCGTGACCCCCGCCAACGCGGAGGAGTTCGTTAACGTAACCAAACGGGACACGTTTGTATCTTTGATGAACGGTCGTGAATTGACCCGGTTCGGAATAAACCTTGTTGTCACGCCTGACGGAAAGATCGATGGTAGTGCCTTTGGACGCAGCGTGTCAGGTGCATGGCGCTGGCAGGCAGGATATTTCTGTCGTGATCTCTACTGGGGAAAACGCGATCTTGGCCCGAACTGTCAAGCGGTGAAACTTCAGGGCCGTACCGTACGCTTTATTTCTGACAAAGGTACAGGCCAGTTTGCAGATCTTGTGCTGCGCTGATCCTCGTCAGAAGTCGATCGCCAAACCGCCCTTTTCCCAATCGCCGTAACGCACAGGCTCAGGCCCCTTGCGACCGCCCAACTCCTTGGGTCGTTCCACGGCCTCTGCCTGTTTGCGGCGTTCTTCTGCCTCGGCTAATGCGCGCTGTGCTGCGGGCGGGAGGTCCTTGATATCGCGTTCCATGCCAGGCCTTTCGTAGAAACTACCGCCCTGATATATGCCGCGCCTATGCAATCGCCAAGGATGAGTTGATGACTGAAACGCCCGCCAGCGCCCGCAAAATGGCCTTGCGCCTCCTTGATGGTGTTCTGATCGAGCATCGCCAACTCTCTGACATGCTAGACCGGGGGGCGATGGATCGGCTTGATCCGCAGGATCGTGCACGTGCACAACGGCTGGTGGTGGATGTGCTGCGTGGGCTGGAGCGCGCTGACAGGTTGCTCGACCGCTATCTACGCAAACGCCCGCCCATTCCGGTGCGCAATATCCTGCGTCTTGGTACGGTAGAGCTATGCCAGGGCGGATCGGCTTACGGCGTCGTGGATGACTGGGTGGCCATCGCAAACCGCCATTCCCGCAACCGGCAGTACAAGGGCATGATCAATGCTGTCCTACGCCGTGTGGCCGAAGAGGGTGTGGGTCCCTGGAAAGACCTGCGCATTCCCCGAATGCCCAACTGGTTGCGTGGACCGCTGGTGTCTGCCTGGGGGAACGGGGCGATTTCAGCTATGGAGAAGGCGCATTTTGCAGGGGCAGCGGTGGACCTGACGGTTCGTGAAAATCCGGAAAGCTGGGCTGGGAAACTGGGTGGTAAGGTACTGCCGACGGGATCGGTGCGGCTTGAAGCGTCCGGTCAGATCTCGGCCCTGCCGGGCTATGCTGAAGGTGCTTGGTGGGTTCAGGATGCCGCCGCTGCCTTGCCGGTGCGCCTGCTGGCGCCACAGCCCGGTGAGGCCGTGCTCGATCTCTGCGCGGCGCCCGGTGGCAAAACACTTCAAATGGCAGCAGCCGGGGCCGAGGTGACGGCGCTTGATCTTTCCGAACGGCGTCTTCAACGAGTTGCAGAGAACCTTGAGCGGATGAAGCTTCGGGCGGAATGTGTGGCCGGTGATGCGCTATCTTTCAAGGGTGGGCCCTATGATGCGATCCTTCTGGACGCGCCCTGTTCTGCCACGGGCACCCTGCGCCGCCATCCGGACCTGCCTTTTGCCAAGGACGGGTCGGACTTTGGGACGTTGATCGGTCTTCAAGCGCAGATGCTTGACCACGCGCTGACCCTGATCAAACCGCATGGGCGGCTGGTGTTTTGCACTTGCTCGCTTTTGCCTGATGAAGGGGAATGCCAGGTCGAGGAGGCCCTGCAGCGTCATGATGATCTGAAGGTGGATAGTGACGCGCTAGATGTTTTGGGTGTCGATGCGTCATGGGTCACCAATGAGGGCGGTTTGCGCCTGCGTCCGGATTTCTGGCCAGAGCTTGGCGGCATGGACGGGTTCTACATGGCGGTTCTGCGCAAGGGGTAGATTAGCGCCCGTGTCAAAGGAAACTGCCATAAGGGATGAAGCGCACGAGGTCGCCCTCGGTGATCTGTGCAGGTCCGTCCGACAGTTCCACCACCCCTTCCGCCCAGCTGAGTCCACTGATCCGGCCTGACCCTTCCGATTTGAAAACCTCTGCCCTGCCATTCCTCATGCGCGCGCGCAGATACTCCCGCCGTCCTGGCTTTTTTGACTTGGAAAACCCGGCTGGGACGTCAAATCCCAAGGGATATGCCCAGCCTTCACCGCACAGCGCGGCCATCGCGGGTCGCGCAAAAATCAGCGTGCACACCAAAGCGGCCACGGGGTTGCCCGGTAAGCCAAAGACCGGCACGCCGTTCCAAACGCCCAGCGCCAATGGGCGGCCCGGCTTCAGGGCGATCCGCCACTCGGCCATGGCACCTGCCTCTGTCAGCAGGGCAGAGACATGATCCTCATCGCCAGACGATGCGCCGCCCGATGTCAGTATGACATCCGCGCTCTGGGCCGCGTCGTCTAGCTTCTTACGCAGGCTGTCGCGGTCATCTGGCACCCGACCCATATCCATGCAGTTGAAGCCGAATTGCCGGACCAACGCGGTGAGCATGGGGCGGTTGGCATCGTAGATTTGTCCCGTTGCCGCGTCCTGTCCCGGTTCGACCAGCTCATCTCCGGTGGACAGCACTGCCACCCGTAGCCGGTGATGCACGGGCAGTTCGCTGATACCCACGGCTGAGGCCAGCGCCATATCAGCCGGAGTCAGCTTGCGCCCCGCTGCAAGTACCACATCGCCCTTTGTCACATCCTCACCCGCATTGCGCGTGTTGGCGCCCTGCTTGATGCCGGGCCGAAAGGCAATCTGCCCTTCACCTTGTGTGACATCCTCCTGCAGGATCACCGTATCCACCCCCTTGGGCAGGGCGGCCCCTGTCAGAATGCGGATGGCATGACCAAAAGGTACCTGCCCTTTAAAGGCCAGCCCGGCCGCTGCGCGGCCTTCGACCAGTGGCAACACCTGGTCGCCTTCTTTCAGCGCGGCATGGGCGAACCCGTAGCCATCTACTGCCGTATTGGCCTGTGGCGGGTTAGAGCGGCGGGCAATCACGTCACTGGCCAGAATGCGCCCCACGCCGTCGCTAATGGCCACAACCTCTTGTCCAACAACGGGACGCAGTCTCTCGCGCAAAAGGGCCAGGGCGTCGTCCACCGGTGTCCAGTCCACCCCGGCCGGCAATGCAAAGCAGTCGTCGCGCAGGGGTGGGGGCCGCAAGGGTTGGGTCCGCGTACCTTGTTCCTTCGTATTTTTGTTACCCTTGCCCATAATCTGGGCCTCCTAAGGCTTATCAGCTAGCAGCATGGCGTTCAGGACCTTTGGCTGCAAGTGGTTCACAGGCCTGTTTCCGACAGGATGAAATCCGCGATTGCCTTCGTGTCATCGAGATCAAACACAGGGCGGTCCAGCTCCAGCGCCGTGTCTGATGCCACCGCTCGCACCGTCGGGTCATCTGGCGCAATAAGAGGATTACCCGTTTCGGCACGGTGGGCTTCAACCTTGGGGTGGCTGTCGCGCTTATAGCCCTCGACCAGCACCAGATCGACTGGGGCGAGTTTCTGCAACAGCGTCTCGAGCGTAGGTTCCTCTTCCTGGCGAAGCTCATGCATCAGGGCAAAGCGGTTGCGTGAAGCCAGCAGCACCTCCGTTGCGCCTGCCACGCGGTGGCGGTAGCTGTCCTTGCCGGCATGGTCCACATCGAACGTGTGATGGGCATGCTTGACCGTCGAGACTGTGATCCCCCGCGACGTGATCTCGGACACAAGCCGTTCCATCAGACCGGTCTTGCCCGCGTTTTTCCATCCAACAACGCCAAAAACGTTCATGTCATTTGCTCCAGCATCCGCGTGGCCTCTTGCAGGTCTTGCGGGGTGTTCACGTTGAAAAAGGGCGCGCCGGGATCGTCGAACATTGCCGTGCGCCCATCATGTTTGTCTGTCCACATCACGACTTTGCGCAGCCCATCGTTCAGCGCATCACGCAGATCATCACGCAGCGCCGTCGGCCAAAGCCCAAAGGTCGGCTGACGCCCGTCGGGGGTGCGGGCCAGAACCAGAGGGTGGTTCATCCCCTCGGCGACCAATTGCAGGCGCGGGACAAGATCGCAGGGAAAGAATGGCGTGTCTGCGGCGACCGTCACAATCGCTTCTGCGCCCTTAGCGGCCGCCCAGTCCAGCCCGGCCAGCACTCCGGCCAAAGGCCCTGCAAACCCGTCGATACTATCGGCCACAACGGGCAGCTCTAGATCGTTGAATCGTGCAGCGTCCCCGTTGGCATTCAGTGCCATGCTCTCAACCTGGGGCGAGAGCCGCGCCATGACATGCCCAATAATCGTAGTTTGCCCAAGGGTCAGACGCCCCTTGTCGCCACCCCCCATGCGTGTGGCCAGCCCCCCGGCAAGGATCACACCAAGTGGCGGCGTCATACAGGCGCTCCCTTGCGGCGGTGCTTGCGGTCTTCGTCGCCTACGGCATCTGGGTTCGCGTCACGCTCCAACCGGTCCTCACCAGAGAGGCAGACAAACCGCTTGCCCCGCATCCGGCCGATCAGTGTAAGGCCCACCTCACGTGCAATTTCTACGCCCCAAGCCGTGAAGCCAGAACGGGATGCCAGCGCAGGGATGCCCATCATCGCTGTCTTAATCACCATTTCCGAGGTCAGCCGCCCCGTGGTGTAAAGCAATTTATCCCCCGCCGGGACACCTTCCATATGCATCCAGCCCGCGATCTTATCGACGGCGTTGTGACGGCCCACATCCTCCATGTAGACAAGCGGCCTGTTGCCCTGACACAGCACCGTGCCATGGATCGCTCCGGCCTCTAGATAGAGTGAAGGCGTGGTGTTGATCTGCGCGGCAAGGGCATAAAGGGCCGAGGTCTTTACCTTCAGATCTGGCAGGGTGACACCGTCTAACCCCTCCATCATGTCGCCAAAGACCGTGCCTACGGCACAGCCCGAGGTGCGGGTTTTTTTCTTCAGCTTTTCCTCATAGGTGGTCTGCCCATTGGTACGAACAACGACCGTTTCCAGATCCTCGTCGAAATCGACAGCCTGTACCACTTCGTCATCAGCCAGCATCCCCTGATTGCGCAGAAACCCCACGGCCAGATATTCTGGATAGTCACCGATGGTCATGGCGGTCACGATCTCCTGCCCGTTTAGGAAGATCGTCAGGGGGCGTTCTTCCACCACAGAAATCTGGGTGAGCTTGCCGTCGTGGTCGACCCCTTCGACGGGTCGGGTCAACCGCGGCGCGGTCGGATCAGGTGCGATCAGGAAGGTGTGGGGATCGTGATCAGCGGGCAATTGCAACTCCTGGCGCAAAGGGATAGGCGACGTCTAGCGCCTGTACTTTAGGGTCATCTCATGACAAGGCAAACCACCAAATCACCCTTCCTGACCGGCTGCCGCGATGCGGCGCCCTTCATGCTTGTGGTGGTGCCTTTCGCAATCCTCTTCGGTGTGGTTGCGACTGAGGCCGGTTTGAACCTTTTCGAGACGATGACATTTTCCTTCTTGGTTATAGCCGGCGCCGCCCAGTTGACGGCGATACAGCTAATGGTGGACCAGGCACCAACCATTGTTGTGCTTTTATCGGCGTTGGCGGTGAACCTGCGCATGGCGATGTACTCGGCTTCCCTAACGCCATACTTGGGTGCCGCACCGCTCTGGAAGAGGGCGCTTGCCGCCTACTTCATAGTCGACCAAAGCTATGGCCTCTCCATCCTGAAGTTTGAGCTTGAGCCGCAATTGACCCTGCAACAGCGGTTGGCCTATTTCTGGGGGACGGTCGCGCCGGTCTGCCCGCTTTGGTATGCGGGCACGCTGATAGGGGCAATGATAGGGACCTCGATCCCAGAGAGTTTCGCCCTCGATTTCGCGCTACCCATCACGTTCCTGGCTATCATCACTCCAATGCTGCGCACCCGCGCGCATGTGGCGGCAGCCCTTGTTTCGATCATTTCGGCGCTGATCTTTGCTGGACTACCTTACAACCTTGGGCTTTTCGTGGCCGGTATCCTTGGCATGATGACCGGCGCCGAGGTCGAGCGCCGGACAGAGGTGACGTCATGATCGATAAGACCGAACTCTGGATTGTGATCTTCGGGTTAGGGATCGGCAGCTACCTGTTCCGCTTCGGGTTTTTGGGGCTGATTGGGGATCGGCAACTGCCGCCTTGGGTGCTACGCCACCTCCGCTATACGGCGGTCGCGGTTTTGCCGGGGTTGGTCGCGCCGCTGGTGCTCTGGCCCCCAGCGACAGGTGGTGTCTTGGATGCGCCCCGGTTGACGGCGGCGGTCCTGACCATCCTGACAGGGCTGACCACGAAGAACCCCCTGCTGGCCATCATTGTCGGCGCGGTCACGCTTTACACTGGGCTTTACATAACTGGATAGATCAGCGCAGGCCTCCCATTAGGCGGGATTTTGGTCTTCTGCCAATACCCTACGTAGAGAGGTGTTCGGTATGTTGTAGACGCGCGCCGGTTAGCGTTCGTCGTAGCCCCGCTTCTGAGCCTTGTAAAGTTGCGCATAAAGGCCTGCATTCTCAAGCAATTCTTCGTGCTTCCCATCCTCGACCAACTGCCCGGCCTCCAGCACGAAAATCCGGTCTGCATCGGCTACTGATGACAAACGGTGCGCCACCACAATCGTCGTCTTACCCTTGGTCAGCCGATCGAGGGCGGCCCGGATGCGTTCTTCGGTGGCCTGGTCCAACGCGCTCGTTGCTTCATCCAGCAAAAGGATCGGTGCGTCGCGCAAGAAGGCGCGCGCAATGGCGATCCGCTGTTTCTGCCCGCCCGAGAGTTGCGCGCCCTTAGGGCCCACCGGAGCATCGCCACGCCGTCTGATCAGCTCGGCAATCTCGGCATTTTCGGCTGCCGCCCATACCTCTTCATCGCTGGCATCGGGGTTCACATAACGTATGTTTTCCCAGATTGAGTTGTTGAAGATCACAATATCCTGCGCCACGACAGAGAATGCGCCCCGCAAGCTCGCAACCTGCAACTCATCAATCCGCTGATCACCTACGGTGATCTTGCCATCTTTCACATCATAAAGCCGCGACAGAAGTGACAGGATTGTCGTCTTACCCGATCCCGTAGCCCCGACAATGGCCGACACGTGGCCCCCTTTGAAGGTCAGGTTCAGCTTATCGAAAAGCGGCTGCTCCTCACTGTAGGAAAAGCGCACATCCTCCAAATTGATATCGGCACTTGTGTCAAATTCTGCCACCGCGCCGGGCTTGTCGGTAATTGACGGGGTTTCCCGGTAGAGGCTGCGAACCCTGTCCAGCAAGACAAGGTTGGACTGCAACGATCCAAAGAACTGCGCCAGCAGGCGCGCGGGGTCAAAGACCATGACCATACCCAGCAGGAAGGTGATGATCGACGCACCATCGGCATCAAACTCGGGCGACAGCACCATGTACCCGCCGCCTCCGATCACAAGGACATAGACAAAGGCTGAACTCAGATCGATTGTCGGCATGGTCAGGGCCTGCGTGATTTGCACCCGGTTCATCAGGTCGCGAATGCTGCCCGTGCCTTTCATCAAGCGGCCTTGCTCGACCGTTTCCTGACTGGCAATCTTGACCGTGCGCATCCCGTTCACGGTTTCTTCGATCCCGTTCATGTAATCGGCCAGCGCCTGTTCTACATGGCCCTGCGCGTGCTTCACCCGGTCCGAGACGAAGTTCATGATCCAGATGATGAAGGGCAGTACCAAAATCGCGCTGGCAAAAAGGACTGGGTTCTTCCAGATCAGGTAACCCGATACGATCACCACCGTCACCGCGTCGCGTACGGCACCCGCCGTTGCCAACCCCACGAAGTGGCCCAGCAGCTGGGTCTGTGTGACCAGCTTGTGGATAATCTCGCCTGACTTGGTGCGCTCGAAATAGGCGAGGTCCAGCGACATCAGGTGCCCAATCAGATCGCGCCGCATCTCGTAAATCGCT
Organism: Roseovarius sp.; assembly: GCA_963691795.1. GTDB lineage: Bacteria > Pseudomonadota > Alphaproteobacteria > Rhodobacterales > Rhodobacteraceae > Roseovarius. The sequence continues at coordinate 1,043,594 of OY829373.1, forward strand.
TGGTTGGAAATCCGCACTGTGATGAGAGGGACAAGATACGACATCACGCCGCGCACCACGAACAGGCCAAAGACCACTGCACAGACCCAGATCAGATCCTGGGCCGAGCCTGCATCGAAGATCACCCGCAACCCGCTTTCTGTGATCGACAGGAATTGCTGATAGACGAGCCCCTGGATTAGGATCATCGCCAAGACCACGCCCAGCCACACCGCGCGCTTCTTCAGGTAGTTGCGCCAGAACCAGCCAATATTGTCGCGATCCGCCTCTGAATAGAGCGGCTGGCGCTTTGTGGGTGTCTCGTTTGTCATCGGCATTATCGCATTCACTCGGGGTCTGCGCAGCCTATAGATGGTTCCAACCCAAAGGTCAGCCCTTCAATTGAGAGGGCGCTCCCTGCTTCATATTTCAAGAAATACTCAAATTTCAGACTTAGACGCCCACGTACCGGTCAACGATGGAACGATCTGCGCGCAACGCCTCAGCCGACATCACCTCTCCGTTGCGGCCGTTTTCGATAAAGGCCACCCGGTCGGCGATGGACAAAACGGCATCCACCCGCTGTTCCACCAGCAGGATCGCCACGCCCGCCTCGCGCATCCGCACGATCACATCGCGGATCGCGTCAATCATGGATGGCTGCAACCCCTCGGTTGGTTCATCCAAAAGCAGCGCCTTGGGTTCCAGGCACAAGGCCCGCGCGGTGGCCAGCATCTGCTGTTCCCCACCCGAAAGCGTCTCGGCCTTCTGATCCAGCCGTTCTCGCAGGCGGGGGAACAGGTCCAGCACCTCCTCGCGCACCTTCGCGCCAGAGTTGCGCACTGACAGGCCTACCTCGAGGTTCTGTGCCACGCTCAGGCCTGCAAACAGCCGCCGCCCCTGTGGAATATAGCCAAGCCCGGCGCGCGGTACTTGGTGGGCAGGCAGACGGCTGACCTCTTGCCCGTCGAGCAGCACGCGGCCCGACATTAGGGGTAAAAGCCCCATGATGGATTGCATCGTGGTGGTCTTACCTGCGCCATTTCGGCCCAAAAGGCACAGAATTTCGCCCGCTTCCACCTTCAACGACAGGTCCCGTAGCACCTGTGCGCGGCCGTAGCCGGAATTGATGGCGTCAAGCTCAAGCATCCGCACCTGTCCCCAGATAGGCCGCCTGTACATCGCCATTGGCGCGGATTTCCTCTGGCGTGCCCTCTGCCAGCGTTTCGCCAAAGTTCAGCACGGTGATCGTGTCAGCCACATCCATCACCACGCGCATATTGTGTTCGATCAGTAGGATCGTAGCCTCTCTAGAAAGATCCCGGATCAAAGTTTTGAAGGCCTCGATCTCCCCATCGGCCAGGCCCTGCGTTGGCTCATCGAGGATCAGGAGGCGGGGTTTTTGCACCAGCCCCATGGCAATTTCCAGCAGGCGCTGATGCCCGTAGCTGAGGTTGCCGGCCTCTTCGTCCTGCTGCGCCAATAGGCCCACTTTGTCCAGCGCGGCATTGACGGCATTGGACACCTGCGTACCCGGCATCCGCCTCCGCGCGGCCAATGCCACATTCTCACCCACCGGCAGTCCTGAAAACACAGAGGTGATCTGAAATGTATACGCCATGCCTGCCATGATCCGCTTATGTGCGGGCAATGCGGTGACATCCTGTCCCGCAAAATGGACTGTTCCAGCGGAGGGAGGGAAGCGCCCGCAGATCATGCTGACCAGCGTGGTTTTGCCTGCGCCATTGGGGCCGATCAACGCGCGCACCTCGCCCTCAGGCAGGGTGAAATCAACATCTGTGACGGCCTTGAGCCCGTCGAAATTCTTGGACAGTCCCTTCGTTTCCAGAAGAAGGCTCATGGCAGCCACCTCCAGATCCGGCGGCGCAGCTCTCCGGTCAGGCCCTGTGGCGCAAATAGCGTCAGCGCCACAAGTGCCACGCCGACGATCAGAAGATGCGCGGTGGTCACACCGGAACTCAGGTCAATCAGATAGAACATGAAGAGCGTGCCGACAAACGGCCCAAGGACCGTTCCCGCGCCCCCAAGAAGCACCCAGAGAAGAGGTAGTATAGAATACTGGACCGAGGCAAAGCTTGCCCCGGCATAGCCAAAAAGCAGGCCGTAAAACGCCCCCGCGGTCGCGGCGATTGTGCCGGACAGAACCATCGCGCCCAGCTTGTTAGCGAAGGTATCATAGCCCAGCATTCGCACCCGTTCTTCATTCTCGCGGATCGCCACCAGCGTCCGGCCAAAGGGCGCGCGCACCACGCGCAGACAGATCAGCAGACTGGCCGAAAACAGCGCCCAGGCGGCAAAATAGCGGTTCGTGGGGTTCGACAGGTCAATCCCCCACAGGATCCTCTGGCCCGCCTGTATAACAAAGCCTTCGTCGCCACGGGTGTATTCCCCGAAATAGAGCACGGTGAGATAGCCTGCCTGCGCAAACATCAGCGTAACGATCATAAAGGCGACACCCGCCGTACGCAAAGCCAGAAGGGCCAGCGCGGCGGCCACTACGGCGCCCGCAATGGTTCCGACGAGAATGGCTGGCGCTGGAGAGAACTCGGCAAACTGGATGGTCAGCCCCATCCCGTACATGCCCGCCGCGAAGAACAGGGCGTGGCCAAGGCTCAGCAGGCCGGTATAGCCAAAGAGGATGTTATACCCCACCGCATAGCTCGCCAGCACCATGATCCGGGCGATGTTGCCGTGGTGATAGGGCGGCAGGATGAATTGCAGGACGAATAGCAGCGCCAGAAGCCCTAAGTGCAGGGTCATGATCCGGGCGGTGACACTCATGCGCCGCGCGTCCCAAAGAGGCCCTGTGGCCGGAAGACCAGCACCAGGCCCACCAGCAGCGTGGCAAGGATCTTGGCCAACGTGGGTGAGAAGAATACTGAGATGATGCCGTCACTCAGCCCGATGATGATTGCAGCAACGACCGTGCCTGGCAGGCTGCCCAGACCACCAATGATTACGACGATGAAGCTTAGCAGCAGGGGGTCGGCGCCCATCAGGTAATGGGCCTGTTGGATTGGCACGATCAGCACCGCCGCCAGTGCCGCCAGCCCCGCACCGATGCCAAAGACCAGAGCATAGACCCGCTCTACCGGAATACCAAAGGCCAGCGCCATGTCCCGATCGGCCTGCGTGGCGCGCATCAAAAGGCCCACCTTGGTGCGGGCCATCAGCATCCAGACTCCAGCCAGCACTGCGGCGGCGGAGGCAATGACGGCCAGCTTGTAGGTTGTCGTGCTCAGCCCCCAGGGGAAATACCACTCAAACCCCTCATCCCCCCATTCAAACCAGGGCAGGGCAATACGCTGGTTGAAGGGCGCCTCGACCGGGCGCGCCTCTGGCCCATAGGTCATCAGGGTCAGCTGCTGGATGATATAAAGCAGCCCGATCGTGGCTACGATGGTGCGCTCAGGGTCATAATCGATGCGTTTGAGAATTGTCATGTCAGCGGCCACTGCAATCCCGCCCACCAGTAGTGGGGCGATGATCAACGCGGCGATGAACCCGACGGCAGGATGCCCCCCCATCAGATGCGCCACGTACCAGGCAATGACGGCGCCCAGCATGAAGAACTCACCATGGGCGATATTGACCACCCGCATGACACCGAAGACAAGGCTGAGACCCACGGCGGTTAGCGCTAGTACAGCGGCTGTCACGGCACCTTCGAGGGTTGCCAGCAGAATGTAAGGTCCCAGTTCCATTATACCCCAAGACTTGCCCGGACACCCCGCTAAGAGCAAGCTGTAACAGGCGCTTATCCTTCAAAAGAATGCGTCCAAAGTCTTTTTAAGAGTTTGTTGCAGGTGTCACATGGATCAGGCAGTCTCGATCCGCACCATGGATGCGCAGCGCTTACAGGCATATTGTAGTTTGTCTGAGGCGAAAATGGGATTGGCAAGGTGCAACAACAGGTTTGGTGAAACGTTCTCAAAGGCTGGCTTGGAAAGTCCAGAGATTGGTGAACCTAGCGCTGTTGCAAACTTGACCTTGAACCTCACGGTCAAGGGTGTGGATAGGCCCCGTTTCAAGCTAGGGGAGCGGGGTGCTTTTGATCCATGTCAGGTCGTCAGATTTTCAGGTCCAGCCGGGGTTTCCAGAAGGGGCGGAATAGCTCAATCTTGGGGCAGCGGTTCATGACTACCTTTAAACCCGCCTCCTTGGCCAGCTTCGCTGCCTCGTCATCGTAAACCCCGATCTGTCCCCAAAGCACCTTTGCCCCGATCGCGATTGCTTTTTCGGCAAAGCCGTAAAGTTCCTCCTTGGGGCGGAATACCTCAACCATGTCCACCGGGCGGTCGATCTCTTCGAGTGAGTGATAGACCTTGATCCCCCGGATCTCTGTTACCTTCGGATTGGGGTTCACGGGCATCATCTCATAGCCTGTCTCGTGCAACACCCGCAGCACGCCATAGCTGAACTTCGTCTTGTCAGCACTGGCACCCACCATGGCGATGGACTTCACCGATTTCAGGATATCGGCCAGATAGTCTGGGTCGTAATCATAGATGTGGTCGATATCGGCGTCTGGCATCTATGCCTCCTTCGGCGTCGCGATATCCGCCTTTAGCTCATGTGGCTCAAGCGGATCAAGGAATGGATTGCGGTAGAGTTTGTCATGGCTTTCCACCCCGATCTCGAGCGTCAAATTGCTTAGGGGTCGCGCAATGCACAACAAAACATAGCCATCACTAATTTGGCGGTTGTTCAACGCAACCTGCCGGCGCTGATCGACCTCGCCCATGGTCAGTTTGGCCGCGCAAGTGATGCAGCCGCCATATTTGCAGCCATAGGGCAGATCCACGCCCTGCTCGATCAACGCACTCAGCAATGGCGCGCGGGAATCAACCTGGTAGGTAGCATTGCCCCGGTTGGCGATGGTCACGCTATGGCGGGTCATAGCCAGATGTCGCTTGTGCAATCCCCACCCGGGTAGCGGGTTTCATGACAGCGCGACGGACCGTTTGGCTCTTTCCCGAAATCGACGATGAAATCTTCATTGATCTTCATACCGCCGTTTTCCACGTCGCAGTCGATCATCACCATCACACCGCCCTTTTCGCGGATCTCTGGATAGAACTGATTGTCCCAGGTCGAGAAGAGCGAGGTGGTCACGTAAAGCCGCTTGCCATCAAGGCTAAGCTGGAACATCTGCGGCCCGCCTGCCACGTCGACGCCGTTGACCTGTGGGGCTTTGCCGAGAAGCCCACCCATGAAAACCTGTCCGGTCAGAACAGGATTATGGGGATCGGTGATGTCGTACTGGCGCATATCGCCATGCAACCAGTTGTTGAGGTAAAGATACTTGTCATCCATCGACACAAGGATGGCCGACATGACACCGGGCACCGGGATTGGCCATTCGGGATGGGGTTCGTTGTCCACGTCGATGACTTTTTCCCATTCCCACTTGCCCGCCTCGGACTTCCAGAAATGGATCACGTTGGTGGAAAGTGCAGCACCGCAGAAGCCGTGTGTGCTGTCTGGATCATGGTGGAACTTGACCTCCAAAGGGATAAGCCCGTCTTCGCCCAGATACATGGTCTCGACAGGTTTGCGTGCTTCAAAGTCCCAGAAATGCAGACGGCGGCCGTATTTAAGGTGTCCCACCTCTTCAAGATCAAACCCCGGCATGAACGTGTTGGGCGCCGCCCATTCGGAACTGACCATCACGTTGTGGCGGGGCTGGTACCAGAAATCATAGCCGAATGGGATATCGCCCATCGTGGCCTCCCACCGGCCAACGATCTCGAACTCCTTGTTGAGGTGCAGGTATCCGCCGGGGGCCTCGCCCATAGCGTCACCAAGGAAGGAGATGATGATCTCGGAGCCCAGGCAATGGACGGTATGAGGGCCAGAGAGGTTCGCCTTCGCTTTGATCTCGGCCCCATCGATGATCTTGTGCAGGCGGGGTGCGCGTGGATCGGTAGCGGTGTCGATGACGTGGATGTTGTTAGAGCGCACGCCGGGCACCAGTAGGTACTTACGCGACATCGAACTGTCATCATGGCAGGACGAACAGGCGTTCCAGCCCATATGATGCAACTCATCCCCAATGCCGGGCATCTCTAAGCGGTGGATCACCTGGCTGTAGCTGGGGCTGTCAGGATCGGCATCGACTGTAGCAAGGTAATCGGGCTTCTGGATACCCGTGCCGGTGTAGATCGCGATCGTGTAAAGTAGCTTCTCCCGCGGTGCCTTCATCGCCTCAGCGGGTGAGGCATAGCCCGGTCCGCAACAATCCATCTGTCATTCCTTCCTATTTGCTCGGATTACGATGAAGAGCGCTTGTGTTTTCGTCCAGTATAATTGTGGGGTTTTCGCGATACTTGCGCGATGGCACTACAGAGAATTCTTATGTTGTAACCCATGTTCTGCGAAAAAATGGGACTTCCCAAAGCAAAAGCCCCGGCGATTTGGCCGGGGCTTTCGTTTCAAAGGTGCGGGATCAGTGCCCCAGGATCTGGCTGAGGAACAGCTTGGTTCGCTCACTCTTCGGATTGTTGAAGAACTCTTCGGGTTCGTTCTGTTCCACGATCTGGCCTTGGTCCATGAAAATCACGCGGTTGGCGACCTGGCGGGCAAAGCCCATCTCGTGGGTCACGCACAGCATGGTCATGCCCTCTTCGGCCAGTTCCACCATCGTATCAAGAACTTCCTTGATCATCTCCGGGTCAAGCGCCGAGGTGGGTTCGTCGAACAGCATGATCCGCGGGCGCATGCACAAGGACCGCGCAATCGCCACACGCTGCTGCTGACCACCCGACAACTGGCCGGGATACTTGTCGGCCTGATCGGGGATCTTCACCTTCTCAAGGAAATGCATTGCCGTTTCTTCGGCTTCCCTCTTTGGCGTCTTGCGCACCCAGATCGGGGCTAGCGTACAGTTCTCAAGGATCGTCAGATGCGGGAACAGGTTGAAGTGTTGGAAGCACATGCCAACCTCTGACCGGATCTTGTCGATGTTTTTGAGGTCCGACGACAGAAGCGTGCCATCTACCACGATCTTGCCCTGCTGGTGTTCTTCCAGAGCGTTGATACAACGGATCAGCGTCGACTTGCCCGAACCTGAAGGCCCGGCAATCACGATACGTTCGCCCTGGTAAACGGTCAGGTCAATATCGCGCAGCACGTGGAAGCTGCCGTACCACTTGTTCATGTTCTCGATCTGGATCGCGACCTCGTCAGAGACGCTCATTTCAACGTTATGTGTTTCAGGAACAACGTCACTCATGGTTCCCACTCCTTATCGGTGATCTGTCGCAAGCTGGCGCTCAAGCCACTGCGAATATTGTGAAATGCTGTAGCAGACGATGAAGAAGACCAGCGCCGCAAAGAGGTAGACCTCCCAGTAGATACTGATCCAGTCGGTGGACTGCTGGATCGGGCCACGGATCATGCCGACGATGTCGAACATGGAGATGACCGAAACCAGGGTGGTGTCCTTGAACAGACCTACCGCCACGTTCACGATCCCGGGGATCGAGATCTTCAGAGCCTGAGGCAGGATGATCAGACGCGTGGCCTGGGTGTAGTTCAGACCCAGACTGTCTGCCGCTTCGTACTGACCCTTGGGCAGGGCGGCAAGGCCACCCCGGATCACCTCGGCGATATAGGCCGCCGAGAACATCGTGATCATGATGATAACCCGCAGGATCAGGTCGAAATTCGATTGTGGTGGCATGAAATAGGCCAGCATCACGTTTGCTACGAAGAGCAGCGTGATAAGCGGCACACCCCGTACGAATTCGATGAAGACCACGCAGACGCCTTTGATCAGCGGCATGTTAGACTGCCGACCAAGGGCTAGAACAATGCCCAGCGGGATCGACAGTGACACACAGACCGACCCAAGGATCAGGCAAAGCATGTAGCCCCCCATGTCACGCGATGGTACTGCCTGCAATTCGATCGGGATGACCGAGTTGATAGCGCCTGAGATCGGGCCCAGCAGGTACGCAAGCATCACGTAGATCGCGAAAAGGGCGGTCACCACGGTGACAAGCCCACCATCCTCGGCATCGTTGTATATCGCGTAACCCACGAAGATGCCCATGGGGATGAAGAACGCGAACATGAAAATCGAGGCGGCCTTGAACAGCAGTCCGAAGATCGTCGACAGAACGCCCCCTGACCCCATCGAGGCCGAGATGAACCAAAGCTCTTTTGCGCCAAGGTACAGCAAATAGGCCAGTCCCGCACCGGCGGCGAGGCCAACGATCCCTGCAAGGATCTTGCGCGGGCCCACCTGAAGCCGCTCAACTGCGCGGAACACGAAGCCCGTTGCGATGATCGCGACTAGGATGGTCAGCGGCACCCAAAGTGAGCCACCCCAGACCAGCCAGAAGCCAATGAAGGGATAAAGCGCTGTGAACAGCAGGAACTTGCGCGGCACATACATGTAGAACAGCGCAGGCGCTGCCGCGACCAACATCAGGATGAAGGCAAGTGTTGGCCGCCAGTACTGATCGGACGGGTACTTGAAGCCAAAAAGCAGGTGATCCCAGCGGTCCACTAGCACTGCAAAGCAGGCCCCCGTTTCCTTGCCAGAAGCAGCCAAAATATCACGGCATTCCTTGATGGAGGCCGCGTCCCAGACGCCGTTGTAGAACCACGGGAAGGCAAAGACACAGAACCGGATTATGAAATACATCGCCAGCACGGTCAGGATCGTGTTGAACCATCCGGCAAAGAGGTTCTGCCGCATCCACTTGATAAGCCCTGTTTCCGATGCCGGGGGTGGGCTTTCCGGGATGGTGTCATGCCGGACGAAGGAGACATCTTTTTCAGCCATATCAGCGCTCCTTCAGCTTCATGCTGTTGTTGAAGACGTTCATCACTGCCGAAATCAGAAGTGAGACCGTAAGGTAGAACAGCATCAGCAGCAGGATCGTTTCAATTGCACGTCCCGTCTGCAGAAGAGTGATGCCGCCAAGCGTTCCCGTCACGTCCATGTAGCCCACGGCAATAGCGAGAGAAGAGTTCTTTGTGATGTTCAGATATTGCGAAATCAGCGGGGGGATGATGACCCGCAGCGCTTGGGGTAGGATGACCAGCGACATGATCAGGTTTGGACGCAAGCCAAGTGCGCCTGCTGCTTCTGTCTGACCTTTTGAGATCGCCATGATGCCTGCCCGCACATTCTCGGCGATAAAGGCACCGGTGTAGATCGCAAGCGCAAACCACAACGCGATCAGGGACCCACGGATCTGTAGGCCGCCCTTGAAATTAAAGCCTTTGAGCTCTGGAATATTCCATGTCAGCCCAAGAAACACCAAAACTGCACCGACAGGCACCGCCCAGATGGCTAGTTTCAGATACCAGGTGGTGGGAAGTCTACCAGTCTCCTCTTGCGTCTTGAATGCCCACTTGGACAATCGACGAGCGACAAAAAAGGACAGGGTCAGCGCGGCTAATATAAGGATCCAGTCCATACCTGTGCTGGTCGCTGGTGTCTCGGCGGTTGAGCCGAAACTGTTGGTGAACTCGGGCGAGGGTACAAAGATGCCACGGTTTGTCACCGCGACCGTATCAAACAGGATCATCGAGGCGCTCGGATCATCGCCCTTGAATTCCCTTGGTCCTGGTAAGGCGTTGATCATGATCGAGAAGATGATCAGAATCCATATCAGTACCGGCACGTTGCGGAAGATCTCAACATAAAAGCTCATGATCTTGGAAACGAGCCAGTTGTTGGACAGCCGCAGGACACCTGCGACCACGCCGATCACCGTTGCGGTGATACAGGCTAGGAAGGCCACGATTAGCGTGTTCAGCAGGCCGACAACAGCCGCCCGACCGTGAGAGCTTTGCGAATCGTATTCGATTGGGCGCTGGTTTATGTCATACCCGGCCGGTTCGCCGAGAAATGCGTAAGAGATGTTCAGACCGGCCTCTGCAAGGTTCCGCACAAGATTGCCGCCAACAAACGCCATGAAGGCGATGATGGCAACAAGGGCAATGAACTGGAAGGTCAGGGATCTGTAACGCGTGTCGTTCAACAGCATTGTTAGCCGGAACGACCCGTTGGTCGTACCCACCGAGGGGTCGGATATCGTCGTCATAAAGGACGTTCCCCATTATTGAAATATGGCTTTTGTGAGCGCACTATTTGTGGTGAAGAGTTATGAGTCCCGCCGGTCGTAGCTGACTGGCATAATACGAAAAGGGCGCGGATAACCGCGCCCTTTTGCTTGTCATTCTTAACGGAACGGTGGCGAATAGATCAGGCCGCCGTTGGTCCACTGTGCGTTCAGACCGCGTGCCAGGCCGATCGGAGTTTCTTCGCCGATGTTCTTGGCGAAGACTTCACCATAGTTGCCTTCAACCCCGATGGCGCGTTTGGCCCATGCACCGTCCAGCCCAAGCATCGCGCCCAGGTCACCTTCGGACCCCAGCAGACGGTTGATTTCAGGATTGTTGGAACCACCGGCCAGCTCTTCGAGGTTGACCGAAGTCACGCCCAGCTCTTCAGCTGTGATCAGCGCGTTCAGAGTCCAGCGGACAATGTCACCCCATTCGTGGTCGCCATGACGCACGAGCGGGCCGAGCGGCTCTTTCGAGATGATCTCGGGCATGATGACGTGTGCAGCCGGATCTTCGAAATTCGCACGCTGAGCGGCCAGGGCGGACGCGTCAGTTGTGTAAACGTCGCATGCGCCGGCGTTGTACTGCTGAACAGCTTCAGCACCAGTTTCGATCGGAACGGGCTCGTAGCTGATGTTGTTGGAGCGGAAGAAATCCGCCAAGTTCAGTTCGGTTGTCGTGCCGGTCTGGATGCAGACGGTTGCGCCGTCCAGTTCAGAAGCAGAGCTCACGCCGAGGTCAGCCGGGACCATGAAGCCCTGGCCGTCGTAGTAGTTGACGCCAGTGAATTCAAACTTCAGGTCGACGTCACGAGAGAACGTCCATGTGGTGTTACGGGCCAGCATGTCGATCTCGCCGGAGGCCAGCGCGGTGAAGCGTGTTTTACCGGTTGTCGGCACGAACTCAACAGCTGTTGAATCGCTCAAAACTGCGGCGGCAACTGCGCGGCAAACCGCCACGTCAAAGCCCTGCCAAACACCATTGGCATCGGGCTCCGCGAAGCCGGGTACGCCTGTGGTCACGCCACAGTTCAGTTTACCACGTGCTTTCACGTCATCCAGAGTGCCCGCAGCAGCGGCACCTGCTGTCATCGCGGTCGACAGACCGGCAACAGCCAGTGCGCTTAGGATTACGGATTTTTTCATTCTATACCTCTTCCTGATGATCCGCCCTGTTCAAGGACGGCTTTGTAGCCCTCACAGAAGGCCGAAGAATTGCTGTATTACGAGGAATTCCTCAAGTTAGCGGGGGGCAGTTTGCAAAGAGTTTGTCCACAAGGTCAAGACCGGAACCAGAAAAAGTGCGAGTCAAGCCCGAGGTTTCCCTTGCGTCACCTTAGATTCAGGCAACTATCAGGCAGCTTAAGGTCGTCATGGATCAGATTGTAGAAAGTTTTAGCTGCCCGGAACGCCTGTTCCTTGACCGCGGCCATCTCGCAGGCCTCTTCATCGACACCCCATTGTTCCTCTTGCCAAATCTCATCCACGCGCGAGGCACGCCATAGATCGCCGATCTCGTCCTGCCCATGCAGCGCAGCCAGCCCAATGACAAGAGAACCCGAAAGCCCGACAAGATCGTGAAACGCCGTAAGGGTGAAGGCGTCCATGCCGTGCACCTGCCGGGATAGGGCTTCAAGGGCATCCGCGCCCTGCGGGTTCGGCATGATTCCGGTGGTGGGAATCAGTTTTGCCCCAAATCTGGCCTCTGCCCAATCCAGCAGAGGGTCCCATGTATCGGCCTGTCGACGGATCAGCTCATCAGGGCTTTCGGCGCGAAAACACAGAAGGTCGCTGTCGCCGTATGCAGCGATCAGCCCGGCCACCTCGGCATGTTGTTGTGCAACCTTGTCGATGGCAGCGTTCGATGCACGCATGATGGGCATAGTCTGAGGCCTGACCTCGTCGTCCTGCGCGTCCCACTCGGCGGCAACGGCCTGCGCCAAAGCGCGTGAGGGCAGCACCAGGTCGCGCTTGGCTGGGGTTTTGACAGGCCGGCCGTCCAGGTGAACGGTGAACCCAGTGCCTGATTCTGCTACATCGGCGGCTTTCCAAAACCGTTTGGCCTTCCAGGTGCTCATGTTTTCGCCTCCCAAAATGACGCCACAAGATCGGGCAGGTCGCGCATATCCCGCAGAATCGCGGTCGCGTCCACCAGATCTTCTGCTGGGTGATAGCCCCAGTCGACCCCAATGAAGTCGACGCCCGCCGCCTGCGCCATCTGCATGTCAAAGACGGTGTCGCCCACCATGACCGTTTGGCCTGCCTCGACCCCGGTTTCCGACAGAGCGCTCAGGATCATCGACGGGTGTGGCTTCGATGGGTGATGGTCGCTGACCTGCTGGGTTGCGAATGAGATGGGCAACGCGTGCCCCTCTAGCAGCTTGTCGAGCCCCCGGCGCGATTTGCCCGTGGCGATCCCCATCAGGGTTTCCGGCTGGGCATGCAGCACCTCCAGTGTCTCCCGCACATGTGGATAAAGCGGAGAGCTTTGTGCCGCACCCACCTTGGCCCGCAGCTCAACATAGGCGTCCTTATACCATTCCACCATCTTAGCATGCATGGCCTGAGACAAGTCGGGGGCGAGTTTCGGCATTAACACCTCGAGCGCCAGCCCAACAAAACTCACGATCTGTGAGGCAGACGGCGGTGGTGCACCGGCGCGCGCGAAGGCCACTGACATGGCGGCGACGATATCACTCTGGCTGTCGACAAGCGTGCCATCCACATCGAAGATGACCAGCCTTAGCGAAGCGGTCATGTTAGGTCCTCGAACGGATCATCCGGTGCATCTGGTGCGCGCCACTGGAACGTGTCCCAGGTGCGCTCCATGTGTGGTGGCAGCGGTGCGGTCAGCGACAGGGTTGCGCCCGTGACCGGATGGGTCAGGGTGAGCGACCTGGCATGCAGATGCAGCTTGCGGCTGATCTCTCCGCCCAGCTGCGCGCCCCAGCCATCTCCCAGGTTTTCTTGGCCTGAGCCGCCATATTTGCCATCCCCAACGATCGGATGGCCCAACTCGGCCATGTGCGCGCGTAGCTGGTGGGTGCGTCCCGTAACGGGAACCAGTGCCATCCATGCCGTGCGTGTGCCCGCCGCCTCGATCACGGCGAAATCGGTGGTGGCGTGTTTTGCCCCCGGGTGGGCGTCAACCTGTCCGGGGTGAAGGCACAGCATCTTTTCACCCTCACCCGCGCGGCCGTGGCCGGGGGCTTTGACAAGGCCGAACTTGATCGTGCCCATGCGTGGGCTTGGCACGCCTGCGACGGCGGCCCAGTAGATCTTACGCGTGTCGCGATGCCGAAACGCGGCGGTCAGCGCGCGGGCCATCGACGCGGTCCGCGCCATCAGCAAAACGCCCGAGGTGTCTTTGTCCAGCCGGTGCACAAGGCGTGGCGGGCTGTCATGGCCAAAGCGCAGCGCTTCCGCCAGTCCGTCAACGTGGCGGCGCTGCTTGGAGCCACCCTGCACCGGCAGCCCGGGCGGTTTGTTAAGTGCAATAATATGGTCGTCACGATAGATCACCGTCTCGCGCATCATTCTGGCGTCTGCGTCTGAGATTGTGGGCTTTTCCCGAGTGACAGGTGCCGTGCTGGGATCGGGGATTGGCGGAACGCGCACTGTCTGGCCCGGTATCAGCCGGGTCGAGGCCTTGACCCGCCCGCCATCGACCCGCAGCTCTCCTTTTCGGCACATCTTTTCGATCCGGCCCTGCCCCAGATGTGGGAACTGACGGCGCAGCCAGCGGTCCAGCCGCTGATCAGTATCTTCGCCTGCAACCTGGATCATTTGCACCCCACTCACTGCCCAAGTCCCCGCATCAAGGTGACACCCGCGACAATAGCCAGCAGCGACAGCAGTACAGAGGCCACCACATAAGTCAGCGCCAGCCCGGCCTGCCCGCGTTCGTAGAGCGTCAGGGCATCCAGCGAGAAGGCGGAAAATGTGGTGAACCCACCCAGGATACCCGTCATAAGGAAGGGGGCCAATTTCATGCCGCCTTTATGCAATAACAGCACGATCAGCACGCCCATGACGAAGGAACCCACTACGTTGACCATCAGCGTGGCCCATGGAAAACCCGGTCCAATCAAGCGCATTGTCCCCACCGAGGTGAGATACCGGGCCGAGGCCCCGATGGCGCCGCCGAGGGCCACTTGCATTAGCGTCATGAACATGCACCGTCTGTCGCGCGGGCCAGCGGCCTTGTCAAGCTGGGGGCGCTGTCCCCGCCGCCTTGCAGGCGGCTTCCCCGGATTATTCATGGAAAGATGAAGAGTAAGAGCGCATCCCTGTCTTCATCTTTCCAAAAATACTCTCGCCGAAGGCAAAAATATGAGGCTGTTGGTTTGACCCCATTAGCGCTAATGAGAGCGGCGAACAGATTTAAGGCCCACCCATGACCGATCCCATTCCGTTCCTGCGCCACTTATTTGATCGCGCTGTCGAGGTGGCCGACCCGATGCAAAGCCTCGCCGCGCATTTGCCAAAACGTCCTGCCGGTCGACTTGTGGTGATCGGGGCCGGCAAAGCGAGCGCGCGGATGGCCGAGGCAGTTGAGGCCGAATATGGCCCTTGCGAGGGTCTGGTGATTACCCGCTACGGCTATACCCGCCCCTGTCAGACGATCGAGATTGTCGAAGGCGCGCATCCCGTACCCGATCAGGCGGGTCTTGATGCCACCCGCCGGATGATGGAACTCGTGGCCAGTCTTGGGGAGGACGATATTGTCCTCGCCCTTATCTCGGGCGGGGCTTCGGCGCTTCTGGTGCAGCCTGCAGGCGCGATTACGCTTGAGGAAAAACAGGCCGTTAACCAGGCTTTGTTGGCCTCGGGCGCGCCGATCGGAAAGATGAACACGGTGCGCAAGCATCTCAGCAGTGTCAAAGGCGGGCAACTTGCCGCCGCCACCTATCCTGCGCGGATGCTCGCGCTGATGATCTCGGACGTGCCGGGCGATGATCCTGCGATGATTGGCTCCGGCCCCACTGTGGGTGACGTCAGTACGCAGGATGAGGTGTGTGCGATCCTTGAGGGCCATGACATCGCCGTTCCAGCCTCGGTCAAGGCGGTTTTGCGGGGTCCGCGCCGGGTCATCTTACCCGATGACCCCAAGCTATCGCGCGTCAAGAACGTGATCTACGCTGCCCCCTCCCAATCGCTTGAGGCTGCTGCTGAACTGGCCCGTGCTGAGGGGCTGGATGTGCGCATCCTAGGCGACACGCTTGAGGGGGAGGCGCGCGAGGTTGCGCAGGCTCAGGCGCAACAGGCGGTGGCCATTCAGGCCTCTCTGGCGCCTGGGGCCGCTCCGGTGCTGCTGCTCTCTGGTGGGGAACTCACAGTCACCCGGTGCGGTGACGGGATCGGCGGGCCAAATGCAGAGTATGCCCTCGCCCTTGCGATAGCGCTCAACGGCGCGCCGGGTATTCACGCCATTGCCTGTGATACCGACGGCGTCGATGGTGCGGCTGAGGTGGCGGGCGCCATGATCGGACCGGCCACCCTGGCGAAGGCCAATCAGAACCCGCAAGCCGCGCTCGCGAACAATGATGCGCACTCGTTTTTTGCCGGGATCAGTGATCAGGTCGTCACCGGGCCCACTCTGACCAATGTCAACGACTTCCGGGCAATTTTGATTGCACCCAAGGCCTGACTTCGCGCAAGTTCTAGGCACATGCGAATTCGGAGGTCTAACATATGATATGCCGCGCGATCCTTGTGGCCCTTTTCAGCCTTGTGGCCCTGCCCCTTTGGGCCAACAGTACCACCCCGACCGAGGAGGCAGAGTTGCCCGTAATTGTCCGGCTCACGCCGGAACAAATGGGCACAGTTTTTTTCGGCAACACCATAAAAGGCAGCTGGGACGGCAAACCGTTCATGCAGTTCTTCTCTAGGCGCGGTGACACGTATTTCGTGACTGAGGACGGAAATATGGAGCAGGGCAACTGGCGCATTAACGCCTTCACTGGCCGGTTCGAGATCTGGTGGGAACAGACTGGCTGGGTTTCTTACAGGGTGATCATGACCAACCAAGGTTTTGCCTGGTCTAATCGTTCCCTTCCAGAACCGTTCACCGTTATGGAAGGCCAGCAGGTGGAATGGTAACGCGCTGCGTGTTCTCTTAGCTCCTGATGCTGGCTTTGTTGGCCAGCGTCATCCCGTCGGAGGATATGCACGAGCCCGTCGTACTTCCCCTGATGTCCGACCAGATCTAGGCGTTTCTCTCCGACGACACGAACCTTATTACAAATGATGGCTACGTCTTGGTCAGCCATGAGTGTCTTCGGCCCTTGAATGCGCTTGGGAACAAACAGGTCGTATGGTGAGCGTCCGCGCTCAGTCGCGCAGCGCGGGCAGGCCTATACCTGTCGCATCAAAGCCGCCATCCACAGACAGGATCTGACCGGTGACATAGCTCGCGGCGGGTGAGCTGAGGAACGTGATGACAGACGCGATCTCATCCTCGCTGCCATAACGGTTCAGTGGGATCGCGTCGTGATAGGCGGCG
This sequence comes from Roseovarius sp., assembly GCA_963691795.1. GTDB lineage: Bacteria > Pseudomonadota > Alphaproteobacteria > Rhodobacterales > Rhodobacteraceae > Roseovarius. The sequence goes on from OY829373.1 coordinate 1,060,184, forward strand.
ATGATGTCAGGTGTGTGTACGGCCATGGCCAGCTTGGTACGTACTGGACCGGGACATACGCAATTGGCGCGGATGCCATGCTCGCCCAGCTCCACCGCCTGCTGCCGGGTCAGCGCCATGACCCCGGCCTTCGAGGTGCCATAGGCCACCCTAAGTGTGGAGGCGCGCAGGCCCGAGATGGAAGCGATGTTGACGATCGCGCCCTTCACTGTCGCAAGGGCACCCGTCAGCGCTTGCGTCATCAGGAACACACCGTCGAGATTGGTCTCCATCACCCGCCGCCAGCGGGTGAAATCCGTCTCCTCAATCGGTCCAAAATCGGCCACGCCCGCGTTGTTGACCAATGCATCAAGGCTTTCGATCCCGGCGGTTAGGGCGGCCACCTGATCGGGGTCCGAGACATCACAAATCGCGGCAATGGCGTTGTCTAGGCTCGCCACTTCCTCCTGCAGACTCTCCGCATCGCGGTCCAGCATGATCACCCGCCAGCCCTGTTCCAGAAACTGTTTTGAGGTCGCAAGGCCAATACCGCGTGCGGCACCTGTGACAAGGGCGGTTTTCATGATCTTCTACCTTCGATCAGATACGGCACCTTAGCGGGCGAAATTAGCGTCAAGTGTCGCATTATGAGCAATGAAATCCTGCAACAAGCGGGTGCCATGGCGTAGCACATGTACCACATGCGAACTGTCGTTTTGCATTCGTGCCCAGACCTGAGCCTGAGGAAGATCGCCCTGCGGATCCAGCTCCATATCCAGTCCTGTTGGCCAAGATGAGCTTGAGCGCGAAAGGGCCGCCATATAGGACATTGCTACTGGCATCCACTTGGCCTTATCCCGCCAGTTCGCGCGGAAATGCAGCATCGTCGGCTCTGGGTCACAAAACAGAAAGTTGGTCCTAGCGAAGGCCATAAAGATTCGTTTCCAAAGGTCCCAATCCCCAGAACTTTCGATTTCTTCGGGCCACATGCCTGCCTGATCAAAAGCCGACCGGCGATGTACGATCGTGGTGGCCGGCAGGATATTGGCTGCATTCATAAACGCGCGGCGGGCGACCGGGTTATGAAGATTGACAAAGCATGGCATTACAATTCCTTCGTCATCAATCCAGAGTGGTCGGGAGTACGCAAACTGTACAACATCGCGATTGAAGTGGCGATCCATCCGGCTCAGGTGGTCTGGAAAATAAAGGTTGTCATGTCCCAAAAAGGCAATGAGTTCCCCACGTGTTCGTTTCAGCACCTCGTTACGGTTGGCATAACCAAAACCGGGCGCCTTTGGGAGATCAAACCATAGCAGGCGAGGATCATCAAACTGATCCATCAATGTCGCGGTTTCCGGCCCGCACCCATCGCCCACAACCGCCAGTTCAAAATCCTTAAAATTCTGGGCGAGGACCGATTGGATTGCAAAGGTCAAAACTTCTGGTCTGTCGTGGGTGGGTAAAAGAACAGTGAACCGAGGTTGTGTTACCATCCTTTAGCGCCTTTGAAGTCGTAAGGGATCAGGTCAGTGTCCAGCGGCAATCGATACTTGTCTGGATTGGCGTGATCATATGCTTTAGTTGGCATATTGACGAGCATAACATCCTTGGTGCCAGGGTTATAATCTGCGTGCCAAACATAGGCAGGAACTCGCAGGCAAGCCCGGCTCTTTTCCGATAGCGTCACGCGAAATAGCTGACCATAGGTGCCGGCGTCTGGACGAACGTCATACATGATCACCTCCATATCGCCCGACATGATGAAGTAGCGATCATCATGGTGCTTGTGCAACGCCCAGCCCTTCGCCACGCTAGGTCGGAGGGTGACACAATAAACGTGCACAATCGGCTCATCACCCCAGTTTGCATTTGATCCCATTTCAAACAGGGAGCCGCGCGCATCCGTCAAGGTGTTTGTCGGCTTTAGCTAACTGCCGTCAGGCAGGCCCGCTAACTCATTGCCGGCGTTATCGACGGTCTGCTCATCCTTTGTGGCGGCGCTGAGTGTGGTGGATAGAAGATCTTCCGGTGGCTCGTTAAAACTCATTTCTCAACTCCCTACCTTCGCCTGGGGCCAACTATAGCAGGTTTTGGACTGCGAACTAGATCGGGTCAGGTCTGGCTTGACGATGAAAATAGTGTCTGAACAATTCCATAAAAAAGGACGCTGTAGCGCGTCCCTTAGAATTTTTTATCTATCAATAATCATAGTAAGTCTGAAGTGCGTTTTGCGGACGGGGTTAATTACCCGCGATCATGTCGGCCATCTTGACGATCACTTCCGCCTGTTTGATCGAGGCGATATCGACCAAACGGCCCTTGAAGGTGGTCGCGCCTTCGCCGATGGGCAAATCGCAGGTGAGCCATGTACCAACCTTTGTATGCCTAGATGAGCATGTCGATTTGGTTGAACTCCGTTGCAACAAACACTGTCCAAACGTAGGAAGGCAAGGCTGGATAGCCAGTTGGAAGTAGGTCTTGCTTGTGGTGTGACGCATGAATGAAATGGCACATTTTATTTCCGCTGTCCCTAAAGCGGAATTGCATGTTCACATAGAGGGCACAATTGAAGCTGACCTGCTGCTCACCATTGCCGACCGCAATGGGATCGCGCTGCCTTACAAGTCTGCCGCGGATGTTGTCGCGGGGCAAAACAAAGGCAAGTCGGACCCAAAACAGAACCTCGACAGCTTTATCGAAGTTCTGGATGTTTGCCGAGGCGTGTTGCGCAACGGTAGAGACTATGAAGATATCGCTTATGGCTATCTGAAGCGCTGCTGGAGTGAAAAGATTGCCTACGCTGAAGTCATGTTTGATCCCCAACAAGGTCTACGGCAAGGTGTCGGCATCGAAACTCAACTCGAGGCCCTACAATCAGGAAGCCTTGCCGGTGCCCGAGACTTTGGCGTCGAGGTGCAATGGATTATGAACTTTCAGCGTGACTGGCCCGCTGAAGAGGCTATGACGATTCTAGATGCTGTCCGGCCATATAGAGACCAAATTGTTGGGATTGGACTCGACAATCCGGAGCGTCCCAACTTCCCGACCACCTTTGCCCCGGTCTTTGCCACTGCAAAAATGGACGGCTATAGGCTTACGTCACACTGTGATGTGCATATCCCCAATTCTATCGACCACATTCGGGGCTGCATCGAGACGCTGGGCGTAGAGCGCATAGACCATGGACTGAATTCTATAGAGGACGACAGCGTGGTTCAGCAGCTGGTCGAAAAGAACATCGCGCTGACTGGCTGCCCCACGCGATATGCGTTCCAGTCAGAGACCTCGCCTAGCGACTTGGCAATGATGACTGGACTTTTGGAGCGGGGCGTTTTGATTTCACTCAACAGCGATGATCCGGCACAATTCGGGTCAGGTTGGCTGACGCAGACCCTGATCGAAGCGCAGCGCACAGGGAACTGGTCGTTTCAAACCATGACCAAGTTTATGCGTAATGGCTTCGTTTCTGCATGGCTGCCCAGCGATCGAAAAGCCGCTTACTTGTTAGAATTTGACCGCTCTTGCGATACGTTCAGACAGAAGCAATAGATTACCAAATACACACGGCTTTACTGTCTGATGTTCAGCCGAAAGTTGACCTAGCCAATCGACCTCTGGACGGCCGCTTCGTCCACAAACAAGGCATTAAGACATTCGGATGAATAGTTTTGCAGTACAAAGAAGCAGTGACTGACAACCCACGACTTTGACGTCTTTCTTGCCAAAAAACCTCCGGACAACATCCCTCACCCCGCCCCCGCGCGGAATAAGGGCGTAGCCCGCCGCGTGTTCGACAGGCCGTCCCCTGGCCTGTCGAAATTGTGCCACCTGCGCCTCGCTCAAATTTAGTTGGGATTCGGCGCCATAAAGCGCGGCTGTCCCGCCGTCGGATCGCCACGACACGGCCTGTCGACCGTACTCTGTTGTGCGCAGTTGTGCTTAGCTTTCCGCGATCATGTCGGCCATCTTAACGATCACTTCCGCCTGTTTGATCGAGGCGATATCGACCAAACGGCCCTTGTAGGTGGTCGCGCCTTCGCCGCGGGCCTTGGCCTCTTCCATGGCGACCAGGATTTCGCGGGCTTCCGTGACGGCCTCGTCCGAGGGGGTGAAGATTTCGTTGGCCAGCGCGATCTGCTTGGGGTGGATGGCCCATTTGCCCACCATGCCCAACGTGGCCGAGCGCAGCGCCTGTGCGCGGAACCCGTCATCGTCCGAGAAATCCCCGAACGGGCCGTCCACTGGCAGCAGACCATGGGTCCGGCAGGCCGCGACGATGGCGGTTTGCGCCCAGTGCCACGGGTCGGACCAGTATTTTTCGCCCTCGCGGATCATGTAATAGTTTTCCTGCGTTCCGCCGATACCCGTCGTGGCCATACCCATGGAGGCCGCAAAGTCCGCCGCGCCGAGGCTAAGGGCCTGCATGCGTGGACTGGCAGCGGCGATTTCTTCGACGTGGCTGATACCGGCGGAGGTCTCGATGATGGCCTCGAAGCTGATCGGCTTGGTGCGGCCTTTGGCGGCTTCAATCGAAGTCACCAGCGCGTCGACGGCATAGATGTCAGATGCGTTGCCGGCTTTGGGGATCATGATCTGGTCGAGGCGCTCGCCTGCATTTTCCAGAAGATCGACCACGTCTTTGTACCAGAACGGGCTATCGAGGCCGTTGATGCGCACGGAGAGGTACTTGTTGCCCCAGTCCACGTCATTGATCGCCTCAATGGTGTTCTTGCGGGCGATGTCTTTGTCCGTTGGCGCGACCGAGTCTTCGAGGTCGATATTGATGACGTCGGCGGCGGAAGACGCCATTTTTTCAAAGAGCTTAGTGTTGGAGCCCGGGCCAAAAAGCTGGCATCGGTTGGGACGGGCGGGGGCTGGGGGTTGCAAGCGGAAACTCATGGTGGACCTCTTTTAAGCGACGGACATAAACGCGTTGGCGCCTCGGGTAGGGGAATGTCTGGTCGCCTGCAAGACGGTTTTCAGCGTCAATGGGGAAGGATAAACGCGACTTTGAGTGGAATCCTCTGTCCGACGACGCGGCGGCGTGCGACACTCTCAAAGGTCAAACGAAACCAAGCAGGGCGGGACGAGGATATCATGTGGCGTGTGCTTTTGATGGTGTCAGTGGTCCTATTGGGGCCGTTCCTGCGGCCTGCAAACGCGGACGAGACTGACGCAAATCGTTGGGCTACGGCGCTGGAGGAGGCCAGGCCTTGCGTCGCGGAGAGTGAGCCCGACACGAAACGCGCTATTTCTTGTTATGAACCTGCGATTGCGGCCTGTGTGTCAAAGCGGTCTGATCAGTATCAGGCCTGCCTTGAAGATGCTGTAAAAGAGTTGCGGGCGCTGTTTGAGACTTACAATTTGCGGGAGCTGAACCCGGAGCTGGCAGCTCAGAACGCGCCGGAGCGGTGCCGGACCTTTGTGGAAGAGATCAAACCAGAGGGCATGTCTGATGCGGAGTTTCTTGCGCAATGCGAGTTTACGGCTTTGATCCGGCAGGTTTTGACCGCCCACATGCATACCGTTTGGAACGAGACGCCGCCGCAAGACTGAAACGGCCGCCTCCCTGTGTGTTGATGCTGAGAAACGACATCGCGTGATGAAAAGTTTGTCGGAAACGGAAGCGACGCAGGGCGGGATGGCATGCATGGTGGCATGAAGATCGTTCCAAACAATTGAGACTGCCATGCGTCGTGCGCTTCTGGACAATTGGTCCCTCTTTCTGGGGATGATGCTGTTGATGGTGGCCAATGGATTGTTGGTCACGTTGCTCACGATCCGGGGCAGCACGTTGGGGTTTTCCGATCTTGAGATCGCGATTATGCAGGCGTGCTATCCGCTGGGCGCGCTGGGTGGGACGATCCTGACGCCCCGCTTGATCGAGAAGGTAGGCCATATCCGCACCTTCTCGGCGTTGGCTTCAATGGTGTCGGTGGCGGCGATTGCGCATTTGCTGACCAGCGATCCTGTGAGCTGGTCGGCCATGCGGTTCCTGGCGGGGTTCTGTTTTCCGGGGCTTTATGTGATCACCGAAAGCTGGCTGAACGCGCAAGCTGAAAACCGGATGCGGGCGCAGATCCTGTCGGTCTATTTCATCATTCAGACCGCAGGTCCTGCACTGGGTACCGCGATGATTGCAGTGCCGGACCCTAGCGGAAACTTGCTCTTTGGCCTGTCGTCGATTCTTTTGTCAGTGGCGATTGTGCCGCTGCTTCTCTCCAACGTGCGCGCGCCGGAGTATTCCGCACCCGACCGGATGCCTGTGACCCGGCTTTATAAGGTCTCGCCGATGGCAGTGCTGGGCATCGTGATCATGGCGGCGGGGGTCGTGGCGTGGTTCATTTCCCTGCCGCTTTACGCCTTGCAGAACGGATTCACCGAAAGCCAGGCATCCTTCGCGCTGGTGGTGGCGATGCTGGCCGCAGCAGTGTCACAATATCCCATCGGCTGGCTCTCGGACCGTACGGACCGGCGCTATGTCGTGATTGGGCTGGCTAGCATTTCGGCCGTGGCCGCGCTCTGGATGGCGATTGACACCGATCCCTCGCGTATCGTGATCGGCTTTGCTGTGATCGCGGCCGTGACATTGCCAGTCTATTCCATCCTAGCCGCCCATGCCAATGATCAGCTCAGCCCGGCGCAAATAATTCCCGCCAGCGGCACTATGGTTTTCCTGCTACAACTGGGGCAGTTCATCGGCATGTTGATCGCACCGAACATGATCACGCTCTTTGATGGCCGGGGTTTGCAGATCATGCTAGTCGCCATTGGCCTTGCAGTGGCGCTGATCGCCGTAACGCGGCGGGTGCGTGCCGAGGCGCCGGAGGAGACGGGAGAGGCGACACCCATGGGCATCATTGGTGTGACGCAGCCGGGCATGTTGCAGGCAGAGGTTCTATGGGATGAAGAAATCACGGAAGAACGTCATGATATCGAAGAATCTTCGGCGACCTCTTAAAAGGGCAGAAGATAATGTCGATAGTCACGGCAAATCTGGCGGAAATTCAAGATAACTTAACGGTTAAAATTGGTAGGTTTCGCGCGATGTGATTCTCCGGCGCTGCCAACGCCGCCCACGCATGGGTGTTAGACGAAGCCAGCAACCGGCCCCAATTGGAGACGTGACATGATCCAGACCCCCTATTTGCTGTTCCTAGGCGATGCGCCTGACATGCTGGCCGCGAAGGTTGCCATCGGCATCCGCGATTGGCGGCCCGAGCATGCGCTGGGCCAAATCCGCTTGCCTGGCTGTGGTGCAGACCTTGGCATCAAGGACATGACATTGGCTGAGGCCAAGGAAGCCGGCGCGCGCACACTGGTTATTGGCGTGGCAAATCGCGGTGGTGTGATCTCAGCGGCTTGGAAAGAGGTGCTGATTGAGGCACTGGAAATGGGCTATGACTTAGCCAGTGGGCTGCACAACCTGCTGCGTGATGAAAGCGATCTGGTCGCCGCTGCGCAGACCTATGGCTGTACTCTGCACGATGTGCGCGTCCCGACCGTGGCCTATCCGATTGCCAACGGCAAGAAACGCACCGGCAAACGCTGTCTGGCTGTGGGCACGGATTGTTCTGTGGGCAAGATGTACACGGCCATGGCGATGGAAGCCGAGATGAAAGAGCGCGGCATGAACGCCACGTTCCGCGCCACTGGCCAGACGGGTATTCTTGTTACTGGTGCTGGCGTGCCGTTGGACGCCGTGATCGCGGATTTCATGGCCGGGTCTGTTGAGTATCTGACGCCTGACAATGATGCGGATCACTGGGATCTGATCGAAGGCCAGGGTTCTCTCTTCCATGTGTCTTACTCGGGCGTGACCATGGCGCTGGTCCATGGCGGTCAGCCCGACGCGCTGATCCTGTGCCACGAACCCACGCGAGAGCATATGCGCGGCTTGCCTGAATACACTCAGCCCAGCCTTGCGCAGCTGCGCGACACGGCCCTGCCGCTGGCCCGCGTTGGCAACCCGGCCTGTGAGGTCGTGGGTATCTCGGTCAACACGCAACACATGTCCGAGGATGATGCCAAGACCTACCTGGCCGAGGTTGAGGCCGAGATGGGCCTGCCGACAACTGATCCCTACCGTTTCGGGTCGGGCAAACTGGTGGATGCGCTCGCCGCGATCTAAGCTTTCGTGCCGGTGGTTCCCTTGGGACGCCTCCGACGGGAGTATTTCTGGAAAGATGAAGGGGTTGGGGTCGTGCAGATTTCAGTGACACCGGATACGTTCAAGCTGGCCCAGGTGTTCACCATCAGCCGGGGTTCTCGGACCGAGGCGAAGGTGCTGACGGTGCGGATCAGCGATGGTGGCGTGACCGGGTGGGGCGAGTGTGTGCCCTACGCCCGGTATGGTGAAACCCTCGATAGTGTGACCGCCCAAATCAAGGACCTGCCTGATGGTCTGACCCGCACCGCGCTTTATGATCTGTTGGAACCGGGCGCGGCGCGCAATGCCGTCGATTGTGCGCTTTGGGATTTGGAAGCCAAGCGCGCTGGCAAGCGGGTTTGGGAGGTGGCTGGACTGGTCGCGCCGGGGCCTGAGATCACGGCCTATACGCTGTCGCTCGACACGCCCGAGAAGATGCAGGCGGAGGCCGCGAAAAACGCGCACCGTCCGCTTCTGAAGATCAAGCTGGGCACCGCCGACGACATGCCGCGGCTCGAGGCCGTGCGCGCGGGTGCGCCGGGGTCGCGCATCATCGTCGATGCCAACGAAGGTTGGAGCGCAGAGATTTATGCCGATCTCGCCCCGCACCTGGTTCGTCTTGGCGTGGCGCTGGTTGAACAGCCCGTTCCAGCGGGTGAGGATGAGGCCTTGCTGGGCATGGAGCGCCCGCTGCCCGTCTGTGCTGACGAAAGCTGTCATGACCGCGCCAGCCTGCCCAAACTCAAGGGCAAGTATGACGTGGTGAACATCAAGCTTGATAAGACCGGGGGCCTGACCGAGGCGCTGGCGCTGCGCGATGCCGCGCGCGCTGAAGGGTATGATATTATGGTTGGCTGTATGATTGGCTCTAGCCTGGCCATGGCGCCTGCTACGCTGGTGGCGCAGGGTGCGACTGTAACGGACCTTGATGGTCCGCTTCTTTTGGGTGAAGACCGCGAAATACCGCTGAAATTTGACGACGCCGGGGTGCATCCGCCCGCGGCAGAGCTATGGGGATAATATGATGCGCACAGTTTATGTGAACGGGGCGTACCTGCCCGAGAACGAGGCCAAGGTGTCGATCTTTGATCGTTCCTTTCTGATGGCTGATGGCGTCTACGAGGTGACAAGTGTTCTGGGTGGCAAGCTGATTGACTTTGAAGGCCACAAGGTGCGGCTGGAACGGTCTCTCAATGAGCTCGACATGAAAAAGCCAGCCGCCTTTGATGACCTGCTCGACATCCACCGCGAGCTCGTGCGCGTCAACCAGATTGAGGATGGGCTGGTCTACCTGCAAGTGTCGCGCGGCGCCGCCGACCGGGATTTTATCTTCCCCGATCCTGAAACCACTGAACCAACATTGGTCCTGTTCACCCAGAACAAGCCAGGCCTCGCCAACAGCCCGGCTGCCCAGAAAGGCATGAAGGTGATCAGCATCGACGACATCCGCTGGGGCCGCCGCGACATCAAGACGGTGCAGCTTCTTTATCCCTCCATGGGCAAGATGATGGCCAAGAAAGCAGGCTGTGACGATGCGTGGATGATCCAGGACGGTTTTGTGACCGAGGGCACCTCAAACAACGCCTACATCGTCAAGGGCAACAAGATCATTACCCGCCAGCTGAGCAACGATATCCTGCATGGCATAACCCGCGCCGCCGTTCTGCGTTTTGCGCGAGAGGCGCAGATGGATGTGGAAGAACGCTCCTTCACCATTGATGAGGCGAGGGAGGCCGATGAAGCTTTCATCACTTCCGCCAGTGCCTTTGTCATGCCGGTGGTCGAGATTGACGGTGTCTCGCTGGGGGATGGCACGCCGGGGTCCGTGGCCAAGCGGATGCGCGAGATCTACCTCGATGAGAGCCTTAAAAAGGCCATCTAACATCGCAACATTTCTAAAAAGGTCAGCGGTGGGATGGTAATCGCGGCTGCTTTTTTCGTGCATGCCACCCGTTGCGTGCACTGGGGCGGGGCGGGCCGAAGGATGGGATCAAGTGGCCCGCATGCACCACCCCCACCAGCCTTTTGCTGCCGCGGCCAGATTCTGTCCTTTGCCGCTAATCTGGCGCTGGACCACGTCGAACCCGTTGACTAAAATCACACGAACGAAAAATGATGGAGAAGGACATATGTCCGAATGCAAATTTGAGCCAGTGACCAAGGCCGAGGTGATTGCAGCACAGCAGGCTTGGGCGAAGTATGTGACCGAGCAGGATGTCGAAAACCTGTTGGAGCTTTACGATTTTGGCTCTCCGGATGAACCACTTCTGTTCAAGCCGACGCTAGCTGATGTGATACGGCTAGACCGGGCTGGGGCGCGGTCCTATTTTGTTGGCGGAGATCCGGAATACCCCAATGATCACGGATTTCTTAAGAACGGTTGGAAACGTGTGGATTTTCACAGCGCAGCAGGGCCGATCCTGAATGCTGGCGGGCTGGGATACAGAGATATGGGTCAATACACCTTCTTTGATGGCGAAGGGAACGGGACACGGGCAGATTACACCTTTGCTTATCACAAGCTGAATGGGCGAGTTTTGATCTCACTGCATCATTCGTCGCTGACATGGCAGCCACCGGCGGCAGAGTAACTCTGGCGTCAGAGTGCATTCTTGAAAAGAACGCATTCGAAATCTCCCGAAGATTGTAGATGCCTTGACTTAGGTCAGCCATGCAAATTCCTGTTGCGCCGCCGTACGCCAGTTCAGGAACACCGCGCGGCTGAACTTAGGCGCATCCTCGACCGGGAATAGCAAACCTGCCTCCTCTCCCTCCTGTGTCAACACTTGGGGGAGGTAGGCAGAGCCGCCGTGAACAAGAAGATGTTCCAACGCCCAGGCCGGGTTTGAAAATCCAAGCCTGGCAGTGTCGTCGCCCGGCCATGTCTGCCCGTGCCAGTGGCGAAAGGCCTGACCGTAGTCCACAAAGATGTAACTAGGGTCCCACACCATCGTTGCGCGGGGTGTCGTGGCAACCTGATGTAGGTGTTCCTCTGCCACCATGCGGTTGTGGATGTCCGAAGCGTTCAGGGGGGCGGTGGTCAGGGCTGCGTCGCTCATCGAGCTGCCCAACCAATCAAGCGCATCTCGCCCCCCCGCGCACCAGATTTCAAATGCGGTATGTGGATGCGCCCTGCGCCACTCTGCGATCAATTCTCGCCCCACGCCATCCCAAAGCGCAGGGTCGCAGACAAAACTGAAAAGCCCCGTCACCCCCTTGGGAAATGCTGTCTTGTTGCGGGCTGTGTCCCAAGAGCGTGTTATGACATCCGCTTGTTCCAAAAAGGAATACCCCGCCTTGGTTAGTGTCGCGCCCTTGCGTGACCGGTTCAGCAGGCGCGCCCCAAGCGAGGCCTCTAGCGCATCCAGACGGGCGGTGACAGCAGATTGCGTGACGTTCAATTCTTCCGCCGCACGGTTGAGGTTACCGAGGCGGTGAACCGCAAGAAATGTCTCAATGGCAGCGATGTTCATAAGAGTTAAATGCAATTTTTCTGTATTATTAATCAATATAAATCCGTTTTATTTGATTAATTGATTTTGCAATACTTCATGACGACTCAACGGAGGTGGACATGAAGTTCAGTGCGCAGTTGTCGGCCGATTACCCTGATACCTCTTATGGGGGCGACCGGGTCTATGCGGACATGCTGGATCAGGCGCGGCTGGCCGACAGGCTGGGCTTTGATGCGGTCTCAATCACTGAACATCACCTGATGAACTGCCTTATGATGCCCGCGCCCCTGCAATTTGCCGTCAAGATCGCGGGAGAAACCAAGGCGATCAATATTATGACCTCGGTGGTCGTCCTGCCACTCCATGACATGCGCGTCTATGCCGGAGAGGTCATCGTCGCGGACATCTTCACCGAGGGCCGCCTCATGCTGGGCATCGGCCGTGGCGCTTTCAAGTACGAGATGGAGCGCCTTGGCGTACCAATGGAAGAAACGCGTGAAAGATTCGACGAATCCCTCGATGTTTTGCAAGCGCTTCTGGGCGAGGAAGAGGTGAGCTGGGACGGCAAGTATTACCAGTTTGAGCCGATGACGGTGATGCCCCGCCCGGTGCGCCCGATCAACATGATGATGGCGGTAATGAACCCTGAAGGGATTTACCATTGCACCAAGCGCGGGTTTCACATCCAGACAACCCCGCTATCGGGCAATCACCAGTTGCTGCTCGATCAGGTAGGCGCGTTCAACCGGGCCAAGGGCGATATGGGCACCGGGGGTGATCACCTGACGCTGAGTTTGTCGCGCGTGGCGCATATCGCCTCAAGCCAATCTGAGCGGCAGCGCAAGGTGGACGCAGCGCATTACTACTATGGCCGGTTCGATAACGTTTATACAGGTCCAGGCCTGATCCGGAACGGCAAGATTGCCGAACTCCCCTGCAAGACCCCGGTGGATGAACTGGGTGAAAGCCTTCTGATCTGCACCCCGCAGGAGATGGTGGACAAGCTCGCGCCTTACGCGGAGCTTGGGATCGATCGGGTGATCCTGAACTTCAATTTTGGGCTGGACCCTCAGGATACACTCGACGCGATCCAGTGTTTCGCGGAAGAAGTTATGCCCCATTTCGACATACCCACGGCAACAGCGGCCGAGTAAAACCCATGAGTGACGTGATTGACTGCGCATACTCCGTTCAGGGCGAGGGCCCGCCGCTCTTCCTCATCCACGGGATCGGCGCGGCGCGCGATACATGGCGCAAGGCGCTACCGGTTCTTACGCCCCATTTCACCGTGGTGACTTATGATCTGCGTGGGCACGGTGCCTCACCCATGCCGAAAGGGGAATTCGGATTGGAAGAGCTGGTCAATGACCTAGAGCGCGTGCGCGAACGCACCGGGTTTGAGACGGCGCATTTCGCAGGGCATTCGCTTGGTGGGATGATCGGCCCAGCCTACGCGAAGCGTCATCCCGAAAGGGTATCGTCGCTGGGGCTGTTGTCTACGGCGGCCTTCAGGACGGAAGACGACCGCGCCAAGGTCTGGGGTGTGGTGCGCGCGATGGAGGACAAGGGCATTCCGCAGGTTCTGGGCACCTTGACGGATCGCTGGTTCACCGATGACTTCATCGCGGCCCATGGCGACGTGGTAGAACGCCGCCTGAAACAGGTGATCGAGACGGATGAGGAGGTGTTCCTGAACGTCTTTCGGATCTATGCGGGAATGGAAATGTCACCCTGGCTTCACACGGTTGAAGCGCCGTCACTTGTCCTGACCGGAGAGTTCGATGGTGGATGCAACCCTAGGCTCAACCGGCTAATCGATGACGCGCTGCCACATTCAGAACTGGTGGTTCTCGAAGGCTACAAGCATTCACTGCTGCTGGAAGCCGGGGACATCGTGGCGGGGCACATCAAGGAATTTGTGTCGCGGGTTTGACACTTTCCCAGTCTCACCGCGTGGAGCCAAGCTTGCTCTTAAGACCTAGTTTCCGCGCAAACCTGCTAAGCGCTGAAGCTTTTACTCTCTGATCCGTTTCGGACCAACCATCGCCGGTCCAAAATCGAGGCGGTTCACCTGCAAGGGTGTAATCGCTGATCAACGACAGCATCGTGGCCCTGTCATCCTCGATATCATGAACAAAACGGGCATGGTCACTTCGAAACCGATCGGCGAAATCCTCATTCAGTTTCGTTGCGATTTTCTTGTGCTTATTCTCTGGTGGTGGTGGCAACTTGTGCAGCTCAAGATGCTGCGCCATCAGATTGACAACGCGCTCGCGGCCCTCGAAAACATTTCGCTCATAGCTCAGGCGAAATGGGGTAATCCCGTTCTCGGCGAAAAATGCCTCGGTTCCAATTTCAGCATTTCGGATATGCTGAACCCAGCGTTTGATTTCGCCCCCATCATAGTCAAGCGTTCTGTCCGACTCGATCACCTTTTTGATCTCGGTCTGATTTGTATGGGCAAGCTGTGTTGTCACCATTTTGAAAAGTGACACGGCTTGCGCGACGATATCTTCGCGGATTAGCCAGAAATTGCGCCACTGGGATGTAGGGAATTCTCGTGCAAAAGCCTGGTGGCTACCGAACACCTTCATCAACTGATGGTGCGTGATCTGAAATCCGTAGGTCCCGTTTGTATTCCTTCGGCGTTTAAGGACGGCAACATATTCCTCAAAACTTGTAGCGTTCACGGCCTTGGCCATGCGCGGTAAAAAATTTGGATTGTAAAGTTCACCGGGGTTCGACAGACGCTTGGTGCTGTGGGCTAGCTCTGTGACCCATGAGCTGCCCGACCGGGGCGTGAAATGCATCACGTACAGGGTCGTGGCCGGAGGTTTTGCCATATCAGTTTTAAAGACCTCTCGCTTGAGGTCGTCAAAAACGGGAAATTCCATGGACATGTGGTCGAATATTCCTAAACTTTACTGAATTACATACAAGCAGGGCATTGCCTTTGCAAATTGCCGTACAAGACGATCCGTGGGACCCTCCATAGCCTGAACATTCTATGTTCCCGGCGACCTATCAGCTGCGGCCAAACCCGCTTTGCGTGATGAAAATCGTCGCAACGCCTCGCTTGTATCGCCCTAGCCGCGTTTTCCCACGTTGTCGGCAAACGCGGTATCAAATGCGGCTTTCTGTGCATCTGATGCATCCGTTTGGTAGTTGGTTTTCCACTCGTCCATGGTCATACCGTAGAAGACTTCCCGGGCCTCCATCTTGCCGATCTCGATACCGCGCTCATTGGCGGCTTCTTGGTACCATCGGCTAAGGCAATTTCGGCAGAACCCGGCAAGGTTCATCATGTCGATATTTTGAACATCAGTGCGGTCTTCCATCAGGTGCTTGCGCAGGCGGCGGAAGGCAGCGGCTTCGAGTTCGAGCTGGGTTTGATCATCCATGTCAGATCTCCTTTGGTGCAGAAGATGCTGCTGAAAGGGGGTGGGATCAAGGGCCAAAGGTGCATGGGCTTGGCGCGCTAATCCGTATTTATGGTTGGGCCTCACTGGGCTCAGAGCCCAGCGTCGTTCGCGGCTGCTTCAATGATGGGGGCGAGGCGGGCGGCCCAGCTGTGTTGGTCATGGGAGGCCTCGATCAGGTCGTTGCGCAGTTCGATTAGCACGTTGGGTCGGCCATGACCGATACCATGGCGGTCGATTGCATCACCCTCGAGAGCACCTGTGTGAGGTTCGTTCTCGCCTATCACGAGGTCGCGTTCCTTTTTCAGGCGGCTGATCAAGGGCCGGCTAAAGCGATCGTCTTCTGCAAACAGGATACCCACATGCCAGGGCCGGGGCGGGCGGCCGCGGAACTGCTTCGTGAAACTGTGGACCGCAATGATGATTGTGTCCTTTTGACGTGCTGCCAGCTTTGCCAGCGCACTGTGATAAGGGCGGTAGCATTGGTCCAGCCGCATCTCGCGTTCGGCTGCATCCGCGTGACGGTTGCCGGGAATGATGGTCCCGTCATACAGCTTCATCAAAAGCGTTGGGTCATCCTCCCCTCGGTTGGGATCAATCACAAGACGCGAGAAATGGGCGAAGATCGCCGGCGCATCCAGACGTTCGGCCAATGCCGAGGCCAGCCCGTCAGCCCCCACGTCATAAGCGATGTGCCGGGCCATATCCTCGGCCGGAAGCCCTAGTGTGCCGCCGTTCACGAAGGGGGGCACGGCATTGGACGCATGATCACAGGTCACAAGCCAGCGCGCAGGCCGGTCTGCCCCTTCGATGCGGAACGGGTAGTATGTCATGGTGGCGTCATATCCTTTGGCCACCCTCTATGATAGTTGCGCGGGGAAGGGAATTGGGTAATAAACGCAGCTATGACCGTTAGCGTTAACGATTGCTGTCTGGGGTCAACTGTCAAATCCGTTAAAAAGCCCTATTTGCCCTAGATCACACAGAAAAAGGACCCGTCTGCTCATGAGATTTTGCCAATGAGACGCCACCGCAATGTCAAGATTGTCGCCACGCTGGGTCCAGCCTCAGAAAGCTACGACATGATCCGCGCCTTGCATGAGGCGGGCGCAGATGTGTTCCGTCTGAACATGAGCCATGGCAGCCATGATGCGATCCGCGAAAAGCACCGCATCATCCGCCAGATCGAACAGGATCTAAATAGCCCTATCGGCATCCTAGCCGATCTTCAGGGTCCCAAGCTGCGTGTCGGCGCCTTTGCCAACGGTGAAGAGGACTTGGAGGAGGGCGCGAGTTTCCGGCTGGATCTTGACCCTGCCGAGGGTGATCTGAAACGTGCCTGCCTACCCCATCCGGAGATTTTCGCAGCCCTCGAACCCGGCGCCACGCTATTGGTCAACGATGGTAAGATCCGCCTAAAGGTGACCGAATGTGGTGCGGATTTTGCCGTGACCGAGGTCGTCGTTGGTGGCACCATCTCGAACCGCAAGGGGGTTAACGTGCCGGATGTGGTCCTGCCGCTGGCGGCCCTGTCCGAGAAGGACCGCGAGGACCTTGAATTCGTGTGTGAGCTCGGCGTGGACTGGCTCGCGCTCAGCTTTGTGCAGCGGGCCGCAGATGTGGAAGAGGCGCGCGCGCTGGTTAAGGGCCGGGCTGCGATTCTGTCGAAGATTGAAAAACCCTCAGCGGTGGAGTGGTTTGACAGCATTCTAGAGGCCTCCGACGGGATCATGGTCGCCCGTGGCGATCTGGGGGTTGAGTTGCCGGTACAGAACGTTCCCCCGATCCAGAAGCGGCTGGTGCGTAAATGCCGGGCCAAGGCCAAGCCGGTCATTGTCGCCACGCAGATGCTCGAGTCCATGATCGAAAGCCCTATGCCCACCCGGGCCGAGGTGTCAGATGTGGCAGCAGCGATCTACGAGGGCTCCGATGCAGTGATGCTCAGCGCTGAATCGGCTGCGGGCAGCTATCCGGTAGAGGCCGTGACAACCATGGACAATGTCGCCCGTGAAGTGGAAAGCGACCCCACCTATCGCCAGATCATCGAGGCCAGCCGCGTGGCAGTGCGCAACAGCGTGGCCGACGGCATCGTGGCTGCCGCGCGCGAAATTGCCGAGGCCACGGATATTCGCGCGATCTGCTGCTTTACGCAGTCCGGTACCACCGCGCTGCTGACGGCGCGGGAGCGTCCCAAGGTGCCAATCATCGCCATGACCAACTTGCGCGGTACGGCGCGCCAGCTGGCGCTGTCCTGGGGCGTAAATTGCGTAATGACCGATACGCTTGAGCGGTTTAAGCAGGCCGTCCTCAGCGCCGCCCGCGCCGCGCGCGAGCAGGGTTATGCCGAGGCGCTTGACCAGATCGTGGTCACAGCAGGCGTACCCTTTAATGTGCCTGGGACAACAAACATCCTACGCGTTGCACCCTGTCAGGAAAGTTTGATTTATTCCACTGATCCGGGCTAAGTTCCAAGTCACAGCCGATTGCGTGATGAGGGGTGAATGGGACAATTTGATCCGGATATCTGCATGGCGGTGGGCGTTGTGCTTGCGGTGCTTTCGGTTCCGTCCATGCTCTCTGCCTTCATCGATCGCCGCGCGCCCCGCGTTGCAACCTTCACGGTGATCGTTGCCGTATGCTTGATGGTCTATGCGGTACAAAGCAAACCGGGTGTATATTCGATCCAGGAAATCCCGAATGTTTTCATCCGGGTTGCGGCACGTGTAATATAGGGCGCTTTCCCCCTTCTATGGTGGAAAATACACGCGATTTGGACTTGTCAGTATAGGTTTTGGGTCGTATACGGCGCCTTCATCCGCGAGACCGGCCTAAGTGGCATGCCGAGTCGCGCGTTCTACCGCCTTAAGACAAGGAGCTGGAAATGCCCAAGATGAAGACCAAGTCGAGCTGCAAGAAGCGGTTCAAAGTGACAGCCAGTGGCAAGATTAAGACGGCTCAGGCCGGCAAGCGCCACGGTATGATCAAACGTACCAACAAATTTATCCGCAACGCACGTGGCACCACCGTGATGAGCGAGGCTGACGCCAAGATCATCAAGCCTATGATGCCCTATTCGCGCTAAGGAGACCTGATCAATGTCACGCGTTAAAGGTGGGACAGTTACCCACGCCCGTCACAAGAAAATCACCAACGCCGCGAAAGGCTACTATGGTCGCCGCAAGAACACCTTCAAGGTGGCAGCGCAGGCCGTCGATAAGGCCAACCAGTACGCCACGCGCGACCGTAAGGCCCGCAAGCGCAACTTCCGCGCACTTTGGATCCAGCGGATCAACGCTGCCGTACGCAGCCATGACGAAAGCCTGACTTACTCGCGCTTCGTTAATGGCCTCGGCCTCGCCGGGATCGAGGTGGACCGCAAGGTTCTCGCCGACCTAGCGGTTCATGAACCCGCCGCGTTCGGTGCGATCGTGGATCAGGCAAAAGCCGCATTGGCCAAGTAAACCGCGCCGCGTTTGAGGTTCTGAAAGCCGCCATTCGGTTGACCTGGAGGGCGGCTTTTTCTTGCCTTGTTGTATTTGGCGAAAAGCGTACATAAATATCCGTCCCGGTTCACCCTTCCTTGACTGCCGCCATAGTACAAAGCGGCCAGATAGGAGCAACACGTGGCGCGGCACCTATGACGCAATCAGATACCTTTTCAGAACAGCTACCGGCCGGCTTGAGCCGCAAGGCCCGGCAGCTTTTGGCAGCCCATGATGGCGAAGTTGCGTCGTGTTCTGAACGCGGGCAATTGCATGATATGCAGGGCTCGGATACGTCATGTAGATGGACCACAAGGATTTTGCCTCTGCCCTCCCCCAGGATGTGCTGGCCGATCTCAACAGGAAAACGGACAGACCTGGCCTGATCCATTTGGCGGGCCACCTTGGCCTTGTGACTATTCTTGGTCTCTGGATTGCAGCGGGCTGGCCGCTCTGGCAGGTGGTGCTGGTGGCGCAGGGTGTTGCGATCTGCTTTCTCTTCACGTTGGAGCATGAGGCAACGCACAAGACCCCGTTTAGGACAGTGGCGCTGGGTGAATGGGTGGGGCGCGGCTGCGGCGTGCTGATCGCGCTGCCCTTCACATGGTTTCGTTATTTCCACCTTGCACATCATCGCTATACCAACATCCCGGACAAGGACCCAGAGCTGCTGGCCGGCGCAAAGCCCGAAACTTGGCGCGCCTACGTAATCCATGTCAGCGGCCTACCCTATTGGGGTGGTATGTCGATGCAGATCCTACGTAACGCGATTGGGCGTGATCCGGGCGACTACATCCCCCGCCACGCCCGCGCCCGCGTGGTGGTTGAGGCGCGATGGATGCTGGGGATTTACATGACCGTCCTCGTCAGCCTCATAGTCACACCGCTTCTGTTGTGGGTCTGGCTTCTGCCCTGCGTACTGGGCCAGCCATTTCTGCGGCTCTACCTTTTGGCCGAACACGGCCGCTGTGCCTTTGTTGCGAATATATTCGAAAATACGCGCACAACCTACACCAACCGCCTTGTCCGCTTGCTGGCCTGGAACATGCCTTATCACGTGGAACACCACGCCTTGCCACAGGTGCCGTTTCACAAGCTGCCCGAGTTGAACGAAAGAATGCAACGCCATCACCGTGTTACCTCGAATGGCTACTCAGAATTCACCAGTGATTTTGTCCGCGACCTGCATTGATTTGGGGGCGCTGCCCCCACCGCCTTTGGCGGTCCCCCCGAGGTACTTTGAACCAGAAAGAAGCAGGGAGAGAGGCTCTGGCTTCTTTCTGGTCAAAAATACCTGATGCGGAGGGCTGCTGCAGGCGCAGCAAGGGGGGTGGTGCGGGGCGTCAGGGCTCGAATTTGGAGGTTCGGCCGCGGATTTTCAGCGACATGCGAGAGCCTGCGATCTTCCCATTGCACGAACTGATCGAGACGGGCTCCTCCGCATTCAAAAGCTTTTCCACGATCACGATGGAGTCGTAGAATCGTACCGCGTTGATCTGGCGCGCCAGATCATCGAAGGGAAAGATATCATCCTGATCAGTGTACCAGCTGTGCATCTTGTCAATCAGGCGCTTAGCGTATTCGATGAAGCTGGCCTTTTCCTCGAACCCGCCGCCAAAGCCGGGCCAGTAGCTGGTATGCGTGTCCTCAACCATGTAAAGCCCCAGATCGGCCAAATGGGGTCAGAGGTGCTCGAAACTGGTGATCTGCTGGTGCATTATGTGCCCGCCATCATCGAGGATCACGTCGAAGGGTCCATAGGTCTTGGCCAGATGCGTAAGGAAGGCCGGGTCCGCTTGATCGCCAATTTCAACATGGGTGCCAGGCTCGGCATGAGCCTTGCAATCGGGGTTGATATCAACAAAGACAAGGGTGGCACCTTCCCCGAAAAACCCTTTCCACATTGGGATAGACCCGCCTCGATAGACGCCGATTTCGAGAAAGGTAATATCCTTGCCCTGGAAGCGGCCCAGTTCACGCTGATAGATGCCGAAATAGTGTTTCCACTTCATGACCGCCCGGTGGTCGGTGTGTTTGAGATAATTGACGAAGTAATTCATGCTTGCGTGCTCCACCCGTCGCGCCTTGACTAGTTTACAGCTTTGCATGCCCCGTGCCTCCGGTCGAGCGGTGAGTTCTTGCATTCACCGCGCCGCGCGGATAGCAGAGCCGGCAAGATAACCCAAAGGGGCCCGATACCATGGACGATCTGCGCGACAAGTACCTTTCCCTGATTTCGGGGGCCAAGACTGAGGCTGCCCTGGAAGAGCTGCGGGTGCAGGCCGTTGGTAAGAAGGGTGAGATCAGCTTGCAAATGCGCGAGCTGGGCAAGATGACCCCGGAAGAACGCCAGGTGGCCGGTCCCAAGCTGAACGCGCTCAAGGATGAGATCAACGCCGCACTCGCCGCCAAGAAGGCCGCGCTGGCCGATGCCGCCTTGGATGCGCGCCTCAAAACAGAGTGGCTCGATGTAACCCTGCCTGCGCGCCCGACGCGGCGCGGTACCATTCACCCGATCAGCCAGGTCACGGAAGAAGTCACCGCAATCTTTGCAGATATGGGCTTTTCGGTCGCTGAAGGCCCGCAGATCGAAAGCGATTGGTTCAATTTCGACGCGCTTAATATCCCCAGTCATCACCCCGCACGGGCCGAGATGGACACGTTCTATACCCACCGGGCCGAGAGCGATGATCGCCCCCCGCATGTGCTGCGCACCCATACCAGCCCGGTGCAAATCCGTTCGATGCAAGCCAATGGTGCGCCCATTCGCATCATCGCGCCAGGTCGCGTTTATCGCGCTGATTACGACCAGACTCACACGCCGATGTTTCACCAGATCGAGGGCCTCGCGATTGACCGTGATATCTCTATGGCCAACCTGAAATGGTGTCTTGAAGAATTTGCCGCCGCCTTCTTCGAGGTGGATCACATCGAGGTGCGCTTCCGCGCCTCGCATTTCCCATTCACCGAACCCTCGGCTGAGATTGATTTCCGCTGTTCTTGGGAAGGTGGCACGCTGAAACTGGGCGAAGGTGATGACTGGTTGGAAGCCGGTGGCTCGGGAATGGTGCATCCCAAGGTGCTTGAAGCGGCGGGGGTCGATCCAAGCGAATGGCAGGGCTTTGCCTTTGGTTTGGGTATCGATCGATTAGCGATGCTGAAATATGGTATCCCCGATCTGCGTGCCTTCTTTGAAAGTGATTTGCGTTGGTTGAAGCATTACGGTTTCACCGCACTTGACGTTCCGACCCTGCACGGTGGATTGTCACGGTAAGGTCGCCGATCCGGCCACTGGCAAATACGTGCCAGGAAATGGTGGGGTGACGCCCCACCCTAGGGATGTTGGGAAAGATCATGGCGCTCATGCAGTTAATCTATGCGTCCGAGCCGTTTGGCTTTGACGATGCCATGCTTGCAGGCATTCTGCTTGACGCGCGGCGCTGCAATGCGCGTGATGATATCACTGGCGCGCTCATCGTGCGGGGCGATCTTTATATTCAGCTTCTGGAAGGCCCGAAGAACAAAGTGGAGGCATGCTATGCCCGTATCCGTTTGGATGATCGGCATGTCGGCCCGCGCACCCTGATGCGGCGCATGATTAAGACGCGGCTTTTCCCCGATTGGGCGATGAAGGACGACCCCGCACAAAGCTGGGTCTGGTCGATAGATGAGGTGCGTGACGGCGCATTGGAACGGGCGACTGAGGATGAGGTCTTGGGCTTTTTCAACAGGTTGGCAGCCACCAATACCGTACCCTTTCCGCCACCAGGTTCACGCGATTGAACGCTCATGCGTCCGTGACATGATGCTCCGTGCCGTACTGGTCGGTAAAAGCCATCTTACGGGGTCAGTCTGTTACGACGGGATGGGATTGACCCCAGATACGTCGGGCATCACGCGCAATCTGGCGCGTCTCGATCCTGTCCAGTTCCTGCAAGGCTGCATCCTTGTTGCCCACCCGTGCCAGGGCCTTGACATAGGCCGTGCGCACCGATCCCGGACGCCAGGGCAATACGGCTGAAGACAACCAGACACGCAGCTCGGAGGGGAGCCTGTCGAACTCTGCCATGCTGTCTTGCTGGCGGCGCTTTTGTTTGAGGCTGGTGCGTGCGTTGCGTGCGTTCATCAGATCCAGTCCTGCGCTTGCGCGACTGGGTCTAACACCAGCAGAAGACGGGTTTCCCCTGTGCCTTCGATTGGGGGAGAGCGGTGCAAGAGCCCGGATTTGGAACTATCCGGGTACTCGGTGCCGCGTAGGATTATAGGGGCGCCGGTAGGCACGGTAAAAACGCGCTTGGGTTCGGCGCCGGTCTGAGAGATGCCGTATTGTGTGCCGGTACCCCGATATGTGCAGATTAGCCGCGTTGTTACGGCATCAATATGGAACTTCCTGCAGGCATTGGTAGTAACCCGCTCCAGTCGGAACCGAAGATAGGGCGTACCGGTGATCCCTGCGAAAGTTTCTGCCAAAGCAGCGATATCTCCGATGAACTGGTCGCGTTGGGGCCCATCTGGCATGTCAGCGGCCTGACAATGAAATCGGGTAATTTCTGCGGCCGTACCCGGTTCAATGATGGTTCTTACATGCGGCAGATGTCCTGCATCAAGATCGTTTATCCAAGCTTGAAGAACTGGGGTTGGCTGACGACGCCAGATAACGGCGGCACATCCATTAGAATGGATGGTGTCCAGATCCTCGGGACGCTCCGCAATACATACGCCAATGGAGGATTTTTTGGCTGACAGGCTAACGACATTCATTACCGGGTCCTCGCCATAGAAAGGCTGCGTCTTATGCACACTGAGTTATGAAATGTAATAACATAACAGAAAAGTTGCAACGCAATATCGTCCCTGCTTCTTAGATCTGCTTGACAGTTCTGGCCGCGCCAAGGACGCTGGATTGGTTAACCCACGTGCGGAGGCCGCGTTATGAAAGATCAATCAGCCGATACATTCACACTTCATGCGCGACGCGATGGCGGTGGGACGCCTACACTTAACAGTTGGGGGGCCAATTCGGACTATGGCACGCTGCGATCCGTCCTGTTGGGCCCGATTGAGAATTACCGCTGGCTTCAGACCTCTTCGGTCTCCAAGAAGACCCTGCGCCGGGGCGTGCCCTTTGATGAGGCCACGGCACGTCGCCAACATGCTGAGATGGTCAGCGCCTACCAAAGCGCGGGGGTTGAGGTGCACACCCATAAACCCGACCCGCATCTGCCCTACCAGGTCTACGCCCGTGACAGTTCCGTGATGACCCCTTTCGGCGCGATCATCACCCATATGGCCCAGTGGTGGCGGCGCGGGGAAAACTTCCGTGCGATTGAGACCTATCAGTCCCTCGGTATCCCGATCTACGATTTCGTCACGGCAGGCACGTTCGAGGGCGGGGATTTCAACGTGATCGAACCAGGCTGTGTCCTGATCGGCTGGGAAGGTGATGAAGGCCGCAGCCAGGAACAAGGCGCGCGCCAGATCGCCGGTTGGATGGAGGCCGAGGGTTGGGAGGTCAAGCTGGCCGATATTGATCCCTTTTATGTCCATATCGACCTCATGGTCGTGATGCTGGCCCCGAAGCTGGCCGCTGTCTGCACCGACTGCACCGATCCCGAGATCGTGACGTGGCTCAAGGCCAAGGGCATCGAAATCGTTGAGGTGCCGTTCCAGGACACCATCGCGCTGGGCTGCAACGTGGTGGCGCTGGGCGAGGATCGCGTGCTGCTGCCCGAAGGATCGAAGGTGCTGAAAGACAAGCTGCGCGCGCTTGGCTTCACCATCTACGACCCGGACCTGTCTATGATCACCCAGGGCGGCGGCGGCGTGCATTGCATGTGCCAAAGCCTGATCCGCGATCCGGTGTGATCTGGTGGGCAAAGGGTCAGCGAACCTCGATTTTTTCTGTACCTGCGCCAGTTAAGGTGAAACGATTGAAAAAAAGCGATTTGCAACGACGGGAGATTTTGATGCGTCACTTGTTATCTGCCTTGGTCCTGGCGGCCTTAACGTCATCCCCAGTGGCCGGGCTTGCCCAGGATGAGGCAAAGCCGAGATCGGCAAACATCACCTTTCGCGTTGACCTGCGGTTGGAGGGGAATGTGGCCGCGATTGACACAGGCGTCGAAGTGACCTGCACCTTCGGTGCGCTGACGGATATCGGACAGCCGGTCTTCGAACGCAAATCCGTTCTGGCGGTACCTGTGGGTCCGGTCTCAGCTGCCGGGACAGTGCCGGTGGAAATCCGGATCGAGGGCTATCCCTTTCGCTACATGACGGCAACGCCTAACAACAACACTAACTTCAGCTGGTCCTGCTACGCATCGAAACCCGGTGGCGATGCGCTCAATTCTTCGTTTGTCAGTGTACCCACCAACACCGCCCTGAATCCTGCCGATGCCGGCACGTGTGACCTGGTTGAGGGCGGTATTTCCGCCGACGCCACGACCGCCAGTGGAGGGGTGGTGCGTTGTGCAGTTCGTTAGGCATCTGATCGCGGGGGGCCTGTGCATTGGTGTCACGATGGTGCCAGCAACAGCCATCGCGCAGGACAGTATTGAAATCGTCATCGAACCTGCCCCACTCGTGATCACGGGCGCGCCGGAACCGCATGAATTTGTCATTGACGTGGATGGATTGGTCATCGTCGGCGCGCCGGATGCCAAGGAATTCGTGATCGACGTGGGTGAGCTTGTCATCGTCGGTGCGCCTGAAACAAAGGAAATCACGATCGACGTGACCGAACTGGTCATCGTGGGCAAACGGGAAGACAGTGATGAACCTGATGGTCAGGCGGATCAGGTCACGCAGGATGATCCGCAAAACACCTCTGATACCGGGGATGACCTAAACATGACGACGAATGAGGCGGATACCCCGGACCAAGAGGACCAGATCGGCGGAAGCGGCACCACCGGGGATAGCCCGGATCGGCCCGGCACATGGTGCAACGGCACCTATGCCGTCACCCTTGGCCAGCCACGCTTCGTCCCAGCCGGTCCACCCATCGGTCGGGTCGAAACCGCCTCGGCTCAGGTCACGACCTCGCAATGCACGGCGACGATGACCGTGACCGTGGCGGGCGGGACAGTTGCGATGGCCCGTAACGGGGGGCAGCATGTCGGCTCCACCATCGCGCCGGAGGGGCAGAAGGTGACCTACACCCTCACCTGTCAGCCCGATCTGTCAATTTCGGGCTATCTTGTGGCCAGTGATAGCGCCATTACCATCCAGCGCGACATCGAGATGCGCCGCACAGGTGGGGCAGAGGCCAACCTGACCGGCTGCCCGGCGGGTACGGGGTACTGATGGCAATTGCCTTGTCGGCACGCACGATTCTGATCGCGTCAGCTATGCTGCAACCGAAAGCACCGCGCCACAGTCCTGCGACTTTCTTGCGCCGTGCGGCACCAAAGAGTGGATTACGAGGCGTTTGTGTGCAGTAGTCGATTTTGTTGTTTTTCAAAGTAAATAAGCGAAGTCCAACATGAACCCAATTGACCCCTACAACCAGATTGACCTGCACCCGGTCAATTTTGAACAAACCGCATTGATTCTGGTGTTCCTTCTGCCGTTTGCGGCCATTATCGGGTTCATGACAGGCAAGTACCGGCGCAAGGTTCTAATTGTAGCCGGTAAAGACGTGGATCACGTGGTCGGAGAAACCACTCTTTCGGCCATTCTGGCCCTGCTTGGTCTGCTTCTGGCCTTCAGCTTCGGCAACGCTCTGAGCCAAGCACAAGATCGTAAGGCCACTGTGGTGGACGAGGCAGCAGCCCTAGGCACCGCTTTCCTGCGTGCTGATTTTGTGGAAGAACCGCACCGCACCGCCCTCAAACAGGCGCTTCTAGATTACACAAAAACAAGGGTTCTTCCCGGCGATGGCAGCGTCAATTCCTTCGAGAAGGCGCGCGAATTCCTCCGCGTATCACTTGCCGCACAGGCTCAGCTCTGGCCCTTGACGCTGAAGGCCACCCAGGACCCTATGCCGCCTGCGATCAAGTCCTTCGTGGCTGGGGCCGTGAATGAGGCACTGGACGCGCATCTCTACCGGGTGCGCTCGATGTCGAACCCCGTGTCCGAGATCACGCATATGATGATGCTGGCAACCGCGCTAATGTCGCTTTTCCTTTTGGGGAACCGGGCAGGGCTTGTGGGGAGCAAACTCACCTGGCGCATCTTCGTGTTCGCGACCTTCCTGTTTATTGTGATGATTTCTATCGTCGACACGCAACTGGGCGAAGAAGGTTTTGTAAGGTTAGATGATACCGCGCTCAGGGTGACGATCCTAGATATGGAAGCTGGAATGTAGCCATACCTCGAGACAATGGGGGCTCTGCCCCCACCGCCTTTCAGGCGCCTCCTCCAGAGTGTTTCAGGAAAGATGAAGCAGGCCATAAAAGCTTAGGAGCACGCTCCTGCTTCTTTCTGGTCAAAAATACCTCTGTTGGTCGTGCCAGTCCGGGCGATACGGTTTGAGTTTTCGCGCAATTTGCCCATGATCGCACACGGCGCAGCGGGCGCGCAGGTTTTGGAGTAGGCGGGATGCGCTTCTGGGGGTTTACGGTGCTGTTCAGCCTCGGCTTGGCCGGGCAGGCGCTAGCGCATGCGTCAGAACAGGGTTTTGTTCTGCTTTTGCCCACGGATGTCTATATCGGGGCTGGTGTGGCGAGTGTCGCGCTGACGATTATCCTGATCGCACTTTTGCCGGCCCGCACCGCTGAAATACTGTTTCGCACCGTGCCGCTCACTCCCCGGCTAAGGGGCCATCTGCCACATCTGGTCAGCATCACCGCCACCGCCATTCTGGCCTTCCTTGTCTGGCGCGGTTTCACCGGGCCGCGTGATCCGCTGACCAATCCGATGCCGCTTTTTGTCTGGACTTTCTGGTGGGTGGGTCTCGTGTCCTTACAAGGCTTACTGGGCAATCACTGGCGCTTCACCAATCCCTGGACGGGTCTGGCCTTCACCCTTTCTCGGCTCACCGACACGAAGGCGCCGTGGCGTTACCCCCGCCGTTTGGGCCATTGGCCAGCTGTGGTGATCTTTCTTGGCTTTGCCGCCTTCCTGCTGGCTGATCCGGCCCCGGCTGACCCCGCCCGGCTGGCAGCCTTTGTTGGTTTGTACTGGTATGTCGCTTTCCTGGGGCTGGTCCTTTTTGGTCCCGCCTGGCTGGTCCGGGCTGAGGCGCTGACCGTGCTGATGCGCGTCTATGGCCGCATGGGTCTTTTTGGCGCGCGCGGACATCGCCTTGGGTTCGGTCTCTGGGGCTGGCAAAGTCTGCGCACAGGGGCCCCATCGCTCTCCTTGGCCGTGTTCATCCTGATCCTGCTCGGCACCGGCAGCTTCGATGGCCTGAACGAGACGTTCTGGTGGCTTGGCCTTCTGGGCATCAACCCGCTGGAGTTTCCGGGCCGCTCGGTCGTGATTGGTCAGAACCTTGCCGGTCTGATCTTGGCCAATGCCGCTTTGGTGGCCGCCTTCGCCGCCTGCCTCTGGCTGGGAGAGCGGATCGCGGGCTCCGGCCGGCCCCTGAAGGAGACCTTCTGCCTCTACGCACCCTCCATTCTGCCCATCGCGATTGCTTATCACGTCGCCCATTACCTGACCTCCTTCATGGTCGACAGCCAGTATCTTTTAAAGGCCATTAACGATCCGATGACCCGGGGGGCCGATCTGCTTGGCTTAGGCGAGTTTTACGTCACCACAGGGTTCTTCAACACACCCGGAACAGTTAAAGCCATTTGGTTGACGCAGGCCGGCGCAGTGATTGTGGGCCATGTGATTGCCATCCTGCTGGCCCATGCGCTGGCAATGCAGGATCACAAGAACACCCGCCGCGCAGTGCTTGGACAGGCCCCTCTGGCGGCCTTCATGGTGGCCTACACCTTCTTTGGCCTCTGGCTTCTTGCTTCCCCCAGAGGCCTGTGACTCCTGCAAGATCGAGGCCGCCCGTCAGGGTGGATGCTTAGCCCCAGAGCCAAAAAACTGGACAACAAGCCCACCTTTTCGCACACTTAACGCAGTACGGGAGATAAACATGACCAATTCAAAAACTCATACAACCCGCCGTAACGCCCTGAAAACTCTGGCTAGCGGTGTAGCGGGCGCAACAACCCTGCCGCTTTGGGCGCGTTATGCACAGGCGCAAAGTTCCGAATCCATCAAGATTGGCTTTCAGGTCCACCGCACTGGCATCGGCGCCGCCTATGGCCGCTGGTACGGCCGCACGACAGAAGCTGCTGCTGCCCTGATCAACGAAAACGGCGGCATCAACGGCCGAATGGTAGAAATCATCGCAGAAGATGACGGCACCGACCCCAAGCGTGGTGCCGAGGTAGTCGAGAAATTCGCCAACCAACATGGCTGTGACGTGGGCTTCGGCACGCTTTTCAGCCATGTGGTCATCGGGTCCTCGCCCCGTGCGGGCGAACTCAAGCTGCCCTATTTCGTGGTCTCTGAAGGTCACCACGTTGCCTCGGGCATGCTCAACCGTTACACGCTCCAGCCCGGCATCACGGATGTGAAAAGCCAGGTACAGGCGATGGCGCCCTTCGTGGCGGACAATCTCGGCAAGAAGGTCACGATGGTCTATCCCGACTTCGCCTTCGGCCATGACCACCGGGATTTCTTCTCGGAGGCGATCGAACGGCAGGGCGGGGAAGTGCTCGAAAAAATCGCCATTCCCCCGACCGAAACCTCCTTCACCAAGTACTTCCCCAAGATCCCCCGCGACACCGAAGTCCTGTACCACGTCATGGTCGGCCCGGCCGTCCTGACCTTCGTGAAGGAACTGGGCGAATTCTTCGGCCCCTCGCGGCCCGAAATCTTTGGCTTCATCGACAGCCTTGAGGCCGTGGATATCGCCAGCCCGGGCCTCGAATTCCTCGATGGGACGTATTTCTGGGAAGGTAACCCGCGCCACGCGCAGGCCGATCAGTCCGACTACGACAAGTTCTTCCGCGAACGGGTCGGCGTCGATGCCCGTGGTGCCTCGGTCAGTGATGCCTCCGACGTGTCCACCTATGCCCATATGTTTGGTTGCTGGGAGACGCTACATGTTATCAAGGCCGGGATGGAGGCTGCCAACTACCAGGGTGCAGGTGACCGCGCGGCCCTGATCGAGGCGGTGGAATCCATGTCAGACATGCCCCATTCCAATGAACATCCACAGGGGGCCAAGCTGTTCAACGGTAAGACACACCAGGTGTTCGGCCATCAGTACATCTCAAAGGTCGAAGGCGGCATGCTAAAGCTGGCCCATACCACTTCGATCGAAGATACGTTCTACGAGGATGAGGTCGATTACACTACAAAGAGCTTCTGATCCAAACTGCAGAACCGCGCAGTTTTCACCCCCGGTCGCAGCACAGACTGCCGCCGGGGGTGTCGCATTCAGGGACACCCATCTGCCAAACCCTGCTAGACAGCCCGGGACACTGGAATTGAGGAAAAGGCCCCATGAAACTTACTGATTTCAAAGCATTGACCTTTGATGTCTATGGCACGCTGATTGACTGGGAAAGCGGTATGATCAACGGCCTGAAGCCGCTGACCGACCGGGTTGGTGGACTCAGCCGCAATGAAATCCTTGAAGCGCACGCCCATCACGAATCCACCACGCAGCGCTACACCCCGGCCAAGACCTATTCCGACCTTCTGGCCGTGGTCTACAAGCGCCTGGCCGAGGAATGGGGCCAGCCGGTGTCGTGGGCTGAGTGTATGACCTATGGCGCCTCCGTCGAACACTGGCCCGCCTTTGCCGACAGTGCTGGGGCGCTTGCCTATCTCAAGAAGCACTACAAACTGATCGTGTTATCCAATGTCGACAACGCAAGCTTCGCCCATTCCAATGCCAAGCTGGGCATAGAGTTTGATGCCGCTTACACCGCCGGTGACATCGGTTCCTACAAGCCTGCCGATCGCAACTTTGATTATATGCTCGAAAACCTTGCCAGGATGGGGATCGAAAAGCATCAAATCCTGCACACCGCTGAAAGCATGTTCCATGATCATGCGCCTGCCAACAAGCATGGGCTTGCCAATTGCTGGATCTACCGCCGCCACGATCAGGACGGGTTTGGTGCCACGATGAACCCCGGTGACATGCCCTCGTACGACATAATGTTCCACTCCATGGCCGATATGGTCAAAGCCCATCAGGACGCACTGCGCGAAGGTGGGTGACAGTACCCTTGTGCGGATCTTTGGTCTGCTTCTAGAGTAAGATGGCACTCCCCTTTGCAAGAGCAGGCCAATGCCCCGAACCCGTTTCTATGTCATCTGCTTCGGTCTCTTTCTCGCAGCCGGATCGTGGGGGCTTTACTGGATGCCGCAACGTGCGCTGGAAGAGGCGGGCATGTCCGGCGGTTGGGGCACGATCGCGCAATACCTGCTGTGTACCTTGCTTCTGGTGCCCATCGCGCTGATCCGCTGGTACAGGGGCCAACAAACTGGGCTGGACCTGCCGCTGGCGGGTCTGCTGATGGGCGGCGGGATTGTGTGCTACGCCAATTCCTTCCTACTGACGGATGTGATCCGGGCGCTGCTCCTGTTCTACCTCACCCCGGTTTGGGCGACCCTGATCGAGATCGGCGTGCTGCGGCAGCCACCAGGCTGGCGGAGGGCGGTGACGCTGCCCTTGTCGCTTGCTGGTGTCTGGATCGTAATTGGCGGGGAAACCGGCCTGCCTTTGCCCGAGAATGCAGGCGACTGGCTTGCCCTGCTGGGCGGGGCCATGTTTGCTGCTGGGGCCGCACGGGTGCAGGTGGCACGCATCGATGGCATCTTCCCGATGCTCTTTGCCTTCTTCGTGTTCGGCGGTGCCTTTGCCGTGGCGCAATCCCTGCTGCTTGCGCCCCAACTTGGCCCGGTGCCACCCCTTGGCGTCTGGGTGGCGCTTGCACCGTGGTTCCTGCTGCTCTGCGTCGGGTTCTTCCTGCCGACAAATGTGCTGGTGACATGGGCGCCGACGCAAATCGGTGCGGGGCTTTTCAGCATCCTCATCCTGTCCGAGCTTATCTTCGGTGCGGTCAGCGCCGCCATCTGGGCCGATGAGCCTTTTGGCTGGCGCGAAGTGGTGGGCAGCGCGCTGATCCTGCTGGCCGGGGTGATCGAGGTGGTGCTGGCGCGTGGGCGCTCAGGCCCTGTTGTCTGAAACCGCCGCAGAGTCCTGCTGCGCGGCAAGGCGCGTCTTAGCTACTCTTGCCCAATCTCCCATCCAGATCGACGACCGTGACATGGTGGAATTTCTGGATCTCAGGACAAAAATCTTTAAAGGATTTCGTCCGCATTCTTTTGAAGAATGCGTCTCCTGCGCTGCCGTATTTTTTGTTTGGTTAACAAATCAATAGTCTACAATTTGGGTTTTACGGTTCTTAGACTTACCCCAAAATGTATCAATTTTCAGAATTACAGGTCAGCCAGTCAATTCCCGTGGAATCACGAAATCCACCGCCTTGCCGGTGCCTGTTCCGACCTCTTCCCAGCTTTGCACGTCAAACTCCGCTACCAGCGTGGCACATGTCGGGTAGTCAAAAAACCTCGGATGTGGCGGTGCGACAGCCAGGATACTTTGCGCGAACCAGCCGATACCGGGATTGTGCCCCAGCATCAGCACGGTCTCGCCAGTGGCCTGCCTCAGAATCTTAAGCATCACGTCAGGACCAGCCAGGTAAAGCCCATCCACAAACCGTGCGTCACACAGGATCCCAAGACGTGCAAATGTTTCCCTTGTGCGGGTGGCGCTTGAGCTAAGAACTTGATCTGGCGTATATTTTTTTGTTTTCAGCCAATCTCCAATTACTCGCGCAGAGACCCGCCCCCTGCCATTGAGAGGACGCTCATGGTCCTCCATCGTGGGGTCATCCCAATTGGATTTTGCGTGCCGCATCAGAATCAGTCGCTTCATCGAAAAGCCCTCATGTGAAATGCTGACTGGTCCTCAAGCCGGGCATAGGTCTGGCTAATTGGACATGCCCGCCGCACCGCACAACCCCGTGCCATACAATCGTTTCCAGGCCGGTCCAGATCGGCCTTGCAGCAGTCGACATCATAGGTTTCACCGCCTAACGCATCCACCGGGCAGGCCGTCACGCAGGGCGTATCAGCACAGCTTTCACAGGGGTTTAGCTCAGGCTTTGGCATTGAAATTTCGTAAGAAAATCCAATAGCGCCTCGGTATGATACCATCATGCCGGCCGTGTCATGCACCAGCAATCCCACCGGAGAGGCATGCGCCCGCCCACTCTCCTGCGCCCACCTGAGGAAGGGCTGATAGGGCGGCCCGCCAAAGGGAAAAAATGGGTGCCCTCCAAGCGAGTCGGCCAGCGCCCCTACAACCCGAGTGGACCACCTGTCCAACGGGTCGGCTGCTTGATCCCTATACTCGTCCGAGGCAATGAAATATGGCCAGAAGCCCGGCTCCAACGGGCCAAGTAGGATCAGGGTTTCAATGCCTTCGGGCAGGTTCGTCGTGACCCCACCCATGACGGCCAGCTGCATGCGGCTGGCTGAGGTCTCGATGTCGGTAAGGGTCAAACGCACCGGTTCCATCGGTCCGTCCTTTTCGGGTTACGTCCTGAAAACACTACGCAAAACCAGCTCCTGCGCAAGGGCTCAGATACGT
The DNA here is from genome assembly GCA_963691795.1 of Roseovarius sp. GTDB lineage: Bacteria > Pseudomonadota > Alphaproteobacteria > Rhodobacterales > Rhodobacteraceae > Roseovarius. The sequence goes on from OY829373.1 coordinate 1,093,294, forward strand.
CCGATCAACCTTCCCGTATCATGGAGCCAGCCCCATGTTCGGTGAAAAGTTCCAGTAAAACGGCATTGGGCGCACGCCCGTCAATGATCACCACAGCCCGTACTCCGGCCTTGATTGCGTGCAATGCGGTTTGCGTCTTGGGGATCATACCCCCGGCAATCACACCGTCCCTTGTAAGGTCATGAATCTGGGTCGAGGTAAGCTGTGTCAGCACGTGCCCCTCTCCGTCTTTGACGCCTTCCACATCCGTAAGTAGCAATAGGCGATCGGCCCTCAGCGCCCCCGCAATTGCGCCTGCGGCATCATCGCCGTTGATATTAAACGTCTCTCCATTCCGCCCTGCTCCCAACGGCGCGATCACCGGAATGGCATCATCGCGAAACAGAGTGTGCAGGATCGATGGGTTCACCTCGGAGGGCTCTCCCACAAGACCCAGGTTAGGGTCAGCGGGCTCACAGGTGATCAGTCCGGCGTCCTTGCCAGACAGGCCTACGGCTTTGCCGCCCTGGCCGTTGATAGCCTGCACAATCCGCTTATTCACGCGGCCCGATAGTACCATTTCGACCACGTCCATCGTGGCCTCATCGGTAACACGCTTGCCATCAACAAAATTAGACTTGATCTCAAGCTTGGCCAGCATTTCGTTTATCATCGGGCCGCCGCCATGGACAATCACGGGGTTCACGCCCACTTGCCGCATAAGCACAATATCACGCGCAAAACTCTCCATCGCCTCATCGCTGCCCATGGCGTGCCCGCCCAGCTTGATCACGACGATAGCCTCGTCATAGCGCTGCAAATAAGGCAGGGCCTCGCTCAATGTCCGCGCCGTGGAAATCCAATCCTGATGCATGCGTCTCTTCTTCATGTTGCCGTCCCTCGCTGGCAAGGGCTTATGATCCGATCGCGGGCATCTATCAAGCCCTTGCGAAAAAAGACGAATGCCTCCGGCGGAGGTATTTTTGACCAGAAAGAAGCAGGAGGCCTACGCACCCTGCTTCATCTTTCCCCAAGTACTCCGGGGGGGGGGGCGCCAAAGGCGGCGGGGGCAGCGCCCCCAAAACCCTAAGCCAGCTGGGCAATGACGGACCGCAATGTCGGGATGCCCGTACCCTTTTCACTGGATGTCAGGATCAGTTCTGGGAAGGCGGCCGGATGGGTGGCCAGGCGGCCGCGCACCTGGTCGAGGATACGGGCCTCATCCTTGGCCTTGATCTTGTCGGCCTTGGTCAGAACACATTGAAATGTCACGGCGGCGCTGTCGAGCAAGGCCATGATTTCTTCATCAACGGGTTTGATCCCGTGGCGCGCGTCGATCAGCACGAAGGCACGGCGCAGGGTCACGCGGCCCGACAAGTACTGTTTCAGCAGGGCTTGCCAGGCCTGCACCTTGGTCAGCGGCGCGTTGGCGTAGCCATAGCCTGGTAGGTCCACAAGGTAGTGGCTGTCGCTGAGGGCAAAATAGTTGATTTCCTGCGTGCGTCCGGGCGTATTGGAGGCACGCGCCAGAGCCTTGCGCCCTGTTAGGGCGTTGATCAGGGAAGATTTTCCGACATTGGAGCGCCCGGCAAAGCACACCTCGGGCCGGTCGGCATTGGGGAGGCCGGACATAGCGACCACGCCTTTGACGAAATCCACCTCTCCGGCAAAAAGCCGTCGGCCGGCCTCTGTCATTGCCGCATCCGGCTCTTCGGTGAGCGGGAAGGGTAGGGCCATCAGATCAGCTCTACTTTGTCACCAACGGCAATGCGACCGGTTTTGGTGATACGGGCATAGATGCCGAAATCCTTGTGACCCCATCCGCGGATCAGGTTGCCGAGCGTATCGGCATCGCGCACGCCGGTCGCCGGGTTAGCGGTCGTGGCCATGCAGCGCTCAATTGGTTCGGTCACATCCATCTCCACCTCGCCCACGCGGATGGAGCGCCCGACCCAGTCGAACTCTTCCCAAGCCTCAAGTCCGTCCATGTGGATGTTGCAGCGCCATCTAAGTGGTGACAGGTCCTGGCCCACTTTCTCGGACAGGGCAACGTTGGAGGCGAGGTTGATCAGGCTGATTGAGGCATAATCTGTATCCGTCATACCGCGCCCTTCGACGCGTACGATCCGCACGGATTGCGCCTTTTTTGGCGGCATGATCCCCCGAACCCATGAAAGGAAGACATCGGCTTCTTTGTCTGGATTGAACGTTAGCCCAGGCAGATCTGGATGGGTCAGCGTCACAAGGCCTGTCGCTTCATCCGTCTGGCTGTTGATCCCCATGATGGCGGCGGTTTGTGACCCTCTTGAAAAGGAAGAACATGGTGACCATTCTGATCCGTCCGCGTTGGACAGTTCATGTGCTACGGCCCATCTTCTGTCGAAGGGCATGGTCTGCCCCTCAGTCAACAAAACACGGTCCAAGGCCTCACGGCTGTGCCCCTTGATCGGGTGCCGCCAGAGTGCCCGGACAATTGGCATCACTTGTCCTCCGAAGTGGACTGAGCCGACGCCTTCTTGCGCTTGAAGCTATCGCGTATATTTCCAAACACGTTCGGCTTGTACCCTTGGCTGCGCATGATCAGGTATTGCTGCGTGAAGGTGATCACGTTGTTGGCGATCCAGTAGATCACCAGCCCGCTTGCAAAGCTGCCGAGCATGAACATGAAGACCCACGGCATCCAGGCAAAGATCATCTGCTGCGTCGGGTCCGTGGGGGCCGGGTTCAGCTTCTGCTGTAGCCACATGGACACGCCAAGGCAAAGCGGCAGGATACCGATGAAGAGCAGCGCGAGGATCGAGCCGGGTTCCGGTGCCGCCCAGGGGAAGACACCCCAGAGGTTGTAGATCGACGACGGATCAGGCGCGGAAAGGTCCTTGATCCAGCCGATCCAGGGCGCGTGGCGCAGTTCGATCGTGACAAAGATCACCTTGTAGAGCGAGAAGAAGATTGGGATCTGCAGAAGGATCGGCAGGCAGCCGGCGGCCGGGTTGACCTTCTCCTTCTTGTAAAGGCCCATCATCTCTTTCTGGAGCTTCTGACGGTCGTCTCCTGCCGCTTCCTTGATCTTCTCCATCTGCGGCTGCAGCTCTTTCATCTTGGCCATTGAGACGTAGGATTTGTAGGCCAGCGGCAGCAGAACGATCTTGATCAGCAAGGTCAGCGCGATGATGGCCCAACCCATGTTGCCGATCATGGCATTGAGGTAGTGCAGCACGGCAAAAATGGGCTTGGTCAGGTAGAAAAACCAGCCCCAGTCGATGGAGTCGATGAGGCCGGGTACATCTTCTTCATTCTGGTAGTGACGGATGGTTTCCCATTCCTTAGGGCCTGCAAAAAGCCGGATCGAGGCCTCGGCTGATTGGCCGGGTGCCACGGTCAATGTCGGTTGCTGTGCCATAGTCTGGAAGATGTTGTTGCTGACCACGTTGAACGAGCTGATCTTTACGCCTTCACCGGCACCTGGGATCAGGGTGGTCATCCAATAGTGATCGGTAAATCCGGTCCATGCACTCGATTCCACGCCAATGGTCTGGTGCGCACCTGCCGGTTCGAGGTCGTCGTAGTCCGTCTCGGTCAGTTCACCATCGACCATCTGGATCGCACCTTCATGCAGGATGAAAAAGTTCTTCAGATCGTCAGGCTCTCCATGGCGGGCGAGGATGCCGTAGGAGGCCATAGAATGCGTGGCGCTGCCCGTGTTCTCAACTGATTGTGTGATGGTAAACATTAGCTTGTCGTCGATGCTGACCTCTCGTTTGAAGGTCAGGCCTGCGCCGTTGTCCCATTTTAAAGTGACCGGTGAATCAGGGCCAAGATCTGATCCGCTCTCAAGCGACCACATCGTGTTGGCACCCGGCACCTGATCTTGCGTCAGGCCTGAGCCTGGGGCCCACCCAAATAGCGCATAGTATGGGTTAGCGTTGCCAACCGGTGACAACAGGGTAACGATAGGAGAATCTGGATCGAGGGTCTCACGGTAGCCTTTCAGGCGGAGGTCATCAATCCGACCACCCTTGAGTGAGATCGAGCCCTCAAGCGTCGGCGTGTCGATGGCAATCCGGGGCGCGTCGTCTTCTTCGATCTGCAAATTGGTGGCGGTGTCGGATGTACTGGCATCTGATGCTGGATCAGAGCTTGTTGGGGCAAGGGCAATATCCCCCTGTTCGTCCACAACGGCATTGGTTTGATCACTGCTAAGCACAGAGTCATTGGTCGCCTCTGGCGGTGGGAACAACAGGAACCAGACCAAAATCACCAAAAAGCTGAGCGCGGTGGCCAGAATGAGGTTTTTGTTCTGATTGTCCATTGAGGAGCCATTTCTGCTGTTTAAAGTCTTTGCGGGGTTCAACAGAGTGCGGGGGCAAAGGTCAAGTGAAAACGGCCTGATCTGGCTTTATAAGCGCTGTTTCAGACCCTTGAAACCCGTGCTTTGGCAGATGATCTGGGCCTTGCTTTGGCGGTGCGCCCGGATCTGTCGGCGCCGAGGTCTCATTACGCCCCTTTGATCAGTTTTCGGGCACTTTTCCGATCCATCCCGTCGGAAAAACTGCTCCCGACCAATGGTGGTGGCCCTTGGTCTGTGCTGGTCCGAAGCGTGCATGTAGAAAAGTGATTTTGAAACGCGCTGACATTCGCCGCCAATTCAGGGCGAGGGTGGGCTTTATAATAGCTGGCTTTCACCTCGTAGCTGTCAGCGCCAAGTTGAAAAATCTGATCCTAGTGTCGCAACAGTCTGCGTTTTGTGAAGTGGGTATCTTGCGGCAAATGTGCGCGCGGCCAGTCCACGATCATGAAAATCAATGGTGACTGGTTAAGGTGACACTGATCGAGTGTCGCTTGCAGGGATTGTTACAAATCCTTTTCAAGAACTGACTTCGCATGCATGCATGTTCTGCGATCCGCCACGGCACCTAGGGCCAGAAAAGCGGTGATGGTGATTCCGGTCACCAAAAAGACTGGTCTTTCCCCCATTCAGAAATGAGCCAGAAGCGCCATGGGCAGCAAGGCCGGGCCAAGTAGTTTGATTGCCGCATCGGCGCCCCCATGCCACAGTCTGAGAATGAAAACCCGCACGTGTCGCATGTGGCGCAGCCAAGGCAAAGACAATGCGACATGCGCTTAACGCAGGTTTGGAACATCCTCGGAACTTTTATTCAATTCGATTTTTTCTCGGATCAGCCCTGCGAAATCAAAAAGCCTCGGATCCAGTAGATGCGACGGTCTTGCATTCATAAGAGAGCGGAACATGACCTGCCTGCGACCGGGGGAGTTGGCCTCCCAACCGTCGAGGATGCGCTTGACCTGCTGACGCTGCAGACCGTCTTGCGATCCGCAAAGATCGCAGGGAATAATTGGATAGCTCATCGCGGTCGCAAACTTCTCACAATCCTCCTCGGCCACAAAGGCGAGCGGGCGGTAGACGAAAAGATCACCTTCCTCATTGACCAGCTTGGGGGGCATAGTCGCCAGCCGCCCGCCGTGGAAGAGGTTCATGAAGAAGGTTTCGAGAATATCGTCACGGTGATGGCCAAGCACTACGGCAGAACAGCCTTCTTCTCGCGCAATACGGTAGAGATTGCCACGACGCAGCCGGGAACATAGCGCGCAGTACGTTCGTCCCTGTGGCACCTTGTCGACCACGACGGAATAGGTGTCCTGATACTCGATCCGGTGAGGCACGCCCATGCGTTCAAGAAACTCGGGCAGGACCGTAGCGGGGAACCTTGGCTGGCCTTGGTCAAGATTGCAGGCCAGCAGCTCCACCGGTAGAAGTCCGCGCCATTTCAACTCGTGCAGGATGGCTAGCAGTGTATAGCTGTCCTTGCCACCTGACAGGCAGACCAGCCAGCGGGCACCGGGTTCAACCATACCGAAGGTATCCACGGCTTCACGGCATTGCCGTACGATCCGTTTGCGCAGTTTGCGAAACTCTGTCGTCTTGGGCGCGCCTTCAAACAGCGCGTGGATGTCATCAGTGTTGTCAAACATGGGTCGGGCTTATTGCCTTGATGCTGTCCAGACAAGCCGAATTCGTCACTGTCACTTTGGGTGAGCAGCGCGCCTTGAAGTGCTTAGCTGGCACTGTCCGTGTTGATCAGGGTCTTGAGAATGGCCACGGCGCTGTCTGAGTTCCAGTGCGCGTCGCCTACAAGACGAGCCAACTCTGTCCCGTCGCGATCGAGTATCATAGTGATGGGCAGGCCCAGCACGCCCATTTCGCGCGCCATGGCAGAACGTGGATCGCGGTGCAGCGGCAGGTTGTCGACGCCAATCTCGTCAAAGAATGCCTTCATCGCTTGTGGCGGGTTGCGGCCTGTGGCGATTGTGATCACCTCAAACTCATCGCTGCCCAGCTGTGCTTGAAGATCGGAGAGCATCGGCATCTCCTTGCGGCAGGGCGCACACCACGTTGCCCAGAAATTCACTACGACGATTTTCCCTTTGTAATCGGCAAGCGTCTCGGTGCCTCCATCGCTGGTCTCGAAAGGGATTTCGGTGACCTCTTTTGGCGTCGCGTGGAACACCAGTTTTTTCATGTCGCCATTGCGCAGGGATTTCGCTGTGTCGATATCAGCAAAGCCTGCGTTTGCACCAAGAGCGAGTGCCGTATAAAGGACGATCCGAGACAGAAATTTCATGGTTCCTCCGAAGGGCTTCGACATGACTGATAAATCCTCAAACCAGATGTGGGGCGGCCGTTTTGCCAGTGGGCCGGACGCCATCATGGAGGCAATTAATGCCTCGATAGGGTTCGACAAGCGCATGGCGGCACAAGATATTGCCGGTTCAAGGGCCCATGCGGCGATGCTCGCCGCGAAAGGTATTATAAGTGATAAGGATGCCGACGCGATCCGGGAAGGGCTGCTCACGGTCTTGTCAGAGATCGAGGGCGGAAATTTTGAATTTTCCACCGCGCTTGAAGACATCCACATGAATGTCGAAGCGCGGCTGAAAGAGGTAATTGGCGAACCCGCTGGGCGTCTGCACACGGGTCGAAGCCGCAATGACCAGGTGGCGACTGACTTCAGGCTGTGGGTGCGCGATCAGCTTGATTCGGCAGAGGAGGGGCTTCTCACCCTCTTGCGAGCGTGCCTCGCACAGGCCGAGTCGGGCGCGGATTGGGTGATGCCAGGATTTACCCATCTTCAAGTGGCCCAGCCAGTGACGTGGGGCCATCACATGATGGCCTATGTAGAAATGTTTGGCCGTGACCTGAGCCGGGTTCGCGATGCGCGCAAGCGGATGAATGAAAGCCCGCTTGGCACCGCCGCTTTGGCTGGCACGTCTTTCCCGATTGACCGGGAGATGACGGCAGAAGCTCTGGGTTTTGATCGTCCCTGTGCCAACTCGCTCGACGGGGTAAGCGACCGGGATTTCGCATTGGAATTCCTCGGCGTGGCTAGTATCTGCGCCATGCATCTGAGTCGCCTGGCCGAAGAGCTGGTGATCTGGTCTTCGGCGCAGTTTCGGTTCGTGGCGCTGTCAGACCGGTTCTCGACCGGGTCGTCGATTATGCCACAGAAGAAGAACCCAGATGCCGCCGAACTGATCCGCGCCAAGATCGGGCGCATTTTTGGAGCAAATGTCGCGTTGATGACGGTGATGAAGGGCCTGCCTTTGACCTATTCCAAGGATATGCAGGAAGACAAGGAACAGGTCTTTGACGCAGCTGATCACTGGATGCTGGCCATGGCCGCGATGGAGGGCATGGTGCGGGACATGACGCCCAATCGCGAAGCGCTTGAAGCTGCAGCTGGCACTGGATTTTCAACCGCTACAGACCTTGCCGACTGGCTGGTGCGCGTTTTGAGTATGCCCTTCCGGGATGCCCATCATGTGACAGGGTCCCTTGTGGCGATGGCGGAACAAAAAGGCTGTGACCTACCGGATCTGAGCCTTGCAGACATGCAATCCGTTGAAGCTGGGATCACGGGGGATATCTTTGACGTCTTGGGTGTGCATAATTCGGTAGCATCAAGAACCAGTTACGGCGGCACTGCCCCGGCTCGTGTAAGAGAACAGATTGCCCTTTGGAAGGAAATATTGTCATGAAACGTATTGTAGTTATAGCTTTCGCCTTGGGAGTTCTGGCCTCCTGCGGCGCGGACGGCGAACCGGTTAAACCGTCGATCAATACCAATGTGGGTGTTGGCCCGAACGGGGTCAACGCACGTACGGGAGTGCGTGTCGGTAAGGGGCCATTCTCGGTCGGTGTGAGGCTTGGGCTTTGAGATACCTGTTCCTAGTCCTGGCGGTTTGGGGCACGATCCATCCGATGTCGTGGTTTATCGCCTGGTTCAATGAGAACGGCTATGACCTGATGGTAATGGTGGAGGCGTGGCATGTTAATGCCGCAACCAGTGGCCTGGTTTGGGATCTGACCGTCGCTGCTGTGTCGCTGACGATCTGGGTTATCTATGAATGCGTGCAGCGTAGGCACTGGTTGGGTCTGGTCGCGATCCCGGCGACTTTCTGTATCGGGGTCAGCTGTGGATTGCCGCTCTATATTTTCTTGCGGATGGGGTATCGCGCGTAAACGCGGGATTTGAGTATTTTGGGAAAGATGAAGACAGGGTGCTGGCATGGACCACTTCCTTTATCGTGACGGAGCGCTTTTTGCCGAAGATGTCCCGGTTGCACAGATTGCGGCCGAGGTTGGTACGCCATTCTATTGCTATTCCACAGCTACACTGAGTCGTCACTTCCAGCTTTTTGATGATGCGCTTGAGGGCGTGGATCATCTTGTCTGCTATGCCATGAAAGCCGCTAGCAATCAGGCCATTCTGAAAACGCTGGCCAGGCTTGGTGCCGGTATGGATGTGGTTTCTGGTGGAGAGTATTCCCGGGCCAAGGCGGCCGGAGTACCGGGGGAGCGGATCGTTTTTTCTGGTGTAGGCAAAACGAAAGATGAGATGCGCATGGCGCTGGAAGGCGGTGTGCGGCAGTTCAACGTTGAAAGTGAGCCGGAGATGCGTGCGCTGAGTGAGATCGCCCAGTCCATGGGGGTGGAAGCGCCGATCACAGTGCGGGTGAACCCGGACGTGGATGCCAAAACGCATGCCAAGATCGCCACCGGAAAATCCGACAATAAGTTTGGCATTCCCATTTCCCGTGCGCGAGAGGTTTACGCAGAGGCTGCGCGCCTGCCGGGGCTGAAAGTCGTGGGCATTGACGTGCATATCGGCAGCCAATTGACCGAGTTGGAGCCGTTTCGGCTGGCCTATCAGAAAGTTGCAGACCTGACCGAGGCATTGCGAACCGATGGGCATGAGATTATCCGCCTCGATCTGGGTGGTGGACTTGGCATCCCCTATACCCGCAGTAATGAGGCTCCACCCCTACCCGTGGAATATGGCGCTTTGATCAAGGATACGGTGGGGCATCTGGGTTGTGAAATCGAGATCGAGCCGGGTCGCCTGATTGCCGGGAATGCCGGTATTCTGGTTACTAAGGTGATCTTTGTTAAATCGGGCGAGGGCCGCGATTTTCTTATTCTGGACGGGGCGATGAATGACCTGATCCGCCCAGCCATGTATGAAGCGCATCATGATATCGTTCCGGTTGTCGAGCCCGCGCCCGGTACAGAACAAACGCCCTTTGACGTTGTTGGTCCCGTCTGTGAAAGCGGTGATACATTTGCCAAAAACCGCAATATGCCACCATTGAATGCCGGGGATCTTGTCGCCTTTCGCAGTGCCGGGGCTTATGGCGCTGTCATGGCTAGTGAATACAACACCCGTCCGTTGGTGCCTGAGGTTCTGGTCCATGAGCATCAATTTGCTGTCATCCGGGCCCGCCCAACCTTTGACGAGATAATAAATCGAGATACCATTCCGACATGGTTATGATACGAGGCGTCGGGATGCCTCACCCACTGGATGGAGAGCATGCCCAGAGCGCCAAGCTTGCATAACATTCTGACCAGCCTTAGCCGCCCGCTGAAACTCACCTGGGCGGGGCTTATTGCAGAACGATTGGTGCGTGCCTTTTGGCCGCTCTGGACGGTGATTGCTGCTGCCAGCGCCGCACTCATGCTGGGATTGCACAATGTACTTCCGGTCGAGGTTGTGTGGATCACCTTCGTGGCAACAGGCATGGGGCTTGTTGCGTCCCTAGTAATTGGCAGTATGAGTTTCCAATGGCCACGCCGGCAGGAAGCGATTGACCGGCTGGACAGTGCGATGAAGGGCCACCCACTGGCCGCTCTGGCTGACCGGCAGGCCATTGGCAGCGGGGATGTGGCATCGGAACGGTTATGGGCGTTGCATCTGACCCGCATGGCCGAACGGGCCGAGCAGGCGCAGGCGGTGGAACCAGACCTGAAGCTTTCTGCTCGTGATACGTTTGGACTGCGCTACCTGGCGCTTCTGGGGCTGGTTGTAGCGCTGTTGTTTGGATCGGTGGCGCAGGTAGCTTCGGTATCTAACCTCGGCCCAACTTCGGTGGCGCAGCAGGTGACAGGACCGTCATGGGAGGGTTGGATCGAACCGCCGCTTTATACCGGATTGCCAAGCCTGTACCTCAACGATCAGACTGATGAAATTAGGACCCCTTTCGGTAGCCGGATCACACTGCGTCTTTACGGCGAGGTGGGCGCGCTCAGCGTGGCGGAAACTGTTTCGGGCCGTACCGAGGATGTGGGCGCAGCAACGGATCCGGAACAGGAGTTCACGGTCATCGCTGATGGCGGACTTCGGATTGATGGTCCTGGCGGACAGGAATGGTCGGTGGTGGCCATACCGGATACCGCCCCTGAAGTGGCGTTGTTGCTGGAGGGTGTTAGCACCACTTTTGACGGTCAGATGAGCCAGCCTTTCGAAGCACGCGATGATTACGGCGTTGAAAGGGGCACCGCCACCTTCCGTCTTGATTTGGCGGGTGTAGAGCGAACCCATGGGCTCGGCATCGATCCCGAACCGCGCGAGCCGATTGTACTCGAATTGCCAATGCCCATTGCTGGGGACCGAGCCGATTTCTTCGAGACCCTGATCGAGAACCTCTCGGAACACCCCTGGGCGCATCTGCCGGTAACGCTGGAATTGAGCGTCACGGATGCCGTTGATCAAACGGGCTTAAGCGATGTGCAGACCATGCTCCTGCCTGCACGTCGATTCTTTGACCCGCTTGCCGCCTCAATCATCGAACAGAGGCGGGATTTGCTTTGGTCGCGTGACAACGCAACCCGTGTGTCCCAAATCCTGCGCGCCGTGTCTCATGACCCAGAGGATGGGCTTTTCCGGTCAGAGGCCACTTATTTGCGTTTGCGCGTGATCCTGCGCCGTCTGGAAGCCATGACCGATATAACCCTGGATGAGCGTGATGAGATTGCTGAAGCCTTGTGGGATCTGGCTGTTGTCCTGGAGGATGGCGATATTGGTGATGCGCTGGCTCGGATGCAGGAGGCGCAGGAGCGTCTGAGTGAAGCCATGCGCAATGGCGCAAGCGAGGAAGAAATTGCCCGCCTGATGCAGGAACTTCGTGACGCAACACAAGATTACCTGCGGCAGCGCTCTCAGCAAGCGCAGCGGGACGGTGAACAACCCGGCGATCAGGAATTGCCTGACAATATGACCGCGCTCGACCAGCAGGACATTCAGGACATGATGGACCGGATCCAGGAACTGATGGAGCAGGGACGTTTTGCCGAAGCGGAACAGGCGTTGCGAGAATTCCAGGAGATGATGGAAAATCTGCGTATGGCCGAAGGCCAGCGCGGACAGCAGGGCGATAATCCGGGCGAACAGGCGATGGAGGATCTGGCTGAGACGCTGCGCGATCAGCAGGGCTTGTCGGATCAGGCATTCCGTGACCTGCAGGAGCAGTTCAATCCGGATGCCCAGGCTGGAAATAATCAGGCCAACGAGGGCCGTAGCGGTGATCAGGGTCGGGGTGAAACCCACGAGGGCCAGGGCGCAGGCCGTGGTGATCAACAAAGCGGGGCCCAGGGGAGCGAGCAGGCGCAGGGACGGGGGAATGAAGGCACACTTGCCGATCGTCAGGAGGCGTTGCGCCAAGAATTGGAACGTCAGCGGAGTAATCTGCCCGGCGCTGGGACCGAAGCAGGGGATGCCGCGCGCCAGTCGCTTGAAGATGCCGAACGCGCGATGCGTGGCGCTGAAGAGGCGCTGCGAAACGATGATCTGGCCGAGGCTATTGATCAGCAGGCCGAAGCCATGGAAGCCCTGCGCGAGGGGATGCGTGAGCTGGGCGAGGCGATGGCTGAGAATAACCAGAACAACCAGAATGGCCAAGGTCAGGCCAGGGGACAGTTTGGTGGCGAGGAATCGCAGGACCCGCTTGGCCGGGATCGCAATGGCGGGGCGCAGACCGGTGACGACCGCGGTAGTATACCCGAAGCGGATGTCTATCGCAGGGCGTTGGAACTGGTGGATGAAATCCGCCGCAGATCTGGTGAGTCCGACCGCTCCGAGCTGGAGCGCGGATACTTTGAACGGCTGCTAGACCGCTTTTAATCCAAAAAGACCACACCTGCCATCTGCGTTGCATTGCTCAAAAGACTGGTGATAAATTCTTTTGAATATGTTGCGGCTGTCGCAGCTCTCACAGGGATATTGGGACTGTACTCATTTTGTGATACGGAACTCTTTCCACAGGCTTACCCCAAGGCATCTTGGTTCTGGGCCGGTTTAGATGCCGGATCAAGTCTGGGACGACTCAATTTGCAATTCTGTCCAAAATCTTAACCGCTGATCATGGCCTTGATGTGTTCAGCATAGGGACCCAGGTGCTCCTGCAGCATCGCGCGGCCCCGGTCCACCATGTCGGTATAGCTGGCCAGAGGGGGTTCCAGCTGTGGTACGATGTTTCCGAACTGGGGGGCGAAGACGTAAAGGGCGGTGCCGATCACCGCAAGTACGATGGCAAGGCGCATCCCGCGACGGAACCCACTCGGACCGATCTTCTGCGTGGCTACTCTGCTGCCGTCACGTGCGGCAGCAGCCTCGGCTGCGCCGTCGGTGGCAGCTTCAAGCCGCTGATCGATATCTTCGATCTCGGGCAGAAGGTTGCGGCGGGTGCCTAGGTCAATCTCGGGTTCATCAGGGGCTGCGGTCTCATCCGGCTCAATGCCGCGCAGCCTTGCCATACGGGCCTTAGCCTGTTGCGTCCTGCGCTCAATATCTTCGCCTTCCGCAAGGCCCAGATCAGGTTGCGTTTCAAGCCCACCCTGATTGTCGGCCTCCCGCGCGCGTTGCTCGCGCTCGGCCTCTTCGCGCAGGACGTTGGTCACGTCTTCCTTCAGCTCCTTGCGAGAAGCCGTGACCGGCTTTTCAGGCGGGTTCTGAGGTGTTTCGACCTCCAGATCGCTGTCGTACCCCCGGTCTGCTTCGAATTGCGCCTCTGCTTCCGGTTCCGACGCCAGGCCTTTTTCCTGCTCGTTCAGCGGCTCGTCTGCAACCGTATCCTCAACATTATCAACCTCGTTGAATTCGTCCCAACTGTCCCCATCATCTTCGAGGTCAATGGGGGGAGCGGCGTCTGGATTATCAGGGTGGGTCTGAAACCACGTGTCACCGCAGTTGGAACACTGCACGTCGCGACCTGTTTCCGGGATCACTTCGTCTGGCACTTCGTATTGTGCGCCACAATTCGGGCAAGTCAGCCTCATTTTGCCACCTGTTGCTTCGCGCCGGTCCCCTGCCCGGGCCCTGGTCTTCTCTAATATGCAATAGGTTTAACGTCCTAAGTGTGAAAGGGCAAAGCAAATTGGCCCGTCATTGTTGCACTGCCCGGACCCATCGGGCATGAAGGCATGACTGGGCAGACAAGACTAGGCAGAAAGGCCTTGCTGTGATCGAGCTTGAGAATGTGGCCTATAACTACGGCGGAGGGGAGCTTCTGAGTGAGATTTCGCTCAAGTTGCAGCCGGGGTCATTTCATTTTCTTACTGGGCCCTCGGGATCTGGCAAAACTACGCTTTTGAAATTGTGCTACGGGGCGCTTTTCCCCACAGCGGGTCAGGTCAGTCTGTTCGACCACGATGTACGCAGTATGGATCGCGATGACATAGCAGATGCGCGTCGCAGGATCGGCGTGGTACATCAGGATTGTACCTTTCTCGATCACATGACGGTTTCCGACAATATCGCCCTACCGTTGATGGTTTCGGGCTATGACCTGCTGTCGGAGACTGCCAATCTAAAGGAGCTGACTGGCTGGGTAGGGTTAACCCAGAGGGCTGGTGCCATGCCCCCCGAGCTTTCGGGCGGTGAACGCCAGCGGGCGGCCCTCGCTCGTGCGCTAATCATGTCGCCGGACGTGGTGTTGGCAGATGAACCCACGGGCAATATCGACTATGAGATGTCTCAACGCCTGCTGCGGCTACTGATTGAGCTTAACCGGATGGGTAAGACCATCATGATCGCCACCCATGATCTGGCCCTTGTGCGCTCAGCCAAGGCCCATGTGCAGGCACGGGTCCTGCGGATTTCTAACCGCCGGTTGCAGCTGGCAGGGGCAGATTTGTGATGGCGCGACTGGTGGGGATCGTGGAGTTTGTAATCGGTGACGCCCAGGCTGAGCGCGTTGTGCCGCCCACGGGCTTTACCGCAACCCTGACATGGTTCAGTGCAGCTGCGATGGCCTTTCTGGCAGTTTTTGCGCTGGCGCTTTCGCTCGCCAGCGGGCGGCTGGCAGATCGTTGGGGGTCCGAGCTGGCGCGCAGTTCCACTATTCGGATTTCTGCGCCCGAAGGACAGCTTGCGGCTCAGACAGAGGCGGTTCTGAACATTCTGGCGACGACCCGGGGCGTGGCATCTGCCCGGGCGCTGACAGATGAGCAACAGCAGGCCCTGCTGGAGCCTTGGTTTGGGCCAGATGTGCCTGTAGATGCGTTACCCATACCGCAGCTGATCGATGTCGTAGAGACATATGAAGGGTTCGACGCGGCAGGGCTTCGCCTGCGTCTTTCGGCAGAGGCACCTGGTGCTGTACTGGACGATCACACACGCTGGCGCCGCCCTTTAGAACAGGCGGCTGCGCGACTGCGCGGGTTGGGGTGGTTCTCGATGGCGTTGATTTTGTCTGCGACGACGGCGATGATCACTCTTGCCGCCAATGCTGCCCTTGCCGCCAATGCTCAGGTTATTGGAGTCCTGCGGCTTGTGGGTGCGCGTGATGCGTACATTTCCAGGGCGTTTGAGCGACGTTTTACTGTGCGCGCCCTCTTGGGAGCCGGGCTTGGAACCGTGATCGGGCTGCTTGCTGTGTGGCTGCTGCCTTCCGCGCAGCCCGAGGGCGGGTTCCTTACGGGTCTTGGTTTTCGTGGCTGGCACTGGCTGTTGCCGCTTCTGATCCCCGTGATTGCATGCCTTGTTGCTTTCATCGCCACCCGTTTGGCCGCTCGCCGTACCCTGGATGCCATGCCATGAGACGCACTTTTCAATGGATCATGTCCCTGATCTTCGTGATCAACATCTACGCTATGATGCCCGTGATTGGCATTCTGTTCTTCCCCTTCGCGATCTTCTCCCGGACTGCAGCCGTCACCGCTTGTAAGACTTGGAGCAGGTACACCATGTGGTGCGCTTCTTGGATGTTGGGCCTCAAGACCGAAGTGCGCGGTACACCCCCCACTGATGAGGTAATGATCGCCTCCAAGCATCAGTCGTTCCTCGACATAATCATGATTTTCGCCAGCATTCCGGCGGGTAAGTTCATCATGAAAAAAGAGCTGATGTGGGCGCCCGTAATTGGCCAGTACGGGCTGCGCATCGGGTGTGTGCCCGTCGACAGGGGCAAGCGGAGCATTGCCATCAAGAGGATGGTCAAGGATGTGGAAAGGGGCAAGCAGATGCCTGGCCAATTGATCATATATCCTCAGGGCACGCGTATCGCGCCGGGGGTGAAAGCGCCGTACAAGATCGGAACAGGTGTGCTTTACCAGGAACTCGGACAAGACTGTATTCCGGTGGCCACCAATGTCGGGGTATTCTGGCCGCGAAAGGGCATTCTGCGAAAGCCTGGCGTCGCCGTGGTGGAGTTCCTACCCCGGATCGAAGTGGGCCTGTCCCGGGAAGAATTCATGGAGCGGCTTGAAAGCGAGGTCGAGGTGGCCTCTGATCGGTTAATGCGCGAAGCGGGTTTTGATGTCGATGGAGTGGAGTGAAAGTATCTAGGCGCTTGAGGCCCTCTAATGAGCGTTCTGCTCAGCCAGCTTTAGCAGGGTCGCTACCCGCCTGACGCCATTTTAATGCTGAAGGGTAACAAGTTAGTGGTTTTGCGCGCGCCCTGATTTGAGACAGGGCACGCAATGCAATGCGTCAGCTGTGGATTGGACCGTCACCACAGGCCAGTGCAGCTTCACGCACGGCTTCTGAGAATGTGGGGTGGGCGTGGCATGTCAGGGCGATGTCCTCGGCCGATGCGCCGAATTCCATGCCGACACAGATCTCATGGATCAGGTCACCCGCCATCGGGCCAATGATATGTGCCCCCAGTATGCGGTCGGTTTCGGCGTCTGCAAGGAGTTTGACAAACCCATCGCCCGCGAAAACGGCCTTGGCCCGGCCATTGCCCATGAAGGAGAATTTACCGACCTTGTAGGCGCGGCCTTCTTGCTTGAGCTCTTGTTCGGTCTTGCCAACGTTAGCCACCTCCGGGTGGGTATAGATTACGCCAGGAATAACGCCATAGTTCACGTGCCCATGCTGGCCTGCGATCACGGCAGCAGCGGCCATGCCTTCATCCTCGGCCTTATGGGCCAGCATCGGGCCTTCGATGGCGTCGCCAATGGCATAGATGCCCGCCATGTTGGTGCGCCATTGATCATCTGTCTTGATCTGGCCGCGCGGTGTCATCTCGACCCCCAGGGCCTCTAGTCCAAGCCCGTCGGTATAGGGTTTGCGCCCCGTTGCGACAAGAACCACATCTGCATCCAGCTGGTGGTTGCTGTCATCCTTGCGCAGCTTGTAGTTCACCTTGGCCTTGGTCTTCAGCGTTTCAACTGATTGTACAGCCGCGCCCATGATGAATTTGAGACCTTGCTTTTTAAGGGTTCTTTGAAAAACCTTCTGCACCTCGGCATCCATGCCGGGGGTGATGGCATCGAGGAATTCGACCACCGTCACCTCTGTCCCCAGACGGGCATAGACGCTGCCCATTTCAAGTCCGATAACGCCCGCACCGATTACGACCATCTTCTTGGGGATTTTGGGTAATTCTAGCGCCCCGGTGGAAGTGACGACGATCTTTTCGTCAATTTCTATACCCGGCAGGCTGGACGCCTCGGACCCTGACGCGATGATGATGTTCTTGGCCTCATGCACTTCATCACCCACCTTTACTTTGCCCGTTTCGGGGATGGAACCCCATCCCTTAAGCCAATCAATCTTGTTCTTTTTAAAGAGAAACTCGATGCCCTTGGTGTTCTGGCCGATCACGTCGGATTTATAGGTCAGCATCTGAGCCCAGTCGACCGAAGGTGACTTGCCCTTCAATCCCATGGTGGCAAAGTTGTGTTCTGCTTCGTGCAGCATGTGGGTTGCGTGCAAGAGCGCCTTAGAGGGGATGCAGCCTATGTTGAGGCAGGTCCCGCCGAGGGTTTCTCTGCCCTCCACGCATGCGGTCATGAGGCCCAGCTGGGCGCAGCGGATGGCGGCGACATAGCCGCCTGGACCGGAGCCGATTACGATAACATCATAGGTGGCCATGGGTGAAATCTCCTGAGAAATGCGAAGGCGGTATCGCGTCGGTTTTACGTCGGTATTGCATCGGTGCATTTTTGGGGGCTCTGCCCCCGTCGCCTGTGGCGACACCCCCGAGGTATTTTGGACCAGAAAGAAGCGGGGGGCGTTTCATAGGAGCACCGAGATGAGCATTAGGGCGGTGGCACCAAACCCGGCCATCCAGATCAGGGAACGCCAGGGGCGCCAACCGAAATAGTAGGCCGGGATATAAAGCACTCGCGCCACCAGGTAGATGTAGGCGCAGGTGGTGGTGAGGGTGGTGGACTTGTCCGCGAGGGTGACCACAACGCAGGCGATGGTGAAGAGGATAAGTCCTTCAAAATGGTTGTTAAGCGCGCGGATCAGGCGGCCAGTTTTATCGGATACCATGTCCTCGAGCACGCCACTGAGGTGGGAACGGTCGCGCGGTGAGGTTGTCTTGGCTGGGCCAAGCTCCATGTTGACGGGTACGGACATCAGGATGAACTGGATGATTTGAAGCAGCGCTGCGAGTGTGAGGGCGGTGAGTTCGGGGGTCATGACTGGAGTATTCCTTTGGACTTGAGCAAATTCATGTACGCGGCGACAATCAAAAAGCCCACGCTCCAGATCCAGAGAATGCCAATGTCGTTCAGTCTTACGTGTTCTGTGAACCGCCCTGTTGGATCAAGGTTTGCAACCATGAAGGGCCATGCAGGGGAAGTGGCCATGGCCACGGAGAGCCAGATGGCGTCGCCTTTCAGATTGTAGACCCAATAGGTGACTAGAGCGGTGCCGAGCAGGATCAGTGTGGGTACGAGCGCCATCGCGAGGACGACAAAGGGCAGGTCTTGTTGGCGCGACGCGTTTTGATAGATGGCGAAGCTGCTCCATGCGCCGAGGGCCGTGAATAGGCATGTGGCCCCGCCGATGAAGACGATCAAGTTGGCCAGAAGTGGGCGGCCGGAGAAGGCATCCGCTAGCGGGCTCATTTTAGGGCCTCGGTCGGCGTACCTTGGTGAAAGTGAAGTTGCCATTTGCCAGATGTCTTCTGCCAGATGGATGAGCGGTTGCTCCATTCGCTTTTGCCACCACGATCAAGCTCGCAGATATATGTGACGAGCGTCACGTCGTCGGTGACGAGGTCGCATGTCAGATTGTGCAGCACGGCGGTGATCTGTGGATCTTCGGCTGTCTCGGTAATAATGTCTTTGCGCGAGTAGCGTCGACCTGACTTGCCAAATTCCCTGAAATCTTTCGCGACGATCCGCTCCATGTGGCGTAGATCGAACCGTGTCTCGCTGCGCCATAAGCTGCGTTCGAGCTGTGTTATTTCAGCCACTTCAGCGCTCAAAGTCACCTCCTTTGGATTGGTGGGTGAACCCCGCCCAACTTAGGACAGGGTTCGCCTCGATTTTCCAGTTACAAATCCATCAACAGCCGCCGCGGATCTTCCAGCGCGTCCTTCACCCGAACGAGGAAGGTGACCGCGCCTTTGCCGTCGACGATGCGGTGATCATAGCTCAGCGCGAGATACATCATCGGGCGGGCGACGATTTCGCCGTTCACCACCATGGGCCGCTGCTGGATTTTATGCATGCCAAGGATCCCCGATTGCGGTGGGTTGAGGATGGGTGAGGACATGAGCGATCCGTAGACCCCACCGTTGGAGATCGTGAATGTGCCACCCTGCATCTCAGCCATCGATAGCTTGCCGTCGCGCGCGCGGGCGCCCTTTTCGGCGATCTGTTTTTCGATGTCTGCAAAAGACATCGTGTCGGCATCGCGGATCACTGGCACCACAAGGCCGGTGGGTGTACCGGCGGCTATGCCCATATGCACGAAGTTCTTGTAGACGATATCGGTGCCGTCAATTTCTGCGTTCACTTCAGGAACTTCCTTAAGCGCGTGGCAGCAGGCTTTGGTGAAGAAAGACATAAAGCCCAGCTTGACACCGTGCTTTTTGACGAACTCATCCTTGTAAGCATTGCGCAGGGCCATCACCTCAGTCATGTCCACCTCGTTATAGGTGGTAAGCATGGCGGCCGTGTTCTGGCTGTCCTTGAGGCGACGTGCGATGGTCTGGCGCAGGCGGGTCATCTTGACGCGCTCTTCGCGGTCCTCGTCCTCGGCGGCCACGGGCGCGCGGGGGATCTGGGCAACGGGAGGCGTTGTGGCCGTGGAAGGGGCCGGTGAGGTGGCAGCGGCGGCTGCAGTCCTGGCCACATCTTCTTTCATCACGCGACCGTCACGGCCTGACCCCTGGACCTGGTCGGAGGTCAGACCAGCCTCGGCCATGGCCTTTTTGGCAGATGGGGCATCTTCGACGTCCTTGCTGCTGCTTGCAGGCGTGGAGGGGGCGGCCGAGGCGGGCCCGGTAGGGTCTGAAGAGGCGGCTTTGGCAGCACCTCCACCCGAGGATAGTTCGGCCAATTTGCCAGCAGCCTGAACGGTGTCGCCTTCTTTCGCCATGATCTTTGTCAGTATACCAGCGGCAGGTGCGGGGACCTCGACGGATACCTTGTCGGTTTCGAGCTCGCAGAGCATCTCGTCGGCTTCAACGCTGTCGCCTTCGGCCTTGAACCATGTTGAAACGGTCGCCTCGGTCACAGACTCACCCAGAGTTGGGACCATGACATCGATGGTCGCGCTGCCTGCGGATGCAGCCGGGGCGGGGGTGGCGGCCTTCGTGCTTCCTTCCGGGTTCGCCTCGGCCTCGGTGCCGACGGTGATCGTGGCGAGGAGGGCGTCCACGCCTACGGTTTCGCCTTCCTTTGCGACAATCTCACTCATTACGCCGGCGGCGGGGGCGGGCACTTCAACCGTCACCTTGTCGGTTTCCAGCTCGCAGAGCATTTCATCCGCTGCAACGGCATCACCGGGGGCCTTGAACCAGGTGGCCACGGTGGCCTCTGTCACGCTTTCGCCCAGTGTTGGGACGCGAATTTCGGTGGTCATGGGATCAGTTTCCTTCCATGCTCAGCGCCGCATCGACGAGCGCTAACTGTTGGGCTTTATGGGTCGAAGCCAGGCCCGTTGCGGGCGAGGCGGATGCAGAGCGCCCAGCATAGGTGGCGCGCGTGTGTTTGGCCTTGATGCGGGTCAGGACCCATTCGATGTTGGGTTCGATGAAGCTCCAGGCACCCTGGTTCTTGGGTTCTTCCTGGCACCAGACTACATCGGCATTGGTGAACCGCTGCATTTCTTTGACCATTGAAATGGCCGGGAACGGGTAATACTGTTCGATGCGCATCAGGTAGATATCGTCGATCCCACGCTTGTCGCGTTCTTCCAGTAGGTCGAAATAGACTTTGCCCGAACACAGCACCACACGCTTTATCTTGTCATCGGCCACCAGCTGCGTCTCTGAGTTGCCGTATTCGGCATCGTCCCAGAGAACTCGGTGGAAGGAGGATCCTGTGGTGAACTCTTCTGCCTTTGAGATGCAGAGTTTATGCCGAAGAAGCGACTTGGGGGTCATCAGGATCAGAGGTTTGCGGAAGGTTCGGTGCAGCTGACGGCGCAGGATGTGAAAGTAGTTCGCAGGTGTAGTGCAGTTGGCAACGATCCAGTTGTCCTGTCCGCACATCTGAAGGAAGCGTTCTAGCCGTGCGGAAGAGTGTTCCGGCCCTTGCCCCTCGAACCCGTGCGGCAATAGGCAGACAAGGCCTGACATGCGCAGCCATTTGCTTTCGCCCGAGCTGATGAACTGGTCGAACATGATTTGCGCGCCATTGGCGAAGTCACCAAACTGCGCCTCCCATAGCGTCAGCGCGTTGGGTTCGGCCAGTGTGTAGCCATATTCGAACCCGAGCACCGCATATTCTGACAGCATCGAATCGATCACTTCGTACTGGGCCTGCCCTGCGCGGATGTTATTGAGCGGATAATAGCGTTCCTCGGTGTCCTGATTGATCAAACCCGAATGGCGCTGCGAGAACGTGCCGCGGGTGCAGTCCTGACCAGCCAGACGCACGGGGTAGCCCTCGGTCATGAGAGAGCCAAACGCCAGCGCCTCTGCCGTGGCCCAGTCGAAGCCTTCACCGCTGGTGAACATTTTCCCCTTCGTTTCCAGTAGCCGCGTCACCGTCCTATGGAGGGGGTAGCCTTCGGGCGCCGAGGACAGCGCCTTGCCGATCTCGGTGAAGGTTTCGGGTTTGATCGCGGTTTCACCGCGCTGATAGTCTTCGTCCTTGCGGTCGAGATGGGACCATTTGCCATCCAGCCAGTCCGCCTTGTTGGGGCGGAATTCTTTGCCCGCCTCGAACTCATCAGCCAGATGAGCCTGAAAGGCGGCCTTCATATCCTCGATCTCACCTTCCGGGATCAGCCCGTCTTGGACAAGGCGATCGGTGTACAAGGCCAGGGTCGTCTTCTGGGTTTTGATCTTCTTGTACATGATTGGGTTGGTGAACATTGGCTCGTCGCCTTCGTTGTGACCGAAGCGGCGGTAGCAGATGATATCGAGCACGACGTCCTTCTTGAACATTTGGCGGAACTCTGTAGCCACACGCGCGGCGTGCACCACGGCCTCTGGATCATCGCCGTTAACGTGGAAGATCGGGGCCTCCACCATAAGTGCGATATCGGTCGGATAGGGCGAGGAGCGGGAGAAGTGCGGCGCAGTTGTGAACCCGATCTGGTTGTTCACGACGATATGCATCGTGCCGCCAGTCTTGTGGCCCTTGAGCCCTGAGAGCCCAAAGCCTTCGGCGACCACACCCTGACCGGCAAAAGCAGCATCGCCATGCAGAAGGATACCCAGCACCGAGCCTCGATCATTATCCTTGCGCTGGTCCTGCTTGGCGCGGACCTTGCCCAGAACAACCGGGTTCACGGCTTCGAGGTGGGAGGGGTTGGCGGTGAGGGACAGGTGCACCTTGTTTCCGTCAAACTCCCGATCCGAGGAGGCGCCGAGGTGGTATTTCACATCGCCCGAACCATCCACATCCTCAGGTTTGAAGCTGCCGCCTTGGAATTCGTTGAAAATGGCACGGTAGGGTTTGCCCATAACGTTGGCCAGCACGGACAGGCGACCCCGGTGGGGCATGCCAATCACGATCTCTTCGATGCCCAGCTGACCGCCACGCTTGATCACCTGCTCCATCGCCGGGATCAGGCTTTCGCCCCCATCAAGGCCAAAGCGCTTGGTGCCCATGTACTTGACGTGGAGATACTTCTCGAAGCCTTCAGCCTCGACCAGCTTGTTCAGGATCGCCTTGCGCCCTTCGCGGGTGAAGCGGATTTCCTTGTTGTAGCCTTCGATGCGCTCTTTCAGCCAGCTGGATTGTTCCGGGTCGGAGATATGCATGTATTGCAGCGCGAAGGTGCCACAGTATGTGCGCTTCACGATGTCGACGATTTCGCGGATCGAGGCGACCTGAAGGCCGAGCACGTTGTCGATGAAGATCGGGCGATCCATATCGGCCTCGGTGAAGCCGTAGGACTTGGGATCAAGCTCTGGTCGGTGGGGCATTTCGCGCAGGCCGAGCGGGTCGAGATCGGCGGCCAGGTGGCCCCGGATCCGGTAGGCGCGGATCAGCATCAGGGCGCGGACGCTGTCAAGAACGGCGCGTTTGATCGCCTCGTCCGAGACCTCAACCCCCTTGTCTTCAGCCTTTGCCTTGATCTTTTCACCGACCTTTTTAGCCTCAAACTCTACCGGGTACTCGCCCGTCAGCGCGCCTGTCAGGTCGTCCACAGGCTGCGGCGGCCAGTCGCCGCGCGCCCAGGATGGACCAGCGGCTTCGCGCTTTACCTCTACCTCACCATCGCCGAGGCCCGCGAAGAAGGCCTGCCAGGCTTCATCGACTGCATTGGGGTCGTTGGCGTAGCGGGCATAGAGCTGTTCCAGATACTCGGCATTGTGCCCCTGCATGAAAGAAGAGGCGTGGAATTGGTCGTTGGGGGATTGGTCGGTCATTTGTCTCGTCTCCCTACTGGCCGATTGGCCTATATCGTCTGGTTTCGGTTGCGGCGCGCGAAACCGGATGCATGGCTCAGCCGATGGCTTCTAGCACTGCCTCGCCAAGGCCGGCGGGGCTTTCGCTAACAACTATACCGGCGGAGCGCATGGCTTCGATCTTGTCATCTGCACCACCCTTGCCGCCGGCCACGATGGCACCGGCATGGCCCATGCGGCGGCCCGGAGGGGCCGTGCGGCCTGCGATGAAACCCGCGCAGGGCTTGGAACGGCCCTTCTTGGCTTCATCCTTGAGGAATTGCGCGGCTTCTTCTTCGGCAGAACCACCGATCTCACCGATCATGATGATTGATTCAGTCTCGTCATCTGCCAGGAACCATTCCAGCACGTCGATATGTTCGGTGCCCTTGATCGGGTCGCCGCCGATGCCAACGCAGGTCGACTGACCCAGGCCAACATCTGTCGTTTGCTTCACTGCCTCATAAGTCAGCGTGCCGGAGCGCGAAACAACCCCGCAGGAGCCTCGTTTGTGGATATGACCGGGCATGATGCCGATCTTGCAGGCGTCGGGCGTGATAATACCTGGGCAGTTCGGACCAATGAGGGTGCTGTCGCTGTCTTCCAGCGCGCGCTTCACGCGCATCATATCGAGTACCGGAATGCCCTCTGTGATCGCGACGATCAGGGGCATTTCTGCGTCGATCGCTTCAAGAATGGAATCCGCGGCAAAGGGCGGCGGCACGTAGATGACGGAGGCGTTTGCGCCTGTTGCATGCATCGCCTCATGCACCGAATTGTAGACCGGCAGATCAAGATGTGTTTGCCCACCCTTGCCGGGTGTGACACCGCCAACCATCTGGGTGCCATAGGCGATGGCCTGTTCGGAGTGGAATGTACCCTGAGAGCCGGTGAGGCCCTGGCAGATCACCTTGGTGTTTTTATCTACAAGTACGGCCATGTGTTGGACCTTTCTTTCAATTGTTTCGCCGATGGCCGGTATGGGCCGTGGCATGTGAAGCTTTAGGGGTGCTATGCGCGGGATCGCCCGCAGGTGAGGTGGCGGATAGAACGGCCGCCGATTTCTTGAACAGTATGGGGCGTTCGGGGAAAAACTGGGTGCGCAGTTGTTCGTTTGAAGAGGCATGTCGTTCAGCAATACGCCGAGATTGTGCATCAGTTGGCGTCATTTTTCGGGTGTTCCCGTTGCCGGTGACATAGCTGAAAATGCGAGTCTGATACTTGACGCGTACGCGTTCGGGCAGGACCGAAGTAATTTTGTTCGTGCGGCGCATGGCTGCCAGTTGGCCAGCGCTTAAGCCGATGTTTTGATCTTTCACCCTTTCGGGTTGCGTAATGTCCGCACCGATCACAGAGGCGAAATCCTCGATTAGATCCCCATTGGTGAGAAAATCGCGCTCTAGAAGCCGAACGGAAAAGTTCTGTGCCCCCACGATACTGGCCCAGCTTTGGGCGATCGTTGCGTAGTTTCGGATTTTGGACGTTTTTAGAAATCCATCGAAAGACTTGGTCCCGCCAGTGCGAATGAATTGCGCATATGCAGAAGGATACCAGTCGATCTGGTCACGTAGGTAAACGAGATAGTGGACATTCTCGAAGTATTTGGACATCCAAGTGTGATAAGCTTTTATTCTATCTTTGCTACGCAACCAGGCGCTGAGCCATTCCGACGAAATGATAAAGGTATGTGCATTGTTTTCTGCAAGAGAGTCATGGGTCCGTGCAGTGATCGCCCTGAACATTTGAGCCTGCGTATCCAGATCGTGTAGGTTCAGATGGAACCGCATAGGCTTCTTTTCGGGCAAAAACCCGTTGAGATGTGCGCCAATCAACGCCATTGCATGTTCATGCTGGAGTTTCTTGCCCGGGGTTTTAAAAAAACCCTCAAACAAGATACCCTGACCCAGTAACACCTCTCGGTGTGCACGCAGCCAAGCTTGGATCGTAGACGAACCGGTCTTGTTTAACCCGATATGAACGATGGCTTCACACATACCCAAACTCTCGTGTCAGGCCGCCTAGGCGCCTTGCGCCTGTTGCTTGCATCGCCTCATGCACCGAATTGTAGACCGGCAGATCAAGATGTGTTTGCCCACCCTTGCCGGGTGTCACACCGCCAACCATCTGGGTGCCATAGGCGATGGCCTGTTCGGAGTGGAATGTACCCTGAGAGCCGGTGAGGCCCTGGCAGATCACCTTGGTGTTTTTATCTACAAGTACGGCCATGTGGTGCATCTTTCTTTCAATTGTTTCGCCGATGGTCGGTATGGGCCGTGGCATGTGAAGCTTTAGGGGTGCTATGCGCGGTATCGCCCGCAGGTGAGGTGGCGGATAGAACAGCCGCCGATTTCTTGAACAGTATGGGGCGTTCGGAGAAAAACTGGGTGCGCAGTTGTTCGTTTGAAAAGGCATGTCGTTCAGCAATACGCCGCAATTGTGCATCAGTTGGCGTCATTTTTCTGGTGTTCCCGTTGCCAGTGATACGGCTGGAAATTTGGGTCCTATACTTTATGCGTAAGCGTTCGGGCAGAAACGAAACAATTTTGTTCGTGCGGCGCATGGCTGCCAGTTGGCCAGCGCTTAAGCCGACGTTTCGATCTTTCACTCTTTCGGGTTGCGTAATGTCCGCGCCGATCACAGAGGCGAAATCCTCGATTAGATCCCCATTGGTGAGAAAATCGCGCTCTAGAAGCCGAACGGAAAAGTTCTGTGCCCCCACGATACTGGCCCAGCTTTGGGCGATCGTTGCGTAGTTTTGGATTTTGGACATTCCTAGATATTCATCGAAAGACTTGGTTCCGCCAGTGCGAATGAATTGCGCATATGCAGAAGGATACCAGTCGATCTGATCTCTCAGATACAATACGAACTTTACTGATGTGAAAATGCTCTGAAGGTAGGAGGCAAAGGGTTCGATGGGGTAATGAGGTGCACCAAGCTTGAACAAAGCCTCGGAAGATATGATGTAGCGGTCGAAATCGCCTGTAGTTACAGAAGCGAAGAACCTCTCCTGAAACTCGCTGAAGACCCTGTCCTGATCTGCTTGGGTCTTTATGTCAAATGCGTGTTGTGACACTTTCGACGTGATCCGTGCACTGCCGAGGTGTTCTGCCAAGCCTTGAAAGCCGACAAGGTGTTTTGGCTTGTCCGGAGTGCTGTTAAAGCTGTCATACTTGATCCGTTGGTTTAGCAACTCATCCGCGTTACTGCGCAGCCAGGCTTGGATCGTAGATGAACCGGTCTTGTTTAACCCGATATGAACGATGGCTTCACACATACCCAAACTCTCTTGTCAGGACGCCATTGCGCCTGTCGGCCTTTCGAAAAAAAACACGGAACAGTTTGAGAGATTGCCCCGACAGCGGTTGTGGGAAGTGGTTAGGATTCCGCCATCGACGATTTGCTTGCCTGGGTCGATGGGGTGGGCATCTATGACGATGTCGTCGATATAGCGTTTCAAGGCGTTGGTTTGACCCGTAACCGAGGCGGCGCAAGCGATGCACATCGTCTCACTTACGGCCATCTTAGGCCGCATCTTGTTGACCACGAAGACCTTCTGCGCTTTGCGCTTGGGGGAGCAGGCGGTCGTCGGGGCTGCAGTACAGGCTAAGGGACAGATGGCCAGCGCGCAGGCCCCGGTGCGAGGGCGCGAAACCTGTAAAAGATTTCGGCCGTATCTTTTTGAAAGATGCGCGGGCCTTGGGAAGGTGGATGCGTTGAACCGGTGGGGTGTCATTGGGTCTGTTGCACCTCCGCCGCGACGAAAGCCTGAACGTAGTTGTGTTCTTTCGGGTCGTCAGGAACGCCAACACTGACGGTCACTCTACGCGAGTTGGTTTTCTTGACAAAAAGCGCCGCAGGGTCGGCGGTATCGATGTGATTGGCAAACTCCATCGAGCAGACAAAGCCCGAGGCCGTTTGCACCATTGCAAAGGACAGGTCATGCTTGGGGTGCATGAAGCGCTTGGTGTCAGCCATCCAGTTGTAACCTTGCTCTGGCAAAAGCTCGATCAGGGCTGAGATATCGGCGCGGTGATCTATGCAGAAATGGGTGAATACGCCGGCTGACATTGAAATACCGGGGACAGTCTTTTCCGTTTCTGCCAGCGCGGCAGGCGTGGTGCTGATCACCATCGCTGCGCAGAACGCCAGGCCTCTCAGATAGAGGGGGTATGATGGCTTGAACCTCATTCAAACGACACCTGTCGGGTGATGATCACGTCGACGGTGCCCTCGAACGCAGGCTCCGGCAGGTGCACGCTGACCGCGCCCACGCCGTTGCCACCGTCGTGGTCATACATGGTCAAGCCGTCCCAGGTTTCGCTGGAGCCCGTCGCCGCCATGCCCTTGTCGCTCATGGCCTGTGAAAGGCGCGCATCAAGGCCGGCTTCCATCTCAAGCCCCGTGGTTACGGTGCAGTTCAGTTCACCGTCCGACGTCGCGGACAGGACCACGGCATCCAGCGTTTCCGCGTTGCGGTAGGCCAGGACGTGCATGATGCTGGTCTTGGTTTCCGACAAAAGGTCGAACCCGCCCGCCGCCACGGTTTCCCCCAGTTCCGCCGGGGTTCCGGCGGGGGCGAGGCAGTAGGTCAGGGCAAGGCCAGTCACCTCTTCTTCCGACATGCAGGCTGCGTAGTCCTGGCCCGGACAGGCCATGGCGGAACCGGCGCAGAGGGCGGCAGCCGCCCCGCCGCGCAGGATCGTCTTTGATGCATTGTAAAACAACGTCATGGCCCCGGATTATCCTTTGACGGCCTTGACGATCTTTTCAGCGCCATCCTTCAGGTCGTCGGCGGCGATCACATCCACGTCGCTGTCGTTGATGATCTTCTTGCCTTCTTCCACGTTGGTGCCTTCAAGGCGCACGACGAGCGGTACCTTGAGGCCAACCTCTTTGACAGCTGCCACGACGCCTTCCGCGATCACGTCGCAGCGCATGATGCCGCCAAAGATATTGACGAGAATACCTTTGACCTGCGGATCAGAGGTGATGATCTTGAACGCTTCGGTCACCTTTTCCTTGGTTGCGCCGCCGCCCACGTCGAGGAAGTTGGCCGGCTCTGCGCCGTAAAGCTTGATGATGTCCATCGTGGCCATCGCCAGACCGGCGCCGTTGACCATACAGCCAATCTCACCATCCAGTGCGATATAGTTGAGGTCATACTTGGACGCTTCGAGTTCCTTGGGGTCTTCTTCGGTTACGTCGCGCAGTTCGGCAATGTCGGCGTGTCGGTAGACGGAATTGCTGTCGAAGCCCATCTTGGCGTCAAGGCATTTCAAATCGCCGCCATCGGTGACGATCAGTGGGTTGATCTCGAGCATCTCCATGTCTTTCTCGAGGAACATCTTATAAAGCGTGCCCATCAGCGCTACGCATTGCTTAACCTGCTTGCCTTCCAGTTCAAGCATGAAGGCGATGCGGCGGCCGTGGAATGGCTGGTAGCCCGTGGCCGGGTCGACCGAGAAACTAAGGATTTTTTCAGGGGTGGAGGCGGCCACCTCTTCGATGTCCATACCGCCTTCGGTAGAGCACACGAAGCTGACGCGCGACGTACCTCGGTCCACGAGAAGTGCGAGGTAGAGCTCACGTTCGATACCTGAGCCGTCTTCGATGTAGATGCGGTTGACCTGTTTGCCGGCATCACCGGTTTGCTTGGTGACCAGCGTGCGGCCGAGCATCTTCTTGGCCTCGTCCGCGGCCTCTTCCACCGAGCGGGCCAAACGAACCCCACCAGCTTCCCCGGCGCCTGGTTCCTTGAAACTACCCTTGCCGCGGCCACCAGCGTGAATTTGTGCCTTCACAACCCAGAGTGGCCCGTCTAGCGCCCCCGCGGCTGTCTTCGCTTCCTCTGCACGCAAGACGACGCGACCGTCAGAAACCGGAGCCCCGTAGGAGCGCAAAAGGGCTTTGGCCTGGTATTCATGGATGTTCATGGTGCTGTCCCGTTTGTTGAATGCTGGTCGTATAGTCACTCGTAAGCCTAATAAGGAAAGGGGTTTCAACAGGTTTTCAATCAATTCACAGCAATTTTGATATTTTGTGATCACGCGAATATTTTGTGTGATCACAAATCAACTATTTTTGATTGGGGAAGAATCAATTGGACCCGAAAAGGCAGAACAAACCGCAGTTCTGCCGAAAGACCAATAGCTGCTGGCAGAAAGTGGCCCTCCTTTCGTTTCAGGGTAGAATTTGAGGAAGTTGGTACTGTCGTATTCAATTTAACCCAGTTGCATTATGCTAAGCCTGTCGATAACTCGCATTTGCTTTCGGAAAGGCCGCAACAGAAATGTGATGAACGGGTTCCGGCCGCCTGACATGTCAAACTTGATTGCCTGCTTAGCAATACGCTTGCCTATGCCGAACAAATTGAGTGTCAGGACCAGACTGAAATCTCACTCATCGCTTTCCAACTGAAAACTGCCCCAGCCAACATATTGATCATCTGCCACGAACGCTAAATGGCCCAGCATTGTCCTTTGCCGGCCACGAATTCCGCCGCGGGCAGGTTAGTCAACTCTAGGCCAGAAGCGGCATATGCTCTGCGATGCGGGAGTTGGTCATTTGGGTGGCGATCTCAACCGGGCTAACCTCTGACAGTTGACTTGAAAAAATCACATTTTTAAATCAACGGTCCCCAGTCTGATCAGTCACAAAAAAAAGCCCCGCCGGGACAGGCGGGGCTTTGAAAGGTCATCGGAGGCTTTGATCAGGCCAGAGAGCTATCAATTTCTTTGCAGGCTTCAACAAGGCCCTTCACGGCATTGACGGAGGTGTCAAACATGTCCTGTTCTTCCTTGTTGAGCTTGATGTTGACGATCCTCTCGATCCCGCCAGCGCCAATCACGGTGGGTACGCCCACGTACATGTCCTTCACACCAAGATCACCGTCGCAATAGGCAGCACAGGGCAGAACGCGCTTCTGATCCTTTAGATAGGCCTCGGCCATTTCGATCGCCGATGTCGCCGGCGCATAATAGGCCGATCCGGTTTTCAGCAGGCCCACGATCTCAGCACCGCCATCACGGGTACGCTGCACGATTGCGTCCATCTTGTCCTGTGTGGTCCAGCCCATATCAATCAGGTCGGGTAGGGGAATGCCGGCCACCGTGGAATAGCGGACTGAGGGCACCATTGTGTCTCCATGGCCGCCCAGAACGAAGGCGGTGACGTCTTTCATCGACACGTTGAATTCATCAGCGAGGAAGTGACGGAAGCGGGCGCTATCCAGCACACCGGCCATGCCGCAGACCTTGCTGGCGGGCAGGCCCGAGAACTTCTGAAGCGCCCAGACCATCGCATCGAGCGGATTGGTGATGCAGATGACAAAGGCGTCCGGCGCGTTGGCGGCAATGCCTTCGCCGACGGATTTCATAACCTTGAGGTTGATGCCCAAGAGATCATCGCGGCTCATCCCCGGTTTACGGGCGACACCGGCGGTGACAATGCAGACATCCGCGCCTGCGATATCGGAGTAATCCTGTGTGCCGCTCAACGAGGCGTCAAAGCCTTCGGAGGGGCCGGATTCCGCGATGTCGAGGGCTTTGCCTTCAGGAATGCCTTCGGCGATGTCGAAGAGGACAACATCCCCCAGTTCCTTGAGGGCGGCAAGATGTGCAAGTGTGCCACCGATCTGTCCGGCACCGATCAGCGCGATTTTGGGTCTGGCCATGAAATAAACTCCGTTTTTCTGGGCTTGCGCACTGGCTAGTCCCAAACCAGCCTGCGTGCAAGAGTGCCGCAGCGCGGCATAGCATGCCCGAGGGCCTGTCTTTTCAACGCAGATTGCGATATTCACAATCCAAATCGGGATGTTAGGCATGTTGGCCATGACGGGCTTTGGTTGGGATGTTTACGCTATCGGCGCCTTCGCGGCCTTGTTTGCGGGGGTGTCGAAAGGGGGCTTTGGCTCGGCCGCTGCGTTTGCCAGCGTGGCGATTCTGGCGCTTGTCGTGCCGCCCGGCGTCGCACTGGGCATGATGTTGCCGCTTTTGATGTTGATCGATGCCACTGCGCTGAAGCCCTATTGGCGCAGGTGGAGTTGGCCCGAGGCGCGAACGCTGCTCTGGGGTGGCGTGCCGGGGGTCGTGCTTGGGGCGCTACTTTACCAGGTGGCACCCGCTGACTTGTTTCGTTTCCTGATCGGGGCCATTGCCCTGATTTTCGTGGTCTGGCAGATCGCCACGCATTTGGGCCTCGCCCGCCCTCCCAGAAATGTTATGCCGGGTTGGGGCGGGGGTATTGCTGGTGTGGTGGCAGGTTTCACCAGCTTTGTCAGCCATGCCGGGGGACCTGCGGTGATGGTCTACCTGCTATCACGGGGATTGGGAAAGACGCCCTATCAGGCCACCACGGTTCTGGTGTTCGGCGTGCTCAACATCGTGAAGCTTGTGCCCTATGCCTGGCTGGGCATTTTCACAAGAGAGACGATGCTGGTTGATCTAGCGCTGGCGCCCTTTGCCGTGCTCGGTACGTGGATTGGAGTGCGCGCCCATCGGTTCGTGCCAGAGCGCGTGTTCTTTGCGATCACTTACGTGCTGCTGTGCGTGACGGGGGCCAAGCTGATCTGGGATGCAGTGGGTTAAGCCTGTGCGGTAGGCCAGAAGGGCGAGGGGGGCCACACCCTAATGGCATATCCCTGACCTTAGAGCGAGGTGCCCTTGACCGGGGGCGCCTCATGCAGCGCTTCGAACGCCTGACCGCTGGCCACAAGGCATGTCATGCCCTGAACGGAAGTGACCGTGATCGTCCATGTCCCGGTCTCGCGGGAGGCAAAGACCTCTACCACCGCGTTGTTGGAACCAAGACCCATGGATTGCCGGGACTCGCCGAAACGGTCGGCAAGGCGTTCCACCACCACGTCACGTGGTGCGCAGTTGGCCGCCGCCGCTTCATTTGCGAAAAACGCGCAGCAGGCGGCGGGAAGGAACAGTGATTTGAACGTCATGTGAGTATCCCTTTTTACTTTGGATCTGTGTCCTTTCGTGTCCTTTAGCTTTGGGGCAGCCTACCAAAAGTGGGTTAACGCTCAGTTCGCAGCCGGGGTAGGCCCGTGACGCAACGGCCAATTCTGCGATGCAGCGCAAAATGTCTTGAACATATCTGGCGAAAGGTGGCATCCCTGCGCACGAAAATTGCGGAACAACACCGGAAAGGACTGTCCGATGGATCTGGCCACCCGCCCATATCGCTCTGTGCTGTATATCCCGGCGTCCAAGGAGCGGGCGCTTGAAAAGGCGCGTACCCTGCACACGGACGCCATCATCTTTGATCTGGAAGATGCGGTCGCGCCCGATGCCAAGGCCGGCGCGCGCGAAACGCTGCGGAAGGCGTTGCAGAAGGATGGCTATGGCAAGCGGGCCAAGATTGTACGGATTAACGCGCTGACCTCTGAATGGGGTAATGAGGATGTCCGCGTGCTACGCGATGCGGGTGCGGATATGTTCCTTCTCCCCAAGGTGAACACGCCCACGGATGTGGATGCACTGGCCGACCTTCTGGACCCTTCCATGCCGATCTGGGTGATGATGGAGACCCCCACCTGTGTCTTCAACGCACCCGAGATTGCGGCCCATCACCGGGTGACGGGGTTGGTCACCGGAACCAATGACCTGACTAAGGATCTGGGCTGCCGCTACCGGCCAGACCGGTTGCCGCTTATGACTGCCTTGCAAAGGATCGTCATGGCTGCCCGTGCCGCGCGTGGCGTTGTGGCGATTGACGGGGTCTATAACCGGTTCCGTGATGGCGATGGGCTCAAGGCGGAATGTGAACAGGGTCGCGACCTGGGCTTTGACGGCAAGACGCTGATTCATCCTGCTCAGATCGACGTGACCAACACGGCCTTTGCGCCCACCCAGTCAGAGGTGGATCTGGCCGGGCGCCAGATTGCAGCGTTCGAGAAAAGCCATGCTTCAGGCCAGGGGGTAGCCGTAGTCGACGGGCAGATCGTGGAAAACCTGCACGTGGTTGCCGCCAAGCGAACGCTGGCGCGGGTTGAGGCCATCGCGGCCATGGCGGCGGAATAGACCCCATGGGTTTGCTGAATGCAGGACTTGTGCTTTGGACACTAGCGCACCTGTTTAAACGCCTGGCACCGGGGCTGCGCGTGGCGTTGGGTGATGTGGGCAAGGGTGTTTTGGCCGTGGTAGTCGTGATCTCCATTGTGCTTATGGTGATGGGCTATCGTGGCGCAGACAGTGCCGTGTTCTGGGGCCGCTCCCCAGCGCTGGTTGGGATCAACAATCTGCTGATGCTGCTTTCCATTTATCTGTTCGCGGCCTCAGGTATGAAAACCGCCCTGACACGCAAGTTACGTCACCCGATGCTGGGCGCGGTAAAGATCTGGGCACTGGCGCATATTTTAGTGAATGGCGATGTGGCGTCTTTCGTACTCTTCGGCGGACTGTTGGCGTGGGCCGTGCTTGAAATGATCGTGATTAACCGGGCCGAGCCTGAGTGGAACCCGCCCGTGCCTGCGCCGAAGCAAAAGGAAATCCGTGCCGTGGTCGGCAGCGTGATCATCTTCGTAGTGATCGCACTGATCCACGGCTGGCTTGGATATAACGTTTTTGGGTGACTAAAATGAAACTTTACCGATTTCTGAGTGCCGATGATACGTCGGAGTTCTGTCACAAGGTGACGGCAGCTCTGAATAAGGGCTGGGTGCTGCATGGTGGGCCGACATATGCATATGACTCGGCCAACGGGGTGATGCGCTGCGGGCAGGCCGTGGTGAAAGAGGCGGACGGGGACTATACCCCCGATCTCAAACTGGGTGAGCAGTAATGGCCAAGACCAATCCGGGACGTTTCTTTGAAGATTATACGGTCGGTGAAACAATCCATCACGCGGTGCCCCGTACCGTATCGGGCGGAGAACGCGCGCTCTATCATGCGCTCTATCCCGCGCGGCATGCGCTTTATTCATCTGATGTCTTTGCCCAAAGTTGTGGTCTGCCGGCTGCGCCGCTGGATGACATTGCAGCCTTCCACGTAGTTTTTGGTAAGACGGTGCCGGATGTATCGCTGAACGCTCTGGCCAATCTGGGCTATGCTGAGGGGCGCTGGCTGAAACCTGTATGGCCCGGCGATACGATTCGCTCGACCTCTGAGGTGATCGGGGTCAAGCAGAACTCCAATGGCAAATCCGGCGTGGTCTGGGTGCGTACACGCGGCATGAACCAGCAAAACGAGGTGGTTTTGGACTACGTGCGCTGGGCGATGGTGCGCAAGCGTGACCTTGACGCGCCCGCGCCTGACACGGTGATCCCGACGCTGAAACGGACGCTTGATGTCAGTGATCTTGTTCTGCCCGACGGGCTGTCCTTTGACAATTACGACTTCACGCTGGCTGGTGAGCCGCACCGCTGGGGCGATTACGAAGTGGGGGAGACAATCGATCACGTGGATGGCGTGACGGTCGAAGAAGCCGAGCACATGATGGCCACGCGGCTCTGGCAGAATACGGCCAAAGTGCATTTCGACGCCACCCTGCGCGAGGATGGCCGCCGCTTGATCTATGGTGGACACGTGATTTCCATGGCGCGCACGCTGTCGTTCAACGGTTTGGCCAATGCGCAGATTGTGGCCGGTCTGAATGGCGGCACACACGCCAACCCCTGCTATTCAGGTGATACGATAAAGGCCTGGTCGGAAGTGCTAGACAAGGCTGAGACACCTGTTCGAGGTGTGGGCGCGCTGCGCCTTCGGCTGGTGGCCACCAAGGGCGGCGTTCCGTTCGAGTTGAGGGGGGAGGATGGCAAGTATCTGCCCCATGTTATGCTCGATCTTGATTATTGGGCTCTTATCCCGATTTAGGCGCGGCTTGAGCCTTCGGGATCTAGGTATTTTTGACCAGAAAGAAGCAGGAGTGCCGCGCACACAAGTGGCGATAACGTGACCATAGCGCTGTCATTCCACGCTTTGCAGATAATAGGCCACGGTCCATTATGGTCGTATGAATATCAAGCTCGACTTTGCGCCCTTTGCTATGGCAGCCTCGCTTTGCGTAGGTGCGCCGGCCGGGGCCTGTGATATTGCACTGGTTCTTGCGGTGGATGTATCCGGCTCGGTCGATCAGAACGAATTTGCGATCCAGATGGAGGGGCTGGCCGAAGGACTGCGGGATAGCGCGGTGTCAGAGGCGCTGGTTGCAGGAGAGGCGGCGATCACGGTTCTGCAGTGGACCGGCGCCTCTCGTCAGGCGGTTACCGTTCCATGGCGCCAGATCAAGAGTTTCGAAGATCTTGAGACGCTTGCTCGGGAAATTGAAACAGCAACGCGGAAGTGGCGCAATTTCTCGACCGCGATCGGGGAAGCGCTTGAGTTCTCCCATGCGCAATTCGCCTCTGCCCCCGTCTGCAAGCGCAAGGTAATCGACATCTCGGGTGATGGGTCTTCGAACGAAGGTATAGATCCGGCCGAGATAAGGGACGCATTGCAGGCCGACGGGATCATTGTGAATGCATTGGTGATTGAGGGGGCTGAGCCAAGGATGACGGAATACTTCTGGGAGAACGTGATTCTCGGGCCCGGAGCATTTGTGATCACAGCCAACAGCTATGAAGAGTACCCCTCTCGCATGCGATGGAAGTTGTTGAAAGAGGTCACGAAGCAAATTTCCCAAAAATCGTTACCGTTAACGCAAGACTCTTTGTGATCACGGGCATTTTTATGTGATCACGAATTCTTTAAATGTGACGATTCGCGCATGTTTTCCTTGGATTTGGTCTTTGCACTCAATCGATTGTCATTGATAAAGGTGGCACGACCCTAGCCAGCGACGTGCCGTTGCCTCTGCCGAGGGAGCTAAGCCGCGCGGGCCAGCTTGTTTGGAGGACTAAATCCATGGCTGATGTGAATCGCGGGAACCGGCCACTGTCGCCGCACCTGTCCATTTACCGCCCCCAGCTAACATCTGTCACGTCGATCCTGACGCGGATCACAGGTAACGCTTTGCTGCTGGCGTCCCTGATGATTGTCTGGTGGTTTCTGGCTGCTGCAATCTCACCCGAGTATTTCGCTTTTGCCGACTGGATGATCACCAGTATGCTTGGTGACCTGATTATGATCCTGTCGGTCTGGGCCCTTTGGTACCATGCGCTTGCGGGTATCCGACACCTGATCTGGGACAACGCTATGATGCTGGATATTCCAACCGCCGAAAAGCTTGGCTGGGCTGTTGTGGTCGGCTCGTTCGTTTTGACAGTGCTGACGGCGCTTGCGGTCTGACGGGGTGATGCGATGATTTCCAAACTTAAATTTGCTTTTCATCATGGATCGCTGAGCCATTCGGTACACCACTTTCTGTTGATGAAAATGACGTCAATTGCGTTGCTAGTGCTGATCCCGCTCTTCGTGATCATGGTTGGTCCGATGTTGGGCCAGCCCCACGCTGAAGTGGTGGCCTATTTCGGCAAACCCTTCCCGGCGTTGGTGGTTGTTCTGACGATGATCATAACCTTCAAGCACTTCAGCGACGGTGTGCAGGTTCTCCTGGAGGACTATGTTCATGGAACAGCGCGGAAGGTTTCAATCCTGATGACCACATGCCTTAGCTATGCCGCGATGTTTGTTGGCATCTATGCCATAGCGAAAATTGTGCTCTAGACACGCCGGAGACGAGACAGATGGCAGCTTATGAATATGAAACCCATGACTATGATGTGGTGGTTGTCGGCGCCGGTGGTGCTGGGCTGCGGGCCACGCTGGGTATGGCGGAACAGGGCCTGAAGACGGCCTGCGTCACGAAGGTTTTCCCAACCCGGTCTCACACCGTGGCGGCGCAGGGTGGTATTGCAGCCTCTCTTGGAAACATGGGGCCGGACAGCTGGCAGTGGCATATGTATGACACGGTCAAGGGCTCGGACTGGTTGGGCGATACGGACGCAATGGAGTATCTTGCGCGTGAGGCCCCCAAGGCGGTTTACGAGTTGGAACATTACGGCGTGCCCTTCAGCCGGACGGAAGAAGGCAAGATTTACCAACGCCCATTTGGTGGCCACACGACCGAATTTGGCGAAGGCCCGCCGGTGCAACGAACCTGTGCCGCGGCTGATCGTACAGGCCACGCCATTCTGCACACGCTTTACGGTCAAAGCCTGAAGAACAATGCCGAGTTCTATATCGAGTATTTCGCGATCGATCTGGTGATGACCGATGGTGTCTGCACTGGTGTGGTGTGCTGGAAGCTTGACGATGGCACGATGCATGTCTTCAACTCGAAGATGGTGGTGCTGGCCACTGGCGGCTATGGCCGCGCCTATTTCAGTGCCACATCGGCACACACATGCACTGGCGATGGCGGCGGTATGGTGGCGCGTGCGGGTCTGCATTTGCAGGATATGGAATTCGTGCAGTTCCACCCGACTGGCATCTATGGCTCGGGCTGTCTGATCACCGAGGGCGCGCGTGGCGAAGGCGGGTATCTGACCAACTCAGAAGGCGAACGCTTTATGGAGCGCTATGCGCCAAACTATAAAGATCTCGCTCCACGTGACTATGTCAGCCGGTCGATGACCATGGAAATCCGCGAGGGCCGCGGTGTGGGCAAAGATGGGGATCACATTCACCTCAACCTCAGCCATCTGCCGCCGGAGGCATTGCACCTACGTCTGCCGGGGATTTCGGAAAGCGCACGTATCTTTGCGGGTGTAGACGTCACCAAGGAGCCGATCCCGGTTCTACCGACTGTGCACTACAACATGGGCGGGATCCCTACCAATTACTGGGGTGAAGTGATTAGCCCGACAGAGGACGACCCCAACCGCATCGTGCCCGGCCTGATGGCTGTTGGTGAGGCGGGTTGTGCCAGCGTACATGGTGCGAACCGGCTTGGCTCGAACTCGCTGATCGACCTTGTGGTCTTTGGCCGGGCGGCGGCCATCCGTGCCGGGGCGGTTGTTGATCGCGACGCAGCACGCCCATCGACGAACAAGGGCGAGGTGGACAAGATTTTCGATCGCTTTGACGGGTTGCGCTATGCCGATGGTGCTGTGCCGACTGCAGATCTGCGCCTTGAGATGCAGCGCACGATGCAGGCGGATGCCGCTGTCTTCCGTACCTCCAAGACCATGGCGGAAGGTGTTGAGAAGATGGATGTCATCGCCGCCAAGCAGAGCGACCTAAAAGTCACTGACCGCAGCCTTGTATGGAACTCTGACTTGATGGAGACGCTGGAACTGACCAACTTGATGCCCAACGCGCTGGCTACGATTTATGGCGCCGAGGCGCGTAAGGAGAGCCGGGGGGCGCACGCGCATGAGGATTTCACCACGCGCGACGATGAAAACTGGCGCGTGCATTCTGTGGTCGAGGTAGATGGCAATGACGTGACAATGACCTATCGTCCGATCATTGAGGCGCCATTGACGGAAGAAGCTGATGGCGGGATCGCATTGAAGAAGATCGCGCCCAAGGAACGGACGTTCTGATGCGCCAGGCGCTTTGGATAGAAATGGAAATGACGCCGGGCATGGCCCGGGAGATCGCCGCCGATTGCAGCGGCTGAGGAGAAACAGGAATGGTTCAGCTTGCACTGCCCAAGAATTCCCGGATCAAGCGGGGAAAGACATGGCCCAAGCCCGAAGGGGCCAACAACCTGCGTAAATTCCAGATCTACCGCTGGAACCCGGATGACGGGGAAAACCCTCGGATTGATACGTATTATGTTGATTTGAACACTTGTGGTCCGATGATCCTGGACGCGCTGATCAAGATCAAGAACGAAATTGACCCAACGCTGACCTTCCGTCGCTCCTGCCGGGAGGGGATTTGCGGGTCCTGTGCGATGAATATCGGCGGGATCAACACGCTGGCCTGTATCTATGGCATCGACGAAGTGGGTGGTGGTGATGTAAAAATTTACCCGCTTCCGCATATGCCGGTCGTGAAAGACCTGATCCCGGACCTGACGCACTTTTATACCCAACACGCCTCTATCATGCCGTGGCTTGAAACCAAGACGAACCGGCCAGAGAAAGAATGGCGACAGTCGATCGAGGATCGCGAAAAGCTGGATGGGCTTTACGAATGCGTGATGTGCGCGTCCTGCTCGACTTCGTGCCCAAGCTATTGGTGGAACGGGGATGAATATCTGGGCCCGGCAGCGTTGCTGCATGCCTATCGTTGGATCATCGACAGCCGTGATCAGGCGCGGACGGAGCGGTTGGATGACCTCGAAGATCCCTTCAAGCTGTATCGTTGTCACACGATCATGAACTGCGCAAAGACCTGTCCCAAGGGGCTGAACCCTGCTAAGGCGATTGCCGAGATCAAAAAGATGATGCTGGAGCGCGCTGTCTGATCTGGCCTTAACGCCTTGCACGGATGCGAACAAATCGTTGAGAGATTTTGATTGGGGGCGCTGCCCCCAATCGTGTTTCAGGCGCCTTCCCACAGGGTATTTACGGAAAGATGAAACCAAGCGGTAGCAAAGCCTGATTGATAAAGGTGTTGTGCAATCGGACGATGGCGCGTTGGGGCTGAGCTATGGAAGGATGGTTCAGGCCAAACAAGACACCATTTTCTAGACGGTGAAGTTAGAGGTCTGGTTTGTAACACCGTCTGTACCGGCAAGGTGATCACATAATTTGATTTTGCGGGACGAGTGGTTGCGAGGAAAGCAGGTTTTGTCCTGGCATACTGCGGGTCAGCCGGCCATGTTCGGCTAAGGGGATGCCTTTGCCTGACGTGTATGCCCGCCCAGAGGGCGGGATTTAGGTATTTGTGACCAGAAAGAAGCCAGGGGCCGGGCTTTACAAGTTAGGCGAAAGCGCCTTCTTTGATCGGTGTGACCGAAAATGGAGATGCGTGATGAAACCTGCCGATGCCGAGCAACGCCGAGCGGTCGCACCGGTGATTTGTTATCCCAACGAAACATTGCCGAAGCCGGATCTGGCGCTTTATGCCCTTGCGCGTGAGGGCGCCGCTAAGGTGGCCGAGGTTGTCGCAAGGCCGCGTGCTGCGTCAACCTTTCGCGTCAAGGCAGGGCAGTTTTTCCGGATCACCAGCATCGAGGGACCGCAGGTTGGCGATTTGAACCTTTGGAATGCTCATAACATTAATGAACGGTTCTATTCTGGCAAGACGCGCGCGCTGCATGGCACGCATGTCACGACGGGTGAGAGGATGTGGTCCTCATTCCCTTATCTGCGGCCGATGGCGACGATTGTTGACGACACGCTGGGCTGGTACGGGATCGACCCTTATGGCGGGTCGGTTCATGACGTGATCGGCACCCGGTGTGACCCCTATACCAGCTACCTGCTGTCGCAGAGCCAGTATCACAATTGTTGCCATTCCAACCTGACACGCGCCCTCGCGCAGGAATTGGGGGTGAGCACTGCAGAGGCGGAGCCGCATGTGCATGATGTGCTCAACGTCTTCATGTGCACCGGCTTTACCCGCGACACGGGTCAGTATTTCATGAAGGCTAGCCCCGTGCGCCCCGGTGATTATCTTGAGTTTTTTGCCGAAATTGATTTGCTTGGTGCCTTGTCGGCCTGTCCCGGCGGGGATTGTTCGAGTGAACATTCGAGTGACGCGGCCGCCTGCTACCCGCTTCTGATTGAAATATTTTCGCCAGTGGAGGATGTTTTGAACGGCTGGCAGTCACCTGAGGTGAACGGCTATGATCGAACGCATGGAGTGGCAAACTGATGGCTGAGAACGAGCTTCCCGACACACAGGCAGGCCGCGTGGATTGGGTGATCCGCGCGCCGGACAATGCCGAGATGCAGCGGCGCTATGATATCTGGGCTGCGCAATATGACAGCGATGTGGGATCGATGGAGGATTATATTGCTCCCGCGCGGCTGACCGAGGTGGTGGCAAGAGTTTTGGATCCGGCCGCCCATGTGATTGATGCGGGTGCTGGCACAGGGCTTGTTGGGCAGGCCCTGAAAGCCGAGGGTTTTGGACGGCTGACCGCGCTCGATTTTTCGCAGAAGATGTTGGATATGGCTGCGAAGAAAGGGATTTATCAGGCGCTGCATCAATGTGATCTGAGCCGTCAGACGGACCTGCCAGAAGATATGGCCGATGCGCTTGTGACCTGTGGGACGACGACGCAGGTGCCCTCGGCCAGCCTGCGGGAATATGTGCGGCTGGTACGCCCTGGAGGCAAGATCGTCTTTGCCGTCGTAACGGGGACCTGGGAGGATTACGGCTACGCCGCCGTGCAGGCCGAGCTCGAGGAAGCGGGTCGGTTGCAGGTGATGGAGCGAGGCGCACCTTTCCAGATGATGCCTACGACTGAGCCGCAGTTCATTTGTGAGATCTGGGTGATGGATGTGCTCTAGCCGCTGATGAAAGCACCGTGATGCCGTCCCCTGACAGTTTGATCATGTTTCCCTGATGTTATTCATGGTCGCCTAGATGCCCGCTTCGGCGCTGTTTTGCATAATGGCCCGGTGCTTTCTTGTGGATGATGTGCCCTCCTTGGATCAGCCACTGGCGCGGATTAGGGCGTCAACATGGCTTGCTCCGCCATTGGCCAGACCGTTGAGGTCATAGCCCCCCTCCAGACAGGAGACCACGCGACCCTGTGCATGATCCGCCGCGATGGTGCAAAGACGATCAGTGACCCAGCCAAAATCAGCATCCTCGAACATCAGGTTGGCGAGCGGGTCGTCCTTGTGGGCGTCAAAGCCGGCCGAGATGATCAGTAGCTCGGGTTTGAACTCTTCCAATGCGGGGAAAACCATACCTTCGTAGGTGGTGCGGAACCCCTCGCTTCCGGTGCCGGGGGCGAGGGGGATGTTTAGAACGTTGTTGTGTTCGCCCGTCTCATCTGCTGCCCCGCTGCCGGGCCAGAGTGGCATCTGGTGGGAGGATATGAACAGCGTGCGGGCCTCGGACTTGAGAAGGTCCTGTGTGCCGTTGCCGTGATGCACGTCGAAATCCACCACCGCGACACGGGATAGCCCGTGGCGGTTCAGTGCGTGTTTGGCGGCGATGGCAACATTGCCAAAAAGGCAGAAACCCATCGGAGTGGCGGTTTCGGCGTGGTGCCCCGGAGGACGGCAGGCGACAAACACGTTGTCGGCAGCACCATCCATGACCATATCCACGGCCTTAACCGCGCCACCCACTGCCCGGCGGGCTGCGATGTAAGAGCCCGGTGACATGTGAGTGTCGGCATCGATTTGCACGAAGCCTTCGGACGGAGAGGCGCTGGCTATGGTTTCGATGTAGCTTGCCGGATGGCACAGCTGAATGTCTTCATCCGTGCATTCCGGGGCTTCTGCGCGCAAGAGCTCTTTGCCGTTCAATGCGGGTAGCAGGTGCTCTAACCGCGCCACGCGCTCGGGATGACTGCGCGGGGTCACGTGGTTGAGAAAATCGTCATGGGTGATCAACGCTGTGGTCATATTAGGCCTCCGGTTCACTGTGGGGAGCCTAAGCGTTGTTAGCTGCTTGTCCAGCTAGGAGTTCGCATTGCCCGTCAGACCTTGCGATTTGAACAAAGCGGCCCTGAGGCCGCCGTCCAATTCATCGGTCTTCTATGATGGCTTCAGGGTACGAAGCCGATCAACCTGATCATGGTCTTCTGGTAGTTTTCTTCGGCCAGGGTTTTTCGCTTGTAAGCGTTGTGAGCCATGGAGGCTTCGATAATCTGTGTGGCCAGGTGTGGCTTGTACTTCTTTTTGTTGAGCTCTTTGCCGATTTTCCGATCCCGGATGTCCATCAGGGTTTTGAGGATGTGCTTTTCACCAGCCTTTTGTTCTTGATACATCCGTTCAAGCAGGCGCTTCATTCTGGAGGGGCGTGAGAAGTAGTAGCCCATGCCCTTTTTGGTGTAGTTGTTTTCAACGGTCTCGGCGTAAATCTCGAACTTTGACTTTTTCTTTTTGCCTGTTCCGGCTGGGGATTTTGGTTTGGAGGATTTGCGTCCGCCGCCGCCGTCTCCGCCGGCAAATGCGGGGGCTGCGCCCGTCACGAGTGCAGTAGCTGCGAGTGTGGACAGAAAGCCCCTTCTGGAAATTACCTTCAGCATTTTTATCTCCGTGTCTTCAAACAGCCAGGCTGCTTGGTTGCGTTATGGTGATAGGTCGCGTCGGCGCCGTAGAAGGTTCAAAAAAACTTCGGGTTCTTTCATTAAAAGGACAGTGGTCTGATTTAATGTAACTTTTTCGCTAAAAGGCGTTTGGTATCCTCAATTTCCAAGGTGGCCTGACGTGCTGGCAGATTGAACGATACCCCGATTTGTTAAAGTCACAGGCCTGCTTGCCGCCGTTGTATTGCAAGTGAGTGGCGCAAAAGCGCCACTGGTCCAGGTTGCCCTTGCGCCTTTCATTGAAATGTCACCTTTGGCTTGCTAGTTTGTAACCATGCCCGGCACCGGGGCGGGACGGTGCGCGACATAGGAGGCAACGGTTCTGTCTTTCACGGCTGATGCGGCGACGGTCGCAGATACAGGGACACCTGTCATGGTTCCCGACAATGGCGCTTCAAGCGATACGCAACTTGAGCGCGTTCTTTCTTCTCTCACAGATGACAAGGCTGAAGAGATCGTGCAGATCGACCTGCGTGGGAAATCCGCGATTGGCGATTACATGGTGATCTGCTCGGGCCGGTCCAGCCGTCAGGTGACCTCGATTTCGGAGAAATTGGCCGAACGGCTCAAGACCGAGCTGGGGGTAGCCACTAAGATTGAGGGCAAAGAAACGGGTGACTGGGTGTTGCTGGATACAGGGGACATCATCGTGCATGTCTTCCGTCCGGAAGTGCGCGAGTTCTACCAGCTTGAGAAAATGTGGATGCCGGGCCCGTCCAAGG
Organism: Roseovarius sp.; assembly: GCA_963691795.1. GTDB lineage: Bacteria > Pseudomonadota > Alphaproteobacteria > Rhodobacterales > Rhodobacteraceae > Roseovarius. The sequence continues at coordinate 1,137,663 of OY829373.1, forward strand.
CTGCGACCTGAGGGGGCATGCGGGTTCACATCTGCGCTGTTGGCCGGCTTCGGGCCGGGCCGGAACAGACGCTGATCGACGACTACCTTAAACGTTTTGAACGCGTGGGCCGGCCCAATGGACTTGGTCCGGCTTTGGTCCATGAGGTGGATGACCGCAAGGCAGGCAACATGGCCACGCAGGCCGAGCTGCTGGAGAGGGCCATCCCAAAGGGCGCTTTCATCGTGGCCATGGATGAAAGAGGTAAAAAGCCCGGGTCTATCGAGTTCTCAAACCACCTGAGTGGCTGGCGAGATGAAGGTCGTGGAGACGTGGCCTTCGTGATCGGGGGGGCGGACGGTCTTGATCCGCGCTTACGCGCGCAGGCGGATTGGGCACTGTCGCTGGGGACTATGGTTTGGCCGCATATGCTGGCGCGGGTAATGTTAAGCGAACAGCTTTACCGCGCCGCCACAATCATGGCCGGGACGCCGTATCACCGGGCTTAGTCTTTCACCAAACCCCGTATCTCGTTGAGCAGCTTTTCGTTCACCGCACGCGGGCCGGCATCCTGTCGTGCGGTCATTCGCCGTGCACCTGGCAGGCGCGCGCCCTCGATGGCGTTATAGCGATCGATGAACCCTTCCGTCTGCTCTGCCCAGGCGGTACCTGAAAAAACATCCGGCGACATCGCCAGTATGAACTGCCCGCCTTGCGCTGGGCCCGGGTCGCCATTGTCACGTGCTTCGGTCTCAAAAGAAAAGGTTTCTCCCACCATTGGGCCTGCCAGTAGCTCAATCATAAGCGCCAGCGCCGATCCTTTGTGCCCGCCAAAGGGCAGCAACACGCCATCTGCAATGGCGGCAGCATCTGTGGTGAGCTCTCCCTCTGGGGAAAGACCCGTACCAAGGGGTACGTCATGGCCATCGCGCGCGGCGATCTGCACTTCGCCCATGGCCATGGCAGAAGTGGCCATGTCGATCACAATGGGTGCCCTACCGGGCCGGGGCCATGCAAATCCGAAGGGATTAGTGCCAAAGATCGGGCTACGCCCACCATAGGGCGCGACCCAGGGCATGTAGGACACACAGGTGATCCCGACCAGACCTTCCTCTGCCAGTGCCTCAACCTCGGGCCAGAGTGCGGCGAAATGGTGGGTGCGCTGTATTGAGACACCAGCAAGCCCGAAGGTCTTGGCCGTTTCAATAAGTGGTGGAATACATACCTTGTGCGCCATGGGCGCAAAGGCATTATGCGCGTCGCATTGCATCACTGCCGGGGTCGTGTTGGACAGCGTCGGTTCTGCCTTGCCATCCACCTTATCGCTGCGAAGGGCTGATACATATCCAGGTACCCGAAAGAGACCATGTGACAGCGCGGTGTCCCGTTCCGCCTTGGTGACGGTTTCGGCCACGGCTTCGGCATTGGCCTCATTGGCGCCGTTGGATGTGAGAGCTGATCGCGTCAGGTCGAAAATCTCATCCAGGGTCAGGTCAACAGTTGCATTCATTTCATGATCCAGGCTTTTGGTGGAATTAGGCGGAATGATGTATGTGCAAAACGCTATTGGAGATTGCGCTTTGACGTCAATCACATTGGTAAGCCAACACCCCCGGCCCTGACCAAGACAGGAGCTGCGCGCTTTCACTTTCCTTTTTGAGGGGCATGACGTGAAACCGTAGCGGACTGGCTCTTTTGCGCAAAACAAGAGAGTACCGTGAGACCTCAAATGCAAATTCTTGTCGCCACAGGCGGTGGCGTGACAACGGCGATCCTATCTAGACTGGTAAAACGCGGCTGCACTGATGCTGTGATGCTGGAACGCAGTCCGCTGATGTTTGGTTCTACTTGGCACGTGTGGGTCTTCTGATCGCCTTCGTGCGGCTTACGGGATACAGGCCGAATGATAGACGAACCTGTCGACCTCAAAGTTCGGGTAAAACAGGATACCTTGAGTCATTGGCCTTAACAAAGTGGTTAAGCAGCGGGTGGCCAGCTAGGAGGATAGGGCAGATAAATCCTTTTCATGTATTGGACGTGCCGAAGCAGCGGGCTTCTCCTTTGGTTCTCCGCAATGCCGTCACGAGGGTTGTTTTTTAAGGTCGCTTTGGTGGGTACGCTTCGTTGTTGGGTAGCTTGGCCATGACATTTATTGAGCCGCAATTTTATCCGCGCTACCCATCTTCGGTTCGACCCGCCGCGCATGATACTCCGCTATGCTTGCCGCTTTGACCGGGCCAAAGCCACGTATAATCTCGGGCAGTTCAGCCCGCTCTAACGCCCTTTCATAGGTATCCTGGCTCAGGTCAGATATAAGCGCATGCATCTCAGCCAAGTAGTCCGTCGCCAACGCCCGCTCTCCTTTCCGCTCGGCGGTGTAGCCGAAAAGATCAAATGGGCTGCCGCGCAGGCGTTTGCCGTGGCGCAGCACGCGCATCAGCTTGAGAACCCATGGCCCGAACGCCTTTTTGCGTGGGCGGCCCGTGGCCGGATCTGTGCGGGTCAGGCCCGGGGGGGCGAGGTGGATTTTAATCGCCTTAGGGTCCTCGAACTGGGCGGAAAGGCTGTCGTGGAAAGCCGGGTCGCTATAAAGACGTGCGACTTCATATTCATCCTTGTAGGCCATCAGCTTGTAGGCGTTTTGAGCCACTGCCCTCGCAAAACGTTGATTTGGGTCGGAGTCAGCCGTTTTGGCAGCCTTCGCTAATGTCTCATAGCGGCGAGCGTAGCGGTGGCTTTGATAGGCCGTCAGCTCATCCGTGCAACGAGTGATCATCTGGTCCAGCGTCTCGGACTGCGCGTTGTCCTTGGGCGTGGCTATGGCTTCGATCCGAGCGGGATCATGGGCCCACGCCCGGCCAAGCGAGAAGGCGTTGGTGTTGAACTCAATCGCGACGCCATTCATCGCAATGGCATGCAGGATCGCCCCTGACGACAGCGGGACGTGACCCAATTGATAGGCCGCGCCCAGCATAAAGAGGTTGGCACCAATGCTGTCGCCCAGAAGCTGTTCTGCCATCCGTGTGGCGTTGACCAGATGCGCGTCACCCTCGGCCATATTACGCGTCAGGCGTTGTTCCATAAGGTTGACGGGCAGGCGGAAATCGGCATCGCGGGTGAAGGCCCCGGTCATCACCTGCGCCGTGTTCACAAGCGCGCGCGTTCGACCCTTACGCACCACCGCCTGTACGCTGTCACTGGCGCTGACAACCAGGTCACAGCCCAAAAGCAAATCTGCCCCGCCGGGGGCCACACGAATTACGCCGATCTCGTCAGGGGTCTGGCCAATGCGGATATGGCTGGTCACAGCCCCACCCTTTTGCGCCATACCTGCCATATCGACGATGCCGCATCCCTTGCCTTCCAGATGCGCCGCCATGCCCATCAGTGCGCCGATGGTAACAACCCCGGTCCCACCCACACCGGTCAAAACCACCGAATAAGGTGCGTTCGCCAGCGATGGGGTCGAGGCGGGTTCGGGGATGTCGCCTGCCTCAGGCGTTGTTACGTCGGGCTTTCTGATGGCGCTTTCGACGGTCACGAAGCTGGGGCAGAAACCGTTCACACAGGAATAATCTTTATTGCATGAGGATTGGTCAATCCTGCGTTTTCGGCCCCACGGGGTGTCCTGTGGCGTGATGGCTACACAATTCGATTGAACGCCACAATCACCACAGCCTTCGCAGACGCGGGAATTGATGAAGGCGCGTTTGGGCGGGTCCTCCATCTTGCCTCGCTTTCGGCGGCGGCGTTTTTCAGCGGCACAGGTTTGTTCGTAGATCAGGATCGTGCAGCCCTCAATCTTTGAGAGCCGCTCCTGCACGGTCAATAACTCGGACCTTGGGTAAATCCTGGGCGATCCGGGCAGGCGTGGCTTTTCGATCAACTCGGGCCTGTCGCTGACCACGACCAGTTCCACAGCGCCAGCGGCCGTTACCTCATGCGCAATTTGGTAAAGGTCCATCCCGCCGTCATGCGCCTGCCCACCTGTCATCGCCACAGCGTCATTGTAGAGCACTTTGAAGGTGATGTTCACGCCGCTGTCGATCGCGGCACGGATTGCCATGAGGCCAGAATGATTGAAGGTGCCGTCGCCGATATTCTGGAAAACGTGGTCACGGGTGGAAAAGAACGCCTCCCCGATCCAGTTGGCCCCTTCACCGCCCATCTGGGTGAAACCATCTGTGTTTCGATCCATTGCCTGCACCAAATAATGACACCCAATCCCGGCGTAAGCACGTGTTCCTTCGGGTATCTTGGTGGAGCTATTGTGCGGACAGCCTGCGCAGAAATAGGCGGTACGGGCGGGAATGTTTGCGTCCGCCTCTCCGCCCAGGCCATCCAATGCACTGCAGGCCGGGTGCCCGGTATCAAAGATGCGTGCGCCCAGGGCTTGGGCGATTTGGACGGGGTTGAGTGCGCCTTCAGCTTGAAAAAGAACGGCGCCGACTTCATTGCGCTTGCCGATCACGGCTGGGGCGTTTGGTGTGCTGTAGAGCAGATTGCGGACCTGATCTTCGATCAGACCGCGCTTTTCCTCGACCACCACGACTAGGTCCAGCCCTTTGGAAAATGTGGAAATTCCCTGCGGTTCTAGTGGCCAGCTCATCCCAACTTTGTAGAGAGAGACGCCCTGCGCGTTGCAAGTGGCCTCATCCAGACCCAGAAGCTCCAACGCTTCCAACGTGTCGAGATAGGATTTGCCAGTGGACACGATGCCGATACGCGGGGTCTGACCGCCTGAGCGGATTATCCTGTCCAAGCTATTGGCGCGGGCAAAGGCATGTACGGCGTTGAGTTTGTGTCGGTGCAGCCGCGCTTCCTGATCGAGCGGCGGGTCATTGCGGCGGATGTTGAGACCACCTTGGGGGCGGAGGTCATCTTGCGGCTGGCGCGTCTCAAACCGTTTCGGCGACAGGTTGACGGAACCGGTTGATTCCACGTTGTCCTTGACGCACTTGAGCCCGCACCAGACGCCTGCGTAGCGTGACAAGGCCCAGCCCTGCAGGCCGTATTCCACCAGTTCGGAAATGCTGGCTGGGTTCAGCACTGGGATCATAGCATCGACCAGGGCAAATTCGCTTTGATGCGCAGTGGTGGAGCTTTCGCAAGTGTGGTCATCGCCCATCAGCACCAGAACCCCGCCATGGGGTGATGTCCCCGCCAGGTTGCCATGCCGGAACGCATCGCCCGAGCGGTCGACCCCTGGTCCCTTGCCATACCACATGGCAAAGACGCCATCATGCTTGCCATCCCCGCGCAGTTCCGCCTGCTGAGTTCCACAAATCGCAGTGGCGGCGAGGTCTTCGTTTAGTGCCGGCTCAAAGCGCACCTGAGCCTTGGCCAGATGCTTTGCCCCACGTGAAAACTGCTGATCCAGCCCGCCAAGGGGAGAGCCCCGATAGCCGCTCACATAGCCTGCCGTGTCGAGCCCCGCTGCCCTATCCCGCGCCGCCTGTATAAGGCAGAGCCGCACCAGCGCTTGCGTACCCGAGATGAACACGCGGTCCTTTTCAAGATCGAACTTATCGTTCAGGTCAATATCGCCAAACGCTTCGTTGGGGCTTTCCATCACGGACATGTCCTCTTATGCTCTTGGTTTGCTGTGCGCATGGCAAAGCGTGGCTGGCTGCGGGTGCTGATATCGGGTAAGGGGCCGTCCCATCGGCTGATCCTGACCACGGCTGTATGCGCGATATTCCCTTGAGATAGTCCCGAGGTGCCCTTGTCAATGGTCAGGGCGTTCGGGTTGCCGTGCACGTCGATCACTCTGCCATCTACCTCTTGGGGGTCGAACCATGCTCCGGTGGGCAGAGAGATGCAATCGCTGCGAATACCAGCTGAAAGCTGCACCCCCGCAAGGCATGCCCCCCTTTCATTTTCTAGCAGGATGATATCATCCGCCGCGATGCCGAAACGGGCGGCTGTTTCTGGGTGGAGGGTACAGGCCTCCCGTCCCGCAATCTTGCTCGCCAAAGAGATATCGCCCGTGTCAAGCTGCGCATGAAGGCGCGAGCGGGGTTGCGGTGAAATAAGGTGCAAGCCGCCGCCCCGGGCCACGTCACCGGCCCCCTCTGCAGGCGGATGCCAGGCTGGGTGGCCGCCACAATCAGGCAAGTTCAGTTGTGCGATGCGGTCGCACGTCATTTCAAGCCGGCCACTTTGCGTGGGCAGGGGGTGTGCGACAGGATCGGCCACAAAATCGGAAAACAGAACGCGGCTGGTGTCCATGTCTGGTATCTCGAAGAATCCAGTTTGCCGGAAGCTGTTGAAATCGGGCAGGGCGACGCCTTCTTCCTGCTGTGCCATCTGTGTCGCACCGTCCCATAGCCAGTTCAGCCAGTCTTCTTCGCTGCGCCCTTCGGTGAACGCATCCTCGACGCCTAATCGCGTGGCAAGGGCGCGGAAGATTGCGTGATCATTTTTCGCCTCGCCATGGACGGGAATGACAGGTGACATGTAAATCAGCGCCGGGTCGCGCTTGTTCATCATGATGTCATGGCGTTCCAGTGGGGTGGTGGCGGGCAGGACTATATCGGCACGCCGGGCCGTGGCGGTCCAGCTGTGTTCATGCACCACAATTGTCTCTGGCTGGGCCCATGCTTTTTCAAGACGGAACAGGTCCTGATGGTGGTGATAGGGATTACCCCCTGCCCAGTAGATCAGCCGCAGGTCTGGATAGGTGCGCGTCTGGCCGTCAAAGGTATAGGCCTCGCCTGGATGTAGAAGCGCGTCGGCGATGCTGGCCACGGGGATCACCTCATTCACCGGGTTGTTGCCTTGGGGGAAAGATGGCCAGGAGACATAGCGCTTGGGCCGACCCACTGGGGTAACAGAGCCGTAGCCAAAGCCGAAGCCAGTACCCGGCTGACCGATCTGGCCAAGCATCGCGGCAAGGTTCAGCGCAGCCCAGACCGGCTGTTCGCCGTGATCGGCCCGCTGGATGCCCCAAGCGACCGAGATCATGGAGCGATGCCGCGCCAGCAAGGCCGCAATTTCGCGGATCAGGTCAGCCGATAGATCACAGATAGGCGCGGCCCAGTTTGCCGATTTTGCCACCCCGTCGGAAGCCCCAGTCAGATATGTCTCAAACGCAGGCCATCCATGGGTGTAGCGGTCAAGAAAGGCCTGATCATGGGCCCCTGCGGCATGGATTTCATAAGCCAGCGCCAGCATCATGGCGGTGTCAGTACCAGGCCGGATCGGTACCCATTCGGCACCCGGCATATCTTCCAGATCGCCCTCTATCGGACTGATGCCGATCACCTTCACGCCCGCGCTTATCGCGCGTTCGAGCCACATTTCAACCTCGTGCTCACTGGTCCCGGCCGAGGAAATCTGTGCCGTACGCCCGGAAATGCCACCAAAAGAAAGCAGCAGTTCGCACCGGTCCACAATCGTGGGCCAGCTTGTCATCGCCTCTTGCAAATGGAAATTGGAATGGCCTGTGATGTAAGGAAAGAGGATCTCGGCCGCGGCGTGGGAATAGGTGGTGCGCGCGGCGGTGAACCCTCCGGTCAGGCCCATCAGGCGGCGCAGCTGTGACGGGGCGTGGTGAAAGCGGCCTGCGCTCGCCCAGCCGTAAGAGCCTGCAAAGACAGCTTGGTTGCCATGTGTCTGACGCACGCGGGTCAACTCCTCTGCGACGAGGTCCAACGCCTCGTCCCAGGGGAGTTCCACGAAAGGGTCCTGCCCGCGCCCGCTGCGCGATCGGCCCTCAAGCCAGCCCTTACGCACGGACGGTCGGCACACCCGCACGCCCGGGTCCATCGCCGCTGAAAGCCAACCGCCTCCAATATCGGAGGGATGAGGATCAGACGGCAGAGGGCGCAGGTGTGGCTGTTCACCCTCACGGTCAACCTCATAACTTCCCCAATGGGCGGCTGTATACTGCATATTGGTCTTTCCTCGCATTGCCGCGTTTTTGGCGGAGCAACTTAAACCGTTGATGGAAGTCTATGACAGTTGTCACCAGACGCAAGTTGTCTGGTGCCTGATGTAGCCCTGCCGTGGCGTGGCGGCGTTTCACCAAAGACTTGCTGACATTCCCTCTTTCGTCACGGCCAGCCAGGTACTAAAACCGCCATAAACGGGAGCAGTTGGCAAGTGACTGAAACATGAGCGCATCCAAACCGGTTGTTTTGTGCATTCTCGACGGTTGGGGTCTGTCCGAACAGACGGAGGCCAACGCGCCTGAGCTGGCGGATACGCCCAATTTCGACCGGCTAATGGCCACCTGTCCCAATGCCACGCTGATCACGCACGGCCATGACGTAGGCCTACCCGCCGGGCAGATGGGCAATTCTGAAGTAGGCCACATGAATATTGGTGCCGGCCGGGTGGTGGAGATGGACCTGCGCCGTATCGACCGAGCGATCGAGACGGGGGTATTTGCCACTCTTCCCGGGGTAGAGAGGTTTGTGGCCGCGCTGAAGGAAAGCGGTGGCACGGCTCATCTTCTTGGAGTGCTGTCGGATGGGGGTGTGCATTCGCATATCTCCCACATGATTGCGACCACGCGGGCCCTGACAGATCAGGGTCTTAAGGTCGCCATTCACGCCTTTACGGATGGCCGCGACGTGGCGCCCGTGTCGGCTAAATCCTACCTTGAGGCTTTGCGCCGTGCCCTGCCGGAGAAGGCTTATATTGCCACTGTCTCGGGCCGCTATTACGCCATGGATCGCGACAACAGATGGGAGCGCGTGCAGGTTGCTTATCAGGCGCTGGCGCAGGGCCAGGGCTACACCGCCGACACTGCCGCACAGGCAATCGCGGATGCCTATCACAAGGGCCGTACTGATGAGTTCATGAAACCTCGTGTGTTGGGCGGATATGCCGGTATGAAGGACGGGGACGGGATCCTCTGCCTCAACTTCCGTGCAGATCGTGCGCGGGAAATTCTCGCCGCTTTCGCGGACCCCGAGTTTGACGATTTCGATACTGGCGCACGGCCTGATTTTGCCGTTGTCAGCGGCTTTACTGAGTATTCACGTAAGCATTCGGCCTACATGGATTGTATTTTCCCCGATGAGCGCCCGGTTAACACGCTCAGCGAATGGGTGGGACAGCACAGGCTTCGCCAGTTCCATACTGCTGAGACGGAGAAGTATCCCCACGTGACCTTCTTTCTGAACGGGGGCAAGGAAGCGCCTGAGCCGGGTGAGGCACGCCACATGGCCCCTTCGCCGCGGGTGGATACCTACGATATGGCGCCCGAGATGTCAGCGGCCGAGGTGGCCGACCACGTGGTGGGTGCCATCAATGAGGGATATGACTTGATTGTGGTGAATTTTGCCAACCCGGACATGGTGGGCCATACCGGCGATCTTGCTGCGGCCATCGCGGCCTGTGAGGCGGTTGACGAAGGCCTTGGCCATGTTCTGGTCGCACTCGAGGCTGTTGGCGGAGCGATGATCGTCACCGCGGATCACGGCAATTGCGAAACCATGATCGACCCGGTGACGGGTGCGCCGCATACTGCGCATACGCTCAATCCCGTGCCGGTGATCCTGACTGGTGGACCAAAGGGTGCGCATTTGCGCAAGGGTCGGCTGGCGGATCTGGCGCCCACGGTGCTGGCGCTGATGGGGCTGCCAAAGCCGGATGAGATGACCGGGGAGAGTCTTCTGTCATGATCTTGCGCGCGGCTGCCCTGATCCTTGCATTGACCGGCGCTGCCCTGGCGCAGGACCCAGCTGACCCGGCCGATGCCGCTCGTGATGCTGCTAATCGTCTGACAGAGGCCAGCCGCCTGCTGGATGCCGCCGAGGGCGCGCGCAACCGGGTCAAGGCCCTGACCGAAACCATTCGCGCCTATGAGGACGGTCTTGCCGCGATGCGCGAAGGGTTGCGCCGTGCCGCCATTCGCGAAGACATACTGGCCCGTGACCTCGCCGATAAGGAGACCGAGATCGCCCGGCTTCTGGGTGTTCTGCAAAGTATGGGCTCTAACCCCTCTCCGGTATTGCTTCTGCATCCGTCGGGCCCAGTTGGCACGGCCCGATCAGGCATGATCTTGAGCGATGTGACACCTGCGCTTGAGGCGCGTGCGAGGGTGCTGCGCGCCGATTTGCAGGAAATCAGTGTTTTACGCGCCCTCCAGCGCAGCGCGGCCAACAAGCTGGAAGAAGGCCTGCAAGAGGCACAGACTGCTCGTGCCCGGCTTAGCCAGGCCGTGGCCGATCGCAAGACCCTGCCGCGCCGCTTTGTCGAGGACCCGGTGCAGACCGCTTTGCTTGTCGCCTCAACGGAGACACTGGAAGGCTTTGCCAGCGGTTTGAGCCAGATTGCCGTGGATGAGGTGGCTGGTAGCCTGCCTGATATTTCTCAGCGTAAAGGGTCACTGGCCCTACCGGTAAACGGAACGATTCTCCTGCGTGCCGGAGACGCAGATGCGGCAGGCATCTCGCGCCCTGGGATGGTCATCGCGACACGGCCACGTGCGATTGTGACCACGCCCACGGCTGCAACCGTGCGCTACCGGGGTCCGCTGCTTGATTACGGGAACGTGATCATTCTGGAACCACAGGCTGGTATTTTGCTTGTGATGGCGGGACTTGATGTGGTCTATGGTACTGCTGGAGAGGTCCTGCCTGGTGGTAGCCCCGTGGGTTTGATGGGCGGTCCAGCAACAGGAAATGACGGACTTTTGCCATTGCGTGAAGACGGCGCGGGTACAGGGGCAAGTGAAACGCTCTATATAGAGGTCCGGGAGCAGAACGAACCGGTTGACCCGGAGCTCTGGTTCAAGACAGACAGAGGATGAACTGACGCATGAAAAAGTTTCTGATGGCTGCTGCGGCTGGTACTCTGACCAGCGTGATTGTGACCACGCAGGTGGCCGCGCCATTGCTGGCGCAGGAAGCCGAAAAGACAACCAATGTTTATGAACAGCTGGATCTTTTCGGGGACATCTTTGAGCGCATCCGCTCTCAGTACGTAGAAGAAGTGGATGAGGGCGACCTGATCGATGCGGCAATCAATGGAATGCTGACATCGCTCGACCCGCATTCGAGCTACCTGTCGCCCGATGATGCCGCAGATATGCGGGTGCAGACGCGTGGTGAGTTTGGTGGCCTTGGTATCGAAGTGACCCAAGAAGAGGGATTCGTGAAGGTGGTTGCGCCAATGGACGGCACACCTGCCGATAATGCGGGGATTGAGGCCGGCGATTTCATCACCCATGTGGATGGTGAAAGTGTCCTTGGTCTGACGCTGAATGATGCGGTGGACATGATGCGCGGCCCGGTCGGTTCAGAGATCGTGGTGACCGTCGTGCGCGAAGGCGAAACCGAACCCTTCGATGTCTCAATCATCCGCGACACAATCAAGCTGACAGCCGTGCGTGCGCGCACGGAACGGGATGCGGTTGTGTTGCGCGTAACGACATTCAATGATCAGACATTCAAGAACCTTGAAAGTGGCTTGGCCGAACAAATCGAGGAAGCGGGTGGCAAGGAAAACGTGTCCGGGATCGTGCTGGATTTGCGCAACAACCCCGGTGGCCTGCTGAACCAAGCGATTAAGGTATCTGACGCGTTCCTCGACAAGGGCGAGATCGTCAGCACGCGGGGCCGCGACCCGGCAGATGGGGAGCGGTTCAACGCGACTGAGGGTGATCTGGCTGATGGGCTTCCTGTCGTGGTGCTGATCAACAGCGGATCGGCCAGCGCGTCTGAAATTGTGGCTGGTGCCTTGCAGGACCACCGCCGCGCGATCGTTGTGGGTACCAAGAGCTTCGGTAAGGGTTCGGTGCAGACAGTGATGCCACTGCGTGGGGATGGCGCTATGCGCTTGACGACGGCGCGGTATTACACACCGTCGGGTCGCTCTATTCAGGCGCTTGGCGTGTCACCCGACATCTTTGTGGAACAGCCCCGCCCGGTGGCTGATAATGGCGAAGAAGAAGAAGAACAGACCCGCCGTCGGTCCGAGGCCGAGCTTCGGGGCCGTCTGGACAATGACAGCCTGAGCGAGGACGAGCTACGCCAGATCGAGGATGATCTCAAGCGGGCCGAGGAAGTAGCTGAGTTGCGCGAAGAGGATTACCAGCTGGCCTATGCCATCGATATCCTCAAGGGCCTGTCGGCACTGAAAAGTGATGCAAAGTAACCGTTTTTGAAAACTGGTTTGAAAGGCCGCGGGTGTCCCGTGGCCTTTTTTGTTGTGCAAGATCGAATTTTCAGAATTCTGCCCGTGTTGGTAGAGAGGCCACTAGAGTTCCTTATCGCTGACCCTTGTTTCCATTCTCCGGCTTGCACGGCTCGGGGGTTTCAGGCCTAGCCTTGGAATGCCCATCTGCTCGCGTACCCAGTCCTGGAACAAGAACACCTCGTATTCCTCTTGCATCAGTACGCCCTGCTCAAAAGCCGATGACGCCAGCCCGGCCTGGTTCAGCTCGCTTGCCGCGCCATCCTGATCCAGTACGATTGTTGCAAAATCAGTGATCTGTTTCATATCAAAATCAGGCGCAGACATCATTTCTGGATGAAAGAGCCAGTCCACGGAAAGCTCCATCCTTTCGGCGCTCAGAGGTGTAATTTGCACCGATCGTACATAATCTGCGTGATGGGCGATGAATACTGAAGGCACCAAGGTCACATAGCGTTGCCCAGTGATCAGATCCTCATCCGTCAAACCCGGAAGGCGGCCCTGGGCCTGGCCGTCCATTGACCAAGTCTGCGCACCGTCACGCAATCCGCCCGAGATATGTGGTGCCGTGTCATTCGCGCGCTCGTGCCAGTCCGGGTCATCGCGGCGGGCCATGATGGCGCGGCCATAGATCGGGACAAGTTGGCTGAGCTCGGGGTGAATGTTGGGGCAGTGCAGGCACTCGTTGAAGTTTTCCCAGAAGATCTTCCAATTGCAGTTGAGCTGCTTGGTGTAGCTATGCCCCACACGCAGATCGCTAAGTGGCCAATTGTCTACAAAGGCGGTTTCTGCCCCGTAGAGCGCTTCGAACCCTGTCGCATCGGGGTCGAGATTGACAAAAACGAAACCGCCCCACTCCGCCACCTGAACCGGCAGAAGTGGGTGGTCATCGCGGTCGAACCCCGCCACCCGTCGCATCGGCCCTGTCGCCTTCAACCTACCCGTCAGGTCGTAGACCCACTGGTGATAGGGGCAGGTGATCAATGGTTTGTCCAGAACGCCCTGTCGTGCCGTGCACAAGATCGAACCGCGGTGACGGCAGGTGTTGAAATAGCCCTGAAGTTGGCCCTCCTGATCGCGGACCAAAAGCACCGGCTGACCGGCCACCGTGAAACTACGGTAGTGCTGGGGGTCTGCTAGGGTTTCGGAGCGGCAGAGGTAGATCCAGTTGCGCGCGAAGATGTTGCGCAGTTCCGCCTGGAAATGATCTGGATCGCGATACCATTTGGCCGGCAAGGAGGGTTGCGCGCACGTAAGCCCGTTGAAGTCGGTGGCAAGAATAGGGGTGTCATCCATGCGGCTTGCTTCCTTCAATTGCCATCTTGAAGGTCGGGGTGCGAAAAGCAAGTCTCTCGTTTGGGCGCCTAGCGCTGCTTGATGCGTTGCAGCACTTCCTGGGAGGGGAAGCCGTTGGGGTCCATTCCCACGGATTGCTGATAGGCCCGGATCGCACTGCGGGTGTTGGGGCCGATCAAGCCGTCGATCTTTTCCACACCAAAGCCTTTGCGTTTCAGACGGCGCTGCAGTTCTTTCTTCTGATCGAAGGTCAGGGGCGCATATCCACGGGGCCAGGGGGTCTGGATCGGTGGGCCACCGGAAATCCGGTCCGAGAGATGCCCCACGCCGATCACGTAGGCCACGGCGTTGTTGTACCTTTCGATGACCTTGAAATTGTCGAAAATCATGAAGGCCGCGCCGTTTGGCCCCGCGGGAAGCAAGATGGAAGCATTGCCATAGTCGGGCACGCGTTTGCCCTTCATGTCGGTCACCCCAAGCTGCGCCCATTGAGACGGTGTGCGCTTGATGCTGCGCTTGGCGTTGGCGGCGTTGAAACCGCGCGGCAGCTTGACCTCAACCCCCCAGGGCTGTCCTTTGCGCCAGCCGAAGCGCTTGAGATAGGCCGCTGTCGATGCCAGAGCATCAGCCGGATTGTTCGACCAGATGTCGCGCTTGCCATCCCCGGTGAAATCCACGGCATAGGCAAGATAGGAGGTTGGAATGAACTGCGTATGCCCCATCGCCCCTGCCCAGGAACCGGTGAAGTTGCCCAAGCTCACATCGCCTGATTGCAGGATGCGCAGTGCGGCGATCAACTGGCTTTCAAAGAATTTCCCGCGCCGTCCGTCATAGGCCAGCGTCGAAAGCGCATCGATCATTGGGTAGGTTCCCATGCGCGTGCCATAGCGACTTTCTAGCCCCCAGACCGCGACGACCACCTCGGCCTGTACCCCATAAACCTGTTCAATTCGGGTAAGGGTGCGCTTGTGCTTGCGCAGCGCCGCCTTACCTTCGCTCACCCGAGGGGGCGCGGCGGCGTTGTCAAGGTAATCCCAGATCTGGTTTTTGAACTCGGCCTGGTTGCGATCTTTCGAGATAACATCGGGATTGTAGCGTACGTTCCGAAAGGCCCGATCAAAAACCTGGGGACTGATTCCCTTGGCCAGGGCACGGCCGCGAAAGCGTTGCACCCAACGGTCGAATTCGGCAGGGTTTGAGGCGGCCTGTACCAACTCTGTTGGCGTCGTATCAGAGATAATGGGCCGGGCTTGCGGACGCAGACGAGTTATGGCCGGAAGGATTGTTGTGGCGGCTTGTGCCACGACATCACTGGCTGATGGACGCGCTTGTGGCCTAAGCGACGTCTCAACTGCCCGGGCAAAACCATCGGTGGTCGTTAAAGCCAAAATCATGGCGGTAATTAAAAATCTGCTGCTCATAATACGGTCTTTTTGCAAGCGCCTCTGTCTGTCCATACTACCGTTAAGCTGGCATGAGAGGAAGCGTTCAAAAAGAGGGTAGGCGACAAAACAACCTTAGTCGGGGCCGGCTAAGTGTGTGTTCTGCTGCAATTGAGCGAGATAGGTGCGTAGCAGGGGCACGCGCTTGGGCCGAAAGGAGGCCCCGGTCTGTACAAGGTCGCGCATCCGGTCCAGCCGGAAGGCACGGAAGTCTTGGCGCAGGTGGCACCAGGCCAGAAGGTTGTGGCTGGCCTGCATGAAAACGATGGTCAGGGGATCGACATTGCGTTCGGTCTGGCGGCCTTCGACATCCGTGTAAGCGAAACGGATCGTCCGCTCTTCCCAGGTGGCCTGTCGCAGCGCTTTGACGTCGATGCCGGGTTCAGGCATCTGGCTGTAGCGATACGCCGTCAGAACGGCGTGTTCCAGCCGGTGGGCCTGACGCGTGGGCAGGCGGGCGCGCAGCTTAGTTAGGGCATTCTGGGCCGCCTTGGCCAATACCGGATCACCAAGTTGCTGAACCTCGCGCAGGCCGAGGACAAGGGCCTCCAACTCATCCTCATCGAAGCTGAGTGGCGGCAGGGCGGCATCTTCGATCAACGTGTAGCCAAAACCCGAAGCGCCGTCGATCACGGCACCAAGGCCGCGCAACGCTTCTATGTCGCGGTAGATGGTGCGCGGTGTGACGCCAAGCGCGTCGGCCAATTGCCCGGCGGTGGCCGGAGGCGGGGCAGTGCGCAAGGCTTGCATGAGTTGAAAGAGGCGATTGGTGCGGGTCATGGCCAAGAATGCGACGAAGGACTGACAGGAACTGTCAGTATTGAACGTTGAATCGGAGCTGTCCACTCTGATGCAACCGTGGTCCTGGATCCGACGCGTCCCCGGGTCAAGCCCGGGGCGGGGGGCGGCGTGTGCGCGTTCTTCAAAGGGAGCTCAGCAAAACACCCCTCACCACCCTACCGCGCTCTGTTTCGCTCACGACCGAATTGAGAAGCGAGTTTTGCTGAGCTCCCTCAAAAGAATGCGGACGAAGTCTTTTGAAGACTTTGGGGCGTTACCCCCGACGGGAGCGGCTGACCTTGCGTTTGGTTTTCTCGGCCCGTTTCTTGGCGCGGGAGAACTTGCGCTTCACCGGCTTTCCCTTCCCGCGGGACGATCCCCTTGGTGGTGTCTTGCCCTCGATGCTAACAAGCTCCAGTTCCAGCCCGCCCGTCACCGGCGCTGCCTCGGCAAGGCGCACAGTGACCCGCTGGCCTAACCCGATCATCATGCCCGTCTCGGACCCCGTCAGGGTGCCTTCGTCGCGATCGAAGTGGAAGAATTCCCGCCCCAGGGAACGCACTGGCAAAAGCCCATCTGCCCCGGTTTCATCCAGTCGCACGAACGCGCCAAACCTGGCGATGCCGCTGATGCGACCGGAAAATTCTTCGCCCACCCGCTCTGACAGGTAGGCGGCGAGGTAGCGATCCGTGGTGTCGCGTTCGGCCACCATCGAGCGGCGCTCGGTCTCGCTGATATGTTCGGCGGTGCTCTCCAGCCGTTCGGTGTCTACAGGCGTCAGGCCATCGTCGCCCCAGCCATGGGCCGCAATCAGCGCGCGGTGCACCACCAGGTCGGCGTAGCGGCGGATAGGGGAGGTGAAATGCGCATAGGCGCGCAAAGCCAGACCAAAATGGCCGAAATTGGCGGGCGCATAATAGGCCTGTGTCATGGCGCGCAGGGTGGACATGTTGACCACATGGGCATGGTCGGTGCCTTCGGCGGCATGCAGCAGCTGGTTGATATGCGCGGTCCTGAGCACCTGCCCCTTGGCCAGCGTCAGCCCGGCGCTTTCGGCCACGTCGCGCAGCGTCTCGAGCTTCTCCGGCGGCGGTTCTTCATGCACCCGAAAGAGCAGTGGGGTTTTCTTAGCAATCAGTGTCTCGGCGGCGGCGACATTAGCGAGGATCATAAACTCCTCGATCAGTTTGTGTGCTTCCAGACGGTCGGAGAAGCTGACCGATTGCACGGTCCCATCCTCGGACAGAACCACCTTGCGCTCTGGCAGGTCCAGATCAAGTGGTTGGCGGTTGGTACGCGCCTTTTGCAGCGCGGCATGAGCAGCGTAGAGGGGGCGGATCACTTCCTCCATCAGGGGTGCGCAGCGGTCATTCGGGGTGCCGTCCATAGCCGCCTGTACTTCCTGATAGTTCAGCGCGGCAGGAGAGCGCATGAGACCGCGTACGAAACGGTGACCTATCTTTTCACCATGAGTGTCGATCTGCATGCGTACGGCGATGCATGCGCGGGTGACGCCTGCGTGCAGGCTACAGAGGTCGCCCGACAGGCGGTCAGGCAACATCGGCACGACGCGATCGGGGAAATAGCTGGAATTGCCGCGCTTGCGGGCTTCGGCATCCAGCGCGCTGCCCGGTGTGACGTAATGGGCGACATCGGCAATGGCGACCCACAGGACATGCCCCCCTTCATTTTTGGGGTCGTCATCGGCATGGGCCCAGACGGCATCGTCATGATCGCGCGCATCAGAGGGGTCGATGGTGATCAGTGGCAGATCGGTCAGATCGGTTCGTGCGCCCAAATCGGCGGGGGCCATCACGTCAGCCTCTTCAATCACCTCATCGGGGAAATCGTCGGGGATGCCGTGTTGGTGAATGGCAATGAGTGAGACGGCCTTGGGCGCCATCGGGTCGCCCAGCCGGTCAATCACCCGCGCACGGGGCAGGCCCATGCGATCCTTGGGGCCGGCCTGTTCGGCCTCGACCAGCTCGCCATCCTTGGCTCCACCGGTTGCACCGACCGGAACGGACCATTCCTTACTGTCGCGTTTGTCGATTGGGGTGATGCGCCCGCCCTCGGCCCGTTTTCGGAAGAGGCCGAGAACCTTGCGGGGGTTGGTGCCGATCCGGCGGATCAGACGCGCTTCGTAGTGATGCGCCTCGCCCGTGACTTCTTGCAGGCGGGCAAGGATGCGATCGCCTTCTCCCAAGGCTGGGTCCGAGGCACGGTGCACGATCAGCACAACAGGTTCATCCCCCTCCCCCTGCCATTCCATCGGGCGGGCGAGCAGATCGCCATCTCGAGATTGGCCAGACACGCGCAGCACCGCCACAGGCGGCAGGCGGTCGGGATCACGATAGGTTTTCTTGCGTTTCTCAAGGTGGCCTTCCTCCTCAAGCTCCTTGAGCATCCGCTTGAGGTCGATCCGCGCGGCGCCCTTGATGCCGAAGGCACGGGAAATGTCGCGTTTGGAGGTCTGTGCGGGGTTGTCCGAAATCCATTGGAGAATATCGGCCTTAGTCGGAAGCTGGCTCATGCGCAGGACCTAGCACGCGGGTACGGTTCCGTCATCCCGCAATCAACGGCCTAGCGCATCCGCCACAGCTGGAACGCCGCCGATGCGCCCCATCCGGCGAAAATAGCGATGGCGAGCGACATGAGACCATAGACCAGCGGCATTTGCCGCGAGAGGTTGTAGAGCCAGCGTTCCAGCCCCACCTTGCGCACGTCAATAGTGGTTTCATAAAACGAGACGACTTCACCGCTCCGGGTGAGGAAAATGCGTAGGGCATAGTCGCCTTCGATCAGGTTGGCGGGCATATCGATGGCGGTTCGAAAGAGCGTCTGTTGGTCGATCGAAACTGTATTTTCGACCACCTCGTACAAATCCTGACCTTCGCGGATACGTACCACGGCCTTGGCGAAGTCCTGCGCGTCACCTGAAACAATAGTGGCGCCCACTGAGTGGATAGCGCGATCGATCGAAACGCGGTGTTCGAGATCCTGGACATCGCTGAGTACGGTGCCGAAGGGCGCACTGGTGGCTACCTTGTAGAAGCTGGGGGCACTGTCGACGAGGACGCTTTCGGTGTTGATCCAGATGCCAAAACGGCGATTTTTCTTGCGTACCAGAACCGGCTCTGACGGGCCGGAGACAGCGATGGCGACTTCTAGTGGTGGACCATCTGGGATTGGGCTTTCACGCTTGACCGCGCCGAAGACAAGGATCTGGTCGCCGTCAAATGTGGCCGTGATGGCCACCTGATCCTGGCTGAGGCCAAGGACCACTTCCTCCGCCTTGACGGGCAGCGTCATAAAGATCAGGCACAGGATCAGACGCAGGAGCATGGATCAGTGTCCCCCGCCGCTGCTGATGGAATAAAGCTCTGACGGCATGATCAGCAGATCAAGGGCCAGTTTGAAGCAGACGCCGAGCACCAGGAGCGCCAGTAGGATTCGCAATTGTTCGGCCTTGAGCTTGGTGCCGAGTGACGTGCCGATCTGCGCACCGATCACACCACCGATGAGCAGCAGCACAGCAAGTGCTATGTCGACGGTATAGTTCGTGGTGGCGTGGAGTAGCGTGGTAAAGGCGGTAACAAATATGATCTGGAAAAGCGACGTGCCGACAACGACTTTGGTTGGCATACCCAGTATGTAGATCATAGCAGGCACCATGATGAACCCTCCGCCCACGCCCATGATCGCGGCGAGGATACCCACCGAAATGCCGACCATAACGGGGGGGATCACACTGATGTAAAGCCCTGACGTGCGGAAGCGCATCTTGAAGGGCAGTTTATGGATCCAGCCGTGTTTCTTGCGCTTGGGCACTGGTGCGCCTGCGCGAGCCTTACGGATGGCGCGCAGGCTTTCGATGAACATCATCGCACCGATGATGCCGAGGAACACAACATAACAGAGCCGCACCAGCAGGTCGACCTGTCCCAGAGACTTGAGGTGGTTGAAGACTACGACCCCGAGGGCGGCTCCTATGAGACCGCCTGCAAGCAGGACAGTGCCCATTCGGAAGTCTACTGTCTTTCGCCTTAAATGCGCCAGTACGCCGGAAAAAGAGGATGCCACGATCTGGTTGGCTTCGGTGGCGACGGCGACAGCCGGGGGGATGCCGATGAAGAAGAGAAGCGGGGTCATCAGAAAGCCACCGCCTACGCCGAACATACCGGACAGGATACCCACGATCCCGCCCAGGCCCAGAAGCAGGAAGGCATTCACAGACACTTCGGCGATGGGGAGGTAGATTTGCATGATCTCCCTTAGCTCTGGCCTGAAAACGGTGCAAGGTGGGTTGGTTGCGATTGCCGAGCAGGACCTATGACGAGTTGTGAACTGGCCTTAAAAACCTGTGAACCTTGTACTGATTGCCGCCGTTGAATTGAGTGTTTTTGGACAGATGAAGCAGGGACGAGGTGCTAGCGTTCCTTAACGTAGGGGATGCCGCCGGAGCGGGGTGGGATAGCCTTGCCCACGAAGCCGGCCAGTATGATCACGGTCAGAATATAGGGCAGCGCATCCATGAGCTGAACCGGGACGGTGAGGCCACCCAGTTCAATATTCTGGTAGCGTAGGGCGATGGCTTGCAGAAAGCCGAAGAGCAACGTTGCGTATAGCGCATGCCAAGGGCGCCACTTGGCGAAGATTAGTGCGGCCAGCGCGATGAAGCCACGCCCGGCGGTCATGTCCTTGACGAAACCTGCCTGCAGGGCGGTGGCAAGGTAGGCGCCTGCGATGCCGCAGAGCACGCCGCAGATTGCAACGGCCGCATAGCGCATGCCGATTACCGAAACGCCTGCTGTGTCCACTGCTGCTGGGTTTTCGCCTACAGCGCGCAGTCGCAGGCCAAACCGGGTTCGGTAGAGGATCCACCATGTGGCGGGTACGCAGGCCAGCGCGAGGTAGACAAGGATCGTATGGCCTGAGATCAGCTCGAGGTAGATCGGGCCAAGGATGGGAACGTTTCCGAGAGCGTTGGCGAAGGGCAGGGTGATTGGCTCAAAGCGTCCACCATCCGTCAGCGATGGAGTGCGCCCGCCCTCCTTGAACCAGTCCTGTGCAATGAGCACGGTCAGACCGGCCGCAAGGAAATTGATCGCCACACCCGAGATCAGTTGATCCCCACGGAAGGTGATCGAGGCCAGACCGTGCAAAGCTGCCAGTGACATCGACGCGGCGATCCCCGCCAGCAGGCCCAGCCAGGCTGACCCTGTCAGGAACGCTACCGCGGCTGAGAAGAAGGCGGCGAACAGCATCTTACCTTCGAGTCCGATGTCGAAAATCCCCGCTCGTTCGCTGAACAGCCCTGCAAGGCAGGCCAGCAAAAGGGGCGTGGCCAGCCGGATCGTACTGTCGAGAACCTGAAGGGAGGTGAGGAAATCCATGGCTCAGCTCTCCGACGTGGCGATCTTGTAGGCGGCGAAGGTGAAGAACAGGCCCAGCCCCGTCTCTAGCCACTGCCGTGCCCCATTGTAGGCGGCGCGGAAGGGTTTGGCCGACAGGAAGAGCGACCATGCCGCGTGGGCAACGAATGAGATGATGAAGGCGCCGAGGACGAAGAGGGCGATCACCTCGGCCCCCGCGCCATTCACTGCGCCGATTGAGGCGATGGCGAGCCAGAAGGCGATGGCCTTGGGGTTGGTGACCTGCAGCAGGTAGCCTTTCCAGAAAAGCATGGCCGTGGATGTTTCGGCCACTGCGGCTGCCGTGACCGAAGGCGGGTTAAGAGCCTTGTGAAACGCGCCCCAGGCAAGCCATAGCAGATAGGCCGCACCCATCAGGCGCAACAGGGTCATGGCCCAGGCTGCCTCTGCCAGAAGTAGGCCGATGCCCAACATGGTCAGCGCGTTGATCGTCATGCTGCCAGTGGCGATGCCGAAGGAGGCGACTAGAGCAGCGGAGCGGCCTTGCGTGGTGGAAATGCCAAGCAACATGGCAACCGCAGGCCCCGGTGATGACGCGCCGACCACGAGGATCGAGTAGGCGGCGAAAATACCAGGCAGGTAGAGGGCGAGTTCGCTCATGACGGCCCCCCTTTGCGCAGGGCGAGGAAGATGCGTTCAAGCGGCATGCGTACCATATTGTCTAGTGCACCGGTGAAAAGGATCACGAGCGCCTGAATGACGAGGATCAGCTCGCGTGGTATGGATGTCCAAAGCGCCAATTCCGCGCCGCCCTGGTAAAGGAAGCCAAAGAGGATGGCGGCAAGCAAGATGCCCACCGGGTGGTTGCGCCCCATGAGTGCGACGGCGATACCAATGAAACCTGCGCCTTCAGTGGCGTTGAGGACAAGGCGCTCGGCCTCCCCCATCACGTTGTTGATCGCCATGCAGCCCGCCAGTGCGCCAGAGATCAGCATAGCCACTACAACGATCTTCACAGGTGGAATACCGGCATATCGCGAGGCGCTTTCCGAATGGCCAAGCGCGCGGATCTCGTACCCCAGCCGCGTGCGCCAGATCAGAAGCCAGACCAGTACACATGCCAAAAGCGCCACCAGCAGGCTGATATTGGCTGGTGCCGCCTTGGAAAAGGAGATGCCAAGTGGGGCCAGCATTTCATGCAGTGTAGGTAGGTGCGCGCCTTCGGGGAAGTTGGCCGAGGACGGATCCATTGACCCTTCTGGGCGTAGAATATTGACCAACACATAGTTTAGTACGGCGGCGGCGATAAAGTTGAACATGATTGTGGTGATCACAATGTGGCTGCCGCGCTTGGCTTGAAGCCAACCGGGGATCAGGGCCCATAGTGCCCCAAAGGCTGCTGCGCCGAGGATGGCTGCAGGCAGGGCCAGCGCCCAGTGTGGCCATGGGATGGCAAGACATATGATCGCCACGCCAAGCCCGCCAATCATTGCCTGCCCTTCGGACCCAATGTTGAAAAGTCCCGCGTGGCTTGCCACAGCGAAGGCTAGTCCTGTGAAAAGGAAGTTGGTGGCATAATAGAGCGTGAAACCCCAGCCATAGGTCGACCCAAGCGCGCCGTTGACCATTAGGTTGACCGCCGCAATTGGGTCTTCTCCAATGGCGAGGATTACAATGGCTGAGATGGCCGCCGCCAGCAGGATCGACAGGAGAGGCACGAGAATGGCATCGGCCCAGGCTGGCATCTTATCCATGGGTGCCCTCCCGCCCTTCCATGCCTTCGGCAATGCCGGCCATCATCAGGCCCAGTTCCGTTTCACTGGTCTCGTCTGGTTGACGCTCGCCCATGAGGCGGCCATCGAACATCACAACGATCCGGTCCGACAGCGACATGATCTCATCGAGCTCGACCGAGACAAGCAAGATCGCCTTGCCCGCATCACGCAGGGCGACGATCTGTTGGTGTATAAATTCGATCGCACCAATATCGACACCGCGGGTAGGCTGGCCGACCAGCAGGACATCCGGATTTCGCTCCATTTCGCGCGCAAGCACGATTTTTTGCTGGTTACCACCGCTGAAGTTCTTAGCGGCAAGACGCGTGTCAGGCGGGCGGACGTCAAAGCGGTCCATACTGGTCTGACTGTCTGCAATTATTTGCTCGTTCCTCATGAAAAGCCCGCGCTGCAGGTCTGGGCTGTCATGGTAGCCAAAGATCATATTTTCCCAGGCGGAGTAATCCATGATCAGGCCTTCGCGCTGGCGATCCTCTGGCACATGCGCCACCCCGGCAGCGCGGCGCGCGCGCCCATCAGAGCCCGCGCCAGAGACAGGCAGCGCAATGCCATTCACGCTTAGTCCACCTGTGGCGGGTCGGATCCCACCCAGCACTTCCAGCAATTCCGACTGGCCATTTCCGGTCACACCCGCGACACCAAGGATTTCGCCAGCCTTCACGGACAGATCAATGCCCCGCAAGCGCTCGACCCCCAACTGGTCGACCACGCGCAGGTTCTTGACGTCAAGCACGGTTGCGCCGGGTTTGGCGGGTGCCTTTTCCACTCGCAGCAAAACCTTGCGTCCTACCATCAGCTCGGCCAGTTTTTCCGGGCTGGTCTCTGCGGTTCTGACTGAGGCGACCATTTCGCCACGCCGCATGACGCTGACTTCGTCTGTGATCTCCATGATCTCGCGCAGTTTGTGTGTGATCAGAATAATGGTTTTGCCTTCGTCCCGGAGGCGGGCGAGGATGCGGAACAGCTGATCGGCCTCAGCCGGGGTCAGGACGCCCGTGGGTTCGTCGAGGATCAGGATATCGGCCTGACGATAGAGCGCCTTGAGGATTTCAACGCGTTGCTGCATGCCGACACCGATGTCTTCGATCAGGGCATCGGGGTCGACGTTGAGTTCGTATTCGCGCGCCAGATCTTCCAAAACGCGGCGCGCCTTGGCGAGGCTGGGGCGGAGCATGTGGCCATCTTCAGCCCCAAGGATAACGTTTTCCAGAACTGTGAAGTTTTCCACCAGCTTGAAATGCTGGAAAACCATGCCGATGCCCGCGGCGATGGCGGCCTGGCTGTCGGGGATGTCAGTCTTCTTGCCGCCGATCCAGATTTCACCCCTGTCGGCGCGGTAGAAGCCGAACAGGATACTCATCAATGTGGATTTGCCCGCGCCGTTTTCGCCAATAATGCCGTGGATCGTGGCGGGGGCCACGCGGATCGAAATATCCTTGTTGGCCTGTACTGGCCCGAAGGATTTCGATATGCCTTTGAGTTCGATGGCTGGGGTCGACAAAGAGCGCGTCCCATTCCCGCATGCTGGTACCATCCCGAACCAATCAGGCCCGGGATGGCATGTGTCGTATTAGATCAGAAGTCCAGAACCGGGCAGCTGTCATCGGTATAGTAGGCCACCACGTCCAGATTGCCGTCGATGATCTTTTGGCGGGCTTCATCGACGGAAGCTTGCATTTCATCAGTGATCAACGAGGCATTGTTATCGTCAAGCGCGTAGCCCACGCCCTCATCCGACAAGCCCATAGTGAAGACACCGGTTTCCACCGCATCACCGGCCTTCATGGCCTCGTAAACGGCCACGTCAACGCGCTTGAGCATGGAAGTCAGAACCTGCCCCGGATGCAGGTAGTTCTGGTTGCTGTCCACGCCGATGGAAAGGATGCCCTCGTCGGCGGCTGTCTGCAGTACGCCCGTGCCCGTACCACCAGCTGCGGCATAGATTACATCCGCGCCGTCACTGATCTGGGCCTTGGCAAGTTCAGAGCCTTTCACCGGGTCGTTCCAAGCTGCAGGTGTGGTGCCGGTCATGTTGGCGATGATCGTGACATCAGGATTCACAGCCTTTGCACCCTGCGCGTAGCCACATCCGAAATGACGGATCAGCGGGATATCCATGCCGCCGACAAAACCAACTGTTCCAGATTCTGAGGCCATCGCCGCCAGCATCCCAACAAGGTAGGATCCTTCATGCTCGGCAAAACCAATCTGACGGATGTTCGGTGCCTCGAGCCACGTCACGTCAACGGCCACGAATTTGGTATCAGGGTAGTCTGGTGCGACCTTGCCCAGAGCATCTGCCATCGCAAAGCCCATAGTGATCACCGGGTTGGCCCCGGACTCGGCAAAGCGGCGCAGGGCCTGTTCGCGCTGTGCCTCCGAGGTCAGCTCTACCTCGTTATAGCTGCCGCCGGTTTCATCGGCCCAACGCTGCGCACCGTTATGCGCACTCTCATTGAAGGATTTGTCAAATTTGCCGCCCAGATCGAAGATCAGGGCCGGATCGGCTATGGCGGCCCCGACTGTGAGGGCGAGCGAGGCTGTTGCGCTAAGAAATGTCTTGTAAAGGGTCATTTGGGACCTCCCGGGTGGTGTTTTTGGTCAGGGCGTGTAACTCACGCAGCGACGGGTGCAGACACGTATTTGGTCTTGATGCGTCATTAGCCGCCAGAGAGACGCTGGGGTCAATATCCTTAAGTGAGTTTCTTTGGGGAAAACGCAGTTTGGGGGCGCTGGCCCCGTAGTGATGCACACGCCTCTCCCGGGATATACTTGGCCAGAAGAAACAATCCTGAAAACAAGCAGAAGCCTCCTGCTTGTTTCTGATCGAGAATATCTAAACAGCGCGGGTGGTCACTTGTGCACTAATTCGCATCAAAGGGCCTTTTGTAGGATTAACGCATCCTGTGACACACCATCCGGATACTTGTAGTAGCCGGGGCGGCGCGAAATTTCGGTATAGCCGCTCGCGGCATAAAGTGCGCGGGCGGCTGTGTTAGCAGCAGAGACTTCCAGGAACATCGTTTCGGCACCGGAAGCATGGGCATGAATTTCCAGATCACCAAGCAGATTGCGGCCAAACCCCCGGCGGCGATGGTTGGGGTCGGTGGCAAGGGTCAGGATCTCAGCCTCGCCCGCAATGACGCGGATCAGGGCAAAGCCATGGGCGTGATCTATCAGGTGGACAAATGCGCTACCGAGAAGAGTGGTGAATTCATCAGCGGACCACGTGCGGGACTGGCCATCGAACGCGCGGGCATGGCGCCGGGCCAGATCTTCAGCGCGGGTCATCAAGAATGGTTGGCGGCGCGTCGCGCGGTGGAGCGGCGTCGGCGGGCTTGATGTAAAGTGGCGCGGGCCGTGAAAAGGGGGGCTCTGCGGCATGCGCCAGCCTGGCGATGCTTGTGGCAAGCTCAGCACCTGGGGGCGGATCAAACAGCGTCAAGCCTTGTGCTTTGGCCCCATCACGCGAGGTCAGAATCGGCATGTCGTCACCCCTTTGCAGATAAACCTGCCCTTGAGGTGCCGGGACGACCGGTGACGCGCCTGCAGGGCAGATGACGGCAGCTGCCTCGAATGCCGAAACGCCAATAGCCAGGATACCAAGCGATAGGGCGAGGCCGCGCGCAGCCGATACCGCGATACGGATGCCGGAGAAATTGCCTGGTCCAATGCCAACGCCGATCCGCTCCAGATCGCCCCAGCCATAGACTTGAGCGGCTAACATGTCTTCTATCATCGGCATCAGCCGTTCCGCCTGACCGCGCGCCATGTCCTCGGCCCGCGCCTCAAGAACGCGGTTGCCCAACAGCAAAGCGGCCGCGCAATGCGCGGCCGACGTGTCAAATCCTAAAACAAGAAGGTCAGACGCCAACCGGACGCACCTCTATGACTTCGGGGATATAATGGCGTAGAAGGTTCTCGATCCCCATTTTCAGGGTGATCGTGGAGGAGGGGCAGCCTGCACAGGCGCCTTGCATGTGCAGATACACCACGCCGCTGTCGAACCCGTGGAAGGTGATGTCCCCGCCATCCTGCGCCACGGCAGGACGCACGCGGGTGTCCAGAAGCTCTTTGATCTGACCCACGACCTCGGCATTTTCGCCATCGTCGTCCGCATGGCCAGAGTTGGTGTTCTCACCTGTCATCACTGGCTTGCCGGACTGGAAATGTTCCATGATAGAGCCAAGAATGGCTGGCTTTACGTGGTCCCACTCCGTTCCTTCGGCCTTGGTCACAGTGATGAAATCACGGCCAAAGAATACACCTGTCACACCCTCAATTTTGAAAAGGCGTTCGGCAAGCGGTGACTTGTCGGCTGACTCTGCGCTTGGAAAATCTGCTGTGCCGGCCTCAAGCACAGTCAGACCTGGCAAGAATTTCAGGGTTGCAGGGTTTGGCGTAGATTCGGTTTGAATGAACATTTGATGCGTCTTTCAGTTGCTTGCACAAGATATGCGCGTGATGCGCAGCGCTTTCAAGGTTTGGAACCATTCTAAATTGGTGGCCGGTACAGTGTCAAACCCTCAGACCGACTTTTCGGCGGCCTGTATCAGTCCACGGCCCGGATCAGTTTGCGCTCCAGCACGCGCAGCACAGTCCTGAGGTCGGAGCCGCGTTTGAGAACGCGACCATCCATGCCGATCACGGCATATTGCCCCTGCCGCCCCCGCAGCTTAGGGCGCTTTTCGATCTGGTAGAGCGGGTTTTCTGCTGTACGGCGAAACACCGAAAAGATCGCCGCGTCCCGAAGATGAGAAATGCCGTAGTCCCGCCACTCCCCCGCCGCGACCATGCGACCGTACAAAGACAGGATCGGGGCCAGTTCTGTGCGATGAAAGGTGACCTGCGCCTCGGACGCGTTTGGGAACGGTGTAGGGCTTTGGAATGTCATTACCGCAGGTTTGCCATGCTACGGCGATAAATCAAGCAAAAACCGTCATGTGAAACTCAGGTGATCGCTTCCAAGCGCTCTTTTGATAGATCGCCTGGAACGATCGTAATGGGAATAGTCAGGTTGCCTGAGTTCTTGGAAAGTTGCGTGACGAGCGGTCCAGGGCCCTTTTTTTCCATACTGGCACCAAGCACAAGAACGCCAATCTTAGGGTCATCTTGCACCTGAGCAATGATCTCGCTCACTGGTTCGCCCTCGCGGATCACGAGCTTGGGTTCAATCCCATGCCTGTCGCGCATCCATTTTGCGTAAACCTCGAAGTGGACTTGGATGCGTTCACGAGCCTCCTGGCGCATGATGTCGCCCACGCCTATCCAGTGGTTGAACTCCTCTGGCGGGATCACTGCTAAAACTTCTACCCCGGCATGAGTGTTGGCTGCACGCATTGCGGCAAAGCGCATGGCGTTGAGGCACTCACAGCTGTCATCGAGCACCACAAGAAACTTCCGCATCGATGACCTCCGTTATCGAGATGTGTATCATGCCCCGAAGGCGGGGGGCTGGCAATTGAAAGGATGGAGAGCCGTGCTTCTAGTCAAACGTTCCCGTCACTCGCCCCAGAAGCATGAAGGCCCGCGCGGTGCGCGTGTTTGAAAGCTCGGTCAGCTCAGCATCATTGGCTTTGTCCGCGAAGTCCGAGATCATGCGATCAAAAAGCCGCAGGAAATGATGCGCGGCATCGCGGAAGATTGGGTCGCTTTTCATACGTGCCGCCGACAACGCCAGCGAGGACCGGTCTCGGATACCGCCTAGCATAGCCACGGACCGGCCCCGTTCCCCGGCCGCAAACCGTCGCCAGACCTCGGGGCGGGCCAGGTCGGGGCGCAGGTCGTCCATATAGACGCCATCATGGGACATCAGGGTCAGGATATCCTGCGCCGCCTGGATCAGCTGCGCGGCCTGCCGATCTTTCAGAGAACGACGCAAGGCGGCAAAGCCCTCCTTGTCCTCGGCTGTTTCGGGGAAGTTTAGAGCGCGGATGAAATCTGAGGTGTCGACCGGGGGCTGCAGGTCCTCTGCCGGGGTGCCAAGGGGCAGCGCCACCTGGTCATCAGGTTCGGCTTGTTTCTCCAGGCTCGCGGCCTTGCCCGCCGGTTCCACCATGTGGCGGGATGCCGAAAACGTGGCCAGTGCCATTTCTGTCTTGCGCTGGGCACTTGCAATCTCTTCCAACTTCTTGGTCACGGACGGCTCTGTCACCGCGTGCCGGTTCTGGTTCTGGGAGACATAAGCCTGCCGGATTGCATCAATCGCCACCTGTAACCTTTGGCTTTCCTCGCGCATGACTTTTGAAGACCGTGCGGCGGTGGCAGCCACCCAGATCATGGCGACGGGCATGAAAATCGCCAGTGATACCATCACGAAATTCACCGGAGCGGTGTCGTTCACATCGCCCGTATCCAGAACGAGGAAAAATAGCGCGCACATACCCAGCCAGACAACGGTCAAGACAATCGCCAACACCTCTGCCGTGGCGATCCGCCTTTTGCGCGGCTTGTCGTAAACGCCCAAGCTTGTTGGGGTCGTTTGCTTTTGTTTTGCCATTTTATGGCCCTGCTCAGATATATGCGATCTTTAGCACTTCGTAGGCTTTTTCGCCACCTGGAGTTCGCACTTCAACGCTGTCGCCTTCTTCCTTGCCGATCAACGCCCGCGCAATGGGCGATTTGATGTTGAGCAGACCCTGTTCGATATTGGCCTCATATTCGCCCACGATTTGGTAGGTCTTTTCCTCATCGGTATCTTCATCGACCAGTGTCACGGTCGCCCCAAACTTGACCGTACCCGAAAGTTTGGTGGGATCGATCACATCGGCCAGACTAATCACGCCTTCAAGTTCCTTTATCCGGCCCTCGATGAAAGACTGCTTTTCCTTGGCCGAATGGTACTCAGCATTCTCGGATAAATCGCCATGCTCCCGCGCCTCGGCAATCGCCTTGATGATCGCGGGTCGCTCGGTCGATTTGAGATGCTTGAGTTCTACCTCGATGGCCTCGTACCCGCTATGGGTCATTGGTATTTTTTCCATCTGGATGCCTTTTTGGTCTTTTGTGTGCCGCAGGAGCGGCCCGTCCAGCGTTGGTCGCGCGCTTCTACCGCAGATTGACCTTATGGCGCAGGGCAATGCAATAGATAAGCGTTTACGCAGCGTCATAAGGTCCCAAAAGCGTCGTTTTTGGCGTTTTCCGGGTAAATTACGCCGTGTTTCGATTGACGACCCAAAGTCTGCCAACATAACCAAATGCGATGACATTTCGCAGCCAACCGGTTGCCAAAAAGGAAGGTGATGATGTCCGAGATAGAACGCGAAGCTATGGAATATGACGTTGTGATCGTGGGCGCTGGGCCTGCGGGCCTTTCGGCAGCCATTCGTCTGAAGCAGCTGGACCCCTCACGGGAGGTGGTTGTACTTGAGAAGGGTTCTGAAGTTGGTGCGCATATCTTGTCGGGGGCCGTTCTGGACCCTTGTGGATTGAACAAGCTGATACCTGACTGGAAAGACAAGGGCGCGCCACTGAACACGCCAGTCAAAGAAGACAAGTTCTACATGCTTGGACCGGCAGGCCAGATGCGCATCCCGAACTTCCCGATGCCGCCGCTCATGAATAACCACGGTAACTATATCGTGTCGATGGGCAATGTGTGCCGCTGGATGGCTGAACAGGCCGAGGAAATGGGGGTTGAGATTTTCCCCGGCATGGCCTGTTCTGAGCTTGTTTATGGCGAAAACGGCGAAGTTAAAGGCGTGGTGGCTGGTGAGTTTGGCAAGAACGCCGATGGCACGCCCGGCCCGTCGTATGAGCCGGGGATGGAGTTACATGGCAAATACGTTTTCCTTTCCGAGGGGGTGCGTGGCAGCCTGTCGAAAGAGGTTATCGCCAAGTATGACCTTTCCAAGAATAGCGAGCCGCAGAAATACGGCATCGGCATGAAGGAAATCTGGGAGATTGATCCCGCCAAGCACAAGGAAGGGTCCGTCACTCACACGATGGGCTGGCCGCTGGGCAAGAATGCCGGTGGTGGATCGTTTATCTATCACTTGGACAACAACCAGGTTTACGTGGGCTTCGTGGTGCACCTGAACTACAAGAACCCACACCTGTTCCCTTACATGGAATTTCAGCGGTTCAAGCATCACCCGATGGTGGCTGAGCTGCTCAAGGGCGGTAAGCGCGTCGCTTATGGCGCGCGGGCCATCTCTGAGGGTGGGTACCAATCTATGCCCAAGATGGTGGCACCTGGTGTGGCGCTCTTGGGATGTTCGGTTGGCATGGTGAACGTGCCGCGCATCAAGGGCAACCACAATGCGATGCTGTCCGGTATTGCGGCGGCGGAAGCAGCCCATGAAGCGATTGAGGCGGGCCGTTCGGCAGATGAGCTTTCAGGGTACGAGGCCGAGGTGCGCACCGGTGCAATTGGCAAGGACCTTAAGAAGGTGCGAAATGTTAAGCCGCTGTGGTCCAAGCACGGCCTTGTGGCCAGCCTTGGTTTGGGTGGTCTGGACATGTGGACTAACACTTTGGGCTTCTCGATCCTTGGGACCATGAAGCACAGCAAGACGGACGCTGAGGCAACAGAGCCGGCAGCCAACCATAATGAAATCGAGTACCCCAAGCCTGACGGCAAGATCAGCTTCGATCGCTTGACCAATGTCAGCTTCTCGATGACCAATCACGAAGAAAGCCAACCCGCACATTTGCATCTGACTGACGCATCTATCCCAGTCGGGACCAACCTGCCGAAATATGCCGAACCCGCGCAACGCTATTGTCCGGCGGGTGTCTATGAGGTTGTGGAAAAGGAAAATGGTCCGGAATTCGTCATCAATTTCCAGAACTGTGTTCATTGCAAGACATGTGATATCAAGGACCCAAGTCAGAATATTACTTGGGTGACACCCCAGGGCGGCGACGGACCAAATTACCCGAACATGTAAACTGGCGGTAAAGTGATCAGGCGGGGCGGCATCTTTGTCGCCCCGCATTGCTTTACGACGGGGGCAGGACTAAATTTAGAGTTTATGCAATCAATCAGAGGCTGCTCTTCTTGGCTCGCAAAAAGTTTTCCATTGTTTGTCTTGCGCTGGGATTGGCGCAAACTTTGTCCACCCCGGCGTCGTCGCAAGAGGCTATCGGTTCCTATCTTGCGGCCCGGCAAGCGACCTATGTGAATGACTATGAGGCCGCTGCGCAGTACTTCACACGCGCTCTGACGCGCGACCCCTCTAACCCCGCCATCATGGAAAGCGCGGTTGTAGCGCAGCTGTCACTAGGCAATCTGGACCTTGCCATTCCGATTGCTCGAAAAATCGAGGCCGATGGCTTGCTCAGCCATATTGCGCATATGGCGCTGGTGGCGGATGACGTAAAACGTGGTGAGATTGATACGGTGATCACCCGCATGGAAGATGACCGTGGGATCGGGGAACTGGCCGATGGTTTGATCCTCGCTTGGGCGCATCTGAGCGGGGGCGACATGCGCACGGCGCTCGCCAACTTTGACAATGTAGCCAGAGAACCTGGCCTGCGTGGCTTCGCGATTTATCACAAAGCGCTTGCGCTGGCCTCTGTCGGGGATTTTGAGGGGGCGGAGCAGATCTTTTCGGGCCAGAGCGACGGCCCGGTGCAGCGCACAAGACGCGGCACGATCGCCCATGCTGAAACCCTTAGCCAACTGGAGCGCAACGAGGAGGCGATTGCCCTGCTCGACGATTCATTTTCGTCCATGGATCCAGAAATTCAGAGCCTGCGCGATGCGCTCGAAGCCGAGGAGATCGTGCCATTCAGCCTGATAAAATCTCCGGAGGATGGCATTGCGGAGGTATTCTACACGCTTGGGCGTGCGCTTTTGTCGGAGACCAGTGAAGATTACGTTCTGATGTATTCACGCGTGGCTGAATACCTGAGCCCCAGTCATATTGATGCTGTCATGATGTCGGCTGAGTTGCTGGAGGCGCTAGAGCGATATGAGTTGGCCACCTCGGCCTACAAGTCGGTGCCGCGCGATCACCCGGTGTTCTCTTCCGCTGAACTTGGCCGCGCGGAAAGCCTTCGGCGCAGTGGCAAACTAGATGCCGCGATCGAGGTGCTAGAGCAGCTTTCAATCACAATGCCGGATCTGCCGCTTGTGCATGTGTCAACCGGTGATCTTTATCGCCAGTCGGAGAGGTTCGAGGATGCAGCTGAGGCCTATGATCGTGCGATCGATATGTACGGCAAGCAGGGCGAGGAGCAGTGGTTTGTCTTCTATGCCCGTGCCATCAGCAATGAGCGGCTTGACCGTTGGGAACGGGCCGAGGCTGATTTTCGCAAAGCGCTGGAACTAAACCCCGATCATCCGCAGGTCCTGAATTATCTTGGCTATTCGCTTGTCGAAAAGCGCATCAAGCTCGACGAGGCGCTGGATATGATCGAGCGGGCCGTCGAGGGACAGCCCAATAGTGGTTACATTGTCGACAGCCTGGGCTGGGTGCTCTATCGCCTAGGCCGCTATGACGAGGCGGCGGGCCATATGGAACGCGCCGCAGAGCTCATGCCGATTGATCCGGTGGTCAATGACCATTTGGGCGATGCGCTTTGGGCTGTGGGCCGTTTCAATGAGGCTGAATTCCAATGGAAACGAGCCCTGTCTTTTGTGGACGAAGAAAACCCCTCTCCCGATATTGATCCCAACCGGATCCGGCGCAAGCTGGAAGTGGGTCTGGACAAGGTTCTGGAAGAAGAAGGGGCTGCACCGCTTAGAGTGGTTGATGACGGTGGCTGATGTCCTGATACACCAGAATTCTTGAAAATCCCTGCCAAGGACGTTTCAGATTTTTATGTCTGCTGTTTGGAAAGCCGATCCTAAGTGCATGGGCATACTGCGTCTGCTCGCCGATGGAAAAGGCCCTAGGTGATTATAACCAGAAACTAGCAGCTTCAGGTGAGGCGGGCCACAACGTAGTCAGCCAGATCTAGCAACATGCGGCGTACCTCGTGATCTGGCAGCTTTAGCATGGCTGTCTTGGCCCGTTCAGTCCATTCCAGCGCGTCGGCGCGTGTGCGTTCCAACGCGCAGTGGCGCTTAAGGATCCCAAACGCCTGTTCAAGATCACCCTCTTGCTGTTCACCTTTTTCGATCGTGCGTTTCCAGAAGGCGTGTTCTTCATCAGAGGCGTCAGAAATAGCTTTGATCAGAGGTAAGGTCAGTTTGCGTTCGCGGAAATCATCGCCCACGTTCTTGCCGGTGGATTTACTATCGCCCTGATAGTCCAGAAGGTCGTCGGCGATCTGGAAGGCGATGCCGAGCGCGTCTCCATAGTCAAAGAGTGCCTGCACCAGCTCTTTGGGCTGGCCCGCGATAACACCGCCCACCTCAGTGGCGGCCGAGAAGAGCGCGGCCGTTTTGCCGCGTACCACCTGCAGGTAGATTTCTTCGGTCGTGGCAAGGTTCTGTGCCGCGGTCAGTTGCAGCACTTCACCCTCCGCAATTGTGGCGGAAGCGTTGGCCAGAATGTCCAGCACCTGCAGCGACTCTGTCTCGACCATTAACTGGAACGCGCGGGCAAAAAGGTAGTCGCCGACCAGAACGCTCGACTTGTTGTCCCAAAGCAGGTTTGCCGTGGGCCGCCCCCGGCGTTTCTGGCTTTCGTCAACGACGTCGTCATGGAGCAGGGTCGCAGTATGAATGAACTCGACCGTCGCTGCCAGATATACGTCGTACTCACCATCATAGCCGCACAGATCGGCCGCCGCCAAGGTGAGCATTGGACGTAGCCGTTTTCCGCCGGCTTCCACCAGATGCGCCGTCACCTCCGGAATGCGCGGGGCGTGGCGCGAGGCCATGCGTTCACGGATCAGAATATTGACCGCGCCCAGCTTGTCAGACAGATGTCTCGCCAGTTCTTCATGTGGTTTTGTTGCTGCGTTATCCAAACTCATATCGTTCCCACCGCGCAGCTCGACAATCGCCTTGTCCATGCTTACCTCTAGGCCATGAAACAGCTTCTACGTACCAATGATATGGCGTCTATCGCCTTCGCCAAGGCCCTGCTTGAGGGAGAGGGTATAGACTGCTTTGAAATGGACGTAAATATGAGCGTTTTGGAAGGCTCCATCGGAATTTTCCCTCGTCGTATCATGGTAGCGGATGCTGACTACAATGATGCTGTGCAGACGATGATCGACAATGGGATCGAGGTCGATGCCGGGCAGTGATACCGATCTAACATGCGATGCGTTCCTTGGGGGCGCCTTGCAGATCCTCCAGCCGCGATCGGGCTACAGGGCTGGTGTGGACCCGGTTCTTCTGGCGGCCAGTGTTCCGGCAAAGCCTGGTCAAAGCCTCCTTGATTTGGGGTGTGGCGTGGGGGTGGCCGCGCTTTGTGCGGGCTGCCGAGTGCCGGGCCTTGCGCTCACTGGGCTTGAGCGGGCAGGTATCTATGCCGAACTTGCGCGCCGCAATGGCCATTATAACGATCTGCCTTTCGAGGTCATCACCGGCGATCTGGCTCAGATGCCGGCTGCCTTAAAGGCGCGTCAGTTTGATCACGTTGTCGCCAACCCACCGTATTTTGACCGCACCAACAGTACCTCCTCCGGCAATCTACAGCGCGAAATCGCCCTCGGTGAGGATACCCCACTAGGTGACTGGGTCGATCAGGCCACTCGCCGCGTCGCGCCGGGCGGAACGGTGAGCTTTATCCATCGGGCGGAGCGTATACCCGACCTGTTGGACAGATTCCGACACAAGCTTGGCAGTGTCGAATTGTTGCCGCTTGCCCCAAGGCAGGGACGCCCGGCCCGGCTTTGCCTGCTGCGGGGGCGCAAGGGTGGACGGGCAGATTTCCGCCTTCATGCGCCCTGGGTCCTCCACGACGGAGATCGCCATGAGGTGGATGGAGAAAGCTACACGTTGCCAACGACTTCTATCCTGCGAGCGGCCGCAGCGCTGCCATTTCCCGTCTGAAACTGTCCCTAATCTATGCGCTTTGCTGCCCCCATGCTGCGCCTGCAGCGTGACAGTTTGGGGGATTTGTGCTGCAATACCTGAGTTAAACAGGAGTGGTTTAGTAGAAAAGGAGACTGCCAATGAGCTTGGGTTCACACCTTGAGGAATTGCAAAAGAAACATCAGAACCTCTCGGACCGGGTCGAAGAAGCGCAACGTGCGCTCGGCTCCACGGATTTCGAAATCGCCGAACTCAAGAAACAGAAACTCCGCGTCAAAGAAGAAATTAATCGATTGCGAGTCGACGCCTGACGCCAGGTTTCTTTTCCCCTGAAAAGGGGACGGGACGCGCCAACGTTCCCTTTTAACAAATTGCTTCAAGGCACTGCTAACGCGTTGTGCGTGCGACGCGGACCAGTCAAATTTATATTTGGCCCATGGCGCGTAGCGATCGCAGCCTCTTTCGAAAAAGCATATCGGAACGCGCAGATATTTTGCAGCATTTCTAAACTTTTAACGCATACACCCCTGTTTCGAACAATGTTTTTAAAAGCGGGGTCTTAAGGCGCAACGAGGCGCATTCTGCGTAGGAATACCCCAATGGCTGATCCGTGCGATGGCAACCAATACGTCCAAAAAAACGGCATGAAAAGCGCAATCGGCTTGAGAACAGGTTTGGCCCGCTAAGGCACGATATGGCATACCTGCGGCGCTGAACCAGATCTGCCGGTACACTGGATCATCGAAAAATGCGATATCGGTGGAGTGGATCAAAGGTACTGTCTGCAGACGCTCATGGCGAGGGTCCTCCGCGACCAGCTTTGGGATGATTGGGGGTGACAATCTTTAAGACGTTTGTCCGCGAAAAGCTCCTTTGGGCTACGGCCAAAACCGAATCGGACCACAACATCGACTTTCGGGCGGATCAGATCCAAATTGCCAAGGCCTATGCTCTATCTCAGATACATATTCGCTTAGGCGCTGGCGAAGTAACAAACCGCTGTACCAGCCAAATTTTGGTGAAAAATGGCCTGATGGTTACGGTCTGCGACGACTGGTTATTTTCCTTCAGAGCGGCACGTTATCCAACGCCCAAAGACTCGAACCCGTCTCGCGCCTTTGGGACCAAGGCAAGGGCTCAGAGTACGCTTGGCCTTGGTCACCTCCACGACGCTGTTGAGGCTACTGAAGCTAGGTGCGCTCAAGTGTCCAACCAGCGATTTGATCTGAAGTGACTGTGCTGCACGGCGGCGATAGAGGCACGTAAGGCGGTCAGAGAAGGCTAGCGATCAAGTATGTCAGTGTAGGAAAATTAGACAAAGGCTGAAGTAACGCTCTTTCGTTGTCCTTGAGACAAGGCATCAAATTGGATTCAGAAAAGAAATTAGGGACGTAAATGAACCCTGAACATCATCGGAACGACTGCAACGAACTGATCATGCGATACCTATCGTGCGGCTTGTGAAGCCTGAACGGAATATATGAGCAGTTTTCCGCGGGGTGACACGCGGCTCCCGCTTTGAATAACCGTTGTAAGTAAGCCAGGGCTTCGGGCGACGGTTTTTTACAGATCTGCGATTCTCACATAAAAAAGGCCGCCTGACATAGGCGGCCTTTGTAATTCGTTTGCTGGGTTCGCCGTCAGACGAAGAACTGCGCGCCATTGGCCGAAATGGTCGAGCCGTTGATGAACTGCGAGTCTTCTGAGGCTAGGAATGTCACGCAACGCGCGATCTCTTCGGGCTCACCAAGCCGGCCTGCGGGGATCTGGCCGATGATGGCTTCACGCACCTTTTCCGGAACCGCCATGACCATTTCTGTCGCAATATAACCAGGGCAAATTGCGTTCGCGGTGATACCCGCGCGCGCACCTTCCTGTGCCAGGGACTTAACAATGCCAAGATCACCAGCTTTGGTGGCAGCATAGTTGGCCTGTGCGAACTGACCCTTTTGGCCGTTG
Source organism: Roseovarius sp. (assembly GCA_963691795.1). Lineage (GTDB taxonomy): Bacteria > Pseudomonadota > Alphaproteobacteria > Rhodobacterales > Rhodobacteraceae > Roseovarius. The sequence continues at coordinate 1,175,323 of OY829373.1, forward strand.
ATCGAAGAGATCACGATGACGCGGCCAAACTTGCGCTCACGCATGCCGGGCCAGACGGGGTGCACGGTGTTGAACACGCCAGTCAGGTTGGTGTCGATCACCTCATTCCACTGTTCCGGTGTCATCTTGTGGAATGGAGCGTCGCGGGTGATGCCAGCATTGGCTACCACGATGTCGATCGGGCCCAGATCAGCCTCAACCTGAGCGATACCTGCCTTGGACGCCTCGTAATCCGCAACATTCCATTTGTAGGTCTTGATGCCTGTGGCATCAGTGAAAGCGGCCGCTTTCTCATCATTTCCGGCATAGGTCGCTGCGACCTCGTAGCCTTCTGACTTAAGTGCTTTCGAGATGGATTCCCCAATCCCGCGGCTGCCGCCGGTGACCAATGCAACACGTGCCATGTATTTGTCTCCTTAGAAAATTCTGTTAACCCCGACCACCTTCATTTTTCCAAGAATAGCTGGGGGAGTACGAGGGGGTAAAACCCCCTCGCTTGCTGCGACGCCTTCAGGCGGCGCAAAATACTTTCAGCGTTCAACGCACATCGCAACGCCCATACCACCGCCGATACACAGCGTGGCCAGGCCTTTCTTTGCATCGCGGCGCTTCATTTCGAACAGTAGAGTGTTGAGAACCCGGCAGCCAGATGCACCGATCGGGTGACCGATGGCGATCGCGCCGCCGTTGACATTCACGATGGCCGGATCCCAGCCCATGTCTTTGTTCACCGCGCAGGCTTGTGCTGCGAAGGCCTCATTTGCTTCCACGAGGTCGAGATCGTCAACACTCCAACCTGCTTTGTCCAGCGCCTTACGGCTGGCATGAATTGGGCCCACGCCCATGATCGACGGGTCCAGACCCGCCGTGGCGTAAGAGGCGATACGCGCCAGAGGTTCGATCCCGCGCTTCTCGGCGTCATCGGCGCTCATCAGCAGAACCGCCGCCGCACCATCATTGATGCCTGATGCGTTGGCCGCGGTAACAGAGCCATCTTTGGTAAAGGCTGGGCGCAGTTTCTGCATGGCTTCCATGGTTGCGCCATGGCGGACGTACTCATCCTTGTCGACCACGATGTCACCTTTGCGGGTTTTGATGGTGAAGGGAGTGATCTCGTCCTCGAACCGGCCCGCGTTCTGGGCTGCTTCGGCTTTGTTCTGGCTGCTGACGGCGAACTCATCCTGCATGTCGCGGGTGATCTGCCACTGGTCGGCCACGTTTTCAGCCGTCTGTCCCATGTGGTAGCCGTTGAAGGCGTCCCAGAGGCCGTCTTTGATCATCGTGTCGATGTATTTCACGTCACCCATCTTGTGACCTGCACGCAAATGAGCAGCATGAGTGGACAGCGACATGTTTTCCTGACCACCGGCTGCGACGATGTCTGCGTCACCCAGCTGAATATGCTGCGCACCAAGTGCAACCGCGCGTAGGCCCGAGCCACAGACTTGGTTGATACCCCACGCCGCGCTTTCGATTGGCAGGCCTGCGTTGACATGGGCCTGACGGGCCGGGTTTTGACCCTGGGCAGCCGCCAAAACCTGGCCGAGGATGGTCTCGGAGACTTCGCCCTTCTCGATACCCGCGCGGCTGACAATCGCGTCGAGCACAGCAGTACCCAGATCGTGGGCGGGCGTGTTTGCAAATGATCCGTTAAAAGAGCCGACGGCAGTGCGTGCAGCTGATGCGATGACGACGTTGGTCATGGAGTCCTCCACCAAGGTGAGTGTTTGGCGGGGTGTCAAGTCTGAGGGACCATTGGGCCCTAGGTCCCCGCGCTCGCGCGCGTGATACCGCACAACCTCCACCGCAGCAACCACCGCATTGCCGCATTGCCGCAGTTTAGGCGCGCCGCCGCCGATTGGTGCCGCGCCGTTCCTTGCGGGCCCAGGGCGGACGCACAGTCGGCGCGCCGAAGAAATAGCCCTGCTGACAGTCCACGCCAATCTGTGCAAGGCATCTGGAATCGTGAACTGTCTCAACACTTTCTGCGACAGATACCATATCGAATTCCCGCGCGAGGGCCACCATGGTCCGGGTCAGGATCTGATTATCTGCATCCCCCGCAATTCCGCGCACAAACTGCCCGTCGATCTTGAGAATGTCGAAATAGAAATCCTTGAGATACCGAAATGAAGAATAGCCGGATCCAAAATCATCCAGCGCAAAGCTGATCCCTTTCTTCTGCATCCGGCCCATAAAGTCGGCCACCAGTTCCGGCACCATTATGGCCGAGCTCTCGGTGATTTCGAGAATCAGTCGCTCCGCCACAGTGGGATCGCTGCGTATCCCGCGCTCTAGGATATCGCCCCACCGGCCATATCCGATGGAGCGCGCGGACATGTTAATAGATAGCCGTAACGCCGGGGTCCGGCTCAAGGTCTGTAAGCCACGCTTGAGCGCCATACAGTCGATCTTGCGCCCGGTTTCGGTCATTTCGACTGCATGAATGAAATCGCGCGCCGGGATTACCCGTTTGGTGCCGTCCAAGATGCGAATCAGCCCCTCGTAGAAGGCGGGCGTTCCGGTGTCGGTAGAGGGAACAACCGGCTGGTAGGCCAGCATCACGCGCCCCTCGTTAAGGGCATCCTCCACCATGGCAATCGTGCCACGATCCCGCGATGCCACCGCATGGTTGAGGGGGCTGTCCTGCCCCGGTGGGATATCCGCCCAGTCTGCCAGTGTTCGCGCCAATAATCCGCCTCCGCCTTGCTCCGCCTTCACAGGGTGAGGCCCTGACGTTAAGGAACTCTCAAATGTAAAATTTAAACGATCTGCCCTTTCGGGGTGAAAAAGGGGGTGGGATGAGTGAACGGTGTGGCTGGGTTGGGCAAGAGCCCATCTATATTGAGTACCATGACACCGAATGGGGCGTTCCGGAGTATAACAGCCGCGCGCTGTGGGAGAAGCTGATCCTTGATGGGTTTCAGGCTGGTCTGAGCTGGATCACTATTCTCAAGAAGCGTGAGAATTTTCGTGCGGCCTTTGCTGGGTTTGATCCTGCTGTAATTGCTCAATGGGGCGAGGATGATGTGCTACGCTGCCTGGGTGATCCTGGCATCATCCGCCATCGCGGCAAGATCGAAGCAACGATCGGCAACGCCCGTGCCTGGCAGGCGATTGAGGCTGAGCAGGGCTTTGACCGGTACCTGTGGGACTATGTCGGTGGTGCGCCCATCCAGAACTGCTGGACCACGCTGGCGGAGGTGCCGGCGCAGACGCTGCTATCGCAACAGATTTCCAAGGATCTAAAGAAACGCGGCTTCAAGTTTTGCGGGCCTACGATCGTCTATGCGTTCATGCAAGCGGTCGGCATGGTTAATGATCACTTGATATCCTGTCCGCGGCATCAGGCAGTGGCCAGGATGGGTTTGCTGGGACAAAATCCCTGAAAGATCTTGAAGAGGGGCCCTGCCCCCGCCGCGCAATGCGTGCCCCCCAAGGGTTTTCTTGACCAGAAGAAACAGGGGGCTTGACCATATCAGGAGGGCAAAGATGTACAAACTGTTCTATGCAGATGGCAGCGCGGCATTGGGCGTACGGGTCTTGCTCGAGGAGATTGGCGCGCAATACGAGTTGCTGGCGACAACAATTGACATGAAAGAGGCGCGCCCAGCGGAACAATTGGCGATTAACCCAAATGGCTGGGTGCCGGTTCTACTATGGCAAGGTGGCGCGATGTATGAATGTGCCGCGATCACCATCTTTCTGTGTGATCGCCATGCCGGTGTCGGTCTGGCCCCAACTGTAAACGATCCCGCACGCGCGCTTTACCTGCAAACGCTGGTCTATTTTTCCAACACCGTTCAGACAGCGTTTCAGCAGAACAATTATCCCGAACGGTTTGCCGACACGCCCGAGGGCGAACTGGGGGCCCTGCGTCGCGGTGTATCGCGGCTGCGGGCTGTCTGGGGGGTTGTTGATGATCAGATCGGTGAGAAAGCGTGGGTTCTCGGGGATCAGTTCAGTGCGGCGGATATCTATCTTCACATGCTGACGACATGGCTCAACCCAAAGAAGGGCCAGCCGGATTTGTCAGAATTTCCCAATGCGGCGCGGATTGCTGCCCAAGTGGCCGCGCGTCCCAGTGTGCGTCGGGTCTATTTCGAAGGTTAGGTCTGCATGGACCATTTGGAATTTGCGCAGACATCCTATATGGGATCGCATCTAGCTATAAAATGATGAAGCAATGACCCAGACCGCACCGATCACGCAGGACGTTTTAACGATCCCCCGTAAACTACCGGAGGGTCCAGTAAATCTTGTCGGCCTGACGCGTCCCCGGCTGCGCGAGGTCCTAATTGATGCTGGCACGCCAGAAAAGCAGGCCAAGATGCGCGCCAACCAGATCTGGCAGTGGATTTACCAGTGGGGCGTGCGCGATTTTGACGCGATGACAAATCTGTCCAAGGCTTACCGCGCCGAACTGGCAGAAACCTTTGTGATTGAAATCCCCGAGATGGTCTCCCGTCAGGTCAGTGCCGATGGCACGCGCAAGTATCTCGCGCGGATCGCAGGCGGGCATGAGGTGGAGGTGGTCTATATCCCCGAAACTGACCGCGGTACGCTGTGTATCTCGAGCCAGGTTGGCTGCACGCTGACCTGTTCCTTCTGCCATACAGGTACGCAGAAATTGGTCCGCAACCTAACCTCGGCTGAGATCGTGGGCCAGATCATGATGGCGCGCGATGATTTAGGTGAGTGGCCACAACCTGGAGAGGGCTCGGGCGAGCGGCCGCGGCTGCTTAGCAACATCGTCTTAATGGGGATGGGCGAGCCGCTTTATAACTTCGACAATGTACGTGACGCCATGAAGATCGCTATGGACGGGGAGGGCATCAGCCTGAGCCGCCGCCGTATCACCTTGTCGACCAGCGGTGTCGTCCCCGAGATTGCCAAGACGGCCGAAGAGATTGGCTGCATGCTGGCGGTCAGTTTTCACGCGACTACGGACGAGGTGCGCGACCACCTGGTGCCGATCAACAAGAAGTGGAACATCGAGACCCTTCTTGAGGCTCTGCGTGCCTATCCAAAGGCCTCGAATTCTGAGCGGATCACGTTTGAATACGTGATGCTAAAGGACGTCAATGACAGTGATGAAGACGCGCGCCGCCTTGTGAAGCTGATCAAGGGCATTCCAGCCAAGATTAACCTGATACCCTTCAACGAATGGCCCGGCGCGCCACATCAACGCTCTGACTGGGAACGGATTGAGAGGTTTGCCGACATCATCTACAAGGCCGGCTACGCTAGTCCGATCCGCACCCCGCGGGGTGAGGATATCATGGCAGCCTGTGGTCAGCTCAAATCCGCAACTGAGCGGGAACGCAAATCGCGCCGCCAGATCGAGGCTGAGGCGGGGATGTAACCCGCTCTTGGAGGCGCTTTATGCGTCAAAAAGATTTCCCCGGACTGCCCCATTTCAGGACAATTGTTGCCACAAGCGATGATTATCCCTGCCCTCAGAGCAACACTGTTAAGAGGCAGGAAACGATGAATCAGCAGAACAAAGAAAACATTCGCGATCTGGTCATGCGGGAACGGGATTTGGCCGTATCCGAGCGCGAGTGGAAGCACCGCCTTCGCGGCTATGGCTATGCAATCCGCGACACCAACGAAGGTCGTGTGGTCACATCACTGGTCCGCGGGCGTGATTTGCTGACGCTGGGTGCGGTCGCCTGATCGCCGTTTTTGAAAGGCGACACCGCACTGAATAGAGGTTCAGCCTTCCGCACCGCCAAGTATGCCCGTACGTACGCCGTAATCCACTGCAACCTGGTATTCTGGGTCGTCGTCGCTATCGACCATGAGGTGGCCAGCTTTGGTCAGCAACCGGTGACAATCGCGGCTGAGGTGGCGCAGCATGATGCGTTTTCCTGCGGCCTCGTATTTGCCTGCAATGGCTTCGATAGCCTGCAGGGCAGACTGGTCCACCACACGGCTGGAAGCGAAATCCACGATCACAACATCTGGGTCGTCCGTCACGTCGAAGATTTCTGAAAAGCCTTCGGCAGATCCAAAAAACAGCGGCCCCTGAATTTCATAGACCTTTGCCCCTTCTTCCGTCGTCGAAGGTCGCTCGACTGCGTGAATGCGCGTGGCATTGTTCCAGGCATAGGCTAGGGCTGACACGATTACACCCACGACAACCGCAATCGCCAGGTCATACTTCACCGTCACGATCGTTACGAGGATGATCACAAGCGCATCCGTCAGTGGCACCTTGCGCAGGATCCGGAGGGAGTTCCAAGCGAAGGTGCCGATCACCACCATGAACATCACGCCCACAAGTGCCGCCAGTGGGATTTGCTCAATAAGGGGTGAGGCCACAAGAATGAAAAGCAGTAGGAACAGCGCCGCCGCGATACCCGCAATTCGGGTGCGACCTCCGGATTTCACGTTAATCATGGACTGACCAATCATGGCGCAGCCCCCCATGCCACCGAAAAAGCCCGTCACCGTGTTGGACACGCCTTGCGCGATGCACTCCTGGCTGGCGCCGCCGCGTTGGCCGGTCATTTCGCCCACGAGGTTAAGCGTCAGAAGGCTTTCGATCAGTCCAATCGCCGCAAGAATGACTGCATAGGGCAGGATGATTTCAAAAGTCTCAAGCGTCAGTGGGACCATAGGAATATGGAAACTTGGAAACCCGCCCTGGATCGAGGCGAGGTCACCCACGCGCGGTACCTCCATCCCGAGGGCGATGACAAGCCCAGCCACGATCGCGATTCCGGCCAAAGGTGCAGGCACGACCTTGGTCACGCGCGGCATGACCCATATGATGGCCATGGTCAGTGCCACAAGAGCCAGCATGGTCATCAACTCAGGCCCCGAAAGCCATTCTCCCCCGCTCATGCCGTGGTCTGTCTGGACCATGGAGCCAGGGACTTTGAATTGCCCCAATTGCGCGAGGAAAATCACAATGGCCAGCCCGTTCACGAAGCCCAGCATCACCGGATGTGGTACAAGGCGGATGAACTTGCCCCATTTCAGCGCCCCCGCTGTGATCTGCAGAATGCCCATCAGGACCACGGTGGCAAAGAGGTATTCCACCCCGTGTTGAGCAACGAGTGAAACCATGACCACCGCCAACGCCCCCGTCGCGCCTGATATCATACCTGGACGACCGCCAATGAGTGCCGTGATCAGCCCCACGATGAAGGCCGCGTAAAGCCCTACCAACGGATGCACGCCTGCAACAAAGGCGAAGGCTACGGCCTCTGGCACAAGTGCGAGGGCAACGGTTAGACCTGAGAGCAGCTCTATCCGTATGCGGGCTGGGCTGAGGGGTTCCCCGGGAGACAGGCTAAGGTCAGGGGTGACAAGGCGGCTGGTGACTGCGGCCTTCAGGTCGCGTTTCATGGCAAGGTGTCCTGGGAACTTGGGTAACTACTATGTCAAACGGCGCTGTTACAGCAGTTGGTCGCGTTTGACCACCTTGCAAATTATGGGATTGATAAGCATGACAGGCAGGGATTTGATGCTGAACGCAGGGCAACGTGCGCAGGCCGACACAAGTGCTAGGGGATGAGGCAGCTATGACAGCAACGAAAATCGGAGTGATTGGCGGGTCGGGTGTCTATGACATCGAAGGTCTTGAAGGGGCTGAATGGACCGCAGTTGAGACACCCTGGGGGGCGCCCTCGGATCAGATCCTGTCCGGTCGTTTGGGCGGGGTCGAGATCGCCTTTCTGCCCCGTCATGGACGTGGGCATTTGCATTCCCCAACTTCCGTGCCTTACCGGGCCAATATTGACGCGCTCAAGCGGAGCGGGGTGACGGATGTGATTTCTGTCTCTGCTTGTGGTTCGTTTCAAGAAAAGATGGCGCCGGGCGATTTTGTGGTCGTGGACCAGTTTATAGACCGGACATTCGCGCGTGAGAAAAGCTTCTTCGGTCCGGGCTGCGTGGCCCATGTCAGCGTGGCTCATCCCACTTGTCCCCGCCTTGGTGCGGCCTGTGCCACGGCGGCGCGGGACGCAGGGGTTACCGTGCATGAGGGCGGCACCTACCTTGCCATGGAAGGCCCGCAGTTTTCCACGCTGGCCGAGTCAAAACTTTACCGAGAGGTCTGGGGCTGTGACGTGATTGGCATGACCAACATGCCTGAGGCCAAGCTCGCCCGCGAAGCGGAGCTTTGCTATGCCTCTGTCGCGATGGTGACGGATTACGACAGCTGGCACCCAGATCATGGCGAGGTGGACGTGACCCAGATCATTGCGACCCTGACTGGCAATGCCGCCAAGGCCCGGGAAATGGTTGCTGGATTACCCGCCTTGTTGGGCGCTAAGCGGGAGCCTTGTCCGCATGGCTGCGACCGGGCGCTGGACTACGCCATCCTAACCGCTCCCGAGGCACGGGACCCGGCGTTTGTTGCTAAACTCGATGCCATCGCAGGGCGCGTTCTGGGCGGCTAACCTCAGTAAATCAATATCCCTGAGGGGCATGCACGATGATCGTGGGAACTGATTTTCTCTTGTTTAAATGACAATGCTGTCGACGGCTGTTCTTGCAGAAATTACAGTGACATGGATCGGTGCGTTTATCATGGCAGCGGGGCGCTGGACCTGTGTAAATGCGCTTGGCATAGGGCAATTGTTCCTGCCAGCTGGTAGGGCCAGCTGGCAAGGTGGATTCGGTTTCTGGAGCTTTGCTACGCTGAGCCGACAAACGGAATTTGTAGATACAGTTTTTTATAGTGTGGTGGTAAGAAGATCGTCTTCACCACCTTGTGAGAATTTCGCAAAATACCGATTGATACTATGATTTGCCGCGGTGTGTGTTTGATCGAGAACGCGAAGTAGAAGAAACGCGATCCCGTTTGATCTTTGGTTGGCCTTTGTAGCGGCCTCGACTGCGCTTGTGCTGATCCCGGGCCTTACGGTCTTGCTGGTGCTAAGCTATGCACTGAGCCGGGGTAAACGTATGTCGATCGCCTCTGCCGCAGGTGTGGCGCTGGGGGATTTTGTGGCGATGAGCCCGTCGCTGGTGGGGTTGGGCGCGGTGGTGCTGTCATCGGCCACGCTCTTTACCTTGCTTAAATGGGTGGGCGCGATTTACTCGTCTATCTTGGCATCAAGCTGTTGCGCAGCGCCCCATCAGGTGAACTTGAGGCGGTGGTGGCCGAGGCGGGGGGGCGTGACTGGCAGCTGTGTCTTCTGGCATGCCCCTAAATCCATTGTCTTCGTGCCGCAATTCGTCTCAGTCGAACGTCTGTTGTTGCCTCAGTTTGCCATCCTGATTGCAGTCTTTGTTGCGCTGGCGGCGGTGAACGCCTTCGCCTATGCCGTGTTGGCAAACCGGTGGCGGCAGACAAGCCGCAAGCCCGGCGTCATAACCTTGCTGACCCGCTTTGGTGGGATCGCGTTGATAGGCATGGGCGTGATGACGGCGTTGTTACGGCGACAGGCTTGATCGGAAGGACCTTCGCCCCACAGCAAGCTTGGGACAGTTATCGCATGCATATAGTGCTTGAGATGCGCCCTAACCTTGGCGTTTCATGAAATCCCGAATGAACCTTCGGATTTCCCTTGCGGCGCTTGTGTCCATGTCCTTGCACAGCTGAACGAACTGATCCCGTTCCTTGCGGTCCATTCTAAGGATAAGCTGGCTGTCTTTTTTACCAGCCTTCTTTTCTTTTTTTTCTGATTTCTTTGACAAGGGCTAGTGTCTCAGCTCATCCTTATTCATCCACCAAGCGTATATACAAAGTATATGCATGTTGCGCAAGAGATTGTATAAGAACGCTTCTCTATTCCTACACTTGCGAATTTGACTTGAATGCGCCACACCGGATCATGACAATGCCAGAGTCGGGGACCCTCCATGCCAAAATCGAGCACTGTTCAGGACTATATCCGTTCTATCCCTGATTTCCCACATGAGGGTATTATGTTTCGGGATGTGACCACGCTTTTCGCCGATCCGCGCGGGTTTCGCATGGCCGTCGACCAGCTTCTGCATCCCTATGCGGGCGAGAGGATCGACAAGGTCGTGGGGCTTGAGGCTCGAGGCTTCATCCTTGGCGGGGCCGTCGCGCATCAGTTGTCTGTTGGTTTCGTTCCGGTGCGTAAGGCGGGCAAGCTACCGGGTAAAACCATCTCGCAGGCGTATCAGCTTGAATATGGCAGTGCGGTGGTGGAGCTGCATGACGATGCGATTGCAGCCGGGGAAAAGATCCTGATTGTTGATGATCTGCTAGCTACCGGTGGTACGGCTGAAGCTGGGATCAAACTGATTGAACAGTTGGGTGGTGAGATCGTAAGCTGCGCCTTTATCGTGGATCTGCCTGAATTGGGTGGCCGCAAGAAGCTAGAAGCAATGGGGATGGACGTCCACACTATCTGCGAATTTGACGGGGCGTGATCATGGCCGGGTCTAACACCTAGGTCTGAGGAACGGATCGTATTTGATCTTGCAGAACCAAAGTTCACCTGAATTCTCAATTGTCGTTCATTGGTGCACTTTCTCGACACGGGCGTAAACGGGGTGTTTGCCGCGGCCAATCACCCGACGGCCGAGATGCAACCCAATATCTTCCCTTTTGGCGACCGGATGACCGGGAACAAGATTTCTTGTGGCAGCCTCGGATGACTGGCCTTAAAGGTTAATCCCTAGTTTCCCATGTATCCACGATTTCCATCGCCTGTTCCGCGGTTTCCACAAACTGGAACAGGTCCAGGTCTTCGGCTGATATGGTGCCCGCGTCTGATAGTGTTTCCCAATTGATTATTGAGCGCCAGAAATCCTCTCCGAATAGCAGGAACGGTACGCGGGCCATTCTGTTGGTCTGGATCAGGGTCAGAGACTCGAACATCTCGTCCAAAGTGCCGAACCCGCCCGGGAAACAGCAGATCGCCTTGGCGCGCATCAGGAAATGCATCTTGCGGATCGCAAAATAGTGGAAGTTAAAGCAAAGCTCCGGTGTCACATATTCGTTCGGAGCCTGCTCATGCGGCAACACTATGTTGAGCCCGATGGAAGACCCGCCCGCATCCACAGCCCCACGATTGCCCGCTTCCATCACACCAGGACCTCCGCCCGTGACCACCACGTACTCCCGTCCATAAAGCGTCATGGATTTCTCTGTCATTAGGCGGGCAAATGTGCGGGCCTCATCGTAAAAGCGCGACAGATCTGCCAGGGTCTTGGTGCGCGCTTTGTCCTTTTTCGCGGGCTCTGGAATACGCGCGCCACCGAACAGCACCACGGTGCTCTCGATCCCGCGTTCGTTCATAATCATCTCGGGCTTGAGCAGCTCAAGCTGAAGCCGTACCGGGCGTAGCTCATCCCGGCACATGAAATCCTCATCCGCGAAAGCCAGCCGATAGGCGGGCGCGCGGGTCTGCGGTGTGTCGGGAACCAGCTTTGCAGTATCCCTGTCTGAATGGGCGTTCCGGAAGGGGCTGTTTCGGTCGTCTTTCATGAGCTTTGGCTTTCTGATGGTGGGGGCGACATCCAAGGCGTATAGGTTTCAGGAACACTTGACCAGAAGGAGTGCGTCGATGGACTGGACAGCCGAAATCAAGGCGGCACAGGTGCGTATTACAGGACATGCGAGGCGCACCCCGGTCACCGAGCTGGAGGTCGCAAGGGTTGGTGGCCCTGTGGCGCTCAAGCTTGAACAACTTCAGCATACCGGCACGTTCAAGGCGCGCGGTGCGTTCAACACACTCCTGTCTCAACCCGTGCCCGAGGCTGGGATCGTTGCAGCTTCGGGTGGCAATCACGGCGCGGCAGTGGCCTATGCGGCAAGCCGTCTGGGCCACAAGGCCCGCATCTACGTGCCCGAGATTGCGGGCCCTGCCAAGATCGCTTTGATTAGGGACGCAGGTGCTGATCTGATGGTGGTCGAGGGGGCCTATTCAAACGCGATGGAGGCTGCACTGGCCCATGAGGCAGAGAGTGGCGCAATCCAGATCCATGCCTATGATGCGCCAGCCACCGTGGCAGGGCAGGGCACGCTTATGGCGGAATGGGAAGAGCAGGGGCTTGAGGCTGACACCATCTTCATCGCCGTGGGTGGTGGTGGCCTTATAGCGGGGGCCCTGGCTTGGCTTCAGGGGCGGCGCAAGGTTGTGGCGGTGGAACCCGAAAGCTGTGCTGCGCTCTATCGGGCCCAGCAAGCTGGAAAGCCCGTGGATGTTGAGGTGTCGGGCGTCACGGCCAATGCGCTTGGCGCGCGTCGGATTGGGCAGATCTGCTTCGACATAGCCCAGTCCCAAAACGTCCAGACCCTGACCGTTCCTGACGCGGCCATCACCGCAGCGCAAACCTTCCTCTGGCGGCAGGCGCGCCAATTGGTCGAACCTGCCGGGGCCGCCGCCCTTTCGGCTCTGACCTCGGGCGCCTACCAACCCGAACGGGGCGAACGCATCGCGGTGCTCGTTTGCGGTGGTAATGTCGCGCCCGATCCTTTGCATTAACGTCGCATCTGGCTTCATGTTTCCCCAAATACTCCTGCCGGAGGCATGAAATCTGACCACCCGCACCATTGCGCGCGCTCCCGCGACACCTTATAGCCGGGAAAATTTTGCCCTTATAAATCCGGAGGCCCCGATGTCGAACGCTCAACTGGAAACTGCGATTGAAGCCGCCTGGGAGGCGCGCGACACCATCACCCCGGCCACCACGGGCGAGACGCGCGAAGCGATCGAAGACACGCTCAACGCGCTGGACAGCGGTCGCCTGCGTGTGGCGGAGCGTCAGGCTTCCGGTGACTGGCATGTGAACCAGTGGGCAAAGAAAGCCGTGCTTCTGGGCTTCCGCATCAAGGATATGGAACAGCATGATGGCGGACCACAAGGCAGCGGCTGGTGGGACAAGGTCGACAGCAAGTTTAAAGGCTGGAGTGACACACATTGGCGCCAGGCTGGGTTCCGCGCCGTGCCCAACTGCGTTGTGCGCAAATCCGCCTTTATCGCGCCGGGTGTTGTGCTGATGCCGTCGTTCGTGAACCTCGGCGCTTATGTGGATGAGGGCACGATGGTCGACACATGGGCCACTGTCGGGTCCTGTGCGCAGATCGGCAAGAACGTGCACCTCTCAGGCGGTGTTGGCATCGGCGGTGTGCTGGAGCCGATGCAGGCCGGTCCGACGATCATCGAGGACAACTGCTTCATCGGTGCCCGCTCCGAAGTGGTCGAAGGCTGCATTGTCCGCGAAGGTTCGGTTCTGGGGATGGGGGTTTTCATCGGCCAATCTACCAAGATCGTCGACCGCGAAACCGGAGAGGTCATGTATGGCGAAGTGCCGCCCTACTCGGTTGTCGTCGCAGGCTCGATGCCCACGAAGAACAACATCAACCTCTACTGCGCAGTTATCGTGAAGCGAGTGGATGAAAAGACCCGCTCTAAGACTGGGATCAACGAGCTTTTGCGCGACTGACCGGTTTGGGGCTAAGGCTCTGAGAGGCCAAAATGAGCAACGAAAAAAAGAAAAAGCGCCAACAGGAAGTTTACACTCTTCTGGTTGAGGTTGGGCGAAAGGCCGGGGATGGCCTGCCCGATGCTGCAACCGGCGCTGCGCTGATGATCTATGCCAGTGGCGTGGATGAGGCCGAAGCCGTGCGCGAAAGCGTTGCCATTCTCAAACAGGCTGACACTGCGCCACTTGATGTGACGGGTTATGGAACCCTGGCTGAACGTGAAGCCGAGGGGCATGACATCTCGGACGAGGAGCGCGCACTGATGCAGCGAGCCCTCGACGAGAATGCCGTGATCGTCGCGCAGATGACACCATTTTATGAAGACTGACGAACTGCCGAGCTTTTAGGCAGCGCGGCTGCTGGCAAGGCTGATCGCCTCAAACGGTTTCAGTAAGGGCCAAACTGGTTTGGCATGTTCGGGTAGCAGGGAGCGGTCAATATGTGCCAGCACGCTGGCCGCCAGCTTTTCGGGACTACGCCGGATACGTCCTATGTAAAAACTCTCGACTGGACAACCTGACGCTAGGATCACGTCATGGTTAGGCAAGACCAGTTGATAGAGGGCAAACTGCTCTGGCCCACGGACCAGGCGGGCGGAAACATCATTGATGAGGTGATGCGCCGGAATGGATACAGCTTCATGCCCGAACATGTATTCCACGTCCGAGCCTTGCATCACGATCCTCTGGTTGGAGGATACTGTTAGATCACGCGTCAGGCCAAAATATCCGGCGCTCAGCCGGACTGGCTCAAACGCGCCCTGACCGGGCATGGTGCTGCGGATCACATGTAGAACGGGGACCAGATCACCAGTACCTGTGCGGACCAAGTCACCGCGCTTGAGGTCACAGATGAACCGCTCTCCCCGATCTGTCATAATTGGGGTTTTCGGCAGAAGGCTGGGGCGGGGGCCCACTGGTTCGATCCGGTCGGAGAGGGCAATCTGCATCACGTCGTGGTCAATATCGCGCAACTGTGGATGGCTAAGTAACTCACGCATATCGCTGAGAATCATCGGCCGGGCCTTTTCGAGATGGACCATGTGCAGGCTGTCAGGTTCAGGCCGTTCGATAGCGAGACTGGCAAGTTGTTCGGGCGCGTTCCAGCTATAGGATAGGCGCACGACATCGGTGCGGTCGACATAAGGACATGGCAGAACTGCGCTTGTCGTGTCGTTACCCTGCGCCTCGATCATGACGACACTGCCGCCCGGAAGGACCTGCAGTGAAAAGCTTCCCGGCCAGGGGAAGCAACGTTCGAACCACAAAAGCGTCTGGGGGCGGTCCTCCGGCGTGATACGTGCCTCTACTGTCAGTGTGCCTTTTGGCAAAAGTTCTGCTGTGGTATGACCGATGCGTGAATGCTGCAGCATGGTATGATCAGGCTTGAACCAACCGCTGTGCCGTGTGCATCCGCCAATCCATCCCATCGTCAGGCCGCCCAGCTTTTCGATAGAAGCAGCGCTTCGTAGCGTTTTAGGGAGGGCCGTGCCGACGGGGTGTAGCTGTCGCCCGAAGTACCGAAAAGCTCTGGGAAAAGTTCCTGAATTTCGGTGACAATCTCTGCTTCAAAGCACTCGTCGATCTGCGGACCGGGCAGGAAGCTTTCCGTTTCCAGACCGGCGGAGTAGACCACCTGATGCTGGTCGAAGAGGATGTGGAAGTAATCGACAAACCCACCCTCCACTTGGCGCACAGAATGGTCATTCACCAGATCGCGTGCAGCGACAAGCACTTCTGCCTCCCCGAACAAAAGCTCGGCCAGCGAGTCTCGGATTAGGATACGATGCAGGGGAGAGACAGCTAGATCTGAGTGATCCCCGAACGCGCCCGCCCTTATGATAATAGGCGCAAACTTGCCCTGTGCCTTGACCCGTCGGGTTCCAATCCAGCGCAGCGGCTGCAGCCCGTTATCCTTAGTCAGTACCAGGTCGCCAGGCACCAGTTCTTCGACTGGGCGTTCGCCGCGGTCGGTCATGATCGGGGTTTCGGCCACGAAGCAGGGCACCGTGTCGAGCGTGATGAATGCGGTGTCTGTCTCACCGTTGGAGCTTTCCACCTGGTAGGTGAAGTTGACAACCTCCTGATCGCCATCGGGGACAATCGTAATTGTGCCGTCGGAATTCACGAAGACCCGCTGACCCGAGGGCAGATCTACAAAACCATCGCTGCCTACTAGTTCCCCGTTGATATGGGTAATGGTAAGAACACCGCCCGTGGTATTCTGGTCATTACCGAGGATGTTGAACGTCTTAGGATTGTTCGACCCCATGTTGAGATCGTCATCATTGGCAACCAGGGCGGTTTGCACACTGTCTGCCGCAATTATCAGGGTCGAGTCATAGGCATTGTCGGCTACATCTGCGATGCCAATGCGGATCGTATTTTCGACACTTGGGTTGACCACCATGTCCAGGGTCAACGTGATCGTCACCCCGTCCATTTCTGTGTTCAGCTGATCGTTGGTGTTGTCCTGAAAGAGGTTGCCGTTCGCGTTGGAATTCAGGTTGCCCGGATTCACATCGCCATTCCCTACGGCAAGGTTGACGAATGATCCGTTAACCCAGATACCTACGAAATCCTGAAATGCGCTGTTGGTGTACTCTGGATATTCTTCCGATGCGAACACCAGTTGCATGGTCATAGTGCTGCCCGTGGGCACGAATGTCACGTCCAGGTAGGAAGCATCGAATGTACTAACTCCGCCGGCGGCCGCATTGAAATCGGGTACGTTATTTGGACCGCTGGAATTCGAGGTGGTGCCTGTGCTCAGGTTGGACTGTGTCGCGTTGTTGTTGGTGAAACTGCGCAAATCACCGGTCGAAAACATCACGCCTGTATCGCTGGGCACAACACCTGGTGCGATCGCCTCGCCTTGAGTGTAGATACCGGAACTGTCCGTGTCGCCGGTATAGTTTGCGGCACGCACTTCGACGCTATCGCCAAAGATCGTCTCGGCCATCTGCTGCGCCGTTGCACTTCTGTCGATGGGAAGCTCTACACCAGCTACCATTATCAACCGCCTCGTTCGTTGCCGAGGTCAGGACACAATCTTAAAAAACGCGAAAACATCGCGTTTCTGGTGTGGGTTTGTTGCTTACCCGCTCGATTGCTGGCCTTTGCGGCCAAAGTTACCCTGCCTCGGGGTTTGTTATTCAATAAGCCTTACCAGATTAGTGTATGATTGTTAAGACTTATTCACGGCGGGCTTAAAATCGGCTAGTTGCCTGTCAGCATCTCCAAATGGCGCATTGAAAGGCGAACCCCATGGCGCAAACTTTGACGGATCCGGTCGCATTGACAGCTGACCTGATCAGGTGCCCCTCCGTGACCCCGGTGGAAGGCGGAGCGCTTCAATTGCTGGAGCGTATCCTGCAAGATGCAGGTTTTGACTGCTCACGGGTGGACCGGGCTGGGGTGAGCAACCTTTACGCGCGCTGGGGTAGTCCGCAGGCAGCGCGCCGGTTCGGCTTCAACGGGCATACGGATGTGGTGCCGGTCGGTGATGAAGCTTCGTGGAGTATGCCTCCGTTCGGGGCGCAGATCCGCGACGAAATGATCTGGGGCCGGGGGGCCACTGACATGAAGTCGGCGGTTGCGGCGTTTGCGGCGGCGGCCATTGATTTCGTGGGACAGACCCCACCTGAGGATGGCGCTGTGATCCTTGCGATCACTGGGGATGAAGAAGGCGAAGCGCTTGACGGTACGACCGCACTGCTTGACTGGATGGGGGCGCAGGGTGAGGCCATGGATGTCTGCCTTGTGGGCGAGCCTACTTGCCCTAACCACATGGGCGAAATGATGAAAATTGGCCGCCGCGGTTCGATGTCTGCATGGATTACGGTGACGGGTGTTCAGGGCCACTCGGCCTATCCGCACCGGGCCAATAACCCCATTCCTGCCATGGCCAAACTGGTGGATCGGCTGTCTTGCCATGTGCTGGACGTGGGTACGGATCATTTTGATCCTTCCACACTGGCCGTTGTTAGCGTGGAGACTGGCAATGACACCACCAATGTCATCCCGGCCCAATGCCATGCCACGGTTAACATCCGTTTTAACGATAACCACAGTGGGCAAAGCCTGACAGCATGGCTGCAATCGCAACTCGATCTCTTGGCTAAAGATTTCGACGTATCCACTGAGATGAAAGTCAAGATTTCGGGGGAAAGTTTCCTGACACCCCCCGGTCCTCTGTCGGATCTTGTAGCCCGGGCGGTAGCTGCTGAAACCGGGGTTGAGCCGGAGCTTTCAACCTCGGGCGGGACATCAGATGCGCGGTTTATCAAGGATCACTGCCCGGTTGTCGAATTTGGCCTTGTCGGCCAGACCATGCATCAGGTCGACGAACGTATCGAGCTGGTCCAGATTCATCAGTTGAAAGCAATTTACGGGCGTATACTGAGGGACTATTTTGCATGACGCTTGAGGTTGGTCTGACAGACAACATCGCGGCCTGTCTTAAATTGCGGCGTGTTGTTTTCATGGAAGAACAGAATGTCTCACTCGAAGAAGAGCAGGACGGCAGGGATGATGAGGCTTATCACATCCTTGCGCTGCTGAACGGTGAGCCTGTTGGCTGTGCGCGTATCCTGGTGGAGGGTCAAACAGGCAAAATTGGGCGCGTCTGCGTCCTGAAAGAGCGGCGAGGTATCGGTTTAGGCGTGGCGCTGATAAAGGCCTCGCTAGCCCATCTTGTAACCCTTCCAGGTGTTTCGCGTGCCGCCTTGGGCGCACAGACCCATGCGCTTGGTTTTTATGAAAACCTAGGTTTTCAGCCCTATGGTCCTGAGTTTATGGACGCCAACATGCCGCATCAGATGATGGAGCGCCGCCTGTGATCCGCCCAAGGCTGGTGATCATGCTCAAGGTGCCACGGGCGGGACATGTCAAAACGCGGCTTGGCCGCGATATCGGGATGACACGGGCGGCATGGTGGTTCAGGCATCAGGTTTCGTACCTTCTGCGTCGTATCGAAGATCCCCGTTGGGAGACCGTTCTGGCAGTTGCGCCGGATCGGGGTGGGATGCTTCATCGTGGCTGGCCCTCCCATCTCGCACGCGTGCCTCAAGGTCGTGGATCATTGGGTGAGCGCATGGCGCGGCTTATGCGGGGCCTGCCACCTGGCCCCATATGCATCATCGGAGGCGATATTCCAGGTGTGGGACGCCGCCATGTCGCCCGCGCTTTCCAGGCGCTGGGGCGGCATGAGGCCGTGTTTGGTCCGGCCCCGGATGGGGGGTACTGGCTGGTCGGCCTTAAACGTGTGGCCCGTCCGCCAATTACGCTGTTCGAGGGTGTGCGCTGGTCCACGGAACAAGCCTTGTCCGATAGTATCAAAAGTCTTGCCCATGCCCGGGTTGCCCTTGTGGATCCGCTGCGCGATGTGGACACAGTGGCTGATTTGACGATCGCGCGAGGGCCGCTTTTAGCCCGGTAACGTCTGCGCAACCCATCGCTGACAGACGGGAAGAAAAATGGCATAGGTCCGGGGCTGGTGGTCTTTCGTTGTGGTCGATGTCCTGAGGAAGGCCTTCGATACCGTTCTTGCACTTCTAGAACGCGAAATTGGCGATGTTGCTGATGACTTTGCCCTTACGTTCCGCCTGTAGCTCGCGATCCTACGGGAAGTGCTGTTGGTTAACTGTGCGCTTTATCTCTTTGGCCGTGACGTAACTGACTTACTGAGAATCACCTTTCCACCGGTAGGTGGAGGGTTTAAGACGCCCAGCGTGAACCATCCCGACATTGGAGATTGATCAAATGGGATACAAAGTCGTTGTCGCCGGGGCCACAGGTAATGTGGGCCGCGAAATGCTGAATATTCTGGCCGAGCGCCAGTTTCCTGTCGATGAGCTTGCTGCGCTGGCTTCGCGCCGGTCGCTGGGCACGGAAGTGAGCTTTGGTGACACAACGCTGACGACGAAAGATCTCGACACGTTTGATTTCACAGGCTGGGACATTGCGCTCTTTGCCATCGGATCCGATGCCACCAAGACCTATGCTCCTAAGGCGGCGGCTGCGGGCTGCGTGGTGATCGATAACTCGTCGCTTTACCGCTATGACCCGGAGATCCCGCTGGTCGTGCCGGAGGTGAACCCCGAGGCTGTGGAACAGTACAAGAACAAGAACATCATCGCGAACCCGAACTGTTCGACTGCGCAGATGGTTGTTGCGCTTAAGCCGTTGCACGATCGCGCAAAGATCAAGCGCGTGGTGGTTTCGACCTATCAGTCTGTATCTGGCGCAGGAAAGGACGGGATGGATGAGTTGTGGGATCAGACTAAGGCCATATACAACCCGACCACGGATGTAGAACCAAAGAAGTTTCAGAAGCAGATCGCCTTCAATGTAATTCCGCATATCGACACGTTCATGGAAGATGGATCGACCAAGGAAGAGTGGAAGATGGTCGCGGAAACCAAGAAGATCGTGGACACCTCGATCAAGGTCACGGCGACCTGTGTAAGGGTGCCTGTGTTTGTCGGCCACTCTGAGGCTTTGAATATTGAGTTTGAAGAATTCCTCGATGAGGATGAAGCCCGTGATATCCTGCGTGAGGCGCCGGGCATCATGGTAATCGACAAGCGCGAGGCTGGTGGCTATGTCACGCCGATCGAATGTGTGGGCGACTACGCGACATTCATTAGCCGCATTCGCCAGGATAGCACGATCGAGAATGGTCTGAACCTGTGGTGCGTGTCTGACAACCTGCGCAAGGGTGCCGCGCTCAATGCGGTCCAGATTGCGGAGACGCTTGGCAATCGCGTGCTTAAGAAGGGGTTAGAGCCTGCCTAGAGGATGGTTCTACCGCGTAAAAACTGTTCCTGAGGTCCTTTACAGGCGTTTGTGAAAGTGTTGCGAAGCGGTTTTGCGAACATATCTTCGTACGCCCTAAGACAGGGTCACGTATGCGTCGCGCCGGGCGCCTGTAGTTAGGCTTCAAAGTTTGCACATGCGACAGCCCGCTCGAAACTCACGCAGGGCCGGCCTGTCACCTGCGTCGACCAGCATGAGCCTTCGGACGGGATACCCCGACCCTCCAACATGGAGAGTGCGACCAAGAAAGTGATGATCAAGATCGCGCTAAAGTGTCCTTTTTCGGCGGCAGCGTTCAGCCGGTCGATGCGCGATAGAGCGCGCGGGGGGGACATACGCGATGATTTGCAACAGTGCCGACATGATCACACCGGCTGCAAGCGTCAGGTTCAGGGTGTTTTTAGCGTCTTGGTCCGTCGCGCAGCCATCGCGTTTGAAGCTGATCGCAAATAATAGGTAGAAACTGATCACCTTTGCTGCCGCGTTGTGCACGGCGAGGTTGGATTTGGCGGGCTATGCCGCAAGGCCATGTGCAAAGCACAGGACAGTGAGAGGCGATAGCGATTTGATTGCCAGTGCAAACATCTTGGTTACGCGGTCCCAATGCCTCCCAGATGCATAACTGCGTCATCAGATATTACCGCGGCTAAACAAGAGAAACTCACTTCGTTATCCTACTTGAAAATGGGTTGGTCGTTCCGGATCCGCGATGGGGCAATGTTTAAAACTCAATGAGAATTGGACGTAGTTTTGCCGCCTTGGGCAACGAAATCAAAACCTGTGTTAGCGAAGGTCTTTTTCGGCGGTGGGGGATGTGAAATAATGGGGTGAACCGTGGAGTTTGTAACAGCTTTGAAGCAGCATGAAGTTGTTCGGATAGACAATGCGCGACTAGATGATCTGTTTTCGCAATTGGGTCAGAATGCTGCTGAGGATGTCGTCTGTCGCGCGTTGGAGGAGATGGCGGCACGCCTGACGTATATCGAGAAAAGTTATCGTCTGGGGGAGTGGAATGAACTCTGCAAAAACGCTCGGGGACTGGGTGCAGTTGCTGATCAGTTGGGCATTGCGCTACTGGCCCAAGTTGCACGTAATCTCAAAAACTGTACCGAAACCGGCGACCCCGTCGCGACCGCCGCGACCCTGGCTCGGCTCCTGCGCGTGGGTGAGGTCTCATTGACCGAGATATGGGACAAGCAGAAAATTTGACTGTCTGTGGTCAGGAAGGACTTGCGGGCCGCGCACTGGCCGATAGGCTGCAGCGAGAAACCATCATTGGATGCCCCTTATGTCCCCAGAGTTTGCCGCCCTCGACGCGCCGTCCATTCCCGTCCACGTGATCCCCCAAAACGGGCTGGATGCTTTCGTAGAGGGCCAACCTGAGCGTATGGTGGCCTGGATCAAGTCGTCCGGTTTCACGGCTGCCCTGGGAAGCTCCTTGATGATCCCGTCCGATGACGGTGGGCTGGACTGCGTTCTGGCTGGATATGGCAAACCCGCCGCCCGTGCACGGGGGCGATTTCACCTGGCCGCGGTTGCAAGCGCCTTGCCCGAGGGAACGTACCGCCTCGAAGGTCTTGGTGAAGAGGAGTTGGAGCAGGAAGCGTTAGGCTGGCTTCTGGCCTCCTACAGCTTTTCGCGTTACCGAGATCAATCGGGTGCCAAGGCGCGTCTCGCGGCCCCCGAATGCCTTGACGCCCGCCGGATCGAACTGATTGCGCAGGGCGAATTCCTAACCCGCGACCTGATCAATACACCCGCCTCTGACATGGGCCCCGCCGATCTGGAAGCGGCTGTATCCGATCTGGCACAGACCCATGGGGCGACGCTCGAGGTGATCCGGGGTGAGGCCTTGCTGGACCAGAACTTTCCTATGATCCACGCGGTTGGGCGTGCGGCTGAGCAGGCGCCGCGCCTGATGGATCTACACTGGGGTAAAAGCGGCCCGAAGGTTACGTTGGTGGGTAAGGGGGTGTGCTTTGATACGGGCGGCCTCAACCTCAAGCCTAGTGGTTCCATGGGGCTTATGAAAAAGGATATGGGTGGGGCGGCGACGGTGATCGGGCTGGCCCACATGATCATGGGTCTTGGCCTGCCATTGCAACTGCGCGTTCTGATCCCGGCGGTTGAAAATTCTGTTGCAGGAAATGCCTATCGCCCCGGCGATATTCTGACCTCCCGAGATGGCAAGACGGTGGAGATTAACAATACAGATGCCGAAGGGCGCCTTGTGCTGGCTGACGCCCTCGCCCTTGGTGCTGAGGAGGATCCCGTTCTGATGGTCTCCATGGCTACGCTGACAGGCGCGGCACGCGTGGCACTGGGGGCTGATCTTGCGCCCTATTTCTGTGACCAGGATACATTCGCACACGCGTTGGACGCTGCCGCCTTGCGCGTCGGTGACCCTGTTTGGCGTATGCCATTCCACACACCCTACGAGACGATGATTGAGCCGGGGATCGCCGATCTTGACAACGCGCCCAAGGGTGGCCTTGGCGGTGCCATCACGGCGGCGCTCTTTCTCAGGCGTTTCGCAGGGGGGGTGCCTTACGCACATTTCGATATCTACGCATGGTCTGCGTCGTCCCAACCCGCACGGCCCAAGGGTGGTGTTGGCATGGGTGCACGGGCCCTGTTGAGCGCCTTGCCGGAGATCCTTGACCTGTGAGCGATCCTCGCCGCATCCCGGCCAATGCTCGCGTTGCGGCAGAGCGGTTGCAAGGTATTGTGGAGGCTCCGCTCTACCGCATGGGTCATATCGCGCGTGTCTGCATACCGATCAGCGATCTTTTGCGTGCACCCGAAGGTGCAAGGGATCGCCAGCTTCTGCTAGGGGAGGCCGTGGTAGTCTACGAGACCCATGCAGGATGGGCTTTCGTGGAGGCTGTGCGCGACGGATATGTGGGCTATCTGCCCATGGGTGACATCGCAGAGCTTGCCGAGCCGACCCACCGGGTCAGTGCCAGGACTTCGCATCTTTACCCGGAGCCCGACTTCAAGACGCGCGAATGTGGTGGGCTGAGTTTCGGATCACTTTTGACCGTGACTGCTATGGCCAGTGATCGGTTTGCTGAAACGCCGCAGGGTTACATCCCGCGCGCGCATCTTGCCCCGGTCGGCAATCCGGAGCCCGATCCCATCGACGTGGCGCAGCGTTTGCTTGGCACGCCTTATCTTTGGGGGGGGAACTCATCCTCTGGCACGGATTGTTCGGGACTTGTGCAGATGGCCTGCCTGGCCTGCGGGATCGCCTGCCCCGGTGATGCGGATATGCAGGAGGCGGAGCTGGGTACCTCCTTGCCCGAAGAGGCCGTGCTGCGCCGGGGAGACCTTTTGTTCTGGGAGGGGCACGTGGCCTGGGTCGTGGATAGGGACACGTTGCTGCACGCAAATGCATTTCACATGGCCGTAGCCTTCGAACACCTTCAGGATGCAGTCAATCGAATCGAAGCGCAGGGCGATGGCCCAGTGACGGCGCGCAAACGCTTGGAGCCAGATAAATGAGTGATCCGTTTTTCCAACCCGTTTCTGGATTTGAACTTCCACGGTTTGCCGGCGTGCCCACCTTCATGCGCCTGCCCCATGTGCCGCATGGGCATGAGCGATATAGCGATGTTCAGATCGGTCTGATTGGCGTGCCTTGGGACAGCGGCACCACCAATCGCCCGGGCCCCCGCCACGGCCCCCGCCAGCTTCGCGATGCCTCGACCATGATGCGCGCGCAACATGCGGTGTCGGGCATGCGTCCGTTTGAGGCCGCGCGCTGCGCTGATCTTGGCGATGTCGGGCCCAACCCGGCAGATATAGTTGATAGCATGAAGCGGATCACTGCCTTCTACGACAAGGTGATAGAGGCTGGGATCATGCCACTGACGGCCGGTGGGGATCACCTGACCTCTCTGCCGGTGCTGCGGTCGGTGGCAAAATCGGGGCCGGTTGGTATGATCCATTTCGACAGCCATACGGATCTGTTCCATTCCTATTTCGACGGCATGATGTATACGCATGGCACACCGTTCCGCCGGGCGGTGGAAGAGGGCCTGCTTGATCCCAAGCGTGTCGTCCAGATTGGCCTGCGAGGTACAATGTATGACACTGAAGACCGCGACTTTGCCATGGCAAATGGCATTCGCCTAATCTTGATCGAAGAGTTCTTCGCCCGCGGCGTGGAAGACGTTATGGCCGAGGCGCGCGAGATTGCGGGTGATGGACCGACCTATGTGAGTTATGACATCGACTTCGTTGACCCGACCTTTGCGCCCGGCACAGGCACGCCGGAGGTGGGTGGCCCGAATTCCTTTCAGGCGCTTCAGGTGGTGCGGGAACTCAAAGACGTAAATATCGTAGGCGCAGATATGGTCGAGGTGTCGCCCCCCTTTGATCAAAGCGGTGGCACCGCGTTTCTAGGCATCTCCATCATGTATGAGCTTTTATGCATTATGGCAGGTCGGGTCGGGGAATAGTCGGGTGACGGTGCCGGGACCCAACCAGGAGCAGGAGGAATTCTGGTCGCGTGAAGGCGGCGTGTCATGGTCGCACAATGATGCGCTGCTAGATACGACGCTTGGCCCGGTTCTGGACCATTTGCTTGATGTGACCGCACTCGGGGATGGTGAGCAGGTTTTGGATATCGGCTGCGGCACCGGCCAGAGCACCATCCGCGCCGCTTGGGCCGTTGGGCAGAATGGAACGGCCATGGGGCTTGATATCGCCGGGCAGATGCTTGAGCGCGCCCGCGCTCAGGCGGCGGCAGATGGTATTGGTAATCTTGAGTTTGTTCAGGCTGACGCGCAGGTACAGAGGTTCGAACCAGACGCGTTCGATGCAGTGATTTCCCGCTTCGGCGTCATGTTCTTTGCCGATCCGGCTGCGGCTTTCGCCAATATCGCCCGGGCCCTCAGACCCGGCGGTAGAATGGTTTTCATGACCTGGGCTAGCATGATCCAGAATCCATGGTTCTTGGTTCCGCGTACGGCCGCCATGGAACGCCTTGGGCCGATCGATCCCACCCCACCGCATGCGCCCGGACCAATGGGTCTTGCGGACCGGGACTACACTCTTGATGTGTTTCGACGCGCTGGGCTGGCCAACGTGACGGTGACACCGGTTGCGCTAGACCTAACCCCACCGGGTACGGCGCGGGATATGGGAGAGTTCGCGATGAGGCTGGGCCCCGTTGTGCGGATCATGGCTGAAAAAGAGGGTGGGCCGGAGGATAAGGCTGCGATTATCGAGGCAGTTGCCACACGTCTGGCTGAGTTCGAAACGCAAGCAGGGCTGCGTATACCCGCCATGCTCAACCGTATTGAAGTCCGACTTCCATAGTGGTTGGGCCAGACAGAAAATTCAAACTAGTTTTCCATTTTCCCTGAAGAAAATGGACCCCTGCCAAAGGTTTGGTGCTTGACCTTTACACTTGGAATGTGGGTTCCGTTTATGATCCTTGAGTAATTGCTCTAGAGGGACGCCTCTGGCTTGAACCCATTCGGTATAGTGTCTCGGTCTTCAAGGACCAGATCCGCCATCACCTCCGCCACTTTTGGTGCCATCCCGAACCCGATCTTAAATCCGCCATTGGCAATGAATTGCCCTTTATGCACGGGATGCGCCCCAAGCATCGGCGCCCGTGAGCGACTGCGCGGTCTCAACGCGGCCCATCTTTCAAGGACCGGGGCCGTCTCCAGCTGTGGCAGCGCCTGACGGGCCCTTGCAACAAGCGCGTCAAGCTGATCGTCGGTCGAGGTGGCGTCGTCAAATTCTCGCTCTGACGTGGATCCGATCGCCGTAGTGCCATCGGCATGTGGCACGATATGGAGCCCATTGACGAAAAGCTGTGGCGTTTCAGGCGCGCAGAAGCCCAGCAAGGCCCCTTGCCCCTTAACACCATTGCCGACCGTTTTGCCAAGTGCACCCGAAAGCGCCTCAAGCCCCGAGACGCCAGTGGCATGGACCACGTGACCTGCCAGATTGCCATCCAGCACAACACCCGCCCCCCTGGCCCGGAGCGCTGCCACGAGGCAGGTGCAGGCCTTGCGGGGGTGGACCCGGGCTGAGAGCGTGTCGTGGATAAAAAATCCTGTTGGTGATGTGGGCAGGAACGCAGCAGTCGGGTCCCGCGTGACATGCCACATGGCATGCGCCCCCCAAAGCTGTGCTGCGCCCTCTGATCGCGCGTGCGCGAGCGACAGGGCCTTATCGTCCAAAACGGGTTGTACCCGCCCAAGCCGCCCGTAGCCAGATGAGAGGCCCGATGCTTCTTCCACCTCGGCCCAGAACGTACCGGCCATCAGTAGGCTGTCCAGCTGAAAGGCTTTCTTATCGTTCCAGTTCTCCGGCACATGCGGCGCCAGCGCGCCCACGATCCCGCCTGACGCCCCAGCACCGGGTCCGGCTGGGTCGATGACCTGAACCTTTGCGCCGCGCTGTGCACAGGCCCAAGCGATAGACAACCCAAATATGCCAGCGCCCAGTACCGTGACCTCTGCCCTTGCCATTCCTGCCGCTCCCTTGCAGTGTCGCGCGTGCCTATCCCAAGACGTAACCTGCGTCCAGAAAGGCCTGCGCCGATACAAGGATGAAGATGTGATCAAAAACGCACCAAAGGGTGGCGATCTGGAATGGCGTGATGGGGATGTGCCTGTCTCCAAGCGCTTCGATGACCCCTACTTCAGCCTCGACAACGGCCTTGCCGAGACGGAGTATGTATTCCTGAGATCTAGTAACCTGCCAGGGCGCTTCCGTGATGGCTTTCATATTGCTGAACTGGGCTTCGGCACTGGGCTGAACCTTCTGGCCACGCTCAGGCTTTGGCGGCAGACAAGGCAGAAGGGCCGTTTGCATGTCACTAGTTTCGAGGCATTCCCCATGTCGGTAGGAGACATGTTGCGCGCACAGCGCGCCTTTCCGGAGGTGTCTGATCTGGTAGAGGAGCTATCCGCACAATGGAAAAACCTGCCCCATATCAACCTGCCGGATCTCAGCTTTCGTCTAATCGCCGGGGACGCGCGTATCAAAGTGCCCCAATGGAATGGGGCTGCAGACGCGTGGTTTCTTGATGGATTTTCTCCTGCCAAGAATCCTGAACTGTGGGAGGCGTCCTTGCTGGCCTCCGTGTTCGAACACACGTGCGCCCGCGGTACCGCCGCCACCTACACGGCTGCGGGTGAGGTGCGGCGGCGTCTGCAAGCGGCAGGCTTCGTAGTAGAACGTGTTCCAGGCTTTGGACGCAAACGTCACATGACCCGTGCGCTGAGGACCGTGTGATGGTGCAGCAAAACATCAGGGCTGGGATCCTTTTGATGTTAGCCACGACCTTCATCTTCGCGGTTCAGGACGGCATCTCGAAGCATCTGGCGAGCCAATACAATGTGTTCATGGTGGTCATGATCCGTTTCTGGTTCTTTGCCGCCTTCGTCATCGCCTTAGCCAGCCGCGTGGAGGGTGGTGTGCGCGGTGTTGCGGCCACCTCAATCCCCTGGTTGCAAGCGTTTCGCGGTTGCCTGCTGGTGTCCCAGATCTGTGTGATGGTGTTTTCCTTCACCTTGCTGGGGCTCGTCGACAGCCACGTGGTCTTTGCAGTCTACCCCCTGCTTGCGGCCGCGCTGTCTGGCCCGGTTCTGGGTGAATATGTGGGCTGGCGGCGTTGGGTGGCGATTGGCGTGGGGTTCGTGGGGGTTGTTGTTATCCTGCAACCGGGATCAGGCGTATTCAAACCGACCGCCATTGTGCCGCTACTGTCGGCTTTCATGTTTGCGCTTTATGGCCTGCTCACCCGATATGCCGCCCGAACTGATAGCGCCACGACGAGCTTTTTCTGGACCGGTGTCATGGGGGCCGTGGGTATGACGCTTGTAGGTATCTGGTATTGGGAGCCTATGAGTGGGTCCAACTGGATCTGGATGAGCGCGCTTTGCGTTACGGGTGTCATGGGACATTTTACGCTGATTAAATGCTATGAAGTGGCAGAGGTGAGCGCGGTACAGCCCTTTGCCTATTTCCAGCTGGTGTTCATTGCCTTCATTGGCGTGGCTGTCTTTGATGAGACCATTCGCACCAATGTGGCGATAGGTGCTATGCTTGTCGTGGCAGCGGGGCTCTTTACGCTTTGGCGGCAGCGGCAAGCATCTTGATATGATGGGTATTTCACCCCAGCCCGGAGCGGGGGCGTCGATCAACCTACATGAACCGCCCATGACAAAACCACCCTGCGCTTTTCGCCGCCCCATGCGCATAGAAAAGCCACAGCCGTTCACCCGCTTGCGTGATCACCTGCCAGTAATCCCGCACCCCTGTGCGCCAGTCGGGGTCATCCAGCCACCATTCCGGGGCGATCCGTTCCGGGCCGTGGGCCTCGGCCAGATCATGCAGGCGGCCGCGCCACCGAAACTGGGCGGCAAGACGGGGCTGTTCGGGTGCATGCACTGGCTCTGGCGGCCAAAGTAGCAGCGGTCTTGGCGTTGGTGGGGCAGGCCAGCCTTTGGCAGGCTCTGACCAGGCGGCAGCCAGGGCTTGAGATGTCTTCTCGGGGATGTGGCTGCTGACTGGATGGCGGCGGGTTAGGGCATCCATGCCAAGCCGTCCCCCTATACGGCCCATCAGATCCTCGACTGCGGTACCTTGTTCATGGCGGGCCTTTGCGGCATTGGTTGCGTCCATATGGCCGGTGGTGTGCCGGTTGGTCATGGCTTCGGTCTGTACTGCCTCAAGCCGCAACATTTCGATTCCAAAACCGGCGTCGATCTCCTCAAGCCGGTGGGCCACAAGCATGCGGATGCGGTCTGGCGTATCTGCGGCACGGGCCAGACCCGCCTCAAGCCATTGCATGGTGTGATCGACGCGCCAGGCTTCAAGCCGGACTTGTCGCGCCCCCCGCCCCTTCTGGCGTAGCAGATCGCACAGCCGTGGCACCAGCCGGTCCAGCCCGGCCAGCACGTCTTCGGTCAGACCGATGGGTTCCGGCAGGGTCAGCCGCGTGGCAAAGCGCGGTGGGGGCGCGCCAGGGGAGACGGGTTCGGGTGCCGCGCCAATCGCCTGATCCAGCCGTAGGATTAGACCCCGCCCATAGCGCCGTGCCAAAGGCGCGCGGGGTTGGCCCAGAAGATCGCCAACCGTGCGCAACCCCACACGCCCCAGATCGGCGACAAGATCAGGGTCAATACGCAGTGCGGCCACGGGCATCGGGGCGAGCACGCTATAGGCTTTGCCGGATGGGGCAATACAAGGCATCACACCGACATCGGGTGTCACCAGTGCAGGCGCGGCCCCGCCCCGTTCCCAGTGTCGGCGTTTGGCGGCGCGTGAGCGGGTTGCACGAGCTTCCTGGTCAATGGCATCGCCAGAGCGCAGCATGTCGGGGCGCTTCCCTGCATAGCGTGCCAGCGCCCAGGCTGCGCCGACCGTATCGGCCAGCCCGCATCGCGCCGTCAGCCCAAGGTCTGCCGTGGCAGCGGTCATCTCCTGCACCAGGCTGGCCTCACCACCAAAAAGATGTGCGCACCCGCTAATATCGAGCAACAGCGCATCCGGTGGTTCTGCTGCTACCCACGGTGAAAATTGTCCTGCCCACCGGGTCAGCGTGTTGAGAAACGCAGCTTCGGCCTGCGGGTTCTGCAACCGGGTCACAAGATGGCCGCACATGGCATGGGCATCGCGCAAGGGCTGGCCCATTGTCAGCCCTGCCGCCTGAGCGCTTTCAGACAGGGAGGAGAGCACCTGCATCTGCCCGGTCTCGCGCACCACAGCAAAGGGCGCATCGCCGGATATCACCTCGGGCGGGGGATCGCGCCGCAACAGGCGCTCGGCTCCGAGACGGGGAAACCAGACCGAAAGAATGCGGCGTTTGGGCATGGGCAGCGGGCATATCACAAAAGTTTGTTCTACTTTTGTTCTTTTTAGGCCGCGCACCTAAGCGAGTCGAGTCCCCCTGCTGTCGCAGGCCCGGATTGCATAGATCACACCCCGCCCTGAGGTTTCTGATCCCAAGCTAGCCGCAGTAAATCCGCGTGATAATGCCATCCTCGTCATGTGTAACGTTCAACCGATCTGGCCGGTGATCCAATGTCACCACAGAATTGGGGGACAGGATGCGGGCGCTTTCATCGAATGATGCTTCTGCTATGGGTGTACCCACAAGATCCTGAAGGGCGACCGCGCCGCAGACATCATTATCTTGCGGTAAATCCTCAACCACCTCTTCCTTGCACCCCATCAGACCCAAAATCCCTATCATGCAAAAAAACCAAATGCGCATGACATACTCCCCGCAAAGTTGTCCAAAATCTTTTCAACTATGACAAAAGTTCCTCTTCACGTCACAGCATTGTTGAAAAAGCCCCACCTTTCGCCCAGACTTTGTCCAATGTGAATGGAAGGAAAACCGATGCGCACCACAGCCGCTGTGGCCCTTGAGGCCGGTAAGCCAATGGAAATCATGGACGTGAACCTAGAGGGTCCTAAGGCCGGTGAGGTTCTGGTCGAGATCAAGGCGACCGGGCTTTGTCATACGGATGACTTCACCCTGTCTGGTGCAGACCCGGAAGGTGCATTCCCGGCCATTCTTGGCCACGAGGGCGCTGGCGTCGTGGTTGAGGTGGGCCCCGGTGTGACCTCGCTCGAAGTGGGCGATCATGTGATCCCACTTTACACGCCGGAATGTCGTGAGTGTGACTACTGCCTGAATCCCAAGACCAACCTGTGCCAGGCAATTCGTTCCACCCAAGGGCAGGGCGTTATGCCGGATGGAACCAGCCGGTTCTCTATGCTCGATGGCACGCCTATCCTGCACTATATGGGCTGCTCGACCTTCTCGAACCACACGGTGCTGCCCGAGATCGCACTTGCCAAGGTGCGCAAGGACGCGCCTTTTGACAAGATTTGCTACATCGGCTGCGGCGTCACCACTGGTATTGGTGCCGTGATTAACACCGCTAAGGTAGAACTAGGCAGCCGGTGCGTTGTTTTTGGCCTTGGTGGTATTGGTCTTAACGTGATCCAAGGCCTGCGACTGGCGGGCGCTGATCAGATCGTTGGTGTTGATCTTAACCCCGGCAAGGTGAACATGGCGACAGCTTTTGGCATGACAGACTTCGTGAACCCAAAGGATGTAAAGGGCTCCTTGGTAGATCACTTGGTAGAACTAACAGGAGGCGGCGCCGACTACTCCTTTGATGCTACAGGCAATGTGAACGTTATGCGCGACGCGCTGGAATGTGCACATAAAGGCTGGGGTGAAAGCATAATCATTGGTGTCGCGCCTGCAGGTGCTGAGATCGCAACCCGCCCCTTCCAGCTGGTCACTGGCCGGGTCTGGCGCGGTACGGCCTTTGGCGGGGCGCGCGGCCGGACGGATGTGCCCAAGATTGTGGACTGGTACATGGAAGGCAAGATCGAGATTGATCCGATGATCACCCACAAGTTGAAGCTGGACCAGATCAACGAGGGGTTCGAGCTGATGCACGCGGGCGAAAGCATCCGGAGTGTCGTGGTCTACTAATCGGTTCAGCTGATCCTAACACTGGAACCGGCCCAAAGTGCAACTCGGGCCGGTTTTGTTTGTCTGAGCTGATCTACGGCGAAACGGCAAAAAATGAAAAAATTTCAAGCACATTCTTTTGAAGAATGCGCCCCCTGTGGCGGGCTTTTGCCAATTCCTATGTGTTCGAGGCGCCGTCTGCGGACGCACTGTGCGCTCACGCACCTTGCCAGCGCCGGGGCTATTGTTATCTATCTTAACAAAGACACTCTTTAAGGATCACGAGATGGCTGACAGCACCTATACACCTCCAAAAGTCTGGACTTGGGACAAGGAAAACGGCGGCGCGTTCGCCTCTACCAACCGGCCCATCGCGGGCGCAATGCAGGACAAGGCCCTGCCGGTGGGCGAGCACAAGTTCCAGCTTTACTCCATGGGCACACCCAACGGTGTAAAAGTCACCATGATGTTTGAGGAGTTGCTGGAAACCGGGCATGATGCAGAATACGATGCATGGCTTGTAAATATTGGCAACGGCGACCAGTTCGACAGTGGCTTTGTCGATGTCAATCCAAACTCCAAGATCCCGGCCATGGTCGACTACACCGGGGACGAACCGCTCAGCGTTTTTGAAAGCGGCTCCATACTGATCCACCTGGCCGAGAAATTTGATGCCTTCCTGCCCGCCTCCGGACCGGGGCGCACAGAAGTGCTGAACTGGCTGATGTGGCAGATGGGCAGCGCGCCCTTCCTCGGCGGTGGCTTTGGCCATTTTTACGCCTATGCACCTGAAAAGTATGAGTACCCAATCAATCGCTACGCCATGGAAACCAAGCGCCAACTTGATGTGTTGGACCGGACACTAGCGACACGCCCCTTTGTGGCTGGGGATGAGTATTCCATTGCGGATATGGCGATTTGGCCTTGGTATGGTGGTATGGTCCTGGGCCGCCAATATGGTGATTCCGCGACGTTCCTGAGCGTGCATGAATATGAGCACGTCATGGAATGGGCCAAGCGGATTGACGCGCGCCCTGCAACCAAGCGTGGTCGCATGGTGAACCGCACCTCGGGTGAGCCACATGAACAATTGTGGGAACGCCATGGGCCCGAAGATTTCGAGACGAAGACCCAGGACAAGATCGGCTGATTTGACCCAGTTGATGTGAACTTATCCCCACCCCGCTACTCAAATGAGTGGCGGGGTGGTGTTTTATGTTGCCCCAACGTCATTTACTTTCCAAACTCTCCCAAAGCAAATGTAGTTTGGGGGACTGTTTTGAAATTGAATACTTCCAAGGCTTTTGCCGTGCGCGCGTCTGCGTGTTCCGTACTCTCCGCGCAAATCCTGGCTGCAGTCAGCCCGTTTGCTATTTCCGCGCTTCCGGTTCTCGCTGCGACTTTCGCAATGATCACCCCAGCCCAGGCAATGACCGTGGTGGCGATCTTTACGGGGTCATCCATGACCGCTTCGGACGATTTTATCGGCATCGGTGATGTCACCCTGACGCCTGGTCAGTCACTGATGATCGAAATCAAAGGCCCTCCGGGCGCGACCGTGATCCTGTTTGTTGGTGTTGGTGCCGGGACTGTCATCTCGGTCAGCATTCCGGCAAGTGGCATGGTCGTTGAAACAATCTCGATCGCAACCAACTTCAGCGGAACGGGGAGCGTTGGTGTCTTGGGCGGTTCAGATACGGTTGCGACCATGTTCACCATAAAGGTGATCGAGGGCGGCACGGATACTGGCGGTGGAACAGACACGGGCGGCGGCACGGATACGGGTGGCGGTACAGATGCCGGGGGCGGCACCGATACGGGCGACGACTCCACGACAGATCCGGCCCCTGAAACACCGACAGAAACGGGTGATGATGCGGGCTCCGACGACGAGGAAGAAACCCCGGTCACACCTCCTCCTCCGCCACCGCCCAGTGCCAATGGACAGGCCGCCAGTGATCAGATCCGAGGACTGATCGAAAACTTCATTCCCGGCTTTGCAGGGGATCTGGGGGATGCGTTCTTCATCCCCGATCCGAGCGGTGTTCCGGTTGATCCCTTCATTTTCCCCGTTGAGCCGGCTGCTCCTCCGCCGGCACCTGATCCGGTTCCCGCCGCAGCACCAGCACAGCAACCTGCAGCACAGGCAGAAACGACCGGTGCCTGTAAAGAAAATGAACTTGAAGGGCTGCGTGCCCAACTAGCGGCCAAGAAAGCCCGGTTGGCACAGCTGGATGCGCAGTTCCAGCCTATTACACAAGCCGTTTCAATCGAGTTGAATACCCCAGAGGGTCTTCGGGACGCAGCCGAGAAGTTTCTTGAAGCCGCGCGTAATGGGCCCGACATTATTGACCCTGTTCAACAACCTATCGCACAGGCCATTTTGAACTCCCCAGACCTGCAGGTGGCGTTGGAGAAATCTGCGGACATCAATCGCCAGATAGAAGATACGCGAGAAAACCGAGCCTTGTTTGATAAAACGACCGGCCTGCATGAAAGCAACCGACGGCTCCAGAAAGACATTCTGCGCGATGCGGAAGAAACCAGGCAAGAGGACGGAGCGACACCGGAACTTGACCAAAAAATCGCTGATCAGAAAGCGCTTATAGAGAGATTGGACGAAACCGTCGAAAACTCGCAACGCCGGGCTGACGAAGAACAGGCCAAGATTGATGCCCTGAGGGACGAGCAGGACCAATTGGCTGGATCCGGTGATTTGGGCCAATTGCGTGACCAGTTCGAGGGTTTTCGGGAAGAAACGGTCAAACAGTTCGTTTTGCAGTTTGGGGACGAATTCAATGGCCTCAACTCAGACATCAGTGAACTTGAAAGGAAGATAGAGGCGCTCGAAAAGGAATGTAAGGAACTCCAGGATAAGGAACTCCAGGACCAGAACAATTCACTATTACCACCGGACAGCACCGCGCGCCCTGTTGATCTTGCCGCACAGAATATTGCGCGGGGTCAGCAGCTTTCATTCTCCATCAGTACACGCAACATGGACACGGGCCTTGATCCACGGCTGAATTTCTTCTTGGGTGGCAACGTGATTTTCCACCGCGATGATCGCACAGGCATCGGCCAGGACGGGGAGACGATGGCCCTCGCTGGTGGACTAAGCTGGGATCTGACCCCGGATACGACCATAGGCCTGGCCACGCGCTTTGCCAAAAGCGACCTCAGCGGGGCATCCGGCACGACGGAGGCAGATACAACCTCTCTCGCCACCTTCGTGCAGGGCCGGTTGAGCCAAAGCCTGTTCTACAAACTGGTCGGGGCTTATACAACCAGTGACATCGATGCGGTCTTCGTCCAGCCCGGCATCACGACAACCGGCAGCCCAGAGGTCAATTCCTTCGCCGCGCAGGCGGAACTGTCGGGTCAGCTGACACGCGGTGACGTCAACATCGTGCCCAGCTTCGGGGCCAACTATATCCATGTCGATCAAAAGGCGTTCCTGTTGTCCGACGGGACAGTGGCACCGGATCAGACGACCGACCGGGTGTCGGTCTCGGGCGGGGTGTCCGTGTCCAGGACCATCCAGGATGCACGCGTTGGCAGAACCTATACGCCAAGCGCGGGCCTGACCCTGATCGCCAATCTGAGCGACACAACCTCTTTCCTCTTGCCTAATGGCACAATTTCCAGTGCGGGGGTCTTCGGGGCCAATGCCAGTGTCGGGCTAAGTATTCTTGGGGACAGCGGGGCTAGCTATGCCCTTGGCGGGACAATATCGGCTTTCGAGAAGGGGCAGGTCAGCTATGGTCTGAATGTCAGCGTGACCATACCGTTCAACTGAGGGGGGCCATGACCGGGGATCGCGCGTATGAAACCAGGCTGGCCGCATCGAGCAGCTTTGAGGAGATTGGCGCAGCCTTCGAGGCAGAGCTGACCGGGCTGGGCTATACCTATTACGATTTCGGCTCGATTGATCACGCGCGGATCGACGAAGGGCCGGGTGCCTATGAGTATTTCAAGTGCAACTACTTCGAAGGCGACTACCAGACGTATCTGCCGCGCAACTGGCCATCGGGCGATCCGACATATGCCGCGATGGTCGCAGGGGCCGGGCCGGTGGATTATCACGCCATGCTCCGGTCCTCAAAGCTGACCGTGATCACCTCCCTGCAGCTTGGGACCCTGAATGTCTGGAACATCCGGCATGCCTGGCTGATGCCATACAACACACCTGGCCATGTGCGATTTGCAACGGTCTACATGAAGGGTACATCGCAAGGCGCTATGTTTGAACGAACCCGCGACAGGGTGTTTTTTCTGGGCGCCCTGACCGTGGCCCGCGCCGATGCCGTGTTTTGGGGGGCTCGGGCGGCAACAGGCCCAGGTCCGGAGGTTGATTTCACGGGTGAAGAGCTGGCCTGCCTCAAGGTACTTATGACAGGAGCGTCCAACCCCGAGATTGCGCAAACCCTCGGGGTGTCCGTCGACACGGTCCGCTACCACCTCAAGAAAGTGTTCCGCAAACTGGAGGTGCGTTCCAGAACCCAGGCGGTTGCAAAGGCGCAGCGCCTGGGTATCACGGTCAAGCAGGACTAAGCCGCCAAGCGCGAGGCCGACCCGCAAGGGCGGACGAGCGCGCGTGTGATCAGTTGATCAACCCGGCATGGCGCATTGCGTCATCCACCAGGACCCGCGTGCCATCGGTCAGCGGCGTCAGCGGTGACCGCACCTCTTCCCCGCAAAGACCAAGCCGTGAAAGCGCATATTTCGCGCCCACGAGACCCGGCTCCGTAAAGATCGCCTTGTGGAGCGGCATCAACCGATCCTGGATCTCAAGCGCGGTGGCGTAATCATTGGCCAGTGTCGCTTCCTGCATCTGGCTGAGCATCTTGGGCGCCACATTGGCCGTCACCGAAATGCAGCCGACACCGCCCTGGGCATTGAACCCGTGCGCGGTAGCATCCTCGCCCGACAATTGGATGAAATCCTTGCCGCAGCTCATGCGCTGGTCGCTGACGCGGGCCAGATCGCCCGTGGCGTCCTTTACGCCTGCAATCCGTGGCAGCTTGGCTAGCTCGCCCATCGTGGCTGGGCTCATGTCCACAACGGACCGACCGGGAATGTTGTAGATGATGATAGGTAGATCACAGCAATCATGCACAGCAGTGAAATGGGCAATTAATCCGGCTTGCGTGGGCTTGTTGTAGTAGGGCGTCACCACCAAAATTCCATTCGCCCCCGCCTTCTGTGCGTGCTGGGCGAGACGCACGGATTCGGCGGTATTGTTAGACCCCGCACCAGCAATCACCGGGATACGTCCCGCGGCAGCCTTAACCACGGTTTCGACCACAAGGTCATGCTCATCATGGCTTAGCGTTGGGCTTTCGCCGGTCGTGCCCACTGGCACAAGGCCATGGCTGCCCTCGGACACATGCCATTCGACCAGTTTCTTGAGCGTATCCAAATCCAGCTCGCCGTTCTTGAACGGCGTGACCAGGGCAGGAAAAGATCCTTTGAACATGATACACTCCTTTTTGTAGTTTCTACAGGGCCACGGAAACCGGACCCCGACAGGGATGAACTCGCGCGTTGATGTAGCGCCAAACCGCCCACCTGCCAAGGTTGTGAGTGGACGGTGTGGTCCCGCGCGCCTAAGTTGCAAACGTCTATCCTTTGCAGCGCGGGGAAATGCAAGACATGGTGCGCACCATTGTTGTTATTGCTTTGCTTAGCCGCCTGGTCTTACCGGCTTTGGCTGATGATAACGTTGTGCGCCCTCCGCATGCGATGGAAATGGCTCTTTCGGCGGCGTCAGATCAGCGATGGGCCGAGGCGTCTGAAATTGCGTCGCGCGAAGGCACGGCGGGGCGGGCCATTATTGACTATATGCGGCTCTACGCCCGCCTTGGCACACCGTCCGATCTTTTGGCCTTCCTTGACGCCCAACCGATCTGGCCCGGCCTTGACCAGTTGCGCCGTCGCAATGAAGAGGTGATGTCGACCGGTACCCCCGATCAGGTGCTGGCGTTCTATCAAGATTATTCCCCTGGCTCCGGTGTTGGCGCGCTCAGCTTTGCTGGAGCGCTGGCCAAAACTGGGCAGGAGGGGGAAGCCAAGGCCACTCTCGTTCTGGCCTGGCGCACGCTGGACTTGACCACGGCAGAGCATAACGCCTTCATTGATGCCTTCGGCGATCTTCTCAAGGATCACCACGCCGCGCGGTTGGATATGGCGCTGTGGCGGGGGCTTAAAGATGTCAAACTGATGCTGCCGCTTGTCGATGAAGATAGGCGTAAGCTGGCGCAGGCGCGTCAAAGCATCGAAGAAGGCAAAACGGTTAAGGATAGCGACCTGCCCAAGGGCGCAAAGACCGAGCCGGGCATCGCTTATGCCCGGTTCGACCAGCACATCCGCAAGGATCGGGACGTTAAGGCTATAGAGCTGCTTTTGAAGATGAGTGCGATTGAAGGTGGCCTTGGTCAGGCCGATCGTTGGTCTGGCTGGCGGCGCAACTTGGCCCGTACCAAGATGCGCGCCGGTGAGCCAGACCTCGCGTACAAGATCGCCTCCAGCCACCAGATGGTGGAAGGTTGGCCCTATGCCGATCTGGAATGGATTTCAGGCTATATCGCGCTGCGGTATCTCGAAGCTCCGGAACTGGCGCTAGATCACTTCCAGAGGTTCCGCGCCGCGGTGGCCTCTCCTATTTCACTGGGACGTGCCGGGTATTGGATTGGCCGTGCGCAGGAGGCCATGGGCGATTTGGAGGCTGCGCAGATATCCTATGCGTTTGGGGGCCAGTATCAGACAAGTTTTTATGGCCTTCTGGCTGCTGAAAAGGCGGGTATCCCACTGATGGATGAGCTACGTGGTATCGCGCCCGAGAGCGACTGGCGAGCGGCGGAATTTGCGCAATGGGATGTCTTCAAGGCGGGGGTGCTTCTGGCCTCGATGAACCGGATTTCGCGTGCGGAACAATATTTTGTTGCCCTAGCCGCTGTGTTAGATGAGGGCAATCTGGCGCTTCTTGGTGCTGCATTGCAGGACCTCAACCAGCCTCATTTACAAGTTATGATCGGTAAGGCTGCCGCCAAGCGCGGCCTTGTGGTGCCGGGGCCATACTATGCGCTGCACCCGTTGACCGAGATGTCTCTACCGGTAGAGGATGAACTGGCGTTGGCTATTGCCCGGCGCGAAAGCGAGTTTGACAAAAGCGTGGTCAGTGGTGCTGGTGCGCAGGGGCTGATGCAGCTCATGCCCGGCACTGCCAAGGATGTGGCACGCGACCTTGGTATCACCCATAGCCGGTCTCGGGTCCTGTCCGACTGGGCTTATAATGCGCAGCTTGGGTCGGAATACCTGGCAAAGCTGGTGAAACGATTTGATGGCAATGTGATAATGGTTTCCGCCGGCTACAACGCTGGCCCGGGACGCCCAGTGCGTTGGATGGAGGAATATGGCGACCCCCGCCAGCCGGGTGCGGATATCATCGATTGGATCGAACATATACCGTTCCGCGAGACGCGGAATTACGTGATGCGCGTGGCTGAAAGCCTGCCGGTTTACCGCGCTAGGCTTGGCAAAGACCCTTTGCCTGTGCCGTTTTCGGAAGAGCTAGTTGGCGGCACTTTGAAACTTGTGTCCAACGAGTAAAGCGACATCCCGAAATCTTTCAAAGGACGAGCGTAGCTCCTCAGTTCTGCCTACAATTGGCTCAGCCAGGCGCTAAAGGACTATGTGCTGGCCAGTGCTTCCTGACACATTCGTCCGTCCTCGGCCCTGACCCAAAGCTTGCCCTCCTTAGTCCAGCATAGCTCCGCCTGTTCTGGCAGGCAGAGGGCTGATGTGCCGCGAAACCGGAACCGCCTTAGGTTACCCATCTGCCTTGTGGCCAAAAGGATCAGCAGTTGTGCCAGAAGTGGGCCGTGGACAACCAGACCAGAATACCCCTCTACCTCCCGCGCGTAAGCGGGATCATAGTGGATCCTGTGACCGTTGAAGGTCAGCGCCGAGTACCGAAACAGCATGGTCATATCGAACTGGACTGCCTCTGCGTGATCCTCGTCCATCGGGGCCATTGGCGGCGCCACTTGATGTTCTGGCTTCGGGTCCTCGCGATAGACCAGGCTCTGCAGATCCGTGACTTTCAGCACGCCCCTTTGCCAGATTTCATGGCGTAGCTTCACGAAGCCAAGTGGGCCTGTCCTTCCTTCCTTGTGTTCTGCCTTGTCAAAGATCGTTCGACGCTCCGCTACCTCTCCCGCGATTAGGGGGGCGTGAAACTCAAGTTGGCCACCTGCCCACATGCGCCGGGGCAGGCCCATATCCCGGATCAGCCCGCCCGTTTTGGGGTGTCCATCGCGCCCCAGCATCGCCGGCGGCTGCGGGTCCCAGAAATAAAGCTGATGGAAGAACGGCGGCAGCGCATCGCCGTGTGTGAGGTCTGGCGTCATGCCCAGCGTAGCTTGTAGCCCGCGGGCGCGGTCTGGATCAATCTGGTCTGTTCTGGTGACAATATTTGTGGTCATGTTCGAACGCTACGCGCGAAAAAAATGGACTGCAATCCTTATGCCAAAGCTCTCATCCTTCGATCATCTTGTGCTCACAGTCACCGATCTTGAGGCTACTGTTGCGTTCTACCAAGATGTTTTGGGTATGGAGCCGGAACAGTTTACTCCAACTGACCGCACGACCCGTTGGGCGCTGAAATTCGGGAGGCAGAAGATCAACCTGCACCAGGCGGGGGCGGAGTTTGAGCCAAAGGCGCGCAGGCCCTTGCCCGGTAGTGCAGACCTGTGTTTTTTGACCGAGGTGTCACTTTGTACATGGCAAGAGCATTTGGGCGAACATGGTGTTGTAATCGAAGACGGCCCCGTACCGCGGACAGGGTCAACGGGACCGCTTGTGTCGATTTATCTGCGAGACCCGGATGGCAACCTGATTGAGATATCCAACCGCTTGGGTTGACCTCAGCCCGCCGCTTCGCGCAGTGCCTGCATGCGGGTCACCAACGTATTTAGGTATCTCTCATTGGTCAGTTTGCCGTTCTCGTCAAACTCCCTATCGGCGCCCGCGATCAGCACCATCGGCCCGGCTAGAAGGTGCGGCTGATGGGCCAGAAGGCAGCTTACCACCATATAATGCGCGGTTTCGCCGCCCGTGCGGCCTGCTGCAGCTGACAAAACCACCGTGGGTTTGCCCTTGAACGCTCCGCCCGGCACGCGGCTGACCCAGTCGAGCGCGTTTTTCAGCACACCGGGAATGCCCTTGTTGTACTCGGGCGATGCGATCACGATCGCATCGGCCGCCTTGATCTGATCGGCAAGGGTTTGAACCAGCTCCGGGATCCCCTTGGCCTCCTCCAGATCGCCATCATAAAGTGGCAAGTTCAGATCAGCCTCGGTCACATCCGCTGGGCCAAATGCTTCCACCGCGTTGGCAAGAAGTCTGCGGTTAAACGACCCCTTGCGCAAAGAGCCTGAGATGGTCAGCAGTTTGAGATTTGCCATGGTGTCTGTTCCTTATTGATCGCGTGGTGCAGCAAAGGTGTCATGTACCGGGCCAAATACAAGTGCGAGGGCCGCACATCATGTGTGCAACACGAAAAATCCCGGCAACACACGGGGTATTGCCGGGAGAAGTTGGCCAAGTCTGGCGGACGGAATTGGTTACCAGTTGGTCGGACCTTTGTCGGCAAAGGCGTTAACCAGGAAGTCGATAAAGGCGCGGACCTTGGGCTGCGTGAAACGGCCCGGTGGGTAGACAGCGTAGATGCCTTGTGTCTCATGCGGCAGATCGGGGATCACATCTTCAATGATGCCGTCTTTCATGGCGCCTGCGTAAAGGAAGCTGGGCAAGTAGGCGATGCCAAGGCCCGAGATCGCGGCGTTGAGCAGGGATTGCCCGTCATTGACTGACAGCCCCCCAGCCGTGCGGACTTGGCGCTTTTCACCCGAAGGCGCGGTCAGTTTCCAGACAGAGCCATTGGCCTGGCTGGAGTAATGTAGCAGCTTGTGTTCGTTGAGGTCGTCGATCTTGGACGGGCGGCCATATTTCGCAAGATAGGTCGGGCTGGCGATCATGCGCTTGGTGGTTTCGGTCAGCTTTCGGGCCCTAAGCGTGCTATCTTCCAGCTCCCCGATGCGGATAGCCATGTCAAACCCTTCGGAAATAAGTTCCACGTAGCGGTTGTTAAGCACCATGTTCACTGTGATGTCTGGGAATTCATCCAGGAATTCACCTAAGACGGGGCTCAGATGGTTGACCCCGAAATCAGTCGCAACCGAGATACGCAAAAGGCCGGAAGGGTCTGATTGCATGGAACTGACCAGGGCGTCCGCCTCTCCCGCATCATTGAGAACGCGCAGTGCGCGGTCGTAATAGGCCAAGCCTATCTCGGTCGGGCTGACACGCCGCGTGGTGCGATTCAGAAGGCGCGCACCAAGGCGCGCCTCAAGTGATGAGACGTGTTTGGACACGGCAGATTTGGAAATTCCCATCTTGCGCGCTGCGTCTGTGAACCCACCCTGATCCACGACTGTCGCAAATGCCTCCATTTCGGTAAGGCGATCCATGCTCGATACCTCTTATACTCTTTCTAACGAAGATTGTTGTCGTGGAAAATTCGGGCACAACTGGGGCAGGTGCCGGACAATATCAGGGTTTTCCTTGGGATCGTTAGTGGCGAGGAAACAAATAAAGGATCACGCGTCAGAGGCGCGCAACGCATTTTGAAATACTTTAGCTGCGTCGGGCAGGGTGTTGTCGCCCGGTGGGCCGATTAGCAGGATGCCAAAGCCGTTCTCGACCCAGCTGTAAGCATCCATGCCCTCTAGAACATCAACAGTTATGCCACTGCTTTCACCGCCCGTGTGGATGATACACAAGGCCACAGGTCCACCATCTGCTGTTAGATAGGTAAGCTGCGCCAGTGGATGGCCTTTGTAGCCCAAATGCTGCGCCCTCCGATAGTCGAGGCCTTCAATCTCGGGTAGGTTGGTCAGGTCCAGACCTAGAACGCCCGAGAGGTCCGCCAGTTTTTCTGCTGAGGCCTTTGGGCTCGCCTTAGCGCCTGCCAGGGTTTCGGTAACATAGAGTGATTGGTAATTCGCCACCACCTCGCGCCAGCTGGGTTCTGGCCTGTCCAGAACCGCCCAAGTGATACTGGTGGCCAGTACAAGGCCTGCTGCCAGCCCCATTAGTCCAAAGCTCCAGGCGGGTATGGTGCCGGTCGTAGGTGGTAGGTCAGGGAGAGGCGGCGCAAGCGAAAGCATATCTTCCTGCGTGGTCATGAATGTATTCTGCGCGCTGCTCAGCCGATCAAGATACACTGACAGCGAAGCGTCTGTTCCCATCGCAAGTTCGATCCTTTGGCTCAAATCGCCTGAGGCTTCTCCATCGAGATAAAGCATCAGATCGTCATCTGAGAAAGAGTGTTCAGTCATTGGTCCGTCCCCGTTGCGGGTTCCAATTGGGAGATCAGTGTTTTTCGTGCTGCTGCAACGCGGCTCATAACTGTCCCGATTGGAATGTCCAGTATTTCGGCGGCCTCGTTGTATTTATAGCCTTCTACCAAGACCAAGAGGGCTGTAACCCGCTGCGCCTCTGGCAGAGCGTTCATTTTTGCAAACACCTGACGCGCGAAAATATTCGTTTCTGCCTCGGGTTTTCCATCTGCGATGACTTCACCATCTGCATTGGTGAAAGATCTTGCGTTGCGGATAGAGCTACTTCTGATCTCGTTCAGCCAGATGCGGCGCGCCATGACGAAAAGCCAGCGGTCCAGATGAGTGCCCGGCTGAAAATGTGAGGCCTTTTCAATTGCCCTTAGACAGGTCATCTGCGCCAGATCATTGGCCAGTTCCCTTCGCCCTGTCAAAGAGGCGCAAAACCGCCAGAGACGCGGAAAACAGGCCGGAAGGCCTTGCCGGACTTCCGCCTCGGCATCTTTCTTGCCCAACCAACGAATAATTTTGACCCCTGTTCTGTTACATTTACATGAACCCAAATAACTGAATGGGTGATTATAGAGGAGGAAAATATGAAAAACATATTTGCAACTACTGCCACACTGCTGGCGCTGACCGGTTTTGCACATGCAGGTGAGACACCCGCGCCTGAAGGGGCTGTAGCTTATTTCGTGAACCTTGAGGATGGTGCCAC
This sequence comes from Roseovarius sp., assembly GCA_963691795.1. GTDB lineage: Bacteria > Pseudomonadota > Alphaproteobacteria > Rhodobacterales > Rhodobacteraceae > Roseovarius. Next base: position 1,219,154 of record OY829373.1, read on the forward strand.
CGTTTCAAGCCCCTTTAAGGTGGTCTTCGGCCTGTCAGGCATGGGCGTCGCCCCGGCGGGGGCGGATTGGGAAAACACGGGACACCATCACGTGCTGATCGACCGCGCTCCGTTCGGTGACGGGGCTGATGACGCAGAGATGTCGGAAAACGGTGTTTTCAACGACGAAAATCACAAGCATTTCGGTGGCGGTCAGACAGAGGTGATCTTTGATCTGCCCCCCGGCACCCACACTTTGCAGATGGTTCTAGGTGACCAGTACCACATCCCGCATGTGCCACCGGTCATGTCGGATCAGATTTCCATCACGGTTGAATAACGCACCAAATGTCTGACGTTGGACATCTCGTACCGGGTTTGATCTAGGGCCGTCTTGATGCAGACATCATTCTTTGATTGCAGGGGCCCCGGGTCAAGCTCGGGGCCTGTGTTGCAAAGTCAGACCTTTGATGAGCCAGCCCAGTCCCAATACATCTCGCGCACCCGGCGCGTAATCGGGCCAATTTGGTAGTTTGTGTCATCAAAGGCGGTAATTGGCGTCACCTTCATCATGTTACCCGACAAGAAAACCTCATCGGCCTCATGAAAATCCGCGAATGACATTACTTTTTCATGCACCGCGACACCATCGGCCTTCAAATTCATGATGTGCCGTGCGCGCGTGATCCCGGCCAGAAATGTGCCATTCGGGGCTGGGGTGAAGACCTCGCCATCCTTGACCGCGAATACATTGGCAGTAGCCGCCTCTGCTACGTTGCCTAGGGCGTCGGCCACCAGTGCGTTGGCAAATCCCTTGCGCCGGGCTTCTGCCAACATACGTGCATTGTTGGGATAAAGGCAGGCTGCTTTGGCATTGACCACTGCATCTTCAAGCACTGGCCTGCGGAACTGCGTACGGGTTAGCGTGGCAGAGGCATCGGGCGTGGCCATCGGAATTTGTTCAAGGCTCACCGCGAAGCCGGTGCCGCCGCCTTCCTTAGGCACGATGGCGGAATAGCCGCCCTCCAGTGCCCAGTACATGGGCCGGATGTAAACGGCTGCATTCTTTGGATAAGCCTTCAGGCCATCCCTTATTATGGCAACCATATCCTCGACACCTACAGTTGGGGTGACCATCAGCGCCTTGGCAGAGGCATTTACCCGTGCGCAATGCTTGTCGAGGTCAGGCGTTAATCCCTCAAAGAACCGCGCCCCGTCGAACACATTGCTGCCAAGCCACATACCGTGGTCTGCAGCGTTCATGACGGGGATATCACCCTCATGCCACGTGCCGTTGAAGTATGTCCTGATATTTGTACCTGTCGCCATGCCTGACCTCGCTGTTGCGTTCGCACGTTAGGAGGGAAAACAGCGTTGGTCCATAGGTTTGCTTCAGGGTGCTTCCGACAGCAAAGCGTCCAAATCCAGCCGCGCCCGTGTCATGCTAAGATTGCCTTCCGCGTCGCATGGCCATTCCTGTTTGGGGCGGTCGCGGTAGAGCTCCACCCCGTTGCCATCGGGGTCTGAGATGTAGATGGCTTCGCTGACCCCGTGATCCGACGCGCCTTCGCTCTTGATACCCGCCTCCGTGACCCGGCGCAGTGCATCCGCCAGCTGGGTACGGTCAGGATAGAGAAACGCGGTGTGATAGAGCCCGGTATGTCCTTTAGGGGGTGCGGTGCCGCCCTGCGACTCCCAGGTGTTCAGTCCGATATGGTGGTGATAGCCCCCGGCAGACAGAAACGCGGCCTCTCCGCCAAAGCGCTGCTGAACTTCGAAGCCAAGCACGCCGGAATAGAAGGCAATGGAGCGATCAAGGTCTAAGACCTTTAGGTGCACATGCCCGACCCGCGTTCGAGGATGCAAAGATAATGTCATGGTTTAAGTGCCTTTCCCGAGTGTTATTCAAACCATAGGTGGCATTAAATTTGAGCACAATTTGGTAAAAATTATAATTTTATGTGCACAAGTGAACATATTCAACTAGGCGCTGTTCCAGTTGGCTTTTTCGTCCTGAACCTGCGCAGTGTTTGTGAAAAAAAGAAATGGAAGCGCCTGCCTTGAAGCTTCTTTCTGGTCAAAAGTACCTGCTGCGCTGAGCGTGTCACGAGCGCGGCGCCGGGTCAGGGCGGCACACGAATAATTTATCCGAAAGTTATTAGAGATTGGGCGCGCGAGCGCTGTATGCATAGCAGAAACATAACGCGAATTTGAGGACAGAGCTCCATGAGTAGGATTATAACGCGCCGCGGAGTTCTCGCGGTTGGGGCCTCGCTTTTGGTCGCACCGGCGATTGTGCAGGCCGCTGAGGGGCCAGTGGTTACCAAGCGTAACCTGTCTAGCTTCAAAAGCATCGACTGGCGCGATCATTTCGACAGTATCGAAGGCGGCGCGATTGTCGCCGACACCACCTCCAAGGCATTGCATTTTTGGTCGGGCGTGGATGACACCTATCGCCTCTATCCCACCTCTGTGCCTCGCAGTCCCGAACTTACGCGGCTGGGTTACACGAAGATCACCAGGAAGGTTGAAGGCCCGATGTGGCGACCAACACCTTCAATGCGTGAACGTGACCCCTCGCTGCCTGCTCTTGTGCCACCGGGTCCTGACAATCCGATGGGCACCCACGCCATGCACTTGACCTGGCCCTATTACCGGATTCACGGCACCCATGACACGCGTAAGATCGGGCGGCGGTCGTCCGATGGCTGCATCGGGCTTTACAATGAAATGGTGGCCGAACTGTTCGAAATGGTCCAGATCGGCACGCAAGTACGCTTGATCTAGCGAGAAAGCGGATGCCTTGCCGCTAAGCGCCGACCATACCCACAATCTGATAGGTTTTATGCAGTATTGGGGCCGCAATCGCGCGCGCTCGGTCCGAGCCGTCGGCTAGAATGCGGTCGATCTCGGCCTTGTCCTGCATCAGGCGGGCCATCTCGGTCGAGATCGGCGCAAGCTTTTCCACCGCCAGATCGGCCAGCATTGGCTTGAATTCCCCGAACTGCTTGCCCCCCACATCGCGCATCACGTCATCCACGTTCTGATCAGCCATGGCCGCGTAGATGTTCACCAGGTTGCGGGCCTCGGGTCGGTTCTCTAGTCCCTTGAATTCGGAGGGCAGGGGCTCAGGATCTGTTTTCGCCTTTCTGATCTTGCGGGCAATCGTGTCGGCATCGTCGGTCAGGTTGATGCGCGACATGTCCGAGGGATCGGATTTCGACATCTTCTTGGAGCCGTCCCGCAGGCTCATCACCCGCGTTGCGGCGCCTTCGATCACAGGTTCTGTGACTGGGAAGAAATCTACGCCAAAATCATTGTTGAACTTGATCGCAATGTCGCGGGTCAGTTCCAGGTGCTGTTTCTGATCATCGCCAACTGGCACATGGGTGGCATGGTAAACAAGTATGTCGGCAGCCATCAGCGCCGGGTAGCCAAAAAGACCAAGTGAGGCATTTTCGGCATTCTTGCCCGCCTTGTCCTTGAACTGTGTCATGCGCTTCATCCAGCCCATGCGCGCCACGCAGTTGAAGATCCAGGCCAGCTGTGTGTGCTCAGCTACCTGGGACTGGTTGAAGAGGATGGATTTCTGCGGGTCCAAACCGGAGGCGATAAAACCCGCGCACAGCTCACGCGTGGCGTGGCGCAGCTTGTCAGGGTCCTGCCAAACGGTGATGGCATGTAGGTCTACCATGCAATAGATTGTCTCTATCCCGCTATCCTGCATATCCACAAAGCGCTTCATCGCGCCCAGGTAGTTGCCCAGCGTCAGACCGCCAGATGGCTGGATGCCCGAGAAAACGCGGGGCGTGTGCTGTCCCTCGGTCATGAGGATGCTCCGTCTGGAAATTTCCGTTCGCCTCGCTTACTTCTGGCCGCAACCCGCGTCAAGGAGAGTGCGTCGATGACTGAGCCGACTGAAAGGTATGATGAAAGCCCGGTGAACCCACTACCGGCAGTGGTGATGGTGCTTGTGTTGATCATGGCGCTGGTCGAGGCAACATTTATGCTGGGTGCGCGGGGCATTGTGGGCGGGCCAGAGGCGGTGGGCTGGCGGCTGGCGGCCATTCAGACCTATGGCTTCAGCAACCAGGCGTTTAACTGGATGCTAGAAACGGGGGTGCTGCGGTGGGATTACGTCCTGCGGTCTTTTACCTATCCGTTCATTCATGGTGGTTTCAGTCATATGATTTTTGCTGCCGTGATGACGCTGGCCCTAGGCAAGTTCGTGGGAGAGCGGATGAGCCAAGTCGCAGTGGTGGTTTTGTTTTTTGCATCCTGTGTGCTTGGGTCGGTTGTCTACGGGCTTGTGCGTCCAGATGGGCCGGGGCTGATCGGCGCGTTTCCAGGGGTCTATGGGCTGATCGGGGGTTTCACTTGTCTGCTGTGGCTGCGGCTGGGGGAAGTGGGCGGCCCGCAGGTACGCGCTTTCACGCTGATCGGGGTTTTATTGGCGATCCAGCTTGTGTTCGGGGTGCTATTTGGTGGTGCGCCGGACTGGATTGCAGACATATCCGGGTTCGTGGTCGGCTTCTTTCTGTCTTTTGTGCTGGTACCTGGGGGGCTTTACCATGTGCGAAAACGACTTCTGCAAAGGTAGCGCGCGTCGCTCGTTTACTGGTTGTCACCCACGCTTAAGGGCTGATCTGAATTCTGACATCCGGAACGCGCCAAAAAGCTGTCCGGCCAGCAGGTAGGTTAGCATCCCTGTCAGGATCAACCCCAGAAGCGCGCCCCAACGCCAAGCGCCCAGACCAAAGAGTGGGTTGAACAGGACGAGAAACCCCCATAACGCCCCGCCCATCACTGCAGAGGCAAGACACACGCGCCAGATTCTGCGCCGTAGTTGCGCGTCAAATCGAGCCACATCGCCCATCGGCCTTGTTCCGCGGGCCAGCAGCCAGACCATCACCCAGCCCGCTGCCGTCGTCGCGATTGCGGATGCAATCCAGCCAATGAAGATTGCTAGCCCAATCGCCAGCGCGGCGTTCACCACCATGGCAACCACGGCATAGCGAAACGGGCTCTTAGTATCTTCGCGGGCGAAAAACAGCGGCTGCAGTGTCTTCTGCAAGACGAAGGCTGGCAGTCCTAACCCGTAGATCGTTACGGCCAGTGCCGTGGCGGCGGTGTCATCGGTCGAAAAGGCCCCACGCTCAAATAGGACCGACACGATGGGAAAGGGCACCACCGTCAATGCCACTGCACAGGGAATGGTCAGGGCCATCGAAATCTCGCTTGCGCGGGAAAATGCCATGCGCGCGCCGACCTCGTCATCCGCCTGCAACCGCCGTGACAGGTCCGGCAACAGCACAATTCCCACAGCGATGCCCACCACGCCCAACGGTAGCTGGTAGAGCCGGTCCGCTGAATAAAGCCAGCTGATCGCCCCTTCGTAATGCGACGCCACCAACTGACCTACCAGCAGGTTGATCTGTACAACCCCACCGGCCAATGCCGCCGGAATAGCCACGCGCACAAGGCGTGCAATTTCAGGCGTCCATCGGGGTCGGACTGGTCTCACACGCAAGCCCACCTTGTTGGCCGCCACCCAGACCAGCATCAGCTGTGCAATCCCTGCGAAGGGAATGGTCCATACCAGCGCAAGCACCACCTGTCCGCCTATTTTCCAGGCGCAGAGCATGGCAATGACCAGCATCACGTTCAGAACCACCGGCGCCGCAGCAGCAGCGGCAAACCGCCCGGATGCGTTCAGTACACCCGAAAGAAGCGCAGCCAGAGATATGAAGAAAATGTACGGGAAAACAATTCGGCCATACTCCACCGTGATGTCAAAGCGCGGATCGCCATAAAATCCCTCAGCTGTCACATAGACGAGCGCAGGCATAAAGATCATGGCTAGTGCAGTCAGGATCAGAAGGACAAAGCTTAATCCGCTGAGCGCAAGGCTGGCAAACCCCTCGGCATCCGCCCGCGCTTCGAGGCGTTTGGAAAACATAGGCACAAAGGCCGCGTTAAAAGCTCCTTCAGCAAAGAAGCGGCGGAACATGTTGGGCAGGCGGAAGGCGGCGACAAAAGCATCCATCAGCACGCCCGGCCCGATCAGGCCCGCGATCAAGACATCGCGCGCAAAGCCGAAGATGCGGCTCAGCAAGGTCCAGACACCGACGGTCAGAATTCCCGATAGAAGGCGAACGGGTTTCATCCAGGACCCTTTTCTGCTCCACTTCTTCGAGAAGTAGCGGATCAGTGACAGTTCGGAAAGGGCAGACCTTCGATCAGATCGCGCTTTGCCATTTCCCGGCACGCTGACATCAGTTAGCCAGGGACAGATAACTCAGAAAGGTCGCACACCTATGCCAACCCTTCCCGATTTTCGTCTTGAGACTCACTTTGCCAAGTGGGAGTTTTCCGCCCGCTATCACATGACCGCCTCTGACGCAGAAAGCATCGCGCTGCCTGACCTGCTAGCGCTCGCTTCAGACGAAGATCGCATTGCGTTTGAGACAATGTGGTTGGGTTATACCGAGACCTTTGGTGCGCCTGATCTGAGAGATGCGATTGCAGCTACATATGCTACGCAGACGCAAGACAACATCTTGTGCTTTGCCGGCGCCAGCGAAGGGATCTTCGCAGCCAATACGGTTTTGTTGGAAAAGGACAGTCACGCCATCGTGGTGACGCCCAACTATCAATCCCATGAAACGCTGCCTCTTGCGATTTGCGAGGCAACAGGTGTGCCGCTTGACCCTGAGGATGACTGGTCGCTCGACATCGACCGCGTGGCTGATGCGATCCGACCGGGCACGAAGCTTGTCACGATCAACTTTCCCCACAATCCGACTGGGGCGATCCTTTCGCTGGACCGGTATGAGGCGCTCATTGATTTGTGCCGCAAGCACGGGATCTGGATTTTGCATGACGAGATTTTCAATGGTCTTGGCCCCAGTGGCGCGCAGTATCTGCCGTTTATTGCCGATGTCTACGAACGAGGATTATCGCTTGGGGTCATGTCAAAATCCTATGGTCTGCCGGGTCTGCGTATCGGCTGGATTGCCTGTCAGAACCGTGCGATTCTATCAAAAATGGAGCGGCTGAAGCATTACCTTTCGATTTGCAATTCTGGCCCGAGTGAGCGTCTGGCAATCATCGCGCTCAAGGCGCGTGAGGCCATTCTAGCCCGCAATCGGGCGCTGATTGATCAAAACCTGCCGAAATGGGATGCTTTCTTTGCCCGTCATCCCGATCTCTTTGACTGGACCCGCCCGGATGGGTCCTGCATGGCGTTTCCGCGCTACAAGGGGGGGGATGGGGTCGAGGCCTTCTGCAAGAAGCTAGTGGAGGAGGCCGGTGTACTTTTCCTGGCAAGTACCATCTATTCCTCGGAGCTGGGCGAGACGCCAAATGACCGCTTCCGGCTCAGTTTCGGACGATCGGGTCAGGATGAAGGGATGGCTGCGCTTGAGGCCTATATCCAGAAGAATAACCTTGAGTGAACCATTGACCCTGTATCGGTCTTTATAGATTCAAATTTTAGAATGGCGCCTTCTGGCGGAATTTCATACCCAGTCCACCGTCGGGATGCCTGAGCCGCAATTCCTCGGAATGCAGCATCAGACGCTCAAAATTCAAAGCCTCGCCTTCCGCGTAAAACGGGTCGCCTAAAATGGGATGACCGAGACTTTGCATATGGACGCGCAACTGGTGGCTGCGGCCAGTCTTTGGCATCAGGCGGACACGGCTTTCTTTGTCTGACTGGCGCAGCAAGCGCCATTCTGTCTGGGCGGGTTTGCCCGTCTCGTGGCACACCATCTGACGCGGACGGTTGGGCCAGTCGACGATCAGGGGCAAGTCGACAAGTCCCGTCTTGGCTTCCAATCGTCCCCAGACCCGCGCGACATAAATCTTGCGCACTTGCCGTTTTTCGAATTGTAGCCCCAGATGGCGCTGGGCATGTGGGGTCAGGCCGAAAATCATTACGCCAGATGTGTCCCGGTCTAACCGATGCACCAGAAGGGCGGTCGGAAACGCCTCTTGCACGCGCGCGAGAAGGCAATCAGCCAGATTTGGGCCCTTTCCGGGAACGGAGAGAAGTCCCGAAGGCTTGCTGACCGCTAGCAATTCGTGATCTGCATGCAGGACATCCAGTGGGTCCTGTGGGGGGGAATAGGCCTCTGACATGGGGGTGCTCTATCACATGAAAGAGTACGTTGTGCCAGAGGGTGAGTGGGGCGTTGGTACTGTCAACCTGCGGGTTCGATCATGAAGCAGGTGACCTGCTTGGCCTGAAGGCGACGACAGGCCAATTCGGCTGTTTCCCGTGTGAGTCCCATGAAGTTTGCGTCAAACCCCGTTGGGCGGCGGATAACCTTGCGCAGGCTGCCGTCGAGGGTCGACATCTCGTTGAGGGCGACCTGAAGCAAGACCTGCCGTGCCTTATACTGGCTGGCATAGCGTCCAACAGTGATGCCCCAATGCCGCCCGCCGGAGGTTGAAACGCGCTCGACTACGGTGCGCACGGGGTCGCCCGCTGGATCGCTTTCTTCTTTCGTGTCATGCATGACACTGGCGGCAATCAGCATTTCGGGGCGGGTCTTGGGTGATATGTTGGGATTGGTGCGAGATTGTATGTCGTTCAGCGCAGTATCGGCGAGAACTACGGGCTCATGTGCGGCCTGTACGGCTTTGTCGATGTTTTCAGTATCTGCAACAAGTAGGTCCTGTTCGCGCAGGGGGCGCAGCTGTGGCCTGAGGCTGCGCTTGACAGCAGCGGCGGATGCCATGCGCACCCGTTTGCCAAAGCCGCCCGGAACGTCGTTGTCATTGGCCTTGCCAAGGTAGGGCGGTGGCGTGGGACGCATGAGCGTCACGCGTGTAGGTGCGCGCTTGAAGCCAAGATCCAGAAGCTCTGCCACTTTTGCATTGCGCGTTGCAGTCGAGCGACCGCCGAAGACCGTAGCGATAATCCGCTCCCCGCCGCGTTCGGCGCTGGCGGTCAAGTTGAAGCCTGCCGCACGGGTATAGCCGGTCTTGATCCCGTCCGCGCCACGATAGGATTGCAGCAGCTTGCGATTGGTGTGGTTGACCTGGCGCACGCCGGCATCAGCCGTGATGCGCGAGAAGAGGTTGTAGTAATCCGGATAGTCGTAGAACAGGTGCCGGCCGAGGGTCGTCATGTCGCGCGCGGTCGACAGATGGCCTTTCTCGGTGAGGCCGTGCGCGTTCTTGAAATGTGTACGCGTCATGCCTAGGGCACGTGCCGTACGGTTCATGCGGCGGGCAAAACGCGCCTCTGAACCTTCGATTGCTTCGGCTAGTGCGGTGGAGGCGTCATTTGCGGATTTCACAGCAGCCGCGCGGATCAGGTAGCGCAGCTTGATCTTTTGCCCCGCCTTAAGCCCCAGTTTGCTGGGCGGTTCGCTGGCGGCAAACTTGGAAATTTTTACAGGCGTGTCAAGGCTGATCTCTCCGTTTTCGACGGCCTCGAAGACAACATATAGCGTCATCATTTTGGTCAGGGATGCCGGATGCAGCCGGGTGTCGGCGTTGCGCGCATGGAGCACCTCGCCCGAGCGAGCGTCCATCACGAGCGCCGCGTAGGGGGCTGCCGCGGCCGCAAGTGGGACGACAACAACCATCCAGACCAACGCAAATAAAATCAGTGCCCAGCGAAGGGGCTGTCCTGTTTTGGCTCTCATGAACCTGCTCGTTTCTGCCTCGGACCGCCGGTTTTCCGGCTGGTCATTTTATAATTGTCGGGAACGTAGCATAGGGTGGCTTTTGAATAAAGCATTCATTTTTCTGGTTTATCTCGGCGTGCTCGTCCGTCCTTAGGGATTGGGTTCGCGCACAAAAAGAGGCGCCGTTTGGCGCCTCTTTCGGGGTTCGGCTTGGATGTTTCGCTTAGTTCAAAGCTTCATCCGTAATTGCATGGGTCCATGCCGCATCACCTGGATGCGCCGTGATCACTGGATCAGAACCTCCCGACATCAGTGATGCCACCGTACGCTCAAAGTCCGCCGGGTCCAGCGTGCCGTCAGAGCCTGCTGTCAGCTTAGCAATCTCGCCCATCATGCGCTTCTGATGTTGTTCTGTCTGCGCGCCGGTTTCATCGTTGTCCAGCACGATCAGTGCAGCCTCATCGGGGTTTTCCTCGGCCCATTTCCAGCCTTTCATGGAGGCACGGACGAAGCGGACCATCTTGTCGGCAAAGGCCGGGTCAGCCAGGTTTTCTTCAAGCACATACATGCCGTCTTCCAGTGTGGCGACGCCCTGATCCTCATACTTGAATACCACCAGGTCATCCGGTGATAGGCCCGCATCAATGATTTGCCAGTATTCGTTGTAGGTCATGGTCGATACACAGGCTGCCTGACCCTGTAGGATCGGATCTACGTTGAAGCCCTGCTTGAGTACGGTCACGCCGTCATCGCCACCCTCGGTGGAAAGGCCCAGCTGGCTCATCCAGCTCAGGAACGGGTATTCATTGCCGAAGAACCATACGCCCAGTGTCTTGCCGGCAAAATCCTCGGGACTTTCGATACCGGCATCCTTACGGCAGGTCAGCATCATGCCCGAGCTTTTGAACGGCTGGGCGATGTTGACCAGCGCCAGGCCTTTCTCGCGGCTGGCCAGCGCCGATGGCATCCAGTCCAGAACCACGTCAGCGCCACCACCAGCGATCACCTGCGCAGGCGCAATATCCGGCCCACCAGGTTTGATGGTGACGTTTAGGTCTTCCTCTTTGTAAAAACCCTGGTCAGCAGCCACGTAGTAGCCTGCGAACTGGGCCTGCGTGACCCACTTTAGTTGCAGCGTCACGTCATCTGCTGCCTGCGCCATACCGGCCCAGACACCGACGGCTGCAAGGCCGAGTGTTTTGGCTATCGTCTTCATTGCTAGTCTCCCTTGTTGGATCATCTTTTTGGGTTATGCCCGGCCCCGTTGTGATGGGTGCCAGAATGTCACAGCGCGTTCGATCAACGCAACCCCGCCGTAAAATCCGGATCCGGCTAGAGCGGCCACGAAAATTTCAGCCCAAACCAGATCAATAGACAAGCTGCCAACGCCAGTTGAGATGCGAAACCCCATGCCCCGCGTCGGAGAGCCGAAATATTCAGCAACGATGGCCCCAATCAGCGCCAGTGTGGTGGCGATCTTAAGGCCATTGAAGATGAACGGCATTGCCGCTGGTAGCCGCAGCTTGGTTAGTGTGGTCCAGTAGCCCGCGGCATAAGTGTGCATGAGGTCGCGTTGCATTTGGTCGGTTTCGCGCAGGCCCTGTACAGTGTTCACCAGCATTGGGAAAAAAACCATTACCACGACCACTGCCGATTTGGACTGCCAGTCAAAGCCGAACCAGCTAACCAAGATTGGGGCAATGCCAACAATTGGCAGGGCCGCTACAAAATTCCCAATGGGCAAAAGACCACGTGTCAAAAAACTTGAACGGTCAATTATGATGGCCAGAAAGAAGGCTGACAGGCATCCAATCATGAAACCGGACAACGCACCTTTCAGCACTGTCTGCGTGAAATCTGCCCACAGAATATCAGTTGATTGTGCGAAAGTTTCTGCCACCACAGAAGGGGCGGGCAAGATAATTGGGGACACGTTTAGTCCGCGGACCAACCCTTCCCAGAGCACTATTAACGTAAGCCCGAAAAGAAGAGGTACCGCGATACGGACGACGCGTGTGTTGTACCACTGCGACCTTGCAAGCCACACATTTAGGGCCCAGGCCCCCAGCCAAAAAAGGATAGCGAAGATAAGCCAGTTCATGTGCTCATCCCCATGCGCTTTAGAATGATCCGTTGCGTTAGATCCAGCAAAGTCACCAGTATGCCAGCGAGGATTGCTGCTGCGATCAGTGCGGACCAGATGGCCAGTGGCGTGCCAAACTGATCACCGATCAGGATACGCGCACCAAGGCCCGAGATAGCCCCGGTTGGCAGCTCACCAACAATGGTACCCACAAGCGCTGCAGCAATTCCCACTTTAAGTGAGGTGAATAGATATGGGACTGATGCTGGAAGCCGCAGTTTAAGGAAGCTTTGCAAGCCAGAGGCGCTGTAGGTCCGCAGTAAATCAAGTTGTGCGAGGGCAGGCGATTGAAGCCCCTTGGTCATGCCCACCAGTACCGGGAAATAACACAGATAGGCCGAAATGATCGCCTTGGGCAGCCCGCGCCCCTCGATCCCCATTTGCGAGGACAGCACGATGATCATCGGCGCAAGCGCCACGATTGGAATCGTCTGGCTGATAATAGCCCAGGGCATCAGGCTCATCCGCATGACGCGGAAATAGACGATGGCGACCGCGCCTATTATGCCGAATGCCGTACCCAGCAGGAAACCTGACAGGGTGGATTTCATCGTCAGCCAGGCATGCAGGATCAGGGACCGTTTGGAGAAGGCCCGCCCTCGCTGCACCATCTTTCCGGTCGTTTTCCACAACTCCTGCCCCACTTGCTGTGGTGTGGGTAGGCGCGGACGATCGAGGGCGTAACCCGTTTGGATATGCTCTGAATTGTCTAGCATCAGGCGCCATACAGATGTGGAGCGCCGCTCAACCGAGGTGTTGGGTTGGATTGTGGCCCCGCTGCGCTCCGCCTGATCGAGAGCTACGCGGATGTTCATCGGCGCAACAGAGGCGTACCAAACGGCAAGGATTGCGGCGAGAACCGTGAGTATTGGGACGAAGTTACGCAAGTAAGCCCGCCCCCAGTATGCAGCTGTGGCATGCGTCCGGGTTAGTCATAGCTATGCCCCGCACGTAGGCCATCACGCACCCTATGCGCGATATCGAGAAATTCAGGTGTGTCGCGTATGTCCAGCGGGCGCTCCCTCGGCAGGGGGCTGTCGATCACATCTGTGATCCGGCCTGGGCGCGGCGACATCACGACTATCCTAGTCGACAGATAGACTGCCTCGGGTATCGAATGGGTAACGAAACAGATCGTCTTGCCGGTGCTGTCCCACAGCTTGAGAAGCTGTTCGTTGAGGTGGTCACGTACGATTTCATCAAGTGCGCCAAACGGTTCATCCATCAAGAGCAGATCGGCATCAAAGGCCAGCGCGCGGGCAATCGAGGCGCGTTGCTGCATCCCGCCAGACAGCTGCCAGGGGAATTTCTTTTCGAACCCCGCCAGATCGACTAATTCCAGCGTGCGTTTAACACGGGAATCCTGATCGGTCTTGTCATAGCCCATGATCTCAAGTGGCAGACGAATGTTACCGCCAATAGTGCGCCACGGGTAAAGCCCTGCCGCCTGGAACACATATCCATAGGCGCGTGCCATGCGGGCGGCTTCTGGGCTGACACCGTTGACGGTGATGGTCCCGCCCGTGGGCTGTTCCAGATCGGCCATGCAACGCAGGAAGGTCGTCTTGCCACAGCCCGATGGGCCAATGAAACTGACGAAATCGCCCTTTGCCACGTCAAGATTGACGTCCTTGAGCGCATGCACCGGTCCATCATTTGTCTGAAACGTCAGGCTCAAATCCCGCGCCGCGATTACGCTTTTGTTTGGCTCTTGCGCCGTCATCGTGTTTTACTTTCCTTGCCCCAACGAGAGAGAACCGCCATGGACGATAGCGCCATCAAACCCTGTCTGAAACTGCGCGCCGGGGGTACCTATTCCGGTAAGCAGGGTTTTGATTACTTCGAAGGCATATCTAAAGAGACCGCCGGATCTGATGGCATTTGCATGCACCTGCTGACAGTACCGCCGGGTGGCCGCGCAAAAGCGCACAAGCACGAAACGCATGAAACGGCCATTTACGTTCTGTCCGGGTCCGCCGTGATGTATTGGGGGGACCAGCTCGAGAATTTCATGACGACAGAGGCCGGTGATATGGTTTATATCCCCGCGGACGTCCCGCACCTGCCCATCAATAAAGGCGATGTTCCGGCGGTTGCGGTCATTGCACGCACCGACCCCCATGAACAGGAAAGCGTAGTTCTGTTGCCAGAGTTGGAGGCACTGGTGCCTTAGTGATGGGCCTCTTCGCAAGCCTTGAAACACCGCCCCGGGCTTAACCCGGGGCCATCCGCCCCACTCGCATGAGGTCTCGGCTCGGGGGCCAAGACGAGCGCTGTTTATCCTATGGGTCAAGATCAATCCTAAGGGTCTTCGTCACGCGGATAACTGGGCAAATCGTGCCCCCCTCAAATTAAATCCCCGCCGGAATGTTGAGTGGATCACGTTCCACCTTGCGCGGGCTGTTGAGTTCTTTCCACTTCGATAGTGCTGCCGCGGCCGATGAAAACGCCGGGCGTGGTACGAAGCGGCCCCTGCCGGGCTGGGGCTGCGAATTCTGACCCCAGGCCCAGATGACCTCACCCCGGCTGAGGGTGTAGCGTGCCTGTGCCGTCACCTCCATTCCTTCCCAGACCGAGTAATCCAGCACGGATTTCTGGGTCGAGGCTGACAGCGTTTTGCTAAGCTTAGGATCCCAGACCACCACATCCGCGTCTGCCCCTGGCACGAGCGCACCCTTCTTGGGATAAATATTGAGGATCTTTGCAATATTGGTCGATGTGACGGCGACGAATTCCTCGGGCGTTAGGCGTCCGGTTTCGACGCCTTGGGTCCAGAGTACAGCAAGGCGCTCCTCCAGCCCGCCAGTACCGTTGGGGATCATGCAGAAATTGTCGCGCCCCATGCGCTTCTGCTCGGTGTTGAAGGCCGCATGGTCTGTGGCCACGACCTGAAGAGATCCTGATGCCAAACCAGCCCAAAGCCCGTCCTGATGCTCCTTGCCCCGGAAGGGCGGGGACATGACGCGCTGGGCGGCGTAGTCCCAGTCCTTCTCGAAATAATCGCTTTCATCGAGGCATAGGAACTGTGCAAGTGGTTCGCCGTAGACCCGGTGGCCTTTCTGGCGTGCGCGACGGATTGCTTCATGGGCCTGCTCACAGGACACATGTACAATGTAAAGCGGCGTGCCCACGGCATCGGCGATCATGATCGCACGGTTCGCGGCCTCACCTTCTACCTCTGGCGGGCGGGAATAGGCGTGGCCTTCTGGCCCTGTGATGCCCTTGGCCAGCATTTCCTTCTGCAGCAGGTCCACCACGTCGCCATTTTCGGCATGCACCATCGGCAACGCGCCTAACTCCTTGCAGCGCTGGAAGGAGGCGAACATCTCATCATCCTCAACCATCAACGCGCCCTTGTAGGCCATGAAGTGCTTGAAGGAGTTCACGCCCATTTCAACAGCACTCTTCATCTCATTGAAGATGTCTTCATTCCAGCCGGTAATCGCCATGTGATAGCCGACATCGGCACAGATCTGTGGCGCGGACTTACGGTGCCATTCGTTAATGGCGTTTTTGATCGATCCATCGGCACCTGGCAGGCAGAAATCAATCAACATTGTAGTGCCACCCGCAGCGGCCGCCCACGTGCCGGATTCGAAAGTCTCGGCCGCGGTGGTGCCCATGAACGGCATTTCCAGATGCGTGTGCGGGTCAATCCCGCCGGGGATCACAAAGGCACCTTCAGCGTCGATGTATTCGTCGCCGGAAAGGCCCTCACCAATCTCCTTGATTGTTTCATCCTCGATCATGACATCGGCCTTGTATTGCCGATCTGCCGTCACAACGGTGCCGTTCTTGATGACTTTGGTGGTCATTTCATTATCTCCCTCATGTCATTGCCCAACAGCATTGCTTTCACTTTTCCAAAAATACTCCGGGGGTTTGGGGGCTGGCCCCCAATCACTCTACAATCTCTGCTGTCTCCAGCACCGCGTGCATCAGCACGTCCGCCCCGGCTGCGGCCCATTTGGGGGAAATTTCTTCCGCCTCATTATGCGACAGTCCATCCACGCAGGGACACATAACCATCGCCGTGGGCGCCACGTCATTAATCCAGCAGGCGTCATGGCCCGCGCCAGACACAATATCCATGTGCGAATAACCCAACCGTTCTGCCGCATCGCGGATCGCCACTACGCAGGCCTCATCAAAGGCGGGTGGGTTGAACTGGCCGACGATCTCGGAGGAGAACTCCACTCCGATCCCTGCACAGAGCCCAGGCGCGCGTTCGTTAAACTCGGCAACCATAGCTTCCAGCTTGTCAAGTAGATGCGTGCGCAGGTCGACCGTGAACACCACCTTACCCGGGATCACGTTGCGCGAGTTGGGATAAACATCGATATGCCCAATCGCTCCAACCGCGTTGGGTTGGTTCTTCATGGCAATCTCATGCACCAACTCGGTGACCAGTGCCAGGCCGCGGCCTGCATTCTTGCGCATGTGCATAGGTGTCGATCCGGTGTGGGCATCTTTGCCGGTGACCGTGCACTCGATCCAACGAAGACCCTGTCCATGGGTGACAACGCCGATAGCCTTGTCCTCGGCCTCCAGAATGGGGCCCTGTTCGATGTGTAATTCGAAGAAAGCGTGCATCTTGCGGTTGCCGACCTCTTCTTCACCGCGCCAGCCGATACGCTCAAGTTCATCGCCAAAGCGCTTGCCATCGGCATCGACCCGATCATACGCCCAGTCCTGCGTATGCTTGCCCGCAAAAACGCCCGAGGACAGCATGGCTGGCGCATAGCGCGTGCCTTCTTCATTGGTCCAGTTGGTCACGACGATGGGATGCTTGGTCCTGATCCCAAGATCATTCATCGTGCGGACGATTTCCAGCCCGCCGAGTACGCCCAGAACACCATCATACTTGCCACCTGTTGGCTGTGTATCAAGGTGACTGCCCACGTAAACCGGTAGCGCATCTGGATCCGTGCCTTCGCGACGTGCGAACATGTTGCCCATCGAATCGACGCCCATAGTCATGCCGGCCGCATTGCACCATGTCTGGAACAGAGCGCGGCCCTCGGCATCTTCATCGGTCAGCGTCTGGCGGTTATTACCACCTGCCACGCCCGGGCCGATCTTGGCCATCTCCATGAGACTGTCCCAAAGTCGTTCGCCATTGATCTTGAGATTTTCGCCCGGCGCCGCCATGCCGTGCCTCCCTTTGCTACATTCGCCTGACAAGGTGGCTCCGTAAGCCTGGGCCGGATGACCAACCCCCTTGCGGTTTTTGCTTTTTTACCATTTGGTAAAGATACGATTGCGGATGTACCTTGCCGATGTCAACCCGCGATGCAGTCCCATATGCGGAAAGGGCCAAAGGAACGGGCAGACAGAATGCAAAAGAAAGCACTAGCCTCCAACACTAAGCCAAGCCGCATTCAGCTGCGCAACCGGTCCACCATTCTGGATGCCGCGCTGGATGTGTTTTCGCAGCATGGCTACCGTGGTGCGACGCTGGATCAGATCGCTGCGACGGCAGGGTTGTCGAAACCCAATATACTCTATTACTTTTCTGGGAAGGAAGAGATCCACATCACGCTGCTCAACACGCTGATGGACACTTGGCTTGATCCTCTACGTGACATTAATCCCGGCGGTGATCCGATGGAAGAACTCCTTCGCTACGTCTATCGTAAGTTGGAGATGAGCCGGGAATACCCTCGTGAAAGTCGGCTTTTCGCAAATGAAATCTTGCAAGGCGCGCCCCGAATGGGCGTGCATTTAGAGACTGGTCTGAAGCCGCTTGTAGATAAAATCTCTGCGGTGATCGAAGATTGGAGCGCTGCAGGCAAGATTGCCAAGATTGATCCACGGCACCTTCTCTTTTCCATTTGGGCAACAACACAGCATTATGCGGATTTTGAAGCCCAGATCGACACGTTGATGGAGGGCGCCCAGCCTTATGATGCAGCACGCCATCATTTGGACCGCATGTTTCGCTGCATGCTGATGCCCTGAGTTGTTCCCTCATCATTGTAATAATTTCTGACGCAAAGGTGTCCCAAACGAGAGGCCAAACCACGTTCGCGTGTGCCCTGACATTTAGACCTTGAGCTATGCCCACAGGTTACCCATCGTGATCCCTGACCGGGAGGTGATGTGTGACAAGACTATTTACCATGCAAATGCAGGTTTCAGCGCCCTGAGCCTCCCCCACTGAGTTGGTCCGCCCCTATAGTTAGGAAACGGAGGATCAAATATGGGAATCAAGCGACACAAGCCGGAAGAGATTGTCACGAAGTTACGGCAAGTTGAGGTGCTTTGCGGCCAAGGGATGCCGCGGATTGATGCGATCAGGCAGGTGCACATAACCGAGCAGACATTCTATCGCTGGCGTAAGCAGTATGGCGGCATGGGAACCGACCAACTGAAAGAACTGAAGCGCCTGCAGCAGGAGAATGATCGGCTGCGTCGTGCCGTATCTGACCTGACACTGGATAAGCTGATCCTGTCGGAGGCAGCACGGGGAAACTACTGAGCCCTTCACGTCGCCGTGCCTGCGTTGACCATGTGCGAAGCCAGTTCCACGTCTCGGAGCGTCGAGCTTGTCGTGTCTTGGGGCAGCATCGGTCCACGCAGAGGCGGTTGCCAATTGGGCGTGCCGACGAGGATCGTCTGGTGGCGGACATGATTGAGTTGGCCCGCCAGTATGGTCGCTATGGGTATCGCCGGATCGCAGCTCTGCTGAGAGGTGCAGGCTGGCAGATCAACGACAAGCGGGTCGAGCGTCTGTGGCGGCGCGAGGGGCTCAAAGTGCCCATGAAACAGCCCAAGAAAGGACGGCTCTGGCTGAATGACGGCTCATGTGTTCGATTGCGTCCAGAGTATCGCAACCACGTTTGGTCATACGACTTCGTGCATCACCGAACTGATGATGGAAAGGCGTTCAGGACTCTGAACATCCTGGATGAGCATAGCCGGGAATGTTTGGCGATCAGGGTTAAACGAAAGCTGAACGCAACCGAAGTGATCGACGCGTTGACGGACCTGTTCATCCTGCGCGGTGTTCCTGCCTACATCAGGTCAGACAACGGGCCGGAGTTCATTGCGCAGGCCGTCCGAGACTGGATTGCCGCCGTCGGCGCCAAGACCGCCTACATCGCACCAGGCAGCCCTTGGGAGAACGGTTATTGCGAAAGCTTCAACGCCCGCTTCCGGGATGAGTTGCTCAATGGCGAAGTCTTCTACTCACTACGTGAAGCCCAAATCCTGATCGAAGAATGGAGGAAGCATTACAACAAAAAACGACCGCATAGTGCTTTGGGCTACCGCCCACCGGCTCCCGAAACCATCGTCCCGATGGAAACTAGGCCGAGAATGCACTAACATTCAAACTGGACCACTCAGGTGGGGCTGATCATCGCGTGCCCTGTCGATCGCATCTTGCTCCGCAGCATCAACAACACCGTCGGCTTGTGCATCGTTCATTGTCTCGACGAGCTTACTCCTCAACCGATGCTCTATGACGTCGCCAGTGATAAGAGTGGTTTTGTTCAGTCCTGAAGACATATTGCAACATCCTAAGTCATGCTATTTTTCGAAAGGTAGTGAAATGCGTTTGGAGCTCATAATTCGCCAAACAAAACGAGAATGTGCTCGTAGTACTCAGCTTCCGCAGTTAACTTGCATTGCGAGAAAGAAGTGCCTTGAAACTCTCGCAAACAGACTTCTCGCTTTCGGAGAACTTCCGCAACAATTTCCTCGGTGTCGGCGCTTCTAGGTTTGTCAGCGAGCAATTCATTGGCCATCGCTTCCGTTTTGTCAGCCAGCGCCATTATACATGACGAATACACTTGGGTTTCTGCGCACTGATCTATAATCGCGAACGTCAAGCAATCGATAAATGGATCCACACTTTCTTTTCTCAGACCTGCGGCTGTTACACATTGACCGAAAGCCTCAACGATTCCATTTACTTCCAAAGACACGACAGAACTATGAGGCTCAACGTTATCCGACGCTATGATTACGCTTCCGGTGAGCCGGTGGTAATCAGAAATAAAAGATTTTGTCTGATTTGTGCTCGTTGCATTTTGGGCAAGCTGAACAACGTTATTCTGATAGCTTAGCTTGCCAAGGTCGACACCGCCTGAAACACTGGCAGTAGCCGAGAAACAAACGGCAACGCTTAGAATTTGAAAACACGTCATTTTTCGCACTAGTCTTCTCCTGTTTTCTCATTGGACGAGTACGTACTCGGCTCGCCACAAGACCTATAAGCAATCTTTCCCAGCTCAGAACAACGGAGATAGACACAATTATTGGATGTGTTTTTTTATTTAAATACCGGTAAAATTGTCGCACTTGCACAGAAATGCTTTAATGGTCTTAGACACTGGGTAGTCGACAACTTTGAGGTTTATCGATAAGTGTATCGCTAGCTGTAAGTGTTATTAATATGTTCACGAGTTGTTACTTAAGCATCGCTTGAAAGGATAAGTTTACAGCTTTTGCTTCGCGAAAGAGGCTCCTTTTCGCTCCATTTGCTTCTGCATGTCTAGTTTTGCTGTTCATCCACCAGAGGGTACTTCAAATTCAGTCGATGAAAACCTCTCTGCAGCGTCAGACGCGGAACGCCCAAAAGGGCTGCTACGTATCTACAGGGCAAACCAGTTTCCTGCATCCATGCATATGCTTCTTCGATCTCTGTGTTAGCGAGCTTAGTCGGTCGACCAAGCCGCACTCCTCGTCGGCGTGCGGCTTCCAATCCTTCCTTAGTTCGTCGCCGAATGATGCGTCGTTCAAATTGAGCAAAGAGTGCAAGAATGCCGTAAAAGACCTCTCCCATTTCACTGGTTACATCGATTGGGAAGGTAAGCATGTCGAAGGCGATGCCGCGTTCGCGAAGGTTTTGGGCTGTCAGGAGTGCGTCAATGGCGCTCCGAAACGCACGGTCTAAATCGACAACAACAAGAGTGTCACCGCTCTGGAGGTCTTGCAAAAGCCGATCGAATACGGGCCGCTCCTTGGCGACGGCGGATGTGTATTCGATCCTAAGCTCATCGCAGTTCTGCTCAAGCTGCATGACCTGACGGTCGGTGATCTGGGATGGCGTTGATACGCGCACGAAGCCGATGCGGCGGGGTTTTGACATGAGGGTTAATCGAAAAGGATCCTTTTCGACCAAGTCTTGGAACGAGCTGACGCAAAAGTTTTCGCGTTCACACGGCCTAGTAATTCCAGACCTTTGATTTACCCGTTTGTCAGAATCCCGTAAAGCTGCTGCTTGAACAAAAACCATGGAATATGAACAGCATAGCAAGCTGGATCGGGGCAATAGCCTTGGGTGTTCTGGCAGCATTTCATCCACAGAATTCTCAAGCTGAAGAGTTCACCGGGACTGACTTTCTAAAACGCTCGACCAAGGATCAACGCGGTTACGTATCAACTCAACTGGTCATGGCCTCTTCAATTGCGGCACGGATCAAACCGGAGATGTCAGATTGCATAGGCGAAACATTCTTTAACGGCACCGGTTTGTCGGACAAAGGATTTGAAAACGTCATGCAGCGGGTTCGCGAGTTCCAAGACTTCCACCCCAGCTCGGTTTTGGTCGTCGTAATCGAAGGCGCGTGTGGCACTTTCAATTGAAGTCGGGAAAGGCTGTTGGTTTCTTTGACAGGACGGTCTCTTCCGGCGCATTGGTTTCGATTGATACTGACGGTGGTCTGTGTCGTTCAATGTCTTCCAGAGCATCTTTGAGAGCGCCTATGCTTTGGAACGGATTGTCCTCGTCTTCGTATCTGTCCCGAATGGGACCAAGCACTTCGTTGCGATAGCTGTCCCATTCTATGAGGCGTTCTTCGATCTGATCGTGGTGAGTGTGCAGTGCAAAGTAGTCTTCGGCTGAAGGTGCATCCGAGGGCCAAACAATGCCTTCTGCGATCTCGTCAGGCACTTCTGAACCATCTTCGTAAACGACCCGCTTATCTGCATAGCGAAAGACAAGTCTACCATTTGGACCGCGCGCGGCTCGGTCTTCCATGTAGGCCAATCCTTGATCAACTGCGGTCAGTTCGCGCTGTAGCATTGCAAGAGCGCTGTCGGCTTCCGTTTCAGCTCTAGAAAGCTTTTCGCCTAACTGATAATGCAAGCGGGCGTAGACAGGATCCAGCAACAGGTCTGCCAGTCGTTGCCTGATACGCTCTTGCTCGCGCTTCTTTCGTCTGCCCTCCGGCGTGCGTTCATCACTGGCGTTGAGAAAACGCTTCATTCGCCCATTGTCGACACCGCTGATCTCATGCTGCAAGTCATCGAAATCGCGCTTCCGCTTGATGTCTATATCGCTCAGATCCTTCATAGAAACTCCACTATCAGTATACCTGATTGGAGTAGGTTCGCGCAAATTTGGCCGTAGGCCGGGGGATCAAACGGGGGCTACGGGCCCCTTTGCATGCCTTTTTGGAATACAATTGGTATTACAAAAAACAGCTTGCCTTCGTACTATTCTTTATTGGGGATACTGTTTCTTGAAGAGAAGCCGTCTTGGCTTAAGGCGCTTTAGCGCACAGCTTTCATAAGCTTGTAAGCACTGATCATTGCATAATGACGTTGCCGGGCACTAAGGTCTGGCGGGTGCTTGGGGTGCTAAACTGTTACGGAAGGGCATTTAACTCTTTGCTCCACCAAAGAAACTATCGACGCCAGGCAAAAAAACGAAATCGTGCTCCAACTCTTTTACGAAGAACGATCCTATGTACGCAATTGGAAGCCCAATCAGAAGCTGAAGTCTGACGGCTTTTTTGCGAACTCCTTCAGCGAATATGCTATATCGAACACTGTGCGCATAACTGGCCCCATATTTGAATGCAGTTCGCATGTCTCTTTCAATAAACTGCCCGGTTGTCGACAAAACTGCCCTAACGAAGAAGGCTTGTGGACAATCACCGGCACATGCCCGCTCAATCAAGTCTAGCGCCGTCGGGATATGTTTTGGAATGCCGGTCCCAAACAAATGGCAAAGAGCAAGGTTTAGGTTGGCATATGCATCTCCTTTTTCGGCGGCCGCGCTGAACTTCCGTGCCGCTACCGCATCGCTTTTTTTGCAACCTTTCCCGAAAAAGTAGCATACTCCGATTGCATTTAATGCCTCGCTATCTCCTAAATCTGCCGCCTTTTCTAAGAGCCTGAACGCTTCATTTTCGTCATCAGCTTTGATCAACATAAACTGACCCTTTAGGAAGATAGCCGTGACGTTTCCCTGATCAATCAAATGATCAACGAGGCGAATACCCAATTCTTGGTCTTTTACTATTTTCGATTTCAAAAGAAGTCTTGCTGCACGCACTGCTAGCTTGGGATCTTCTTCAACAAACGCAAGAGATGAATCAACAAGCATTGACTTCAGCATTACGTTGGCATGCACATGCTGCCCAGTTTTTTTGAAGCCAAGAGTTCTTAGAAGCGTTCCATAGAAAGTGAGTTTCTTTTCTCTACTTGCAGCTTTTTTTGCCACCGACTTCCAAAGGCTTGCAAGCTCATGTTCTCGGGCTTTGGGGTTTCTATAAAACGTGACAGCAAGCGCCGTGCTTGTATCAACGTACTTACTGCGGCTAGCCGCGCTTTTGGGCATGTAGCCGACTAGATCGGAAGTTGCAGGGTGAAGATTAAAATCTTCACAGACTCTGAAAAGAAAAGTAGCCATTTGATCTGGCCCGAGCATCCATGCAGTTTCAGCAAGCCAAGCTACATCCATTCCAAATTCGATTGATCGAATAACAAACCACGAACCCAGCAAATCTGGCTCTAACCCTTCTATCGTTCGTGGCGGAGAATTGCCTGGAATAGGCCTGTCGCAAACGCTCAACGCTTGGCGCCGTACTTTTGACGTGGCTTTGTCCCAACCTTCTATCTGTTCGAAGGCTGAACACTCGACAGACCGAAGCATAGTCGCAAGCAGTGCAAGCCGCATCGAAGGGTTAGGCAATGAAGACCCAGGCAACGCCAGAGGATCGTCTCCTGTCTCGGGTGGCTCCTCTGAAAAGTGGACTTTCCATCTCGTCCTGCGATCCGTTGCGATGACCCAATCGAGCAAGTTTGCAACTTCTGAAGTTACATCTAACCGATCCGCCGCTAGCGCGCGACCAACGAACAGAGCGAAGAGTGGCCGTCCTTCGCTGTCCAACTTCTGCAGAATCTCAAGCACATTTATTTGGTCGTAGGAGTCGGTAACATCGCTGCCTTGAGCCGCTACTTCCACTAAGTTCAATAGGTGCTCTGAACCCAGCGACTTGAGCTCAATCACCTTGTTGAAGAGGACGTTGTGAAGCTTAAACCTTGCATCTTCTAAAACTTTGTCCTCTCCGTCCCCTCTTGCGGTTAGTTGGCAGTACCAAAAGGCCTTGTTCGAGACGCTAGTTTCGACACTATGACCATCAGAACACCAAGCTTGCCGCTCGACAATCACCAAACAAACAGCATGAGCTAACTTTTCTCGCCTTTCAGCAAGCACTTGCATTACTTTTTTGAGCAATTGGGTGCGAGACAGAACATAGTCGATGACAATTAGGTGCGGCGCGTTCGGCTGCCAATCCGTGCAGCAATCGGCAAATTTTGCCAAGGGAGACTCGAGGTCGCCAGTGTCGCCAGACAGAAATCCGGCTTGCCACCTGGGCAAGCGCCGTGTTTTCAGGACAAAGTCAAGGGCTAGGCGACTCTTGCCCTGGCCTGCCACGCCTGCAATCTGCAACCACCTAAAACCCGGTCCGGCATCGCGAAACCGTCGAAGAGCCTCTCGTTCTTCTTCGCGACCAAGAATTTCTGTTTCGCAGTTTGTGTAGTGATAAATTCGGGACGATCGCGAAGGCAATTCGAGCTTGAATGGCGGTTCTTCTACCTTCCAAAGTTTCTTGAACTCGCGCTCCACCTCTTCAATGTCGGCGCGGAAACGACGGTCGATAGCGTCCGTATCATCATCTGAATCCCCCCCACATTTTGCATAGATGAAACGCTTGAAGGGCTCAGAGCTGTGGGGCCACATGCCGGCCGCAATCTCTTTGAAGTACGAGTTCTTTGAGCAGTATCTGAAGAACCAAAAAGCAAACGCTACAGCAACAGGCTGATTTCCACGTTTACTAGGATCGGGATGTTCCCAGTCTTTGATCTTGGTTTCATAGTACTTGTCGGCAGAGCCGCCTGCTTCTCTCTCTTCACCACTTTGAGGGAACTTAATTCCAGGTGCGACAGGGCTTACTTTTCTCTCGACTTCGCGAAACAACTGCCATGCGGCTTCTCTAAAATTATCTGATAGGGGTCCCTCGGTTTCAATGTGTCTTCTCACGACATTGGACAGCACAGGCCTGAAGTCGACACCTTTCTGTACATGACTTTTGAAATCATCAAATTCCACTTGGAGTATGACCAATCAAGCAACGGGTTTATTTGGCCAGACTACATGCTGAAAACGCACGCACAACAACTCAAACGAGTGTTACTTTGGGTCCGGCAACTCGACTTCGCTCTGATAGGAATAGGCTTGCCCATGTTTGTAATAGGCAGAACCTGTCTGTTCGCCTGTCTCACGATCAAACGTCAAAAGGGCAGGCCCGTTTTCTCTGTGTAACAGCGGCTTTCTCACAGTCTCTAGTGACGAATAGTACTCGGCGCGATAAACCACTCCACTGCTAGGATCTATCCACTCGGCGTGCGGACGGTCATCAGGACGGCTGTAAACGCCTTCTACCCGATAAGCGCGATACACACAGTTGCCGCTTACTTCATCGAACTCCTCTGTAGATGGAGCGCCATCTGATCGATGTGGAAGGCCATGTACGCAGTGGTAGCTGCCGAGCACTTTGCCTGTTTTTCGGTCTCTCTCGATAAGCGCCGGACCCTCTAACCTATGCAGTCTGCCGTCGGGCGTTTCCCAGCGTTCTTCGGCGATAACTCCGCTTTCGGGGCATCTCAAAAAACGTACTCGGTAATGCTCGTCCTTCAGTCCTAACGTCACAACATAGCATACCACAAAACTCCCCATATCTGCAAAAGCAGCTGAATTCGTTCAACAAAATCGAAGCTCCGCGACCGCTCCGCAAAAACTCCGCGAGTTTCGCCGGTACTCCATAAGCAAGCAAACCCCGCGTTGATTCGAGCAATCGCGCTGCATGTGAGGACCGAAAATGACGACTGCAAAGAACAGCCAGCGAGCATCCGTAACTCCGAAAAAAGATACCGATCAAAACGAACTGGGTTTCTCGTTCGTACGACCGAATTCAGGTTCCGGCGATGAAACGAAAGAGACGCGCGAACTGGTGCCTGCTCTCCAGGCCAGCGCAGAACTTCAGTTTGCCCTGAACCATTTCAATCAAGCTTTTTGGGACGGTCAGGTTCCTGACCCAATCCTGATGTACACAAGCAAACCCAAGTGCTTTGGCTACTTCGCCCCGGACAAATTCGAAAATGCCGATCGAAAAGTCGTGTCGGCAATTGCGCTGAATTCAGCCTACCTTGCAGTTCGTTCTGACCGCGAAAGTCTGGGAACGCTTGCACACGAAGCTGTTCACGCTTGGCGCCATTACTTAGGCCCTCTCAACCGCAAAGGTTCGCGAGGCTCAGGCGGATATCATGACAAGGTTTGGGCCGACGAAATGGAACGGATTGGCCTCATTCCTTCGAGCACGGCGGCCCCTGGTGGCAAGCGTACGGGATATCGTGTCAGCCACAACATTCTGCCCGGCGGAATGTTCGATCGCGTTTGCTCAGAACTTCTTGCAACGGGGTTTCGGATCAGTTGGGCGGATCGGATCGTACGACCAAATTCGGGTGATTTTGGTTTCGGTGCTTCCGAAGCGGGCGGAGAGAGCGTTGGTCCCAATGCCGCAATCAAAGCGAAGAAGCGCGATCGTATCCGGTTTACATGCTCCGATAAGTCTTGTGGCTTGAACGCTTGGGCGAAACCCTCCGCTAAACTTATTTGTGGGAACTGCAGGGTCAAAATGCATCCGAGCGATGCTCCCGCTAGGGGCATCAAATGAACGTCCCTCCAGTCATCATCATCACGGGCATGACAGTTTGTTCGTTTGTCGGCGGTCTTTGCTTTAAACAATTCTCGGGCAGCCGTGACATTCTCTGGCTCGTCTCGGGCTACTCGCTTTACTCTATCGCAAATGTCCTCTGGATCTCGCTGATCGACGAAAGCGGCATCGCGCGCGCGATGGTCTTGGCCTCAACGGCCCAGATCGTGCTGACCACTATCGCAGGCTTTTACTTCGGCGAACGTATCGGTGCCTTTGGCTTTGCCGCTGCCGCGCTGGCCTGCGTTGCGGGCGCGTTGACCCTTCTGGGGCCGACCACTCCCCCAATCCAACTCCTTGAAACTCCCCACACGATTGAAGAGGAGCACGTCGATGCGAGATCACGCTGACGTCCATGAGACCGCCGCGACAGCACGCCAAGTTGCTGACGCCGAAAAGATCCTAGGTCCCGAGCATGCAGAACTTGATGCGAGAGTGCAGGAGGAGAATGCCGCATCGAAAAAAGGCGGTGATCGAGCGGCGCGCGCCGCTGTTACATATGCTATCTCCGCCACGCAGATGCTTGCCGTGTTGGCCTGTCAAAGCATGGAGGCCCAAAAGAATGCGGCCCATACCGCGCGGTTTGCCCTTCGCAATTTCATGGCGGAGCTCAATGTGTATCGCCCTCTTCATACGCCCAACACCCTAGTGACCCTGCTGACCTTGATGGTGGGCACGATCTTCGAGTCAACCTTCGCCTGCATTTCTTTGATATCAGATGGCCGCATGGATCTGATCCCAGCCATGGGGTTTGCGCTGACATTTGCCATCATGACGACCGTGCTCGGCCTAGCAGCGGGAGCGGTCCTGCGCTTCGTGGGCTATCGTAGCAACGCCCGCAAACAAACGCCCGAGTTCCGCTTCATTCGCTGGGCAGCGCGTTTTGGCTTTCTGGTCGTAGTCGCAGTTACGGCCTTGATGATCTTTGTCGGCGGCCGTGTACGCGTGACGGGCGGCACGAGCGATATCTTCAACTTTGCCGACGTCGGTTTCGCCGCCACTTTTAACGATGCCATGGCCCTCGTAATCATGGTGGCGTCGACGCTGAGTTTTTGCCTATCGATCTCCAAAGGTTACTCTGGCTTCACTGACCCTTTGCCGGGCTATGCGGCCCATACTGGCAAGTCGGATGAGGACTACGCCGATGAAGTCAGTTGGACCGTCGCCACGGTTCTCGATCAGGTAGATGAGGTGGTCGATACGGCAGTCGAAACCCTCGAGACCGTTCAGCAAGACCCAGATGCCGTAGACGAGCTCCGCGAAGACATCCTGAGCTTCAATGCAATGGTCAAGAGCACGAAAGCTGACATCATGGCGTCAGCACTCGCCGATTGGGAACAGCACTGTTTTGCCACCGGCATTGAGACGCCCAAGCCGGAGGTCGATCTAGCAGCGCTAGATGCTCTGATCATTGACGCGGATCGCTTGCCGGATCCAGCACCACCGGAAGGCCTCTTGGACGAGCTTCTTAAAGCTCAAACCGAAGCCCACACGAAGGTTCTGACGGCCCAGGCAGAGTTTGCCAGCAGCCTGCAAAGCTTCCGCGTTTCTCCCCCATCCACTTAACCCAAGAAAGGATCCCCGACATGGCCAGATCACGCAAAAGGCATGGAACACCAAGGTCGAGGCATGGCAGGCGTCGCAGGCATGGGATGCTCAAAAAGCTTCTGCTCACGAGCGCATTGGCTTTGATCCCAATTGGAACGCTCGGCGCAGGCGGCTACTTCGCCAATATTCATCTCAGCCGCGAGCAGATCGATGCGAATTACTGCTACCAGCGCGCCGACCAAGAGCAAGTGGCCACCTTCATTGACTTCTCTTTGACCCATCAGACCAGCCGGAGCCAGCAGCGCGATTTGCGCAACACGCTGACGCAAACCTTTGAAAGTCTTCCACCCAATGGTCGCGTGCTGATCTTCACCACAGCCAACGACTCGACAGCCAGCGTGACCGATCCTGTCTTTGTGTTGTGCAATCCGGCGACAATGCCTTCGGAGCAGGCCTCAATTGGTGCACCAGACACCTCAACGCAAGTGCTGGCCCGTCAACAGCGAGAGGCCTCGGAGCGCTATGCTGCATTCGTGGATGATTTGATCCGCCAATCCACTCAGCAAAGCCATTTGGCCACCTCGTCGCCGATCCTCGAACAAATTCAAGGCATCTCGCGTTATGACTTCGGCGCGCCGCTGAGCAAGCTGATCATCTACACAGACGGCATCAACAACAGCGACACCGCGCGGTTCTGCGCCGTGCAAGGCGAGTTGCCGCGTTTCGAGGTGTTCGCCCGCCGTCCAAAATATCGCTTCATCAAGCCTTATGACTTTGGCGGGGCGGAGGTGGACATTCTGCTCGTCGAGCAAGGCGAGCTGCCCTCACAGCACTTGCCATTTTGCACCAATCAAGAGCTGCGCGATTTCTGGCTGGATTACGCAGAGAGCAATGGTGCGGGTATGGCCCGCGTCACGCCTCTTGGTTACGGAGCGGGTCAATGAGTGGGGTTGAGAGCGGCAAACCCGGCTTCCGTGCATGGCTTGAGGTGTTCGACCACCTTTGGCGTGTTGCACTTGGCGTGGCCCTGACATGGCTATGCTGGCACTTCACGGCCCCTGGCTTGGAGCTCTACGGCCTCTTCGCGATCCTCTGCGCTATTGGGACAGCGATCCGTGCGTGCCAGTGCCTTTGGTCGTTGGGCAAGCTTCTGCTCCAACGCCGCAAATGGGCACGGTTTGAAACCCAAGGCGTCAAACCCAAGGCCGATCCCATGGCAAGCACGCAGCAGCTGCGCGACAAAGGGTTGCTGTGATGATCCGGTCGCTTATCCCCGCCCGGGCCAAAGGTATCGACCCAGAGGGGCGACGGCTCATCGGTCTCAACATCGACACCGATGAGCCGATCTTTGGCGTGCCTGGGCATTCCAGCATCTACGGGGCCAATGGCTCCGGTAAGTCCACGCGAGTGGCTATGCCTGCTTTGCTGTCGATGATCTCGGCTAAGCCTGCCAAAGGCTTGATGGTCTTGGATGGTAAAAATGGCGAGATCGCCGCACAGTCTGCCGAATTGCTGGCAGAGTTAGGCTTCAAGGTTGGCGTCATCGACGATCTGAATACCCGGCCTGAGCTGGCGCATCTGCGCATCAACGTCAATCCGATGGGATCGATCGTCTCCGCGTGGCATCGCGACCCGCGCGATGTGATGTTTGCCATCGACATTCTCTTGCAAGCGTTGATCCCAGATCCTGAACGGGATGAGCGCAATCAATACTTCCGCGACTGGCCCAAAAAGATAATTGAGTTTGCGATCTGGGTTCTCCTCAACCGCGCCCCTGAGCTGGTGACGCCGGGCGGCATCGCCACCATTCTCTCTGATCCGGATATGCTCACGTCCATGGCCAAGATTGAAGCCGAGGAAGGCGATGTAGTGGTCCGTGGTCTGGCGCAGGCCATTCTAGGCATGCAGGGCCATGAGCATTGGCCACAGCACCTGGAGCGGGCACAAAAGGCGTTGCGCCTGTTCGGACCGCAGACGCGTTTGGCAGAGATCGGTAAAGACGCTGACGTCACTCATGAACAACTGATCCGTGAGGGTTGGGTCGTCTTTGTCGTTGGGCCGCAGCGCTTCATGACAGCGATGGGGACCTATTTTGCGCTTCATCTCCTATCGTTCTGTGACGCACTTTACCAAAACATCGGCGCGCTCAGAGTGATCGCTGATGAGTGGACCAATTGCCCAGTCAAACCTTTGGTGTCTGCGCTCACCACGCTTCGCGCTTTTGGCGGAGAACTGACTATGATCAGCCAGTCACCTTCAGAGGTGATCCGTAAGTTTGGCGAGCGTGAAGCCCAGACCATCGAGGATAACAGCATCACCAAGCAATGGCTTGGCTTCTCTAACTTTCAGGAGGCTGAGAAGATCAGCCGCGCGATGGGCGAAGAACACGCTGTGGCGTCATCCCTAAGCGGCGAAAGTGGTGGCCTAAAGACCAATACCAACCTGAGCCTGATCAAACAGCGTCGCATGACGGCCGCAGAACTCATGGCCATGCCAAGAGATCAGCAATTGGTGCATGTGAAAGGTGTCGGCTTCTTCGTCTGTCGCACCATCGCGCAGAACCAGATCGGACCTTATTGCGACTTGCTGGCTCCAAACCCGCTGGAAGGTGGCAAACTGCCATCCGACCCCAAGATTACGCTGGTGGCGCCATGAGCGTGGTTAGATCAATGCGTACTGCGCAGATACTGCGCGTCTGTCGGCTCATAGATGCGGTCTGTCAGTCCAAAGCGGGTCTGCAGCGCGACCCGCGCCATGGTCTTGAGCGCGCGAAGGACTTTCTCTTCCGGCACGCGGCCTTTGGCAAGCACACGGTCAAATTGCGCCCGGTCTGCGCCCGTGCCGATGTCCCAAAGCTCTATAGCTTTCCAAAAGCCTGCGTAATCAAAGGGTGCCAGCCACTCTTCCACGTCCTGAATGTCTTCAAAAACAACCACATCAGGAATGTACCAGATCACGCTCTCAAGACGCAAATTTGGAAGGTTACACCATGACGGAAAGCACAGCTGAGGCCATTCACCAAGCCTATCGTCAGGCCAAGCGCGAGCATCTGATGAACCATCTGCGCCATGAGGGGGACTTTGACCGATTTGATGCCATTGAGAACGAAGCGCGTCAGCGTGTCGCCGACGAAAAGCAGGATTGGCAGGACAGCTACTATGGCCGTCTGGCAGAAGCACGCGAGATCATCCTGCGAGAAACCTATGGCGACAAGCTAGAGGCACCTAAGCCCGAAGACATCCGTTCAGTGCCTGATCGGCAAGCCTTGGATGTCAAAGCGGACCAGCGTATCCGTGCAGATCACCACAAGCGCCTGACCGCGATCCGACAGGACGAGCTCGATCAATACGAAGAGCTGCGGGATTTCATTTGCAAACGTGATCGTCTCAAGGGCTTCGCCAAAGCCGAGTTCACCCAAGCGCAAAAACGCTCCGGTCCTAGCCGGTCATAATTCAACCTAAAAAGCAGAAGGAGACCACAAATGAACACTCAAATCGATCAAACGCAAAACGGTATGGAAGCGGCCCGCCAGAGTTTCTCCGGCAAAGGCCTCACCGAGAGCCAGTTCCAGGAGGCCTGGGCTATCACCGGCATCCTCCACGGTGAAATCCAAAAGACCGGTTCGTTCCGTGAAAAGCTAACGGATTACGCACATGCCTATGCACGCTCGGAAAAGTTCGATGCCATGCGCGGTGAGAACGTTCTTCGAGATATCTATCAGGGCCGGTATGGCCAAACGATGAACCAGACTCGCGAAGGCCTGATGGAGCGCGAAGCACAGTTGCCGAGCAACGCCCAAGCTGAGATCAAATGGCAAGCAAACCGAGTTATGGATCTCATTAAGGACGGCCCGACGATGCCTTTTTATCAGGCATATGATGTGGCGGCGCGGGAGCTCGCCCAATCGTTCTCCATCACACAACGCACATCAAAGGAATTGATGAGCTCGGCCTTCAAGGACGAACGCAATCGTACTCTCTACGAGGCTGGCAAAGAGCAAGAAGAGACGCATCACAAGCCCGTACGCGAGGCGGAGGTTGCGGCTCGCAAGGCCGAACAGCAGCAAACAAGGTCTCAATCGCAATCCATGTCCTGAGCCAAGCACCTGTCTGGTAAGGAAAATATTCCTTGCCAGATCGGCCTCTTTGTGAGTTAATGTT
Organism: Roseovarius sp.; assembly: GCA_963691795.1. Taxonomy (GTDB): domain Bacteria; phylum Pseudomonadota; class Alphaproteobacteria; order Rhodobacterales; family Rhodobacteraceae; genus Roseovarius. The sequence continues at coordinate 1,251,639 of OY829373.1, forward strand.
CGTCTTTTGTTCTCAACTGTCGTTTGAGAATCTATGAAATCGAAGGGGCCAACAACGAACCAACAGAAAGGAGAAACCATGCCCGGACAATTACCGCCCCCTTCAACCGGGACTAGCACTACAGACCATACACCCAAATCGAGCCTCTATCACGATTGGCGGGACTGGCTGCCCTATCTGGGAGACAGCGACGCGACCGATGATGAAAAACGCCGCCTGATCGAAACCCTCATGATCATCGTCGAGTGCTTCGCCGACATGGACTACGATGTCCTTGGACCAGATGATCCCAACGCAAAAGAAACCTGTGGACAAACCGTCAATCTGGCCGCGGCCTTGCAGGCCGCTGTGCTAAACTCGAGAAAAGCCGCGACACTTAAGAACGAGAGCAAGGAGGAGGTATGAGCACAACCAAAGCCGTCATCTACTGCCGTGTCAGCTCCAAATCCCAGGAAACAGATGGTCATGGGCTTGAGTCACAAGAGACACGTTGCCGTCAGCATGCCGAAGCTAAGGGATACGAGGTGGCTGCTGTCTTCCCCGACACGATCACGGGCGGTGGTGACTTCATGAAGCGCCCCGGCATGGTCGCGCTGTTGTCGTTCATTGATGCGCAGCCTGATGAGCAATTTGCTGTGATCTTCCATGATCTCAAGCGGGCCAGCCGTGACACCCGTGCATTCCTCGATCTACGTGACGCCTTCCGTCTGCGCGACGTCCGCGTTGAATGTCTGAACTTCAAATTGGGCGACAGCCCCGAAGATCACTTTATCGAGACCATCATCGCCGCCCAAGGCGCGTTAGAACGCACCCAACACGCACGTCAGGTCTCCCAGAAGATGCAGGCTCGGATGGAGGGTGGCTATTGGGTGCACAACGCACCAGTGGGCTATCGCTTTGAGAAGGTCAAAGGGCGGGGCAAGATGCTGGTACCAAACCCACCCTTCGATAAGGTCATCCGCGAGGCGTTTGAAGGCTATGCCTCTGGGCGTTTCCAAACCCAAGCCGAGGTGAAACGGTTTCTCGAAGGCTTTCCAGACTTTCCCTTCCTCAGGAATGGCGCAATCAAACAACAGCAAGTCACGCGCCTTCTGACACAGCCCGTCTATGCTGGGTACATCCACTCGGAGTTCTACGGGATTAACTGGCTCAAAGCGCAGCATGAACCACTGATCTCACTCGAAGTGTTCGACAAGGTTCAGGAGAGGCGCAACGGCACTGCGAAAGCCCCGAAGCGTAAGAACATCGGTGATGCGTTCGCTCTGCGCGGCATCGTCACCTGCGCCGGCTGCAACGTACCTCTGCGGTCCTCGATCACCAAGGGCAGAGGCGGGCACTACCCATACTATCTCTGCCAGACCAAGGGCTGTGATCATTACGGCAAGTCCATAAAGCGCGATCAGGTCGAGGGGGATGTCGGTGAGCTGATCAAGACCCTGCAACCCACCGAGGGTCTCATGACGCTCGCCGCTGCCATGTTCCGCCAAATCTGGGCTGCGCGTCAGGAGCAGGCGCAGGAGATTCTCCACGCGGGAAAGCGCAAGATCGATGGCATCGATCAGGAAATCGACAAGCTAATCGACACGATCACCACCATCAGCAAGGCCGCCGTCATCCGTCGTTGTGAAGAAAAGATCGACATGCTGGAACGAGAGAAGGCCAAACTCACCGAAAAACTGGCAAATCAGGCCAAACCAAAGGCGAGCTTTGAAGAAAAACTAGAACCCGTGCTCACGTTCCTCGCAAGCCCTTGGAAACTCTGGGAAACAGGCAATATCACCCTGCGTCGATTGGTGCTGAAACTGGCCTTCGCAGACCGCATTCAATACGACCGTTTCGAGGGTGCTAGAACCCCGGAAATTGCGTTTCCGTTCAAAGCGTTAAGGGAAATTGAGGGTGAGAAAATGTGTAGTGGTAGCGGAGGAGGGACTTGAACCCCCGACACGCGGATTATGATTCCGCTGCTCTAACCAACTGAGCTACTCCGCCAAAACCGTTGCGCTAGATACGGCTGGCGGTCGCGCCCGTCAAGGGGCAATTGCAGCCAAATCTCCCGTTACAAAAAGCTTTCGATGCGGCGGACGATGTCAGTGGCGTTCGGGCCAGTGGTGGCACGCCAGGTACCGGCGACGTTACCATCAGGTGCAATCAGAACCTTATTGAAGTTCCAGTTTGGGCTCCAGCCCTGCGCCTGTTTCATCCAGCGATAGAAGGGATGCGCCTTTTGGCCCAAGATCGGGGTAATCGTCGTCATTGGTAGGGTGAGGTTGAAATTGACCTCGCAGTACTCCTGTACCTCCTCATCGCTGCCAAGCTCCTGCCGGAAATCGCCCGAGGGCACGGCCAGCACAACAAGCCCCCTGTCTGCGTAGCGCTCATGCAAGGACTGCAGGGCTTCATATTGTCGTGTGAATCCACAGCGCGATGCGGTGTTCACCACCAGAACGGGCTGCCCTTGCCATGCGCCAAAGGACAGAACACCTCCGTCGATAGACGGAAAAACCCAATCTCGCCGCCCAGCGCGCGCAACATGACCCAGACCTGCGAAGGGCAAGATGAGAGCGGTGGTCAGAATGCATCTGCGGTGCATGATATCTTCCCTTTTGTTAATACATCTACCGACAACAAAGCTAAGCGCCTGGCCCGTTTTGACCAGTCAAAGCTTGCCCAGCGGGATAACCTGACGCAGATTGCTGCCATGACTGACACAGTGCTTAACACCCTGCGCGCCGAACTGGGCGCCAACTACGTCCTGACTGGCCAAGCAGCAGAGCCGTTCTCCAGCGATTGGTCGGGCGCGGCGACATGGACCCCGCTTGCTGTGGTCCGTCCCGCCAATACCGAACAGGTGGCGGCTGTCGTCAAGCTGGCCAACGCGACGCGCACCCCAATTGTGCCAGTCTCCGGCAACACCGGCTTGGCCAAGGCCACTGTGGCGGAAGGTGCCTTGATGCTGTCGCTTGATCGCCTTTCGGCCATTCGGAACATCAATACCAAGGGCCGTACAGCGATTGTGGAGGCGGGTGTGATCCTGTCCCGGCTGCACGAGGCCGCAGATGAACATGGCTTGATCTTCCCGCTAACATTCGGGGCCCGTGGGTCAGCCATGATTGGGGGCGCTCTTTCAACAAATGCAGGCGGGTCGAACGTTGTGCGCTACGGGAGCACGCGTGGGCTGTGCCTTGGGATAGAGGCGGTGACGCCCACGGGTGAGGTCATGAACCTAATGAGTGCTCTGCATAAGGACAATTCCGGCTACGATCTGCGCAACCTTATGATCGGGGCAGAGGGTACGCTGGGCGTGATCACAGCCGCTGTGGTCAAGCTTTTCCCCAAGCCACGCGCCTATGCCACTGCCATGGTCGCCGCGCCCAGTGTGAACCGCGCGCTGGAGCTGCTTTATCGGCTACAGGCCGAAACAGGTGGTGCGGTGGAGGCGTTTGAGTATATGCCTGGTCGCTTCATCAAGGCTCATCTAGAGCGTTTCCCTGAGGCTCGCCCTCCCTTTGACGCACATCATGACGTGAATATCCTTGTCGAGGTCGGTGCCCTTTCAGATCGGGACGCCACACCGCGCCGGGACGGATCCATTCCCATCGTGAGCCATCTCGAACAGGTGCTTGAACAGCTCTTTGAAAATGGTGACGTGGTGGATGCCGTGGTGGCCACATCTGATGCCCAACGGGCAGAGATGTGGGCACGGCGCGAAGCGGCGGCAGAGTTGTCGCGGCTGCACTCGCCCATTGTCGACAATGACATCGCCGTTCCTACGGACCAGATGCAGACGCTGCTGGAGCGGACCCGTGCCCGTGCACAGGCAATTGATCCTGGTGTGGACATACTCAACGTAGCCCATCTTGGCGACGGCAACCTGCATTTCGCGGCGTGGCCCTCTACCGATGATCCGGATGTGCTGCGTGGGATCGGTCTGGCGGTCGAGGAAGAGACGATTGCGCTGGGTGGGTCGTTTTCGGCAGAACACGGGATCGGGCTGTGCAAGAAACCTGCCATGAGTCGGTTCAAGGACCCGGTGGCGATGGCCATGATGCGTTCCATAAAGCAGGCGCTGGACCCCAACGGGATCATGAACCCTGGCAAGGTCCTACCAGAGGTGTAAGGCTTAGCCCAACATTCCTCGAAACGGTATCGAGCTGTTACAAGGGGTGCAGTCCCGTTAAGCGTTCGCCACCAGCCGCAAAACCGGTTCAAACCAACACTAGCTGCGCCAGTCAAAAAAACCCGGACCCGCCTGCGCCAGAAGCTTGCGTGCCATCTCTGCGCCTAACCCGGCCCCATCTTCAATCGGCGCGCTGGCCTCATCCTTCAGGCTTTCGCTGCCATCCGGACGCAGGATTTCCCCGCGCAGATGCAGCGTGCCACCGTCCAGTTCGGCCAGCCCGGCAATCGGCGTCTCACAAGACCCGTCCAGCGTAGCCAGAAACGCCCGTTCGGCGGCCAGTCGTTGCCCCGTCGGGCTGTCATGGATCGCTGCCAGCATATCGGCCACGCGGGTATCATCCTCACGCCGCTCGATCCCAATGGCCCCCTGCGCCACGGCGGGCAGCATTTCTTCGGGCGCAATGGCAGATCGCGCCACCTGTGCCTGACCCAGGCGGTTAAGACCAGCCATCGCGAGGAACGTGCAAACAGCCACGCCATCATCCAGTTTCTTTAGCCGGGTCTGCACATTGCCGCGAAACTCGACCACCTTGAGATGGGGATAGGCCACCAGTACCTGCGCCTTGCGCCTGAGCGATGACGTTCCCACCTCGGCCCCTTCCGGCAGATCCGACAACCCCTCAGCCGAGGGTGAAACAAACGCATCGCGCACATCCTCGCGCGGCAGATAGGTGTCGAGGACAAGACCCCCCGGCTGCTCCACCGGCATGTCCTTCATCGAATGCACGGCGATGTCGATATCGCCCTTCAGCATCGCGTCTTCAATCTCGCGCGTGAACAGGCCTTTGCCGCCGATCTCCTTGAGGGGGCGGTCTAGCACGCGGTCGCCCGTGGTCTTGATGACCTCGATCTCGAACGCCTCATGGGGCAGGTCGAATGCGGCGGACAGCCTGTCTCGGGTTTCGTAAGCCTGTGCCAAAGCCAGCGGCGAACCGCGTGTGCCAATCCGCAACGGGCGCGAAGGATCGGGTAAATTCATAGTCATTCCACAGGTCTACTAGTGTAAACTTTACCTGACAAGCGTACAGTGCTTGACAAATTGACGCCAGAGGGTGACGACAGAGGGGATTGGAGGGCTAAATGGCTGAAAAAAAGACAATCCTCAAGGCATTGGCCGGTGAAACCCAGGCAATTCCACCGATTTGGATGATGCGCCAGGCAGGGCGTTACCTGCCCGAGTACCGGGCGACACGGGCGGAGGCAGGGGATTTCCTGTCGCTTTGCTATAATAGCGATCTGGCCACTGAGGTGACATTGCAACCAATCCGCCGCTACGGTTTCGATGCGGCGATTCTGTTCGCTGATATCCTTCTGTTGCCACAGGCGCTGGGCGCTGATCTCTGGTTTGTAACAGGCGAAGGCCCGCGTCTCTCTACAATCACGCAACAAAGTGAGTTTGACATACTAAAACCCTCCTCCGACATTCACGACACGCTGGCCCCGGTCTATCAGACTGTGCGCAACCTCTCTCGTGATTTGCCGGATGAGACGACGCTGATCGGGTTTGCCGGCGCACCCTGGACCGTGGCGACGTACATGATCGCCGGGCGCGGTACTCCGGACCAGGGCCCAGCCCATGCTCTGAAGGCTGAGAATCGGCCGCTTTTCGAGGCAATCATCGACCGCCTGACCGAGGCCACGATCGAATACCTATCCATGCAGATTGACGCTGGTGCGGAATGCGTGAAGCTATTCGACAGCTGGGCGGGATCGCTCAAGGGCGATGATTTTGCCAAGTACGCGACAGAGCCCGCCCGGAAGATCATCGCAGCTCTCAAAGCGCGTCACGCAGGCATTCCGATCATCGCTTTCCCGCGTGAAGGTGGGGACAATTATATCGGCTTTCATGCAGCCACTGGCGCGGATTGTGTCGCGCTTGATGATTCTGTTACGCCGGAATGGGCGGCAGAGCATGTTCAGCCGGGTGGATGCGTGCAAGGTAACCTTGCCTCATCCCACATGGTTACTGGAGGCGATGCACTGACGCGTGAAACACGCCGGATCGTTGAGGCGTTCCAGAACGGACCGCATATCTTTAACCTCGGCCACGGCATCACGCCTGATGCAGACCCTGAGAATGTCCACCGCATGATTGAGGCGGTTCGCTCCGGGGGGTAATCACTGGCCTACTGGCGATGCTTCAGCTTTTCTTCCAGCTCTGATTTTTCGCGGTCGATCAGTTCCACCTCTCGTTGGAAGCGTTCCTGAATACCAAGCAAGGGGCGCAGATCACGGGCGCAGATTACCTGTGTCAGCCCGCCATCACCGTGAAAGCAGAAATACTTTAGCAGCAAGGGCAGATCGGGTTTCGTGTTGGTTTTCATGTTCAGGTGGCGCCACCGCCCTTTGGCCCCCGGCTCGGCGCAGTTGTCGGCAAAAAGGTATTCCAGCTTGGGCTGGCTGTCATTGGCGACAAGTTGAGCAAAGGGGAGTTTGCGCCAGTTTTTTATGGCACTTGAGTCGAAATCAAAGGCGCAGAGGGCCTTTACGACATAAAGATCATCATCAAGGATCAAGGTCACGTCCGCGCATTGCGACAGGATGAAATTGGCGTGCTCTGGGGCAATCAACCGACCAGTTGGGCTTTGTGCGTCGCGCTCAGGCATGGCGGGACTCCGATCCGGATTGCTGCGTACCGATCAGGCTGTGGAACGATGCGAGGGGATCCTCCACCCCGGTCAAAACCGCATCTGCCCCAAGGAAATCATAGGCAGATTGGTTCCCCTTGAAGGACCGGCCGCCAAGGATGACGCGCAGCGTGGGGTTTTCGCTCACGATCCTCGCCTCTGCGATCAGGTTGCCAAGACCCATCAGGCTCTGGTCCTGACCAACAGACACACCGAATACGTCGTAGTGTTGTGCATTGAGCTGTTCGACTACTTGTGCATTCGGACGGTTCAGAAATAGGTCCACATGATAGCCTAACCGGCGCAGTTGCTCGGTCAGATGCTGTGCCCCGAAGGAGTGCTTTTCGCGCAGGGGCACGCTCAGGAGGATACGGCCATGCGCTTCCATCTGGGCCGTCATCGGTACCCCGAGAGAGGCTATATGCTCAAGCACCCGACGTATTGTCCAGAAACCATCGGACACTTCAATCAGCGAAATGTGGTCAAGTTTCCAATGGTGCTCGATTCGGTCTATGCAATCGAGCACGATATTAGGCCAGGTTTTTGCGTTCTCATCCGAGGTGCAAATCGCGGCCGCATCCCTGAAACGACCGGCCAGGGCAGCGCTGTAGAACTCTTTCATTTCGCGCGTAAGCCTTTTCTGGGAGCCCGAAAAAACGTTTGGGGCGGACCGATTGTCATCTAAGTTTGATGTGACGCAATGAAGTTTTAGCGGAACCAAGCATTCCAGATTGGCAACGGTGAAAGACTTCTTAGTGCTGGGTCGACATCTATTAATCAGTCAAGCTCAGGCGCGTGTAACACCATTATGGTACGTTCCGCGCAACTATTCAAAGCATGAATTAACTTTGGCCGATATTCCCTCACAAGTGCCGAAGCCGACCAAATGGCGCAGGCAACAGGTCGCATTTAAACGCGCCTAGGCTGCTAGGCTCATGTTCAGATGTAAGGACAATGGAGGTTTAGCCATGAACACCCACTTTCGTGATAGGCGCAAGATCGACCCGACGGCGGGGGATGTGATCGGCGATAATACCCCAAATGACAGCAACCGGGTCGAGATCGGTCCGACACGTCTGGCCTTCGCGGAGTGGGAAGAGGCGGGACTGGTCTTGCCCGACTTGCAACGCATGCGCCGCTTCCGGTGGGAGCGTCTGACACAGCATATCGTGCATCGAGGCTATGGTGGGCTTTTGGTGTTTGACCCGCTCAACATCCGCTACGCCACCGACTCGACGAACATGCAGCTCTGGAACACTCACAATCCATTCCGTGCGCTTCTGGTCTGTGCGGATGGCTACATGGTAATGTGGGATTACAAGAACTCGCCCTTCCTGAGTGAGTTTAATCCGCTGGTGCGCGAACAGCGCTCTGGGGCGGATTTGTTTTACTTTGACCGGGGTGACAAGGTGGATATAGCGGCGGATGTCTTCGCCAATGAGGTGCGCATTCTCCTGAAAGAACACGCGCCGGGCCATAAGCGGCTGGCGGTGGACAAGATTATGCTGCACGGGCTGCGCGCGCTTGAGGCGCAAGGCCTAGAGATCATGGATGGCGAAGAGGTAACGGAGAAAAGCCGCTCAATCAAAGGCCCTGACGAAATTCTGGCAATGCGTTGCGCCAGCCACGCCTGTGAAACGTCGGTGGCCGTAATGGAACACTTCGCGCGTGAGGCCGTGCCTTTGGGGCAGACAAGCGAAGACGACATCTGGGCCGTTCTGCACGCCGAGAATATCCGCCGCGGTGGCGAATGGATCGAAACCCGCCTTCTGGCCAGCGGCCCGCGTACCAATCCCTGGTTCCAGGAATGTGGCCCACGCATCACGCAGAATAACGAAATCATCAGCTTCGACACAGACCTTGTCGGCAGCTATGGCATATGCGTCGATATCTCGCGAAGCTGGTGGATAGGCGATCAAAAGCCCCGCCCGGACATGGTGTATGCAATGCAACACGGGCATGAACATATCATGACCAACATGGAAATGCTCAAACCCGGCGTCATGATCCCGGAACTCTCGGCCAACACCCATGTGCTCGACCCACAATTCCAGAAACTAAAATACGGCTGCCTGATGCATGGCGTGGGGCTCTGTGATGAATGGCCTCTTGTGGCCTATCCTGATCACGCGGTGCCTGGTGCTTATGATTATCCGCTCGAAGCCGGGATGGTCCTTTGTGTCGAAGCGCTTGTCAGTCCGGAAGGCGGCGATTTCTCGATCAAGCTAGAAGATCAGGTCCTGATTACTGAGGACGGGTATGAAAACCTGACGCAATACCCTTTTGATGACGCTTTGATGGGGCGTAATTGACCTAGGCTGTCACTAGGCTCACTCGGTTCCAACTTGAACTTGATTTGGCCCCGTAGTCTTGGATCGCATTCGCTCTGCTACGGATACGCCATTTGTAAGAGAGGTGCTGGCCAGCCAAAGAACAAACCCCTTCCCACCAAACCGGGCGACAAGATCCTCTGCGCGGCAATTGTCCCGCAAAAGCCGCGCCAGCGACAAGGCTATGGCCGTCCCTGACCACCGGATCTGGTCTACTAGTGGCGTAGGAATGAACAGGTTCTGTAAGACCAGCGGGCCCAGCAAAAAAATCGCTGTCGGGGCGATGGAAAAAGCCCTGACCTCCTGAAGCGCCCGCAACTGAAGCGCCATGTTTCACCCATCACCAAACTTTGGCAGAGTGTCTTTGAAAATCCTCAATGCACTGTGGCGAATGTTCATGCCCATCCTCACCTTGCTGTGACCTAGGCGTCACAAGACTGGCGTCACCTGCCCAAGTTGCCTACCTTTAGGGATTGACGAGAAAAGGATTGCCCATGCCCACCGAACGCCTCAGCTTTACAGGCCACGGCGGAGAGGATCTGGCCGCCCGGCTTGATCTTCCCAACGGACCCGTGCTTGCGACGGCGATCTTTGCCCACTGCTTCACCTGTTCCAAGGATATCCCCGCCGCACGACGCATCTCGGCGCGGCTCTCTGGGGCCGGGATCGCTGTGTTGCGCTTTGATTTTACCGGTCTGGGTCATTCCGGGGGCGAGTTCGAGAACACCACCTTCCGCACAAATATTGCTGACCTTCAGGAAGCAGCAAAGGCGCTTAGGGCGCGGGTCAAGGCGCCTTCAATGCTCATCGGGCACAGCCTCGGCGGTGCGGCGGTTCTGGGTGCAGCGCGCCAGATCGATAGCGTGCGCGCCGTGGTTACGATCGGTGCGCCTTTCGATCCGGGGCATGTAACCCACAATTTTGGGGGCGCGCTCGATCAGATCGACAGCGAAGGCGGGGCCGAGGTGATGCTGGGCGGGCGACCCATCAAGATCGGTAAGGGCTTCGTTGACAATGTCCGCGCCGAGAAACTGGAAGGAGAGATCGCCAATCTCAAACGTGCTCTTCTCGTGCTCCACGCCCCGCTTGACGCGACAGTTGGGATCGAGAATGCCAGTGCCATCTTCCGCACCGCCAAACATCCCAAAAGCTTTGTCACGCTTGACAATGCTGATCACCTGATCACCGACCCTTTGGATGCGGAATATGCTGCTGACCTGATTGCGGCATGGGCTACGCGCTACCTCGACCTGCGCCCACCTGCCCCACCACCGGGCGCGCCCGAAGGCATTGTCCGGGTGCGAGAAGCGGATTCGGACGGTTTTCTACAGGACGTGAACGCCGGACCCAGACACCATATTCTGGCTGATGAACCCCAAGCCTATGGCGGCACCGACCGGGGTCTGACGCCCTATGGTTTGCTCTCAGCAGGGCTGGGTGCCTGCACTTCGATGACCATCCGCATGTATGCAAGGCGCAAGGGCTGGGCGCTTGATCACGTGCAGGTCGATGTGAACCATGACAAGGTTCATGCGCAGGATGCCGGACAGGCCACTGGCGGCAAAGCAGATACGTTCAAACGGGTTATTCGTCTCGAAGGCAAACTCAGTCACGCGCAGCGTCAGAGATTGCTGGAAATCGCTGACAGGTGCCCTGTGCATCGCACGCTCGAAAGCAGCGCCCATATTGAAACGCAACTGCTTGAGCCCACGTCCTGATCAACCCGTCATTTTGCTGGGTTCTGGCCGCCCAAACCCCTTGTACATCGACTTCAAATCAGCTTTTACACGGGCAGGAGAGGGATTTGGCCAATGACCACATGGATCACCATCTGCGACACCTGCAAGGGCGAGGATTGGGACGCAGAGACCCATAGCCGCCCCCATGGCGAAGACCTGGCCCAGCTGGTCGAGGCGCAAGCCGCCGGTGGCGATGTGAAAACGCGGCGCGTGTCTTGCTTAATGGGCTGTTCGCATGGCTGCAACGTGGCCATTCAGGCGCCTGGCAAGTTGGCCTACACTCTGGGTCGCTTCACGCCGGATCAGGACGCGGCGGAGGCCATTGTGGACTATGCCGTATTGCATGCCACCAGCGAAACGGGGCAAGTACCCTACCGCGAATGGCCGCAGGGCGTGAAAGGCCATTTCGTCACCCGCCACCCACCACTGCCACAAAGCGAAGATTGACCCCATGCCCACGGCGATTGTACTGGCGCTAGCTATGGCGCTTGACGGTTTGCTTGGTGAGCCCAAGTGGTTGTGGGACCGCATGCCGCATCCAGCCGTTCTGATGGGCAGGGCCGTTGGCTTTCTGGACAACGCGCTCAATGATGGTGAGGCGCGCCAGGCCAAGGGCGTGCTGGCGCTTGGGGTGCTGATCCTTGGCGCGGTGGCGCTGGGCGCGCTTCTGGCGCAATTGGGCTGGTTGGTCGAGGTGGTAGTCGCCGCGATCTTTCTGGCCCAGAAATCCCTTGTCCAGCATGTGCAGGCTGTGGCTGATGCGCTTCGGCTCTCAGTGCATGATGGCCGACTCGCAGTTTCCCAGATCGTTGGACGTGATACCTGCGATATGGACAAATCCGCTGTTGCACGCGCTGCCATCGAGTCGGCTGCCGAGAATTTTAGCGACGGCGTCACTGCGCCCGCTTTCTGGTTTCTCATTGGCGGGTTGCCGGGGCTGATGCTTTACAAGATTACCAACACTGCTGACAGCATGATTGGTTACAGAACTGAGCGACACGAGGCGTTTGGCTGGGCCTCTGCGCGGTGTGACGACCTGCTCAACGTGGTGCCGGCACGGCTGACCGCGTTCGTCATTGCGCTGCTTTATGGCAAGCTGGGCTTCTGGCGCGAGATCGTAGCGAATGCGCGGCTCCACCGCTCGCCCAATGCTGGTTGGCCTGAGGCCGCGGTGGCGAAGGTCCAGGATATAGCTCTGGCCGGGCCGCGGGCCTACGAGGGTAAGATGCGTGAGTTTCCCTTTGTGAACCCGAAGGGCAAGCATGATCTGGGGGCGGACGAGATAGAGGAAACCGTGGCCATCCTTTGGCGGAGCTGGTTTGCCTGCCTTGGTGTGGTGGCCTGTGCTGGGCTGATCTGGTCCTAGGAACACATACGAAATCACCCGAATTCTGGTTCCCAGCCTTTAGTTTGCAGACTACACTCAATCCCAAATTGATAAGACAATGGGGATCTCATGAAGTTATTTTCAACGATAACAGCCGCATTCATTCTCGTGGCGTCGGGCGCGGCAGCGCAGCAATGTGGTGGGTCATTTTCAGGCTTCGTTGAGAACATGAAGGCCGAGGCCATCTCGCGTGGGCACAGCACCTCCTCGGTGAACAATTTCTTTGCCTCTGTGCGGCAGGATGGGGCGGTTCTAAAAGCTGACCGGGGGCAGGGCTTTTTCCAAAAGCCGTTCACAGAATTTGCCCGGCAACTTATCTCACCCAACCGTCTGAATACGGGCCGTGCCAAGGGGCAGCAGTTTTCCTCTGTCTTCGACCGGATTGAGCGGGAGTATGGCCTGAGCCGGGGTGTTCTGTTGGCCTTCTGGGCGTTCGAGACGGATTTCGGCGGCTTCCAGGGCAACTTTAACACGCTCAACGCGCTGGTGACACTCAGTCATGATTGCCGTCGACCGCAGCTTTTCCGGCCGCAGGTCTTTGCGGCGCTCAAGCTTTATGAGCAGGGCAATTTCAATCCGCAGACCACCACAGGTGCCTGGGCGGGTGAGATTGGCATGGTGCAGATGCTGCCGCAGGACATTTTGGACAATGGTGTGGATGGCGATGGTGATGGCAAGGTTGATCTGAAGCGCTCGGCCCCCGATGCGCTGATGTCGGGGGGCAAGATGCTGCAACATCTGGGCTGGCGCGCGGGTGAGCCTTGGTTGCAGGAGGTCAGCGTACCGTCAAATCTTGACTGGTCGAAAACCGGGCTGCGCACGCAATTGCCTGCCTCGCAATGGGCGGCGATGGGCGTCAAGCCGCGCCATGGACAAATAGCCTCGAACCTGCCGGCCAGCATCATCATCCCACAGGGCCGTAAAGGACCTGCCTTTATCGCTTATCCCAATTTCCGGGTCTATTTTGAATGGAACCAGTCTTTTACTTATGTCCTGACGGCCGCCTATTTCGCCAATCGGCTTGAGGGGGCTCCTGTCTTTGACCCGCGAGCGCCTGAGGCCGGGTTGTCGGGTGGGCAGATGAAGGCGCTTCAGCAGAAGCTGGCGGCGCGTGGTTACAATGTGGGCAAGATTGACGGTATTCTTGGCGCAGGCACGCGTGCGGCGGTGCAGGATGTGCAGCAGAAGTTGGGGATGCCTGCTGATGCCTGGCCGACTGCGGTGCTTTTGAACAGGTTGTAAAGGGGCGCTGCCCCAGTCGCCCTTTCCGGGCGACTACACCGGAGTATTTCAGGAAAGAAGAAGCTGATTTGAGTGGTGATCCCTTGGAGATCTTCCTGACGGTTCAGCCGGGTCTGGAAGAGGTACTAGCTGATGAGGCCCGTGCAGCGGATTTTGATGTGGCGGGCGTTGATCCGGGTGGGGTGCGTTTAAAGGGTGGCTGGTCGGAGATTTGGCGCGCCAACCTGGTGCTACGGGGGGTAGGCCGCGTTCTGGTACGGATCGCGCAGTTCAGGGCGATGCATCTGGCCCAGCTCGACAAGCGGTCACGCAAGGTTGCATGGGGTGATGTATTGCGCGCCGATGTGCCGGTGAAGGTAGAGGCGAGTTGCCGCGCCTCAAAGATTTATCACAACAAAGCTGCCGCCCAGCGGGTGGCGCGCGCGATCAGTGAGGAGCTGGGCGCACCCGTGGCCGATAAGGCCCCGATCCGGATCATGGTGCGCATCGAGGATGACCTGTGCACGATCAGCCTTGATACCTCCGGTGCGCCCTTGCATTTGCGGGGGTATAAACAATCGGTCGGTAAGGCCCCGATGCGCGAAACGCTGGCTGCGCTTTTCCTGCGCAAATGCGGGTTTACCGGCGAAGAACCCGTTATGGACCCAATGTGCGGTTCGGGCACCTTCGTGATCGAGGCGGCTGAGATCGCTGCGGGCCTTCACCCTGGCCGCGCCCGCCGTTTTGCGTTTGAGCAGTTCGCAGGCTTTGACCAAGGCGCATGGCAGGCCATGAAGCACGAACCCCCGGTGGCGCGGTCGGCTTGCACTATGCAGGGCAGTGACCGCGATCAGGGGGCGATCAAATCATCCACCGCCAATGCTGAGCGGGCAGGGGTGGCCGATTGTACGCAGTTCACCCTGGCCTCCGTCAGCGATTGTCCCGTGCCGAATGGGACCCTGGGCCTGGTCATCGTAAACCCACCCTACGGGGCGCGAATTGGCAACAAGAAGCTGCTTTATGGTCTTTACGGCGCGCTGGGCCAGCGGCTGGCGCAGAACTACAAGGGCTGGCGTGTTGGTATTATCACCTCGGAGGCCGGGCTGGCGCGGGCCACGGGCCTGCCGCTTAGACCACCAGGGCCACCGATTGATCATGGCGGGGTGAAGGTAAAGCTGTTTCAGACGGGACGACTTTGATCCAAGTTAGGCAACCATCGCCTCTGCCTTCTTAAGGTCAACCGATACCAGCTGGCTGACCCCCTGTTCGCCCATGGTCACGCCGAACAGACGGTCCATCCGGCTCATCGTGACGGCGTGGTGGGTGATTAGCAGGAACCGGGTTTCCGTGCGGCGGCACATCTCGTCCAGCAGGTCACAGAAGCGTCCCACATTGGCGTCATCGAGCGGCGCGTCCACCTCGTCCAGCACACAGATCGGCGCGGGGTTGGCTAGGAAGACAGCAAAGACTAGCGCCAGCGCTGTCAGGGTCTGTTCGCCCCCCGACAGAAGCGACAGCGTGGCCAGTTTCTTGCCCGGCGGCTGGCACATGATCTCAAGCCCTGCCTCTAGCGGATCATCGCTTTCGACCATCACAAGGTTGGCATCCCCCCCGCCAAAGAGATGCTTGAAGAGCATGGTGAAGTTGGAGTTCACCTGCTCAAACGCGGTCAGAAGCCGTTCGCGCCCCTCCCGGTTGAGGGAGGCAATACCGTTGCGCAGGGTGCGAATAGCTTCTTCGAGGTCTTCTTTCTCGGACACCAATTGCGCGTGCTCTTCTTCGACCTCTCGGGCGTCTTCTTCGGCCCGCAGGTTTACTGCACCAAGTGCGTCGCGTTGCCGTTTCAAGCGGTTCACATCTGCCTCGATCGCGTCAGAGCTGGGCATGTTCTCGGGATCGGCTTCAAGACGTTCCAGAAGGTCCTCGGGCGTGGTGTCTTGTTCCTCGGAAATCCTCTCACGTGCGCTCGCTTGCGTTTCGCGGGCGGCCTCTGCTCTGGCTTCCGAGGCGGCGCGCGCTTCGCGGGCCTCTGATGCAGTGCGTTCGGCATCGCGTTCGGTGTTCACGGCCTCGCGTAGCACACCTTCGCCCTGGCTCAGCGCGTCCGTGGCGTTGGCTTTGCGCGCCTCTGCGCTGTTGATCTGGCCTAACAGGTCATCGCGTTGTTCTATAATCTCGTCCGGTTTGGCGCGGGCAGTCTGCAATTCCTCTTCGGACTGCGTCTTGCGGTCCTGCAGTTCCGCGCCACGGGCCTCTGCCGTTTCCAGCCTTTGCTGCCAGCCCTTGATTTCTTTGGAGATTTCCTGTGTCCGACGAGCGCGCGCTTCACCTTCGCGGCGCAGTTCATCATGGGCTGATCGCTTGGCCAACATCGTGATGCGCGATGCCTCAACTGTCATCTTGACGTCCTCGACCCGACCACGCGCTTCATCTAGGTCTTCGAGACCCGACAGCGCGCGCTCGGCATCGGCCAGCGTTTGGCGCGCGGCCATGGCATCTTCCTCGTGCCGTGTCACAGCAAGGCCAAGCGCCTCCAGCCGGGATTGGGAAAGGTTGCGATCCGCTTCGGCCCGCGACAGGGCGCGACTGGCTTCATTTAGCGCAGTATCGGCAGCGCGGCGGGCATCGCGGGCGTCTTGATCGGCCTCGGCCAGTTCCTTCAGGCGGGTGCGCAGGGTTTCATGGGCGTGAGCCGCGCCCTCGGCCCGGGCATTGGCGTGGCTGAGCTGCTGTTTCAACTCTTCCAGACGGTTGAGCTGTTGCAAGCGCAGCGCTGCGGCAGAAGGGGCATCCTCGGCCCAAGCGCGGAACCCGTCCCACCGCCACAGATCACCTTCTATGCTAACCAGCCGCTGGCCGGGTTGCAGGGCGCTTTGCAGCATGGGCCCATCCTCGGGGTCTACAACGCCGATCTGAGACAGGCGGCGGGCCAGAACGGCGGGTGCGGTGACGCTGTCCGAGAGGGGCGTTGCACCGAGGGGCAAGGCTTGCACCTGCGGGTAATCGGGCACAACCGTCCAGCCGGAGGGGCCATCGGCCTCCACCTCTGGGGAGCGCAGATCATCCGCCAGCGCGGCGCCAAGCGCCTTTTCCATACCGGGTGACACTGACAGCGCATCAAGAATCTGGCCACCCTCGGCGGTATCTCGTTCCACCAGCCGTGCCAGCGCAGTCACCTCTGCAGACAGTGCGTTCACTTCCCCCTCGGCAGAGGAGCGTTCAGCGCGGGCATCCGCTTCCCGCGACTGGGCGGCGGTGCGGGCCTCATCGGTCTTCGCCAAAGTTTCCTCGGCATCGTTGGCGATCTTAGTGGCCTCGGCCTCGGCCTTTGTGGCAGCGTCAAAGGCCACAATAGCCTCCTCTACCGACACCCTGGCCGTTTCTGCAGATTGTTTGGCGCGGTCGGCTTCGGTTTCACTTTTTTGCAGCGTCTTGTGGTTGTCGTCGACCAGGCGTTGCGCGGATTGGTGACGGGCGGCAAGGCGGGCCATGTCTTCGGTCAACTGGCTGAGTTCCGTCTCGCGCTGTTGCAGGATGGCGGCGGCATCCTTCGCGTCTGTGGTGGCTGCACTCAGCGCCTCTTCATGACCTTCATCTGCTTTGCGCAGGGCATCGGCCTCATTGTCAAGCCGGGCGATTGTTTCCCCCGCATCACGGTTCAGGTTCTCTTCGCGTTCAATGTCATGGCCCAACTGACCAATCCGCGACGTGAGCGTTTCAATCCGGGTCACGGCTGCTTCTTCTTGCTCGGCCAGCGAATCAAGCGCCACCTGAAGCCGTTGGAGTACCGCCGCTGCGATGGCTTCTTCTTCGCGCAAGGGGGGTAGGGCAGCCTCGGCCTCTGCCCTCAGGCTGACGGACTTCCGGGCCTGTGCTTCGGCTTGAGAGGCTGCTGTAACGCGGTCGCGCAAATCTCCTTCGGCCTTGAGGCGCGCCTCTTCGGCTTCTTTCCAGCGACGATAGAGCAACAGCCCCTCGGCCCGGCGCAGGTCCTCCCCGATCTGGCGATAGCGCGCGGCCTGCCGGGCCTGCCGCGCCAGTTGCGCCAGTTGCTGGGCAAGCTGTTCGATCACGTCATCGACGCGCGTCAGGTTGGTTTCGGCACCGTTCAGTTTCAACTCCGCCTCGTGGCGGCGTTGGTATAGGCCTGAGATCCCGGCGGCTTCCTCTAGGATCCGCCGCCGCGCCTTCGGCTTGGCGTTGATCAGTTCTGAAATTCGGCCCTGACCCACAAGCGCAGGGGAATGCGCCCCAGTCGAGGCATCGGCAAAGAGCATTTGCACATCGCGAGCGCGCACATCCTTGCCGTTGACCTTATAGGCCGATCCCACATCGCGGGTGATGCGGCGCACGATCTCCAGATGATCTGCATCGTTAAAGGCGGCGGGGGCCAGACGGTCAGTATTGTCGATATGCACCGATACCTCTGCAAACCCTCGCGCCGGGCGGGAGGCCGCGCCGGCAAAGATCACGTCCTCCATGCCAGAGCCGCGCATGGATGTGGGCCGGTTTTCCCCCATCACCCATCGCAGCGCTTCCAGAAGGTTGGATTTGCCACAGCCATTGGGACCCACGACACCCGTCAGACCGCCTTGAATGAAAAGGTCCGTCGGATCGACGAAACTTTTAAATCCAGTCAGTCTGAGCTTCGAAAACTGCACGTGCGTTCCTTCTGCCTCTGGTATCCTACGCCTGTGTCAAACTTTGGCGCTGATGATTCCGATCTTGACCACACATGTGAGTGACCTGCACCAAACCTGTCAATGCCAAACCACATTATGTGTAAGTTTGGTCATATTTATCCACAAGATATTGATTGTTTTGCCCGTTGGTGCGGTGTCAGCATCCGATCCAGCTGACAACAACACCATCCGGCTCCATCTGCCTTGGATTGTAAAGCGCAGCGACGGTGTGAGCCGTAATCAGGTCGCAATCCTGCTTGACGTAGACTGGTGCGATCCGCATACCTCTGGATTGAAGGTTCCTTTCGACCTGCCGAGCGGGTCTGGGATGAAATGGGAATGACGTGCAGGTGGACCCAAACCGGGCACCCAGTCGTCAGCCGCCCCCGCGACTGTAAGCGGAGAGCCCCCTGACACAGGCCACTGGATGCACCTGCATTTGGGAAGGCGGCAGGTAAGGCGCTGACCCGCGAGCCAGGAGACCAGCCTTGATATGTTTGCAAACGCCTCGGGTGAGAGGTGGAACAGGAGAGTTAGGATGACCGCACCGGTCACACTTGCCAATGGGCCAACAGCGCAACTCGCGCCGGGCGCATTTTGATGCCCAAGACGCTTATATTCCTTGTGATCGGCCTGATCTTTGGGGCTGGACTTGGTTATCTTGTGGCCGCAACCGTGGGTGTGGGTCATCGCGACGTGGCCCAGGGTGCAGATACAATCCACGACCATTCTGCCCATGACCACGGTCAGGGTGCCCATGACCATGACAAACTGACTGAAGTCATCGGCCTCGCGCCGACCCTCTCACTGGTGCTTCACCCCGATGGCCGACAAAGTCGCAACCTCGAGATGGTGGTCGAAAACTTCACCTTCGATCCCCAAGCCGTTAACGGCGCCCATGTCGAAGGCCACGGTCACGCCCATGTCTATGTAAATGGTATCAAGCTAGCCCGCGCCTATGGCCCCTGGCTCCACCTGCAGGCTTTGCCTATCGGCACGCATGATATCCGCGTAACGCTGAATGCCAATGATCACTCTGCTCTTGCGGTGAACGGCACACCCGTTGAAGCCACCGCAACCCTCGTCATCGAATAGCAACTCAATCCTTTAGGGAGACCCGCCAATGCCCGCAAAAATCCCCGCCACCGTGGTCACCGGCTTTCTTGGTGCCGGCAAGACAACCCTGATCCGGCACATGCTGGAGAACGCCAACGGCAAGCGCATCGCGCTGATCATCAACGAATTCGGTGATCTCGGCGTCGATGGTGGCATCCTCAAGGGCTGCGGCATCGAAGGCTGCGCCGAGGAAGACGTGATGGAGCTCTCCAATGGCTGCATCTGCTGCACCGTGGCCGATGACTTCGTGCCGACCATGGAAAAGCTGCTCAACCGCGAAAATGCGCCCGATCATATCGTGATCGAAACCTCCGGTCTGGCCCTGCCGCAACCACTGGTGCGCGCCTTCAACTGGCCCGAGATTTCGACCCGCGTGACCGTGGACGGCGTTGTGACCGTTGTGGATGGCAAGGCCGTGACCGAAGGCCGCTTTGCCCATGACGTGGCTGCCGTCGATGCGCAGCGCGCGCAGGATGAAAACCTCGACCACGAAACCCCGCTGTCGGAACTGTTCGAGGATCAGGTGGCCTGCGCCGACATGATCGTGGTCAACAAGGCCGATCTGCTGGGCGACGACGAAACCGGCGCCCTTGTGGGCCAGCTGAAATCGGACGCCCGCGATGGCGTGCAGGTCGTGCGCGCCACTATGGGCGCGCTGCCAGTCGATGTTCTTCTGGGTCAGGGCATCGGCGCCGAAAGCGATCTAGACGCCCGTGGCGAGGTACATCACCACCATCACCATGACGACGATCACGATCACGACCATGACCATGACCATGATCACCACCATCATCACCACGAACACGCCCACGGCCATGACGAATTCGAAAGCTTCATCGTCACCCTTGGCGAAATCGACGACGCCACACGCTTTGCCGAACAGGTGGCAGAGGTCATCCGCCGCTACGACATCCTACGCCTCAAGGGCTTCGCCGCCGTCACAGGCAAGCCGATGCGCATGACACTTCAGGCGGTTGGCCCGCGCGTGGATACCTATTTCGACCGTCTCTTCGGTGATGATGCCCGCGAAACCCGGCTTGTGGTGATCGGGCAGGCTGGTCTAGACCGCGCCGCGATCGAGGCAGACATCCAGGCAAAGACTGCTGCCTGATGCTGATCGTGGAACCAGCCAACCCACGCGCGTCCGGCCCCCGTGCGCTGCTGGAGGCCAGCCATGCCTTGATGCGAGAGATGTTCAGCGAGGAAGAGAACTACTTCCTCGAAATCGACGAACTCTGCACCCCCGATATCCTCTTCTTCGCCGCCCGTGAAGGGGAGGAGACGCTGGGTACCGGTGCGCTGTCCCTCAAGCCGGATTATGCCGAGGTCAAGTCCATGTTCACTGCAAAAACCGCCCGCGGCCGGGGTGTCGCCGCCGCCCTACTGCGCGCGATTGAGGATGCGGCCCGCGACCGAGATATCTCCCTCCTGCGCCTTGAAACTGCTGACCGGCTCAGCGCGGCCGTGCGGCTTTACGAACGCCACGGCTTCACCCGCTGCGCCATCTTTGGGGATTACCAACCCAACCAAAGCTCCGTCTACATGGAAAAATACCTGACCTGATGCTTCATCTTTTCCAAAATACTCCCGCCGGAGACATCCGACATGGCCGCATACGTAAATGGGCTGGATGATGCACCTTCTAGCCGCAACACCGGGCCGCGTTGATGATGGCAATGAACCTGTGGATCCGGGCCAGGATCCCGCAGATGTCTTGTTCATTTCCGCAGCCGATACCGAGCTTGCCGCGCTGAGCGAGGCGCGCACCGAAATGACGACACCGCCGGGGCTGCGTCTGACCAACATGATGCATCTCAGCCATCCGATGTCGGTAGATCTGCATTTGGATCAGTGCGCCACCAAATGTCGCCTTGTCGTGGCGCGTGTGCTGGGGGGCGTGGGGTACTGGAAATACGGGGCTGAACAGTTTGCCGCCCGCTGTCATGAGGCGGGCGTGCCGCTGGCGCTACTGCCCGGCGATGACAAACCCGATACCGAATTGCGCGGCCTCTCGACCGTGTCGGATGAAGATTACGATGCACTCTGGGCTTATCTGGTCGAAGGCGGGCCCCAGAATGTCACCAACTTCCTCAGCTATGCCCGCGCCATGCTAGACGGGGGTGAGCGCCCCGCCGCTGCAAGCCCGCTCCTGCGCGCAGGCATCTACTGGCCCGGCGCTGGCATAGCCGATCTTTCCACCGCGCAGTCCGCCTGGGTCGAGGGCCAGCCTGTTGTCCCGCTTGTCTTCTACCGCGCACTTGTGCAGGGCGCAGGCCTCAATCCGATCAACCGCCTCGTTCGCGCCATGATGCGTGTAGGGCTCAACCCGCTTCCCATCTTCGTGGCCTCACTGAAGGACCCGGTTTCGACTGCCACGCTGGACCAGCTTTTTCAGGCCGCACCGCCTGCGGTCATCCTGAACGCCACTTCCTTCGCCGTGGGTTCCCCTCATGCAGGGGACAGCAGCCCGACAAACCCGCTGACAATGCCATCGGCCAATGCAGCACCGGTCTTCCAGGTCGTGCTCGCTGGCTCGTCAGAGGATGCCTGGTCCGAAGGCCTAACCGGTTTATCGGCCCGTGATATCGCCATGAACGTGGCACTGCCCGAGGTTGATGGACGCATCCTCTCCCGCGCGATCAGCTTCAAGGGCGAGGCGTTTTTTGATGAGGCCACCCAATGCCCCATTGCCACCTACCGCGCGGTAGGCGACCGGGTAGATTTTGTGGCGCGACTGGCCCGCAACTGGGCCAATTTGCGCGCCACACCCGAGGGTGAGCGGAAAGTAGCACTGGTGTTGGCCAATTACCCAAACAAGGATGGCCGCCTCGCTAATGGCGTTGGGCTTGATACCCCTGCCGGGACCGTGCACGCGCTAAACATCATGGCAGACGCAGGGTACGATGTAACAGACGTGCCCAGTGATGCCGATGTCCTCATGCAGGCCATTTTGAACGGCCCCACTAACTGGCTGACTGACCGCCCCAAACGCGATGGGGGCGAGACGCTGTCACCTGAGGCCTACCGTGCCTTCTTCTCCGACCTGCCATGGGCGCTGAAAGAACAGATCACAGACCGCTGGGGCGAACCGGAGGCTGATCCCTTCTGGACGGACGCAGGCTTCAAGCTGTCCATCCTGCGCTACGGTCATGTCGTCGTGGGCGTGCAGCCCGCGCGGGGTTACAACATCGACCCCACCGACACCTACCATTCCCCCGACCTCGTGCCGCCGCACAACTATCTCGCCTTCTACGCCTGGCTAAGGCATGAATTCGGCGCGCAGACCATTGTCCATCTAGGTAAGCACGGCAACATGGAATGGCTGCCGGGCAAGGCCGTCGCACTTAGTCAGGAGTGCTGGCCCGAGGCCGTCTTCGGCCCCACGCCCCATATCTACCCCTTCATCGTCAACGACCCGGGCGAGGGCACACAGGCCAAGCGTCGCGCGCAGGCGGTGATCATCGACCATCTCACCCCGCCCCTGACCCGCGCCGAAACTTATGGGCCTTTGAAGGATCTTGAGGCGCTGGTGGATGAATATTACGAGGCCGCAGGCGTCGACCCCCGCCGGATCGAGCATCTGCGCCGTGAAATCCTGTCACTGTCGTCTTCCACCGGCCTCGACCGCGATATCGGCCTGTCGGGGGAGGATGAAGAAAGCGATCTCGCCAAGCTCGACGCTTATCTGTGTGAGTTGAAAGAGGCACAGATTCGCGACGGTCTGCACATTTTCGCGCAATCGCCCACGGGCGAACAACTGCGCGACCTCACCATCGCCATGGCCCGTGTGCCGCGCGGCGATGGCAAGGGCGGCGACGCCTCGCTGATCCGCGCCATAGCGGATGATCTGGCGCTGGGCTTTGACCCGCTGGATTGCGACATGTCGCAAGCGTGGACCGGCGACCGGCCTGATGTTCTGTCCGGGGTCTCTAATGATCCATGGCGCAGCACGGGCGACACGGTAGAACGGTTGGAGCTTCTGGCACAAGACCTCCTAGTGGATCGCGCCAAGGTGGCCGGGATCGGCCCGCAGACGGCGTCGGTGTTTGATGAAATCACCGCCCGCATCGAGCCCGCCATCACCGCCTGTGGCCCGGATGAGGGCCGGGGCCTTCTGACCGCGCTTGATGGCGAATACGTTCCACCAGCTCCCTCCGGCGCACCCACGCGTGGGCGGCTTGATACCCTGCCCACCGGGCGCAACTTCTTCTCCGTCGACAGCCGCGCGGTGCCCACGCCAACGGCTTGGGCGCTGGGTTGGAAATCAGCCAACATGCTGATCGAAAAGCACCTGCAAACCCATGGTGACTGGCCCCGCACCATGTTGCTGACCGCATGGGGCACGGCCAACATGCGCACCGGCGGCGATGATATCGCGCAGGCCATGGCGCTGATGGGCGTGAAACCCAAATGGGACAGCGCCAACCGCCGCGTCACGGGGTTCGAAGTGTTGCCCCAAGGCGTGCTAGGCCGGCCGCGCGTGGACGTGACCCTGCGCATTTCCGGCTTCTTCCGCGACGCGTTCCCGCAGCTTATTTCGCTTTTCGACAGTGCTGCGCAGGCGGTCATGGCCCTTGATGAACCAGACGACCTGAACCCCGCCGCTGCTCGTGCACGGACCGAGGGGGCAGGGCCGCGCATCTATGGCTCCAAACCTGGGGCCTACGGCGCCGGGCTTCAGGCGATGATTGATGAAAGGCTCTGGGGCGACAAATCGGATCTGGCTGAGGCCTATCTGACCTGGGGAAGTTACGCCTATGGCGCACGCGATGCAGGCCGCGAGGACCGGACAGGTTTTGAAACCCGCCTGCGCCAAACGGAGGCCATTGTCCAGAATCAGGACAACCGCGAACACGACATTCTCGATAGCGACGACTACTACCAGTTTGAAGGTGGGGCCGCAGCGGCCGTGTCGACGTTGCAGGGTCAGAACCGCCCGATCTATCACAATGACCATTCCCGCCCCGAACGCCCCGTAATCCGCACGCTCGATGATGAGATCGCCCGTGTTGTTCGCTCCCGCGTGGTCAACCCGAAATGGATCAACGGTATAAAGCGCCACGGCTACAAGGGCGCGTTCGAGATTGCGGCGACGGTGGACTACCTCTTTGCCTTTGCCGCCACTACGGGGGTGGTGGGCAATCATCATTTCGATCTGGTCGAAGCGGCGTTCGTGGAAGATGATGATACCCGTCAGTTCATCGAAGACCACAATGCCCCCGCGATGGCCGAGATTGCAGAACGCCTGCAGGAAGCAATGGACCGCGGGCTTTGGGTGCCACGTTCCAATTCTGCAAGGGCGCGGATTGAGGCGCTTTTACCCCAGGGGGCCGCATGATGCAGTGTTGGGATTTAGGTATTTTTGACCAGAAAGAAGCAGAGGTCAGCACGCTATGCCCCACGGGATTGCGCAAGCTGACAGGAGAGGGAGACAAGATATGAGTGATGATTCCGAACGCCACGCGCAGAAGATGGCTAAGAAAAAGGCAGCGCGCGACAAGATCATGGCCACCAAGACGGATAAGAAGGGCCTAGTCATCGTGCATACCGGCAAGGGTAAGGGAAAGTCATCCGCGGCTTTCGGGATGATCTTCCGATGCATTGCCCATGACATGAAATGCGCCGTCGTCCAGTTCATTAAGGGCGGCATGTCCACCGGGGAGCGGGATCTGATCCTGTCGCATTTCACGGACAAATGCGCATTTCACACCATGGGTGAGGGCTTTACCTGGGAAACCCAGGACCGTGACCGCGACATCGAAATGGCCCAGGCCGCGTGGGAAAAGGCCAAGGACCTGATCCGCGATGAGACCAACCACATGGTCCTGCTGGATGAGATCAACATCGCCCTGCGCTATGATTATATCGACGTGAACGAGGTGGTCGCGTTCCTCGAAGAGGAAAAGCCGCACATGACCCACGTGGTCTGCACGGGCCGCAACGCCAAGGAAGAACTGATCGAACTTGCCGACCTTGTGACCGAGATGGAGCTTGTGAAACATCCCTTCCGCTCCGGCATCAAGGCCCAGATCGGGGTGGAGTACTAAGCCAACGATTGTATTTCCTAACAAGGCAATCCCGCACCACGGCGGCAGGGTACCAAGTTTTAATTGTCAGACATTTAGATTCGTGTAACCTCTCCCCCATGAGGTCACCATGCTTCATGCGTCGGTGACCTTATTAGGGAGGAAACCAACAATGAATTTAAGGCCTGACCCAACATTTTATCCAACCGCAACCATGGCGATGGAGGCCCCTGCCGAAACGCTCGCCTTCACCCTGATGCTCAGCCCCGATGGTTCTAAGCCCGACGGGCTGGCCGTGGTCGATGTCGATCCCAAGTCCAAGACCTATGGCGAGATCGTGCATCAGGTGATCATGCCCCACAAGGGCGATGAGTTTCACCATTTCGGCTGGAATGCCTGCTCCTCGTCCCTATCGCCGCTAACGGGCTATGCCTTCCTGGAGCGACGGTATCTCAGTATTCCCGGTATTCGGTCATCCCGGATCTTTGTGATTGATGTGGAAGAACCACTCAAAGCGAAAATCCACAAGATTATCGAACCAGAAGAGGTCTTTGCCAAAACCGGCTATTCCCGCCCCCATACGATTCATTGCGGGCCCGAGGGCATCTATTTCTCCACCCGCAGTGGTGGCGGAGAGGATGGCACCGACGGCCCCCGCGGTATCTTCATCATGGATTGCGAAACCTTCGAAATTCTTGATCGGTACGAAATGGACCTGGGCAGCCAGCAAAAGCACTATGTTTTCTGGTAGAGATCAGCCGTGACGGCAAACGCCTCTGCTGGACCAATTCGCTTTATTCGACATGGGATGACCAGTTCTACCTCGATGACGAAGGCGGCCAGATTGTGTTGGTCAGTAAAAATGGTGGGCTTGAGCTGGACAAGGACTTCTGTGTGGAGTTCCCCAAAGGCTACCGCAGCCATCAGATCCGTCTGGCAGGTGGCGACTGTTCAATCGACAGTTTCTATTGTCCCAAAGTCTGACGCGCGACGTGCATGTATCATTGGGTCAATCCTGGTATGGGCTGGTCCTCTGCTGTCCATGCACTGACTTGCCCTTTCATCTTTCCAGAAATACTCACTGGTGCACACTACGTTCCCAGAAGGACAGATCATGCCCAAATACCGTCTACTCACCGAATTCGGCATCGGCACCTCGATCCGCCGCGAAGACTATACCGAGGCAGCCCGCCGCGCGATTAAAGACGCGCTCTGGCGCAATTCCATCAACTTGGCAGAGCTTTTCGGTTGTCCAAAAGAGGCCATGATCATCGACGCAGAAATCGCCGTGCAGCGCCCTGACAAGGTGGATTGCGCGACGCTTGTCTCGGTCTTTCCCTATGGTCAGATCTCTATCACGGTCCAACAGGGCGGGCTGGATGTGCCGCGCGTGTCAGGCCCCTCTACGGTGATCGCCAATGCCGCCATTTCTGTCAGCCTCGATTTGGAGAAGACACATGACTGATCAACGCTTCATCATTGAAACCGGCATGGGCAACGATCTGCACGGGATGGACTATCAGAAGGCGGCCGCCCGCGCGATCGAAAGTGCGCTGCGTCGGTCCACCCTGCCGATCTTTGACGCCATTGGCCTCGATCACACGGCGATGCGCGTGGCCGTCATTGTGGGGGTACAGAACCCCGAGGCGCTGGATACAGAGGCGCTGAAGGCCTGCCTGCCGCGTGGCCGGGCCACGGTGCAGGCGGTGCAGGGTGGGCAGAACGTGACCAACCTGGAAACCGGTGAAACCCTTGTTATCGCCACCGCGGCGGTAGAGGCTTTCCTGCCGGTTCAGACCGACAACTGGCAGCCTGCGAGGTGATTGACCGCTCTGTAGTACCACGTCAAACTATTGGTCATATTTTCTGACCGCGTTATGTACAATCTGAGTATGCCATTTCAAAAAGTTACACCTGAAAAGCTCTCTTCGGCGGTCACGCGCCAGATCGAAAAGCTGATTTTGCGCGGCATCCTGCAACCGGGCGAACGTTTGCCGTCCGAGCGTGAGTTGGCAGACCGGCTCGGCGTTTCCCGCCCCTCCCTGCGGGAGTCTTTGGCAGAACTGCAATCAAGGGGTCTTCTAACAGCTCGGGCTGGCGCGGGTATTTTCGTGGCTGATGTGCTTGGTAATGCCTTCTCTGACGCGCTGATCGATCTCTTTGCCTCCCATGAAGAAGCAGTGTTCGACTACCTGTCCTTCCGCCGTGATCTCGAAAGCCTCGCGGCAGAGCGGGCGGCGCGGCTGGCCTCTGACACCGATTTGGCGGTGGTCGGCGAAGTTTTCGCCAAAATGGAAGCTGCCCATTCCAAGACCAATCCGGGCGAAGAGGCACAGCTCGACGCTGAATTTCACATGGCTATTCTGGAGGCGAGCCATAATGTCATCATGTTGCACATGATGCGCTCGATGTTTCAGCTTTTGCGCGAGGGCGTGTTCTACAACCGCCAGATTATGTTCAAGCAGCGTGCAACCCGCGATGTGCTTCTTGAACAGCACCGGGCAATTCATGATGCGCTTCAATCGCGCGATGCTGATGCTGCACGCAACGCGGTGGTAGCGCATCTTGATTACGTGAAATCCTGCCTGACTGATCAGCAAACCGCTGACCGTAATGAGGCGATTGCCCGCCAGCGCCTTGAACACGAAAAATCACGCTGAGCTAAAACCACCCGTCTGATGCTAAGTCTGGCCCACCCCGCAACGTCGCAGTGGCGACTATATAAACGTGTTCTACATTTTGAATTTTTACCAATTGATAAAAAAATTATCTGTGTCATACTTTTTTGTAGATTTAGGGAGATCAACTTAACTTTCGGAGACCATCTTGACCCAGAATGCGCTGACACCCGGAGTGGTGGCTGGCCGCCTCCAGGCAGAAGACCTGAGCGATAATTTTTCTGATTTGCATCCGGCGCTTGACGATCACGAAGCGCTCGTAGCTGCAGATCGCTGCTACTTCTGTCACGATGCCCCCTGCATCACGGCCTGCCCCACGGATATCGACATCCCTCTCTTCATCCGCCAGATCGCCACCGGCACGCCCGAGGCGGCGGCCGAAACAATCCTGTCGCAGAATATTCTCGGTGGCATGTGTGCCCGTGTCTGCCCGACAGAGACCTTGTGTGAACAGGCCTGCGTTCGTGAAGCCGCCGAAGGCAAACCCGTTCTCATCGGTCAGCTACAACGCTACGCGACTGACACGCTCATGGCGGTTGGCACACAGCCTTTTTCCCGGGCTGCGCCCACGCAAAAGCAAATCGCTGTTGTGGGTGCCGGACCCGCAGGCCTTGCCTGTGCGCACCGTCTGGCCATGCACGGTCATGCGGTCACGCTATTTGACGGGCGCGACAAACCCGGTGGGCTGAACGAATACGGCATTGCCGCCTACAAGACGGTCGAGGATTTTGCTGCCCGCGAAGTCGACTGGCTACTAGAGATCGGTGGCATAACCCTCAAGACCGGACAACAACTTGGCCGCGACCTCACGCTTGAGGGGCTGAAAGCGGATCATGATGCTGTCTTCCTCGCCATCGGGCTCTCAGGTGTCAACGCGCTCAACCTTGACGAAGAGGCCAAGGATGGCATCATCGACGCGGTCGACTTCATCTCGGATCTTCGCCAGACGGAAAATCTGCAATCGATGCCCGTGGGCCGGGACGTGGTAGTGATCGGTGGCGGCATGACGGCGGTGGACGCCGCTGTGCAGGCTAAGCTTCTGGGAGCGCTTAATGTATCGCTGGTCTATCGCCGGGGCCGTGACCGGATGAATGCCAGCGTCTTTGAGCAGGACCTAGCCGCCTCTAAGGGTGTGCGCATCATCACGAATGCCAGCCCAGTTGCCATCCATGGAAACGGCGCGGTGCGCGAGATCGAGTTTGAATATACCGATGATGATCTTGCCCCTACCGGGCAAACTGTCCGGCTTGCGGCGGATCAGGTGCTCAAGGCCATCGGCCAGACATTAGGCGACGGTACGCTGCCTGATCTCGACGGTCGCAAGATCGCCGTGACTGGCGCGGGCCGCACCTCTCTCCCCGGTGTCTGGGCCGGAGGCGACTGCGCAAGTGGTGGCGATGACCTGACCGTCACAGCTGTCGCCGAAGGTCGCGATGCCGCCGAAGACATTCACGCCCAGCTGATGGGCTGACACGCAACAAAAGGAGATCAGCAAGATGGCCAATCTCGCAAGCAACTTTGTCGGGATCAAATCCCCTAACCCGTTCTGGCTCGCCTCTGCGCCGCCTACAGATAAAGAATACAATGTCCGCCGCGCGTTCGAGGCCGGCTGGGGTGGTGTTGTTTGGAAAACCCTGGGCGAAGACGGCCCGCCCATCGTCAACGTCAACGGACCGCGCTACGGTGCGATCTGGGGCGCGGACCGCCGCCTTCTGGGGCTCAACAATATCGAGCTGATCACTGATCGCCCCTTGCAGATCAACCTTGATGAGATGGCCCGCGTCAAGAAGGACTACCCAGATCGCGCCGTTGTGGCCTCCCTCATGGTTCCGGTCAACGAGGACAGCTGGAAAACCATACTCGACCGCGTGGCTGAAACTGGGTGTGACGGGGTAGAGCTGAATTTTGGTTGCCCTCACGGGATGAGTGAGCGTGGCATGGGCTCTGCCGTGGGGCAGGTACCGGAATATGTGGGGCAGGTGGCTGAGTGGTGCAAGAAACACACTGACCTGCCCGTGATCGTCAAACTGACCCCCAACATCACTGACATCCGCAAACCTGCGCAGGCGGCTAAGGATAGCGGGGCCGATGCGGTCAGCTTGATCAACACCATCAACTCGATCACCTCTGTGAACCTAGATTCTTTCGCGCCTGAGCCGACGATTGACGGCAAGGGCGCTCATGGCGGCTATTGCGGTCCGGCGGTGAAACCGATTGCGCTCAACATGGTGGCTGATATTGCCCGTACGCCCGGCTTGGGCGGTATCCCAATCTCTGGCATCGGTGGCATAACAACATGGCGCGATGCTGCGGAATTCATGGCGCTTGGCGCAGGCAATGTGCAGGTTTGCACGGCGGCCATGACATATGGTTTCAAGATTGTGCAGGAAATGATCTCTGGCCTCTCGCAATACATGGATGAAAAGGGCATGACCTCGGTCGATCAGCTGGTGGGCCGGGCCGTGCCGAACATGTCAGACTGGCAGAACCTCAACCTCAACTATATCACCAAGGCCCGCATTGATCAGGACCTTTGCATCAAGTGCGGCCGCTGCTACGCGGCGTGCGAAGACACCTCGCACCAGGCCATCACCATGACACCCGACCGCGTCTTTGGCGTCGATGACAGCGAATGCGTGGCCTGCAACCTTTGTGTGAATGTCTGCCCGGTCGAGGGCTGCATCACTATGGAAGAACTTGCGGCGGGTACCGTGGACGAACGTACGGGCCGCCCGGTCGAGGAACACTTTGCCGATTGGACGACCCATCCCAACAACCCGGGAAAATGTGCAGCTGAGTAAGTAATTGTCTGATGTGATGCGCGTGGGGTAGCCTTCCTGAAAAGAGGAGGACCCCCATGGCGCAGTCATCAGATGAGATCGATCGCTTTCTTGCAGAGCATCCCGACATCAAGTTTGTTGATGCCCTGATGTTCGATCTCGTGGGGGAGGCCGTGGGCAAGCGCTACCCGGCGCGCGATATGGCCAAGCTTTACGATGGTGGCTGCGCCTTCTGCGTCGGCATCACCACGCTTGATGCACTTGGTACCAGTTGGGATGTCGAAGGCATCGGCTTTTCCGATGGCGACCCTGATGCAATTGCGCGCCCCTTGCCAGGAACACTCGTGGCAGTGCCATGGGCTGACGGTCTCGGCCAATGCATGATCGTGCCCGAGGATCCCAATGATCCCAAAGGGTGGTGCTTTGATCCACGCGCTATCCTTGCCCGAGTGGTTGAGCGGTTCTCGGACCTGAATTTGCGACCGACTGTGGCTTGCGAGTTGGAGTTCTACCTTCTCAAGCCCGAACGCGATGAGGAAGGCCGTGTTGTGCAGGCCGCGCCGGCACGGCAGGGCCGTGACGCCACTGCACCGCGCGTGTTGAACTTCGACAAACTGGATGCATGGGCGGATTTCCTTGCGGATGTCGATGCCGCCTGTCAGGCGCAAAACCTGCCTGCTGGGGCAGCCAGTGCCGAATATGGCGGTGCGCAGTTTGAGATCAATCTGGGCCATATCGACGACCCCGTTCTGGCTGCTGACCAAGCGCTGCTGATGCGCCGCGTCGTGCAGGGCGTGGCGAGAAAGCATGGGCTGATTGCCACCTTCATGTCCAAACCCCTCACCGATCAGTCGGGCAGTGGGCTGCACATCCATGCCAGCATGTTGGACCAGAACGGCCAGAACGTGTTCGACGAAACTCGTGCCGACAAAGGCGCGAGGATGCTTAATGCCATCGCGGGGATGCAGGCCACATCATGGGATGCACTGGCCTTCTTCGCGCCAAATCTCGGGGCTTATCGCCGGTATGAACCAGACCAGTTCGTGCCGGTCAACACCAGCTGGGGTTTCAACAACCGCTCTGTGGCCTTCCGTATCCCAGCAGGCCCGGCCAAGGCCCGGCGCATCGAACACCGCATCGCGGGTGCGGATGCCAACCCCTACCTGGTCATGGCCGCCATGCTGGCGGGGATGCACCACGGGATCACCAACGGGCTTGAGGCGTCAGAGCCGTCAACGGGCAATGCCGGTGACAGCATGGACCCGGACATGCCTACCCACCTCTGGGTGGCGCTTGACCGTCTTGCCGAATCTGACTTCTTCCAAGACTATTTTGGAGAGCGCTACCCCAAGGCCTATGCTGACATGAAACGCGCAGAGCTGGATGCCTTTCTGGCCGATGTCCTGCCGCGCGAGTATGACTGGTTCTTGTAAGCCTTGGAGAGGGCCAAATCCCCTTATGGATATGAACAATTTTGGGACAACCACGGGCGCAAGTCACGTATGGCGGATGACCTGTCGCCGGCACGACGAGGACCGCTGCATCCGGCAAGATGGAGCTCTTGGGTTGAGAATTCGGATCGGATAGCACTGTGTATGCTGGCCAATCGTCCCAATAGAGGTGGAACTGGTTAGACAGCGACGGCAGCCTTGCGAGATCAGCTGCCATCGTTTGTTGCGTCGCCTAATGCGGGGCCACTTTGCTTCCCAAGGGGCCAAACCGGTCCCTTGGGGTCAGTTGCGGGATCTGACGGTCAGACGTCTGCCGGGTTTTCCACGTCACGCCCCAGCGCAGCCAGGTCCGAGTAGCGGTCCCCGATACGGTGATGCGGACGGCCACCCGTTGCTGCACCCAAAGCGACGACAAGTTCATCCGGGCCCGGTGCATCGTAGATTGAAAACTGCACCGTCAGGTAATGGGACCGACGACCCGTGTCGTGCTTGTCCATCAGTGGGATCTGAATCTGCGTGTTGGCCGGGCCCCGGGTGTTGGTGAAGCCCAGGTAGCTTTTAGCGCCCACGGCCTCACGATAGAAATTGCCATATTGAAGCGTATGGATCAGGGCTGAGGCATGCTCCAACTCGCAGTTCACACCCGCGATGCAGGCTTTGCCATAGGCCTCGATAGCATCGCCGGATCCTGCCAGCGAAATCAGCCGCTGTGTCAGAAATTCCCCCAGTACGGGCGCCATGCGCTGGATTTCGGGAGAAAGGTCCTCGACATAACAATCGCCTGCCCAAGGGTTTTTCACCACGGCCGCTACCCCAATCATGCGTAGGACTGGATTGGCTGGTCGGTGCCCTTCGGCATGAATGTCTTCGTCGAACGTAACGACTTTTCTGAGTTCGGGAAGCAGCATTTGGGTCTCCAATCCTCTAATGCGTTGGGTCAGGTGTGGACGCGGTCAAGAAAGTGGCGCACGGGATCGTTCACGGCAGGAGGGTCCTCGGCCAGTGCCATATGCCGCAAACCTTTCAGGACCAGGGCCTCAGCATTCTGAATCTGTGCTGCGATGGCGAGTGTCATCGCTGGCCCGTTGCCGTAATCTTCATCCGCCGTCAGCGCGAGGGTAGGCAGATCAAGCTCTGCGTCTGGTCCGGTGATTTCGTCGATCCCTTCGGCCAGCACCCGGTAGATCGAGGGATAGATCGCCTTGTCATTGGCCGTAACCCATTTGCGCACAAGTTCCATCATTTCAGGGTTTGCGGTGCGGTAGGCGTCGCTGAACCACCGTTCAAGCGCGGCCTCTACCGTAGCCGATGGTCCTTCGGCAGTGGCCTGAGCCACTCGCTTGAGGATTGCCGCCTGTGCCTCATCCGTGCGCTTGTGAGGGGAATTCAGAATGACCAGTGCGCGCGCCCGGTCGGGGTAGTCCATCGCAAAACGGCGGCAAATCATCCCCCCCAACGAAAACCCGATGATCGAGGCCCGTTCAACACCGGCCTCATCCAGCAAATCGGCCAACTGGCGGGAGAACATTGAAAGCGTAGGGGTCTCGGGTGGGACAGAGCTGTCGCCATGACCATAAAGATCATAAATGATCACGTCATAGACATCCGCCAGCGCGGGCACCATCCACTGCCACACGTGCCGATTCAAGCCCAGCCCATGGATCAAAACAACCGTATCCGCGCCCTTTAAGCCATGGCGCTCCCACACCGTATTTGAATCCAGCTTGGCCATCATGTTGTCCTTCCGGACCTGAATATCCATTGATTCAAAAATCCCGCTTGGCATTTTTCGTCACAATACGTCGATTATTCGCATACATGCTTTCTTGAACTGACTTCAATGAAGGCTGAACGATACGAAAGAAAGGGCTGCGGGATGAGCGATATTCAGACATATCAAATGCTGATTGATGGCGAATGGGTGGACGCCAGTGATGGTGGCACGTTCGACAGTGTGAACCCCGCAACAGGCAAGATCTGGTCCCGTGTGCCCGAGGCGACAGAGGACGATATCGACCGCGCTGTGCGCGCTGCGCACGAGGCGTTCCTCAATGGCCCCTGGTCCAAGAAAACCCCGTCTGAGCGTGGAAAATACCTGCGCCGCCTCGCCGATCTGTTGGCCGAAAAATCCGAAGAGCTGGGCCGCACGGAAACTGTCGACACTGGCAAGATGCTTAAGGAAACGCGCTGGCAGGCGAAATATATTGCCGAGTATTTTCACTTTTACGCTGGCTGTGCTGATAAGATCAGCGGTGAGACGCTGCCAATCGACAAACCGGACCTGTTTGTTTTCACCAAGCGTGAACCCTTGGGCGTTGTGGCGGCCATCGTGCCGTGGAACAGCCAGTTGTTTCTGGTGGCGGTCAAAATTGGCCCGGCCTTGGCGGCGGGCAATACCGTGGTGCTCAAGGCCTCTGAACATGCCTCTGCCGCGATGCTGGAGTTTGGTAAGTTGATCGAAGAGGCTGGCTTTCCGCCTGGCGTGGTGAACATCGTTTCCGGCCATGGCGAACCCTGCGGTCGGGCGCTGACTGGTCATAAGCTTGTCTCGCGGATCTCTTTCACGGGTGGGCCGGGCGCGGCACGGCATGTGCTTGAGAATTCCAAGAACAATTTTGCTGAAGTCAGTCTTGAGCTTGGCGGCAAATCCCCCTTCATCGTCTTTGACGATGCCAACATTGAAAGCGCCGTGAACGCCTCTATCGCTGGGATTTTTGGGGCGACGGGTCAAAGCTGCGTTGCGGGGTCACGGCTTTACCTGCATGAAGATATTGCAGATGAATTCCTTGATCGGATGGTGAGTCAGGCCAAGCAGATCAAGATCGGTGACCCGCTTCTGGAAGAAACCCAGATGGGCCCGCTATGCACTGTCGGACAGCGCGACAACATTGAGCGGGAACTTGCGTTTGCAAGGGAAGAAGGCGCCGAAATTCTTACAGGCGGTAAACGCCCTGAAGGGATGGAGGGGCTCTTCTTCGAGCCTACGATCCTTGCCTGCCCTCGTCAGGACCTACGGATTGTGGACACAGAGCTGTTCGGCCCGGTGCTGAGTGTGCAGCGGTTCAAGACTGAAGAGGAAGTGGTCGAATTGGCCAATGACACTGAACACGGGCTTGCGGCCGGCATTTTCACCCAGAATAGTGCGCGGTCGTTGCGCATGGCCAATGCCGTGCGGGCAGGTATCGTGTGGGTGAATACTTATCGCGTGGTATCACCCATTGCCGAATTCGGTGGCATCAAGGGGTCGGGCTATGGCCGTGAGGCCGGGTTCCAGGCGATGTATGACTACACGCGACCCAAGACCGTTTGGATGAATACATCTGATGAGCCGATGGCCAACCCGTTTGTGATGCGCTGAGCGATACCATCTTCAGCACACAAAAAAAGAGGGTGATCAACGATCACCCTCTTTTGATGTCTGATATGGTCCGCCGCATCAGTTGGTTCGGCACACATGCACCGCACAAGGCGCATGGCGCACCACCCGCGCCGCCGTTGAGCCAAGAAGGTAGTCGTTGAGGCCGGGCTTGTGGGATCCGATCACGATACAATCGATACTATTCTCGGCCGAGTAATCAATGATTGACCGATAGGTATGCCCCTTGACCAGCACGGCGGTTACGCCGTCGAGGGTCTTGGTCCTCAGGTCAAGCTCGGCCTGTGCCCGCTCCAGCCCCTCGCGCATCGCGTCTTCGCTCAGGTATGCGGCAACCGATCCTTGCGGGGCCTCGTAGACATGCATTGCAATCACCTCGCCGGCATCGCCTGCAAGGGCCTTGGCCACAGCCAGTGTCTGTTCAGAGATGCCGTGGTCCAATGCCATGGGAACCAGGATTTTGTCATACATAAGCCGTCTCCATCCAATCTCTTGAAACATCCTGCCCGCCGCTGGCGGATGCGGCGGGTAGGGGTCTTGGGACCCTGACCCCTATTTGTAAATATCGGGAAGCAAGGTCGTCGATACTGCTGGAACATATGCGATTAGCAGAACCACAAGGAACATGCACAACACAAAGGGCACAGCCCGGGCGGCGATCTTAAGGATCGATTCCCCCGTTATCCCTGAGACCACAAACAGGTTCAGTCCCAAGGGTGGCGTGATGAACCCAACGCCCAGCGCGGTAATCATCATGATGCAGAACTGGATCTCGTTCATGCCGATATTGTCTGCCAATGGCTTCAGGATCGGGGCAAGGATCACGATATTGGGCGTGGTCTCCATCACGCAGCCGGCCGCGATCAGGATACCAATCATTAGCAGGATCAGCAGCCACGGTTCATCCGTCATACCGGTTACTGCAGTCACAAAGCCCTGCGGTACACCCATGATAGCCAGGGCCTCGGCCAGTGGGGCTGAGAAGGCGATGATCGGTAGGATCACACCGTTCACTTTAGCAGAGCTGACCAGCATCGCCGGGAAGTCGGCAAGGCTCAAGGTGCGCAGGATGAAGCCCATGCTGATGGTCACAACGACAGCGGTTGCACCGGCCTCTGTCGGGGTCAGACGGCCCGAGAAGATGCCATAGAAGATAATGCCTGGCACGATGAAGGCATACCAACCCGATTTGAGCGCTTGTCCCAGTTTTGACAGCCATTCACCAAACGTCATCTGTCCCCCGCCTTCATAAACGTAGATGCGGTTGACGATCAGGTTGGTGATCAGGATGGCAAATAGGATCGCAAGACCGGGGATCAGCGCTGCCAGGAACAGGGTGGAGGCGGAAATACCCAGTACAAGGCCAATGATGATATATGCAATCGAGGGCGGGATCAGGATGCCGGTACAGGCACCGGCGGCGACCAAAGCACAGGCATAGGGCCGGGGATAGCCGCTTTCGACAAGCCGCGCGATAGTCATACGACCCACCGCCGCCGCACCGGCCGCGTCCGAGCCCGAGATCGCGGCGAACATGCCGCAGACCAGAACCGTGGCCGATCCAAAGCCGCCCTTTGTGAAGCAGGTCAGCGCCTCGGCCACGTCAAGAAACTTTCGACTGAGGCCGGTGCGCACCAACACATCACCCGTCAGGATGAAGAGTGGCACAGCCGTCAGCGCAAAGGCATCAATCCCAGTGAAAAGCTTCTCGCCCACAAGGCTGAGAGGCAGATCGCCCGACATTAGCAGCATGGCAATGGCCGAGGTGCCGATGGCAGCCCAGACGGGCACGGCCAGCGCGATCAGGGCCACGAACATGATGACAGGCAGATAAAAATCCCATCCTAGCTCGACCGTTTGATTGAGGGTGTTCCAGAGCATTGTCGTCCTCCTCAGTCAAACAGCTTATCGCCTTCGTAAACGGGCTGACCCGTTCGCAAAGACTTCACGTCGCGGTTCAGAGATTGCAGGAGGCGCCATATCATCAGCGCGAACCCAAACGGCACAGCCATCAGGAACCAGACCTTGGAAATGCGCAGACCGTCAGTGACGGACCCAAACTTCGCCGAGACATGCACCGCCTCGTAAGACCAGTAAAGCGCGATAACGGCGACAAAGAGCATGACCAGGTCACCAAATATGTAAAGCACCGCTTTCATCCTTGGCGACATGTAATGCATGATCACGTCGATGCGGATATGCGCGCGTTCCTTCACCGCTGCGGCGGCCCCGATCCAGGCGAGGTATATGAAGGAGTAGCGAACGATTTCTTCCCCCCAGATGGAGGAGTAGGCGAATACTTCCCTGCGCAGCACTTCGATCGCCATCGTGATCACCAGCATCACGTAGAAAACCAGAAGAAGCCACCGTTCCGCATTGCGATCTAGTTGACGCAAAGTGTCCATGTCGAAACCTGTGTCTGGTCGCAAGGTGTTCTTTGCGCGAACGCAGCCTCATCCACCCAGCGATGAAACCGAAAAAAGGGCCGGGCAGCGCTCAATCGCTGCCCGGCAGTCGACGTCCTATGCGTCGTGAACGTAGTACTTGCCCTGCGTGCCCGCAGCTTCTTCCATTTGTGCGAACGCATCCATGGAACCGGCCAGCTCAACCTTGAATTCGTCCCATTCAGAGCGCTGGAAGCCACCGGCTTCTTTCCATTCGCCCAATTGATCTTCGCTCAGGCTGTGGAACTCGACACCGGCTTTGGCCAGCTCAGCCATGGCATAGGAGCGGGCCGACGGAACCTTTGACAGGTTCTGGTGGGCGGTCATTTCAGAACCCCACATAATGCCTTCCTGGATATCGCCCGGCATGGAGTTAAACCACTCAAGGTTACAGGAATACACTTGGCTGTCCGGCACCGCCTGCGTGAAGGTCACGTGGCTCAGGATGTCCTTAAAGCCGAAGACGTAAAGTGCGCCAACGGACGGGTCGAGCGCATCGGCCACGCCTTGTTTGATTGCTGACGGTGTTTCACCCCAGGCTACAGGTGTCGGGTTGGCGCCGACCATACGGTAATACTGCTGCAGCATCTTAGAGCCTGGCACGCGGAACTTGACGCCGTCCAGATCGCCCGGTGTCATAACTGCGCCAGCGCCACCTTTACGGACCGCAACAACGCGCGGGTCGATGTTGACATAGAACAATGCCTTGAAGCCGTTCTCTTCTACTTTCGGTTCGACTGTTGACTGCCAGAAGTCAGATGTCACCAAGTTGGTGAAACGCTGGTTGGAGCCGCAGAGATAAGGCATGTTGATCAGGTCGACCGTGGATGCAAATGGCGCAAAGTTTGATAGCGAGTGCTGCGCGGCCTGGATTGTGCCACCCTGAACGGCCTGGACAAGGGCACCGCCCGCGCCAAGCTGACCACCCGGGGCCAATTTGACATAGACTTTGCCGTTGGTGGCGTTCTGGATGTTTTCTTTCAGGTCAAGCTGCATGATCGGGTAGCTGCGTGATGCTCCTAGCACGTAGGCCGTTGCAATGATCATCACGTGTTCTGCCGCCTTTTCGCGGTCACGCTCTTCATTCGCGGTTTGCGCTGCAGCCTCGGAGGACCACAGAACACCACTGGCACCGGCCACCATGGCTGCGGTGAACCCGCCTGTGGCGCTTAGCTTTAGAAAGTTGCGGCGTTCTGCGGATTGCAGGGCCTTCTTGTCTTCATTCATGAGTTTTCCTCCCGATTAAACTCTAGCTGCCGTCTTTGTCCTTTCGGGCAGCTTCCCTTTGCAGAATTGCGATCACGAACAGGATCGTTGCCGCAAACAAAACCAACATTTCGCCGACATCCCCGAAGAATGCCTGGTCGGTGAACGCACCCATAGCGACGTTTGAAAAGTAGATGATAAAGACGACGATGGATGCGAACAGAAACATGTTTTCACCTTTGGCGAACGCGAGTTTTCAGAAATGTAAGCGCTTACATGCGATTCGCACAAGCTATTTGATTCGCAGATTTTGACAATGGGATGGAACCTTCGACGAAGGCGCGTTCAGGCGCGTCCGGCCTCCGCGGACAGTGTCAGCGCGCTGACACCCAGTTTTTCAAGCGACGCGTTCCACTTTTCAGCATCCGGCGTGCCGAAAATCAGGGCCTCATCCGCATCGCAGACAAGCCACGCATTTTGCGCAATTTCCGCTTCAAGCTGTCCCGGCCCCCACCCGGCATAGCCCAGGCAGATGATCGCCTTATCTGGCCCGCGGCCGTTTGCGAGGTCCTCGAGGATGTCCAGTGTGGCCGTCATTGCGAAATCGTCATTCACGCCTAGCGTAGAGAGGGAAGAGTGGTAGCCATAGCTGTGCAGAACGAAACCCCGGCCATGTTCCACCGGACCGCCAAAATGGATTGGCAGGTCGCGCGCCTCTTTCGTGGCTGTGATGTCTAGTTGCTCAAGCAGGTTTGAAAGGCGCAACTCATCGGTGGGTTTGTTAACGATCAGGCCCATCGCACCCTCGGGGGAATAGGCGCACACGAAAATGATGCTCACCGAAAAGCGCGGATCACCCATTTCGGGCATGGCAATCAGCACCTTACCGTTGAGATCCATTTCCTGCACGCCAGCCACCTTTGTGTCCCATTCTCGAATGATGGGGCCTTGGCGGGCATTGTGCAAGCGTGGCCTTGGGGCACGGGCCTCTTTCTCACCACTCTTCGCTGGAATGTGAGTTGGCTTCTCCCAGCGATCTGCGCGATATTGCAGGCATGATCAGATCTTGCCTCTATTCGACTCTTTGCTGTCTTGGTCTGGCCCTGCCGGTGAATGCGCAGGCCGTCGAGGATATCGTGGACGTCCGTATCCTGCCGGGTTGGCGGGCGGCGGATGGATCTCATATGGCTGCCTTGCATGTGGAATTGAGCGAGGGTTGGAAAACCTATTGGCGCGCGCCGGGGGATGCGGGCATTCCGCCGCGCTTTGACTGGCGTGGCTCCCGTAACCTTGCGGGGGTCGAGATGATTTGGCCCACTCCCCGCATCACAATGGATCACGGGCTGACGACTATCGGCTATACTGGGCAGCTCGTGTTGCCAATGCGTCTTACGCCGATCAAGGCGGGTCGCGATGTGGCGCTTTCAGGCAAGGTTGAGATTGGCGTCTGCCGTGAGGTCTGCGTACCAGTGACGCTCAATGTTGCGGCTAAACTGTCACGCAACGCATCACAACGCGATCCGATAATCGCGGCCTCTCTGGCCAATCAGCCCTACTCCTCGGATGAGGCCGACGTGTCCCACGTCGCTTGCCGCGTGTCGCCCGCCCAGGATGGCCTCGGGTTGAAGGCTACGATTGATATGCCCCGCCTTGGCCGCAACGAGACCGCAATTATCGAGGTCAACGATCCCAAGGTTTGGGTTGCGCAACCCAAAACTCAACGGAGTGGAAACCGCATCGTAGCTGAAACCTCCCTGCAGCATGTCGAGGGTCGTTCCTTCGCATTAGATCGCTCCGGTATCCGGGTGACGATCCTTGCAGGTGGTCAGGCGGTGGATATCCAGGGCTGTCCGGCGGGCTAAGCTGCCCTTGCGCTTGGGCGTTTCGCAAGCACCACCGCCACGGCGATGATCAACAACACGACGACCAAACCCGCCGTATAAAGTGCGAATGCCGCAGCCATGGCCGACCATGTGGCCAGTTCCGGCACTAGCCCCGTAATCCAGAGTGGCAGCGCTCCGGTTATGGCTGTGGTGCCCAGTGTTGCCCCAAGCCAGCCCAGCATGGCCAGAAAGCCCAGTGTCACTGGCACCCGGATTGCCTTGCCCCGAGTTATTAACGCCCGGCGCAGCGCCTGCCTGCGGCGCGACAGGTCATGCTGGATCGCAATGAGGCAGGGCACCAGCATGAGTACCAGAACCATCCCAAAGCCTAATCCATAGACCAGCGTGATCACTGAGGGCTTCAGGAACTGCGCCTGTTGCGAGTTCTCGAATAGCAGGGGTGTAAGGCCAAGCACGGTGGTCAGCGTGGTGAGCATCACAGGCCGCAGCCTGTCTGCCGTGCCTTCTACAATCGCCTCAACGATGCCCCGGTTCTCGGCATGTTCATCAATCGTGGTGACCAGAACAATCGAGTCGTTGATGATAATCCCTGTCATCCCCAAAAGGCCGATGATCGTGAACATCGACATTGGCACATCCCAGATGTAATGCCCGAAAATCGCCCCTGTTAGGCCAAAGGGAATGATCGCCATCACCACCATGGGCCGCGACCAGCTGGCGAAGACCCAGGCCAGCACCATGTAAATCCCTGCCAGCGTCAGCATCAGGCTGAACTGTGCATCCCCAAGAAAGGCGCGCTCCTGCTGGGCCAAACCGGTGACGCGGGTTTCAACCTGATAGTCCGCCGCAACCTCGGGCAGGATCTGCTTTTCGATCAGCGTCATGACCTCGAAGGCGCGTTCGGCGTCGTCCTGCGCGATCTCGCCCGTCACGTTGACCTGTAACGTACCATTCTCCCGCCGCACCGTCGAAAAGCCTGCGCGCCGATCAACATTCACGATATCGCCCAGCGGCACATAGGCTCCCGTGGGCGCGCGTAGCTGCATTGCCTCTACGAAATCTGCTGTTGCTTCATGCCGGGGGATCTCAATGCGGATCTCGGCCGTGCGCGGCCCTTGCGGATAGGTGGCCGCCTCCAGCCCCGACAGCCGGTGCCGGATCACCTGGCCCAGCCGGTCTATGCTGAAGCCAAGCGCCTGACCCTGTGGTGTCAGTGTCAAAACCAGCTCTTCCTTGTCATAAGCGAGGTTGTCCTCCACCCCTGTCACATCTGGGAACTGGGCCAGCGCGGTCTGAATGGCCTCGGAGGCCTGCTTGAGCGTGGTGGCTGACGCGCCATAAAGCTCAACCTTCAGCCCGTCATCGCCGGGCCCTGCGCTCCAGTTGCGAAAGCTGATTGCCTCGACTTGTGGATGGCGGTTGATCGCCTGCTGCAATTCGCGTGAGAAGGCAAAGCTGGAATAAGGGCGCAGATCGGCGTCAATGAGTTCAATCGAAATACCACCCAACTGATCGGGTGACTTGGTGTCAGACCCTGAAATCCCGCGACCTGCATTCCCCCCGATCTCGGCCATCACGAAATCCAATGGGTTCACGCCATGGCGCTCCTCGAACATCGCGCCCACTTCTTCTGTGGCGCGCTGCATTTCCTCCATCATCGCACGGGTGTCCTCGCGCGTGGCGCTCGAGGACATCATGAAGTTGCCAGTCACGCTACTCA
The DNA here is from genome assembly GCA_963691795.1 of Roseovarius sp. Taxonomy (GTDB): domain Bacteria; phylum Pseudomonadota; class Alphaproteobacteria; order Rhodobacterales; family Rhodobacteraceae; genus Roseovarius. The sequence goes on from OY829373.1 coordinate 1,294,445, forward strand.
GCTCTGGTGCGTTGAAAAACCGCCATGACACATCGCGCGAGATCAGCATCGAGACCTGACCGAGGAGAAGCGCAATGATCGCGGCCAGAACTGGGTAACGAAAGGTAATCACCACGCGCGTAAACGGACGGAAGAACCTTTCGCGCACCCAGACAAAGCCCCGGTTTACCATCACGCTTGGCTTGTCGTACCAACGTTCCTTCGCGGCATAGGTGAGGGCATGAGCCATGTGGTGGGGTAGTATCAGAAAGCACTCAATCAGCGACGCCACAAGCACCGCCACGACCGTCCAGGGCATGTCGGCGATGAACGCGCCAAAGTCTCCACCAATGACGACCAGCCCAAAAAAGGCGATCATCGTCGTCAACGTCGCACAGAACACAGGCAAAGCCATGCGCTGCGCCGCGCGTTCTGCGGCGAGCACTGGTGGCTCGCGCAGCTTGCGATACCGCGCATCGGCATGTTCACCCACCACGATGGCGTCATCCACGATGATCCCAAGCGTGATGATCAGTGCAAAAAGTGAGATCATGTTGATCGTCAACCCTAGCAGGTACATCACCGTGATCGCACCCATCAGCGCGACGGGAATACCTGCCGCCACCCAGAACGCAGTACGCGCGTTCAGAAAGAGGAACAGCAAGATCAGAACGAGGCTCAACCCCACAAGCCCGTTATCCACCAACAGGTTCAAACGGTCCGAGATTATGGCAGAACGTGTGCGCACCAGGTCAACTTTGATCCCCTCGGGTAGGGACACGCGAAGCGCGCGCACCGTCTCTTCCACCCGCTCCTGCACGTCCAGCGCATCCCCGGCGGCAGAGCGGTCCACACGGATCGACATGGCAGGCGTCTTATCAATGAAATACTGCCGTTCCCGGGCGACGCTTTCGGTGTTGACCGCGGAAATGTCTCCCACGGTCAGCTTCGTGCCGTCCTGATTGGACCGCAGAACAATCTCCTCGATCGAGGCCGCATCACGGTCACGCGTACCAGTGCGCACGCGGATGTTGGCCCCTTCTAGATCCCCTGCAGGATTAGCCTCAACTTGCGCGGCGACAGCGATGGCAATTTCGCTCATAGTAATGTCATGAGCGATCAGGTTGACCGTCGGTACCTCCACCACGGTCAGGGGGGAGGCGACACCTCGGATCGTTGTGCGCGTCACGCCTGCATCAAAAAGGCGCAACACCAGCTCATCTGCCACAAGAGCAAGCTGTTCGGGGCTCACGGGTCCTGTGACAACCACATCTGTAACCCGATCCCGCCATGCGCCCCGGATCACGGTGGGCTCTTCGGCATCCTCGGGCAGGGTGGTCACCCGGTTCAAGGCCGCAAGTACATCTTCGGATGCGCGGCCCATCTCCCAACCGGGCTCAAAATCCAGCTCGATGGAGGCGCGCCCCTCCACACTTCTGGCAGAGCTGCTTTCAACGCCTTCAACAGCGAGAAGTACAGGGTCAAGGATCTGCACGATGCCTTCGTCAACATCCTCGGCACTTGCGCCGTCCCATGTGGTCTGCACGGTGATGGTGTCGACCACCACATCCGGAAAGAACTGGGAGCGCATGCCAGGAAGGGAAATTGCACCCATGATCACCATCACCACCAGCAGCAGGTTCGCGATCGTCTTGTGGCGCGTGAAATACGATAAAAGTGCGGCAACGCCGCCCGGTGTGGGGCGTGCCATGGCCTTAGCCTTCCGTCTGCGGTTGTGGCCGGTCCGTGGCCGCATTGGACGCCTCCGGCGCGGCCGAGAAGGGCACGACCTTGATGCCAACGCCCATTAGCGGCGTGCGGTCAACCAGTACCTGCGCCCCATCAATGCCATCGGCCCGGATCAGGATGTCATCGCCCTGGCGCCGCAGCAGGTCAACCTCGACCCGCTCTAGACGGCTGTCCTCACCAAGGATCAGCACATCGCCGTCGGTCCCAAGCGCCGAGGCCGGGATGCGCACTGCGTTCTCAAGCGGTGGTTCCTCGATCCTCACGGTCACAAAATCCCCGGGCTTGAGCGCGGCGGCGTTGTCGAGGGTGGCATACACGACCCGTCCGATCTGGTTGTCGCCCACCACGGCGCTATCCCGCGTGATACGCCCCTCGAATTCCAGATCCTTGCCAGAGGTCGATAACACCACCCTGATAGGGGCCTTGACCAGAGCGCCATATTGGTCGGTCAGCCGCGCATATTGTCCGGTCGAGACGCGAAAGGACACCTCAAGCGCACTGCCATCTATGACCGTGCCCAGCTTTTCGTTGAGCGACACAAGACGGCCTTCCACCACGCTCACCTCACTCAATGTGCCGGAGAACTTGGCGAAGATTTCCGTGTCAGCCAGCGCTTTTGTTGCCTCTTCAAAGGCAATCTGGGATCGGCTAATCCGCGTATCCGCCTGATCCAGCCGCGCCTCCGCATTGGCCAACGCACGTCGGGCAATGATCACCGCTTGCCGCGCCTGTGACGCGGCCAGCTCTGCCGTCTCCACGGCGGCTGCCGTGCCGACACCCCTCTCTTGGAGGTCAATCTGGCGCTGATAGGCCCTCCCCCGCAAATCCGATTGCGCAATGGCCGAGGCCAGCTCATCCTCTGACAGCTCTAGCGCACGCTTGGCTTCACGTTCCTCGGCCTGCGAATCCGCCAATTCACTCTCGGCTCGGTTCAGCGCAAACTGCGCTGCTGTCTGGTCGACCACGGCAAGCCTTTGCCCGGCCTCGACAACCCCGCCGTCCTCAAAATTCTCTGCCAACTCGGTCAGGGTCCCACCGGATTTTGCCCGGATTTCCAGTGTTCTGCGGCTCTGCACCTCGCCATAGGCCGTCATGATTGGCACAACCGTCGCCACCTCAGCCGTGACCAGGGCGGCGGCAAATTCCCGTTCCTTGCGCTCGGGCGCTCGGACATCTTCGGCCATTCGTTCCTGAAAAGCCGTGGCTATCATCTGCCCGCCATAGACCAAGAGGCCCAAGCTCAGGGCCAGCAGAAAAAGTCCACTCAAAGTTTGCCTCAGAAAGCGCATAGGGGTGTTGCCCTTTGTATACACGTCTTGGGTCACTGAGAGATGTGCACAAACCGTGAAAAAATCAACTTCTGGCCGATCATACGGTCGTTAGGGCTATTTCCGTCGCATATGCTCGTCCAGTCTTGGCATGATCTCAACAAAGTTGCAGGGCCGATGCCGGAAATCGAGCTGTTTCACTAGGATTTCATCCCACGCATCCTTACACGCCCCGGGGCTGCCAGGCAGGGCGAACAGATATGTTCCTCCCGCAACCCCCGCTGTGGCGCGCGACTGCACCGCGCTGGTGCCAATCTTTTGCATTGAAACGATGGTAAAAACCGTGCCGAAGGCATCAATTTCTTTTTCATAGACATCCCGATGCGCCTCAACCGTCACATCCCTTCCCGTCAGACCCGTACCACCGGTCGAGATGATCACGTCTATCCCTTCCTTCGCGATCCAGCGGCGCAACTGCTCAGCAATCTCATCGCGTTCATCACGCAGGATTGCCCGGTCCGCCAAGATATGCCCTGCCTCTTGCAGTCGTCCGACCAGCACATTTCCAGAACGGTCATCATCAAGGCTTCGCGTATCACTTATGGCCAGGATGGCGATACGGACCGGAATAAACTCTTTGGTTTCGTCGATACGGGACATGAGAAATACTTTCGTCAGTCGTTGGGGGTGATGTTGAACCAATTGGCACTTGGGCCAAGATTGACAACCGAGGTGCGACCCAGACGCTCGGTCTGTCCCCAACTGTCATGGATATGCCCGCAAAGGGCCCATTGGGGCTGAACCCGCGTAATGGCATCCCGAATGGCGGTAGACCCCACCGAGTGCCCGGTCGAGGTCACATCGCAAAATCCCTTGGGCGGTGAGTGCAGGATTAGGATATCGGCGGTTTCACACCTGTTCAGCATGGTCTCTGCCTCTGTCTCGGGCAGATCACAGCTCCAATTGCCAAATGGCGTCGTCGGAACACCATAGCCCAACCCAAACAGCTCAAGCCCCGCCACCTTAGTGCCTTCGCCATGCAAAACAGTCGTCCCCGAATGGACCGCCTGCCGCAGCTCCTCGGCGCTTTCGGCATTGCCCGGCACCACCACGAAAGGCGCAGGGATACCCTTCAGCAAGTCCATCGCCTCCTCCAGCCCCTGCCGCATGTTGCAAAAATCGCCTGCCCCGATCACCAGATCGGCCTTTTGGCTGGCCGTGACCAGCGCCCGCGCATGCGATTGGGACAGATGTAAATCGGAAAAGGCCAGAACCTTCATGCAGTACCCTGCATCCTTGCCTGAAGGGCCAGCAAATCCTGCCACGCCTCCCGCTTGGCTTGCGGATTGCGCAGCAGATAGGCGGGGTGAAACATCGGCAGGGCCGGTTTGCCATAGGCCTCCGTCCAGTCCCCCCGCAGCCGGGTGATCCCGCGTTTGCCCAGCCCGGCCTGACAGCTGATATTGCCCATCAGAACAATCACGTCCGGCTGGGCCAATTCCACGTGGCGCTGGACGAAAGGCAGCATCATCGCGATTTCTTCGGGTTTGGGGTCGCGGTTCTGCGGAGGTCGCCAAGGCAGAACATTGGTAATGTAAAATGCTGTCTGAGTGTCATCATGGGTGCGCACCAGCCCGATTGCTTCGAACATCCGGTCCAGAAGCTGACCAGCCCGCCCCACGAAGGGCTTGCCGATCCGGTCTTCATCTCGGCCCGGCGCCTCGCCGATAATCATCACCCGTGCGCCCGCCATCCCATCGGCAAAGACAAAGTTCCGCGCGCCTTTGCGAAGATCACAATGCTCAAACGCTTCCATCGCGGCCCTTAGGCTCGCCAGATCACCGGCCCGTGCTGCTGAAGTCTTTGCTTCCGACACTGCATCAACGGATAGATGCGCCGCTGATGGGGCCGAGGTTGCCGCCGCGGCCTTGGGTACGGGTGCCCGCGCCGCCAATTCATAGCGGTTGACAGGGCCGTCGCCTATTGCCTCATCCGCGCCCATCTCGATCTGCCATTCCAGCAGGGCCAGCGCGGTGGCGTGATCCATCTGCGATTCCATGAGTCACAAGCTATCTTTTGTCGCGGCAGGTTGGAACCACCAAGCTCATCCCTTGCCCCGGGGCGCGACCCTACCTATAAGCCCCTCAATCTGACAGCGGAGTGGCGGATGAGCTTTTCACAATCCCACCTTCTGGGGATCGAACCCCTCTCTGCCTCGGATATTACAGCTATCCTTGATCTTGCGGAGCAATATGTGAAGTTGAACCGCTCCACCGTAAAGCATTCCGATGCGCTGGCGGGGCTGACCCAGATCAACATGTTTTTTGAAAACTCTACCCGAACGCAGGCCAGTTTTGAGCTAGCAGGCAAGCGGCTGGGCGCAGATGTGATGAACATGGCGATGCAGGCCAGTTCGATCAAAAAGGGTGAGACGCTGATCGACACCGCGCTGACGCTAAACGCCATGCAGCCAGATATCCTTGTGGTCCGCCACCCCCATTCCGGTGCGGTTGACCTTCTGGCGCAAAAAGTGAATTGCGCAGTGCTCAACGCTGGTGACGGACGCCACGAACACCCAACGCAGGCACTTCTGGACGCACTTACCATCCGCCGCACCAAGGGGCGTCTGCACCGCCTCAATATCGCAATCTGTGGGGACATAGCCCATTCTCGTGTTGCACGGTCCAACCTTCTGCTCCTGCATAAGATGGAAAACCGCATTCGCCTGATCGGTCCGCCCACTCTGATGCCCTCAGGCATTCAGGATTTTGGGGCGGAAGTTTATGAGGACATGTGTGAAGGTTTGCGTGACGTCGATGTCGTGATGATGTTGCGGTTGCAAAAGGAACGTATGGATGGTGGCTTCATCCCGTCCGAGCGGGAATATTACCACCGCTTCGGGTTGGATGCTGACAAGTTGAGCCACGCCAAGGACGATGCCATCGTAATGCACCCTGGCCCGATGAACCGCGGTGTAGAGATTGACGGTGAATTGGCTGACGATATCAACCGCAGCGTAATCCAGGATCAGGTGGAAATGGGCGTAGCGGTACGCATGGCAGCGATGGATCTGTTGGTCCGAACCCGCCGCGCGTCCCATCCGCAAGAGGTGATGGTGTGAGCGATACCGTCCAGATCCCCGCCGGAGAGCACGGCGTCGTGCGCGTCTTCACGCTGGGCTACCGCGTATCCATGGAACTGGCACACTTCGAAGCTGTGGATCGCCTTAAGGAGGCGCTGGGCCTTGAGGAGCTCAATGCTGATGATGTCCAGATCGTCGACCTTAGCGCGGTGCGCGAGATGGGGTTCAGTGCCTTCCTGATGCAAGCCTATGACGTGACCGAGGATGAAATTACGCCTTTGGCTGCGACGCTGGACGCCCTGAAAGGCCACGTGGCCGTCCTGCGCTCTGGCGCATTCAAAGGCGTTGGTGCCACCGTCAATGCCACGGGCGAAACCCGCCTTGTCGCGACCCTGCACGAACCGCGCATGTCCGCACCTGAACCGATGCCTCATTACGACAGTGCAACAGGCGAGGTCACCGGAAAGACCCGCAAGCCCGTGTCGGATGCCGCGATGTCAGGACGTATCGCAATGTATGCCCTGCTGGTGGTTTTTGCCTTCACGATCATGTTTGTCTGGATCGCCTCATGAAAACCTTGTTGCACAACGCCCGCCTCATCGACCCTGAGACTGGCACGGATCACCCAGGTTGGCTTCTGATCGAAAATGGTACCATCCTTGACACCGGGCGCGGGGCTGCCCTGATCGGGGCTGACGCGCAGTCGCAGATTGATTGCAACGGAAAATGCCTCGCCCCCGGCATCGTCGATATCGGCGTCAAGGTTTGTGAACCGGGAGAACGGCACAAGGAAAGCTACCGCTCCGCGGGTCTTGCCGCCGCAGCAGGCGGCGTGACCACCATGGTCACCCGCCCTGATACCGACCCCGCAATTGACACGGCTGAAGTGCTGGAATTCGTTGCCCGCCGTGCCAATGAGGCCGCGCCAGTCAATGTCTTGCCCATGGCTGCACTTACAAAAGGCAGACAGGGACGCGAGATGACGGAACTTGGCTTCTTGCTCGATGCCGGTGCCGTGGCCTTCACCGATTGTGACCATGTCGTGACGGATACCAAGGTCTTTTCCCGCGCGCTGACTTATGCCCGTTCGCTGGGCGCGCTGGTCATCGCCCACCCGCAAGAACCTGTTCTGTCCTCCGGTGCGGCGGCCAGCAGTGGCAAGTTCGCTTCCCTCAAGGGGCTGCCCTCGGTCTCTCCCATGGCCGAACGCATGGGGCTCGACCGCGATATCGCACTGATCGAAATGACCGGGGCGCGCTACCACGCCGACCAGATCACAACCGCCCGCGCCCTGCCCAGCCTGCAACGGGCCCGCGACAACGGCTTTGATGTCACGGCAGGTACGTCCATCCACCACCTGACCCTCAACGAACTGGACGTGGATGACTACCGAACCTTTTTCAAAGTCAAGCCACCCCTGCGTTCCGAAGGGGACCGCCAGGCCGTTCTTGCTGCGTTGCGCGATGGGACCATCGATCTGGTGAGTTCCATGCACACGCCCCAAGACGAGGAAAGCAAACGCCTGCCCTTCGAGGAAGCCGCCAGTGGGGCCGTGGCGCTGGAAACCCTCTTGCCCGCCGCAATGCGCCTGCATCATAGCGGCGATCTGACCCTGCCAGAGCTTTTTTGCGCACTGTCATTGAACCCCGCCAAAAGGCTTGGGCTGGCCTGTGGCCGCCTCTCCAAGGGCGCACCCGCCGATCTGGTCTTGTTTGATCCGGACGCGCCTTTCATTTTGGATCGGTTCAAACTGCGGTCGAAATCCAAAAATACCCCCTTTGACGGGGCGCGTATGCAGGGCAAGGTGCTTGCGACCATTGTGAATGGTCATATCGTGCACGAGGGCCGTTGATGCCACCTATTGAAACACCGTTTTTGCTTCTCTTTCTCTGGGCTGTGGTGGGCTACGGTCTGGGCTCGATTCCCTTCGGCCTGATCTTGGCCAAGCGTATGGGTCTGGGTAACCTGCGCGAGATTGGTTCTGGCAATATTGGCGCAACCAATGTCCTGCGCACTGGCAACAAGGTTGCGGCTGCGGCGACGCTCTTTTTTGATGCAGCCAAGGGCGTGGTGGCGGTGCTTCTGGCCCGCTGGATCTCGGGCGAGGATGCGGCCCAGCTTGCGGGTCTGATGGCGTTTCTGGGGCATTGCTTTCCGGTCTGGCTGGGTTTCAACGGAGGCAAGGGGGTGGCCACGTTCTTCGGCATTATCTTCGCGCTGTCTTTCCCGGTGGGCATCGCCTGCGGCCTGACCTGGATTGTGGCTGTTGCATTGACACGGTTTTCCTCCATGGGTGCGCTTACAGCAGCGGCGCTTTCGACCATTTGGATGATGGCCCTCGGAGAACCGCGCATGTTTTTACTGGGCGTGGTGTTGACCCTTCTGGTCTACTGGCGGCACTGGCCCAATATCCAGCGGCTGAAGGCGGGCACGGAACCCAAAGTCGGGCAAAAGTGACAGCCGATTTTCTGGCCGCCTTTGACGCCTCGCCCATTGGCAGTTTCGAGGGTGATTACGAGGGGCGGCGCTATCACGTTGTACGCCAAGATTTTTCAGGCGGCAAAAGCCAAAAACTGCTGGCGCGTGAGTTGGGCGGTGCGGACTACATCAGCATGAACCTCTACCGCCTAGAAAGTGGGGCCCGTCTGAAGCCCTGTGAAATGCCTGAGGTAAAGGTGGTTGCCTTCGTCATGGGCCTCATGCCAAGGGTCTGAGAATTGGCCCCCAATGCACGTATTTACGGCGTCATTGGTAGGCCCGTGCCGATCATTGCATCTCGTGTCACAAGCCTGGCAAGTTGCGCTTCGCTCAGCCCGTCCGTGCCGACCGGGCGCGCGGGCAGCACGATGTAGCGCATGTCCGCTGTGCTGTCATGCACCCGGACCTGCACAGTATTGGGCAAGTGCAACCCGAATTCCCGTAACACCGCGCGTGGCTCCACCACTGCGCGAGAGCGGTAGGCGCGGGTCTTGTACCAATCGGGGGGTAGACCCAGCAGGTTACGGGGGTAACAGGAACACAAGGTGCAGACGATCAGATTGTGCACGGCTTCAGTGTTCTCGACCGCGATGAGGTGTAGCGGTCCGATGTCAAAACCCATCTCCCGGCTCGCGGCAGAAGCATCCGCCAGAAGTCGCGCTTTGAAATCAGGATCGATCCAAGCACGGGCCACCACGGCGGCCCCGTTGGCGGGGCTACGGGCGTCCATCGTGTCGATCTGGCGGGCAATGCCCTCGGCGCTCAGATGGCCCTTTTCGATCATCAGTTCGCGTACCGCAATCTCCATACGCTGCCAATAGCTGAGCGGTGCGTCGTTATCGGCGCGGTAGTGGTGGCCGGAGGGGCTGAGGCCTCCGTCGTCGTTATGGTCGTGGTGATCGTTATGGTCGTGGGGCATCGGGTCAGAGCTTTTCCAGCCAGTGCTCATAGATCTCGGCATCTATGGTGTCATTGGGGTCCTCTGCGCGCGCGCCCCAGATTTCGGCCATGGTGAAGCGCACGCGATAGAGCGTGCGGGGTTCGGCGGTCAGCCCGTAGGCCAGTTTCTCAGGGTTTTTGAAGTGGCCAATCTCGCGCTCTATCACACCGGTCTTGCCGCGTAGGTAGACAGGCGCGCGCACATGTCCTGGCGGCATCATGGATTTGACGCGCACACGCTCAACCATCCTGTGCCTCGCCATAGGTGGCGCCGCGCTGGCCCACCTCTTCCATGCGCTGGCCCAGCTCTTCGATAGAGTAGGCCCCGGCCTCGATCAGGTTCTGGTTGATGGCGGCAATCCAGCGCTCATAGTAGGTCATCGTCTCGAACGCCTCTTCGCCCATGTCCTCCAGCGCGCGGCGCAGCCCGTCGACAGTAAAGAAGCCTTGGCTGCTGCACAGCACCATAAGCGCATCAACACGCTTTTCCCAGATTGCGAAATCATGCTGATTCTGGCTGATCGCACCGGCTTCCTGCCCGCCCATATCGTGCCAGCGTTTTCCGTCTGTCCGTGTCATGGACGCAGGCTACTGGCTTACCAGAAATTGTCTACTATCAATGCGTGTGGCGCTGCTCGTCCGTTCTTACAGATCGGCCTCGCGCTTCACGCTGTGTGATCCTTGGGTTTTGGTGGGCCGGTATAGATGATCATCCCAGCACACAACGCTGCTACGATGCCGATGAAAAGAGCAGGTGAGCCCACGCATCCCTCCGCAACCCCCGCATTGCGCAGCCCGCCCGTAGGGTCAAAAAACGTGGTCGCCGTAATCAGAAGACTCCAGGCGAGGCACACCGCCACCGCCCCCCATGAACTGCGAAACCGGATCACCAGCATGGACGCCACCAGCAGGATCAGCGCGATCGGGGTCGAAAACAGCGCAATCGCCTCGTCAAAGATAGTTACGGGCATTCCGTCCCAGCCGGGGCGGAACGTGGCGCAAGCTTCCGCCCAAACCGGGGCAGGCAGGATCGCCGGGATTGCAAGGATCAATCCTCTTCGAACGGGTCCCATTCGTCATCCACTTCTGGCAGCGCCTCGGCCTGTGCCTCTGCCGCTTGTTCTTCTACTGACCTTATGTTGGTGATCTTCGCACCCGGAAAGGCCGATTGAACCGCCTGCACGAGGGGATGCCCTGCGGCCTCTTCCTCAAGCTCCAGCCGGACAGCATCACGTTTGGCTGCAATCGTTGGCGCACCGCCGTCGCTGACAACGGAAACCCCCCACCGGTTGCCCGTCCAGCGCTGCAAGGCACTGCCCAACCGCTGGGCCAGATCGCCAGGCGCGTTTGGGCTTGGGCAGAACTCGATCCGCCCGGGCTGGTAAGAGACAAGCTGCACGCCGGTTTCCACCTCTACCAGAAGCCGTACATCGCGGTTGGCGCGGATCAGCTCGACCACGTGCTCGAATGTCGGATACCGTGCCAGCGCCGTGGTCGCATCCGCCGCCAGCGCTGCACTCGGCCCGCCTGAGCCTCCTGCTGGGGTAGTGTTCATCGCCCGAGCCTGCGTCTGGGAAGCGGTTTCGGTTGGTGCCTGCAGACCTCCGCCCCCCGGGCCTTGCGGTGGGATCGGTGGTGCATCACGCAGCCTACGCACCAGTTGTTCCGGCGTTGGAAGATCGGCCACATGGGTCATGCGGATCACGGCCATCTCGGCGGCCATCATGGCGTTGGGCGCAATGGCCACCTCCTCAAGTGCCTTGAGCAGCATTTGCCAAGCCCGGGTCAGCACCCGTTGTGGTAGGGCCGCGGCCATTTCGCGCCCTCGTTGGCGTTCATCGGCACCCACGGTCGGGTCATCGGCGGCATCGGGTGTGATCTGGACCACGCTTACCCAATGGGCCACTTCCGCCAGATCGCGCAGTACGGCCAGTGGATCGGCCCCGTCGGCATATTGCGCCGACAGCTCATCCAACGCACCGGCCGCATCGCCCTTCATAATCAAGTCGAAGAGGTCCAGCACCCGCCCCCGGTCCGCCAGCCCCAGCATGGCCCGCACCTGGTCTGCCGTGGTCTCACCTGCGCCGTGGGAAATTGCCTGATCCAGAAGCGATGTCGCGTCCCGGGCCGACCCTTCCGCCGCGCGGATGATTAGAGCCAGTGCATCATCGGCGATTTGCGCGCCCTCTTCAGTCGCGATCTTGCGGAGTAGGCCGATCATGTCCTCGGAGTCGATCCGGCGAAGATCAAACCGCTGGCACCGGCTCAGTACCGTGACAGGCACCTTGCGGATCTCGGTCGTGGCAAAGATGAACTTCACATGCGCAGGCGGTTCTTCCAGCGTCTTCAGCAGCGCGTTGAACGCACTGGTCGAAAGCATGTGCACCTCGTCGATGATGTAGATCTTGTACCGCGCCGAGGCGGCGCGATAGGCCACACTATCAATGATCTCCCGGATGTCATTCACACCGGTCCGACTGGCGGCGTCCATTTCCAGCACATCCACATGACGGCCTTCCATGATCGCCGTGCAATGTTCGCACACGCCGCAAGGCTCTGTCGTGGGGCCGCCAGTGCCATCGGGTCCGATACAGTTCATTCCCTTGGCGATGATCCGTGCCGTGGTTGTTTTGCCTGTCCCGCGAATGCCCGTCATGATGAAAGCTTGCGCGATACGATCCGCCTCGAAGGCGTTTTTCAGGGTGCGCACCATTGCGTCCTGACCAACCAGATCCGCAAAGGTTTCAGGCCGGTACTTGCGGGCCAGAACCTGGTAGGCGGAATTGGGGGTGTCGCTCATGGAGTGGATCATCCTTCTTGTCGCGCCAGAGGTTAGAGTGCTCCGGGTCATTGGTCCACCGCCTGCCACGGGATTTCTTGATCTTGCCGTAAAAACCGGGAACCATGGCGGTACAGCGTTTGGGGGAGGCGTGATGCCACATAGGGATGCAGCAAATTTGAACGTGGGCGTGGGATGAGCAGTTTTGTCATTTACGCCGTCCCGGTCGAGCGCGGCATATTGGGCATATCGCCTCTGCCGGGCGTGGATGGTCACTATGAGACCGACCTGGCCCACATTAAGGATTGGAAGCCTTCGATGGTCGTGTCGATGACAGAGGCCTCCGAACTGGAGGATCTCGGCGTTGCCACCCTCGCTCGGGACTTGCAGCATTCCGGGACGCGGGTATTTCCCTTTCCAGTGCCCGACTTTGGAATCCCCGGCCCATTGCAGGATGCGGATTGGGACGTGATCAGCGAAACGGCGCTTTCGGCGCTCCGGGGGGGCGGGCGCGTTCTGATCCACTGCCGGGGCGGGTGCGGGCGCTCTGGCATGGCGGCGCTTCGGTTGATGGTTGCTGCGGGCGAGGACCACGGCGAGGCGCTTGCCAGACTACGCGCCGTCCGCCCCGGCGCGGTGGAAACACGGGAACAGAAACGCTGGGCCAAGGCAGGCTAGAGGCGGGTTTTCTTCCCCCGCGCGGAACAAAGGCCGCAGGCCGCCGCGCGTTCGCCAGGCCGTCCCCTGGCCGGGCGAATGGGTTCCACCTGCGCATTGCTCCAATATAGTTAGCATACGGCACCATAAAGCGCTGCTGTCCCGCCGTCTGGTCGCCACGCCACGGCCTGTCCAACGCGCTCTGTTTCGCTCATGGTGGAGCCGAGGGGCAAGTTTTCTGAGGTATTTATCTTACGTAACTTCAATAGCTTAATATTTTTTTCAGTTTCTTTCTGGTTTTCTTTGAACCTTTTGGGCCAGCCAGAGCACCCATAACCGTAACGCAAACAAGCCAGATGGCTAAACCTTACGGAGATCAAAATGTTCAACGCTACTTTCAAAACATCCATCCTGTCCACCCTCGCAGCCGCCGTGGTTGTCACCGGGATCTCGATCAACCCCGCAATGGCCGGTGGCGACGGCGGTGGTGGCCGCGACTTTGGCGCACCCAAGGCTAAGGTTAACTACGCATCCGCGACGGAAAACGGTGTCACCACCACGGCCTTCGGCCGCAACGGACACGGCCCCGAGATCATCTTCGAGGAACAGAATGGCCGCGTCACCGAAATGCGTGTCTCACCGGACCGCAGCGTGCCCTTCATCTCGATGACCAACCCCGATGGCTCGGTCGTCACGGTCCGCGGCGACCGCTGATCCCTCACCGCAACCCCAATCCTCCCATCGCGCCGTTTACCTTTCATGAGCGGCGCGATTGGTTTTGACGGGGGCAAATACCGAAAGAGCGGCTGTGCTGGTTATGGATCACCAGATCTCTCAGCTAATTTGTTCAGGTTTCCAATACTTGATCCAACAAAGACCATGAGCTCCCCCGCAAAATGTCTGACAAGCCCACTGTGCCCCGCCCCCGCGTGCTTTCGAAAGGCCGTCCCCTGGTCTGGCGAAATGGTTGGAGGCAGCGCATCGCTCGGAGTTCGTTCGGACGCGGCGCCATAAAGTGCAGCTGTTCACACGTCGGTCGCTACGCCACGGCCTGTCGAACGCGCTCTATTTCGCTCAAAAGCTGGCTGATGAGCGGGTCTCTACCAGTTCCCCAAGCGAGACAAAGCCAACACAATTCCGTTCGCCCAATGTGATAGCGCCGCACGAGATAGAGCATCCCGCCCTTTCTCACCCCAACCGCTTGGCCGTTCATCCAGACGTATTCACGCAGCAGCGTGGTGGTCCGGGCGATGTCGTCATAGTCATACTCCGCCAGCCGGTTTCGATTGGAGACGGATGCCATTTGTGTGGATCGGGTTCACCCGACATTAACCAAATCAAACTGTACAATATGGGTTTTGGGGGCTTGAGACTGGCCCCAAAATGTACAGATCCGAAAAACGGGGGATTAAGGTGAGAGGCTGGACAACGACCCAAGCGGGGCTCGTTACGGCTGCTTCCTTCCGGATCTGACCGGGTTGGCGAGGCGCCTGCCCGCGCCAACCTCTCAAACAACGAAATAGAACCTAGCCGCTGGATTCGCAAGGGCCCTGATCCAGCGGCAGGGCGATGTTCAGAAACCCATCCTCCGTAATGCCGCTTGGCGCCAGACCTAATGCCCCGATCTCCTCTGGATGTGAAAGCAATCCTGGCCCGGTTTGCGTTATCCCACGGGCTCCGGGCACCGGCAGAAAGGACCAGCATGGCTGATCCGTTACGCTGTCGGCACCCTCCTCGGATAGAAACGCAACGAGGCTGTCGCAGGCGTTCGTGAAGGAATTTAGGAGGACGCGACTAGGGTTTATGGCCTCATAGGGTCCGCCACCGAATGCCCTGTAGGCGTTGACCGCAACAACGAAGGTATCATCGTGCCGAACCGGGGCGCCTTCATAGCTTAACTCGCAGATACGAGCCGGGGCGAGGCTGGGGTCAAGGCGGTCTCCATCCGGTGTGTAGGCAGGGGGTTGCGTAAGGTCGATGCGATAGGTCAGCCCCAGGAGCGTGTCCACAGAATGGCCGGGAAACTCTTTGTTCAGAAGGGGTTGGTCGCCGCCATCGCGCCTGATCTGTTCAAAGCAGGATACTGCGCGTTCCAGCCAGTCGCGGATCTGCGCACCAGTCGCCGTGACGGCGCAGAGTGTGTTTGGGAAAGGGTAAAGACTTGTGGCGTTGCGCATGGTCAGGGCGCCCTCGGCGATGTCCACATAAGCCATTGGCCCGGCCCTTCCGCCAGTCTGGTATGGCGCAACGGCAGAGAGAACCGGCAGGTCGCCATGATCCGTCTCGGCCAAGGCGTTTTGCACGGCTGCCCGCTGCGCCTCTCCCACGATCTGGGTGGCCAGATCGCAGTGGATCAGGCCAAGATAGCTATGTATCGGTCGATTGGTCTGACCAATTGGCTTCCCGACGTAGGCCAGGGTGTGTTGATGCCCATGTTCCACGATCGTCATGATGCCTGCATGTTCTGGGCTGTTTGCCACGGATCGCGCCTCAGATCTGTGATGTGCCACCACCCAACGGTTGGCGCGGCGTTCAAGGCAAAGATCCACGATCCCAAGATGCGATCCCCGATACCCCGGCATCACGGTAGGCACACCGTAGAGTGTCCCTGCCGTGTGATCGATGCCTCCGCTTGGCAAGGTGCCGGGATTTGGAAAAAGCTGGTGCGTGTGTCCTGTGACAAGGGCGTCTATCCCTGGCACTTGGGCCAGGGCGAGGGCCGCATTTTCCGCGTTCGGGACTATACCTTTACGGTCAATCCCCGTATGGGCTAGGACAACGATCAGATCGGCACCCGCCTCGCGCAATTTTGGGATATGGTACGAGGCTGTCTCCACCATGTCATGCGCCTCGATCCTGCCCAAAAGATGCGCCCCGTCCCATTTCATAATCTGCGTGGGCAGAAGGCCGATCACGCCGATGCTCAATGGGTAAATCTCTTTTGTTACAGCGTCTTCAAGATTTCGGTGGATCAGGGCTGTTGGGGCAAACAGGTCCTTCTGCCTCTCGCGTTTGGTCCTTGATACATTCGCACACAGTACTGGGATATCCGTCTTCGATATCAAGGCTCTCAGCTGGTCCAGCCCATAGTTAAATTCATGGTTGCCCAGGTTGATGACATCATAGTCGAGGGCTTTCATAGCCGCCAGAACTGGGTGCGTCTGTCCGTTTTTACCCGCGGTCGCAAACAGATCGGCAAGCGGTGTGCCCTGCAGGAAATCCCCGTTGTCGAGCAGGATAGAACAAGGGCTTTCGGCCCTTGCTGCCTCAATGGCTGATGCGGTTCTGGTTAGGCCCCAGTCGGACGCGGGACAATCCCTCGTATAGTCAAGCGCGCGTAGATGGGCGTGGACATCTGACGTGGCAAGGATTCTGATCCAAGCATGGCCGACAAATCCGGTATTTTTTGACTGGCCTTTCAAGCAACTGTCCTTTGCAGTCCTGTCCTGATCACCCTGAGCCCTTCTTGCATCACCAGATCGAGAGGTGCGTTTTGGGCACTCTTAGATGCCACGTCACGCTTTCTCGGCTTTTTTATCGGTTCAAAGCTATCACCGACACGCATAGGTTGTAAACGCGAGTTTCTCAGAAAGATGTGTCATGCTCTTGTCCAAAAGGTACGATCATGGCACCTCGTTGGCTAGGGAGGCGAGCCATGAAATATGCAGAACAGGTGACATTCGGCGGGTCAGGTCTGGATCGTGCGGCTGAGCTGCGGAAAACGCCAAAGGCACTTGCCGAAATTGTGGCTAGGGGGAAAGCTCAAAGCCTTCTTCTGTGGCGCGGTAAGCTTCTTTGCAACAGCCCTGCCCATGACCGGCTAGTGCGTCTGCAAAGTGATCACCCGGTCCTGTCGCAATCCGATGTACCGCCGGTCTTTCTGGGGCGGGAGGATGACGGTGTGCTTGTTTTTGCCCATGACATCTCGAACTGGATGCCTGAGGGTGTGGATGCTGCGGCTCTCAACAGCTTTTTGGACAAGACGGAACAACAGCACCCAGACTTGCCTCAGGATACGGGCTTTGTGGAGCTCAGGCAAAACATGGTCAGACTCAGCGCGCGCGACGCAGAGCTTGCGGCGACGGCCAAGGCGGTTTTAGGCTGGCACAAGACACATCGTTTCTGTGCGCGCTGCGGGCATGAAAGCAACGTGATCTCTGCCGGTTGGCAAAGAATTTGCCCAAGCTGTGGCGGGCATCATTTCCCACGCACCGATCCCGTCGTCATTATGTTGATAACTTCGGGCGGTAAGACACTTCTGGGGCGCTCTCCGGGCTGGCCTACGGGCATGTATTCTTGCCTTGCCGGCTTCATCGAGCCGGGCGAAAGCATTGAGGCAGCCGTTCGGCGTGAGGTCTACGAAGAATCCGGTATCATCGTTGGCCACGTGAGCTACCTGTCGAGCCAGCCCTGGGCCTTTCCTGCTTCTCTGATGCTGGGGTGCCACGGAGAGGCGCTCAACGAAGAGATTAACACCGACCCTGACGAGATCGAGGACGCCATCTGGGTCAGCAAATCCGAGTTAATGTCGGCTTTCGCGGGTGAGAACCCGGTGCTGCTTCCAGCCCGAAAAGGCTCAATAGCCAATTTTTTGCTCAGAAACTGGCTTGCTGATACGTTGGATTAAGCGATAAATTTGACGAGTGAATAATGTGGTGATTGAGCAGATCACCGGGGGCAAAACGTAAAAAAGAGAAAAGGCGCGCCCATGCGGTTCAATATCCAGCAGGACATCGATGCACCGATAGATTTCGTGTTTAGCGAAATGACGGATTTCAGATCCCTTGAACGCGCAGCCATGCGCCGTGGGGCCGATGTGCAACGTGTGGATACGCTCGAGCAGAAAGGCACTGGCATGGCGTGGGATGCGAGGTTCAGTATGCGCGGCAAGGATCGCGAGATTCAAATCGAGATTGCCGAGTTTCAGGAACCAAGCCGGATCGTGGTTGTGTCCCGGTCGCCCAATATGGGCGGTAACATGGTCGTGGAACTGATATCGCTCTCGCCTAGTCGTACAAGGGTGTTGACGCAGGTTGTGCTTGACCCCAAGAACCTTTCTTCGAAGTTACTTGTCCAATCCATGAAGCTGGCCCGTAAAAACCTCAACCGGCGCCTGAATGATCGGATGATGAGCTACGCCGAAGAGATAGAAGACCGGTTCCGTAAATCCGCCTGAGCTTCGGTTCTCATATCAACTGGAAATCCCGCCCCAGATAAACCCGGGGCGCGTGGTGCGCGGTTTTTTTGGCTGTGCCTGTAAATGGTTAAGCAGGCTTAGTCCCGTTTAGAATCTGCCGGATATACGCCCAGCATCGTAACGTGCGAGGTGAAGTATTCCAACTCTTCCAAAGCGCGTTTGACAGCTGGATCGTCAGGGTGGCCCTCGATGTCTGAATAGAACTGTGTAGCCGTGAACGTCCCGCCCACCATGTAGCTTTCCAGCTTTGTCATGTTGACTCCGTTGGTGGCAAATCCTCCCATGGCCTTGTACAGGGCGGCGGGCAAATTGCGGACCTGAAATACGAAGGTAGACATCATAAGACCCGGCCCGCGGCGTCCCCAGTTCGGTGTGGCGGACATCACAAGGAAGCGGGTCGTGTTGTTGCCCTCATCTTCAATATCACGCGCTAGCACGTCTAGCCCATAGATTTCCCCAGCTAGTTCGCTGGCAAGGGCGCCTATGTGGGGTATGCCATCTTCGGCCACTTGTCGGGCAGAGCCCGCAGTGTCTGCACCTGTGACACGCTGGATGCTGTGCTCTTTGAGAAAACCGCGACACTGGCCCAGAAGCATAGTGTGACTCATGGCGTGGGTTACATCGGACAGTTGCGTACCGGGTAGGGCGAGCAGATTGATTCGCACCCGCACAAAAGCCTCCCCCACGATGTAGAGCCCCGAATCTGGCAACAGGTGGTGGATGTCCGCCACGCGGCCAAAGGTCGAGTTCTCAACTGGCAGCATGGCAAGGGTTGCCGTGCCGTTACGGACTGCCTCTATCGCATCCTCGAAGGTGCGACAGGAAAGTGCTTCCATATCGGGATATGTCTCCCTGCAGGCCTGATGAGAATAGGCACCCGGTTCACCTTGAAAGGCTATGCGTTCGGTCATTTCTTTTTCAATCCACGTCTGGCCCAAAAAACTTTTGCATCGGGCGTTTGGTCGCGCACGGTACACCTTGCGCTGCATCAGTGGAAGCGGATAGATAGCCTGAAAATAAAGCAAGGGACTGTCCAATGATTGACACGATGACCTTTACCAAAGTGCTTGGCGGCTTCTGCGGATCGCTGCTGGTATTCATGTTGGGAATGTGGGTTGCGGAACTTATCTATCACCCGGCTGGCCACGGCAAGTACGGAGATCACGTGCAGGGTTATGTGATTGATACGGGGGCTGAAGAAGACGCTGGGCCAGCAGAAGAAGACACTGTTAGCTTCGCGGAAGTCTATGCAGCTGCCGACGCGGGCAAAGGCGAAAAAGTTTTCAACAAGTGCAAGGCCTGCCACAAGGTGGACGAAGGCGCAAATGGCACCGGACCCTACCTTTACGGTGTTGTCGGTCGTGACGTCGATACTGCTCAGGGCTTTGGATACTCCGGCAACCTCATTTCAGCTACGTCAGTATGGACGCCTGAAGCCCTCTATTCCTTCCTCGAAAATCCCGCTGGTTACGCGCCCGGCACAACAATGGCTTTCTCTGGCCTCAAGAAACCTTCCGATCGCGCGAATGTCATTGCTTATCTCGATATGACCGATGGTGACATGACGGAAGTGGCTGCAACCGAGTGATGTGTGCTTCCAGTCCATGGCGCGGGCTGGAAACCTTTTGCTGGGCCGGTAAACATATTTTGAAAAGGCCACTTATTGCTGCGGCGAAAGTGGCCTTTCGTATTTGTGAAGCCATATTCAAAGAAACCGGAGTAGATGTGCTTGAATGTGGCGTTGGGGTGACCTTAGCTAATGAAAACAGGCGGTGAGGCCGGTGTAAACATTGAGGAGGATAGCAAGCATGATCGGGGATCGGGATCGGGCGCGCGTTGCCCGCAGTGGAATGCGCGGTTTAATGACAACCCTCACTGGTTTGAGCATCGCAGCTCTTCTGGCCGTCAGCGCCCCCGCCGAAGAGGTCACGATCAAGAGCCACGGCTACTCGTTCTTCGGAGAGTTGAAGTATCCGGCGAATTATACGCATTTCGACTACGTCAACCCCAACGCTCCCAAAGGCGGGGAGATTTCACTGGCTCTGTCAGGCAGCTTTGACTCGATGAACCCCTACACCCGGAAAGGTCGGTCTGCGGCTCTCTCGACCGTGATGTATGAAAGCCTTCTCGGTGAACAGCTGGCTGGTGCTGGTTCTCTTCCAGCGGACGCTTATGGAGAACTTTACGGCCTTCTCGCTCACACAGTCGAATATCCTGAAACTAAGGATTGGGTGATCTTCCACATGCGCCCTGAGGCACGGTTTTCCGATGGTACACCAGTCACTGCCGATGATGTACTTTTCAGTCATAACCTACTGCTTGATGAAGGTCTGAAATCTTATGCTGAGGCAGTTCGGAAGATGATCCCCAATGCTGAGGTGATCGATGATCATACAATCAAGTTCTACTTTGCCGAAGGTATATCGCGCCGGTCGCTGATCGAGCAGGTTGGCACTGTACCGGTCTGGTCGCGTAAGTGGTACAAAGAATCTGGCGCCAAGCTTGACGAAAGCCGGTTGGCGATCTCCCCCGGTTCGGGTCCTTACATGATCGCGCAGGATGATATCGACGTGAACCGTAGCGTGATCATCCGACGCAACCCCGATTACTGGGGCTGGGATTTGCCTATTAACAAGGGGCGACACAATTTCGATGTGATCCGTCTGGAATATTTTGCGGACTCCACCGCGGCGTTTGAAGCGTTCAAGGCGGGTGAAGTAACCTATCGGACTGAAACGGACGCTAAGAAGTGGGCCAGCGATTATGGGTTCCCAGCGGCAGAGCGGGGCGATGTGGTGCGTGAACAACTGGCGGATGGTGCACCACCAAGCATGTCGGGAGTTGTCTTTAACCTTTTGAAAGAACCGCTTCAGGACAAGCGCGTGCGACAGGCCCTTGCGCTGGCGTTCAATTTTGAATGGACCAATAAATCACTTCTCTATGGGCTCTATTCACAGCAGCGCTCCTATTCTACGGGCACAAAGCTAGAAGCTAAGGGCTTGCCCGACGGCGATGAACTCGCCTTCCTGAAATCCCTCGGCGATGTTGTGCCCGAAGAAATTTTCACGACAGAGCCATGGGTGCCGCACGAATCGGATGCTGACCGCCTTTTGACCCGCAAGAACCAGCGCAAAGCGCTGCGCCTCTTCCAAGAGGCGGGTTGGACGGTGGACGGCAACGGTCGTCTCGCCGATGAGAATGGTCAGACACTGGATATCGAGTTTCTGTTTAACGCCTCCGGGTCCGCCACGGATCGCGCGATTGCAGAGAACTACATCTCCAACCTTAAAGCCATCGGTGTAAACGCCACGTTCGATTCGGTTGATAGCTCGCAATTCACCGCGCGCCGCCGCGACAAGGACTATGACCTAGTGTTCCAGGGCTACCCGGCCCTGCTGGGCACTGGCACTGGCCTTGAGCAGCGGTTGGGCTCGGAAGCGGCTGAGTATTCGCTGTTCAATCCGGCCTCGCTGGCCAGCCCGATGGTGGACGCAATCATCGACGCCTCGCTTCAGACCACAACGCAGGCAGAGGAAGATATCTCTATACGAGCGTTGGATCGGGCGTTGCGTTATGAATTCATTGTCTTGCCAGACGGGTACAAGCCCGATCATTGGGTGGCCTATTGGGATATGTATGAACATCCTGACACACAGCCCCCTTTCTCGCTGGGGGCGCTTGATTTCTGGTGGTTCAATGCCGATAAGGCTGCCGAGCTCAAAGCGTCTGGGGCGCTCTGATCCGCGGGAGCTACGACTTTGGCCGCCTATATCCTTCGAAGGCTTTTGCTGATTATTCCGACGCTTTTCGGGATCATGGTGATCAATTTTGCCCTCGTGCAATTTGTGCCCGGTGGCCCGGTGGAGCAGATCATTGCTGAGATGCAGGGTGAGGGGGATGTGTTCAGCTCATTCGCCGGCGGGGCCGAGGATGGTACCCTGACTGAAAATGAGGCGGAAGGCTACGCCGGTGCGCGGGGTCTGCCGCAGGAATTCATTGACGAGCTCAATGAGCTTTATGGTCTCGACAAACCACCGCTTGAGCGGTTCCTCGACATGATGTGGAACTATATGCGGCTGGATTTTGGGGAGAGCTATTTTCGTTCGATCTCTGTCACAGATCTGGTGCTTGAGAAGATGCCGGTATCGATCACGCTGGGACTTTGGTCCACCCTGATTGCCTATCTCATCTCGATCCCGCTTGGCATCCGCAAGGCGGTGAGTGATGGTACCAGCTTCGACAGTTGGACAAGTGGCGTAATCATTGCCGCATATGCGATCCCCGGCTTCTTGTTTGCAGTGATGTTGGTCGTTCTCTTTGCTGGTGGCAGCTATTGGCAGATTTTTCCACTGCGGGGCCTGACATCGGACAATTTTGATGACCTGACGCTTTACGGCAAGGTCATCGACTACCTTTGGCACATCACCCTGCCGGTTGTCGCCTCGACCATCGCCGCATTTGCGACGCTGACCCTGCTGACCAAGAACTCCTTTATGGATGAAATCAAAAAACACTATGTTATGACGGCCCGAGCTAAGGGCTTGTCGGAAAGCCGCGTGCTTTACGGGCATGTGTTCCGCAACGCGATGCTAATCGTGATCGCGGGGTTTCCAGCTGTGTTCATCGGGGTTTTCTTTGGCGGCAGTCTGTTGATTGAGACGATTTTTTCGCTTGATGGCCTGGGGCGTCTTGGGTTTGAGGCGGTGATCAGCCGGGATTATCCGGTTATGTTTGGCACATTATTCCTCTATGGCCTGATCGGTCTAGTCGTGAATATCCTGAGCGACCTAATGTACGTTCTGGTTGATCCGCGCATTGATTTTGAGACGCGGCAGGGATGAGGGATGTGCGTCATATCGGGCGTTCTGAGTGGGGACTCTGCCCCCGTCGCATTGCATGCGACCCACCCGGGATATTTGCCTGCCAGAAGAAACAGGGATGTTGCGCATGAGACTGTCCCCGATTGCACAGAGGCGGTGGCGCAATTTCAAGGCGAACCGGCGGGCCTATTGGTCGCTGATTGCGTTTTCAGTGCTGTTCCTGATCACCCTGCCAGCCGAGTTCGTGGCCAATGATAAGCCGATCCTCGTGCAGTATCGTGGCAACTACTACATGCCAATTTTTCAATTTTATCCTGAGACCGCCTTTGGTGGCGATTTCGCGACCGAGGCGATCTATGCGGATCCCGAGGTGGAATGCCTAATTGTCTCAGGTGGTCTGCTGGATTGTTTTGATGATCCAGAAGCAATCATTGAAGATGCTGGGGACGGCGTGGTGGATGGAGCGGATATTGAAAAGGGTTGGACCCTTTGGCCGCTGGTGCCCTACAGCTACGACACACCCGTGGATCGTCCAGGTGCTGCGCCTCTTCCCCCCAATGAACAGAACTGGCTAGGCACCGATGGCACCAAGCGCGACGTGCTCGCGCGGGTAATCTATGGCTTTCGGCTCTCCGTCTTGTTCACACTGATCGTGACGTTCCTCTCCAGTGTGATCGGTATTTTTGCAGGCGCCGTTCAGGGCTATTTTGGGGGCCGCACAGACCTGATTTTCCAACGGATTATTGAAATCTGGTCCTCCACCCCGTCGCTTTACGTGATCATGATTTTGTTCGCAATCTTGCCAAGAAGCTTCTGGCTTCTAGTTGGCATCCTCGTCTTCTTTGGTTGGATGGGCCTTGTCGGCGTGGTGAGGGCTGAATTCCTGCGCGCCCGCAACCTTGAATATGTGCGCGCAGCCAAGGCTCTTGGCGTATCGAACCTGACCATCATGTTTCGCCATATGCTGCCTAATGCGATGGTGGCCACCGTCACGCTGTTGCCCTTCATTGTCACGGGCACGATCGGTACGTTGGCAAGCCTCGATTTTCTTGGGTTCGGGCTGCCGTCATCCTCTCCCTCTTTGGGCGAGATGACATTACAGGCTAAACAGAACCTTCAGGCGCCTTGGCTGGCTTTCACGGCTTTCTTCTCGTTTGCCATCATGCTTTCACTTCTCGTGTTTGTCTTCGAGGGCGTGCGGGATGCATTTGACCCAAGAAAGACATTTGAATGAGCCTGCTCGAAGTCAATGATCTGTCCATCTCATTCCGGCAGGATGGGCGCGATGTACCTGCCGTGCGCGGCGTGTCCTTTGCCGTAGATCGGGGCGAGACTGTTGCCTTGGTGGGGGAAAGTGGATCGGGCAAATCCGTGACCGCGCTTTCCACAGTATCGCTTTTACCGGGGGCTGCTAGGGTTACGGGTAGTGTGACTTACGACGGCAAGCAAATGGTGGGGGCGTCGGAACGAGACCTGCGGGCAGTGCGGGGCAACGATATCAGCTTCATTTTCCAGGAACCGATGACCAGCCTCAACCCGCTGCACACGCTGGAAAAACAACTGCGTGAAAGTCTTGAGCTGCATCAGGGCCTCGTGGATGACGCGGCGCGAAAGCGGGTGGTGGAGCTTTTGACCGTTGTCGGTATCCGAGATGTAGAAAGCCGGTTGAGTTCTTATCCGCATCAGCTTTCTGGTGGGCAGCGTCAGCGCGTTATGATCGCTATGGCACTCGCCAACAAGCCTGATATTCTGATCGCAGATGAACCGACGACCGCACTGGACGTTACCATTCAGGCCCAAATCCTCGAGCTTCTGGCCAAGGTTCAGCGCGAGGAAGGTATGGGCCTTTTGTTCATCACCCATGACCTGACAATCGTGGAGCGGATTGCAGACAAGGTCTGTGTCATGCAAGGCGGTGAGGTGGTTGAGGCGGGCCCGACGGCGGACATCTTTGGTAATCCTCAACATCCCTATACCCAGAAACTGCTGAGCGCCCGACCAGGAGGGGCGCCTGCGCCTGTACCGGCCGGGGCCAAGCCCTTGGTGGAAACGGATGCTTTGCGCGTCTGGTTTCCAATCCAGCGGGGCTTTCTGAAGCGTACAGTAGGCCATGTAAAAGCGGTCAACGCTGCCACGCTAAGTGTGCGGGAGGGTGAGACACTTGGCATCGTGGGCGAAAGCGGTTCTGGCAAGACGACCTTGGCCATGGCGGTGATGCGTCTGATCAGTTCTGAGGGCGCGATCCGTTTTGACGGGGAAGATGTGCTCAACTGGTCAACGCGGGTGTTGCGCAACCGCCGGGCAGATATGCAGATCGTGTTTCAAGACCCCTTCGGATCTCTCAGCCCCCGCATGACCTGTGAGCAGATTATTTCCGAGGGTTTGGGCGTGCACGGCAATCCTGACGGGCGCCCAATCCGTGAGCTGGTGGCTGAAGTCATGACGGAGGTTGATCTCGATCCTGCTACGATGGATCGGTATCCGCATGAGTTCTCAGGCGGGCAACGTCAGCGTATCGCCATTGCGCGTGCCATGATTTTGCGGCCGAAGATGGTTGTACTGGATGAGCCGACAAGCGCCTTGGACATGACAGTGCAGGTGCAGATTGTGGACCTGTTACGCAGGCTGCAGGAAAAGTACAGGCTGGCCTATTTGTTCATCAGCCATGATTTGGCTGTCGTACGCGCGATGAGCCACGAAGTGGCCGTGATGAAGGGTGGCGATATCGTGGAACATGGCTCAGCCCGTGAGATTTTTGAGAGTCCAAAGACTGATTACGCCCGCACGCTTCTGAACGCTGCTTTGGACCTAGAAGTGTAGGGTAGCCTAGTCGTTGCTAAGATGCGCACCAATGAGGTCTTAGATTTACTGATAGGGTTTGAGCCCCATTACTTCCATAAACACCGCCATTTCGCCGGTGGTCACCACGAAAGCACCTGCTTTGGCGACGACACAGTGATAGAAATAATGGGTCAGGTCAGCCAACTTTCACTGTGTCAAGGTTTAGGCGGTGTTAAACAAGGAGATCGCGAATTCGAACCTTACATGGAACATATTGTTCCCGTACGCCAGACTCTGCGACTTTGCCGGTGGCATTTACATCCGCGGGGCCAAGCAGGACCTTCCAATGCAGTCCCTAGACCTGCCGCGGAATTTAAGGCTATTGCACCATGTAAATTGCAATGTTGCTGACCACTTTTGATCGCTGAGTGCAGGCGGAAACCGCCTAGTGCTTCCGCGGTGCGCAGCCTTAGCAAATCAAACGTAGCATGGTTTACATTTGTGGACATGCCAAATGCCGGGACAGGATGGAGTTCCACCTCCATGATTTCCCGACTTCGTGAAGGTATAGCCAATAGTGCTGTGAAAAGGATCACCAGTTTCACCATGGTACAGAGACGATGCTGATTATCCGATGGGATCGCCCCTTTACGCTTTGGTCAGGATCAGCTTGGCACGGCATGTGTAGGCCTGTCCGAGATGCTTTTTTGATTTAGAAATTGGACACTGTTCCAGCCTTCTTCCCGACTATATTCCTAGGGCTGTTTGGGACTTTTGATATACTGGTTCGGTGCAAGTCACCGCTTTTTGCCCAACACCGGCCTTCCCCGTCTCTTTGCGCGTTCGGTGGGAAGGCCGGCGTCACTGTTGGTGCACGTCAGGTAAACTTAGTGCGGAAGTGCAAAATATCCAGCTTTTCGTAACCCCGTCATAAGCGACAGGGGACGGCACTCATGTAGTAGTGCGTATAATGCCTGTTGCGCTCAGATTGGTGGTCACGGCTGCGCCTTCCCGCATCGCTGATCGCGTGATTGCAAGACAGGCTGAGCGAGGCGTCGGTCAAAAGCACGCCTTAGTTGCGTGGTAACCTAGTGCTAAATGGTGCGGTGGCGGGGCAGGGCTTTATCAATACGACTGATGTCATCAGTGAACGCCGAGGTGCGCGCAGGCCGCATTCAGATCCTGTTCCGTGACAAAGGCGATACCATTTTTCACATTCATGTTTGATGTGACCTACGGCAAAGGCGTTTCTCAATTAGTTACAAAAGAAAAAGGAAAAGGGGAGAGATGAGAGAAATCACTCATCATACAAACGATTTTCGTCGTTGTTTTTCATTACCTCCTCCATCTCTTCGAGGGATCGTTCATCCTGCGAGTGTTGTTTGACCGCCGCTGCGTAAGTCGGCAATCCGTCAATGGGTGCTGCCCTCTCGGGCGACCAGAGGCCGGACCGGATGACGGCCTTGCCGCAGTGGTAGAAGGCCTCCTCCACCCGGACAAGCAGTGCAAAATCTGGCACTCGATTCCGGATGGCCAGCATCTGGCGAATGTTGTCATCCCGGATGATCTGGGCAGACCCGTTCACGCGCACGACCTCGTTCCGATTTGGTACAAAAAAGCAAAGACCAATGCGCCCCGTCTGCAGAATGTTAAGGAAACTATCATAGCGGTGATTGCCTGGACGGTCGGGTATAGCAAGGGTCTGGGGGTCCAAAACTTTCACGAACCCGGCCGGATCGCCTTTGGGCGAGATATCGACCTCCCCCAATTTGTTGACAGTGGCAAGGGTCAGGAACGGGGATCGTTCGATCCATAGTTGACACAGCTCATCCACGTGGTCGAGGATTTTGGCCTGTTGGGACGGGTACGCCCCGCGCACATGTTCACGCACAACGCGCTCATCGGTGACAACATTCTTGGGTTCATACATATCACCAGCTCCGTTCGGGGTTCGCCGTATTGTATCACGCCAGACCTTGCCCAAGCCAGCCACGGCACGTATCTAAGACACAAACTTTGATACCCTGCGGAGAGAGACATGTTTAAAGGATTGGGCCAGATGGGCGATATGGCCAAGATGATGAAGGCCGCCCAAGAAATGCAGCAGAAAATGGCCAGCCTGCAGGAAGAGATGCACCAGATGACCGTCGAAGGCGAAAGTGGTGCGGGTCTGGTCAAGGCGACATGCACGGTGAAAGGAGAGCTCAAGGGCCTCGATATCGACCCGTCGATCTTTAACTCCGATGACAAGGAAGTGGTTGAGGACCTGATCCTTGCTGCCATCAAGGACGCTCAGACCCGGGCAACGGAGAAAGCCCAGGAAGAAATGGGTAAACTGACCGAGGGCATGGGCCTGCCCAAGGACATGAACCTGCCGTTCTGAGACCGGCTGTCCGCAAACGTGAGCTCTACCCGTGACATAGATGCGTTGATTGACATGATGGCCAAGCTGCCCGGGCTTGGACCACGCTCTGCGCGGCGGGCGGTCCTGCACCTTATCCGGAAACGTGAGCTGCTTCTCACGCCGCTTGCAGACCAGTTAACCCGCGTCGCTGAGACGGCGCGGGAATGCCGGATCTGCGGGAATATCGGAACTGCGGATGTCTGTGACATTTGTCTTTCGGAGAAACGTGGCAATGGAGAACTATGCGTTGTCGAGGATGTGGCAGACCTTTGGGCGATGGAAAGGGCAGGTGTTTTCAAGGGGCGCTATCACGTGCTGGGTGGAACACTGAGTGCGCTTGATCAGGTCGGCCCTGAACAACTGCGTATCCCGCAATTGGTAGAACGGGTCCAGCGGGAGAATGTAAGTGAAGTGATCCTTGCGCTGAATGCCACGGTGGATGGCCAGACCACGGCGCATTACATCGCCGATCAGCTTGAGGACCGCGTTCGCCTGACCTCGTTGGCGCAAGGCGTGCCGATTGGAGGGGAATTGGACTACCTTGACGATGGAACGATTACTGCGGCCCTGAATGCGCGCAAACGTCTTTAGGCCTGTGATTTGGGCGCTCCGTTCCCGTCGCCTTTCAAGGCGTATCACCTAGAAAATTTTTTCCAGAAGAAACATATTTTTGAGTTTCTCTTCTCATCAGCGTTGTGTTGATTTTTCGCCAGAACGTGCCGCTTACGGCACCTTTGCGTGAACAAGATTGTGGGACACCGTTAACAAGAGTCGAATCTGCGGAGTGGTGTTGATGAGCAATCTTCCTCAAAATGCGCGTGTGGTCATCGTAGGGGGTGGCGTGATCGGATGTTCGGTGGCCTATCACCTGGCCAAGCTGGGCTGGAAGGACGTTGTCCTATTGGAGCGCAAGCAGCTCACGTCCGGGACGACATGGCATGCGGCCGGTCTGATTGGTCAGCTCAGGGCGACACAGAACATGACAAAGCTGGCCCGCTATTCGGCCGAGCTTTACATGGGTCTGGAAGAAGAGACAGGGGTTGCGACCGGTATGCGTCAGGGCGGTTCAGTGTCTGTTGCTTTGACGAACGAACGACTGGAAGAGCTCTATCGCAATGCAGCCATGGCGCGTGCGTTCGATGTGCCGGTGGAAGAATTGAGCCCGACAGAAGTCAAACAGCGCTACGAGCATATCAATCTGGAAAATGTGACAGGCGGAGTGTGGTTGCCTACTGATGGGCAGGCCGATCCGGCCAATATTGCGCTGGCGCTTGCAAAGGGCGCTCGTATGAATGGCGCTGTCGTCAAGGAACGTGTCAAGGTTACTGGCATGACCAAGCAGGGCCGCCGCGTGACGGGTGTGGACTGGATCAGCGACGATGGAGCAGAGCAAGGTCACATCGCTGCCGAAATGGTGGTCAATTGCGCCGGAATGTGGGGGCACGAGGTCGGCAAGATGGCCGGTGTGAACGTGCCGCTCCACGCCTGTGAGCATTTCTACATCGTGACTGAGGCCATTGAGGGTCTGACCCAGATGCCGGTTCTGCGCGTGCCGGATGAATGTGCCTACTACAAGGAAGATGCGGGCAAGATGTTGCTCGGCGCATTTGAGCCGAACTCAAAGCCCTGGGGCATGAAAGGTATCCCCGACAGTTTTGAGTTTGACCAGCTGCCTGAGGATTTCGACCATTTCGAACCGATTCTTGAGAATGCCTGCAACCGAATGCCCATGCTGGCAGAGGCGGGGATTCACACCTTCTTTAACGGCCCGGAAAGCTTCACGCCCGACGATGCCTATCATCTTGGTTTAGCGCCCGAGATGGACAATGTCTGGGTCGCGGCCGGGTTTAATTCCATCGGTATTCAAAGTGCGGGTGGTGCGGGTATGGCCTTGTCACAATGGATGGATGCCGGCGAAAAGCCCTTTGATCTGGGGGACGTTGATATCAGCCGGATGCACCCCTTCCAGGGCAATAAGCACTACCTCTATGAGCGCTCGACCGAGACGCTGGGCTTGCTTTATGCAGACCATTATCCGTATCGCCAGATGGCCACTGCGCGTGGTGTGCGCCGGACGCCGTTCCATCATCAGCTGCTGGAACAGGGTGCGGTCATGGGCGAGATCAACGGTTGGGAGCGGGCCAACTGGTTTGCCAATGAGGGTCAGGAAAAAGAGTACCAGTATACCTGGAAGCGCCAGAACTGGTTTGCGAACTCGGCGGCAGAGCACAAGGCCGTGCGTGAAGATGTGGGCATGTATGACATGTCTTCATTTGGCAAGCTGCGTGTGGAAGGCCCGGATGCAGAGGCGTTCCTCAACTATATTTGCGGGGCCAACATGTCAGTGCCTTCCGGTAAGATTGTTTACACGCAGTTTCTGAATTCGCGCGGTGGGATTGAGGCGGATGTGACCGTCACTCGTCTGAGTGAGACACTATATCTGGTCGTCACACCGGCCGCGACACGTTTGGCTGATGAAACCCGGATGCGTCGTTTTTCTGAAGGCTACCAAGTGGTGATCACGGATGTGACTGCAGGTGAAGGGGTGCTGGCCGTGATGGGCCCCAAGGCGCGCGATCTTCTGGCGAAGGTGTCACCCAACGATTTCTCCAATGAAGTGAACCCGTTCGGCACCGCGCAAGAGATTGAGCTTGGCATGGGCCTCGCCCGGGCGCACCGGGTGTCCTATGTTGGCGAACTAGGATGGGAACTTTATGTTCCGGCCGAGATGGCTGGGCATGCGTTTGAGACATTGTGGGAGGCTGGTCAGGATGTTGGCCTGAAACTCTGCGGTATGCACATGATGGACAGTTGCCGGATCGAGAAGGCATTCCGCCACTTTGGTCATGACATCACCTGTGAAGATCACGTGGTCGATGCAGGCCTGAGCTTTGCGGTCGATATGAACAAGGCCGAGTTTATCGGCAAAGCCGCCGTGGCTGAGCGCAAGCAAGCCGGACCTGAGAACCGTATGGTACAGTTTCTGTTGGAAGACCCCGAACCGCTTCTTTTCCATAACGAGCCAATAGTGCGGGATGGGGAATATGTCGGGTATCTAAGTTCTGGCAACTATGGTCACCACCTCGGTGGTGCGATTGGCATGGGCTATGTGCCATCCAAGGGTGAGAAGGCCGCGGATGTACTGTCGTCCACCTATGAGATTGACGTGATGGGCACCAAGGTGAAAGCCACAGCGAGCCTGAAGCCGATGTATGATCCCAAGTCAGAGCGGGTGAAGGTGTGATCTGATCACGCCACGCAATACAAAAAGGGCGGGGTAGACCCCGCCCGACTTCGTTTTACAGCATTTAGCACTGCTATTCGGCCGCCACTGGCGCACTAGCTAGGTTGCGCAGAACGTAGTGCAGCACGCCGCCGTGTTCGATGTATTCCACCTCAATCGCCGTATCTATGCGGCATTTCAGAGTGATTTCTTTGACAGTGCCATCGCCCATTGTGATGGTGCAGGGCACTTCCTGCTGGGGCTCGATCGTATCTAAACCAGAGATTGACACAGTTTCCTCCCCCGACAGGCCCAGGGTTTTGCGTGTATCGCCGCCTGTGAATTCGAACGGTATGACTCCCATGCCCACCAGGTTGGAGCGGTGAATACGCTCAAAGCTTTCCGCGATCACTGCCTTGACGCCCAGAAGTGCGGTGCCCTTTGCCGCCCAGTCACGGGATGACCCGGCGCCGTATTGTTCACCACCGAAAACGACCAGGGGCACGCCACGCTCCTGCCAGGCCATGGACGCCTCGAAGACCGAGGTTTGTTGCCCATCCGGCCCAAGCGTGTAGCCGCCTTCGACCCCATCCAACATCTCGTTCTTGATGCGTATATTGGCAAAGGTGCCGCGCATCATGACCTCATGATTGCCGCGGCGCGATCCGTAGGAATTGAACTCCCGCACCGGCACTTGGCGGTCGATCAGGTACTGACCGGCAGGTGTCGTGTCGTTGAACGATCCGGCCGGGGAGATGTGATCGGTGGTGACCATGTCGCCCAGAAGCGCCAAAACCTTTGCGCCTTCGATGTTCGAGATTGTCCCCGGTTCAGGCGACATACCCTGGAAGTAGGGCGGGTTCTGCACATAGGTCGACGTCGGTGGCCAGTCGTATGTTTCGCCCTCTGACGTCTCCACAGAACGCCACTTGTAATCGCCTTTGAAGACATCGGCGTATTTTTCGAGGAACGCTTCCCGTGTGACGGTTTGCTCCACTAGCTCGGCAATCTCGTTTTGGGTCGGCCAGATGTCCTTGAGATAGACATCCTTACCCTCGGGCGTCTGCGCAATGGGATCACGGGCAATGTCGAGATCCATGGACCCTGCGAGCGCATAGGCCACGACCAACGGTGGCGAGGCGAGGTAGTTGGCACGCACATCCGGGCTGATCCGGCCCTCGAAGTTGCGGTTGCCCGACAGCACGGAAACAGCCACCAGATCACCTTCCGCGATGGCCTCGCTCAGTTCCTTCTGGATCGGACCGGAGTTGCCGATACAGGTGGTGCAGCCATAACCCACAAGGTTAAAGCCGATCTTGTCGAGGTCTTCCTGTAGGCCCGCCGCTTCCAGATAGGCGCTCACCACCTGCGAGCCAGGCGCAAGAGAGGTCTTGACCCAAGGCTTGCGATCAAGGCCAAGGGCAGCGGCCTTGCGTGCGACAAGGCCTGCACCGATCATCACATAGGGGTTAGATGTGTTGGTGCATGAGGTGATAGAGGCAATCACCACATCGCCAGAACTGAGAGTGTAATCCTCCCCCTCAACCGGCACTTCCTTGTCCATCGGGCGTTTGAACGTCTCTTCCATTTCTTTGAGGAAGGCGGCTTTGGCGGCGGTCAGTGTCACGTAATCCTGTGGACGTTTGGGGCCGGAGATGGCGGGAACGATTGTACCCATGTCCAGATGCAGTGTGTCGGTGTAGATTGGTGCGTAATCCGTCCCGCGCCAGAATCCGTTGGCCTTGGCATAGGCCTCAACTAAAGCGATGCGG
The DNA here is from genome assembly GCA_963691795.1 of Roseovarius sp. Classification (GTDB taxonomy): domain Bacteria; phylum Pseudomonadota; class Alphaproteobacteria; order Rhodobacterales; family Rhodobacteraceae; genus Roseovarius. The sequence goes on from OY829373.1 coordinate 1,327,573, forward strand.
TCCTCATCCCTGCCTGTCGTGCGCATGTAGCGCAGGGTTTCACCGTCGATGGGGAAGAAGCCGCAGGTTGCGCCATATTCGGGCGCCATGTTGGCAATCGTAGCGCGGTCGGCCAAGGGTAGGCGATCAAGGCCTTCGCCGTAGAATTCCACGAACTTGCCCACCACGCCCTTTGCACGAAGCATTTCCACGACTTTGAGAACAAGGTCTGTACCCGTCGTTCCTTCGATCATTGAGCCTGTTAGCTCAAACCCGATTACCTCAGGGATAAGCATGGAAATCGGCTGGCCCAGCATCGCGGCCTCAGCCTCGATCCCGCCAACGCCCCACCCCAAAACGGCTGCGCCGTTGACCATGGTTGTATGACTGTCGGTGCCAACCAATGTATCGGGATACGCAACCATTTCGCCCTTCTGGTCCGTGTCCGTCCAGACTGTCTGTGCCAGGTATTCGAGATTCACCTGATGGCAAATCCCTGTTCCCGGCGGCACGACGCGGAAATTGTTGAACGCGCTCTGACCCCATTTGAGGAACTGGTAACGCTCCATATTTCGCTCATATTCGCGGTCTACGTTCAACTGGAACGCACGGGGATTACCGAATTCGTCGATCATGACCGAGTGGTCGATAACCAGATCAACGGGGTTCAACGGATTAATCTGTTGTGCGTCCCCGCCAAGAGCTACGATTCCGTCGCGCATTGCGGCTAGATCTACGACTGCGGGCACGCCGGTAAAATCCTGCATCAGAACCCGCGCCGGCCGATAAGCCAGCTCCCGACTAGCCTTGCCGCCATTCTCCGCCCATGCGGAAAAGGCCTGGATGTCATCGGTGGTGACGGTCTTGCCGTCCTCGAACCGCAACATGTTCTCTAAGACCACGCGCAAGGCGGCTGGCAGCTGGGAAAAATCGCCAAGCCCTGCGTTTTCGGCCGCCGTTATAGAATAGTAGGACACGGTACTCCCGCCTGTGGTGAGGGCAGTTCGGCAATTGGCGGTGTCCTGGCCTACGGTGATGGGCATGCTGGAATTCCTTCTGGCTTGGCGGCGCTACCTCTTGTGGTTGGATGTTACCAGTTGGAACAAGATTAAGGAACTGGGGCGATCCCTGACCGCATCGTATTGGGTGTGGCCCGAATGCAAGCATTACCGTCCTATCGCGAAACCTTGATTGGAGGTTTAGGACCGTCATGCATATTTGTCTTCTCAGACCCGAACTCTGACTCAAAGATGGGATTGATGGTGAAGTTTCTAACGCTCATTCTGACGGCAACCTTGTTTGTTGCCAGCCCTATGAAGGCTGGTGAACGGGCTGTTCTCGTGGAACTTTTCACATCTCAGGGGTGTTCGTCCTGCCCGCCTGCGGATGCCTTCCTGCATAAGCTGGCCGAGCGCGATGACGTGGTCGCGCTGGCGCTGCATGTGGATTACTGGGATTACATCGGCTGGAAAGACAGCTTCGCCAAACCGGAATTCGCGGCCCGGCAGCGTGCCTATGCCCGTTTGGGCAACCGAAGTATGATCTACACGCCTCAGATGGTAATCAACGGTCGTGATGATGTCGTGGGTAGCAATCCGATGGATACCAATGAACTGATCGAGCAGCACAAAAAACTGCCCGTTTCGGTTGATCTGAGCGCTGTGCGTGAGGGTGGCCAGCTGATGGTCTGGGCGCAGTCGCGCATCGATTCTAACGAGGTGGTGAGCGTTTACCTGATGCCATACAACCCAAAAACTACGGTTGAAATCCTACGCGGTGAGAATGCAGGACGAACGTTTTCCTATGCTAATGTGGTGACGGATATGCTGCTAGTGGCAGAATGGGACATGCGTCAGCCGCTTGACCTAGAGGTTGATCTGGATACTGGCCAACCTGCGGTGATCGTCCTGCAGCGCAGCCGCAACGGTGCGGTTGAGGCAGCACTCAAGGTGGATTGACGCCAGTTGGTTGGTTAGAAATCTACACGCACTCCGGGCAGGTTCAGCCCGTTGATCAGATCGCGAAGTTCCTGCCGCGCCGCAACATTTGAAATGTTGAGTTGTTTGACCCCGATATCCTTTAGGTCCAGCAGGGTCAGGCCCCGGGGAAACAGTTCTCGGAAGATGACGCGCTCATTGAAACCGGGTGCAATGCGAAATCCGATGCGCTTGGAGAGATCCTCCATTACGCGGGCCATCTTTTCCTTGTTGACCATCTGCTGCGCTCCCAGACGATTGCGCACAACGATCCAGTCGATAGGCTTGAGGCCGGCCTGCGCCCTTAACTGCCGAGCATTCCATACCATTTCGGAATAGACGGACGGCCCAAGAATCTTCTGACCCTCTCCATCCACATGGGCCAGAAGGTCGAAGTCGATGAAGCTGTCATTCAGGGGCGTGATCAGGGTATCAGCAAGGCTATGTGCCACTTGGCTCAGCCGGGTGTGGGAACCGGGACAGTCGATCAGGATGAAATCGCTGTCGGGTTCAAGCTTGGACACGGCGGCCGACAGGCGCCGGTCATAAATGTTCTCACCAGGCTTGAGCGAGGATTGATCGACATTGGGCAGGTCAAGATAGCTGGGGCTCGGCAGGTCAAGGCCTGCCTTCTCGAGAAAACGAAGACGGTTTGAAACATAGGTACCAAGCGTCTTCTGGCGCAGGTCCAGATCAAGTGTACTTACTTTTTGACCCATCCGAGACAGGGCCGTGGCCACATGCATGGAAACGGTAGATTTGCCCGCGCCGCCCTTTTCATTGCCCACGACGATGATATGCGCCATGCCCGTTTCCTTATTTTCTCTTCGGATTAATTCCGATTGTATACAGCATAGTTTGTGTGGCAGGCGACGTGAAGTCAGTGTAGCGCAATCTGGTCGATTATTGCATTTGCGCCATTTCACCCCCCGTAATCTGGTTAATTACTAGCCGCTTCGGTCGAGTTTTGTAGACAGATGGATCAGGCTTTCTGAGCTTTTTACGCCCTTTGCGTCCCCGATATGGTCAATCGTATGATCAAGAGAGACCGTGTCCTGAGCCTCTATGAGTACGATCAGGTCGAACCGACCCGATGTTGTGTGTACCGCCTTGACCTGCGGCAAGGATTGGAGACGGGAAAGAACAGCAGGTCCAGTGCGCGGTTCAATCGAGATCAGAACCGTGGCTCTGATTGGAGGCTGCATCTTATGACCTAACCGCACGGTGTAGCCCGCAATTGCGCCTTGGGCCTCCAACCGGTCAATGCGCGACTGCACCGTGGTCCTTGCAAGCCCCAAATCTCTGGCGAGCGTCGCGATGGGCTGGCGTGCATTTTCTTGTAGGCGCATAAGAAGCTTTTCGTCATACTCGTCTAATTGCATAAACTTATCGCCATTATGATCAAAGTTATTGTCATTATAGTCTTTTTGAGTATGTGAATCGACGCCTAAACAGCAGAGCCTGTAAAAAAGGCAGAGTTGATATGCGTGATCTCCCACAGTGGCCCACCCCAGCGGCGCATCTGACCCGTCACAGCCCGGATAAAGTGACATTCTATTTTGCACCAGCCTCGCTCAGGGACACGGCCAGACGGTTTCTGGAAGGTTTTCCCGGTCTTGTGACCTACGCGGTGAAAGCCAATCCCGGATCTGAGGTTCTGGCCAATCTCGTCGCGGCGGGTGTTGATGCTTTTGACGTTGCGAGCCCTGAGGAAATGCGCGCAGTGCGTTCGGTCAGCGCATCTGCCGCTTTGCATTACAACAATCCGGTTCGATCACAGGCAGAGGTGGCCTTTGCGATATCCAATGAAGTGGACTCGTACTCGGTTGATTGCCCAACAGAGCTGGCCAAACTGGCAGAGGTGCCACGCGATCGGGAGGTCTCTGTTCGGTTGGCTCTGCCTATCTGCGGCGCGGTCTATGATTTTGGATCGAAATTTGGGGCTGGCCCGGAAGAAGCTGTAACCCTTTTACGTCAAGTCTGTAATCTGGGTTTTGATCCTTCGTTGACCTTTCATCCGGGCACCCAATGTGATGATCCGGGGGCCTGGGAAAGCTATATAAATGCGTCTGCGGAAGTGGCGAATGCGGCGGGTGTAACTCTGGCCCGACTCAACGTGGGTGGTGGTTTCGCGTCTCACAGGACAGGTTCTGCGCCCGATCTGGAACGGATTTTTAAGCGTATCTTGCGGGTAACTGAACTGGCTTTTGATGGGCGGGCACCCAAATTGCTTTGTGAACCTGGGCGCGCAATGGTATCAGAGGCATTTGCCGTTGCGGCACGGGTTAAGGCGATCCGGGCGCGCGGGGATCTGTTCCTCAATGATGGCATTTACGGTGGCCTTGCAGAATGCCGGGATATGGATGTCGTGGATCGTATCCGGGTGATCGCGCCTGACGGCAAACCTCGAAATGATGCTCCAGTTTCCCTTAAGGTGTTTGGTCCAACCTGCGACAGCATCGACATGCTGCCAGAGCCATTATCTCTGCCCTCGGACACAAACGAGGGGGATTACGTGATTTTCTACGGGTTGGGGGCCTATTCCGCCAGCCTTTCGACGCGGTTTAACGGTTATGGTTTAGGCGATCCGGTTACGGTCGACGTGCTGACATAGATCACATCAAAAAAACGCCGCTCCTGAGGAAGCGGCGTTCTGAAATCGCAAAGATTTGGTGCTTAGAAGCCCAGACCAGCGTACTTGTTTTTGAACTTCGAAACGCGACCGCCAGCGTCTGTAAGGCGTGTGCCGCCACCGGTCCATGCCGGGTGTGCTGTTGGGTCGATATCGAGGGAAAGGGTATCGCCTTCGTTGCCGTAGGTCGAACGCATCTTGACGATAGTACCGTCGGTCATCTTCACGTCGATGAAGTGATAGTCGGGATGGATATCTGCTTTCATGTCCGTGCTCCTTAGGCCGATGCGCCGGATTTCGGCTTGTAGTTGGTGTCTTCTGCGATACGGGCAGATTTGCCGCGACGCGAGCGGAGGTAGTACAGTTTGGCGCGCCGCACACGACCACGGCGTACGACCGTGATACTGTCGATGTTGGTGGAGTAGAGCGGGAACATACGTTCCACACCTTCACCAAACGAAATCTTGCGAACGGTGAACGAACCGGCAATACCGCCGCCGTTTTTCCGGCTGATGCATACGCCTTCAAAGTTTTGAACGCGGCTGCGCGAACCTTCTGTCACCTTAAAGCCAACGCGAATAGTGTCGCCGGCTTTGAAATCGGGAATGTTCTTCCCGAGAGAGGCGATCTGTTCCGCCTCAATCTGAGCGATAATGTCCATCGCTTCATCTCCTGAACTGCTTGCGGTTGGTCCGCAAAGGTGTGCGCGATCTCAGAGCTCTTGGTCTTCTCCCGGGTCCGCCATTGCGCCCTCCAGAGGTAGGATCGACATATCTTGTTTTCCGTTGATTGTTTTGTCCCTTTGTTGAAGAAAACAGGGCGCTATACAAACAAACCGGCCCGAGTGGGCAAACTACCCATCAGGCACGCGGTGGATAGGAAAATTCTGACATGGACGCAAGCTTTTTGTTGCATTGCGGCAAGGCGCTTTCACAATAGCACCATAACACCCCAGGCAACAGCACACGGCAAATCGCATGACCAGATATGACGCGATGATGAAACGGATCAGGTCGGGTGAGAAAATCCTGATCGACGGCGCAACGGGAACCGAGATTGAGCGCCGTGGCGTGCCCCAGCTAGACAATGCATGGAATGGCGGCGGGGCGCTGAGCCATCCTGACATTCTGCACGAGGTCCATACTGAATACCTCGATGTCGGCGCCAAGATTTTGATTTCAAATACCTTTGCCACACACTTGCACGCGCTCGAAGATGCCGGTGAGGCGGATCAGTTTGAGGCCTATAACAGACGTGGCGTCGAAATTGCGCGTGAAGCGGTTGAGGCGCGTGGGCAGGAGGATGTTCTAGTGGCGGGTGGTATCTCTTACTGGTCATGGTCCGGGCGGCTGACCACGGTGGACTCGATTGGAGATCCTGCCGCGCGGCAGGCGCAGATCATGGCAGAGGCCGGTGCCGACCTGATCATGCTTGAGATGATGGTTGACCAGGACAGAATGGAAGTGACGCTTGATGCCGCGCTTGCATCGGGCCTGCCAGTCTGGGTGGGTCTGTCATGCAAACCCGACCGGACGGGGAAAATGTGCTTGTTAAACGGAGATCCCCTCGTTCCGGTGATCAAGGCGATCGAGCGCCGCGATGTTCCACTGATAAGTATTATGCATACAGAGGTGGAATATGTATCTGACTGTCTGGATGTTCTGAAAAACCATTGGGACGGCGCCATCGGTGTCTATGCCCATTCGGCCCGATGGGTGGATCATAAAACTGTTTTTGATGGAACGATCACAGCGTCTGATTACGCTGCTTACTCTGAAACTTGGCTTGCGCAGGGCGTTCAGGTCATTGGTGGATGTTGTGGGCTTGGTGTGGAACATATCAAGGCCTTGCGCCCTCTTCTGCACTACTGACGCTTGCAAGGTTTTCAGCTTGCCGATTACCTTGCTGATCATCATCTGGGATACAGTGTTGATTACAGTTGGATTTCTGCAAAGAGAGGTCCGGCTGCGGCCAGTGTCCCATCCATAGCGTACAGATCGGCAGATACGATCATTGCAACAGCACAATGGGGCGCAGGCGCATCAGACGCTGCAGTGACCAGCCTCTTTGTTCCCGGCGTGCCATGCCGCTACGGGTCCATATGGCCTCCAAAGAGGATCACGTGTGTGTCGAAAAAATCGGACATTTCGAAACTTGTATTGTCATCAATGGGGTAAACAACTTAAAGGCGAAGCATCATGTAAGTTGTTTCTTTTCACAGGTGGTTCGGTCTTGAGTCTTGGGTCACTTACGGTCCTGTTTCTTGGTCCTGTCTTGGGTCCATGCGTCCCACAGGTCAGGCCGCCGCGCCTTCGTCAGGGCCTCTGACTGAGCCTGCCGCCACTTGGAGATTGCGCCGTGATTGCCTGACAAGAGAACCTCTGGGATCGGCCTGTTCTGCCATTCGGCGGGGCGGGTGTATTGCGGATGCTCCAAAAGGCCTGAAGAGAAACTCTCGTCTTCGGTAGAGGCTGCATTTCCCAGAACACCCGGCAACAGCCGAACCGTGGCATCAATCAGCGCCTGTGCCGCTATCTCGCCACCGGTCAGAACGAAATCGCCTATTGAAACTTCCGAGATGCCATAACGTTCGATCACCCGCTCGTCGAGCCCTTCGAACCGACCACAGATCAGCGTGACACCGGGCCCGCCCGCCAGATCGCGGGCCATGGCCTGAGTGAAAGGCCGGCCCCTGGGGCTGAGATAGAGGATCGGGCGCGCAGAGGGTGCACCACTTGTCGCAGCGTCGATTGCCTTGCCCATGACGTCTGCCCGAAGAACCATACCCGCCCCACCACCAGCAGGAGTGTCATCCACATTGCGGTGCTTGCCCGCCCCGAAACGGCGCAGATCGGTTGTCTCAAGCGTCCACTTGCCGTCTTTGAGAGCCTTGCCGGTCAAGCTTTCACCCAGAACTCCGGGAAAGGCTTCGGGAAACAAAGTGATGATCTGTGCGCCCCAGATACCGACAAGGCGCGGGGTGTTCGTCATCAGGTCGCGCGGTTTAGCCGAGACAGAAATGGACTTACGTCCGAAGGATTTGGTGCGTTCGGTCATGGCGTACTCTGTGCCATCAGAACACACCGTCAGGCGGGTCCGCAATGATGCGTCCGGTGCCCAGATCGACGGTTGGAACGGCCTCTTGCGTGAAAGGCAGAAGCACTGAGGCCGCGCCAGATGTGGTATCAACTTCCAGAAGGTCTGAGGCCCCGTGGTTCAGGACGGCCTTCACCTTACCAAGCAGGGTGCCGCCGGTGTCATAGACATCAAGCCCGATGAGGTCGGTGTGATAGAATTCGTCGTCATCGGTGGCTGGCAGAACGGACCGATTGACGAAGAGGCGAAGCCCACGCAGGGCATCAGCGGCCTCCTTGCTGTGCACACCGCTCAACCGGCCCACAAGGGCCCCCTTGGCGCGTCCAGTCAGCGTAATCTCAAACCGCTGCTGTCCATCTTCACTTTCAAGCGGGCCATAGGCGGCAATATCGTCGGGTTCGACAGTGAAACTTTTGAGCCGGACCTCCCCGCGTACGCCAAATGCCCCTGCAATGGCGCCCATGCAGACACGCGCAGGCATCTTATCGATTCTCCAGGATAAGTTGTGTGGCGCGGTCTTCCCAACCGGCGCGTTCAAGTTCAGGCGTTTCGTGATCCTCTTGTGGCCAGCCCACGCAGAGATAGCCCACAAGGGCCCAATCCCGTGGAAGGTCGAGATCCCGGCCTAATTTGTCAGGGTCAATGATGGATACCCAACCGACGCCCAAACCCCGGGCACGGGCGGCTAGCCAGAACTGCATGATCGCGCTGACGACGGAATAACGCCGCATCTCGGGCATAGATTGCGCCCCAAGACCCGAGCCTTTGTTGGTGTCCTCAGCACAAAAAATGGCAAGTTGCACCGGAGCCTCTCGCATGCCTGAGAGCTTCAACCGGCTGTAAAGAGAAGCCTTTTCGCCATTATAACCCGACAGCGCATCGGCGTTGGCCATCTCAAAATTCTCAAGGGTGGCCTTGCGTGCGGTGTCACTTTCGACACGTATCAGCCGCCAAGGTTCGCTCAGCCCCACGGATGGGGCCAAGATAAAAGCGTCAAGGCAGTCGTTTAAGACCGCCTGGTCCACCGGATCGGTGCGAAAGCGGCGCACGTCGCGCCGCCAACGCATCAATTCGGTCAGCTCGTGCTGGAAGTCCGGGGAAAATCGCATCACGCCCGGGCTCCTTTCGCCTTGGTTACTCTTGTGCCGCGGCTTCTTCGACAGGAGCTTCCTCGGCAGGCTCAGCCGCAGCTTCTTCAGCGGCTTTTGCCTTCTCGGCCTTTTCTTCCGCGCGATCCTTGGCTTTCTGGCCTGGTTCAGCCTTCTTGGGGTTGTTGCGCTCTTTCTTTTCGACAACGCCGGCCGCTTCAAGGAAGCGGGAGATGCGGTCAGTTGGCTGCGCGCCCTGATCCATCCAGTACTGGATGCGTTCGAGGTTCATTTTCACACGTTCTTCGCTATCTTTCGGCAGCAGTGGGTTGTACGTGCCCAGTTTCTCGATGAAGCGACCATCGCGCGGCATGCGCGAGTCAGCCGCAACGATGCGGTAGAAGGGGCGTTTCTTGCTGCCACCACGGGCAAGGCGGATTTTCATGGCCATTTGAGTTTCTCCTTTGAATGGCGGGTGGCGGGGTTCACCCCGCCTTACGATTGATGCTGTCGGTGATGCTGGATCACTTCGGCGATGATGAAGTTCAGGAACTTCTTGGCGAATTCGGGATCAAGCGAGGCCCGGTTCGCGAGGTCTTCGAGACGTGCTATCTGTTCCGCTTCGCGGGTCGGATCAGACGGGGGAAGGTCGTATTCGGCTTTCAGTTTGCCCACGGCCTGCGTGTGCTTGAAACGTTCGCCAAGCGTGTACACAAGGATGGCATCCAGGCGGTCAATGCTTTCACGATGCTCTTTGAGCACGGCAGCGGCGCGGGTTACGGCATCATCAGTCAACGGGCATCCCCTTGTGTTTGAAAAGCGGATCAGCGTAGTGGCTGATTTCAAGCTCGATCCCGTCCAGAAGCTGCCCGGAGGCAAGTTGATCCGGCGACGGATGGCGGTAGACTGCATCGTTTCCATCGATGGTTGCCGCGTTTGGTTCCTTCACTGCGCCAAGGCGCTCGGCAAGACGGATCGAATCAAAATTCTTAGGATCGATGTAGCTGACTGCGCTGCTCCATTCCATCTTGCCGTAAAGATGTTTTCGCACTGCGTGAGTGGCTTCAAGCGCATAGCCGTGGCCGGCTTCTTTGGGCCAGATGATCCACGCGATCTCACGCTCGGGCCAGCCTGCGGGAAACCACCCGCCTGCCATGCCAAGCGTACGATCGCTTTTTTTCTCGTGGATCATCCACATGCCATAGCCGCGGATCTGCCAATGTCCGATCTCGGCTGAATATAGCATCCATGCTTCGTAAGGGTTCAGTGGCCCACCCATGAAGCGTGAGCGGTAGGAGGCAAACGTGGCTTTGAAGTTTGGATAATCGTCGGGTTCCGGCCCGCGCAAGACGAGGCGGCCGGTCTCCAGATGAGGGATCAACGTGGCCGTCATGTCGTTCCCTTTGCCATCGCGGCCAGCGCATCAGGGCCAGGATGTCGATAGAGCATGTCTGAGCCCATATGCACATTGTTGTAACAGCGCTCAAACCATGCGCCCATGCGTTCGGCCAATGCGACCGAACGCGTGTTGCCCGGTACAATGTTGGATGTCAGGGTGGTGAAGCCCAGATCGCGATACGCCCATTCGCGCGCGCAAAGCGCCGCTTCATGGGCGATGCCTTTGCCTTCGTAGCCGTCAAATACAACCCAACCCACTTCTGGCTCCGGCCAGCCCTCAGGGTTCCAGATGCCGGCAATGCCTGCGGGCTCTCCGGTGTCCTTGAACTCGATGGTGAAGTAGCCATACCCGTGCAGTGCCCAGTGACCGATATTGAGTGCAAACCAGCGCCATGCCTGGGACCGGTTAGCTTCCGTTCCAAAACCTTCAGAGCGGACCGGATCGGTCAGGAATGCACATAGGGGTTCAAAATCGCGATGTTCGGGCCCGCGCAGGATCAGGCGGTCGGTTTCCAAACGGGGAATGTTGAGACTCAACATCATTGCAACTGCCTCCCTGCGGAATGGCGATACACCACGTCGTCCGGGTCAACCCTATCTGCCCATGGATCTTCTACGGCATCCAATCGTCTCGCAACAGCGATGGAGGCAGTGTTGCCATTGTCAATGTAGCTCACAAGCGACGTAAACCCATGGGTCTCGAAGGCCCAGGTTAGCAATGCCTTTGCTGCCTCAGTGGCATAGCCATGACCCTCAAACCCATCAAAGAGTGTCCAGCCAAGTTCAGTCTCTGGATATTCTGTGTGGTTGAGTATGCCGACCTCTCCAACAAGCGCGCCATCTTCGTCTCGAACAATGTTCAACGTGCCATAGCCAAACAGCGCCCAATGCCCCAAGCCAGAGGAGAACTCGCGCCAAGCTGCAGCGGCATCGAAAGTGCCAATGAACCGAGCCCGAGGGCTGATCATAAAATCGCGATAAGTCGCGAATTCGTCCGCCTGCGGTGTACGCAGTGTCAGGCGCTCTGTTTTAAGCGTGGGGATGGTGAACGTTTGCATGGGTTACATCACGCGACCTGGAACGGAGGTTTCTCTCCTCCGGCAGGGAGACTTGCGGTTGGCGAACAATCTCATTTTTTCTTACCAAAGCCTGAAAGCCCAGGGGGCAGGCCACCGCCGCCCAAGCCGGGCAAGCCACCCGGGACACCGCCGGGCATTTTACCACCAAGCGCCTTGGCCGCTTGTTCAAGTGCCTTGGGGTCCATGCCCGCTGCCATATCCGCCGGGCTGGGGCCGCCTTTGCCGAACATGCCTTTCATGGCCTGTTTCAGCATGCCACCTTTGCCCATTTTGCCCATCTTCTTCATCATGTCTGACATCTGTCGGTGCATCTTGAGAAGCTTGTTGAGTTCGCTCACCTCTTGTCCGGCACCGGCCGCGATGCGTTTCTTGCGGCTGGCTTGAAGCAGCTTTGGGTTGGCGCGCTCCTTCTTCGTCATGGACTGTATTAGGGCGATCTGGCGCGTGATGATCTTATCATCAATGCCCGCTTCGGCCATTTGTTTGGACATCTTTCCGGCGCCCGGCAGCATGGACATCATGCCCTCCATACCGCCCATCTTTTGCATCTGCTCCAGCTGGGAGCGCATGTCATTCAGGTTGAACTGGCCCTTCTGGAAGCGCTTCATCATGCGCTCAGCCTGTTCGATTTCCAGCGTTTCCTGCGCTTTTTCTACAAGGCTTACAATGTCGCCCATGCCAAGGATACGACCAGCGACACGTTCCGGCTCGAACGTCTCAATTGCGTCCATCTTTTCACCGAGACCTACGAAGCGGATCGGCTTGCCGGTTATTGCACGCATGGAAAGTGCCGCACCACCACGCCCGTCGCCATCCATCCTTGTTAGGACCACACCGGTCACGCCGATCTTATCGTCAAACTCTGTTGCGACGTTCACCGCGTCCTGACCTGTCAGGCCGTCCACAACCAGAAGCGTTTCGCGAGGGTTCGCCACGTCACGGACTTCTGCGGCCTGCTGGATAAGCACTTCGTCGATATGCAATCGGCCCGCTGTGTCGAGCATGTAGACGTCATATCCACCAAGGCTTGCCTGTGTCTTGGCACGTTTGGCAATGGTGACTGGGTCTTCGCCCTTAACGATGGGCAGGGTGTCCACGCCGATCTGCTGGCCAAGGATCTGCAATTGTTCCATCGCTGCCGGGCGATTTACGTCGAGCGAGGCCATCAGAACCCGCTTGCCCTCTCGCTCTTTGAGGCGTTTAGCAAGTTTTGCTGTCGTCGTGGTCTTGCCTGAGCCTTGCAGGCCGACCATCAGGATCGGGGCAGGTGGATTGTCGATCTTCAGCGCGCCTGGGTCTTCGTCCCCGGTCAGCGTATCAACAAGCGCGTCATGTACGATCTTCACGACCTGCTGGCCGGGCGTGACTGATTTTGTAACCGCTTGACCGGTGGCTTGATCCTGAACTTTCTTGACGAATTCCCGCGCCACGGGCAAAGAGACATCGGCCTCGAGCAAGGCCACGCGAACCTCGCGCAGGGCGGTTTTGACGTCATCCTCAGAGAGGGCGCCCTGTTTCGTCAGCCGGTCAAGGACACCGGACAGGCGTTCGGAAAGATTTTCAAACATCGCCGCGGCCTCCTTTGCCGGTTAAAGATGTGCCCCACCAACATAGGTGGAACGATTCAAATCATAAACGCCCCCACGGGCGATACTCGCTGGTGGGGGGCGATCCCGGGCTGGGCCCATGGGACCGGAAGTGACACGACTCCCGGAATTTTCGCGGGGTTAATCAAGTCGGGAGTGAGAGTCAAGCTGTTCGCTTTGTTGGCGGAGCTAGCAATGTGGTTGCCAAACCGCGTAGATTGGCCCTATGTTGCGCCATTCGTCACATGTCACAAAGGGAGGGCAATTGCTGAGCATGCGCATCATCCGCCGACTTCAGCATGGTCCCCGTAACGCCCTGCAAACCCGTTTGCAGGGCTGATCTGACGACATCGACAACTTCTCGTCTCGGTCAGCCTAACGCCGTACATCCGGCCGTTTTTTACATACCGAGACATCCATGACTCTTCTTCATATACAATCTTTGGGTATTACCTTAAGTGAGCCCTTGTTTTCTGACCTCACCCTGACCGTTTCCAAAGGCGACAGAATTGGCCTTGTTGCAGCAAACGGACGGGGTAAGTCCACGCTGCTGAACTGCCTCGCAGGCTTTAACGACCCCACCACTGGGGAGGTTACGCAAGCCCGTGGCTTGCGAACCGGATATGTTCGGCAGGTGTTGCCCGAGCAGGCTTTGCAGATAACACCCTATGAATTCACCCTGGCGTCACTGCTGCCCGAGCAGGCAGATTACGAAAGCTGGCGGGTCGACATGGTGCTCAACGATTTGCACATGCCCTTCGAGTTACAGCATAAACCCCTTTCCATGCTGAGTGGTGGCTGGCAGAGGATGGCCATGCTGGCGGCTGTCTGGGTCACGGAACCGGACGTTTTGTTGCTTGATGAGCCGACAAACCATCTTGATCTGCGCCGGATCGGGCAGTTACAGGCCTGGCTCAAGGCGCTGCCGCGAGACGTTGCGGTGGTGGTGACCTCTCATGATCGGGCGTTTCTGGACGAGACGACGACGCGCACACTGTTTCTGCGGGCCGAACGAACGCGGATTTTTCCCTTGCCATTCAGCAAGGCACGAAGGGCCTTGGATGAGGCGGATGCCTCCGATGAACGGCGCTTTGCCAATGAGCTTAATAAGGCCAAGACCCTGCGACGACAGGCGGCCAAGCTGAAGAATGTTGGGATCAACTCGGGCTCTGACCTGCTCTTGACCAAGACCAAACAGTTGACGGCCCGCGCTGAGCAGTTGGAGGCTGCGGCACGGCCCGCGAACCAAGATAGGTCGGCTGGGGACATCAGGCTTGTCAATAGCGGGACCCATGCCAAGGCGTTGATCACCCTTCCGAATGTGCAGGTAAACGCACCAGACGGCACCGTGCTTTACCGGACCGGGCAGAAATGGATTTCCAAGGGTGACCGCGTGGTACTGTTGGGGGCTAATGGGACAGGCAAGACGCGGCTGATGGAGCTGGTCAATGACGCGTTCTCAGATCCCGAGTGCAAGGTACGCGCCGCGCCTTCCGTGGTACCCGCCTTCTCAGACCAGCACCTGACCGGCCTTGTGCCGGATATGACGCCCATGGCTCTGATTACGCATCAATTCGATATCGGAGATCAGAGGGCTCGGGCCATTCTGGCCGGGGCCGGGGTAAGTAAGCAGATGCAGGATACAAAGATAGCAGCCCTGTCCGGCGGACAGAAGGCGCGTCTGGCCATGGTCATCTTGCGGCTGAAGTCGCCGAATTTCTATATTCTGGACGAGCCGACGAACCATCTAGACATCGAAGGTCAGGAGGCACTGGAGGATGAGTTGATTCGTCACGGGGCGGCCTGTCTTTTGGTTAGCCATGACCGAAGCTTCCTGCACAATGTTGGCAACCGGTTCTGGTGGATCAAAGGCAAACGTCTTGAGGAGGTGGACGATGCAGAGGCCTTCCTCGCTTTGGAGATGGACGCCGATCGGGACTGATCCCACAGGTGGCAGGGTTTGGGGCCGCCAGTCCCCTCCATTATTCCAGAAATACTCGCGTCGTGCCCTTGGGAGTATCGGGCGGTCTGAGTATTGAAGGACAGGTGAAGCCCTTGGGCTGTGCGTCAGACTGCGATGTTATCGATCAGGCGCACACCGGCCAGCCATGCGGAGGCAAAGAGGCGGGCCGGGCGCGAGGGTTCAGTCAGCTCTGAGAGGTCATCGGCGGCGCGCAGATCGAGGTACTCGACTTTGGTAAATCCTAGGTTTTCCAAGGTAGAAATCGCTTTCGATTGCAGCTCTGCAAAGGGTTTTCCAGCGGTCAGCCCCTCAGCCACAGTTTCCATCTCTTCAAAGAGCCGGCACGCATGAGTGCGCGCGCGGTCCGAGAGAAGTAGGTTGCGAGAGGACAAGGCCAGCCCGTCAATGTCACGGATCGTAGGGCAACCATGCACGGTGATCTGTAGATCCAGATCGTGGGCCAACCGTTTGACCACCTGCAATTGCTGATAATCCTTCTCGCCAAAAAATGCATCCGTCGCCGTGGTCTGGGTGAAGAGCTTGGCCACAACGGTAGCCACCCCGTCGAAATGGCCTGGACGGTGGACGCCGTCCATCACATCAGTGAGGCCTGCCACCGATACCGTGGTAGAAAATCCATCGGGGTAAATCTGATCGGGGTCCGGAACATAAAGCGCATCAATCCCGAAGCGTGTCAGCTTACGAGCATCTTCTTCTTCCGTTCTGGGATAGTTGACCAGATCGTTGGGGTTGTTGAACTGTTTGGGATTGACGAAGATCGTTACGATTATCCGGTCGCAGTGTTTCTTGGCCTCGGCCACCAGCGAAAGGTGACCGTCATGCAAGGCACCCATTGTAGGCACCACGCCCACGCTTTCCCCGGCCTTGTGCCAGGACGCGGTTTTAACCCGGAGCGCGGACAACTGGCGCAGAATGGGTGGTGGTGTCATTTTGAGGGTGCCTTGTCGGAAAACGTGTGTTCACGCGCTGGGAACGCACGGGTGCGTACCTCTTCGGCATAGGCCTTTATTGCGGCCTCGGCGTCTTCGCCGAGAGAAGCGAAGCGTTTGACAAACTTTGGCTTGAACGTCGTGAAGAGTCCCAGCATGTCATCGACCACGAGGATCTGTCCGTCACAGCCAGCGGATGCGCCGATGCCAATGGTAGGGATGGCTATCTCTGCCGTGACTTCATCGGCCAAACGCGCCGGCACCTTCTCGAGAACAACGGAAAATGCGCCCGCATCAGCTACGGCCCTTGCGTCAGCCATTAATGCCTCTGCTTCATCGTCGCGGCCTTGCACCTTGTAACCGCCAAGTGTGTTGATGGATTGCGGCGTTAGGCCGATATGGGCCATTACGGGGATACCGCGCTTGACAAGAAAGGCGATCGTCTTGGCCATGTGCAGGCCACCTTCTAGCTTGACCGCTGCCGCGCCGGTTTCGCGCATGATGTGGGCCGCGTTACCGAAGGCCTGCGCGGGGCTTTCTTCGTAAGAGCCAAAGGGCATATCTATCACCAGCATCGCACTACTCAGGCCCCTTGCTACAGCCTGACCGTGCATCACCATCATATCCAAGGTCACCCCTAGCGTTGAGGTCATGCCATGCAGCACCATTCCAAGTGAATCGCCAACCAGAACGAAATCGCAGGCGTCATCCATCAGCCGGGCCATGGGCGTTGTGTAAGCGGTCAGGCTTACGATTGGCGTTTTGCCTTTCATTGCCATGATGTCATCTGGCATTGGGGCAGTTTTCTTTGCGGTGGCGCTCATATTGTTTTGGCCTTGCAGCTTGGAGAGACAGCTTTGCCTAGCAGGTTGAGCGCGGCCAATCTAGAGCCAAGGCACAGAACGTAACGGCGCGATTTCGCGCTCAGGCCGCTGCCGCCACACGGCATGCGAAGCCTGTCATGGCGATTCAGCATACAGTTTCGTAAGGTCTATTCATAAGCCATCGGCTTGGGGAGGAGGCGCCTTGCTTAGAGTGATCGTCATATTGGCCCTGATCTATCTTTCCGCGACTGTCGCCAAGGCATTCCAAACCAGCGCCACGCTCCAGTCCAACAGGGACGAGATGATCCGGGTTCTGAGCACCCTTCCAAGCGTCATGCTCATCGTTGAGGATCAACAAAGGTTGGACTTCGGTGGTAAAAACCTCGAGCTTGCGGTCACGCAAGCCGGAGCATTTTACAAAGATCCCGACATTGCGGGCCATATGGCGGATCAGGTTCTCTCGGTTTGTACCGATCCGGTGTTTCAGGTGCAGGCGCAGGGTCTTGTCTGGCTACTTGTCGAACAGGGCATTGGCGATCTCAGCATAGGTAAGATGTGGTTTTACTTTTTGGTGAGACGGGGGATGATCTATACGCTCTCCAACCAAGAATGTGGTTTTGAAGTGCGCGGCCTTCTGTCGGACACACGCTTCTTGGGCACGAGGACGGACATGACCGCGCGACTGGATACCAACACGCTAAGGGAATTTTACCGTGTTGAGTCGAAAGCCACTCGAATAGGGGCCACCAAACAGCTAGTGCGACTTTCGGACAGGGAGCTATTGCACATCGTCTGCAAGGTTGAGGTCCAGCTTTTAAATCTGATTGATGCGACACCCGATACACCGCGCCTGAAATCGGCGTTGCGCAACATAGAAGCAGTCGACAACACACGCGCCTTCTGTGTAGGGCGGAGGTTATACCAAGCGGTCTTTTTGCTCGATCAAAATGATCTGCGAAGTGAGCTTTCATATCTCGGTCAACCATGAACGCTGGTCTGAAGATATCCAACCGGACCGCACGGAGGCTTTGGCTCTGGACCACTGGGCTGTCGCAGACGCCGACAGGCCTTTTGGATGTGATGGCACTAATCCGTAACGTGGGATTTGTTCAGATTGACACAATCCGCAATGTGACGCGGGCGCACCACCATATCCTGTGGTCGCGCAATCAAAATTACCGTGAACACATGCTCTGGCCACTTCTGAGCAATCGCGACCTGTTCGAACATTTCACACATGATGCCTCACTCATACCGATGGAAGTGCTGCCCTATTGGCAATGGCAGTTCGATAGGTTGGGGCGAAAGGCCGCGCAGTCGGACTGGTTCCAGTCCGGGCTGGCCAAGGCTGAGATTGCCGCTATCCGAAACCGGATTGAAGCCGAAGGGGCGTTATCGACCCATGCCTTTGATACTAAGGTCCAAAGCCGGGAAATGTGGGCGCGGCCCCCACACAAAAAGGCGCTAGATCAAATGTGGTATGCAGGTGACCTTGCCACCTGCCACCGCAGGAACTTTGTGAAATTCTACGATCTCGGGGAAAGAATTTTCCCAAACCATTTGCAGGATGGACCAGGTTTTGAAGAGGCTGGGGATTGGCTGTGCGATCGTGCGTTAGAATTTATTAGCCTCGGTAGCTGTAGCGACGTACGGCGTTTCTGGGACGCGATAAGCGCGAAAGAGGCGCGGGGCTGGATGGTTCGACGCATGCCCTTAAAGGTCAGTATCGAGGGCGCAGACGGTGTGTGGCGCGATGGGATTGCGGCACCCGATATCGAGGACCGCCTGAGGCGAGCCCCGGACCCGACGTCTCGGTTGCGCCTGCTCAACCCGTTTGACCCTGCCATTCGCGACAGGACACGGCTTCTTCGCCTTTTCGGGTTTGACTACCGCAACGAGATGTTTGTGCCGCGCGAAAAACGCCTTTGGGGATATTACGTCTACCCGCTTTTGGAGGGAGACAGATTTGTTGGCCGGTGTGAGGTAAAAGCGGACCGTGTGCAAGGCTGGTTGCGTGTGACAGGGTTCTGGCCCGAGGCGCGCGTTAAGTGGTCCGCCAATCGGTTGGCCCGGTTTGAGGCGGAGCTGACCCGGTTTGCCCGCCTTGTTGGGATAAGAAGCGTAGACTGGGCTCTGAAAAACCCTGCTTGAAATACGAAAGACCTTGGATGGGAAGGGAGAAAGACATGCGGCTTTACGGAAAAACGGCCATCGTAACCGGCGGCGCGAGCGGATTCGGAGAAGGAATTGTGCGGCGCTTCGTTGAAGAGGGGGCAAAAGTCGTGGTGGCCGACATCAACCGTGACGCGGCCAAGGATGTTGCAGTGCAGCTTGGATGTCTGTCCTGCACTGTCGACGTGTCTGATGCCGCCAGCGTCCAAGCTATGGCGGATTTTGTCAGGCGTGACTTGGGCCATGTAGATATTCTGGTCAACAATGCCGGTGTCACGCATATGCCGCAGGCGCTCGACTATGTAACAGAGGAGGATTTCGACCGTGTCTTTGCCGTCAATTGCAAGTCCGTCTACCTGACGGCACGAGCCTTCGTGCCCGACATGAAGAAGCGCGGGTCCGGTGCGATCCTCAATGTGGCGTCAACGGCTGGAGTCAGCCCGCGGCCGCGGCTTAACTGGTACAACGCCTCAAAAGGTTGGATGATCACCGCCACAAGGACGATGGCGGTGGAGCTTGCCCCCGAGGGGGTGCGCGTAAACGCGCTCAACCCGGTTGCGGGGGAAACCCCCCTGTTGAAATCGTTTATGGGAGAGGACACGCCCGAGATGCGCGAAAAGTTCCTCTCCACCATTCCCATCGGACGTTTTTCGCAACCCGAGGATATGGGCCATGCCGCTGTATACCTGTGCAGCAATGAGGCCAGCATGGTCACAGGCGTCTGCATGGAGGTCGATGGTGGGCGTTGTATTTGAGGTCTAATCGTCCAGCCGCTCAACAGGTCCGCCGTGTTTTTCCCAGGTGTTGAAGCCTTCGCGCAGGTGCGAGGCGTCGAAACCCATATCCTGAAGTGTCGCTACAGTCAGGGCTGACCGCCCACCGCTGGCGCAGTGGAACACGTATTTTTTGCCCTCCTGCCCAAAGACATGCTTGAAGGCCGGGCTTTCGGGGTCCACCACGAATTCCACCATAGATCGGGGCGCGTGAATACTGCCTGGGATCACGCCGCTGCGCTGGCGTTCCTTTGGGTCCCGGATGTCGACAATTACCACGCTCTCGTTACCCATCATGGCGATCAGATCGGCCGTCTCGATTTCCTCGATGCGACCCCGCGCATCCCTGATCATTTCAGCCACATTTTTTTTGAGTTTTTTCATGGGGTCCCCCGGCTTTCCACTGTGATCCATATCACACCAATGAAATTGACATGAACCCTGCGCCCTCGCAAGGTAACGCGGTTTTTCGAGTTGCGAGCTGGTCTCCTCGGGCCTGATTGAAAATGCCTATTTATCGCCTCGAGATGCCACGGCTCAGAAAAGGGGTTGCTCGGCTTCGCTTAAGGCTGCTGGTAATCTTGGGTTAGCCATTGCCGACGGTGACTACACGTGCCTCTGCACTGTGCGGCAAAGGGGCCATTCGTGCAGTTGGTTGAGGCCAAGTAGATGGGCTTTGGCAGATCGTGGCGTAACGACGTGCTGGTCAATGAGGTTTCATGGCTGCCCTTGGCTTAACCGTAAAAACGCCTCGGAACCACTTGTGGTTTGCGCTTCACAAAAAAGGTTAAGCAATGGGTCAAGCGCCTTGTTCGACCTGATCGAAAAGTATCAGATCCGGTGTAAGGCCACGCGCACCGGCGTCATTCATGCAGCCCATGCGCAGAGCGGATTAAAGGCCTTCAAAGGCCTTCATGCCTACAGGTAAAGGTTCGGTGAAACTGTCGATCTTCTGAGCTGCCTCAACTCGCCTGAGCTGACGCTTCTGGTGACGGATGTGGTGCGCATCCCTGCTAATAGGAAAAAGGCGAAGTTCTGTGATCCGGCCTTTACTGCCAAGCAAGTCTGGCGGGGCCTTTCATGATGCTGCGGTACGATGGCGAGACGTGGCCGTCAGGAAGCGACGAGTGCGCCCGAACTCAGGTTCACAATCCAAAGGGCTTTTCATCGTGTCCAGAAGCCAGTATCGGGTAGAATTTAAAACACAGCGCAAGGGGTAATCCTTTGAAAACGGCTTTGATCACTGGCATAACTGGTCAGGATGGCGCCTACCTAGCAGAATTCCTGCTTGGCAAAGGCTATACGGTTCACGGCATCAAACGCCGTACGTCGCTCTTCAATACCGACCGGATCGACCATCTCATCGAAGGTGAACCTGGACAATCTGGGCGCTTTTGCCTGCACCACGGTGATATGACTGACAGCTCGTCGCTTACCAATATATTGCAGAAAACCCAACCAGACGAGGTCTACAATCTCGCCGCCCAAAGCCACGTGGCCGTCTCGTTTGAAGAGCCTGAGTACACGGCAAATTCGGACGCGCTGGGCACCCTGCGCCTTCTTGAGGCGATCCGGTTTCTGGGCCTTGGCGAAAAAACCCGTTTCTATCAGGCCTCCACATCGGAACTCTATGGCCTTGTTCAAGAGGTCCCTCAGACCGAGAAAACCCCTTTCTACCCTCGCTCGCCCTATGCGGTGGCCAAGCTTTATGCCTACTGGATCACAGTAAACTACCGCGAAGCCTATGGGCTTTATGCTTGCAATGGTACTCTCTTCAACCACGAAAGCCCTCTGCGCGGAGAAACCTTCGTGACCCGCAAGATCACTCGCGCCCTTGCTCGTATCAAGCTGGGGCTGCAGGATCAGCTCTCACTCGGCAACATGGATGCCAAGCGAGACTGGGGCCATGCTCGCGACTATGTCCAGATGATGTGGTTGATGTTGCAACGTGATAAGCCCGAGGATTTCGTGATCGCAACAGGCAAGCAGTATTCTGTGCGTGAATTCGTGGCCTGTGCAGCCGAGGAACTGGACATGCCGCTCACCTTTGAAGGCAAAGGCCTCGATGAGGTGGCCCGCGATGCAGACGGTCATGTAGTGGTAAAAGTCAACCCTGCCTATTTCCGCCCAGCCGAGGTGGAAACTCTGCTTGGCGATCCCACCAAGGCCCGTGAGAAGCTGGGTTGGGAGCCGCAGACAAGCTTTGACGAACTGGTGCGCGAAATGGTGCAGGCCGACCTGGCTGAGGCCAAGGCGCATGGCTGATCCGCTCTACAGTCTTGCAGGCAAGCGGGTCTACGTCGCGGGGCACCGCGGCATGGTGGGCTCTGCGCTTGTGCGGCGCTTGCAATCAGTCGATTGCAAAGTGCTGACGTCTACGCGGCAGGAGGTCGACCTGATCCGCCAGGACCAAGTTGCGGCGTGGTTTGACACGCACCGCCCCGATGCCGTTTTTCTTGCGGCAGCCAAAGTAGGCGGGATCATGGCCAATGACAGCTTCCCGGCGGATTTCCTCTATGACAACCTGATGATTGAGGCCAATATCGTTCACTCTGCGTACCGCACTGGTGTGGAAAAGTTGATGTTTCTGGGCTCATCCTGCATCTATCCCAAACTGGCCGAACAGCCCATGCGGGAAGACGCGCTGCTGACTGGACCGCTTGAGCCGACCAATGAATGGTACGCGATCGCCAAGATTGCCGGAATTAAGCTTTGCCAAGCCTATCGCCGCCAGCACGGCGCAGATTTCATTTCCGCCATGCCCACAAATCTTTATGGGCCGGGAGACAACTACAATCTGCAAACAAGCCATGTCCTGCCCGCCCTGATCCGCAAGGTGGTCGAGGCGCGCGATGAAGGCCGCAATGAGATTGTAATGTGGGGTACCGGCGCGCCCCTTCGGGAGTTCATGCATGCCGATGACCTCGCCGACGCGCTTGTTTTCATGATGGAGCACTATTCTGACGCGCCACATGTGAATGTCGGTTCTGGTCAAGAAGTGTCCATCTTGGATCTTGCCGAACTGGTGGTCGAAGCGGCCGGCTACAAGGGTCGTATCGTGCGAGACGAAACGAAACCTGACGGAACACCGCGCAAGTTGATGGATAGTAGTGTTCTGCATGGTCTCGGATGGCGTGCGGGGATTCCTTTGAAGGATGGCATCAAAGGCTGTATCCGTGATTTCGAGGCGATGCATATGTCGCCAGCAGAAGGGTAATTCTGATGGGCAAGTATAACAAAATTCACCTAGGCTGTGGCGTCAAGCACCTGGAGGGGTGGTTCCATGTTGATGCGCTGGACTATCCGCATGTGGACCATATCGGCCGTGTTGAAGACCTATCTTTTATCCCTGACAACACCGCTAAGTTGATCTATGCCTGCCATGTGCTTGAGCATTTTGGCCGCAAGACCTATCGCGCGCCGCTGGAGGAATGGTTTCGCGTGCTAGCACCTGGTGGCATCCTGCGCATCGCTGTGCCGGATTTCCGGGCCGCAGCAGAGCTTTACCTGTCCGGCAAACTGCCCCGGGGTCTGGAAGACGTGCGTGGCCTTGTGATTGGCGGGCAGCGTGATGAATATGACTTCCATGGCATGGTCTTTGATCAGGAGACGCTGGAAACCACGCTGAGCGATATTGGTTTTTCGGAAGTTCGGCTTTGGGATTGGCGGTCCACTGAGCATGCTCATATGGACGACTATTCTCAAGCCTATCTGCCGCATATGGACAAGGAAAATGGGCGCTTGGTTTCGCTGAACATTGAAGCGGTTAAGTAAAACAGTCTGGGCAAGCGTCGAGTGGAAGAATAGATCCTAATCCTTCCAAAGATTCCGCTTCACCCGTTCTCCCGAAGGATGGCACCGGCCAGATATAGCGATCCGCAGATCAGGATGCGGGCACTGGGTTCGCGCTCGATGATCGAAGTTATGGCATCGGACGCGGAAGAGGCCGTTGCTGTTTCTATTCCGCATGCGTTTGCAATCCGGGCAGTCTCTTCTGCGGGAAGGGTGTTGACCTCTCCAGGGATTGAAAGGGCGGTGAGGCTGGCGGCATGTCGGGCCAGCGGGGTCATATACCCGGTAACGTCTTTGGTGTTCATCATGCCACAAATCAGATGGGTTGGACGACCGGGCAGGGTCGACAGATAAGCCCCAAGCGCCTGACCAGCGGCGGGGTTGTGGCCACCGTCCAGCCAGAGTTCACCCTCGCCTACGGCATCGACCAGGGGCCCTTCGCGCAGACGTTGCATGCGCGCGGGCCAGTGGGCCTTTGTGACAGCGGCGTCCAACCCGGCCTCTGAAATCCCGAGGTGTCGCAGCCCAGCGATGGCTGCACCTGCATTTTGCACCTGATGCTCGCCGGGCAGGTTGGGCGTGGGCAGATCGCGTAGACCAGTGTCATCCTGATAAATCAGGCGATCGTGTTCCATGCTTACATGCCATTGTTGCCCATAGGCCATCAGGGGCGCGCCCTGGCGGGTGGCCACACTCTCGATCACGCGCAGGGCGTCATCATGCTGCGGGCTGACAATACAGGGTACGCCGCGTTTGATGATTCCAGCCTTTTCGCCTGCAATCTTGGCCAGTGTATCGCCCAGGAACCCTTCGTGATCCATGGAGATTGGAGTGATCACTGTTAACGCAGGTGTTTCAATCACGTTGGTGGCATCGAGCCTGCCACCAAGGCCAACCTCAAGCAAAGTGTAGTCTGCCGGAATACGGGA
Organism: Roseovarius sp.; assembly: GCA_963691795.1. Taxonomy (GTDB): domain Bacteria; phylum Pseudomonadota; class Alphaproteobacteria; order Rhodobacterales; family Rhodobacteraceae; genus Roseovarius. The sequence goes on from OY829373.1 coordinate 1,351,810, forward strand.
CATGGCCATCAGGGCTGCGCAGGTTGTGATCTCGAAATAGGTGATCGGATCGCCGTCATTGGCGGCGTAGCATTCATCCAGAACGGTGGTTAGGTCCGGTTCGGAAATCAGGTTCCCCGCGAGATAGATCCGCTCGTGGAAGCGTGCGAGATGGGGGGAGGTATAGGCGTGGACACTTTTCCCTGCACCTTCGAGCCCTGCGCGCAACATGGCAAGTGTTGAGCCCTTGCCATTGGTCCCAGCAATATGGATCACGGGAGGCAGGATGTTTTGCGGATTACCCAGCCTGTCCAGTAGGTGCCAGACCCGATCCAGCGTCAGGTCGATGATCTTGGGATGCAGGGACATCATCCTGTCGAGGATGGCATCAGAGCTAGTGGCAATCATTTCTTTTTTGCGGGCTCTTTGGCGGGCTGCTTTTCTGCCGTGCCGGGCGGCGTCGCGGCCTCGGCCTTGGCGGCAGGCGGGGCGGGTAGATCGCCCTTGATGGCTGGTGGCAGGCCCAAAAGCATGCGTGTTATTGTGATCAACTCATCCCGCATTTGGGTGCGTGGCGTTACGCGGTCCAGCATACCGTGGTCCAGCAGGTATTCTGCCCGCTGGAAACCTTCTGGCAGTTTTTCCCGGATTGTCTGTTCGATTACGCGGGGCCCTGCGAAACAGATTAGTGCGTTTGGTTCCGCTATATGTACGTCGCCCAGCATGGCATAGGAGGCCGTCACACCACCTGTAGTCGGATGGGTAAGTACAACGATGTAGGGCAGGCCTGCCTCGCGAAGCATGTGAACCGCCACGGTCGTGCGTGGCATCTGCATCAGTGACAGGATCCCTTCCTGCATCCGCGCGCCACCAGCGGCCGAAAAAAGGACGAGGGGCCGTTTCAGTTTCACGGCCTCCTCAGCCGCCGCAATAATGGCATTACCTACATACATTCCCATGGAACCACCCATGAACGAAAAGTCCTGTGCCGCTGCAATGATCGGTGTACGCCCGATCTCACCACGTGCAACCAGCATCGCTTCGGTCTCACCTGTGGATTTCTGCGCGCTTTTCATCCTGTCGGGATATTTCTTTTGATCCCGAAATTGCAGCGGGTCAGCTACAGGAGCAGGGACCTGCACCTCGGTAAATAAACCACCGTCAAACAGGCCCACAAACCGAGCACGGGGCGATATGGCCATGTGGTGGCCGCAGTTGGTACAGACGTTCAGATTGTCCGATAATTCGCGGTGAAACAGCATCGTCCCACAGCTGTCGCATTTCGACCAAAGGTTTTCGGGTATCTCCCGGCGCGAGAAGATCGAGTTAATGCGAGGACGCACATAGTTTGTGATCCAGTTCATGCCATTGAAGTCCCTTGTAGCCCGTGTGGATCACATAATCGGTGGCTGGAAGATTTGCAATCAAACTCGCAACGCAAGACGTGCAGCCAGCCAGGCGCAGAAGGTGAACATGATTTCAAGTGGCAGTACCACGGAAACGATGCCTGGCTCATCCAGTGACAGCGGGAATGTGAACAACGCAAGCGCATCCAAATCCCCCAGTGGTGCGGCGATCAGGATGGCGAAAACGTTGTTGATGAAGTGCAATGCAATCGCTGGGCCGAGTGTTCCCGAGCGGGCCGTTAGATCTGCGGCAGAAGCGCCAAATACTGTGGCCCAAACGACCAGCATCCACGCATTTTCGCCGGCCATAGCCGGACTATAATGGAGCCAACCAAAGAGAAGCGAAGGCAGGCCGATCCAGATAATTGGGTGCCTGAAGCGTGCCGCGATCTGGCTTTGGAGGTAGCCGCGAAATATCAACTCTTCCGCGCCAACCTGCACCAACACCATTGGTACAGCCAGAGGCAGCCAGAGCAGCCACCGCCAGAAAGGGAGACTGGGCGTGACCTGCAAACTCTCAGGCATAGGCATTAGGAAGAAAAGAAAGAAGAGCGGCAGCAGGTAAAAGCTACACCGAAGAAACTGATTTGCCGCACGGTCTTTACGTCCCACCAGTGTCAGTAAGTCGCGTCGATGGATAGTGCGCAGGACCATGCTCAGCGCGAGGATCAGAAAGGCAAACTCAAATAGCACATATAGCGCATTGGTTGGCGTGTCAGTCCGTAGCAATAGTCGAAAGGGTTTTTCGCCCAAGATTATCGTAAGGGTTTGGAAAAACAGAAGCGCCACCGAGAGGTAGATTGCCACGATCAGTATACACCCCACGATAAGGCGTAAGGGATTGGCAGACATACGCGCTGGGCGGATAAGGCTGTCATGGGGCTCGTAAGACATGGGGCGACATAGCTTTAGATTGACGTCTGGCGCAATGCGCAGAATGCTTGATCAATCCTTTCTCGCAACACAAAGGCGACCGGTATGGGTGACTACTTCGACCTTGGAGCGTTCGAATTTCCTATCACAACGGATTTTTTCGACGCTCAGCTCTGGTTCAACCGGGGTCTGCTCTGGACCTACGGTTACAACCACGCCGAGGCGGTCAACTGCTTTGAAAAAGCAATCGAGGCAGACCCTTCTTGCGCCATGGCCCATTGGGGACGGGCCTATGCGGCGGGACCCAACTACAACATGCCGTGGCGGCTTTTTGACAAGAAAACCCGCGCAAAAGCACTCAGCATAGGGCATGAGGCCTCTCATGAAGCGCTTGCGCTGGTTACAGGTGTTTCTGCATGGGAAGCTGCCTTGATCCGGGCCTTGCCAAGGCGTTTCCCACAGGATGAGCTTTCCGACATAAACACGATGGAAACCTGGAACCTCGCCTTTGCTGATACGACGCGCAAGGCCTTATCGGCCCATCCTGACAACCTTGAGTTTCGTACAATTTTTGTCGAGGCGCTGCTCAACCTGACACCTTGGAATATGTGGAACCTCCAGACAGGGAAGCCTGTGGAAGGCGCGGCCACACTTGAGGCGCAGAGCGTTCTGGAAGAGGGGATGGCGCAGGTCGACGGGGCAATGGGTCATCCGGGACTACTGCATCTTTATGTGCACCTGATGGAAATGTCGCCCATCCCGGAAAAGGCCCTGAAGGCTGGTGATATTTTGCGCCGTCTGGTGCCGGATGCAGGCCACCTGATCCATATGCCGACGCACATTGATGTACTCTGTGGCCATTATCAGAACGTTGTGGACTGGAATGAGGCAGCCACGAAAGCAGATATGAAATACTGGCGTAAGAACGGGCCGTTCAACATTTACTCCGGCTATCGTCTGCATAATTACCATTTCATGATCTACGGTGCGATGTTTCTGGGCCAGATCGAACCGGCCCTGCGTGCGGTGCGCGGCGCAGCCGAAACCGTCCCAGAGGAGATGCTGCGCGTGGAAAGCCCGCCCATGGCAGATTTCTTTGAGGCGTATCTCAGCTTTGAGCCGCATGTCCTAGTCCGCTTTGGTCGCTGGAGGGAGGCCACGGAACTGGCACTGCCCAAGGACCAGACGCTCTATGCTACGTTGACGGCTAATGTGCATTACGCCCGTGCTGTTGGGCACGCCGCGCTGGGGGAGGTCGATGAGGCCCTGCGCGAAGAAGATTTATATCTCGCTGCCATGACCCGCATTCCGGATGCGCGGCGGCTGCATAACAACAAGGTATCCGATCTGCTGGCGATCGGGGCGGAAATGTTACGGGGGGAAATCCTCTATCGTCAGGGTTCCCATGAAGAGGCCTTTGCCGCGCTTCGCCGTTCTGTCGCGCTGGATGATGCGCTGCCCTATGATGAACCCTGGGGATGGATGCAGCCCACGCGACATGCGCTTGGCGCGCTGCTTTTTGAACAGGGCCGGACAGAGGAGGCCGAAGTGGCCTTTCGCGAAGACCTTGGTCTTGGCGGCACCCTCTCGCGTGCCAGCGTGCACCCTGACAACATATGGGCACTCAAGGGGCTCCATGATTGCCTTGAAGCGCGCGGTGAAACCGTCGAGATAGTGCAACTTAGGCAGCGCCTCGATCTTGCACAGGCCCGTGCAGATATGGCTGTTGCCGCTTCGTGTTTCTGTGCCCGGGCTGCGATGGAAAGCTGTTGTGACTAATAGGTTGGCTCTCGCCGCATAGACGGCGGTGCGCCCTTCCCCATTCATCTTTCTAAAATACCCCCGCCGGAGGCGTTTGGCCTCCTGAATAGGATCATCGTTAACCCGCAATCGCGCCTTGCCCCCAAGAGGGGTCTGCCCTAGACCGTAGCGCAAGAGCCACGTGGGAGCCACTGATGACCAAGTTTGATAAAAAAATCCTGCCCAGCCGCTATGTGACCGAAGGCCCGGCGCGCGCACCGCATCGGTCTTACATGTATGCAATGGGTCTGAGTGAGGAAGAAATTCACCAACCTCTGATCGGGGTTGCCACCTGCTGGAACGAAGCTGCGCCGTGTAATATCGCGCTCAACCGTCAGGCCCAGTCGGTCAAGATGGGTGTCAAGGAAGCTGGCGGCACGCCGCGGGAATTCACAACGATCACGGTGACAGACGGGATCGCCATGGGCCATGAGGGCATGCGCTCTTCCCTAGCCAGCCGTGAGGCGATTGCCGATACGGTGGAACTGACGATGCGTGGCCATTGCTATGACGCGCTTGTGGGCCTTGCGGGCTGTGACAAGTCCCTACCAGGCATGATGATGGCGATGGTGCGCCTCAACGTACCCTCTGTTTTCATCTATGGCGGGTCGATCCTTCCGGGCCGCTTCCAAGGCAAGGATGTCACGGTTCAGGACGTTTTCGAAGCTGTGGGTCGCCATCAGGCTGGTGCCAATTCCGACGAAGAACTAACCGCGCTCGAAAAAGTTGCCTGCCCATCGGCTGGTGCTTGCGGTGGTCAGTTCACCGCCAACACCATGGCGTGTGTCAGTGAGGCCATCGGCCTTGCGCTGCCAAATTCCTCCGGTGCACCCGCCCCTTATGAGAGCCGCGACGCCTATGGCACGGCCTCCGGCGAGGCGGTGATGGCCTTGCTGGAAAAGAACATCCGTGCCCGCGATGTTGTCACGCTCAAGAGCCTTGAGAATGCAGCACGCGTCGTGGCTTGCACCGGTGGCTCCACCAATGCGGGCCTACACCTTCCGGCGATCGCCCATGAGGCGGGTCTTGAGTTCTTCCTCGATGACGTCTGTGAGATTTTCAAAGACACACCCTATTTTGTCGACCTCAAGCCGGGTGGGCAATATGTGGCCAAGGACCTTTACGAGGCGGGTGGTGTTCCGGTGGTGATGAAGGAACTGCGCAAGGCGGGACTGATCCACGAAGATTGCATTACTGCAACTGGCCGCACTATTGGTGAAGAACTCGACATCGTGACACGCGAAGCCGATGGCAAGGTAATTTACTCGATCGAAACCCCACTGACGGAAACTGGTGGCGTGGTCGGCCTTAAGGGCAACCTTGCCCCGCAAGGCGCTATCGTGAAGGTTGCGGGTATGAGCCAGGAAGAACAGGTCTTCACGGGCCCAGCGCGTGTTTTCGAGTGCGAAGAAGACGCTTTTGAGGCCGTTAAGCAGCGCGCCTATAAAGAAGGTGAAGTGATCGTGATCCGCAACGAAGGCCCCTCTGGCGGACCGGGTATGCGGGAGATGTTGGCAACCACGGCGGCCCTGTCAGGTCAGGGCATGGGCAAGAAGGTAGCGCTTATTACTGATGGCCGTTTCTCTGGCGCGACGCGAGGGTTTTGTGTGGGTCACGTTGGCCCCGAAAGCGCCCATGGTGGGCCAATTGCCATGCTGCAAGATGGCGACATGATCACAATCGATGCCATCAGTGGTGAGTTAAGCGTTGCACTAAGCGAAGAAGACCTCGCTACACGCAAGGAAAACTGGGCCGGCCCGAAAGAGACTATCTATGCTTCTGGCGCACTTTGGAAATTCGCTCAATTGGTGGGTGAGACCTACAAGGGCGCAGTGACGCATCCGGGCGGGCAGGCAGAACGTCACGTATATATGGATATCTAACACGCAGACAAATTATTGGCTTCTGGGCGCGTAGGTCTTTCGACCCACGCGCCTAATTCAAGTTTACTGCCAAGCTTAGCTTGATCTAGCAGGCCGTTTGGGTGGTATTAGAAACATCTGGTTTGTGTGCGCCTATTTTGGGTGGATTGTTTCCGGATTAGGGTTAATGCTATGGCAGGTATGTCGGGTGTATCCCGACGGGGTGATGGAAATAATGGGCCCTTCATGGTAGTCATCAGAAGTGCAGTTCTGGATTGGGCGGCGCAGCGCCGGGCTTGGCGACGCTGGCGAAAGCTAACCCGCAAGGCCAATACGATCAACCTTAAGGATCTTAGACGAGAACGGTCTGTCGCTAAGAAACTTCGCTATCATCTCAATGAGTTAATCACCGCAGCGGACCAAAGACTTGCACTTCCCGTGGTTGGATCAAATGCGTTTCCCAAGCCACATGGCACGGATTGGTCATGGCGACCCGACCTGTGGCGCCAACCGTTGGAAAAGCCGGGTCTGTCGTCGGCGCCAAGCAATACCCGGCTCGGCTCCGAAATTGTATTGTTTCATGATTGCGAACGATCTGAACTGACGCTCAGACAGGTTCGCAACGTGAGAGAGGCCGATCTCGCCCCGTTTGGGCTGCGCATGGATGTTTTCAACTTTGACGGCTCGTTTTTGTCGTTGGTGCTTGATCTACCTCGCGATGTGGTGGACGGGCTGAACCGCACTCACTTGGTTCGTCTAGATACGATCGTTGAGTTGGAAAAGCCGCTTGAGATCTTTATCCGTCTGAACGTTAAACACGGGCCTAATACCGAGCAACTGGTGCGGGAATTGCCGTTGCATGAAGAAAACCTCATGGTCGAGTTTGATTTGGCTTATTCTAACATCAACGAGAAACGCGTCGAAAGGGCCTGGATCGATCTGATCTTTGAAAACCCGCAGATGAGCCAGGTCACAATCCGCGACCTGACCATGAGCCGCCGCCGCCGCACCGAATTCTGAGGACGACCGAGATGAGTGATATAACGGTAACTAAAACGCGCCTCTTTGAAGGGGTTTGGGAAGGTGCGATCTATCGTGAAGCCTTAGACAAGGGTGATCCCAAGGTCGAGGTGAGGTGGCTTCAGAAAAAGCTGGAGGGTGTGACTGTATTGCCTTTGAAAGATGGGTCTGGGTGGTCGCTCCGTATTGAGGTGCCCGCCTATGCGATCGCCGACGGGGTACAAACGTTTTTGATCAATGACGCAGAAAGCCAAGAGATGATTGGTGAGTTCACGATCATTGCGGGTGAGGAGCTTAGCTACGATATACGAACCGAAATCTCCCTCCTGCGGGAGGAGTTAGATCTTCTTAAACGGGCTTTCCGCCGACACTGTCTTGAAACAATGTAAACTGCGCTGACCGGAAGGGTTTGGCTTTGCTACGTTTATGTATTTGTATGGTCCTATTCGCAGCGGCGGCAGCCTGCAGCAAGCAACCGAAGGTGTCGCAGGATTTTCCACTATTCCCTGGTGAAACACCCGAGATACGCGTGCTCATCAACAAATACGCCGATTTCTACGATGTGCCGCGGCTATTAGTGCATAAGGTGGTGCAAAGGGAAAGCGATTACCGGCCTCGCGCGCGGAATGGCCCCTATTACGGCATGATGCAGATCCTGCCTGAAACTGCGCGTGGCATGGGCTTTCAGGGCGCCAACAATGAGCTTTTGGATGCAGAAACAAACCTGACGTGGGCAGTGAAGTATTTGCGTGGGGCTTGGCTTGTCTCCGACGGTGATATGGATCGCGCGGTTATGTGGTACGCCCGTGGATACTATTACGAGGCGCGTGACAGGTGCCTTCTGGTCGAAACTGGGCTTCTTGACCGGGAAATTGCATTGCAATGCCGGACGTGAAGCGGGCCTAGTCCTTCGTCAGCTTCACGATCGTAGTGTCGGGATCTGGGGCCAGCTCCTCAAAGTCGAAATTATCCAACCGCTTGGCACGCCGCCCGGCCTTGTCGGCGGAAATCTTTATATCGGATATGTCCTTTGAGGCTTGGTGAAAATGCCGATCGAGGTTTTCTACCCGTGTGCCTAAGCGGTCGACATCTGCAAAGAGTAGCCCCAACTCCCGCCGGATCGCGCCCGCCTGTTCGCGCATGCGCGCGTCCTTTAGAATCGCCCTCATTGTATTGAGAGTGGCCATGCAGGTCGTCGGCGAGACGATCCAGACCCGCGCCGTGAACCCATCGCGCACAAGTTCGGGGAAGTTGGCATGAAGCTCGGCATAGACGGCTTCGGACGGCAGGAACATCAAGGCGCCGTCAGCGGTTTCGCCGTCGAGAATGTAGCGTTCCGAAATATCTTTGATGTGCTTGCGAACTGAGCTGCGCAGGAACTTAGCTGCCTCGTTGAGCTCCCAATCCGTGCTGGCACGGCGCAAAGCCTCGTAGGCCTCCAGTGGGAACTTGCTGTCAATGCAGATTGGGCCGGGGGGATTTGGCAGGTGGATCAGGCAGTCAGCCCGTTTTCCATTCGTTAGCGTATGTTGAAGTGTATAGCTATCAGAGGGAAGTGCCTTGGACACAATGTCATTTAGTTGGATTTCCCCGAAGGCCCCGCGGGTCTGCTTGTTGGATAAGATGTCCTGAAGGCTGAGAACGTCACCGGAAAGCTTGGTGATATTGTCTTGAGCTTTGTCGATTGCGGTGAGGCGTTGCTGGAGCTCTCCGAGTGATTGGGCGGTGCGTCGCGCCGAGCCGTGTAGATTTTCGCTCATCTGTTCCTGCACCTGTGCAAGGCGACGTTCCATCAGTTGCAGCATGTTGGCCTGAGATTGCGCCTGTGCCTCTGAGACATGGTTGAGGCCACCAGCCAATTGGTGTTGTCCATCACTTAGTCTTTGAATACGCGTGTTTAAATCACGCATCTGTTGGCTGATTGGGTCCGCCATCCGGGCTGAGCGTGCTGCGGTTTTTGCAGTGGAGATGGTCAAGAAAAGAATCACGAGCAGGGTTAAACCTGCGGCCAGCGCAGACAAAACCAGAGGATTGCTCAGATCTAATGTTAGGGCGCCAATCTGTATCATGTACGGTCAAAAAGCTTTTCGATGTCGGAGAGTTTGAGTTCCACATAGGTGGGGCGACCGTGGTTGCATTGTCCCGAATGTGGCGTGGCTTCCATCTGGCGCAAGAGGGCGTTCATTTCCTCTGCGCTCATCCGTCGTCCGGAGCGGATAGAGCCATGGCAGGCGACTCGCGAGAGTATTGCATCTATACGGTTGCGTATGCTTGTGCTTTCACCTTGGTCGATGAGTTCATCGAGAATATCGCGCAGGATAGCCGGGGCGTCGCAGGGCCCGAGGATGGCTGGGGTTTCGCGTATGGCGATGGTTCCGGGGCCGAAGGGCTCGATGGTGAAACCAAGGTCTGATAGGGCGGCTGCCTCTTGCAGGAGGCGCTCGGCGTCAGCCTCGCCCAAGTCGATGATGTCGGGGATCAATAGCGCTTGTGCCGTAACGCCGTTTTCGGAAACCTGGGCTTTGAGTTTTTCGTAGACTAGGCGTTCATGAGCGGCGTGCTGGTCGACGATGACGACGCCATCTTCGGTCTGGGTGACGATGTAGTTTTCATGAAGCTGTGCACGTGCTGCGCCCAGAGGTTGGTCTTCTGATGGCGCCTTATCCCTCTCTTGCGCGCGGGCCTCGCCCGTGTCGGGGTTAGGTTCGATGCGAGCGCTAAATGAGTTCTGGAACTCTGAAAAGCCTGTGCTTGGGGCGGGTCGCTTGTCCATCTGGTAGACTCGCGCGCCTGTCGGTTCTGGCCGCAATGCCCCAAGAGCGGCCTCTGAAACAGTAGAGGATGCTCTGTGCCCGCCCTCTGCCAGCGCATGGCGCAGGCCGGATACGATCAGCCCGCGTACCAGCCCGGGGTCGCGGAACCGGACCTCGGATTTCGCAGGGTGCACGTTTATGTCGACCAGTTTCGGATCACAGTCCAAAAACAGGGCCGCCGCAGGATGCCTATCCCGACTGAGGAGATCTTGGTAGGCTGCGCGTAATGCTCCGTAGAGCATCTTGTCCCTGACCGGACGACCGTTAACGAAGAGATACTGCGTCACGGCTGATCCACGGGAATATGTTGGTAGAGCGGCGTAGCCCGTCATCCGCACGCCTTCGCGTGTCGCATCAATGCGCAATGCGTTTTCAGCGAACTGTGTGCCCAGAACTCGGGCTAATCTGCTGTGCAGGGCGTCGAAGAGATCGCCATTTTCTGGATCTGCCCGGAAAACAACGCGACCTGCGGTGTTGTCTGATATGTCGCGCAGAGTGAAGCCAACATAGGGTTCGGCCATCGCTAAACGCTTAATTGTATCGTTGATCGCCTGTGTCTCCGACCTGTCGGTGCGCAAGAATTTCAAGCGCGCCGGTGTGGCATAGAAGAGATCCTTCAAAGCCACGATGGTCCCACCATTATGTGCTGCCGGCTTAATGGGCGATATCTGTCCTCCCGATACGCTCACTTCCGCGCCGTCGTGTCCCTTGGCACGGGTTGTGATGGTCAGTCGCCCGACGGCACCGAGAGATGGCAGGGCTTCCCCCCTGAAACCAAAGCTCTGTATATTGAGCAGGTCTGATCCGTCGATCTTCGAGGTAGCATGGCGGCTGAGCGCGAGCGGCAGGTCACCGGCTGTCATTCCGCATCCATCGTCAGAGACACGGATCAGGGTTTTGCCACCATGGGCGTAAGACACCTCGACCCGCCGTGCGCCTGCATCTAGTGCGTTTTCCACCAGTTCCTTCACCGCGGAGGCGGGTCTTTCAACCACCTCACCGGCTGCGATCCGGTTGATTGCGCCCTCGTCAAGCTGGCGGATCACCGGCGCATCTTGGCTTATTTTGGGGTTGGGCTTGGACATAGCACTAAAAGTAGCATGCTGACCCGCGATTCGAAACTACTCAATACGTTTCGATTGCACATGAAAAAACCCCCGAGCCGAAGCCCGGGGGTCAGTCACTCCAGGAAGGAAATGCTTAGCCTTTAGAGAAGTCTGGGTAAGCTTCCATACCCAGCTCGGAGTTGTCCAAGCCGGCTATTTCTGCCTCTTCGCTGACGCGTATTCCAAGGACGGCTTTGAGGATGACCCATACAATCAAGGATATCACGAATGTGGCGCCGATGATTGCGACCATGCCGAGAACCTGTGTCCCAATGGATGCTTCCCCGTAGAAAATCACCGCAAACGTGCCCCAGATACCGGCAAAGCCATGGACCGGGATCGCGCCGACAACGTCGTCGATCTTCATCTTATCCAGCATTGGAACGGTCAGGACCACAATCACACCGCCGACAGCACCAATCCAAAGCGCACCAAAGAGAGTGGGTGCCAAAGGCTCAGCTGTAATTGATACCAGACCGGCCAGAGCGCCGTTCAGGATCATTGTCAGGTCAGGTTTCTTGTAGAGGATCTGTGTCAGGATCAGCGCTGTTACAGCGCCCGACGCAGCTGCCATGTTGGTGTTCGAGAAAATCCGGGACACGTCAGCAACGTCGCCAACAGAACCCATTGCCAGCTGTGAGCCGCCGTTGAAGCCAAACCAACCGAGCCAAAGGATGAACATACCAAGCGTTGCCATAGGCAGGTTGGAACCAGGCATAGGAACGACTTTGCCGTCTTTGTACTTGCCGATGCGCGGGCCAAGGACGATCGCACCTGCGAGGGCTGCCGCTGCACCACATGCGTGCACAACTGTAGAGCCGGCGAAGTCAGAGAACCCTGCTTCGGATAGCCAGCCGCCGCCCCACTGCCAGGAGGCCGTGAGCGGGTAAATAAATCCTGTGAGGATGGCGGAGAAGATCAGGAACGGCCACAGCTTGATCCGCTCTGCCAGAGCGCCAGAAACGATGGACGCGGTGGCGGCACAGAACATCAGCTGGAAGATGTAGTCAGATCCCGTGGATGCGTAGCTTGCATCGTCTGCATCTGCCAGTGTGATGCCGACGCCCTCAAGTACACCGACGGAAGGGAAGAGCGCTGAGAAATAGCCCTCAATTGCCCAATCGCCGAGTGGGTACATAAGATTGTAGCCAACCAACCAGTACATAATGGCCGCGATTGAGAAGAGTGCTACGTTCTTCGTCATCTGTGTGGTGGCATTTTTAGAGCGCACAAGGCCACCTTCTAGCATTGCAAAGCCGGCCGCCATAAAAAACACAAGAAACCCGCCGATCAGGAAGAGCAGCGAATTCATGATCCATACAAATTCGTCGGAAGCGACGGTTGCTGCCGCTTCTTCCGCCTCTTGGGCGACGCCCATCACCGGCAGCGCTGCTGCGGCAAAGAGCGTTGTAAGTAGTAGTTTGTTGTTCATCGGATGTAACCCTTTGTCTTGTTTGCCTTACAGCGCGTCTTCATTGGTTTCGCCGGTGCGCACGCGCGTGGCTTGTTCCAGATCCATGACAAAAATCTTGCCGTCACCTATTTTCCCGGTGCGTGCTGTGCTGGCGATCGTTTCGACCACCTGATCTGCGGCTCCGTCAGCGACAGCGATTTCCAGTTTGATTTTCGGGACAAAGTTCACGGCATATTCTGCGCCACGATAGATCTCGGTATGACCGGATTGCGCTCCAAAGCCCTTGATCTCTGTCACCATCATGCCGCGTACGCCAATTTCTGTTAGCGCTTCACGGACATCTTCAAGCTTGAAAGGCTTGATGGTTGCAACGATGAGTTTCACTAGACACCCCTTTCAGATTCACTTCCCATTCGCGGGACTGCACGCCTCAAAAGCCCTAAAACTAGTGGTTGCGAAAAGGTGTGGTGCGGGGTCAATAATCTAAAATGCAGTATACTTGCATAAAATTTATACAAAAAGTAAATTATGCATAAAATTTAGACGTTCAGAAAAGTGGAAGAAGGGGTCAACTTTCCCCGAATCGGGGGTAATCTGCACAAAAAAATGAGCAGATTCCCGCGAGGCCTTTATGAGCAATTCCGGTCGGAGCAAGCCGCGTTTGGTAGCGGACAAGCGGCGTAAGAAGACACCCAAAAAGAAGGGTGGCTGGGGATTGTTCAAAAAACGGACTGCTAAGCCTAGGCCTAAAAGTGCCCCCAAGCGAACCAAAACCAAGTCCCGCAAAAAGCGCGGCGGGATCCGGGGGTTCTTCGGCGCCATTTTTGGGTTCATCTTCCGCATGATCTGGGCCGTCACATGGCGTATAACAGCCGTTGTAGGTTTGGCTGTGAGCTGCGCGGTCTTCTATATCTACACAACCCTGCCTGAAGCCAGTGAACTTCTTGATGGCCGTGCACGTGGATCGGTCACGCTACTGGACCGGAAAGGTGAGGTTTTCGCATGGCGCGGGGATCAGTTTGGTGGGGCTGTCACGGCTGAAACGGTTAGCCCGCACCTCAAGAACGCTGTCGTCGCAACCGAGGACAAGCGGTTCTACCGTCACTTTGGGATCAGCCCGCGCGGCGTGGCAAGCGCCGTTCGCATCAACCTGAGCGAGGGGCGTGGACCGCTTTCGGGTCACGGCGGCTCGACCATCACGCAGCAGACTGCGAAGCTGCTGTGCCTTGGGGTGGAATATGACCAGACCCAATGGGATAGTGAGCAGGCCTACGTGAACGATTGTAGGCGCGGATCCCTGACGCGTAAGATCAAAGAGGCGATCTATGCGCTTGCGATGGAGGCCAAGTATTCAAAGAACGAAATCCTCTCAATCTATTTGAACCGGGCCTATCTGGGTGGTGGCGCTTTCGGGGCGGAGGCCGCAGCGCAGCGCTATTTTGGTAAGCCTGCTTCGGCCCTTTCGGCACAAGAGGGCGCTATGCTAGCCGGCTTGCTGACTGCGCCGACCCGGCTTGCGCCTACGTCCAACTTGGAGCGCTCGCAGGATCGTGCGGCTACAGTTCTCCGCTTGATGGAGGATCAAGGCTATCTCACTGCTGAGGAGCGGCGGCGAGCCACGGACAATCCCGCAACCCTGTCTGAGGCTGCAGAGGCGCAGACCGGTGGGTACTTTGCCGATTGGGTGATGGAATCCGGCCCAGACTTCTTTACGCGAGACACGACCGAGGATGTCATTATCAAGACGACGTTGGATCAACGTATTCAGTTGGCGGCTGAAGATGCACTTGCTTCGATCTTCGAGGATAAGGTCAAGGAAGGCTCACTGGCGCAGGCGGCGATTGTTGTCATGTCAGCTGATGGCGCGGTGCGCGCCATGGTGGGCGGGCGTGAGAATAAGGTGACCGGGGCGTTCAATCGGGCCACCATGGCGAACCGGCAAACAGGTTCTGCCTTCAAGCCCTTTGTCTATGGAACGGCGCTTGAGCTGGGCTACAGCCCAAATGCAACCGTGGTTGATGAACCCTATTGCCTGGATATACCCGGTTCAGGCAGGTGGTGTCCAAAGAACTACCAGAAAGATTTCCGGGGTCGTGTGACCCTTACAGAGGCGTTGAAGTTCTCTCTCAATATTCCGGCAGTGAAGGTGTCCGAGGCCGTAGGCCGCGATCTTGTCCGTAAGGTTGCTGCCGATTTTGGTATTGAAAGTGATCTGGCAGATGGCCCAGCCCTTGCGCTTGGTGCATCAGAAAGCACACTGATCGAGATGACGGGCGCTTATGCCGGTATTCTAAACGGTGGATCATCTGTGACGCCCTACGGTCTAGTGGAACTCAGTCTGCTGGGTGATGACCTGCCACTGATGGGGGCTGGCGGCGGTATTGGTGAACGTGTGATCCGCGAGGAGGCAGCGCGCCAGTTGATCTACATGATGAACAAGGTGGTGACTGAGGGCACCGCGCGCCGTGCTCAACTGCCAGACCGGGAGGTCGCCGGCAAGACGGGCACCACACAGGCCGCACGGGATGCATGGTTCATCGGGTTTACGGCGGATTATGTGACGGGTGTCTGGATGGGCTATGACGACAACAGCCCCCTTCAACAGGTCACGGGCGGGAGCCTGCCAACAGATATCTGGCGCGAGACCATGATCCGCGTGAACGAAGGTCTGCCAGTGCGTCCCCTTCCGATGTCCCGCGGTATAAAGCAGCGGGTCACAGAAGACATGGACACGCGGACACCCGCGCCCCGGACGAACGGCCGCAATAGGGAAAACGCGGTCGAGCGCATTCTGCGCGACCTGCTTGGCCGATGACGCTTTGATCCCGCCATTTCCGGGGTGCAGGCCTATCGCATTATGATGAAATTTCGCAATTAGCCTGAAATTTAGGGCTTGTTTTCCTGTGTCTCGCGCTGATAGACGCGTCGTCGGAGACGTGGCCGAGTGGTCGAAGGCGCTCCCCTGCTAAGGGAGTAGACGGGGAACCGTCTCGAGGGTTCGAATCCCTTCGTCTCCGCCACATTACACTAATAGCGCGCTCGTAAGTGATTGATTATTTGTAATATAACCTATCCTTCGTGGCTGATCACTTGAATTTGGAGATTTTTTGCTGCACATTTTGCTGCACAAAAACTGTTTGTGTTTGGAGGCTATGGAACTGTGAATGTTAAGTTCAGAGGCTCTAGTTACTGTATCGTTAGGCGCGTTCCGCGCCGTTTCGCCAGCGTCGAAGAACGAAAAACCGTCTGGATCAGCCTGAAAACCGATTCACTGAGTTTGGCAAGGGAGAAAGGGCCATCGGTTTGGGCGAAGATGCTGGATAGCTGGGAAGCTCGCCTTGCCGGCGACACCGCAGAAGCTGAAAAGCAGTTCAGCGCAGCACAAAACTTGGCTAGATCGAGGGGATTTCGGTACTTGGAAATGCCAAAAGTTGCTGAACTTCCTCTCGAAGAATTGCTGAAACGAGTTGAGGCGATTCCAGCTGTGCAAGGCAGCCCAGACAAGTTCGAAGCTAAGGCGCTGTTGGGCGGCATTGCGGCACCAGAGATTACGGTTTCCAAAGCGTTGGAAATGTACTGGTCACTCGCGAGAGATAGGACGTTAGGTAAAGACGCTGATCAAATTCGCAGGTGGCGGAACCCACGGAAGAAAGCGGTGCAAAATTTCATCGCGGTCGCCGGAGACGTGGCGATTTCCAAGATCACTCGGGACGATATGTTGGGTTTCCGGGAGATGTGGATTGAGCGCATTGAAATGGGAGAAGTTACACAGAACTCTGCTAACAAGGACCTCACGCACCTAGGTGATGTTCTTAAAACAGTTAACGAAAAAAAGCGACTTAAGATTGATTTGCCTCTGTCTGGTCTGAGTTTAAAGGAACCAGAGAGGCAATCTCGACCATCATTTTCCGACGATTGGATTCGTAATCGTATTTTGTCTGAAGGTGCTTTGAGTGGATTAAATACCGAGGCGCGGTGCATTTTGTTGGGTATGATCAATACAGGGTATCGACCTAGCGAAGCCGCTAATCTGGACAGGGCTCGCATCCATCTGGAGGGTTCGGTTCCCTACGTTGAAATCGCTCCGGTCGGGCGACAATTGAAGAACAATGCCTCCAAGCGAACTATTCCTCTTGTTGGCGTTAGTCTTGAAGCTTTCCAAGAATGCCCGAATGGGTTTCCCAGCTACAGAGGCAAAGCGTCACTTTCTAACACAGTTAACAAGTATTTGAGATCGAATGGTCTGATGGAGTCCAATAGACATGTTATGTACTCACTCCGTCATGCATTTGAGGATCGAATGATCGCAGCTGAAGTTGATAACCGGATTAGACGCGATCTCTTCGGTCATGCTCTTCAAGAACAACGATATGGTGATGGTGCTTCGCTTGAGCATAAAGCCCGCATCCTTCAGGAAATTGCCTTTTTTTGAACAATAGCCAACGCCCTTTCCACCGGGCTGTTGGCGAGCCGTTCCTGCATCTGAAAAAGTTCATGTTCAAGCCGCTCCATAATGGGAACATAAGTTGGATCCTTGATTACAAGAAGCGCAGCCTTCTCGAGCGCTGATTTCACACGAGCGATGTCGCGAACTAACGCTCTTTCCAGCTTTCTTTTGTGAGGACCAAACTCTTGACCGTTTCGAGTTCTGTTGGTGGTCTTACTGCTTGCCTTGAGATCCGAAAATCTGCGGCTGGTGAGGAAACTATTTGCCTCGTGAAATTCTACATGCATCGGGCTATGCCTCTGTTTTTGTTTGCCCGATTGATAAGATCTTTCGATTTATCTGACGTTAAAGAATTTGTGCTTTGGGCTACCGCCACCGGCACCGGAAACCATCGTCCCGATGGAACCCGGGCCAATCATGCACTAATATTCAAACCGGACCACTTAGATGGGGCTGATCACAGTTGATCCTCCCCCACTGAAGTGGTCCGGCCCTATAGTTAGGAAACGGAGGATCAGTTGTTGGGGCGGTTTTGAAAGCTGAAGAAGCGGCCGGTCGCTTCGATCCAAAGAAAAAATAGGCGGCAAAACGTACCTTTGGAAAATGTGTTCCAAACTGTGGAAATTGGTTTCTTTTGGATGGAGTAATGGTAGGACGTCGTAATTTTTTGATTTTGGCTCATCCTCACTAGACCCCAAAAAAACCGCCATCCGACTGTGCGGTTACCTTTGATGAGTGTGACCGAGAACACTTATGCCATGAAATCATGCGTCTTGGTGGAGTACTGCGTGCCGCTGGCATAGAACGCGATGACATGCAGATCATTGCCCCTACCAATCGTGAAATTGGAATCATTAATACCTTCTTCCACCAGCTTGCACTAACAAAAGATCCAAACCTATGGCCGGGTGCAAAACATATCGCAGAAGGCGAGCCTGTGATTTGGACGCAGAATGATTTGCAGCGAGGACTGACGAATGGTGCTTGGGGTCGGATTGTGTCGATTGATGGTGACCGGGTCGAAGCTGTTCTAGATGGTGTCGAGTATCAGTTGTCCGCGGATGATGTCCAATATGTTCAGCTTGTCTATGCAAGCAGCGTCCACAAGGCCCAAGGATCGCAATGGTCACGCGTAATCATCCCGACCTATCGTACAAGATTGTGGATAGGTCACTGGTCTACACGGCTCTGACGCGGGCTCAAGAGCAAGTGATTTTCCTTGGCTCATTCGGGGCTATAAAAACAGCTATCCAGCGTCTGCCGGCAGCAGAGATGCGAAAGTGCGGGTTCGGCAAATGGCTTCATCTCGCGCGAGTCAACAATAAGCAGTAACTTTTGACCTGTGGACATCGTGGCGGATTAGCTGTAGGTCAACCGCATGACGCCTACGCACACATACATCTGTCGAATATCGGGATAACCGATAACCCAGAATTGGGAGACAGCATGGGTATGCAGGAGGGCCTTATATTCCCTTTAGCGCCAGATTAGCGTTCTTGACCGGGTTCGAGTCCCGGGTCTCCTACCAACACCGGAGGATCACATGAACAACTGGGATCAGGTAGAGCAGCGCTTCGGCTCGGAACTGATAGCCTATGCATGGTACCGGTCAGAGCCCCTGCCCGGCTTTGATGGCCGAACAGCCATGCAGCTGGTGCAGGAAGGCAAAGCGCAGCAAGTTCTAGAATACATTGATGCAGTCGATGCGGGCGTCTTTGCCTGATGCCGCTGAAAGATGGACGCTACTCAGGGATTATGAGGATCACATGAACTGGGACAATGTAGAGCAGATGATCAGAAAGCTGCGGCTACCAAACCATGTGCGCGAACACGCGCTGGCTTGGGTATCGACAGAAATGGAGGCTGGGACAACATGCCCGGTTTTCCGCCGCTTTAACTACGACGAATGGGGCTGGCGTCTATCCTGGGAAGATGAGTCGGGAGCGCGGGAAACTATACGACGCCTCATTTTAGAGTCCGATTATGTCTGACATTGAACCGGCACTTGAGAGATTCCTAGAGCTCCTCGAAAAGGATATCAAAGCTGGAAACTTAGTACATGAACTGCCTGGTCCGCTGGAAGAGTTCATGTCTACAAGAGATCTGTCAAATGTCGATGTCGATGAAGTCATTGAAAACGACGACATCATCCTCGGTAACAGTTTCGAATGATCCTTCGGGTGCTCCATGCCCCATCGAGCCAACTCTCCAGGCGTCAAGATATCGACGGACGAGCATCATTCCATCTTGGCCGTTCATCTATTTTCCATCTGCCACACTGACCTCAGCGTCAGCCTCCTCTGCGGTCGCCGCCAATGTCTGCTTGGGGGCGGGAAATTAAAGACTGTGCAAAGTTCACTATCTGCGCATTGCTGCCGTTCGTGCCTCGAGTGGCATCCGCTAGAATGAGCCCACAGCGGTCATCGCCTTTTCCCGCTGCACGCGCTCGTCGCACGGAAGTTTCTGCAGCAGCGAATTCGTGGGCACTGTTACGCGGCGGGGAAACCGGTCATTGGAGATGGATGCCGCGAAGTTGGAACCGGCAGTTCACGGGTCGCGTACAAAGCTGTAGTTCGATGTCTCGACCTCAAGATCTACTTTGTATGCTTTGTGACAAAATCGCAAGGCAACGCGGGCCAAAAAGGTCAACCTCTGCAGGAGCTGTCCAAAAAAAAACGGTGTTCACCCACCGGGGTCTTCAGAGAAAAAGTGAGGCGGCGGTAAAGAGATTCGCAGAGCCGCTTACGCCTCCTACAAGGGTTCTCTCAGAACGCCTGCGGAGGGTATCTGCCGGTTTTCAAACTCAACGTTTTTTGCAGAATAGTTCAACCAAAACCGTTCGGTTGCGGTTTCGCGGATGCGCAGCCCTTCGGGCATGTTTCGTGTGGAAATTCCGGCATCAAAACAGGCTTCTGATAGTATGCGTATGAGCGCCGACTGGTTGAGCCATGCGCCGAGATAAGTGATGTTGCCATTGCGGACGAGAGGGTCGCTTCCGCCTTCAATATGTCCGGTGCCACGGGAATTGCCCTCCAGCATCTCGCGATAGCTCTTTACCGCCCCACCTGCGGCCAGCCCTATCTCAGCGCCAGGTCGGAGGCTTTCGACCCGCGCGACGGTGAGTTTCAAACCGTCAATATCAGGTGGCAGAGGGACAGGTGTCGTCATGTTCTCTGTCCGCGCGCCGAAACGCGGGCCTATGATGACATTGGCCCCGCTGTCGTGAAGTGCGCGTTTCAGAGTTTGAGAGGCAATCATCAAGCCCGGCGCGAGGATCAGTTTGTAGCCGCTGAGAACCTCGGATTTGGGGGGCAGAATATCCACCGAGAGACCCAGTTTCCGAAGGGCCTGATAGGTCTCAAAAACCAGCCGGAAGTAACGGAGCCCCTGTCCGTGGGGCTGAATTTCCCAAGCCCATTCAGACGCATAGTCAAAGATTAGACCGATCTGGGCCTGGGCTGTTTCAGCCACAGGTGCTTTGGCAATTTCTGCGGCAACCTGCGCTGCCTCGGTGTAACCTGGCGCGTCCACGCTATCGGGACGTAACAGCCCTGCGTGCATTTGTTCCTGCGCCATGGGCGCTTGTCGCCAACGGAAGTAACAGACCGCCTCGGCCCCGTGGGCGAAGGCCTCCCAAGACCACAGGCGCACCATGCCCGGCAAAGGCTCCGGATTGTAAGGTGCCCAATTCACCGGCCCGGGCTGTTGTTCCATGATCCAGAATCGCCCCTTTCCCACGGCGCGATAAAGATCGTGATGAAAGGCTTGAAAATCCGGATCGCCCTGTCGCGCATAGGTCAGCTTTTCAGCATCTGATGCCCCCACGCGGTCCTCAAGAAAGCCCAATGGATAGCTGTCCCAAGAGGCAATTTCCAGATCGTGCCCCACATCGTAGTGATCGAACTGTGTGATCCGTCCCATGTAATTATGGGCAATCGGTGCATCGGAATGGGCGCGAATACTCTCGACCTGAAGGCGATTGAAAGCCACCACCTGATCGGAGGAAAACCGGCGAAAGGCCATGACATGCGCCGGGTTGGCTTCGGTCACGGTCAGGTTTGGCAGGTCAATCTGATCGAAACGGTCATATTCCATGGACCAAAAGACATTACCCCAGGCCTCATTTAGGGTGACGATGTTGCCATAGTGTTGCTCTAACCAAATGCGAAAGGCCTCTTCTGCCGCCGCGCTGTAACTGATGGTCGTACCATGGCAGCCGTATTCATTGTCGGTCTGCCAGGCCTCCACCTGATCGCCAAATCGTTTTGCCAGAGCCGTCACGATCCGCCGACATTCGTCTTTGTAGCGCTCATGGCTAAAGCAATAATGCCGACGCGAGCCGAACTTGCGGGGTCTGCCGTCGGCATCGACAGCCAGCATGTCCGGCAGCTTGTCGAGCATCCAGCGCGGCGGCGTTGCGGTGGGGGTGCCCAGCACCACCTGCAAACCTGCGCCTTTCAATACAGAAATGGCCTCGTCCAGCCAGCCAAACTCGTATTGGCCTTCTTTGGGTTCCAACCGCGACCACGCAAATTCGCCAATGCGGACCCAGGTGAGCCCAAGCTCCGCCATCCGGCGAGCGTCCTCTTCCCAGACCGCACGGGGCCATTGTTCGGGGTAGTAACATGTCCCCAAGCTGCGCCGGAATTGTGTCACAGGCGTTTTCCTTCAACGACCCACATGGTGTCGGGATAGCTCCAAGGCAGAGTGAGGCCGTGGTTCATGAGATAGGCCCCGCTAACCTTGATTGGGCCATGTTTTAAAGCCGGCGCGCCGCGAGACAGGTGCACGATATCTTCGCGGTTCTTCAGGTGAATTTCGTAGATGGCCTGCGGGTCAAGGCCAATCAGCCGCAGTGGACGCGGGGCGATCTGTGCAGATGTTCCGGCCTTGCCTGCAAAGACCACCAGTTTGCTGCCGTCTGCCGCCAATTGCTGTTCGGCGATGAGGCATGGGTCTGCGCTATCAAGGCGGAGTACATCCGCATTCAGCAGCCAACTGCGATTGGCTTTCCACCATGCTGTAACCTCTTGTAACACCTGCGCTTCTTCGTTTGTCAGCTCGCGCGGATCCATTTCAAACCCCATATGTCGCTGGGCGGCGACCCAGGCGCGAAACCTTATGTCAAACACACGGCCTGATGTGTGGCAGGTGCGCGGGCCGACATGGCTGCCCGTGATCGCCATCGGCAGGAACAGCGCGGCGTTGCGCTGAATCTTCAGGCGCTCCAGTGCGTCGTTGGAATCTGAGAGCCATACGCGATGGGTCCGGGACAGAATGCCAAAATCAATCCGCCCGCCCCCACTGGCGCAGCTTTCGATCTCGACCTGGGGGTGGGCCTCGCGCAGCCGATCCAGAAGCGCGTAGGTTCCGCGAGTCTGGCGGGCATCCGGCGTTGGCAATACGCGGTTGTGGTCCCATTTGATGTATTCAATGGCGTGGTCAGAGAGCAACGCGCTGACCGCGTTGAAAAGGTATTCACGCACCGCCGGGTTGGCCATGTCCATGGCGCGTTGTTGGCGACCGGGGATTTGATCCTCCGGCCCTAGTGCCCAATCAGGTTGGGCACGGTATGTGTCAGAGTCGGTATTGATCATCTCCGGTTCAAACCACAGGCCGAACCCCATTCCGAGGCCGTTAACATGGTCAATCAGCGGGCCAAGACCATTGGGATATTTGCGTGGGTCCACATTCCAATCCCCTAAGGATGTCGTGTCGTCGTCGCGCCTGCCAAACCAGCCATCGTCCAAGACGAAACGCTCTGCGCCCAAATCTGCAGCGCGCGTGGCGATGTCTTTCAGGTCATCAAGCTTGTGATCGAAATACACCGCTTCCCAGCAGTTATAGTGCACGGGCCGCAGGCGGGCAGCATCTGGGAAGCGGACCATGTTCTGGCGCAGGTGGCGCTGATATGCGACCGCACAGCCGTTCAGGCCTGCCCCAGAGTAAACCGCGTAAAGCTTGCTGGCTTGGAATTCTGTCTGAGTTTCTGGTTCCATCATCGAGGCGTGGCCAAACTGGATTTGCCGCCGCCCGTCTGGGAGTTCTTCGGCAACCATCCGATGACCGCCAGACCAACCGTAGTGAAAGGCGTAGGCCTCGCCTTGGGTATTGGTCGCACCACGACAGGGTACGATCAGGCCGGGAAAATGTTCATGACCTGTGCGCCCGGTTCTGTTTTCGCGCATGTGGATGCCCGCAGACCAAGGCGTGCGTCCCATCTGAAACTCACCGCACCAGCGCCCGGAGAAGTCGATCATTTCGTCAGAAAACTGTGGGGCGGGAAAGACAGGTGCGGCGAGCCAATGAAGACGCATGGGCCGGGTTGCGCAGAGTTTGGCATCAGCTTCGATGACATGAGTGTCTGGGTGAATCTGAAAACGCGCCCGATAGGTCAACTCTCCATCCTGGTCCAGATACTCCAGTTCGAGGCTGTTTTGGCCAGGCGCCGCACCAGAAAAGCGGAACTTGGGCAGATAGGGCGCACCATCTGCATCACTTAGGTTCAAGCCGGGTTGACCCGGAAAACTGCGCGTCGCTTCCGGGCAAATCGAAAGCTCCGGATGTTCATCCAGCATGCCGCCTGTCACATCTAGCACATGAGCGTGGTAGAGTGTCGTCAGGTTTTCGTTGTCGGGCAGACGGCACCCCCAATAGATGACCTCCGCCATCCGGTTCTGATCGCAGCCCAGAACCAGCGTTTGACGGTCATCATCCAGTCGCCAACATTGGATCATGTACGGGCTTCCCGTGCTAGAGCGCAATCCGAAAAGTGGGCACCGGTTTTCGGATCAAATTGCGCGTAAAACAAAAACTGGAGCATCGCTTCTGATTTAGTTTGAATGGGCGATGCTCTAGGCTTAGCGTAGTCTCGCCTCTGTTTCTGGATCAAAGAGGTAGAGGTTGGTTTCATCAATCCCGATGGTAACGGGGCTGCTTTCTGGCAGAGCCTGATCATTTTTGCTCTCTACGATCAGGCGTGCACCCGTCAGTGTCTGCACGTAGTCATAGGAGACGCCGCCCAGCCGTTCGCGCAGTTCTAGTTTCAGAGGCCCGTCCCCGGTTTGGACCTGCATCGCATTGGGCCGGATTCCCAGAATGACGGATGCGCCTTCCTGCAAACCCTGAACGGGTGACGTTACACTGACGCCTCCGAGGCTGGGCACAATAAGCTTGCCACCCCGCGCCTGCGCCTCAAGGAAATTCATCGATGGAGAGCCTATGAAACCGGCGACAAACTTGTTGTCCGGGTCATTATAGAGGTCCATCGGTGCGCCGACCTGTTCGATCCGTCCTGCGCGCAACACAACGATCTTGTCCGCAAGTGTCATCGCTTCCACCTGATCGTGGGTCACATAGATCATCGTGGCATCGAACTCACGATGCAGGCGGGCGATCTCCACCCGCATGTCGACGCGCAGTTCCGCATCAAGGTTGGACAGTGGTTCATCAAACAAAAAGACCTCTGGACCACGCACAATGGCGCGGCCGATGGCGACGCGCTGGCGCTGACCACCGGAAAGCGCTTTGGGTTTGCGATCCAGATAGTCCTCAAGCTGAAGAATCTCCGCAGCCTCATCCACCTTTTGCTTGATGACCTGCTTTTCAACGCCGTTCATCTTGAGGCCAAAGCCGATGTTTTCTTCCACGGTCATATGCGGGTAAAGCGCATAGGTCTGAAACACCATCGCCACGCCGCGATCCGCTGGGTCTGCATGCGTCACGTCCCGCGCGCCGATGTGGATTTGCCCATCAGAGGTTTCTTCCAACCCTGCAATCATCCGCAACAATGTGGATTTTCCGCAGCCCGAAGGCCCGACGAAAACGCAGAACTCACCGGGTTCAATCGTCAGGTCCACCCCGTGGATGACCTGAACGGCTCCGTATCGTTTAACCGCTTTGGTCAGCGTAACCCCTGACATCTACTTTCCTTTCGCCGTTTGCGGGAACTGGCTGATCCTGGCCACATGGGCGATCTCCGCCGCACATTCGCGCAATGGTGTTTCAAAGCTTCTGAGGTCTTCGAGCGATTTGTTTTGGGTGGATCCAGTGATGCTGATCGCACCGATGGCGATATTGGCTTCGGTCAGAATGGGGACCGCCACGCAGATGATACCCGGCTCGTGTTCTTCACGGTCAAACGCAACCCCTTCCGCGTGGATTTGATCCAGTTCTGCATTCAGCAATTCAGCAGAGGTAATCGTGTTGTTGGTGTGCTGGTAGTATGGCTGCATGGCCAGCGCATCAGCGCGTGCCTTAGTTGGCAAGAAAGCCATGATCGCCTTGCCGACGCCGGTACAATAGCCAGGCCCGACCTTTCCGGCCTGACTGAACATTTCAACGGGCGACTGCGCATTGCGTTTGTCTACATAGATGACCTGCCCACGCACCATCTGCGCGAGGTGAATGGTCTCGCCGGTTTCAAGCGCGATCTGGTCAATGAAGGGTTCAGCAGCGGGGCCAAGCGCAGTCTGGCTCCAGGCAGAATGGGCGAACTGCAGCAGCCTTAGACCGGGAGAATAGCAGTGGCTTTGCTCATCAAAATGCAGCAACCCCTCGGTGGTCAGCGATTGAACCAGCCGAAAGAGCGTCGCGCGCGGAAATTCTGCCCGTTGCTGTATTTCAGCAAATCGGACCGGCCGCCCGTGTTCGGCAACCATATCCAAAACCTGCATCGCCTTAGCGAGTGTACCTCCCCCCGGAGCCGCCATGCATTTCCCTCCCTTTCGAGTTGCGCACCTGCTGACAATCGTCTTGACAAAAGCGCCCAATTGCGCAAATCTCACAATGTGGACAAAGTTCTCATTTATCGGGACGCAGGTCAACGAAAATCTGAGGCCTCGGCCAAATCAGACATCTCGGGAGGAATACATCTATGAAATTCAAGACTTATCTGGCGGGCCTGATGGCCTCTGCCGCGCTCTGCAGCGCCGCCAATGCGGGTGAGCTGGTCATTAACTTTGATGACCTGAACCCTGGCCCGAAAGCAGCAATCGAAGCAGCGGTCGCTAAGTTCGAAGCTGAGAACCCTGACATCACCGTCACCCTGAACAACAATGACCGAGAGGCGCACAAGACCGCCATTCGCAATTTCCTGACTGCAGACGCGCCGGATGTGACCTCTTGGTATCCAGGCAACCGCATGGCACCTTTTGTAGATGCTGGCCTCTTCCAGCCCGTTGATGATGTCTGGGAAGCAAACGGTTTTGACGAAGACCTTGCCGCGATCAAACCCACCATGACCCGCGACGGCAAAATCTGGGGCGTGCCTTATACCTACTATCAGTGGGGTATTTACTACCGCAAAGACGTGTTTGACTTGCTGGGCGTGGAAGAATTCGCAACCTGGGACGATATGCTGGCCGGTTGCGCGAAGATGAAAGAAAACGGTGTTACCCCTTTCACCATCGGCACAAAGTTTCTGTGGCCGGGCGCGGGCGTGTTTGACTACATCAACATGCGTACCAACGGCTATGACGTGCATAACGATCTGACCGCAGGTAAGATCAAATACACAGACCCGCGCATTGTTCAGACCATGGACAACTGGGAGACCCTGATCAACGAATGTGGCTGGGTGGACAACCATGCCTCCATGAGCTGGCAAGACGCGATCGCGCCGTTCGCCAACGGCGACGCGGCCATGTATGTGATGGGCAACTTCTCGGTGGATGCCTATAAGAACGCAGGGCTGACCGATGCTCAGATCGACTTCATGCCGTTCCCAACCATCGATGCGAATGTACCGCTGGCAGAAGAAGCGCCTGCCGATGCGTTCTTCATCCCAACCAATGCCAAAAACGTTGAGGATGCCAAAAAATGGCTGGCCTTTGTGGCACGTCCTGATGTGCAGACCGAATGGAATGCCACCATTGGTCAGCTGCCCATCAACGCCAAAGCAAGCATCTCTGATGACAAGTTCATTCAGGAAGGCTTTGCCTTGCTGAATTCTGCCACCGGCATCGCGCAGTTCTTTGACCGCGATGCACCTGCGGAGATGGCAAAGGCAGGCATGGAAGGCTTCCAACGTTTCATGCTGGATCCATCAACGAAGATGGACGTGTTGGAGCGCCTCGATGAGGTGCAGGCGGACGTCTACAAATAATCTGCCATATAACCGAAGGGCTGGCTCCGTGCTGGCCCTTCGCTCTACAGTTCCAGACACGAGACCTTCATGAGTGACGCAACCTTCTTACGCAGAGGTGCACGCAGCGCCATTGCCATCGCACCATGGGTGTTTGTGGCCCCGGCCCTTGCTTTCTTTGCGGTCTATGTGATCATCCCGATCTTTGAATCGCTCTGGTTGAGCCTGTACGAATGGAACGGGCTTTACCGCCCTGACGGCTCCTCGACTGCTGAATGGGTGGGGTTCGACAACTACGTACGTCTTTGGGATGATCCAAATTTCTGGACCTCTTTGGGCAACAACATAGCGTGGCTTGTGTTGTACATGCTGGCGGTGCCAGCGGGGCTGTTTATCGCGCTCTTCCTGAATCAATCCGTGACCGGGATGCGGTTTTACAAGTCGATGTTCTTTTTTCCCTTCGTGATCTCTCAGGTCGTGGTGGGTCTTATCTTTGGCTGGTTCTACAACCCCGATTTCGGGGTGGTAGCCAAACTCTGGCAGGCGGTTTTCTGCGAGGAAACCGTAAATATTCTGGGCAACACCACATTCAAATGCGCGCGGCCCGTGCCCGATATTCTTTCAAGTCCTGACTACGCCACCTACGGCATTATCTTCGCAGGTCTCTGGCCTCAGATCGCCTATTGCATGATCCTCTACCTGACCGGTCTGAACAACGTGTCCTCCGACCAGATCGAAGCGGCGCGACTGGATGGCGCGCGGGGCTGGCGCATGCTTTGGTATGTGGTGATCCCGCAGCTGAAACCGGCCACATTTATTGCCGTGGTGGTGACGGTCATCGGCGCGCTGCGCAGCTTTGATATGATCGCGATCATGACCCAGGGCGGTCCCTATGGATCAACGAATGTGCTGGCCCACTATATGTACGAGGTGGCTATCAGTGAATATGGCGAGCGGTATGGCTATGGCTCTGCGGTCGCCACTGTGCTGTTCTTGATTATGCTGGTCTATATCAGCTACTTCCTGTGGCGCATGTATCAAGACGAGCGGGAAAGTCACTGACATGTTTCCCAAGCCAATTGAAAAATCCTCACCTTCGATTCGCATGGGCTATCAGGTGCTTCTGCCCATCGCGCTGTTCATCTGGCTCTTGCCGCTTCTGGCGATCTTTGTGACCTCGATGCGCGGCGCCGCGGATATGAACGCGGGCAATATTTTTGGTTGGCCGAGCGAGTTCAGACTGATCGAGAACTATATCGCGGTTTTCACCCAGTCAGATGCGGCGAAATACATGCTGAATTCGGTGCTGATCACTGTGCCTGCGGTGGCTATCTCGGTGACTTTGGCCTGCTGTGCGGGCTATGCGCTGGCGATTTATCGCTTTCGGTTGGCGATCCCGCTGTTTTTCATGTTCGTGGCCGGGAACTTCATCCCGTTTCAGATTTTGATGGTGCCCGTGCGGGATATGTCCGTGCAAAGCGGGCTTTATGACACCATTGCAGGGCAGTTTCTCTTCCATGCGGCCTTCCAGACCGGGTTCTGCACGCTGTTCATGCGCAATTTCATCAAAGCCCTGCCCTTTGATCTGATCGAAAGCGCCCGAATCGAAGGCGTCGCAGAATGGCGGATTTTCTGGTTTGTGATCCTGCCCCTCGTTCGCCCGGCGGTGGCAGCACTGGCGGTGCTGACCTTTACCTTTGTCTGGAATGATTTTTTCTGGGCCAATGTGCTGACCCAAGGCGAACAGGTGAAACCGATCACCGCCGGGGTACGCGCGCTGAACGGGCAGTTCGTGAACAACTGGCATCTGGTGTCTGCCGCATCCCTGCTCGCGGCGATCCCTCCGGTCGCCATGTTCTTTCTGATGCAACGCCACTTCATTGCGGGCCTCACACTTGGAGCAGTCAAATGATGGCGCAGTTTCCTGACCTTAAAGACAAGTCGGTTTTCATCACCGGTGGCGGCTCCGGCATTGGGGCCGCCCTGACGGATGGGTTTATGGCACAAGGGGCAAGGGTGGCTTTTGTCGGGCGCAGTGATGCCTCGGATTTCTGCGACGCGCAGGACGCCAAACATGGCCGTCGCCCGCTGTTTGTCCAATGTGATATCACCGACATCCCCGCCCTTAAAAACGCCATGGCACAGGCAAAAGAAGCCCATGGGCCGGTTACTGCATTGGTCAACAATGCGGCCAATGACAAACGTCATGACTTTGAAGAGATCGACGAAGGTTTCTATGACTGGATGATGGCGGTGAACTTGAAGGCCTATGCGTTCGCCTGTCAGGCCGTACTTGCGGATATGCGCAAATCCGGTGGTGGCGCGATCGTCAATTTCACCTCAATCAGCTATATGATGGGCAATCCGGGCTATACGCTTTACACCACCGCCAATTCCGGGATCAACGGCATGACGCGCAGTCTGGCGCGAGAATACGGCCCGGACAACATCCGCGTCAACGCACTGGCACCTGGATGGGTGATGACGCAGAAACAAAAAGACATGTGGGCAAACCCGAAAGCATTGGCGGCGCATCTGGATCGGCAATGCCTTAAAGAGCACGTCGCCCCGGAAGATATTGTTGGCGGCACACTGTTTCTCGCGTCTGACACCAGCAAAATGATGACCGGTCAGTCCATGGTGATCGACGGTGGTGTTGTGGTGACGGGATGAGTGCACGGGACTGGATTGCGGTAGATTGGGGCACCAGCCACCTGCGCGTTTGGGAAATGTGCGGAAGCCGGGTTCTGAAAAGCCACCATTCCGAGGACGGTATGGGTCAGCTAGACCCGAATGATTTTGGTCCAGCTTTAAGTAAGCTTGTGGGCGATTGGGACGTGCCCGTCATCATCTGCGGCATGGCCGGGTCCCGTCAGGGCTGGTTTGAGGCGCCGTATCTTGAAACCCCTTCGGCCCCGCCATCTATCAGGCAGGCCGCACGAAAGGGTGATATCCACATCCTCCCGGGGATCAAACACATGGATCCCCCCGATGTGATGCGGGGCGAAGAGACCCAGATCGCCGGATTTCTGTCACAGAACCCGGACTTCAACGGTACGCTCTGTCTGCCTGGCACCCATTGCAAATGGGTGCATATCGCAGCCGAAGAGATTGTATCTTTCAAAACCGTCATGACCGGAGAGATGTACGCCCTGATCACAGAACAGTCTTTGTTGCGCCATGGAATAGATCATGCCTGGGATGATGCAGCCTTTCTGGAGGCGGCATCCACCACCCTCACCCATCCAGAACAGTTGGTCGGGCGTCTGTTTCAAATCCGAGCCAATGATCTTTTGAACGGAGCACAGCCCGGTTGCGCACGGGCGCAGGTCTCGGGCTATTTGATCGGCTCTGAGATGGCGGCCACAAGATCGTACTGGCAAGGACAAGAGGTTGTCGTGATCGGTGCGAGCGGTGTTGCCACCTGTTATCTCGGCGCTTTGAAAGCTCAGGGTATTTCGGCGCGCGCCATCGACGGCGAACGTCTCGTCCTGGACGGGCTGATCGCCGCCAAATCAGAGCTGGTAAATCTATGACACGCAATATCATCGCTATTCTCAGGGGGATCACCCCAGATCAAGCCGGCGCGGCGGCAAAGGTGCTTCAGGCGGCGGGTATCCACAAGCTTGAAGTGCCGCTCAACTCGCCAGACCCGTTCGACAGCATCGCCGCAATGCTGAAGGTGGCCGGACCGCAGGCAGAGATTGGTGCGGGCACGGTCCTGAATGTGGACCAGGTCGCCCGGTTGGCAGAGCTGGGTGCGCATATGGTGGTGTCCCCCAATATGGATCGGGCTGTTATCAAGGCAACAAAGGCTGCGGGCATGAACAGCTATCCCGGTATTTTCACCCCCACAGAGGCCTTTGCCGCGCTGGATGCTGGTGCTGATGCCTTGAAACTTTTCCCCGCCGAACTGGCGGGCCCAAGTGGTCTGAAGGCGATGCGCGCCGTTCTGTCTCCGGCGACCCAGGTCTATTCGGTGGGTGGTGCGGGCGCGCATAACTTTGCTGAGTGGAAAGCCGCAGGCGCCGATGGGTTTGGCATCGGATCAGCATTGTACAAACCAGGCCGCAGCACCGAAGACATCGCAACTGAGGCCGCCAAGATCGTGGCTGCCTATGACGCGATTTACACCGCATGATGCAGGTTTTTGACGACCGCTGCTGCGCCCTTGGCGAAGGGCCGCTTTGGCAGCCGGAGCGACAACAACTGTTCTGGTTTGATATCTTGGGCAAAAAACTTATGACACGAGGTCAAAGCTGGCAATTTGAGGAGCACGTCAGCGCCGCCGGCTGGATTGATCATGACACTCTGCTGATGGCGTCTGAAACATGCCTTTTTCGGTTTGATTTAAATTCAGGAGCCCGGGAGACTGTGGCTCCTCTCGAGACGGACAATCCGATAACGCGTTCTAATGATGGCCGGGCGGACCCATGGGGCGGTTTCTGGATTGGTACCATGGGCAAGAACGCCGAAGCGGGCGAAGGGGCGATCTATCGTTATTACAAAGGCGAGCTGCGCAAGCTTTTTGACGCCATCACCATCTCCAATTCGATCTGCTTTGATCCCGATGGCATCTATGCATGTTTTGCCGACACAACCACGCAGCAGATCCAAAGTGTTGCCCTGAATGACAAAAACGGATGGCCCAGTGCAGAACCGAGAACATATCTCAACCTGCGGGCAGAAGGGTTAAATCCTGACGGCGCGGTGATAGACACTCAAGGTCGGCTGTGGAGTGCCCAATGGGGCAGCTCTCGTCTGGCCTGCTACAAGGACGCAACGCTTTGCGAAACCATAGATGTGCCCGCAAGGCAGGTATCCTGCCCAGCGTTTGGGGGAGCTGACCTTACCATGCTATATGCAACCACCGCCGCCCATGGGGCACAGGACAGCCAAGGGGGCATGACCTTCTGCTCTGCGGTGGATGTGCCCGGACAACGGGAACACCGCGTGATTGTGTGATCAAAACGCCTACGCAAACACTGTACTTCTAAATCTGGAACCGCCATGAAAATCACGAAGCTCACAACCTACATCGTCCCGCCCCGTTGGTGCTTTCTGAAGATCGAAACCGACGAGGGGATCACTGGCTGGGGAGAACCCGTTCTGGAAGGCAAGGCGCTTTCGGTGCAGGCGGCGGTGCATGAGCTTGAAGACGATCTGATTGGGAAAGATCCGCTGCTGATCGAAGATCACTGGCAGGTGATGTATCGCGCCGGGTTTTATCGGGGTGGCGGCATACTTATGTCTGCCATCGCAGGCATTGATCAGGCGCTTTGGGACATCAAAGGCAAAGCTGCGGGCCTACCGGTACATGCGATGCTTGGCGGCAAGTGTCGCGACAAGATCAAAGTTTATTCCTGGATCGGTGGGGATCGCCCGGCCGATGTGGCCGCCAATGCCAAAGACGTGATGGCGCGCGGATTTGAGGCCATTAAACTCAATGGCTGCGAAGAGATGCAGATTGTCGACAGCAACGCCAAAGTGGACGCGGCTGTCGCCACCATTGCAACCATCCGGGACGCGGTAGGATATGATCTGGGTATTGGCGTGGATTTCCATGGCCGTGTGCAAAAACCCATGGCCAAGGTTCTGGCCAAAGAGCTGGAGCCCTATCGCCTGATGTTTATCGAGGAACCCGTCCTGTCTGAAAACAGCGAGGCCCTGCGCGATATTGTGAACCATTGCGGGGCACCGATTGCCTTGGGCGAACGGCTTTATTCTCGCTGGGATTTCAAACATATCCTCGCGCAAGGCTACGTGGACATCATTCAACCAGACCTCAGCCACGCGGGCGGCATCACCGAATGCCGCAAAATCGCAACCATGGCCGAAGCCTACGATGTCGCCCTGGCACCGCATTGCCCGCTCGGCCCGATCGCTCTGGCCGCCTGCTTGCAGCTGGATGCGGTCAGCCACAACGCCTTCATTCAGGAACAATCCCTGGGCATTCACTACAACACCTCCAACGACATTCTCGACTACATCGTGAACAAGAAAGTCTTTGATTACAAAGATGGCAGTGTTTCGATCCCGGACAGCCCAGGATTGGGGATTGAAGTGGATGAAGCCTATGTGATTGAGCGCGCGAAGGAAGGTCACCGCTGGCGCAACCCTGTGTGGCGGCATGCGGATGGCAGTGTGGCAGAGTGGTAGGTTGACTGAGTAGCTCTCTTATTCCTCTTAGTGGCGACTTCGAGTTTCAGGACCAAAGCTAGCATGCTCCTTGCTCAAGCCCTGCGAATTTAACTCTGACGCGCCGATGCTCCAATCCGCAAGGTGACCAAAAACCCAACAGGAGTCGCGGGTCAGACATCGCTTACGAAAGACAAGGCGAACCAACTTTGCACATACCGTGGGACGTGCGTGAGAAGTGCCATTGCGCCGCGGCTTTCAACGTCTTGCAAAGGGTGTGTTGTTCACATCGCGATCAGCAGGCGCCCGTTGAAAGTAGCGATTTGCGCATCTGTATTGAATACGGACGCAGTAAAAGGTTCGGTGATGACTTCGGCAGGGGTGCCAAAGGCCTTCACGGCACCCGACACCATCGCCAGGAAGCGCTCCGCAGGCCCTTGGCAAAAAGGTGGCATGCCCCGAAAACTTCAACCCGCGCGACGGCACCTCCGAAAATCGCTCGGCCAAGTGCAAACCGGTACGCAGGAACAACGGTCCCGTCAACCACCTGCGCAAAAACCCCATAGACACCGCCCAGCCCCCTCGGCTTCCATTTTGGGAGATTTTCCAACACGGGCAGGTGCAGCGAAATTCGGTTTTGTCCCGTTCCGTGTCGGTCGATCAGCTATGCAGGGAAAAGGCAGTTTGAGTTTCACTTCTCAGATTGGATTTGAATGACCGTTCTGGCGACGCTGGCCGCGACGCGGCGACGTACGTGCCGCTGCTGCGAGCAAATGCTGCATCAGCAATAGCTGAGCCAGCAAAAGGCGGGAAAGTCCGCAGAGCGGAAATTTACTTCTCGCGCGGCGAATGACCACTCTCCGCCCAGTGTGCAGGAGCAACACGAACGGCCCTTAGGAGACATTGCCCGAGAACTAGCTGTGCTGCAATGCAGCCCGTCAGAGGAGACATTCGCTGCAAGCGCAAAGCCGGTAGGGCAAAGGAAATCTGGACCGCGGAAAAGCTGCCAATCGATCTTATGAACTGTTAGTCTGTTATTGTCCGACGTATTGGATTGCTGCGCTTAGTAAAGCGTAACAAGGCGTAAAACGTTGTCATCAGGGCGATAATCCAGCGCAGCCATGAGCCGGAACGGGTGCCCATCTTTGCCCTCAGTTTCAATGATAATGCTAAACTTTGTGACGTTGTGTTCGTGAAGATACGACATGTTATAGATGTAGTTCGAACGCAGTTTCTCTTTTATGATTGCCTGTAATTCGTCCGACGAAACGTCTTCGAGTCCCGCATTATGCATAGACCCCGCTTTCGCACCTTTGATGTAGGCGAGTTTTGCGTCCTCAACCTGCACGTCGAAGCCGTCTAGCGTCGATGGGGAAGCATTCACTGCATTGATCGACATTTCTCTATCAGCTTCGAAGCCATCAAATACCGGACTCTCGATCTTGTAAGACAACAACACGCCTTCCAAGTCGGAGCGAAGGCTAATGCACTCGTAGCCGTTTTCCTCAAAGGGCATTCCGGACATATTTACGTTCTCAGCATCATCACGGTCGTCTTCGTGTCCCTGAATTATCTTGCGGCCAGCCTTCACACACAGGTTAACCAGTTTCATAGAAAGCAAAGTCTTGAAGAACGAGTGATAGGTTGTGTTCGCGCAGCCAACGTAAGCTTCGTAGTCCATTAGACCGTCAGCGAGCTTCTGAAACGCAGTATCTGTGAGGTTGTTTATGTAGACCACGTAAAACTGGCTGCTGTGCTGATAGTCGATGCGGCGAACCGGGCAAACTGCGTCACGGAATGCTTGAAACAGTATTTCCTGTTGGCTGTTTTCCCCGATGTAGTCGCCAACTAAGACGCTGTTCTTCGTTCTCGGATCAAGCAGCGGTATGATGCGCTCGAACACCTGGTAGCCGTACCAGCTATCTTCAATCTTCGTCGTGTCGAAGATCAGAGCTATCTCAAGCTTTTCGCGATCAGGCACTAGTGCTGCCCGTAGGTCGTCGTACTTGACACCCTTAGACATCAAGACACGCGCTACCTGCTCGCGCATCCCTTGAATCTCAAACAGCATCCTGTCAGGTGATAGCCCGAAGTAGTCACGTATGACCTCAAGCATCCCGTTACCGCGTGCGTTCAAAGTATGGATCGGTCTAATATGCATGCTGAGTTATTTTTTCTCTTTGCGCTTCAGGTCTCGGGAAAGCCCGTAGTTAACTCCTGAGGCCTATGTAATGCCAAGCCTAGCCAGAACGGTAATGCAGATACCGTAAAACAAGTGGGCAGAGCGAAATCCTCTGATGGTACGCACGGCGGAAACCACATATCGTAAACTCCATAGTCACTGGAGCGATAAATGTACTTATCGAAAATTTTAATAAGCGGGTTCAGGCAATTTGGTCAGGAAGATGCGTCTGTGGAGTTGACTTTCCAACCGGGCGTGAGCGCATTGATCGGCAAGAACGACAGTGGCAAAACAGCAATCATCGACGCTGTGCGCTATGCATTGCTCAGCCGCGATCAGATGTATTTCAAGGTACAACCAGAAGACTTTCACGTCGATGAGGCTGGAAAAAGTGTCGATGATATTGAGATCACCTGCGTTTTGTCGGATCTCAGCACCGCAGATCAAGCAGCATTTGCCGAACATCTCACATATCAAGACGGTACTGTTTCGCTCTTCGTCAATTTTCACGCTAGGCGTCTCGCTGCGAACGGAACCGCGCGCAGATGGGTAGAGGTCAATGTTCGCTCGGGTATTGAGGGCAACGGCCCTGCGCTCGAAATGACCGTCCGAGAATTGCTTGCATCCGCATATCTCAAGCCTTTGAGAGACGCAGAACGTGAACTCTCGTCTGGTCGTGGTTCTCGATTGTCTCAGATTCTGTACCACGTCGACGGAATCAAAGCGGGCGCGGAATTTGATCCCGATAATCCACCAGCAACACCCGCGGAAACGGGCGCTCTAAGCTTGCTGGGCCTTTCCGAATACTTCGGACACAACGTGAAGAAGCACAAAGGGATCGTTGATGCACAAAAAGCCATTAATTCCGATTATCTGAAAGCTCTGCTTCTCTCCGGTGATCAAATGACCGGCAGCATCGATTTGACCGAAGGGGGCAACGAAGACACCCGGCTGCGGCATATCCTCGAGCGCCTCGAACTTGGTCTTTTGGGTGACAACGGTGCCCAAACCCGGGGAAAATTCGGCCTTGGTTCCAACAACATTCTCTACATAGCTTGCGAACTACTACTTCTTGGCCGCGAGCCAGAAGGTTTGCCATTGCTATTGGTCGAAGAGCCGGAGGCCCATCTACACCCTCAAAGGCAACTTCGCCTCATGCAATTTCTTAAGCGAGCCGCTGAAGGGAAGGTAAAAGACGGAGAAGGACGGAAGGTTCAGGTCATCTTATCGACGCACAGTCCCAACCTAGCTTCAGGCCTCCCTGTCGCCAACACAATTCTCCTCGATGGCAATACAGCACACCCTCTGTCTGAAGCACACACTTGCCTTTCCCAAAGTGATTACTCCTTTCTGGAACGTTTTCTGGACGCAACGAAAGCGAACCTTTTTTTCGCACATGGTGTCTTGATCGTTGAAGGTGACGGCGAAGCGTTGATCCTGCCTGCACTCGCCCGTGCGATTGGTTTTGATCTGGATGAGCACGGTGTATCAATCGTCAACGTAAAGGGCACTGGGCTTCGTCGCTTTAGCAAAGTTTTTCAAAAGTCAGACGCCTCCAAGACTTGGATCTCGATCCCTGTGGCATGTGTTGCTGATATGGATGTCATGCCCGATGCCGCGCCTCAAATTCTAGGACTAGTCGAGAACGACGATGATCCAAAATGGGTCAACCCAAAGCGGCGATGGAAGGCCAAGAAAGACTTTGGCGCAGATGCGCCTGCCATTGCAGCGGGCTTGAAGGAACGCTCGGAAGGCCTTTGCAAGGATGATGCTCAAAACGTGCGCACGTTTGTAAGCGACCACTGGACTTTGGAATACGATCTGGCCCGTACCGGATTGGGCTCAATGGTGTTTCACGCGGCGATGCTTGCCAGTGCGCATGATAAAATTTGCGACGGTTCGAAAGCTCAGGGTGAGGTAATAGCAGAGGCGGAGAAGAGCTTTGCAAAGC
This sequence comes from Roseovarius sp., assembly GCA_963691795.1. Lineage (GTDB taxonomy): Bacteria > Pseudomonadota > Alphaproteobacteria > Rhodobacterales > Rhodobacteraceae > Roseovarius. The sequence goes on from OY829373.1 coordinate 1,388,885, forward strand.
TTTGGGCTGAGTGTGACGAGGACGATGAACTCACAGCAATCCAAATCTATGAATTCTTCACAACGAAGAAGGCTTCCAAAGCCATTGCCGCCCAATACCTCGCTGCTGCCATTGACACGGAGGCGGCATCTGACGGATTTGACGCCGCTGCGTTCGAGGCACGTTTGCCGGACTATCTTTTAGATGCGATCAAGCATGCATGTGGAAAAACACCGCCGGGAGACCCACCTGCAGAAGCTCAGCCTGCTCCTGCGGCGGCTGCGCAATGAATGGTCATCCAGCTATCCCGGACGTGACCGATGATGACGTTGCCTGGATCACCGATATCATGGGTTTAGACGATCTAGATGAGGACCGACAGGCGTTCCTCAAAAGAACCGAAACATTCGATGTTTCGGCTTGTCCCGGCAGCGGGAAAACCACCTTGGTTGTTGCGAAACTGGCGATTTTGGCGAGGAAGTGGCAGCATACCACATCAGGCGTTTGTGTGCTCTCTCACACGAACGTCGCCAGAGAAGAAATCCAGAACAAGTTGGGCCACACTCCCGTTGGCCATCGCCTTCTCCACTACCCGCATTTCATCGACACGATCCATACGTTCGCTAATCGATTTCTGGCTTTGCCGTATCTGCGCTCCAATGGCTATCCGTCACCGCTAATCGACGACGATGTCGCGAAGGCATTCCGTTGGAATGTTTTGCAGGGACAGGAGCGCTGGAGGTTTGAGAATTGGCTGAACAACAAACACACCAGTATTGACGAGATCACTTTTTGCGATAGCGACTTATCCGTAGCGCTCACTTCGAGAGATTTCCCGGCAGCAGCTCACACGGCAACTTACCAGAGAGCCCAAAGGATCCTTTTAGAATCCGCCGCAGCGGGCCACTTCCGGTATGAAGAAATGTTCGTTTGGGCGGAGCGCCTAGTTCAGGAGTACCCCGAGGTAGCAGCAAGTCTGTCTCGCAGGTTTCCATTGGTTTTGATCGATGAGATGCAGGATACATCACAAAAGCAAGCAGCGCTGCTTGCGTCCATCTTTGACCGCGCGAACGGCCCCAGTGTTGTCCAGCGCGTGGGCGACCCAAACCAAGAGATATTCAAGAGCGGACAAGAAAAAAACATCGCAGATCCCTTTCCTGATGTTGGCGAGGGGCGCACGATGTCGATCGCCAATAGCAGGCGATTTGGGCCCGCTATAGCGACGCTCGCAAATCCACTGGCCGTCATTTCACTCGACGGAGATGGCCTTCTGGGGAGTGGTCCGCAGCAGGCTGCAGAATTCTCGGGACACGGTCGTAACTTGATTATTGTCTTCCCCGACAACAATACTGATGGCGCATTGGTAGCGTTCGGAGCGCACCTACTTGAGACATTTGAGGATGATACGCTCGCAATTGGCAATTGTTTTGCGGTTGGAGGCGTACATCGACCAGCACAAGAAGCAATCGGACCCGGGCATGGGAAATTCCCAAGGTCAGTGGGACACTATTGGGCAGAGTATAGCCCTGAAATGTCAAAACTAGACCAACATCCCAAAACACTTGTTGGCTACGTTCATCATGCTCAAAACATGATACGCGCTTCCGAAGACACCGCTGGGGGAATTGCGCATTTCGCAACGGGGCTAAAGCGCCTTACGCGACAAATCGGACAACCAGCAAGCGCCCTTGAACGAACTCGTAAGCACAGGGCCATTCGAGGCATCCTTGGCCATACTCCCGAGTCGTTGGAAAGTTATGACGCGTTTGTTCGAACGTTCCTCATTACAATGACACCTATGACGGAAGAATTATGGCTCGGCTACGTACCTCAACTTCGGGAACTGGCTGGGGGCTTGTGTCAGGGTGATGCCAATCATGACGCGGGCGACAATTTCCTTGCGTGGGAAGAACCGCAGGCGAACGCTGTCGAACTGGAGGGTCCACAGGAGCATGCCGAAAACGTAGTCAAAGTCACGTCCGGTGACCGGGAAGTGTGCATCCGGCTCGGTTCGATACACCAAGTTAAGGGTCAAACGCATTTTGCGACCCTGCTTTTGAGCACGTTCCAGAACCATCATTCATCCGAGAAAATCGTTCCCTGGCTGACCGGAGGTAAGTCGTCTGGGAATGGCGAAGGCATCCAGAATGTTGCGCGACTCAAGCAATCCTATGTTGCTCTGACGCGACCGACACATCTCGTGGCGGTCGCCTTGCGAAATTCCGCGATTGCGGGAGATAGGGCCAAGGCCATCGAGATGCTTCAAGCCCAAGGTTGGGAGATCAAAGACCTTTGTCCGTGACTGTTTGCAAGAGAACAATTCGGTCCGCAGGTTCTTTAGGTCTTTGATGTGAGCTCAGTAGCGACACTCACGATCAGATTTAGTGGGTCTTTGGCCAGATCATGCCATCGAAGGCACCAAGCTTCGCCTTGTCTTTGGTGTCGTAGAGGCGGCGGGCCTGAGTTGCGACCCCGGTGCTAAGTCGGGTGATCTTGCCGCTCCATCCACTGTCCTTCGGAAAGACCACAATGTGGAAACCGTCGGTTTTTAGGTAGTCATTTCCGCTCAGGGAAACCTTCCATTTTCGTGTCAGCCAGCGCGCGCGACGCTGGGCCAGGTTCTTGCTTTCAGATTCCCGTTTTGAAGCTGCCGCGTAATCCTCCTCCATCTTGCCGGCACAAACACAGCCGCACTCTAGAATGTCCGGATAGTCAGGATGCTGCATCTGGTGAACATACCGGATGTCCTGGTTTTCGCACATTTCACATTGGGTGGAAGGTTCACCAAGATCCTCAAATCCGATGCATGTCCAGCCTTTCTTAAGAACACCTTGTTGCGACCATTTCCCAAACGATGGCATTTCAGACCCCCTGGCCCTCTGACGCAGGCAGTTTGATCAGGTAGCCGCGCGCCTGCTTCTGTTTGACTAAGTCAGAAAGGGCAGTCTCAGCCTCGGTTTGTGTCCGGTACCAATCGTGGCAATGCCGCCCCCAAGTACCAAAGCGGCCCCACTGTCGGTGGACGCCGTGTTGGCCAAACAGGTCTTTGGTCAGCCCCACGGAATAGAACCGGTTCATGTTGAGGGAGGGGTCTATGCGGCGCATATCAATTTGCATCAATCTCCTCCTCGGTCATCGGAATATAGTCGATAGAGACCCGTTCTAGACGAGGTTCTTTTTGCTCAAGACCCCATCGGCGTTTCGTGTAGAACTCAAGTGCTTTCCGGGTTCTTGACTCAAGCACGTCTGAAGTGAACCCAAATTCAATGCGGACCACGCGTTGCTGCGCCTCAGTCAATCTTGAATGCGGTTTGAGTTTCAGGATGGCCCAGGTGAACCAATCGTCATCTCGGGGTACCGCACCAGCCGACTTGGTTTTTGCGAACGACTGATCAGGGTCAATGCGAGCAGGATGGAAGTCACGAAAACCATTACGTTCAAAACACCAGGCTCGTACGTGAAGCCTAACGCCATCAGAAGCGAACCGAACAGGTGCAATCCAGCGAGTCATCGGTTCTGGATCTCGCATCGATTGATAAACGATCCTTGTTGCCTCTTTCGCCCTGAAGGCACGGTAGAGCGGCCGTAAGACGCGCAGGTCCTGAGTGCGTTGCAAATCTGGCAATCTATCGAATGCTGGAGATGGAGTGCCGACTAAGAGTTGCTCCAGCTCCATCGAAGACGAATTACCAGTGAGCCGTTCAAAGCTGTGATCGGCAAGGTATTGGCGCGACGAGGCATCATAGTGCAGTGCGTCTTTCGGCGCTTCGGCGAGGTAAGTCCGAAAATCGAGAGCGGCCTGCGCATTAGAAATACCAAAACGCTTGATCAAGGAAGCACGAGTTGCTGCACCGTCCCAGAAAAACAGTCTGTCGAGGTATTCTAGGCGCGCACGCTGGGCATGTTTGAGGTCTTCGAAGGGCATGGGGCAAGGATACCTTGACTCTTCACCACTGTCCATATAGTTTTTACATGTGTAATAATTGATGGTGCGACATGAGAATACTTCATACTGCAGATCTGCACCTAGGGCGTCAGTTCATGGGGTTGAGCCTCGAGGAGGATCATGAAGTCATACTAGGCCAGATTCTCGAGACGCTTTTGGCAGAACGGGCCGAAGTTCTTGTGATTGCAGGGGACGTTTTTGATCGTGCTTCGCCGCCCAATTCGTCAATCCGGCAGTTCAACCACTTCCTCAAGCGCGTGGCAGACGAGACCGAAGCCGCCGTAGTGATGATTTCGGGAAACCACGATTCCGGTGACCGGATCGAGGCAATGTCTGTCTTCTCCACCGCGTCGAGGGTGCTGGTACGCGGAATCGCCGACGCGGTCGAGGCTCCGCTTTTGCTTAGTGACGAGCATGGCGAGATCGCCTTTTCTGCGCTGCCCTTTTCCTATGAATACGCAGCTCGGGAAGTGTTCGAGGATGAGGGTATCAGCACGCCAGCAGATGTCATCGCGGCCCAGATCTCCGCAGCGAGGGGTCAGGTGCCCGAAGGAGCGCGTTGGGTTGTAGTGGCTCATGCCTTCGTTGCAGGCGGCGCAGTCGGTGAGACCGAGCGCGCCCTGACACGGGTCGGTGGGATCGAAACTGTGCCCTCTGATGTCTTCGACGGGGCGGATTATGTGGCACTGGGGCATTTACACAAGCCGCAGGAAGTAGGCGCGAGCCATATTCGGTATTCCGGCGCACCGCTCGCGTTCGGTTTTGACGAGGCGGGAAGTGAAAAATCCATGACTATCGTCGATCTCAAAGCTGAAGGGGTCGAGATCCGTACCGTAGCGTTCCGTCCGATCCGGCAAGTGCGCTCGCTGACCGGAGCATTCTCGGATCTTCTGGCAGGAACGCCGTCTGAAGACTTCATCCAGGCCAATCTGACGGATGAAAACCCTCTGATTGATCCGATGAAACGGTTGCGCGCGACCTACCCCAATGCCTGCCATCTGGCCTACGTCCGTCAGGCACGCGCTCCGGAGACAAAGGCGCTCGGCAACGGACGGGCCGCAGTCACGCCGATCGAGATGGTCGGCAACTTCATGAAGGTTGTGCGCGGCCGAGAACCAAATGCCTCCGAAGTCGCAATCGTAGCAGACAAGCTCCATGTGGTAGCCTCCGGGGAGGAGCAGACATGAGACCAATTCGCCTATCGCTTCAGGCCTTCGGGCCGTTCGCGACAACCGAGGTGGTAGATTTCCGCTCTGCGTTGGAAACAGGGTTGTTCGGAATTTACGGCCAGACGGGGGCGGGAAAGTCGACACTGTTTTCGGCGATGTCCTTCGCGCTTTTTGGCGCACCAACCAAGACCGATCAGGAGCCACGGTCGCTGCGTTCGGATCACTCTGCGCCTGATTTACCTACTGAAGTCGAATTTGTTTTTGAGCTCGGCACTAAAACCTACCTGATCCGTCGTCGTCCGGCGCAAGAGCGTCCGAAGGCGCGCGGCGAAGGGACAACAGATGACGCAGCGGAAGCCTCCCTATTCGACGTAACCGGGATCCCCGTGGATACGCTTGGCCCGAGCCAATCCGGTCGCGTAATTGAAGAAAAGAAGGTCTCGGTAGTTGGGAGAGAGGTCGAGGCTCTGCTCGGCTACGGAGCGGATCAGTTTCGGCAGATCGTACTCCTACCTCAAGGCAAGTTCGAAACGTTCCTTACCGCAAAAACCGATGCGCGGGTGGACATATTACGAGATCTCTTCGACGTGAAGATCTATCGCAATCTCGCCGCTCGGCTGAAGGAAGAAGCCTCGGAGGCAGAGCGAGCGTTACGCGACCAACGTGCACTCTATCTAGCGCGGCTTGAGGAACGCGGCTTCGAGAGCGCTGAGGCACTGGAGCTAGGAATTTCTGCAGCGGAAGCCAAGGTCGAGGAAAAACAGCGAGATCAGCAGATCACAGAGGCAGAGAACGAAGCCGCGCGCAAGACGCTGGCCGAAGGCGAACAGATCGAGAAGGCTTTTGCTGCCGTCGACACTGCGCAGCAGGCGCTTGACGGCCTTGAAGCGAATAATGATGAGGTTGATGCTCTGGCTAGGCGGGTAGAGGCTGTCAGCAATGCCTTGAAAGCCCGTGATCTTGAGACGGCTTGGCACCACGCGGAGCAAGACGCACGACTTGCGGTGGATGCCGTTTCCAACGCTGAAGCGGAGCTCAATACCGCCAATGGGGCGAAGGAAGTTGCCGCGCAAAAAATGGTCGAGGCGCAGTCTGACGGGGAGCGACGGAAGCAGGTTCAGGCCGACCTGACGAAGTTGGAGGCCATTGAGAAACAGGTCGAGCAGGCTTCAGAGTTACAGAATACATTTGATAAGGCTGTGACGGACGAAGCCTCAGCAAAGAAGGCGCTGACTGAGGCCATAGAGGCCCGCGAAAGGCTCCAGTCTCAGCGTGATGCGACCGATATGGTGCTTGAACAGGCGCGAAAGACCGGAGTGTTGCGAGGCAAGCTGAACGGTGAGATCGCTGAGGTCAACCGGGAACGGGTGAAGGCAGCGGCGTATGCAAAGGCGCAGGGAGCTGTCGCCGATGCCGCACGAAAGGTCGAAGCGGCAACGAGCGAACTGACCACTAAAGCCCATGCGGCACAAGCCGCCGAGGAGACCTTGAGCGATGCCGAGGTACGGCTTTCGCGCACGCAGGCGATCATTCTGGCCGAAAAGTTGACTGAAGGAGCGCCCTGCCCTGTCTGCGGTGCCCACGATCATCCTGCGCCGGCTCATGGCACGCCCGAGCAATCTGGTTTGACCGAAGCGTTTCGCAAAGCACAGTCTGAAGCGAGAACTGCAGCCGAAGCCCGGGTGCGGGCGGAAACCGAACTTGGCAATTGCCGAACGTGGCTGGATGAAAAGAAGCAGACGCTGGACGAACAGGAACGCCCCGAGCGCACGATGGCGGAACTCGAAGCTGAAATCGTACGGCTTGAAGGCGATGTCGCCGCGCTTGGAGAAGCAGTCGATCTAGACGCGATGGCGGAGCAGTTGGCCGAACTGAAGCGGAAAGTGACCGAGGCAGAAACTGCTGAGGCTACAGCGCGCACCGCTGCGGGCAAGGCCGGGACCGCTCTTGCCGGCGCGCGCGCCAAGCTGGATGCAGTGATCGAGGCCCTGCCGGAAGGTCTGCGCTCGCCCGGGGCGGTTGTCGCTCGACGGGGTGCATTGCAGAGAGAACAAAAGCAACTGTCCGAGGCGCTGGAAATGGCGACGCAGCAGGACCGAGCCGCCAGTGAAGCGCTAACCCGTGCGCAAGAGCAACTTGACGCAGCGAAGCGGGCGCACGGCGCGCAGAAGCAGCGCGAAAAAAAGGCGCAAGGTGATTTTGCCGCTCGGCTTGCCGAGGTCGGGCTGGACAAAGCAGGATATGATGCTTGCAAGGCACATTTCCTGACTCTCGACGCCGACCGCAAGAAGGTAACCGATCACCGCGATGGCTTGATCGCTGCTCGTACGACATTGCAGAACGCCACAGCCGCTTGCGCAGATCGTGAACGCCCGGACCTTTCCCCGCTTCAGCTGGCGTTGGCAGAAGCCACTCAGAACTTGAACGCGGCCAACGCTGCACTCGCCACGGCGAGAACGGATGTATCGTCACTGACCGAATTCAAGAAATCGCTTGCCGCGGCTATGGCCGAAACCGAGCGGCTTGAAACCGAGACCGGTCCGCTCCGGGGGCTGGCTGATCTGGCCAACGGCAAGAATGATTTCAACACGACACTCGAGACCTTCGCGATCGGTGCAATGTTCGACCAGGTTCTCGAGGCGGCAAATATGAGGCTCGGCCCTATGACGCGTGGTCGCTACCGGCTAACGCGTGGGCTCGAGGCATCTGGCGGTCGCGGCAAGCGTGGGCTCGAAATCGAAGTCTTCGACATCAACACCGGCAAGGCGCGCGCGACAGCCACGCTGTCAGGTGGCGAGACCTTTATCGCGGCACTGGCCCTTGCGCTTGGACTAGCCGATGTGGTCGAGAGCCTTTCGGGCAAGGTCCGGATGGACACAATCTTCATCGACGAAGGCTTCGGTAGCCTCGACACCGAGAATGGGGCGGGCACGCTGGATCAAGTGATCCAAGTACTTGCTGCGCTGACAGAGGGCAGCCGGGCTGTGGGCCTGATCTCACACGTCGGGCTGGTGCAGGAGGCTATTCCGCAAGGCTTCTACGTGCGCTCGACCCCAAGCGGCAGCCGGGTCGAGGAAAGAAGGGGACTAGGATGACGGAAAGGTGGTACTTTCGAAAGGCTCATATTCGGCGACTGTCGACGGGGCGTACGATCTCTGTCCGTGGCGGTTGGGTGCTCCGAGGCAGCCAAAGACGTAGCAAGGTCGCATCATTCAAGCGAGCTTGTCCAATCTGCGGTGCTCCGATCCTGAGCATCGGTATGCCAAGAGGTGGGTGGGTCCACTTCGAGGGAGGCAAAGGCCTCACCCGGGTTAAACATCCATGTCTACATCTCGGCGAAGGTTTGAGCGGGCGGCGTGATGAGAATACGCCTGATCTTTTCGGCTTGCCATGATCGGGTCGTGAGGATTTTAGAAACCCGACCTGCTTTCCGAATGAACCTGTCCCTGTGAATCAGCTTCGCAAACCATGCAAATGAGTAACAGCGGAACATATCAGAACTCGTCTGATAAATCCCAGGGTCTGCGCGACCCCAAAGTTGAATGGCTGCTTTTGCTAAAATGACTGACGTTATATGCACATGCAGCGAATGACCGCTTTCCGCCCAGTGTACAGGAGCAACACGAACGGCCCTATAGTGGACGTACACGCTAATCGCAGCAAACGCCTGCTTTGAGCTAATTTCGTTGAAAAACTCTCTGGTTTTGGAGCGGATGTTCAAGCTATCGCTTTGATTTCTTTTGGATGTACGAATCCTTTCCACCTTTCATCCTGTTGCGGGCATTGTTGGCTTGAGCTTGGCCAGTTTCCTGAGGTTCTGAGCGGTGGCTGCGAGGGTGAATTCGTCTTGGACGCCACATGGGCCGCGTAACCGGAGCCGACCCAGTCCAAGGATGCGTTTGAGGTGAGCGAAGAGCATCTCAACTTTCTTGCGGCGCGCCTGTGCCTTCGGATTGAACTCTGAAGCGGTGCATTGGCGGGCAAACTCTCGAACGATCTCGTACTTCTCGCGATGTATGGCGCGTGTCTCTGAGTTGGGGCAGCATTTGGCTTTCAGCGGGCAGCTTCGACAGTCTGCGCTTCGGGCCCGGTACTTGCGTGATCTCCAGCTCGGCGCATTCCGTTTTGGATCAGAGTAGGTCCGCCATGTGTGCCGCATCTCTTTGCCGCGCGGGCAGATGTACCGGTCGTTCTCATCATCCCATGTGAAGTTAGAGCGCGAGAAGGTTCCATCGCTCCGCTCGCCTTTGTCAAAGACGGGAATGAAGGGCAGGATCTGGCGCTTCAAAGCCAGCCAGACCAGATTGTCAGACGACCCGTAGGCGGTGTCTGCGGCGATCCAATCAGGCTTTAGGCCGAAGCGGTCTTCGGTGCGGTCGATCATCTTGCGCATGGCACCAACCTCGGCGGTTTTGTTTGACCGGCTGGCGTCCACATCGACGATGATACCGTGGTCCGTGTCGATCAGGTAATTGTCGGAATAAGCAAAGAATGCTGGCCCTTTGCGCGCCGCCGTCCATTGGCTTGCCGGATCGGCATGGGCGGTGAACTTCGGCTTGGCCGTGGTCGCCGCCCCAAAGGCTTCGTCATCTAACGTGTTGAGATACTCGCGCACTGCGCGTGGCGCATCATTTGGATCAATCTCGCGGGCCGCCCAGTCCTCGGGGTTGCTGGAGTTCTGTTTCTGAACATCGGCGCTGATCAAACTTGCATCGACCGCAAAGCCCTGGCCGCTAACCAAGCCTTCTTCCATGCAGCGCGCAACAGTCGCCTCAAACACATGGCGCAAGAGGTCACTCTCGCGGAAGCGACCGTGCCGGTTCTTTGAGAATGTCGAGTGGTCCGGAATGCGGTCCGTGAGATCGAGGCGGCAGAACCAGCGGTAAGCGAGGTTCAGATGCACCTCTTCGCAAAGCCGTCGCTCGGACCGGATGCCAAAACAATATCCGACCAACAGCATCCGGATCATCAGTTCAGGATCGATGGATGGACGCCCAGTGTGGCTGTAAAAACCTACCAGATGTCCACGGATGCTGCTCAGATCGAGGTGGTGATCAATCGACCGCAACAGATGATCTTTTGGGACATGGCCTTCCAGCGAGAACTCGTAGAACAACGCTGCTTGTGCTTCCTGCCTCAGCCCCATCATCACAAATCCTCCCGCTCAATGACGGAAGTGAATCAGTCAATTAGGCGTCGATCAAGGAAGAGTTTTTCAACAACATCAGCCCATATCTATCAAATGCTGCACGATGTCCAAACGAACTAAAACACTCAAAGCGGTCATTGCTGATGCCTAAAGTGGCTGCTGCTGGCAGGAACTGCGTGGGCGGCACATGATGCCTTAGCCCTTTAAAATAGTGCCACAATTTGAGTGTCACAGGAGAGCCGGAAGGTAGCTCGGAACCGGTGTTCGGAGAAGATGCGTTGAAGAATTTGCGTCAGATCGATGTGCATCTGCGTGATGGTTTGGGCGCAATGTGCGTCTGTTGTAAGGCCGGTGTTTCGGTCAAGACCTATTACTATTGGCGCAAGAGGTTTGGCGGATGGGCAAACCTCAGTCATCGGAGCCGTTATGGTGCAGAAGACGCGATACCCGGGCTAGTGGGGCCGGGGCATTGGTCCAGTTCTGAGCCTGTTAGTACTGTAAATCTGAAGAAGAACCGAGCTTACGATCGCTCGCCATGTAAGCGGATTTATGTGTGAAATCACTTCGTACACGAGCTCTATCCTGTGACTTTGGAATTCTATTCCCCTTTTTGTCGTGCCGGACTTACTGTGATGTCACCAACTGACCATTGCGCTTAGTTGGTTTGCGATTTGCATATTAGGTTTTCTGTGTTTTACTTCGTTCCGATGATCAACAGTTCCATTAACACCATCCTTGCCGTAACGCAGGACGCTGAATTGAAGGCCATCCTTGAGCATGCTTTGAAACAAGAGCGCGCTTATCGATTGTCGATATGTAAATCGTCAAAGGAAGCATTGGTTCGGCTTGAAAGCCATGACGTGGATCTTGTTTTTTTTGACGCGGATTTAAACGAAGACAGAAACTCCGTTTTGCCTGTAAAGGTTCGGCTGTCTTACCCACGCGTCCAGCGCGTGATCGTTGGCTCTTCCAAAACACTGGGCACTGCGGACAAGTTAACCAAGGATTCTGCGGCTTATCTTTTTCTGACGAAGCCCGTGGTGGTGTCTCAGGTAAAGCTTGCCGTGAAACGCGCTTTGGAACTGTCGGAACTGTCACGGCGCCACCGGATTGTATCTCGCGAACTGCGGCTGTCCGTCGACGATGAACTCTTTGACGAAAACAAACGCCTGTCTGTGTCCGGTGGCATCTCGAAGTTTGAGCGTCTGGTTTATGCCAGTCCGAAAATGGCGGATCTTGTCGAAAAGGCGAAGACAGCGGCGAAGACTGAGATGTCTGTCCTGATCTTTGGCGAAACGGGCACAGGCAAGGAATTGATGGCGAAAGCCATTCATTTCAATTCGGGACGGTCGGAATCGCCCCTTCACATTCAGAACTGCGGGGGCATGGACGAAACTACGCTCAGGGCGGAATTGTTCGGGCATCTGCCAGGGGCCATTCCTGGCGTTGCGGCAGAGCGTTTGGGGCTGTTTCGGGCCGCCGATGGCGGGACCGTTTTTCTTGATGAGATTTCCGAGGTTTCCACGACGTTTCAGGCGGCGCTGCTGCGGTTCTTGCAGGAAGGGGAGGTTAAGCCTGTTGGCTCTGACAAGGTGTACCATTCGGATGTGCGGATCATTGCCGCGACCAACCGACCGCTGGATGAGTTGGTGGGACAGGGCAAGTTCCGCAAAGATCTGTATTATCGCTTGAACGGCTTTGGCCTTGATATTCCGCCCTTGCGCGACCGTAAGGAAGACATCGGCGCTTTGGCGGAGTTCTTTCTGGAGAAGTATTCCGGTGTCGTCGGGCGGCGGGTGCTTGGGTTTACGTCCGAAGTTCTTGCGATCCTGTCCCGGTATCAGTTTCCTGGCAATGTCAGGGAGCTTGAAAATGAAGTGCAGCGCATGGTCGCGATCGCTGAACAAGGCGGATACATCGCAGAACGGCACTTGTCTGAAGACCTTGAGAAACTAAAGTTCTCTCAGACATTGCCAGAAGGCCTGGAGATTACGGGCGGCAGTTTGAAGGAGATGGTTGAGACGATGGAAGCTCGGATCGTTGAAGCGACGCTAGGCCGGCTGCACTGGAACCAAACCCAGGCGGCCCGAGAACTGGGCCTGTCGCGTGTGGGACTGGCCAACAAGGTCAAGCGCTACAACCTGGGTGAGCAAGGGCGCTGAAATGTCAGAACGTGACGAAGATGCGTCAGTTGTGCAAATGCCGTTCTCCAGACGCTACCCGTCGAAAACGCCTGATTTGAAAGACCTTGGCCTGACCGAGCTTTCGAAACAGGTTGACCCCTCTGGTCGAGGTGCAAAGGGCCATTACTGCAGCCGGTGTCGCGGCATCTGGTACAGTTACTTTCTGGAAGCGGAATGCCCTGTCTGCGGAAATAGACATGGATAACTGTAAAGTAAGTTTGCAGTTGTTGAGTTGGTTTGCACCTCCCCAAAAGGATTAAGGAAATCCTTTTTCTAGAAAAAGAGCTGTGTACCTTCGTAATTGGATGTAGGCCGGTTTCCCGGTCGGCAACCAAGCCAAACGGACTTGTCCGTTCTAGCAAGGTGGTAACAGCCGCCGAAAGGGAGGAAAAATGGCCAATCTATTATGGCTGCAGGGTGGTGCCTGCTCTGGCAATACCATGTCATTTTTGAATGCAGAAGAACCAAGCGCGTGTGACTTGGTCACGGATTTCGGGATCAACGTCTTGTGGCAACCGTCACTGGGCTTGGAGCTAGGCGATGACGTTAAAGCTATCCTGGAAAAATGCTTGTCTGGCGAAATCAAGTTGGACATTTTTGTTTTTGAGGGCACTGTGATTGACGCGCCGAACGGGACGGGCGAATGGAACAGGTTTTGCGGTCGTCCCATGAAGGAGTGGGTGAAAGAGCTTTCCGCCGCTGCCGACTTCGTCGTGGCGATTGGCGATTGCGCGACATGGGGCGGTATACCGGCCAACGCTCCCAATCCAACCGACAGTATGGGTCTACAGTTCCTTAAGCGCGCTAAGGGTGGCGCATTGGGCGAAAGCTTTGCGGCCAAATCCGGCCTGCCAGTCATCAACATTCCGGGTTGCCCCGCTCATCCGGACTGGGTTACTCAAATTCTTGTGGCTGTCGCGACGGGACGAGCCGGGGACTTGACGCTTGATGAATTCCAGCGACCCAAAACCTTCTTTTCTAGCTTTACCCAAACCGGGTGCACGCGAAACATGCACTTTGCTTACAAGGTGTCTACAACGGCCTTTGGTCAGCGCAAAGGGTGCCTTTTCTATGACCTTGGTTGCCGTGGGCCAATGACCCATAGTCCCTGCAATCGTATCCTGTGGAACCGTCAATCCTCTAAAACCCGTGCAGGTATGCCCTGCCTTGGGTGTACAGAGCCCGAGTTCCCCTTCTTCGACCTTGCGCCGGGGACCGTCTTTAAGACGCAGACCGTCATGGGCATTCCCAAGGACATGCCGGAAGGCGTGGACAAAAAAGGTTATGTGAAACTCACCGCCGCAGCCAAGGGTGCCGCCCCGGCTTGGGCTGAAGAAGATATTTTCGTCGTTTAACTGACGAACAGGAGATCAGATATGTCTGAAGCAGCAGTACAAACGCTTGATATCTCGCCCGTGGGGCGTGTTGAAGGTGATCTTGACGTCCGTGTGGATATTGAAAACGGCGTTGTAACCAACGCATGGACCCATGCAGAACTTTTTCGCGGGTTCGAAGTAATCTTAAAGGACAAAGACCCCCAAGCCGGGCTTGTTGTCACACCCCGCGCCTGTGGGATTTGCGGCGCATCGCACCTGACATGTGCGGCTTGGGCGCTAGACACCGCTTGGGGCACGACCGTGCCGCGTAACGCGATTCTAGCGCGTAACCTCGGCCAGATTGTGGAGTCGATCCAATCGCTTCCGCGCCATCACTACGGTCTATTCATGATCGACTACACGAACAAGAATTACGCGATGAGCCCGTTCTACGAAGAGGCGGTGAAACGGTATTCGCCCTTCACAGGCACATCCTATGAGGCGGGTGTCACAATCTCTGGCCGTCCGGTCGAGATCTACGCGCTTCTGGGCGGTCAGTGGCCGCACAGTTCCTACATGGTGCCGGGCGGTGTCATGTGTGCACCGACGCTGACGGATGTCACCCGCGCTTGGGCCATCTTGGAGCATTTCCGTCGAAACTGGGTCGAGCCACTGTGGCTGGGCTGTTCGATGGAGCGCTACGAAGAGATCCAGACAATGGAGCAATTTGAAGCTTGGCTGGATGAACGTCCTGAGCACGCAAACTCCGATCTGGGCATGTTTTGGCGGATGTCAAAAGACATTGGCCTGGACAAATATGGTACAGGGCACGGTAAATTCGTGACCTGGGGATACCTGCCCCATGAAGACAAGTATCAGAACCCAACGATTGAAGGGCGCAATGATGCGGTCATCATGAAATCCGGCGTGTACGATGGGGCGTCTGATACCCATAAACTGATGGATCAAATCCATGCGCGTGAAGACTTGACGCATGCCTGGTACGACGAGGAGGGTGAATTCCATCCGTTCGATCGTGAGACCAAGCCGGTTGAGAAAAACCCGATTGATCCCGAAGGTAAGTACAGCTGGTCAACAGCCGTGCGCCATGCCGAAAATGGACGTCTGGAAGCTGGTCCGCTGGCCCGTCGTCTGGTCGCTGGCATGGATGGTGGTCATGATTTCCAGCACACAGACGGTTTGGTTCTAGACATGTATCGCAAGATGGGCGGACCGTCCGTCATGCTGCGCCACTTTGCGCGGATGCATGAGCTTTGTATTCTTTACCGTGAAGCAGAACGCATTCTTCGTGAATTCAAACTGAATGACGAATGGTACATCAAGCCGACTGAAAAAGACGGTCGCGGATGGGGTGCAACCGAAGCGATCCGCGGCGCTCTGTGCCACTGGATCGATGTTCAGGACGGCAAGATCAAGAATTATCAGATCATCTCGCCAACCACATGGAATGTCGGACCGCGTGCGCAAGATGGGGAGCGTGGACCAATCGAGGAGGCTTTGATTGGCACCCCGATTGAAAACACGACCGATCCGGTCGAGGTGGGTCACGTTTGCCGCTCGTACGACAGTTGTCTGGTCTGCACCGTGCATGCGCATGATGCCAAATCAGGTCAAGAACTCGCGCGGTTCAGAACGGCCTAACGGTCAACAATGATAAGAAAACGGGACTTCCTTAGGTCCCGTTTGCCGATTCCTATCACAGGGAGGGGCTAGGACATGGTGCACCAAGAGACTGCCGCGTTCGATGCGATGACAGATTATGAGCATAAATACGGTGTCACACCGGCACTGGCAGATCATGAGACGTTGGTAAAGATGATCGAGGATCATTTTCGCGAGGGCATAAAAACCTTGGTGGAGCCTTTCCCGGAAACCGATCGTGAGTTCGCCAAGATCCTCGACACGCTCAGGGGAATGACGGCGGACCAACTCCGTGAAAAATTGGTTGAAAGCGGTTGGTTGCTTGAGCCCTACGGCGAGGACCGAATGCGGTGCCAGGAATGCATGTATTACCTCGTACACCGCCGTTGGTGCGACTTGCCAGAGCTGAACCTACCGGCGGAACCGGATTGGTGGTGCCGTCTTTGGCGGATTTGAGGAGGAGATCGATATGCGTGATCAAGCGTCCAGCCCAGAGGATGACGCCCTGCGCGACAAGATCGGTAAAATGCTGGCAGACGGCCTGGAAACCGAAGTCTGGCCACGGGCCGAAACCTCGGAGATGGTCATCGACATGATCAACCGCTTGCGCGTTGAGGCCGGGGATGATCTTGAAAAACGGCTGGTGATCGGGGGGTTTACCGATCATACAATCACTGCAGATGATATGGAGCAGCCCTGCGAAACCTGTATGTATTACCTCATTCATCGAAAATACTGCGTGCTGCCGGAATTGGATGTGCCGGTTGAGCCGGAATGGTCGTGCCGGTTGTGGCGGATCTGACGGCGATCATCGGGTGCGGCAACCCCAACCGGACGGATGATGGTGTCGGGCCTTATGTGATCAAGCTTTTGCGCGACCGGGATCTGCCGGATAATGTTGTACTGTTTGATGGTGGCACGGACGGCATGGGCGTGATGTACCAGGCGCGCGGATGTTCCAGATTAGTCATCATTGATGCCCGCATTCCTGACGGCAACCCGGGGTCTATCTATGAAGTGCCCGGCGACATTCTTGAGCGCCCTCCCAATCAAAGCCTGAACCTGCACGACTTTCGCTGGGACCATGCTTTGTTCGCAGGGCGTAAGATTTACGGGGATGCTTTTCCCCAGGACGTGACCGTTCTTTTGGTAGAAGCCGCTTCCCTCGACATGGGATTAGAATTGACGCCTGAGATAGAGCGGGCCGCAGGTGCCGTGGCCCAACGCATAGAAGGTCTGTGCAACTGATGGTCCGCACGGTCGATGTCAAACGCGGCTCTATCTACATCTCTGCTGAGGTTTATGACGTTTATTTCAAAGGGCTGGAGGCCGTCATCGTCTTGATCCGGGATGGCCAGTTGATGATCTTGCCTGTGCGCCAGATGGCGGCCGGTGGGTGTTTGCTCAAGACGCGCAACGCGAAGGGAGACAGGGTCGCCACGGCCCCGGATGTTTTCGAAGCGCATGGCCTGCATGAGTTCAGCGAAAAGGGCCTGGAGGCGACTTGGTCCAGCGAAGATGGGGCCTTGGTTGTGATCTTGGGTGATAACTAAGTTTGCACCGCAAATAACTTAGTTGTCAGTCTGCTTTGCGGCGGCTTAGCCTTGTCTCAACGGGTTTTACAATCGAATCTCAGGAGACAGCGATGGTCGCGCGCAACCGCACATCGGATGAAGTCTTGGCTGCCAAACGCGGCGTGCAAGACGCAGATGC
This sequence comes from Roseovarius sp., assembly GCA_963691795.1. GTDB lineage: Bacteria > Pseudomonadota > Alphaproteobacteria > Rhodobacterales > Rhodobacteraceae > Roseovarius. The sequence goes on from OY829373.1 coordinate 1,406,002, forward strand.
TACAACGGCCCAAAAGGCGGAGATGCTGATGGAAATGGCCATGGGCATTCAGCAAAAACCGAAATCTCCGGATGATCTTTTGGCGGCCGTGGATCTTTATGAAGAGGCGCTAGAGCTGTGCGGGGCGCAAGATGCGCTTTTGGCCGCGCGGGTGAGGGCCCGGATGGCCACCGCGCTGATGTCGATCCCCAGCGAAGACACGGGCTATCTGGCGCGCGCCCGGGATGAAATGGAGGTCGCGCTGGCCACCGTTTCCGCAGAAGGCAAAGATGAAGAAATTGCCGAGGCGGAAATGAACCTTGGCCTGATCTGTCAGAACCTGGCGGGGGCAGGCAAGGGCAAAATTCAGGATGCCATCGGCGCGTATCAACGTGCTTTGCGGGTCTTTGACAAAGCGCAGTTTCCGGCGGAATTTGCGATCCTTCAAAACAATCTGGCGACAGCCTTTCTTTCGATCCCCTTCTCGGATGAGAGCGGGAAGATGCGCGAAGCCTTGGCCGTACAATCGTTTGAAGAAGGTCTGCGGGTCGTCAATCTGATCGATCACCCGACCGAATACGCGATGCTGCAAAACAACCTTGGAAATGCGCTGCAATATGCGTCTTCGAGCCACCGGGTAGAGAATGGATTTCGCGCGCTTGAGGCCTATGACGAGGCGCTGAAGGTGCGCAACGAGGCAGATACGCCGGGCGAATTTGCCAATACCGTCGCCAACAAGGCCAATTGCCTGTCTAACCTTCCAGATCACCCAGAGGCGCCGGAAAAGGGAAATAAAAACAACATGATAAAGGCCCTTGGTCTCTATCATGAGGCACGCAAGATATTTGTCGCTGTCGGCGAAATGCAGAAGGCGCAGATGGTGGCGGATGCCGCCGCAGAATTGCAGGGGCTGATCAGTTCAGGCGGCTCCTCTGACCAGTTTCAATCACTTCAATGAAAGGCAAAACACGATGGAACTAATCCTGGCACTGATTTTGGGCATAGCGGCAGCGATAGGTGCCGGTGCGCTCTCAGGCATCCGCATCGGCGGGGCCGAACTGGGCAATGAGCTCGCGTCCTATATGGGCATGCTCTACGGGCTGATCGCGGGCGGCGCGGCCGTCGTGATCGGGCTCATCCTTGTGACTGTGATTTAAGGAGACTGACCATGTTGGAAATGGCTTTGAATTCCGCAAAACTGTTCATGGTTGGAAAACTCTTCCAGGACAATAAAAAGGTTGTGCGCCAGCTGCTTATGGCAGTTCTGCTGGGTGTCGTGGCGCTGTTTGTCGTGGCTCAGTTTGCGCCAATTTGGGTGGCTGCCGCGGTGGCTGGTGGTGCATCCGGGTTTGCGCAACCGATCCTGCTCAAAGACCTGAAATACGCCTAATGGCAGACGGAGGATCCCCCGCCACAGAGCGCAGCCTGTCTGAGATGCTGCGCGATATCGAGGCGCTGACCGCTTTGGCGGACGGCTGGGACGAGGCTGCCCGCAGTGGCGCGCAGGCGCGGGCCGAGGCGATTGACGCGCTAAACGCTGAAGCCTTTCGCCGCCTGATCCGGCACTTGCAGGGCGTCGACGGCATGGGCGCTGCGTTGAAATCGGCAGCGGCGGATGATGTTGTCTATGCCGTTCTGCGGCGGCACGGCATCCTGCGTGCAAGCCTTTTTGAACGTGTCGATGCAGCGTTGGACACGGTGCGCCCGATGCTGGCCTCCCATGGGGGGGATGCTGAGTTGGTGTCTGTCGAAGATGCAACTGCGACGGTGCGTTTCTTGGGCGCTTGCGACGGGTGTCCGGCCTCTGCACTGACGTTCTATGCCGGGGTCAAAAAGGCGATCCAGGAACAAGTTCCGCAAATCACCGACGTGAAGCAAGCGAAGGGCCTGGGCGGCGGCGGTGGGGATCAGGTCCATTTCACCTCTCCTTTTGCGGCCTACCAGAAAGAGGGTTGGAGCAAAGCGGCAGATCTGGACGATGTCCCCGATGGTTCGACCCAAGTATTCGAGGTTGACGGCCATTCGGTCTTCATTTCCCGGTTCGGCGACCGCGTCACCTGTTTTGAAAATGCCTGCGCGCATATGGGCATGGCGATGGACGGGGGCGAGATTGCCGATGGGTTCATCACCTGCCCTTACCATGAGTTCAAATACTCGCTTGAAAGCGGCGAGTGTCTGACCGCGCCCGAAGTGCAATTGCAGCCCCATGGTGTTCGAGTCGTCGGCGACCGGATCGAAATTCGAGTGACGCAGTGAAGGTCTCCCTTGCCCCTTCCTTTGAGCCGATCAAAGCGCCTGGCACAGAGGAGCCGGGGGCGCCCTTGCTGGACCCCACCGGTCCGGATTGTGTTTTGGGCTGGACCGAAGGAGAGTTTGCCGCCGCTTTGCAACCGTCTGACAAGACGCTCTTTGGTCCACGCGGCGTATGCTTGCATTCTGACGGGTCGTTTTGGGTGTCGGACACTGGGCATCATCGCCTTTTGGGTTGGTCACAGACACCCACTGAGGATAACCGACCCGCGGACATTCTGATTGGTCAGCCGAGTTTCGAAAACGAGGGGCGCAATGCCAAGGTCACCCCGACCGATTTCAGTCTGAACGTTCCAACCGGGGTTGCGGAATGGCGCGGCGGTCTGGTGGTTGCGGATCCTTGGAATCACCGTGTTCTGGTCTGGCGTACCCCGCCCACGCGCCATAACCGACCCGCAGATTTCATTCTGGGGCAGGTTGAGGCAGATAGCGTTTTGGCCAATCGTGGGTCTGACGCGCCGACGGCGTCGACACTGCATTGGCCCTATGGGGTCAGTTCGGTTGGCGACAAACTGGTCGTGTGTGATACCGGCAATCGGCGTATTCTGGTCTGGGATGACGTGCTGGAAACCGGTCAGCCCGCCGATTTGGTCTTGGGGCAGGACAGTTTCACGTCGCGCGATGAAAATGCGGGCGAGGATGTCAGCGCTATGTCGATGCGCTGGCCCCATGCGGCGGTTTTGTGGAATGGTCAGCTGGCGGTGGCAGATGCCGGCAACAACCGGGTGATGCTGTGGTCGGATGGCCTGCCATCCGCCAACGGGCATCCCTGTGACGGGCTGATCGGGCAATCCGATTTCGCGGCCTGCGATCACAACATGGCCAATTACTACCCCAGTTCCAAGGCGCTCAATATGCCGTACGCCCTCGCGGTCGATGGCGATGAGCTGATCGTTGGCGACACAGCAAACTCCCGTCTTGTGGGCTGGTCCGAGGCCGGGATCGCACCGCCAGCCAGCGGCCTGACTGGACAGAGCGATTTTGCCTCAAAGGGCGACAATGGGTGGGGCATCGCACGACGTGACAGCGTGTGTTGGCCCTATGGGCTCAGCGCCCGGGGCGGACTTGTCGCCATTGCGGATAGCGGCAACAACCGCGTTCTGCTGTGGAAAACCGCATCATGACGGCGCAGGGCCTGATCATCCAAGGCCAGGTGCAGGGCGTGGGATTTCGCCCGACGGTTTGGCGCGTGGCCAATGAACTGGGTCTGACAGGTGATGTGAAGAACACCGCACGCGGCGTCGAAATCCGGCTTTGGGGTCAGGCGGTGGATGAGTTCGAGGCCCGGCTCAGGATGTCTTTGCCGGTGCTGGCGCAGATCGAACAGATCGAGACGTTTGATCTGCCCCCTGAAGCCCCCGCGCAGTTTGAAATCACGCCGTCCGATACCGGTACAAGCCGGGTCACCGTGACGCCGGATATGGCCGTCTGCGCCGACTGCCTCGACGAGGTGCGTGATCCTTTTCAGCGGCGCTACCGCTATCCCTTTGCCAATTGCACCAATTGCGGTCCGCGGCTTTCGATTGTGAAATCAGCGCCTTATGACCGTGCAACCACGACCATGGCTGCATTTGACATGTGCCCGGAGTGTCAGGCCGAATACGACAATCCCGAAGATCGCCGCTTTCACGCCCAACCCATCGCGTGCCACAGCTGCGGGCCCAAAGCATGGCTTGAAAAGCTGGGCGGCGGTGCGGTGAACCTCGAAGCGTTTTCGATGATGGATGATGTTGACGCGGCGGGCGGGGCCTTAATGAACGGCCATATCGTGGCGGTGAAGGGGCTGGGCGGGTTTCATCTGGCCTGTGACGCCACGAAAGCCGATGTGCTGCAGGACCTGCGCGACCGTAAGCGGCGCCCGGACAAACCGTTTGCTTTGATGGCGCGGGATTTGAATGTGATCCGGCGCTACGCAGAGCTGTCGGAGGAAGAAGAACGGCTTCTGGGATCATCAGAAGCCCCGATTGTTTTGTTGAAAGCCCTCGATGGGGCCCTGCCGGATGGCATAGCGCCCGGGTTGGATCGGCTGGGCTTCATGCTGCCCAATACGCCGATGCATCACCTGATGCTGCGCCGCATGAAGCGCCCGGTTGTCATGACGTCGGGCAATATTTCTGGCCGTCCCCAATGCATTGACAACGATGAGGCGCGGCGCGAGTTGGCGGGCGTCGCCGACTTCGCCCTGTTGCACAACCGCGATATTGAGAACCGCGTGGATGACAGTGTCGTGCGGGTCGATCCAACGTCTCTGACCATGATACGGCGCGCGCGCGGCTACGCGCCTAAACCGATCACTCTGCCTCAAGGCGCGCCTGAAGACCTCAGCGTGATTGCCATGGGAAGTGAGCTGAAGAACACGTTCTGCCTGACGGATGGCGCGCGCGCGATCCCCAGCCAGCACATGGGCGATCTGGAAGATGTGGCAACCTTTGACGATGCGGCGCGCAATCTGAGCCTTTACCGCGATTTCTATGATCATGCGCCGGATGCCATCATTGTCGACGCGCATCCCGAATATCTGTCGACCAAGCGCGGGTATGAGATTGCGGGCGATACGCCGGTGATCGAAGTGCAGCATCATCATGCGCATATTGCGGCCTGCCTTGCGGATAATGCGCGGGCTTTTGATGCGCCGCCGGTGCTTGGAGTGGCGATGGATGGCCTTGGGCTGGGCGATGACGGGACGATCTGGGGCGGTGAGTTTATGATCGCCGATTACGAAGGCTACCGCCGTGTCGGTCTATTGAAACCCGTGGCCTTGTTGGGTGGTACGGCGGCAGTTCGCGAACCCTGGCGCAATGCCTATGCGCATCTTACGGCTGAGATGTCTTGGCCAGAGCTGAAGATGAATTTCGGCGATCTTGACCTGATCCGCCGCCTGGAAGACGCCCCGCGCGACGCGCTGGATGCCATGAAAACCTCTGGCACAAACTGCCCGCTTTCCTCGTCTTGCGGGCGGCTCTTTGATGCCGCCGCGACCATCGCAGGGCTTGCTTGGGATCGGCAAAGCTATGAAGGACAGGCGGCCATGGCGTTTGAGGCACGGCTTGATCCGGACGCGATCGATGAGCCTGATGAATTGGCCTATCCGTTTTCCATCCCGCTGATGGGCGGAAAGGGATTGCCCTATATCGAACCCCTCGCCGTCTGGCGGGCGATGCTGGGCGATCTTTTGCTTCACACACCCGTTGGCGTGATGTCTGCGCGGTTCCATCGCGGGCTCGCCAAGACCATTGGCAAGATGATCCACCGTCTGACCGATGACAGCCCCATCGACACCGTCGCGCTCAGCGGCGGCTGCTTTCAGAACGCAACACTTACCCAATTGGTCCAGCACGAGGCGCAAACCCTCGGGCTGAACGTACTCACCCATCAAAACCTGCCAGCCAATGATGGCGGGTTGTCGCTTGGGCAAGCGGTTGTCGGCCTTGCGCATCTTAGAAAGGGAGGATGAACCATGTGTCTGGGTATTCCCGGCCAGATTGTCGAGATTTCGTCAGCGGAAAAGAAGCTGGCCATCGCGGATGTGTCTGGCGTGCGACGTGAGGTGAATGTGGCCTGCATTGCGGGCGACGGGCCTGTTGATGACCTGATCGGAGCCTGGGCGCTGATCCATGTGGGCTTCGCCATGAGCCGCATCAACGAAGAAGAGGCCGCCAAGACGATGGAGGTTCTCAAGATGCTGGGCGAGGCGCAGGAAGAGATTGAGGCGATGCGCGAAAGTCAGAAGATGATGGAGCAGGCGTCATGAAATATGCAGAAGAGTTCCGTGATCCCAAAGCGGCCAAAGGCCTGCTGGCCCAGATCGCAACCGTGATTGATGAGATTGGGGCGACCAAGGAAAAACCTGTCCATATCATGGAGATCTGCGGCGGGCACACGCACGCGATTTTTCGCTACGGCCTTGATAAGCTGACGCCCGAGGGGTTGGAGTTCATCCATGGTCCCGGTTGCCCTGTCTGCGTTCTGCCGATGAGCCGCGTGGATGAATGCGTTGAACTGGCTGAGCGGCCAGAGGTGATTTTCACGACTTTCGGGGATGCCATGCGAGTCCCGGGCACGCAGAAATCCCTGTTGCAGGCCAAGGCTGATGGGGCAGACATCCGGATGGTGTACTCCCCCCTTGATGCGCTGGAACTGGCCCGGCGCAATCCGGATCGCGAAGTGGTGTTCTTTGGACTTGGGTTTGAGACCACGACGCCCTCCACCGCTTTGTCGATCCAACAAGCTGCGGCAGAGGACCTCACGAATTTCTCGGTCTTTTGCAATCACATCACCGTGCCACCGCCAATCAAGGTCCTGCTGGATGACCCGCATATGATTTTGGATGGTTTTGTCGGCCCTGGTCATGTGTCGATGGTCATCGGCGTCGAACCTTACCGTTTCATCGCGCGCGATTATGGTAAACCCATCGTTGTTGCCGGGTTTGAACCCATCGACCTGCTGCAATCGGTCCTGATGGTGCTGGAGCAGATTCGCGATGGGCGGGCCGAGGTTGAGAACCAGTATTCGCGCGTCGTGCCTGATGAGGGCAATCCGGTGTCGATCGCGGCTTGTGAGGATGTCTATGAAGCGCGCCCGACATTTGAATGGCGGGGCCTGGGTGAGATTGACAGCTCGGGCCTTCGAATCCGCGGAAAATACGCGCGGTATGATGCGGAAGAAAAGTTTGGCGTGGGCTATGGGAAGGGCCTGACACGGTTTATCCCCGAGCCGGAAGGCTGTGCCTGCGGCGACGTCATGACCGGCCGTTTGAAGCCGCGCCAATGCCCGCAATTTGGCACGGGCTGCACGCCGGAAATGCCGCTTGGTGCGCTGATGGTCTCCTCGGAAGGGGCGTGCGCCGCCTACTACCAGTATGGCGGTGTCGAAGAGCTTGAGGCCGCAGAATGAACCAGGCCATCAGACGCATGAAAACCGACACGGTCACACTGGCCCATGGCGGCGGCGGCAAGGCGATGCGGGATCTGATCGAAGACGTGTTTGTTGCGGCTTTTGAACCCGACGGCATGGAAGATCAGGCCCGTCTGACCCACGCGGCGTTGGCGTCGCCCGGTTCGCAACTGGCCTTTACGACAGATGGTTTTGTGGTCTCTCCGCTGGAGTTCCCGGGCGGCGATATCGGCAAGATTGCGGTGTGTGGGACCGTCAACGACCTTGCCGTCGGTGGCGCAGAGCCGCTGTGGTTGTCTGCGGCTTTTGTCATCGAGGAAGGCACGGATGTGGCCCTCTTGCGCCGCCTCGTTGCGTCGATGCGCGCAGCGGCGGATGAGGCCGGAGTACGGATCGTAACGGGCGACACCAAAGTCGTCGAACGCGGATCGGCGGATGGGGTCTTCGTTACGACCTCGGGCGTCGGGGTTATCCCGGCGGGCCGGAACCTTAACGCCACGCGCGTCCAGCCCGGCAATGTAGCCATCGTCAACGGTGTGTTGGGCGATCACGGCGCGGCCATTCTAGCGGCGCGGGGCGACATGGCGCTGAGCGTCGAAATCCCCAGCGACTGCCAGCCGTTGAATACCTTGATGTCATCGACATGCGACGCCGTGGACGTACGCGCGGCGCGTGATGCGACGCGTGGTGGGCTGGCATCCGCGCTCAATGAGATCGCAGAGGCCGCCGGCTGCGGCATTGAGATTGACGAAAACGCTTTGCCGCTGCGAACAGAGGTCAAAGGCGTGTGTGAAATCCTTGGTCTCGACCCGCTCTACCTGGCCAATGAAGGCACTTTGGTGCTGTTCGTGCCTGAAGCTGAGGCCGAGGCTGCATTGACCGCCATGCGTGCCACGGATGCGGGCAAGGGAGCCGTTGTCATCGGGAAAGCCACGCAGGCCCATCCGGGCCGAGTAATCATGCAAACCCTTTTCGGGGGTGGGCGCATTGTTGACATGCTCGTGGGTGAGCAACTGCCGAGGATTTGTTGATGTTGGGATTTCTGGGACTGGGGTTTTTGATCGGCATGGCGCATGCGTTTGAGGCCGATCATCTGGCCGCCATGGGTGGGATTGCCGCCAAAGACAAATCCCGCAGCTGGAAGATGCTGACTTTGCGGGGATGCGCTTGGGGCACGGGTCACACGATCACGCTTTTTACCGTGTGCGGCGCCGTGCTAGTCTTGGGCACGCAATTGACCGAAAGCCGCAGCGCGCAGTTAGAGTTTGCCGTGGGCGTGATGCTTGTTGGGCTTGGCTTGCACGTTCTGTGGCGTCTATGGCGTGACCGGGTACATTTCCATGTGCACCGCCACGCGGGCGAGGCTGCTCCGCATTTTCACGCGCATTCTCACAAATCCTCGCGCATCAGCCATGATAGAGATCCGCATGAGCACGCGCATTCCAAGCGCGGGCTTCTGGCGCCGCTCGCCGTGGGACTAGTGCATGGTATGGCAGGTTCTGCCGGGCTTCTGGCGCTTGCGGCGGCGGGCACACAGACACCGGGCGTCGCCTTGGGTTACGTGCTTGTTTTCGGTATCGGCTCAATCCTGGGTATGGGCGTGCTGAGTTTTGCGGTCTATTGGCCGCTCAATTTTGCAGAACGCAGTGCAACACTGTTGCATCGCGGATTGATCGTGACGGCGGGCGTGGTGGCGATTGTGATCGGCGGGATGATCATTGCGGAAACGGCCCCCTTGGCCTTCGGGGCGGCGGCCCATGCATGAACTGGGCCTTTCCCGGAACATCGTGTCCATCGTGACCGAGAACGCGGGCGACAAGCCTGTGGCGCGGGTAAAACTGTCGGTCGGGCCGCTGGCCTGCGTGGAAACGACCGCATTGCAGTTCTGTTGGGATATCGTGACGCAAGATAGCCTGCTCACAGGTGCCTCATTGGAAATTGAGGAAGCTGAGGGCGACACGTTCTTAATCAAAGAATTCGAATATCGGGAGATGGCGTAATGTGCGGAAAATGTGGATGCTCTGATCCGACCAATGAAGTGAAAATGGTGGACCCTGCTACAGGCGTTGAGACGCTGATCCGGCATGGCGGGCTTGTGCAGGCGGATGACCACTCAAACGGTCATCATCACGACCATGACCACCATCATCACCAGCCCCATGAGGGAGAAGACAAACCTCATGTGCATGGGCCAAACGGTGAGGTCATTTCACTGGAACAGGCCGTTTTGTCCAAGAATGATCAGATCGCGGCCCGCAACCGGGGCTGGTTCGAAGGCCGCGGTGTTCTTGCCCTGAATCTGGTGAGCTCGCCCGGGTCCGGAAAAACAACCTTGCTGGAACGCACGATCCGCGAACTGAAGGGCAAACGCGCGATCTATGTGATCGAAGGGGATCAGATGACATCCAATGATGCGGAACGGGTGCGCGATGCCGGGGCAAAAGCCTTGCAGATCAACACCGGCGCTGGATGCCATCTTGAGGCGGACATGATCGCCGATGCCGTGGAGCAGCTGAACCCTGAACCCGGCTCGATCCTGATGATTGAGAATGTGGGAAATCTGGTGTGCCCATCAATGTTCGATCTTGGCGAACGGATGAAAGTGGCGGTGATTTCGACGACGGAGGGTGAGGACAAACCGTTGAAGTACCCGCACATGTTTCGCGCCGCCGAAGTGGTTTTGATTAACAAGATGGACATCGCGGAGGTTGTTGAATTCGACGAAGATGCATGTCGTAGCAACATTGCTGAGGTCAATCCAAGGGCGACCGTTCTATCTTTGTCTGCGAAGACGGGGCAGAACTTCGAGCCTTGGATCAATAAATTGGTTGAACACAGGCAATAAGCTGAAGAGTCACACCAAGGTTTACGCTTATGTCCGCGGTAAGCCCTGAGGCGCGTTGAACAGCTGCAATATGAGCGTCTCACAGCCGCGCGGGAGAAAACGCGCTGTGTGTCGCACTGCGGCAGTAGACCGTTTTGCGGTCACTCGCTTTGCGAACAGAAAGATCCGCTTTGTCCGCATCTCGGTCCTTACTGCAAGCTGCAGCGAATGACTGGTCTGGGATCCGTCGACCACTGTCGCGGGAGCAGTGTCGCCCGACTTGGTTGTGGCCCAACCTACCAAGGCTTTCTCACCATCTCGCACTACCACGCCGCCTCCGGGTGTCTCTGGTTGCATCGATAGCGGTCGAAGTTGCCTCAACTGCGGCGCAGCCCATTTCTGGCAAGCATCGGAAAATACGTAAGTTTTTGAATCCGTCTCGATTTGGGTGAAGGGCGGACGGAAAGAGACGCGGGGCGTTCGGAGACCGATTTCGGACGAAGCCCCAGTCTTCGAAAGTCGAATGGCCTCGCTAAACCCCTTTGAAACAGAAAGAAAAAAGGCCCCGTCAGGGACCTCAGCGAGGGTTCGTGAGTGGTTTGTGGCGGTGGGGGTGGGACCGGTGTCGAACCTTCTCCATCTGGAAAGATGCCCCAAACTTATCTGCTTGTTTTCCGTCAAACCAGGAAAGCCGCCGCTCATGCAAGGCGCAGAGAATGCCCGCTCCGAGCCCAACCTGTAAATTCATTTTTCACGCTGCGAGCGCACGCAGCGCGAAAAATGCCGCATGTGCAAAGTGAATTGCGACATTGTGCAGTTAAGGAAGCGGCCGTTCAAGATATGCTAAGTTTTCGCTGTCAGCGCGGTGCTGATGACAGGGCACGGAGGGAGGAATGGAGGGCATGTCATGCCAAGAGTCCAACTCCCCGCAGTCACCCCGAAACGCAGAACCTGGAACAAGGGGCGTATCATCGGTCAAAAACGGCCGTTGCTGCCAAAGCAGGTATGGGCGATCCGCGCACGGTTAGAACTCGCGGGCAAATTACGAGACCTGACTTTGTTTAACGTCGCGATCGATAGCAAGTTGCGTGGCTGCGATTTGGTCAAACTCGCGGTACACGATCTTGTTAAGGATGAACGCGTTCGCGAAAGAGTTTCGGTCATCCATAGCAAGACCAAGCGACCCGTTCAGTTTGAACTGACGGAAAACACGCGCGAGTCGGTACTTGCATGGGCCAGATTACCATAGATGTTCGCCTGCCGGTTCATGTTTCCAAGCCGTTTCCATGACCGCCCACACATATCGACGCGTCAGTATGCTCGAATGGTTCGTGATTGGGTTACAGCAAGCGGGTTGGAACCCAGCGGATACGGTACGCACTCACTTCGCCGGACAAAGGCGGCGGAAATCTATCGCAAGACCGGTAATCTACGTGCCGTCCAACTGTTGCTTGGTCACACCAAAATCGACAGCACCGTTCGTTATCTGGGCGTTGAACTCGAAGATGCTCTGAGCATTGCAGAGCGTATCGAGATTTAGTTTACTTTGGCGAGCGGCACTGCCGTTCGCCATTTTGAATCGGTTCTTTGTGTTTTGGGTGGCAATAACCGATATCAAACTAATGACTGGGGAGCGCTGTGCAGACCGCAGATGTTCTAATTCCAGGAAATTACATGCCTCTCAGGTCGGTGAAATCGATTTCACAGCCTGTTCAACTGCGAATTTCGTCTTCTCCAGGTCCTCTGCGGTGATCGCCAGTGACGGATAGAGCTTTCCCGGTGACTTGAATATCCCATGCTGACGCAGCGCCTTATTGTAGGTTGCATTCCGTGCGGGATCGTCATGCTTGGCTGTGCGATAGTCACGGCACGCGTCTGCCGTGAAGAAGATATCGAACAACGTCTCATCCCCGCAGATTTGGTGGGGGATCCCAGCAGTATCGAGGGCATTGCTCTGCATCTGTTGCAATGTGCGGCCAATGTCGCGGAGGCGATCGTAGTTACCTTCACGTTTCAGGATTTCCATCGTCTTGAGACCCGCCGCCGCCGCAATCGGATTGCCCGAGAGGGTGCCCAACTGCATCAGCCATTTTTCGCCACCAACGATGGATTTGTCGAAGTGCTGCATGATCTCGGCGCCGGCCCCGAGAGCGGCGAGCGGAAAACCCCCGCCAATAATCTTGCCCAGAGTGCAAATATCCGGCGTCACGCCGTAGCGTTCCTGCGCACCGCCATAGGCCAGCCGGAACCCCGTGACGATCTCGTCAAAGATCAGCAGGACGCTGTGTTTGTCACACAGGTCGCGCAGGCCCTGAAGGTAGCCGGGGGCAGCGGGGATGATCCTTTGCAGCGGTTCGGCGATGATGGCGGCGATGTCGTCATGCTCGTTCAGCAAGGCCTCGACTGCCGCAAGATCGTTGAATGGCGCGATCAACATCTGATCGGCCACGCCCTGCGGGATGCCGGCGCTGTCTGGCACGGCTTGCGGGAAGTTGACGCGAGCTGAGGGCGCAAGGCTCATCTGTGCCTCGGCGCTCATGCCGTGATAACCGCCCTCGAATTTCAGGATCTTGTCGTGACCCGTATAGGCGCGGGCGAGGCGGATGGCATACATGTCGGCCTCACCGCCCGACGCGACGAACCGCACCTGCTCACAACATGGCACGGCATCAATGATCGCCTCGGCAAGTTCGATGCCTTTGGCGTTGTTGGCGAAGAATGTCATGCCTTTGGGAAGCTGTTCCAACACTGCCTCCATCACTTCCGGGTGGCCGTTCCCGAGCAGCATGGGGCCGGATCCTATCAGGTAGTCGATATATTTGTTGCCGTCCTCGTCCCACACATGGCTGCCCTCGCCGCGCGCAATCACGATGCCGGGGTCAAAATTGCCAAAGCCGCCTGCGGGCAGGACGGATTGGGCGCGGGCGATCCATTCGGATTGGGTGGTCAATTTCTGCATCGGGTCAGTCCAACTCAAGGATAGGTGTGCCGAGCACATCCGGGTCCGGTGTCACCCCGAGACCCGGCCCCTCGGGTGGTGCGATGCGGCCGTCTTGGCGCGTCGGGCAATCGGGCGCGATGCGCGGATAAACGTAAGACGATAGATCACATGTGTTCAGGAGAGCACCACGGGGCGTCGAGGCCGCAAAGTGCAGCGAAGCGGCGGTTACGATATCTGAGCCCCAGGTGCATTCGGCGCAGGTTTCCGCGCCCAGATGCACGGTCAGATCTCTCGCGCGACGCATCGCCGAGAGGCCACCGAATTTCGACAGTTTCAGGGCGACTGCATCCAACACGCCCAACTCTGCTGCCCGCATAAGCGATGCCAGATCAAAGGCGCCCTCGTCGATCTTCATAGGCAGACCGGTGGCGTTTCTGACGGCGGCGCAGTCTTCAAGCGTCTTGCAGGGCTGTTCCAGCATCACGTCGAGATGGGCAACCGCACGACCTGTGCGGGTGGCATGCAACTTCGTCGCGCCGCAGTTCCAATCGCCGTAGACCAATGGGCCAGCACCCACCGCCTCGCGCACCTTGATCAGACGCTCCGCATCTGCCTGCCAATCTGCATCCGCACCCAGTTTCACCTGAAACTGACGTATCCCGGTGGCATAGGCGTCACACGCGATCCGGGCCATCTCATCGGGCGCGATGCAAGTGATCGAGTGATAAAGCGGCATATCCGCCCGCGTACGACCGCCAAGCAGCGTATAGAGCGGTTGCTCCACCGCTTTACCGAACAGATCCCAGAGCGCCATGTCCACGATGGATTTCGCATGCATATGGCCCTGTAGAAAGCCATCGAGTTTGCGCATGGGCGCGTCGACACCGAAGGGGCTGATGCCGAGGAGTTCCGGCGCCATTTCGGTGATTGCACTGGGCACCCCATCGGCAAAAGCAGGCAGGTAGTGCGGGATCGGGCAAACCTCGCCCCAGCCTTGCAAGCCGGTGTCGGTTTCCAGACACAGAACAAGAGATTTGACCGTGTCGCAGGTTTTGCCCTCGGCCATGTAGTAGGTTTCATGGCTGGTCAGGTCGACGGACCAAAGGGTGATGCGGTTGACCTTCATGTATAGACCGCCACCGGATCGCCCAAAGCATTTTCATCGGGATGAACGCCAAGACCGGGCTCTTCTGGGAGATGCAAATGACCGTCTTTGTTGCGGGGTCCACGCCCTTCTGCAATGTCTATGGTGATCATATCCTGGCACGCCCAAACCGCGTGACAGTTGGCGTCCGGGATCGTTGCAGCCAGGTGCAGCGCCTCGGTATCGGCCAGAACGGTGCCGCCCGTCGCCATGACAAACATGTCGATCCCGTGGGCCAGCGCGATGTCCCGCATCCGCGCCGCCTTGGTCAGGCCGCCCACGCGGTTCAGCTTGATACCAAAGACTTCTGCCAGCCCGTCCCGCGCGATGCGGGCGGCGTCTTGCAAGGTCACGAGCGCCTCATCCACGGACACGGGCGCGGCGTGTTTTCCTCGGATCGCCGCGATGTCATCCAGCGTTTCGCACGGCTGTTCAAACATCACGTTCAGGTCTTCGGTCGCGGACATGACACGCAACGCCTGTTGCCGCGTCCAACCGCGGTTCACATCATACAGAACGATTTCACCCTCGCGGCGAATGTCTTCAACGTCCCGAATGCGCGCAATGTCGCGCGCCACGTCACCACCGATCTTGACTGAATGGGCGACATAGCCGCGCTGACGATAGCGGTCGATCACCGCGCGGGTTTCCTCGATCGTCTTGGCCCCCACGGAGGACGCGATTGGACGCGGTGTGCGCGATCCACCCCCCATAAGATCGGCAATGGGTAAGCCCGCCGCTTGCCCGGCAATATCCCAACACGCCATGTCGACGGGGCTTTTGGCATAAAGGTGCCCCGGCAGGGCAAGATCCATGGCACGCTCAACATCCGGGACTTTGCGCGGATCAAGCCCGAGGACCAAAGGGGCCATCGTCTCTATGCCTGCGCGGATGCCCGGCCCATGCGCGGGAACATAGGTGTGCCCCCAAGGCGTGCCTTCGCCCCAGCCTGTCAGGTCTGAGTCTGTTTCGACCTTAACAAGTGTTGCGTCCAGAACCTCGAACTTCAGCCGACCGCCAGAAAGCCAGTAGGGGTGCTCCAACGGTAAGTCGACTTGATAGACAGAGATGCGAGTGATTTTCATGGCACGGCCACAATATTGCCGGTGTGGGACTTGGCGATGAATGCGGCTTGCGCCTCGCGGAGTTGGTCCAACGGGTATGTCGCGGCGCGCACGGGTCTGATTTCGCCCTGTTCGATATAGCTGATCAGGTTTGGCATGACCTCAGGGGGGATTACGGTCGAGCCGGTGAAGGTCAGGTCGCGCAGATAGAACGTGCGCAGATCAAGGTCGACCATTGGACCAGCGATTGCGCCCGAACAGGTATATCGCCCGCCGCGTTCAAGGATATCGATGAGCGTCGGCCAGTACGGACCGCCTACGATATCTGCAACGACGGTGATCCGCTCATCCCCTAGCACCGCCCGCAGATCTTCAGGCGCGCGAGGCAATATCCTGTCCGGCCCGAGTTTTGCGACATCCGTGTGTTTCGCCTCGGAAGCCATCGCGATCACGCGCGCGCCACGCCGCTTTGCCAATTGGACCAATGCCCCCCCGACTCCGCCGGAAGCACCCGGGATCAAGACGGTGTCGCGCTCGGTGAGGTTGGCGCGGGTGAGCATACCCTCGGCGGTCGAATAGGAACAAGAGAACGTCGCGAGTTCAGCGTCGCTCAGGTTCGAACTGATGGCGAGGGCGTTGCGCGCAGGCGTTGTTGTGTATTCGGCAAAACCACCGTCACGCTCGGACCCGAAATAGCCAGTCTCATAAAGGTTATCGAGGTCATCGGCGTCGCGCAGCCAACCGTCTGTTATCACCCGTTCGCCAATGCGGGACGGATCAACATCCGCACCAACCGCAACGATTTTGCCGCAAACATCCGCGCCTTGGATGCGTGGAAATGCGATGGGGGCACCGCCCCAGGTTGGGTCGTCCTCGCCGACCTCTTTAAACGCGCCGCCGGTTGTGGCCTCCGTCACCGATTTGGAATACCACCCCGATCGCGTGTTCACATCCGTGTTGTTGAGCCCGCAGGCCCCCACCTTGATCAGGGCCTCATCGGCCGCCGGCTCCGGGCGCGGCCAATCGGTGTGCAGAACTATCTGGTCAAGATCGCCATGCCCCATCGTGACCATCGCCGTCATCGTGTCGGGAAAGGTCATTCCGCGGCCTCACGGGTCACGTCGGCGCGTGGCAGCAGGCTTTGTGGATCATAGGCGGGTTCCCCCAAGACACGGGCAACTCTTGGTTTTCCGTGAATGATAACCTCAAGCGCGGTGCCGGGCTGCGCGGCGCCAGGTTTGACGTAGGCAAACGCGAGGATTTTTCCGACCGTCGGCCCGTAAGCCACCGATGCCGTTGACCCCACGACCCGCCCATCGTGCAGAACCGCTTCACCTCCGTGACCGTCGGCGATCCCATCGGGTTCAATTTCCAGATAAGCGCAGACCCAAGGTAGGTCGGTGTTTAGCGTCTTGTCGCGGCCGAGATAGTCTTTGTCCGCGCGCGCAAACCGCAGCACGTCGGCCTCGGCCAGCGTCACCTCATTGGTGAGTTCACTGGCTCCCTTGAAGCCTTTCTCCATCCGCATGACGTTCATCGCGAAGGAGCCGCAGTCGGCGATGCCGTGGGCCTCGCCCGCGGTCCACAACGCATTGTAGACGTCCAGACAGGCGGTGTTAGGCATGTGGAATTCCCAGCCCAGTTCACCTGCATAGGACATGCGGAACGCCCAGATTTTGTGGCCAGCCACGTTGATGTCCTGAGCAGACAACCAGCGGAAACCGGCGTTCGACAGGTCCGCATCGGTGCAGGCCTCCAGCACGTCGCGCGCCTTCGGGCCGTTCAACGACAGGGCGCTCCATTCAGAGGACAAGGCTGCGATCGTCACCTCCTCTTCGGCGCGGTTGTGGGCCAGATGATCCAGTAAGCGCTGCTCAAAGAACGCGGCGCAGACCAGATAGAACTTGTCCTCAGCCATCCGTACGATGGTGGTTTCCAGCTCAATCCGGCCCGCGCGGTTCAGCATATGGGTCAAGGTGATCGACCCGACCTTCTGCGGCATCCGGTTCGCGGTGAGGCGATCCAGCAGCGCATAGGCGTCGGGGCCAGAGATCAGCACCTTGGTAAAGGCGGTCACGTCCATGATGCCAACGCTGTTACGGACGGCTTTGACTTCGGCTGCGACCATGTCGTCGACAGGCGTGCGGTTGAAGGAATAGTGATCCTTTTGCGCGATGCCTTTGGCGAAGAAGCGGGGGCGTTCGAAGCCGTAGACTTCTTCATGCACCGCGCCTTTTGATTTCAGCAGGTCATGCAGTGGCGAGGGTTTGACAGGCCGTCCAGCAAGGCGGTTGAAATGCGGAAACGGAATTTCGTGGCGCAGGCAATAGTCTTCTTCCGCCTTTACCACCTGCCACTCCTTAGTGGCATAGCTGCCAAAGCGACGGGGGTCATAGTCGCGCATCGAAATATCCGCCGCGCCATTCACCATCCACCGAGCCAGTTCACGCGTTAGACCGGGCCCCCAGCCGATCCCGATCTGCGTGCCGCAGCAGCACCAGTAGTTGCGGACACCGGGTGCGGGGCCGATCAGCGGGTTGCCGTCAGGCGGATGACTGATCGCACCGTGGACCTCGCGCTGGATGCCGAGTTCAGCGAAGATCGGCATGCGGTTCAGGCTTTCTTCAAGATACGGCATGACGCGGTCGTAGTCGGCGTCAAACAGCCAGTTTTCGTAATCCCATGGACAATGATCGTGCCAGACTGAGTTTGGGTTCTCCTTTTCATAGATCCCGATCAGCCCGCGCTTCTGCTCCATCCGAATGTAGCCGGAGACTTTTTTGTCATCACGGATCACGGGGAGTTCGGTGTCCAGGTTTTCGAACTCAGGCACAGGCTCCGTGACAAAGTAGTGGTGGGTCATTGAGGTCATTGGCAGTTGCAGGCCGGACCACTCGCCCATCTGGCGGGCATATGTGCCGCCTGCATTGACCACATGTTCACAAGTGATCGTCCCTTTCTCGGTCTCAACCTGCCATGCACCGTTGGCCAGTTGCGTGATGTTGGTGGCCCGGCAGTGCCGGATGATCCGCACACCTTTCTGCCGAGCGCCCGCGGCCATCGCCATGGTCACATTTGTCGGGTCAACATGCCCATCATCGGGTGTATGCAACGCGCCAATGACACCATCGAGATTATAGAAAGGATGCAGCTTGGCGATTTCGGCCGGGCCGACCAATTCGATGTTGAACCCAAGTGAGCGGCCCACCGACAACGTGTGACGCAGCCAGTCCATCTCATCCTCGGTGTAGGCCAACCGGAAGGACCCGCAGCCATGCCACGTCACGGGTTGTCCGGTTTCTTGCTCAAGAGCGCCGGAATAGAGACCGATGTTGTAGTCCACGCATTTGCCCAGGCCGAAGCTGGAGGTTGAATGGGTGATCTGCCCCGCCGCATGCCACGTGCTGCCCGATGTCAGTTCGGCTTTTTCAAGAAGCACCGTGTCCTCGCCCCAGCCTTCGTGACCAAGATGGTAGGCGAGGCCGACGCCCATAACGCCGCCACCGACAATGACGACGCGCGTGTGGCTGGGAAATTCGTGCGCCAATGGATTGTCCTTCAATGAGTCGTTTTTCCTCTCGACAGGCTAAGCGGACAAAGGTACCATCGTCAATCATGAATGGGACAAATGTATCATCCACGATTCTTGAACGACTGGCCGGGGAGCTGGCAGAGCTGACGCCAGAGGCCCGCAAGGCCGCGACCTATGTTCTGGAGAATCCGCGCGACGTGGGCGTGTCCACAGTGCGCGAGATTGCCGAGGCCGCGAAAGTAAAGCCGAACACCGTTGTGCGCATGGCGCGGCAGGTCGGGTTCGAAGGCTACGAGGATTTCCGCGCACCCTTCCGTGACGCCATCCGTAAGGGATCCGCGGATTTCCCGGATCGGGCGCGGTGGCTGCAAGACATTTCCAAATCCGGCGATCTTGGCGGGCTTTACGCAGACATGGTCCGTGACGTGATGGCGAATATCGAAGAAACTTTTGCAGGTATCTCCACTGACAAACTGAAACTTGCGGCTGAGGCCATTTGGAACGCCCGTCGAGTCTTCACTCTGGGTGTAGGGGTGAACAACTCCGTTGCGCGCAACTTCACCTATCTGGCCTCGACGGGGATGACCGAATTTCACGCTATCCCCCGGCCAGGGTCCACCCCCGTAGATGATCTGGCCTGGGCGGATGGGCGGGACATTCTGATCGCAATCACCTGCAAGCCCTACCGCACGGAAGTCGTAGAGGCCGTGAAAATTGCGCGCGAGCAGGGCATCCTCATCGTGGCTTTGTCTGACAGCCCCGCCAGCCCGATCATTCGTATGGCCGACCAAGGCTTTGTTGTATCCGTGGAAACTCCGCAGTTTTTCCCATCTTCTGTCAGCATCATTGCACTGCTGGAAACCTTGCTGTCCTTCGTGATCGCCGTCGCCAGCGACGAAATCCCTCAGCGGGTCGAGACATTTCATAAACGACGCCACCAGTTGGGTCTTTATCATGAGGGGATGCCATGAACGAGCCGATCAGGTCACTGGACGCGCGATACTATACCGACCCTGGGGTCTTTGAGGTTGAGAATGCCGGGCTGCTGGCACAGACATGGCAATTTGGCTGTCACGCGTCAGAACTGATCAACACCGGAGACTACGCCACGTTTGAGATCGCGGGCGAGAGCCTGTTTGCCATCCGTGGGCGGGACGACAAGATCCGTGTGTTCTACAATGTCTGTCAACACCGCGCACATCAGTTGGTCAGCGGCACCGGCACCACCCGCGTCGTGGTCTGCCCCTATCATGCGTGGACCTATGAACTGACCGGCCAGTTGCGGGCGGGGCCGAATATCAAAGCGGTCGATTGGTTCGACAAATCCAGCATCTGTCTGACGGAAGTGCGTGCAGAGACCTTCCTTGGCTTCGTTTTCGTGAACCTCGATCCGGACGCCGCCCCCATGGAAGACTGGTTCCCCGGCGCACGAGCAGAATTGGAAGAGTGGGTGCCGAGCTGGGCCGAGCTGAAGCCGCTGGAATGGGTCGAGATCCCCGAAAACTGCAACTGGAAGGTCTCGGTCGAGAACTATTCGGAATGCTATCACTGCTCGCTCAATCATCCGACGTTTGCCAATGGCGTTGTGAAGCCCGAAACCTACGACATTCAACCGCAAGGCAAATGCCTGCGCCACACAACGGAGTGTCAGGCGCTGGATCAGATGACCTATGACATCGTTTCAGGCTTCGCCCATTCCCATGAGTATTCCAGCTGGTTCCTGTGGCCGATGTTCAGCTTTCAGGTCTACCCGGGGAACGTGCTAAACACTTATCACTGGCGTGCCATCGACGCCGATCATGTGGTGGTCTGGCGCGGCTGGTACTCCGTCGATGGCATCGACGATGAAAAGGTGCGCAAGCTCGCGCAGCAGGATCGGGCCACCACGGTTGAGGAGGACATCCATCTTGTCGAAAGCGTCCATCGCGGCCTGAAATCGCGTGGTTACGTGCCCGGTCCGCTGGTGGTCGACCCAAAGGGCGGCGTGAATTCCGAACACCCCGTCATGCACCTGCAACGCTGGATGCGGGACGCGATTGATGGCTGATCTGGCGATGCCGCAAAAGTGGACGGCCGCGCAAAAGCTGTTTCCCCATCAGGTCGGCTTTACCTGCCCGCCATTTGACTACGACGCTGCCCCATCTGACTTCTTGCGCATGTCGCCAGACACCGTGGGTGTGCATGGCTGGATGTTGAATGTGCCGGATGACGCTCACGGGCTGGACCAGCGCAAAGCGAACTTCGGAATGATGGAAGATTTTGAGCATTGTCATGGTTGCGGCCTTTTGCGACGCTGATGGCATTCCCTTTCTGCCCGAAGCGATGTTATGGAAGCCGGGTGGCGATCCATCCGCGCATAGTTGGTGGGATGGCGGGTCGTTTCACGCCAATCTTGCGCAATCCACTGGTCTTACGCCGCAAGTGCGGCGCTACGTCGAAGTCGTCGACGCGCCCGAACGCGTGCGCCGTGTCCACAGGCGGATGAAGCCCCACTATGACCACCTCTATCAGCATCGGATCACCCCGGTATGAAGACATATTGGCAAAACTACATTGACGGTGCGTGGGTCGATGGCGGCGCGGGTCGGATCGACGTGTTCAACCCCGGCACTGGGGAGAAATTGGCAGAACATGCGCTTGCAGACGAGGGTGACGTGGATCGCGCGGTCATGGCTGCGCAGCGCGTGCATGTATCTGGTGCGCTCTCGGATCTGCGCCCGGTTTAGCGTGGCCGCATGGTGCAAGCCATGGGTCGCTACCTGCTTGAGCATATCGACGCGCTCGCGCAGGTTCTGACACTTGAGCAAGGCAAACCCCTTTGGGAAGCCCGGATCGAGGTTGAGGGCGCGGCCCGCTATTTTGAATATTACGGCAATCAGGCGGAAACCGTTGAGGGGCGCTCGATCGCACTTGGCAAAGCCTATTTCGATTTCACGACCTATGAGTCCTTCGGCGTGTCTGCCTAGATCATTCCATGGAACTACCCCGTTGAGATGACGGCACGGTCTTTGTCAGCGGCGCTCGCCACGGGCAATGCTTGCGTGATCAAAACGCCAGAGCTCACGCCGCTGAGCAACGCATGGTTCGCCCAAGCGGCCGAGACCGTGGGGCTGCCAAAGGGCGCAATCAACATACTGTGCGGTCTGGGTAGTCAAGCAGGTGCCGCCCTTTCGGCCCACCCACAGGTGAACCAGATCGTGTTCACCGGATCGGTCCCGACCGGCATCGCGATTGCCGGTGCAGCGGCCAGGAACGTCGTGCCTTGCGTGTTGGAGCTTGGCGGTAAGTCTGCCGCTATCGTTCATGATGATGCAGATCTGGAGTCCTTTGAGAACGATATCCGTTGGGGCATCTATTTCAACGCAGGGCAGGTGTGCTCGGCCATGAGCCGCGTCATCGTGCATGAGAGCATTCATGATGAATTGGTCGAACGCATGGTTGGCGTAGCGCAGTCTTTGACTGTCGGGCCCGGCCTTGAGCACCCCGAGTTTGGCCCGACCATGGGCGCGATGGTCTCTGAGGCACAGCGCGACCGCGCCGCCGACATGGTCGGAGCGGCTGAGGGTGAAGGCGCGCAAGTCGCCACCGGGGGCCGAAAGTTGAACATTCCGGGCGCGTTCCTTGAACCCACAATCGTGACGCATGTGACCCCCGACATGGTGATTGCCAATGAAGAGGTCTTTGGCCCCGTCCTGTCGGTCCTGAAATTCGGGTCGGACGAGGATGCTATCAGACTGGCAAACGGCACGCCCTATGGGCTTGTTGGCGGCGTTTTCACTCGCGACCTCGACCGCGCGACCACGGCTGCCCGGCAGCTACGTGCAGGTCAGGTCTTCGTCAATGAATGGTACGCTGGCGGTGTTGAGACGCCCTTTGGCGGCTTCGGCAAGTCGGGCTACGGGCGCGAAAAAGGGCGCGAAGCCCTCTTGAATTATGTGCAGACAAAAAATGTCGCCATCAAACTGAAAGGTTGAACCATGAGCGCATTCGACGAAGACCTTTTCCTAAAAGGCCTGGAGCAACGCAAGGCCACACTCGGCGCAGAGTACGTTGAAAAGAACCTCGCGGCCGCCGATGACTTCACGCGCCCCTTTCAAGAGGCGATGACCGCCTGGTGCTGGGGCTTTGGTTGGGGCGATGATGTGATCGACGCCAAGACACGATCCATGATGAACCTATCGATGATCGGGGCTTTGGGCAAAATGCAGGAATGGGAAACCCATTGTCGTGGCGCGGTCAACAACGGCGTCACCCAGAATGAAATCCGCGCGATTATCCATGTGATTGGTATTTATTGCGGCGTGCCGCAGGCGTTGGAGTGCTTTCGTGTTGCGCGAAAGGTGCTTGAGAAGATCTAAAGTGAGTGCACTGGACGACACGCGTTTGTCGACACAATGACCACTGTGAACCTGCCATTCCGAAGGAAAAGAGTCATTAAGTGCAACCGTCACCGCCAACCAGCGCACCAAAGCAGTTTTCTAACGAACGGCTGCCCCGTCCACGTCGCTAAGCTCTGAATAATATACAGCGAAAGTTTGATCCGTTGAAGGGCCGATGCAGCATCTAGGAATGACCGCTCTGGCGACGCTATTTGCAACGCAGCGTAAAACGCGCCGCAACTGCAAACAGATGCTGCGTCAGCAAGAGCCGCACATGCACAAGTCCGCTTCGTCCGCCCCATAGCCGTTTATAAAACTCGCAGCGAATGGCTGGTGATGCAATTGCGTTTTGTCGATTCTGAAACACAATTGTTACGAATGACTCATCCCAGTTTCGCGCCCCAAAGGGACGTGTGATCGGCCGCAAAATACCCATCCTGCGCGCGGAAGTACCCCTGGAGCTCGACGGTATCACCTGCCGTCAGCGGCACAATCGTCTGCAGCCAGAGGGCCGTGGCATCCGAGACATGCGCGCCGCTGATCTCACCATAGGAGCCCCGGATTTCACTTGCGCTGTTCAGAACGAGCCGCCCGCGCATCCGCGCCGCTGTGCTGGAATTGACCTTGTCGAGAAGCGTCGCGCCGAACAAATAGGTGCCATCCACCGGGGCCACGAACCGATTGTTCGCGGCATCGAACGCGCCCTGATTGTTGTAGTCGGTGTTGTTCAGGCCGATCTTCGTCCAGGTGCCTACGCCCACGTAGTTGTCGTGGTTGGTGTACGCCTTGAAGCGCGGCAGCCGGGGCTGATCGACGATGCCGGTGGCGTTGTCGACGCTGAGCCCGTCGAAGAAGGTGCTGCCGTCGGCCGAGACCGCGAGACGGAACTTGTCGGAGCCAAAGAGCCCGACCAGCGCCTTGGTGACGAAGCCGGTCTGGAGCGTCAGCCCGAGATCGTCGCCCGCAGCCTCCTTGTTCATGGTATAGAACAGATCGCCCGTGCCGCCCTCGGCCACGGTCTTCGCCGTCCAGAGCGCGGCATTCAGCTTGGCCGAGAACGGGTTCGACGCGTCCGCTGTGGCGCCGAGCCCGAGGAGCGCGAGGTTCTGCAGCGCGGCCGGAGTTGTCCCGGCCCAGCCGGACCCGTCGTAGACCAGCAGCAGCCCCTCGTCCTCGACCCATGCCCGCCAGCCCGTGCGTGGCGGCAGGCGAAGCCAGGTGCCGTCGGTCCAGAGCGCGACGTTCAGGTCCCAGCCCGCCCAGTCGCCCGTCGCGCCGGAGGCGACGATGTATCGGTCGCCGTCGGCGGGGCTTCCGGGAGGCTCGGTCAGGCCCCGGTCGAGAACCGAGAGCTGCACGAGCCCGTCGAGGATCCGCAGCGCCTCATTGTGGGTGACGTGCTTCTGGGCCTGCGCCGCCAGGATGTAGGGCAGCAGCAGATGGGTGGTTGCGTCGGACATGGTATGGCCTTCAGAACAAGAGCGTGACGGTCTTGGGCGCGCCCCGCCCGACGAGGGCGGAGAGCTGGGAGATGCGGACGTCGAGCGTGTCGCCGGGCCCGAGCATCGCACCCCAGTCGGCGGTCTGCTGGGCGGCCGTGTAGACGGCTCTGGTCGTGGTCGTGCTCAGCACCCGCTTCACGGCGGCGCCGTCCAGGATCTCGACCTCGTAGGCTTCCAGTTCCTCCACGAGCGGCACGTCGATCGCGCCCCAGTTGTCGGCCGCGAGTGCGCGGGACCGGCGAGTCCAGCGGATGGTCAGATCGCCCGGCGCAAGTGGTTTGCGCCATGGCTGCTCGACATGGGCGACTGAGAACGGCCGCAGACCCACGCCAACCGGGTTGAAGGAGGCCGCGACATATGTCTCGTCGCTGACAGACCGGCTTGCAGGACCGATGCGCCAGTTCCACGGCAGCCCGAGATCGGCCTCGGCGATCGGGAGGGACGCGAGCACGGCGTCCAGCACGACGACCCGCGCGCCCACAGGAGCCGGGTTGCCCATGGCGCCCTCGGTGCCGCGCTGGCCGCGCAGGAGCCGGGTCAGGCGATACCGGCCCGGCGCGATCAGTTCGACTGCCTCCGCCTGCACGATCTCCCAAGAGCCCGGCGAGCTCTCGATGGCGAGCGCATTTGCCCCGCCGAACAGCGTCAGGTTGGTGACGCTTTCCAGTGTGCCAGAGAGCAGATCGATCACCAGCGCATTGCCAAGATCGAAGCGCGAGGTGGGCCCTGCATAGAAATCCGAGACCAGCGTTCCGATCCGGGCACGGCCGCCAAATGTCGTCAGCAGCTCGAAACCATCGTTAGAGGGACTGCGGAACACCGCCATTTCGCCCGGCCAGGGAACGGCGTGCGCTGCGGCGAAGGGCCGATGCGCGGGTTGATCCTCTGTCAGTTGCGGCAGGTCCAGCAGCGCCACCTCGGGTGCGCCGAACACCACGGTTTGCGAAAGCGATGAGGGCCGTGGCGATCCTGGCGGCAGGTCGTGGGCCTCGCGATCCTGGCGGACCGCTTCGATCCCGCGTGCCTCTGCATCGGCGATGGAGACCAGCCTCAGCGGAATGTGCCTCCCGTCATGTGCCAGCGTCACGACGTCTGCTGGATCCAATGCCAGCCGCGAGGGCGGCAGGCGGAATGCAGTTGTCTCGCGCCCGGTCCAGGCTTCCATCAGCGCGCGGCGGCAGCGCCGTTCCGCTTCCTCGGGCGGGACCGCCATCGGAAAGCTCTCCGAGGCAATCCGCGTCGTATCCACCGTGATCCGTTGCGCCTCAACAAGAGCGGCGTCGTAATCTTCGTCTGCGCGCGCCACCTGCCATTTGAGCGCCTGCGGCAGTTCGGTTTCCTGCGCACGCGTAAGTTCCAGTAGGTCGCCCTCGCGGGCTGCGACAAGATCGTCGTGCGTCAGGCTGGTAATGGACGCCTGCCCACGCATGACAAAACGGATCATGCCCTCGGTCTCGACAGCGTCGAAGCCAAAGTGCCGCGACAACGTGGTGATCGAGGCGCGCGGGCTTTCAAGCGCGCCAATGGCGTAGCCCTCAACCGCGCCCCAGAGGCCGGTGACGTCGACGCTCGCCTCGGGCAGTCCGGCCCGCAGGCACAGGTGGCGGACAAGCGCGGCCAGCGACACCGCGCCGAGCCGCCCCGTCAGCCAGTGCCCCAGCCGCCAGTTCGCCCCGTCCGTCCAGACTTCGATCAGCGCCGGAAAGAAAGGATAGGGTCGCGCGTCCCAGGTCCAGGCGGCGCATTCCGGCACATGCACCATGCGGTCGCTGTAGACGGACGACACAGGGTTGTTCGCGGCCTCGCCCCACCAGAGATAGGTCGCCTCGAGATAGGCGCGCTGGATGGCGTCGTCTCGCCAGCCCCTTAAAAAATGCGGCGTGAAGCTTTCCGACGACTTCGGGTCGAAGAACACGTTCGGCTGGTTCGTGCCCCGGTCGATGGCCGGGCAGCCCAGTTCGGTAAACCAGATCGGCTTGGACTCCGGCGCCCATGCCGTCGGCGTCCCGCTCTCCACTCCGCCCGGGCGGTCGTAGTGCGGGTTCGACCACCAACTGCGGAGATCCTTGTAGCGGAAGACCCACGGCTTGGCTGCGGAGCCGTCCGTGATCGGGGTCCGCACCTGTGCCGACCGATCGGCGGCGCTGGCATAAAACCAGTCGAAACCTTCGCCGCCAGCGATGTTCCCCTGCAGATAGGCCCGGTCGTAGATCGCGGGCCACCCCTCGGCCGCATCGGCGTGCTCGAAGCCGTCGCGCCAGTCCGACAGCGGCATGTAGTTGTCGATCCCGACGAAATCGATCACCGGATCGGCCCAGAGCGGATCGAGATGGAAGTACACGTCGCCCGAGCCGTCGCCCGACTGGTGCCCGAAGTATTCTGACCAGTCGGCCGCATAGCCGATCTTGGTCCCCGACCCGAGGAGCGACCGTACATCCGCGAGAAGGTCCCGATACGCCTGCACGGCGGGATAGGTGCTGGCTCCCGAGCGGATCGTCGTCAGCCCCGGCATCTCGGTGCCGATCAGGAATGCGTCTACCCCACCCGCCGCCGCGCAGAGATGGGCGTAGTGCAGCACTATTCGGCGCAGGCCCCAGTCGCCAGATGGCCCAGTCCACGAGACGGACTGACCTGAAACACTGAAGCTTGCGGGCGTCGCTGCGCCGAACAGCGCCTCGACCTGGCTTATTGCCGTAGCGGTGTTGTCCACCGTCCCCGCGTAGCCTGCAGCCGGTGAGCAGGTGATCCGGCCCCGCCAGGGGAACGCGGGCTGACCCGTGTCGGCGGCCTTGTCCGAATATGGGTTCGGCAACGCGTTGTCCGGAGGCACGTCCATCAGGATGAACGGATAGAAAGTGACGCGCAGACCTCGGGCCTTCATCTCCTGTATCGCCTGCACAACGGAAAAGTCGGCGGGCGTTCCGCCATAGACCGGACGATCCTGATCGTCGCGGCTGACCAGAAAGGCGTTGGCCCGGCTGACGCCATTCACGGACCATGTCGACGGCGTGGTCGATTTCGCGGTGACCTCGACGCCGGGCCGTACCTTGCAGTTCCCAGCGCGCAGATCGTTGCCGAACCAGGCCACGACAAGCGACACGCTTTCGACCTTCGGAGCCATGGCCTGCAGACGGTCCAGTGCCACCAACATGTCGGCGGTGTGGGTCAGGGCATTGAGGTTCTCGGGCTCGGACGAGCCGCCTCCCCCCTTCCGGATGCCCTGCGTGGCATAGGTGAACTCGCCGGATGCCGGGATCATGGTGATCGCTTGTGTGAGACCCTCCGCCGTGTCCGGATCGGCCAGAGGACGAAACACCTCGAAACTCAACTGCGGGCTACGGTTGCCGTAATTCCCGAGCGGCAGGTCCTCGAAAACGACATAGGCCGTGCCGCGATACGCTGGCGTATTCGCCACGCCCATCTTCGCGGACATAAACGGATCGGTCGTCTGGCTCTCGTCACCTGGATACCAGCGCCAGGTGAGGCCGGCGGTGTCCAGAAGTTTGCCGTCGGCCCAGATGCGGCCAATGCCGGTGATCGGGCCCTCGCAGAGCGCGACCGCGAAACTGGCATAGTAGAAATACTCAGTCGTCTTGACCTTGCCGCCACCCCCACCGCCCTTGCCGCCGCCTTGCGTGGTGGTCTTTGTCTCCTCGCGGAAATCCGTCGCCCAGACGATATTACCCCCGATCCGCATGCGGCCATAGAGGCGTGGGATCACCGCCCCTTCGGTGGCCGAGGTGATGCGCAGATTGTCCATCCGCGCGCCCTCGATCCGCTGTGTCGGCGCCAGTGACGAAATGATCCAGCTGTCGACGACCGAGCCTATGGTGGAGCCGATGAAGCCACCGATGGTGGCAGCGCTGACGCCAAGGATCGCGCCGCCAATGCTGCCGCCAATGGCGGCACCTGCGGCACCAAGAACGAGGGTGGCCATGTCGGGGACTCAGCGTTGGGGGAACAGGAAAGCGAAGGCGATGCGCCGCCGCCAGGCTTGAGTGAGCGGTTCCTCGATGACGCCGAGGCGCTCGTAGGCATGGAGGAAGGTGTCAGGCCCGGTGAGGATCCCGACATGCTTGGCGACGGCGCGCGGCGTCATCCGGAATAGGACCAGCGCGCCAGGACGGGCGTCAGCAGGATCTACCTCGATCATCATCCGGCGTGCGCCTTCCGCCAGCACCTCTCGCTGGCCGGTCTCGCCCCAGTCGCGGCTATAGGGCGGGATCGGGAACGGCTCGGGTCCGACCACCTCGCGCCAGACGCCCCGGGCCAGCCCGAGGCAATCGCAGCCGACGCCGCGGAGGCTCGCCTGGTCGTGGTACGGCGTGCTGAGCCACGCGCGCGCTGCGGCAATGACCCTGTCTGAGTCGGCCGGCGTCACAACACGCCTCCTTCGTGGCCGTCATCCTTGGTCGCGTAGCGCAGCACCGCGTCCTGGCCGGGGATGTGCGGGAAGCCCCGGAAGTTGACGGTGTTGGTGAACTTTGCCCCGCAGGTCTCCATCCGCTTGCCGCAACCCGCACGGATGGTGAAGGCATCGGCCTCGACGAACGCGCGCGCCGGCGCCTCGAGCAGCGTGAGGACTGCGATGCCGTCGGTCACGTCATGGCCAAGAACCTCGGCCCGACGCCCCGCATTCGCGCCGCTCGTCCACTCGACCGTGCCGAAGGTGAACCAGCCCGCCTCGAAGCCGCCGAGCCCCGAGGCGATGAACGCCCGGTCGCGCAGGAGATCGATCACTGCGCCCGATCCCTTGAAGGACGGATCCTCGAGATCGACGCCGCAGCGTGCATCGCCGAGCGCGGCATCGCAGGTCGCCTGGAAGGTCCGCCCAACCGTCTGGCCCAGCACATGGGCGAGCGAGCGAACCTCTGCGACGAAAGCAAGCCGCCCCCGCTGGATCTGGCCGATGGCGCCGCGCCGCATCAGCACGCGCTGGCCGGTGTCGGCCCAGTTCACGCGCCAGACCTCGACCTCCGCATTGTCCCAGCGGCCGTCGAGAATGTCGGTCTCGGTAATCCGGTCCGAGGTCAGCACGCCTTCGGCGTCCTGCGCATCGACAGACAGGTCCGAGCCAGAGCGCACCTCCGAGGCGGTCAACCCGCTCTCGGGCTCGAAGTCGGTCCCTTCGAACGTGAGCGACCGGTCGTGATCCGTGAAGCCGAAGGCGACGTCGTCGGCGCGGGTGATCCGCCAGCACCAGGCGAGCGTCGTCGTGCCGTCGTCGAGATGGGACTGCAGCGCGGATGAGAGGGATTTCATCGGCAGGTTCCCGTCATGCGGTCATCGAGATCGGTAATCCAGTCGGCCCAGTCCGGCGGAACCTCCACGACGGTCTCGGCTGCGGGCCGAGCGAGCCGCGCCTCGGCATAGGAAGCACATCCGGCGTCACCAGCGCGCATCGTTGCGGCGCAGCCGGTCAGCAGGATCGCCAGCGCCGCGGCCTTCACGAACCGCATCCCGCCCGCGCTCGACGCGGTTGTTCTTGTCTTCGATCGCATCGCGTTCCGCCTCCCGTTTGCCTGCACGTTCTCCTTTCACTCGGCCCCAGACCCGGCCGAGAACAACGCCCCCGACCGCACCCAGAGCCGCAACCAGCCAGATGAGGAAATCAGCCATCGCCCCGCTCCCCGCGGGCGGCGGCGACGCAGAGCGCGACGACGAAAACACCGAGGCAGCCGCCGACGACCAGACCTGCGAGGAACTCAAGCATCGCCGCGGAACCCGCGCTCGATCCGGTCGCGCAGGCCGATCAAGCCGAGCCCGAGGAACATGAGCCCCGCGGGCGAGGCATCGCCCGAACCCGCGAGCAGCGCGACGAGACGGGAGAATTCCCCGAACGACCCGGTGGCGGGCAGCGCGAGAGAGGCGACGCTGGTGAACATAGCAAGACATCCCGCCCACCAGGTGAGCGAGTTGGGACGAAGGTAGCGCATGGGGTTCAGGTCCTCCGGATCAGTTTGGAGAAGAAGGCGGCCAGCCGGGTGAGCCAGCCGGTCGGCGCAGTGGGTGACGGGGCGAGGATCGGCGGCGTTGGCGACGGCCCTTGAGCCAATGCTAGAGCCTCATCCTCGGTCAGGCGACGGACCGGTCGCGAGAGGTCCACCCGGCCCGTGCGATCCACTGACCAGACCGGGATCGTGCCGCCGGGATAGCGGCCATGGCGAAACAGGTCGCGCTCGGCTTCGCGGCGGGGGACGATCGACGCCGGGCGCCGCCAGTTGAGAAACGCGCCGGCGGCTGCAACGCGATTGCCGGCGTTCAGATGCCGGGTCAGCGCAGCCTTGGCGATGCCGCCAGTGTTGTAGTGGAACGAGACCAGCGCATCGAACTCGTGCGGCTCAAGCGGCACCTTCACGGCGCGCAGGACGGCGGCCTCGTAAGCAGCGAGGTCGGCGCGGAAGACCCGGAACGCCTCGCGGATCCCGGTGTCGAGGTCAGCGGGCATCCCACGTGGCAACATGGCTGGATCGGGCGGACCGGCAGCAGCAGTGTGGCCGATGCCGAAGGTCCAGACCTGTTTCACATCACGGTAGGGTCCGGGCACGATGCCTTCGTGCCAGACGAGGGCCAGGAGGCCCCGGTCGGTCATCTGCATGGAAATTACCCCAGAAGAGAGAGGATCAGGATCAGCGCGGCGATGGCGATGGCGATGCCGACGCCCAGCCAGTGCCGGAAGGCCTGGCCGGGATCGGCCGGGTCGCAGCGCAGGGAGCACGCGAGGCGGAGAAGGTCATGCATCGCCATCGCCTTTCCCAGCGTGGCGCAGGCGGGCGAGCAGCACCTCGATGAAGGCTGGTCCGAAGACGCCGACCAGATAGGCGGCCGATCCAGCCGCGCCCCCGGCCGGGATGGCTTCAGTCGGCAGGTCGAGCCAAGAGGTCACGAGCGCCATGGACAGGCTCCCCATCCCGGCAGCGATCAGGCCGCCAAGAAGGATGTGCCGTAGCGCCTCGCGTAATCGCATTTTCGTGGTCAGCGCGTTTGTAGCGCCTCCGAGCGCGCCCCAAATGGCAAGGATCACAGCCGTGGAGGCGCCGAGTTCTCGGAGAACCGCGGCCAGCAATCCGGTCTCTTCATTCATCGCCGGATCTCCAGAAGCGGGATAGAGGTGATCGAGCCGAGCCGCTCAAGGTCCAGCGTCACATCGAGCGTGTCGGTGTCGAAGCGGACCGGCACGTCGAACTCGAAGCCCGCGGTGATCGCGACACCGGAGCCCGGCGCGGCGCTGAAGGTGACAACACCGGTCGTGGTGTCGACGGACCAGCCGCTCGGTTGTTCCCTGCCACCGAGGGCGGCGCTCACTGTGCTGGCGACCGGCTTGGTAATCGTTCGTGTCCAGGTCTGGCTGCCGGAGGCATAGCGTTTGACCAGCTGGAAGGCGGTCGTCGTGCCGTCGCCGGTGCCGATCACTTGGTCGGTCGGCGACGCCGCGCCAGAAGGCAGGCAGGACTTGTGGTCACCCCAGTCCTTGAACCGGAAGCCGTGGAGCCGACCGTTTCGCGCCTCGAAGAAGGCGACGACCGCCGCCAGATCGTCCGCGCGACGGATGCCATAGGCCACGTCGTAGCGGCGGCGCGAGTTGGCCCAGCTGGCGTTGCGCTCCTCGTCGCCCGAGGCGAGCTCGACGATCTGCGTCCGCCGTTCCTGCCCGCCCCGGGCACCCCGGCTGATGTTGTCGGGAAACCGGACCTCGTGAAACGCCATCACATGCCCCTCCGCCCGAGCGACACGGCGCGGGCGATGTCGGCCGCGACCTGTGTCCGGGATTGCCGGAAGCTTTC
This sequence comes from Roseovarius sp., assembly GCA_963691795.1. Taxonomy (GTDB): domain Bacteria; phylum Pseudomonadota; class Alphaproteobacteria; order Rhodobacterales; family Rhodobacteraceae; genus Roseovarius. The sequence continues at coordinate 1,438,354 of OY829373.1, forward strand.
GGCGTCGCGGGCCATGATCGTGACGTTGACGCCGCCGCCCGCGCCGTAGCTCTGCGCCTCACGGCGCGACAGCACGCGCTCGCCGCGCTGCAGGATCGCGGGCACCTCGTCGTGGCGAAGCCCGGCCATGCCGCCGCCATGCATCCGCGGCGCAGCGGCGAAGGCCATGGCCGGGACCAAGCGCGAGGGTCCGGCCGATCCGACCATCCCGCCCGCATGCAGAACGTTGGTGAAGATGCCGCCCGCCCCGGAGAACACGCCCGAGAGTGCATTGGCGATCGGCCCCAGGATGAACCGCCGCGCCGCCAGCTGGGCGAGATCGGCCAGCAGCGAGGTGACGAGGTCGCGGAAGTTCAGCTTGCCGGTCCGCACGAACTGGCCCACCGCGTTCTCGGCCGACTGAAAGGCGCCGACGAGGCTCTGGCCGATATCGTTACCGATCTCGCGCACCTTGCTGGCGTAGTCCGAGAGCGCAGCCGTGACCGCCTGCCAGCCGCTGACCGCGGTCTCCACATTGGGCTCGGCTGCAGCTGCGGCAGCACCCGCGGCAGCGCCGGCATCGGTCGCCGCCTGTCCGGCGCCATCGAGCGCGGTCTCGAACCGCTCCGCAGCAGCCGTGGCCTCGGCCAGCGCATCGGCCCCGTCGTCGTCGGTCCCGCGCACCGCGTCGCGGAGCGCCTGCCAGCTTTCGAGCGGCGCACGGGCGCCTTCGGCCAGATCGCGCGCCGCGCTGCGATAGAGGTTCGCGGACTCGAGCGCGCGGTTCGCAGCGTCGGTCAGGCCTAAATCGGGCGCTGGGAGCGGATTGTCCTCGAAGGCCCGGTCGAACGCCGCCTGCGCTGCGGATGTTGCGGCAGTCGCCGCGCCCTCGAAGCGGTTCTCGATCCCGCCGAGGTCGAGGTCGGGCACCAGCGAGATGCGCCGCTCGGACCCGAGCGCTTCCAGGCCTTAGTTTATCCCGCCGATGAACGCGTTGATCCGCGAGACCACACCATTCAGCATCGCCTCGACGCCGTCGATCAGGCTGTTGGCAGCCTGAAACGCCAGATCGCCGATGGCGGCGGGCAGCAGACCCCAGATCGCCTTGATCGCTTCATAGGCACCCTCAAAGGTGTTCGCCGCCGTGTTGCCGAACGCCACGACGCTTTCGATGGCGCTCTGCATGCCCGACGCGGCATCGGCCTTCAGATCAAAGAACATCGCCGTGGCGGCCGCACCCGCCGCAGCTGCGCCCATCCTGATCCGCTCCCAGACCTCGACGGCGAGGTCTTTCAGCAGTGACATCGCCTCGCCAAACCCGCCCGCACCAGAGACGAGGTGGGTGAACTGATAGACGAGCTCGCCCGCGCCGACGATCAGCGCCCCGATGCCGGTGCGGATCAGAGCACCCCGCAGAACGACCAGCGCCGTGGCGAGACCGCGGACGGAGAGCGCCGCAGCGGCCATGCCAGCCACCCAGCGGCCCGCGAGGAAGGTCGCGAAGGTCACAACATAGGTGGTCAGGCGGCCGATGTTGTCGAAGAGGCCGCGGATCGCGATGCCAAGCGGACCGATGCGGCTCGCGACCGCCGCCATGGCGTTCGCGACGGCTTCCAATGCCGGGGCTGCGGCGACGGTCAGCTGGTTCGACAGCCCGCGCCAGATCAGTCCCAGCCGCGAGATGGCGTCATTCGTGCGCTCGATCTGGTCGGCATCCTGTTCGGAGACGACGACCCCGAAAGCGAGGACATCCTCCGTCGCCTGGCGCAGCGTCGCCGTGTCGATCCGGCTCATGGCGATGGAGCCTTCCTCGCCGAAGAGCTGCCCCGCAACGGCGGCGCGTTCGGCAGCAGGCACGAAATCCTCGATAGCCGCGTTGATCGCGCCCACACGCTGGTCCAGCGGCAGGGCAATCAGGTCAGTCGCTGACAACCCCAGCCGATCCAGCGCGTCGGCAGCGGGCCCGGTCCCGGCGGCCGCCTGGCTGAGACGGCGCGTCAGATCCTTGGTGGCTTGCTCGATGCCGGACATCGACACGCCGGCAAGTTCCCCAGCCCGCTCAAGTGTCTGGATCGAGGCAACGGTAGTCCCGAGCGATTGCGCCAGCTTCGCCTGCGCATCGACCGTCTGGAGCCCCGAGCGGACCATGGCGACACCGGCCGCCACACGGACGCGGCGCGCGAAGCCCGCGAGCCGGGTGTTGGCCGTCTCCATCTCGCGGCTGAGGCGGCCGAAGCCGCGGGCGCCGGCCTCGCCCACGCCTTCCAACTCGGCGCGCACCTGTCGTCCGCCCACAGCCGCGAGGCGGACGCTGACTCTCTTCTCAGCCATGGGATTGTTCCATCTGTTCGTTGAGCTTGGCGACCATCACCGCTTCGATGACGGGCAGCAGTTCGGCCGCGACGGCGGGCGGCACACCGAGGGCATCACCGAGGGCTAGCGCGGCCGACATGTCCCAGCCGATCACGGCGCCGGGCAGCACGCGCAGCTGACCGCCGAGACGACCGACCAGGTCCCAGACCTGCCAGCCTTCATGCGTCAGGGGCCGATTCAGCCGCGCCGGGCAGTCTTCGCACGCTTGCGCGCAGGCTTCGCAGTATCGCTCGCCCCCGCCGAAGGACCATTCGGCGAGAGCGCGGACGCGTTTTTTTCCTGTTCCAGCAGCAGCCCCTTGGAAACGTAGGTCAGCTGGAAGGCCTCGAAGATCGGCCAGACGTCGAGCAGCGCGTCGATGGCCTCGGGGCTTGGGTCGATGGAATTGCCGCCGGCGTCGCCGATGCCGTCCCAGCCGAGCACCGCCCGGCGCGCCAGCGCCTTGGCGAAGGCGACCGCGCGTTCCTCGTCGGATGCCTCCTCGGGCACCGCCTCAACGGCCGGATCGCTGCGCGTCGCAACCATCAGAGCGGTGGTCAGCGGGCGCAACTGCACCCGAACGTCGGGCACGAGGTCGTGCCAGCGCGGTTCATTCGTCAGGTCGAGCGTGAGCATCAATACGTCTCCACATCATTCACGAGAGTGGCGGTGAACATCCGGCCTACGACGCTGTCGCGTGCGGCCTGCCAATCGAAGGTCGCTTGGACACCCTGCGGCCCGGAAATCTCGATGCGTGGGCGCGGCAGGTAGACCGCGTGCACGGTGAAGGTGAAGCTCTCGCCCGAGGGCAGCGCGTAGCTGAACTCGAGTTCACAGGCATCGCCATTGATCGCCTGCGTCACCAGCGAGCTGTCACCGAAGCGGACCTCTATGGAGCCGATCAGCGCAGCGATGGACGGGTCCGCGCCGTCGATGCGGCCGTCGTTCCGGATCGTCTCGATCCGGTCGAGGTTGTTGGCATAGGTGATGTCTGCCGAGACGACGTTGCCGAGCGCGGTCCCGTTCCGTGTGATCGACCCGTTGAAATGCCCGAAACGCTGCAATTCGAGGGCTGCTGGTGTGCCTGCGCTGGTCGTCGTACCTACCGTCTCGCCCTGCGCCACCAGCCGCGCCGTTGCGGTCAGGAGCCCCGAGCACTGCATCTGCCAGGTGATCTGGTCGAGAACGCAGCCGGAATACATCGCATAGCGCGGCACTTCGGGCATGCCGGTCTCGATCGACATGCTGGGCAGCGTCCAGGCACCCGACTGGAACTCGTGCGTCCAGGGGCCGGTGCCGGTGGTGGTCGGCGCGCCGAAGACGGCCTTCAGCCAGAAACCGAAGGCCTCGGCATCGAGCGGCACGACAACATCGCCATCGGCCGTCACCGCGTCCTTGATCGGGGTCAGCGGGTCTCGGCCGTAGCCCAGCAGTTCGGAATTGAGCAGCGGCTGCTCGGCGCCCAGCGACGTGCTGGCGAAGGGCATTTTTGTGAAACCGCCCACCGGGGGCGCGCCATAGGTCGTCTCGAACGCAAGCGCCATTTGCGCCCGCGCCCCTTGGGCTCGTGCCATCATGTTCTCCTGTTGTCAGTTGGATCAGCCGAGAGGATCGGCCGTGGTGTAGTGCAGCACCACCGGGATGACGGCGGCCTTCAGGCTGGCCGCGCCCTCGACCGGCAGATCGACTGGGCGTGGTGCTTCGGCCTCGACCCAGTCGCAGAGGCCGCCCAGCGTCCGGTCAGCGGCGAGCGTCGCGCCAACGCTAGCACAGAGATTATCGAACAGTTCATCGCGGTCATCACCCTGGACGACCGCCTCGATCTCCGCGCGGTGCTGGTAGTGGTGGGCAAGCGGCGACAGAGTGACATCGGGATCGCCAGGCTCCCCATCCCGAAGGATCAACAGGCCCTCGGATGGGTCGCGCTCGGGCAGCACCTCGCCGCGCAGGGCGGTGGCGGGCAGCGCCGAAAGCCGCGCGTGCAGCGCGGCGAGGATGGTCTCGCGTGGGGTGGGCATTGGATGAAACGTCAGTTTACTAAGACAAGAAGTCAGCTTCAAGCCTGACTAAAGGAAACCACAAACCACGTTGCCATGAAATTTCGCATTCAGCCAAAACGAGACAGCGTTGCGTCTTAAATCCTCGGCAAAATGCCGCTTAGATCACTCTTAGCCTTCACACGAAAAAAATAGTCACGTCAGAACGCAAAAAGTAAAAGCGGAAACTTGAAGGATACAACTCAGAGGTCAATTACCAGAATTTCGCCTGAGAAGTGCCACGGCCTCAGCATCGACTACGTATTTTTGTTGCCAAGCATTCACCATATCATCGGCAGCTTGGAGACGGCGCTCTGTTTCTTCCTTCACTCGTGCGCGTTCATCACGCTCACGTTCATGCAAGACTGCAAGACTTTCTTCGCCTCGAGCGCCACCCATTGGTGGATATATCACCGAGGCACCAGCGACTACCTGTCCATCAACAAGCAATGAGTGGATCGTGGTAATTGTTTCTTCCCTTGGAGGCCCCAAAGTGCTGCGCTCGTTAATCTTTATGCGTTGCTGCGCCGAATTGAGAATACCGTTGCGCATATCTTGATAGTGCTTAAGAGCAACAGGCAAAATCCTCTGGGAAATAACGAGCTTATTGTCAGGGTCAATATAATCAGCCCGAGCTTCATAGACTGAAATATACAGCGTCACCGCAAATATATAATGCTCGATAGCCGGGGCGCCGATCTCAAGGAAAGCGTTTACCGTATTTCTGCCATCTCTGGCCGCCTCGTCGAGCAAATCAACCTGTGCCTCTGGAGCGATGCTGAAATCCTCAACGGCCGCTGCCAAATTAAGCAATGCAAGCTGAGCGTCCTTTACTCGCTCTTGCGCAAGTGCCTGGTCTATATGAAGCTTGATTTCGTCCGCAAAAACTTCGAGAGCTTCATAAAGTATGTTCTTCATCTCAGTCGCGGTAACGCCGCTTCCAGAGCCAAAGACGTCTCCGAAAATCTCCTTAAATAAAGCTTCCCCGACCTTTTCGCCAAACTTCTTCGCACCGGCCTTCAAGGCAATTTTTAACAACATCGATGGGGGTACAGGCATTCTTTAGTCCAAAGCTTTTTGCATTATCCACAACTTGCGCGGCGCGCACCGCGCGAGTCAAGGCTTTTCCTCCACCCAGTTCGCCACGATCAACCCCGGCACGCTGTCATGCGCCCGCTCGGCGTCGCGGTCGAGGTCCAACCGCTTCGGCAGCTTCACCTGAGGGACCAGCAGGAAAATCGGCGCGGTGACCTGGTTGCGGCCGGTTTTCGAGCGCGATGCCACCGCCTGACCGCGTTTGTTGATCCGGGCTCGGTCAGCCACCAGCAGGCTCGGACCTCGGCGGCGATAGACGAACCGCAGGCGCAGACCACGCCGCCGCTCCCATTCGCCCGGGGTGATCCGGCGGCCACGCAGGCCTCGGCCCGCAGCTTCGGTCGGGATCGCGAGGTAGAACCCATCTTTCGAGCGGATCAGCGGGCCAGTGTCATGCGCGGCGACGATGACCGGGGCCTTGGACCAGACCAGCGCGGCGGCATCAAGGCTTTCACCCGCGCGCGGGAATGTCTGGTTGCGGATCGAGTTGGCGAGCCGTCGACCGAGCCCTGCGTCGGTGATCTGCATGTGCCACGAAGACTTCAACCCGGTCCCGGCCTCGCGCATGGCGGCAGTGACGGCTTTCTCGCCGGCCTTCACCTCGGCTGCCATGGCGGCGATGAGATCGGGTGTGATGTCGAGCTTGAGCTTCATGCCGGGCGCAGGTCCACAGTCCAGACGAGCCGCTCGCGGTCGCGAACGGGCTCCCCTTGGATGAGGAAGGCGTCCCCGTCGATCTCCAAGCGGTCGCCGGGGCGCGGGTTCTCTACCTCAGCCACGCGTAGGTCGAGCCGAGTTGTTTCGGACCAGAGCCGGGCATCGCCGAAGTCAGTGATCACGTCGGCGCGCCGGGAGACAACGCCAGGACTGGTTCCGAATTCCTCGGCAACCTGAATGTAGGAACCGACCTCCCTGAGCCGCTCGCCGATCTGTCGGGCTGTCCTTTCGGAGATCGAGCGGTTGGGATGGCTGTCGCCCATCGGCATCGTGCAGTGGTCGATCTTGTGCCGATGGTTTTCGCTGCGCGTGACGTAGCGCAAATTGGCCAGGCGACTGTCACGCCGGTCGCCGTTCAAATGGGCGACCTCCAGCCCATCGGGGTAAGGGCCGAGGAAGGTCTCGGTAACAAGACGATGCACGAACAGGCGTTTTCGTTTTCCGTCGGTGCACAGGGTGACGCGCGGATATCCATCCGACAGCGACCCTTTCAGAACCCTTGCCGGCCTCTTGCCGACAGAACCGTCCTTGCCCTTCGTGCTCCAGACCTGACCTGCAGGCGTGACATGGTAGCCCGGATAGCCGCAGTTCGACACCGAATTTCCTGGAAGCATTTCAATCCTCGCAAACAAGAAAGGGCGACCCGATTGGACCGCCCGTCAAAGGTGAGATTTCAGAGGTGGCTCGATTTATGCGCCCGGGTTCTTGTAGAGGCCGCGCTCGTCGGCGTCTTCGACCTCACCAAGGTTGGCTCACAGGCCTGGACCGTCGGAGCGAAGGTCTATTGGGACGACACCAACAAGCGCACCACAAGCGTGGCAACATCGAACACGTTGATCGGCGTCGCAACCGAAGCTGTGGCAGGCGGAGCCGGTGACACCATCGGTCGCGTGCGCCTGAACGCTTCGTTCTGATGACAGCGTTTGCCGCCGTGGTTGATGCGCTGTTCGCGGATCCAAACATCGGTCTTGAAGCAGTTTACATCGCCGACGGCGGCATGCCTGATCTGGTGCGCGTCGTCGCCCGGCGTGCACAGTCCAGACGAGCCGCTCGCGGTCGCGAACGGGCTCCCCTTGGATGAGGAAGGCGTCCCCGTCGATCTCCAAGCGGTCGCCGGGGCGCGGGTTCTCTACCTCAGCCACGCGTAGGTCGAGCCGAGTTGTTTCGGACCAGAGCCGGGCATCGCCGAAGTCAGTGATCACGTCGGCGCGCCGGGAGACAACGCCAGGACTGGTTCCGAATTCCTCGGCAACCTGAATGTAGGAACCGACCTCCCTGAGCCGCTCGCCGATCTGTCGGGCTGTCCTTTCGGAGATCGAGCGGTTGGGATGGCTGTCGCCCATCGGCATCGTGCAGTGGTCGATCTTGTGCCGATGGTTTTCGCTGCGCGTGACGTAGCGCAAATTGGCCAGGCGACTGTCACGCCGGTCGCCGTTCAAATGGGCGACCTCCAGCCCATCGGGGTAAGGGCCGAGGAAGGTCTCGGTAACAAGACGATGCACGAACAGGCGTTTTCGTTTTCCGTCGGTGCACAGGGTGACGCGCGGATATCCATCCGACAGCGACCCTTTCAGAACCCTTGCCGGCCTCTTGCCGACAGAACCGTCCTTGCCCTTCGTGCTCCAGACCTGACCTGCAGGCGTGACATGGTAGCCCGGATAGCCGCAGTTCGACACCGAATTTCCTGGAAGCATTTCAATCCTCGCAAACAAGAAAGGGCGACCCGATTGGACCGCCCGTCAAAGGTGAGATTTCAGAGGTGGCTCGATTTATGCGCCCGGGTTCTTGTAGAGGCCGCGCTCGTCGGCGTCTTCGACCTCACCAAGGTTGGCTCACAGGCCTGGACCGTCGGAGCGAAGGTCTATTGGGACGACACCAACAAGCGCACCACAAGCGTGGCAACATCGAACACGTTGATCGGCGTCGCAACCGAAGCTGTGGCAGGCGGAGCCGGTGACACCATCGGTCGCGTGCGCCTGAACGCTTCGTTCTGATGACAGCGTTTGCCGCCGTGGTTGATGCGCTGTTCGCGGATCCAAACATCGGTCTTGAAGCAGTTTACATCGCCGACGGCGGCATGCCTGATCTGGTGCGCGTCGTCGCCCGGCGTGCGGACGCGATCACCGACTTCGGCGACGCGCGGCTCTGGTCGGAAACGACCCGGATCGATCTGCGCGTTGCGGAGGTTCCAGCCCCGCGCCCCGGTGAACGCTTGGAGATCGACGGGGACGCCTTCCTCATCCAGGGCGAGCCCGTTCGCGACCGCGAGCGGCTGGTCTGGACTGTGGACCTACGCCCGGCATGAAGCTGAGGCTCGACATCACGCCCGATCTCGTCACTGCCATGGCCGCAGAGATAAAGGCAGGCGAGAAGGCCGTCACCGCCGCCATGCGCGAGGCCGGAACAGGGCTCAAGACCGCCTGGCGTGGCCAGATCACTGGCGCGGGGCTCGGTCGACGGCTTGCCAACTCAATCCGCAACCAGACATTCCCACGCGCAGGTGAAAGCCTAGATGCCGCCGCTCTAGTCTGGTCGAAAGCTCCGGTCATCGTAGGTGCGCACGACACCGGCCCATTGATCCGCTCAAAAGATGGATTTTACCTCGCGATTCCGACCGAAGCAGCGGGCCGAGGTCTGCGCGGCGCCGAGCTCACCCCCGGCGAATGGGAGCGGCGCCGCGGCCTGCGGCTGCGCTTCGTCTATCGGCGCCGGGGTCCGAGCCTGCTCGTCGCCGACCGTGCCCGCATCAACAAACGTGGTCAGGCGGTGGCATCGCGCTCAAAGACCGGTCGCAACCAGGTCACCGCGCCAAATTTCCTGCTGGTGCCACAGGTCAAACTGCCAAAGCGGCTGGACCTCGATCGCGACGCCGAACGGGCGCTCGATGGCTTGCCGGGGTTGATCGTCGCGAACTGGGTGGAGGTGCGGACTTGATGCCGATTGGCTCTTCAGCCCAGCGTTGCGCGCACATTCGCCATTGGGATGAAGACGCGCTCGGGGTTTTCAGGGTCGCCGAGCGGCTGGAAGCCGAGTTCTTCGTAGAAGCTCCAGCGGCGTTCGAAGTGATCGTCCTTGAGCACATCGAGGACGATGGCTGCGGCTCCCATCTCCTCAGTTATTTGCAAACTGCGCCGCATGGCGTCGACAACAAGGGCGGTTCCGAGCCTTTTGCCTTGCATATCTTCGCGCACTGCAACCGCGCGGATGTAGATGACCGGGATGTCGGGCACACCGGCGCGCTGCCACTTCTTGGGCCCGAGATCCGCTCGGACGGCCATTGCGCCAAGAGTGTAAAAGCCCAATACGGCAGGATCGTCGCCAGCTGTGGCAATCCATGCGGCGACCATTCCGGTCTTGATCTGGTCCGAGAGCGACGACTTCAGGAAGTTGTCGATGGGGCCAAAACCACAAGAGAAGGCGCTGCGGTCATGCAGCGCCTTGTCGAACTTGGCGATTGTGAGGGCGGGCGTTTCCGCCCCCGTTTCTTGAGTTGTCTCAGTCGGCATCCTTCAGGAGGCCCTTCGACGCTTCCGCAGCACGTGCCAGGCCGGGTACAACCTTTCCCGGTGCCTCTACAGCAGCCTTGAAAGCTTCAAACGCGTCGATGGGCAAAATGGAGAGAGACATGCGCTGTTCCACTTCATGCGCGCGCAGAAGGGCCGCCTGCCGAATGAAGTCAGCTTCCTGCAGGCCAGTGGCAGCAGCTGCAGCCTTGATACGCTCTTCATCAGCACGATGCATGCGCAACTCTTTGCGCGCCTCCATCTTGCCCGGCGTAGGTGCGGTGGTTTCGATCGCAAACATAATCGGTCTCCTTCGCAGATTTATGTACGGTATAACGCCGTACGTGTCAATGATCATCATAGGGATGATCAGCATCGGCCGCACCGGAAAGATCATGTTCGCCACGATGATCAACATAATGATGATCGCCTCAAGCGTTTCAAGAACGTCCGAATAGCACAATGCCCACCCCCCGCGAAACCATCCTCGCCGCGCTGCCTGCCACGGTCCTGCGGGGCGAAGTGCTGCCAGAGCGCGTCCCGAACGAGGGACTGCTGATCCTGCGCGATGGCGAGCCGGGGGAGCCGGAAGTGACCCTCTCGCCGCTCGCATACCACTACCAGCACCGCGCCGAGATCGAGGCGGTCGTGCAGGGCGCCGACCGTGACACCGCCTTCGACACACTGACCGCCAGCATCGGCGCAGCACTCGCCGCCGACCGGACTCTGGGCGGGCTCTGCGACTGGGTCGAGGCGGAAGCGCCGCGCCCGGTCGATTTGCCTGTCGAGGGCGCGGCCAGTCTGAAGGCCGCAGTCATTCCGGTGGTGCTGCACTATTCCACGGCCGACCAGCTGGCCTGACCCCGACAACCCGAGGAGAACACCATGGCACGAGCCCAAGGAGCGCGGGCGCAGATGGCGCTTGCGTTCGAGACGACCTATGGAACGCCCCCCGTGGGCGGCTTCACGAAGATGCCCTTTGCCAGCACCTCGCTTGGTGCAGAGCAGCCGCTGCTGAACTCCGAGCTGCTGGGCTACGGCCGCGATCCGTTGGCGCCGATCAAGGACGCGGTGACGGCCGACGGCGATGTCGTCGTGCCGCTCGACGCTGAGGCCTTACGTTTCTGGCTCAAGGCAGCCTTCGGCGCACCGACCACGACGGGCACGGGACCTTGGACGCATGAGTTCCAGTGGGGCGCGTGGACGCTGCCCAGCATGTCCATCGAGACCGGCATGCCCGAAGTGCCGCGCTACGCGATGTATTCCGGCTGCGTAATCGACCAGATCCAACATCATGAGGCGGTAGTCTTCGAGATATGCCGCCGGTGTTATTGATGGACCAACCTCGTCCTCCATTTCCCAACTGTCGACCAAACTTCTTCCACCAGAAGTGTAGAACCTGATTGTCTTGGAGTCAGTTTTCATAGTGCGGCTCTCTATTCACTCTGTACTCAATTTTTTGGACTGTTCGCGTAAAAATCGCTGTCTTTCTGATCAGCCCCACCTGAGTGGTCCAGTTTGAATGTTAGTGCATTCTCGGCCTGGTTTCCATCGGGACGATGGTTTCCGGGGCCGGTGGGCGGTAGCCCAAAGCACTATGCGGTCGTTTTGTGTTGTAATGCTTCCTCCATTCTTCGATCAGGATTTGGGCTTCACGTAGTGAGTAGAAGACTTCGCCATTGAGCAACTCATCCCGGAAGCGGGCGTTGAAGCTTTCGCAGTATCCGTTCTCCCAGGGTGATCCTGGTTCGATGTAGGCGGTCGTCGCACCGACCGCCGCAATCCAGTCCCGGACGGCCTGGGCAATGAACTCTGGGCCATTGTCTGACCTGATAAAGGCCGGAACGCCGCGCAAGATGAACAGATCAGTCAAAGCATCGATGACTTCTGTCGAGTTCAGCTTGCGCTTCACTCGGATCGCCAAGCATTCCCGGCTGTGTTCATCCAAGATGTTAAGCGTTCGGAACGCCTTTCCGTCATCGGTCCGATGATGAACGAAGTCATAAGACCAGACATGGTTGCGATACTCTGGCCGAAGTCGAACGCAAGAACCATCGTTCATCCAGAGCCGCCCCTTCTTCGGTTGTTTCATTGGCACTTTCAGCCCCTCGCGCCGCCACAGACGCTCGACACGCTTGTCGTTCACCCGCCATCCGGCGTCTCTGAGCAAAGCTGCGATCCGACGATAGCCGTAGCGACCATACTGGCGCGCCAGTTCAATCATGTCGGCCACCAGGCGGTCCTCGTCAGCGCGCCCAACTGGCAGTCGCCTCTGTGTAGATCGGTGCTGCCCCAAAACACGGCAAGCCCGACGCTCTGAGAGACGGAACCGGCCTCGCACATGCTCAATGCAGGCACGACGACGCGAAGGGCTCAGTAGTTTCCCCGTGCTGCCTCCGACAGGATCAGCTTGTCCAGCGTCAGGTCAGATACGGCACGACGCAGCCGATCATTCTCCTGCTGCAGGCGCTTCAGTTCTTTCAGTTGGTCGGTTCCCATGCCGCCATATTGCTTTTGCCAGCGATAAAATGTCTGTTCGGTTATCTGCACCTGCCTGATTGCATCGACGCGCGGCATCCCTTGGCCGCACAGCACCTCAACCTGCCGTAACTTCGTGACAATCTCTTCCGGCTTGTGTCGCTTGATTCCCATCTTTGATCCTCCGTTTCCTAACAATACGGGCGGACCACTTCAGTGGGGGTGGATCAAGATCTTGGACGTTTTTGACCTGCTTCTGGAACCTCTTGGAAACAGACAATTCCAGGCGATTTCGCATTTCCCTTTTATCTTCTTCAAAGCTGCCATTGCTACTAGGGTACGCGTCATTATCGAATTCCAAATTTCGATAGTTGTTTTCGTATTGATCACCTTGGTCGCTAATACTAATAGCCAAATTATATAAGCAACTTGAGGATTTAGAGGCTTCTTGAGATGCTCGGATAGACGAAGCGATCCTTTTACCAACGCCTTGGTCGTCTTTTATGATTTCGATTAGAGTTGCCGTGAAATCAGCGAGATGCTGCTTTTCGGAAATAACAATTTGCTCCGCAGAAATTTCGTTCACCTTGAACGCCAACCAAATGGCAATAGACGCACCTGCAAACCCGACACACACGCCAACAACCGCCTGACACCATTCAGACAATGCTCCCCAGGATGGAACTTTCGCTTCCTCCGGATTTGGTTCGATGGTCAACCAACTGAAAATCCATCCGGCCCAAAGGGTCGTTAACACTACTAGCGCGACCGAAACCACCGCGAACAAGGCAAACACCATGGGAAAGCAGGATTTCCATTGCGATAATTTTTGGTTCATTTTTGCTCCCATCGAACACCAGCTCAGTTAAGACACGACAGCTTTTTGGACTCTTTTGCACACAATTATAAGCTGCGCTCATAAGCATCTTCTTGTATAGAGTGTACCGCCGTTCGAAAGGTCGACTTGGGTATTCGCACGAATCACGTCTCCAAAATGGTTTTTTTCAGATCTTTATTCCAATCACATACACCCTTGACTAACGCAGCCTCGAAACATAAATCTTAACTCATGAAGTCAGCACTCAACCATACCGTGTCCCAGCGAATATCTGCCTGAGGCAGATATTAACCCACGTTCGTGGGAGGGCGCAGGTGCGGTGGTCGGGTTTATACCCCTTCTATATCGGCAGCAGATTACTGTGATTACCAGGGTTCGAGTCCCTGCCCTCCTACCATTTTCTGGGCTCGTTCTGGGCGAGATTAGGAGTGCGCAATGACACATATCGAAACAAATTCTTTGGATGAGCTGAACTCGCGGCGTCTGAGTGATCGAGAAACAAGCCTCTACTACATCATGGCAATGGTCGAAGAGAGCGATGACGTCGCCGAAATCATGGAGACTGTTGAAAATACGAATAACCTTCGTGCCCTTTGTTGCCTTTACCTTCTCGATAGCCGGCGCGTTGTTTCACATCACTAAAAAAGCTGGCTCGCCAGCAAGAGTTTAAAAGCGCCCCGCTTCTTGTCTGCGCCGCAGCCTTAGGTGGAACCGTATACTACTTCTTGCCGCCAGGCCTTGAGCCCAATGCAGTCTCAAAGACCGAGCTCTTTACTCACTTGGAGAAAGATGTTGAAGAAAAACTTGGGCAAATCACAGCGACAGGAATATGCTCGTTGGTGCAGTTTCAGCCGACCTTCCATCCTATAGCCGAGTGGATACGGAGGACATTGCTCAACGACATGAGCTTTGGTGTCTCTGATCCTCACGCGGTAACACTGGACGAAGCTCAAATTGTTTCAACACCTAAGACTGAGCGCAATCGAGGATAGCTAACTAACGGTGCTCAACTTTCGTTGATGCCTCACCAGCTTTTTCAAAATGCGGCCAAACCTAACTTGCACACTGGAAAAGACGTGGCCAATTCAAATTCATACATACTTATCCATTTGATATTAATAAAAAATATTTTGCCTAGACGCAACATGCAGCTGCCACAAATCAGTATATCATTCATGCAGCTTGCAACAAAAAGAACTCGATAAGAAAGCTACACGAAACTGAGACTTAAGGACCTAAATTGATGGCAATTTTCTCCAGCTCAAAGATCCTCGATAAAAGAAATAACTCAAAAGGTAAAATTTGCTGGGTCAAACTTGCGGAATATGAGGGCGACGAATCTTTAGATGGAATATTTCGCTCAAAGGTCCGCTTCTTCAATCAGTCATTGTTGCAGACTACTGAAGTAAGCATAAACAAGGTCGGAGATAAGAGCGTTAAGTGGTTGCTGAAGTTTTTTTCTGGTACGAAGTCGGAAGTTCTCATACGCGTTTTTGTCAACCAACGTGACCCAAACCCAGATAATAGCTTTGAGGAAAGAGCTTTCGAAGGCAAAATCTTCAGTGACCAAGAAGCCTCATGCCGTCTGTTCCAGGGAGGATCAGACGTTAACAAAGACGTATCAGAGTATCTCAGGGGAAGCCAAACGTTCGACCTGATTGAAGAAGCGAACCCACATTCTCCAGCGGTTCGCGTCGCAGCAGCCGGACCAAAATCCTGTTTGGTGGTTCAAGACACCGGTATGCATGAAGAAAATTTTCGGCAACGATTTGAACGCTTGGTTCTATTGCAAGCTCTGGCTCTAGCTTATCGATGCGTAATTGATAGCCATGCTTTTCGTCAAACAGATGCAATTCTGGATATCGCTGCCGGAGCTCCAACGTTTAATGAGCTTAAGTCTCTAAGAGAAGAAGTGGTCAGTTTCGATGCGGCTTTCGTTTTCGATAAGCCTCTGCGCAACGATGGCCAACATGAAGTTTCCGCTTTCTGGGAAGCTTGCTCCTCAGCGTTTGGGCTGCGATGGCGCCTCGGAGAACTAAACCACCAGAATAGTTCTGTTTATAATCTCTTAGCGCGCAAAGATGCTGAGGAAAAACGGCATAGAGATTTGGAACAGGCCACCGCCTTGAAACAATTCGAAGCCAATCGTACTGCGCGTGAAAAAAAGTCAGAGAAACGTCAAAACCGCTGGAACACGATTTTTGGGGTTTTGTTGGCTTTGATCGGGATCGGTGTAACCTTAGTTGAACCTGCTTACACATGGAATGACATTTATGGTTGGCTACTGGGAACAGGTGAGACGATGGCCAACAAATTTAGTTTAGGACGCACATATCAGTAAATGCGCGAATTTTGCCCAACGGGGCAAGATCCGATCCGACCAATGCGCCCCCAATTTTATGGCGAGAGCTTTGTTGCACGAATAGCTTGCAGGATTTCCTGTGTGAAACCAACAGGATAGCTATTGGCTGTGAGCAGGTGGTCCGCCACGAAGTACAAGACGCAGATCTGTGTTCTCAAGCGCCGCTGCCTTCGCGTTGTCCATCTTGCCGTTCATCTATTTTCCATCTGCCACACTGACCTCAGCGTCAGCCTCCTCTGCGGTCGCCGCCAATGTCTGCTTGGGGGCGGGAAATTAAAGACTTTGCAAAGTTCACTATCTGCGCATTGCTGCCGTTCGTGCCTTGAGTGGCATCCGCTAGAATGAGCTAGGAGCAGACGTTAGCTGCGTCCAGCTCAAAGGTCTGCTTCGGGCCGAAATCACCCGGTTAGGACGTTCCCAGTATAGGGTCCAATGAATATCGCTCGGGAACGTGTGGAGTTGAAACATTTTGTTTGCCAGCCTAAGTCTGCGGCCGAATTTAATATTGGAGGATTGGCGCATGTCTGACGCCCTTGAGAAAGAAACCTTTTCCTTTCAGACCGAGGTCGGTCAGTTGCTTGAAATCGTGGCTGGCTCTCTTTACTCCAACCGTGAGGTGTTTCTTCGCGAACTTGTATCCAACGCCTCCGACGCCTGTGACAAGCTGCGTTATGCGGCGCTGGCCGACGCCAGTCTCGCGATGTCTGAGGATTTTGCTGTCACGCTTGCAATCGACACGACTGCCGGAACACTGTCAATTGAAGACAACGGTGTCGGTATGAACCACGATGATCTTCTGGATACGCTGGGCACCATCGCTAAATCGGGCACAGGGGCTTTCATTGAGGCACTTAAGGCCGAAGAAAAAGATCAAGTCGGCTTAATTGGTCAATTCGGCGTTGGCTTTTATTCTGCCTTCATGGTGGCTTCGAAGGTTGATGTAATCACGCGCAGAGCTGGTGAGGCGGAAAGCTGGCTATGGTCGTCGGATGGCAAAGGTTCCTTCAGCATCGAACACGCAACGCGCGATTCTAACGGCACCATCGTGACTTTGCACCTCAAGGACGATGCCAAAGAGTTCGCCGAAGAGGCCCGCATCCGCCATATTATTAAAACCTACTCCGAGCACATCAGTTTCCCAATTAAAATGGGTGATGACACGCTGAACGCTGCTGAGGCGCTCTGGACCCGCCCGGGCAAGGATATCAGCGAGGAGCAATACGCTGATTTTTATCGCCACAATTCGCACGGCTATGATGCGCCTTGGCATGTGATGCACAATAAGGTTGAGGGGGCTCTCAACCATACCAGCCTTTTGTTCGTGCCAAGCGTGCAGCCCTTTGATCTGTTTGACGCGGAGCGCAAAAGCCACGTCAAACTCTATGTGAACCGGGTGTTTATCTCGGAAACCACGACAGATTTGATCCCGTTGTATCTTCGCTTTCTACGCGGGGTGGTCGACAGTCAGGATCTATCACTGAACGTCTCACGTGAGATGCTTCAGACGGACCCTAAGCTGGCCAAAATCAAATCGCAGGTTTCGAAGAAGGTTTTGAGCGAGCTCAAGAAAAAGGCGACCAAAGAGGCCGATGACTACGCCACCTTCTGGGGGAATTTTGGTGCTGTTCTGAAAGAGGGCCTGGTTGAAGATGCGGCGCTGCGTGACCGTATTCTGGAGATTTGCCGATTTGCGTCGACTGGAGATGAGGCGTTGACCAGCCTTTCCGGCTATGCCGAACGCATGAAAGAGGGGCAGGAGGCCATCTACTACATCGCAGGTGAAGACACCGCCAAATTGGCACATTCGCCGCATCTGGAAGGGTTCAAAGCCAAGGGCGTCGAAGTGCTTCTGTTGTCGGATCACATTGATGAATTCTGGTTGCAGCACATCACCGAGTTTGAGGGCAAGCCGCTTAAATCCATCACCCGTGGGGCGGCAGATCTGGATCAGGTTCAATCCGATGAAAAGCCTCAAGTAGAGAAATCCGAAGAGGCGGACCTGTCGGCACTGATCGCCGTGATCAAGGTGGAACTTGGGGAAACGGTTAAGGACGTACGCCCGTCCAAGCGCCTGACCGACAGCCCTGTTTGTTTGATTGCGGACGAAGGGGACATGGATGTGAACCTTGAACGACTGCTCAAACGCCACGGCCAGTTGCAGGACGGAGCTCCTCGTGTCCTAGAGCTGAACCCAAGTCATGCTTTGATTGCAAAACTGGCGGATCGTGCGCAGGCCGAAAGTGTCAGGTCAGATAACCTGCTGAGTAATGCCGCCCACATCTTGTTTGATCAGGCCCGCATAGTCGAAGGTGAAACCCCTACCGACCCCGCAGGCTTTGCACGCCGCCTTGGCAGCGTCATGGCCCGCGCCTTTGGTGTATAGTCAAGGCTAGGTCAATCGCCAGAGGTGACAGAAGCACCTCTGGCTTTTCTGCTGTTCGTTGCGTCTATGTGCAACAGGAACCTTGTTGCTAATGGCCAGCACAAAGCCGCCCTAAATCTGGCGAGAGAATGCCGGGCTGCTTTCGAAACCCGTTTTGAGCCCTGCTGTCTTGATCTGCTCTAAATGCTGCGCTGCGCACAAACGGCAGTTATGCGAAAGCTGTACTGCGGCGTTCAAATGTATAGCGAAGGTCCGGTATGGGCTGGACTCGACAAACTGTCGGTCGACGGGTCGCAACATTAGAGATCGACCTTGTCCCAAAATGCATGTTTGCGAGGGTGCCGGTGGCGCAGGTCGGTAACAAAGTCTTCGTGGCTTTGGAACGCATCGTAATCCGTTATCTCCATGTTGGCTCGAGCGCAGGAGGCAAGGTTGCGCGCAGCGTGGCGATAGCGTTTGGCGCGGTTGTTTTTAAGGGCATAGATTATCATCGAGCGCCAAACCATCGTCGCCGCCAAGGGATGTTCAGCCTCGAGCAAGCCGCCAATCGGGGTGAGGATTTCATAGACATTGCCGTCCAATTCATTGTGGCGTGTCAGAACAATGTCAGCGGCGAGCACTGGATCGGGCCAGTTCAAACAAAAGATGAGACCTTGGAACAAGTTGGGGTGAGAACGCACATGTGCGTGGGCCTCCAGCAAGGCCTCCTCATCCTCGAAATCAGGCAGGCGAGAGAGGTAGCGGCGCAGGGTTTCGGCGCAAAGTCGTGTTTCAAACCGGGTCCACATGGCGCGACGCAGGTCGTATTCCATGTCCAAAGCCTCAAGACAGGCGAAATAGGCGCTGTCGACCTCAGGCGCATCAAAACTTCGGTCTTCGCTGTTATCCGCAGCGATACAAGCTTCCATGATCCGCAGGGCTTCTTGGGCGCGGCCGGCCGACAGGAGCCGTCGCGCGGCATCAGGCGCAATGGTGTGATAGGTCAGTTGCAGCGCGTTATACTGTGATAGCCACGCATCCACGTCGCCCTCAACATCGGCGATGTCGGACAGGATCATCCGCAGAGTGCGGTCGCGGCTATCTCTTGCCATCTCAAACCGTCGCTTGGCATTCACGAAAACTCCGACAGACTCTGTATCATCCAAGGTGACCGGTTCATCCATGGCCGCTTTTGCCCGCGTTTTCAGTGTGTTCAATCCTGCATGCCCGAGGGCCTTGGACAACGCCCGGATTGCACTGTCGAATTCGCCGTACCCATTGTCTTGGAACGCATCAAACACCTGATCCGCAAGCGATGCAGGGTCGCGGTCAAGACGCGGGGCGAGCGTTTCAATCGCATCCATCGCAGCATTCATGACCGTCCCAAGTGTGCCATTTCTGTCGTCGGTACGGGCATAGAGGTCGGGGGCAAGCTGAAGGAGCGACCAGAGCAGATCAAAGCTAAGGTCAGCATTTTCAGGTGCGATGCGTGTTGCAGTCAACTCGATCAAGCCGGTAAGTTCTTTTGCCAAGCTTCGCTGCGCACGCGCAGAGATCCAGCTTTTGGCACGCCGGATTTGTACGAGCCGCTTTCGGATGTCAGCGGCGGCCTCTTTTAAGCTTTGTTCAGAGGAAAGCGCCATCCTTACACGCCGCTGCCGCGCCGCATCGCCTTTGACGGCGTCCATCAAAAGCTCGGCCAGAACATCTGCACCCAAGGCCGTCAGGTTCTTCTTGTTAAGAGCTTTTCCTGCCATGGCCTATCCTATTCAAAATAGTGACCGAAGATATAGGGGGACGCACCTTCCTGCCATACAGGGATGTTTGTCATGATCGTCTGAAATTCAGCGCTTTGAATGAACCCGTCGAGCCATAGGATCACTTGGGGCCAAGGCTGCGCATCAAACCAGGTCCAGTCGATGTTGGCGAACTGCCGCAAAAACGGAAAGATCGCAATGTCGGCCAGTGTGGGACTGTCCACCGTCAGAAACTCGTTTTCGATCAGACGTATATTCAGCGTCAGAATTAAATCTGAGCCTTTTGTGCGTTCTATCTGCGGACTCAGATCAGGATAGCGGGTGGCGTATTCCGTATGATCAAGCGCGGCTTTGAATGACCTATCGTTTTGGGTAATCAGCGAGTGACCCGTGTCTGGCATGTTCAACAGACCATGGGGAACACTTTGCTCAAGCGCCCAGAACATAATGTCAAGGCTCTCATCCAAACTAAGATCACCCGCTTGCAGGTTTGGCACCGCGGCCGAGAATGAGGCCTTGAGAAACGCCTGCGGCTTTTCCTTAAGCTTGTGCTCGCGCTCGATATCGCTGAGATCGTGAAGGCCCGGATTGATCGTGATGTGCAGTAAGCCGGTTTTTTGACCGTAAAGCTTCGCAAACTCGTCGTGCATGAGGGCGATCTCAGCGCTTCCCTCCAAAACTGTGAACTGCTCGTTTTCACCTGGGGCAAGATCGTAGGCGGTTGCGGCCTAGGCTTCGCCTGCCGCGACGGTTTTGGTGGGTAGCCCATACTTCTGGTCTTCAGTTCGACGTCTTGATTCGAATGACAGCTTCATTCAATTTGCTGCACATTTTGCTGCACACATTTCGTGAAGTCCTGTCACAGAAAACCCTTAAATACCTAATAAATATATATAAAATAAATACCAAAATAGGTATTGGCGGACTTCGTCTCCGCCATTAAACTGCCCTTGTTATGGGCGTAATTTCCGAATTTTTCAGGCGCGTTAGGCTTTTGTAACCTGCATATGGCAGCGTTTCGCGCATGGAATCCCATATAAATTCCTGCATGGCAGTGGGTTTGACAGGAGGACTTGCGCATGGGGCTGGCGCGCCCCACTAAAGCGGTCCACCTTTTTAATTAGGAACGGAGTATCAGTCGAGCCTGTCGACTGATGCAAAGTGCATTTTTTGGACACGGGAAAAGTCCCGCAATGTCTCTCAATTTTAAGACATGCCAGGGGCGCAATGCGCCCGAGCTTTAGCCAATAATTGCGTTAAGCGTGGCGGAAGGGCGCATCACTGCGGCGGTCTTTGCCGCATGGGTCCGGAAATACCCACCCAGATCCGCTGGCTTGCCCTGAGCGGCAGTGAGTTCGGCGACAATTGCGGCCTCGCCTTCGGCCAGTTTGGCGGCAATCGGCGCAAAATGTGCAGCCAGCCCGGCATCGTCACCTTGGGCAGCAAGCGCCTCGGCCCAGTAGCGCGCGAACCAGTAATGGCTGTCACGGTTGTCGGGCTGACCAACTTTGCGCCCCGGGCTCCGGTTATGGTCGAGGATGCTTTGAGTGGCGGCATCTACTGCGTTGCCGAGTACCTTTGCCTTGGGATTATCGCGGGTCTGGCCAAGGAATTTAAGGCTTTCGCCCAGAGCACAGAACTCACCCAAGCTGTCCCAGCGAAGGTGATTTTCTTCCACAAGCTGTTGCACGTGTTTGGGGGCTGAGCCGCCGGCGCCGGTCTCAAAGAGGCCACCGCCTTGCATGAGTTTGACAATGGACAGCATCTTGGCCGAGGTGCCAAGTTCTAGAATTGGGAACAGGTCGGTGAGATAGTCGCGCAACACATTGCCTGTGATGGCGATGGAGTTGCGCCCCGCGGTGATCTCTTCCAGCGTGATCCGCGTGGCTTTAGCCGGTGACATAATGATGAAGCGGTCAGCCACCCCTTTGGCCTCGAGAATGGGTGTCACGTATTTTATAAGCTCGGCGTCATGGGCGCGGTCGGCATCAAGCCAGAAGATTGCCTGACAGCCCTCAATAGCCTGGCGATCGATGGCCAGCTGCACCCAGTCTTCGATGGGCGCTTTGCGGGTATTGGCTGAGCGCCAGATATCGCCCGCCTCAACGTCGTGGGAATGTAGGATTGACCCATCGGACAGGCGCATCTCGACCCGGCCATCGGCGGCCATCTCGAACGTCGTTGGATGAGAGCCATATTCCTCGGCCTTTTGCGCCATCAACCCAAGGTTCTGCACCGCACCTGCGGTGCTCACATCAAGGGCGCCATTCTCTTTGAAGAACTTGACCGTCTGGTCATAGACGGGCGCGTAGCTGTTGTCAGGGATGACACAGTTGCAGTCGCCCTCATTGCCATCGGGGCCCCAGCCCTTGCCACCGCCGCGAATAAGCGCTGGCATGGAGGCGTCGATGATCACGTCGGAGGGGACGTGAAGGTTTGTGATCCCGCGGTCGCTGTCAACCATGTACATGGGTGGGCGTTCCGCTGTGACGGCCTCAATGGCAGCCATGATCTCGGCCTCGTCTTTAACCCGGTCGAGAAGGTCGCCCATCCCCGAATTGGGGTTCACCCCTAGTTCGGAAAGCTTTTCGCTATGGGCGTCAAATACGGGCCTGAGCCAGGCCTTGACCGCGTGGCCAAAGATAATCGGGTCTGAGACCTTCATCATCGTGGCTTTCATATGCAGCGAAAAAAGTGTGCCTGCCTCCTTGGTCTTCGCAATCTGTTCGTCGAGGAAGGCTGAAAGCGCCTTAGCTGACATTAAAGTCGCGTCCACTACGGTACCTGAGGGAAAGGAGAGCCCATCCTTCAGTACGGTCTCAGTGCCGTCTTTGCCCACATGCACGATTGTGATCGTTTCATTTTGGGCAAGCGTTGCCGAAACTTCGTTGGAGAAGAAGTCATTGCCGTCCATAGCGTTGACTTCAGTCTTGCTGTCGGCCACCCATTTACCCATGCGGTGGGGGTTGGCCTGGGCAAACTTCTTGACCGCAACGGCGGCGCGGCGGTCGGAATTACCCTCGCGCAGGACGGGGTTCACCGCAGAGCCTTTGATCGCGTCATATCGCGCGCGGATTGCCTCTTCGTCGGCATTGGCCGGGGCTTCGGGATAGTCGGGTAGGGCAAAACCCTGATCCTGGAGTTCTCTGATCGCACCCATCAATTGGGGTACGGAGGCCGAGATGTTGGGTAGCTTGATCACATTGGCTTCAGCGGTTTTTACCAGTTTCCCCAGCTCCGCGAGATCATCTGTTTGGCGTTGGTCCTCAGGCAGGTGGTCTGGGAAGGCAGCGATGACGCGCCCAGCAAGCGAGATGTCGCGTGTACCCACGCTTACGCCTGCCGCGGCTGCAAAGGCCTGGATTATGGGTAGCAACGAGGCCGAGGCCAGCTCGGGCGCTTCGTCGACCTTGGTGTAGATAATATCCGACATGGGCAGAGAATCCTTCACGGCAAAGCTTGCCCATGCTTACACCGCCGTGGGATATCAAGCAACGGCATACCGCCGCATACACAGCCTTGAGTCATCGGGGCTTGTCCGTCTCTGGAGTGGAAATTGGTGCTTCAAACCCAGATTTCAGCTAGGAACACGGGCTTCCAGTCCGCAAAGCGAAATGTTTCGCTATTGCAACGAATGTCCACAAAGTGGGCTGTGCAAGCAGCATTTGCAAATACAGTCCAAAGTTCACTCTGGGTAGGTGCTTCCGGTGTGAGTTTAAGCCGGTCGACAATTGCTGCGCGGCGAAAGCTGGCGTACTGGAACCCAGAGCCGCCAAACGAGCACTATCCACCTTCAGCTGAAAGAAGGATGAGATCGCTCACTCCTTCGCTGCCGCCACTGGAACGTATGCTCAATTATTGATCCCTCGGCTCGCCAGAAAGGTGCTGACCCGGACGCTGGCAGTTGCTTCAATCGAGAGTATGTAGCTCGCGCCGCATGATTTTGCCGGTACTGGTCTTCGGGACATCGGCAACAAAGCGAATGTTGCGCGGGCATTTGTACGCCGCCAGATTCTCCCGGCAGTGCGCCATCAACGCATCCGCATCCCCCTTGGCACCTTGAGCTAGCACAACGTAAGCAATAGCGATCTCGCCCTTCAGGTCGTCATCACGCTTCCCAACCGCGGCCAGTGCCACATCCGGGTGCATCGCCAGAACCCGCTCAATTTCTGCTGGATAGACATTAAAGCCTCCAGTCAGGATCATATCTTTAAGCCTGTCGACGATGTAGACGCAGCCGTCGTCCTCCATCATCGCTATATCGCCTGTGCGTAGCCAGCCTGAGGGCAGCAACGTCGCTTTGGTCTTCTCCTTGTCACCGAAGTAACCCATCATCGTAATCGGCCCGCGCACCTGCAATTCGCCATTCTCCCCGCTCGGCAGGACCTTTTCGGGGTCCTCGGTATCGGCCACCCGTAGCTCGCAATAGGGCAGTGCGACGCCGATTGAGCCATGTCGGTTTCGACCATAGACTGGGTGGGTCGAGCCGAGGCCGGCAATCTCGGTCATGCCCCAAAGTTCTATCAAGGGGGCGCCGAACGCTTCCTCCACTCGTTCCATAGTTGCGACCGGCATGGTTTGCCCGCCGACATACGCACGGTTAAGACTGGAGAGATCCGTCGAGGCCAGCGTAGGGTCGTTGAGCATGAACATGTACATTGTCGGCACACCATCCACTATTGTGGCTCGGTGTTTCTCAATGTCGGCAAGCATGGCAGCAGGTTCGAACCTGGCGTGCAACACGAGTGTTGCGCCGTAGAACATCATGCTCTGCATAACAACATTTGCGTAGACATGCGGGCATGGCAGGGCGCTGACGATTGTATCGTCGCGCCCGCGCATCTGCATCTGCGCCGTCATCGCGCCGTTGGTGATTACCGCCTGGTGGGATTGCATTGCCCCCTTTGGGTGCCCCGTAGTCCCGGAAGTGTAACAGATGGTTGACAGGTCTTTACTTTCGACATTGACCGGCGCCAGCGGCTCTGTCGTAGCGTTTAGCAACTCATCAAACGTAATCATGCCATCCGGTGCCCGATCCGAGATCGCAACCGCAAGCTGAACCTTGTCCAACACAGCCTTGGCCCCGTCCAGCTTATCTTCCGAGGCGATGATTGCGCTGGCATTGCAGTTATCTACAACATAATCGACCTCGCCCGGTGTAAGCATGGTGTTGACGGGGTTAATGACCGCACCGGCCCGCGCGATGGCATAATAGGATACGATCCACTGCCACGAGTTGCCGGCATAAAGAGTGACGACATCTCCTTTTGCGACACCCGCCGATGAAATTCCAGCAGCGGCGCGTTCTACTAGATCGTTCAGCTCTCTGAAATTAAATGTCTTACCTGCAAAAACGAGGGCCTGCTTCTCACCGAAAAGCTCCGCTGCGCGGCTTGCCGCCTCCCCAAGGTGCGTGATGTGAGTCATTTGAGTTCCATTTATAGCATGCGCACTAGTACCAAGTTGAAGGTGAATATCCAAGTTTGGGAGTTCAACCAGTTGGCAGAGGTGATCAGTTGGGCTTTGACTTTTTCAACGGTACCACAATCCTGGAACGCAGGCCCGACATCACTGAACTACGAGACCGAGTGATCGACTATTTGATTGAGGTCACCTTTGATCAGGCATAACGTCTTAAAGGATCGAGCGGTTGGTTTATCAGATGAAGGCAACGTAAAATGACAAAAGGCTTAAAAAGCGATAGCAGCCTTTTGAATGAGGGATGCCAATGCGTCTCGTAATTCATGTCGGGATGAACAAGACCGGCAGCAGTTCAATACAAAGTACATTTTCTCGGTTGAATAATCCGGAATATTCATACGTCGACTGGAAAAGTCCCAATCACAGCCCCTTGCACATTCTGCTGTTTCAGGATCAGCTCCAATTGGCAAATTACCATATTTTTAGGGCTAAGGGCCCAAAATTTGCGCGAACACTGCCAGAAATGCGCGCCAAGTGGACCGACAAGCTGTCGCGCCAACTTTCTCAGATAGAAGATAAGACAGTGCTATTTTCTGCTGAGGACATATCAAATCCAATCTTTGAGCGCGCCAATAGAGAAGCCCTGAAGTTTTTTCGGGCCTTTGCGAATGAGATTGATGTATTTGGTTATGCGCGACCGCCTGGCAGTTTTATGAGTAGTGCGTTCCAACAACGGTTGAAGGGCGGCACTGTGGCCCTCAAAGCCTTCCCGCAGTATCGGGCGCGTTTTCAAATGATAGATAGTGTTTTCGGACAAGATAATGTGACTATTCGTGAGTTTGCCCGAAGTCGGTTGCTCAACGGTGATGTCGTGCAGGATTTTGCCCAAGTGGCGGGGCTTCCAATGCCAGCGCAGCACCAGATCGTCCGCGCTAACGAAGGCCTGAGCCTTGAGGCTGTGGCGCTGCTCTACGTCCAGCGCAAATATGGTGCTGGCAAAGTGCAGGGGTTTGCGCAGGCCAATCAGGTGAACCGCACTTTCATCAATTGCCTGGCGACCATAGGCAATGGCAAACTGGTTTTTTCTGAGAGAATGCTGGCGCCGCTTCTTGATGAAATCCGCGATGACATCGCATGGATGGAACAGCGCATGGGTCATTCATTTTCCGAATTGGGCGGCGCTGCTGGTGGCATAGATTTGTACGATGACTTGGTGGAAATTGCCCTGCTTAATTACGATGCAGTGCTTGACCGACTTGGCAAAGATGCACCGGATATGGGCCCCGCGAACCTTGACAATCTGGTTTGCGCCCTTGAGATGTTGTGGGCGAAATGCTATGCAACAACCTTCGCTCAAGCGCGGCTTGTAAGCGCTCTTGCCAGGGCGGAAAGCCCCAATGCAAGTAAATGACTGGTAAATAGACGCGAAAACCGACGGAAGAGGAATTGGCATTTCGTCGTAAACTGGCGCACATATTGTGGGTCGTTGATATGGACGATCGACTTCCAAGCGATGTCCAGGTATGTAAGAAAGAACCTGATCAAGTGCGTACCACTTTCGTCAAAAAGGCAAATCAATTTGCTCGCAGGCTCACCAAGAACAATATCAAATTGGCACCTGCCTCGGAAGACGACTGACCACGCCACTGGAAAAACTTGACAAACCGCTACCCGCATGTGCCGGTGAGGTGCTTGGGCTTAAAAGTGTCACGCGGTTTCGCCCCAAATATATGGTCCACCCATCCCAAGGACCCGGGATACTACCGCAGCGTTACGAGAAAAGCCAGCAGAGACGGTCGCGAAATTACCTTAGTACAGGCGCCGCTAACTAGAAAAGAATACACAGCGGTTTTAGATGTTGAACTCAGAAAATACGGGAACACACCGGTCCCTTTCCGTTTGGTCATACCAAGGGACTGCCAGGCTAGATCAGGGCTGCCAATTCACGTGCTGCCGCGCGCAGATCATCAAGCTCTTGCAACAGGCTGCCCACACTGTGCCTTTGTGTTGGAGCATGGATTGAAAGTGTGGTGAGCAAACGCCCAAGGCCATCCTGGATCGGGACGGCGATTGCGATCATGCCTGTCATAAACTCCTCGTTGTCCGATGCGTACCCGCGTTCACGCGTCTCGGCGAGTTCCGCCGAAAGGGTTTTGGGGTCCACAAGGGTTCGCGAGGTAAGGGCCTCCAACTCCAGATGCTCAAGAGTTCGTTTCAGCTTGTCCGAGCGCAACGACGAGAGGTACATCTTTCCACTTGCCGTACAGTGGAGAGGCACCTTAGTGCCAATGGGTAACTGAATCCGCAGTGGCCAGTGTGTTTCCACCCGGTCCAGATAGACCATGTTGCTACGACCCGGCGCTGCGAGATTGCAAGTCTCCCCCACGTCAAGCGCAAGCTTTTGCATAATGGCCAAACGCTCGCTCCGCACCCGCTGTGATGACATGGTATTGGCAGCCAGACTCCGCATACGCCGTCCGGCACCAAAAGACCGGCCATCCACGTCACGTTGCACAAACCCCTGCTCCTCGGCAGTGGCAAGAAGCCTGTGCATCGTGGGTTTCGGCAGCCCTATAGCACTTGAAAGGGCTGCCGGCGAAACTGGGCCGCCAGCCTTGGCGACTTCTTCAAGGATCAAAAGAAGGCGCAAATTAGTTGGTATTTGTTCCTTATCGCGTGCAGATCCATCGTCAGGCATACGGGTCCCATCATCGTTCAGGCAAAAGTGCCAAGGCTAATTCTGGTGTTAAAGATACCAGCACCCAGACGCTGATCAAAGCGACAAGGTATGGAACCGTATATCGCAGAAGCCGGAAGTAAGGTACGCCGTAACGCCTGATGCGACATAAAGGTTCAGCCCGTATGGCGGTGTGATGAACCCGATCGACGCACCGACGAGGAAGATGACAGAGAAATGGATTGGGTCGATGCCCACGCTGGCCGCAATGGGTGCAAGGATCGGGGCGAGAATGATTGTCACCGGCAGGGATTCCAGCACCATGCCCGAGAAGAACACGATGATCATCGCCGTAAAGAGAACCGCGTGGTAGCCGCCCATTGAGGTTACGAGATCTCCTATCACCTGTTGCGCTCCCAGAAGCGATAGGATCTGCTGCATGACAACAGAAACTGCGATCAGCGGGGCCAGAATCCCCGTAATTTCGGCAGAGCGCATGGTGATGCCGGGGATCTGGAACAGTGTGAAACCTTCTACCACCAGCTGTTCAGCATAGGATTTCTCTTCCCAGGTCTTGTCCTGCCGCAACTTGAGCGTGCGGGTCAGCAGGTAGGACAGCAGGCCTGCGATGATGCAGAAGCCCACCGTGACGCCTGCCGCCTCCGTGGGGGAGAACTTACCAGTGTAAATGCCCCATAGAACGAGCCCGATGGCAAAAAAGCCAAGCCAAGCCCCAAAGGCGGTTTTCAGAACGCGATTGAGTTGTAGTGGGATCAGGTAGCCCCAGCCATTGATACGGCAGATGATCCAACAGGCCAGCTGCATACCGACTACCATCAGAGCGCCGGGAATGATACCGGCCACGAAGAGGTCTGAAATCGGCAGGTTCATCAGGAAGCCGTAAACAATAAAGATAATCGACGGTGGGATGATAATCCCGACCGTACCCCCGGCCGCCGCAGTCGCGGCTGAGAAACGTTCGTCATAGCCGCCCTTTACCATCTCAGGGTGTAACATCGACCCTATGGTGGCTGTGGTGGCTGAGTTTGAGCCCGAGATCGCCGCAAACAGTCCGCACGCCCCGAGAGAGGCCATTGCCAAGCCGCCGCGCAGCCAGCCCAGGCAGGCATAGGCAAAATCTGACAGCCGCCTGGCAATACCGGATTTGTTGATCAGGTCGCCAGTCAGAATGAAAAGTGGCATCGCCAGTAGGGCAAAGCCCTTGTTGAACACGTTAAGAAGTTCCGCGCCCATGTTGTCGAGGGTAAGGCCAAGCACGAGGGAACAGCCAACCACCCAATAGGCGATCACAAGAAAGACCGGTACGCCCA
Organism: Roseovarius sp.; assembly: GCA_963691795.1. Taxonomy (GTDB): domain Bacteria; phylum Pseudomonadota; class Alphaproteobacteria; order Rhodobacterales; family Rhodobacteraceae; genus Roseovarius. The sequence goes on from OY829373.1 coordinate 1,467,262, forward strand.
ACATGAAGAGGAACGTGACACCAATTGAGATCAGGGTAACCCAGGTTCCGTCAGTCATTACATATCCCCCCCGATAACCGCCTGTTTGATCAGTGGCTCTCCACTGCGATAGTTGCGAATGTCTTCCAGCAGGTTTTGGATCGCCCGGCCTGCCATCAGAAGAGCTGCGAAGGGTGCTGTGATCAGGAACCACCACAGCATGGTGTTATCGGTGCCCAGTACGATCGCGAAATTCGATGCTGACAAGGCCGTTTGCCGCGCTGTGGTGACAAACAAGATCAGCGCAAAGCCCAACCAAAGACACGCATCCAGCGAAAGACAGGCAAACTGACCGGTACGCGGCATGGCAGTGCGGAATTCGGAAAAGCTGAGATGGGTGCGTTTGCGGATATTGAAGGCTGCCCCGAACCAGGCCATCACCATGAAGAGCAGTGGTGGGATCGTTGTTGACCACGGCTGCTGATTTGAAAACACGAACCGGTCGATCACACCCCAGAAAATGATAAAGGCGATAGCCAGATAGGTGCACACCATAATGGTGCGCTCAAGGAACCGTTCTACTGTAGGAACGCGCTGGTAGATCTGCGCAACGATAACCCCACCGATCAGAAGCGTTATCAAGCCTAGCCACCACGTAGCATCGCTTTTCAAGGCGTTGCGGATTTCCCAACTGTCTTGCGATGAAATGGCCGCAAAAATTGCAGCGATATCAGACCACATGGTCTGTCCTCCTCCCGTTTGCGCCCGTTTTCGCCGGATTTACCGATCAATATTGGCAAACAGGCCGGCCTTTTGATAAGGCCGGCCTGCAGCATCCTTCAATACGTGATCAGCCTTTCCACCAGCGGCGTGGCTCAATATTTTCAGCCAGCGTGATGTCATGCTCACGCACGGTGTTATAGATGTCCTGGTAGGTATCGATGCCACCAGCCTAGCCGTTGATCCGCTCACGCCACTGCTCCCAGAGCTGTGGCTGGAATTCGGGTGAGCACATCTCTTCGGCCTTCTTGATCTCTGCATCTGAAAGTGCAGCGACGCGCACGTTGTTTTGCGCAAAGATCGTATCGGGACCCTGATGGGGATGGCTGAAGCCAACCGTGTTGACCAGGGCGGCTTCGTTGGCGGCCTGCACATGCACCTGTGTCAGGTAGGAGGCCTCCATTACAGCGTCCTGAAGCTCTCCGCCCAGCTTGTCGAAGCTGTCGGCGTTCATGGCCGTGTGCTCCGTGCCGCAGAAGAAGCGCAGGTCGACACACTGGCTGACCACTGGTGACATGTTGGCATAGGCCACGGCCGAAGCCCAAGTTTCCGCTCCATCAATCAGGCCTTGCTTGAGACCATCAAGCGTTTCTTCCCAGGCCACCGGCACCGGGTTGAGGTTTAGCGCGTTCATGGCAATACGGCCAAGCTGAGTACCTGTGACACGGTTCTTGGTGCCGAACAGTTGTTCAACAGAAGTCACCGTTTCTTTATCCTGCCAGGCCAGACCCAGCTGAATCCCGCGAAGTTCAGCATGTGTGAAGAGGAACTTCAGACCGTGACGCTTCTCAAAGGGATCACTCAGGATTTCCTGGCTCTTGGGGTGGTACATGAAATAGTACTGATCTGCCCGTGAGCGGAACATGTAGGCATAGTCCAGCACGTTCAGATAGGGTGTGCGCCACCGGCGGAATTTTGGGTGGATGCGGCGTAGAAATCAACGATGCCCTGCTGCGCTTTTTCAACACAGGACAGTTGTCCGCAGATCTGGTTGTTTCCGATGAACTCGATCCGGATTTCACCATCGGTGCGCTCTTCCAGATCGCGTGCAAACTCAAGACACCCGGCGCGTTTGATGAGCAGGTTTTGTGGGTTGAAGCCCGCCGCACCAAATTTCATCTGTAACTTTGGCTCTTTTGAATAGCGCCGGTTGTAGGTTGATTCGGCCGCCTGCGCGAGATTGGCTGCTGTCATTCACCGCCAACGGCGCCAGCTGCCAGTAGCGTCGAACTCATCCCATATGTCCCTGCAATCTTAAGGAAGTCTCTGCGAGAAACCCCCTTGATCCGATCCATCACTTTTATTGCGTCCTACCATTTTGGCAATTATTGAGACTTTTATAATCAAAAAAGGGTAGACCATAATTTCTCGTTTGCATAGAGTTTTCGTTAGTTGGGAATGGGAACAGCGTTGGACGCAGATTTCATCATTGTCGGGGCAGGCTCTGCCGGGTGCGTGTTGGCCAACCGGTTGAGCGCGGACCCTACGACGAAAGTCATCCTTCTGGAGGCGGGCGGCCGCGATACCAACCCTTGGATTCACATTCCGGTGGGATACTTCAAGACAATGCACAACCCGACGCTGGACTGGTGTTATCGCACAGAGCCTGATCCGGGTCTCAATGGTCGCTCCATCGATTGGCCTCGCGGCAAGGTGCTGGGCGGTTCATCTTCGCTGAACGGTCTTCTTTACGTGCGTGGCCAGCCTGAGGATTACGACCGCTGGCGGCAGATGGGCAATGTTGGCTGGGCGTGGGAGGATGTTCTGCCGCTTTTTAAACGCGCAGAGTCCAATGAACGGGGCGAGGATGAATTCCATGGTGCCGATGGTCCCCTCTCCGTTTCCAACATGCGAATTCAGCGACCCATTTGCGATGCCTGGGTCGCCGCAGCGCAGGCAGCGGGCTATCCATACAATCCTGACTATAACGGTGCACAGCAGGAGGGTGTTGGCTATTTCCAATTGACCACCCGCCATGGCCGGCGGTGCAGTTCCGCCGTGGCCTACCTCAAACCCATCAGAGCGAGAGAGAACCTGAAGATCATCACTAAGGCGTTGGCTTCCCAGATCGTGCTGGACGGTAAGCGTGCCGTCGCGGTGAAGTACGAGGACGCTGGTGGGGTTGAGCGTGAGTTGCGCGCGAGGCGGGACATCATCCTTTGTGGTGGAGCGATCAATTCACCTCAGCTTTTGATGGTCTCCGGCATTGGTGCGCCGGATGAACTAAAAGACCAGGGCATCACGCCTGTGCATGCGTTGGAAGGTGTGGGTAAGAATATGCAGGACCACCTCCAGGCGCGCCTTGTCTACAAATGCAATGAGCCCACGTTAAATGATGAAGTACGCAGCCTCTTCAACCAGGCCCGCATTGCGCTGAAATACGCTCTGTTCCGGGCGGGCCCAATGACCATGGCCGCAAGCTTAGCAACTGGGTTTATGAAGACCAGACCGGATGTGGAAACCCCCGATATCCAGTTCCATGTCCAGCCATGGTCTGCCGACAGTCCCGGTGAAGGGGTGCACCCCTTTTCCGCGTTCACCATGTCGGTGTGCCAGTTGCGTCCTGAAAGCCGGGGTGAAATCCTGTTGAAAGGCCCTGACCCACGCCAAGCCCCCAAGATCATCGCCAAATACCTCTCGACGCAGACCGACTGCCAAACGATCGTTGACGGCGTGCGCATTGCCCGAAGCATAGCACGCCATAAACCGCTCAGTTCAAAGATCTCCGAAGAGTTCCGTCCAGAGAAATCACTCCCGATGGACGACTATGAGGGGACTTTGAACTGGGCGCGTGATAACTCAGTTTCGATCTACCATCCCACGGGCACTTGCAAAATGGGATCGGGCGACGATGCCGTAGTTGATGAGACCTTGCAGGTTCACGGGGTGACGGGGCTGCGGGTGGCGGATTGTTCGATCATGCCCGAGATTGTCTCGGGCAATACCAACGCCCCGGCGATCATGATCGGCGAAAAGGCCTCGGACCTCATTTTAGGGCGGGCCTGAGGCCGGTGAATTTCTGGTTGCGGCTAAATGTGACCCATTGCAGGTATCGGACGGTTTCACTCTGCCATGAAGTCCAGGATGTATTTGGTCAGCTCTGCAGGCGCTTCCTCGGGGATTGCGTGCCCACAGGGCAGGGCGGCACCCCTGACGTGAGTAGCCTTTTCCTGCCAGGTTGCGGTCACGTCATAAAGATCTCCAACGACGCTTTTCGCACCCCAGAGTGCCAATAGAGGCGTTTCTATCCTGGTGTCCTCATCCTCCCGATCATGCTCTAAATCAATGCTCGCAGCCGCACGGTAATCTTCGCAGATTGCATGAACCGTCGATGGATCGCGGTAGCTGCGTAGGTATTCGGCCATTGTGGCCTCGTCTATGGATCCTTCAATCTTAACTTGCCCAGAGATGTGCTGGCGTAGGAAGTATTCGGGGTCCGAGGCGATCATCTTCTCGGGTAACCCATCCGGCTGGATCAGGAAAAACCACCAGAAATAGCGGGTCGCAAAGGCCTGATCGGTTTGCGCATACATGGTGAGTGTGGGCGCGATATCCAGAATGACCATCCGTTCGACCGCATCTGGAAAGTCCAGTGCAAGGCGGTGTGCTACCCGACCGCCGCGGTCATGGCCAACAACCGAAAATCTGTCATGGCCCAAATGCGTCATCAGGGTGATCTGATCAGCCGCCATGACTCGTTTGGAGTAGGGCAGGTGCGATGGATCACTCTCTGGTTTTTCACTGTCGCCATAGCCTCTGAGATCAGGCGCAATTACCTGATATCCGGCGTCTACAAGGCTCGGAGCCACCTTGCGCCAGACCACGTGTGTTTGTGGATGGCCGTGCAGAAGTAGGATCGGTGGTCCGGTTCCGGCAAAGGCATAGTTGATGGTAATGCCGGGCAGTTGGACCTTTCGGACGCCAAAGCCCTCTAGGAATGCAGATACGGCCACTCAAAGCCCTTCCAGCACGGCATCCGCGATTGCCGCACCGCATGTCGTTGTGTTGGCGGGTCCTCCGAGGTCTGGTGTGCGTAGGGCCCCTTCTGACAAGACTCGCTCAATCGCGGCGACAATGGACGTGCTAGCCTCAACAGCGCCCAGATGTTCAAGCATCATCGCTGCAGCCCATATCTGTCCTACCGGGTTGGCAATGCCTTGGCCGGCGATGTCCGGAGCAGAGCCATGGACGGGCTCAAACAGGGAGGGGAACTTTCCTTCGGGGTTGATGTTGCCTGAAGGAGCAATCCCGATTGTACCGGTACAGGCGGGGCCTAGGTCAGACAGGATGTCACCAAAGAGGTTTGACGCCACGACAACGTCGAACCAGTCCGGGTGCAGGACAAACTGGGCTGTTAGAATATCAATGTGGTACTTGTCGACCTTGATATCAGGATAGCCTTTAGCCATCTCCTTCACCCTCTCGTCCCAATATGGCATCGTGATCGAAATCCCGTTGGATTTGGTCGCAGAGGTCAGGTGTCCACTGCGCTTTGCCGCCAAATCGAAGGCGAATTTCAGAATGCGGTCAACGCCAACCCGGCTCATGACGGTTTCCTGCATAACAATCTCTCGGTCAGTGCCGGGGAACATCTTGCCGCCGATGGAGGAGTATTCTCCTTCGGTATTCTCGCGCACAATCATCATATCGATGTCACCCGGCGCACGCCCTGCCAACGGCAGAGGAACACCTGGCATGGCGCGTGCTGGGCGCAAACTGACATATTGGTCGTATTCTCGCCGAAACTGGATGAGCGACCCCCAAAGCGAGACATGGTCTGGTACGGTTTCAGGCCAGCCAACCGCTCCGAAAAACAGGGCGTCGCTGCCGCTCAGCCGGTATTTCCAATCATCGGGCATCATTTGCCCATGCTTGAGGTAGTAGTCGGCAGAGGCAAAGTCGTGGTTTTCAAAGTTGAAGCCCAGACCAAACCGTTTCGAGGCGGCTTCAAGAACGCGCACCCCCTCCGGTACTGTCTCTTTCCCGATCCCGTCACCCGGGATGACGGCGATTTTCCAGCTGTTCTGGGGCATATTTTTCGTCCTCATGATCGCCATCGAAGTATGCCAGTCTTTGTCGTCAGGCAACATGAGGGCTGTGTAAAACTCTTCGGGGTCAGTCGGATTGTAACACCTCGCCCACAGACTCGTTTCGAAATTAGACGCTGGGTGACTTTGCATTAAGTGATACACCCATGCTTTGAGAGCTTTGAGTGGGACAGGTCAGCGATGCAAGTTGTTTGGTTCAAGAGGGACTTGCGCGCCCATGACCACGCAGCACTTTGTGCCGCGGCTGAACGGGGGCAGGTTCTGCCTTTGTATGTCGTAGAGCCCGAGCTTTGGCAGCAACCGGACATGTCGGCGCGCCACTGGTCATTTGCGGTTGAGACGCTGAGCGAGTTACGAAATGAACTAGCGCGTTTAGGCCAACCTCTTGTCGTGCGCATCGGGGACGTGGTTGACGTGCTTTACGCTCTGAGGTCTATGGGGCTTCTCTCTGCGCTATGGTCACACGAGGAGACTGGCAACCAGTGGACCTTTGACCGGGACAAACGCGTATGTGCGTGGTGTCGCGCGCATGGCGTTGCGTGGAACGAGATCCAGAACCATGGTGTCTTGCGTGGATTGAAATCACGGAACGGCTGGGCAAAGCGATGGGACAGTTTCATGTTACGGCCCCTTGCGTCCACGCCGCAACTGCAACCTGTAGAAATCGAAGCCGGAAATTTTCCAACAGCTAAAGATATGGATCTGGTTGGCGATCCTTGCCCGCAACGGCAGATCGGTGGGCGAAGCGCTGGTCTGGAGCGGCTGGCCACCTTCCTTGATCACCGTGGGCAGCACTATCAGCGCGCTATGTCCAGCCCTATGGAGGGTGCGCAAGCGTGCTCGCGAATGTCGCCATATCTGGCCTTCGGCGCTGTTTCCATGCGCGAGGTTTCGCAAGCCTGTGACGCGCGACGCTCTTCTCTTCCAGCCCGGGCGCCCAATTGGTCAAAATCCTTGCGATCCTTTTCTGGGCGTCTGCATTGGCACTGTCACTTCATTCAGAAGCTTGAAGATGAGCCACGTATCGAGTTGGAGAACTTGCATAGGCTTTATGATGGCTTGCGACCGGCCACACCGGACGCGGCTCGACTTGAGGCTTGGTGTAATGGGGAAACCGGCTATCCCTTTCTGGATGCCTGTATGCGATCCTTGCGGACCACCGGTTGGCTTAATTTTCGGATGCGGGCCATGGTGATGGCGACAGCGAGCTATCACCTCTGGCTGGACTGGCGCGCACCGGGTCTGCATCTTGCGCGAATGTTCACCGATTATGAACCGGGCATACATTGGAGCCAGGTTCAAATGCAGTCCGGTACGACCGGGATTAACACGGTGCGTATCTACAATCCCGTGAAACAGGGATATGATCAAGACCCGGCGGGCGCTTTTATCAGGGCCTGGCTGCCCGAGCTTGTGGATATACCAGATGAATGTCTGCAGGAACCGTGGAAGGCAGACAATGCATCTCTCGTTTTGGGAAAGCTTTATCCCGAACGCGTCTTTGATCATGTCGCTGCGGCAAGGGCGGCGCGCGAGCGTGTTTGGGCGGTGCGCAAAGGCCCTGCATTTCGGGCCGAAGCGGAGGCAATCCAGATTAAGCATGGAAGCCGAAAGAGTGGCATCACAAACCGGGGGCGCAGTGCGCGCAAGGCACAGACAGCCCAGCTTAACCTGCCGTTGGGGGACGTGTCATGAAGATGCGAAAAAAGTCGGACCTTCCGAGCAAGATCTGCGTTGTTTGCGGCCGTCCGTTTTCATGGCGCAAGAAATGGTCAAAAGTCTGGGATGAGATACGCTATTGCTCAGAGCGGTGTCGGCGTCAAAGCAAATCCTGATGGCCGACGTGCCATCATAGCGACGGGACGGTCAGCTATTACAAACCGTAGATTAGTGGTGAATGCCTCAATGCGCGTGAAATTTGGCTTGAGTAAGGCGTGACCCTGCCGTCCGGTTTGAGCGTCGACTAGTCGCTGTACTTTAGGGTCGTCATGACAGAAACAGGCGTTTTGATGACTGCAACCTTTCCCTGCTAATTCAGGTGTCGCACCACGATGATGTCTTTCAGATTTGGTGTCTGCTGATACTCTGCCACATTTTCTGCACTCATCGACCCACCCTGAAGGTTCAGCGATTGGATCGGGGCCTCGAAAAAACGTTCAAAATAGGAAGGTAATCAGCACAAAAATAACGTTTAGTCGTGACGTGGTAGATGCAGAAATCCATTAGAATATTAAGACAAAATGTTCCAGAAAGGCGGCGCCTTCGTCTTCATCATGGTGGTGCTTGGTTGCACATAATCTGAAGGTCGCGAACTCCAATGTGAAATACTAGATGTATGCAACCGGGCAGGAACCACGATTTTATTGAACGTCCGTTATTCTTGGCTTTGCAAGCACCTTTAAACATGTCTTTGCCTTTGGTCACGGCTTAGTCCAGATACTATTCATCGACGTGCAGCTCAAAGATCAAGTTGAGAAAATCCATGATCTTCCCTGCAGTCAATTCTCATGAAAACGACACGTCCATACTTCCTCAAGCAAGCAGTTGTTGAAGCGTACGCTGATCAACTCCTCTACGGCCTTCGGTCAGGAGATCGAGAGAGGTAGGGTAAACGACATCCTGGCCTATTGTCGCCATTCGTGGGTGTACCCCTTTTGACCGGAGGCACTTCAATCCTCTAATCCTTTTGCCAAAACTGCGGCAAAATCAATTCACGTTTGATGATGCAGAGGGATGTCGATCGCGCGCCCCTTGTACTTCAGGGGGCGCGACAATTGGAACTTCGTGTGTCTCGGGGATATCGTTCTATCTCTGGAAGATCATTCGGAGTGAAACATGATGCGACTGGTGCAATCGATCTGTCTTGGGTGTTTGGCTTTTCTTTGCCTTTTCTTGTGGCAGGATTGTGCGCAGGCCTTTCCCGCCGGGACCGAGCGGTCCGTGGTCTCAGTGCTGCCTGTCTGGCCTAATCAGACGCAGGATGGTTCCGAGACACCACCGGGTGTTGCTCCTGAAGGCAGTGGTGTGGTGCTGGAGGGCGGTGTTGTCGTCACCGCCTGGCATGTGATCGAACCCGCGCGGCGTATTGATGTGCGCCTCTCTGATGGTCGCATCCTCCCGGCAGAGTTAATCGGCCATGACCGGGCAAGCGATATTGCTGTCTTGAAGGTGGATGCAGATTTAGAATCCATTGAAATCTCTGCTGAGCTAGCCGTGACGGATCCCGTTTGCTCCATAGGCAACGCCTTCGGTTTAGGTCTCTCGGCAACCTGTGGGATCGTTTCGGCCGTTCATGTTTCCAACGCAGGTTTCAATCCGGTAGAGGATTTCGTCCAGACGGACGCTGCGCTCAATCCGGGCAGTTCCGGTGGGGCGCTTGTCAATCAAAGCGGTCAATTGGTTGGTATGGTCTCTGCGATCTTCGCATCTCAGGGTGATACGAACACCGGGGTCGGCTTTGCCGTCTCGGCCCCGTTGTTGACCCGCGTGGTGGATCAGCTTCTCGCAGAGGGTAAGGTGTCCTACCCTGCGCCGGGTTGGCGGTTTGGCAGCGCATCGCGGGAGCAACTAAAGCGTATCGCGGCACCGGAAGTGTTGGGCATTCAGCCCGGTGGGCTTGCCGACGTAGCGGGGCTTCAGGTGGGTGATCTTGTGCTGAGGATTGGGCCGCGCCGGGTTCTTCATCCCCGTGACGCTATTGCCGCCCTTGCCATTGTCCCGCCCGATACCCCGAGCGTGCCCCTTGTGATCGAAAGGGACGGTCGGCAACTGGATGTCGTGATGCCGTTGCAGGATACGCCTGCTGAGATTGTCGCGCAACCAGTGCCGCAACCGACCGGCGATTGCCCGCATCCTGAACTTGTTTGCCTGATGCGGCAGGCGGTGTTCCCGGTCTCAAGTTTTGATCCCGTTGCCAGTGCAACCCGCATCGGTCCTGATCTGCTGGTCACCAATCGCCATGTTGTCGGCGATTGGACTGAGGCGGTTGTGCTGACCCCAACGGGGCCACAAAACGCGCAGGTGGTTCCATCAAGCTACACCGGCGATATGGTGTTGCTGGAGGTGGATGGCCTGCCCGAGGGGGGATATATTCCAGATTTACAGGCGAATGTTCTGTCCGAAGCCAAGTTTTACGCAGTTGGGGCCGATGTGGCCCGCCAGCAGGTGCGTGTCTTTGACCCCGGAACCTTGATTGCGGCTCCAGCGGCTGATGCCGACCTTGGGCGTATTCATGTTACGGCGCAGATGCAGCCGGGGGTAAGTGGTGGTGCTTTGGTGCAATCGGATGGCACGCTTGTCGGGATTGCCGTAGGCGGTGGAGATGGTCGGTTTGAGGCGATCCCGCTGAGTGATGTTAGGGACCTGATTGAGGGGCGCAGCGACGATGTGTCGGACCTCCTGACAACCCGGTTGGGACGCGCCTTTGCGGAATGTGCTGCCATGATTGATGCTGCCTCGTCAGGGGCGGCGGAGGACTTTGAAGCGCTAATTGACACTTGTGCTACTTCGATGAATCACGGCCAACTTCTTGAGGCAGGGCGTACTCTAGCCCAAGCGGGCGCGTTTGACGAGGCCGCGAAACTCCATGGTCAGGCTGCGCGGCAGGTGCCTAATTCGATCAATACGCGTATGTCTTTGCTGGTTTCCCTACAGCTTGGGGCCCGCTTCGAGGATATGACCGAACATGCCCGTTTCCTGATGCAGATGGCGCCGGATGATCCGGGCGCTTTGCGGTTTGGCATTCAATCGGGCGTCTGGGGCGGGGATCCCGATCTTGCGGAAGAGGCCTATCAACACCTTCTGAACGCCGATCCGCGTCAGGCTGAGGCCGCGAGACGCTTCATCGATAACGCTCCTCCCGCTCCGCAACGTCGTAACTGATTAATCCCGTAGCGGGTCGGGTATCCAGCCTGCCGCCAATATACCCTCCCGCTCAAAGGGAGAGGGTTTTGCCTGGGCGAGTAGGCGCGCCTTGAGTTGCAGCGTGGTCAAGCTGCTCTCGCGGTCCAGAATGCGCGCGGCCATTGCGGCTAGGCGGGGCACGGCATAGCTTGATCCGGAGCTGACGCCAGAGGCCCCGCGAAAGTCGACCACAGCCAGATTTTCGGCTGGCAGCATGATGTCGATGCTTCTTGCACCCCAGTTTGACCCTTGTGCCAGACGCCCAAATCCGTCCGACGAGGTAACAGTTATGATATTAGGATGGTTGAATGCCGCCGGGTAGATGGGTCTGAGGTCTATATCGCGCCCGTCATTGCCTGCCGACACCACGGCGAGGATGTCATGGTGATCCAACGCCTCAAGAAATTCGGTCCAGTCCTCTGCCCGGTTACTGCCCAGAGGCATGGCGAGAATACGCGCGCCATCCCGCGCGGCGCGGTTGACCAGATCACCCATGCGGGACATGTCCGGCCTTGGAAAGCGGTATGGGATTAGGCTGGCTTGCGGGGCTTCCCGCACCAGTATCGAGGCAACAACCGTGCCATGCCTGATCGGTGTGAAAGGGCTGCGCCCCGTATCGCCATCATAAGGCAATGGGTCGAGGTCCCAGAAATCATAGCCAAGGGGCGTTCCTTCTGCATCCCGGGCCAGCCTCTCGCGGAAAATGTCAAGGTCATAGGCCAGGCCAGTATCTACTAGGGCGACACGCACGCCATTTGGGTCACGGCCTTCAGGCCATGGGGCCTGAAGCGTTTCGGTCCATCTGACGGTTTGAAGATCATCCTGAAGCTGGTCCAACAGGATTACTTCCGCGCCTTGTTGGCGTATCAACTGCCCAGACCGGATGGTGCAGGATCCGTCGGCTATGGCCTGTAAGGTTGGGGTCAACCCATTGCGACCTAGCGTCGAATATGCGGCTCGGAACTGCCTGAGCACTTCCCCTGCCTGTAGGCGTTCCAGCTTCAACTCGCCACCCTCGGGTAGAGCAAAGCGCATGACCAAACGTTGGGGATTGCTGCTGTCAGGATAGGCTTTCTCTTCAATCAGCCAAAGACCAGGCAGGGCGAGCTGAACATCAAACCCACTTGTGATGTGTTGGGGGCATACATCAGTGATCGCGGATTTCACCCAGTCGCGGGCGCCATCGTTAGAAGCGGCCGTCGTTGGTATGGCCTGCACTATTGCGGCTAGGGTCGCCGGTATCCAGTGTCGTCCAATCATTAAGTATGTTTATCATCCAAAAGCCTGATGCCCAATACAACGAGGGCAGTGGGTTTGGCCATTCGATTGGTGGCCCAAAGCTTTTTTCAGACTGTAACGATGCACAGCTCCTCTCATGATCTGCCCCGCTGAATTGGTCCTTCTTCTATTTTTACGAAAACAGAGGAGATCAAAGGCCGAAAGTCGGTTGCGGTAATGGCCTAGATTTTGTTGCGCAGGCGGTACGTGGCTGGTTCAGTGACGAAGGCACGCAAATGCTTTAAATGCTACAAGGGTCAACTTGGGAAAACGGATAAGGCAAAAGCTAAAACGCGCGGTTCTGGAAAGAGTTCTTAAATCGTGCCTGTCTCCAACAGCTTACGCTAGGCGTAAATCCTGATCGCAGAATAGAGTAAATACCACGACACGAAATGGTGTTCCGGACTACTGCCCAGACCAAGAGAGTAGCGTTCAGATGTGCCGAAGGCTGGTCACGTGTTTACAATCCTATTGAAACGCTCAAGCGTGGCTTATGCTCGGTTCAGTGCGATGGATGTTTACCATTTTGGGGCTTAAAACTACCACTACAACACGGACTATAAGTGAGGTTAATTCGGTTATTCTGCCTCGTTTTCTTTCGCTGCGATCAAGGAACAAACAGACATGACACGCGTGCTGGTTACAGGAACTGCTGGTTTTATTGGGTTCCACCTGACCCGTCTGCTTCTGAGTGAAGGTTTCATTGTGCATGGTATTGATGGAATGACGGACTACTACGACGTCCGTCTCAAGCAAAAACGCCATCAGATCCTCCTTCAGAACGCAGGTTTTTCAGCCAACGAGTGCATGTTAGAGGATGTAGGTGCGCTGACGGCTGCCGTGAATGGGTTCGCGCCCGATGTGATCGTGCATCTCGCGGCGCAAGCGGGTGTGCGATACAGCCTCGAAAATCCGCGTGCCTATATCGATAGCAACATCGTTGGAACGTTTAACATCATTGAGTTAGCCCGTCAGCATGAGGTCAAACACCTTCTCATGGCGTCGACATCCTCCGTTTACGGCGCAAACACGGATATGCCCTTTGCCGAAACTGACAAGGCCGACACACAGCTGACAATCTACGCGGCGACCAAGAAGGCCAATGAATCCATGGCTCATTCATATGCGCATCTGTGGAACCTGCCGACCACCATGTTCCGCTTCTTCACGGTTTACGGCCCATATGGCCGCCCTGATCTGGCACTCTTCAAATTCGTGGATGCCATTCTGGATGGTCGCCCGATCGATATCTATAATCATGGCGACATGTACCGCGACTTCACCTATGTGGGTGATCTGGTGCGGGGTATTCGGCTTTTGATCGACGCTGTGCCGGAACGTCCGGCAACACCAGACGAAATAGTGGAAGGTGATAGCCTGTCGCCGGTTGCCCCTTACCGGGCAGTGAATATCGGGAACTCTGACAAGGTGCGTTTGCTCGATTTCGTGGACGCGATTGAGTCGGAACTGGGCATTGAGGCGAAGCGTAACTACATGCCTATGCAGGCAGGTGATGTGCCGGCGACTTGGGCGAATGCGGACTTGCTCCAAAGGTTGACTGGATACAAGCCGCAGACAGATGTGAAGGACGGTATCGCTCAGTTTGTTGCGTGGTTCAGAGATTACTACGAAAAGTAGGCTTGGGCGAAGTGTCTTTTGCGAAATCGCCATTTGAAAATGCAAAAGCGCTGTCATTGGCTTGGGATACGTCGCACTTCCTCTTGTGGCCGAGCTTAGGGAATCGTGGAAAGTGTTTGGTTTTGAAATCACGGTGCCCCCAGTAATCTGATTGGGGGCCAGTCCATATGGCAGCTACTGAATGCGACCAGTATCCGTAGTTTTGCCAGATGATTGGGAGGAGCAGACCGGGGTTTTATGCTTCTTTAGAGGCAGCCAAAGTTTGGACAAAGTCTGCATCAGGATTATTGGCCTCGGGCAACGCAAGGATATGGGCCTTGCAGCGCGGCGTCACTTGGAAGAGGAATTCAATCGGGCGCTTGCGATCGTGGGATGTCGAAAAGCGATGCACCAAATTGCGGGAGGTAATGGCTGAATGGATACATTTCTGTTTATCATATCCAAGCTGGTCTGGTTGTTGGTAAAACCGGAAAGCTGGATTGTCCTCGCTCTGGTTCTTTGCATCCTGCTTGCGCATTTGGGCCGTGCCGCAGCGGCGCGCGCATGTGTCTGGCTGACCTTTCTTATGGTCGTTGTTCTTGGCATGTTTCCGTTTGGCGATCTTCTCCTAGCCCGGCTGGAGAGCGAGTACCCCGCCACACCGGAACTTGTCGATATTGATGGTATTATTGTCCTGGGTGGCAGTGAGCAGGGGATGCGGAACGGGCTGCCAAATCTCAACGGAGCCAATGAGCGTCTGACCGAGGGGGTGGTGCTGGCGCGTGCGCATTCAGACGCGCAATTGATGTCGACGGGAGGAAGTGGTCGTTTGCGCGACGCGATGCGCACTGATGCGCCCGAATCGACTGTCGCGCTGGCGTTTTTCCTAAGACACGGCATTGCGCGCGAACGGATTGTGATCGAGCTCAACTCTCGTAATACGGCCGAAAATGCCCGCAACAGTTATCAGCTTGTGCAGCCTGAACCTGGTAATACATGGGTCATCGTCACCTCCGCGTCGCACATGCCGCGCGCCGTCCGCAGTTTTGAGAGGGCAGGCTGGCCCGATCTGGTGGCATGGCCCGTTGACTTCAGGGCCCGGCGATTTTTGGAAGGCATCGGCTGGGGTCTTGTGGGCAAACTTGGAAGGCTTGAGACTGCGCTCAAAGAGTATGTCGGGCGGGCCTATTATGATCTGCGTGGCATTTAAACTTTGAAAACCTACGCAATGTGATCAACAGACCTATCCTCTTGGGCGTCTCCTGAGACATAAACTCATGCGGTAAAATAAGAAATAAGCGCTGGACTATGCCATCAAGCTCAAGAGCCTTCGGATAGTTCTAAGGGCATGGACAGTATGAAGTTGCGCAGGCTATCTCCAAGGCGCTGTTACAATTGCGTCCTAAGCGACCTGATGAAAATTTGGCCCTAAATTAAGCACAATACCTATGGCTGACCGGTGCTTGTCGCTCCACTCATCTTCGATAACTGCCCTAAAGGCGCACTGGCCTTCTCGATCAGAACTTAACCAACTCTCATGGGTTTTGGCAGAATGTGAGATTACGGCAATGGGTCAGCCCGGTCGTGGGCTATACCGAAACGCGCCTTGTTGCATGCTGGCCAACATTTTCTGCACAAAAAATAAGCAATTGTCTTTTCGCTGCCCATTCTCTGAGGGCTTTTACTTGTGCCCTAGGGCCAACTTGAAACACTAACGGGCTTTACTGGGCGACGTTCAGGAGGCACGCATTTACGACCAACACGATACCTCCCAGGATTTTGGGCCAGCGTTCACCCCGCCTCGTGCGGTTGGTGAGGGGCGTTTTGCCGTAAAATCTACTAGCCGTGGCTCTGCCTTGTCGGACCTGCGAACGTCGGGTTGCACAAAACTTCTGTTTCCGCGAGCGCGAGGCCGCGTCGACGCTATGGTTCTGAACACATCTGGCGGGCTGACCAGTGGGGACAATATCTCTGTTTCTGTCGAGGTTCAGGCCGGGGCGTCTTGCAGCGTCACAACCCAGGCGGCAGAGCGTGCCTATCGTGCGCCCAATGCCGCGGCTAGTGTGCGCTCTGCGATCTGGGTGGAGGAGGAGGCCGAGGTCCTTTGGCTGCCCCAGGAATTGATCCTGTTTGATGGTGCTCGTTTGCAGAGAGAGTTGACTTGTGATCTCGCTGCAACCTCGAAGCTGCTTGTGGTGGAGCCGGTGATCTTTGGCCGACACGCCATGGGCGAAACCCTCTCTCACCTTGAATTCCGCGACACAATCCGTATCACGCGCGAGGCGCGCCCGCTCTTCCAGGATGTCACCCTGATGGAGGGTGATGCATCAGAACTTTTGACCATGCCAGCCCTGGCCATGGGAATGGGGGCCATGGTTACACTGATCTATATCGCGCCGGATGCTGAGGCGAAACAGGATGCTATCGGCCCACATCTAACTAACCTTTGTGGTGCTTCAATGGTGCATCGGGATGCGCTGGTGGTAAGGGCGCTGGCCGAGGATGGCTTTGGCCTGCGTCGGATGCTCCTGCCCGTTCTGGATATCCTGACCAATTATACCCTGCCTGTTTCTTGGAGACTTTGACATGAATCTGACCCCCCGTGAGAAAGACAAGTTGCTGGTCGCTATGGCCGCCGAGGTGGCGCGTAAAAGATTGCAGCGCGGTGTGAAGCTCAACCATCCGGAGGCGATTGCGCTGATCACTGATGCGGTTGTCGAAGGGGCGCGCGATGGCCGTAGTGTGGCGGACATGATGCAGGCTGGCGCACAGATCATCTCTCGGGAGCAATGTATGGAAGGGGTGCCAGAGATGATTCACGAGGTGCAAGTGGAAGCCACTTTTCCCGACGGTACCAAACTAGTGACCGTTCACAACCCAATCCGTTGAGATGAGTATTTTGAGAAAGGCTGAAGCATGATACCAGGCGAGCTGTTTTTGAAAGAGGGGGAACTGACCCTCAATGCTGGATGTGATGTGATTTCCCTCATCGTGGCTAATACGGGCGACAGGCCTATCCAAGTGGGGTCCCACTACCATTTTGCAGAAACCAATCTGGGGCTTGAGTTCGACCGTGAAGCGGCACGGGGTCGCCGGCTTGATATTGCCTCAGGGACAGCGGTGCGTTTTGAGCCTGGCCAACGGCGTGAAGTACAACTGGTACCTATTGGTGGTGCGCGGCGCATCTTTGGGTTCAATCAGCAGATCATGGGAGACCTCTGATGCCTGCATCGATCAAACGCACTGATTACATTGCGATGTTTGGCCCAACGGTTGGGGATAAGGTTCGCCTTGCCGATACAGACCTTGTCATCGAAGTGGAAAAAGATCTGACCACGCAGAACGGAAGTCTCTACGGTGAAGAGGTAAAGTTTGGCGGGGGAAAGACGATCAGGGACGGGATGGGCCAGTCCCAGGTGACGCGGACCGAAGGCGCTGTTGATACGGTGATCACCAATGCCTTAGTCCTTGATTATACCGGGATTTACAAGGCCGATATTGGTCTGAAAGAGGGTCTGATCCACAAGATTGGAAAGGCGGGCAATCCTGATACACAGCCGGGTGTCGACATAATCATCGGCCCTGGTACCGAGGCAATTGCAGGGGAGGGACGTATCCTGACGTCAGGCGGATTCGATAGCCACATCCATTTCATTTGTCCGCAACAGATCGAAGATGCCTTGCATTCTGGCCTGACGACGATGTTAGGCGGAGGCACCGGCCCCGCGCATGGCACGTTAGCCACGACGTGCACGCCCGGTCCTTGGCATATCGGACGCATGTTGCAGGCGGCTGATGCGTTTCCGATGAATCTCGCCTTTGCGGGTAAGGGCAATGCCTCTCTTCCTGCCGCACTCGAAGAGCAGGTGAACGCGGGGGCCTGCGCGCTCAAGCTGCATGAGGACTGGGGCACGACACCAGGTGCGATTGATTGCTGCCTTGATGTGGCCGATGCCATGGATGTGCAGGTGATGATCCACACCGACACGCTTAACGAAAGTGGGTTCGTTGAGAATACCGTGGCCGCGCTGAAAGGTCGGACGATCCATGCATTCCATACTGAAGGTGCAGGTGGCGGGCACGCACCAGACATCATCAAGATCTGCGGGCAAGAGAACGTTTTGCCCTCATCTACCAACCCCACGCGCCCCTTTACGGTGAACACGGTTGAAGAACATCTGGATATGTTGATGGTGTGTCATCACCTCGACAAATCCATTCCCGAAGACATCGCCTTTGCCGAAAGCCGCATCCGTCGTGAAACCATCGCGGCCGAGGATATCCTGCATGACATGGGGGCGTTTAGCATTATTGCATCAGACAGTCAGGCCATGGGTCGCGTAGGCGAGGTGATCCTGCGCACATGGCAGACTGCCGACAAGATGAAGAAGCAGCGGGGACGACTGGCTGAAGAGACGGGAGACAATGACAACCTGCGGGCGCGCCGTTATGTGGCCAAGTACACTATCAACCCGGCGATTGCGCATGGGCTGTCTTCCCACGTTGGCAGCATTGAAGAGGGCAAGCGCGCCGATCTTTGCCTCTGGAGCCCTGCGTTTTTCGGAGTGAAGCCCGAGATGGTTTTAATCGGTGGTACCATTGCCTGCGCGCAGATGGGTGATCCAAATGCCTCCATCCCAACGCCGCAACCCGTGTATTCTCGTCCTATGTTTGGGTCTTATGGGCGCAGCGTCGAAAACTCAGCGGTTTGCTTTGTTTCTGCCGCAGCGCAGGATGCCGGGATTGGGGACAAGCTTGGACTGGCGAAGGCCACCCTGCCGGTAGAGAATACCCGAAAGATAGGTAAGAAGGACCTTCAGCTGAATGATGCAGCGCCCGAGGTTGAGGTTGATCCGGAAACTTACGAGGTGCGCGCTGACGGCGAATTGCTGACCTGCCAGCCGGCAACCGAACTGCCTATGGCGCAACGCTATTTCCTGTTTTGACACAGCTGGCCCCTCAATGTCTGACCCATTGAGGACCTTGGGCGGTACCATTCAAACCTTGGAGTGATGACCATGCAAACGGCACTTTCCTACCGCGACCACGGCCACAGGGCTGCAACGGATCAGGTGCGGCTCAATTATGATGCGCGGTTTGTAAGGCGCAAGGCAGTTACCCTGCAATCAGGAGAGCGCCTCTTGATTAACCTGGCGAAAGTGACCTCGCTGGATCATGGTGGACGGCTGATCACGGACACTGGACTGGAGGTTGAAGTCATCGCCGCCAAAGAGGCGCTGTTGTCCGTGACTGGTACTGACCTTGTACGGCTGGCCTGGCATATCGGCAACCGGCATACCCCATGTCAGATCGAAGGCGAACGGCTGCTCATCCAGAATGATCCCGTGATCCGGCACATGCTGGAGCATCTTGGTGCTACGGTGGAAGAGGTGACCGAACCCTTCACACCCGAAGGTGGCGCCTATGGCCATGGCCGCACCCATAGTCACGATCACGGAGCAACCACCCATGCCCATTGATGTGCGATTGATGACTTTGATGCAGTGGCTCTCGCCCGGGTTTCCGGTCAGCAGTTTTGCCTATTCTCACGGGTTGGAGACGGCGATACTCGAGGGGCATGTGCGGGATGGTGCAAGCCTTCAGGCCTGGCTCGATTGTCTGATTGTGCATGGTACAGGGCGCACGGATGCGATCTGGATCAGGTTGGGACATAGGGCCTCGGGGAACGCAGACCTTGAGTGTTTGAACGAGGAAGCTGCGACCTTTCAAACGTCGAGAGAACGCAAGTTGGAAGCTGAAAAGCAGGGCAGGGCCTTTGTTCAGACAGTCAATTCTGTCTGGCAATGCGATCTGCCTGATCTTGTCTTGCCTTTGGGCGTTGGCGCGGCGGCGCGGCATCAGGGGATCGACATCGACCTTGTCGTGCCGCTTTACTTGCAAAGCTTCCTCGCCAATCTGGTGGCCGCAGCGCAACGACTCATGCCCCTCGGTCAGACGGAAGCGCAGCGGCTTTTGTCGCAACTTCATCCCAACACTCTGACCGTTTCGCGTGCTAGTGATCGGCAGACCCTGCAAGACGTCCACAGTTCTACCTTCATGTCCGACATTATGGCTATGCGGCACGAAACACTCTCATCAAGGCTTTTCCAATCATGACGCAAATCAATGGACCCGTCCGTATCGGTATTGGTGGCCCCGTGGGTGCTGGAAAGACCACGTTGACCGCGCGATTGTCGGAGGCTTTGAAACACCAGATCTCGATCGGTGTGATTACCAATGACATATATACCCAGGAAGATGCCGAAGCCCTGACCCGGATGCAAATCCTGCCGTCCGACAGGATCATCGGCGTGGAAACCGGGGGCTGCCCGCATACGGCCATTCGGGAAGATGCCTCGATCAATCTGGCTGCGGTTGCTGAGATGCAATTCCGCCACCCCGATCTGGACGTCGTACTGATCGAAAGCGGTGGCGACAACCTGTCGGCAACCTTCAGTCCCGAGCTTGCAGATATCACGATCTACGTCATCGACGTGGCTGCCGGAGAGGAAATCCCCCGCAAAGGCGGCCCAGCCATCACCCGTTCGGACGTTCTGGTGATCAACAAGACTGACCTTGCGCCCCATGTTGGCGCATCGCTCGAGGTCATGGACCGAGATGCTACCCGCGTGCGGGAGGGCAGGCCATTCGTGTTCACCTCACTTAAGTCAAAGGTCGGTCTGGATGACTTGGTTCACCATATCTCTGAGCTTGCGGGATTGCCGGAGGTTCAGGTGACTTAAACCCAAGGGCAAACTATGCCTGAGTTCGCAGCTACGCGTTTGGCTGGCCATTGCGGTAGTTTTTCTGGCTTGGAGCTTTGGGGCCCTTGCCTCAGACCCGAACGCGGATTATTCGATTAATAAGGCGTTTTCTGCAGCAGTTGGAGGGCTTCTCCTCTGGTTCGCAAAGGACGTTATTGAAGGCGCGCGACGATGCTACCTTGAACGCCCCGAGTTACCTCCTGACCATCCTGGCCGGCATGTGCCAACAACAGGCTCAAAGGGGCGTCAGGCGACTGTTGAGCGGCTGCTGCAGACTGTTTGAGCCTTGGTCTTAGTGCTGTTTTGCAAACCTATTTACTGGGTTTTATACCCTCTAAACTTCCTTGTAGCGCCTACTGTTGCATTCAACGCAATAGTATCTTCAACTTGGCATGTATTTCTGAATGCAGCTGATCGTCCTATCTTAACCGCAACCTAAATGGTTTGAGGAGACGGACAATGATCCGAGACATCAAGGGCTTGCACCACGTCACGTCGATGGCGGCGGATGCGAATGAAAACAACACCTTTTTCACCGATACGCTTGGCCTGCGTCGGATCAAGAAAACTGTCAACTTCGATGCGCCGAATGTTTACCACCTATACTACGGTGACAAGGTGGGTACGCCCGGTTCGGTGATGACTTATTTCCCGTTTTCGCAAATGCCGCGCGGCAAGCGGGGTGTGGGTGAGGTTGGCGTGACAGAGTTTGCTGTTCCTACCGGCAGCTTGGCGTTCTGGCAGGAACATTTGGCCAATCATGGCGTAACGAGATTGCGCAGGGACGTGTCGTTTGGCGAGGCGCGGTTAGAGTTTGATGGACCGGATGGCGATGGATTTGCCTTGGTTGAAAGCGAAGATCGCGACCGTGTGGCATGGACTGGTACAAAAGTGCCTGAAACCGCAGGTGTTTTTGGTTTCCGTGGTGCGCGCTTTCGGCTGAAGGATGTGGCCGCAACAGGTGAATTGCTGGACTACATGGGTTACCAGAAGGCTGAGGTTGAAGGCAGCGTGACGCGCTATGTCATGGAAGGTGGAAATGCGGCGGACACCATTGACCTGGAGCAGGTCGCCAACGCACACGCTGCCGCGCAGGGGGCTGGTTCGGTACATCATATCGCCTTTGCAGTCGACGATCGCGCAGCCCAGTTGCGGGTGCGTGAGGCGCTGATACAGACCGGTTATCAGGTCACACCGGTGATCGACCGTAACTATTTCTGGGCGATCTATTTCCGCACGCCCGGCGGGATACTCTTTGAAGTGGCAACCAATGAGCCAGGGTTTGACCATGATGAAGACACCGCGCATCTGGGACAGGCGTTGAAGCTACCCAGCCAGTACGAAACCAACCGTGCTGAGATTGAGCGCGCTCTACCTCCGATTGGCGGTTAAGGGACCGCCATGACAACTGATCTTTACGGTGGTATCACCACGGTTCCCGAACCGGGTGCGCCTCTGATTTTTACCTTTCACGGCACCGGTGGGGATGAGCATCAGTTTCTGGGCACTGCGCAACAGCTTTTGCCCGGTGCGGGCATCTTCTCACCGCGTGGAGACGTGAATGAGATGGGCGCGGCCCGTTTCTTTCGCAGGACGGGGGAAGGTGCCTATGACATGGATGACCTCGCACACCGTACGCAAAAGATGGCGGCCTATGTAGGCGCCTGGAAGTTAAGGTATCCGGGCCGTCAGACCTTTGGTTTTGGATACTCCAATGGTGCGAACATTCTGGCCTCGGTCATGATGGTACAGCCTGACCTTTTTGACAGGGTGGGCCTGCTCCATCCCCTCATTCCGTGGGAACTGGACCCGGTTTTAGGGCTAGCTGGTAAGAACATTTTGATTACGGCAGGCCAGTATGACCCAATCTGCCCCCTGCCGCTGAGCAAGCGTCTAATCGCGTGGTTCGGTGCGCAGAACGCAGAGGTGTCGGCCCATGTCCATCAGGGCGGGCATGAGTTGCGCCAGTCCGAGCTTCAGGCGCTGGGTGCGCTTCTGAACACACCCTGATATGCGCCTCTCTGCGGCAGTGGGATTTCTTTCGATTTGCCAGACATTCGTTGGCTGTAGGCGGCTTGCGGCAAGGCACTTGCTTGACATCTGGTGGTGTTGCGTATCACGGTAAATGAACGATCGTCCATTCCCCGAAGCAACGCCTTAGCCACGAATTGAGAGACGGCCATGTTTGATGACGCACGCTATTCCGTTTTGTTTGAACCGGTCAGGATAGGTCCGGTTGTTGCACGAAACAGGTTCTATCAAGTGCCCCATTGCACCGCGCTTGGTCACATGCGCCCTAAGGCTGAGGCAGCGGTGCGCGGCATGAAAGCTCAGGGTGGTTGGGCCGTGGTCAGCACGCAAGAAACAGAGATTCACCCAACATCGGACCTAGCGCCTTTCCCAGAAAACCGGATTTGGGACGAACATGATGTGCCTGCCATGCGTCTGATGACGGATGCGGTGCATGAGCAGGGCGCACTTGCTGCAATCCAGCTGGCGCATAACGGCTATCACTCTGCCAATCATCTTTCACGCGCCCCGATATTTGCGCCTTCTGATACGTCGATTGACCTGGATTACCCCAAGCAGGCCCGTGCAATGGACAAGCAGGACATTCGCAACCTGCGCCGTTGGCACCGCGACGCGGCGCTGCGCGCCAAGAGGGCGGGGTTTGATATCGTCTATGTTTATGCTGGCCACTCCATGACCTTGGCGCACCATTTCCTGATGCCACACCTCAATGAGCGTATGGATGAATATGGCGGCTCTCTCGAAAACAGGGTACGGCTGACGCGGGAATTGCTGGAAGAAACCCATGACGCTGTGGGCGACACCTGTGGCATTGCCTTCCGTTTTGCGGTGGATGAGATGATGGGTGGCGACGGGATTCAGGCTACAGAGGAAGGCCAGGCTGTGGTAGAGCTTTTGGCGGAAATCCCCGATCTTTGGGATGTGAACGTGTCCGACTGGTCGCAAGATTCTGTGACCACACGGTTTGAGCCGCAGGACGGGTACCAGAACGATTATATCTCGGTCGTGAAGAGGCGTACCACCAAGCCTGTCGTTGGCGTGGGGAGATTGACTTCTCCGGATATGATGGTGTCGATGATCCGCAACAATATCGTTGATCTGATTGGGGCGGCGCGGCCCTCCATCGCGGATCCATTTCTGCCGCGAAAGATCGAAGAGGGCCGGATCGAGGATATTCGCGAATGCATCGGCTGCAATATCTGCGTGTCATCGGACAACCTCGGCATTCCGATCCGCTGCACCCAGAACCCAACCATGGGTGAAGAATGGCGGCGTGGCTGGCATCCGGAACGTATCGCGCCTCGCGCAAGTGAGGAGGATGCCCTTGTGATCGGTGCGGGTCCTGCGGGGCTTGAATGTGCACTGTCACTTGCCAAACGGGGCTACAACGTGACCCTATCCGAGGCGGGTGACGAAGCCGGTGGCCGGGTCCGCCGGGAAGCGGCTCTGCCGGGTCTTGGGGCTTGGGCGCGGGTGTCCGATTATCGGTTGTATCAGCTGGGTCAGATGGCAAATGCACAAGTCTTCCTGCAGAGCCGCCTTTGGGCCGAGGATGTGGCGGAGCTTGGTATTTCCAACGTATTCGTAGCCACAGGCGCCCATTGGCGACGCGATGGTCTTGGGCGCAGCACCCGGCGGCTGCCACCCATACTTTCGCGCGACGCTAACATTATAACCCCCGACGACATCATGGATGGACAAATGCCCGGGGACGGCCCAATTGTGATATTTGACGATGATCAAGGCTATATGGCCGGAGTTCTGGCGGAAAAGCTGGCAGAGGCTGGCCATCAGGTGACGTTTGTCACGCCGGCGAGTGTCGTGTCGCCCTTTACCGCCCACACTTTGGAACAATCCCGCGTTCAGGCGCGCCTGATCAACTTGGGTGTGGACCTGAGATGCAATCAGACCCTTGTTCGGGTCGATGCAAGTTCTGCTCGCCTGTCCTGTGTCTATTCTGGCCGTGAGGTTGATGTGGCCATGGCTACGGTGCTGATGGTCACGGAACGCCATCGGGATACGGCGCTTTATGATGCTTTGAAGGGCCAAGGTGGCCTGAACCATCTTGAACTTATCGGCGATGCAGCTTCTCCAGGCTTGATTGCTGATGCGGTATGGTCTGGCCATCTCTCGGCGGAAAACTTCGAGACGCCGCAGAGCGAGGTCGACTCAGCATGGTACCGGCGTGAGTTAATCTCGATCGATCCTTGGACGGATGCGTTGGGCGCTCCTTGAGAGAATTTGGTCAGAGCAAAGGCTCATCTGGCGTTCATACCTACCTTGCGGCTCAATTTATTGCAAAATAGGCAACAATAAATTGAATGTAATTGCTGCAAATGAATTAGTTAGATCGTGTTAAGAGAAATGTAAGAAACGGTCAGCGGGGTATCCCACTGTCCGGACCGACACTCTCAGATGGAGCATATACGATGAGCTGGAACCCGACCCATGGACCTGATTGTCCAGATGCTGATCCTGACGCGATTGAAACTCTGATCATTCCGCGCGCGCGGGATCTTGGGGGATTCGAAGTCCGTCGCGCGCTGCCGTCACCCAAAAGGCAGATGGTGGGCCCGTTCATCTTTTTCGACCAGATGGGTCCTGCGGAATTCATCACCGATGGTGGGATCGACGTGCGCCCGCATCCGCATATTGGTTTAGGGACCGTGACCTATCTTTACCAGGGTGAGTTCGAGCATCGCGATAGCCTTGGTACGCATCAGATGATCTACCCCGGTGAGGTTAACTGGATGGTGGCGGGTCGTGGCGTCACGCATTCTGAGCGCACCAGTGAAGAAACCCGCGCAACCCGCCATAAGCTTTTCGGGATCCAGACCTGGATCGCCCTGCCTGAGGATCGTGAAGATATGGCGCCTGATTTCGAGCATCACAAGGAAGCGGCCTTGCCCTTCATTAAGGACGGGGGCGCGATGGCGCGACTGATCCTTGGGACAGCCTATGGCGAAGCAAGCCCCGTCACTATGCAGTCCGAGACATTCTATCTTGACGTGGTGCTTGAACCGGGAGCTAGTTTTCCACTGCCGGACAATCATGAGGATCGAGGGGTCTATATCACTCAGGGGTCTGTCGAAGTGTCAGGTGAGGTGTTTGAGGCGGGCCGCATGATGGTGTTCCGCCCTGGTGATCGTCTTTCCATAAAGGCGGGTCCGCAAGGGGTGCGGCTCATGGCCCTTGGCGGTGCAACCCTAAACGAGGAACGCTATCTCTGGTGGAACTTCGTTTCATCGTCAAAGGACCGGATTGAAGAAGCCAAGGAAGCCTGGAAAGAGGCGGACTGGGAAAACGGACCCTTTAAGCTGCCGCCTGACGACAACAGAGAGTTCATTCCGATACGCCCTGAGTTGGACCGCACCAGCCCAAAGCTTTTAGGCTCCGGTGTGTCCTGAGGGGCGCGGGAGACCCTTTTGGTGTTATAAAGCAATTCTCAATCAAAAGATGCGACTGTACCCCCGAATTTGCTGACGGGACTGGTATGACAGACGTATCCGCAACCTCGGGCCTTGTACCGCCTGAAACGAGCCGAGCGACCGGTCCAAGATCTGGCCAGAGGGAAATTCGTGCAGCGCTGGGCGAGGACCGTGGTCTCTTCTGGTCGGTTGGCCTCTTCAGTGTATTCGTCAATGCCTTGGTGCTGACCGGACCACTTTACATGATTCAGGTCTATGATCGCGTGCTGTCTAGCCGTTCGATAGAGACGCTTGTCGCGCTTAGTCTGCTGGTTTTGTTTCTCTACGTCATCATGGGAGTTCTGGATTTTGTCCGAAGTCGGGTGATGGCCCGGATTGGTGCCCGCTTTCAAACGCGGCTCGAGGCGCGTGTTTTAGATGCCTCACTGCAATACGTGGCGTCGGAAAATGGTGCGCCGGTTTCGGGAATGCGGGATCTGGAGCAGGTGCAACGTACCTTTTCAGCGCCTATCACCCTCTCACTTTTTGACATGCCATGGGCACCTCTTTTCCTGTTCGGTATCTGGCTGTTTCATCCGTGGCTGGGCCTTCTCGCTATGGCCGGAGGGGTCACATTAATCGTGCTCGCATGGCTCAGCCAGGCCCTTTCGCGGGAGCATGTGCTGGATGCCAATGCGGCTAACCTACGCGCCAACACGATTTTGGCACGTCTGGAAGCAGAAGCCGACATGGTCAGCGCACTTGGGATGAGGGGAAACGCTGTTGCCCGATGGCTGGTTCTTCGTAACGTGGCATTTGCACGCCAAATGGCCTCTGCTGATCTGCCTGGGTTGTTTGTGAGCATAACCAAGGCGCTGCGATTGATACTGCAATCTGCGATGCTGGGTTTGGGCGCCTTGTTGGTAATCCGGGGTGAATTGACAGCGGGTGCAATGATTGCTGGCTCAATCCTGCTGGGTCGGGCGCTTATGCCGATTGAGCAGGTTGCTGGTGGCTGGGCCTCATTGCAGTACGCCTGCAAAAGTTGGAGTAGGTTGTCCGATCTTCTCGACCAGATACCGCCTGAGCCTCGGCGCACGCGCTTGCCCCGACCAGAGGCTAGACTGGAGTTGGAGAATGTATCCCTGATGCCAGACGGCGCAGACCTGCCGCTGCTGCGCGGTGTGAGTTTTAAGGTTGAACCGGGGCAGGCCGTTGGTGTCATAGGCCCGTCGGGGGCGGGAAAGTCTACTCTTGCGCGGGTGGTCACAGGTGCGCTTTCCCCCACGATGGGAGAGGTGCGGTTTGATGGTGCGGCCCTTGGGCAATATGCGCCTGATGAGCTGAGTTTATACATCGGGTATTTGCCACAAAGGGTCCGACTTTTTGACGGAACGATTGCGGACAACATCGCGGGGTTGATGCGGGATCCTGATGATGCGCTGGTTGTGGATGCAGCGCAACTCGCGGATGCGCACGGGATGATCCTGCAGCGGTCAGGTGGTTATGAAACGATAATCCGCGGCAACGGCGACGAGCTTTCAGGCGGGCAGGTTCAGCGCGTAGGACTGGCACGCGCATTGTTTGGGGACCCTGTTCTGGTGGTGTTGGATGAACCCAATTCCAATCTCGACAATGCCGGCAGCGATGCTGTGAACGCGGCGATCCGTGCACTCAAGTCGTCGGGCAAGTCGGTGCTTGTGATTGCGCACCGTCCTGCGGCTATCAAGGAATGCGACAGGTTACTGATGCTTGATGCAGGCAAGGTCCGCGCCTTTGGGCCCAAGAATGCTGTTCTGCGTGAGGTTTTGCAAAATAGTGCCGAGGTGGTCGGTAATCAGGGATCCGGGGGCGTGCAGTGATAGAGGATACGCAGACAGAATTTTCACCGCGCCGCCTGTTGCTGGTGGGGTTTCTGACCTTAGTTGTTCTGCTGGGTGGCTTCGGTGCTTGGGCGGGTTTTACGTCGATTGCCGGGGCGGTTGTGTCCAGTGGGCAAGTCCGGGTCGATCAGAACCGGCAGGTTGTACAGCATCCCGATGGGGGTGTGGTCTCGTCCATCGAGGTTCAAGAAGGGGACATGGTGGAGGCGGGACAGGTGCTTCTGCGGCTCGATCGCACCCTGCTTGAGACAAGGTTCACCATCCTGGAAAGCCAGTTTTTCGAGTTGATCGCCCGACGCGGCCGTCTCGAGGCAGAGCGTGACGGAACTGACAGGATCGGATTTGACCCTCTGCTTGAAGATGCCGCTAGCGCCAGTGGTGACATTCGCGCCCTGATGGAAGGGCAGGTTCGCCTTCTCGAGGCGCGCCGAGAAACCACTTTAAGGGAGGTTGATCAGCTTGGGAAACGACAGGTTCAGATCACTGATCAGATCAATGGTATCCAGTCGCAGAGCGGGGCACTGACCCGCCAGCTTGCCCTTATTGCCGACGAGTTGACGGGACAGCAGGCTTTGTTGGACCGCGGTCTGGCGCAAGCCACGCGCGTGCTCGCCCTTAGGCGGGAAGAGGCGCGATTGGCAGGTCGTTTGGGCCAGCTTAAAGCCGACCGCGCGCAGGCGGAGGGTCGGCGTATTGAGATTGACATCGAACTTCTGAAATTGATGGCTGGCCGGCGGGAAGAGGCAATTGCAGGTCTGCGGGATCTAGAATTCAAGGAACTGGAACTGCGTGAGCAGCGGCTTGCCCTGCTGGAACAGCTTGACCGGATGGATATCGTTGCGCCGGTCTCTGGTGCAGTGCTTGGATTGAATGTGCACGCCCCCCGCGCCGTGCTGCGTCCAGCCGAACCGATCCTTTACGTTGTACCACAGGACCGGCCACTGGTGATCACTACGCAGGTCGATCCGTTCCATGTGGACCAGGTCTTTCGTGGCCAGCCCGTTGCATTGCGGTTCTCGGCACTCGATCATCGAAGCACGCCTGAACTGACTGGGGAATTGATCCATATTTCCGCAGATGCATTCGAGGATCGTACTACAGGCGCGTCTTTTTACCTGGCGGAAATTGCCCTCAGCTCGGCTGAACGCGCCCGGCTTGGCCCGGATGTTGAGCTGCGCCCCGGTATGCCGGTGGAGGTATTCTTGCGTACGCAAGACCGCTCACCGCTTGGATATCTGATGAAACCCTTGGCCGATTACTTCACACGTGCATTTCGTGAGCAATGAATGCCGCTCGATTGAACAGGGTGCAAGGGTGATCTTTTTCGATTTTGATGCCGTAGCCGCGGCAAAAACGCAGGGGGGTTCACCCGAATGGTCGACGAAACCCTGTGAAACGCTGGACCCGCGCACCTTGTGGGTGTTGGCCAAACGTTGCGGCCTGAACCGGGAGAGGTTCGCCCGCAACACTAGGGGCCAGGTACTTTAGAGGGTAGAGGCTCCTACGGTTTTAAAGGTATTCCTCAGGTAATTTCGACATTGGGCTAGACTTGGCAACTGGTGGTGATCAGCGCCAGCCACAGTGCCGCCATTTCGAAGATATTGCATCATCACGGGATGGAGGAAGCGTTTGATTATGAGGTGGGAGGAGATGTGCTTGGCCATAGTGCTACAAGATCAAGGGATTTGTGACTTGCTCCCAGAATCTGCGGCATTGCATGTTTGGCGATGCTGCGAGTGACATTGATGCGGCCCGCGTCGCAGGTATTGTGGTGGTCTCTGTCGCTTGGGGCTGTCAGTCGGTGAAGTTACTCGCCGCTCAGCCAGCTTCGTGTCTCGTGGACTCTCCGAGTGCCTTGGCCCAGGCGTGCGATGCCCTACTGATGCGCGGGTTGTGAGGGGGGAGACGACGAAATTGGAACCAGAAAGAAGCCCGGTCAACTGCGCACCTTGTCCAATGATGGATCAAGCATGGGCCGGATGGACGCCGTTGCGGGAACGCGCGCCCCCGCAATTTCTATGGTCCATTGGCCGGCCATAACGAGTTCTGCCGTAACAGGTTGGTCCAATACGACAAAACCAATACCGACGGAGCCGCCAAGGGTGTGACCATATCCACCGACTTGAATGTAGCCCACCTGTTCTTCCCCAAGGTAGATCAACTCGTTAGAATACATAAGTGGTTCGGGATCCTGCAGCAGAAATTGCAGCATACGGGTGGAGGGGACGCCCTTGGCTTTGATTGCGGCCAGTGCGTCACGGCCAATAAAGCCACCCGGTTTGTCGAGCTTGACTGCGAAGCCAAGCCCTGCCTCGATCGGATTGTCGGTGTTGTCCAGATCGATCCCAAAATCGCGATAGGCCTTTTCGAGCCTTAGCGAATTCAGTGTTTGCATGCCCGCATTGCGCAAGCCAAGATCGCTACCTGCTTCCATCAGCAGATCATAGGTCTGAACGGCCTGCGTCGAAGGTACGTGCAATTCCCACCCCAATTCGCCCACAAATGTCACGCGCATGGCCAGCACGCTGGCATAGCCCACGTCAATCTCCTGCGCTGTCATGTAGGGAAACGCCTCATTTGAAAGATCTGTTCCCGATACCTTACTGAGCAATTCGCGCGATTTTGGGCCATGGATGTTGATCTGTGCGCGGCCTGCTGTGACATCAGTTATGGTGACGAATTCATCCTTGCCAATATGACGGTGCATACGCATTTCCGTGTGGCCGTGGGAGTTTTCGCCCACCACAACCATGAACTTGTCCGCTGCCAGCCGGGTCACGGTCAGGTCCGCCTCGAACCCACCGGCCTCATTGACCCAAGCCGTATAGACCACACGGCCGGGCTCTACGTCGACCTCGTTGCAGCTAAGCCGGCTCATCAGTGCACAAGCATCCCGCCCTTGGATGAGGAAGCTCGACATCGAGGTCATATCCATGATGATCACATCTTCGCGCGCTGCACGGTGCTCTTGCGCGTGCCAGTCGAACCAATTTTGACGGAACCAGCTAAGCTGTTCGATCTGAGCTTGCTTGGGGGAGGGTGCGAACCAGTCGGGCTGTTCCCAGCCATGACCTTCACCAAAATAGGCCCCATTGGCTTTGAGGCGGTCATAGAGAACGGAACGTTTTACGTTACGGGCAGTCTTTGGGCTTTCGTTGTGGAAGTGCTGACCGAAGAGTTTGCCTAAAAGTTCTGGTGTGCGGTCGCGGCGAAAGGCAGGTGTCGCCTCGCATTTGGTGAAGCGGTTCACGTTGATCCCTGTCACATCTAGTGGCGGGATACCGTCCGCAATCCAATGTGCCAGCACCATGCCTGTTCCCGCTCCATTCAGAATACCAAGGGAGTTCATGCCACATGCCACCCAGGCGTTGCGCAATTCCGGCGTGGGCCCGACCAAAGGACCAAGGTCGGGGGTAAAGCTTTCCGGGCCGCAGAACAGTTTCTTGACCCCGTAATTCATTGTCTCGGGTACACGGGAATATGCGAGTTCCAAATCGGGTCCAACGCGGTCCCAGTCCGGTTCAATTTCGCCAAATGCGAAGTCATCGGGAATACCGCCAAGGTTCCAGGCCGCGCCCTTCGGTTCAAATAAACCTAGCATTAGGCCGCCCACCTCTTCACGGTAATACGTATAGGTCGAGGGGTCCTCCAGAATGGGTAGATCGCGGGGCAGATCAGGAATGGTCTCTGTAATCAGATAGTAGTGTTCAGCGGCCTGAAGGGGTAGGTTTATTCCCGCCTTTGCCCCTATTTGGCGGGACCACATGCCTCCGCAGATCACCACGTTTTCGGCTATCACTATCTGGCCGTCCTGAGTGCGCACACCTGTCGCGGTACCGTTCTTGTGGAGGATTTCGTCCACGCGCACACCTTCAAAAATCCTTGCCCCGCCCATTCTTGCACCCTTGGCCAGCGACATGGTGACATCCACTGGATTGGCGCGCCCGTCCTCCGGAATATAGAATGCTGCCGTCACGTCGGAGAGGTCCCCGATCGGGAACATGTCCTGGGCCTCCTTGGGTGAAATCTCATGACAGTTGATGCCGAAACGCTGCATGAAGGGCGCGATGCGGCGCATTTCATGCGCGCGCTCTGCATTATTGGCGATCTGCAGGTAGCCCACATCACGAAAGCCGGTGGGTAGGCCGGTTTCCTGCTCCAGCTTTGCATAAAGATCTCGGCCATGAGTATAGATCGCGCATTCGGCTTCCGTTTTCAAAAGCCCGGCCACGATCAGCCCGGCTGCGTGCCACGTGGTCCCGGCGGTCAGCTGTGCCTGCTCCAGCACCACCACGTCTTTATGGCCCAGCTTGGTCAGGTGATAGGCCGTATTCATGCCGATTGAGCCGCCCCCAATAATGACGGTCTGCGCGTGGGAAGGAAGGGTTTCTGGCATTTCGTTGGTCCTTGGCAGCTTCGTGGAACACTTAGCAGGAGGTTGGTCAGGAGGTAAACGACTGAATGAGTGTTCAATTGAATTGGGGCTTGCCTGAAAGTCCTGTTCGGGGAAGGATCGATCCGAACCGACAAGAGGAAACGCTATGTCAGACGAAGACCTATACGACGCCCAGCATATCAATTTCCTCGAGGACCTGTGGGGGGAAGGCTATCTCTCACCGGGTGGGGCAGAGGAAGTCTCCAACGTGTTGAGTGGTGTGGACCTGACGGGCAAGCATGTCTTGGATATCGGGTGCGGCTCTGGCGCGATCGCTGTCTCGCTGGTGCGTGATCACGGCGCCGGGCATGTAACGGGCATCGATGTGGAAGACCCGGTATGCACCGCTGCGCGCGCCAGGGCTGAGGCGGCGGGCCTCGCAGATAAGGTAACGATCACCAAGGTAACACCAGGGCCCATGCCTTTTGAGGAGGGCACGTTCGACGTCGTATTTTCTAAGGACTCCATCATCCACATCCCCGACAAAGCGGCAATGGCGGCAGAGGCGTTTCGAGTGCTCAAGCCCGGTGGGTGGTTTGCGGCGTCCGATTGGCTGATGTCCCACGACGGTGAACCCTCTCCGGAAATGGCCCATTACATCAAGATGGAGGCACTGGATTTCGCCATGGCCTCTCCTGATCGCTACCGTGCAGCGATGGAGGGTGCCGGCTTCGAAGACGTGGATCTAGTCAATCGTAACCCGTGGTACGCCGAGGTGGCTGCCTCGGAGTTGGCAGAGCTTTCAGGCAACAAGGACTATTGGCAATCACGTCATGATCCTGAATTTATCGATCACCAGATCGAGATTTGGGAAGCCATGCTGCCCTGCCTGCAAAAGGGGGAACATTGCCCCCATCACATAAGGGGACGCAAACCGTTTTGATCACGCCACACAGGCCAGAAGATCGGAGACGGGGTTTTGACGCCGCTCCCAACTGAGGAGGAGGATTATGACTGGTCAACTCTGGTACTGGAGGCCTATCCGTCAGCGCAGATCGAGGTGGGCTACCTGCTGATACCCGATGCATGGGGGCAGGGGTTCGCGACGGAAGCGTGCAAGCGCTTGTTGAGACTTGCTTTCGAGCAGACGGGATTGACTGAAGTGGTGGCGACAACCGATCCGGACAACCTAAAATTCCAACATGTTCTACAGAAATCAGGCTTGAAAAACACCGGTTTCAAGCATGCCTACGCCGAGGATGATCTCCTCTGGTTCGAAATAACCCGGGACCACTGGAAATTCCGCAGTTCACGGGCGCGTCCATTTTAGAAGCGCCCGTTATGGGGCTGCGAGTGCGCTGGTTCAAGCTTCGAACCAGTGCCCGTCGGGATCGCCAGGAAACACACCCAGATAGGGGCCATCACTTTGATAGCCCATAAGGCGGCGAACGTTCTCAGGATAGGTATCGACTACCTCGCGCGGGATGGTTAGGTAAACGTTTTCCTCTTGGCGAAGCCAGCCTAGAGAATAGGTTGTGATCAGCCCGGTGCGTGGTTTAGTGGAGTTGTTCTGCCCGCCCGCGTGGATCGAACTGCCCAGGTAGAATAGAACGGAGCCAGCTGGCATCGCCGCCTGCGTCACCTGATCATCTGTCACACCCTCTATTTCGCGCAGATCGTGCGATCCAGGTACAACGCGGGTAGCGCCGTTTTCGGCGGTGAACTCTGTTAGGGCCCACATAGCTGAGAACTGGAATTCCACCCCTGGAATACGGATTGGATAAAAACTGTCGTCTCGGTGCAGTTCCTGATTGCCCTCCCCGGGGTGAATCTCGATCGCGGTCGAGGATCCGATCCGATAGGTTTCGCAGTTTGGCTTCAGAACGTGCTCTGCTACGCCCGTGACCAACGAATGGGCAAGGATGTCAGCAGCATTGCGCGAATGGCCCAAGATGCCACCCAGACGGCGGGTCTTGAAGCCATTGAACTCGTTCGAGAACTTGTGACCCTGTTCGTCGAACGGGGCTTTGAAGTCATCCAGAACGCGGCCCACCACATCGGAAGAGACGACGTTTTCAATGATCACCGCGCCATCGCGCATCAGAACCTCGGCTGCAACGGCCGGGTCCGCGGAAACATGTTTGATTTCAGTCATTGTATTCTTTGCTCAGTTCTTTCAATCCGGCGTCCATAATGTCGAACATTTCGTCCACCTCTGCTTCGGAAATCACCAGTGGGGGTGAAAAGACAGCCATGTTTGCGAAGGGCCGCACCAGCAAGCCCATGTTTTCGCATGCCGCATCCAGCTTGGCCCCGAATTGTAGGTGCGCGGCGTAGCTTTCGTCTGACAGGCCTGGGCGACATTCCACACAGCCCAAAAGGCCCATGCCGCGCCCGTCGCCCACGATGTCATATTTGTCCTGCAGCGTAGCAATACGGTCTTGGAAACGTGGCCCGACACGGAGAACATGGCCAAGTATATCTTCCCTCTCCATGATCTCGATGTTCTTGAGTGCAGCGGCACAGCTGACCGGATGTCCGGAGTAAGTGTAGCCGTTGTAAAAGACCTCGTCGGCGCCTGCATCGCGCATCCGCTCCATCATGCCGTCCGACATGATCATCGCGCCCAGTGGCAGGTAGCCTGATGTCAGGCCCTTCGCGCAGGTGATCATATCTGGCACGATGCCGAACACTTCTTCGGAGGCAAACCAGTGACCAAGTCGCCCAAAACCCGTCACCACTTCATCGGAGATGTAAAGAATATCATTCTTGCGACAGACTTCTAAAGTGCGTTCGTGATAGCCCTTGGGGGGCACGATCACGCCACCGGAACTCAGGATTGGTTCGGCAATGAAGGCCCCGATCTTATCCGCGCCGATCTCGGCAATGTGTGCTTCCATCTCATCAATCTTGAGGTCGCACCAATCCTCCACGCTCATTCCCTTGGGGCGGGAATAAGGACTGATATCTGGCAGGAAGTGCACAAGGTCATCAGCCTTGTCGAATTTGGTTTTGAAGCGTTCCTTGCCGGTCATGGTCGATGCCAGGTAGGTTGACCCGTGATACGCTTTTTCGCGCGATAAGGTGATCTTCTTGTCGGGTCGGCCAAGGCAGTTATTCATGAATTGCATGGCACGCAAGGCACTGTCCACGGCGGTGGAACCACCGGTGGTGAAGTGCACATTATTTAGGTCACCTGGTGCAAATTCTGCAATCTTGCGGGCCAGCATGGCGGCGGGTTCTGATGTAAATGACCAGGGCGAAGCATAGGCCATCTGCATCACCTGGTCGGCAATTGTTTTGGCCATTTCTTCGCGGCCATAACCAATTTGAACACACCACATGCCGCCCATCCCATCGATGAACCGCTTGCCTGCGCTGTCCCACATGTAAATGCCATCGCCAGTGTTGATGCGCATAAACTCATCTTGTCGCCAGCTGCCAGTGCTGGTCCAGGGATGCAGGTGGTGGTCACGGTCCCAATCCGTCAGGTCGGTCTCTGTCGGGGAATTGCTGAGTGTGTTCATTTGGTTTCTCCCTTGGCGAAGGCTTAGGCGCAAAGCACCTGCCGCTTTCCAGCAACACTAGAGACTGTCCCCTGAGCTGTAAAGTTTTTTTGAGCGCTCAAATAAATTTTACGTGACGGAGCCGGCAAGCTATGCCAAACTAATTTCACTAAGAGGAGATATATGTTTTGACTGACGTGCTCGAACGGAAGCCGCGCAAAGAGCGCAAGGAAAATGCTGATCGGCGGCGCAGGCAGCTTCTAGATGCGGCGCGGCGGTCCATATTGGCGAACGGACTGGCAAAGACCACCCTTGCGACGGTTGCCAACGAGGCCGGACTGTCACAGGGCGTGGCGGTGTTCTATTTCAAGTCGAAGGCGGGTCTTTTGACAGAGACATTGCGTGATGCCTACCAGAGCTATGAAGCGCTTTGGAGCGCGGCCATGAACCAGCCCGGGGTGCCCGCTAAAAGATTGGCCGCCGTACTTGAGGCAGATTTTTGCGAAGCGGCCTGCGGGCCAGATATTTTGCCCGTCTGGTTCGCCTTCTGGGGCGAGCTTCGCTTTTCGGAGAATTATGCAGAGCTGGCTGATGCGTTTGACATGCGCCGTCACGAGGCCCTGTTGGCACTTTGGGTTGAGGTTTTGCCCGACGCCGCTGTGGCTGAGGTCGAACAGATCACGGAATGGATGGAAACGCTGACCGATGGGTATTGGCAAAGCATCCACCTAACGCCGGACTCAATTGATCGGCATGGCGCACTTTCTGCTACAAAAGCATTCCTGTCCCAAATACATCCGCAGCTTTTTGACAGTGTCTAGCTCTCGCCCCTTCAATCCCGTCTCGAACTGGACCAAGGGCTGAACCGTCCATAAATAGAGAGGCCCTGGGTCAGGCCCGGGACAGGTACTTAGATTTCAAAGCCCGCTTTTTGGTACCCCTCGTGCCACAGACTTTTTTCGCGTTCATTCTGGGCGACACGATCCATCGTCACGTAATAGTCTGCAAATCCGTACCCGTCTGGAGCTTCTTCCTCGAACCGGGCTTTCATCTTGTGCGCCTCTTCAACGCGACCAGCCTGCCCAAGAGCCGCTGCCATATCGGCGTAGTTGC
Organism: Roseovarius sp.; assembly: GCA_963691795.1. Lineage (GTDB taxonomy): Bacteria > Pseudomonadota > Alphaproteobacteria > Rhodobacterales > Rhodobacteraceae > Roseovarius. The sequence goes on from OY829373.1 coordinate 1,503,945, forward strand.
CAAGCGACAGTTCCGACCATTGGGAGAGTGCCGAAATCGCATCCTCGAACCGTTCGGCCATGAAATACACCTCAAACGCAATCTCGCCGTCCGAATGGTTGGTCTTGGGGATATGCCTGAAGTAACGCTCTAGCAGGTCCTGCGCATTCTGCGGATGGCCCAGCCAAGCACTGGCATGGGCGCCAAATAGAAGAACGGAGTAGTGATGCGGGTTCAGGCGCAGGGCGCTGTCAAGGCAACGCTGGCTCATCGCGTGATCCCCTATATTGAGATACGCGTTACACACAAGAATCAGAACCACTGGGTCGTTCGAATCGCAGCGCAATGCCTTCTCCGCCAGTTCTCGCACTTGGTCACGGCTTTCCTCAAACGGTGTAAAGGGCTCAAACACCCGGTAGGAATAGAGAGAGGCTAGGTTGGCATAGGCGCGGGCGGCGGTATCGTCGGCCTCGATCGCCTTTTGAAGATAGGCCATGGCGTCCTGTGCGCCATACTCCTGAAGCAGCAGGTTCTCGGCCTTTAGCAGGTATTCATAGGCTGTGGGGTTGGGGTTTTTCTGCTCGTTCATCCAAGCATGGGTCAGCAAGTCTATCTTGCCCGGAACAGCTGTTGCAACCTCTCGCGCCACCTCTTCCTGAATGGCGAACACATCCTCGAGATCGCGGTCGTAGCGTGCGCCCCAGACCTGCGTGTCCTCTTCCACGTCAATTAGCTGGGCGGTGATGCGCACCCGGTTGCCGGCACGCCTTACGCTGCCTTCAAGGATATAATCGGCCTCCAGCTCCTTGCCGATCTCCTCGGCTGACATGGTGGTTCCCTTGAACTGGAAGCTTGAGCGGGGCGCGATGACATAAAGATCCCTGAAGCGCGAGATTTCGGTGATGATGTCCTGTGCAATCCCGTCGGAAAAGAAATCCTGTTCGGGGTCATTGGACATATTGGTGAATGGTAGTACCGCCACCGTTGGATCATCCAGTTCCTCCACCTGTGGCGCAGCAGGGGTAGATGCATCCGTAAGCCGCAGGCGTTCATCCCGAAGCCATTCTTCGAACGCTTCGTCCTTGAGGCTGAACCCGGCCAGCAGAGTGTTCCCATCGGGTTTGGCGATATCGATCCCGCTGGATTTGAGGGTCACGGCATGGTTGTCGATTTCCAGCACATCTTCGTCCAGTTCCTTGCGAAGCGCCGACAGAAGCTGCCTGAGAGAGCCACGTGCCTGTGCTTCGCTGCGATCCGACCATAGCAGCGCCATGATAACCTCTCGGCTGCGCGGCGTGTCGGGGGGCAAGGCCAAAAACGCCAAAAGGCCCATGGCTTTACGCGACTTCAAAACAATCGGAGTGCCGTCGCCATCCGATAGGGAAAAGCCACCAAAGATGTTCAGCTTCAGCATCTTATGCCCTGCAAGTTCCGAATTAACGCCTGTGAAGTGCAGATTAACGGCGAATTCACGGTTTGGCCAATGGTTGGCATACAAAATTTACAGACTGTTTCACGCTGGGATGACAGGGGCCACCTATGTTGCAAGCAGACGGAGGGCATGATGTCCCGCCGAAAATCAAAAAGGATCAAGGACATGACATATTCAAACTTCACTACTTTCACTTCGGCCGGTGCCTTTGCTCAGGCAGCATTCAAGGCGACAACTTCGGACAAGGCGAGGAAGGCCTGCATGCGTGAGCGCCGCTCGTTTGCTGACATTGGCCTCGTTGACACCATGAAGCAGGTATTCGCGCTGACCAAGGGTCATGCGGTTGGCAAGTCCTGATGCGCCGGCCGCGGCGGCAGTACCAGTCTGGAACCACCCATAAAATTAACTAGGGCTCCGATACTCTCGGGGCCCTCTTCATTTCAAAGGCGCAGTTTATCGAGCATGCGGAGGCGCAAGATTTCGGCCTCTACCATAGTTTCGCGGGCAAATGAGAAGGGCAGGGGTTTGACCGTCGTAACCGGGAAGGCCAGATCTTTATCTGGCGTACCTTGTGCCCATTGCGCCAGCATGCGCCCCACGGCTGTTGCAATCGCAACGCCACGCCCGTTGAAGCCAAGCCCAGCTTTCAGGCCAGGGGCAATTTCGTGAAAATGCACATAGTGATCGCGGGTCAGCCCAACAAAGCCACCCCATGCATGTTCCCATTCAACATCTGCCAGTTGCGGGAAAAGTTTTGTGGTCACGGATTTCAGCCGCTCGAACTGACGTCGTGTTGATGCGTCGTTATATGTCCCGCGCCCTCCCATCAGGAAACGGCCCTCCGAGTCCAACCGAAAATACAGAAGCAGACGGCGGGCGTCTGAAAGTGCGTGAAGCTCTGGCAGGATGGATTTGCGAAGGTTGTCGGATAGCGGTTTCGTCGCCACCTGAACCGAGCGTACGGGCAGCACGGACCTCGCGAGGCCCGAATGAAGATCTTCACGCGAATAGGCATTTGTGCAGAGCAAAATCTGTGGCGCCTCCACGGTGCCCTGAGCAGCGTGCACCGTGTGCCCCCCTGCTGATTTCTCGATCTTGGTGACGGCAGAGCCGCCGTGGATAACTGCGCCTAGGCTTTCGGCAGCATCAGCAAGACCTACAGCATAGTTAAAGGGCTGAAGATTGCCGCCGCGCATGTCGATCAGGCCGCCAAGGTAGTCGTCAGTGCCGGTCAGCCGCGCCATCTCATCTTGGTCAACTGGTCTAACATCTGCGCCAAGCCCCTGCCACTCATGGGCCAAACCGTGCAGTTCCGTAAGCGTCTTTTTGGTATGTGCTGCTCGTAGCCAGCCGGGGCGGATAGCATCACATTTGATGCCATAGCGCTCAATCAGGTCAAAAACAAGATCACCGGCAGCGCCCGATAGTTCGATCATTCGGTCGCCATGTTCCGTACCGAACTTCTTTCTGATGACACTGGGGGCGTCTTTAAGACCAACATTTATCTGACCGCCATTGCGCCCCGACGCGCCCCAGCCCGGTTGCTCGGCCTCAAGTAGGGTGACGCTGACCCCGGCCTCTGCTAGATGCAGCGCGGAAGAAAGCCCGCAAAAGCCCCCACCGATTACAACAGCATCCGCCTTGTGCGCCCCTTCCAATGGCGCGAAATCCGGCATTCGATTGGCAGTAGCCGTCCAGAGGGAATTTGCAATTACGGGCCTTTCGTTCGGGATCATGGCCTAGCCCAATGCTGCGATAATCTGTTGCGCGTTGAACCGCCCGCTCATGTACGCGCCGTGTACCAGTGCTGAGATTGCGCCACCTGCTGCTTCTCCACCGAAGAAAAGCTTGTCTTGCACAGGCGCGCCAAGCTTGGCGCGCGCACCGTATTTGCCAGGCCGGACCGCACCGTAGGCCCCAAGAACATTGGGGTTGTCAGCCCAGTCAGAGGCGTATCCTTTCACAAAGCGCTTGCGGGCATCGCTGCCGGCGAAATGTACCAATTCACCCATGGCGTAATCTACTACGGCATCCTGCCCCTCGGCGTATAGATCCCAAGCAAACTGCCCTCCGATAAAGCCCATGAGGTAATCATATCCACACGGCCACGAGACGAAAAAACAGCCCTCGCCCGGCTTGTCCTCGGGTAGGCGGTACGTGACCCAGTTGTTTTCGCCCAGATCGAGGCGTGCTCCATCGAACATCAGTGGCACTTTCATCAAAAGGCCCATAGGGATGTCGTTGATGGCTTCCTGCTTTTCGACTGGAAGGGCCGGGGTAAACTTGATTTTTTCTGCCGCAAGAACGCCGACGGAGACGGTGACCAGACAAGCCTTGGCTTCAATTGTGCCATTTACGGTTTCAACTTTCACGCCTGGTCCGGAATAGTCTATGGCCTTCACTGGGTTGGAAAGCGAAATTGGCAGCCCATCGGCCAAGGTGGCGACCAGCGTACCCAGCCCCTCGGCCACAAAATAACTCGGCTGTGAACTTGACGAGTTCCAATAGGATTTAGTCGACACGTTGTCGAGCGTGGTGCCGTAATCCATTGCTCCGAGCCAGGATCGGACACTGGCACCATACGGTACATCGGGGATAACGGTAGACGCTGCTACATCCTTGCCTGCGCGCCCTGCCTTGGCCATCGCAGTAAGGATTGCGTCCCAAGCTTGGTCATAGGCGGCCCACTCGCTTGCGCTTGCTTCGTTGCCATCGAGATCGAAGAGGTCCGAATCAGCGTTGGTGTGTTCGATCATCGTGAAGCCGTTTTCATAGCCAAGCTTCGCGTAAGGGTTGTTGTTCGCGCCGTTGACCCAGGAACAACCCACATCCACCGGCTGACCCAGTTTGGCACTCTCGGTGTAGGCCCTGCCTCCTACGCGGTTTGCGGCTTCGACGATGACGAAAGATACGCCTGCCTGTTTGAGAACCCGTCCTGCAGCAAGCCCTGCGGACCCGGCCCCAATTATCACAACATCCGGATTCGCGGGGATGGATTGTTGCGCCCAGAGCGGCGTTGCGCCGGCGATACCAAGGCCGGCCAGAACAGCGCGGCGTCCTATGTTTGTGGCCATGAGTGCTATCCTCCCGGTCTGATACTAGGGTCCAGTGCGGCGTAGTATTTTTTAAAGTACTTGGCTACGTTCCAGGAACACACCGTGCCAGCAGGGACGAAAAAAACATCTCCGGCCTTGAAGTCATGCTGTGTGCCATCCTCTTCCGTTATGGTCACTTCACCGTCGAGAACCTGAGCAAACTCGTGCCACGGGAAGGGCTTCATTTCGGTTAGCATGATCTGAGTGTCCCACAAGCCGACCTCGAAATTACCGTGATCATTGGTAAAAAACACATTTTCGCGCTGGGGCGTCGTCGTGTCCGGCAGAAGATGTTCATTGCTTAGTGCCATGTCTGGCTCAAGTGCAACAATACCACCATCGGCGTTTTCAATATTTGGGGTCTCGGCGCGCGGGTCGAGGTAGGTGATGTAGAACTTCTTGAGGTAGCCGTTCTGTTTCCAGCTGACCGGAACACCGTTGCGGAAGATCACGCTTTGCCCAGTCTTGGCTGGTACACCGTCGCCTGAGGCGTCGAGCATTTTGAAACTGCCATCAAGTACCACGATGAATTCATCCCCCGGATAAGGCCCGAATGCTTCTTGCATCGTGGTCGTGTCCCAGACGCCGGCACTCATTCCCAGCTCGTCATCCTCGAAATAGACGTGCACGTGCTGCGATTCGGGCAGCGTGTGGAAATCTGCGGGGTCTAACTCCATGCGCTTCAGGCCATCGGGGCCGTTTTCCTCAAACCTGATAATGCCGGTCTTTTTGATCATAATTGTTGCCCTTCTCGCTGCATCGTCTAGGATCACAAGGTGGCTGCCTATTCGTTAGGCATCCGAAAATGTGAACCGGCCAACCCATGGTAAGCTCTTGACTTGATTCGTGTCCCGTATAAATGATTGAATGATCATTCAATGAAGTGCGTGGGATCCGACCAAAAGTCAATCTTCATTTCCGATGGATCGGTACACGTTTGGAATGGTCACGCAATAAAGGGTGTTCGCGTAAGGACGGACGCCACTTACAACTCGGGAGAACCAATAATATGGATGTTGTTGATCAGCTAGGCGCAGTGCGCGAAGGTAAACTGAGCCGCCGTGCCTTTACAAAAGGCCTACTTGCCAGCGGTGTCGCAATGGCCACCGTACCTATGGGAGCGCAGAAAGCGCGTGCAGCCGGCGAACAGGCAACCTACTTTACTTGGGGTGGATACGACATCCCTGAACTGTTTCAAGGATATCAAGAAGCCAACGGTGAGCTGCCGAACTTCGCGGTGTTTGGTGCGTCTGAAGAAGCACTGACCAAGATGCGCGGTGGCTTTGTCGTTGACGTGGCGCATCCCTGCAATGCTGGCATGCCCCGCTGGGTCAAGACGGGCCTGTTCCAACCGATCGACACCTCGCGCGTTGCATCGTTTGGCGACGTGATCCCGAGCCTGATAAACCTGCCGGGCAACGACGCCGAAAACGGTAACATTTGGATGATGCCGTTCGACTGGGGTCAAACTTCGATCACGTATCGAACTGATCTTTTCGAAGTCGAAGGCGAAGAAAGCTGGGACATGCTGTGGGATAAGCGATACACTGGTCGCCTTGGCTCGCTGGCGTCGGGTGGAGACGCCTGGTGGTGTGGTGCGATCAAGGCTGGCGTCAGTTTCGACGATCTCGACAGTGAAGATGCATTCACTAAGATATCAGCTGTGATGCGCGAGCAGCGTCCGCTGATCCGCGTCTACACAGACGACACCACAACGCTCGAGCAGGCTCTGTCCTCTGGCGAGATGGCCGCTGCCATGACCTGGAATAGTTCTGCCACTCTGCTAAAATCTGAAGGTATTCCTGTGAAGTTTGCGGATCCAAAGGAAGGCGCCCTGACATGGGTTTGTGGCGTGATGATCCACAAGGATGCGCCGAATATCGACCGCGCCTACGACATCATCGAGTCGCTTCTCAGCGTGGATACTGGAAAGTTTATGATCAATGATTATGGATATGGCCACTCCAACGCGAAGTCGTTTGCTGAGTTTGATGAAGAAACCCTTGCAGGTCTGGGTCTGAGCAAGAACCCTGACGACATCCTGTCCGCTGGTCACTTCCAGCGCCCCATGAGCCAGGATTGGGAAACCCGCATGAACGAAACGTTCGAGCAGATCAAAGCTGGCTTCTGATCTAAATAAATCAAACCCGCCGGCTAAAGTCGGCGGGTTTTTCTCTTTCCAGCAAAGAACCGCACCCGATGGCTGATACATCTCTCTCTCAGGCCGAGGCACGATCCGGCGTAGACAAAGTGGAAATGAAAACATCTTGGTTGTCGTCGCTGCTTTACAAAAGCGAAAAGCTGCGTGGCTACCTTCTGATGTCGCCCACCTTGGCGATACTTACCATAGGTATCATTATCCCATTCTTTATTCTTGTCGCGATGAGCCTTTGGACTCGCCAAGGGTATGACTTTGACACGAACCTTACGTTGTTTAACTACTCAAGGATTTGGTCTGAACCGATTTATGGCGCCCTTTTAACCCGTTCTTTCTGGGTGTCAGGCGTAGCGACCGTGGCTACCGTCGCGCTGTGTTACCCCATGGCCTATTACGTTGCCTTCCACGTACACAAAAACAAGATGATGTGGATCATCCTGATGACGCTGCCCTTCTGGACAAGCTATTTGCTGCGCGTTTTTGCTTGGAAAGTGGTGCTTGGCTACGAAGGCGTCATAAATTCTGGGCTCATGGGCGTGGGACTTATAGAAGCTCCGCTGGAGTTTCTGCTTTACAGTCAAACAGCCGTCATCATCACACTTGCGCATTCTTGGGCGGCATTTGCCATACTGCCGATGTACGTTTCGCTTGAGAAGATTGATAAGTCACTTCTGGAAGCGGCCACTGACCTCGGGGATGGGCCTGTTGCGCGGTTCCTTCGTATAACACTGCCACTGTCCATGCCCGGCGTGATCGCGGCGACCTTCCTGATATTCATACCCACGACGGGCGACTATATCACTCCCGCTCTTTTAGGGGGACCTGACGGAGCCATGATCGGCAATCTGATCCAACTTCAATTTGGTGCGGTGAATAACTGGCCGATGGGGGGAGCATTGTCGATAACGCTCATGCTCTGGATTGCTGCAATTGCGCTTGTATTCCTGTTCGTCACCAAAAAAGCAGAGGAAAAGATCGCATGAGCTCGGGTACATACATCAAGCGCCCAAATCGGGCCCTTCAGTTTTATGCATTGATCTTTCTGATCGTGCTTTATGTGCCGATCCTGTTCATTCCTATGTTCAGCTTCAATGACTCGATTTATGTACGCTTTCCTTTGCAAGGATTCACGTTCCAGTGGTACATAGAACTTTGGGAGCGCGACGCGGTTTGGACTGCTCTGTTCAACAGCGTCAAGGTCGGAATTGTGGTCGCCATAATTTCCACGGTGCTTGGTACTGTGGCGGCCCGTGCTATCACGCAATACCGGATACCTGGCAAAAGCGCTTTGGTTACGTTCATAATGTTGCCTCTGGTGATACCTGGGATCATTTTTGGCGTAGCGCTTTTGGTGCTTCTCAGCCGTATGGGCGTTTCTTTGTCGCTCTACACGGTGACACTTGGCCACTTGATCGTATGCTTGCCCTTCGCAGTCGCGACTTTGCTGCCTCGCTTCGAAGGGTTCGACCGATCAATGGAGGAGGCGTCCGCCGATCTAGGTGAAAATGGATGGTGGACTTTCTGGCGTGTAACTTTCCCAATCGTATACCCGGGCGTTGTTGCTAGCCTCCTGCTGACCTTCACCATTTCGTTCGATGAGTTCATCATGGCTTTCTTCCTTACCGGTACAGATCCTACTCTACCGATGTATATCTGGGGCCAGTTGCGTTTCCCGCAGGAATTCCCTTCGGTGCTTGCGCTGTCCGCACTCATCCTCTTCGTATCATTTGCTCTAGTCTTCATCGCGCAACGTGTTGGGCGCGTGGGACTGGATGAAAACTACTGACCAGGTACCAAACATGACATCCAATGATGCCTTCATCTCAATCCGCAACGTCAACAAATACTTTGGCAACTTTCAGGCCATTGACAACGTCTCCATGGATATCGGGAAAGGGGAATTCTTTTCTCTTCTCGGGGCCTCTGGATGTGGAAAAACCACGCTTTTGCGGATGCTGGCGGGGTTTGAAAGCACCTCTGACGGGGAAATTTTGATTGATGGTCAACCATCAGCAGACGTCCCACCGCATCACCGGCCTGTTAACATGGTGTTCCAAAGCTACGCGATCTTTCCGCATCTCAACGTGCGAGACAACATTGCTTACGGTTTGCGTAAGCAGAAGCTTTCTCGATCCCAGAAGGACGACATCGTTAACGAGATGCTCGAGCTGATTAAACTTCCGGGCTACGGCAGCCGTAAGGCCAATGAGCTTTCGGGTGGCCAGCGACAGCGTATTGCACTGGCCCGAGCGTTGGTTCTTAAGCCCAAAGTGCTGCTGCTGGACGAGCCACTGGGCGCTTTAGACAAGCAGTTGCGTGAACAAATGCAGCTTGAATTGCGCGCCCTGCAACGTCAGGTCGGCATTACATTCGTATTTGTGACCCACGACCAGGAAGAGGCGCTGACCCTCTCGGATCGGATCGCGGTAATGTCCGGCGGCAAGGTCTTGCAGGTGGATACGCCGCAAGGTCTCTATGAGGCGCCTAAAAGTCGCGAAGTCGCTAGCTTCATCGGGAACATGAACTTCTTCAAGGGCACAATGCGTCGTAACGGCGCGTCCAAGGGCTCGATCGAGACGGAGGGGTTAGGCACTATCCCGGTCTCTCTCGAAGATGTGACTAAGCCCGATGGCGCGCCTGTTCAGGTTGCTTTGCGCCCTGAAAAATTCATCCTCTCCAACACCAAGCCGGCCTCTGGTCTGGCCGTGGCGGGCAAGATGGACAATGCCGCCTATCTTGGTGAGCGGAGCCATTACTACGTTGCCATCGATGGAAAACCAGAACCTGTGGCTGTTTCCACAACGAACCAAAGCAATGCTTTGGCCAATTCGGGCCTTGAGACAGGATCGCCGGTTTGGCTGTCATGGGCGGAGGAAGCCGTCGTGGTTCTGGACGCGGATTGAGCATAGGCCTGGTAACTGAACGGAATGTCTCGGGGCAGGACAATGAACAAAGAAGCAAAGGTTGAAAAGCCGTCGGCAAAACCGATACGTCGCACTGAATCGAAAGAAGTACGACGTCAACAATTGATTGACGCTGCTATCGAGTCGATTGCAAAAAACGGTATTGCGGGCACGACCATGTCCACCGTCACCGAGGCGGCTGGCTTGTCGCTTGGCATTGTCAATTTTCACTTCGAAAGCAAACAGCGTCTCTTTGAAGAGACGCTGGTTCACTTGGCCAAGGAATATCACGATGTCTGGCAACGGGCCTATGCGGATGCCGGGCCTTATGCCAACGATAAGTTGCGGGCGCTTGTGGATGCACATTTCCAGCGTTCCGTCTGCACCCGCAAGAAACTTGCCGTATGGTATGCCTTTTTCGGGGAAGGACGACGCCGGGCTGTCTATCGTGAGCTGATAGACCAGTTCGACGATGCGCACTGGGAAAGGTCGACCCAGCTTTGTGGCGAGATCATCAAGGAGGGTGGCTATCAATGCCCACCCGCCAAGGAGATTGCCCGTACTCTGGAGGCGCTGCTTGATGGAATACAACTTAACATTTTGATGTATCCGGATAGTTACAGCCCATCGGATGGTCGCAAAAAGGTCCATGCCTATCTGGCTGCGATATTTCCGAAACATTTCGACATGCCGGCCTTCTGAAATATCCACTTGGTCAGCTTGATTTTTAGCAACGCGCTGGGCGCGAAAGCCCTTTGATCCCTTAGGATACGGAGCAAGAACATGACAAGAGAACCGCGCTATGATGTGCTGTTTGAGCCGGTACAGATCGGTCCGGTAACGGCTCGCAACAGATTTTACCAGGTGCCGCATTGCACAGGGATGGGCTACCTGCGGCCAAGAACGCTGGCCGCGATGCGTGGAGTGAAAGCGCACGGTGGATGGGGTGTTGTGTGTACCGAGTACAACTCGATACATCCTACATCGGATGACCTACCCCACCCTTCGGCCTCTCTTTGGGATGACAGTGATGTGCGTGCCCACGCCCTTATGACGGATGCGGTGCATGAGCATGGCTCGCTTGCTGGGGCAGAGCTTTGGTATGGCGGCGCACGCTCCGCCAACCTACTGACGCGTTTGCCGTCCATGGACATCAAGTCGATGCCCAACCTCTCGGGTCACCCCTTCCACACTAAAGCTATGGACAAAGATGACATCAAGACACTGCGCCACTGGCATAGGCGCGCTGCGATCCGTGCACGTGATGCGGGTTTTGACGTTGTCTATGTCTACGCAACCCATGGCTACCTGATTTCCAATTTCCTGAACGCGCGCGTGAACGATCGAACGGACGAATATGGCGGTTCTCTTGAAAACCGCGTGCGGCTAGTGCGGGAACTGATTGAAGATACCAAGGACGCTGTAGGCGACCGCTGCGCAGTCGCTGTGCGCTTTGCCTCAGATGAGGAAATTGGCAACGACGGTGAGCCGATCACGGGTGAGCGTCGTGACATGTTCGAGATGCTGGCCGAGTTGCCAGATCTTTGGGACATCAACATTGCCAATTACGGCATTGAGATGGGCGTGTCCCGCTTCACTAAGGAAGGTGCGCTTGAGCCTTACATGCAATGGGTTAAATCAGTGACCTCGAAGCCAGTGGTCACGGTGGGGCGCTTTACATCGCCCGACACCATGGTGAGCCAAATCAAGCGTGGCATCACAGATTTCATTGGGGCCGCGCGCCCGTCGATTGCTGATCCCTTCCTGCCCAAGAAGATTGAGGAGGGCCGCCTGAGTGACATTCGCGAATGCATCGGCTGCAATGTCTGCTACTCCGGCGACAGCATCGGTGTCCCGATCCGCTGCACGCAGAACCCGACCATGGGCGAAGAGTGGCGTCGCGGCTGGCATCCGGAATCGATGAACGACAAAACCGAAGAAAGCAGCGTTCTGATCGTTGGTGCGGGTCCAACAGGGCTTGAGGCGGCGCGCGCACTTGGCAAACGGGGGTATCAGGTCATGTTGGCCGAAGCCACGCGCGAAATAGGTGGCCGTGTCACACGTGAAGCCGCCCTGCCGGGGATGAGTGAATATATTCGTGTGCGCGACTACCGCGAACAGACATTGATGCAGATGACCAATGTTGAGATTTTTCGCGAAAGCCTGATGACGGCAGAGGACGTATTTGCCGTAGAGCCTGACCACGTGGCTATTGCCACGGGTGCCTCATGGTGCAAGGAGTATTTTGACGAAGAAACCTTCTATCCTTTGGCCGAGGGTGAGGCTGCAGCGCATGTCTTTACTCCCGACGACATTATGGATGGAAGGCTGCCTGACGGGCCTACGCTCGTCTTTGACACTGACGGCTACTATATGGGTGGAGTGATCGCCGAAAAAGTTCTGGCGGAAGGTCACCCCGTCACCTATGTCACGGAGAGTGACAGCGTCTCGCATTGGGCGGGTAACACGTCAGAGCGTTGGCGCGTCCGGACCCACATGGTCAAGCTGGGCATCCAAATCGAAACCGCGCAGTCTCTCATCAATTTTGATGGAAAGTCGGCGACACTTTCTTGCGCCTATGGTGGTGGTGAGAAAGAGTTGCCCGTGACCAATATTGTGATGGTTGGGTCGCGCAAGCCCAATGATAGTCTCTACCACGAGATACTCGCCCATGCAGGTGATGATCCGCTGCCCTTCACCCTGACCCGTATTGGGGATTGTGAGGCGCCTGCAATCATCGCGGCTGCTGTCTATGCCGGACACCGCTATGCGCGCGAATTAGAAACCGAGGTGGATCGCGATGAACCGCTCAAGCATGACCGTGTGGATGTGGGCCTCGACAGCGCCCGTGTTGCACCAGCCCAGTGGAAATAAGGGGGAACGATATGCCCAGTCAGAAATATCTGGATACGCTGCAGCTCTACTATGAGGAAGAAGTCGAGGGTGAGGCCTATTTTGACGAAGCGGCGAAGGCTTTTGACGACCCGCTCGTGCGTGAAAAACTAATCCTTCTTGCAGAATGCGAACGCCATGCCGCTGAAGCGGTTGAACCCCTTGTGCGCAAATATGGTCTCACGCCGAAAAGCGCCGAAGAGCTTCAGGAAAGCGGTCGTGCGTCAGCGCGCGAGACCAAGGCGGATTGGGCCGAGATGTTGGTGGGTATGAACAAGACCTACCCGGGCTATCTTGATGACTTCAAAGGGTTGGAGGCGCTTGCCCCGGCAGAGGACATGCAGCGCCTGAACTTCCTGACTGAGCATGAGGTGGCCGCGATAGAATTCCTGCGACTTGAGGCGGAAGATCCGACTGATAGTGTTGGTCCATTGAAAACCTATCTGGCGACTGCCCCCGAAGATTGGGTTATCGCAGCGGAGTGACGGTATGATCCTGCGTGTGTCTCTTGTTCTAACGCTTGTCTCTGGCATGGCGCAGGCCGACATTAAAACCGTGGCTGAGATTGAGGCGGAGTGTGATACCTGCCTGGCTCGTCAGAACGGCAAACGAGCCTTACGGGCCTACCTCGCCGAAAAACGGGCGGAGGAGGAGCAGTTCTTGGAAGAAACCCAGGCTGAGGACGCGAAAGATGAATGATCGCGTGACCCCCAAAGCTGCCGGTTATTCCATGCCCGCTGAATGGGCTGAACATGAGCGTACATGGATGATGTGGCCCTGTCGCAGTATTGTGTGGCCAGACATGGACGCCACGCACCGGAACTATCGCGATGTGGCCCATGCTATCCGTGACTTTGAACCTTTGACGATGGTTGTGAGGCCAGACGATGTTGAAGGCGCGCGAAACCTGCTTGGTTCTGATATCGAGTTGCTGGAGCATCCCATTGACGACAGCTGGGCTCGCGATGCCGGCCCCAATTTTCTGCTGAATGCCGCAGGGGAAAAGGCGGGGCTGGCTTTTGAGTTCAACGCGTGGGGCGGCAAGTACGACCCTTACGATGGCGACAATTCGGTGGCGGAAACTATTCTTGAAGCTGCGGGCGTGCCCGCATTTACGTCGCCCTTGATTGCCGAAGGCGGCGGCATTTCCGTGGATGGCGAAGGCACGATCCTGACCACGGAAAGCTGTTTTCCAAATGCCAACCGTAACCCTGCCTGGAACCGCGACCAGATCGAAGAAGAGCTTTTGGAAGCTTTGGGCTGTGAAAAAGTGATATGGCTGCCCGGCAATGTTGAAGAAACTGAAACCGATGGCCATGTGGACGGTGTGGCTATCTTTGCTGCCCCCGGTGTCGTGTTGATCCAGAGTGACGAGGATCAGGATCACTACTGGCGGCATATACATGCAGCGAATGTCGCGGCTCTGGACGGGCAGACAGATGCTAAGGGACGTGAGATCCAGATGATCAAGGTGCCCGACGCTTGGTGTTTGCAAACTGGTGTCGAAGGTGAAGAATTCTGCGATAGCTATGTGAATTTCTACATCTGCAATAGTGGTGTCGTGATGCCAAAATATGGTATTCGCGAGGATGGGCTGGTGACTGAGCTATTGCAGGATGCCTTCCCAGGACGGCGAATTTCGCAGGTCGATATCTCCAACATTGCCGGTGGCGGCGGCGGTATCCATTGCATTACGCAACAGGAACCCAAAGCAGGCTGACCCTGCCATCAAAGCATTTCAGACTGATGTAGGGGATCTGTTTTTGGGCCTCATCGCTATGGAAAGGCGAGGTGACCGGTCAAGCCTGAGGCGTAATCCCAAGCATTGGTTACGTTACCCTAACGTGCAAAACGCAGCATCCAAACCTTCGGCCACGTGATCTACATCATCCATCGATAGACAAAGCGGCGGTACCATACGCAGGGTGGATTGAAGCGGTCCGGATTTTGACAGGATCAGTCCGGCATCCCGGCAGGCCTCGAACACCGCCGCTGTTTTTTCCTTGTCTGGGGTCTTGGAATCGTGGTCCCTTACCATTTCAATGGCGAGCATTAAGCCTTTGCCGCGTACATCACCAATTGCCCTATGACGCGACTTGAGGTCATGTAGGCGTTCCAAAAGGGCGCCACCCACGTCCATTGCGTTCTGCTGCAAGCCCTCATCGCGCATCACTGCCAGAACCGCTCGGGCCGCAGCGCAGCAAGTCGGGTTGGCTCCATAGGTGTGGAACATGAAGCGCTCTGCCATCGGCTCGGCAACCTCTTTACGGGCGACAACCGCGCCGATCGGAAAGCCGTTACCAAGGCCTTTGGCCATCACCACGATGTCAGGTACCACGCCATCGGCCTCAAACCCCCAGAAGTTCTCGCCGGTACGGCCAAAGCCTGATTGCACCTCATCGGCAATGTAAAGCCCGCCTGCCGCGCGCACCCGTTCAGCCGCGCCGGACATGTAGCCCGGTGGCATTTCGATTATCCCGCCATAACCCTGCACGCTTTCAACAAACATCCCTGCGACCTGCCCCGCAGTGGCAGAGGCGATCACGCGATCAATCTCGTCGAGGTAGGGCTGTGTGCCTCGCCCAAAGACGCCACGGTACTGGTTAGGTTCGGCTACGAATGCCACGTTGCCGGGTATGCCTGGATGTCGCCAGCTTGCGATGCCGGTGATCGATTGCGCCGCGGCTGTCGGCCCGTGATAGGCCGTGCGAAGCGCCAGAAGGTCTAGGTTACCCGTATATGTCCGCGCCATAGTCATAGCGAGGTCAACCGCCTCGGAGCCTGAATTGGTCAGGTGCACCACCCACTCATGATTTTGTGGCATGGTTGCGATCAGTTCCTCGGCCAGATGGGCTGGGGTGGGGTGGTAAAACATGGTTGTACAGTGCGTCAGCTCTTGCGCCTGTGCCATCGCGGCTTCAACCACGCGCGGGTGGGAATGGCCAACGGAAATACAGACATTCATACCTAAAAGATCTGTAAAACGCCGCCCGTCTGTATCCCATAGATACTGCCCTTGCCCACGCCGGAATACGATGGGCTCCCTAAAGGGGATGAATTTCTTGAGAGAGGCTGAGTAGTGTTGGTCCCGTCGGGCGGCCGTGGCATCGAATGACCAATCGGTGTGGAGGTGATGCTCGTTCATGGATTAATTCCTTTCCTGGCAAAGCCGTAAGTTTCCAGGGTCATAGGGAGGGTCCTCAAGGATGTGGGCCGCTCGATGCTGACCCAAGAGGGAAATAGTAAGGCCATCGCGAGCGCGCGCGTCGCGCAGATAGGCGAGCGCAAGTGTCTTGCCAGTGCGATGTCCGTGGGCGCCGGAAGTGACGATGCCCACGGCTTGTTCACCCTGCCAAAGGGTATGGGCATAGAATGGATCAAGTTCCCCCGCCTCGATTTCCAACAAGATCATGTCCCACGGGTTTTGCTTCGCCAGCATCGCATCGCGCCCGGTATAGTCTGCGTCTTCGGTACGAACAAAAGAGGCGAGACCGGCCTCAAGCGGGCTACGCTCGGTCGTCAGGTCCGCACCCCATCCGCGATAGCCTTTCTCAAGGCGCATCGAATTCGCTGCAAACGCGCCATAGTAGCCGATATGATGCATCGTGCCAGCCGCCTCCAGAGCGAGAAAGACCCGTGCTGCGTTCTGTGGCTTTACATGCAGCTCCCATCCTGCCTCTCCGATATAGGACACCCGCATGGCCAGACAGGTCTGACCCGCGACCGTGATCTCACGATGCGAGAGCCACAGGAAATCAAGCGCATCCTCGCAGCACGCACTCAGAACTGCGCGCGCTTTCGGGCCCATCAGGCCAATCACGGCAAACGTCTCTGTCACGTTTTCGACACTGACATCGAAGCTCTGCGCATGGCTGGACAGCAGGTCGAAATCAATCTCTTCTGCCGCAGCTGCCGAGGTGAGGTAGGCGCTTTGATCATCCAGTCGGGCGACAGTAAATTCCGAAAGCACGCCCCCCGCGGGGGTTAGAGCATGGGTCAGGCCGATGCGGCCCGGTTGTGGCGGGCGGTTGGCACCAAGACTGGAGAGAAAAGCGCCTGTTTCCGGACCATTCACGCGGAACTTCGAAAAAACCGACAGATCGGCCAGCGCTACCGTCCTAGATGCGGTGCGGCATTCGTGACCAACATGTTTGAACCAATTGGGGCGGGTGAAGCTGTCTTGTGCCGTATCGCCTTCGTGGTCGGAAAACCAGTTGGGTCGTTCCCAGCCATGGGCTGCACCCATGACCGCACCACGTTCCAGCATGAGTTGATGCAATGGCGACAATCTTAGACCGCGTCCCATTGGGCGTTCTTCAAACGGGTAGTGAACCCCGAATTGCAGCCCAAAGCATTCCACTGCCTTGCTCACGCGGTAATCACGATCGGCCCAGACCCCAAACCTGCGGCTATCTACAGCCAGTGCGTCCATTGGTGGCGCGCCATGGGTCATCCAATGGGCCAGGAAACGCCCCGCGCCGCCACCCTCCATCACGCCCATGGAAGAGCCGGTGAGAAGCCAGGCGTTCTCAAGTCCATGCGCGGGACCGATCAGGGGGTTTGCGTCGGGCGTAAAGGTAATGGGCCCGTTGATCACTGATTTAACTCCACCCGTGGCCAGTGCTGGGACGCGTTTCATGGCAGCCTCGATAATATGTTCCACCCGGTCCAGATCGGGCGGCATCAGGTCTGCGCCGAACTCTGGTGGGACGCCATCTACGGACCAGACCTGTGCTTTTTTCTCATATGGTCCAAGGATCAGCCCGTCTCGCTCCTGACGCACATACCAGCTTTCCTCTGGATCCCGGATGATAGGCAGTTCTGGCAGACCTTGTGCCTGACGGTCGGCTACATCGGCCACCGTATCTGTCACGAGGTACTGGTGCAGGACAGGTACCGAGGGAATATTCAGCCCCATCATCGCACCAATCTCCCATCCCCATGTACCGGCGGCGTTTACGACATGATGGGTGGTGATCGGTCCCTTTGTGGTCTCAATGCGCCAATGATTGTGCTCGCGGATGGTCTTATTGACCGCACAGTACCGCTGAATGCTGGCCCCATTCTGCTGCGCCACCTGTGCCATGGCGTTAGTGGCAAGTGTAGGATCCACATGGCCATCATCAGGTTCATAAATCCCGCCCAACAACCCTTCTAGCTGTGCCAGCGGGTGCAACTCTGCAATCCTCTCCTGTGTGAGGATCTCAAGTCGATAGCCGGTGAAATCTGACAGGCCTGCCACATGGCGAAACTCATCCATCCGGTCAGGGTTGCGGGTGATGCGCATGGCGCCGGTGCGGTGGAAGCCGCAGCTTTGGCCGATCTCCTCCGGTAGGATATCGCGGTAGAGCCGGACAGAGGTGGCGCGCAGTTCCTGAATGGTGGGGTTATGGGCAAAATGCGTGCAAAGACCGGCTGCATGCCATGTAGATCCGTGCGTCAGATCGTTTTTCTCAATCAGCACCACGTCGGACCAACCAAGCTTGGTCAAGTGATACAGCAGCGACACCCCCATGACGCCACCACCAATGATTGTAACCTGCGCGTCACTCATCCGCGCATCCTTTCCCCTTTTGGATCGAACGGGGCCTGTCGCAACGGCATTGCCGGGTAGTCCTGCCCCGCGACACGGACCGAAAACTGTCGGTTGAGGGTATCGCCTAAGCTTTCCCCCTGTGCTATGCGCACCATCCCAAAAGCCAGGTTGAGTCCCGTGCGTGGTCCCCGCGCGCCAGAGGTGGTCAGACCGACATGCACACCGCCTTCATAGATTGGCTCATCATGCAGCATCAGCGCCTCCCCCTTGATTTGCAATAAAATGAGGCGTTGCGACACGCCCTTTGCCTTTTGCGCCAGAAGGGCGTTTTTGCCGATGAAATCCTTGTTCCAGTCAATGGTGAAGCCAAGACCGGCTTCAAGTGGCGTTACCTCTGGTCCCAAATCGTGGCCCCAGTGTTTGAAACCTTTCTCGATCCGGCATCCATCAAGAGCGTAGTGGCCCATGGGTTTGGCGCCTGCCACGATCAAAGCGTCAAAAACTGGCTGTGCGCGATCGGAGGCAATAGTAATTTCATAACCAAACTCTCCCACGAAACTAACCCGCGTTAGGGTGATGGGCTGTCCGGTCAGAACCATCTCAGCAAAGCTACCAAATCGCATTGAGGGTGGTTCATCCATCACACTCGCCAAGATGTCCTGACTTGCCGCGCCCATTAGGCCAATGGTGCAAAAGTCCTCGGTCAGATCCTCTATATCGACGCCGTTCAAATGACGCCTGAGATAGGCTAGGTCCCGTTGTCGGGTTGCTGCGCCAGAGGTTACATCCAACTGATCCTCACAGCGCTTTGAGATTGTGACATCCATCTCGATCCCACCATTTGGGTTCAGAAGCTGGGTGTAGACTGCGCGGGGTTCAGCGGTTGCAAGCTGGGCGGTCGTGATCTTGTTGAGCTGTTCCAGAGCTTTAGGTCCCGTCACGCGAAACTTAGAAAACGGGCTCAGGTCAAGAAGAACTGCACCACTTTCCATCCCTGCGGCTTCACGTTCTGCAATAGGCCACCACGGCTGCGCGGTGGTGGCGTAGGGTAGATCGCGCTCGGACCCGTCGCGCGCATACCAAAGTCCACGTTCCCACCCGGCGGTCAGGCCAAACACAGCGCCCTGCGCGGCCCATGCGCTATGCAGGGCCGATTGACGCAGATCCCTCCCGGCCCTTGGGTTTTTGTAAGGCCAGTGCATCGCGAAAAGGTCGGCCACAGCTTCTTCCATTCGGTTTTCCATATGCGTTTGCGAAGCGGTGGCTGGGTCAATGCGGGCGATGTCGACTTCCCACATGTCCATTGGTGGCCGGCCATCCGTGATCCAATCGGCCAATGCCCGGCCAATTCCAGCAGACGACATGACACCCACCGAATTCATGCCCACGGCGACAAACAGCCCATCCACCTGCGGTGTAAGACCAACCAGAGGGCGCGTGTCAGCGGTGAAGCTTTCTGGCCCATTCATGAAATGCTGGATACCCGTATCAGCCAGCCTTGGCATGAGTTCAAGCGCCGCCGCCATGAAAGGACTAAACTGATCCCAATCCTCGGCCAGTTCGAGGAAGGGTCGGTCGCCCTCGGGACCATGGGCGTCCCAGCATTTGGCATTTGGTTCAAACCCACCGATGACCAGTTTGCCTGCATCACCCTTGAGATAGATGCCCCGATCCAGATCACGCAGAACTGGGACGGGATCTGGCAGGCCCAGCATGGGTTCTGTTACGACATACATATGTTCAACCGCTTGCAGGGGCAGGTGCACGCCTGCGTTGGCGGCCAGTTCCCTGCTCCATGCGCCGGTAGCGAGGATGACGCTGTCGGTCTCGATCAGCTCACCATTGCGCAGTGTCACACCCGTTGCGCGGCCCTGATCAGTGTTGATCTGTTGGACGTGAACGCCTTCACGGATCTCCACGCCATTTGCCTTGGCCCCCCGCGCATATGCCATGCAAAGATCGACTGGGTTCACGTTGCCATCTTCTGGCACATGCAGTGCTCCAACATGGCCAGACAGGTCCAGACCCGGCATCGCGACATCGTCCGTTTCCACGATACGGGGCGTCAAGCCCTGCGTCACACCCAGATCAGCAATCCGGCGCAGCTCATCCATGCGATCAGGGCGCCGAGCCAGCCAATAACCGCCCGTACGCCTGTACCCGGTGGCCAACCCGGTCTCAGCTTCAAGCCGTGGGAACAGCTCCAAAGCGTAAGATGCCAGACGAGTCATGTTGGGCGTGGCCCTCAGCGGCCCCACGATCCCCGCTGCGTGCCACGATGTTCCGGAGGTCAGTTGGTTGCGCTCTAGCAATACCACCTCATCGGCCCCGCGCAGGCCAAGGTGATAGGCAATCGACAGACCAATTGCACCACCCCCTATGATCACCACGCGACTCATCAGAAGTAATCCCTGTCTGGCACCTCGGCCTTTCGGCGGGCGATGTAATCTTGCAGCTCGGCATCTATGTCGGGGTTGAGGCCAGGGTCCTCATAGTTCGCCAGTATCTCCTTCCACCGCGCATTGGCGCGGGTCGCTGCATCTTCGCGGCCCTCGGACTGCCATTGCTCGAATGAGGCATCATTGGCCATCCAGGGCCGGAAAAGGGCCGACATGAAGTTGGCTTGCGTATGCTCTGAGCCGAGGAAATGCTGACCTGGCCCTGTTGAGGCAATTGCCTCCATGGCCTGTGCGTTCTCAGAGAGGTCGATGCCCTCGAAAAAGCGGGCGAGCTTGCCGCAAAGATCATGATCAATCAGAGTTTTTTCAAATGACGTGACCAGCCCGCCCTCAAGCCATCCTGTCGCATGGTTGATGAAGTTGGCCCCGGCGAACAGCGACATCATCAGGCCCCACGTCGCCTCTTGCTGGCTTTGGGCGTCGGGTAGTTTGGAGGATGAGAGCGTGCCAACCGTATGAAGTGGAACGCCAAGGCGGCGGGCCAACTGACCGGCGCCGAGCACCATCAACCCAGCCTCTGGTGTGCCGAATGTGGGCGCTCCGGTTTGCATGGACATGGTAGAGGCAAAAGACCCCATCAGACAGGGTGCGCCGGGTTTGAGAAGTTGGACTAGGGTAAGCGTCGCCAATGCCTCGGCCAAGACTTGTGCCAAAGTTCCGGCAACGGTTGTGGGCGACATGGCTCCTGTCAGCACCCAGGGGGTACAGGCCACGGGCTGGCCCGCGCGGGCATAGACCTTAAGTGATCCGGACATGTTTGCATCCATCACTAATGGAGCGTTGGTGTTGCAGACGGCATAGAGCACTGGGTTTTCCCTGACAGTCTGCTCTCCAAAAACGATCGTTGCCATATCCACAGCGTGGCTTGCCCGCTCGGACCCGATGAAGGCACCCATCAGGCAGCGATCAGACCAGCGGAAATGACCGTAGAGCATATCCAAATGACGCTTGTTGGCAGGTAGATCGACAGGCTCACAAACAACACCACCTGACATGTGGAGCCAGGGCAGGCTTTGGTGGATCTTTATGAGATCGGTAAAGTCTTCATAAGTGGCATAGCGCCGGCCCCGATCGAGATCGTGTACGAAGGGTGGCCCCCATGAAGGGCCGAGCACGGTCGCATTTCCGCCGAACTGTAAAGTGTTATTGGGGTTGCGGGCCAGTTGGGTGTACTCGGCGGGTGCCGTGGCCTGAATAGTGTGGCGGCAAAAGCCAGGTTCAAATCGGACGCGGGTTCCCTCGACATAGCAGCCTGCGTTTGCAAATACCTGAAGGATCTCTGCGTCATCGTGAAATTCCATTCCGGTCTCGGCTAGAATACGATCTGCGTTGACCTCGATCTGCTGTAGCCCATCTTCGCTCAGCACAGGCATGGGAGCGAGGGTGCGCCGGATGAAGGGGCGGCGCGGCGTGCTCTCCAGACCATGCGTCTTGCGGGACCGGCGCCGGGAAGATCGCGTCTTATGCATCTTGGTAAATGTTGCAGTCCGATTGACAACGGGCAATGAAAAGTCACTAGTATTAATAAAACTAATACTAAGGTTTCCTTAATGACGCAGCCCCGTCAGTTCAGTCCCGGCTTAATCCGGTCATTGGAGGTGCTGGTGGCTGTGGCGGAGACCGGGCAGATGCGTTCGGGGGCGCGGCTTCTGGGGCTGACGCAGCCTGCAGCATCCCATCATATTGCTGCGCTTGAAAAAGAGTTCGGTGTCCAGCTTCTCGATCGTTCAACAAGACCTGCGCGATTGACACTTGCGGGTACGCGACTGCACGCCCAGGCGGTGCGTATTCTCAATGCGATGGTCGATATGGAAACCGAAATGCGCCACAGCGGCGCGCCTTCCATTTCTATGTTGCGCGTAGGCTTGCAAGCCTCGGTAGCCACCACGCTGACTGCGCCCCTGGTGAGGCTTGCAAAGGACCGATACGATGTACAGGACGTGACGCTCCATGCTGGGCAAAGTGGCGATCACGAACGGCTTTTGCGGACCAAACAGGCCGATCTGGCGATAACCTCGAACCCGTTTCTCGACCTTGATGGGCTGGAACGTCAACTGATCCTGACGGAAAATTTCTTGCTCGTGCTGCCGGCGGAGTATGACGGGCCCGTGGACAGCCTGCAGGCCGTGCAGGATCGCATGCCCCTGATACGTTTTGCGGACAGTACTTATGCGGGGCGACTGATCATGCAACATCTGCGCCGTCTTCGGTTCGAGCCGGGGCAGGTGATCCAGGCGGATAGGTCATCTATGGTGACATCCTGCGTGGCGCAGGGTATGGGGTTCAGCCTGCTGACGCCTACATTGCTGATCGATGGCCTGGTGGAAAACATGCCGTTACGGGTGGAGCCTTTGCCCGTGGCCGGCCTGTCACGGACCCTAACCGTCGTAGCGAGAAAGGGGGAATTGCTGGGTCTACCTGTGGAGCTGGCTATGCTGGCACGGGATGTCCTTTGCGCGCAGGTGACAGAGCTTGTCGGTGAGTTGGGAACGCGGGCGATTCGTCTCAAGGGGGATTAATGAGGAACTTGGTTCGTTCATTTACTTGGGTAGAATTCTTCGAAAACCCGCAGCCCTCTACCAACCTTTAAACCTCTTTGAGCGTGATGCGCGTGGCAAGCAATGTCTTGGCCGAGCACGCCACCCAACTTATGGTATGATCCATGGGTACCATGACATCTCTCTTCGCGCGAAAGGTAGTTGCGGCGGCGGGCGGCGCGATTGATGGCGCTGACCTGCTGATGTCCTTGGGTCTTGATCCTGATGCTGCCTGGGATCCCAAAGTCATGATCAAGGCCAATGATTACTACGACTTTCTGGAAAGCATTGCAGATCAGACCGATGTGACCACTCTCCCGATAAAAGTTGGGGCCTCCATGCGATGTGATGAATACGGAGCCCTTGGCCTGGCGTGGAAATCAGCCCCAAACCTTTTGGGATCTTTTTTGCGGATTGAACGCTATGCGCGCCTATGGACTGATGTGGTGGAGTATGAACTGCGTCCAGAGGGTAATGATACCCTGTGTATTCTGCACCGCGCCGGCCCGCGCCGCCTTGGCCTGCGCCTGTCGAATGAGGCGACCCTTGCCAGTGCCGTCTCGTTGGCGCGTCAGGTGTCGCCTACACCTTTTCAGCCATTAGAAGTTCAGATCCGTCACGCTGCGCCACACTCTTGCACTGCGCATGAGGCCTATTTTCGCTGCCCTGTCCGCTTCAACGCGCCACTCGATGCGCTGGTTTTGTCGCAATCTTCTCTGGAGCAGCCAAATACCCTTGGTGATCAAGGTATAACGCAATTTCTGATAGCGCATCTGGATAGCGAGCTATCGCAAGTTGCCAAGGAAACATCCCTCGAGCGTGAGACTAAAGATGCGATAGCACGTGCGCTTAGTGAAGGTCTGCCCAAAATGGCTGACATTTCGCGCAGCCTTGGGATGAGTGCGCGGTCCTTCCACCGCCGTCTGGCTGAACATGGGCTAAGCTTTCAGACCCTGACAGAAGAAACCCGACGCGAACTGGCCGAAGGTATGCTGCGCGATCCGCACTTATCCCTGGCAGAGATTGCTTTCCTGACCGGATTTTCTGAACAAAGTTCCTTCACCCGTGCCTTTAAACGATGGGTGGGGCATACCCCGGCCAGCTACCGCAAAGACCGAATGGACGCCTGATCTGCATTGGCCACGAAGGTCAAAATTCTGGCATGCGCTGTCAATACACTGCATGGCGCCTCTGGCTATGCCTTGGCCAAAGAAACATCGCCAAGGAGCAAAACTATGCAAACCCCACCCATTCTTGTCGTCGGTGCCACCGGCAAAACCGGCTCTCGTGTTGCCGACGGTCTTGAGGCGCTTGGCCATCTGGTCCGCAGGGGAACGCGCGGGGCAGACATCCCCTTTGATTGGGAAAAACCCGGGACCTGGAAGCGCGTTCTGGACGGTGTCTCAAAGGCCTATGTCACTTACTTTCCCGATTTGGCCTTTCCCGGTGCCGTCGATAAGCTTGACCGCTTTTGCAGTGTCGCTACGGATTCGGGCCTCGACCATATCGTGCTGCTTTCAGGTCGGGGCGAGCATTACGCTAAACTTGGTGAAGAGGTAGTTGAAGCCTCCGGTATCGACTATACTTTGGTGCGTTCGGCGTGGTTTGCGCAGAATTTCAGCGAAGGATATCTGCGCGATCCCATTCTTGCCGGTGTACTGCCCATGCCGGGCGGTATGATCGAAGAACCGATCGTCGATATTGACGACATCGCGGATGTAGTTGTCACGGCCCTGACCGAGAATGGCCACAAGGGACAGCTTTACGAGGTGACCGGGCCGCGCCTGATGAGCTTTGCCGACATGGCCAAAACCCTCTCCGTTGCAACGGGCCAGCAGGTGCAGCATATGCCGATCAGTTTCGAGGATTTTCACGCCAATTTGGCCCAGGCAGGCGGGACCTATGTGGCTGATGTCTTTACAGCCATTGCACGCGAGACGCTTGATGGCCGCAACGCCCATGTCAGTGACGGGGTCGAGCGAGCCTTAGGCCGTCCTCCGCGTGATTTCTCCGACTACGCCACGGCAGCCGCGAGTGCCGGGGCTTGGTCGAGTGCTGCCTGAACCCGTACTGGGCGGGGTAAAGCCCCGCCCTTTAATGCCCGATTTATGCGGAGGAACAAGATGTCCTTACTTCTTCTCATCATCCTGCAGGTTGTGATCCTCGCCTACGCCATTGTCGGAGGTGTCTTTCTCACCTTCTCTGATTTCATCATGCGAGCACTTGCCCAAACAGGCAAGACATCAGGCGCACAAACCATGCAATCCATAAATCGAGAGGTGTTTCGCTGGATTTTCATGGCTCTGTTCCTTGGTCTGGCCCCTGCATCGCTGGTGCTTGCGGTCTGTGGTTTGTTCTTTGTCGAAAACGTGTTGGGTAGCGTCATGCTGTTAGCCGGGCTGATCTACTTCCTTGGCTGTTTCCTTGTAACTGTGTTCTGCAATGTGCCTATGAATGAAGCCCTTTCGCGGATGGATGCGGACACGGGCGCGGCTAAGTCCTACTGGTCTGGGACTTATTTGCCTCGCTGGACGTTCTGGAACTCGGTCAGAACTCTGGCGTGCGTAGTGGCGTCTGCGCTGCTGCTCTTTGGACTGGTGCTGACGATGCACCCGTAGGTTAGAGACCCACCCCACCCTTATCGCCCTTTCCAGACCGGATCGCGCTTCTCGGCGAAGGCCCGCGCTCCCTCAAGCTGGTCTTCAGAGGCATAGAGTGTATCAACAGATGCAAACTGTCGCTGCGTGATCCGGTTCATCGCATCCTGGAAGGTCATCGCCTCTGCCTCACGCACAATTTCCTTGATCGCGGCATAAACCAGTGGTGGACCGGAGGCGAGGTGATCGGCTAGGGCACGTGCCTCGTTCATCAGGTCGGCGGCCGGAATCACCCGGTTTACAAAACCCCAGCGTGCCGCCTCTTCCGCATCAAGCCAGCGGCCTGTCAGCAGCATTTCCATTGCGATGTGATAAGGGATGCGCTTGGGCATCTTGACCGATGCTGCATCGGCAACGGTCCCGGACCGGATTTCCGGCAGGGCAAACTGCGCATGATCTGCGGCCAGAATGATATCCGCAGATAGCGCCCATTCAAGACCACCGCCGCAGCAAATCCCGTTCACGGCGGCGATCACCGGCTTGTTCATAGCGCGCATTTCCTGTAGCCCGCCAAAGCCGCCGACGCCATAGTCACCATCCACCGCATCGCCATCTGCCGCCGCCTTGAGATCCCAGCCGGGGCAGAAGAATTTTTCACCCGCGCCGGTGATCAGGGCGACGCGCAGATCGGGATCATCGCGGAATTCCATAAAGGCCTCTCCCATGATCCTGCTTGTGGTCAGGTCGATAGCGTTGGCCTTGGGGCGATCGAGTGTCACCTCGAATACGTGGCCCCGGCGTTCGGTTCTGATCGGGCTCTCAGTCATCTCATCCTTCCTTCTCGCGTCTTGTGTTTGCCCTTTGCCTTTATGAGGTCAAAGAGCGATCCGTATCAATGCATCCACAGCCACGGCACGATCTGGCGTGCAAATCAGTGGATTAATCTCCACCTCCTCTACGCCTTCGGCATGTTTTGTCACATAGGCTTGGACGGCCATCACCGCATCCACGATTGCGGCGCGATTGACGCTGGACTTGCCCCGGTACCCTCGCAGTACCGGGGCAATACGCAGCTGGTCGAGCGCGGCATCAACTTCAGCGCCTGTGGTCGGCAAAAGCAGCGTTACGCTGTCCTTGAGAATTTCGGTGAGGGTACCACCCGCCGCCAGTGTCAGAACAAAGCCATGCGCCGGATCGCGGACCACGCCGATCAGTAGCTCGGCAATCGCGTCCATGATCATCTCTTCCAGAAGAAAGCAATCTGATGGCATCGCCGCTGCGGCCTCTAAAACCTCGTCAATCGATCCAAGGCCAAGGGCAACACCGCCCGCTTCTGTCTTATGCGCAATGCCTTCAGCCTTGAGGACTAGGGGAAAACCGACCTCAGCTGCGACGCGGCGCAGGTCTTCCGGCGTCTTTGCCCGGTCTGATGCGGGAATGGGTACGCCGAACGCGGCCAACGCGCGCTTTGCTTCTGCCTCGGTCAGGATTACTGACGTGCTGACAGGGCCCGGCACAAGCAGAGGTTCGGGCGCTTTGTAGGGCTGGCCCAGATAAGCGGCGGCTGAGATGGCACTGAGCGTATCATCGAGGCCCAGCATTGGTACCATGCCTTCGGAAATGATGCGCTGCGTGACGTTGTCTGAGAATGTCTCAGGCACCGTTGCGACAAGTGCCAGCGGCCTTCCTGATGCCTCAACCGCCAGTCGGCTGCCCTCCAGCACGCAGTCCCAGGCGGATTGATCACAGCGGTCTTCGCGCGGGAAATCTACGATAAGGCAACCTATAGCAATGTCCCCGCGCATCGCTGCGGCAAATGTCTGTCCCATTCGGGGGCCGTCGGTCCAGATAAATGTGTGATAATCCAGAGGGTTGGCAAGGGCTACCATGGGGCCGAGCGCCTCTCGCAGGCCGTCGTGCTGTTGTTGAGTCAGGGGTGGGAATTCAACATTATGATCTATGGCGGTGTCTGCAATGAGGCTGGCCTCGCCACCCGAACAGGACATGGACACCAATCGGTTCGATGACAATGGCCCCGTAAAATGCAGCAGTTTGAGCGTTTCCATAAGGGAGGTTAGGCTGCTCACCTGTGCGATGCCCAAACGCTGCAGAAGCGCGCGTGCGCCAGCGTCGGATCCGGCCAATGAGGCTGTGTGCGAAATCGCCGCCGCCTGTGCCTGTTCTGATCGTCCGGCTTTAAGCGCCACGATGGGCTTGCCTAGAGCGCGTGCGCGCGCCGCCATTGCCTCAAACGCACGCAGGTCTCCGACGCCTTCAATATGCAGGCCAAGCGCTGTGACGCGCTCATCTTCCAGAAGCGCGGTGCCAAGATCCGAGAGACCAATCTGCGCCTGGTTTCCAGCCGTGCCCAGATAGGCCAGTGGCAGGCCACGCATCTGCATGGAGATGTTGATCGCCATATTGGAGCTTTGGGTCAGAACAGCCACTCCGCGTTCTACCCGTTGACCACCATGCTGATCTGGCCACAAGAGCGCGCCATCGAGGTAATTGATGAAGCCATAACAATTGGGGCCGATGATGGGCATATCGCATGCAGCTTGCAGGAGGGCGTCTTGCAGATTGCTGCCGTCGCCAGTCTCTGCTTCGGCCTCTCGAAAACCGGAGGCGAAACAGACTGCGCCGCCCGCACCCATAGCGCTAAGTGTGGCCACGGTTTCGATGGTCAGATGTCTGTTGACGCCAATGAAGGTGGCATCTGGTGCGTCAGGCAGCGCTTCAATGTTGGGGAAGGTCGCAACGCCACTGATTTTGGATTTCTTGGGATGTACCGGCCAAACCGGTCCGGCAAAGCCCATCTTTCGGCATTGCTCCACAACTGAAGCACACCAAGCCCCACCTCCGACAACGGCAATGGATTTGGGTTGGAGGAGACGGGATATCTCAGGCATGGGAGGGCATCGTTTCAACCGTCTTTAATGCCTTGGGCAAGGATTTTATCAGCCATAAGAGGCAAGGGTTCGTTGACCAGAATCGCAAAGACTTGTGACGCGGCACAGGCGGGGACGCCAATAATCGCGTCAGGAGAAGCAGCTCGCCTCGCATGGGGAAATCATCGCGCTTCCCCGTGCTTCTTCTGGCCGAAAACATCCCTGCCGGAGACATGAAAGTTCTTACGCTCCCAATGGTCGCAGCAGGTCGCGGCTTATGATGTGGCGCTGAATTTCGGACGTACCGTCCCAGATGCGCTCCACCCTTGCATCGCGCCAGAAGCGCTCAATCGGGAAGTCATCCATCAGGCCCATCCCGCCATAAATCTGTAAGGTGGCATCCGTAACCCGCGCAAGCATCTCTGAGGCATAGACCTTGGCCGAGGCGATCTCGCGGTTAGCGGGCAGTCCCTGATCCAGCCGCCAGGCGGAGGCGAGTGTTAGCCAGTCAGCCGCGTCAATCTCTGTAATCATGTCAGCAATCTGGAAGCTGATACCCTGAAATTTACCGATTTGCTGGCCGAACTGCTTGCGCTCGGCGGCATAGTTGAGCGCGTAATCAAACACGCGCCGGGCGCGGCCGACGCTCATCGTGGCGACGGTGATCCGCGTGGCATAAAGCCATTCGTTCATCACCTCAAAACCGCCATCGACCTCGCCCAGAACCTGCGCGTCGGGCAGGCGGCAATCATCGAATTCAAGGATCATGTTCTTGTAGCCGCGATGACTTACTGATTTGTAACCATCACGGATTGTGAAGCCTGGCGTGCCACGATCCACGAGGAAGGTGGTGATCCGTTTCTTGGGCCCCTTGGGTGTGTCATCTTCACCCGTAGCAATGAATACGATGAGGAAATCAGCATGATCTGCCCCAGAAATGAAGTGCTTGGTGCCATTGATCACCCAATCCCCACCATCGCGCCGGGCCGAGCATTTCATACCGCGTACATCCGAGCCCGCATCGGGTTCCGTCATCGCTAACGCATCCATCCGCTCCCCCCGGATGGCGGGCAGAAGGTAGCGTTCTTTCTGCTCCCCCTCGCAGGCCATCAGGATATTCTGGGGCCGCCCAAAGAAATGCGTTAGAGCCATGGAGCCGCGCCCGAGTTCGCGTTCAACCAGCGCAAACTCTAAGTGGCTTAACCCTGCGCCGCCCACCTCTTCGGGGAAGTTGCAAGCGTAAAACCCAAGATCCAGCGTCTTCTGCTTGATCGCCTCGGCCACCTCGTGTGGGACTTCGCCGGTGCGTTCCACCTCGGCTTCATGGGGGTATATTTCATTCTCAACGAAGCTGCGAACGGTTGAGACGATCATCTCCTGTTCTTCTGTCAATCCGAAATGCATGGGTTTATCCTTCCGCATGCGCCATTGCGAGCGCTTCAACTTTTCTGCGGACATCATCCGCCGGTTCACAGGTACGCCGGGTTTCGAGGCTGACATGCAGCATGAACTGATCGCAGGTCGCCATTAGCTCGCCATCGCTGGCGCGTTTCATTTCGTGGAAGCAGCGCAGTTTCTTGCCCTCACCTACGGTGACCTTACTGTGCACCTCGACCTTTTCACCGGCATGGGTTTCAGCAAGGTATTTCACCTGTGTATCCACGGTGAAATAACTTAGTCCCCCTGCGATATAGTCGTCATCGGCGCCGACATAGGCCATCACCACCTCGGCGGCGTCCGAGAAGATCTGACCATAGCGGCCTTCGTTCATGTGGCCATTGATATCGGTCCAGTCGATGGGTACGACGCGTCGTTGTGTAACCATGGGCGAGGTAGGCTTGGGCATCTCGAACAGCGCCTTTTGATGCGCGTTGGCGATTGCGCCTGCGCCCCAGTTCCCGCCTTTGAGCGAACGAATGATGCCGATCAGGTTGTTGTCGCGGATGCGCTCGAGATCACGCGGGCCTAGATCGCCCGCCTGCGCCTCACACTGATCTCCAACCTTGTTTACAAACTCATCTGTAAGCTCCGGCACATCCATCAGCTTTGTCCACGGCCACTTGAGGCAAGGGCCGAACATGGCCAACATGGCGCGCATCCCGCCTTCGCCGCCGGCAAGGTGGAAGGTCTGCATTGTACCCATCTGCGCCCACCGCAGACCGGGGCCATAGGCGATGGCCGCGTCAATCTCATCCGCCGTGGCCACGTTATCGTGCAAAAGCCACAGGGCTTCACGCCAAAGCGCCTCCTGCAGGCGGTCGCTGAGGAAGCCTTCGATCTCGACCCTGCAATGAAGCGGGTACATACCGAGGCTGGAATAGATGCTTTTAGCGGTTTCGATGGCGGTGGTGTCGGTCTTTTCGCCCGCAACCAGTTCCACCAGGGGTAGCAAGTACACTGGGTTGAACGGATGGCCGACGATCAGTCGGCCGGGATGTTCCATTTCGGCCTGCAGATCGGTAGGCATGATGCCCGAAGTGGAGGATGCGATGATCCCGTCGGTATTCACTGCTTCGATCTGGGCATAGACCTTACGCTTGATGTCAACGCGTTCTGGCACGGCCTCGACGATTAGGGAAGCATTGGTGGCGGCTTCTTCCAGTGTGGCGCAGATCGTCAGATCACCCTCTGCAGGCATATCGAAATCCACCAGCATCGGTAGGGCGCGGCGGGCGTTATCCATCACCTCACCAATTTTGCGCTCTGCCTCTGGGTCTGGATCATAGACCCGCACATTCCATCCATTGAGAACCAACCGCGCGGCCCAGCCCCCACCGATCACGCCCCCGCCAATGATTGCTGCTGTTTCAGTCATGTCTCACTCCGGTAGATATTTCTTGGACCAGGCAGAACTAAAGGTACCGCTGGTGATCATCTCGTCGATTGGCGCCGGGTCGAAGCCCAGGCTTGCAAGTGTCTCTGTCGTGTCCTTGCCATATTTTGGCAGTGCGCGCGCCAAGGTCGACCCCAAGGGCCGCGGGGTGGTTGCGCATACTCCATTCCTTAGGCCGTTCGGAAGTTTCGAGATGGACTGAGAGCTCGTCTAGTCCATCGGCCAGAATTCTGCTCACCAATGGCCCCACGAAGTGCTGGCCAAAGTCCAGTGTCAGAATGCCGTTGAGGGGCCCTACCTGCATTACACCAAGGCCTCTGTATGACCGTCCACGGCCATCACCTGACCCGACACTTTCGATGCTGCAGGCGAGGCAAGGAACAGCGCCATATCTGCTAGATCATCCGCGTTGACCCAACTGCGCAGGGATACGTTCGCCACATAGGACTGGCGGATCTCTTCGATGTCGCGGCCGGTGGCGGCAGATTCGTTGGCCAAAACCCGCTCCATCCGGTCGCCCTCGACTGAACCCGGAGCAATGGCATTGACGCGGATGCCTACTGGGCCCAGCTCCATTGCCAGTGTCTTTGTCAGCCCAACAATACCCCACTTCGCCGCCGCATAGGGTGACCGTAGCGGATAGCCGAACAGCCCCGCAGTCGATGTGGTCAGAATGATGGAGCCGTGCCCCTGTGCTCGCATGACGCGCGCGGCCCAGCGGCAAGTTAGGAAAGCGCCAAAAAGATTTACGCCAACACAGGCCTTCCAATCATCGTAACTCAGGTCTTCGACGCGCCCCGCGGGCCCGCCTGTACCGGCATTGGCACAAACAACGTCGACACCGCCCCAGGCGGTTTCAACCTCCTCTAGAAAGGCACTCATCTGCGCCTCGTCAGTCACATCCGCCTGCCGAACGATCATATCCGATACCTCGGTGGACAATGCTGCGCAGGCTTGCCCATCGGCGTCACACACGGCCACGCGTGCGCCTTCGGCTGCAAAGCGACGCGCGAAGGTCAGGCCAATACCAGATGCGCCGCCTGTGATCAGGACACGCGGGCTCACCCCTTGGGTGCCCGCTTGACAAGGCCCAGTTTGTCGCGCACCTCCTGTGGACCGATCAACCGAGCGCCCATGCGCTCAATGATCTCACTCGCGCGACCGACCAGCTCATAATTCTGCGCCAGTACACCCCGGTCGAGCATCAGGTTGTCCTCAAGTCCTACGCGCACATTGCCCCCTGCCAGCACGGATGCGGCGACATAAGCCATCTGGCTTCGCCCCAGCCCAAAGGCCGAGAAGGTCCAGTCATCAGGTACATTGTTGACCATCGCCATGAACGTGTTGAGATCATCTGGTGCGCCCCATGGCACGCCCATGCAAAGCTGCACAAGGGCAGGGCCGTCTAACACTCCGTCCTTGACCAGTTGCTTGGCGTACCAAAGATGGCCCGTATCAAATGCCTCGATCTCGGGCTTCACGCCAAGGTCTGTCATCATCTGACCCATGGCCGTCAGCATGCCGGGGGTGTTGGTCATGACGTAGTCGGCCTCGGCAAAGTTCATTGTTCCGCAATCGAGCGTGCAGATCTCAGGCAGACATTCCGCCACATGTTCCATCCGCTCCGTTGCGCCGGCCATGTCGGTGCCTGCTTCGTTGACAGGCAGGGGGTTTTCAACGTCGCCAAATACCATGTCCCCGCCCATGCCTGCTGTGAGGTTCAGAACCACGTCGACCTCCGCGTCGCGCACCCGGTCGGTGAGTTCGCGGTAAAGCTTCGGATCACGGCTTGGCAAGCCGGTTTCGGGATCGCGCACGTGGCAATGAACCACGGCGGCCCCGGCCTTGGCCGCTGCGATGGCGCTGTCTGCGATCTCTTTGGGGCTGCGCGGGACGTGCGGACTGCGATCCTGCGTGCTGCCTGAACCGGTCACGGCACAGGTGATAAAGACCTCACGATTCATTTCCAGCGGCATGGCATCCTCCCCTTGGTTTGCGGTGCGCGAATTCTACCGCGCTGGCATATCTTAAGAGTTTGCCGTAAAGGTCAAAAATCATGCCGGAATGGACAAAAACACCAGAGCGCCCGGTGCGCATCGCGTTTCTGCTCTTCGATCAGTTCTCCAACCTGTGCCTGGCGAACTGTATTGAGCCGTTACGGGCCGCCAATACCTTGGGCGCACGCCGGGTCTTTGACTGGCAAATTGTGACGACGGATGGCCGCACGGGGCGCTCTTCCAGCGGACTCGACATTCTCGCCAGTGCGGCCCTGAGCCAAGTCAGCGGGCTTGATTACCTTTTCGTGCTGTCGAGCTATGATCAGGACCTCCACGACACCTTTGCCACACGGCGCATGCTGCAGCAGGCGATGCGGCAGACGCAAGTTATGATCGGGCTGGATTCGGGGCCCTGGCTGATGGCATCGGCCGGGCTATTGGACGGGCGCCGGGCCACGGTGCATTGGGACTTGCTGGACGCATTCACCGAGCGGTTTCTAGAGGTGGATGCCAGCCGTGAACGATTGATGCGTGATGGGCCCATCATGACCTGTGCAGGTGCGATGTCAGCCCTTGATCTGACCCTTGGCCTGATCGCTGATCACCTTGGCCTCGCGGCGCGGTTGGATGTGGAGGCCTTGTTCATTCACGGCGACCCGCCGGTAGCAGTGGATGGGCCGGACCAGATTGCGGATCCACTTGTGCGCCAGGCGCTTGCGCTTATGCGCGATCATGTGGAGCGGCCTTTGCCTATGGCTGATCTGGCGCTTCGTCTGTCCTGCCATCCGCGCACGCTTGACCGGCATTTCCGAAGCCGCCTTGGGGCGTCTCCTGGGTCAGTCTATCGCCATCTGCGCTTGTCGGCTGCGCGCAAACTGATCGAGGATACGCGCCTATCGGTTGCCGAAATCGCATTGCGATGCGGGTATGACAGCCCAGCCGCCCTGACCCGGGCTATTCGCCGTGCCTATGCGGCCACGCCGCGTGCCCTGCGCAAAGCGAGGGCTATCCTGCACCATGCCTGAACGGTTGACAGAATGACGACGCGTGCTGCAGCTTTTGGCGGGGGGTCCTACCATGCGTTACCAACCCTCGGTTTGAACCCGACTCTCATCCCGCATGCTGCGTGGCCCTTGGTTGAGCCCGCAGTGGGTGGCTGTCCTCTAGCCAAACAACCCGGTTAACGCTCGGCGTACCAGTCCCGTTACCGAAGGGCGCGGCGTTGCGATGAATGGCATCGGTCGGCAGACTTCCATTGCGGCCACGCCGACCCTCGCGGTCAGTGCGCCATTCACCACACCCTCCCCAAATCGTCTTGACAGCTTAGAAAGGAGCCCGCCTCCCGCGACAGAGCCGATCAGATCATCACCTACCGCCACGGCCCCCGTGGCCACCAGATGTGTCATCACCGCCCGTGCTAGCCGCCAACTGCCCAGAGTGCCCGATCGTCCACCATAGACTGCCGCGATACTTCGGATCATCCGCAGATTTGCCGTCAGGGCGGCAACCACATCCGCCAAGGCAAGGGGTACGAGGGCCGTGACCGTGGCCACCTGACGCGCTGCGGCCTCAATTTCGGCCATGGCCATCTTATCAAGCGGGCCTAAGATCTGCTGTTCCGCAAGTTCTAAAAGAGCATCGGCGTCAAACTGGTCCGAGGCTTGTTCCGATAACCGCTCCCTCCCCCAGCGTGTATCCGGGCGACCTCGGTAGAGCCGGGTCAGCCCCCCTACCACGACACGTGCCTTAGTCAAATCGCCTTCTGCAAGTGCCGTTTCAGCCTGTCGGTGCAACCCATCAAGTCGACTGAGCCGTGCGATCATCGACAATTCCCTGAGCGCCATGATCAAAAGCAGGATCAACAGCAACGCACCAAAGCTTGCAATCCCATAGCCAAGAATAGGCAAACGCCCGATTAGGCCGGTTGCATAGTCCCAGGCTGCGACCGACAGCATCGTGGTGAACAAGACTGCGGCAATGCCCCAGAACAGACGTGCCAGCCGTGATGGGCGGCGGGCCAGCAGGCTAGCCGCGCTTTGCATGGCCTGACCTTCTGGAAAGGCGGTCAGGTCTGTATCTGGCACAGGTGGAGCGTTGTCGGGTCGCAACGCTGGGTCGTCGTGCTCATCCTCCAACTCGATCAGAACGGGTGTCTTCGTCATATTCTGTCTCCGATCAGGAACTGTGCGGCACGGTCAAGGCGTATGTGGGGCGGGCCTTCGCCGGGTTTGAGCGAAAGCCGCGCCGGAGCAAAACGCATCGCCTGAAACTCTTCATCCAGCCATGCTTGCGCCCCTTCCTGTGCGGTTTTCAGAAGCTGGCCGGGATCGTCGGGCAACATGCCGGGATAGAACGCTGCCGTCTTGCCACGCGCGCCATCGTCACCCAGTAAGACGCCACGTACACAGTCCAGACTGCCACCCCTGTGCATGCGTGTCTCCTCCGTAGTTGCCCTTAGCGAGGCGAGAGAAAGGGCCTTCGTTTGGGCCCCGGCAAAGCTGGCCCTGTCTCGGGCGTCGCGCAGCAAGGCCTCCATGATCGCGCTCATCCGCCCATGTTGGTTATGGTGCAGGTGGTCGGCCTTGGTGGCTGCAAAGAGCAATCGGTCCACGCGCTTTCCACGCAGCAGTTGGGAAAGGAAATTGTTCCGCCCCGGCCGGAATGCGCCAAGGATATCACCCATGGCCTGACGCAAATCCTGTACTGCCGCCGGGCCGCGATGGACCGCGCCCAGCATGTCGACCAGAACCACCTGCCGGTCGATCCGGGCAAAGTGGTCCCGAAAGAAGGGTTTTACCACACGGGCCTTATAGGCTTCAAAGCGGCGCTCCATCTCTCGCCAGAGTGACCGGCGTGGGGCCTTGGGATCAGCG
Organism: Roseovarius sp.; assembly: GCA_963691795.1. Lineage (GTDB taxonomy): Bacteria > Pseudomonadota > Alphaproteobacteria > Rhodobacterales > Rhodobacteraceae > Roseovarius. The sequence continues at coordinate 1,540,124 of OY829373.1, forward strand.
GGCAATGGCGCGAAGGTAAGCACAGGCGAGCCCTCAAGATCACCGGGCAACAGGAACCGCCCCGGTGAGCAATCGGAAAACCCCGCCGCCCGCGCGGCATGAAGGTATGTCGTGAAGCTGCGCGCCAGGCCCTGCGCTTTAGGTTCGTCCAGTACAGCATCGGTTTGCGTGGCCGCCACAAGTCGCAAGTAGTCAGCCGCGCTATCACGTGTGGCCATCCGGCTCAGGGCGATCTCAGACCAGCTGCCATAATCTTTTCCAAGCAGTCCAAGATCCAAAAGCCATTCACCTGGGTAATCCACGATATCCAGATGCACAGTGCGAGGCCCTGGCAGCCCGCTGAGCAGGCCCGTGGGCCGAACCCGCATTGACAATCGCAGTTCTGAGATGCTGCGCGTGCTTTCGGGCCAGTGTGGTTCAGGGCCAGTGAGGGTTTTCAGATGCGTCTCATACTCGAATCTGGGCACCGTATCATCGGGCTGAGGTTGCAGGAACGCCGCTTCAATCCGCCCATCCCGTGCGGCCACCAGCCCTGGCATACGCCCGCGGTCCATCAGGTTGGCTACAAGTGAGGTGATGAAAACGGTCTTTCCCGCCCGGCTTAGTCCGGTGACGCCAAGGCGGATCACCGGCTCGAATAGGGCCTCACTGATCCGGTCGCCGACATTTTCGACGCCCCGGGTCAGCCCGTCTGCTACAGTCGCAAGTCCCAATGGATACTCTCGCTGGTTCAATTCTCCAAACAGATAAACATCGCGACACGACCTTGCCAGAGGGCGGGGAAAGCCTTGTCCGCCGTCGAACGTGACGTTATCAGCGGCTCATGCCCCGCTACGCCCTGAAAGTCGAATATAATGGCGCCCCCTTTGCCGGCTGGCAAAGACAGGTGGAGCATCCCACTGTGCAGGGGGCCATCGAAGCCGCCCTTGCGCGGTTAGAGCCGGGTCCGCACACGATTGCAGCGGCTGGGCGTACCGATGCAGGAGTGCACGGGTTGGCACAGGTGGCCCATTGTGACATGATCCGTGACTGGGACCCGTTTCGCTTGTCGGAAGCGCTAAACTACCATCTGAAGCCCGCGCCGGTGGCCATAGTGGCCTGCAACGTGGTTGCGGATGATTGGCATGCCCGGTTTTCGGCAGTCGAACGAAGGTATCTCTTCCGTCTGCTGATGCGCCGTGCCCCGGCTACGCATGAGGCAGGGTTGGTTTGGCAGGTGCAGCATTGCCTCGACGTGAACGCAATGCGCGATGGCGCGGCCTGTCTTTTGGGGAACCACGATTTTACCACTTTCCGATCCACCATGTGCCAGGCCCAAAGCCCGGTCAAAACGCTGGATGCCATCGAGATTTTAGAAATGAACGGGCTCAGCGGTCCAGAAATCCAGTTCCGCCTATGCGCACGGTCTTTCCTTCACAATCAGGTCCGGTCCATCGTCGGTACATTGGAGAGGGTGGGCGCAGGCAGCTGGACGCCCGGCGATGTCAAAGTCGCGCTGGAGGCCCGCGACCGCGCCGCCTGCGGTCCGGTTTGCCCGCCGCAGGGGCTTTATCTGGCAGGTGTTGGGTATCCCAAAGACCCCTTTGCAATTCCCCTTTGATCTTGGAGGGACAGAGGGGTAAACGAGCAGTAGCGGTCCCGTAGCTCAACTGGATAGAGCAGCTGACTTCTAATCAGCAGGCTGAGGGTTCGAGTCCTTCCGGGATCGCCAATTGGGCTATATGCCCTGCATCAATATGCACGCTCCGCCGCGCCAAGCCCCTGTTTCAATGAAATTATTGGGAACATCGTTTGCCAATACGTCTCGCACAAATTTGGACAAGCTTATTATCCGTTTTTACCTCGCCATGGAACATGCCGTGCTCGGCCAGTCTCGACCATCGAGGCGCATGATACCGCGAGCCTCGATCGATTGCGGTGTCTCACCTGCCAAGAATGTGCTCTTGGATTTGCCTGCCCAAAGAGGAGCACCAGTATGGCCAATACGTCGATCTGGCATACAGACTAGACCCATCAAGGTTTGGAAGTATCCTCAAAAGTCCAAGAGCTGTGACCGACCTCGTGCTGCCAATCTCCGGTTCAATTCCTGGGCCTCTGGTAGATTTGCTTCCAATGCGAAAATGAAGGCATGGGTCATGAAGAAGCTCGCCGCGTCTATGTCCTGATGCGCCTCTGCGTCATTTGCCGCAAGTGTGTACAGGCGTACAAGCGTGGGAGCGTCCTGCGCCTCATGCGCCTCAAGTAAAGCCATTTCAATCCCCGCGTGGTCCATAGTGTTTTCCCAACCGGCCGCCTTTAGCTCTCGCGCCCACGCTCGATATGAGTGGCGACCCAGTGGTGGAAGTTGTGCGTGGGGCCGTCCATCGCAGGGGCGAAACGGCCACCATCGAAAAGCTCCCCTTTGCGGCCTTTCTGCATCCCTTCCACGACAAAAATATCTTCCTCGAACACAGTCTTCCACTGCGCCGCGTTGATTTTCAGCAAATCCGCCTGATCCTGCATCTCGGCGGGCGGTTTGGCATAATACAACTCGATATGCTCAACCGTGTGATCGCAGGTCTTCGGCTCAAGCAGAATGGCAAAAGCATGGTCGCGCTGCACACCAAGAAGGACGTTGGGGTAGACAGCGATATATTCCGCACCTTCGTTCCAAAACTCACCCAGACCTTCGAAATCGGGGAAGGTGGACCCGCTGTCATCCTTCAGCTGACGATACACCAGCGTGCCTTGGCCTGAATAATGCCCGCCCTTTTCAATGTTGTAGTGATCTTCTAGCCGAGAATAGCTGTTCAGACCGGGATGTACCCAGGGCAGATGATAGCTCTCGCAATAGTTCTCGACGGCCAGTTTCCAGTTCGTCGCTACGTCCAGTTTGAAACTTGACACCGCGCCGCCGTGATAGAGTGGCGTGTCGAACTCGCGCCAGCGCTCCAACAACTCGCCATGTACCTCCTCGAACTCGGGCGCTTTGCCATCGACGTTTATGAAGATCACATCGCGCCACACGTAAGACCGAATATGATACAAGCCCAGCTTGTCGACATCCACATCCTCATGCGTGTTCTGCCCAGGCCCGCCCACATGCGGCGTCGCGCGAAGCGCACCCTTCAGGCTGTAGCACCAGCTGTGATAGGGGCAGCGGATCGCGCCACTTATCTTTTTCGGCTTGTCGACGAGGATCATACCCCGATGGCGGCAGGTGTTCTGGAAAACGCCAATCTCGCCATCGTGATCACGTACCAAGAGGAGGGGCATGCCCAGGAAATCCACTGGCATTGCATCGCCCGCGTTGGGGATATCCTTCCCAAACCCCACACCGGACCAGTGAGCAAAGAGGATTGAGCGTTTTTCTTCCTGAAATACCTCAGGGTCGATGTAATGGGCGTTCGGTAGGCCGCTGGCGGTGTTCACATCCGTAAGCACCGAGGACAGGGGGCTATGCTTGTTCATGGCTGTCTCCTGGCAAAGGGGTCATGATCAATTGATACACAAGCCTGGTTGGGCTCAATATGGGAAAAGTTCATCCTCAGGTGATCTGAACTAATCTGAAGCTGGTTTCGCGCTCTTGAGCAGCCAGGTTTTCAAGGCCATGGCGCCAGGCGAAAGCTCCGTATCGGGCAGGCCGGCGAGATAAAACTGGTGTGGGGCGGCTACGGCATATGGCGCAATGGTGCTAAGCTTGCCCGACTCGATCATCGGTTGGATCAAGCCACGCCATCCAAGCGCTATGCCCGCACCCTTGCGCGCAATCTGCAGTGCAACCGAGTAGCTGTTGACGCGCGTGCCTTGCGCAATATCGCCCTTGTGGCCCAGATGCTCGAACCATTCCGCCCATCTGGTCCAAGAGGGGTTTTCTGCATCCAGGTGGATCAGGCGCTGACTGGCCAGCGTGGTCACATCACAGCCCTGCAATGCCGCCGCCTGCTCTGGTGCGGCGACCGCAACAAGGTTGTCCCGGAAAAGTGGTGTCTGATCCAACGACGAGTTCTGCATTCGCCCATAACATACAAAGAAGTCAAGTTTTTGAACGCTTTCAAACGGTTTGTCCTGTGTCACCTGATGTACGCTTACGTCCGGATGTTCCCGCCAGAATTCGATCACCGCAGGCGACAGCCAGAGTGCTGCTACTGCCGTGGTAGAGCCGACTGTTACCGCATGGTCATCCCCGGTGCGGCGCAGGCGGGTCAACCGTTGGGAGACTTGCTGGAAGGTCGAGGCCAGCGTCTCGTACAGCGCTTCTCCGTCCTTGGTCAGGGCAACGCCGCGGTTCTGGCGTTCGAAGAGGGCGATACCCAACTCTCCCTCCAGCGCCTTAATCTGGTGGCTGACTGCACCTGGCGTGACGCCCAGTTCCTGCGAAGCATTCTTGAAGCTCAGGTGCCGCGCCGCTGCCTCAAAGGCACAGAGCGTCGTGAAGGGCGGAAGATCATAATGGCGTCTCGACATATAGGCTATGTTGGCTGTCTTGTGGTTTAAGGATGAGGTCAGTTCACCTGATAGCTGAATTCATATCGCGCACCAACTGCCTAAAAGATTGACAGTTATGACACTCTCAGGGCCAATGGCGATGCCTGACAACCGTTTCAAACCGGTTCAGGCATGGGACAAGGGCCGTGCGGTCGTGGATTAGCGGTACGTACGCCTAATTGGTTGAGGGACAAACATGACCAACAAACTACTTGCAGAATTTTTTGGAACCTTTTGGCTGGTGCTTGGTGGATGCGGCAGTGCCGTTCTTGCGGCAGGTGTGGCGGATGTAGGCATTGGCTGGGCCGGGGTCAGCCTTGCCTTTGGTTTGACCGTTTTGACTATGGCCTATGCGGTTGGCCATATCTCCGGCGGGCATTTCAACCCGGCGGTTTCGCTTGGCTTGATGGTGGCGGGTCGCTTTGAAAGTAAGCTTCTGGTGCCCTACTGGATCGCTCAGGTGGCTGGAGCCATCCTTGCGGCACTTGTGCTTTATGTAATCGTCTCTGGCGCGCCCGATTTTGCAGGGGTGGGCGGCTTTGCCTCTAACGGATATGGTGAAGCCTCACCGGGTGGCTACTCGATGACGGCTGGCCTTGTGACCGAGATCGTGCTGACGGCCTTCTTCCTGATCATCATTCTCGGCGCGACCTCTAAAGGTGCACCGGCTGGGTTTGCGCCGATTGCCATCGGTCTGGGATTGACGCTGATCCACCTTGTGTCAATTCCGGTGACTAACACCTCTGTCAATCCGGCACGTTCTACTGGTGTTGCGATCTTTGCGGATGGTCCTGCGTTGGCTCAGCTTTGGCTCTTTTGGGTGGCTCCGCTGATTGGTGGCGCATTGGGTGCAGTGGTTTGGAAGATCATTGCTGGGTCCGATAGCGACTGAATCTGGTTGTTCCTAGCGCCAAAAAGGTGCGTAGGATGCGAATAGACCTTGTAGCTTGGCCAACATCCTGTTGGCCGGGCCTGGACTTGGCAGGGCGCCGTTGATGAGGCGGTCGACGACCGTTTCCACGGGACACGCTGTTCCAGTGACAGGATCGTAATAGCGGGGATAGTCGATCAAAGTGGCATGAACGAGCCCTTCGAGAGAGGGCCGGGCGGATCGCCGTGCAGGAATCCGCCCCAGGTCCCGGGTCAGGCCCCAGCCTGCATAGAATGGCGCCCCGGTCGTCGTTACCCTGACGCCGCGCAAGAGCGCCTCAAACCCCATTAATGAGGTCATTGTCCACACCTCATTGACCTGCGCCAGAAGGCGTGCTGGGTCTGTCCGCGAGAGCACCTTGTCGGCCAGTTCCGTCAAGGCTGATTCTGGCACGCTGCCTTCGCGCAGACCCGCTTCCACATCTGGATGGGGTTTGTATAGGATTATCGCACCGGGGTTTTCGACTCGCGTGCGCTCCAGGAGGTCAAGGTTTGTCGCGACTGCCCCAGCCCCCAACTGGATTGAAGCGTCATCTTCTACCTGCCCTGGAACCAATATTCGATGCCCCTCTGGCAAATCCGGTGTTCCCGTGCCGAGGTTGTATTTGCTTACGCCTTCTTCCGCCAAACGTCGGATTAATCGTTCCGTGCGTTGCTGCTGATCAGGCCGCAGATCGGCCCGTTTGGTAATCCACCGCTCCAGCCGACTTTCGCGGGCTGGGTCGTAGTAAATACCCAGATCATCACTTACGAGAGACAAGGCCGGGATCAGATCTGCGCCCAGCCCGCGGGAACGCAGAAACCCGTCTTCCACACGCACGGCACCTGCTGGGGCCTGATCTTGTCGTGAGGCCCAGACCAACGCAGGTTGGTTCATTGTCGTGTAACCGGCTCTTGTAAAGCGTAGGCGGCCATGCTGGCCGAAGAATTGCCGCAACGGTTTGCGCTTCCACAGCCGCATCCCATGCGCGTCCCATCCATGACGATCTTCGCGCCATGCCCTTGTCTGCGCTTCAAGCACTGAGATGGCTTGTTCTAACTCGCACAAGGCATCCGCATGGGGATCGTACCACTTAGGGTAAAGAATCATTGCGGCTGCAAACAATTGCGCTCGTGTCAGGCGACGGCCTCGACGCGGGAAGGTCAGGGGGTGTCGATCGTCGGTCAGATGCCAGCCCGCGTAGAAAGGTCGCCCGAAAACTCGTGGCTTGTGATCGGCCAAAATAGCCTCGAACCCCAGTTGCGAGCTGACGGTATAGACAGCCACCGCGCCCTCAAGTAACGCCCATGGGCTGACCGGATCCGCAAATAGGCGGATACGGTCACTTGTCTCGTCATCTGTTGAGAAGTAGCCCGCCCTGTGACCCTGCACCGTCTCTGGATGGGTTTTGATCAGGATGCGTGCGCCAGGGTTTTCCTCCTGCGCGTAGTAAAGCATTTCACGAAAAGTGGCCTCATTGGCGCCGCCATAGGTAACACTTGCATCGCCCTCGGTCTGATCAATTACCAGAACATAACCTGGATCAGGGCAGGGTAGGGCTGGATCAAAACTGGTGTACTTTGTCAGGTGCGCCTCTTTCAGCCGCGCAATGGCCCCGCGTGCCCGGTTCAGCAGGGCAGTGTCATCCAGCGGATGCGTGGCCAGTAGGATTTCAAGATCAGACGGTGCCTCTGCGTCGAAATGTACGCCACTTTGATCAATAGATAGACCCAGCGGCGGTTCCCCCGATCGACCGGGCAAGAGGGAGCGCAGGAAGGTGTCCTCCACACGGATAAGCCCTGCGCCCGTGGCCTTTGAAACACTCTCCCCCCTTATGGCATAGGGCGAATGGCCCCACACCGCGATCAGGTCATCGTCCCCCGGTTTCCCCAGTTCCAGTGTGTATCCTGCAAGCTGCATGATCCGACGTACGCGTTTCTGATGCATGAAGCCCGCGTTGAAATAAAAAGCCCGCCGGGGCGTATTGGAACCGGCGGGCATTGACTCATGCGTGTGTGGCATCAAAGGCCGAGGGTGTCAGACGCTGTTGAAATCGAACCAATTGCACCAAGTGATCCGGTGGCTGCAGCGATGACCTTGCTCCACTGGGCGAAGGGCGCTTCGGTCACATACACCGTGTCTTCGTCCCTGACCGCGAAATCACGCGCCAGGAAGAGGCCATTGGGTTGGGTCAGGTCCAGTACATAGATCATCCGCTGCGCCCCTACGAGGTCGCTGCGACCCAGTACCTGGTTTACAATCTCTGCCGGTTCATTGCGGAAGATGAAAACCCCGGTTGGGTCGGCGGTGTTAGCATTCAGGCCACCCACTTGTGCAATGGCTTCAACCGCGCTTAGCGTGGGGCTGGCAAAGGGTAGGCGGGCCTGCGCGCCGGTTGCGCCAAGGGCGGTGAAGGCGCGGCTGTCCTCTTCGACAAGGATACGGTCGCCACCGCGCAGGGCGATGTCAAAACCGGGATAATTGTAGAGGTCCTGGAACCACACCTTGGAGCGCTTTTCGCCACGAACCACGGTGATCTGCGCAATTTCGGGGTCGATGGTCACACCACCGGCAGAGGCCAGCATGGTGGACAGGGTACGCGTTGGGCGCTCAATCGGGTAGACACCTTGCGCGCCAATGCCGCCGACGAGAGAGACGGTCGCGCCATTCCCAGCCAGGCGACGCACCTCTACTTGTGGGTCAGGTGTCTGCTCGTCCAGTTTGGCGGTGATCAAGCGGCGGATCGCTTCGGGTGTGTTGCCTGCAGCGCGGATGCGCCCGGCGTAGGGCACAAAGATAAAGCCCGCGCCATCAACCTGCACTTCCTCAAGGGCGGTTTGGTTCTGAGCCGCCCCTGCCAGCAGCCCGTCATCTACGTTTTCCCAGATGGTAAGGCCCAGCGTGTCACCGGGATTGATCGTGTCAGAGCCCAGAAGCCCAGCGCGTTTGAAATCCTCGGTAAAGCCAAGGGCGGGTTGCACGGCCGTTGCGCGGGTCACACGGTCATTGACGGACACCACGAAGGCATCACCATTGCGTTGGACAGAGCCTGAGAAGATTTCTTGTTTGTTTGGGCCCACACGTGGCAGGGTCGCGCATGATGCTACTACGGCCAAAGCCGCACAAAGGGCGAGGGTCTTCGCCCAACGATTGGAATGGGGTGTCACTGCTCGGTCTCCTCGACCTGTTATTATTCTGCCTCAATTTTGTTATTCAACATAACGGAATCCGTAGATAAAATCTAGCGCTACAGATTGTGTCCGTTACGGTACCGCACGCAACTGTTGCCTCGGAGCCGCGGTTCCCGACACCAACGCATCATAGGGATCATCTGGGCTAAGCATCAGGTCCACGACCTGGCGAAGCACCTGTCTGCGCCCACTGACCGAGTAAAATCCACCTGCGATCTGGCTGGTCTCAAGCAGGTATCGGCGATAATCGGTATAGGCTTTTCGGTTAGGCCGTTCGGCCATTTCAAAGAAATCTCGCAGAGGTTTTGTCGAAACGAATTCAGGCTTGGCATAGACAGCATCACCAAAGGTTTTGAGCGGGATACCGCGCCAAAGCACCTGTTGCGCGGCGGTGGAGTTCACCGTGACGGCAGTGCGCGCCTGATCAAGAAGCTGGGCCAGCTTACCGCCGCGGACGAAATGCACCCGATTTGCCACACCATTATCGCGGGCCAACTGCATCAGAATACGTCTGAGCGGTGCGCGCCCGTTCTCAAGTGGGTGGGCCTTGACCACCAAGTGGTGGTGTCTTGGGGCCCCTTTGGCGAACCCCTCGACCACGGTGCGCAGGAAATCTGGCATTGTATCGAAAGGCGAATGCGCCTGGAACGAGCTGTCATGTTCGAGCTGCAACAGCGCGAGGTGATAGGGGAACCCGCCATGGCGGATGCGCAGCGTGGCGATGCGGCGTTCGATGGCTTGGTAAGGCATCAGGAGAAGACGTTTGAGATAGAGCGCAAACTCTTCTCTGACGGTCAGGCTGCGATGCGGTTTGAACTTGCGGTAACCACGATTGAACAGAAGAACCGCACCGTGATAGATCGCACCATACCAAATGTGCTGACGCATATCACCCCAGCTGGCCGGGGGTAGGGCCGTATCCATGTCGGAATTTTCAAGAGCGGAGCGCATATCCGCAACGCTCATCTGCATCAGGCGGGAATGGCCGTTCGATCCGCCACGCTCATAGGTGATCCAGTAGGGCCGCATGTAGCCCTCTTCGAAGACGTGTACAGTGATACCTCGTGCTTTCGCATACTCTACCGCTTCGGCATGAACCGGGCGTACGTCCCCATAGAGTACTAGGTCAGTCACAGCCTTCTCGGTCACCAGTGTCTTAAAGAAATCCAGCCAGTCGGAAGCCTCGCCACGATAGGGGATGTAGCGGTTTTTATCGCGCCAGAAGAACCTGTCGCCGGCGTTGAAGCCAACCCGCCAGACCTCAGCGCCGGAATGTCGCACCATCTGTCCAAGCCGCTGGAAGAAGGGCCCGTGCGGACCCTGCAAAAACAGGAATACCTTTTGATCACCGGTCAGCATAACACTTTGAACACCCACTGCCCCGTCTAACATACAGTATATGTGCGAATTAGGCGAAATTAAGACCTTGTGGCTTGTCTGCGCTTCGGTGGAAGGCTAGGTCGCTGCAAAAGGTCGTCTGTAAGTTAAGGAGAAACGTGATGTTCACCGGAATCGTGACAGATGTGGGCGAAGTTCTGGAAACAGAAGCTCGCGGTGATTTGCGGGCCCGCATCGGTACGCGTTATGATATGTCGCGGGTGGATATGGGGGCCTCGATCGCCTGCGATGGGGCGTGCCTGACCGTGGTTTCAAAAGGCGAGGAGTGGTTCGACGTGGACATTTCTGCCGAGACGGTGTCGAAGACCAATCTGGACACCTGGGCGCCTGGCAAGCGGGTTAACCTGGAGCGTGCCCTGCGCGTGGGTGATGAGCTGGGCGGACATATTGTTTCGGGTCATGTGGATGGTGTGGCTGAAGTTGTTTCACTTGAAGACGAGGGCGATAGCACAAGGGTTGTTTTGCGCGCCCCGTCGCCGCTGGCGCGGTTCATTGCCTCAAAGGGGTCCGTCGCTTTGAACGGAACGTCCCTGACGGTCAACGAAGTTGAGGGCTGTGATTTTGGGATCAACTTCATTCCCCACACAAAGAAGGTGACAACGTGGGGCGATGTTGCTGTTGGTGATAGGGTGAACCTGGAGATCGATACCCTTGCACGCTATGTGGCGCGAATGCGCGATATGGGCTGATCAGGTCCAGAGTTTTGGAACATACTGATCAATAACGAAAATCGGTTCTCTGCGGTCTTGCGTGCGTTTACCCCGACATCTTGAAGGGTTGAGATGTCGGGACACAGGTATTTGTAACCAGAAAGAAGCAGGGTCGCTTTAGGCGTCCAGTTCGGCCAGTTGGTCGAGCGCTGCGCGGAGTTTCGCTTCTTCTTCTTCCCGAAGGACTAGGTTTTCGCGGGCCTCGTTGACCACATCTTCCGGTGCGCTGGCGACGAATTTGGGGTTGTTTAGACGACCGCGCAACCCACCGAGTTCCTTGGCGAGTTTGCCGAGGGTTTTTTCCAGACGCGCTTTTTCTTGTGCAACATCAATAACATCCGAAAGTGGCAGTGCAAAGCTTCCGCCTTCGACGGCAATGGTGATGCAGCCTTTGGGCAGGGTGTCTGACATGGTCAGGCTGTCAACGCGCGCAAGGCGTTTAATCATGACCTCGTTGCGCTCCCAGGCCGCTTGGCCTGCTGTGTCCAGATCGGTGCAAAGGACAGGGATGTAGAGACCTACAGGGACGCGCACCTGCGCGCGCGCCGAACGGATGGATTCGATCAGCCCAATCACCCAATTCATTTCTCGATCTGCATTTTGATCAATTAATTCAGCGCCGTAGCTGGGCCAATCGGCATGGACCAGCATCTTCTCGCGTTTGCCAAGCGTGCCCCAAAGCTCCTCAGTTACGAAGGGCATGATCGGGTGCATCAGGATCAGGCATTGGTCGATGACCCAGGCCATAGTGGCCTGTGTTTCCGCCTTTGTCTCGGCATCGCCATCCATGAGGAGGGGCTTGGAGAACTCCACATACCAGTCGCAGACCTTGCCCCAGACGAAGGCATAAAGCGCGTTGGCGGCGTCGTTGAAGCGGAACTGGTTAAGGGCGTGATCGACGGTTTCGCGGGTGCGTGCCGTCTCTCCGATAATCCATTTATTGACGGTCTGTTTCGCGTCGGTAACACGTCGGTATTGCGTCGGTGTGATTTCGCCCGCCGTCGCGCCGTTCATTTCGGCAAAGCGCGCTGCGTTCCACAGCTTGGTGCCGAAGTTGCGATAGCCGGCGATACGCTGCGTGCTGAGCTTCAGATCGCGGCCCATAGCGGCCATGGCCGTCAGCGTGAAGCGCACGGCATCGGCGCCGTATTCGTCGATCAGTTCGAGCGGGTCGAGGACGTTGCCAAGGGACTTCGACATCTTCTTGCCCTTCTCGTCGCGGACAAGCGCGTGGACATAGACATGATCAAACGGCTTTTGGCCGACGACGGCATATTGCATCATCATCATCCGGGCGACCCAGAAGAAGATGATGTCGAAGCCGGTGACGAGGACGGAGGTGGGGAAGTATTTCTTCAGCTCATCGGTATCCTCGGGCCAGCCCAATGTACCGATCGGCCAGAGGCCGGAGGAGAACCAGGTGTCGAGAACGTCTTCATCGCGTGTCAGAGATTTTCCGCCTGACTGTTCGATGGCTTCCGCCTCCGATGCGGCACAATATTGGTTTCCATCCTCATCATACCAAACCGGAATCTGATGCCCCCACCATAGCTGGCGTGAGATGCACCAGGGCTCGATGTTTTCCAGCCAGTTGAAATAGACCTTCCGGTCCTGTTCCGGCATGATGTTGGTCTCACCAGAGCGCACGGCGTCGATGGCCGGGCCCACGATTTTGTCGGTGTCGACGAACCATTGATCGGTGAGCATAGGTTCGATCACGACCTTTGAGCGGTCGCCAAAGGGCTGCATGATCGGCTTGTTTTCCACCAAAGGTGTCTCAACCTTTTTGGTTTCGCCATCTTCGTTGGTTTCTTCCACAAGCTGCGTGACGGCGAGGCCTTCGGAGGTGATCTGTTCCACCACCAGCTTGCGGGCTTCGAACCGGTCGAGGCCGCGGATGTCGTCGGGGACGAGGTTGAGGGTGTCGACCTCCGCGCCCGTGAATTCCGCGCCGCCTGCGATTTCCTGCGCGCGCGCGGCTGCCTCGGCATAGGGTGCGCCGTCGTCGCGCATGGCGCCCTTGGTGTCCATCAGGCGGTACATCGGGATGCCGCCGCGAGAGGCGACGCCGTAGTCGTTGAAGTCGTGCGCACCAGTGATCTTAACCGCGCCAGACCCAAAGTTCGGGTCGGGGTAGTCATCGGTGATGATGGGGATCATGCGGCGGTGTTCTTTCGGGCCGACCGGGATTTCGCAAAGCTTGCCGACAATGGGGGCATACCGCTCATCAGACGGATGCACCGCGACCGCGCCGTCGCCCAGCATGGTTTCGGGCCGCGTCGTGGCGATGGAGATGTAATCACGCGTCTCTTCCAGCGTGACGTTCCCGTCCTCGTCCTTTTCGACATAGGTGTAGGTCGCGCCACCTGCGAGCGGGTATTTGAAGTGCCACATGTGGCCGGGGGTTTCGATGTTTTCGACTTCGAGGTCGGAGATGGCGGATTCGAAATAGGGATCCCAGTTCACCAGCCGCTTGCCGCGATAGATGAGGCCCTTGTTATACATGTCGACGAAGACTTTGATCACGGCGTCGTGGAAGTTGCCTTCTTCGCCTGCGGGCGCGTTCGGGGCGCCAGACATAGTGAAGGCGTTGCGGGACCAGTCGCAGGACGAGCCTAGGCGCTTGAGCTGATCAACGATCCCGTTGGCGGTGCGATGTTTGTACTCCCAAGCAATCTTGAGGAACTCATCGCGCGTCATGTCCGTGCGTTTGCGGTTGGAGGTCTGCGCCAGTTCCTTTTCCACGGCAAGCTGCAGGGCAATGCCTGCATGGTCCTGCCCGGGCTGCCAGAGCGTGTCGTGGCCGCGCATGCGGTGCCAGCGGATCAGGATGTCCTGGATGGTATTGTTGAACGCGTGTCCAATATGCAGCCGCCCGTTCACGTTGGGGGGCGGGATCATGATGGAGAAGGTCTCTGCGCCCTCGGCTGCGTTGGCGCCTGCCTTGAACGCACCGGAGCTTTCCCAGGCGTCATAAAGGCGCTGTTCTGCCGATTGTGCGTCGAATGTCTTGTCCATGGCCATGCTGGAATCTCCGCCTGCCTTTTACCTTTGGTTTGCGGGGGGGATACCCTGTGTCGGGCCGGTTGAAAAGTGGTTTGGGGTGCGTGGTTGTGGCTTGTCAGCTTGCCCGTGGCAGCGCAGGATCGAGGGCATGCAGGAACGAGAGTTTTACCCGCCGAAATCGGGGCTTGGTCTTTTCCTGAAGATGGGGGGCTGGGTGCCCGTGATCTTCGGGGTAATCCTATGCTTCGTCACGATGTTTGGACAGCTTGATCACAACACAGCCAAACGGTTCCAGGCGGAAGGCAAATATGCAACGGCTCTGGTGGAGGATACGTTTTTCACGGAGAGCCAGGATTCGGACGGGGACCTGACCATCACCTATTGGGTGGTGATTTCCTTTATTACGCAAGCCAAGGAGGAGATCACGGTGACGCGCACCGTTGGGTCGCAGCTTTACCGGACGCTAGCGCCGGATCAGGAGATCGAGATGCGTTACCTGGCCAGTGATCCTGAGGTGACAGAGTTGGAAGAAGGCAGTTATGCCTCGGGCGCGCGGGTGGCGCGTGGTATCGCGCTGGTTTTAGGGGTGATCTGGCTGGTTGCCCTTTGGATGACCGGGCGCTGGACGGTAGAGGCTCTGCGTGCCCGGCGCTATGGGCGCTGCGAGATGGCCGAGGTGACGGCGGTAGAGCGGTCCGCTGTGCGGATAAACAATCGGGCGAGGTTTCGCGTGCTGTGGAAAGATGGGCAAGGGCGCCCGGGCAAGAGCTTTTTGCGCAAGGCCCACGAGGTTAAGGACCTGAACGCCGGAGATGCGATCAGGATTTACCAAGGGCTCAAGCGCCCTTGGTGGGCTGGGGATATCGGTGATCGGGCAGAGCGCTAGGCTGGCCTTTTGGACTGCCCTTGCGGGACAACCTAGCTTTGCGTGCGCCCAGATTTTCTTGCAGCACTCACGCATGGCCGGCTTTCCAATCGGGGTGCCGCCATGGAAGGTGCCCAACCATGCTTATCAGGGCGGTTCATATATGCCGTCTTTGCAAACCTTTGGGATGGGCGAACTGGGGCCATGCTCTGAACCTGCTGATCCTGCCTAAGGTTTGTAGCCGCTATTGATGTTTAACCAGTATCAGGCGGCGGCGCGCTCAGCCGCGACTTTGGGATCGTGAAGAGGTTCGCGGTCGCCGTGGCGCAGGACTTTGGGGTCATAGGGGTCGCGGGCAAAGACCTCTTCCACCATGGGCGCGAAGAATTCCAGCGGCAGGTCGTCATAATTCGGGTCGAAGCTGGCCTGGTCCCAACGCTCGCAGAATTCGGCACAGTCATCGAAGAACATGTGGCCTGCATGCCGGTCGCGCTTGTTCTGGTCCATTCCATCAATGTGGTGGCCGTAATAGACCATTTGGAAATCGCCATGGGTTTCCACGCACCAGCGGCATTGTTCGCGCACGAAAGGCTTGAGTATCGTAGCGGCATATTCATCATGGTTGAATGGTGCGTAGATATCGCCGATGTCGTGCAGCAGCGCCGACACCACCCAGTCGATATCCGCCCCATCGCGCCAGGCGCGGGTCGCGGACTGGACCGAGTGGCCCAGTCGGGTGATCTGGTAGCCGGACAGGCTTTCATCCAAATCCACCAGCGCCTTCAGGAGGCGTGCCCCGGTATGTTTGGTGTGGTCAATTTCGTGTTCGTTGAGGAATTCGTAATCTTCCTTGGTCCCGTCCTTCATCTGGGTAAAGCTGACTTTTTCCATCATACTTTCCTATCCTGGCTGTCTAGTTCGGTCTGTTGTAGAGCCCTTGCGTGTCTTGTGTCGCACCTTTCATCAGGGTTGAGGCCTGCGCTTCTCTGATTTCATCGTAAAGCGCTAGGCTGGCAGGCGTAAAGGGAGCCGTGGGCGCAGCGAAGTTTATGAAGTTTCCATCGCGGTCGGCGCCACGAGCCAGGATTGCGTAATCCTTGTCAGCCACCTGTTGGGCGATCTGGGGCGTACAATAGCGGATCGCAACTGCAATCCGTCTATCGTCAGAGATATTGGGTCCCGAACCATGTATCGTCAGCCCATGGTGCAGCGACATCTGACCCGGCTTGAGGATGGCGGGCACCCGGTCTTCTGGGGGGACATTGACCTTGATCTCCTGTCCGCGCGACAGGAGGTTGTCTTTGTTATAGGTGTCCTCATGTGGAAGGATCGGGTTCTTGTGGCTTTTACGGACAAAATCCATACAGCCCGAGGCCGGGGTTGCGGGGCTTAGGGCGATCCAGGCAGTCAGCAGCTGATCCACCGCGCCGAACCCCCAATAGGTCAGGTCTTGATGCATGGACACAATGGCTTTGGTACGCGGCTCCTTGATAAAGAATTCCACGCTCCAGATCAGGATATCGGGGCCAAGGATCCCTTCGACCACGTCTAACACACGGGGGGCGGCAGCGATTTTGTGGGCCATTGGAATGACGCAATGGGCGTTGATGCGTTTATAAGTATTCAGGGGCAGGGGTAGCCCATTGTCGCGCCATTTTTCTTCAAGCGCCTCGAGCCCTGCGCGATAGGATGCGGCCTCCTTGCTCGACAGGACCGAAATGGGGTGCAGATAGCCGTCTTCTCGATAGCGGGCCACGTCTGCTTTGGTCAGCTGACCTTGGGTAAGGAGGACAGTATCAAGCATGATGCATATCTCAGCGATGTCGGTACATATTTGACGTTACCCTATTTTGTAGCAAACCAGAACGCTGCGAATAAGTTGCGTCCACCTTTGTGATATGACTTTGATGGTTTCTGCTCGAAGCTGGCTGCAGTGTTTGGCGCCGCAGCAAGTTTACAGAGCCGTGCGCGCACTGCCAAGGAACTGAACATAGCAGCAGCTGGGGCCAGTCATCAGGTATCGGCGCCGGATTTATGCCGTGCCTGCCGGTGTGCTAAAGCGTTGTATGTGTCCAAATTTGCAGGATGGCGCTCGTCCACCCAGACGGATGGCCTTGCATGTCTTTGGGCTCTTGCCACGTGTTTGTGCGCGGCGTATACGCGCGGTTTGAACGCAAGGATGCCCAACCATGCATGGAAGTGCCAATCTCAACATCATGATCAAAGCCGCGCGCAAGGCGGGCCGTTCGCTGGTTAAGGATTTCCGTGAGGTTGAGAACCTGCAGACCACGATGAAGGGTCCTGGTGATTTTGTGAGCCGTGCCGACATTACCGCTGAGGCGATCCTCAGGGAAGAACTGATGGGCGCGCGCCCGACTTATGGTTGGCTGGCCGAAGAAGGTGGTGCGGAGGATGGTGATGATCCCACGCGTCGGTGGATCGTGGACCCGCTGGATGGCACCACCAACTTCCTGCATGGTCTGCCCCATTGGGCGGTGTCGATTGCCCTTGAGCACAAAGGTAAGGTTGTCGCTGGGGTGATCTATGACGCTGCCAAGGATGAGTTGTTCTGGGCCGAGAAGGGAGAGGGCGCCTGGCTGAACGAGAGCCGTTTGCGCGTGTCTGCGCGGAGCCGGATGATCGAGTCGATCTTTGCCACTGGTGTGCCTTTCGGAGGCCGTGGCGATCTGCCGGAGACATTGCAGGATTTGGCGCGGCTGATGCCGGCCTGCGCCGGGGTGCGGCGCTGGGGGTCGGCGGCGCTGGATTTGGCTTATGTGGCGGCTGGCCGCTACGAAGGTTTTTGGGAGCGGCGTTTGAATGCCTGGGATCTGGCCGCGGGGCTGGTGATTGTGCGCGAGGCGGGTGGACTGGCTGAGCCTCTGTCAGGTGAGGGCAGTATCCTTGAACGTGGTGATGTAATCTGCGCGAACGAGGCGATTTTCGAGAAGTTTTCAGATGTGATGCGCGGCTGATCGCCCGTTATTTGCGGTTGACAGATGGCACCCGGCTTCGGGTGAATTTGTATTGCGCCTCGGGGTGGGGTGGGTGGCCTTCGGTGCGTTTCCAGAACTCGGTCCCGCCTAATTTCAGAAAGAGGGGCAGGGTTAGAAGTGCGCCTACGATGAAGCCGCCCGCGTGTGCCCAGTAGGCCACGCCGCCGCCGCTGCTCGACATCAGGATGCCGCCAAGGAATTGCAGGCCGAGCCACAAGAGCAACATGACCCAGGCCGGGCTGGGGATGATGCGGAAAAAAATCACAATAATGAGTACGAGGTCGACGCGCGCCTTGGGAAAGAGCAGCAGGTAGCCCCCCATCACACCCGCGATGGCGCCCGAGGCGCCCACCGTCGGAACCGAGGACCAGGGATCGGACACCAGGTGGATCACCGCCGCGCCGATGCCAGAGGCAATGTAGAATAGCAGGTAGCCGACATGGCCCATTTTATCTTCCATGTTGTCTCCAAAAATGTATAAAAACAACATGTTACCAGCAAGGTGTAACCAGCCTCCATGAAGGAACATAGAGGTGACCAGCGTGTAGTATTGGTTGCCATTGGTGACCATATCGGGAACCATGCCCCAGACCCTGAAGAACTGGTAGAGCGATCGTTCATCCGGCAAGGCCAGCCAATAGAGGACGAAAATCACGATATTCGCCGCCATAAGTGCGTAAGTCACATAGGGCGTTCGGCCAGAGGGGTTGTGGTCACGGATCGGAAACATGTCCGCAGCCTGCGCTGAGCATCAGTCAGGGTCAATCCCTCAAAATCTTCGAAGGCGGCGCTTGTGATGTCTCGTCGGCCGTAGGTATTTTTGACCAGAAAGAAGCAGGGTCGAAGCGCCCTGACCCAGCAGTTGCACCACACGGGCAGGGCGGCTTCTTCCTGGTGCGGTCATCGGCTCCTCAGCCTGTACCGCAGTCTGATGTTCCTACATCTTGGTTAAGAAAACCTTTCGCGCTTCTTTCTGGTTTCAAATACCTCGGGGAGTTTGAGGGGTTGGCCCCTCAATCCCGTAGGTTCAGCTAGCACCACCCAGCAGGGCGGCATTGCCTCCGGCGGCCGTGGTGTCGACGCAGATATGGCGTTCATGGGCGACATGTCCCATATCTGGCGCACCAGTGATCAGGGGCAGGATGGGTCCATGCCGAGATGCAAGAGCACGGGCGAGGGCGCGGGCGGTGTCGTCGTCCCCCCACCAGAGTGCGCCGGAGAACCCAGTCAAGTCTGTCAGTTCGCCCGTTTCGATCGCACCGTCCAAGATCGCGGCCCGCCCGCCAAGGGTGCGGATCATGGCGGCTTGTGTCTCGGCGGCCTGCTGCCCTGGGCCAAGGCAGAGAAGTGGCGCGCGCGCATGGGTGGAAAGGCGGTTGGATTCGCCTGTTGGTCCTGGCAGCAGGGTTGCACTGCCGGACTGCGCGGCGCTGGCCCTGTAAAGCGCGTCCAAGAGCGACAGGGTGGCCGGGCCGGACCAGGAGATGGCCTGAACCGGTGCCTCAACTTTGCCAAACCGCGCCAAGTAGTTCGGACCGCCAGCCTTTGGGCCGGTGCCGGAAAGCCCTTCCCCACCAAAGGGCTGGCTGCCCACGATGGCGCCTATCTGGTTGCGGTTGACATAGATGTTGCCCGCCGCGATCCGGTCCGATACGTGCTGCACCCGATCGTCAATCCGTGTCATAAGCCCAAAAGTCAGACCGTAGCCCGTCGCGTTGATTGCGTCGATCACATCGTCCAGCTGGTCAGCCTTGAAGGTTGCCAGATGCAGGACAGGGCCAAACACTTCGCGCTTCAGATCGGCAATGCCAGTAACCTGGATCAGGGTGGGTGCGACAAAGCAGCCAGATTTTGGTGTCTTTACCTCGTGAATTAGACGTCCTTCGATCCGTGCGGTCTGGATATGGGCTGTTATGCTTGAACGAGCCTCTTCGTCAATCACCGGGCCCACATCGGTGTGGTGGTACCAAGGCAGGTCCATACGCAGCGCGTCCATTGCGCCGGTGAGCATATTGATCAGCGTCTCGGCAATATCTTCTTGCACGTAGAGACAGCGCAAGGCCGAACAGCGCTGGCCGGCTGATTGGAAGGCGGACTCGACGATGGCTTGCACGGACTGTTCTGGCAGTGCCGTGGAATCCACAATCATCGCATTCAAGCCGCCGGTTTCTGCCAGAAACGGAGCGCCGGGTGCAAGGTGCTCAGCCATCACACGGCGGATTTTCAAAGCGGTTTCGGTTGAGCCGGTGAAGGCCACGCCACCAACACGCGGGTCCGAGGTCAGCGCCGCCCCAACCCCGCCTGCGCCAGGCAGAAGCTGCAGAGCGGATCGCGGTACGCCTGCGCGATGCAGAAGGTCCACGGCGAGATGGGCGATCAGAGGTGTCTGCTCGGCCGGTTTCGCGAGTACTGCATTGCCTGCCGCCAAGGCCGCGCTTATCTGACCGCTGAAAATGGCAAGCGGGAAATTCCACGGGCTGATGCAGGTCATCGTCCCAACGGGTGCCGTATCGGGTGCGTTGGCCCCATAGTAGCGCAAGAAGTCAACTGCCTCGCGCAGCTCTGCTACCGCGTCCATCATCGACTTTCCCGCCTCCCGTGCCAGAAGCGCGAAAATTTCCCCGAAATTTTCCTCGTAAAGATTGGCGGCGCGGGCCAGCACCTGACCCCGCTCCGCCGGGGAGGCGTTCCACGGCCGGGCCGTGGCAAGGGCTGTTTCTATATCGACCGCACTAGCCTCGGCCACGGTGCCGGGATGGTCTGCGGGATCGGCGGGATTAGTGAGCGTTTGGGCTGCGTCCGGCGCGGCATTCCCGGCGATCAGGGGCGCGGCGTTCCACTGACCGGTGGCGAAGGGGGCGCGCGCGGCCTCGATCTGGTCAAGCGTGGGCTGGTGGTGCAGATCGAACCCCTTGGAATTCACCCGCTCCGGCAGAAACAGGTCCGGGCCTTTGGGTAGGTTGCTGTCAAAAACCGCCTCAAACGGGTCGCGGGCGACGTCCTCTGGCGGCACATCCTCATCCACGATTTGGTTGACGAAGCTTGAATTGGCCCCGTTTTCCAGCAGGCGCCGCACAAGGTAGGCCAAAAGATCACGATGTGCGCCCACGGGCGCATAGATGCGGCAGCGGGTCTTTTCCTGCGCCATCAACAGATCATGCAGCGCCTCGCCCATGCCGTGCAGGCGTTGGAATTCATAGGCTTCCTTGTGTGCGCCCATATCCAGAATGGTCGCCGCCGTATGGGCATTGTGGGTGGCAAACTGGGGATAGATCCGATCCGTCATGCCAAGCAGCGTGCGGGCATTGGCGATGTAGGAGACATCAGTGGCGGCCTTGGACGTAAACACCGGGAAGCCGTCAATGCCTTCGACCTGGGCGCGCTTGATCTCAGTATCCCAATAGGCGCCCTTGACCAGCCGGACCATGATCTTGCGGTCGAGCCGCGTGGCGAGGTCATAGAGGTGGTGCAGCACGAGGTTGGCGCGCTGACCATAGGCCTGAACCACCACGCCGAAGCCATCCCATCCGGCGAGTGCGGGCTCGGACAGCGCGGCCTCGATCACGTCGAGTGAGAGCGACAGGCGGTCGGCCTCCTCCGCGTCGATGTTCAGGCCCATCCCGGCGGATTTGGCCAGCAGCGCGAGAGAGCGCAGGCGGGGCATCAGCACGTCCATGACCTGATCGCGCTGGGCCACTTCGTAGCGGGGGTGCAGCGCTGACAGCTTCACGGAAATGCCGGGGTTCTTGCGGATATCCTTGTGGGTGCAGGCGGTCGAAATCGCCGTGATCGCGCGGGAATAGGCGAGGTGGTAGCGGATCGCGTCGGTCTCTGTGCGGGCCGCTTCGCCCAGCATGTCGTAGGAGTAGGTGTAGCCCTTCTCTTCCATCTCAAACGCGCGTTTCATCGCACCCTCAATGGTTTCGCCCAGTACGAACTGGCGGCCCATCTCTTTCATCGCGCGGCCCACGGCGGTGCGGATCACCGGTTCGCCAAGGCGGCGGATGGCGGCGCGCAGGTGGCCTACCGGTCCCGGCTCTTCCTCCTGCAGGACCTTGCCGGTCAGCATCAGCGCCCAGGTGGAGGCGTTGACGAGCGAGGAGGTGGAATGGCCCAGATGCCGGCCCCAGTCGGAGGCGGCGATCTTGTCTTCAATCAGCTTGTCGATGGTTTCGGCATCGGGCACGCGCAACAGCGCCTCGGCAAGGCACATGAGTGCCACGCCTTCATCTGTGGAGAGGCCATATTCGGCGAGGAACACCTCCATCATGCCGGGGTCGGTCTGGTTGCGGATCCCAAGGACAAGCTCTGCCCCCCGTGCAGAAATGCGTGTGCGTTCCTTGTCGGACAGGTTGGCGATGGCGATGAGTCGGTTGAGCGTTTCTGCCTCATCAGCATAGGTGGCCAGGTCAATCGCACGGCGGGTGTCGCTGTCATACGGCATCGGGGGCTCCATCAGTGAAAAGTGAATTGACCTATAATACCATCCTGTATTGAGTTATATTTCCTGAAATTTGAAAATTTGCAGGTAAAATGAATGGAAAAATCAGAAAATAGTGGTCAAATAGATTTAGATCAGTTTGACCGAGCGATTCTGCGGGAGATGGCGGCAGATGGGCGGATGTCGATCACCGATCTGGCGCGAAAGGTGGGGTTGTCCAAGTCGCCTACGCAGGCGCGGTTGAGACGGCTGGAAGCCTCTGCCGTGATAACGGGGTACCGGGCGCAGATTGACCCCATCCGGTTGGGGCAGGATCATGTGAGCTTTGTCGAGGTGCGTTTGCAGGATACCCGAGAAAGCGCGTTAGCGGCGTTCAACATGGCCGTTTTGAGAGTGCCAGAAATTGAGCAAGCCCATATGATTGCAGGAAATTTTGACTATCTTTTGAAAATTCGAACGCAGAGCATGAGTGATTATCGCCGGGTGCTGGCAGAGCGGATTTCAACGCTGCCTCACGTGGCTAACACGTCCACTTATGTGGCGATGGAGGCAGTCAAAGAAGTGGGTTTGCCGGATGTGATTTGATTTGGTGGCTGGCTGCTCCATTTTTGCAAACATGAAACAAATTGCACTCGTCCCCGCATTCACCCTTTGTCTCACCCTGCCTGCTTGGTCCGAGGACTGTCCAACTGCGCCGGATTACTCAGCCGAATTGAACACGCTTATTGATACTGTGCAGGCTGTGGAGAGTGAGGCCGAAGCGCAGCAACTTTCTCTGGACATGTGGAAATACTGGGCGGATGCGCCTGATGAACGGTCGCAGGAGTTGCTGGACGAAGGGATGACGCGGCGAGCGTCTTTTGATTATGCCGGGGCGATGGATGCGTTTGATGCACTGGTTGAGTACTGTCCGGAATACGCGGAAGGCTACAACCAGCGGGCTTTTGTGAACTTCCTGCGTCAGGATTATGAGGCGGCTCTGCCCGATCTGGACCGAACGTTGGAGCTGTCCCCCCAACACATCGCGGCGCTGACGGGACAGGCGCTGACGCTTGCGGCGCTCGATCGTAACGGGGAGGCGGCGCTGGTGTTGCGGCAAGCCCTCAAGATGAACCCGTGGCTGAGCGAGCGTCATATGCTGCCAGCGCTGGAGGCCGAAGAACAGTCACTTTGAAGCGTGCGGCTTTTTTTGGGCAAATTTGTAAGTATCCTTTTAAGAATGCGACCGCCACGCGTTTACACCGAACGCGGAATGGATATGGTGCCTGATACCTGGCCCGCGTGGTGGAATGGTAGACACAGAGGACTTAAAATCCTCAGGCAGAAATGCCGTGCCGGTTCGAGTCCGGCCGCGGGTACCAGGTTGATTAAACAGCCCAAGCAGTTGGATCGCATCACGGCAGGCTCAGCCTTGCCATGCGGCCTCCGTCCACCGTCCAGACCTGGCCCGTGATGAACCCCGCCTCCTCCGCTGCGAGGAACGCCACGAGGGCGGCAACTTCCTCGGGGGAACCGGTCCGGCCCAAGGGGTGGATCTGGCCGATCTTGTCGCAAAACCCCTGCGGATCGGGCATTGACGCGATGAAATCAAGGTTGAGGTCCGTGTCAATCCAGCCTGGGGCCACGGCGTTGCAGCGGATGCCCTCACCTCCGTGATCCACCGCCACGGCGCGGGTTAGGCCATGCAGCCCAGCCTTTGTTGCACAATAGGCGGCATGGCGGGGATTGGCCCCTAACCCTTCGATAGAGCCGATATTCACGATGCACCCGCGCGTTTTGCGCAGATGGGGCAGGGCGGCCTTGATCATCAGGAAAGGTGCAGTGAGGTTGATCGCAACATTGCGCTGCCAGTCGACCAGGGACATCTCCTCAACCCTCGCGTCCTGCATCATGCCGGCGTTGTTGACCAGCACATCCAACCGACCGGTTTGCGCCGCGACCGCCTCGACCACCTGCGCAGGCGCGGTGGGGTTGGCAAAATCTGCCATAACATGCTCACAACCCTCATCCATCTGTCGTTGGGCGGTGAAGACCTGTGCGCCTTCTTCTGACAGGCGTGCCGCGATGGCCCGTCCGATGCCCGAGCGCCCACCTGTGACCAGTGCTACCTTGTTCCGGAACCGCATCATGAGACTGGCTTTCCGCCATTCACCTCGACCAGCGTGCCGCACATGTAGCGCGCTGCGTCCGAGGCGAGGAACAAGACGACATCGGCAATGTCCTCGGGTTCTGCAATGCGCCCAATGGGCACCGTCTGGCCCAGTTCTGCAACTGCTGTATCGGGGTCAAACCCGCGGTTGGCAAAGCCGGAACGCAGCATCGGTGTGTTCACCTCATTGGGGCATACGGCATTGATGCGGACGCCCTGATGGGCGTGATCCATGCCCATGCATTGGGTGAGCGACGCAATGGCCGCCTTGGTCATACAATAGAGCGCGTGATTAGGCCCCGGCGCCTTGCCGCCCCAGCAGGAGGCGGTGTTGACGATGGCACCGCCCCCGGCCTGTGTCATGATTGGGATGGCAGCGCGGCAGATGCGGAAGGGGGCTTCTACGTTTACACCAAGAGACAGGTCCCAATCGGCATCTGAGCTTTCCGTTACAGGCCCCCGCGTGATCACGCCGGCATTGTTGATGACGATATTCAACCCGCCAAGTGCATCATGTGCGGCCTGTGCCAGAGTGTCGGTATAGCTGGCTTGTAGAAGGTCACCCGGCAGATGTGCTTCGGCTGTGATGCCTGATACGTCGCGGTCTGCAACTGCAACATTCGCGCCTTCTGTCCGCAAAGCGTTGACAATAGCGTTGCCTATTCCGCCCGCGGCACCTGTGACCAGTGCTTTCTTGTTTTCAAATCGCATCTGATTTCCTCATGGCCTAGGTCAGAGCCAAGCTATCGGAAGACCGCTCCGTGGCAATGGGCCTTGAGCGGTGGCGTGCTTTGCCTCTGTCTAACTTGGGACATTTGCGCCGAAAGATGCAGCTATGACAGCGTCAGAAACGCGATCCTTCGCGACACAGATCAGGTGCGAACAGTCGGTCCTGTTCTGTGTTTCCTAAAAAGACTCAGCCCGCTATCGCCCCAAGCAGGAGGTAGATGATCAGCGTTCCTCCAAGCGCAAAGCCCATGGGGAACTTACGGCCCCGGTCCCAGCTGTCCCAGTCGGGGGCCATTTGGCGTAGCGCTGTGTTCTTGGCGATGCGGTGCGTGGCCACGCAGGCCAGCAGGTTTGCGGCGAAGATGAAGGAGAGGAGGCCCAGATCACCAGGGTCTATGAAGGGCGCGGCAGCGGCGATGAACTTGCTGTCACCTGCGCCCATCAGCCCCACCATATTGGCAAAGAACATGACCACCAGCACAACCGCCATAGTCAAAAGTCGCCAAGGGTACTCAGAGAAGGGCAGCGCCACGAGACCCACCACGAGGAACACGACCACCAGCGCCATGACCGCCATATTGGGGATGCGCATCGCCTTAAGGTCGCTCCACATTACCCAAAGGCAGATCGGGAACACGAAGGGCAGAAACCACAGCGCTGTAGCAGGGAGGATGGAAAACGACATAGCTGCCTAGTTCGCCACTTTGCCTTCCAGTGCTCGCAAACTGCGCACGGCGGCTTCAAAATGCTGGGGATGGGTGTCGATCGCATCGCGCAGAAGGCCTTTGCCGATGGTGGTATCGCCCTGTTTGATCGCTGACAGCGCCATGGTGTAGAGCAACTGCGCCCGTTCCGACTGCGATGTGGGCAGCACGGGCAGCGAATAGTTCTTCTGAGCGCCTCGGGCCAGAATGAGGTTGTTCTTGGCGGTGAAGACCGTGCTGTCCTGACGGATGGCATCGGAGAAGAGCCGTTCTGCCCCCGCGTAGTCGCCACGGGTCAGCTTGGAGTAGCCCCAGTTATTCATCACGCCTGCCGGTCGGGTCGTCAGGCCCACTGCGATCTCGTAGAAACTGTCGGCCTTGTCCCATTCCTGGTTGCTGTCGGCGACCATGGCCTCCAGCCGGTAGCGTTGGAAGCTTTCCATTGTGGGCGGTATGCTGTCGAGGATTTGGCCGGCTTGCTTCCATTCGTTGTTGCGGATCAGGGCATCGGCCAGATCAACGCGGTCATCCATGGTCGCACCGTCACTGCTGGCGACCTTCTTCCAAGCTGTGACCGCCTCAGTGTGGCGTTTTGCGCGCACCAGCGATTGAGCCAGCCCGCGTTGAAGGTCAAGCCGGCCGGGCTGTTCCTCTGTCGCACGCTGGAAGTAATTCACAGCCTCGTTGGGGTCTGCCACGCTCAGCATCACATCATTGAGATCGGTTTCATCCACCACGTTCACGCCCTGAAAGGCGCGGTCCACATCGGTGGCGCTTTCCGTGTCACATGCAGCCAAGCCACAAACGCCTGCAGTACACAAGATCATGAAAAGAAGGTGGCGCATTTTTGCGTCCTTTTACTGCCTCTGCCTGATCGCTCAGGCGCCTCATCATGGTATCGAGCGTATCAGGTAGTCGTTGCTACCGCGCCGTACCAATTTATAGTTTTGCTCTTGATCAGCAGTATAAGCTGGATTTTCTGTTTTTTCGAGTGCTAACCGCAAATTATCGCGAATTGAGTCACTTGAGCCATTGTCGAGCGCATAGGCACGCTGAAAACTCTGTGCGGCTTCGGCGGTTTCACCCAGTTCCATCAGGACAACGCCGAGGTTGTTCCAGATTTCCGGTGATGTTTCATCCTGATCCAGTGCCTGCCGTAAAAGCCTTTCAGCGGTTTGCAAACGGCCCAGCCCCAAGCTGGCGCTGCCAATACCAAGCAGGACATCGGCGGTCAGCCCTTTACTGATGGCCGCGCGTTCAAAGGCGTCAATGGCCAACTCATATTCGCCGGCATACATTAGGCGGTGGCCCACGATCATGCCGTCCACCGCCTGTTCATTGCGTGCCACACCAGGAGCGTAGGGGCTTTCGGGATCTTGTACCCCGTCACCACATGCCACCAATGTAAGACAGGTTACGAGAGCTGCTCCTGCTCGCACCATCTGACTTGCCTCACTGGCCGGCCATGGTGAAGAGCTCCATAATGCCCAGGATCGATGGACCGACAAGAATGATTAGTAGTGGGGGCACCGTAAGCATCATCGTCGCCAATGTCATCTTTGTCGGAAGCTTGTTGGCCTTTTCTTCGGCGCGCATGACGCGTTTGTCACGCATTTCCCCAGCATAAACGCGCAGGGCATCACCGATCGAAGTACCGAAAGTTTGTGACTGGATCAGAACAGTCACGAAGCTTGAGATGTCCTGAACACCACAACGCT
The DNA here is from genome assembly GCA_963691795.1 of Roseovarius sp. GTDB lineage: Bacteria > Pseudomonadota > Alphaproteobacteria > Rhodobacterales > Rhodobacteraceae > Roseovarius. The sequence goes on from OY829373.1 coordinate 1,567,408, forward strand.
CGCCCATCTCGCCCAGAACCGCGGCCTTATCCCGGCCTGCTTTCATCTGCTGGGAGACGATTTCAAACTCCATCGCCAGCGCGGGGTAGGAGGCCTTGATCTCGGATGCCACGCGCACGATGGATTGATCCAGTGACTGGCCTGCTTCCACGCAGGTCAGCATCATGTCGAGGCTGTCGGGAAAACCGTCCTCTATTTCCTGCTGTCGCTGCTGCTGGCGCTTGGTGACCCAGTATTTGGGCAACATGTAGCCAACCCCACCCGGTCCGAGAATATAAAGGAGTGCGTCCTTGGTTGTACTTTCCTCATTGCCAGAGACAAAAAACAGGAAATAGATCACGCCAAGCAGCAGAAACCCAATGCCAAGCGCGAACTGTGCAAAGTGGAAATAGCGCACCGCGTCGCGATCTTGATAACCGGCCTGCATCAGGGTCAGGCGCATTTGGCTGAGTGATTTTTCGTCCTGCGGTTCAAGGAAGGTGGCGTATTTGTCCAGCTTCTCGTTGCGGGACCTGTTGCGCAGACGCTCCTTGTCGCTGTTGTTCAGCTGGCCGTTCTTGTCGGCCTTCTTCAACTTCTCAAGCGGGTCCTGCGCCTGTTTGATCATGATCGGGATGGTGATCAGGATCAGGAAGATCCCAATCGTGCCCACGGCGATCAGTGGGCCGAAGGGTCCAAGGCTGTCGGTCAGAAGTCCGGAGATGTTTTCAAAGATACCCATGATTGTCCCCACTACACCCGGATATTTACAAGCGATCGCATGACGAAGATATTCACCACAAGGAAGCCACCCACGGCGATGCAGGCCGGTATGAACATCGGGTGCAGCATGGCGTCGTCATAGTAATCCGGTTTCACCATCTGGATGGCGACAAGCGCCATGACCGGGAAACCAGACAGAAAATTGCCGGACCACTGTGCTTCGGCCGTGATGGCCTTCACGCGGCGGAAAAGGCGGAAGCGGGCGCGGATCACCTTGGCTAGACCTTCGAGAATCTCGGCCAGGTTTCCCCCTGATTGTTGCTGGATCGTCACGGCCACGGCCAGGAAACGCAAATCCTGCATGTCCAGCCGTTCGGCCATGTCTTTGAGCGCCTCGCCCACATCACGGCCATAGGCGCTTTCGTCTGCGATGATGCCAAATTCGGTCGCCAGCGGGTCCGACACTTCATTGGCCACAATCGAAATAGCGGATGAAAATGGATGGCCAACGCGGAGGCTGCGCACCATCAGTTCGATGGCGTCGGGAAGCTGTTCTTCCATCAGTTTCATGCGCTTGGAGGCTTTGGAATTGATCCACACGAACACCCCGCCAATGCCGATACCGATGGATATAGCAACACGGATTGGCAGCTCGGTCCCGGTGCTGAAAGTCAGGCCTAAAAAGGCAAAAACCGATACCGCGCCCATCAGCATAATCAGCTGCTTGGGGGAAAAGGCAATCGCGGCTTTCTGGGCCTTGGACGATAAGATCGAATAGATTGGAATGTTGCGCGCCTTGAGGTGCTGGGTCATCTCCTTACGGAGTTTTTCCAGCGTTTCCTCGCGGTTGCCGGTCTTGTCCATCATGTCCAGACGACGGTTCACGCGGCTATTCAGGCTGATCGATTTGCCAAAAACGGTCAGGTAGATGCCTTCGACAAGCGCCAGGACGGCGACGAAGATCACGACATAGATGATGATTTCCAAGCTCATGGTAAAACCTTCTTATCCTGTGACCGGATCGTAGATGCTGGGTGGCAGATCATAGCCCCACAGCTTGAAACGTTCAGTGAAGTTTGACCGCACACCGGTGCCAGTGAAGTGACCAATGATCTTGTTGTCAGGCGAGAGCCCGGTGCGCTGATAGCGGAAGATTTCCTGCATCGAGATCACGTCACCTTCCATGCCCGTAATCTCGGTGATCGAGACCATCCGGCGGGAGCCGTCCTGCAAACGGCTGGCCTGTACCAGAAGGTTCACAGCCGATGCGATTTGAGAGCGTACGGCTTTGAGCGGCATCTCGATCCCGGCCATGGCGACCATGTTTTCCAGACGGCTGATCCCATCGCGCGCGTTATTGGCGTGGATCGTGGTCATTGACCCATCATGGCCAGTGTTCATGGCCTGGAGCATATCGATCACTTCCTCGCCCCGTGTTTCCCCCACGATGATGCGGTCAGGGCGCATACGCAGGGCGTTCTTCAGACAGTCACGGGGCGAAACCTCACCCTTACCTTCCACATTGGGCGGGCGGCTTTCCATTCGGCCCACATGGGTCTGTTGCAACTGAAGTTCCGCCGTATCCTCGATTGTCAGAATGCGTTCGGCATTGTCGATGAAGGAACTCAGCGCGTTGAGCGTGGTCGTTTTACCGGAACCCGTACCGCCCGAGACGATCACGTTGAGGCGGGTGGCGACGGCGGCCTGCAGATAGGCGGCCATCTCTTCCGAGAAGGCGCCGAAGCTGACCAAGTCGTCAATGCCCAGTTTGTCCTTCTTAAACTTACGAATTGAGACGAGCGAGCCATCCACTGCAATTGGCGGCACCATCGCGTTAAAGCGCGAACCATCGGCCAAACGGGCATCCACGTAGGGGTTGGATTCGTCGACTCGGCGACCCACGGCCGACACGATCTTGTCGATGATACGCAGAAGGTGCTTTTCGTCCTTGAAGGTCACATCTGAAAGCATCAGCTTACCGGCTCGTTCCACGAAGATCTGATGCGGGCCGTTAACCAAGATATCGTTGACCGTGTCATCCTGCAGAAGTGTTTCGAGCGGGCCAAGGCCGCGCACTTCGTCGTAAAGTTCTTGCGTCAGGGTTGCTCGGTCTTCGCGGTTCAGAACGATGCTTTTTTCCTGCAGGATTTCACCGGAGATCGAACTGATCTCGGCCCGCAGGTCGGCCTCTGTCGCGGTGTCGAGCGCGGCCAGGTTGAGGTTGTCGAGAAGCGAGCGGTGCAGCTCCAGCTTGATCTCACCCAGGCGTTCCTTGCGCTTGCGTTCCTTTTCCACCGGGGTCGGGGCCGCCGCCGCTTTGGGCATCGGTTTGCGCAGGGATGCCTTGGGCGCCTCGACAGCTTCCACCGGCACGGTCTTGGGGGCGGCTTCTGCCGCTTTCTGGACTGTCTTGACGGGTTGCGCGTCGCCTTTTTTATAACGTGAAAACATGGTCTGTTATTTCCCCCTATGCGGCTTCATCGGCTTCGGGCTTGCCCAGCTCATGCAGCGATGCCGCGAGTTTCATGATTTCCTTGCGAAGCGGGTTCTTCGCGGCCCCGACGGCCAAGGGCTGGCCATGGTCGGAGGCTTGCGTGATCACCTTGCCGCCATCGGGCAGCTGCACTTCGATACTGATTTCAAGGCTTTCGGCCATCCGCTTGACGCGGGACTTACCGTTGAGATCGGTGAATTTTGGCGCGCGGTTCAGGCAGAAGCGCAGCTTCTCAACCGGCAGATCCTCGGACCGCAGGGCACGTTTGAGGCGCAGCGCGTTCTGAGCAGAGCGCATATCCAGTTCCAGCGTTGTCAGGTAGACCTGCGCGGTGTTTAGAACGGTTTCGGTCCATTGCACCAGCGTGCCGGGCATGTCGACGATCACGTAGTCGAACTTGAGGCGGGCAATCTCGAGCACCCGCTCAACATCTTCAGGTGCCACCATGTCAAGCGGCAGCATGTCCATCGGTGCGGTCAGAACCCAGAGCTTGTCCTCATATGTAACCAGCGACTGCTTGAAGATGTCCTCGTCCAGCGCTTCGGTGTCTGACCACATCTCGAACACCGCGTCACGGCGGGGCAGGTCCAGATAGGTTGCCGTTGATCCGGTTTGCAGGCTGAAGTCCAACAGGCAGACGCGAGGCCCGCCATCTTTTTCTAATGTAGCGAGTTCCCAGGCAAGATTCACGGCCAGTGTCGTCGCACCGGTTCCACCGGCAAGACCCTGAACGGCAATCAACACGCCATCGCCGGGCGTATTACCGTTGACGAATGGTGCGGCGGTCTCTGACTGTTGTACCGTCTGATTCTGCTGACGGATACGATCCATCGCCGCTTCCAGCTCTCCCTCGGGCAGGGGGTAGGGGACGAATTCATCGGCTCCCTGCCGCAAAAGTTGGTGCAGTACGGCGGGGCTGACATCTTCGGCGATCAGGATCACGCGAATGTCGCGGGCACGGGCCAGTTTGATAATCTCAATAAGTAGCGGAATTTCGTCTTCGTCGGTGTCGTCAATCGCCAACGCGGCAAACTCCAGCGAGGATGCTTCCTCCTGGGCGAAAAAGACCAACGCCTCGCTCATGTTTAGGTCACCCCACTGTTCACCCAGGGCGGTTTCCATGTCCTCTATAAGCAGGTCAAAGCTTTGAACATCGCGGCAAATGGTACAGGCGACGATCTGGCCCTGTTCCGAATTGCTGCTGTCACTACTCGTCATTCTTTTGTTCTTTCCTATACTGCAGGACCCCGACTGACGTTCTTTTTCGCGTCATTTCGTTGCCCTCGCCCCACGCAAACAAGTGGGAAGCACACTCATACGCTGGATAATGTCGTGGATAATCTGGGCAAGATTTGGGCCAAAAGATCGTAATTGTGGGAAAAATTTACCACCAATTCGAGATGATTTTGACTGGTTTGGAACGCGCATGGCGCATGTTCAAGCAATCCTGACCTAGACCTCAAGTGAAGCTTAATGGCTTGCCGTACGCGGTCTTGGATCAGGCTTGTGATGGGTTTCGCGGTTTGCGTATTCGTCGCCAAAAAAAGCCCGCCGCTTGGGCGGGCCTCGCTTAGTTGGCCCGGCTTTCGCCGGACAGGGAGAAAACTTTACTCTTCGGTGCTGCTGCCAGTCGTCAGGCCGGAAAGCGTGCTGGTTGGCGCTGCGCTGGCGAGATATTCACGGTAAACCACTTCAGCGTACTTTCCGTCCATTATCAGTGGGTTCGACTTCACAAATCCACTTACCACGGTGACGGTACGGCGGTTCTTGGCCTCGGCTCCTTGGGTCATGACCAGGGGCCGGGTTTCCCCGAAAGAGACAACGGCCTCAAGCCGTGAACGGCTGATCCCGCGCGCCACCAGGTACGCCACGGCGGCATTGGCGCGCTTCTGACCCAGCCGGCGGTTATAGGCGTTCGAGCCTACAGCATCGGTATGGCCATAGACGCGGAAGCGGACTTCGGGGAAGTGCTTGATGAATTGGGCCTGCTTTTCGAGGATCGCGCGTGCGTTGGCATCCAGCACGGCGGAATTGAAAGCAAAGTTGATGGTGTTGGGCACTTCCTTGGCAAAACGATTAGCCAAGTCGATGGCATAGTCTTTCTCGCCTGTCAGAATCTGTGTGTTGTTCATCATGGCATTGCCGAAATTGCCACCATCCACCAGCGAGCCTGCTTCGCTGTAGCTGCGGTACACATCTATCGTATCGGAACAAGAGGCCAGGGTAAGAATGGCAACCGATCCGAGAAGACACTGCTTTATCATATCGCCTACCTTTCGCCTATTCCATGATATAGCCGTAAGAGCCCGAAAAGTCCTGACGCGCGACCTGACCAGTCGGGCTATCGGCGGGCAGGTCCACGGCTACCGTACCGTTGAGGAACAGCTCCCGTTCGCTGGGGATGCGCACACGATCGGTTGGCAGGGCCAGCGCTTCACCCGTGGTGGGGCTGACCAGGTGGGCCGATACGATGATCACGAGCTCTGTCTGCGCGCGCTGGTAGTCCGTGCTGCGGAACAGTGTTCCCAGAACGGGTACGTCGCCCAGCCAAGGCACCTGTCCGTTCCTGTCGCGGAAATCATCCTGCAAAAGCCCTGCGATCGCAAAGCTTTGTCCATCGCGCATCGCCACGGTGGTCGAGGTATCACGGCGGCGGAAGGCGTTCACGGAAAGGCCGTTGGCCTGAATGGAGTTGGCGCTGTCGATCGAGGACACGGCCGCCGCCAATTCAAGGTTGATGATCCCGTCATCCACGACCCGTGGCACAAAGTTGAGTTCCACCCCAAAGGGTTTGAATTCGATCGAGACAAGTCCACCTTCCTGCGCAACCGGGATCGGGAATTCACCCCCGGCAAGGAACGTCGCCTCCTGACCCGATAAAGCGGTCAGGTTTGGTTCGGCCAAAGTGCGTACAACCCCTTTGGATTCGAGCGCTTCCAGCAGGATACCCACCTGAGTGGACCCAAAACCGAAGCCAAACTGGATCGCCCCTTCAACACCCGCCCCTACTGTGGCCGGAGATCCTATCCCGTTGTTTCCGTCAAGAAATGTCCCCGTTTCGCCAACAACGCTCACATCACTATTTGGGTTGCTGACGCCGACAGAGGCGGAAAGCTGTTTGGACACGGTGCGCTGCATTTCTGCAAAGCGCACTTTCAGCATCACCTGCTGCTTTCCAGAAACACTCATCAGGTTTGAGACCCGTTCTGGCGCATAACGCTGGGCCAGCTCAAGCGCGCGGTCCATGCGGACGGTCGAGCTGACCGTGCCGGATAGCACGATCCCGTCATTTGCGGATCGGACCTCGATGCGTTCATTGGGCAGGATCTGACGCAGGCGTTCCTTGAATTCGGAGATATCGGCGCTGACGCGGACATCGACATTGGTGATCAGCCGTCCCGTGGCATCCAAAAGGGTCAGCGTGGTACGCCCTGGTGATTTTCCCAACACATAAATGGTGCGATCCGACAGGGTTGAGAAATCGGCAATCGCCGGGTTTGCGATGCTCAGTTCAGCAAATGGCGTGTCACTTTCTACCACCACTGCCTGGTTCATGACGATATTGAGATCGCGCGACGTACCTTCTCGCACCACCTGCAGGTTTTGGGCCATGGCCATCTCTGCCATGGCTCCGAAAACCATGAATGCACAGGCCAGTGCGGCCTTACAAATTGTTTCAATTTTCATGTGACCTGCCTCTCCGATCACGCCTCATATTTCGGATCTTAGTGTCCGAGTTTGTTCAAACATGGGCCAAAACAAAAAATTTTGCAAGAATCAAAGGCTTTTGGTACGCGGTTGACGGGGATTTTTGAGGACCGTTGCGCGAATGTGACCTGAGTTTCGAAGGATTGCGGTGTGAAACGTGCAGATCTTTTAAGCTTAGAACCCTGTGATGGGTTGGACTGAACACAGCCATTTCGTGGTTTGCTGAGACCATGTTGATGGGAACAGGTCTAAGGTTTGGGTACCGGGATGTCGCTGCCTATTGGGTACGGTTTCAAATCAGGCTCAGTGCGGGTGTTGCCCGGCACCTATGCCAAACAAAAAACCCCGGCGTTGGGCCGGGGTTTTCGTTTATCTAAAGAGGATCGGCCTAATCAGGGCTGCTCATCCTCATCATCTGAGCCGCCGGGTAGGTTGAAGAAGCTGTCGGCGTCCATCTCTTCGATTTTGTCAGAGCTGTCCTCGTCATCATCTCCACCAAGGCTGAAGGTTTCGAGACCTTCGATTGCCGTGGGTATCTTGGGCTCGGGCTCCATCAACAGGCTCTGTTCCGTGCTCAACAACTTGCGGCGTTCATCATCGCTCATCGTTTCGCCATCCTTGGCGCGCTTGGCGGCGGCTTTCTGAACAGCGGCGTCAAGTTCGGTCTGTTTGCACAGGCCAAGAGCGACAGGATCGATCGGCTGCATGTTGGAGATGTTCCAATGGGTGCGTTCCCGGATCGACTGGATCGTGGGCTTGGTCGTACCCACAAGGCGCGCGATCTGGCTGTCGGCCAGTTCGGGGTGAAACTTCACCAGCCACAGGATCGCGTTCGGGCGATCCTGACGCTTCGAGAGTGGCGTATAGCGTGGCCCGCGGCGCTTTTCCTCACCTAGGGCGGCGGGGTTATACTTTAGCGACAGCTTGTGGAGCGGATTGCCTTGCGCGGTATCAATTTCTTCCTGGGTCAGCTGGTTGTTGGCGATGGGGTCAAAACCCTTCACACCAGTGGCCACGTCACCATCGGCAATGCCCTGAACCTCCAGCTCATGCAGGCCTACGAAATCGGCAATTTGTTTGAAGCTGATCGTTGTGTTGTCCACCAGCCAGACGGCGGTGGCTTTGGCCATAAGCGGTTTTGACATGGGCCTCTCCTTGACCTTGAACAAATCTTCCCCGTTGCCTGAAATGGCTGTCCCTTTCGAGGGGGACGGGTTTCCGTTGTCGGGGAACTGAGCGGGTATATAGTCTGCATGCTCGCAAATGGAAAGGGTGAATCATGCGGTGGCTTATGGCGCTGGGATTGTCTTTGGTCGCAACACTGTCACAGGCTGATGGCGAACGATCCGGTGAATTTGACTACTATGTTCTGGCGCTCAGCTGGTCGCCGACATGGTGCGCTCTTGAAGGTGATGCGCGCGGGGCCGAGCAGTGTACAGATGGCGCCGGGTATGGCTGGATCCTGCATGGGCTGTGGCCACAATACCACCAGGGCTGGCCGGCCCATTGCCCCAGCATCGAGCGCAACCCCACCCGCGCCATGACCCGGGATATGGCTGATATAATGGGTTCATCGGGGCTGGCGTGGTACCAATGGAAAAAGCACGGGACATGCTCTGGCCTCTCTGCGCCGGACTATTACGCACTGGCACGCGAGGCTTACATAAGCGTCACGCGGCCAGAAGTCTTTCGCAAACTGAACCAGCCGGTCAAATTACCGGCCTCGGTTGTAGAGGCGGCGTTCCTGAAGGCCAACCCGGAGTGGGAGGCAGACATGCTCACTATTACTTGCCGAGAGGGCCGCATTCAGGAGGCCCGGCTATGCATGTCAAAATCGCTTAAACCCGTACCCTGCGGCAGTGGCGTGATCCGTGATTGCTTGGCACAGGATGCCCTTTTCGATCCGATCGACTGACAGCTTCATCTTTCCAAAAATACTCAAATTCCGGCAGTGGCCACAGGCCATTGGATCAAAACAGCCGCGCTGACAGTATAACCAAAGCCACGGGCCACATCAGGATATGCAACACATAATCAAACCAGTTGCTGCTACCCCATTTCAAAGCCCAAAAGCACTGCCCCAGAACAGCGACCAGTGCCACAGGCCAGTTGCCGCTGAGCGCCCCGTAGGCGCAAACGGCCTGAACCATCCCAGCCACGGGCAAGGGTGCATAGCCAAGCCTGTAGACATCGCATGGGATAACACCAAAGGCGCAGCACAAGAACGCGGTATAGGCCAACAGGAAACCCGCGATTTCCCACGTGGTAAACCCGGGTAAGGCCACGCCAAACCCTGCAAGAACACTGCCAAGCGCCAACGCGGGAAGCATCACCCCAAAGGGCGCAAGTAGCGCCACGGCCCCGCGGATCACCAGAAAGGTCTGGAAACCGAAAGCGAGTGCAAATCCACCGGCCAGCGCAAGACCGCCAGCTAGGGTGGGAGGAAATGCCAGCCCAAATAGCAACAACAGCGCCCATGCCAGAATAGATGCCAATCCCAGCGATGCCCCGACCCGACTCATGACGTCTCAACCCAGGCCTGATTGAACATATGCGCCACCACGCCCTGCTTGGTGCCCTTTGAGTAACTCAGTACGATCTCACCCGACCTAAGTCGCCGCAACATGGGATAGCGCAGCGCGCCTTCATCCCCGAACTGCCGCAGCTCTCGCCAACTGGCACCCTCGTCCTCGCTGATCACAAGGCGTAGAACATCCGGGCTGTCTTCAAGATCATTGAGCGCCATCAGGATACGTCCACCGCCCAGACCAAGGGCCGCGACGGGCGAAGAGGGGTTGCAGACTTCCAGCATCTCTACCCTCGACCAGTGTTGCCCGCCATCCTCTGTCCGCGACACCATGAGTTTTCGACTGGGATCAAAATCGCGCAAGAACGCAATCGCGCGCGTCTCGCTCAAAGGCACCACCATGGGCTGGATTGGCTTGCCCGCACCGGCCATCCGCCGCGTGTCCCGCACCCGCCCCTCCCCATCAAATCTGGCCAGCAGGCCATAGGTAGGCCCAAGCTCAAAATACGCGGGCAGACCCATCGAGCCGTCCGCGTAGGCCACCATTGGCGACTTCACGAGGTTAGAGCGCCCCAGGAAAGGCGAAAGTGTCAGCTTGCGTGCGGCCACCGCATGTACACCCTGCATCTGGACATCCACGATCGAAGCCATTGCCCACCCGCCAACGGAGGCGACCGTGGCCCAAAGCCCGCCGGGACGCGCCTCATTTTCAATCGTATTACCAAGGGTTACGACGATCTGTTTAGGTTCCATCGCCTCGCTCAGCGCCTGTCGCGTCAGGTAGGGGCCAGTCTGGCCCTGCACCCATCCCGTTGGGCCCCTGGAGAATTTCGCAGCGTGGATATCCACATCGGCCTGCGCTTCGGCTGAGCCCTCGAACCACAGCACCCGAAATCCTGCCTCGTCCACAACGATGCCGGGGGAATGGGCCTGACCCGAATGGGGCGTGTAATCCAGAACAGTGTCAAAATGTGGTGCGCCTTCTGCCTTGACCACATCGGGCGGGGCAAATTGCCAATTGAGTGGCCTGTCTCGGCGCTTAGCCCAGACCGAGATCAAAACACTGATCCCTGCAAGGCCTAAACAAAATAGTGCTGCGTTTCCCAAGGGATCAGCCCACTTTCAGGACGATCTTGCCGATATGCCCGCCATCTTCCATACGCGCATGGGCGTCTGCTGCCTCGGATAAAGCGAATTCAGAATCCATAACAGGGGCCACCTTGCCGGCGTCCAATAAGGGCCAGACTTTTTCGCGTAGGGCGTCCGCGATCTGTGCCTTGGCCAGATCGCTTTGGGGCCGCAGTGTCGAGCCGGTCAGCGTCAGCCGCCGCATCATCACTTGCGCAAAATTCAACTCTACCTTGGGGCCGCTTAGAAACGCGATGGAGACATGCCGCCCGTCATCAGCCATACATTTGACATTGCGCGGAAGGTAGTCACCGCCCACCATGTCGAGGATCAGGTCAGCCCCACCTTCGGCCCTGAGGATGGCCACGTAGTCCTCATCACGGTAGTTGATCGCCCGTTCGGCGCCAAGATCGCGGCACACCTGGCATTTCGCTTCGCTACCCGCAGTGGTGAACACCCGCGCCCCGAAGATCGAGGCCAGCTGGATCGCTGTTGTTCCGATCCCAGACGATCCACCATGCACCAGGAATCGCTCCCCCGCTGTCAGGCCACCGCGCATGAATACGTTGGTCCAGACGGTGAAAAATGTCTCTGGCAAGCACGCTGCCTCGCGCAGGCCCACCCCGTCTGGGACCGGCAGGCAATGCGCGGCGGGGGTGGCCACGTATTCGGCATAGCCGCCACCGGGCAGCAGAGCGCAAACCTGATCGCCGGGTTTGTGTGTGCTGACGCCCGGGCCCACGGCGCTGACCTCTCCTGCGGCCTCAAGCCCCGGCAGATCCGAGGCGCCGGTTGGTGGGTTGTAACTGCCTGCCCGTTGCAGCGCGTCGGGGCGGTTCACCCCGGCATAGGCCACGCGGATCACGACCTCCCCATGGCGCGGCTCTGGGATGGGGCGCGTGGTCGGCTGCAACACTTCTGGTCCGCCCGGTGCCGTAATCTCCACCGCGGTCATTGTCTGGGTCATCGCGTCTTCCTTTATTTAGGCTGGATCACACAGGCCCTGACCAGCGCCCCGGCATATCGTTCTGCGCGGTACGCGATGGTGGTTTGATCCTGTCCAGAATGGACATCGGGCCTTTCATTAACCCGCTCAGAACGCGATTGTCACGGGTCTTTGCCTTTATCATCTCGATCTGCATCACATTGTCGATACGCCGGTCGAGGAAGTCCCAGGTCCGTTCATGGCCCTCGCTGTCATCACCCAGCCAGTAGAGCACTGTTGATCCATAGACACCCGAAAGAGTTGCGCGCTTTGTGTACCAGTTCACGTCACTGGAACTGTCGCCAAGCGCGGTCCAGATCCTGTCGCAGGTCTGCCAGAGTGCCCGGGCTCCGTCGGGGGTATGCATGGGCAGGGAAAACAGTGTCATGCCGCGGCGCACCATCTCTTTGTCTTCGACGACCTCAAGGCGCGTGCGCACGGCCAACGCGACCCTGTCGCGGTAACGCATGCCTGTTTGATCTGTTGTGGTCAGTTTGTCGACCATGGCCTGATCACCCGCTGCATGAAAGGCCAGTGCCATATCAACCGCACCCCGCGGAAAAGCGGCGCGCGCCAAGCCTGGTGTTACATCAGCGTCCTTGATTGCGGCTTGAAATGTGACTTCGCTCCAACCGTCAAAGGGCACGTGCATGGCCGCAGCCTCAAGCAGTTTTGCCTTGATATCCGTGTTGCTCATAAAGCGCTCCAAATCTGTAGGGCTTACTCTAGACAACATAAACCGGCTTTGCTATACGGCCAGTCCCTGCAAATCATGCAAACTCAAACCTAGAAAGGTGGTGACACCACATGCAGGTCAGTGTTCGCGACAACAATGTCGATCAGGCGCTCCGCGCTCTGAAGAAGAAGCTGCAGCGCGAAGGCGTATTTCGTGAAATGAAGCTTCGGCAGCATTTCGAAAAGCCTTCGGAAAAGCGTGCACGCGAAAAGGCAGAAGCCATTCGCCGCGCCCGCAAGCTGGCGCGCAAAAAAGCGCAGCGCGAAGGTCTCCTTTAAGATCAACGCACAGCCTTCGGCACGAATAACGAGATACCCCCGTGGCAATGCCCTGGGGGTTTTTCATTTTTGGGATTTGATTCATGGTCAGGTCCAGTGAGGGGTTCGCCCGGTTTCGAGCCCGAATTGGCGGGAGATTGCCATAGTCGCTTGATGCGCTTTGCGACCTCCCCTATCTGGGCCGGAACGCATTCCGGGTTTGGAAAGTATGATATGTCATCTGAATTGAAGTTGGATCGCGCGATCCTCGCCGCTATCGCCCTTGTGATCGTGATCTCGGTCGTTGTGCATCTGTGGGACAAGACCTATTTCGCGGCCGTCTACGCCTTTGAGGATGGGCTGGTTGAATATGGCACGGCCTTTGGTCTCTTGTTGTGTAGCTTTGTGCTTGTGGGCAATGCCATCAAGCTGGGCCGCCGCTCGATGATGCTGGCTGCCAGCTGTACCGCATTCTATGCGCTTCTCTTTTTCATGGGTGCGGGTGAGGAAGTCTCTTGGGGTCAGCGGATTTTTGGATGGGAATCGGGTGAGTTCTTTATGGAGAATAACAAGCAGCTTGAGACCAATTTCCACAACCTCGTGGTGGGAGAGCTGCATCTGGCCAAGACGCTTTTTGGCAGCGTGCTCACGACGGTGATTATGCTCTACCTCGTGGTTCTGCCTTTGCTTTACCCGCGTGTGGGATGGATCAAGCGAGTTGCGGACCGGTTTGCCATCCCGGTACCGGGTCTGCGGCACACGGCATTTGCATTGGTGGCGAGCCTGGTAATCACCATGATGGACCAGAACCGTAAATGGGAGGTCTATGAGCTGATCTTCAGCTTGATCATGCTGTCGATCTTCCTGTTACCTCAGAACCGGGATCATACGCGTTAGCGTCAGCATCTGCTGCGACGGCCTTGGTCGGAGCGTTATGTCTTCTTTGCAGTGTTTGCGACTTGGGTTTTCTGCGAAATGCCCCATGTTTTTGCGCAGAATTTTCGCATATTTTGCTGGTGCGGGCTGGAATTGAATTGACGATACCAACCCGCGCCTTTGTTTATCAGGACGGCATCTTGGTCTTACGAAGGTAGGGCAGAATTGTTTCGAACTCACCGAACTTGGCTGCCGCATCTTCATTGCTTACCGTTGGTGGGATGATCACATCCTCTCCCATGACCCAGTTGGCCGGGGTAGCCACGCCTTTGCCCATCGAGGTCTGCAACCCGTCCAGTGCGCGCAGGATTTCCGCAAAGTTGCGACCCACGGTCATCGGATAGGTCATTGACAGTTTCAACTGCTTATCCGGCCCGATGATGAAGACAGAGCGCACGGTCGCGCTGTCAGCAGGGGTGCGCCCGTCGGGCAGGTATGCCTCGGCTGGAAGCATGTCGAATGCCTTGGACACCGCCAGACCATCATCTGCGATGATCGGAAATCCCGCCGCGGCGCCGCCATAGCTTTCGATGTCGCCTTTCCATTTCTTGTGATCCTCGACCCCATCCACGGAGACGCCAATTACCTTGGTGCCGCGTTTTTCCCATTCATCCGCCAGCTGCGCTACGGCGCTAAATTCTGTCGTGCAGACCGGGGTGAAATCCTTGGGGTGAGAAAACAGGATGGCCCAGCTGTCCCCGATCCAGTCATGCAGTGAAAGTGTGCCGTGATCCGTTTCCACTGTCAGGTTTGGTATCGTGTCGTTAATGCGCAGTCCCATGAGAGGTCTCCATCTTGGCAAAAGAATCGCACTCAAGATAGGCAAGTACCGATGAAATAGAACCCCCGATCTCTTGCAGTGGCGCGCGACAGGTGACAAGTTGCGCCACAAACCAGCCGCGCCAAGTGCAAGGCCTTCTCATCGTCAATGGAGTGACAGGAATGATCGAGAAACGCGATTTTTACATCAACGGCGCATGGGTTGCGGCCCAGCAAGGCCGCGACCACAATGTGATCAACCCCTCCACGGAAGACCCCTGCGCGATCATTTCGTTGGGTGGGCAGGCCGATACAGATGCTGCAGTCGCCGCTGCTAAAGCGGCGTTCCCCGCGTGGATGATGACCCCGGCCGAAGAGCGTATCGCCTATCTCGAAAAGATTTTTGATGCCTACAAGGAGATGGCCGAGGACATGGCCCAGGCGATCAGCATGGAAATGGGCGCCCCGATCGAGATGTCGCGCACCCAACAGGTGGGCGCGGGGCTTTGGCATCTCAAGGGTTTCATTACCGAGGGCAAGAAGTTCTCCTTCACCTCGATGTTGGGGGATCACGCCCCCAATGACCGCATTTTGCATGAGCCGATTGGTGTTGTTGGGATGATCACGCCCTGGAACTGGCCAATGAACCAGGTCGCGCTCAAAGTCGCCGCAGGGTTGGTAGCGGGCTGTACAATGGTTCTGAAACCGTCGGAAGAGTCGCCGCTGTCGTCTGTCATCTTTGCTGAAATTGTGGATGCCGCCGGACTGCCGAAGGGTGTTTTCAACCTCGTCAATGGCGATGGCGTTGGCGTAGGCACGCAGCTTTCCACCCATAAGGATGTCGACATGATCTCTTTCACCGGGTCGTCACGTGCCGGCAAGCTGATTTCGAAGGCAGCTGCCGATACGCTTAAGCGGGTGAGCCTCGAACTGGGTGGCAAGGGGGCCAACCTAATCTTTGCTGATGCCGACGAAAAGGCCGTTAAGCGCGGTGTTCTACATTGCATGAATAACACTGGGCAGTCCTGCAACGCCCCCACCCGGATGCTGGTTCAGCGTGAGGTCTATGACCAGGCCGTGGAAACCGCCGCTGAGGTGGCCAATTCGGTCACAGTTGGTCTGGCCAGCGACGAAGGCCGTCATATGGGCCCTGTCGTCAACGAGGTGCAGTTTAACAAGATCCAGGATCTGATCCAGAAGGGTATCGACGAGGGCGCACGTCTTGTGGCCGGTGGTACGGGCCGTCCGGAAGGCTTCAACCGGGGCTTCTTCGTGCGTCCCACGGTTTTTGCGGATGTGAACAACGATATGACCATCGCGCGGGAAGAAATCTTTGGACCGGTCCTATCGATCATCCCGTTCGAGGATGAAGCCGAGGGTGTAGCGTTGGCCAATGACACCGATTATGGCCTGACCAATTATGTCCAGACCCAGGATGGCGTCCGTGCCAACCGCCTGGCGCGCGCTTTGCGCTCTGGCATGGTGGAGATGAACGGCCAGGGCCGTGGCATGGGTTCGCCCTTCGGTGGCATGAAGCAGTCGGGCAACGGGCGCGAAGGCGGCAAATGGGGGATCGAGGATTTCCTTGAGGTCAAGGCTGTCTCCGGCTGGATGCCGGACGCCTAAGGTCTGGGGGTGTGTACGCCTTTGTCTTGCATTTGACCCGCGCGCGGGCAAGGGCTGACACTGCGCGTTTGCTGCTCGATACATGCGGCCTCCCGGGTGAAATCTGGGAAGCCGTGGATGGCAGTCGCCTGTCATCCGGCGATCTGACAGGACTGGTTGTCGAACAGGTGTTCGAACCGCGCTACCCCTTCATGCTCAACCCTGGTGAGATCGGTGTATTCCTTAGCCAACGCCAGATCTGGGCGGAAATCCTGCGGCGCAACCTGGACTATGCGCTGTTGTTTGAAGATGACGTCCTGCTGGATCCTGAAACGTTTGCCGGGGCCTTGCGATTGGCCTCGCGCAACGTGATGACCTATGGCTATGTCCAGCTTCAGAATCGCCCCGTCGAGGGCAAGCACAAGCTTGTCGACATGGAAGGCCCTGCCATCATGACTGTGCCTGAGACAACGCCTTTGCGCGCCTCCGCGCAGCTGATCTCAGCCTCAGCGGCGCGGCTGTTGCTGGATCAGTCGGACCGGTTTGACCGCCCTGTGGATACCTTTGTCCAAAGCCATTGGCATACCGGGCTGCGGCCTGCGGTGGTTTACCCTTCCGGGGTTCAGACCATCTCGGACCAGCTTGAGGGCAGCACGATCCAGACCAGGACGAAACGTACCGTGATGGAGACTGTGAAGCGCGAGGTGTCGCGCACGCTCTACCGACGACAGGTGGCGCAGTTTTCCCGTCAGAGCTCTGCCCCAATACCGGGCGAGGAGGGCGCGCCATGATCATCACACGACTGTTCGGCGGTGCTGGCAACCAGCTGTTCCAATATGCGGCGGGGCGGATGCTAGCCGATCATTTGGGTACCGATCTGGCGCTGGATCGGCGCTACATGGTGCTCTGGGATAACACGCGCGCGGATTGTTTTCCGAATTATGCGAATACGCGGTTTGTCGAGGATGTTCCGCTGCCTCCCTCCAAGTTCGACGGGGCATTGCGCTATGTGCTGTGGCGGGCATTCGGGCGCGTGCCTCGCTTTCGGAGGGAAGCCGGGCTTGGCTTTAACGAAGGATTTTTTGAGACGCCTGACGACAGCTATCTGCACGGCTATTGGCAATCGGAACGCTACTTTGACATTGGGGCAGAGCGGTTGCGGGCGGATCTGGCCCTAACGGCGCCGCTCAACACCGCCAATCAGGCGATGGCTGATGCGATCGGGGCGGCAGATGTGGCGGTATCGGTGCATGTACGCCGCGGGGATTACCTTGGCGATGGTGGATTTGCGGCCTGCCCGCCGGAATATTATAGCGCGGCGGTTCGGCGGTTGTCGGAAGAGATTGGCAAATCGCTGACCTGCTTTGTCTTTTCTAACGATCCTGTCTGGGCGCGGGACAATCTCGCACTGGGGGCGGAAACGGTGGTGGTCGACATCAATGATGAAACAGCAGGGCATTTCGACATGCACCTGCAATCGCTGTGTGATCACAACATCATCGCCAACTCAACCTTTTCATGGTGGGGGGCGTGGTTGAACGCAAACTCGGACAAGCGTGTGATCGCCCCGAAAACATGGTTCGCCCCTGGCAAACCCGTCAATTCTGATATCTGCCCTGATAGCTGGATCCGGCTTTAGCGAGACTGTCCCGAAGGGCAGATTGCGAGCCTTTCCCAATCCCGAAAAACGGCCTAAAAGCCCCCATGCCTCTCGACCCGCATATCACTGAAGCCACCTTTCAGCCTGAAACAGTCCACAAGCGCGACGTGTTCTCGGAAACCATTTCGGGCACGCTTGAAAATGTGGCAGATTTTCCGGTTGTCCTGCGCCGCCTCGACGGCGTGCCTTCCTATGCCAAGCCTTTGGCTTGGTGGCTTGCCCGGCGCGAGATCCGTGGGCTTGAGGCCGTTCAGGATATAGACGGCTGCCCCGTCCTTGTTCGTGTCGACAACACCGGCCTTTTGCGCAGTTGGACGGCAGGCACACCGCTTCAACTTGCCAAACCCGCAAATCCTGAATGGTACCAAGACGCCAAACGCCTTCTACGTCAGATGCGCCGCGTAGGCGTGACCCATAACGATATCGCAAAACCGCAGAACTGGCTTATGACACCGGATGGCCGTGCAGCGGTGATCGATTTTCAATTGGCCTCGGTCCATCGCCGTCGTGGGCGGCTTTTCCGCACCATGGCGCGGGAGGACTTGCGCCACCTCCTCAAACAAAAACGCGCCTACGCGCCGGGGTTACTTACGGCGTCAGAACACAGAATGCTGGCCCGTAAGGCACTGCCTTCGCGTATTTGGATGGCTACGGGCAAACGTATATACAACTTCATCACCCGCCGGCTGATGAACTGGTCCGATGGCGAAGGCACCGAGGACCGGATCGAACGCGAAGCACCGGCCCTGCGCGCTGTTTGGGAGGGGGACGCGCGGATCACGGACATGGCCTTCTGCACCTACCCCCGCGCGGCAAAGGGTGTTGGCCTTTACGCGTTTGTTGAGACTGTTCTTGATGAACATACCCTGAGCGCGATGCTTGCAGAACCCAAACCGGACCTGATCCAGCCCGTCACCACACTGCCGCGCGGCAATGACGGCACCCTGCGTTTGGACGCATTGCAACTCGTGGCTGCCAACCGCCTGGATGAGCTTGAGGTGCTCACGCAACAAGATTCCGATTTGGCAAAGGCGCTTGGCCCAATCCTGTCGACACGGCTCAACCTGACAGACAGAGTGTTCAAGTAAGACACAGTCTAACAAGTATTCCGCTGCATTTTTTCCAAACGCGCCACTCAAAATGCGCCATGAGGGTTGGCGAAAACTATTGGAAATTTGTGACTTCTCAGGACCCGGTTGCGCGCTGGAACCCGCTTTCGATCGCCTCTCTGAGACGTTTCTCAAGAGTGGTCTGCTTGGCTTTGGAATAGAATTTCAGCCCGAACATGTCTTTGACATAGAACGTATCCACCACCTGCTCTCCATATGTCGCGATCACGGCGGAGTTAATGTAAACATTGCTTGCCGCAAATGCTCTTGAGAGATCGTAAAGAAGACCGGGCCGGTCACGGGTGTCGACCTCGATGATGGTGTAGATTTCGGACCCGTCATTGTCGAAGGTGATATGCGTCGGCACCCGGAAGGCGGCTTCGCGCTTCTTGATCTTGTCGCGTGATTTCATCGCGTCGTGGGCAACCACCTCGCCCCTGAGCGTTTTGAGGATCATGTCCTGCAGACGCGGCAGCCGCGAGACCTCGTAGGGGTTGCCATCGGCATCCTGCACCCAGAAGGCGGCTGTCGCGAACCCATCCTTCGAGGTATAGGTCCGCGCGTCCACCACATTCGCCCCCACCAAGGCCAGGGCGCCCGCGAGGCGTGAGAAGATGCCGGGGTGATCAGCCAGCGCAAAACAAGCGCGTGTGGCGTCTCGATCTTCGTCCAGATGCAGGTCAATTCCAATTCCGTCATCGTCGAGATCACGCAGAAGGTTGGCAAAGACCACGTGGGCTGTGAAGTGCAGGCCTTGCCAGTAGGGTGGGTAATGGCGCCCGGTTTCCACTTTCAAATCACGCGCCTCCCAATCGGAAAGTTCTTCACGTAGCCTGCGCTTGGCGTCTGAGCCGCGCTGTTCTCGGTTGAGGTCTTCCAGCCCGCCTTCCATGGCCCGCATCGTCTGCCGGTACAGCGCCCGGATGAGCGAGGCTTTCCAGTTGTTCCACGCATTCGGCCCCACGCCGCGAATATCACAGACCGTCAGCACACAAAGCAGATCGAGCCGCTCTTTCGTTTGTACCGCCTTGGCAAAATCCCGCACCGTACGTGGATCGGCGATGTCGCGTTTCTGCGCCGTGTCCGACATCAGAAGGTGATAGCGCACCAGCCATTCGACCGTATCCACTTCCTTGGGTTTCAACCCCAGCCTAGGCGCGATCTTGCGAGCAAGTTTCGCGCCTAGGATCGAGTGATCTTCGGTGCGCCCCTTGCCGATATCATGCAGCAACAAGGCCACGTAGAGCACCCGCCGGTTCACGCCCTGATCGAGGATGGACGAAGCCACTGGCAATGCCTCTATCAGTTCGCGCCGCTCGATCTTGTCGAGCTGGCTGATGCACTGGATGATATGCTCATCCACGGTATAGCTGTGATACATGTTGAATTGCATCATGGCGCGGATCGTCTCAAACTCTGGGATCAGGGCTGACAGGACACCCAACTCGTTCATCCGCCGCAGGGCCCGTTCCGGATTGCCGTGCTTTAGCAAAAGATCAAGGAAAAGCTTTTGCACCCCGGGATCATTGCGAAAATCATCGTCGATCAGATCTAGATTGGCGGTCACAAGCCGCATCGCATCGGGGTGGATCAAAAGGCCTGTGCGCAGGGCCTCTTCATAGAGCCGCAAGAGGTTCAAGCGATCTTTCAGGAACACAGCCTCATTTTCAATGCCCAGCCTGCCATGTACCTCAACATAGCCCGGTTTTATCCGACGCTTGCGTTTGAAAAAGCGTTGCAGGATCGGCCCTGACTTGACATGGGCCGCTTCCAACTTGGTCAGGAAGATGCGTGTGAGATCGCCCACCGCCGTCGCATGGCGGAAATATTCCTGCATGAAAATTTCGACCCCGCGCCGTCCAGCTTTGTCGGTATAGCCCATGCGCTCGGCCACTTCGACTTGCAGATCGAAGGTCAATTGCTCGGTCGCGCGACCTGTTTCTAGATGTAGATGACAGCGGGTTGCCCATAGGAAAGTTTCCGCCTGAAGGAAACGGTCAAACTCTTCCTCGGTCAGCATTCCGAGCGCCACCAGATCGGCGGCGTCGTCTACCTGGTATAGGTACTTGGCAATCCAGAAGAGCGATTGCAGATCGCGCAGACCGCCTTTGCCCTCCTTGATATTGGGTTCCACCATGTAGCGCACGCCCTGCTTGATGTGGCGGGCGTCGCGTTCTTCTAGTTTGGCCTCAATGAATTCCCGCGCCGTGCCCTCGAAAAGATCGGATTGCAGCTTGGAGCGTAGGGTTTCTGCCAGCATGGCATCCCCGAAGATAAATCGCTTTTCCAGCAGGGACGTGCGGATCGTGAAATCCTGTCCAGCAAGGCGCAGGCAATCCTTAAGCGTGCGGCTGGCATGGCCGACCTTGAGCTTGAGGTCCCAAAGAATGTAGAGCGTGCTTTCAATCACGCTTTCGGCCCAGGGTGTGATTTTGTAGGGCGTCAGAAACAGAAGGTCGACATCTGAAGCCGGTGCCATCTCTCCCCGCCCGTAACCGCCCACGGCATTGACTGCGATCCGTTCGGCGTCGGTGGGAGTGGGCAGTGGGTGGAAGTGATTTGTCGCGAAATACAGTGCTGTCTGGACGAGGCAATCGGTCAGCCAGCAATAGGCCCGTGTTGTTGGTCGCGCCGCCAAGGGCTGGGACTTGAGTCCTTCCTCAATCGCCGCACGGCCCGTCTTTTGTGCTTCGCGCAGAACACAGACAATGGCTGCCCGCTCCCTACTGGGATCCCCCGCACAGTCAGCCAGACCTGCCTTGATCCCTGCAAGAATAGCAGCTTCGTCAAAAATGGTTTCTGCTGGACATACCAAGTTATCGGGAAGCGAAAGAAGGTCTTTCATGCCGTCACCCTAAAAGCCATTTTGGGAGTGTGATCAAAAGCCCGCTGCCCCAAAGCTGGTTGGGGCAGGGCTGATCACAACCACTTCTTTGTTCTCGATCGTTGCCACGGCCAGCGCGCGCTGATTGGTGCCATCCTCCATCAGGCGGAAGATGCCGTTCACGCCCTGGAAACCTGCGGGCTGAGTCAGCGCGCCACGGGTCAGCGCATCGCTTTTGCCGGAGCTGACCAGCGCGCCAACAGCTGCAATCCCGTCATAGGCCAGACCGCTTAGAGCATGGGGTGGATTGCCATAGGCTTCCATGAAGCGGGCCCGGAACTGGGCGTTGCGTTGTGGATCGGGCAGGGCAAACCAACCACCCTGTACGCCGGGCAGTTCCATCGTCTGGGGCGGCGTGTCCCATCGGGCTAGACCAATATACTGCGCCTTGTCCTGTCCTAGACCGCTTTCTGGCAGCATCTGGGTAAAAAGGGGCAGCGCGCCTGCGCTGTTGGCGGTGAAGAAGATTGCGTTGGCGCCATTCTCCTCGGCCGAGGTGCGGATCGCGGGGACTGCGTTGATCACGCCTTCCTGCGAGAACTCGTAGCTCACGCTGCCGGCTGGTATCGCAGCATTCGTGTTGAATGCCTGCTCGATCGCAACCTTGCCCGCGCGGCCTGAGGCATTGTTGGCATAGACCGTCAGGATGCGGTTATTGCCTTGGCTGACGGCGTAATCCACAAGCCGTCCTGCCGTGCTTTGGAACGTCTGGCCGATCACAAACAGATTGCCACCCGCGATGGCCGCGTTGTTGGAAAAGGCCAAGACGTTCACACCGCGCGGCAAGGCAGCCTTTGCCGCGGCTGTCGCGCTTTCGCCCCTGAGCGGACCAATGATAATCTTGGCACCATCCGACACGGCTTTCTGTGCGGCTTCTGCCGCCTTGGCGGCGTTGCCTGCTGTGGCGTAGACCCGTAGATCAATTTGTACTCCGTTCAGATCCGAACTGGCCAGTCGGGCCGCGTTCTCGAGGTCTGTCGCCAATTTCTGCTCATTGGCATCTGACGAACCATAGGGCACTAAAAGCGCCACCTGCACGGGCGCTTTGGTATTGATTGAGGGACCGTTGCCACCGATAGAGCCTGTCTGACAGGCGGCGAGAGCCAGAAAAGTGGGGATCAGCAAAAGCGATATGGTTAACTTGCGGAGACGGGCGAAAACGGCAAACATGAAAAGTAGTTGCTCCTTAATCGTGGCGGGGTATGACCCCGTGCGGTAGAGCGCCGATCATAGTCGTCACGCAGGAGGGGTCCAGTGGGTAATCCGATCAATATGGATCTCGAACCGGGGCTCTACCTGATCGCGACACCGATCGGAGCCGCGCGGGATATCACGCTCAAAACCCTCGATATCCTGCAATCGGCTAATGTGCTGGCCGCCGAGGACACCCGAACCCTGCGACGTTTGTTGGATATTCATGGTATCAGCTTGGGCGACCGCCCTCTTGTGAGTTTCCATGACCACAACGCCGCAACAGCTGGCCCAAGGCTGATCGCAGCAATCAAAGATGGGAAATCAGTGGCTTACGCATCAGATGCAGGCACGCCGCTTATTTCTGACCCAGGCTATGATCTTGCCCGGGGGGTGATTGCTGAGGGGCTGCGCCTAAACTCGGCACCCGGACCGACGGCGGCGATCGTAGCGCTGACTCTCTCGGGCTTGCCGGCGGACAGGTTTTTATTTGCTGGGTTCTTGCCGCCAAAGCAGGCGAAGCGAAAAACCGCGCTGCAAGAGCTATCGGGTGTGCCCGGCACACTGATTTTCTACGAATCGCCCAAGCGGTTGGGGGCGATGCTCAGAGACGCGTCAGAGGTTCTGGGCGTTGAGCGGCAGGTGGCGGTGTGTCGGGAGTTGACCAAGAAATTCGAAGAGGTGATCCGAGGTGATCTTGGCGCAATTGCGGAGGATTTACAGGCGCGGGCACTGAAGGGGGAGATCGTGGTCCTGATCGGGGCGGGATCTTCGCAAAATGTTAATGAAATAGATCTAGACAGGGCGTTGCAGCAGGCGTTGCAGGGGCAATCGGTGCGAGATGCGGTCGAATTTGTTGCGACGCAACTGGGATTGAAGAAACGCCTTGTTTACCAACGGGCGCTGGAACTGGGAAAGGCGCAAGAGTGAGTTTGCATTTTGAAGCCCGTTCGTCAGGGTCAGTTTCTGTTGTGGGCTTGGTCCGAAAGGACCGGGGGCGGCGTGCCCACTTATCGGGACTTGCGGCGGAAACGGCGGTTGTGAATAGCTACCTTTCATTGGGTTGCCAGATCGAAAACCAACGCTGGCGTGGCGAGGGCGGGGAAATTGACCTGATCGTGCGTGATGACGACACCTATGTTTTTGTCGAGGTGAAGAGGGCCCGTGATTTTGATGCCGCCGCCAAACGGCTGAGCCTGAAACAGGCAAAACGCATTCACATGGCCGCAGCAGAATATCTGGCCCGGGCGCCCCTTGGTCTGTTGTCGGACGTACGCTTTGATCTGGCGCTCTGCAACGGGGTGGGGAATGTGAAAATCTGCCAAGGGGCATTCAGTTATTTTTGATCTCTTCGGAATCTGATTTGCACCAGACCCAAGTTTGGCCCATGTAAGGCGGTAAGACATGCCCGTTAATCGCCAGAGGCCTTTCAATGAAAATCGCGTTTCAGATGGACCCGATCGGTCCGATTGATATTTCCGCTGACAGCACCTTCCGTCTGGCTGAGGAGGCACAAGCCCGTGGGCACGAGCTATTCTACTACACGCCAGACCGGCTGGCCTATGACGAGCGGCGCGTTACGGCGCGCGGCTGGCCTTTGCAGGTCCAGCGCGTTCAGGGTGCGCATTTCACTTTGGGCGAAGAGCAGGTGTTTGACCTTTCTGAAATGGATGTGGTCTGGTTGCGCCAAGACCCGCCCTTCGACATGTTCTACATCACCACAACACATATTCTGGAACGGCTGACGCCTGGCACGCTTGTGGTGAATGATCCGTTCTGGGTGCGCAACTATCCAGAAAAATTGCTAATCCTTGATTTCCCGGATTTGATGCCGCCTACGGCGATTGCCCGTGATCTGCAGACGATCAAGGATTTCCGCGCCCGGCATGGCGACATTATCCTCAAGCCGCTTTATGGCAATGGTGGTGCGGGCGTGTTCTTCCTGCCCGAAAGCGACCGCAATCTCAGCTCGCTTCATGAGATGTTCACCGGGTTCAGCCGAGAGCCCCTGATCGCCCAGAAATACCTTCCGGAAATTAAGGCTGGCGACAAGCGTGTAATCCTCGTCGATGGGGAACCTGTGGGTGCGATCAACCGGATGCCAGCGGCTGGCGAGACGCGTTCAAACATGCATGTTGGAGGCCGGCCCGAGAAAGTGAGCCTCAGCGACCGTGATCTTGAAATTTGTGCTGCTATCGGCCCGCTTTTGCGCGAGAAGGGACAGGTTTTCGTAGGCATCGATGTCATTGGAACCTACCTGACAGAAATCAATGTGACCTCGCCCACCGGTATTCAGGAGTTGGAACGCTTCGATGGGGTCAACATCGCGGCCAGGATTTGGGACGCCATTGAAGCGCGTCGTGCATGAGCCTGCTCAGGCGTGGGTTGAACACGTATTTGAAATGGACAGAAAAAACGCATCTTGCGCGTGCCGATGATGTCGATACGCTGCGCCATGGTTTCGAACGCCGCGCGCGATTTTTCTTTCATGGTCCTTTTGGCGCGCGTTACCAGTGGGAAATGCTGGATGGTGTGCCAGCGCAATGGGCATGCGCGCGTGGTGTGTGCCACCAGGCCGGTCCGCTGATCCTCTATTTCCATGGCGGGGGTTATGTGTTTGGCTCAACCAACACGCACCGGGCCATGCTCGCCCGGCTGTCCGATTTCACAGGCTTACCAGTTTGTTTGGTGGATTACCGCCTCGCCCCGGAGCATCCGTTTCCGGCGGCCATCCAAGATGCTTTGGCGGCATACGGTGCCGTTCTTGATCGCTCGGGCGGTGTGATTATTGGCGGGGACAGTGCCGGAGGTGGGCTGGCGTTGGCGCTTCTGGGGGAGGTTCTGCGCCTTGGTCTGCCTACACCGCGCGGAGTTTTCGGTTTCTCGCCGCTCACGGATCTGACGTTTTCGGGCGCGAGCGTGGTGGAAAACGAGGCGCGGGACGTAATGCTTCCGGCCAGCCGAATTGCCGAGATCGCGGAGATCTATCTTAACGGCGGTGCCGCGGATGAGCCGCGCGCTTCACCCCTCCGAGCTGATTTCACAGGGGCGCCACCCGTTTGGCTGGTGGTGGGGGACACGGAAATCCTGCGCGATGACACGGTCCGAATGGCAACGCATCTGCGCGCGCAGAGTGTCGATGTAAGCACAAAAATTGCCGATGACCTGCCCCATGTCTGGCCAATCTTTCATAACATCCTCCCAGAGGCGCGGGTCACGTTGCAGGATCTGGCGGCGTGGATCAGACAGCAAGTGGGCTGAGCCGATAGCTAACCGCCTCGGCGATGTGATCGCGACTGACCGTCTCGACCCCGGCCAGATCGGCAATCGTGCGCGCAACGCGCAACACCCGGTGATAGCCTCGCGCAGAGAGGCCAAACTGCTCGGCCACCTTGACCAGAAAGGCGCGCCCAGCGGCCTCGGGCGTTGCGACCTCTTCTAGGGCCTCGCCTTCGGCATCGGCATTCAGGCGCATGCCCGGCATGGCCTCATATCTTGCCTGTTGCACCGCCCGTGCGCGGGCTACCCTGGCGGCCACGTCCCTTGAGCTTTCCCCGTCGGCGGGGAGGTCAAGGTCGGTGAAGGCCACTGGTGGCACGTCGATCCGCAGGTCGAAGCGGTCCATCAAGGGCCCGGAGATACGCCCCATGTAATCCTGGCCACAGATCGGCACTCGTGCGCAGGCCCGGGCGGGGTCGGTCATGTAGCCGCAACGGCAGGGATTGGCGGCGGCCACCAGCATGAAGCGGCAGGGATAGCTGACATGAGCGTTGGCACGGGCGACGACGACCTCACCGGTTTCTATGGGCTGGCGCAGGGTTTCCAGGACAGGTCTGGGGAATTCAGGGAATTCATCCATGAAGAGCACGCCATTATGGGCAAGGCTGATCTCTCCCGGGTTGGCGCGACGTCCGCCGCCCACAATGGCCGCCATGGAGGCTGTGTGATGGGGCTCACGGAAGGGTCTGGTGCGGAAAATACCACCTTCTTTGAGAAGTCCAGCGAGCGAATGGATCATTGAGGTTTCCAGCGTCTCCGTTGGGGTCAGGGGGGGCAGTAGGCCGGGCAGGCGAGCCGCCAGCATGGATTTGCCCGATCCAGGTGTGCCGACCATCATCAGGTGGTGGCGCCCCGCTGCTGCAATCTCAAGCGCGCGCTTGGCGCGCTCTTGTCCTTTGACGTCTACGAGATCGCGGTTTGGCATTTCGGCAGTCTCTTCCCCCGGTTCGGCGGGAGACAAGGGAGATTGGCCCGTATAATGGCGTACCACATCCGCCAGGCTGGTTGCCCCGATTACGCGCGCATCCCCGACCCAGGCCGCTTCGGCGCCCGAAGCCTTTGGACAGAGCAGGGTGCGAGCTTCCCCTGCAGCGGCTATCGCGGCAGGCAGGGCGCCGGTGACCGGCAGGATCGAGCCATCAAGAGACAGCTCTCCAAGGGCGCAGGTTCCTTCGACCGCGTCGGTCGGGATGATATCGAGTGCGGCGAGTAGGGAGAGGGCGATGGGTAAGTCGAAATGGCTGCCCTCCTTGGGCATGTCGGCGGGCGAAAGGTTCACCGTGATCCGTCGGGACGGCAGAGCGATGGACATGGATGTCAGCGCTGTGCGCACGCGGTCTCGCGCTTCGCTGACGGCTTTGTCCGGGAGGCCCACAAGGGAAAACCCGGGCAATCCCTGCGTGACGGCGCACTGGACTTCGACGGTTCTTGCCTCTAGGCCTTCAAAGGCGACTGTGTAGGCGCGTGCGACCATGGTTTTCCTCAAGATTTCAGATCTGCGTTCACACTCTCTCTCCAAACTGGTTGATGAATGGTTAAGGCTGCTGGATTTGGGGGCTTTGCCCTCGCTCGCCACCTTTGGTGGCTCCCCCAGGCTATTTGCCGCCAGAAGAAACTGGGGCGCGCCCTTGCTTCTTTCTGGTCAAAAATACCTGATGTTGGAGGCTGATCACAGGCGCCTTCTTCTGGTTGAAGCGGCGCGGGACCGATTGAGGCTTGCGCATGGTGGCGTCCTACCAATACTCAAATGCATCATGCTAAGGCATTTTCTAAATATCCTTTGCGGGGTCGTATGCTTCGTCGTTCTGGCGCTGCCTGCGCGTTCGGAGGCGGTCACGATCTTTGCCGCGGCCAGCCTCAAGACTGCGCTGGACGAGATAGCACAGGGGATGCGCACCGATCTGGGAGTGGCTCTGACGATATCCTATGGGGCCTCCTCGACTATTGCGCGGCAGGTCGAACTGGGGGCGCCAGCAGATCTGATAATTACAGCGAATGTGGATTGGATGGATCACCTTGACTGGGCTGGCAGGCTGGCTGCGGGTACGCGTCGGGACTTGCTGGGAAACCGGCTGGTTCTGGTTGCAAACTCCAGCGATGAATTGGCTTCGAACCACGACATTGCTGCGCTTCTGGCAAAGGCGCGGCTGGCCATGGCCCTTGTGACGGCGGTGCCTGCTGGGATCTACGGTAAGGACGCGCTGGAATATCTGGGCCTTTGGCAGGACGTTGCGCCGCGCGTTGTGCAGACTGATAATGTACGCGCTGCGCTGCGGTTGGTGGCGCGGGGGGAGGCGCCCTTTGGGATCGTTTATCTAAGCGACGCGCAAGCCGAACCCAGGGTCAGGATCGTGCATCAGTTTGCCGAGGAAAGCCACGCCTCCATTCGTTATCCTGTTGCAATCGTTGAGGGCCGTGACAGCCCCGATGCGCGGTCTGTCCTGACCTATCTGCACGGCTCACAGGCGGCGGCTATTTTCGAGGCGCAGGGATTTTCAATGCTAATGGGGGCCGGGCAGTGACCGGCTGGCTTGGACCCGAGGAATGGCAGGCTGTGACGCTATCGCTCAAGGTATCGTTCTGGGCCACGTTGCTTAGCCTGCCGCTTGGTATACTAACTGCGCATGCATTGGCGAGATGGTCTTTCCCGGGCAAGCAACTTGTCAACGGCCTTGTCCATCTACCGCTTGTCCTGCCGCCTGTCGTAACAGGCTACCTATTGCTGAGTGTCTTCGGTGCAGCCAGCCCGATGGGTGGGTTTCTTGAAAGCATCGGCCTGCCGCTGGCCTTTCGCTGGACGGGCGCGGCGCTGGCGGCAGCTGTCATGGCCTTTCCTTTGATGGTCCGCGCGATCCGCCTGTCGATCGAGGCCGTTGATCCCGGATTTGAAGAGGCTGCCGCCACGCTGGGCGCCTCGAGGCCCTGGATCTTTGCCACCGTCACCCTGCCGTTGATCCTGCCCGGAGTGCTGGCGGGGGCTGTATTGGCTTTTGCCAAGGCGATGGGGGAATTTGGTGCCACGATCACCTTTGTTGCCAATATTCCTGGTCAGACGCAGACATTGCCCTCGGCTGTTTATGCTTTTCTGCAGGTCCCAGGGGGCGACGGTGCAGCGGCGCGGCTGGTGATCGTAGCCATTGTTATCGCGATGGGGGCACTCATACTGTCGGAAATCCTGGCCCGGCGGGTTTCCAGAAGGATGCGCGGGTCATGACGCTTTCGGTGCAAATGACCCATGCACTCGATGGCTTTACGCTGGATGTGGATTTTGAGGCCCCAGCCGGCGTGACAGTACTGTTTGGGCAATCGGGATCAGGAAAAACCTCTGTTATTCGAGGGGTTGCTGGGTTGCTGATACCTAACAAGGGCCGGGTAAGTCTTGATGGTGAGGTTCTGTTTGACACCAACACAGGACAGGCCGTGCCAACCCATCAGAGGCGGCTTGGGTACATCTTTCAGGACGCGCGCCTCTTTCCGCATTTGAGTGTGAGCCAGAACCTTGAGTATGGCGCGAAGCTGGCCGGTGACCGACAAGAGGTGATCACCTTTGAAAGGGTGGTCGACATGTTGGGCATTGGCCATTTGCTGGCGCGCCGTCCGACGGGGCTTTCGGGGGGTGAGAAACAGCGAGTTGCCATTGGGCGCGCGTTGCTGGCGCGGCCGCGGCTGATCCTCGCGGATGAGCCACTGGCCGCATTGGATGAACCGCGCAAAGCGGACATTCTGCCCTATTTCGAACGGCTCAGAGATGAGGTGGATATTCCAGTTCTGTACGTCACACATTCCGTCGCCGAATTGGCTCGGCTGGCGACGACCGTGGTTATTCTGCAGGAGGGGCGGGTGGTACAACAAGGCCCAGTCGACCATGTGATGAGTGAACCTGTTGGAGGTGGCATGGGTGTGGGCATCCGCGCGGCGGGTTCGCTTTTGCAGGCACATGTAGTGCGCCAGCACGAGGATGGGCTGACGGAACTGGCCGCAGGGGATACGCCACTTTTTCTGCCGCGTGTCGATCGTGCGCCGGGGTCGATCGTACGTCTGCGTGTGGCGGCCCATGATGTGATCCTTGCGCTGGAAAAGCCCAAAGGATTGTCTGCGCTCAACATCCTCGCAGGCCGGATCAAGACAATCCGTCAGGGCGATGGACCTGGCGCGCTTGTCTCGCTTGAGACGGCAGCAGGCATGGTACTGGCGCGGATCACGGCGCGCTCTGCCATCACACTCGGGTTGGCGCAGGGGCAGTCCTGCTATGCGGTGATCAAATCCGTGGCCATCGCGCCCGAGGATGTGGGTGGACCGCAGAAGCCCAAAAACTGAGTTCTTGACGCATCCCCTGTTCATGACCCAGACTGATCTTAACGATCCGCGCGCAACAGGCGCCGACCTTTGGGCCAGGCCCTGAAAGCCAAGATCGTGGCAGTCTCCAGGCGAAACCGGTGAAACGGCTTGGTAAGGTAGTGTCGATCGCTTTTGTCGGGCAGCTTAAACGCTGTTGTAGCAAAAGGGAGGAACATCAATGCGGGTTTTTACGGTTCTCGGACCATCGCAATCAGGTAAATCAACGGTAATTGAGGGGCTTGTCGGGCTTGAAAGCCAACGCGCGCAGAGGCTTGATATGCAGGGTGCGGCGATGGCGACGCAGTTTTCCTTTATGGGCGACGAATGGTGTGCGATCGACATAGCGGGTGGGGCGGAAAACCTCTCGAGCGCGGGTCCTGCGCTGGCGGCCAGTGATGCAGCGGTGCTTTGCGTCGGGGCCGATCCCGAAGGGGCGGTGCTGGCTGCGCCCTATTTCAGGTTGATCGAAGAAGCAGGGATTCCCTGCTTTCTTTTTGTGAACCGTATTGATGCGGCGGCGGGAAGGGTGAGTGAGATCATTTCTGCGCTGCAGGTCTATTGCCGTCACGGCATTGCGTTGCGGCAAGTGCCCATTCGCGAGGACGGTCAGATTGTGGGTGCGGTTGATCTGATTTCGGAACGCGCCTGGGAATATCAGGAGGGTCAGCCCTCGGCACTTATTGAAATTCCTGACAGCGTCATGGGGCGTGAGCAGGAAGCGAGGACAGAGTTGCTTGAGGCTTTGGCGGATTATGACGATGCGCTGCTGGAGCAATTGATTGAGGATCGTCAGCCGCTCACTGAGAAGGTTTATGACATCGCCACCACGGTTTTGCAGCATCATGATCTGGTGCCTGCTTTGCTGGGTTCTGCCGAGCATCGCAATGGGATGCTGCGGCTGATGAAATCGCTGCGCCACGAGGCGCCTGAATTTGACGTGGCGCGGGGGCGTCTGGCGGGGGCTGGTAATGTTCTGGCCATTGGCTGCGCTGCGGATCACGTCAAGCATCTGGGCAAGACGGTTCTGGTGCGTGCCCTTGGGGACGGAGTTGGTTCTGGTCAGGATCTGGCGGGCAAGTCGCTGGGCAATGTAACGGGTCTGGATGCGAAGACGGCGATTCCGGTGCTTGAAGCCGGACAGATCGGGCTGACCATGAAAAGCGACCAACTGAATGCAGCGCAGGTCTACAGCGCTGATGAGACGTTTGATCTACCGCAATGGGCGCAGGCCCATGGGCCGACCCATGCCCGGGTGATCACACCGAAGAATGACCGCGATGAAACACGGCTTTCGACGGCGTTGGATCGCCTTAGTGAAATTGATCCGGGGCTATGCGTCTATCAGGACGCGCAAACGGGTCAGGCGGTTCTGTCGGTGCAGGGAACGCAGCATCTAAGACGAGCCTTGGCCAAGCTCTCGGATGGGTTTGGTGTGGAGGTAGAAGAGCACGCCGTGCCGCCCGCCTACCGCGAGACGATCCGCAAGCCGGTCTCTTGGCGCCACCGTCATCGCAAGCAATCTGGTGGTGCGGGGCAATTTGCCGATGTGGCGATCGATGTCAAACCTCTGGCCCGTGGCTCGGGTGAGGTGTTTGACGAGGTGATCAAGGGTGGTGCCGTGCCGCGCAATTATATCCCGGCTGTGGAGGCTGGTGTGCGCGATGCGCTGCTGGAAGGGCCTGCGGGTTTCCCGGTTGTTGATGTGAGCGTGACGCTGACCGATGGCAAGCATCATGCGGTCGACAGTTCGGACTTTGCGTTCCGGACAGCGGGCAAGAACGCCATGAAGGAAGCGATTGGCGAAAGCGGGGCGATCCTGCTGCAGCCGATTGCACAGGTGCTGATCCATGTTCCGTCGATCTATGCCGGGGGGCTGGTGCCGACGATTTCGGGCATGAAAGGCCAGGTCCTGGGCTTTGAGGGTCACCCCACGGCCGCCGGTTGGGACGTATTCCGCGCAATGTTGCCGATGACGGCGCTTGATGAACTGGGAACGGCCCTCGCAAGTGCCGCCCGTGGCACGGGCTGGTTTACCGCCAGTTTCGATCACTATACCGAAGCCCGCGCAGAGGAGCTTGTGAAGGCGTGAACATGGGGGCTCTGCCCTCAATTCCACGGGATACTTTCTGCCAGAAGAAGCAGGGTGCCACTCCTTGTTTCTTCTGGGTTTCTTCTGGCAACAAAACATCCACGCCGGGGTCGTCCGATGTGGCAACCATGCGGTGCAATTTTTGGGAGGTCTCAGGCTTTGAGGAGAGTTAGGGCCTCAGCGAGGTCTATGGCACCGTCGTAGAGCGCGCGCCCCGAGATTGCTCCATCGAGGGCCGCGCCACAGGATTTCAGTGCCTTGAGGTCATCGAGGCTCGACACGCCGCCCGACGCAATGACAGGAATGGAGACTGCATTTGCAAGGGCGGCCGTAGCTTCCACATTCGGGCCTTGCATCGCGCCATCGCGGTTTATGTCGGTGTAGATGATCGCTGCTACACCAGCGTCCTCAAATGAGCGCGCCAGATCTGTTGCGTCGACATTTGTTTCTTCTGCCCAGCCGCGCGTGGCGACCATGCCGCCTCGGGCATCAATGCCCACGGCCACCTGGCCGGGAAAGGCGCGCGCGGCCTTGTGGACGAGATCGGGCTCTTCCACTGCGACTGTGCCCAGGATCACCCGCTGCAAGCCCTTGGAGAGCCAGCGTTCAATCGTGGCCATATCCCGGATGCCGCCACCAAGCTGGGCTGGCACTCTGGTACGCTCGAGAATGGCCTCTACGGCTGCGGCATTCACAGGCGCACCGGCAAAGGCGCCGTTAAGGTCCACGAGATGCAACCACGCACACCCCGCCTCCACAAATTCTGCCGCCTGCGCTGCAGGGTCATCATTGAAGACGGTCGCTTTCTCCATTTCACCCTTGTAGAGGCGGACAGCCTGGCCGTCTTTGAGGTCAATCGCGGGATAAAGGATCATCGTTACGCCTTTTGTAAAGCTGCCCGCGCCCTTTGACATGACGCAGCGATATTTGCAACGCGACCCCACGTCATTGTTGATCGGTACTTCACGTCTTGTCAAAAATGGTGATGCTTTTTCGGGAGGACTACAGATGAAGAAAGTTTTGGCAGCGGCCACAGCAATGATCATCGGCGCAACTGCAGCCGTCGCAGACCCAGCCGTCGGGCTTTGGAAGACTGAACCGGGTGACACGGGCGGCGTTCTGCACGTTTCAGTTGTGCCGTGCGGTGCAGAGATCTGCGGCGTGATTCAAAAGGCCGTCGATAAGAGTGGCAAAACGGTAGCCGATTACGAACACAAGGGCAAAACTATGATCTGGGGCATGACGCCCAATGGCAATGGCAGCTATGGCGGTGGCCAGATTTGGGCTGCGGACCGGGATAAGACCTATAAGTCCAAGATGCAGCTGTCCGGTAACCAGTTGGTTGTTGAGGGCTGTGTATTTGGCATCTGCCGGGGTCAGACCTGGTCGCGTGTCAACTAATCAACTGAGCAGTGCCTGACACAGGCTTTCACGGCCCGGGTATCTTCCCGGGCTGTTTCTTTTTTGGGGTATGTCGCCTAAAAAGGGCTAGAACACAAAGAGAACATTCGCTTTTCTTACCCCGCGCCCTGCGCTATCATCTTGGGTGATGAGCAGTTTTGACGAATCCGAGGCGTTTGAGCGCGCCTCTTCCCTTGCCAGCCGTGCCATGGCCGCGCGGTCGATGCCCTATCTTGACGGCCTGAATCCGGCCCAACGAGAGGCGGTTGAGGCGTTAGAAGGCCCTGTTCTGATGCTGGCGGGCGCTGGCACTGGCAAGACCAAGGCGCTGACCACGCGGCTTGTGCATCTGCTCAACACAGGCACGGCTCGGCCTAACGAAATCTTGGCTGTGACCTTTACCAACAAGGCAGCGCGGGAGATGAAGAACCGCATAGGTTCCATGCTGGGGGAGGCAGTGGAGGGCATGCCTTGGCTGGGCACGTTCCATTCGATCTGTGTCAAGCTGCTTCGCCGTCACGCGGAACTGGTCGATCTGAAGTCCGGTTTCACCATTCTGGATACCGATGATCAATTGCGTCTGCTTAAGCAACTGGTGCAGGCGGCTAACATTGACGATAAACGCTGGCCGGCACGGATGCTTTTGGGAATCATTGATAGCTGGAAGAACCGGGCCTGGACGCCGAACAATGTTCCTGCGTCCGAGGCGGCAGCATATGATGGCAAAGGCATTGCCCTTTACGCCCAGTACCAGCATCGTCTGAAAGAGCTGAACGCCGTGGATTTTGGGGATCTGTTGCTGCACATGGTGGTGATCTTCCAGACCCATGAGGACATTCTGAAACAGTATCAAACCTGGTTCCGTTACATACTTGTAGACGAATATCAGGACACTAATGTTGCACAGTACCTGTGGCTGCGACTGTTGGCGGGTGGGCACAAGAATATCTGCTGCGTGGGTGATGACGACCAGTCGATCTATGGCTGGCGCGGGGCCGAGGTGGGCAATATCCTGCGGTTTGAAAAGGATTTTCCCGGGGCCACCGTCGTTCGGCTGGAACAGAACTACCGATCAACCCACCATATCCTGGCCGCTGCCTCTGGCGTGATTGCCGGTAACAAGGGCCGGCTTGGCAAGGAGCTTTGGACCGAGGCCGAGGGCGGAGAGAAGGTGCGCCTGATCGGTCATTGGGATGGCGAGGAAGAAGCCCGCTGGATCGGGGAAGAGGTTGAGGCGATGCAGCGCGGCACGCGCGGCATGGACCCGGTCAGCCTGGACCATATGGCGATTCTTGTACGTGCTAGCCACCAGATGCGCGCCTTTGAAGATCGCTTCCTGACCATCGGCCTGCCTTACCGCGTGATCGGCGGCCCGCGCTTTTATGAGCGGATGGAGATCCGCGATGCCATGGCTTACTTCCGGCTGGTGGTCAGCCCCTCCGATGATCTTGCGTTTGAGCGGATCGTGAACACGCCCAAGCGGGGGCTGGGCGACAAGGCACAGCAGAACATCCAGATTTGTGCGCGTCGCAATGGTGTTTCGCTGCTGGAAGGCGCGGAAATTCTGCTGGAAGAGAAGGGCATCGGGGGCAAGGGCGCGAAAGAACTGGCCCTGCTGACGGAAGGGCTGCGCCGTTGGGGCCGGATGGCCGGTGATCCGACGATGAACCATGTGGAACTGGCCGAGATCGTGCTGGACGAAAGCGGCTATACCGGGTTCTGGCAGAATGACAAAACGCCGGAAGCACCAGGGCGGCTGGAAAACCTCAAGGAACTGATCAAGGCACTGGAGCAATTCGAGAACCTGCAGGGCTTCCTCGAACATGTGAGCCTGATCATGGACAATGAAGCGGAAGGGGCCGAGGAAAAGGTCTCGATCATGACGCTGCATGCCGCCAAGGGGTTGGAGTTTCCCGCCGTCTTTCTGCCGGGGTGGGAGGATGGCCTCTTCCCCTCGCAGCGCAGCATGGATGAAAGTGGCCAGCAGGGGGTCGAGGAGGAGCGTCGTCTCGCCTACGTTGGCATCACAAGAGCTGAGGAAATTTGCACGATTTCATTCGCGGGCAACCGGCGGGTCTATGGTCAGTGGCAAAGTCAGATGCCTTCGCGTTTCATCGATGAGCTGCCGGAAGAGCACGTCGAGGTGCTGACCCCGCCGGGACTATATGGCGGTGGCTATGGGGCCGCGGCCATGGGAATGGACAGTGGGATTGAGGCGCGGGCTGCTGCCGCAGACGGGTACAACTCACCGGGATGGAAACGGCTGCAATCAAGGGTAGGAGAAAGGCCCATCAGCCAGCCAAAGGAAAGCAAATCCAGCGTGATTGACGCACAAGCGATCAGTTCCCACACGGTGGGGGAGCGAGTCTTTCACCAGAAGTTTGGCTATGGTGAAATCATTGGAATTGAAGGCGACAAGTTGGAGATTGATTTCGAGAAGGCAGGCGTGAAGCATGTTGTCGCGCGGTTCGTCAATGGGACCGATGATATTCCATTTTGAGGGAGTACGGGACCCCGTCCTAGGGTTCACCCGGGACCGTCTAGTCGCAAGGGTTTTATTTTGTACGGCGAGGCCTCGGGTCGGGCTCAGGTCGGGTGTTTAGAACACCCGTACGGCAGGGGTCCATGCCTGCTGCTCCTCAATAATCCTTCTCAAAGAAGATCCCGACCCCTGTATTTCCCTCATTGTCGGCCGAGCCTTTCACTGTCAGGGAATCTGAGAGGTCAAGGTTGATGTTCACCTTGTTGTTGCCTTCACTGTCGGCCACGATCTCTGAATAGATGTTGTCCGAGATATAGGCCCCCGCGCTGACCTCGGTGCCACCATCATCTGTAGAAGTTACGTCCAGATCGCTCAGCCCCAACCCCTGCCGCAGGCGCCCCGTCAGGCTGTCACCGCCCTGGCCGGACAGGGTCGCCACAGCGCTGACAAGTTGGGCGGCCTGGAAGGCTGACATGTTCGAAAAGCTGGTGCCGAAGAGAAGTTGGGCAATCACCTCTTCCTCTGGCAGGTCGGGGGAGGAGGAGAATGTCACCTCGGGCTCGCTCGCCAGGCCTTCGACCATTATGTTGATAGAATAGTCGTTGCTTTGGGTCTGCGCAACGAACCGGATGTAGGGATCAAGCGCGCCGCGCAGGTCAATCAGGCCCTCGGTCAGGTCAATCCGTTTGGTCAGCACGTCGATGCGCCCGCGGATAAGCTCGAAAAGCCCGCTGGCCGTAATATTGGCGGTGGTGCCGCCGAGGCGCATCTCACCACCTAGTTCGGCGTCAATCCCCCGTCCGCGTACGAAAATTTGGTTTGGGGCACTGATGGATAGGTCTATGGGAAAGGCCACTCGCGGCCCGCTTTTCTGATCTGACTGCACCAAACCAGCACGGATACGGGTGCGCCGGACAGCGGGAGGTTCGGCAATGTGGCGGATGTTTTCCGGTACCCCATAAGCACTCGCGCCGCCTGAGGGCACGCGCAGTTCTGTCCGACCAAGGTTGACGGCGCCGCCAATATTGGCCCCGCCTGTCAAGGGGCCGTTGACCGTGACAGTACCATTGACAGTGGTCAAGTAGAGCGTCGGATCGGCTACGACGAGGTTGGTCAGTTCCACCGCCAGGTTTGATTGGAAAGGTGCGGCAAGCGATATCGGTCCGCTGACGCGGAACTGTCCGCCGCTTCCGGCGCTGCCACTGATGTCGGGCGTGACCTGACCACCGGCGATCATGACCGTGCCGCCCAACCCCGTCAGTGCCATGTTGGCCGCCGGAATGGCAAGGCGTGCGTTCTGGAAAACTGCCTGACCGTTGAGGGCCCCCAGTGCAGGGGGACCATCAACACGCAGATCGAAATTCACCGATCCGGCAATGGAATTTGGGGACAGCGCTTTATTGGCCAGTTCCAGCGGTGCTGCGCCCTTGATGGAGAGATCAAGGGTTTGTCCGTAATCGGCCACCTGGCCTTCAATATCGGCCGATACGCCTGCCGGACCCGCAAAGCCCAGTTGGACATCCAGAACCTCGCCCCGGGTGTCGCGGGGTGTGATGGTCCCCTCAAACTCTGCCGGGCCGTTGATGCCTGGCGCTACGAGCCCCAGATCTGTCAGTTTCGCATCGATCGAGATCGGTGCGCCCGGTTCGGCACTTTCTGCCTTGGCCTGAAGGTTCTTTGTTTCGAGCGAGAGCACATCGACAAAGGGCACCCCGTCGCCGTATGCCAGCACTGCTTCAAGCGCTACCTCGCCACCGCTCACCTCATCCACCGTTGTGATCCCTGTGGTCAG
The DNA here is from genome assembly GCA_963691795.1 of Roseovarius sp. Taxonomy (GTDB): domain Bacteria; phylum Pseudomonadota; class Alphaproteobacteria; order Rhodobacterales; family Rhodobacteraceae; genus Roseovarius. Next base: position 1,605,470 of record OY829373.1, read on the forward strand.
CCCACTTGCGTTCAGTGATATGGAACCATCAACTGTCGCACCCTTGAGCGAACCATTGCCTGTCACGTTGAGGTCGACCTGTCCCGCTAAGGGCATCTTCACAACCCCGGCAAGGCGGGAGATGTCAGGTGCTCTCAGTGCCAGCTGGCCGGTGGCGGGCAGGGTCGGGTCTTTCGTATCAACTGAGCCACTGGCCGAAACACGTGCCCCCGCTGCATCCAGCTCCAACCGGGTCAGGTCCAGCGTGCCGGTGGATTGCCATGTTACGTCCGTGTCAACATTTGCCGGACCGCTCAGGGTGGGGTCGGCAAGGCTTAGGTCATTGATACGTCCAGACAGCGTCAGCGCGCCAGATTGCCCATTCAGCCGTGCGCTGGCATCTGCTGTGAGCGCATCATTGTCAATCTTGAGACGGTCGATCACGATCCCGTTTTCGTCCCGTTGCGTGGTCAGTGTCAGGGTGGAACGACCTTCGAGAAGAGGGTCCACCCTTGCCTCCCCAATCACGAGATCCGTCATGGTGCCATTCAGCGAGACATCAAAAGCGCCGGTAAGGGGAATGCCGGAGCCCACGACATTCATATTGACCGCACCAGAAAGGGCGCGCCCCGCCACGGCCGCGAAACGAGAGATGTCGGGACTGGTCAGGGCCAAGTTGCCAGTGACGGGGAAGCCACCCGAAAGGCCCTCCATCTGACCATTGGCCAGAAGCTCGGTTTCATTTAGCCGTAGGGCAAGGTTCCTGATCTCAATCGGCGCACCCTCGCGCCAGAAAAAAGAGAGATCACCCTCAGGCGAGGTGCCGATGGCCCGCTGCAGGCCAAGGTCGGTGTGGCTTAGATCCTCTACCCGGAACACGGTATCGACAGTAAGGCCGCGCGTCTCACCGTGTTCGATTGTGCCAGATCCGGTGAGTCCTGCATGCCCGAGCCGCAACCCGTCGCGTTCGAGGCCCGTTAGGGATACATCTGCCGCCCATCCGTCGCCTTCTTGAAGGGAATAGCTTGCCGATAGCGAGACCTCTTCGACCAGAATGGGAGGCGAGTTAGTCGGCAGACGCAGGGGGCCATCGCCTGCAATGCGCCCGTCCAGCGCGAAATGGTCAGGCCAGCCGGTGGGTGTCGTGTTAAAGCTGCCCGAAAGAGAGAGCGCACCAGAGGTTAGGTTTAGCGCATCAAGGGCCATGCCGCCCTCTGCAAGTGTTTTACCATTGGCCTTCAACCTTGCAATCTCACCGAAGAACGGGTGCAGTTCCTGGGCCACAAGGGGGCGCAGATCGCCGTCAAGATCGACGCTGAATTGCAAAGCGCCAGGCGGGGCGTCAACTGCAGCTGAGATGCCTACAGTGCCGCCGAACCGTTCCACCCCGTCAGAGGAGAGCGCTATGTCAGCTTCAAATTGTGACAGTGGCGCGTTGCCTTTGATCTGCAGCCCCAGTGCGGGTAGTCCGGGCACATTGAGCGCGCGTGCCGCTAGGCCGCCTTCATCTTCCTCAAAATCCAGATCAATGCGCAGGATACGAGTGACATTATCAAATCCGGCATCAAGTGAGAGCGTATCGTCATGATCCAGCCGTTGTACGTTAAGCGCCACATCGGCCTGTCCGTCGATCAGGTACATCTTGCCGTTGAGCATAAGTTTTGCCGCCTCGCCCAGAATATCTGCGCCAAGGTCCAGATTGTCGGCGCGCAGTGTGTCGATCTCGATGGATACGGGCAGATCGGGTAAGGTGAAGGGCTGCACCTCGGCATCTTTGGGTGAAGGTGGTTTAGCCTCGGCCTTGGGGATGCGGACCAGTTCGATGTGGCCTGCGGTCAGCTCCTCGACCTGTAAACGTCCCCGCAACAGCGCCAACCGTGACCAAACGAGAGAGGCATCTTCGATCGTGAGCCAAATACCCTCAGCATCCGCGATGGTTAGTTTGTCCATTGTCGCGTTGGATGACAACGCCCCAGTGAACCCGGTGACTGTCACTTCACGGCTGGTGCCGGAGAGGGCATCTTGGATCAATCCTTCGATGAAGGTGGTGCTGTCCTCTTCCTCCTGCGCCAGAAGTTGGACTGGGGCGGTGGTGGCGATTAAGCAGACCAAGAGGGAGGCGTAAATCTTTCGCATCAGAAGGCCTGTCCTATGCCGATATAAACCTCAAAGTTCTCACCTGCATTGGACCCGATTGGCGCAGCAAGGTCGACGCGGATTGGACCAAGTGGGGTGTGATAGCGTACTCCAAACCCTGCGCCGGCATGGTCATCGGTGAGAGTGTCGAAAAATCCACCTGCGCCAATCTTGGCGTAATCGGCGAAGGCTACCAGACCCCAGGGCCCTTTGACCTTGACGCGGAACTCGGCCGAGATGGCGGCCAATGAGCGCGCACCAACCTGAACACCGGGGGCCACGGGAATACCCAGTGATTGGTAATCCTGCCCGCGCACGGTGCCTGCCCCGCCGGAGAAGAAAAGCAGATTGGGTGGTACCTCGGATGTGCGCGCGCCCGTGATAGAGCCAAGCTGCCCCCGGGTGGCAAAGATGAAACGGCTATCGTCTCCAAAGCTGATATAGCTGCGAATATCCGTGTAAACCCGTACGCCAAGGGCATCATTGTTGAGGCCTGCAAGCGGCATGACGTCAAGTTGGGCATAGGCGCCCCTGGTGGCGTCCAGTTCTTCATCTCGGCTGTCATAGGTCAGATCACTGGGCAACAAGATATGTTCCAGCTGCCGAGAGCCGAACGCATCCGTGATGTCGGAATACTGGTAGGCAATCCCGAGTTCGCCTTTGAGTTCGTCCGAGAAGATATGGCTGACGCCTGCACCAAACCGGATGCTGCGTTCGCGGTAGTCGGGTTCTTCGAGCTGCTGCACCCGCCCGCCGATGATCAGGTTGGTGTCGGGTGTGAAGGTGGCGGGACGGTCATAGCGAAAGCCCAGCCGGTAATCGACGCCACCTGAGTCGCCGCCAATGCCTTCAATGTCGCCCTCAATCCGCAGTCGTTCTGCCCCACCGAAGAGATTGCGATGTAGCCAGAACCCATTGAGGGCCAGGCCCTCGAGTGATGAAAGCTCTGCCCCGAAACCAATGCGGTGAAGCGGCTGATCCGTGAGCGTCGCATCGATATCGAGCACGTCGCCGGGACGGACATTTTCTGCATCCCTGAGAACAACCGAAGAAAAGACGCCTGTGCGCCGCAACCGGTCCGATGTATCTTGAAGATGTTCGGGTGAATAAATCTCTCCGGTCGGCAAGCCCGCGATCTCCACGATACGCTCTGGCCGGACACTGCCGCTATAGGTGACATTGAGATTACCGAAGCTCAGCTTCGGTCCCGGTTGCAATGTGATGCGGGTGCCAAGCGTGGAATTGCGGTGATCTGCGGTGATGTCCTGCCGCTTTAACTTGACCTTCGCGTGACCTGCGTCACGCCAGCCATCCGTCCCGGCGCGGGCAGCATCTTTGATGAGCCCGCTCAGGGCAGGCTTGCCGCTGACAAAGCCTTCGGGCATCTCCGTGTCTTGGGCCAGTGGCGCAACGGTGGTCTCCGAGAAGGTGAAGAGTGGTCCGGGCCGGACGCGGATCAGGATTTGCTTGATCGTGTCGACATGGGTCAGCGGAGAGATATCAGCCGCTTCCCGCCCATCCACAAGGATTGAGATTACCCCGCCATAGTAGCCGGCCGCATAAAGTGCAGCCGAGATGCGCCCATAATCGGCGCGCGCGGCGGCGAGAATATCTTGCGGTGTTGCCCGCTCGTTCGCGACCGTCTCAAAGCTTGATGTTGCACGTTGGACAAGACCTTCGAGGCCCTGAGTTTCAGGGGGCAATTGGACCAAGACGTTGGCCGCAGACAGGGCGCTCACCCATAGACCTAGTGCATAGCCAAACAGGCCTCCCACGATCTTGGGGTGCATCTTCACATGTCTACTCCGCTTTGCCTCACGGAGAGAGTAGCGCAAAAGCGGCCGCAGCGCACGCGAGGATTACGAAAGCCCGGGTCTTCAGCCGCTTTTCATGCCAAAGTGATTCAATCCAGTCACAGGTGCTGTGGAGGCTTTGTTTGCCTTTCATATTTTTTCGTTGGTTCCGGGGTGTATCGGTTTCATAGTCTGATCCCATGACAAGGGTATCTATCGCCAAAAAACGTGTTCTACTTCTTGGTGCGACTGGCACAATTGGTGCGGCCACACTGCGTGAATTGGTAAAAATCGGCCATGACGTGGTCTGCGTGCTGCGGCCCGACTCGCCCGGGGTGTGTGCCGTCGCTGGCCCGGGCAAGGTCACGGAGCGACACGCGGATGTCACGCGAAAGGGTGCCCTGGCCGCAGACGGGTTCCAGGGTGAGGCGTTTGACGCCGTCATTTCTTGCATGGCGTCGCGCACCGGTATGGCGCGGGAGGCATGGGCTGTGGATCACGATGCGCATGTATTGGCGTTGCGGGCCGCGAAGTCAGCAGGTGTAGCGCATTTTGTGCTGCTCTCGGCCATATGTGTACAGCAACCCAAACTTGAGTTTCAGAAGGCAAAGTTGGCCTTCGAGGCGCGGCTTCGGGAAAGCGGTCTGCGGTATTCGATCGTGCGGCCCACGGCGTTTTTTAAATCGCTTTCAGGTCAGGTAGCTCGGGTCAAGGCGGGCAAGCCCTTTCTGGTTTTCGGGGATGGAGCACTGACCGCGTGCAAGCCGATCAGTGACCGCGATCTTGGTGCGTTTATCGCAGGGTGCCTGTCAGCGCCCGACCGCTGGGACAGGATCCTGCCGATTGGCGGTCCAGGTCCGGCGATCACGCCACGGGTACAGGCCGAGATTTTGTTTGGGCTTCTGGGCCGGACGCCTGAGATCCGGCATGTGCCTGTTGGAATGATGAATGCGATTATTGCTGCACTATCAGTGGCCGGTGTTTTGTCGTCCCGAATGCGAGACAAAGCGGAACTGGCGCAGATTGGTCATTTTTATGGGACGCATTCCATGTTGGTCTGGGATGGTGAAAGCGGTGTTTACTCCGCTGATGATACGCCGGAAACGGGGCAGGACAGGTTGGAAGATTTTTATGAGCGATTGCTGGCGGGCGACATACAAGTGGATTTGGGTGATCACGCGGTGTTCTGAGAGGGGTCATGTTATCTGGTGGCCCTCGTATGCCCTCACGTGTGGCCTTGGGCGGTACGGGGTTGACTGCGGGGGGCTCAAGCGCCAAGTCCTGCCCTGCCCGACCCAAAAGGAGGCCTGCTCATGTCGCAGCTGACATTCGCCCCCGGCGTGACCCGCCTTGCCACGGAATCCGCATTTGTCGTTTTGGCACGCGCCCAGGCGCTTGCGGCAGAGGGGCGCGACATTATCAACCTAGGCATCGGCCAGCCTGATTTTGCCACACCTGATCATATCGTCGAGGCAGGGATCGCTGCATTGCGGAATGGCCATCACGGCTACACCCCCGCCAATGGCCTGCCCGCCCTACGCGAGGCGGTGAGTGCCGACTTGCAACGCCGTCACGGGGTGGATGTGAACCCCGATCACGTGGTGGTTGTCCCCGGCGGCAAACCGACCATGTTTTTTGCCATCACGATGTTTGGTGAGCCGGGGGCGGAAATCCTCTATCCCAACCCTGGCTTCCCGATCTACGAATCAGTGATCCGCTATGCTGGGGCCACGCCTGTGCCGATTGCGCTTAAGGAAGAGAACGGCTTTGCCTTCTCGGCCAGGGCTGTTCTGGACCAGATCACACCAGCCACGCGGCTTTTGATCATCAACAGTCCCGCCAACCCAACCGGGGGTGTAACGCCGAAAGAAGAGATTGACGCTTTGGTGGCTGGTCTGGCCGAGCATCCGCACGTGGCGATTCTTTCGGATGAGATCTATTCCAATATGCTGTACGGCGGGCGCTCCCATGTTAGCCTGCTGCAATATCCCGAGATCCGGGACCGGGTGATCATGCTTGATGGCTGGTCAAAGACCTATGCCATGACGGGCTGGCGGCTTGGGTACGCGGTCTGGCCCGAGGCGACAGTGGAGTACGCGACCCGGCTTTGCATTAACGACCATTCCTGCGTGAATGCGGCGGCTCAGATGGCTGGGATTGCCGCTTTGACTGGACCGCAGGATGAAATGCACACGATGATGGAGGCATTCGACGCCCGCCGGCAGGTGATCGTCGAGGCGCTGAACGATCTGCCTGGCGTGCGCTGTGCTGATGCGGCGGGGGCGTTTTATGCCTTTCCCAACATCACTGGAACTGGAATGACCGCGAAGGAAGCTCAGGACCTCTTCCTGGAAACGGCAGGCGTGGCCACGATTGCTGGTACATCCTTTGGCGCCTGGGGAGAAGGGTTCGTGCGCTTTTCCTATGCCAACAGCACCGAAAATATCCTTCAGGCGATTGGGCGCATTCGCAGGGTCCTTGGCTAAGTGAAGCAGGCCCGTTAGGGCTGACAAGTGGGGCTCTTATCCTGCTCAGTTTACCAACAGGATCCGGGTGTCGTAATCTGAACCCAAACCCACACGGCGTCCCCATGCCCGACCCAACCTAACGCCCTCTCGAGATCATCATGCTGATGGTTCGACATTTCAAGCTTGCGGTCACGCTTGGCTTTCGTGACCGTTTCGCGTGGCCAACCACGTCGCTGGCAATGTTTTTTTGCTTGGACGTCTTACCACAGACAGATGGCCCCTGTGACGCATCGAACGGGTTACTGCTACAGACTGAGGTGCTGGTATCTGGCTTTGCCGACCTATTGCATTTCAGTCGTAATTACAGGAAGAGGGTCGGCCTAAAGCCAAGGCAGGACAGGATCGAGGGCCGCGTGAGGTTCGAGTTCCGCGCCTCGCCTATGCACTGAACAAAGCGATCGGGAGCGGGTGGGCATCCATGGCCCCCACCACGCTTGCCGCATGAAGGTTCAGGCGATAGTGCTATAAGAAAGACATCACCATGAAAGGCCATCCCCATGCCTATCCCCACCACCTGCATCGGTGCCTATCCCAAACCTGAATACGTTCCCATTTCGGACTGGTTTCAGGTTGCCCATGATGCCGAAGACTACAACGAACGTGTTACGCAAGGCTGGTCCGAAGAGGTGATGGAGGATGCTGCGGCTCTGTTTGACAAGGCCACGGCAGAAGCGGTCGCGGACCAGATCGCCTGTGGCATCGACCTGCCCACCGATGGCGAAATCCGGCGCGAGAATTACGTCCATTACCAGTGCCGCCACTTTGCTGGGTTCGACTTTGAGAACCTGACTGAACGCTCCATGCGCAATGATGCCTACACTACCTACCTGCCAACCATCCGCAGCAAGATCGCGGCGCAGGATAATCAGACCCTTGTGCGAGACTGGCAGGTGGCAGAGGCCGCTGCAGGCCGGCCCGTCAAGATCACGCTGCCTGGGCCAATGACCATCTCCGACACCACGGCAGATGCGTTTTATGGCGACCCGGCGGCACTTGCCCGTGACCTGGCCGATGCGCTCAACACGCAGGTGCGGGCGCTGGCAGCGGCGGGCTGTCGCAACATTCAGGTGGATGAACCGATCTTTGCCCGTAAGCCCAATGAGGCTCTGGATTACGGCATGGACACGTTGGCCCGGTGTTTCCATGGTGTGCCGGATGAGGTGAACCGCGTGGTACATATGTGCTGCGGCTACCCGTGTGAGCTGGACGATGCTGATTACCCCAAGGCAGATCAGGATTCCTACATGCAGATCGCCAAAGCTGTGGATGGGTTGACGGATCAGATTTCGATTGAGGATGCCCATCGCTACAATCCTGCGGATCTCTTTGAACAGTTTGAGCAATCCAGCCTGATCGTGGGTTTCGTTACAGTTGCCTCCAGCCGGGTTGAGCCTGTCGATGAAATCCGCGCGCGGATGGAAACCGTGCTGGCGCATCTGCCCAGGGAAAAACTTGTCGCGGCCCCCGATTGTGGCCTTGGGTTCCTTGGGAGGGAACTGGCGATGACAAAGCTTTCCAACCTGACCAAGGCGGCGCGCTCTTTCTGAGCCGGGCCTCTGCGTAACCTAACCCTTGGCGCAGCGTTTAAGACTGCCTATAAGAGCGCCGGATAACAAGAGGATGCGGCATGCGCACCAGTCATATCACTCGCAAGACGGCTGAGACGGATATTTCGGTCTCTGTTAATCTTGATGGCACCGGTATCTACGAGAATGAGACCAGCGTGGGTTTCTTTGACCACATGCTAGATCAGCTGGCGCGCCACTCGCTCATCGACATGACTGTGCGCTGTCAGGGTGACACTCATATCGATGATCACCACACTGTTGAGGATGTGGGTATCGCCATTGGTCAGGCGTTGACGCAAGCCCTTGGCGACAAGCGCGGTATTCGCCGTTATGGCGCATGCCTTCTGCCGATGGATGACGCATTGGTGCGGGCCGCGCTCGATCTGTCGGGCCGACCCTACCTTGTGTGGGAAATGGACCTGCCCACCCCTAAGATCGGCAGCTTTGACACTGAACTTGTGCGTGAATTCTTTCAGGCGCTCAGCACCCATGCGGGGATCACCCTGCATGTGACAGCGCTCAGTGGGATCAACAGCCATCACATGGCTGAGGCGGCTTTCAAAGCCGTAGCGCGCAGCCTACGGGACGCGGTTGAGCCTGATCCTCGAAAGTCCGATGATATCCCCTCGACCAAGGGGGCACTTTAGGGCCACATGACCACCGTTATCGTCGATTACGAAAGCGGGAACCTGCATTCCGCCGAGAAGGCCTTTCAGCGCATGGCGTCCGAGACGGGTACGGGCGAGGTGGTGGTCACCTCGGACCCGGATACGATCCGCCGCGCCGCGCGCATCGTGCTGCCGGGGGATGGGGCGTTTCCGGCCTGCCGCGCGGCACTTTTTGACCATCGCGGTGTGTTCGAGGCGATGGAAGAAGCCGTTCGCGTGGGCGGTCGGCCCTTTATGGGGATCTGCATCGGAATGCAAATGCTGGCTACGCGCGGTCTGGAATATGAAGAGACATCTGGCTTTGACTGGATTGGTGGCACCGTGGGCGCAATTTCACTATCGGACCCATCGCTCAAGATCCCGCATATGGGTTGGAACAACCTGACCCTGCGCCAGTCTCACCCGCTGCTTGAGGGCGTTGCGACGGGCGATCACGCCTATTTTGTGCACTCCTACCAGTTCCAGGTCTCTGACCCGGCCCACCTTCTGGCGGATTGTGACTATGGTGAACCGATTACGGCTGTGGTGGGGCAGGGCACGGTCGTGGGCACGCAGTTCCACCCTGAGAAAAGCCAAGCTACCGGGTTGCGGATGATCGCTAATTTCCTGAACTGGAAACCCTGAGGCACGCGTTCGGCCCTACAACCAAAGCTCTGGCAGGATCGCGGCGGCGCAGTCCTTGGCGCTTTGCGTGGTGGTGTCCATCGTATTGTCAGAGCGTATCCGGCTTGTTGCGATAGTCCCTGGTCACATGCGCTTCGTTGTCGCCGGTATTGCTGAAGATCTACTCATCCACGATCCGGTGGTTCCCGCATTGGCCATGGTGGCCACGGCCCAACGCATCACGGCCAATACCTGCGCCACAAACGGAACCGAGCGCAGAGTGTTGCAGGGTGAGCCCGCCGCGGTCCCGACCTCCTTGAAGGTCAGCCTCTTGGTGTGATCGAAGTAGTGGGCGGGAATTGTGTCCAGACCTGTTCATTTGCATATGGATCAGTGGGCGCCGCACAATGGCCTGAAGCGCCCTTGTAATGCTGGTCTTGCCCGCGCTTCCCACAGCAATGACCAAACTCATTCATGCCATCTGCGGCCCTCCGTTTGCATCGATCGCGATACCTGGCCCTTTTCGGCCTTGCCGTGAGTTGGTATCGCTCTGGATATGTCACTGGATGTAAAATACCCCTCTATGCTGGAGCTACGCCAACGGGCGCGTCGACGTCTGCCTCATTTCGTGTGGGAATACTTAGACAGTGGCACTGGCCAGGACAGGGTACTGGCCCGCAATCGCGCGGCACTGGATGCGATTGAGTTTATGCCCTCGATTCTTGTGGGCGAAGTAGAGGCGGATACCTCGGTCGAGTTCCTTGGTGTGCGCCATGACATGCCGGTGGGCGTGGCCCCGGTGGGGATGTCAGGGCTGATCTGGCCTGATGCGGAGCGCATTCTCGCACGAGAGGCAGCGCGGGCGGGTATCCCCTATACGCTTTCGACCGTGGCCAGTCAGACGCCTGAGGATGTGCAATCTGCCCTTGGCCCACATGGTTGGTTTCAGCTTTACACCCCCCGCGATCCAGAAGTGCGTCGTGACATGCTGCGCCGGGCAAAGGCGGCAGGATTTGGTACGTTGGTTTTTACCGCCGATCTGCCCGTGGCCAGCCGCCGGGAACGCCAGATCAAGTCTGGCCTGACTCAGCCGCCTCGGATCACCCCGCGTATCCTCGCCCAAGTGGCGATGCGCCCGGCCTGGGCGCTGGCGATGGCCCAAAGTGGCATGCCGAGGATGCGCTTGATCGACGATTATGCGCCCAAACGTACCCTTGGTCTGACTTCCAACGACCATGCGGGCTACCACCTGCGCACCTCGCCTGACTGGGATTACCTGAGGGCCACGCGGGACGAGTGGGAGGGACCTCTGATCGTCAAGGGGGTGCTGAATGAGGCTGACCTGTCCGGGCTTGAGGCGGCCGGTGTCGATGCGATCTGGGTTTCAAACCACGGCGGACGCCAGTTTGATGGTGCGCCGTCTGCCATTGCCATGTTGCCCCGCATCCGCGCTGCTACGACGTTGCCACTTGTGTTTGATAGCGGTGTGGAAGGTGGGCTCGATATTCTGCGGGCGGTGGCTCTTGGGGCGGATATGGTGATGCTTGGGCGCGGCTGGCACTACGCGCTTGGCGCATTGGGGCCTGTGGGCCCGCGCCACCTTGCTCAGGTTCTCAGGGCGGATCTGCTGTCCTGCATGGGGCAGATGGGGCTGACCCATGTGGCACAGGTGCGCGGCCGCATGATCGACCACGCGCCTTTTGCACTTTGAAACGCTGGGATATTCTTACCTCCGGTGGAGGTATTTGGAACCAGAAAAAAGCTTGAGAATGGCGCTGTTTTTTTTGGCCAAAAATATCTGATGCCCATCGGCTCAGACGGTACCCGTCCGGGTGGGGGCACCGCCCGTTGGGGCAGAATTTGTTGCCCTCGTGGGCAAAACCGGTGCAACCGCATTGCGCAATCCTTTCACAAATCTTACAAAGTGCCCACGATTACGCTGCGCTGCGGCAATTCAAGCTCTGCGCCGCGTCTCTGATTAAGGAAGGACAGGACAGTGGCTGATTTCAAGAAAATCCTGATTGCCAACAGGGGCGAGATTGCCATTCGCGTCATGCGCGCGGCCAATGAAATGGGAAAACGTACCGTTGCGGTCTACGCCGAGGAAGACAAGTTGGGCTTGCACCGTTTTAAGGCGGATGAGGCTTACTTGATTGGCGAAGGACTTGGTCCGGTCGAGGCGTATCTGAGCATTGACGAGGTGATCCGCGTGGCCAAGCAATGCGGTGCCGATGCGATCCATCCCGGCTATGGCCTGCTGTCCGAAAACCCCGAATTCGTGGATGCCTGCGATACCAATGGCATCACCTTCATCGGTCCCAAGGCGGAGACCATGCGCGCCTTAGGCGACAAGGCCAGCGCGCGGCGTGTCGCGATTGATGCCGGCGTACCTGTGATCCCGGCCACGGAGGTGCTGGGTGATGATATGACTGAGGTGGCCCGTCAGGCTGCGGAAATCGGCTATCCCATGATGCTCAAGGCTTCTTGGGGTGGCGGTGGGCGCGGGATGCGCCCTGTCACCAAACCTGAAGAGCTTGAGGAAAAGGTGCTGGAAGGCCGTCGCGAAGCTATAGCTGCGTTTGGTAATGGCGAGGGATATCTGGAAAAGATGATCACCCGTGCCCGCCACGTGGAGGTGCAGATCCTTGGCGACAAGCATGGCAACATGTACCACCTGTTCGAGCGGGACTGTTCGGTCCAGCGGCGCAATCAGAAGGTTGTGGAGCGCGCTCCGGCCCCATACCTGAGCGACGAAAAACGCGCCGAGATTTGTGACCTTGGTTACAAGATCTGCAAGCATGTAAATTATGAATGTGCGGGCACCGTTGAATTCCTGATGGATATGGAAACGGAGGAATTTTACTTCATCGAAGTGAACCCCCGTGTGCAGGTCGAGCACACCGTGACCGAGGAGGTCACGGGCATCGACATCGTTCAAGCGCAGATCCGCATTTCCGAGGGCAAGACGCTCGCGGAAGCGACCCGCAAGAAAGATCAAAGCGAGGTTCAACTGAACGGTCACGCGATCCAGACCCGGATCACCACCGAGGACCCGCAGAACAACTTCATTCCCGACTATGGCCGTATCACCGCGTTTCGTGAGGCGACTGGCATGGGAATCCGTCTGGATGGAGGTACGGCCTATTCCGGCGGCGTGATCACGCGCTATTACGATTCGCTTCTGGTCAAGATTACGGCCCATGCGCAGACGCCCGAAGGGGCCATTGCCCGGATGGACCGCGCCCTGCGTGAATTCCGTATTCGTGGGGTCAGCACCAACATCGCCTTTGTCGAGAACCTGCTGAAACACCCAACCTTCCTGTCGAATGAATACACCACCAAGTTCATCGACACGACGCCCGAGCTTTACAAGTTTGCTCGCCGTCGGGACCGGGGCACCAAGGTGCTAACCTACATTGCCGACATCACCGTAAATGGCCACCCGGAGACCAAGGACCAACCCAAGCCGCGCGCCGATCTGAAGGATCCGCGTCCTCCCGCGCTGCGCGCAGAGCCTATGATGGGCACGCGCAACCTGCTGGAACAGAAGGGCCCGCAAGCCGTGGCTGACTGGATGCGCCAGCAAAGCCGTTTGCTGATCACCGACACCACCATGCGCGACGGGCACCAGTCGCTTCTGGCCACTCGGATGCGCAGCATCGACATGATCAAAGTGGCGCCGGCCTATGCCGCAAACCTGCCGCAGCTTTTCTCGATGGAGTGCTGGGGTGGGGCGACATTTGACGTGGCCTATCGCTTCCTGCAGGAATGTCCATGGCAGCGCCTGCGCGATCTGCGCGCCGCGATGCCCAACCTGATGACGCAGATGTTGCTGCGCTCTTCCAACGGTGTGGGCTACACCAATTATCCTGACAATGTAGTGCAGGAATTTGTGCGCGTCGCGGCCGAGACGGGCGTGGACGTGTTCCGTGTGTTCGACAGCCTCAACTGGACGGAAAACATGCGCGTCGCGATGGATGCCGTCATTGACAGCGGCAAGGTCTGCGAAGGCACGATCTGTTACACAGGGGACATCACCAACCCGGATCGCGCCAAGTATGACGTGAAGTACTACGTTGATATGGCACGGGAAATGGAGGCTGCGGGCGCGCATGTGCTGGGTCTCAAGGACATGGCGGGCCTGCTTAAGCCAGGCGCAGCGCGGGTACTGATCCGAGCGCTCAAGCAGGAAGTTGGTATGCCGATCCACTTCCATACACATGACACTGCAGGTGTGGCCACGGCGACCATCCTGGCAGCCTCGGAAGCCGGGGTGGATGCGGTAGATTGTGCGATGGATGCACTCTCTGGCAACACGTCGCAGGCCACGCTTGGTACGGTAGTTGAGGCCCTGGCCCACACCGAGCGGGACACCGGACTGGATATTGGTGCAGTGCGCGAGATATCGGATTATTGGGACAATGTTCGCGCCCATTACGCTGCGTTTGAGACAGGGATGCAGGCGCCCTCTTCCGAGGTTTACCTGCACGAGATGCCAGGTGGCCAGTTCACCAACCTCAAGGCGCAGGCCCGCAGCCTAGGGTTGGATGATCGCTGGCCTGATGTGGCGCAGACCTATGCCGATGTGAACGCCATGTTTGGCGATATTGTGAAGGTGACACCGTCCTCGAAGGTGGTAGGTGACATGGCGCTGATGATGGTCAGCCAAGGGCTCACGCGTGCGGATGTCGAGAACCCCGACCGTGACGTGGCCTTCCCCGATAGCGTGGTTGACATGATGCGCGGCAACATTGGTCAGCCTCCGGGCGGGTTCCCCGAGACGATTGTCCGCAAGGTGCTTAAGGATGAAGCGCCCAACACGGAACGTCCGGGCAAGCACCTCAAGCCCAATGATCTGGCAGCCACACGTAAAGAGCTCAGCGAAATGCTTGAGGGCAAGGCAGTGGATGATGAGGACCTGTCCGGCTACCTGATGTATCCCAAGGTTTTCCTGGATTACATGGGCCGCCATCGCACTTATGGTCCCGTCCGGACCCTGCCCACAAAGAACTTCTTCTACGGGATGCAGGCGGGCGATGAGATCAGTGTTGAGATCGACCCGGGCAAGACCATGGAAATCCGGATGCAGGCGATTGGTGAAACCGATGAAAAAGGCGAGGTGAAGGTGTTCTTCGAACTCAACGGCCAGCCTCGGATCATCAGAGTGCCCAACCGCATGGTGAAGGCGTCAACCGCCGCCCGACCGAAGGCGGAGTTGGGCAACCCCAATCATGTAGGTGCGCCGATGCCGGGTGTTGTCACCACCGTGTCGGTACAGGTAGGCCAGAAGGTTAAAGAGGGCGATCCACTGCTGACCATCGAAGCCATGAAGATGGAAACCGGTATTTATGCTGAGCGCGACGCCACGGTCACAGCGATCCATGTGCAGGCGCAGGGCCAGATCGATGCCAAGGACCTTATGATCGAGTTGGAGTAACGCGGCCAAAATATCGGCCATACTGCTTTGCACGGGACTTCTGGCGCTGCTTTTGATCGTGCTGAATGCGCGGGTGGTCGCGCGGCGGCGGACTGCGCTGATTTCGGTTGGGGATGGTGGTGACAAGGTACTGATCAAGTGTATATGGGTGCAGGCCAACTGCGCCGAGTATGCGCCCCTACGCCTTGTTCTATTGCTTCTGACCGAGTTGGGTGGCGCGCCGTTATGGGCGGTGCATGTTTAGGGTGTCATGCTGGTTGGTGGTCGCATCTGCCATGCTATTTGCATCGGCATGACGCCCCAGATCGTGATCCTGCGGATCGTTGGCATGGTCCTGACATTTACCATGCTTGGCCTGAGCGCCCTTGTTTGTTTGGGCCTTGCCCTGGTTTGATGGCTGGGCCGGCCGCCAATGGTGATTTTCTGTGCCTGATGGGTGATTTTCCTCTTGCAGGCCAGCGCCAGAGTTTATATCTCACGCCTCACCCAAGGATGCGGGTGTAGCTCAGGGGTAGAGCGTTACCTTGCCAAGGTAAATGTCGTGAGTTCGAATCTCATCACCCGCTCCAAAATCTTCTCTACCCGACGAACCTGACCCCCCCATGAACGGGCTCAGATGTTGATTGTGATTGATGTCGGTTAAAAAAGTGTTTCCGCAAAGCGACGCAGTTCGGTGGGGTATAGGATATGCTCTTCCTTCAGCACCCGTGCAGCCAGCACCTCTGGCGTATCACCCGACAGGATCGGCACACGGCGCTGGCCAAGGATGGGGCCTGCGTCAAGATCGGCGATGACTTCATGCACGGTGCAGCCGGCCTCGCTATCGCCGGCCTTAAGCGCGCGTGCGTGGGTGTTCAGGCCGGGATATTTGGGCAGTAGGGAGGGATGGATGTTCAGCATCCGACCCGCCCACTTGTTTACGAACCCCTCGGTCAGGATACGCATGAAACCGGCGTTGCAGATCAGTTCCACCTCGGCCTCGACCAACTTGGCATGTAGCGCGTCCTCAAATGCCACGCGGTCGCCCTTGAAGGGTTTGTGATCCACCACCGCCGTTGGCACGTCACGGGCTTTGGCCTTGGCCAGACCGCCCGCATCGGGGTTGTTTGAAAAGACCAGGCAGGGCCTTGCGGGGTGATCGCCCGTCATGCTGTCGACCAGCGCCACCATGTTGGAGCCGCCGCCCGAGATCAGGATGGCGGTGCGGATGCTCACAGGAGTGAACCTGTACAACGCACACCCGTGCCAGAGGTCACGTGGCCCATTCGGATCACAGTCTCACCCGCTTGGGTCAGCAGCGACTCGAGCGCTGTCGCGTGGTCCCGGGATACGGCCAGAACCATGCCCACGCCGCAGTTGAAGGTCTTGAGCATTTCAGCCTGATCCATGCCGCCCGTCTTAGCCAGCCAAGCAAACACACCGGGCAGGGCCCAGGCGTTCAGATCCACCTCTGCCCCCATGTCATCTGGCAGGACGCGGGGCAGATTTTCTGTTATTCCACCGCCGGTTATGTGGGCTAGGGCATGCACGCCACCAGCGGTCACGGCCTCCAGCGCCTGCTTGACATAAAGCCGCGTCGGGGCCAGCAGGGCTGCGCCCAAAGAGCCTTCCTGCCAGGGGCAGTCATCGTCCCAGCCAAGGCCCGAAACCTCGACCAGCTTGCGCACAAGGCTGTAGCCATTGGAATGCACACCGTCGCTGGCCAGACCCAGCAGAACGTCACCTTCGGTCACATTGCGGGGCAAGTCGGCACCACGCTCCATCGCGCCAACGGCAAAGCCGGCGAGATCAAAATCGCCTGCCTCATACATGCCTGGCATCTCGGCTGTTTCACCACCGATAAGCGCAGCGCCTGAGCGTAGGCAGCCCTCTGCAATGCCTTCGATGATGCGCGCGGCCTGATCGGTCTCCAGCTTGCCTGTGGCGAAGTAGTCGAGGAAAAAGAGCGGCTCTGCCCCCTGACACACAAGGTCATTGACGCACATAGCCACAAGGTCGATGCCCACACCGTCGACAAAGCCGGTGTCAATCGCGATCCGCAGCTTGGTGCCCACGCCATCTGTGGCGGCCACAAGGATGGGATCGGTATAGCCAGCGCCCTTGAGATCAAAGAGCGCGCCAAACCCGCCAAGTCCTGCCATCACGCCCGGTCGCATGGTGCGCTTGGCAGCGGGTTTGATCCGCTCTACCAAGGCATTGCCCGCGTCAATATCCACACCTGCATCGGCATATGTGATGCCGTTTTTGCCGTCACTCATGGGAGGTCCTTTCCCGGTCATCTGGTCCCCATTATCTGCGCGCGGGTTACCTCATGCGGGGGGCGTTGAAAAGCGCCTTGGGGCGTCAGCGCGCGCGAATCAGGGTTAATGGGCGGATTTGGTGGAAAAACTGCGCATCGGTTTTGGTGTCAGTATCCCGTCGGTATTGCGTCGGTGCGGTTTGATAGCTTTGGCGGTGTTAAACATGCGGGCGTTGCAGGGTGGAGAATCCCCTTCCATGGGTGCAATTCGGCCAAGGTTTCTAGACAATGTGGGCGCAGCTCGTGGAGCGAGCGCTCTGGGCTCGACCCCGATCTACGGGTCCGGGTTGACGCTTTGGGTGCATCTGGTAGAGACGGGGTCAGGTCGGGCCTGTAGCTCAATTGGTTAGAGCAGAGCGCTCATAACGCTTTGGTTGGGGGTTCGAGTCCCTCCGGGCCTACCAGACTTTCTTTTAAACTGCCCAGCTTTAAGGCTGTCCTGTGTCGCGCCGATACAATCAGGTCGCCAAATGGGTGCATAAGAAGCCTCCGCACTAGTGCGCTGCCGTAGTTACGGGGCCAGTGGCCGCAGGTTCGTCTACAAACGGATGTGTAGGTGACGAGGTTTGTAGCTTCATTCCGCGCGCGGCCCACATGCTTGGATCATGCTCTCTTTACGCGCTTACCCTGATCGAGCACCCTGAGATGAAAACCAACCCGAGGGTCGAGACTATGCCCCCCAATTTCGCCATTTCAGAATACCAGTCCCGGCAGACCCGGGCGCAAGCGGCTATCGAGTCGGCGGGGCTGGATGCGATGCTGCTTTTTGCGCCCGAAAGCCAGTATTGGCTCACTGGCTATGACACGTTTGGTTTTGCGATGTTCCAGTGTCTTGTGATGACCGCCGGGGGTGAGATGCGGCTGATGACCCGGTTGCCAGATCTGCGGCAGGCGCAGCTGACATCTGTACTTCGCGATGACCAGATCCAGGTCTGGCCGGAATATGAAGGCTCAAACCCGGCGGAGCATTTGAAGGCGTTGCTCGTCGAGTTGGGTGTTGTGAGAGGTCAGATCGGGTTTGAATCCAAGACCTCGGGCTTGAGTGATTTCAACGGTCAGCTTTTGCGTGGGGCCTTGCCGGGGGTGGAGGATCACTCTGATCTTTTCCCGGCGCTGCGGCGGGTGAAATCACCGGCTGAGATCGAGATGCATCGCAAGGCGGCTGTACTTTCGGATGATGCGATGGATGCAGGCCTGGCCAAGACGTGCGCGGGGGCGTTCGAGGGCGATATCCTGGCCGCCATGCAGGGTGCGGTGTTCAAGGGCGGCGGCGATTATGCGGGCAATGAGTTCATTCTCGGCTCGGGTTCGGGGGCTTTGCTATGCCGGTATTACTCGGGTCGGCGTTATCTGGGCGCGCAGGACCAGATGACGTGGGAATGGTCGGGGGCCTATGCGCGCTATCATGCGGCGATGATGCGCACGGTGGTGATCGGCACACCATCAGACGCGCAAAAGCGGATGCACGCCGCCACGGTCGAGGCGATTGAGGCCTGCGAGGCAGCGATCCGGCCCGGGGACCCGATGGGGTATGTCTTTGACGCCCATGCGCGCGTCTTTGATAATCATGGGTTCGGGCAGGCGCGGATGCAGGCCTGCGGCTATGCAATGGGGGCCGTGTTCAACCCGATCTGGGTGGAGTTCCCTATGTTTTACGAGGGCAATCCGTTGGTGATGCAGTCGGGGCAGGTGTTTTTCTTGCATATGATCCTGATGAACAGCGACACTGGGCTGGCCATGTGCACCGGGCATTCGGTGTTGGTGACGGAGGGAGGTGTTGAGCGGCTTTCGCGCCAACCGCTGGATTTGCTGGTGCGGTGAAGGGGTCACGGGGTGAAACCCTGCCCTAGAGAAGTAAGCGCAGGCGCGCGTCAGCCATCGCAAGGCTTGGGGTTTGGGTGGAAATCGTCTTGCCGAAGCTACCTGATCCCCCCATATCTTTCCTATGTTCAAACTGATGCCTATCCTTCTGGCCGTGATCTATGGCCTAGCCATGTTTCGTTTCTCGGCCTGGCGCACGAAGCGGGAGCTGGACGTACGCTCTACCATATTGGCGGACCGGCGGTTGAACGGGTTAACTGCGCAGATGGCAGAAGCGCTCGATCTGCCGCGCATTCGGGTGCATATCTACGAGATTGACCCAATCAATGGGCTGGCCGCACCCGATGGGCGGATTTTCATCACGCGGGGGTTTTATCGCAAATTCCAGAACGGGGAGGTGACGGCCGAGGAGATGGCCAGCGTGATCGCCCATGAGCTGGGCCATGTAGCGCTGGGGCATACGCGGCGGCGGATGATCGATTTCTCCGGCCAGAACGCGCTGCGCACCGCATTGGCGATGGTGTTGTCGCGGTTTCTGCCAGGTGTGGGTGTTTTCATTGCCAACGGCGTGGCGACGCTTCTGGCCGCGCGGATTTCGCGCAAGGATGAATATGAGGCGGATGAGTATGCCGCCGCACTGCTGACCAAAGCGGGGATTGGGACGGGGCCGCAAAAGTCGCTCTTTCACAAGCTCGATAACATCACCCAGTCGCGCGGTGGAGCGATGCCGGCATGGCTGATGAGTCACCCCAAGACGGTGGAGCGGATCGCGGCAATCGAGACGCTGGAGGCGCGGTGGGGCAAACAGGGTTTGATGCCTAAAGGCTGAGTTGTGGTACGCATTCGCGAAAGGGACCCCAGCAAACCACCCCTCACATCCTGATCAAGCGGGATGAAATGCCAAAACCATCATGTGTTTTTGAAAGATCCTGCCCCTCAGCATCAAAGGCTTTGGTGCATTGTCCAAGTGTGGGGTCGTATGTCACAAGCCTTTGCAAATAGCCACGGAAGCCCGACCCATGTCCCTATCTGATGCCATCGCAACCCAAGCCCTCTGGATTCAGGTCTGGGTGGCATGGCTCGCGGTCATCGCTTTTGTGGCTATGGGCGCGCTGGCCCTGCGACCAAAGTCTCGTCAACACGGCGGGGTGATCGCGGTTGCCACGCTGTGCAACTACGTTTTTATGCAGTGGCTCTATGCCGAGGTCGGATATGTCCGGCTTTTGGGGCTGGCGCATGTGATGGTCTGGGGGCCGCTGGCCCTTTACCTGGTATTGGCACTCAGAGGGGAGGCAATCACGAGCTGGGTGCGCGCCGTCACGCTCGTGTTTCTGGTCAGCATCTGCATCTCGCTGGCCTTTGACGTCATTAATTTGGCTCGTTGGCTGCTGGGAGAGAGGGGCGCGCTTCTGCCTGCGTGATCAGGTTGTGCTTGGCGCATATCTTCGGCGGGTGAGCACGAGGTAAAGCGCAAGGCTCACCACCACGATCGCCCCGCCGATCAGCATGGGACCGGTGGGCGTTTCGCCCACGGCCAGCCAGACCCAAAGCGGCCCCAGCACTGTTTCCAGAAGCATCAGCAGGCTCACATTTGCCGCATGCGTATACCGCGCCGATAGGGATAGCAGGTAGAACGACAGCGGCAGCACGATCCCGCCGGTAAGGATCATGGCCCAGGGTGTGCCCGTCATCATGTTCGCCGGTCCGGTGATGATCAGCCCGTTTACACCGGCCAGCACTGCGCCGATCCCAATCAGCAGCATGATCGGCAAGCGCTGCTGCGCCCGGAGGATCACGAAATTGAGCGCCAGAACCATTGCCACGCCCAGCCCGAACACCGCGCCGATCACCGCGCGCGTATCCAGTGTGACCTCTTCTTCCCCAGTCACTGCGATGGCGATGCCGATCATGACCGCGCCAATGGCTGCCCAGGTCAGAGCGTGCGTCGGTTCCCTCAGGACCAGCCAGCTGAGCACGGCCGAAAACACCGGGACCGCTGCAATCCCGATCAACACGATCGCGGCGGGTGCCGCGGCGATACCAAGGCAGAACAGCATCGAGTTGAAGAATTGGCAGATGATGATAGCCAACCCGGCCCGGGTGTTGATCTGCGCGATATCCCCGGCCTTGTCGCGGCTGGTTAGCACCCACGCTGTCAGCAGCACTCCACCCATCAGAAACCCGCGCCAGGCAGACATCTGGAAGCCGTCCATTTCGGACAAACGCATGAACATGGCGTCGGGCGTAAGGATCAGCGTCCCTAGCAAAGCCAGCAATAGCCCGTAGCCTGCACCGCGTGTCATTTGGTCAGCCAATCCGGGATTTGTCCGACATGGTCGAGCACGATGTCGGCATAGGGGTGCAGCTCTGGTGCGTCGGCCACGCCGGTCAGGACCGCGATGGTCTGCATGCCAGCCGCGCGGCCCGAGATCAGATCATGGATGCTGTCACCCACCATGGCGCAGCGCGCGGGTGTAATCCCGGTGGCATTGGAAAAACCGAGCAGCGGGTCGGGTGCCGGCTTCGCGCCGAAGCCGCTATCAAAGCCGATAACCATGGCAAACATATGATGGATACCGGCGCTGCGCAGGTTGGCTCGGGCACTGACCTCGCTGTCATTGGTCATGACACCGAGTTGCAGACCATCGTCCAGAAAGGCCTGCATCAGCGGGACCAACGGTACTGCGGGGACAAGAGGCGCATCGGAGGCAAAGGCCTCCATCTGGCGTTCCACGTCATCCACATTGCGTTCGGGCAGCGCGCGCGCGGCATATTCCGCCGCCTGGCGGTTGGTCCCTGCGATCACGGGGCTGGTGGGATGAAAGAGACCCGCGTTGAGATCAAAATGCAGGCTGTCGGCCAGCCGGGAACGGCGGGCGGGGTCGCCCTCGGCCAGCTCTTCGATAAGGGTGGCGAAGGCCGTGCTCCATGTAGCGTGAAAATCGAACAGCGTGCCGTCCTTGTCAAAGATCAGCGCGTCAACCTTTCTATCACTTGGGTTCACCATGATGTCCCCTCAGGTCCAGTGCATGTTATCGCCGCCTGGCAGGGCCTGTCGGGCCTGGTAGGGCAAGTCTGGCGCGAGGCCTGTTGCGGTGCTCATCTGGAGGATCCAGGCGTCGTCCATCAGCAAGAAATCTAGTACAGAGCCAAGAAAAACAGGGTCTGAAGCACTGGTGCGCAGATCGGCTTCGGACGCGCCTGTGGCGCCAAGAAAGACCGGCAGCAAATCTTCCTCACCTACCAGCCAGGCAAGACATTTGAGCCCAATCTTTTCAGCGGCATCGGGCGTCATCGTCATGATCCTTAAATCCTGAAAAGGTTTTCTTAACCAATCTCAGGGATAGTTGTCCTGAGAGAAAGAGCAAGGTGAAAGGTGTTTCCGACCATGACGGGACATGTTTTGATCGTTGACGCCCTCGTGACGAACCGGATCATTTTGAAGTCACAACTGACCGCGGCCTATTACGTGGTCTCGCAGGCCGGTACCGCGCAGGAGGCGACGCGCGTCTGTCTGCAGGACCCGCCTGATCTGCTGATCATTGGCAATTCGCTACCGGATATGGACCCGGGTGATCTGATCCGGCGGCTGGAGCGGGTCTGCCCCCACCCCGCGCCGCCGGTCCTCATGATATTGAGCCAGCTGGACGAGGAGGCCCGCTTTGCCGCGCTTTTGTCCGGTGCAGCGGATGTGCTGACCCATCCGTTCCATGAAGAAGAACTTTTTGCCCGCCTCAGGGCACTTCTGCGCCAGCGCAGGCTGGATTGTGATCTTGCGATGCATGTGAACACTGCCAGCGCGCTGGGCTTTGCAGACGACCCGCTGGGCTTTTCAGGGCCTGAGCGGGCGCTGATCCTGTCCTCCAATCAAGTGAGAGCCAAACGTATCCGCCAGAGGATCCGACCCTTCTGTCGCTATGAGGTGGCCACCGGCGCCTACACCGAGGCTTTGACGCTGAGTGAGGCGATGCCGCGTCCGGATGTGGCGCTGCTGCATATCGGGCCGGAACAGGAGATCAACGGGTTGCGCAGCCTCGCAGAGTTGCAGGCCGGACCAGTTAGCCGCGACATGCGCCTGATCGCCCTGATCGAGGGAGATATGGCGCAGAACACCTCCAAGCTGCTGGATATGGGGGCCTGTGATGTCGTCTCTTATGCGGGTCAGGACCGGGAACTGGCCTTTCGCATGACGCTGAACATGGCGCGCAAGAAACGCTCGGACGCGTTGCGCGGCCAGTTGGAGAACGGGTTACAGGCGGCGGTGCTTGATCCGCTGACGGGCATTCATAATCGCCGCTTTGCGCAGGTGTTTCTCAATCGGATGATTGACCAGGCTGAGGCTGATGGCAGCAGTTTCGCTGTCATGATTGCCGATCTAGATCACTTCAAAGCGGTCAACGACACGTATGGACATGCGGTGGGTGACCGGGTGCTCGCGGGCTCTGCTGCGGTCATGAAAGAAGTGCTGCCCGCCGGGGCGATGATCGCGCGATTGGGCGGTGAGGAATTCCTGATCGCGGTGCCCGACACATCGCTTGCGGATGTGCGCGCGCTGGCCTGGCGGCTGGGTCAGACGGTGCGAGAGATGTCGGTGGACCTGAAGGAAAGCTGCGATCCGTTGCGTGTGACGGTAAGCATCGGCGCCACGCTGGTTCACCCGGCGCGCCGGCGAGAGGGACTGAATGCCGAGGCGCTAATCGACCAAGCGGACAAGGCGCTCTACAACTCGAAGTCCGGTGGGCGTGATACGATCACGGTAACTGTCAAAATGCGCTCAGCGGCGTGAGGGATTGAGTGGTGCCGGTACCCGTACCAAGACGAAATTTCATTTTAAGCAGCTTGGGGCGACGCGACCATGGCGCAAGCTAAGGGCCGGAACTGCAAACCGGCCCATAAGGTTGACCCCATCAATGGCGCCTCAAACTGCTCTGGATTATACTTACTGCAACCAAAAGCGACCTTTTGCGCACAAAACCCAGAGTTTCGCGTTTGTTTCACCGCCTGGAAACTGTCGCAGCCACATTTACCAGATCACCGCACGAGCAACATGACCGATTTGACAAAAATGTCGTCCGCTACAAGCTGAGCAGTAACTGGTCCTTTAGCCGATATCAAACTCTACTGTAGTCCAGTTCTGCCCGCCCATCCTGTGGTAGTCGAGCCGGTCAGTGAGAGCCCTGATAATATGCAACCCAAACCCGTGCTCGGGTATGTCAGCGCGTGCGACGTCTATATCAGGCAGCAAACCTGCGGGCAGTACCCCACCCGGCATCGGCTTGCCGTGATCGCAAATCACCACTTTTACCCGTTCGTTTGAGGTGTCCACATCAACGATCACCTTGCTACCACGTGCGCCCTCGAATGCATGTTCCAAAATATTGGTGAGCAGCTCCGCCAGCGTCAGCTCGACCCGGGATGTCAGGTTGTCATCCAGTACCGCATGCTCCAGATGCCCACGCATCTCTGCCAGCACATCCCGAATGGTTAGATGACCAATGGAAAACACCCTGAGAAACCTATGCCCGCCCATCACCGGTTGCCCCGTTGCCGCCTCATCTAGAATGGCCACCCCAAGCCTCATGTCGGGGCCCCGGCCATGGCGGTATCAACATCCACATAGATATTGAAAACGCTATCCATGCGTGTCAGCCGAAACACCTTTTCTACATCCGGGTTCAACCCGGCGAGATCCATTTTCCGGTTCGAGCCGAGATGTTTCATCATCGTTACGATCGCCCCAAGGCCACTCGAATCCACAAAATTCACCTGTCCAAGGTTGAGAATCACACGTGACGACCCCTCGTCTGTGGCATCCCGCATGGCATCCTTGAAGCGAGTGGCGACAGCGGCGTCTATCCGCTCTGCTATCGGGGTTACGATCTGCGCATTTCCTGAGGTTTTGGTATCAAGTTCCATGTTTCGTCTCGAATAGGTAGTAATACGGGCAGGCTAGACGGCAAATCTTACCATTCGGTATCTTCTGGCCAAATTCGATTAGGGGGAGCACTCGGATGAAGGACGTGATCATCGCAGGCGCAGCGCGCACACCGATGGGTGGATTTCAGGGCGACTTTGACGGGGTCGAGGCCCCGGTTCTGGGTGGCGCGGCGATCCGTGCGGCACTTGCGGATGCTGGTGCGCAGACCGTGGATGAAGTGCTCATGGGCTGCGTTCTTCCTGCCGGTCAGGGTCAGGCCCCGGCCCGTCAGGCGGGCTTTCATGGTGGGCTGGGCGAAGAGGTGCCCGCCACGACGCTCAACAAGATGTGTGGCTCTGGCATGAAGGCGGCCATGATCGCTTTTGACCAGATCGCCCTTGGCCATACCGAGGCGATGATTGCAGGCGGCATGGAAAGCATGTCAAACGCTCCGTATCTTTTGCCCAACATGCGCGGCGGGGCGCGGATCGGTCACGCAGCGGCGCAAGACCACATGTTCCTCGATGGGCTGGAGGATGCCTATGACAAGGGCCGCCTGATGGGCACGTTTGCCGAAGACTGCGCCGAAACGTTCCAGTTCACGCGCGAGGCGCAGGATGCCTATGCCATAGGGTCGCTTGAAGGGGCACTTGCCGCCCAGAAAAGTGGCGCGTTCAAGGGAGAGATTGCGCCAGTCACTTTTAGGACCCGCAAGGGCGAAGTCACGATCTCCGAAGATGAGCAACCTGGCAAGGCCCGACCCGATAAGATCCCTCACCTCAAGCCGGCCTTCCGCAAGGATGGCACGGTAACGCCAGCAAATTCCTCGTCCATTTCCGATGGGGCAGCAGCCCTTGTGCTGGCCTCATCGGAGGCGGTCGAGGCCCGTGGGCTGAAAGCACGCGCGCGCATCCTGGGCCATGCCAGCCACGCGCAGGCGCCGGGCTGGTTTACCACGGCCCCGGTGCCCGCTGCGCAAAAGCTTCTGGCTGCCATCGGCTGGACCAAAGAGGATGTCGACCTTTGGGAAGTGAACGAAGCCTTCGCTGTGGTGCCCATGGCTTTCATGCATGAAATGGCCTTGCCGCGCGAGAAGGTGAACGTGAATGGTGGCGCTTGTGCGCTGGGACATCCGATTGGGGCGAGCGGCGCGCGGATCATGGTGACGCTGCTCAACGCGCTGGAAAAACGTGACCTCAAACGCGGGGTTGCAGCGATCTGCATCGGCGGCGGCGAAGGTACGGCTATCGCGATCGAGCGCATCTGACCCGCGGGCATATCGGGCGAAAATCGGTCCCGGCCCCAGCCCGTCTTGCTGCAGCGCGGCGTGAAAAAAGTATTGAAATTTTCACAGTAACCTATCAGCTTGAAATTCAAGGCTGTTTTTTCATGTAAGTGAGTCTCTTGGATCAAACGCTGCCACATCCCGCGCGGACCCTTGGGGCCGATATGCGGGCCTTGCGAAAGGCTCGTGGCAAAACCCTGTCCGACCTTGCCGAGGCGCTGGGCCGTTCTGTCGGTTGGCTCAGCCAGGTAGAGCGTGACCTCTCCGATCCGTCCATTTCTGACCTGCGCCAGATCGCAGCGGTGCTGGGCGTTCCGATGTCGCTGCTCTTTGGCCACGATAGCGCGCCGGTGGAAGAACAGGGCTATGTCGTGCGCTCTGGTGCGCGGCGGCCGATGGGGTCGGGTGAAGAAGGGCTGATCGAGGAATTGCTCTCGCCCGACCTGACCGATGACTTCGAGGTGATCCACTCCACCTTCCGTCCCCGTTCCGCGATGCAGAAGGCTGCGAACCGGCCCACGCAGGAGGTGGGCTATATCATTTCTGGCCAGCTTGATCTCAAGATTGGCAACCGTGAATTTACGGTTGGACCCGGCGACAGCTTTCGCTGCCGTGGGGAAGAGTACCGCTGGTCCAATCCTTATGATGCACCCGTCGTCGCGATCTGGGTGATCGCGCCGCCGGTCTATTGAGGGTGCGATGAGCTGGGAGGCCTGGACCATATTCGCGCTGTTCTGGGTGGTGTTCGTCACAACGCCGGGGCCAAACGCGGCGAATTGCATCCACAACGGCATGACCCTGGGCTTTCGCCGGGCGCTACCGGGTGTTGCAGCGATCCTGACACAGGCACTGTTGTTCCTTACCTTGTCGGCGGCGGGCGTGACCGCGCTGATCGCGGCTTCACCGGCGGCTTTCCAGGTGATGAAATTCGCCGGTGCCGGGGTTCTCATCTACCTGGGTATCCGGGGCTGGTTGCAGGCGAGGCAACCCGTCAGAGCGGACGAGCGGCCCACTACGGCCATCTATTGGCGCGCCTTCATCATCGCCACGATCAACCCAAAAAGTATGGCAGGCTACCTTGCCGCATTCAGCCAGTTCGTCCAGCCCGACATCCCGATCTGGAGCCAGATGTGGGTGATCGTACCGACCGCGCTGACCATCACCGCCATCAGTTACCTCACCTACACCGCCCTTGGTGCGGGCTTGGGCAGAATGGCGCTGGGCATGCTTTTCAATGTTTGGCTACGCCGGGGTATGGCGGCCTGCTTTGTCGTTTACGGCATCCTGCTGGGCAGCAGCGCGCTGCCAGAAAGGGCCTGACATGTGGGAGGTGATCATTCGGTTCGAGCCTGGGCTTCTGCTTGACATCACGCCGGGGGCAAATTTTGCGGTCATCTTCGCCTTTGCCCTAAGCCTGGGCGTGCTTGCGGGCGCTTTTTACAACGCACTCAGATTCCGAGTGCGAAGCCTCAACCGCCTGTTGGCGGTCATGTTTGCCGGGCGCGCAACCCGGTTGGTCTGGGAGCAGTAAGGTTGATGCCCCTGACCATTCCATATCCACCCACATCCCTGCATTGGACTGCAGGGCAGTTTCGATAGGAGACGACAGAAATGGCTGACTTTCCCACCAAGGCACGGGTTGTCATCATCGGCGGCGGCGCGGTAGGTGCCTCATGCCTTTACCACCTGGCCAAAGCTGGCTGGACCGATTGTGTCCTGCTGGAGAAAAACGAGCTGACAGCAGGCAGCACATGGCACGCCGCGGGCAACTGTCCGACCTTCTCGACAAGCTGGTCGATCATGAATATGCAACGCTACTCGACTCAGCTTTACGCGCGACTGGGGGCCGAGGTCGACTATCCAATGAACTATCATCAGACGGGCTCTATCCGGATTGCGCACAGCCAGGAACGTATGCAGGAGTTTGAGCGCGCCTGCTCCATGGGTCGCTATCAGGGCATCGACATGAAGATCATGACGCCCGAAGAGGCAAAGGCAAAATATCCCTTCCTCGAAACGCATGACATGGTGGGTGCACTGTGGGATCCGACCGATGGTGATATCGACCCCGCCCAGCTGACACAGGCGTTGGCCAAGGGTGCCCGCGACATGGGTGCGCAGATCGTCCGCTTCTGCCCGGTGACTGGCGTCACCCAGAAAGAAGACAAAAGCTGGATCGTGCATTCCGAAAAAGGTGATGTCGAATGTGACTATGTCGTCAACGCGGCTGGCTACTATGCCCAGCAAGTCGGTGAATGGTTCAAGCCTTACGGCGGGCGCACCGTGCCCATGATGGTCATGAGCCACCAATACGTTCTGACATCGCAGATCCCGGAAATTGAGGCTTGGTCCAAGGAAAACGGTGGCAAGCTGCCCCTGATCCGCGACGTGGATGTGTCCTACTACCTGCGCCAGGAAAAGGGCGGTTTTAACATTGGCCCGTATGAGCCCAACTGCAAGGGTCATTGGATGACTGAAGATGACCGGATGCCCGATGATTTCAGCTTCCAGCTCTATCCCGATGACCTTGACCGGATCGAGGATATCGTGGCCGACGCCATGGAGCGGGTGCCGCTTTCTGGCACGGCAGGGATCGAGCGGATCATCAACGGCCCCATTCCCTACGCCCCCGATGGTCTGCCCCTGCTTGGCCCGATGCCGGGTGTTGCGAACGCTTTTGAGGCTTGTGTCTTTACCTTTGGAATCGCCCAGGCTGGCGGTGCGGGCAAGGTGCTGGCTGAATGGATCACCGACGGATACACCGAATGGGACATGTGGAGCGTCGACCCCCGACGCTACACCGATTACACTGATCAGGACTATTGCGACCAGAAGGGGATGGAGGTCTATGGCAACGAATATGCCATGCACTTCCCGCAGCATGAATGGCCTGCCGCGCGCAACAAGAAGCTGTCCCCGGTGCATGATAAGATCACCGAACTTGGCGGCGTGATGGGTGTCTATAACGGGTGGGAACGGGCCAACTGGTTTGCCCAGCCCGGTGATGACACCAGTGAGGAAGCCACCCACACATGGGGCCGCTCTGGCCCGTGGGAGCAGCGTATCAAGGAAGAGTGTGAAGCGGTACGAGACGCCTGTGGCGTGCTGGATCTACCGGGATTCACACGGCTATGGATTCAGGGCGCAGGTGCGGATGAATGGTTGCGTGGCTTCGTGACGGGGGGTCTGCCCAAAATCGGTCGTATGAACCTGGTCTATGTCGCCGATACCCGTGGCCGCATCTTGACCGAGTTCTCCTGCATCCGTCTGGAAGAGGACAGCTTTGTGCTGATCACCGCTGCCACGGCTCAGTGGCATGATGGCGAGCTGGTACGTAAATCCCTGCCCGAAGGGGTCAGTGTGAATGAGACCACCAATGAACGAGATGCGCTTCTCGTGGCGGGCCCGAAATCCCGTGAGTTACTTGCCGGGATCACCGATGCCGATCTCTCGAGCCCGTGGCTGACGCATCAGTTCTGCACAGTTGCAGGTCAGAAAGCCTTCCTGATCCGGGTCAGCTTTACGGGTGAGCTGGGCTGGGAAGTCCATGGCCTAAACGAAGCGATCCCGGCCATATATGACGCGATCCTTGATGCCGGGGCAAAACCGTTCGGTATGTATGCCCTGAACTCCCTGCGCATCGAAAAGGGGTATCGCGCATGGAAAGGCGATCTGTCGACCGATTATTCCCTGCTCGAAGGTGGGTTGGAACGTTTCGTGAAGTTCGACAAACCACAGGACTTCACCGGCAAGGCTGCTTTGCTGAATGAAAAGCAGCAAGGGCGCAAGAAGGCCTTTGTCGCACTCAAGGTCGACGCAGGCGATGCGGATGCTCCCTATATGTCGACGATCTGGCATGAGGGCGAAGTTGTGGGTGAGACTACCTCGGGCGCTTGGGGATACCGGGTGAATGCCTCGGTGGCCCTGGGTGTTGTCCGCGCCGATCTTGCCGAGGCCGGCAATGAGCTTGAGGTCGAGATCTACGGCGAACGCCGCAAGGCAACGGTTCAGGCCGATGCGCCGATGTGGGATCCTGAAAACGAACGGCTCCGCGCGTAACCGCGCGGTCCACACCCGGCACGGACGGGTGAAAGAGGAAAACATCATGGCAAGGCCCAAAACAATGTCAGGTGTCTACCTGACCCGCCATGGCGGTCCTGAGGCATTGGAATGGCGCAACGACATTCCAATGCCCGTCGCCAGTCCGGGCCAGGTGGTGGTCCGGGTCCTGGCCGCAGGGGTCAACAACACCGATATCAATACGCGCATTGGCTGGTACGCCACGGAGGTGACAGGGGCGACCGAAGACACCAACGCCGTCGGGGACGATGCCGAAGGCGGCTGGGGCGGCGCGCTGCATTTTCCGCGTATCCAGGGTGGTGATCTTTGTGGTGAGGTCGTGGAACTGGGTTCAGGCGTCACTGGCTTTGCACTGGGCCAACGGGTGACATGTCCTATAAATCAGCCCCGCCCGACGCCGGATAACCCCGTGGGGTTTGAGGCGCTCGGTTCCGAATATGATGGAGCCTTTGCCGAGTATTGCGCGGTCAATGCCGCCGATCTTTACGACGTGACCTCCTCTCCGCTCAGCGATGTCGAGATTGCGGCCATTCCAACCGCCTTTGGTACGGCCGCAGGGCTTTTACATCGGGCTGGGGTTGGTAAGGGTCAGCAGGTTCTTGTCACCGGAGCATCCGGGGGGGTCGGGCTGGCAGCGGTGCAGCTTGCTACGAGCATGGGGGCGGTTGTCACGGGTGTGTCCTCGGCCGCTAAGGCGCAGATGGTGCGCGATGCTGGCGCGATTGATGTGCTGGAACGTGGGGCGTCCCTGCCCGGGGACAGGTTTCATGCCGTCATTGACGTTGTGGGCGGCGATGTCTGGCCTGCGCTCATTGATGCGCTGAAGCCTGGCGGGCAATATGCCGTGGCTGGTGCCATTGGTGGGCCCATTGTCCAGGCCGACCTGCGCCGTATTTACCTGCGTGACATCACCATACACGGTTGCACCTATCAACCGCCCGAGGTGTTTGCCGCCCTGATTGACATGGTCAACGCAGGTGCTGTGCGCCCCCTCATCTCGGGCACCTACCCAATGCAGGACATCGCCCGCGCGCAGGAAGATTTCCAATCCAAGCGATTCGCGGGCAAACTGGTCCTGGTTCCGCCCGAGTAAGAAAACCCAAATGAAACTCAATGATTTCGCCAAAACCCTGATTGCGCGCTTTCCCTTGGGGTTCATGGCCACCGTCACACCAGACGGCCGCCCGCACTTGTCGCCCAAGGGTACTTTTCTGGTGCTTGATGAAGAAACGATCGCCTTTGGCGAAATCCGCTCTCCTGCCACGATACGTAATCTTGGCAATTTGGCCGAGGCCGAGGTGAACTTTGTGGACCAATGGCTGCGCAAGGGCGTGCGCGTGCGCGGCGCGGTTCGGATCGTGGAACCGGGGGCAGAGTTCGACGCGCTGATCGTGAAATGGCGTGATATCTGGGGCGATCTGGCGGGCCGGATCAATGCCCTTGTCCTGATTTCTGCTGACGAGGTTAAGCCGCTCAGCACCCCACCCTATGACGAAGGCGCGACGGAAGAGGCGATGATCGCGCTTTATAAATCCAAGTTTGCAGAGATTTACCCATGACGAAATCCTATCATTACCTACCCCCAGGCAAAGGGACCAATTACATCTGGGAAAACGACCACAGCTTCGTCAAGGTTGGCGCGGCTCAGACGGGCGGTGACTATACCCTGATGGAGGATAATCTGAAGGCCAGCTTCGCGCTGGGCCTGCATCGGCATGATGCCCATGCCGAGACGTTCTATTTCCTTGATGGAACCGTGGATTTCTATATCGACGGTGACTGGATCAAGGCTGAGCCCGGCACCACCATCCACGTCCCCCCGGGTGTACCACATGCCTGCCGGGTGGCAGACGGGACACCTGCGCGGATGTTGATGATCTACCAACCCTCGGGCTTTGACGGCTTTCTGGCCGAGATGGCCACAATGACGACCGAAGATTTCGAGGATGAGGCCAGGATGGCCGCGCTCAACGCGAAATATGATATTGTACCGATGGGCCCTGTTCCGGTACATCCCGGGGATTGAAACAAATCTCAGGAGTTGGGGAAGATGGCGGATATCACTCTGCTAGATGGCTCGATTGGTCAGGAATTGGTGAAACGCTCGGGCGATCGTCCGACGCCGCTTTGGTCGACGCAGGTGATGATCGACCACCCTGACCTGGTGCGCGATGTGCATGCAAGCTACTTTGCGACCGGTGCCACTGTAGCCACCTCCAACACCTATGCTGTTCTGCGCGACCGCCTTGCCCGTGTTGGGCTGGACGATAAGTTCGAACTGCTGCTCGACACTGCGCTCAGCTCGGCTCAGGCTGCCCGAGATGGTGCGGGTGGACGTGGTCGTGTGGCCGCCTCGCTTGGGCCGCTGGGGGCGTCCTACCGTCCCGATCTCTTCCCGCCGATGGATGAGGCCGTGGCCACCTATGCCGAGGTCGTGGCAAGGGTGAAGGACAAGTCCGACATCCTGCTGATCGAGACGGTTGTCGCTGTTGAGCATTGCGAGGCGACTTTACGCGCCTGCGCGGGACAGGGCGTTGCGGTCTGGCTTGCCGTCAGCGTGGATGATTTCGATGGCACGCGGTTGCGCTCGGGCGAGCCCCTGACCGATATTGCCCCACTGGTTGAGACATACGCCCCTGATGCCGTCCTGCTGAACTGTTCCCGCCCCGAGGTCGTGGCCCAGGGGCTTGAGATCGTGGCGGGCTTTGGCAAACCATTCGGGGCCTATGCCAACGGCTTTACCAAGATCAGTGATGGCTTTCTGGAAGAGTTTCCGACGGTCGACGCCCTAGAACAGCGCAAGGACCTCGGGCCGGAAGCCTATGCTGCTTTTGCCATGGACTGGGTGGCCCAAGGGGCCAGCATCGTCGGTGGCTGCTGCGAGGTCGGGCCCGATCATATCGCAGAACTTGCGAGACAATTGAGGGCGTCTGGGCATACAATAGTCTGATCATGCCTGACCGCACCACATCGAACCGGACCCCGCCCGCCGATCAACCGGCCCGGCTGATACGGTTTGACGTGGCTGTGGCGGATGGCTTTGTACTGATTGAGGCGGCAGCCGTGGTCGATGCGCTGCGCATATCGAATCGCGTGACGGCCAGTCCGGTGTTCGAGTGGTGCTACCGGTCTCTTTCCGGGGGCGGGATCACCAGTTCGAGTGATGCTGGCGTGGACACCGACCCGTTCGAGGACCGCCCCGATGCCGATTACCTCTTTGTTATCGGCAACTCTGACCCGGATGCATCCAAGCTGTCACTGGGTGGCGTGATTGACCGCTACACCCATCGCGGTGCACAGGTCTATCTTCTGGCTGAGGCGGCCAGCCGTTATATCCGGGAACGGGGGGATGACGCCAAGGGGCTGTCCACCCATTGGGAGAATTCGGCCATTCTGCGCGAACGGATGGAGCTTTTCGACGCTGATAACGCATTGGCCAGTCGAGATGGCCGCGTGGTCACCTGTGCGGGGATGGGGACAACGCTTGATGTGGTGTTGTCGGTGATGGGGCAGCATATTTCATCGGCAGAGCTGATGACGGTGGCGAATATTTTCTTGCATGACAAGATCCGCGATTTTGGAACCCGTCAGCCCTTCGGTGGAACTGGCGGTACCGCAACAGGCGATGCCGAACTGAACCAGGCTATCGAGATCATGCAGACCCATATCGAAGACCCGATCCCGATTGCCGACCTTGTGGGGATGGTTGGTGTCTCCAGCCGCTCGCTCGAGCGCAAGTTTCGCAATTTTCTCAATACAACGCCCAACACTTATTATCGCCAGTTGCGACTGGCACAGGCCAATAACCTGTTGCTGAACACCACGTTGAGCGTGCGGGAGGTTGGACTGGCCTGTGGGTTTTCGGAGGGGTTTTCCGTGCTGTACAAGAAATTTTTCGGCATCACTCCACTAGAGATGCGGCACCGGCGTAAAAGCGTGAGGTGAACGGGATTTCGCCGCTGCGCGTCCACCCTGCCGCACCGGCCTTTATCTAAGTCAGTCGCGCTTCCCAGAGAAGCGCGTTTCCCAGCCTTCCCGGTCTTCATCGGAGATTTTGGCAAAGAGCACATCCGGTACGGTGAACTCATGCCCCATGGGCAGAGCTGACAGGGCCTCTTTGACGTCATCGGGCCAGCTTGTGTCCAACGTATTCATCGACGACAGCATCCGTGCCGCCGCATCCGGAATAAAGGGGGACGAAAGAACCGCGTAGACCCGGATCAGGTTGAGCGCCAGGCGGATCTGCCCTGCTGCGCGTTCGGGGTCTTCCTTGAAGACCGACCAGGGCGCGGCATCCTGCAGGTATTCATTACCCGCCACCCAGATTGCGCGCAGCTCTTGGCTTGCTTTGCGAATCTCAATTGAGTCGAGATGTCCCTCGAGGGCGCGGACACGAGAGGTCAGTTCGTCGATCAACTGGGTTTCGCGGGGGCCATAGCTGCCGCCTGCCGGCACGGCTTCGCCAAATTTCGACCGGCAGAATTTGGTCACGCGGCTGATAAAATTGCCCAATACGTCGGCAAGGTCCTTGTTCACGGAGCCTTGGAAGTTCTCCCAGGTGAATTCGCTGTCGGAATTCTCCGGCACATGGCTCAGCAGCCACCACCGCCAGTAATCTGATGGCAGGATTGACAAGGCCTGATCCATGAACACGCCGCGCCCTTGGCTGGTTGAGAACTGACCGCCATCATAGTTGAGGTAGTTGAAGGACTTGATGTAGTCGACCAGCTTCCACGGCTCACCGCTGCCCAGGATCGTGGCCGGAAAACTCAGTGTGTGGAAGGGTACATTATCCTTGCCCATGAACTGGGTATAGGTCACGTCATCTCCACCCTTGTCGGTACGCCACCAGCGTTCCCATTCGGCCGCGTCACGGCCCGTCGCCTCTGCCCATTCGGCGGCGCTTGCAATGTATTCGATGGGGGCGTCGAACCAGACATAGAAGACCTTGCCCTCCATGCCCGGCCAGTCGTTGTCACCACGTTTGACCGCGATACCCCAGTCCAGATCCCGCGTGATGCCGCGATCCTGCAGGCCATCCCCGTCATTGAGCCACTTTTTGGCGATCGAGGTGGTCAGGATTGGCCAGTCAGTTTTGCTGTCGATCCATGTGTTCAACTGGTCGCGCATGATCGACTGGCGCAGGTTCAGGTGGCGGGTTTCGCGCACTTCCAGATCGGTCGAACCGGAAATGGCCGAGCGCGGATTGATCAGGTCGGTGGGGTCGAGCTGCTTGGTGCAGTTCTCACACTGGTCGCCTCGGGCGTTTTCATAGCCGCAATTTGGGCAGGTGCCCTCGATATAGCGGTCGGGCAGAAAACGGCCGTCGGCATTTGAATAGACCTGTTTTTCGACAACTTCCTCGATCAGGCCAGCCTCGGATAAACGGCCCGCAAAATGCTGGGTCAGGCGGTGGTTTTGTGGGCTGGAGGAGCGGCCGAAATGATCAAAGCTCAGCCGGAAGCCGTCGGCCATGTCTTTCTGGACCTGCCACATCTCGGTGCAATACTCCGCCACGGGCTTGCCCGCCTTGGCGGCGGCCAGTTCCGCCGGGGTACCGTGTTCGTCGGTGGAGCACAGGAACATCACCTCGTGACCGCGTGCGCGCAGGTAGCGGGCATATAGGTCCGCCGGAAGTTGGGAGCCGACGAGGTTGCCCAGGTGCTTGATCCCGTTGATATAGGGCAGGGCAGAGGTGATCAGGTGGCGTGCCATGAGGTTTTCCTTGGGGCGTGTGTCGCAGGCGGTTTAGCGCAACCCCTTCACAAGTGCCAGTGTTGAGATGGGTGCGAACACCCTGAGGGGGCACGAATTCTTTGCAAGAATTCGGCCCAAAATCTGGTTGGATTTGCGTCGCCCAGATCAGGCGATGGCGTTATTCGCCATCGGCCATTTCAAAGCCCAAATGGCGGGCCACGGTGAAAATGTCCTTGTCGCCGCGACCACACATGTTCATGCAAATAATGTGATCTGCCGGAAGCTCTGGCGCGATCTTGGTCACATGGGCCAGGGCGTGGCTGGGTTCGAGCGCTGGGATAATCCCCTCTGTCTGGCAAGACAGCTGGAACGCCTCCAGCGCTTCCTTGTCGGTGATCGAGACATACTCGGCCCGGCCAATATCGTGCAGCCAGCTGTGTTCCGGCCCGATGCCCGGGTAGTCCAGCCCGGCCGAGATCGAATAGCCTTCGAGGATCTGGCCATCATCATCCTGCAACAGGTACGTCCGATTGCCATGCAGCACGCCCGGGCGACCCCCGGTCAGCGAGGCGCAGTGTTCCATCTTGGCGTTTACGCCTTTGCCTCCGGCCTCGACCCCGATGATGCGCACGTCCTTGTCGTCCAGGAACGGATAGAACAGCCCCATGGCATTCGATCCGCCGCCAATCGCGGCGATGATCGTGTCGGGCAGGCGGCCTTCGGCCGCCATCATCTGTTCCTTGGCTTCCTTGCCGATGATCGACTGGAAATCGCGAACCATGGCCGGGTATGGGTGCGGACCGGCCACGGTGCCGATGCAGTAGAATGTCTCGTGCACGTTTGTCACCCAATCGCGCAGCGCGTCGTTCATGGCGTCCTTAAGCGTGCCGCGACCAGAGGTCACCGGCACCACCTCGGCCCCAAGAAGGCGCATGCGGAAGACGTTGGGCTTCTGACGCTCTACATCATGGGCGCCCATATAGACCACGCATTTCAGCCCGAACTTGGCACAAACCGTGGCCGTGGCCACCCCGTGCTGGCCCGCACCGGTTTCGGCGATGATCCGGGTCTTGCCCATGCGCCGCGCCAGCAGGATCTGGCCCAGTACGTTGTTGATCTTGTGCGCACCCGTGTGGTTGAGCTCATCCCGCTTGAGGTAGATCTTGGCCCCGCCCAGATGCTCGGTTAGCCCCTCGGCAAAGTAGAGCGGGCTGGGGCGGCCCACGTAATGGGTCCACAGATCGTTCATCTCATCCCAGAAGCTCTGATCCGTCTTGGCATGCTCGTATTGCTTCTCCAGCTCAAGGATCAGCGGCATCAGCGTTTCAGAGACGAACCGGCCGCCGAACTGGCCAAAGCGGCCCTTGTCGTCGGGTCCGGTCATGAAGGAGTTGAAAAGATCATTCATCGTATGTGTCGTGTCCCATCTGGTTCCATCGATGAATATGGGACGGACGCAGGATTTTCCAGTGCAAAGCAGCGCGGCATAATTCCCGATCTTCTCGAACAGCGGGTGGGATGGGATCGGAGTATTTTCTGACAGATAAAGATCAGGCGGAGCGTGCGGCGGTGATAAAGGCGCGCATTAGGCCCTCATCCTTTACGCCCGGCGCGCTTTCCACGCTGGAGGAGACATCCACGGCGGTTGCGCCGGCCTGATGGATGGCCTCTGCCACGTTGTCGGGATTTAGCCCGCCTGCCAGAAGCCACGGTACGCTCCAGTCGTGATCGGTGATCAAGGACCAGTCGAAGCTGACTGCGTTGCCACCGGGGCGGTCGGCGCCCTTGGGGGGCTTGGTGTCGACCAGCAGCATGTCTGCCACCGCGCTCATTTGGGTGATCTGGGGCAGGTCGTCTGCATCCGCGATGCCGATGGCTTTCATCACGGGGCGCTCAAAACGTGATTTGATCTCAGCCACGCGCGCAGGCGATTCGTGGCCATGCAGTTGCAGGATGTCGAAAGGGACCTCGGCGAACAGGGCTTCGAGCGTGGCGTCGTCGGGATCTACCACGAGAGCCACGTTCTGCACGTGACCTGGCACCGTTGCGATCAGGGAAGCGGCTTGGGCATGGGAGACGTAGCGCGGAGATCTGGGGAAGAAGTTGAACCCAAGATAATCGGTGCCCACTGCCACCGCGGAGGCCACATGGGCAGGCTCGGTCAGCCCGCAAATCTTGATCTTGATTTTAGACGGCATGATGCGGATTTAGCTGGCTTTCTCCAGCAGGGCCAGCACTTCGTCCTTGCCTTCGTGCTTTTCGTTCTTGAGGCGTTTGACCTCCGCCTTAAGGCGCTCCATCTCGCGCGCCTGGCGGGCAGCGGCGGCGCGTTCGCGGGCCTCTCGGATCCATTCAAGCACAAAGCCAAGGATCAGACCGCCCAGAATACCGGCGAAAATCACCACAAAAAGTGGGACCTCAAACACAAGATTGAGACCGACGATATTGGCCATATCGAGGGGTAGTGCCTTGACCTCCACTACAGATCGATTTGCCATAGCGATTACAATGAGCGCCACCGCAATCAACGCCAGAATGGCGTAGCGTATGTATCTCATCAGGCTTTTCCGTTCAGACGGTCGCGCAGCAGCTTGCCAGTCTTGAAGAAGGGCACATGTTTTTCCTCAACATCCACTGATGCACCGGTGCGGGGATTCCGGCCAACCCTTGCATCTCGCTTCTTGACGGAGAAGGCGCCAAATCCACGCAGTTCAACCCGATTTCCCGAGGACATTGCATCGGTTATCTCGTTGAAGATGGTGTTCACGATGCGCTCCACATCGCGTTGATAAAGATGCGGGTTTTCATCGGCAATCTTCTGGATCAACTCCGATCGTATCATTGCGCATCTCCCTGGACTTTTTTTTGACGCGTTAAGGCGTGTTCAAACTATAGGTAAAAACATGAAAAACGGAAACAGTTCTGCATACAGGTGAGTGCGCAAATCCGCCTATTCTGCGTTAAATTACCTGATTTTTGGTATCCGACGCATCAGCAACACGGCCAACCCGCCCATTCACGACGAATTGAACCAGATTTGGTCCAGATGATTCGCTTGGGCAAAGCCCTTGACATCCGGGCTCAAAAGAAACGGCCCCGTCCGGCAGGACGGGGCCGCATAAGCCTGTGTCAGGCACGTTTGTTTTACTCGTCGCCCTTCAAAGCGGCGCCAAGGATATCGCCGAGTGATGCACCAGAATCGGAGCTGCCATACTGTTCAACGGCTTCCTTTTCTTCTGCGATCTCACGGGCCTTGATCGACAGGCCCAGACGGCGGGTTTTGGCGTCGACATTGGTAACGCGCACGTCGACCTTGTCACCGACCGAGAAACGCTCGGGGCGCTGTTCGGCACGGTCACGGCTAAGGTCGGAGCGGCGGATGAAGGACTTCATGCCTTCGTAGTCCACTTCGATGCCGCCATCCTCGATCGAGGTCACCTCGACCGTGATGATCGAGCCGCGCTTCACGCCGTCAACCGCTTCGGCAAACTTGTCGCCGCCCAGTGCCTTGATGGACAGCGAGATGCGTTCCTTCTCGACATCCACTTCAGAGACAACGGCCTGAACCATATCGCCCTTGCGGTAGTTCTGGATCGCGTCTTCGCCACGCTCGTCCCAGGACAGGTCTGAGAGGTGCACCATGCCGTCGATTTCGCCGGGCAGACCCACGAACAGGCCAAACTCGGTGATGTTCTTGACTTCGCCCTCGACTTCGGAACCCAGGGGGTGGTTCTCGTCGAACACTTCCCATGGGTTGCGCATGGTCTGCTTGAGGCCCAGGGACACGCGGCGCTTGGTGCCGTCGATTTCCAGAACCATGACTTCGACTTCTTGAGACGTTGACACGATTTTGCCCGGGTGGACGTTCTTCTTAGTCCAGGACATCTCGGAGACGTGTACCAGGCCTTCGACACCAGGCTCCAGCTCAACAAAGGCACCGTAATCGGTGATGTTTGTTACCCGGCCGGTGTGGACCGATTCCAGCGGATACTTGGCGGCCACCAGATCCCACGGATCTTCCTGCAACTGCTTCATACCAAGACTGATGCGGTGTGTTTCCTTGTTGATCTTGATCACCTGCACCTTGACGGTTTCGCCGATGTTCAGAATCTCGGACGGATGGTTGACCCGGCGCCACGCCATGTCAGTGACGTGCAGCAGGCCGTCAACACCGCCAAGGTCCACGAAGGCACCGTATTCGGTGATGTTCTTGACCACACCATCCACGGCATCGCCTTCGGCCAGCTTGCCGATAACCTCGGCGCGCTGTTCGGCGCGCGATTCTTCGAGGATTGCGC
Source organism: Roseovarius sp. (assembly GCA_963691795.1). Taxonomy (GTDB): domain Bacteria; phylum Pseudomonadota; class Alphaproteobacteria; order Rhodobacterales; family Rhodobacteraceae; genus Roseovarius. The sequence goes on from OY829373.1 coordinate 1,645,579, forward strand.
GACGCGATACCACGATGTTGCCACGACGGCGGTCCATCTTGAGAATCTGGAAAGGCTGCTTGAGGCCCATCAGTGGGCCGGCGTCACGCACGGGGCGCACATCAACCTGAGAGCCGGGCAGGAAGGCCACGGCACCGCCGAGGTCGACCGTGAAGCCACCCTTGACGCGGTTGAAGATCGCGCCTTCGACGCGGGCGTCGTCGGCATAGGCTTTTTCCAGGCGGTCCCAAGCTTCTTCACGACGGGCCATTTCGCGGCTGATGACCGCTTCGCCACGGGCGTTTTCGGCCGAGCGCAGGTAAACTTCTACCTCATCGCCAACAGCGATTTCGGGGGCTTCACCGGGATTTGCGAATTCTTTGAGGTCGACACGGCCTTCCATTTTGTAGCCCACGTCGATGATGGCTTGGCCCACTTCAATTGCGATGACTTTGCCTTTGACAACAGACCCTTCGTCGGGTGTGTCCATTTCGAAGCTTTCGTTCAGGAGGGCTTCGAATTCCTCCATTGATGTGTTTTGAGCCATTTGGCGTTTCAATCCTTGGTTTCAGGTTTTCAGGCCGGGCGGTTGGGTCCGCCGGTCTTTGAGTTGCGTTGGTCAGCGCACCGCATCTAGAAACAAAAAAACGAAGGGCCGCGGAGTTCCCCGGCCCTGCTCTTTTTTTCGCGCTCTTTGCTACGTCGCGTTGACAAGGCGGCGTATAAGACAGCCAGGCTTTGTTTGCAAGAGTGCAACATTGCACCCAACATCCGTATTTTGACTGCCGACTTTGCAAGCGAATGTTATGACCTCGCGGAAATTTGGCTTGGCGTCAGAGCAGAAATCTCTTAAATCGCCAATTCCCGGTCGCAGCCTACCCGGGTACCAAAACAAGGGTTCAAAATGAAAACGATTGTTATCTGCTCTGGCGGGCTTGATTCCGTGTCTCTCGCGCACATGGTTGCTCATGAGCATGTGCTCACGCGTCTTTTGTCATTTGACTATGGCCAGCGCCACCGCAAAGAGCTCGACTTTGCTGCGTCCTGTGCGTCACGCTTGGGGGTGCCACATCAAGTCATCGATTTGCGTCCCATCGGTGCGGCCCTGACAGGATCCGCTCTTACCGATGATATCGACGTGCCCGATGGCCACTATGAAGAAGAGAGCATGCGCGTCACCGTTGTCCCAAATCGTAATGCAATCATGCTGACAGTCGCCTTTGGCGTGGCCGCCGCAAACGGCGATGATGCCGTTGCGACCGCGGTGCATGGCGGGGATCACTTTATCTATCCTGATTGCCGACCGGCCTTTACCGAAAGCTTTGAGGCGATGCAGAAGGCTGCGCTGGATGGGTATGCCGATGTGTCCTTGTTCACGCCATTTGTGCATCGCACAAAGGCAGACATCGTCATCGAAGGTGCAAAACACCAAACACCTTTTGCTGAAACCTGGTCTTGCTACAAGGGAGGTGACTTGCACTGCGGGCGCTGCGGGACGTGCGTGGAACGCCGCGAAGCGTTTCACCTCGCAAACATCGCAGATCCCACGTCCTATCAAGACCCTGATTTCTGGCAAGCCGCTCTGGCGCGGAAGGTGAATGTGTAATGTACAGAATCACAAAAGAGTTCCATTTTTCCGCCTCGCACCAGCTGGCCCATCTGCCCGATGACCACCAATGCGCGCGGATGCACGGTCACAATTACATCGTCGTTGTTGAACTGGCGTCTGAGACGTTGAACAAGGATGGGTTCATACGCGACTATGGCGAATTGAAACCACTGAAAAGCTATATCGACGAAAGGTTCGATCACCGCCATCTCAACGATGTGATGGACGAATATTCCACGGCCGAGAACATGGCGCGGCACTTCTACGAATGGTGCGCCGTCCGCTGGCCCGAAACGACCGCTGTCAAGGTCAGCGAAACCGCCAAAACATGGGCAGAGTTTCGTCCATGACCCGGCTGCGCGTCGCAGAGATCTTTGGTCCCACAATCCAGGGCGAAGGCGCGCTCATCGGTGAGCCCACGGTTTTTGTACGTACTGGCGGGTGTGACTACCGCTGTGTCTGGTGTGACAGCATGCATGCCGTGGACACCGCCCACCGCCACGAATGGGCCGCCATGGACACCGGTGAGGTCTGGGCCGAAGTGGCGCGCCTTTCCGGCGGCAAGCCCCTGACCGTGTCCCTCTCCGGTGGCAATCCCGCCATTCAGGATTTCGCGCCCCTGATCGAACGGGGCAGGGCAGAGGGGTATCGCTTTGCCTGCGAAACCCAAGGGTCCGTGTCTAAACCGTGGTTCGGTCAACTCGACACGCTGGTTCTGAGCCCGAAACCTCCGTCGAGCGGCCAAACCCCTGATTGGGACATGTTCGATACATGTCTTGAGGATGCGCGCGGTGTGGGCCGGGTGGTGATGAAAATCGTGATCTTCGATGACGCCGATTTTGACTGGGCAAAATCCGTGGCCGCGCGCTACCCGGCGCTTCCGCTTTACCTGCAACCCGGCAATGAAGAGGTCGACCCGGCCCAGCCTGTTGACCCGCAGGCCCTTGTGGACCGGTTGTTGTGGCTGGTCGACAAGACTATCGCCGATGCCTGGTTCGCCCCCAGTATCCTGCCCCAGCTTCACGTTCTGCTTTGGGGCAACAAACGCGGCGTGTGACCGCGATGGAAGGAGAAAGACATGGAAACGATCTATAGCGATCTGACACAGCTGGGCGGGCAGACCAAACTGCCCAACGCCCCCGAAGAGGCGGAGCTTGAGCGTGTCGCCAACCCACAGGCCGACATCGCCTATTGCGTGCGGTTCACTGCGCCGGAATTCACCTCGCTCTGCCCCATGACAGGACAGCCGGATTTTGCGCATCTGGTGATCGACTACGTGCCGGAGGCGTATTTGGTGGAATCCAAATCCCTCAAGCTTTTCCTTGGGTCATTCCGCAACCACGGCGCGTTCCACGAGGATTGCACCATCTCCATCGCGCGGCGTTTGGTGGACTTCCTTGATCCCCAATGGCTGCGCATCGGGGGGTACTGGTACCCGCGTGGCGGCATTCCTATTGATGTGTTTTGGCAAACCGGTGCCACACCTCAGGACGTCTGGATACCCGATCAAGGTGTTCCTCCATACCGTGGACGCGGATGAGCCCATGGCGGGGAACGACACACCCAGATGACCCCGTAAACTGTGATTCGGGCATCATCGTAGCCCTGCAAAAGATCTGCGGGTGAAAGCAGGCATATATAGCGCAATACTTGTGTATCACGCGGTTGGGCGGTCTCCCCGCCCGGCCCTTGGATGATCAAAAGCAGGAAAGGTTTTGGGCGATAAGCAAATCTCGTTTGTATTAACGGCGTAATACCACTTGTGCATGCCAACCTGCTAACTTCTCCATCAAAGGAGAGCTCGATGGCAAAACTCGCACATAGTATGATCCGCGTGCTCAACGAAAAAAAATCGCTCGACTTCTACCAAGCGGTGTTTGGACTTGAGGTAAATGACAGGCTGGATTTCGAGGAGTTCACGCTGGTTTATCTCGTCTCTGAGGGGTCAGCTTTTGAACTTGAGCTCACCATCAACAAAAGTCGGACATCACCATACGGTCTTGGCGATGGCTACGGCCATATCGCGTTCGTCGTCGACGATCTTGAGGCAGCACGCAAAAGGGTTATAGCCGCAGGTGCGCAACCCCGCGATATCGTGGATTTCCAGCCCGGCGGCACGCGTGTGGCCCGGTTTTTCTTCGTCGCTGATCCTGATGGATACCAGATCGAGGTGATCGAAAAGGGCGGCCGATTTGTCTGATTACATAAGCATATTGGGAGGACACCATGCTTTATCTTTTGAATTTCACAGTAGAATACGACGCGACCATGCAGCAGCAAGGTTTGTTGGGTGTATGGGCGGAAGAAGCGGAAGTTGCCCTTGGCGCCAAGTCCGCAGGTGTTGTTAAAGACCTTTGGAAAGTCGCTGGCGAACGCAAGGTTGTGGCCGTGGTGGATGTCGAAAGCCCCGACACGCTGGATCAGATCCTGTTTGACCTGCCGATCATGCAGAAGATGGGCCATCATGTGAATGTCGAGGTAAAATCCCTGCGTCGATACGAAGATTTCGCAGCAGATGTCAAAGAACGGCTGGGGCGAGAGTAAGCAGCATGTGCCAACTGTTTATCGATGCCGATCCGGCACTGTGGACATCACATACACGGTCTTTCAGAATGGACGGGATGGTGACATCCGTCCGTCTGGAAGAACTGTTCTGGAGAACGCTGGAAACCATTGGCATGCGGGACGATCTGACAGTCCCGCAATTGCTGCATCGCCTCTACAATGAAAGCTTGGACGCCGAGCATGACGTTGGAAATTTCACATCCTTTCTGAGGGTGTGCTGCTTACGCTATCTGGATCTACAATTGCGTGGCCTCATTCCGCTGGAGGAGCATGTGAGGCTAAGCATGTTGCCAGCTGCTGATGTTTTGGCGCTTGAAAATGAAGCGCGCCTCAAGAACGCGCCAAGACTTTAGGATGCGACGGGGGCCTTCCGCCTGATAAATAGTAGGTGGACGGCGATACACAGGCTGGGAAACAACCGGTGGGGCTAGGTTGCGTCGGCTGCCACCTGTCGGATGCGCTCGATCATCGCCCTCAGCCCGTTGGAGCGCTGCGCCGAAAGGTGATCGTTGAGACCCAGACGTTCCAGTTCTCCATGGGCGTCAATATCTGGCACTTCGCTCACCGGGGCGTCATTGTAGAGTGCTTTGAGCACGGCGATCAGGCCCCGCACGATCATGGCGTCACTTTCGCCCTCGAAGGAAAACACACCTGCCTCGATTCTGGGATGAAGCCAGACCTGGCTGGCACAGCCATCCACCTTGGTGGCCGGAACCTTGAGCGCTGCGTCCAGAGCTTTCATCGCCTTGCCGCGGTCGATGACGTATCGATATCGGTCTTCCCAATCCTCGAGGAATTCGAAATCCTCGACGATCTCTTCAAATGCCGGTTGTGCCACTTGGGTCTTGCCCCTGTCTTACCTGTGCTTTCTTTTCTTATTCCTGACCTAGGCGGGCTTGCACCGGGCGTCCAGTCCCTTCTTCTTTTCAAGCTCGTCGGGATAGGGTAACCCTCATCCAACGAAGAAAAGGGTCGGGTCATGCGTTTTCCCATTCTAAGCTTGTTGATTGCGGGTTTCTTGCTGGCGGCGTGTGGCGGGAGCGTGCGCGAGTCGCGCCTGAACCCGGTGAACTGGTTTGGCAGTAGCACTTCGCAGGAGGTGGAGACCGTGGTGGCCGAAGACGGCACCGTGGTCGAGGTGAACCCCCTTATCGGCAACAAGCCCAACGCCCAATTAACCAGTAAGAAGCAGGTCACCACTGGGTCCATAGGTGTGATCAGCTTCGGCAACAAAGAAGAAGGCCCCTATGTCGGCACGCTTGTGGATCAGGTGACCGAGCTTGATATCAAGCGGACCTCCACGGGCGCGATCGTGACTGTCTCGGGTCTGACCACGCGGCAGGGCGCGTTCGATGTGCGGCTGGTGCCAGCAAATGATGGACGCGTGATCGACGGGGTACTAACGCTGGAGCTGAGGGCGATCCAGCCAATCCAGACGGCACAGGGCCCAGAGCGCACCCGCCGCATCATAGCGGCAGCGCCTCTGAGCAAGCAGGACCTAGATAGCATCCGAACCGTGCGCGTTGTTGCCCGGCGTAACACGCGGACAAGTCGACGTTAGATCGCGCCTGGCTGATCTTTCCCGCACCGGGCTTGAAGGATACCGCCAAAAGACGGCTGAAACCAATTTCTAATACTCTGCCGCGCTCTGGCGGATGACCTGCTCAGAGGTCGACCGCCACGATCTGCGAGCCCTTGGCCGCCAGCCCGATTTTGCCCGAACACAGCCGCAGCGCATCCTCGCCGAACACATCACGACGCCAACCGGTCAGGGCGGGGACATCGCGTTCGCCTGCGGAAATCGCATCCAGATCCGCCGCCGTCGCAATCAGCTTGGAGGCGACGCCGAATTCTTCTGTCTTGGCCTTTAAAAGTACGCGCAGAAGATCGGCCAATGCGGGGTTCACGTGCAGTTTCTCGCGGCTCCGGTCCGGTTTGGGCAATTCCCCCGCTGGACAATCCAGACCGGCTGTGATGGCGGCCAGGATGCCCTCGGCAATCTCGCCCCGTCGCGCCTCGCGCAGCAGCAAGCGGGAACGGCCAAGATCTTTCATGTTGCCGGGCTTGGTCGAGGCCAACTCAACCAACGCGTCATCCTTGAACACCCGGTTGCGTGGGATATTGTGGCTTTGGGCATGGGTTTCCCGGAACTGTGCCAGCGCCCGCACCAGGGCCAGGAAACGACCCGAATTGTTGCGCGTCTTCACCCGTTTCCACGCCTCCTCGGGGCGGATTATATAGGTTTCGGGATCCCTCAGGATCTCAAGCTCTTCCGCGACCCAGCTGTCGCGGCCCGACTTGGCCAGCTTGTCGGCGAGAAACTCGTAGATATCGCGCAGATGGGTGACATCGGCGATGGCATAGGTCTTTTGCGCATCCGTCAGCGGGCGGCGCGACCAGTCCGTAAAGCGGGACGTTTTGTCGAGGTTCTGCTTGGCAATCTTGCGCACCAGCGTCTCGTAGCCCACTTGCTCTCCGAACCCGCAGACCATGGCGGCCACCTGCGTGTCGAAAAGCGGCTCGGGGATCAGCCCTGCATCAACGTGGAAAATCTCAAGATCCTGCCGCGCAGCGTGAAAGACCTTCACGACCGACGTGTTGCGAAAAAGCTCGTAGAGCGGCTCTAGCGACAGATCACCTGCGATCGGGTCGATCAACACGGCGTCGTTTTCTCCACGAGTCGGCAAGGCAAGCTGGACAAGGCAGAGCTTGGAATAATAGCTGCGCTCGCGCAGGAACTCGGTGTCGACGGTGACGTAGTCGCATTCTGCGGCACGAGCGCAGAATTCGGCAAGGTCTTGGGTCTTGGTGATCGTTATCATTGGGGCCTTCTGCGGCAGGTAGAGAACGCGTCATGCGCACCGACCTGTCCCCATGCTATAGGGCAGACGGTGGGAAATGGAAACGGCAATTCTTTTGTGGCTGGGCCCAGATCATATGGGCCGCCTGTCACGCCCAGATCGCGATTTCATCCCAGATCTGCGAACTGACCCATTTGCAAAAACATGCCAACCCGCCCAGCCACGCAGCCTTGTGGCCCATCGTGTTTCAGAGCGAGGTGCCGATCAGATCACTGCTTTTTCCAGAAACGGCGCATTCCGCACGATCCGATCGTATCCGATCTCGCTCAGGTCAAGGGTCTGGAACGCGCCGTAGGTGATCCATTCTGACACGCCGCGCCCGATCGCCGGGGACTGTTGCAACCCATGGCCGGAAAAGCCGTTGGCAAAGACGAAATTGCGCACTTCGTTATGCGGGCCTGCAATCACATTGTGATCGAGCGTGTTGAACGCATAGTGCCCTGCCCAAAAGTTGATCAGTTTGATTGCCTCGAATGCCGCTGACCGTGTGGCCAGATCCATCCAGATGCGATCAAACTCCTCGTGGCGTGGCTCGAAATCATCCCAGTCCACCGCCAGATCTTCTTCTGGCACAGTGCCAGAGAGGAAATACTGCCCCTCCGGGCGGCAAAACGTTCCGGTCGTGTTGATCATCAGGGGAAGGCGGCCACCGTTGATGGTGGCGCTCCCTTCTGGGGATTGGGCGCAGTCAAACACGAAGAGCGAGCGTTTGCGCGGCTCCACCGGCACCTCCAGCCCCGCCATCGCCGCCGTCTTTGCCGCACGCGGGCCAGAGGCGTTGACCAGTGTACCACAGGCAATCTGTCGGCCACCTTTCAGCGTGACACCCGTGATCCTGTCGCCCTCGCGGTTGATGCCCGTCACCTCGTCCACAAGGTACTCGGCCCCCTGCGCGCGGGCCTTCATTCGAAATCCGTTCATCAGCCCGGTGTTGGAAAACCAGCCCTCGCCCGAACGGCCATAGCTGGCCAGTTGCAGATCATCGACCCGCAGATGCGGAAATGCCGCGCTGATCTCGTCGGGGGTCCACAGAACCACGTCCGCGCCAAGCGATCGCTGGACCTCGTGGTTCTCACGCAGGGTCTGCGCCTGCGCGTTGGTTGCCGCGAGGAACAGGTAGCCGCCTTCGTGAAAGTTCAGATCGGGCCGCTCGCCGTTGACTTCCATGACCTCGGCAAAGCTACGGATGAAGGCCGTGCCGAACTGGCCGATCTGCACGTTGATCGGATTGGAGAACTGGTTGCGAATGCCCGACGCGCTGAGCGAGGTAGAAGCCTGCGCGAAGGTGGGGTCGCGCTCAATTATCAAAACTGAGCCGCCAAAATCGGGGTTCGATGTCAGGAAATACGCGATGGAGGAGCCGATGACTGCCCCTCCGATGATCACCACGTCATAGGTCTTGGGCATCAGTTGGCCTCATCGTCGGGATGGCCAAGGTCACAGAACCACCCGCCGATATACCTGACGGAATCGGCTTTGGGGTCGGGCACATCTGTCCTGGCTTCCATCGCCTCGCGGTAAGGCTCAGAGCTGTCTTGCGGGTGGAACCCAATATGCCCGGCCTTGCTGTCGTCGACGATCTTGAGGCGGTTGTTTGAAATCCCATGCCCGATTGTATGACCCAGCCGGGGGCAGGTGAGGGAACGTTCGACATACTGGATACAATCAGCGTAGGACAGCCAGCTCCAGAGCATCCGCCGGTCGGCTGGCTCGGGGAAGGATGAGAAGATGCGCAGGCACATACTTTCGATGCCGAACTTGTCCCAGTAAAGCCGGCTGAGGTTTTCGACAAAATTCTTCGAAACACCATAAAGGCTGTCTGGCCGCGCGGGGCTGTCGGCGTCGATTGGCTGATCCAGTTCGTGGTACCCGATCGCATGGACAGAGGAAGCGTAAACCACGCGCTTCACACTATTTTTCCGCGCGCCTTCATAAATATTGTAGGACCCGCGAATGTTGCTGTCGAGGATGGTCTCAAAGCTCTTTTCAAGGGATGCACCCCCGAAATGCACAATGGCATCGACATCCTTTGTCAGCTTGATGATGGCATCATAATCGCCCAGTTCGCAGACCACGGCCTCCTCGTTGGGCTGGACATCCTCCATTTCCACATTGTCCGATATGCGCAGGCTGGTGGCCAGCGGGGCCAGCCCCTTGCGCAACTGTGTGCCAAGCCGGCCTGCGGCGCCTGTGATCAGGATACGGTTGAATTGGGTCATCGGTTTGTCCTCAGCTCAGGCGCTCAAAGGCGTCGTGAATACGGTCGATTGTGGCGGCCAGAACCTTGTCCGTGGTTGCTGTCGAATTACGAACCAAGGTCGATACACTGCAGGCCGCCGACATGGCGGCTGGGCGTGCGGCCATAGACGGCATGGATCTGACCGGTGACATTCTGGCGGTATCCATTGTTATGTCTCCTTTTCGAGGTAGCCCGCCAGCTGATCTGCGGCATGGGCGTCTTCGTGTCTTTCATCCGCTGGGCCGAACCCGCCGCCGCCTGGGGCCTTCAGGATCAGGCGTCTGCCTGCCGGCACATGTTGCCAGCCTTTCGGGCGCAGCTGCGTGCCATCGTCCAGCGCCACCACGCCCGGCGCGCCATCTTCGCCCCCGTCACGGCCCCGCGCCGGGTGGTTGACCCGGTCGAACATGGCAGAAAAATCGAACTCGTGGCCCTCGGCGGGGGCAATCTCGATGATCTGGCCCAGCCCGCCGCGCATCCGGCCTGCACCGCCGCTGCCCGGGCGCAACTCCTTTCGCCATATGACGATGGGACCTGTATGTTCCGTGGCCTCGATCGGCATTGTGTGCACGCCCGAAGGAAAAGCCGTGGCTGCCAGCCCATCAAGGCCGGGTCTCGCACCCGTGCCACCGGAATTGAACATCAGCACCTCGGCATGGCGGCCCTGATGGCCGGCCACAGGCCGGACCGAGATATGAATATTCCAAAGGGCGGCCGCACCTTCGGCCATGATCTGCCCCGGCAGGGCCTGCGCCAAGGCGCCCAGCACCACGTCTGGAACCATATGTCCCATCACATGACGCAACGAGACCGGCGCGGGCCGTTCTGCATTCAGAATGTTGTTGGGCGAGGTCACCTTGAACGGCTCTAGCGAGGCAGAATTGTTCGGAATGTCCGGGGCGACCACGCATTTCACCGCATAACAGGCATAGGCCTTGGAATAGATCAACGGACAGTTGATGCCCCACCGGCTGATCGGGTCGGTACCGGTGAAATCAATGTTCATCTCGTTGCCGTGATTTGTCAGCGTCGCCACGAGGTTGACCGGGTCATCATAGCCATCAACCGTCATCTCGTTGCGCCAGCTGCCCTTGGGCAGCGCCTCCAAACGCTCAAGCGTGGCAGTGCGGGAGCGGGTGAAGATAAACTCTTCCAGCGCGTCAAGCGTATCGATCCCTACCTCTGACATCATGTCGACGAGGCGACGGTGGCCCACCTCGTTACAGGCCGCGAGCGAGTAGAAATCCCCCACCACCTGATTGGGTTCGCGCACATTGGCCCGAAGGATTTTGACCAGATCAAGATTGACCCGGCCCCTGTCAGCGAATTTCATGATTGGGATCTGGATGCCTTCCTCGTAGACCGATTTCCCATCGGCCCCGAATCCGCGCCCGCCTACATCGACCACATGCGCTGTGCAGGCAAAGAATGCGACCAACTTGCCATCCTTGAACGAGGGCGCGCACATGGTGATATCATGCAGATGCCCGGTGCCCTTCCAAGGGTCATTGGTAACATAGCAATCGCCTTCGAAGATTTCCTCGCGCGGAATTTCGTCTATGAAGTGCAGCACCGCTTCGGCCATCGTGTTCACATGGCCCGGCGTGCCTGTGACTGCCTGTGCCAGCATTAGCCCGTCTGGCGTGAACACACCTGCCGACAGATCACCCGCCTCTCGGACCGAGGTGGAAAAGGCGGTGCGCAGAAGCGTCATTGCCTGTTCCTCCACGACCGAGATCAGTCGGTTCCACATCACCTGCATTCGGATTTCAGACAGCCTGGCCATCGTTCAACCCTCCTTGCGTATCAAAAGAATAGAGCCGTCGTGCTGTACAACGCCATCAAACGGCATGGTCACAACAGTCGAGGTCTCGCGCTCGACGATAACGGCAGGGCCTACCACACGGTCCCCTGCGTTCAGGGCATCACGCTCGAAAATTGTGCTGATCTGCAGGCTGTCGCTGCTGGGGTCGAAGATCTCGCGCACCGTGCTGCCGGTCTTGGCATCACCCGCCTCAATCAACTTGATACGGTCCGGTTTGGCGGGACTATCGCTTGCCTTGACCGACCATGTTACGATCTCGATCTCCAAACCGTCCAGCCCGTCGATGGCGCGACCAAAGAAGCGGGCATAGTTCTCGCGGAACCTCTCCCGGATCAGCGCGATGTCGCTGGTGGTCAGGGGGCGGTCTGGGAGGGGTACCGGAATTTCCCAGCCCTGACCCCTGTAGCGCATGAAGCCCACGATCTCGCGCCGGATTTCCCCAACAGTGCCAGCCCGGACAAAGCCCTCGGCGGTCTCGCGCAGGTCGTCCAGCATGGTGTTGACAGCGCTCGCGTCCATATCACTCAGGCTGACCAGCCGTGAGGCCAGCGCTTCGTACCCAAAGGGCGCGCGCAAGAACCCTATGGCTGAGCCGACACCCGCCCCCTGCGGCACCAGGCAGCGATCAATACCCAGCTTCTCGCAAAGCCGTGCGGCGTGCAGCGGAGCCGCGCCACCAAAGGCAATCATCATGGTGTCCGAGATGTTCTTGCCATTCTCCACCGCATGCACCCGCGCGGCGTTGGCCATGTTCTCATCCACTACTTCAACAATACCAAAGGCCGCCTCGAGGGGGCTGAGTGACAGCGCGTTTCCGACCTCTGACACAATGGCGTCGCGCGCGGCTTCGGCTGACAGGGCAATCGCGCCTCCGGCAAAATTGTCAGGGTCGATCTTGCCGAGGGTCACGTCGGCATCGGTGATGGCAGGCCGCGTGCCGCCACGCTGGTAACAGGCGGGTCCGGGCTCGGACGCGGCGCTTTCAGGGCCGGTCTGAATACGCCCCATTGCATCCACCCGGGCGAGAGAGCCACCACCCGCCCCGATCTCGATCATCTTGATCACTGGGATCGAGATGGGCATGCCAGAACCCTTGCAGAAGCGATAGGTGCGGGCCACCTCGAAGGTGCGGGCGGTCTGGGGCTCGAAATCCTCGATCAGACAGATCTTGGCGGTTGTGCCACCCATGTCATAGCTAAGCACCTTCTCAATTCCAAAACGCGCGGCCACGTCGGCGGCAAAGATTGCACCGCCCGCGGGCCCCGATTCCACCAGCCGGACCGGGAACCGTGTTGCTGTGTCGATGGAAATCAGGCCGCCGCCTGAATGGATCATGAACACTGGACAGCCTGCACCATGTTCGGTCAGACGCGCCTGAAGTCGGGTCAGGTAGTGTTCCATCTGTGGGCGCACATAAGCATTGGCGCAGACCGTGTTGAAACGCTCGAACTCGCGCATCTGTGGGCTGACCTCGGAGCTGATCGAGATTGGTAGACCGGGCAGGCGCGCCGCGAGGATTTCGCGCGCGCGGCGTTCATGGGCGGGGTTCTGATAGGAATGGATGAAGCCGATGGCAATCGCCTCGAACCTGCCCTCGCGCAGCGCACCCGCCAGCGCCTCGATCCGGGCCTCATCCAGCGGTTGGATTTCCTCGCCCTGCGCATTGATCCTACCTGCGACAGGGAACCGGTCCTGCCGGGGGATCAGCGGTTTTGGCAGGGAAAGGTTGAGGTCATATTGCTCAAACCGGTTCTCGGTGCGCATCTCGATCACATCCCGGAAGCCTTCGGTGGTGACAAGCGCCGTTTTTGCGCCGCGCCGCTCGATCAGGGCGTTGGTGGCCAGCGTGGTCCCATGGATGACGATATCCAGATCGTCATAACCGATCCCGGCCTGCTGCGTGACGATATCGATCCCATCCAGTATGGCCTGCTCGGGCGCGGCATAATTGGTTAGGATCTTGGTTGAGAAGACCCGACCGCACAGATCAAGCGCTATGTCTGTGAAAGTGCCCCCGATATCGGCACCAAGGCGAACATCTTGTCCATTCATGATCCTGACTTCAGGGCTGCATCCCGCATCTGGCTGAGTGTCTGGCGCGGCGTCAGCGCTTCCGATGAGATCGCAAGGTCAAGCACGGCACCTGTGTCCGAGGCCAGCGCCCGTTCAAAGGCCGCCTCAAAATCTTCGGTCGTTTCAACTCGTTCGGCGTGATAGCCATAGGCTTGCGCCAGCATCACGAAATCGGGGTTCTCAAGCGTCGTGCCCGATACCCGTTCGGGATAGTGCTTTTCCTGGTGCATGCGGATCGTGCCATAGGTGCCATTGTTGAGGATCAGGACGATGGGTTGCGCGCCGGCCTGCATGGCGCTGCCAAGTTCCTGGCAGTTCATCTGGAAATCCCCGTCGCCCGCAAAACAAATCACCGTACGATCAGGATGGGCGACCTTGGCGGCGATGGAGGCCGGAACGCCATAACCCATTGCGCCTGATTGCGGTGCCAGCAGGCGCTGATCTGCGCCGTATTTGAGAAACTTGTTTGGCCAGGCTGTGAAATTACCCGCGCCATTCGTTACGATGGCGTCATCGGGCAGGCGGTGACGCAGGTAGGCGCTGACCTTGCCCATATCCACCGGGCTGGGCAGGTCGGGCAGGTCAAAGCCCGCCTCGAACGCGGCCCTTGCCTCGGCCCGCCAGCTGGCCCAGGCGCCGCTGACAGGGGCCTGGGCCATGGCCGCCGCAAAGGCATTGGGACCGGCGTGAATGGCCAGCTCGGGGATATAGACCTTGCCCAGTTCCCGGTCTGAACCATGCACATGGATCAGCCGCTGCCTGGGTTCAGGCACGTTGAGCAACGTATAGCCAAGGGTTGAGTTTTCGCCAAACCGTGCGTTGACCGCGAGGATCACATCCGCCTCGCGCATCAGGTGCTGAACCGCTGGTGTCATACCAACACCCGCCTCGCCGCAAAAGGTGGGGGAGTGGTTATCGAACTGATCCTGATACCGGAAAACGCAGAGAACGGGGATGTCACTAGCCTCGGCAAAGGATTGCAGCGCAGCGCTTCCATCGGGGGTCCAGTTGCACCCGGCATAAAGGATCAGCGGGCGCTTGGCATCGGCCAGAATGGCACGCGCATCCTCTATAGCGTCCTGCGTTGGTGCGGCCTCGCTCTGGTGAGTGGGACCCGAGACAGGCTCTGCGGTGGTCGGGCTGGTCAGCATGTCCTCAGGCAGGGCGATGACCACTGGGCCAGGGCGGCCGGTCAGGGCGGTGTGCCAGGCGCGGGCGACAATCTCGGGGATGCGGTCGACGTGATCGATTTCCGTCACCCATTTGGCCACTGTCCCGAAATAGGCGCGATAGTTGATTTCCTGAAAGGCCTCACGTCCCATCATGTCGGTGCCTACCTGGCCAACGAAAAGAATCATTGGCGCGCTGTCCTGCATCGCCGTATGCACCCCGATCGAGGCATTGGTCGCGCCCGGTCCGCGCGTGACAAAGCAGATGCCGGGCGCGCCTGTCAGCTTGCCATAGGCGGCAGCCATGAACGCTGCACCTCCTTCATTGCGACACAGTGTGAAATCCAGCGCGGCATTACTTCCACTGCGGGCGCTGGCGGTGTCGTGCAGGGCGTTGAGCACCGCAAGATAGCTTTCACCCGGGACCCCAAAACTATGCCGCGCGCCCAATGCGCGCAGGCAATCGACCAAAAGCGTTCCGCCGTTGCGTTGTGTCATGTCAGACCTGTTCTCTTTCATTCTCATGTGAGAGGACACACCCGAAGCCCGTGACCTGTCGGTTCAGAACTTCTGGTAAACGCCACGAAAACTGTGTCTTCAAAGGCGCCGCAACCTCCCCGTGATGGCAATGTAACAGGGACGGGCAGGGCCTGTCCCTCACCATGCTCCTATGCGTAAATATATCCACCGGATACAATGATATTTTCTCCGGTCATGTAAGTGTTCTTCGGTCCTCCGGCCATGGCAACCCATTCGGCCATTTCTCGCGGTGTACCGCCCCGGCCCAACGGGCTGGCCGCGGCCAGCTCACCCAGGAAACCCGTATCTCGTGCCTTGTCGGTGGCCATGCCCGCAGGTGCCACGGAATTGACGAGGATGTTGTCCGCCGCCACCTCTTGCGCGAAGCTTTTGGTCAAGCTGACGACGGCGGCCTTGGTGGCGGCATAATGCGCATTCGGGGGATGGGCCTTGAAGGCATCAACCGAGGTGATGTTGACGATTCGGCCCTTCACCACGTCCCTGGCGGTCTGCGCCCGGAACCGGTGGATGGCGGCCACGCAAATGTGGAAGGTGCCCTTGATGTTCACAGCGTTAAAGGTGTCCCAATCTTCATCTGTGATCTCCAGTATCGGCTTGCGCGGATAGATCGCGGCCGAATTGATGACCGTGTCGACCCGGCCCAGACTGTCGGCAACCTGCCTGAACGCGGCATGGGCTGCAGGCGCAGTGCGAATGTCTGCCGCGGCCGAGGCCGTGCGCGACCCCGCTGCCCGTGCTGGGGCCAGCGCGTCCTGCGCGTCTTGCGCGCTCAGGTCGATGATGCCAAGGCCCGCCGCGCCATATTCTACCGCCATCTCCGCCAGCAAACGGCCAAGCCCCGATGCGCCGCCGACGATGACCACGTTGAGGTCCTTCATGCATCTTTCCCCGTTAAGCCGGCAAATCCGCCGCCGCCCACATGGGGCGGCATTTCAAGCACCGACACTAGCATGTAAGCGACATCTTCCAGCTGAACTGTATCAAAATCCAAATACATCTTTCACCGCGCCCGTTCGGCGACAGCGCTTTTTCAATGGCTCGCCTTCACCCGGTCCACCACAATCTTGGTCACCTAAGCGCCCTGTCAGGCAATGTCATAAAGCAACGCCGGCACTAAGCGCAGAATCGCGGCCTGGAATGCCCAATTGACCGCTATGTTGGGGCAAGGGGCCTGACCGGTGGTGGAGCCTGTTAAGAAAACACGACCGGCGTGTCCCAGAAGATCGGTGGTTGCTGGGAAGGGATGGCGGCCAACTCGTCATGCGCTGGTGGGCGTGCTTCTGAGAATTACCGCTGGCATGGGCCTTGGCCCATGTTAGACCTGAGAGGCAGCGTTGCGACGTTGCCTCTTCTCAGCCGATTGATTTGATATAACAGGATCAAAGCCATGAAGGACGACCCACTTCTTCAGCCCTACCAGCTCAAGCACCTTACGCTGCGCAACCGTATCCTCTCTACCGCGCATGAACCGGCCTATACCGAGGACGGGATGCCCAAGGAGAAGTACCGCCTCTACCATTCCGAAAAGGCCAGGGGCGGAATTGCGATGACGATGATCGGCGGCTCTGCGGTGGTGTCCCCCGACAGCCCGCCGGGTTTTGGCAACATTATGCTTTATAGGGATGAGGTTGTGCGCTGGATGTCCGAGCTGGCCGATGACGTCCACAGCCACGGCGCAGCGGTGATGATCCAGATCACGCATTTGGGGCGGCGCAACAACTGGAACAAGGCTGATTGGCTGCCCCCCTTGGCGCCATCCCATATCAAGGAGGGGACGCACCGCGCTTTTCCCAAGGCTATGGAGGACTGGGACATGGACCGCGTGGTTGCGGACTATGCGGATGCCGCAGAGCGGGTGAAGGCCAGCGGCTTTGATGGGCTAGAGGTGGAATGTTACGGCCACCTGATCGACCAGTTCTGGTCGCCCGCTACCAACACCCGCGATGATGAATATGGCGGCTCGCTTGAAAACCGGATGCGCTTTGGCATGCGCGTGTTTCAAGCGATCCGTGACCGCGTCGGCCCTGATTTTCTGATCGGCTCTCGCCTGACCTGTGATGAGGCCTTCGAGGGCGGGATTGACGAGAAACAGGGCCATGAGATAGCGATGCGCCTGGCCCAAAGCGGTCTCTTTGATTTCTTCAATGTGATCCGTGGCCATGTGGACACCCATGAAGGCGTCTCTCACGTCATTCCCGCCATGGGCTACAGATCTTCCCCCCATCTCGACTTTTCTGCCGGGATCAGAGAGGCCACAGGCATGCCCACATTCCACGCCTGCCGGGTGCAGGATGTGGCCACTGCGCGCCATGCCATCCAGTCTGACAAGCTGGACATGGTCGGCATGACCCGTGCGCATCTGGCGGACCCCCATATCGTTAACAAGATCGCCTCGGGGCATGAGGATCAGATCCGCCCCTGCGTGGCCATGGGCTACTGTATTGACGCCATCTATGCAGGGCAGGCGGTCTGCATTCACAACGCCGCCACGGGTCGCGAACGCCATGTGCCTCATGTCATCCCCAAGGGCGATACGGCCAAGAAGGTGGTCGTCATCGGTGCAGGTCCCGGTGGGTTGGAAGCTGCCCGCGTAGCGGCTGAGCGTGGGCATCAGGTCGTGGTGCTCGAGGCCTCCGCGCAAGCCGGGGGACAGGTTCGTCTGATTTCGGCCCTGCAGCGCCGGAAAGAGGTAATGGGCATCGTCGATTGGCGGCTCGGTGAATGCGAACGCCTCGGTGTCACTTTCCGCTACAATTGTTATGCCGAGATGGCGGATGTGACGGTTGAAAACCCCGATATCGTGATCGTCGCCACGGGCGGTATCCCTTCGGCCGATTTCTTGGCGTCGGGGGCCGAGCTTGCCACGTCCTCTTGGGATATCCTGTCGGGTGAGGTTGCCCCGGCCTCCGAGGTCTTACTTTTTGACGACCACGGGGCCCATCCGGGTATGACCGCGGCGGAGTACATCATCGGCAAGGACAGTCAACTTCGCTACGTCACCCCCGAACGGACCATTGCGCCGGATGTGGGCGGCACCAACTACCCGGCCTATCTTAAAGCCTTTTCCAAAGCCGACGTGTCCGTCAAGCTAAACCTAAGACTGCGCGCGATCGAGAAGAAGGGTAACCGGCTGGTGGGCCAGTTCTTTGACGAATACGCCAAGCTGACCAAAACAATCGAGGCCGATCAGATCGTCGTGGAACATGGCGCGGTGCCGCTCGATGATCTATATTTCGCGCTCAAACCTCTCTCCACCAACTTAGGTGAGACAGATCAGGCCGCGCTGATCGATTTCGCACCCCAGACGCTGAACACCAACCCGCAAGGCCAGTTCCAGCTGTTCCGAATTGGTGATGCCGTGGCCAGCCGCAACGTCCATGCCGCCGTTCTGGATGCGGTGCGTTTGCTTATCGGGTCGTGAGCCGGCGAAGGCTGGCGCAGGGGCCCGCAGGTTGTTGCGGTGTGGTGTTTGACCTGCCAGTGGCCAAATCCATTGTGGCCTGGACTGTCGCTGGCATTGGATGTTTTACCACGCGATTGCAGGTTGGCGAGATACTTAACCGCGGGCCGGTCGATACCAATTCCAGACTGACCATTGATACCACGGATGAGTTTAGCGCGCTGGGCACAGTGATGTGCCGCGACTTTGGTGCTTTTCCGGCAGCCTTGCCACGGCGCACCTTATTGCGCACAGAACCGTGACCCTGTCCCTTTGGACTTCGCGATCTATTTTGCCAGCACGACGCCCGCCCAAGAAAGGCCAACTGCACGATGCCCAAAGACCTCTTTGACCATGTCGAGACATGGGTCTTCGACCTCGATAACACGCTCTATCCGCCTCAGGTCCGGCTTTTTGACCAGATCGAGGTTCGAATGACGCAGTTCGTCATGGACGCCATCGGCGTTGACCGGGATGAGGCGGACCGCCTGCGCAAGGTTTACTGGGCGCAATATGGTACCACGCTGGCGGGGCTTATGCGCGAACATGATGTCGATCCCGGCTCCTACCTGACGGACGTGCACGACATTTCCTTTGATGCGCTGACCCCCGATCCCGAACTTGCCGCCCGCCTGCGTGGCTTGCCAGGACGGCGAATCGTCTACACCAATGGCTGCGCGCCCTATGCAGAGAGGGTGATCGAGGCGCGCGGGCTTACAGGGCTCTTCGATGCGGTCTACGGCGTGGAACATGCCGATTTCCTGCCCAAACCTGAACGTGGCGCCTTTGAAAAGGTGTTCGGCCTTGACGGTTTGGTGGGCGCGCGCGCCGCTATGTTTGAGGATGAACCCCGCAACCTTGCCATTCCTCATGCTATGGGGATGCGCACCGTCTTAGTCCGTCCCAAACCCCATGACGGTGATCACATCGAATTTCACACTGAGGACCTGAGCCATTTTCTGGGTCGTTTGACCTAGCCCATCCGAAGTGCCATTCGGGGGCGCTGCCCCCGGAGTAATTCTTCGAAAGATGAAGCAGGGGGAGAGGCGGCGCTGGCTTCTTTCTGGTCAAAAATACCTGATGCGAAACATCAGCAAGGCCGCGCCCGATCGGGAGAGGGCGCGCTGCGGCAATACGCGCCTGTTGCCAGCACCTGCTTGCCCCATCCTTTGGAATAATTCATGAAAGAGCCGCAGATGTTTGCGGGAAACGGAGCGTCGGTGGAAGCGCAGAATTTTGACATAGTGATCTCGGGTGCCGGCGTGGCCGGCCTGGCCGCGGCCTGCGTTTTTGGGCAGGCGGGCCTTGATGTGCTATGCGTTGATCCCCATGCACCGGTCACGGAACGCGACGCGCAAGGGGCTGATCTTCGCACCACCGCAATCCTGCAACCAGGCCGCACCCTTTTGGAGGAAGCAGGCGTCTGGGCGCGGCTTGATCCCCATGCCAGCGCGCTACAGGTGATGCGCATCATTGATGCGGGTGGTCCCGAGCCCGAGCCGCGTGTAGTGCGTGAGTTCAACGCAGCCGATATATCTGACGCGCCTTTTGGCTGGAATGTGCCCAACTGGCTTTTGCGGCGCGAGATGCTGGCCCGACTTGGGGACCTGCCAAACGTGGCCTTTCGCCCTGGAACCGGTGTGGCCGGGGTTCTGACGCGTGAGGCTGAGGCACGCGTGCGGCTCAGTGATGGCACCGGTCTGCGCTGCAGTCTTGTGGTCGGGGCAGATGGCCGCAGCTCAGCTGTGAGAGAGGCCGTAGGCATACCCGTGCGCACTACACGGTATGGTCAAAAGGCACTGGTCTTCGCCGTCACCCATCCTGAGCCGCACAACAACGTATCGACCGAAATTCATCGCTCTGGCGGTCCCTTTACGCTCGTGCCTTTGCCGGATCGGGACGGGCAGTCTTGTTCGGCCATCGTCTGGATGGAGCGGGGGCGCGAGGCGATGCGCCTTTCCCAACTCCCTGAGGGTGAGTTTGAGGATGCCATGACCATCCGTTCCTGTGCCGTGCTTGGCTCTCTGAAGCTCGCCTCGCGTCGCACCGTCTGGCCCATAGTCAGCCAGGTGGCCGAACGCCTGTCCACCGAGCGCGTCGCGCTCGTGGCCGAGGCCGCCCATGTCGTACCACCAATCGGTGCGCAGGGCCTGAATATGTCGCTGGCTGATCTGCGTGCACTTTTGGCCCTCGCACAGGCCGCGCCGGACAGGCTGGGCGATGTGGCGATGCTTGACGCCTATCGTCGCCAACGCCATGGCGATATTGCGCTGCGCGTGAAGGGGATCGACCTGCTTAACCGGGCATCCATGGCCGAGGGTCAGATGCTGCGCGACGCGCGCGCGAAAGGTCTTGATGCGCTGTACGCCATGGGGCCCGTACGCCGGATGCTTATGCAGATGGGTCTTGGGATGCGCTGATCTTCAGGTGTCAAAGGCCAAAGATCGTAAGGATCCCGCCGACACTCCTGCGGAGGATACCGCCCGAGGCTGTTTCATGGTCCGCCCCGAAGGTAGATTTGTTTTCTAACCCGTTCCCGATCAGTTGCACCACCGCTGGAGAGCCCCGGAACTTGGAATGGGATATTGACTGCTGATCGTTGATCTTGCTGAGGTCAATGGCAACCACGCCAAGTTTGCTGAGCATCTCGGCTGGGGCTGCGCCGACACGGGTGACACCCCCGGCGACCCTGCGGCTCGCCTTGAGGGCGCGGTCATCGTTGGAGACAAGCACGATGAAAGACCGGTACTTTTTAGGGATGCGCGCCAGCTGGGTGATGAACAAATCAATGTCGATATCCGGCGCGGCCATCACCACGTTGCGCGCTTTACCGGTGGAGTTGATGCCGACCGTTATAGATGCCTGACGCGCCACCTCCATCATCAGCAGGCTGCCCATCGAATGGGCGAGCACGTCGTAATGTGCGATATTGGTGTTTTCCATCACGCTGAGCATGCTGGCCAGATTGTCCCTGGCGACAAGCACGCTGTTAACGTCATACGCATATTGTGCAAAGCTTCCGCCCGAGGCCCATGAGAACAGGATGGGCACGCCACTGTAACCGGAATCTTCCACGAACTGCGCCAGTTGCAGCACCCCGTCTGTTAGGGTGGTGTTGTAGCCATGGATGAACAGCAGCACGTTGCGATCCTGCGGTGGCCGGGCCATCAATTCACGGGACAGTTGCCGGCTGAACTCTGACTCCATGGTGAAGTTGATGGGATTTTCAATTGTGAAATGCCGGCGTGGATCGGGTGGAAGCCTCTTGGTGCGTTCAACACGACCCGGCACGTGATTTGGGGGGATCGTCACATCCACGGAGGCAAAGCTTAGCCCATAGGCGCGATCCCTTGAAAAGAACTCTGCACTGTCCTGGGAAGGTGCGCGTGAGGTGGCGACAAACACTGTCTGCCGCTTCAGGTTGGGAACAGAGGCGGTCGGCACCGCGGTGTCCACCCCCACGATATCTGGCGCGCGGGTGCAGGATGCAAGGGCAATCACAAGGACAAGAACAAGGTGTCGAAACATGTCGCGGGACCAAGACAATTCGATACCCATACGCGCATAAATATCGTGTCTGTGCAAGGTGTTGCATGTCTGGCGCGGATGATTGAACGCGGGTTATGTTCTATCGGTGAGGGTGTCGAGGCCCCGGGCCGAGCCTGGGGGCTGGTGTTTTACCGATCCATCGCGGTGATGGTGCGGCTTGTGCCATCGGGGTTATGGATGGTGACGAAGTCTATGGATTTCTTGGCCTTTCTTTCCTTGCTCAGAACCAGGACACCGCGGGTACGGGTGATGGTGTAAACCGGTGCGCCATTGGCCGAGTGGATCGAGGTTGTGATGCCGTTTTCATCTGTTGAAGAGATGGTGCTGACCTTGGCTTTGCCTTTTGCGCCGAGGTCCCGGCCTCCGCCGCCGTCACCACCTGCAAAGCAGGGTTCCATTGTCAGGGCGGCGACGATGGCCGTGGTGGCCATGGCGATGAGGGCGTAGTTTTTGAAGCTTGCGTTGAACATTTTGTCTCTCTTTGAGGTGCGATGTTGCGTTATGAGCTTTGGTCGCAGGGAGAGCAGGAAAGGTTCAAAGGGATTGGGAGAAAAGCTTGAGATTTCTCACAATGCAACGTTTTTAAATGACTTTATATTTCTCAGAGGTGAAGTCTGTTGAAAAATGTGGGGGATGAGCCCTCAGTTCTGCGCCTCGCTTTGCAGGCGGGCGACTTCCTCGCGGAGGAAGTTTAGGGACTCGATCCGTGGCGGTGACAGACGGTCGGAAGCGTGCAAACCCTCTGCAATGAACAAGGCGTTTTCCAGATGCGGCAAGGTGTCCTCAAAGACGGTGGAAAGCTGGTAAAGAATTACCACAAGGTCCCATTGCCATTGGGTGTTGCCACGTCCGCGCCCGAGTCGTCTTCGGCAAAGCGATCCGTTCCTGCGCCCAGAGGGGCGTTGTGGTCAGGATAAGGAAACAGGCAAAAAGGGCGCGCATGACGGGGCCTTTGCAGAGCATATGCATGGCCCAGCGTATCGTGGTGGGGCGCGTCATGGCAACGGATTGCGTGTCAGAATACCACGTTCATCATCGTCAGTGACACGATCAGGAAGAGCACGGTCATGATCCCCCCACTTTTCATGAAATCCGTGACCTTGTAGCCCCCTGGCCCCATGATCAGCGCGTTGACCTGATGGGTTGGGATCAGGAAAGAGTTGGAGGTGGAGATCGCCACCGTCAGCGCAAAGATTGCCGGATTTCCGCCAGCCGCCACGGCGATGGATACGGCCAGCGGCACCAGTAGCACCGTCGCGCCCACGTTTGACATCACCAGCGTGAACGCCGTGGCCAGGATGGCAACCCCGGCCTGAAGCCCCCAGATCGGCCAACCATCCAGAAGCGCAAGGATCTGTTCGGCAATCCAGGCAGCCGTGCCGGTGTTCTGAACCGCCTGACCCAGTGGGATCAGGCTGGCCAGGAGAAAGACGGTGGGCCAGCTGACAGCCTCATATGCTTCATCGATGCGCAGCACGTTGGTGGCAATCATCCCGCCTGCGCCGACCAGAAGGGCCAGTGACAGGCGCAAATCGGTGAACAGGATCAGGCATACGGAAATGGCAAAGAACATAAGCGCCAGCTTGACCTTGTTGGGGCGCATCTCTTCCATCGGGAAGTTGCTGGTCACCACCACGAAATCGCGGTTGCGGGTCAGGCGGGCCAGGTTGTCCCATGCTGTGAAGGCCACAAGCGTGTCCCCAGCGCGGAATTGTTCTGTACTGATATTGGTGGCCTCGTGTTCTTCTGTCTCGACGAGACTAAGCGTCTCACCACCCCTGTGGATCGCCAGAAGGCCCAGACCATAGGTTTTGCGCATCACCACCTCACGGGCGGTCTTGCCGATTAGATCACTGTCAGGCGGGATCACGATCTCGGCCACGCCTGCGACGGTTGGGGCATAGGCCTCTGCAAAAATATCAAGTTCTGGCAGCACCTCAAGGCCATAAACAAACGCGATATCTTCGATCACTTTACGGCGGCCCAAAATCGCAAGGCGGCAGGGGTCTTCGACCTTGGTCGTCAGGACAGGCGTGAACCAGCGCTGGCCCCGGTGGTAAGAGCCGACGATGTATAGGTTGTGCGCCAGCATGATGTCTGAAAACGTCTCTCCACGCAGAAGGGAGCCTTCGGGCACCACCACCTCGACCAAGTCGGATTTCAGGCCGTATATCTTCTTGAGATATGCCTGCACCGACTGCGCCTTGCTGCCTTCGTCTTTGGTTGAGCGATCGGGCAGGACCCAGCGGCCCAGCACCACGAAATACAGGATACCGGTCGCCAGAAGGCACAGACCCACAGGCGTGACAGCAAAAAGGGAGAAAGGCTCCATCTTCGCACCCTCGGGCAGGGACTGGTTCGAGGTGGCGATCAGGTCATTGAGCAGGATCAGCGGCGAAGACCCCACAAGTGTTACTGTTCCGCCCAGGATGGCGCAGAACCCCATGGGCATCAAAAGCCGGCTAAGCGGCAGGCCCGTTCTGGTCGAGATCCGGCTGACCACAGGGAGGAAGAGCGCGGCCGCGCCAACATTCTGCATGAAACTTGAGATGATGCCGACAGTACCAGAGGTGATCGGTATGATCCGCCCCTCGGTCGAGCCGCCATATTTTAAAATGGCCGAGGCGACCTGGCTCATCAATCCCGTCCTGTCGAGGCCTGCCCCAATGATCATTACCGCAATGATGGACATCACGGCGTTAGAGGCAAAGCCCTCAAACAGCTGGGTGGGATCGGCGAGGTTGTCGAGACCGGGCACCTGCGACAGCAAGCCAAGGGTGATCATCACGAGGATGGCGGTGAAATCAATCCGGAACACCTCGGTCACGAACAAGATTACAGTGACGCACAAAAGCGCCAGAACCACCATCATTTCGCCGGTGAGTACGATTTCCAATCGCGTGGCCTTTCTGTTGAGACAGGTGGTCTCAACATCGTTTTGTTTTGTCTTGTAAATCCCTTATCGCGCCTGCGCTGCGAAATCCACGCCTAGCTGTCAAAAGGCCAGCTGAAAATGTCCCCGATATTCTCTATGATAGCGGTAAGGATCACCACCCCGGCGATCAGTGCCGCAATCAGCCAGAAGAACTGAAACGTGATAGCCGCAAACCCAAGGCTTGTGCCATAGGCCGGATAGCGCCAATTCTCCCGGCGCAGACCGGAGATGAGCGACAGCACCAAAGCCACAACACCCAATACCGGACCCACCATGGCGAGGTAGATCCAGTGGTTTGTTTCTTCCTCGACAGGCAGAGTGTCATCCAATCCACGCAGGCTGAACCATGCAGATCGTCCGATATCGCCTGCGATCTCGCCAATCTGGCTTCCCACGGAGGGAGCGGGCTGAAGGCTCGGATATACGATGTGCATGAACACCGCTATAACACCGAGACCGCCGGCAAGGACGGCCCAGAGGCCGAAAGTATAGAACGGATGCGGGGCTGGGCCTTGTTTCATCATCGTGTCCACTGTCATTCAGTCCATTTAACTGGAAATTGGGGTGAGATCATGGCGAACGTGGGGTCTTGGCTACCCGGACCTCCCCAAGTGGTCAACCATGTGGCGTCAACCTGCGCTTGTCGTTGTTACGAATGACAGCATGTAAAATTTTATGTATACTCCTACGACCGAATTGACCTGAGTTTTGCCAGGGTCGCGGAGATGCTACAAGACGGCGAACTGCAAGTCAGAGCCCAGAGTTACTGCTTTCCGTCAAACCCTTATGCGCAAGATACGGGTCGACCCGATTGGCTGGATCGTGCTGAACTGGCGTCCTAACTCTTGGGACGCTTCCATGCTTCAAATCACAATCGCTCTTATCATATTTCTTTTTCCGCTCGCCTACAGCCCTGGTCCAGGCAACATGTTTTTTGCTGCAAATGGCGCACGATTTGGCTTTCGTTCAACCGTGCCGTCGAATGTCGGCTATCATGTTGCGACTTGGGTTGTGACTGCCGCAATTGGCTTCGGTTTCATTGCCGCCCTAGATCATTTCCCCCAACTTTTCGTATTTATGAAAACAGCAGGTGCTCTCTATGTACTTTGGATTGCATGGAAAATATTCAGAGCGGGGGCGCTTGAAGGACACGAGACCGCAAAACCTGCAACGTTTATTGATGGGGTCATTTTGCTTGCTCTCAACCCAAAAGCATATGTCGTTATTGCACTCATGTTTACACAGTTCCTTGGTCAAACAGAGGGCGGATGGGTTGTCACAGTGATTTTGATCACGACCGTTTTCACCATCAACAACCTGATAGCATTTTCAATCTGGGCAATGATTGGAGACAAAATAGCAGGGTACTTCAGAACCCCTGAAAGCGCCCGAAAGCTCAACATGTTGGTCGGCATAATTTTGGCCGCAGTCGCTGTCTGGATGTTCCTGTCATAGGTCGCTTTGTCCGTAGTGCCGACCCTGTCTGGGTCGGCTGTCTTATGCTAAATAACCCTGTATTCCTTGAGGGACACCACGCGAAAATTGTCACTGACGGTATCGCGAAAGTCTTTCCAATTTGCGGGCAGCGTCTTTAGCCAAAAAAATGGTTAGGCTTGCATGCAGGTAGTTGTGCATTTGGATCTGGATTTGCGCAGAAATTTCCATGACCCTTAAAAAGTAAAATGAAGGGATAAGCTCAAAACGATTGATACCTCCAAGCTTCTTATTTTGAAGGGCAGCGATGCCGCTCGGTCCGCCAAGATCGGCATTGAGATGGAAACGCCTCTGCCTTTAATCGAATTTACCTAAGCCTTTCACGGTTGGAAAAGCGCTCCAAAGAGCGCTTTTTTGATTCAGGGGCTATTTTAAATGGGTATCATCCTGGTTCTCGAGAGGCTTGAGATGTTTATGGAACAAGAAGCCCTTGATCCGGTTGAGCCCGTGGGTCACGGGACCGCCTTTATGCAGGCTGTCGTGATGCACAAGTGATTTGCCCGGCTGCGTGTTTTCCTCACCGCAGGCCACCCGGTCTTTGGGGCAAGTGCCAGGCCAAGCCACGGAAATCGCGTCTGACCGCTGCATAACCCATAACTGACACAAGAAATGCTGGTTCATTTTTTGTTTGAGTGACTTCGTTTCGAAAGTGATAGCGGTTATACGACGTCGCGCAAGATTGGCCAGGAGGCGGTGAAACTTGCGTGGTTTAGAGGCTTGTTAGGTTTGATTTGGTGCGGTCGAGAAGACAAGTTATTTGTTCGACGAAGCTCACAAAACAAACTTCACACGAGGACTTTCCCACAGTGTAACTCAAGCAAATCGCGCGTTGTAGCTGCTGGTATCGCGACCGGGTGACGATTAGGTTACGTCTGTCTCAACCGGTGGGGGTGGAGGTGGAGGCTGATCGCCCGGTGGGGCTTCCTGAATAAAGCCGATCTTGGCGGACCGAGCTGCATCGCTGCCCTGCAAAACAAGAAGTTTGGTCGTATCAATCATTTTGAGCCCATCCCTTAGTTCTCATGTACCAAAAAACTATTGAAATTCCTGCGCAAGTCCAGACCCAATTGCACAACTGGTCTATGGGTGGATCACGAGCGACCTAAATGAGTCGCCTTACGGACTGCACTGAGGGCTTTGGGCTGATGTCTTTAAGGTGTTGATATTCTTGGAAAACAGAACTGAGGGTCTTCATTTGACTACTCCGTTGAGCCTTAAGGATAAAACAGGAGTAGTTTGGTGCACCGGAGGAGAACAACCTAGAACCCCTTGAGTGCGAGCTGCTGCTTTCAGAGTTAGAGAGTTGGACGGAAATTCTCAAGGCGGAGCCAGCGGTTATCCACAGGCTTGAGGCGTTGGCTCGGGGTGACGATGAGCTCTACCAGACTTCATCAGCCGATTTGCCGGAGCCTTCGCCATGAGTCGCTCAGGAGAACTGACGGCGGCGGCGAATGAAGTCTTTGCAAAGCCTGTCACCAAATCCAAGCCTCCAAAGCGCGGCGCGCGGCGGGCGATCTCGCCGTTGACGTTGCGGCTGACGCCGGAGGAGCGGGAACGGCTGGAAGAGCTGGCCGCGGGTATGACGCTCAGCACCTATGTTCGAGCATGCGTGTTTGGCGAAGAAGCCAAGCGGCGCAAGAGACGGCCCAAAAATTCCGTTGAGGATAAGAAAGCGGTTGCTGAAGCGCTGGCGCTGCTTGGACAGTCGCGGATTGCCAACAACCTCAATCAGCTTGCTTACCATGCCAATATCGGAGCGCTGGAGATTGGCTCAAACGAACGAGAGCAGATCAATGAAGCTTACGCACATATCTTGGCGATACGCGCGCTCCTCATGACAGCCCTAGGCAAATCAAGATGATTTTGGAAGGCAACGCTCGCGGCTATGGTGCCGAGCTGGCGCGGCATCTGATGAACCTGGTCGATAATGATCATGTGTCAGTGCATATGATCGAAGGTTTTATCGCGGATAATCTGGCGGGAGCGTTTGCAGAGGCAGAGGCGATCAGCCAAGCCACGCAGTGTCAAAAATACCTGTTTTCTCTGTCGCTCAACCCGCCTTTGAATGCGTCTGTGTCTGAAGCGGAGTTTGAGGCGGCCATTGCGCAAGCCGAAGAATGCTTGGGGCTCAAAGGCCAGCCCCGCGCGGTGGTATTCCATGAGAAGAATGGGCGCCGGCATGCGCATGTGGTGTGGTCGCGGATTGATACGGCGGAGATGAAGGCGATCAACCTGCCGCATTTCAAGCGCAAGCTCATGGCCCTGTCGCGGGAGATTTATCTGAAACATAGCTGGGAGATGCCGGACGGGTTTCGGGATGTGGATAAACGTGACCCGCATCGGTATTCGCGCGAAGAGGCGGGCCAAGCAAAACGGGCCAAGCGCGAGGCTGCCGCGCTCAAGCGCATGTTTGCTGAGTGTTGGGCAGTCTCGGATACCGGCGCAGCCTTCGCAGCCGCTCTCAAAGACAATGGATATGTTTTGGCTCGAGGAGATCGGCGTGGGCTCGTAGCGGTCGATGCGGATGGCAAGATCTGGTCTCTGTCGCGATGGTGCGGGGTCAAGACCCGCGAACTGCGCCAGCGCTTGGGCAAGCTGGAGCATCTGCCGGATGCCGAGCAAGCGCGGCTACTGGCGCAAGACCTGGCCGAGCCAGCGCACGTTCAGCCAGACCCCCAGCGTGAAGCGCGGCTCAAGGAACTGGTGACCCAGCAGCGCCAAGAACGGGCAGACCTCATTGAAGCCCAGAAGGTGCGGTTGGCGGCAGAGCTGCGGGCACGACCCAAGGGTCTGCGCAAGGCCTTCCTGTGGGTGACAGGTCAACATGAGAGATACATCGCGCGCTGCGAAGAAGACGCGCGTCTCGCCAAGGCTCGTGATGCGGCGGAACGGCAAGCGATGATTGATCGCCATATTGCTGCGCGCCGGGCGTTTGAGCGCGACATGGGCCTCAGCCGGTTGCATCACGCAGCAGCACGACCGGATGCAAGACAACGCCTCACAGAGCAAGATCGTCGGGATGGGCCAAGCAAGGCGGAAGTGCGCGCTAATCCGGCTTGCGTGTTAGAGGCGATTTCCCACCACAAAGCAGCGTTTAGCCGCGCGGATGTCATGCGCGCTCTGGCCGATCACATTGATGATCCCGCTGCGCTATCCAAGGCCACTGCCACTGCGCTCAGCTCGAACAATCTGGTCAGACTCCCAAGCGATGGCGTTCCACGCTACACCACGCGCGACTATCAGGCCGCTGAGACGCGGCTTCGGACGTCTGCTGCCGGACTGGCCAAATCAAAAGGGGTTGCGGTGTCGCACAGCAATATAGCTGCAGCCCTCACCGCACAAAACAAAGCCATGACGCGGGCCTTCGGGGGACAGTTGAGCGATGAGCAAACTGACGCCATTCGACATGTGCTCGGCAAAGAGCATCTCGCTCAAGTGGTCGGTCTTGCTGGCGCAGGCAAAAGCACGATGCTGGCCACGGCGGCAGATGCGTGGCAGCGGCAAGGCATCAAAGTGCATGGGGCCGCGTTGGCTGGGAAGGCCGCAGAAGGCCTGAAGGAGTCATCCGGCATCCAAAGCGGCACACTCGCTGCTTTGGAGCTGTCTTGGCAGAATGGTCATACGCCCATTGAGCGCGGTGATGTGCTGGTGATTGACGAGGCAGGTATGCTTGGGACGCGCCAACTCTCCCGCGTGACAGCAAAGTGCCAGGAGCTTGGCGCGAAGCTGGTTCTTGTTGGCGACCCAGATCAACTGCAACCGATTGAGGCGGGCACGCCGTTCCGCGATATGGTTGATCTTCACGGGGTGGCGAAGCTCATCGAGATACATCGTCAACGAGACGCATGGCAAAAGCAGGCCTCCCGTGACTTGGCGGAAGGACGAACAGACCAAGCCCTTAAAGCCTACAAGGACAGACACGCGCTGAAGCGGTCTGGCGATGTGTCCGAGGCAATAGAAGCGCTGGTCGAGCAATACGCGATGGACTGCATGGCAGAGGACAAAGGCGGTACACGCCTCGCCTTCGCGCATCGCCGCAAGGATGTGCACGCGCTCAACCAAGGCATCCGCAAAGCGTTGCGTGGTGAGAATGCAGAGCAAGATGTGATGCTGTCCACGGCCACGGGCAAACGTGCCTTTGCGCCGGGGGACCGCATTGTGTTCGGGCGCAATGATAAAGAGCTCGGCGTGAAGAACGGGATGCTGGGCACGGTCGAAGTTGCCCGGGACGGCAAGATGCGCGTGGCGCTCGATGGCGATACAGAGCGGCGCGTTTCGTTCAATCCGCGCAGCTACCAGCATTTCGATCACGGATACGCTGTCACTATCCACAAATCCCAAGGCGCAACCGTGGATGCGGCTTATGTGCTCGCCTCCCGATCTATGGATAAGCACTTGGCTTACGTCGCCATGACACGCCATCGCGACAAGCTGCAGATTTACACCGCCCGTGAGGATCAACCCCAATGGATGCGGCATCTAGATCGCGACCTTCGCCATGCGCCCTCTCGCGCCAATCCTTCGCGTCATGGCCCATCTTTGGGCTAGCCCGAAGGAACGCGGACAGGCTGGGAAGCCTGTCCGCGCTTTTTGTTGTGGGGATGTGTTAGGCCGCTTGGCTGTCAACGTCGATCACGGCGTCTTCTGGCGCGATAATTTCCTCGCGGTACGACCCTATTGGGAAAGCCATGTAGCGCGGCATCCAATTGGCGTAGACCGGGCTGCGTGTACCACTCAGGCAATCGCTCAGAATGCTGCGCTTGGTCTTGGCGGTTTCCGTCAGATTGCCCTGTGCGACGCTCTCGCCCGCCAGTTCCGTGATCATGCCATCCAGCACCTGCTTGTCGCGGATAAGGTCAAGGAAGGTTTGGTCTGGTGTCCAGTATTCCGAGAGATCGGTTTTCAACTCGAGACCGAGCGTATCGATGAACGGGCTGCCAACTGTCAGGCTTTGCGCCATGAGCAAGGTCAGGATGCGCAGAATGGTCTCGTCATCCATGCCTGTGAGTTTTTCGTAGATGTCCTCGAGGAGAGGACGCGGGTTCCAGTGGCTGTCTTTCTCGAGCAGATACTCTTCAGGGTCTATCCCGAGCAAGGTTTCAACCTCGGCAATTTCCGCGTCCAGCGCTTGTTGCCCTGTGTTGGCATGCAGACTTTGGTCGATCTCATGCTTGGGCGCTTTCTTGGCATCTGCCTTCACGTCCCAGAGTGCCGACCCGCAGATCATATGCGCCGCGATCAGTCGCAACGCTGTGCCGCTGTGTTGCAGAAGATCAGCCTGCACGGCGGCATGACGATGCAAATTGACATAAGCTTGCGCCGCTTTGGTCAGTTCGGGTTTGGATTTGGCAACCTCCGGGGTGCTCGCTTTGTCTCGCCGCTTGGCCTCTGCTTGTGTGATGTAGCCTTCGTGTGCAGTGACCTCGCCTTGATTGGAACAGGTCACGTAGACCTTGCCACCGTCTTTCTTCGTCGTGCTTCGATAGTCCCATTTGGCAAAATACGCGCCGATATCCATGACAACCACCTCTGACCAGCCTGCGTCCTTGTACTCCGCCATCATCGCAACAATCGCCTCGTTCTGATGTGTCCAGAAGGCCACGCTGTCCGCGAAGTAAGCATCCTTACCAAAAAGATCGGACACGACCGCCAGACCCGAGACCTCCACGTCAAAAAGCGCGTTCTCTACGGGGATATGCGCCCCACCAAAGAGCCAATCTTTCAAGCGCTGCCCTGTTGGTACGTAAGCATTTTCGTCTTTGACCAATGCCCACCATGCTTTCTGTTGCCTTGCCGTTGCCATGGTCAGGATTTGGACATCGCGGGCATGCAGATCACCCTTCCGATAGGCGGTGAGAACGGGGCTGTGAAGTTGCCCCAAGGCCAGCCTCTGTGTGACCATACGCTCCGTGATGCCAAAGCTTTGGGCGATCTCCGGTGCGGTGCGACCTTCCTTCACGAGCGTCGCAAAGGCCTTGTACTGGTCAACCTCGTCCATCGGCAGTCGTTCAATGTTCTCGGCAAGCGAGGCTTCAATGGCGGTCACGTCATCGCTTTTGTCCATCACCATGCAAGGGATGGGGACAACCTCACCTTCTTCCGCCAAGATGCGGCAAGCATTCAGGCGGCGTTGTCCGGCGATCACCTCAAAACCCGCCTCGGCTTCACGCACCAGAAGCGGTTGCAGCACGCCAAGGGCGCGGATGCTGCTCACAAGGTCAGCGCAGTCCCTTGCGCCGTATTTGCGCACGTTGAGGGGGGATACGGTGAGTTCTTCAATGTTGATGTGTTGCAGTGTCATGGGTCTATTTCCTTTTTGATCTGCTGGTGCGGGAGTGCACCCTCAAACCGTGCGCACGGGGCACGGCTTGGGGCTGCATTCCCCCTTAGCTGCAGCGGCAAATGAGACGTTCGCCTGCGACAGTGGCTTCGCTGTATTCCACGCTCAGATCGCGGGCGATGGCATCATAGTCGAGGTAGAAAGACAGGCGTTCGGGGATGTCGCCGAAGAGACCTTCCTCGACAAATTGTTCCGCCAAGTCGCGCAGGCTGTCGAGATGGTAGATGTCGAGATCAAATTCGTCGGGCTGTGTGCTGTCTTCGAAGGTGTAGCCGCATTCACTCACCGCCAGAATGACAACGGTCTTCTCGTGCTCGTCCCAGTCTTCGACTGCTTCCAAGAACTGTTTCAGATTGGCCTGATTGACCCCGAGAGACATGGCCAGCTCGCAGTCGATTTCCTCGCCATCAATGAACTGCAGTTCAAACTCTTCGACAGGGTCGCCATAGCTGTTCCGCAGCTTTGCGGCCTTCTCGGTATAGTCGTCATAGCTCTCAAAATAGAAACCCACAGCAGATATGTCATAGGGCTGAGCGTGCATTTGTGTGGTCATGTCGATATCCTCTCATTGGAACAGGGGTTGCGCTTGCAACCCTTGGCCCTCGCCGAGAGTGGAGATGGGCGGGGACAAGAAAAATCGACGGCGGGCGCAGCAAAGCGAGCCTCGGGAGACCGTCTGTTTTGCTTGCGGGGAGAGAAGAGGCAAAGCCTCTCGGCCTCCCCGGTGAAGAGGGAATGTGGCGGTCAAACCGCCTCAAGGGAAACGCCAGGGATCAAAGCCCGAAGGGCGGAGACAGCCCGCTGGCTCCGTTCACGCGAGCCCGACCGGCCTTGCCGGAGCGCCCAAAAAGAAACGGGCGGACCCAAAGGCCCGCCCGGTTTCACTGAGAAACGACGGCTTCTACAGAGCTAGCGAGGTTCCCGTTCAAACAGTTCGCCGGTCTCGTCTTGATCGTCAGAGACAGTTCTGAGAACCAATTTACCGTCCACAGGCAAAGCGTCCATCTGCACATTGTAGCCTTGGCCGTCCTTATGCGCCCAAGCGACAGCGACCTTGCTCCAGTAGGCTTTGCCACCATCTTTTTCGGAACTAACGGTATAGCCCAGCATGTAAGGCTTTACGTTCCCTTTTGGTTGGGTTTTTTGCGGTGTTTCATCATTCATATAATCTCCTTGTGTTAATCAGTTGATGAAAAGAGAACAAAAATAGAACATACTGCAACCAAAAGGCAAGAAAATATTCCTAATTTCATACACTTGCATGCGAAATGGGCGGGAACCGGTCATTCGTTGCACTGGCAAACGCGGTAAGATGCTTGGATCGAAACAGTCATTAGCAGAGATTGAGTGATTGCCCTAAGGAAATAGCCCAAATCTTCCTACACCTTCGAGACCCGAAAAATGTTCGGCCCTATCACCCAGTTCCACATCGGACGGCGGATCAGTATTCTCGACAACAATCACCTGTCGGTCGTGTTTGATCTGGAGTAGATGCCTGTAGAAGTTGTGATTGAGATTGGTCCCCGTAAGATCGTCCTCGGCGCTCTCGGGCTCCTTGTAGGATAGAAGCGGAGAGTCGAGGATGACAAAGCCCGGGTGCGGTTTGTCCTTTGATGCGCAGTATTCGAGCAACGAGATGGTGAACGCTGCCTGTGTGATTGCCCGCAACCCTTTGCCTCGGGCTGTACGTGGCTTCCCAGAGATCACTAAGTCTTTGACCTGAAGGTCGAAGTGAACACGCTCACCGCCTGGGAACTCCCAATTTTCCAGCGTTTCTTCAACCAGTTCAGAAAACGGTGATACCATCGTGTCTGTAAGATGTGACGTAGACGTTGTCGATTGAGCCGAACCGGCGTTGGCCTGTTCGAGACCGGCCTTTCGCTCCTGCAAGTCTTGCAGTGAATAAAACAAGCCCAATGCTTCGCGCACGCTCGCTCCCTTATCTGCCAACTCCTTGTAGGACGAACGTTGCTGACGAAGGTTTGGGGCTATGACCTCTTGCAATTCCGTATCGCGTTCACGCAGGCTCTTATCGATTTTTGGAAGTGCGTTTTCGAGCCTGCCTTGCTCGCGCTCAAGCGACGTTATGGTCTCTTCCAGTTCTTCAGCGCGTTGTTGGATTTTTTTGATCTCAGAACTCGCTGCGGCGGTCACACGGTCTACGTCGCCGGAGCAAGTCTCAGCTTTGTGGTGCTCGGACGAAGCGCCGCAGACAGGGCATACATCGGCATCAATTGTGGCCAAAATGCTACCGGCTTCTTGAATGCTCATCAGGCGTTGCATATCGGACTGGTAGTGCGCTTTGAGCAGCTGAAACCGTTCCAACAGTGTCGCGACTTCAGCGTGGCGATTTCGGTTATCCTCGCGCCGTTTCATAAGGTTCCGGCGGTCAGAAGACAACCGGCGGTAGTGCCCTTCAGTGATAGTTAGTTGATCAGAGCGCCTCTCCATAGCTGATGTCAGGCGCTCATCTTGTTCTTCCAGATCGTTCTTTGTTCCAGAAACTTCTTTGATGCGCCGCTCAGCACCCTTGATAAGTTGATCAAGAAGCTCAAGCTGAGCCTCGCGCTTTTGTTCTTCTGGCGACTTCTGGGTGAGTGCAATCAACGCTGAGTCATCTACACCGGTCAGCAACATTCGAAACACCGAAATGTTTGCAGTGTCTGCAATCTTGTTCCCGTCAGAAAGCGGCGACCGTTTCTGAATGATTTCCTCTTCGTTGACAATGCACAGCCGAGCCAAATTCCGAAAACTCAGGTTTTGGGTTTCGTCTTTTTGGTTCTTTTTGATCTTCTTTCCTGACAACCCGATCATTTCAAGTAGGAACACCGACAAGTTCTCGGTATCATTCGCATTGTGTACGTCGCCCAGGGTTCGCCCGGCGATGTTCGGCAACGTGTCGGAAAAATCGCCTTCAAATGCTTCGAATGCGCCACCAGCCATACTGCGACTGATGGTGATTTCCTGCTCGCCACATGAGAAGGACATAAGAACACGGTCGTATCCCACCGACTCCTCAAAGTCGGTCAAAGGGCCCTTGCCACCGAACATAAAATCTATGGTTTCGACGACAAACGATTTACCGGTATCGGACGCCCCATAGATGACGTTTAGGCCATTTTGGAAGCGAACAATTGCTGGCTCCTTGGCTGGGCCGTGGAAAGCAACGCTATTTATGCAAATGCCCTGGAAGCTCATTCGACACCGGGTGCCTCGTCCTGAAATTCAGCAACCCAGTCGTCCAGTAACTCAGCCATCAAACCGTCGAATTGAGCCTCGCTATAACCCTCAAAATACTCCGCAACCCACCTAGCGCGATACAGCAGCCCTTGAGCGTATTTGGTCGTAAGCGCTTCTACAAAAAAGGACGAATACTCCCCCGCCCGGAAGTAAATGCCTTGATTTGTAATCGTCCGCTCAACCAGTTCTCTGGACATCATCAGGTCCAAAGCGTCGTAAACCGCTTTGCGCCGAACCTGCGTGACAGGCGTTGTAATTGGGGTCGACGGGTGTAGATCGTCGGGGCCATCAAGCAGGCTCGTCCGCACTATCAGGTAATCGAGTGCTGTAAGGCGCTGGATGTCGAGCTCCATAGGAAAACTGGCATGCAAAGCCATCACCGCGCGCATCCCGGTCTCTAGCGATCCGTTGAACGGTGATCTGTCGAGGCTGTCTACTTCTTCCATGTCAGCCTCCCATCATTGGCAAGTTGATGGCATACGCCTCTTCGGTCTGCGGGGCGAGCAGCTTTGTTCAGCGGATGGGCATCAAGTGCCAAGGTCTGGGCTAGGTCAGTGACCGCTAAAACACACGCATAGCCATCCTCATGCGTTCTAGCATGTATATCCGCTACGCCGTCGTGGATCTCGTTCTGAAGCGTCTCAAACGTTCCAAGTTCGGTTTTGTCGCGTACGAACACCCGCAGAGACTCGGCATGGAAGAAGCTCTCTCGTGACCGTTTCAGGTGATCATTTAGCTGCTTCCATTTCACCATGTCTTTAAGCGTAATCTGAGCCTCGCCAGCGTGCTCGGCATAAGCCTCCAGTAGCCGATCTACGTAGTTCTTTTCGTGGTTCTCGATATGCTCAGGCGGTTTCTCTGACTTTGGCCTCGGTGGGAGACCGCCTCCAAATCGCCTTTGGTGATACCTGGTCACCCTGTGCTGGTCGATGACTGTTCTTACAGCCGGAGCGCTGAAGATACGGAAGTCAAAACACTCGACATAAGTCTTGAACTCATCTTCGAGCGCGATCACTTGCCGGTCGGTCACTTTCTTTGAGATCGACTGTTCCCAGTTTTCGATGACCTTGGCTCGGAGTTTGGCAGCATTGCCCAGCAGTAGGTCAAGCGTGGGCGAAGTGCCTTTCGGAGCGATAAAGTAGCAAGCCTCGGGAGATTTGTAATCGCCGCTAAAGGAGTACCAGAGAATTTTCCCGATTTCTTTAGCGACATCTGAAAAACCCAATGGGCGCGAGTAGTGCTTACATTGATAATTGTCCCAACTGCCAAGGAAGCTATCAGCATCCTTAAGACCTGCTACATCAACGCCTTTGTCTCCAGAACCAGTCGGTCTGACGACGCCAATATACTTATCTTGCAACGAATGCACCCATTCATCAACAAACGTTTCCCATTCGTCGGAGTCGTAAGTGAAAATCAGTTTGAGCGGGTCGATCTTTGGGCCATCTTCAAAACCTGACGCCGACAGATCCGTATCAAACGGGATGTCCTTGATTGCGGGCTCAAAATTTTCCATTCAATACAAGCAAATTTATTGTTTATTCTGTCGGCTTCCACAATATCAAGCGCATCTGATTGTTCAATCCACAATCCGTGGTTGTTTTTGACTCAATGTCTGCATTACGGGCTGCGGCTACAACATACCCTTTGAGTACTGGAAGGCAGCCCTGGGCCTTCCCAACTAAATCGCGCAGCTTGACGGCCCTTTAGGCACGATTGTCAGAAACACTGCCTTCCATTCTCGGCCCCACGACGCGAGCAGGCAAATCCCCAGTAGCTGGTCGTCCTCGCTTGTGTGCCCGAATCCGCACTACTTTCCCGTTGGAATACCGTCTTTCGTGTTCGGCCACCCAATGCTCAGTTGGCGCAGCTCGGCTTGCTGATTGTGCTTGCTCAAAGCGAAGCCTCGCCTTTTGTTCAGTCAAATGCTGCTCACCTGCTGGTCCAATTCGAATGGTGACATGAGACTTCAGAACTTCGGTCATCCAAGCTTTGCCAAACTTCCGCGCAGTCTTGGTTTGAGATGCCGTTAGGCTTGCAACCTCTTGCGATCTTAAATCGTCTTCACGCGCAGCAAGTGCGGCGAAGAGCATAAACCCGATCACCATCTCGTATGTGAGGTGACCTTTGTGTTGCTCGAAGTGTTCTCTCAATGAAGCCCCGTTGGGCAACAATCCCGCCCTCATAAGCCCGGCAAGTACGACCCGTTGAGGTTGCCAACTGACGTCAGAAAAGTTGGGTCGACCATCTTGCGGCTTCGATATCTCCAACACAAAGGGGGCATCAAAGAAAAAGGTGTCAGTCACCGCCGAAAACAGACGCACGCTCAGTTTGTCAGGTGAACGGTTATCAATGAGGAACCCTCGCTGATGCCGATCGCTCAGCTCTATTTCACCCATAGTCGATAATCCGCGAGCACAACGATCTTCCCACAGTTTGCGGTCGTCATACTCGATCCAGATGAGGTCGCGCGGGAGTTCAATATTGCGCACATAGCCTTGAATGTCGGCCTCAGGACGATTCTCCCAAGGCATCCCTTGGACATCCATTCTCAATGAATCGAGATAATTCGCAGCGTTGTGGTCTAGCAAATAGATACTTGCTGCAGAGAGATCGCTTAGAACTCTTTGCCAATGCTGTCGGGTTTCCTCGGACAAGACCAATTGTCCATCAGGGCCAAGCATGTCCACTGGCTTCTCGTTTTCAAGATGGTGGCCGAACTTCAAAGCGATCGTCTTATAAAGGATCATTGCGTTTGCTCAAAAAATTATAGAGGCCTATCTCGAACGGATGGAACAACCGTCATAGTCATGCCCAAGACACTGGGCGACAGATGTCAGCGTTCTAGCTGTCCTAGCTTCCCCTGAAACCAACCCCCGGCGCAACGTCAAAACAGGGGGCAAGAAGCATATAAACCCGTTTATCCCGCTTTCCGAATGTTGGCTTTGCCTGCATCCTACGACGTCCGCTTTAAGGAAGCCGCGCTGCAGCAACCCCAAATACAACGAACGGCGGAAATGGGCCGTTTGCGCAACGCTTCTAACAACCGAACAGACAACTACACGATTCTGCTCGGTCGCTACAGAAACTCCACACTACAATATGCCGCTCTAAAGCGGCCGCAGGGTGTTCCAGAAAATCACTTTGGCAAAACTATCTCCGAGTGTCTTTTACGTGTATGAATTACAGCATCACAATGAAGTCGATCAGTCGTTTGCCGCATGGATCGACAGCTCAATTCCATCGCGGCATTAACTTTACCAAAGGTTGCATCTGCCTCTGGCGAATCGCATTTTGTGCAACTAGTGTCCCGATCAAATACTGGTGATCTGGGGTTTGGGTTTATGGCGGTTGGTTTGCGTGTTGGAACCGCTAATGTCTTTTCGAACAGACTATATCGAGGCTTCAAAAAGTTCTTCTTGGTTGCTGTCTGCCTTAACATCGCGTTTCAACCCATGCTGGTTGAACTGGCGCGGGCTCAGGAGATCATCCTCGACCCCAACGGGAATGTAGGTTTTGCGCCGCAGGTGCACACAGGGGGCAGCGCCCCTGTTGTGGACATTTCGCGGCCAAACACGGGTGGCGTTTCGCACAACCAGTACGAGCGTTTCAATGTGACAGGCAGCGGCGTTGTTCTGAACAACTCGCAAGCGGGATATGACAGCCAGCTTGCTGGGCCTATTGCGGGCAACCCCAATCTGACCGGTGGCACGGCCTCGACAATTGTAAACGAAGTAACGTCCACAAACGGATCCACGTTGAGCGGATCAGTCGAAGTCGCAGGCGACCGGGCCACCGTGATCATTGCCAATCCCAACGGTATCACGTGCAACGGTTGTAACTTCATCAACGCTAGCACGGGGACCCTGACCACGGGCGTGCCGGTGATCAATGGCAGCACAGTGCGCCTGGATGTAACCCAGGGCGGGATCACGATTGGGCGGGGCGGTTTGCTTGGTGCCGATACCGGCACCTCCAAGATCAACCTGATCGGACGGACGGTTGTCGTGGACGGCAAGGTGACGGCCATTGACGGGATAAACGTACAGGGCGGCGCACAAAGCTACGATCACACAGGCGGATTTCGGGCCTCATCTCTGACAGGTGTGGGTGCAACGCCTGATTTTGTGATTGATGGAACGGAATACGGCGCGATGGAAGCGGGCCGTATTCAGATCATTGGTAACGAGACCGGTGTGGGCGTGCGTTCATTGGGCGCTCTGCAATCAAATGTAGGCGACATAGAGGTGACGTCTTCAGGTCCAACGGTTTTGCGTTCTGCTTACGCTCAGGGTGATGTAGATATCAGCGTCCTGGGTCAGGCCAGCAATACGTTGGTGTTGGAGAGAGATTTCTCCTCTGCAACTGGCACCCTGACAGTGCTCAGTTCCGGGGCCATCACAACAACAGATCGCACCGGTCTTTACGGTGCTACCGGCGTTTCGGTTACAAGCTCAAATCAGGTGTTGAGCTTCTCTGGCGTTGTTCAATCGGGGTCAGATATCGACCTTAGCGCCACAAACGGCAGCTTGAGCTTTCTCGCATATGCGTCAGCGACGGGCACGGTTCGTTTGAAGAGCGCATCAACGATCGAGGTGCGTGAAGCAACGATCGTGGCGGACCAGATTGAAATCGACAACCGTGCGCAGGAGCTTCGATTTAGCGATGCCGCTCTCTTCAGTCGTAGCGATGTCGTGGTGCAGACCGTGGATCTTCATCTAGGCCAGGGTGTCGTTGTCGATGGCCTGACGACATCGGATACATCCAACCTTGTCGTGACAGCGAGTGGTGATTTTTACAACAGCGCTGACTTGCGCGGCCATACGAGCGCGACGTTCAGCTATAGCGGTGACTTCTACAACCAACTTGGCGGTGTCTTGCAAGAGGACCAGTTGCAGATCGTCCATGATGGTGAGGTGCACAATGATGGTGTGATCTTTGGCGACACCAGCGTTCAGATCAACGTGGCGGCGCTGTTCAACAATGCCACGGGCGCGATTTTGTCACCGGACGTGGACATTCACACGACGGGGCTTTTGCAGAACACAGGCACAATCAGTTCGGACGGTGATATCGCGCTGTCATCGGATCTCAAGATTGAGAATGACGGATATATTCAAGGCATTCGTGCCTATCTGACGGCGCCCGAGATCATCAACAGCGGAAACGCTGAGCTGCGGGTGCGTGACTATGCAGAGATCACGGCAAGTACGTCCTTCAGCAACACAGGCATTCTGGCCTCTCTCGCGTCTGCGAAAGTGGTGACCGGATCATTCACGACCACTGGCTTGGTCGTGGTTGAGACGGATTTCTATGTTCTCGCTGACGATGTCCTTAACCGAGGCTCGATCACAGCGGGCAATCTGATCGATGTTGATGCAACAGGCCTTTTGGAGAATGCGGGGACAATTGTCAGCTACAATGACATAAACCTGCACTCCGACAACCGTGTGGAGAACCGCGGCACACTTGTGGCGGATCGTTTTTTGAGTGTCACCGGTCCGAGCTTTGACAACGCCACGGCTGAAGCACGGGTACGCGCCACAGGTGCGGCGCTTCCCAGCACGATCCGGAACACGGGCGAGATCTATCTCGTGGATCAGTTCGTGTTCGGGGACATCGACCTCTTTGAGAACACGGGCGTCTTCGCGTCGCAGGGCAAGATCGAGCTGACGGGGCGCGATAGTGCATCACAGCTGGTCCTGATAGCTGGCAGTGTTTTGATCGCGGGTCTGCAGCCAGATGATCCGACGCAAGACTTGCTGGCTTCTGATGTGAAGCTCAATTTTGTCAGTCAAGTCTTGAATGGCAAGATCGCGGCAGGTGGTTCGATTGATCTTGTTGGCCCATCGCAGTTGGTCATCAATGGCCGCCTCGATGCCGGGGATGCGTTGGTTCTGACGGCAGGCTTGATCACTTTGACCGGGGACGCCAATGCGACGGTTGTTGGTGCCGTCCAACTGAACGCCACAACCGGCTTCGCCAACCATGGCACTCTAACTTCGAACACGTTCGTGGGGCCGAGTGCCGCCTTGAATGCATTTGAAAACACGGATTTGTTTTCGGTCGCGAACCTGACCGGCTTTACGATCAATGGTGATTTCGAAAACTCCGGGCTGTTCCTGGCGGGAGGTGACCTTGCGGTCACCGCGGCGAAGATCACCAATGACGGCCATTTGCAGGCAGAAGGTGACGTGACGCTGACGGCACGCCGAACGCAGGCTGACGGCACTTTTGTCGCCGGTAACATCAATCATGCCGGAACGTTGAGTTCGTCGACGAGTGGCACCATCGCGTTCAACGGAGATGTGCTGACCTTGGCGGCGGGGTCCTACCTGACAGGTGGGCGGCTTGATCTGACAGGGCGTCGGGTCGTGAATGCTGGCAATGTGGCTTTGACGGGCGGTACCAGCACCTGGACGATTGAGGAAGATCTGCAGCACTCAGGCACAACATTTGCCAGTGGCGATCTTACAGTCACGGCGGATAGTGTCGTCTCTGCAGCAGGCAGTCTGTTGGGCAGCGGTAATGCTGTGCGACTGACAGCCGGTACAAGCCTGCACGTTGATGGTGATGTGACGGGGGCGCAGATATCTGTACAGGCACCGGCCCTGTCCTCTGGCACCGCGTCGTCCTTGTTCGCAACGGATCGCCTGGAGATCACTACACCGGGTCATGCGGCCCTCGATGGTGAGATTGTGGGGGGGAACCTTCTCTCACTTAACT
The DNA here is from genome assembly GCA_963691795.1 of Roseovarius sp. GTDB lineage: Bacteria > Pseudomonadota > Alphaproteobacteria > Rhodobacterales > Rhodobacteraceae > Roseovarius. The sequence goes on from OY829373.1 coordinate 1,688,162, forward strand.
CTGGATCGTTTGATCTGAGGGGACCAGGATATGGGGCGGACGTCCTCCTGGTGGCTCAGACCAGCAGCTACACGCGAGGCACATTGTCTGGTGTGACATCGCTTCGGGTGCAACTGGCGTCCGGACAGTATCACAACACTGGCACGACGCAGGCGCGTGACGCCCTGAATGTCGTGGCAGACAGTTTCCTCAACGAAGCTGGTGGTGTGCTTTCGGCCACGGATATTGATCTGTCGCTTGCTGCGAATGGCTGGAATGAAGGGTCTATTCTGGCCGCGTCTGAGCTGAGCCTGACAGCAGGTGGTAATTTCACCAACCAAGCGAATGCCCGGATCGAGGCCGTATCCTTCGGGCTGTCTGCCCAAAAACTCGTCAATGCTGGTGATATTTCTGCTTATGGTATCTTTGCAGATGTCGCGGATGTGTTGGAAAACCAAGGAACCATCCATTCAAAGACGTATTTCGGGCTTCAGAGTGCCGCGTTTGTAAATGGCAGCGGTGCGACACTGATTTCGGATGACCACCTGTACATCAAAATCACAGGGCAGCTTTCCAACTTCGATGGCTCGCGCATTCAAGGCAAAAGTGTTGACCTGCGGGTGGGTGAGTTTTGGAACCTCGGTGCTATCTTGGGAACTGACCTTGTCAATGTAGCCGATTTGACGGGTTCATTTTACCAACATGCGCTTGGGACCATTGATGGCAAAACCATCGCTTTGGCATCAGGCACGTCGGTTTCGGTTTCGGGTCGTATCGGTTCAGTCGGTGGCGGACCACTGCCCGACACCGAAACGATCTTCGTCTCCGCGGGTACAAGAGCGGTCAACCATGGCCTGATTCAAGCAAATAATGTCAGCATTTCAGCGGCCGAAATCATTGTGAACCATGAGCGGATATCTGCGACAGGCGGGCTTCTCACACTTAGGAACACTAGCCAATCCGTCGTCAATCACGGGGAAATCAGCGCTAAGGATGCAGCCGTAGAAACAACCGGTAACTTTTACAATCGCGCGCTCTTCAAGGCGACGGGATCCATCTCGGTGGATGTTGATGGGGATCTATTCAATCAAAGCCTGCAAGGCGTCAACGCAGAGCTTGAAGCCGCAGTTATTGTGTTGCGCGCGGGGCGAGGAATATCAAATGAGGATGGCAACAAGATAATTGGTCACCAGACCGTAGGAGCTGAAGCGATTGGCATCAGCATCCTAAACGACGGTCAGATCCTGGGAGGTGACATTACTCTGGTCGCCCGAAACGGTGTCGTCCGGTCAAGTACAGCCGTGAATGCGACTGGCTCATTTGTGATTGAAGCCCGTGACGTAGCCCTGCTTCAAAGGGTCACTGCAGCCGATACCATCTCAATAACCGCAACAGCCTACGACATCGATGTGCACGACCATGTCGTGGCCAAGCGGGTGCTATTGAGCGCTGCGCGGCACGTGAGATCCTTCGGTATTGCTTTGAGGGGAAGCGAACTGACGCAGGTGATTGCAGGCGACATACTGCGTTTCGACGGGAACACGCGACTCGATGGTACAGGCACTCGCAAACTGGGCGTGTTGGGCGGGCCCCTTAAGGATGTGTATGTCGAACTGACGAATGGTGGTTTTGGTACTCAGAACGGGTATATTCACAGCTACGGTTCAACCATCGCAACAACGGCTCATTTCTACGAGCGTTATTCGCTGACCGCGTCGGGTTCCATAGCTCTCATTGCATCCAAAGACATTTTGCTTGACGGGCCAATCACGGCGGGCGGTGATCTGTATATTCGGTCCAACCAGGATATCGCGCTGCGTTGGCACACCTACAAATCTGGCGGTACTCTGCATCTGGAAACCAGCGATCGCCTCAGCAATCATCGAAATGCTAAGCTTGATGCCGGGCAGAGACTGCAACTGGTGCAAAGAAACGCCGATTTGTACACCAGCGAATGGTTGACCGCGCCTGTTGTGACGCATTCTGTCACCTTGTCCGCCAGAAACGTCGTTGTGGACAGCTCACACTATGTTTCGGTGGGCGACCTCAGCCTGATCGCAACCCAAGACATCATTCAGACAGATCAGACCCTGGGTGCGCATAGCGTCATTTATTCGGCAGGTCGTGACATCAAAGCGCGCTTTGATCCTTTCAATTGGCGTGCGGCAAATCCGAATGCGACCCTGAAAGGCCCATCACATCCCGATCAACGAGGATTGCAGGGCTATCTCATCAGTTCCCGTGGATCGACTTCGCTTTATTCGGGTCGGGATACGGTTCTGCAGTCAGGAATTGTGGCCGCGGCCGGAAATCTTGAAATTGCGGCGGGTGGAGACTTCTTGAGCGAACCCATCTACCTCGAAAGTGACCGGGTCGGTTTGCAGACTGTGTACGATACATACACCAGCACGGCCATGTGCGGCCACGGCGAAGCCAGGGCGCCTTGTACGGATGGGTCCACGATAACGAGGACTTATCCGAGAACGGTTGCGGTTGAGAATGTACCGGAAAATGTCGGCTGGAGTTTCAGCAACAAATACCAAGGCGTGCAGGCAGGCCATCTTGCCCAATTCGTCAAAATCCGAGAGATGCGGGCCTATGAAAATCGCCTTTTCGCGGCTCATGATGTCACAATTGTGGCCGGTGCCTCTGCCAATTTTGTTGGAACAAGAATTGGGACCGCACATAAAAGCATTTCAATTCAGGCGCTCAATGGCGGCATCAACATGCTCGCCGCTCCGGGATACTGGACCTACAACTACACGGTCCACGGCTCCAAGAAAAAGTTTGGCGTCTACAAAGAAAACTTCACGCTGACCTTTACTGAGCTCAAGGACATCTACAAGCCGACCACCCTTTCGTCGGCCAATGGAAATATCACGCTTGAGGCGACCGGAACAAACCAAACTTACGCTTCGATCTTTTCCGCGGGTACGGTGTTCAATGCCAACAACATAAACATCTGGACCAGCAACGGGAATGTCTCCGCGGGCACCTACGCTGAACGTACGATCACCGATACCCAGTACATCAGCAGCGGGAGCATCCTGGGCATTGCCAGCTTCGGGTCCCAACATGTCGAACTGACACGTGAGATCGAGCTCAACTACGGCAACGACCTTTACGCAGACAACATCCTGCAGATACAGGCCCCCAAAGGAACACTGACGATCACTGGCGGGACCCTCCAGGCGCGTCAGATCAACCTGAGTGCGGCTCGCCTTCGGATACAGGCAGCGATCAATTCCTCGCGCCAGCGATACTACGAGCAGACCGATAACATGGTCACGATCACCACCGTCGAGGCGGGCTATGATCGTGAAACCGCCGCGCTGCCGCAGATCCTGGGCGATGTCACTTTCAACGTGCCGCACAGCAGCACCCTGATCGACGGCTATCGCGGTGCTTCGCTGAACACCCGGCTGATCAATGTGATCGGAAGCAAGACGTTCGACAATGAAACCCTTGGCCTGGCCACGCCTGAAGCCCTGGCGAATGCGCAGCAGGCGGCAGGCGCAAACCAGCGCCAGTTCACCTATGACTACCAACTGCCAGGAGCATCCGACGGCGCGCAGTTCGCCTATCTGGACACGCTGGTGCAGGACTACGGCGCCACCTACCACACCATCGCCCTGCGCGACCATGAATGGTACGACAAGAAGGTTCAGCTTAACCCGGCATTCCAAGCCCTTCTGACGGTCGTCGTTTCCGCATACGTCACCCCTGCTATTCTGGGAACAGGTGCGACCACGGGCGCAGGGATCGTGACCAACCTGCCCAGCAGTCTGGCGGGGACGGGTTTGAATGCGGCAACCACGTCTCTGGTGGTCGGTGTTATCGATGGGTCAATCACGGGCGATCTCGACATAGGCGATGTTCTCAAGGACGCGATCCTTGCAGGTGTTGCAGCCGAAGTCGCCGGGTTTATCTCGAGTAAAGTGAGCGGTGCTGTTGGCGGCTACTCCGACCAAAACCCACTCGTTACAATCGAAGACTTTAGCGCCCCGGCTATTCTAACCCGCGCCGGGGATCGGATCATCAATCAGGTTGTCTCCAATGTGGTTTATGGCGAGGATCCTTTTGAAGGGTTCGATGACCTCGGGCGCACATTCCTTGTGACCGAGACGCTTGCATTCAGCCAGTTTAACATCGGCAACCTTGGCAAAGGCGATCAAAAGGCCTGGGAAGGCTCCATTGGCCATCTGTTGCTGCACGGCGGCGTAGGATGCCTGGCGCTTGAGGTGCTCGATGGGGATTGCACTGCAGGTTTCTTTGCAGGCGCATCGTCTTCGATACTTGCAGGCACAAACCTGGATGATGACCAAAAACTGGAACTGTCGCCCGTGGTAGGAGCGCTTGCGGGATACATCTTCTCAAGCGGAAATGCCACCAACGTTAGCTTTGGCAGCACGATTGCGCAGTCGGCGATTGTGAACAACTATCTGGCGCTGCACGAGGCAAACCGATTGGATCAATGCATTTCTGAACAAGACTATGCATGCATTGTCGAGCTTGGTGAACTATCCGAAAACCGCCTTGATGACCTAGCTGCTTGCGAAGGGATTTCCAGTGACCATTGTTCGTCCGTTCGAAACGAATTGCGTAAGGTCGTCGCTAACTATTTTGAAGCGGAAGAAAGTGAAGGGTTCGAGGTTCTATCGAGTGCAGAGTACTTCGCTCATGACGCTTTGGTTCGTTACGGAAAATATGGCTACGTTGAAGGTGATGAAAGTCTCTCGACTGAGGGCTATACTTCGGCTCGCGCGATTGCAGTGCTCACTAAAACGCGTGATGAAAACGAAGCTTTGCTTCGCTTTGAATTGGGTGGCCGCGGTGCGGTTCAAGTCGCTCAAGAAGGTGGCTTCACGCTTGCCGCTTTCTTCCCATCAAGCCGCATTAAAGAGCTACTAGGCTTAACAAAGCCACAATCTGCAACTGGCGCCCCAAATAGAATACCCACACCGGATCGTCGGATTGAGATCGCTGAGTTGTTTGACAGTAGCAATCCACGTAACGGGATTCAGATCGGCGATAGAACAGTATTGCACGACGGAAGTACGGGTGGTGCACGTGTATTCAGTGGTGTAAGTGATACTGAAATTCGTAACTACTTTGGTGAACTGACAGGCCAGGCCATACCGAGCTCACCAACACGAGTATTTAGCGATGGTCGCAAAATCTACACAGTGATCACACCAGACGGGAATTTTAATCTCAGAAATTTCTCATCATCTGGTACAGGCAGATGGACCATAGACATTCCAGCGCCGGCTGGTGGTGGAACGAAACGCGAGCTAAAGTTTGAGTAGAACCATGCCTAAAAATCGCGTCAAAGCCGCTGTTGACGAAGCGTACCCACAAATTCTGTCTGAATGTTTTGGGTTGTGGTCCAACTCTTTATGGCGGCGTTACAGTGACTTGGAAGAGTTTACTGATCAAAAAGAAGCGTTTTTCTACTTGGTTGAAAGGCTGTTGTCGGAAGGATTTATACGTTTCGTAAAGCCCAATGAAGACGTCTATTTTGTTGCTGATCGAGCACCACCAAAGAAGAATGCTTCGGACACCGAAACTCACTGGGTGGTGCCTAATGACGTGATTTTGGACTATCTAGGGGAACTTTGGCCGAAACATGCTGCAGAGTTTGATGACATTGACCTGAATGTGTTTTTCTTTGAAATTCCACCGATTGTTTGGCGAAGTGAAGATGGTAAATGGATCGCTTCCTAACGTCACGGTTCTAACTCCCGCGCCACTTTCATCAGCTCCAACTCCAAAGTCACGTGTTCGACCAAGTCTTCGAGTTCTTAATGTGCATTCTTGTGGTTGCTTGCATTGCAGTTTTGCTTCGGCGTTAGGACACTGTTCGCCCAATCCGCGTGTCGTCTGTCTCACTAAATACATATACTGAACACGAGAGCGTGCGCGCGCCTGCGCCACGTTTGGTGTTTTGCCAACGGTGTTGTTCGAGCCTGGCTTGCGTTTCACAACCCAGCGGTACTTGAGAGCCTTGGATCAAACAAACAAGACTTGGTTTTCATGCATTGCGACGATCCCCGCTCCAACTCACCACGCCTTCACATCCACCCTGACCTGTGCGATTGCGCTGCCCATGGTGAGCCGGTCGTCGCGTACCAGGGGTACGCCGAAGGCACCGGATATGGTGTAGCGTTTGTGGTACCAGGACAGTCCGAACCCGATGCCTGCGGCTGTCTCGGTCGTGTCGCGGGCGCGGTCATAGGCGACGCCGGCATCCAGGAAGAGATAGGTTTGCGCCTTGGGGGCGATCCAGTTGGCGGCCTTTTGGGGCAGTGTGTTCCAGATGTTTGAGGACAGGTAAAGATCGTTGCGGATATAGGCCCCTGTCTCCCCATTGGCGATGGCCGTGTCATAGCCCCGCACGGTGTAAAGCGACCCCAGTGAGAGCTGCTCTGATCCGTAAAGCGTGTGGGAGCTCCATTGCGCGCGCAGGTCTGTGACCAGCGTGCCCGCCTTGCCCAGCTGACCCTGCCGCTGCCACCCGGCAGTCACCTTGTAGAACTGCGCCCGGGGAATGTCGGAGGCCTGACCGGACGGGTCACGATCCGCACCAAGGAGCGGCGTGCCGATGCTGAGCATCGCGTCATAGGAATTGCGCGCCCGCTCCCCCAGCCGCAGGTGCTTGACCCCGATGTTGAGCGTGGTGAGGTCCTGCGGAATGAGGCGCACGTCGTTGATGAACCGCTCACTCTGCCGGACTTTGACGCCAAAGCTGAGCTCTGTCGTGGTGGTCTGCCCGCGCGCTACCACGTAACGGGCACGCACACCGCCTGTCCAGGAATACCCGAACAGCTCTGCCAGGGCGCTGAGCGGGGTCAGGTATTCCGAATAGGACAGATCGCTCTCAAGGGTCCAATACCCGATAGGAACAGAGCCATAGAAGCTGAGCGCGTTGGTGTTTTCCGTCCCGGAATAGCCAAGCGTCCAGGTGTCATTGAGGCCGAAGAGATCGTCGATCTCCGTCTCGAAGCTGAGCCTGTTGCGGCCTGTGCTGCGGGCAGCCTGGTTGTCAAACCGAACATATCCTCGGAAACGGTCCTTCTGGATGCGCTGCACGATCACATAGGAATCCCCCGGCTCGGTGCCGGGTTGGAGTTTCAGAATAGCCTCGACAGAGGCCAGGCGGTTCATCTGATCCAGACCCTGCTCAAAATCCCGAAGCTGGAACAACCCTCCCTTGGTGCCGGGAAAGGCCGTTGCCAATTGCCTCTGACCACGGCGGGTTTCGATTTGTTTCGTGTCGTCAATAAGCAGAATGTCCTCAACCCTGCCCTCGACCATCTGCAGGATCAGCCTGCCCCCCTGCAGGTTCTGTGGCGGGATGTAGGTTTTGGATGTGATATAGCCCTGATCGGCATAGGCGGCATCCAACTCTCGCATGACGGCCTGGATGTCGGCGCCTTGCAGACAGCGGGGGACATATTTGCCAGTGATGGCGGCCAGTTCTTGCGGTGTCAGCAGCGTTACGCCGTCCACCGTAATGGCCTGAATGTCGAAGCATGGCCCGCCGCGCGCCTGCGCCGGACCGGGATCCGGGGCCGCCCCCCGGCGTTCAAGGTTGCCCAGTTCATTGGTCCGCTGCTCCAGCTGGCGCCGACGCTCTTCTTCCAGGATCGGATCGAGGTTTTGTTGCGCGGCCACTGACAGGCACGTGGATGCGAACAGTATGAGGGCAAGGATTGCCCTGACCATCACGCGCAACGTATCCCGGCCGGTTCGCATCTGTCGCGCTACTGTCTGACCAATGGCGCGTTTGACAAGAAGCCGATTGTGTTTCCAAAGGCACCTGGCGCGGCATCAGGTTCTCGCACGATGTCCTGACCATTCTGGAGGTCGACATCGCCACCAGCCGTCAGGCTTCCACCGACGATACGCACCGGACGACCGCTGTTCACCTTGATATTGCCCGTATCGGCGATGATCGCGCCAAACTGATCTCGAAGATAGATCCATGCGGCTTTTGAGGCCCAGAAGTTGTAAAGCCCTGCAGGCCGCCGCACCAATGTCGGTACAAGCGCGGCCTCTAGCACCACATCATCGCTGGTGATCTCAACATCGCCCAGGGCAAAGACCACACCACCGCGGTTGTGGAACTGATCCTTGGCCGTGATCTTGACATCATCTGATGCATTGAGACGCCCACCGTAGTAGGTGACTTCGCCATCGCCCGTATAGGAACAGCTTAAGACGCAAACCCGTTGGACATAGACCTTACCAGACCCCAGCCCAATGGTTTCCACGCGCAATGCATCAATGTGGAGATCGCCGTTATTGGCATTGATCGTCCCCCCCTGGTTTACGACCTTTCCAGAGGCTGAGATGCGGACGCCCCGGGCGCCCGTGATCGTGGCAAGCCGATCGGGATTTTCCAGGGTACCATAGTCATAAGATACGAAGGATGTCCGCTTACGTTTGACCCAAAGCGTCCACCACTGACGGCGCCCTTTGGTCGTATACTCGACGATCTCAGGATCGATCGTGCCGTTGGGCGCGTCAACCATGTTGAGCACATCCCCCTGAGCCACGAGTTTCACATCCCCATTTGCCAATATGCGGCCACGGTTGTTCCTGATGTCGCCCCCGGTTCGGATCGACACGTCACCCGCCCCGCCAAAGATCAACGCAATCTCACTACCTGTTTCGTTGATAAGATCGCCCGCGATGTTCAGGGTCACCGCCCCTTCGCTTGATGTTCCTGCGCTATCTGCGACACCCTCAAGACGCGTTCCACCCTGAAGAAGGCCACCGCGGTTCAGAAGGTTGCCATTGGACGCCTGGCCAAGCGTTGTTATGATCAGACTTCCATTCGTGGCGGTAAACTCGGTTTGCCGAGTGCTATTGGACAAAGTGATTGCATCGGCTGTCAAAAATGCATTGCCAAAAGCGTTGGCCACCACGCCGTTGGCAGACAGATGTCCACGTGTATCAAGCTGCAAGGCTCCTGCCGTTGACGAAAGACCGGTGTCCGAGAAGGACAGGTTTTGGTCGGCAGAGATCAGCAAGTTGCGTGCACTGGTGTAGCGGCCATTGCGGTCTTCCAGACCGCCTTTGGCTTGCAAGATGATGTCACCGCTCGTGGATTGGAACAGGCTTTCGTCTTGGGCAGTCCTTGAGAAACGCAGGTCAGTTTCGGAGGTCACAAATAGATCGGTGCCGCGCAGCGTGGTGTTCTGGCCTGATATCCCATCAGCTGTCGCATCGTTTGCCGACAGGCTGACCGAAGATCCATTGGCGATCAGCGACGCAGCATCAAGCGTCAAAGACCCGGCGTCCACTGATACCCCTGTGAACACGTCTTCCGCAGTGTCGTCACTGTTGATCATCGTGGAGATGTTTGCTCCCGAAAGATCGACATGGCCGTCAGCGCGTAGAACAAACCCACGTGCGGTGGCAAAGCCCTGACCGGCGTACCTGACGCCTGCGCCCTGATCGCTGACCTCGATCTGGATACGATTGCTTCTCAACACGCCAAGTCGATTGATCTCAACCAGCACCTTGCCTTCAGAACTGACGCTGGCCCCTGTCGTAGTCGCCCAGTTCAGCAGCGTGTTGCCTGGCAGGATGGCACTGTCGAACTCCGTACGGGTGCTGCCTGCTGACAGGTTCAGGCTTGACCCCAGAAGAGCACTGTCATTTGTGACAGGTCCGTCCACTTGGATGGCATGGGCAATGAGATGCACCGCATCCATCTGACCAGAAAGCCCACCACCTTCGATCGTGATCTTCCCCCGGTTTACAGTGGAAACCACGTTCTCTTGAAAGATACCGGGGGCAATCTGAAGCGCGTTGGTTGACAGCTGTCCCGTTGTCAGGGCCACGCGACCCGTGTTAACGAAACGCCCACCGTCAATGACAATGCCATTTGGATTGGCGACGAGCACATGGGCGCGCTGTCCGAGGACTTCGACCGGGCCTTTGATACTGGTCTGAGAGGTGCCCGTGACCTCATTCACAATCGTTCTTGCGGTGACAGATCGATTGTCCAGTTCCAAACCGGCCTCGGGGACATTGAAGCGTTCGTATCTATTGTAGCTGACACCATTGCTGCCCGTAGGTGCGACGCCGACGGTCACAGAGCCATTTCCGTTGATTGTGACTGCGGTGGACGTTGTGCCGTCGATAACAACCTGAGCAGAGGTCGGTGTGCAACACAGACCCGCAAGCGCTGCGGCAATAACCAGTCTGCCCGAAGTCAGACCGTTCCGACCGTAGGACAGTTGGGCGGGATTGAAAACTGCCCCAAGCCTTGAACCCAAGGCAGATTTCCCACGTGTGAGCATCAGATCAGTTGCTGATGGTCTCAGACGCCTGTGCTTCTGCCGCCGCAATCCAGTCGCGTGCCGCCGTTTGTGCGGCTGCGATCTCCTCTGCGGTCAGCTCTGCCTCGAGCCGGTCCCTAAGCTCTGGTGCATCTGGATGCGCTCTTGCTGCCGCGATATTGGCATAGGTGTAGGCGAGCGAGGCATCCACGTCCGTGCCAGATCCGCTTTCCAATGCCAGCGCAATCTCATAAAGCCCCATCGGATTGCCGAGTTCGGCGGTTGCGCTGAACAGATCAAAAGCCCGCGTGGCATCGGCTTCAACGCCTTCACCTGTTTTGTAAGCAAGCGCCAGGAAGTTTGTCGCAGCGATATGGCCCTGTTCCGCAGCATCCGCCCAGTAGGATATCGCTTTCGTCTGATCTTGTGAGACCCCCTTGCCATCGCTGTACGCAACAGCACAATTAAACTGCGCGTTGGGTTCACCTTGGTCTGCAGCCGCACAAATCAGCTCTGCGCCTCGGGCATAGTCGCGAATAACGCCCTGTCCATCAAAGTGCATCAGACCCAATCGGTTCTTTGCAAGAGCGCTATCCTGCTCCGCAGCAACCGCATATAGCTGGGCGGCCTGCGCGATATCAGGGGCTGTACCCAGCCCCAACTCAAACAATCGGCCAAGGTAAAAGGCTCCATCAGCGTTGCCTTCTTCAAAGCTCGATTGAAACTCCGCAGCCGCTGTTTCGACGTCTCCAGTCTCCAACGCGGTCAGACCGAGATCGATATCCGCGCTTGTCGGAAGTGCCCAAAATGACAACGCCAAAGAACCCAAAGCAAAAGAAAAAAGACCGCGTCTCATCACGCATACCCCAACAACGCATAGTTTAACCGCGGCGCACCTTCGTCAATTCAGAGGCGATTCTCAAGAGGTAAATCAACGAGGAGAGAAAATAGTCTTTTTCGCTTCTAAGGTAAGTGAATTTACGGATCAGCCCCAGCGCGTGAGTCGGTAGGTCTTAATAACTACTGTTTTAAGTCAGTGTGTTATGGCAGTGAACGAGTTCTAGGGCCACCTCCCTCAGGGTGGCCCTTTTTTGCGCTAACACTTTGTTAGTGTGCGGTGTTTAATGGATTCAACACGAGACTCTGGGAGATCGCTACAGGCAGATGAAGCCTGTGCAAATCTCATACCGGCCTCCTGTCCTCAAAGTTAGGAGGTAAAGTGTCTGCCATTCTAGGGGCGCCTCAGTGTGTTGATGGAAGCACGAGTTGCCCTTACAGTAGACAGTGTTGCAATAAGGACCGCCAAAGTTCGAGTTGAATTTGATAAACATCTACCGATTGCTCAAGAGCCGCTTTACAACCCCAATCAACTGGAGCGCCCATGATAGGATTTTAGTTGCTTCAGTTTTCGCGATTTCCATTCTTCTTTTTTTGCTAACACTTACAGTTGCCGTTTACGTGTTTCTAAACGGTGTCAGCGGCGGTTTTGATGAGAAACGTGCCAAGCTTGAAACGTTGTATTCGACAACAACGATCCTTATGCTCGCAAAATTGTTTGGCGTTGCGTACTACTTCCGCGCCAGCCCAGCATCAGCCTTAGTGTTTCTAATTCTTTTTGGTTTGACAATGATCCATGTCGGCGGACCAGTTCGCGGTATTTCAGCCGATTCAAACAACGATTTTCTTCGTCCCGTGGCATTTGCTAGCTTGAATTTTTTTCATGCTCTTTGGTTCGAAGTAGGAATTTTGATACGTATGCGCCAGAGTGGGACGGCGTTTACGATGCAAGGATTTGGGTTGGGCAAAGCAAGGAAGGCCAACGCTCGAAGACGCAGTCAGGATGCAAACAGTGTCTTTATCGTCCATGGTCACGATGAACATCGACTAAACGAAGTCGAAGCTTTCGTTGCCAGATTGGGTTTAAGCCCGATAATTCTTCGTCAACAGCCAAACGAAGGAAAGACGATAATTGAGAAATTTGAGCGGGACGCAGAAGTCGGTTTTGCCTTGGTATTGGCGACAGGCGACGACGTTGGCGGAAAGAACGGAGCCAGATTGGGCCCGCGAGCGCGCCAAAACGTGATTCTGGAGCTTGGATATTTCTTGGGGAAACTTGGTCGCGAGCGTGTATGTGTTTTGACCAATGGTGACGTCGAACTTCCGTCAGATATAATTGGATTCATCGAAGTAAAGATGGACAAGAGCCAGCGTTGGAAAGGCGAAGTGGTACGAGAATTGCAGCAAGCCGACTACAATATCTCCGACAGCTGGTTCCATTAATGATCATGGTCGCGACACAACTCCGTTGCGGCCTGCCTAGCCTGATGTTCCTTCAGATTGCCAATGATCTGTTAGTCACTAAATCTGCGTTTCATAGTCCATCCTTTGCTTGAACGGATTGCTAACGCCACAGTGGCCTGAGTTCAGGGAGCTGGGTCAGTTCTTCTGCAGGGTGCAAAAAATGAACGGTGGCTGACGAGATAAACTGAAAGGCTTTCGCAGGACTTCCTATCCAAGCGCCAAGTCTTCGAGATCATGTGCTAGATGAATTGTGTCCAGACCCTAATCGAACTCAGAAACGCCAAACACCAGATCTACGAAGTTATTCAATTGAAAACCCTGACTGGACACACTTGAGGCATTTACTTCCTCAAAACTCATCCTCGGTAGATTATGGTGAATGCACGAACTCAAACGTCGGGTGGCTGGGTCAAGATAGTAGTGGAGGTACGTGTCCATTCCGTCTTCTTGCCACTTTGCGATCTTCAAAACATCTTCCGTTTTTATTCTTAGGCCATCGCAGATTTTGACTTCGGCGGTCACTCCATCGCCGAACGCAACGATACCTCTCTTATATATTCCCGGCTCTACTTCCACGAGGTCAGAAAACAGGTTTACAGCCTTTGCTAGGTTGAGCACGCGCCCGTCTTGAACATGTTCACTGAACTCTGGATATAGGTCAGACGATGCGAGTATGCGGTTCTTTGTCGTACCGGTTAGGTCTGTTAAGTTGTCAAGAGGTACAGCATGGCTCAGTAAGTGCTGAACGAGTGCCGCTGCGTAGGTCACACTTGGTGCCGCCAAAGAAGTTCCGTTTACATGCTCTAGCTGAAAAAGATCCGAGTGTTCATCTGTTTGAAATGCGATTGTCTGCACATCACACGCCGGTGCCAGAATGTGCACGTGGCCGCCGTGGTTGGAACTGTCCCAGATTGCTAGACGCGGTTTCCCACGCTCATCTGCATCGGAAAAAACATATTTATATCCCCCAACCACAATCAGAGGATACTCCTCGGAGCTCCCGTAATTTGCGGGATACTGAGAACTGCCTTCTTGGAGGTAATTTGTTCCAAAATTACCTGCCGCTGCTACAATTAGATCGTTTTTTTCTGTCGCATCCTCGAGGGCATTTTCGATAACACCTAGAGGATCTCCGTTGGTTGCAGCGCTGATATTGACTATGAAGCTTGCCGGGAGTTGCGTCGCTCTTGATATTCCCGCTGCGATCTTATGGTCGTCGGTGAAAATTCTTAGCTCTTGACTGCCTGAGACAGGGACGTCGTCAAAAATGGAATGAACCCTAGGCTCGACAATGCCAAAGGACGAGTTGAAGAGGTATCCGTAGTATCCGCCCAGAGCAGCTCCGAGAACTGCTTCTGTATGAACCAAATGACGTTGGATCTTTTGGACAGTAGAAGGTTGCTGCAGCGCCTCGTATAGCTCAATCGTGCTGTCGAGCTGATCCCCTCGAAAGGTTTCGCTCACAAAGAGCTGATCTTTGGGAGCATTCGGCATGTGCTTTACGAAACCACTATCATGCCACCAATCTGTGAACGGCAATCCAGTGTCGAGTATCAAAACATTCGCAGGCCGTGGATTTCTTTGCCCTTTTGCAAGATCACTCGTAATGTTCAAAAAAAATGACTCATAACTTCGGGCCAGAACGCTGGTGTTATGCATCAATAATTGGGCTTCTGTGATGCCGCTGCACGTTCTGAGCTCTCCAACACCATCTTGCGACACGTCTTCTGATTGGATCGCGCCTATCGAATTAAGCTGTTCGAACTCGACTGCGTCGGCTCCAAACTGAGACGAGATGGAATTTGAGATAGCGAGAGCTCCTTCACTGCTGGAAGTGAAATCTGCCCTAGGCAGTGGTAGTATGATCTGATCTCCTGGTTTCCAGTCTCCGATTGTATCCTGATTGCGGTCGTTCAAAGCGGCAACGCTACTGAGGAATGTTTGTGTTGGGTTAGATTGGATCGGGGAGAATTCACGGTCTCCAAAGCCTTTAAGGTACTGCTGTTGGAAGTCCGTCGACAGCACTTCATCTTGCTCAACGACATCTATCTGGACTTGGCTTTGCAGACAATTCGGAGCGAACATGGCCATCATTCTGGGAACTTCCAGACTTGTGTCCAGCCGTCCGCTCAGATGAGGGTTCAGCGTCGTTACGCGATCGCTGAACACGTCGAAATATGCCTGTCCCGCGCTAGGGCACGCATCCAAAGCAGCAGAGTTTGGGCTTGTTCCTTCCGGGACAGCCAGGATGATCGGGTTTGCCCACATCGCAATGGCCCGTTCAATTTCAGGTGTGAGGTTTCCAAGATCGGCACCATAGATTGAAACGGAGTATAGGTCCTGTTCTTGCTCGCGTTCATCCCCTTCTTCCTGCGCATGTGCAGGAGGGAAGATATGTGAAGCGACGACAAAAGCCGCCAGAAAATGACCCAGAAAACCGCGCATCAGTTTCGGCACCCTGTCGCCGACAGATTGATCCCGCAGATTTCAGTTTGTTTTTCCGTGCTCCATTTGACGGCCCATTCAATAAAGCTCGTTACAGCAGTTGCCGAAAGATACGTCTCATCGTCGATATCCGAACGCGACATGACGCCTGCAACCTCGCGTCGGCCGTTCGAAAGCGCGATGTAACCCGAACCGCCTGAGTCCCCGAAGCATCCTGCGATATCGTCCTTGGTCACAAAGTACGTGCTGCTGCCTGAGGGACGCTTAGAGACCTCTGCGTTTCCTCCGTAGAGGACCTTGTTCTTGTTATCGACATACTGCCCCGTGTTTTCGCCATCTGAGATACATCCATATCCCAACAGCCCTACCTTCTGTCCCTTTCTGGGGTAGGCGGAAGACGTGTTGAGCGTCTCATAAGCCACTCCCTGGATCGGCGGTGACACGTTGCAAAGTGCATAATCGTAACTGTTGCTACCGTCATAGGTGGGATGGTGATCGCATTTTACATTTTTGACGTTGCCGCCCACTCTGATTGTCGCCGACCCACCATCGGCTATACAGTGCGCGGCCGTCAAAATCGTACCCTCTCCGATCAGCGTACTGGTACAGGATCCGGTGGGCGAATGAAAAATCCATGTGGCAGGCCAGGCGGAGGGATCAAGAGGTTTGGCATCTCCAACGATCTGGGCGCCGTCACCGCCTTCCGGGCGCTCCATGACAATATCCGCATTGGCCCATGTCGCGCTTGCCAAGTTGAACGAGGCCGCTAAGCCAACACAGAGGATTTTCCGGATGCGTCTATTCGAAGGCATATCAAGTCCCCACTAATACATTTTTGCTACGCAAGGAGCTTTACATTAGGTCCGATTCGGATCAACCTTTGATAGAAGCCTTGGCCTGACGGGTTATCTATGCGGCTGCCGTCTGCTTTGGAATTCAGGCTCATGCAGGAACTCATCTGAGGCTTTTTTCTGGGACTTGGGGGTCTTGCGATTTGTCAGTTATCAGACGTTTTACTATACTCACTTTACCCGTTTTGATTGCTCTGTCTGGCTGTGGCTACGAAAGGGCGGCGCACCAGTTTGAGCTGAAGAGCAAGAGTTCGTTGGTCGGGTCAGGCCAATATGTAGACCGGTTCTTGGATGAACCCATTTTGTCGACAGTGAGGTATGCATTTAGGTTAAGCGACGCGTACAAAGAGCTTGGCGACACTGCAGCTTTGAACCGGGACAGGCTGGCTGCCGGAATTATCGGGACTGCAGGAGCAGCCGCGCTTGGTGCTGCAAGTTCGGTTGGCACTGCAGAGCTTGCCGCGGTTGGCATTGTAGGTCTGGGCATCAACGAAGCGGCAAAATACACGAACCAAACAGGTGCCGCGGAATCATTTTACACGGCCTCCGACGAAATGTCGTGTCTTGCGTCGACCGCGTTGGCCAAGGCCTCTGATCCCAACGCCAAAAATGCCAAGGAAGTCGCGATCATACTGGAGTATGTTCGCAGGGCAGAGCTTCGGCTTCGTACAAGGCTGCGGCGAGACGTACCTGACTACAACACTGTCGCAGGCGCGTTTCCGATCAACAATTCAGGTGCAACACAAATCAACAGCAGGCAACCGGATCTGGAAGCTCTAAAAACAGCTTTAGAGAAGTGTATTCCCGAAGAAGAGGATTAGGCGTCGGGCAATCGGAGCCAATGGCACTGCGCTTCCGTGCAACAGAATGATCGATAACAGTTATCCGAAGCAACAAGTGCCAAACTGTTTAAAATCTGCGACAATGGGTTCTTTTGGATCGATTAGACAACTGAAGCTTTCTTGCCGACCGGTTGAATCTCCGAGTGCGACCAATGGTTTGAGGTGCAGCAATAGTTAGAACGGGTTCAATCTAGTAATTCGCTGCAGTTCTGCTTTGATCCCTGCTTTCGCTGCTCATGCTCTAGTGGGTACTTCAAGCCCAACCGATGAAACCCTCTCTGCAGCGTCAAACGTGGAACTCCCAAGAGGGCTGCTACGTATCTACAGGGCAAACCAGTTTCCTGCATCCAAGCGTAGGCATCTTCGATTACTTTGTTAGAGAGCTTGGTCGGGCGGCCAAGCCGCACTCCGCGCCGGCGTGCCGCATCCAGTCCCTCCTTGGTTCGCCGTCGGATAATGCGTCGTTCGAACTGCGCAAACAGTGCGAGGATGCCATAGAACACCTCGCCCATTTCGCTGGTTACATCGATTGGGAATGTCAGCATATCGAAGGCAATACCGCGTTCGCGAAGATTTTGGGCCGTCAAGAGTGCGTCGATGGCGCTACGGAAAGCACGATCTAAGTCGACGACTACCAGTGTGTCACCACTCTGGAGGTCTTGCAAAAGCTGATCGAACACGGGTCTTTTTTTGGCGACGGCTGATGTGTGTTCTATTCGAAGCTCATCACAGCACTCTTCGAGCTGGATGACCTGACGGTCGGTGAGCTGGGACGGCGTTGATACGCGCACAAAGCCGATACGGCGGGGTTTGGACATGAGAGTTGGTCGAAAAGGATCCTTTCCGACCAAGTCTTGCAAAGAGCTAACGCAAACATCTTCGCGCTCGCAATGCCCTGTAATTCCTGACCTTTCATTTACCCGTTTGCCAGAATCCCGTAAAGCTGCCGCTTGAACAAAAACCATGGAATATGAACAGCATAACACGTTGCCTCGGCGCAATGATACTGCTCGGTCTGGGCTTGATCTATCCACAGGAATCCTCGGCGGACGCCTTCACAGGTGAGAGATTCCTCACGTGGAGCGAAAGCCAACAGCGCAGCTACCTGAATGCGCAGCTGGTCATGGCGTCCACGATTGTTGCGCGTGAGAAGCCGACGATGTCCCAATGCGTATCAGATAAGTTCTTTGGGTCATCCGGGATGACGAGTGAAGCGTTTACAGATGCCATGCAGAGTATTCGTGACTACAAAACGTATCACCCGAGTTCAGTCCTCGTCATCTTGATAGAGAACGCTTGTGGAGAGTTTTACTAAGTCTTTGGTATCTGGGGGAATGCGCTGACCGTAGTCGTTGACATCTCCGGAGCGGCGGCATGGTCAACAACGAAACCTGGTGCAGGCGGCCGTGCACTTTCGATTTGATCAATAGCATCTTGAATGTCATCCGGGCTTTGGAAGGGGCTCTCTTCATCATCGTACGTGTCGCGAATTCGACCAAGAACATCGTTGCGATAGCTGTCCCATTCCATGAGCTGTTCTGCGATTTGCTCGCGCTGTGCTTGAAGGGCGAAGTAGCTTTCGGCAGATGACGCATCTGGTGGCCAAACGATGCCTGCAGCGATCTCATCGGCGACAGTTGAGCCATCTTCATAGACGACCCGCCCATCTGCATAGCGAAACACGAGCTTACCTTTAGGATCCTGGGCTGCTCGATCTGTCATGTCAGCCAGCGCTTGATCAACCTCGGCAAGTTGGCGTTGCAGCGTTTCGAGGGCACTGTCTGCATCCGCCTCAGCTCTGGAAAGCTTGCTGCCAAGCTCACGATGTAACCGCGCGTAGACGGGATCAAGCAACAAGTCCGCAAGTCTTTGCCTGATACGCTCTTGTTCGCGCTTCTTGCGCCTACCTTCCGGTGTGCGTTCATCAGTGGCGTTCAGAAAGCGCTTCATTCGCCCATTGTCGACACCGCTTATCTCGTGCTGCAAGTCATCGAAATCACGCGTCCGCTTGGTGTCTGTCTCGCTCAGATCCTTCATAAAATCTCCACTATCAGTATACCTGATTGGAGTAGGACCACGCAAATTTGCGCCGGAGGCCGGGGGATCAAACGGGGGTACTTATGTACCCCCTTTGCAGGCGTTTGGTATTACCAAACACAGCTTGCCCTCCTAATTCCTGCGGAATTAGTCGGCTTGAGGATTGCGATCGGCATCTGAAGTTAGGGCAAGCTGGGCTCGCGTTTGGAGTGCTTCAGCACACGGCTCGCGTATATTCATCTTAGCCCAATCCTTTGCAACTCTTGGAGTGCGAAGTGAACCGCCTGGCGCATGACTTGGGTCGAAAGGGAAAATCATACAAACGCCGGAGCCAATAAACTATGGACAGCGGGCAATGTAGTTGCTGTAAGAGTTGCCTCCTGGTTCACCCACCACCAAAGCTCGGTCTATTCCTTTGA
Organism: Roseovarius sp.; assembly: GCA_963691795.1. Taxonomy (GTDB): domain Bacteria; phylum Pseudomonadota; class Alphaproteobacteria; order Rhodobacterales; family Rhodobacteraceae; genus Roseovarius. The sequence goes on from OY829373.1 coordinate 1,707,331, forward strand.
GTTTTATGCCCAATACCTCAAAGAGTGGTGCCGCGTTTTGAGCTATCGTTGGCATGTTCCGAATATGTCGGAATGCGTTTTTGTATCGCTCGAGAAGGTCTCTCGCCTCGTCTTGTTTATTCTGAGAGACCAGCGTCCTTGCTTGGTTGACAAGGTGAATGGAGGTACCAAAGCTCCCTTGCTGCCTCATCCTTTCGACATCTGCCATTAGCAGATTCTGGTTAGACCAACCTTCAAATCTCGTGAACGTTTCATCGACATACTCAGCAAGATCTGTGTAGCCAAAATTATGGCATGTCGCATTCAAAAGAGTGATTGGTAGCCATGATGGTGTCGTGAAGAACGGCTTTCCGTACGTATCAGATCGCACGACACCACTGAAGTTCTTCATAATAGTGATGCATGTCTTCAAATGGTCAGCGAAAACGGATTTGTCTGTACTTCGAAGCAGTTTTTCACAGTAAAACTTGTAGATCATGCGTGGTCCCGTTGTTCCAAACTCATCTGCCAATCTTTGTAGATAGGCAGTGTCATATCTGCCTGTATCAATTCCATTCTTTGAACAAAGCTCAATTATAAGGGAGTAAGCGTCAAAGTTACTCCAATCGGGTTGTTTTTCTGGCATAAGGCTGGACTTAAACTCGGAAGATAGAAGACTTTTCGAAACGTCCGAAGAACCATACAGCTCGACACTTCGCAGGGGGTATGACGCGTTCAACAGATTGTACCTGATGTCAAGAAAATGCCCCTGTTGGGATAGATTGCTTGAATTACCTAACTCCAACATCAAAGGCGCTGCGTACTGCGCACGCCCTGCTATCAAGAAATGCTTGCATAGAACTATTTTCAAAAGTGTTTGCGACGCTTCATGAGAGTTGCAAGCAAGTATGTGGTTTAGTGCAATTGGTATTGGCATGAAGTCGTCGACGACGGCCTTCTGCATCAAAGTGACGTTTAGTATCTCTAAGAACCGACGTGTTTTACGGGTTTTCTTTCCTTCTGCTAGCAGCTGATCCCGTTTCTTTTTCAAAAACGCTTCATTTTCAAATTTGACTAGAAGCTCTTCTGCTAACTCCGGGTCCAAGTACCATTCTTCTTCAAATGCGTCTGCATATTCTTCCAGATTTGAACGCGTGCCTTGCGCGCTTTCGCGGCGTGGCCTTAACCCCGCAATCAGCCCTGCTTCAAACCAGCTCTGATCGCTTTGATCTTCAAAGAATCCTGCCTTTTTTGCTTCGACCAGTATGGTTTGCTTAACATCAGCACTTGGGTTTTCGTTGTATCGCGTGACCACCGTATGAGATAGTTCAACTAATTCTTCCAAGACTTCTGCCTTTACCCAAGGGCGTAGGTGGTTTCGCAAAACTTTGTCCTGCAGGAGCATCCCTGTCATATTTTCGGGTTTCGTCAGCGGAAAAAAATCATCGTCATTACCTGAAGTTTGACCTGACTTTTTTGACCAGTGCCTATTCGGTGCACTATGGAGTTGCTCATCGTCTTTTTCTGCGGACGGTAAGGTGATATCTGATGGAGGTTTTTTTCTTTTCCGGCCAAGGATATCAACCGTCCGTTCGCCCGCGTAGTCAACTTTTGGCGCGTTAGCTTTCCACTCAAAAAATGCAGCGGTTGGAACACCCTCAGATGTCAAAAATTGCTCTCGAAACAGAAATCTCCTCGCATACTTAGTCAATTCTAGTGGAGACGGTAGTTCCGAGGCTTCGTCTAATTCTTCAAGGTCGCAGTACGCCTCCTTAATTTCGACCCAATACTGAGTTGCCATAACCAGATTGTAGCGACTTGGAACAATATGATCTTTGCACTGTTGTTCGTACTTGAGAAGGTTCAATTTACCGGTTGACAGACGAGACAGAACTGCCGTCTGGATTCCTAGCTGCTCGGCTAAATTTTTACCCATTACTTTTCCGCGCGATTTATTCGCTCGACGGTCAAGGTAGTACCTTAAAAAATTTCCTCGTAGTGTCCGGTTTCGTTTCATCTTGGGCTATGCTCAGGTTCCAAACCGCTTCACAAAACTTAAGATGTTGATAAATTTTTTTAAGATCAAGGCTCTGGATCAGAACCCATTTTTGCTTGATGCCTGAAATGCGCTGCACGTTGTCGTGCTTCGGGATCGTTATTCAACGTAGTTTGGGTTTCCAAATAACCTTTTTTGAACGCTTCCTCGAACCCGTCCAAACCGGCCTCAGCCAGATTTCTAGCCGTTTCGGCTATCTGCGCAAGCTCCTGAGTTGTTTGGGCATCTGGAAGGTCATAAAGCCAGCCTTCTTCGATCAATGCAACTCTACCTCCCAGCTGTTCCGCAATAAAATACCTCACAATATCATAATGTTATCACAATTTCCGCAATTCTCAAAGCAATTGCAGAAATTTGTCTCGAGCCAGCAAACAATTGTTAAAATTGTTCCTCTCTATCCAGCGCTCAGCGGGCGTGCCATCGATTTGGACAGTTACAACTGATGGAGGCCTAGATGCCCGAACCAAACCCAAAAGTGCTCTTGGAAGCTTTCGCCGATCTGACAAATCCGGTGAAGTTTAAGAGGCTCCAATTGATAGTTGGCAACATCGGTATCAGCCCGCGCGAGTTTCCCACGGAGGTCCAAGACATGCTCATGCGTCTGGACATGGATGGCATAGAGATATGGACGCAACCGGAACATGTGCCAGTGCCACTCATCGACGATGTGTGGAAATCAGAGCGCTATGTGCGGGATATGCTGTCTTCAAACCATTGCAAGTATCCAGACAGGGACCGCTGGTTGGCGTTGTTTGTGAAGGTCCGATACCCCCACCTCTACCGCCATCTGGTGCGATGAATGCCTCCGGTGCCGCTGCGCGCAATCGCGGCGGCACTGGCTCCGCCCACATCGGGCAAAAGAATGCCTTAAGAAGGTCGAGTGACAGCCAAGCAGCTTAGACATCGCGGCAGCGTCACACCCTAAAACGGCTCTCACGCCACCAATCACCCCCAATAGCTTTCCACCGCCTCGCGCCTTTCCCCCGCCAACTCTCTGGCGGGCAGGCCTTTCGCGTTCTGGAAGCCCCCATCGAGGAGTTCTACAATGACTGATCACGACGCTCCGTTCTGGACCAGCCTGTGGCTCGTTATTCTTGTTCGTTGGTATGATGCAATTGCCAAGCCGAGCTTGTCAGGTTTGGCGATCATCTCGTCGGCGACTGCTGTGGTTGGATATGCCAGCCAGTTCGACAATCCCGACTTTGCTATCTTTATGCGTTGCGCAGCCCTTGGCTTTGCATTGTGGCTCATCGCGCGCACGTTTTGGGCTGGGGCATGGTTGCTTCCTGCGCTGGAGACCAAGAAGCCTCTGCAGGTCTATGTCGTCGTCGCTTCGTTAGGATTTTCCGGTTTTGCTATCCCATCCGTTCTCGGCAGCCTAAGTGCCAATGGCGGCGGTATTAGCGTCAGCGTCACCCAGCAGGAGAACATCGACCGGATCGACAACACGCGGCAGGACTTCGTTCTCTACATCGAAGCACTGCCCCTGATCGAGTTGGCGCTTGAGGACCGCGCAAAGCAGGCGCGCACTTTTGAAGCCGATGAGATCGCGGGTCGCGGCCCTACAGGTGTTTTGGGTGTCGGGTCGGTCTCCAATTCCTTCGGTGCATCGGCTGATCTTTATGATCAAGCCGCCGATATTCTTGGTCAGGCATCCCGTCGTGCCGCCGCGCACATCACTGCGTTGGATGGGATCATGGAAGAGTTGCGGGCCGCGCAGATTGATCCTGAATTGGTGAGTGCGGAGAAAGACGCCCGCCTCAAGCTGCTCTCGGGACAGGCCATCGGTGAGATGCGCGCCTTGCTCGCCCTTGATCCTGCGCGAGCGGTTCGAGCTGCGGCAGACAAGATCGCTGTCGGCGTTCCCCAACGCAGCAATGCGCGCGCCACCTCTCAGGCGCGGATCGCGGAGATCAGTGCGGGCATGGCGGCTCATGCAGGCGAGTTGCGCCGTGAGGCGGATCGTCTGGAAGCGATGGCACCGGTACTGCCGCAGCAGATCACGCTGAGCCCGGCGGAACGCATCATGGAGACCATGTGGCGGATGCCGGGGCTCACCATGGCCGCGCTACTCTTTGATCTCTGCGGTTGGATCGCCGTGGGCTTCCGCGTGGCGATCTATCAGGCGCTCAAGTCGAAGCTGCGGGAAGAAGCATCTGCTGACAATCCGGCCTTTGTGCGTCTCGAAGACTTCGACCGTGTCGAACACTACGTAAAGCGCGCGCAGGAAAGCCGTGAGCGCATTGACGCGGCCAAAGCTCCGCCTAAGCGTGGTCGGCCCAAAGGCTCCACTAATTCCAAGTCCCCCCGCAAGAGGACCACCAAGAGCACTGGAAAGGGCGCAAAATGACTTTTGTTCTTTCCACCCTGCGCCATTGGCCTGCACTTGCCGCTCTCCTCGTGAGCACCGCCATGATCTTCAGCACTGCGGCTGATCAGATCGAGCTACCCGATTGGCTGCTGGAGTTCTTCGATGCGGCTCCGGAGCCTGAACCAGATGGCGGTAAGGCCGTCGCTTTGATCCCTTATGCGCCCGCGCCGGATCGGGATGACCGCACGCCAATGCCATATGTCGATCTGGTCTTCGGCCTCTCGGACCCAGACCTGCCAACGAAGCTAAGCGGCATCGGCCCGGTGTTCTGGGATCACTCCGGCCATGGCACGGGCGCACTGATTGCGCCGGATGTGGTGCTCACCACAGGCCATCTCTTTGCCAAGGGAGGTCGCTGGAAGGGTCCGTTCGGCAGAACGCAGAAGCCACCTGCGCCCAGCTCGGGACGCATCTATCTCGCCGCCTGCGGGCAAGCTTATGACTTTAAGGCCATCGACATGGGCAGCATTGCTCCGCGTGCGCGGCTCGGGCTGGACTACGCCATCGGTGTACTTACCCAGCCTGCTTGTCCCGAAGCCACGGTTCTGCCTGTCGCGACCACGCCTGACGATCTGGACAGCGCGGCAGATCAGATCCTGCTCAACATGGGTGCGTACCGCTATGCGGATCTGCCGCGCTATGCCAGCCACCCGCTTTACGCCGCTCGTCCCACATCGGACCGCAACGCGCGCTATGACGTGTTCGGAGTGAGGTGCAAGGCCACAGGCCGCGACGACACAGGCGATGTGCCGGAAGGCTCAACGGGGATCATCATCACCGATGGCTGTGACGGTGTGCCCGGCGGGTCTGGAGGGCCGCTGCTGGTCTCCCGTGACGGCGGCGAGAGCTATGCGATCATCGGTGTAGCGAACAGCTATCGGCCTAACACTGAGTACAACAACTACACCCGCATCGAAGCCGCGTTTGCCACGCATCTTTCGCGGTACGTCGATCTGATCGACCTGCCGGAAGCCGATGCGGGCTTTGCCCCCAGCACCTCACCTGACGCAACGCCCAGCCCTTGGTTGCCAATGGCAGGGCAAACATCTTTTTAGGAGGACAATCAATGAACTGGCTCATGGGCATGGGAGGCGCTGGCAAAGCGCCCAACCCGCTGATTGCGACAAGTGGCAAATGGCTGGCTACCTGCGTGGCTGTCTACGCCACCATCTTCTGGACACCCGATGTGTGGGATGCATGGGAAGCCACAATCCTGCGGGCTATTCACGATCGCTACGACGGCAACATCGCCACCGCGATCTCTTGGCTGCTTATGCTTGGAGCCTATCCGCTGATGTTCTTTGCTGTGCGCATGGGGCTCGGCGTGGTCTTTGTCTCTATTGTCATGGGCGTGATGATGAAGCTCTTCGGAGGGCGTCGGTGATGTCCGGGCGGTCGGATAATGCGGCCAATCGCTTCGGCTCGAGCCGTTTTGCCACGGAAGATGAACTGGACGCTGCGGATCTCTTCCGGCAGCGACCAGAGTCCATCTTTCTGGGGTTCTTCAATGGCAGGCCTGTGTACTTCCACGGGCCTGCAGGGGTCTGTGTGACGGCAGGTGCTAGATCAGGCAAACTTCGGGACTTTTTGGCCTACAACATTCTGACTGGGACTTGTCTGCACTCGCTACTTGTGCTCGATCCCAAGGCAGAAGCCGCGTACATCTCACAAGATCAAACGGCAGATGGAAAGTTCTGTGCGTATTGGAACCCCGTTGGCTTTCACGGCCTCCCTCAGGACCGGATCAATTTCCTTGGGCATCTGACCATCGACAGTCCGACTTTGATCTCTGATCTCAAAGTCTTCTGGGAAAACATGCTCCCTGAGGGCAAAGGCAGCGACGGAGATTACTTCATCCCACGGGCGCGCCAGTTTGGGGAGGCAATCTCTCTTGCTATCATCACACTGACCGGCGTTTTGACCTTCCCCGCGCTCTATGAGGCGATCAACCTAATACCAAGCGAAAGTGAGGAATGGCTCGATTTCGCGTTTCATATGACACGTTCAGACTACCAAGTCGTACGAGCCGTCGAAGCTGAAATCGCAAGTTCACGCGGAGATATTGGCGGTAGCATTCGTGGCATCATTGGTGAGCTCTTGAAGTCAGTAGCTTGCCTGTCGGACCCGCTGCTCATGGCCTCAGTCTCGCCCCCCTTCACCATGGACATGGCCGATATGGTCTCGGGCGATCAGGCCTGGCAGGTCTATCTTTGCCCGCCTGCTGAGTTCATCGGCCCGTGGTCGAGCGTGATAAAATCCGCCTTTGTCTCCGCCATGCTGCTTAAGTCCCGAGCCTCAGCCGCGCGGCGCATCACCTTCTTCATCGATGAATGCGGTCAGATGGTCACAGGAGATGCAGGTGGGTTCCCTATAATTCCCCGTCTGTTCTCATATGGTGCAGGCATAGGCATCCAACCCGTCATAGTCCTTCAGTCTAACGTGCAAATGCATGGGCTTGCACCGGGCGCACAACAGATCATCCAGTCTTCGTCCGGGGCCACAATGATGTTTGCCATGCGGGGTGATAATGCCAGCGCGGAAGAATGCGCTCGCCGGATGGGCAATCAGACGCTCACCTATGATGACCAACTCTCCCAGCAACGTGCCGTACACGGGCGCAACCAAGCGCTGCAGTCCCTGATCAGTGGCGGTGATCCCCTGCAGGCCGGCTTCGCATTGGCGCAGCACGGTTTTGAGGAAGTGCACCAGACCAAGCAACAGCGCATGCTACGCACGCCCGACGAGATCATGAACATGCCGCCCGACCGGGCCTATCTCTTCCACGAGGATGTGGAGTATCCGATTGAGCTTGAAAGAGATCCTTACTGGCTGCAGCGCAAGCTCGCCGGGCGCTTCCACCCGAACCCCTATCACCCACCGATTGACAGCGTCCGCGTGCGGACCTTCTGGGGCATGCGCACCCGCAAGGTCAAAACAGGGCCAGTTCCACGACGGTACGCGCACTATCCGCAATATCGCAATGGCCTGTGGTCGCGAGTGAAGAGGTAAGCCATGTCCGAGCGCCAACCCATCACTTATGCCGATGCGCAGCCTGACTTGCCCAAGAGCGACTTTGCCAAGCGGCTCGCGGAGTTGCGCCTTGCGCGCACCTTCGCAGAGCAATCCAGCGCCAATGACAATGCTCAGAGGCAACGGCGCGGCCAAGACCAACAGCAAAGCGGTCTCAACCCACATGAACGGCAGGAACGCTCTATGGTCGAAGAAGAGCGGCCTTTCCCACATCCGCGTCCTTCACCCGACTTTGCCAATGATGCAGATGCCGCGCTCTTTGAGGCGCGGTGGGAGGCGCAACGCCGCCGCTCTGAACAACGACTAGAACCTCAACAAGGAGAAAGACCCATGTCTGACGACCAACCCCCCCGCCGTCCAGTCGAAACCCTGCGCGAAGGCCAGCTCAAAGCGGCCATCTGGCAGAACGAAAGTGACAACGGCAAGTACCACTCTGTCACCGTCGCCCGGACCTACAAAAACCAGGACGGCCAACTACAGGACACCTCCAGCTTCCGTGCCAAGGACATGCTGGGCCTCTCAGAGCTCGCCCGTCGTGCGCATCACCACGCCCATGATCTCGACCGTGAGGCCTTCAAGGAACAGCGCCGCGAGCAGCAAGAACAAGGTCAGGAGCGGTCACAGTCCCATAGCCGCTGAGACTGAACGCTGCAGCCAGCACTTAGCAAAAGTTTGGGCGCGTTGAGCGCCCAAACGCATGACCCATAGGAAAATATTCCTTGCCAAACAGCGCCTTATATGATGGTATGTTCCTCTTTTGTTCCAATCATGGAGGACCGCACAGAAAGGACAGATATGACCGAAACGCCCCCAACACCACCGCCCAAAGAAACACCCAGTCTCTATCTCAATTGGGAAGACTGGTTGCCGTTCTTCACAAGCAAGGACACCAGCCTCACCGACAAGCGCAAACAGATCGAAGCCCTCTGGACCATAGTGAAGTGCTTTGCCGATGCGAAGTACAAGGTCCTCGGCCCTGACGAACTCAAAGGCCAAGAAACCAGTGGACAAGTTGTCGATCTCACGGCCGTCATGCACGCGGCTGTGGTAGGATTGGAACGATCACAAATCCAAACAGAAACGTCGAAGGAGGAGGTATGAGCACCATCAAAGCCGTCATTTACTGTCGTGTGTCGTCAAGGGGGCAAGAACACGAAGGACATGGACTGGAATCCCAAGAAACGCGTTGCCGCCAGCATGCAGAAGCTAAGGGTTACGAAGTGGCCGCCGTCTTCCCCGACACCTTCACAGGTGCGGGCAGCTATATGCAGCGCCCCGGTATGACAGCTTTGCTCAGCTTCATCGACGCTCAACCAAGAGAGCAGTTTGTCGTCATCTTCGACGACCTCAAACGCGCCAGCCGTGATACCCGCGCCTTTTTGGACCTGCGCGATGCCTTCCGTTTGCGCGGCGTGCGCGCCGAGTGTCTGAACTTCCGGCTTGAAGATACGCCGGAGGGAGAGTTTTTGGAGACCATATTTGCAGCCCAAGGTGCACTTGAGCGCAAGCAAAATGGACGCCAAGTCTCCCAGAAGATGCGCGCGCGCATGGAAGCGGGCTATTGGATCCACAACGCCCCCATCGGGTACCGCTATGAGACCATCAAAGGCAGGGGAAAAGTGCTCGTGCCCGATGAGCCTGCAGCGGGCATCATTCGCGAGGCGTTTGATGGATACGCAACGGGTCGTTTTGAAACCCAAGCGGAAGTAAAGCGTTTCTTGGAGGGCTTTCCCGACCTCTTGAACCGACGCAAAGGCAAGCTCACACAGCAGCGCGTGACGGATATCCTGACCCAACCCGTCTACACGGGGCACATTTGCTCTGAGGTATATGATCTCAACTGGCTTAAGGCACAGCATGAGCCGCTCGTCTCGCTGGACATCTTCGACAAAGTCCAAGAGCGCCGCAACGGCACCGCCAAGGCTCCGAAGCGCAAAAACATAGGGGATGCCTTCGCCCTGCGCGGGATTGCTGTCTGCGCAGGTTGTAACGTGCCTCTGCGGTCCTCCATCACTAAGGGCAATGGAGGGAGCTATCACTACTACTTGTGCCAGACGAAAGGCTGCGACCACTACGGCAAATCCATTAAGCGCGACAAGATCGAAGGCGACGTGGGTGAGTTGATCAAGTCACTGCAGCCTACCGAGGGTCTTATGGCGGCAGCGCAAGCCATGTTCCGCCACATCTGGCAGGCTAAGGAAGCCCAAGCCAAAGATGTTCTTCGCGCCGGAAAACAAAAAATCGCATCGCTCGACAAGGACATAGATCGTCTGCTCGACACGATCACGTCGGTCAGCAGGCCTTCAGTTATTGCCCGCTGCGAAGACAAGATCGACATGCTCGAGCGGGAAAAGACCAAACTGGCTCAGGAAATGGATGAAATGGCCAAACCCAAGGGCAGCTTCGAGGAAAAACTAGAACCAGTCCTCACATTCCTCGCAAACCCCTTTAAAATATGGTCTTCGGGCAACGTTGAACTCCGTCGCCTCGTGCTGAAACTGGCGTTCGCAGACCGCATCCAATACGACCGTTTTGAGGGTGCTAGAACCCCGGAAATAGCGTTTCCGTTCAAAGCTTTAGGGGGAATCACAGACCCCAAGGTCTGTTTTGGTGCGGTCGAGAAGACTCGAACTTCCACGGGTGTTACCCCACAGCGACCTCAACGCTGCGCGTCTACCAATTCCGCCACGACCGCACGCAGCTGGTAAGTGGGGCGCTTCTACGCAATCGACATGCCCTTGTGAAGAGGAAAAATGCCCATCTCCGCATTGATCCTGCGGCGGCCGGGCAGGGCGGGTGTCATGGGGCTTTTCAAACGCGATTAAACGAAAAAAGCGCGGCAATCCCTCGCCGCGCCTTGCAGGGTATCGATATGGTCCGTTCAGTCGCCTAGATTGAACACTGGCAACTGACCACCATCGGCCGAAGCAGGTACCGTACTGGCCGTGTTGGGGTCTGATAGTTTCAGCGTCGCTTGCCGTAACACGTCCACCCTGTTGGCTTGATCAGGGGCAAAGACCGGGGCTGCGCCGCTGTCGAGCGCGTCAAGCGCGGTCTCATACCAGCCAAGCGCAACATTGTCGTCCTCGACCGTGCCGAAGCCGCCATGCAGGTGGTGGCCGACAAGTTCTGCCATCGGGCGCTCGCCCAAGGCGGTCAACAGCAGCACGCCCCCCAGTGCGGTCTGCATGTTGTCGGTCTTGTAACCGCTGGCCATGCAGATCTGCGCTGTGGTGCGCAGTTGCTGTGGGCTCATCCCACTGCTGAGGACAACGCCTCCCACATCTGTCAGAACTGCATCCACGGGCTTAGCCGTCAGTGCGGCGATGTGATCGCCCAGCGTGGCCCCGAAGCTGTCGCATTTTGCATTTATTTGCTCGGGCGTGGCGCCCTTGACAGTGGCCATGATCTCTTCCCCTGCGGACACGACATAAGTGCGTGCAAGGCAGAATTGTTCGCTCAGTGTGAAGCTGGGGTCCGAGATGGTTGCAACCGTGGTAAACCCGCCGTTAGAGCTGGTCAGCAGATTGACCTTGCTGCAGAAGCTCGACAGGGATTTTTGCAGGGGGGCGGTCTCAAACACTGGCAGGGTGGCGGTGGCCTCCTGTGTCTGGAAGCTGGGCAGGCTGTTGGCTTCCGGCTGTGCCGAGGCCAGTTGCGTCTGTGGTTGCGCCGTCGCCTTGATCTGGCAGGTGCCGCCGATACACTCGAAATTCGCTGGGGTGGGCGAGTGTAGTAGAAGATCATTGCGCACATAACCGCTGGGGGTGGAGGCAAAGACCATCGTTTTGCAGGCATTGGCGTTGCACCAAAAGCTGCTACCGGCCAGCCCAGTGTCGATGATACAATCTGTGCTGCCATCCCCGTTAAGCTCGGCCATCTGGATAAAACCCGAGCGCTGCAAAAGTTGTTCCGCCGACGGGTCAGAACTATCGGCCACCTCATCGACGGCTTCTGACACGGCATCGGGCAGACCAGCATAGCCCGCGCTACGCATACCCGACGCGCCACCGTCGCGCTGCGCCATCAGAACACCACGCACGCCATCGGGGGATTTGGTGATGATCTTTGTCACATCCGGCCCACCCGCGATCGCGCGGCGGTAGGCCCCCAGCAGGATCGTCTTTTCATATTCGGTCAGTCGGCCCGTGGCGGGAAAGCCCATGTAGACCTGGTAGTTTGAGATCGCAGACCGTGACCGCGCGCCCAGCACGCCATCGGCCACACCTGCTGGAAACCCAAAATAGTTGAGCGAGGTTTGAACATCCCGGTTCTCTATACGCTGTGTCGAGGTGAAGCCGGGCGAGGTGTAAACGGTACGGGTTTGTGTGCGCTGGCGGTTCTGATTGGCCAGCCCGCTGCCGATTGCCCCACCGATCAGGCCGCCGACAAGACCGCCGACAAATTCGTCGGCACTGGCTTTACTTGCCGGTGTGCTCACTAAGGACGCGGCGAGCAGGGCCGCCGTCACGTGTTTAAATGGCATTCAAAAAACTCCTAGAATAACAAACTCAAGGTTGAGCCTACCACGGGAATCGCCTTGAGCGAGTCTAAACTTCTCGGGATTTGTGTCTTTTCATCGGGCCACTCCCACGCTTTTCTGGCCGCCAGTCAGAGAATCACAGCACTCAGCTACAGGGATATTGCCGGACCATGGTCAGCTGGATCACATCACCGGGCCTCACCGATTACGCGACAGCCTGCCGCGAGATGGAGGCGCGAGCCGAGGCTATCGCGGCAGGCCGCGCAGAGGAAGCGATCTGGCTTCTCGAACATCCCCCCCTCTACACCGCTGGCAGCTCTGCTGATCCTGTCGACCTGCTGATGCCGGATCGCTTCCCTGTCTACCAGACCCAGCGTGGCGGGCAGTACACCTATCATGGGCCGGGACAACGCGTGGTCTACGTGATGTTGAATGTCGGCCAGCGCGGGCGTGACCTGCGGCGGTTTGTCGAACAGCTTGAGGGCTGGGTGATCGACACGCTTGATCAGTTCAATGTGGTGGGCGAAATCCGCAAGGGTCGGGTGGGGGTCTGGGTGACTCGCAACGACAAGCCACTGACACCCTCGGGGGTCCCGGTTGAGGATAAAATCGCGGCCATCGGGATCAGGATGCGCAAATGGGTTAGTTTCCACGGCATCTCAATCAACGTCGAGCCGGAGCTTGAGCACTTTTCCGGCATCGTGCCCTGCGGCGTGACCGAGCATGGTGTGACATCGCTGGTCGATCTTGGATTGCCAGTAGAGATGGGCGATCTGGATGTGGCACTGAAGAAAACATTTCCTAACTATTTCGGGGCCTTGCAATCCACTTGATCTGTATGAAGCTTGAGGTCGACGAAATCATCAAAATCGTTGATGGCGCAGAACTTTGAATGATTCTTGCAGAGAAATATCGGTTTGCTTTGACCGCTCGTTAACGATATTGCCCCCGCCAACAGCGCGCCGGGGTGCGACAATTAGGTGCGTGATAAGGCAAGTCTCGCATTGCCCACGGGCGGCGCCCAATTTAATATACTTGCAAAGTCCGCACGCGCGCGGGCAAGCGCCAAATTACAGCCTTACGGGAGACCACCTATGGCAGACGCAGCCGTTCACGGCCACGGACACGAGGATCATCGTGGGTTTTTCACCCGCTGGTTCATGTCGACCAACCACAAGGACATCGGTATTCTTTACCTGATCGTTTCGGCATTCGTCGGATTGATCGCAGTCTTGTTCACAGTTTACATGCGCATGGAGCTCATGGAGCCCGGCGTTCAGTACATGTGCCTGGAAGGCGCGCGGTTCACGGCCGCAGCAGCCGGCGAATGTACGCCGAACGGACATCTCTGGAATGTCATGATCACCTATCACGGGGTCCTGATGATGTTCTTCGTGGTGATCCCGGCCCTATTCGGGGGCTTCGGCAACTACTTCATGCCGCTGCAGATTGGCGCGCCGGACATGGCGTTCCCGCGGATGAACAACCTTAGCTTCTGGCTCTATGTCACTGGTACGTCACTGGGTGTGGCCTCGCTGCTGGCTCCGGGTGGCAATGGTCAGCTGGGCTCGGGCGTGGGCTGGGTTCTCTACCCGCCGCTGTCGACGACAGAAGCTGGTATGTCCATGGACCTCGCGATTTTCGCCGTGCACGTCTCAGGCGCATCGTCGATCCTGGGTGCGATCAACATGATCACGACCTTCCTGAATATGCGTGCACCGGGCATGACCCTCTTCAAGGTGCCGCTCTTCTCATGGTCGATCTTCGTCACGGCCTGGCTCATCCTGCTGGCCCTGCCGGTTCTCGCTGGCGCCATCACAATGCTGCTGACAGACCGCAACTTCGGCACGACCTTCTTTGACCCGGCCGGCGGTGGGGACCCGATCCTCTACCAGCACATCCTGTGGTTCTTTGGTCACCCGGAAGTGTACATCATCGTTCTTCCCGGCTTCGGCATCATCAGCCACGTCATCGCGACATTCTCGCGCAAACCGGTCTTCGGCTACCTGCCGATGGTCTGGGCGATCATCGCGATTGGCGCTCTGGGCTTCGTCGTCTGGGCGCACCACATGTACACCGTCGGCATGTCCCTGACCCAGCAGTCCTACTTCATGCTGGCCACCATGGTCATCGCGGTGCCCACCGGTGTGAAGGTCTTCAGCTGGATCGCCACCATGTGGGGCGGCTCCATCGAGTTCAAGACGCCGATGCTCTGGGCTTTCGGCTTCCTGTTCCTCTTCACCGTGGGTGGTGTAACAGGCGTGGTTCTGTCTCAGGCCGGCATCGACCGGGCCTACCATGACACCTACTACGTCGTGGCACACTTCCACTACGTGATGAGCTTGGGTGCCGTCTTCGCGATCTTCGCCGGCGTATACTTCTACTTCGGTAAGATGACAGGGCGTCACTACCCGGAATGGGCGGGTAAGCTGCACTTCTGGATGATGTTCATCGGTGCCAACCTGACCTTCTTCCCGCAGCACTTCCTGGGTCGTCAGGGCATGCCGCGCCGCTACATCGACTACCCCGAGGCCTTTGCGCTCTGGAACTGGTGGTCGTCGCTGGGCGCGTTCATCTCATTCGCGTCCTTCATCCTGTTCTTTGGCATCATCATCTACTCGCTCCTGCGCGGCGCGAAGGTGACCGAGAACAACTACTGGAACGAATATGCCGACACGCTGGAGTGGACACTGCCCTCGCCGCCGCCAGAGCACACGTTCGAAATCCTGCCTAAGCAGGAAGACTGGGACAAAGCCAAAGCGCACTAATCCCGATCAGATTTCAGGAAAAGGCCCCGTTTCGCGGGGCCTTTTTCGTGGCGTAACCGTTGCGCATTGACACAGAAGGCTGTCGTATTCCGACGTTCACGGCGAGGGCAGCCCATGATAGACCGGATCAAACCTTTCAGGAGCACTGCGCCCCATGACAAATGAAGTTCGCCTCGCGTTTGAGCACCCCTCCAGCCGGTCGCATGCTACTGCACCCGCCGGGCCGCTGGACCGGATCTCCGTGCGCGACCACACGGTCGAGGTGGAGATTGGCGCTTTTCAGGCCGAACGCGGCACCACGCAGCGGATCTGCTTCAACGTGGTGGTGGAAGTGCGCCCCCTCACGGAAGAGATCGACGACGATGTCGACCGCATCTTGAGCTATGACAAGGTGACAGAGGCCATCGCAGCCGCCCTGGCCGAGGAACGGCTCAACCTGCTTGAAACCCTGGCCGACCGTGTGGCGGAACGCATCCTGTGGGAACAGCAGGCGGTGCGCGTGTTCGTGCGGATTGAAAAGCTCGATCGCGGCCCCGGCGCGCTTGGGGTCGAGATTGTACGCTCGGCCGAAGACATCGCAGAGAAGGCGCAGGACGATGCCGTGCCGCACCCGCATGTGGTGTTCCTGACCAACGCGGCGATCACCTCTCCCAATCTGCCCAGCTGGCTTGATCAGCTGCAGGACCGGGCCGAGCCTGTGATCCTTTGCGTCGGTCATGCCGATGCAGAGGCCCCAAAGACCGGGCACAAGATGACCCAGCGGCGGGTGGATTTGCTCGCGTTGGAACAAAACGCATGGGTTCTGGCAGGCCGTGATGACCGCTGTGTTGTTGTCAACACACGGACCGAGTTGGATTGGGCCATGAAGAACGGCCAGATCAGCGTCTGGGCGCCCTCCAAGATCGTGCTGGATGCAGTCGATGGCCCGACCACGGGGCCGGACGATCCGGTGGCCCTCTCGGCCTGGTTCGCGGGCCATATCGAGGCATCCGATATTTTGATCATCGGGGCGCATCCGCCGGCTTTGGCCACCGTTCCCGTGCTTTTGCAGGATATAGATCACGCCGGTCTTTGACTGGTCCTCACAATGCGTGCCCGACGCGCATTCACCGGAGCCGCCCATGACCTATCATCGCCCTATCCCCCGCACTGACGCCGCCCGCCCGAAGGGCGCTCACGCGCTGGCAGGCGGCTGGTGCTGGTTCGACACGGTTGAAGTCCTCCACCGTGACGCGCCGCCTGAACTGGTCCCCGCCGCCGCGATACCCGATGATCTGTTCGAACGTCTGACAACACCCCGCGCCGCGATTGCAGGGCTCGACCTGTCCGACCCCGTTCTAATGGGGATCCTTAACGTCACCCCGGACAGTTTCTCGGATGGTGGCCTGCATTTCGACCCCGCCGCTGCCTTGGCCCAGACAGAAAGAATGATCGCAGAAGGGGCCACGCTGATTGACGTGGGTGGCGAATCCACACGCCCGGGGGCTGAGCTTGTCGCCATTGACGAAGAAATCCGCCGCACTGTACCCGTGATCGAGGCCATCGGTGCCCGAACGCAAACCCCTATCTCGATCGACACCCGAAAAGCCCCAGTGGCCCGTGCGGCGCATGCGGCGGGGGCACGTCTCGTGAATGACGTGGCGGGCTTCACCTTCGACCCTGACCTTGCGCCATTTTGCGCCGAGGCAGGCCTACCGGTTTGTGTCATGCACGCCCAGGGCACGCCTGACATCATGCAAAAGGACCCCCGCTACGATAATGTGGCGCTTGATGTCTACGACTACCTAGAAAGCCGGATTGTGGCGCTCACCAGCCTTGGCATACCCCGCAATGAAATCATCGTGGACCCCGGCATCGGCTTCGGCAAAACGCTGGAACATAATCTCACTCTCCTGCACAACCTCGCGCTCTTTCATAGCCTTGGCTGCCCCATTCTTCTGGGCGCCTCTCGCAAACGCTTCATAGGCACAATCGGCGGCACGCAAGACGCGCGCAATCGGGCCCCAGGTTCCATCGCCGTGGCGCTGGCAGGACTGGCACAGGGTGTCCAAATCCTGCGCATTCATGACGTTAGGGCCACGTCCGAGGCCATCAAGCTCTGGCAAGCCGCCACTTTCGCCAAGCCCCGCAGGCATTGAAAGGCGCTACCACTTAAAAACTTAAAAACAAAACCTTGTGAGAAATCTCAAACTTTTCTCCCAATCCCTTTGAACTTATACCGCTCTCCCCGCGGTCAGAACTCATAACGCAACATCGCACCCTCGACCTTTTTGGGAAGATTTAACGGTTTGGGTTCATTTAAATGCTGTTTCAGGCGCAATCGCGCAGGAAACTGACGCAACTTATCCCTGCTGCACACGAAAACATGTCAGAAAAACGGACGGGGAGAGTGCAAATATACTGTGATCCCCTTGCAAATTTCGCTTCTGCATACTATTGCATACAAATATAGCCGCTGACACTGTACCTCCCTTCAAACATCGGCTATCTGACCGCATCCAACGCCAATTCGCAGGTATCGCCATGAGCCTATACACCGACTATCTGACTGAGATCGAAGCCCGCAAAGACAAGGGCCTCAACCCTAAACCCATTGAAGACGGCGCACTGACCCGCGAAATCATCGACCAGATCCGCGATGCAGACCACATTCATCGCGAGGCCTCGCTAAACTTCTTCATCTACAATACGCTTCC
Source organism: Roseovarius sp. (assembly GCA_963691795.1). Classification (GTDB taxonomy): domain Bacteria; phylum Pseudomonadota; class Alphaproteobacteria; order Rhodobacterales; family Rhodobacteraceae; genus Roseovarius. Next base: position 1,724,714 of record OY829373.1, read on the forward strand.
CGGCACGACGAGCGCGGCAGACGAAAAAGCTGCCTTTCTCAAAGAGGTCATTTTAGGTGAAGCGACGGTTCCCGAAATCCCCCGCGCCTTCGCGTTTGAACTTCTGTCTCACATGAAGGGCGGCCCTTCGGTTGAGGTTCTGCTCGACCTTGCCCTTGGAACGGATGCCGATATTGCCAAAGACGCGGCCGAGGTGCTCAAGACACAGGTGTTTCTCTATGATGCGGACACTGATCGCCTTGCATCGGCTCATGCGGCAGGTAACGCCATCGCAACCGACATCCTGCATAGCTATGCGCAGGCTGAATTCTTCACCAAGCTGCCCGATATCGACGAAGAGATCAAAGTTGTCACTTATGTGGCTGCCGAAGGCGATGTCTCCACCGATCTCCTGTCGCCTGGCAACCAGGCCCATTCCCGTTCTGACCGTGAGTTGCATGGCAAATGCCTGATTTCAGAGGCCGCGCAGGCCGAAATTCAGGCGCTCCAGCAACAGCACCCTGACAAGCGGGTTATGTTGGTGGCAGAAAAGGGCACCATGGGCGTCGGCTCGTCCCGGATGTCAGGCGTCAACAACGTGGCACTCTGGACCGGCACGCAAGCCTCCCCTTATGTCCCCTTCGTCAACATTGCGCCCGTCGTCGGCGGTACCAATGGCATTTCCCCCATCTTCCTGACCACGGTCGGCGTGACGGGCGGTATCGGTGTTGACCTCAAGAATTGGGTCAAGAAAGTCGATGCCGAGGGCAATCCGATCATCGGCAATAACGGCGATCCGCTTCTGGAACAGAAATACTCCATCGACACAGGCACTGTTCTTACCATCAACACCAAGGACAAGACGCTGCTCAATGAAGATGGCAGTGAAGATCTGGTCGACATCTCCGCCTCATTCACGCCCCAAAAGGTGGAATTCATCAAGGCCGGTGGGTCTTATGCCATCGTCTTTGGCAAGAAACTGCAGACATTTGCAGCCGAGACTCTGGGCATCGAGACGCCGCCGGTTTTTGCGCCGTCCAAAGAGATCAGCCATGAGGGTCAGGGTTTGACCGCTGTTGAAAAGATCTTCAACCGCAACGCGGTGGGCACCACACCGGGCGCCGTGCTGCATGCCGGTTCGGATGTGCGGGTTAAAGTCAACATCGTTGGTTCCCAGGACACCACTGGCCTCATGACCTCTCAGGAGCTTGAGGCGATGGCGGCCACTGTCATTTCGCCCACCGTTGATGGGGCATACCAGTCGGGCTGTCACACGGCGTCTGTATGGGACATCAAGGCGCAGGAAAACATCCCCAAGCTCATGCGTTTCATGAACAAGTTCGGCCTGATCACAGCCCGTGACCCCAAGGGCGTCTATCATTCCATGACCGACGTCATCCATAAGGTCCTGAACGATATAACCGTGGATGACTGGGCGGTCATCATTGGCGGTGACAGCCACACGCGTATGTCCAAGGGCGTGGCCTTTGGTGCTGACAGCGGTACCGTGGCGCTGGCACTGGCCACGGGCGAGGCGACGATGCCAATACCTGAATCGGTAAAAGTGACGTTCAAGGGCACGCTCAAGGATCATATGGACTTCCGCGATGTGGTGCACGCCACGCAGGCCCAGATGTTGCAGCAGTTTGGTGACAACGTCTTCCAAGGCCGCGTGATCGAAGTACATATCGGCACGCTGATGGCGGATCAGGCGTTCACCTTCACCGACTGGACAGCTGAAATGAAGGCCAAGGCGGCCATCTGCATTTCGGAAGATGACACGCTGATTGCTTCGCTCGAACTGGCCAAGAGCCGCATCCAGATCATGATCGACAAGGGTATGGACAATGAAGCCCAAACGCTTCAGGGCCTGATCGACATCGCTGACCGCCGCATTGCGGAAATCCGCTCGGGCGAGAAGCCTGCGCTGACGCCGGATGCCAATGCCAAGTACTTTGCTGAAGTGATCGTCGACCTTGATGAGATTGTTGAGCCGATGATCGCAGACCCGGATGTCAACAACGTGGATGTCTCCAAACGCTACACCCACGATACGATCCGGCCCGTATCCTTCTACGGCGCGGAAAAGGAGGTCGATCTTGGCTTCGTCGGATCCTGCATGGTGCATAAGGGCGATCTGAAGATCGTGGCCCAGATGCTGCGCAACCTTGAGAAGAAGAACGAGAAGGTGGAATTCAACGCGCCGCTTGTCGTGACTGCACCCACCTACAACATCATTGACGAGTTGAAGGAGGAAGGCGACTGGGCCGTGCTGCAGAAATATTCGGGTTTCGAGTTTGACGACACGGCTCCGAAACAAACCGCGCGGACCGAGTATGAGAATATCCTCTATCTCGAACGCCCGGGCTGTAACCTGTGCATGGGTAACCAGGAAAAGGCTGAAAAGGGTGACACCGTGCTGGCTACCTCGACCCGGCTTTTCAAGGGCCGTGTGGTGGAAGATACGGTCGAGAAGAAAGGCGAGTCCCTTCTGGCCTCGACGCCCGTGGTGGTGCTCTCGGCCATCCTTGGCCGTACGCCTAGCATTGATGAGTACAAGGATGCGGTGGACGGGATCAACCTGACCAAGTTCTCACCGCCTCTGAAAAAACCAATCGACTCCCTGTCGGTGCACTACTGACGCAAACCGCATCAACGGTGACGCCGCTTTGACCCCGGGTATCCCCCGGGGTCATTTTTTTGCGATCAACAAGGTCGTCGTCGTCCCGGGCTTGACCCAAGGCGTGATCCTGCCTGAAGCCCTTACTCAATCCCTTGCCCGCATCCAATAGCGCGACATACTCTCCCAGCCGGTCACAGTGTTTGAGACCTTATTGATGCCCTTGTGCCAGATGAGCGGCCGCAGGGATGAAAGCTGCGCCTGCGACTGACCCCGTAGGATGGTTTTTCACCTCGCCACTGCTTGGTGATTTAAAGATTTTTGACTGTACAAAACGGGTTTCGGCGGTTTGAAACTTACCCCAAAACGTACAGTTTTGCCCCCTGTCGCAGAGGTCTGAAAAGTCTGGGAGCTGTGGCTCATTTGGGGGCAGTGCCTTATTTTTGCCCCATTGATGTACTATTTACGACGCAGTTCCCGGGCCGGCACTGCAGGCAATCTTGGCCCGGGTTGAGGCAAAAACCGACCTGTCACGGCACAGACCGAACAGTAAAAGACAGGCGGCGAGGTAAATGATGACGGCGGGTAGGCCATCAAATGTGACACAGCGTCATGAGTTCATGACGTCTTGGGAAAGGGGCGTGTAAATGGCGCTTCGGTCCTTTTTTGCTATTGATTCCGCGTCCTTAACGGTCGTTTTCTCTACGACCCAGTCAGTGGGCGACCCCGTCGCCAACAGCTCAGACTCCCCCGATGGCTCGCAATATGTTTTCAACGAGGGCTTCTCGACAAGGGAAATTACAGTCGATGACACCGGCGGTAGCGTTGATACGTTGGAAGATGACGATGAAGGCAACCACATCGTCACCGACGGCGCTGGTCTTGTCGCAAACGGCAATGGGATTGAGTCCGAGTCCCTTATTCAACTTCAGGAACTCATTGGCGGTGTCCCGTCCGGTCCGGTCATCACGATCTACGTTCTCTCCCAGAATGGCGTCACTGGTGATGTCTGGGGTTATGCCTCCGACACTCCGCTCACACCGGGCGCTGAATATGAAAAAGTTGGTGGGGACATCGCTGGCTCCACAGACTATTCGCTTCTTCAAAACGACTGGATTGTTTCCGTCGATGGAACGGCTGCTGGCGACGCCATGGGGATTGGCTATACGGATGCCGAAGGCGATCAGATCGACGGAGCTGATGGAGATGACGATTACATCTTCGGCAATGGTGGTGACGACACCATCAACGCAGGTGCAGGTGACGATTTTGTTGATGGTGGCGATGGGGCAGATGTCTTTGATATTTTTGCCGGTTTTGGTGCTGATACCATCACTGGTGGTGAGGGTGGCACTGATGATGACACGCTGGATTTCTCAGGTTTAAACACAGGCGTAACCGTTAGTTTCACAGGCGACGAAGAGGGCACAGCAACTGACGGCACTGACACGATTACCTTCTCTGAGATTGAGAATGTCATCCTTACATCATTTGCGGACCTTGTTGATGCGTCATTGGATACGACCGGCATTGAAGTAGCCGCGGGGCAGGGCGCTGATACGATCACTGGCGGATCGGGCGACGACTCCATTCGGGGGCAGGGCGGGGATGATCTCATCTTTGGTGGCGCTGGAAGCGACACGCTGCGCGGCGCCGCTGGAACAGACACCATTGATGGCGGCGACGGATTTGATGACCTTCGTGGTGGTGGTGGCGCAGACTTTATCAATGTAGATCAGGGAGATATTGCTCGCGGTGGTAGTGGGGACGACTTCTTTACGCTGGTCGATCAGGACACAACCGGTTCCGGGAACGCGTCGATCAACATCATTGGTGGCGAGGGTGGGGAGAGCTCTGGCGATACGCTGCAGCTTACCTCTGATGTTAGTTTTGACGATATCACTTTCACCAATGAAAACGACTCTGCGGGGGGCCTCTCGGGCTCTTTCACCATGGCAGACGGAACCTCTGTCACCTTTTCGCAGATCGAGAACATAATCTGCTTCACCCCCGGTATGCACATTAGAACTGCTCTGGGCGACCGTCCTATAGAGACGCTTGAAGTGGGTGATTTCGTAGCCACGCGCGATAACGGCCTGCAGGCAATCCGCTGGATTGGCCGAAGTACGGTCCCCGGCCTTGGCCGCTTTGCCCCGATCCGGATCGAGCCCGAGGCGATGGAAGGCCTGCGCGCGCCCCTGCTTGTTTCACCCCAGCACAGGGTGCTCTATTCCGGCTACAGGGCGCAGCTTCATTTCGGGGAAAGCGAAGTGCTGATGGCAGCCAAGCATATGGTCGACGGCTACCATGTCAGACCGCAGGAGCTGGTTGCGGTGACCTATATTCACCTGATGTTTGACCGCCATGAAATCATTTATTCCCAAGGGCTTGAGACAGAGAGTTTCTATGCTGGCGATGTCGGTCTAGGCGCGCTTGGCCCGGCCAGCCGGGAGGATTTGTTCGACACATTCCCCAAGTTACGCACTGATCCCGGCGACCACCTCAGAACTGCACGCCCCTGCCTGAGACAGCATGAAGCCCGCCTGCTAATGCCTTCAGTACCCACATATGTGCGCGAAGTGCAGCAGGCACAGAATAGGTCAGCAAATTCTAACCTGCCGCATCGGCTTGCTGGTTGATCTGACCAGTTGCGCTTCTGGGTGAAGTTGATTCTCACCTCAGACTTGTTTTTAGGGCGAACATTCACTGGCATACGGCGCCAACTCATGCTGCAACCCCAAGATCGCGCTGAATTTTTGCCCATTTGCCATTTTATCGCGCAATTAGAGGCGAAAAATATCTAAGCTTGTTCAGAATTGAAGTATGCTTGCTTCCATAACAGAGGGGATGAAATGGCTTTTTCAATATCAAGACGAGTAATGCTTGCGGCGGCGATTGCGGCCTCGACCATGTTGGGTGTGGGTGCTGCTGCGGCGGAAAAGATGAAGGTGGCTGCGATCTACACGCTGCCGGTAGAACAACAATGGATCAGCCGGATCCACAAAGCGCTGAATACAGCGGCAGAGCGTGGTGATATCGAGTACACCTTCTCTGAAAACGTGGCCAACACCGATTATGAGCGCGTCATGCGTGAATATGCCGAGCAGGGCATGCAACTGGTGGTAGGCGAGGTATTCGCGCTTGAAAGAGCTGCGCGCAAAGTTGCCAAGGACTACCCGGACACTGCGTTCCTTATGGGGTCTTCCTTTGGTCCGGTTGGACCCAATTTCTCGGTTTTCGATAACTGGATTCATGAGCCGTCCTACCTGACCGGCATGGTTGCCGGAGCAGCAACAGAGTCAAATCTCATTGGTATGGTTGGTGGCTATGCCATTCCTGAGGTGAACCGCCTGATGCACGCTTTCATGGACGGCGCGCGTGAGGTGAATCCAGATGTCAAGTTCCTCGTGAACTTCATTGACAGTTGGTACGACCCGCCTAAGGCAAAAGAAAGCGCGTTTGCCATGATGGATGCAGGCGCTGATGTAATGTATGCCGAACGCTTCGGCGTGTCAGATGCTGCTGTTGAGCGTGGTGTAAAAGCGATTGGCAACGTGATCGATACATCGGGTGATTACCCCGGCACGATCATGGCCTCGGCGATCTGGCATATGGAGGCGACAATCGACAAGGCCATCGAGAATGTGAGCAGCGGCAACTTCGAGGCGGTTGACTATGGACAGTTCAGCTTTATGGCCTTTGGTGGTGGGTCGCTGGTACTAGACGAAACCTTGGTGGATGCGGATACGGTCGCGGCTGTCAAAGCCAAGGAAGCTGAAATCCTTGACGGTCTCTTTCGGGTCAACGTGAACGATCAACGCCCGGTTTCTGACAACTGATCAAAGAGCGGGCCGGCCATGGCGCTGGCCCCCTACCTTTTATGACGAATTCCACGGTTCTTAGGCTCAATGGGCTGACCAAGCGGTTTGGCTCTATTTTAGCGTGTGACGATGTCAGCCTGTCGCTTTGCAAGGGTGAGGTGCTCGCCCTGCTTGGGGAAAATGGGGCTGGCAAGACCACGCTGATGAACATGCTCTTTGGCCACTACCTTCCGGATACTGGAACGGTTGAGGTGGCCACAGACGGCCGCGCGCTGAAACCCTTGCCCCTTGGCCACCCGCAGGCCGCGCTGGCGGCAGGGGTGGGTATGGTGCACCAGCATTTCACATTGGCTGAAAATCTTGATGCGCTTGATAATATCACGCTTGGGTCAGAACCTCTGCGCGCACTACGCCGCGACCGGCGTACGGCTCGCAAGAAGATCGAGGGGATCATCGACAGAAGTGGGCTAAATGCGCCTCTGAATACGCCTGTCGGTCGGCTCTCCGTTGGAGAGAGGCAGCGGGTTGAGATACTCAAGGCGCTGTACCGCGATGCCGAAATCCTTGTGCTTGACGAGCCGACGGCGGTTTTGACCCCGCAAGAGGCGGATACACTATTTTCCAATATAAAGGCTATGACCAGCGAGGGGCTTTCGGTCATCTTCATCAGTCACAAGCTGCGGGAAGTGCTAACTTTCTCAGATCGTATCGCAGTGCTGCGTCATGGCCGGAAAGTGGGTGAAATGGCGACATCAGACGCTGATGAAAAGGCTATTGCGCGGATGATGGTGGGGGCAGATACTCCTAAGGTGTCCCGTACAGATACGCCCCCCGGCGCGCCAATCCTGTCGTTGGAGGGTATCCAGCTCACGGGCCGATCCAAACGCGATACGCTGACGGATGTGAACCTTAAGGTACATGCCAACGAAATCCTTGGGATCGCCGGAATTTCTGGAAATGGCCAGACGGGGCTGGCGCAGCTGATCTCGGGCCTCGTGCAGCCGGATGTGGGCACGCTGCGGATTGGCGGTCAGCAGATTGTGCGCCCCACGCCTGCCGATATGGTCAGGGCTGGGGTAGGACGCATCCCCGAAGACCGACACCGTGAGGGCATTGTGGGCGCAATGAGCGTGGCCGAGAACATGGTGATTGAGCGGCTTGATGACCCGCAGGTGCAATCTGGTGGTTTGTTGAGGCGCGATGCGATCAAGGCTAATGCCAAGGCCCTCGCAAAAGCATATGACGTGCGAGGCCCCGGGGTAACCGCAGCGGCGCGGCTGCTTTCGGGGGGCAATATTCAAAAGTTGATCCTTGCCCGCGTGTTTGAGCTGTCGCCACAACTAATCCTCGCCAACCAGCCAACCCGTGGCCTTGATATGGGCGCCGCGGCGGAAGTGGGGCGGCGGTTGCTAGAGGCGCGGGATCGAGGCGCGGGCGTGTTGCTGATCTCTGAGGACTTGGATGAAATCCTAGGCCTCGCCAATCGTATCCTCGTGATCCACGATGGCCATTTGACCCAAGCAACCAGTCATGATCGCGAGAAACTTGGACTGATGATGGCAGGAGAACCGGCGTGATCCGTATAGAACCGCGTGAAACCTCCTCAAAAGGCTTTGCCTTTGGCATTCCGATCCTGTCGGCTGTGATCGCGCTGGCTTTTGCAGCCATCCCGCTGCTTGCGGCAGGAGCCAATCCTATCGTGGCCTATGGTGAGATGGTCAAGGGTGTGTTTGGGTCGGTTTTTGCGATTTCGGAAATGCTGACCCGCGCCACGCCTTTGATTTTCACTGGTCTTGCCGCTGCACTAGCGTTTCGGGCCAAGCTGTGGAACATCGGTGCCGAAGGGCAGCTGTATCTTGGTGCGCTGGTCGCTGTGGCGGTCGGATCCTCGTTGGACATATCCGGGTTGATCCTTCTGCCGATGCTCGTGCTTATGGGCGCTGCGGCGGGGGCGGCGGGTATGATGGCGCCTGCCTATCTGAAAGTGCGCTTTGGTGCGGATGAAGTTGTGACGACGCTGCTGTTGAATTTCATCATCCTGATCTTCGTGCAGATGATGCTGGAGGGGCCATTAAAAGACCCGTTTGGCCTTGGCTGGCCCCAATCGCCACCTGTTCTGGATCAGGGTATGTTGCCGCCACTTATGGACCGGATGCGGGTGCATTCGGGGCTTTTTATTGCGTTAGTGCTGGCCGTGATCGCACAGTTCATGCTGGCGCGGTCGGTCTGGGGATTCAAGCTGCGCGCGGTGGGAGAGAACGCTGCTGCTTCGCGCCATGCTGGCATCAACGTGAACCGGACGCTGTTCGGCGTGGCCGCGATTTCCGGCGGTATGGCCGGGCTTGCCGGGGTGAGCGAGGTTGCAGGGCTCAAAGGCTATCTGACGGCGGACTTGTCGCCTGGCTTCGGCTACACGGGGATCGTGGTGGCGATGCTTGCAGGCCTGTCGCCCATGGGCGTGGTGATTGCGGCCTTGTTCATTGCCTCGGTTTTTGTGGGCGCGGACAGTATGAGCCGAGCCATGGGTGTTTCATCCTTCCTTGCGGATCTTGTCGTCTCGGTCTCGCTTCTTTGCGTTTTGGTGGGCGGGTTTTTTGTTCGCTACCGAATTGTCCGGTCTGGTGAGGCGGGGGCACGGCCATAATGGATATCTTGAACATCCTGATGAGCGAAAGTTTCTGGTCGGCCTCCTTACGAATTGCAACGCCTTTGATTTTCGGCGTGCTTGGTGCACTGATCTGTGAGCGCGCCGGGGTGCTGAACCTTGGGATCGAGGGAATATTCGTGGTTGGTGCCATGTGTGGCTGGATGGCTGTCTGGCTGGGTGCCGGCCTTTGGGGGGGTGTGCTTGTGGCCGCGCTCGCCGGGGCATTCTTCGGATTGCTGCACGCCATTCTGACGGTGCCCCTTGGGCTGTCACAACACGTGTCGGGGCTGGGTATCACACTCTTTGCCACCTCAGTGAGCTACTTCACCTATCGCACGGCGTTGCCCAATGTCTCGTCGCCGCCCCGGATCGAGCCGTTTCAGGCACTTGATGTCCCCATCCTGTCGGATTTGCCGTTCCTTGGACCTGTCCTCTTCCAGCAGACAGCTCTGACTTGGTTGGCGCTGCTTATGGTGGTGCTGGTTTGGTACGTAATGAACCACACTGCACTTGGCGTGGCGATCAAAGCCGTGGGGGACAACCCGGATAGTGTGGATGCGCAAGGCCTATCGGTTTACGGGCTTCGTATAGGGGCGATCGTTGCCGGTTCGGCGCTGATGGCTTTAGGGGGGGCGTTTCTGACCATGTCGGCCTTTGACGCCTTCTTTTTTGGCATGGTGAACGGGCGTGGCTGGGTCTGTATTGCGCTGGTGATCTTTGCCAGCTGGCGCCCTGGCAAGGCCCTTTTGGGAGCGCTGCTGTTCGGGGCGTTCGATGCGCTTCAGGTTCGCTTGCAGACCGAGATCGGCGCCTTGGTGCCGGGACAGGTGTTCCTGATGGCACCTTACATCCTGTCAATCATTGCCCTTGTGGTGGCAGCGCGTTCTGCCGATTATCCGCGGGCCTTGCTGACGCCCTGGTTCAAAGGCCAACGTTAGGAGAGGGTTATGTTTGATCTGATTGTGAAAAACGCTATGCTGGCCGATGGGCAGATCGGCGTGGATATCGCCTGTTCCGATGGTCTTATTACGGCGGTGGAGTCCGGCATCGACGGTGACGCCAAAGAGGTGATCGACGCCGCCGGCTACCTTGTTTCACCGCCTTTCGTCGACCCGCATTTCCATATGGATGCCACCCTGTCGCTGGGCACGCCGCGCATGAACGTGTCGGGTACATTGCTGGAAGGAATTGCCCTGTGGGGAGAACTGAAGCCGATCCAGTCTGTGGACGATATCGTTGCACGCGCGCTGCGGTATTGTGATCTGGCCGTGTCCAAGGGGATTGGGGCCATTCGCAGCCATGTGGACACCTGCGACGATGATCTAAAGGGCGTTCAAGCCCTGTTAGAGGTGCGCGAGAAGGTAAGTGACTATCTGGATCTGCAACTGGTGGCCTTTCCACAAGACGGTGTTCTGCGGGATCCGACCGCACTCCACAATACCAAGCGCGCCCTTGATATGGGGGTCGACGTGGTGGGGGGCATTCCGCATTTTGAACGTACCATGGCGGATGGCGCGGAAAGTGTGCGTCTTCTGTGTGAGATCGCAGCTGAGCGTGGACTGATGGTGGACATGCATTGCGACGAAAGCGATGACCCGATGAGCCGCCATATTGAGACGCTGGCCTATGAAACGCAGCGGCTGGGCCTTCAGGGGCGTGTGGCTGGATCACATCTGACCTCAATGCACTCCATGGACAACTACTATGTCTCCAAGCTGATCCCGCTGATGGTTGAAGCTGGCGTTCATGCTATTCCCAATCCCCCCATCAACATCATGCTACAGGGTCGGCATGACACCTATCCCAAGCGCCGGGGCCTGACCCGGGTGCGGGAATTGCGCGACGCCGGGATCACGGTTGGGTTTGGATCGGATTGCATGATGGATCCATGGTATTCGTTGGGCAAGGCCGACATGCTGGATGTGGCATTCATGGGTCTGCATGTGGGGCAGTTATCCAGCCGCGCAGATATGGCGTGGTGCTTTGAGGCGGTGACGTCCAATTCGGCGCGTATCATGGGGTTGGAGGGTTATGGCATTTCCAGGGGCTCTGCTGCCAATTTCGTTCTGTTGCAGGCCACCGACGCGATCGAAGCCGTTCGCATGCGCGCGCACCGACTGGCGGTAGTCCGGAAAGGTAGGGTGATTGTGCGCTCTCAGCCGGTCGTATCAGAACTGATTATGGGAGATCATGCCCGCGAGGTGAACGAGGCCCGGATTTAATCCTGCTTACGCATCTATCTTGATGGACCAGCATCTTGAAAGCCTGGCTTTCTCAATAGATGGTGGCCACATGACGATCCGCCACTTCAGAACCCTCGTCGCCATCGCGGATGCCAGAACCTTCAGCGCAGCTGCGGACATTGTGCACGTGACCCACGCTGCTGTCAGCCAGCAGATGCGCACTCTGGAGGCTGATCTGGGCGTCGCCCTCTTCGACCGATCCCGCCGCACGCCCGTTTTGACACCGATCGGCCATCAGGTCGTGGCGCGGGCGCGCGTCTTGCTCAATGATTACGACACGCTGCTGCCCTCGGTACTGGAAGACGGGGGACTGAGCGGCAACATTACCCTCGGCGCGATGCCCACGACACTGACCGGGCTTGTGCCGCAGTCTATGGCGGTTCTCAAGGCAAGCGTCCCGCAGATCGGCTTGCATATACGTCCTGGCCTGACCCGGTCTCTTCTGGCTGAGGTGGAGCGCGGGGGGCTCGACGTCGCGATTGTTACAAAGCCCCAGCTTCTGCCCATTGGGATCGTTTTCCGTAAACTGGTCGAGGAACCGATGCAGTTGATCTCCAGCCGCGAGGAAGAGGAAACTGATCCGATAGCTCTCCTTAAATCCAGGCCCTTTATCCGTTTTAATCGCCAGGCCGTGGTGGGCGCGTTGATTGAGAATTGGATCCTGTCAAAACGTTTGCGCGTAGCAGAGGCGATGGAACTGGACAGCCTAGAGGCAATCACCAGCATGGTGCACGAAAACCTTGGTGTGTCCATCGTACCCCGTCTGGCTGTGACGCCGAAGGCTGGCCCAGAGGTAAAGCGCCTCAGCCTTGGGGCGGATGCGCCAGTTCGGGTTCTTGGCATTGCCTGTCGTGACGATCAGATCAAGACCCGTGCGATTGAAGAAGTCTTTGACGCTTTGCTCAGTGTTGCGGCCCGGGCGAAAGGTCCGGCATGACACAAGACACCATGCTTTTTCTCGGCTTGGGGGCCATTTCTGGTGGCTTCATCAACGGATTGTCGGGGTCTGGTACAGCGCTTTTTGCGTTGGGGTTCTATCTTCTGGTGCTCGAACCAGTCACGGCGGTGGCCATTGTCGCACTGATGGCTGTACTTGCTGGGGTGCAAGGTCTTTGGGTCGTAAGGACGGAAATCATGACGCAGCGTGCGCGGGTCCTGCGCTTTGGCATTCCTGGCCTTGCCGGTGTGCCAATTGGGATCATAGTGCTCAGCTTTCTTGACGCGAGCATCCTGCGCCTGATCATTGCAGCCCTGCTGATCATTTATGGTGGCTATTTCGGTCTACGCTCAGCCCTGCCAACCTTTTCCCGACCTACGCCCTTAGTAGACAGTGGGATCGGACTGGTGAGCGGTGTGCTCGGTGGCGCGGCAGGCGTGTCTGGTGCGCTGCCTACGCTATGGCTGTCGCTGCGCCCTTGGCGTAAGGCGGAAACCCGCGCGGTGCTCCAATCTTTCAACATGGCGATCCTTAGCACAACTGTGGTCTTGCTGTTTACGAGGGGGGCTTATGATGGCACGGCAGTACGGGCTTTGATGGTGACCATCCCCACGGGCCTCATTGCGGCGCAGGTTGGGATTTTCGTCTTCAAACAGCTCAGCGATAGGGGCTTCCGGCGGGTTCTGATCCTGCTCAACCTTGTGATGGGTCTGGGCATCCTGATCAGTGAATTCTCCTGAGGTGGTTCAGATCACCTCATCCGTGCGATCATCGCTTTCTCCGTAGCGCTTGAGTACGGCCGGTTTGGTCCCTTCATAAATCTGCGCGACTTTCTCAGCGATCTTGGCGTTCTCGCGTTCAAAAAGACAGTCACCATTGAGATTGGAGGCCACAATGAACGGCCCCATCCGGTTGCATTTGATCACCCACATGGCCTGCGCCAGGCCCAGTTCCTCGTTCCAGTGCACGGCTTCAACCCTTTCCACGCCGCGGCCCAAAAGCGCACCAGTCCCGTAGCCCACGGTAGACAGGTAGACTGCGCCATTTGGTACAAAGTAGTCCTTGTAATCCTTCGAGGACATGCCGCCCTTGCCCACGATCAGCTTGGCCCCCGTCTTGGCCATCCATCCGGGCAGCCATTTGGCAAAGCGGAAAGAGGCTGTGGCGGTCACGGCACCCATGTCGAACGAGCCATCCGCGTTGATCCGGGCGGCGGGCGAGCAATGGAAGTTGGCGGCAGATTGAGTGGGCAATTCCATGGGGATATTGGCCTTGTCCTCAAGCGCACGGATGTAGACACCCTCACGCGCGGTGTACATCAGACCGTCGAGATAGATGACATCGCCGAGGCGCAGCTGGGCAATGTCTTCATCCGTCGGGGTTGTGGACAGGATGATTTCGCGTAGGCTCATTTCTCGGCTCTCCCCATGCTGCGCCAGACGTCGCAGGCGGTGCCGAGTGTTTCCCCGGGGTGGTCTTTCAACCAGGCCATGAAGGGCCGGTTCATGTTGAAGTCGTCGCCAAGCCTGCTTTTGAAATAGCGGCGCACGTTTTGCGTATTGCGATAGGTACCGTCGATCACTGTCGTGTCGGTGAGCGGGGCAGAGTGCCAATCCAAGCCAGCCATCACTCTGCGGCCTCTTTCACAGGTTTCCACTCCACCGTATCGCGCCGTTGGTAATCCGTGAACCAATCGGGATCGGTGCGGTGCATGACCCGGCCATCAGGGAAGAGGCGGGCCACGGCGCGGCGGGACGAGAGGCAGAAGGCGTGCACAGACATTGGCATTCCGCCGGTGTGGCAATAACCCACCTCGATGTTGCAATCGATCACCATGTTCTTGCCGACAAACCCCATGGCGCCCATGCCGATGGAATTGCCCAGCTCCTTGAATTCGTCCTCCATCTCGGCGATGCGCGGATCGGAATTACGGCTGCCCACGGTGCGCAGGATCGAGGCGCGTTTGCCCAAACTCATGCAGATGTCTTTGGAGCCGCCCAGGCCAATACCGATGATGGCGGGCTGACAGGCAAGGCCCCGTTTGCCAAAGGCCATCAGTGTGTCGAGGTAAAATCGCTTGATCCCTTGCATGCCGTCGGACGGGAAAAGCATGCGGTAATCCGTGCCGAAGAGCCCGCCCTTGTGGACGGTAATCAGGTCAATCCATTCGCCCTCTGGTTCGAACCCAAATTCGATTTCCGGGGCGCCGATGCCCACATTGTTGTCGTGATCTGTGCGCCATAGCGGATGTACGCGGTTGGGGCGTAGCGGCACATTAAAGGTGGCCTTGGCTGTGGCGCGTCGCAGGGCGGCCTCCAACGCCACCATCCCGCCTTCAACGCGCGCTTCATTGCCCAGCTTCACAAACCAGCGCGGCACGCCGGTGTCGCCACACATGGCGCGGCGGTCTTCTTTGGCAGCCTCATAATTCTCAAGCATCGCCCTGAGTACGAACGAAGAAAGATCACCATCCTCGGTACGCGCAGCCTCTTGCAAACCGTCGAGGTAATCCTGTGGGATCTCAATCGCAGCCTTGTCCATCAGGGTCTCGGCGGTGGATTGAATAAGCTTGATAGGGATCATTGTGTATCCTTTCCGCCGTGTACTTCCCGCCTGGTGCTTGGCTCGGGTCCTCTGTCTTGAAGGGTGAGGTCCCGGATCAAGCCTGGGACGGGATGGTGTCTGACAAATGCTGTCATTGTGCCGCCACCAATGTCTCTGGCTCGCCTTCGGGAAGAATGGTTTCCCCAGGACGCACGATGGTGAATTGAACAGGTTTGTTTGTGACCTCGACTGTTGCCCCGACCATACGCGCGACAGTGAAATCGCTCTCTTCCATGGCGCCTGACTCTGGGAAATCTTCCCGGTAATGCGCGCCGCGTGAGTCTTCGCGCGCCAGTCCGGCCTGTGTAATCACCTGCGAGATATCACACAGTGAGCGCATGTTAAGCCAGTCGTGCCATGTCAGGTTGAAAGCAAGGTCGCTGTCATCCACGCCCACTTGCATCAGCGCGTCTGACACCTCGGCTATACGGCCAAGACCGCGATTCATGCCGGTGGCAGTACGCATGACGCCAACATCTTCCCACATCAGTTCCTGCAATTTCTTGCGCAGTGGCATAACCAGATCAGGCTTACGGGATAGCGGGTGCGTGGCGCGGTCAATTTCAGCTGCCAGCACATATTCGTCTGGATCGCGTAAGGCTTGCATGGTGCGAATGTCGGCCCCCATCGTATCCCCCGCAATGCCACCATAGACGGTGGAATTGGCTACCCCATTACCACCCAGACGGTTCGATCCATGCGCCCCACCGGCATCTTCGCCCGCCACGTAAAGCGCTTCCATCGCGGTGCGCGTATCCACATCAACCACGACGCCACCCATGAAGTAATGCGCGGTTGGCACCACCTCGACCTTGCCCGCCGCCAGATCAAATCCGCTGTCGGCACAGCGTTTGACCATGCCCTTGAACCTCTCGCGCACAAAGTCTGGCCCAAGGTGGGACATGCAAATGAAAACGCCCTCTTGCTCGGGATTATTGTTCTTGCGCATCTCGGCATAGATGCCCCGGCTGACCACATCCCGCGTGGCGCGTTCGCCCTTGCCGTCATAGTCGAACATGAAGCGCTGACCGGCATGGTTGATCAACTGTCCGCCTGCGCCGCGCAGGCCTTCCTCTAGAACTGTGCCAGTCATCCGTGTGTGATCCCCCGCCAGAAGACCGGTGGGATGAAACTGTACCATTTCCATGTCGCGCAGGGGTAGGCCGGCGCGTAGGGCCATGGCGAGGCCATCCATCGTCTTATCGCCCGATGGCGTGTGATAGCGATACATGGTTGGGCCACCACCTGTGGCCATCAATACTGTTTTGGCACGTACGAAGCGGAAGCAACCGGTGCGCATGTCGATCATCAGCACCCCCGCCAGGGCGCTGCCGTCTTTCGTCGGGATAAGGCCGATGGCGCGGTGTTCCTGAAGTTTCTCGACCCCGCTGGCCAGAACTTTTTCCATGAGGCGGTTGATGATCTCAATACCCGTCAAGTCGCCCTTGTGCACGGTACGGTCGGCGGTTTGCCCTGCGAAGGCTTTCTGGTGTAGCGATCCATCGGGGTTGCGGTCAAAGAAACAGCCGACCTCATTCTCAAGTTCGCGGATGCGGACCACGGCCTGTTCGCACAGCCGCCAAGCCATATCCTGATCGGGCAGCCATTTGCCGCCATGGATCGTATCCATGAAATGCCGTTCAACCGTATCACCACCGCCAAGCGCCACATTATAGCCGCCTTGCACCATGCGTGTGCAGCCGCATTTCCCGATCAGGCCCTTCACGGCGATGGTGATCCTCGTGCCCTTGGGCGCGGATTGATGTGCATGGAGTGCCGCAAAAAGACCCGCCCCACCGGTGCCGAGGATTAGGATATCTGTGTCGTATCGATCAATGTGTGATTGAGTCATCATCATGTGGCCTGCATGAAGAACAACGCCGCGATCAGGAAAGACACAGCAGTCGCGCCCGCGGCCAGTGTCTTTTGCGGCGCTGACCAAGGCAGCCATTCCATCACCATCAAGCGCAGGCCGCCGAACATGTGAACCGCGAGAAGGAAGACGAGGCCAATTTCAGCCAGTTGTATCGGGCCCAGTTTGGTCAGCGCCAGAAATCCGTTGAGTCTTGCAGGATCTGTCAGGGCCAGGGCAAGAACCCAGAAATGCAGAGGCAGGAACAGCGCAAGCGCAAGGCCTGAAAGTCGGTGCAGAATATAGGCTAGCCAAAGTGGATGAGCGCGGGAGGTGATGTCACGGACTGCTCTCATGCGAATGTCACGGCCCATACAGCCCGTGCCCCCAATGCAAAAAGGCCTAGCCCGGTTATCCACATGATCCCCTCAAGCGCGGCCCCTTTCAGACCCCCCCATTCATGCACCACCGCGCGCAAGCCGATGCCGCCATGGATGGAAATGGCGATCACGAACAGGCCGTAAAATAAGAACCAGAGCACCGATCCTTGGGTGCGTTCAAGGATTTCGCCAGCGCTCAACCCGCCCTGTACGGCATAGATCATAACGCCCAAATGGACGAGTACGAAGGGCGCCATCAGAAGCGCAGACAGGCGCTGGAGCATATAGAGGCGGAAGGTTAGCATCAGCGGCGTCTCTGAAAGAAGGCTTTTGCCGTTTCACGTTTCAGCCCTGCGATGGCTGACATTGGGTCCAGTTCATTTGGACAATAGGCGGTGCAGGAGCCCATGGAATGGCAATTGTGACACCCGCTGCTACCGGAGACTGCATCAAGGATCGCGACGCGGCCTTCATCCTTGGCATCGTTCAGCAGGGTCCAAGCCCGTTGTAGAGCAGCTGGACCAAGGTAATCGGGGTTGCCTGCGACGGTATCACAGGCGGCATAACAGACGGAGCAGTTGATGCATTCAATGCCGGCATTTGCCTCGGCCCGTTCGTAGCTGGTTTCGTCTATTAGCGCTATGGGATCATCGCGGGTCAACCCGCCATGGTGTACGGCTTCGGCGGCTACCCACTTGTCGAAAAAGGGGTCCATGTCGACAGCCAGATCCTTGATCACGGGTAGGTTGCGCAGGGGGGCTATGGTGACGGCATCATTCTCTAGAACCTTGGAGGCATGGGTTCGACAGGTCCAGCGGGGGACGCCGTTGACCATCATAGCGCAGCTTCCGCACATGCCGACGCGGCAAGCAAAGCGGTAACTCAGTGTTGGATCGACGTTTTGCTGAACCCATGAAACGATGTCCAGCACGGTCTGATTTTCTTGTGCCGGAACCGAGAAAACATCCTGTTTGTCCGGGCCGCGTTCTATAGTCACTCTAAGGGCGCGTTGCGTGGTCACGGTTGCGAGCTTTCCTGTGCTGCCTGATCCGCTCTAAGACATAACAGATAGGTTTGCTTAATAAGAGCTATAAAAACTTTCTATTATTGTAAGCCTGTCTAAAAAGACGAAGCCTGCCAAATGACTTCATTCGACAAAAGTGATTTGCACAGCGCCCTAGTGAAACGCTTGGCGATGCGCCTGACCTCGACAGCTTGCTGGGTTGCTCGTGTCTGAAATCGAAGGTGTCACGGGGTACCCATTGCCATCGGTTACATCGACGCTGTGATCAACGTCTCCATCAACGCTGCCATCTTGCCTGGCGCATTTGTGACAGCAGCTGAGATACTGGGCTTGGGCTGTAGCCAAATCAGTGCCGTGCGCATTGTGGCGGGCGCGGTTTCAGATCTCCTGTGTCTACCGGATCATGTTTTCTTCTTCGTGGGTCCGGCGGTATGATACCGCCACAGAACTGCGAAAATCGCCATGCATATGCCACTCTCCGTGAACTGCGATAGGGATCAACACCGGGAAATGGATTGCAAGAAGCGGTAACAGGCTATGACAAAAGGCGGACCACAACCCACCGCTATCCATCGCAGCCTTTCGTGGAAGAGTTTAAAACATTAACAAGATACAAATGGTTAATGCACAAGACCTGGCAATACAGTTGCAAGGAAAAAGCTGATTTCACGGCCTTTAATCGCGCCGGGGGGAGTGATCCTGAAGGGTCCCTTTAGGCACATTCTACGCAAGAGAATTTGAGTTTTCGTGTCTATTTCTTCAGGTAACGGCCCCTGACTGGCAGGGAGCTGTCGTTTTTTGTTTTCAGGCCTCTGCCATAAGGTTCACAGCCTCAATCCCTGCAATGGCGCAGATCACGTCATTGTCCGACGTGTCACCTGTTACCCCAACCGCACCAATAATGTTGCCACGCTTGTCGCGGACCAGAACGCCACCGGGTACCGGAACCACCTTGCCACCATAAACGCCGTTCATCGCGGCCATGAAATAGGCCTGCTGTTCGGCCCGCGCCATTTGTGCTGTTCCGGCAATGCCCAGCATGATCGCGCCATAGGCCTTGCCCTGTGCGATTCCGAAGCGACCGGGCGATGCCCCGTCCTCGCGCTCGAACGCCTTCAGGTGACCGCCGGTATCCAGAACCACGACCGAAAGCGGTTTAAATCCTTCCTCGCGCCCCTTGGCGAGTACCTTGCGCACGATTGTACGGGCTCGGTTGAGAGAGATTTCTGCCATTTGAATGGTCCTTATGGTTGAGGTGTTACGCTTCAGCGACCTTTAGCTCGAGGCGACGACGGTGAAGGACAGGCTCTGTGTAGCCAGCCGGTTGAACCCGCCCCTTGAACACAAGGTCGCAGGCGGCTTGAAAGGCAATGGTGTCAAAGCCAGGCGACATCGTACGATACAAACTGTCGCCTTCATTCTGTCTGTCCACCACCCCAGCCATTTTTTTCATAGCGGCCATCGCTTCTTCCTCGCTTACCACGCCATGATGAAGCCAGTTTGCGATGTGTTGAGAGCTGATACGGCAAGTCGCCCGGTCTTCCATCAGGCCCACATCATTCATGTCTGGCACCTTGGAGCAGCCAACGCCCTGATCAATCCAGCGAACCACATAACCAAGGATACCTTGCGCGTTGTTTTCGACTTCCTTGATGATCTGTTCCTTGCTCCATTTGCGGTAGCTTGCCACAGGTATATCAAGAAGCGTGTCAACAAAAGCACGCCGCCCTCCGGCCTTTAGCTTGGCCTGAACAGCGAAGACATCTACCTTGTGATAGTGCAGGGCGTGCAGCGTGGCAGCCGTGGGTGAGGGGACCCAGGCACAGTTTGCGCCAGATTTGGGGTGCTCAATTTTCTGCTCCATCATGGCAGCCATCAGATCTGGCATCGCCCACATGCCTTTGCCGATCTGCGCCTTACCCGACAGGCCGCATTCGAGGCCGATATCGACATTCTGGTTCTCATACCCGCCGATCCATGCCTTGCGCTTGATGAAGTCCTTACGGCTGAAGGGTCCAGCCTCCATGCTGGTGTGAATCTCGTCGCCCGTTCGGTCGAGAAAGCCCGTGTTGATGAAGGCCACGCGATGCTTGGCAGCGCGGATGCATTCCTTGAGGTTCACCGAGGTACGGCGTTCTTCATCCATAACACCAATTTTGACGGTATGTTGCGGCAGGCCAAGAAACGCTTCGACCTGTGTGAAAATCTCATCTGTGAAGGCTACTTCTTCTGGGCCGTGCATCTTGGGTTTCACGATATAGATCGAGCCATGCACCGAGTTGCCGCTGCTGCGTTGCAGGTCGTGCATCCCAATCAGCGTCGTTATAGCGGCGTCCATTAGGCCTTCTGGAATTTCGTTGCCCTCGGCGTCCAGAATGGCGGGGTTGGTCATCAGGTGACCGACATTTCGTACCCAAAGCAGGGCACGGCCTTTGAGGGTCAATTCCCTGCCGTCCGGAGCGGTGTAATGGCGATCCTCATTTAGTCGGCGCGTGATCGTTTTGCCGCCCTTTTCCAGCGTGGCTTCTAGATCACCCTTCATCAGTCCCAGCCAGTTGGAGTAGGCCAGCACCTTGTCCTCAGCATCCACGCAGGCTACCGAATCCTCGCAATCCATGATCGCAGAGATCGCGCTTTCAATCTGAACATCTGCCAGTAGGGCCTGATCGCGACAGCCGATGAAATGCGCGCGGTCAAAGACCAGTTCGACATGCAGCCCATTGTTACGCAGTAAGATCGCATCGGGGGCCTTCGGATTGCCGCGGTAGCCTGCAAATTTTTTGGGATCAGCCAGCGGGCATTCATCCACGAGCAGCGTGCCATCCTGAACATGGTAGCGGGTGACATCTGCGTGGCTGGTCCCGATAAGGGGAAAGGCCTCATCCAAGAATACCCGCGCGCGGGCCACGACACGCGCGCCATGGCCGCGGTCATATCCGCCCTTGGGCGGCGCATATCCAAGCGCATCGGTGCCATACATGCAGTCGTAAAGGCTACCCCAACGTGCATTGGCCGCGTTCAGGGCATAGCGTGCATTGGTGATCGGCACCACAAGCTGTGGTCCGGGCACAAGAGCAATCTCGGGGTCGACATTGGTGGTCTCAATCTCGAAATCTGGGCCTTCCTCGACAAGGTAGCCAATGTCCTTGAGAAATTGCTTGTAGGCTTCGTGGTCATGCGCCTGATTGCGATGGCGGATGTGCCAGTCATCCACCTGCGTCTGCAATTCTTCCCGGCGCTCCAGAAAGGCTTTATTTTTTTTGCCAAGATCACTGACTAGGCTGGAAAAACCGGCCCAGAAGTCTTCGGAAGATATACCCGATCCGGGCAAGGCACTTTCGTCCACAAACTTGGCGAGGCTCTCCGCTATTTGAAGCCCGTTCTTTTCAACACGTTGCATGACTGCGTATTCCTTCCTGGATGTCCCCGCCCGGCATACAGATGTATGCAAGCACTTGACATCTAGTGCCAAACCTTCAGGCGGGCAACCAAACTGGTCATTTTTTATTACCGCAGACGACGTATTTTGGAAATGGACGGTTCTGCCAATCCACAAGCTGGTTTCCAGTGGAGCATTGTTGACTTATCGAGCAGGTCCGCAGGCCATCACCCAGTCTGTCAAGTCTTCAGCCGCAATGAGCGCTAAAAGAGCTTCTGACCCGCAGGTGGAGATTGTGGTCCTCAACGGCGCGCCCGTTCCTCCAAAAACCCAATGCTGAGGGATGTTCGTTCCCACATCAGCGGTGCGGTCGGTCTTGTGAATATGGGGTAGAGCCGAGCTGAACGTATTGGCAAGCGCCTGTATTTGCGCGGTAGGACCTGACGTTTCCACCATCTTGGTCCCGGAGCATCGGATCCATGCCAAGGCCCTCTGGCTTGCCAGGGTGTTGACGGGATCAAGCGGGTTGATTGCGGGTGGGGGTGTGGTCAGTCCAATGGTCACCATTGCTTTGCGCATTTGGTCTGGGGCCACGCCTGCCTCATTTAGACTGGCTTCGGTTGCAGGTTTTGACGATTGCGAGGTGATCGAGCTTGCTCCGTCACAGAATGTGAAAAGTATCCGCGCGATATCTGTGATTTGATCCGCATCTGAGGCAGAAAGTTCGATCCCAAACACGGCCTTGAAATTACCCACGCTCCCCGGATGTGGAACGTTCAGCCGCATCAGTCGACAGCTTTTGACCATCAGGGACAGTCTATCACCTCTATCGGTTACAATCGTCAGATCACGGGACAGAATGGTTTCTTCGATCTCCTCCAAAATGGCCATGGCACCATCAGCGGGTGTTTCAAACGTCGTTCTGCGCCCATTGTCGGCTGCGTCCCGCTCTGTATCCACGAGCTTTGAAAGTTTACTTTTTAGTTTTTTGTTATCGCTCACGTCGATCTCTGGACTTTTAATGTGCGCTGTCTGGGCCTACTCACTTGCACCGATGTCGGCCAGCATAGCCTGACACCGACGCAGCGCCATATCAATATTTGCCGATCTCGAGCAAACAAGGCCTATAGCTTCTGTCGTGTCGGCATTGGTCCTTACGAAAGTCTCGGTGTTATCCTCTGAGCAGACGACGACCTGGTCGAAGATCTGCTCTTCGCCTATCGTGTCAGATATAGTGACACCGGGTGTTGAAAAAAGCGCTTTGGCCCGGTCTGCCAGTAGATCAAGCCTTTCTTGTGGTTGCTTACTGCGCGCGTCCACGGCCAGCACCATTTGGGTCGAAAGGTCAATGAATGCCGCAACGTGACAGCCGGGAATGGATCCGCGCAAATCGGTAAGTCGCTGAGACATTTCCATTGGGTTTGCCTGTAGCTCCTTCTGGGTGATTGGCCTAGACAACCCGTCTCAATACGGAACGGGCTTCACCCGCAGTGAACCAGAAATTTGCGCAGCGCAACACCCGCCTTGTGCATAACGAGGCCGCAATCCTGGTTTCAAGGCAGAGTAGCGGGCAAGCTAAGCGCTGAAATCGCTTTTAAACACTAGCTGGGGCAGCGTGGTCTATGGCATCCATGTCCGATAAAAGGTCAACGATCCCACGTGCGAAATCCTCGGCCCCGGAGGCGCGGAGTAGGTCGGGGTCGTCGCCCGCATCCATGGCAGCCGTCAGAGAAATGGGGAAGACCCCCCGAAACATGCCTGCGGTTTCCTTTTCAATTCTGAGTACGACCCTTTTACGATCCCGATCACTGGTCAGCTTGTCGAAACGTGTCAGCAAAAGCATGCCCTTAGATTTGAGCTTTTCAGGCAGCGCATCCCATGCAGCAGCCTCACTCTGACGCCAGGCTTGCGTGGCGTGGGTACACCAGATTACGGCATCAGCCTGGTCCAGTATATCGCCCCAATCCAAATCAGCCATATTGGGATCAGAGATGCCGGGCATGTCAATGAGGTCGCACAAATTCAGTAGGTCGGCGGCCTTGTTGACCTTTACATAACTTGTGCCCTCGACCGGTAACTGGTCGATCTGCTCAAAATCAAGCGCCTCTGTACTGCCGTCCTTATTAACGCGCTGAGCGGGCGCGTTGCCCTGCGCTACCCATATGGGCGGCAGGCGGGTAGCTGTTACCCGGGTCGGCAGGGCCGGCTCACCCAGAATGAGATTACACAAGGTGCTTTTGCCCGCGCTGAACTCTCCCATCAGGGCGATGCAGGGCTTGGCTTTTGCCGTATCAGCTTTCGGTGCTTCGCTATCAGTATCAAATTGGGTTGTATCGTTTGCATAGACCATGATGATTATGCGCCTGTCTTATCGACAAGCGCTTCCAATTTGGTGAGGGATTGATCAACCAACGTGGCCTGGGCCTGTCGCTTGGACAGCCGCCGGTTGCTTTGATCGGCGTTTATAGGCGCGTCCTCGGACCGAGTAAGATTTTCCAGAACCTGGCGTTGTTCTGTCAAGAAATCCGCCAAAAGCGTCGTGGCCTCGTTGCGGATCGTTACGGCATACTCCTCACGAAGCGCATGCAAAATCGGGGCTGTTTCTGCCGCGATTAACTCGGTGAATTTTTGGGTCTGAGAGGTAGCGCTTGATTTCTTTTGCCACCATGACGACCACCAGCTTGATTGCAGATCAAGCGCGATGGTCTTTCCCAGAATGACCGGCTCGGGCGCGGCAAACACCTCTGGAGCTTCCATGTCATAGGAATTTTGAGGCAGGGAAAATGTACGTTCAAAGAATTCTGAGCTGTCTTCGGCCGTGGCGGCAAACACGGTTTTAATTAGGTCCTTCGAGCGTTTTGCAAAAGTCCGATAAGACGAACGCAGTAGCATCCGCAGGCCTGTCGGATCATAGTTCCAAACCGTCCCCTCTCCGGACGTTTCCAGATGCTGGATTAGGGATTCAGTGGCGCGGTCGAGGAAGCTTTCATGCACACGTTCGATGCGGTCGACAAAACTGCCGTGTAGCCTGTTGAGCCCGTCGTCGAGCGAACTGGTGCTTTCAGCCACGATCGTTGCGAATTCCTGTTCGGTGGCAGCGCAGTCAACTTTAGCCTTGGGGGTGCCATCCTTGGTTTGCACGGCGGTGTCCAAGGCCACCTTGATCCCGTTAAGCAGGTTGCGCGTGTTGCGCGTCACGGCAGAGAAGGCAGCTTCGCCACAGCCCTCTGCGATGCGTTTGGCCAGGGCGGTGTGCAGCGGGGCCAGGCCAGACAGGTGCCAGACAATTTCCTGCTCAGTCAGGCCGCTGGGCAGGTTGGCGTATTCGGTGCGGGTATAGTTCAGCAGGGCAGAGGCACTTTCCTCGCTAAGATCCGAAAGCCTTCCCTCAAGCAGCAGATTGGCCCAATGGGCGCTGCCGAAAATGATCTGTGCATCCTCGGGCCCCTGGTGGGCTTTCAGCGTGGCGGTGATGCTGTCGCGGATCTCGGGTACCTGATTGGTGGGATCAGCCAACTCGTCTATTCGATTCACGAAGATGACCACGTCGCGGGATTTCACGTTGGAAATCAATCTGATCAGTGCAAGGTCTACGGTCGACAAAGCCTGATGCGCAGCAAGCACCATCACGCAGATCTGACTACCACGAATGGCTTTCATGGTGATTTGTTCGCGAACGAGGAATGTGTCGTTTACGCCAGGCGTGTCCCGTATGCACAGTTTTGTGGGCGTGGCCGGGTTGTGCATGTAGATTTCGGCCGACTTGGTGATGTCCGCAAAGCGGCCTTGGGATTTCGAGGTTTCGGTGTCTTCCTCGAAATCATCGCCAAGACAGACGTAGCGTTCAATGAGATCCTTGTCGAAATAGCCGTAGTCATGTTCCTGCCCAAGCAGTAGCTCGAACTTATTGCCTAGACGCAGGCGCGACTTCTCGCGCAGCGCAGCGACTTGTTCTGTCACGCGTTCAAGCTCGCTCAGTGCCCCGGCGCGCTGCGCCAACTCCCCAATCCGGCCTCCACCGAGCACGAGGCGGTCCCAGTCTTTGCGATCGAGGAAGTGGAAACAGGCCTTGTTCTGCGCCGCTTGGTTTGACGGGTCGAGGTGCAGCGACGTCACAACGGAGGTCCATGGATTGACATCGGATGGTAAAAGCCCCGGCACACCGGCCATCGCGTTGACCAGCGAGGTCTTGCCCGCCTTTACCTGACCGATCATCGTGACAGCAGGTTCAATCCCGGCAAGTTTTGATGACAGCTTGCGCGCCCGCTCAATGCTCGCACGATCGCCTACGCGCACTAAGTCGTCGAGAATGGCGTTGAGTTGATCCCGCGTGCGCGCCAGAGGGTCCAGCGGTGCCAGGCCTTTGCCAATCAGCTCCAAGCACTGATCACTCAACGTGAGGCTGGTGCCCTCACAAGCGTCTATCTTGGTTTCGACATTCATGTCCCAGGTGCTCGTACTTAAATAAGGGAGGCGAGCTGTGCAGTTTGTTGCCTGCACCTTCATCCCCCTCCACTTCGATTTTATCACTAGGCTTGAATAGTGTTGAAATTGTGGTCAAAATCTGATTTTGCTCAGGCTGCGGTGGCCAATTCGAAATCCCGTTTGACCTGCAGTATAAGGTTTACTGCGTCACCCGCAGCGCCAGGTGTGTTCTCCAGCCTCATCAACAACAGCACATCTGCCGCCTCGGTCGCAGCATCGAGGGCTAGTTCCTGTTGCTCGGTGCTGGCGTCTTCATTGGCCACCATCTCAATCAGGGTGTTGGCGGTTTCAAGGCAGCGATCGACGATCTTGCCGGTGGCGAACTCGCCAAACTCCTCGATATCGACCAGCATGATACGTGCCTGAGATTGAAGATACTGCATCCCTTCCGAGAATCCACTGGCCGTTGCGGGCCGCGCCTTTGGTTTTTGCGGCTCTGCTAGAGATGAAAGCCTGCTCGTGCCCGGTCGGGACACCACTGCTTGCGAGCGGGTACGACTGCTGGTCTTTTCGAACCGGTCCAGAAACACTGTTGCGTGGTCTATATCGGATTGCTGACCCAGCTGGATATGACCCAAAAGGGCATCAAGCAAAGCAGGCACACCGCTTGCAGCGATCAACTTATCCCCGCCCGGGCGGCCCGCGCGCTGGGCTAGGCTGGCCTGCCGCGCAGCAAGAGGGACGATTATACGAAATTCGGTATCACCAGCCTCGATGATCCGGTCTAGATGCGTTGAAAGCTCCTCGGAACTCAGCCTGTCGGCCTGTGTAAGTGCAAGGAACCCGTGATCCTTCTTGGCCTCGGGCACGTGCGCCCAGATCTGCCCTTCAGGTTTGCTGAACTGGCGGCTGCACCAGACGAAGATGTCGCTGCGGCCAACAGCCCAACGTGTCGCGGCCAGCATCTCTTCCGGGCTACCATCTGTGACAACCTCCATCAGGCGCAACCGACGCAATAACTCGACTGGGGTCTGAATTTGTAGAAAGACTGGCGCGACAGCCGTGATCCGCTCCATGTCGAATCCGCCGAGGTGCAGACTGGACCGGTCGCCCGTGGTGGCGATCACCTTTGGCTGTTCGCCGTAGTCTATCTCGTACGTGGGCAATTCAGCTTGTTCTGGCACGATATCCTGCCCGATCAGAGCGTTGATCAATGTGGTTTTGCCTGATTTAGGCGGCCCCAAAAACGTGACTCGAACAGGCGAGGACAGGCGCGTGGCAAGCGCCTGCCCTGAAGTGTGCAATTGGTCCGACAATTTGGCTGTGTCGAGCGTATTCCGCAGCCGCTGTAAAATTTCTGCGACCAGATCGGCCTGCGTCATTGGGTACTTCCGCTTGTCGGCAAGAAAAGCCTT
The DNA here is from genome assembly GCA_963691795.1 of Roseovarius sp. Lineage (GTDB taxonomy): Bacteria > Pseudomonadota > Alphaproteobacteria > Rhodobacterales > Rhodobacteraceae > Roseovarius. The sequence goes on from OY829373.1 coordinate 1,752,040, forward strand.
GAGATGGACGATCTCAGATTTGCTATCCAACTGGCCGAGGCACGTGGGTTGGGTTGATCTAGCAGAAAGTCACTCTTGGAATACTTGATGCCGTCATAGCCCCGTTCCGACTTCTTGGGTCGTTTGCAAATCTTGACGACACAAAGAGCGACATTGTCCTGATCTGGGGCATCAAACTTGTCTATCTCGTCAATTAGACGTTCAGCGATCTGTTCACTTGTGGCCTTGTCATTGCGGGCAATAATCTCTTGGATCTGGGAACGTCTAAGATGTTGCAACCCGTCACTGGCCACCACGATTATGTCACCATCAAACAGTTGTGTTGGGGCCGAAGTGCAATCAATTCGTGAGATTTCGCGACCGACCAAAACTGACGTCAGACAATTACGATCTGGGTGATCACGACCGCCCCGCTCACTAAGCATTCCAGTGCGCACCATCAGGTCGATATGTGGTGCCATCGAGTGATCTTCATTAAGCTGCGACAGGTGTCCGCTGCGATACAGGTAAAGTGGAGAGTCTCCAATGGAGATCCAGTAGAGCTGATCCTTCACGAAAACCGGCACGATCAGCGTGGCGCCCATACCCTCGGCTGCAGGAGCACCTGCCGCCACATCGGCTACACATTCATTAGCTGCTGTCGCTGCGTTCTGCAGGATACTGGAGATGTTAGAGACAAAGCTCGCCTCGTCACCACTTTGCAGTTTCAGCTCACTGAACACTTCAGTCACAACCACCTTGCTGGCGATGTCCCCAGCGTTATGGCCGCCCATGCCGTCGGACAGGACGACAAACCCGAGGTCGCCTCCTAAGGCAAAATCAGTCGCAAGCGCGTCTTCCTGGTTGTCTCTTTGACCCAGGTAAAGCGCGGAAGCTGCTTGATACCGATATTCGGGTTTAGCCGACATGGCTTTCCTGTCCGTTTGGTGTGCTCCAGCTGAAATCCGGACCACACAGTTCCACGAAACGCAGATCGGTTTGACCAATGCATATCGTGTCCCCATTGTTGAGCTGTTCGGTTGCCAGGACTGGACGGCCATTCAACCTTACCAGATTGGCCTTGCCGCCATAGCCGATAAAGCAGGTGTTCAGCTGATCGTCATAGGCAATCGCTGCGTGTTTGTTACGCGAGATCGTGTCATCCCCGAAGTTCAGAGAGATTGTCTGATCTTCGCCACGGCCAATTGTCGTAACCAGTTGTTGCAGGGTGAACTGCTTGCCGCGGCCCGGTCCTTGTGTAACGACCAGCCAACCCACAGGGAATTCGATATTATTGGCTGTGAGTGTGTTTTCTGCCCGCTCAAAAACGTCTTCACCCGAGGGATTGGAGGAGGCAAAGCCCATAATACGGGTTTTCACCCGCCCGGCCTGACGAGGCTTGCGCGGGGTTAGGGGGTCTGGTACGGCAAACGCCTCCACGTCGCTGGCGTCCAGCAGGTCTTCGGCGACACGCTGCCTTACCACAGGTTCTGCATCTGGTGCTGGTTCGATGAAATCATCGACCTGTGGGTCATCCTCTGCAGCCTCCAGATCCCAAATACGCTTGCTGGCGGCTTTGGGGGCTGGAACCGTTTTTACCAGACCGTCCTTCACCGTATCGCTGGCTTTGGCATCCAGTAAGGACGGCATCGTCTTGGACAGGCTATCCACGAGATCGCGATCCGACATCCCGCAGGGCTCGGTAGCTTGCTCTAACGCGACATCGTTAAATTTGGGCTCTGTCTGCACGATGTCCTCGGGCATAACTTCGGCTGAGGTCTCCGCCAATTTTTTGTTTTCAACAAACGTCCTGATAAGCTTCACGTTGGTGCCCCTTACTGTTCGGCTTCAAGCGATGAGTTCTTCGACGAGAACAAGGTTGAGGGCAGAGAAATCAATGTGCCCAGGAATGATCTGTTGCGTGACTTTTTCTGTGTGGGAACATCAGCGTCAGGGTCTGTCTCTGTTTCAACCTCCGCAAGATCGTCGTCATCGTCGTAGTCATAAAGATCGAAAACGACCTGTTGCTTCTTGGCCTCCGCCTCTGCCCTGGCCTGCAATTCCGCTTTGTACTTCTGGCGTTCTTCCTCGGCCTTACGCTTTTCCAGGGCGGCATTCATGTCTTTATTGGTTTTGTTTGTTAGATCACGGATCAGGTTTTCCATGCCCTGATCTTCCTGCGCAGTGTCCATAAGGGCCTTCTGGCGCCGTTCCTCGTCGATCTGGTCAAGCCACTTGGTCGCCGACTGCATCCGATCTTTGGGAAAGAGAGTCATTGCATCATCTATAGCGGCTAAGAAATAGCGATCATAACCTTCGATCTGTGACGGGATTGGCACCAGCGGGTCAGGTTCATCCCCGGCTACGGCCGACAGACGCGACAGGCTGTCAGGCGGCGGATTGCCTGTCAGGACGTGATAAAAGCTTGCCCCGATCGAGTAGATATCGCTTGATGCGGTCTGATCCGCGCCACGGCTGTAGAATTCCAGAGGCGAATAGCCTTCCTTGACCGCATCGATGGTGGACAAAGCCTTGCTAGCCCGATTGGTCACCTCGCGCGCTGCGCCGAAGTCGATCAAGACAGGCTCATTATCCTGTGTGATCAGGATATTGTCGGGCGATATGTCCCGATGCAGCATGTCCTGGGCATGCATATACTCTACGGCGCTCAGCACCTTGCGCAGGAGCCCGTCCACCGTCTTGGGCGTCAGTCGCGCCGGGTCGCGTTCGATGATTTCAAGCAGATCGAGCCCGTTGACGAAGTCGAGGGCCAAGTAAGCCGTCCCGTTCTCTTCAAAGACTTGGTGCACGCCCACGATGTTCGGATGGCTCAACCGCGCCATGCGGCGAGCCTCGTGCATCAGGTTGCGGACAATTGTCTTAAAGATTTCCTGATCGTCTTTGGTGCGACCCATTACGATTTTACCACGGCGGTGGCAGGTCAGGGCGGGAAAACATTCCTTGATCACAATGCGACGGTCCAGGCTGTCACGTGCCAAGTATGTCACGCCAAAGCCACCCGAACTGAGGTAGCATTGAATGGTGTACTGGCCGTGAAGAAGCTTCTCGCCAGTCATCAAGGCGTGGCCGTTCTCGTCCCCGCCTGCATCCATTCGCACTCTATTGCTCTGGCGCATTGTCACCCTTTACCCAGCATTGTTGTGTACGGTCTTGCACCGCTAAAGGGCAGTTAAACTTGAAATCGTGACGAAATCAGGGCGCAGAAAAGGAGGTTTCAGAACCATTTTGGGCGCAGCTTTGCAAATTTGCGAGGTGAAAACAGGCGGTACACGCCTGGCTGTGGGCATCACTATGCAGAGCGTGAAGGCGCATTCGGACTTGCTTGTGCTTGGATTTTCTCGCCGCATTTTCGCAACTTTCGCCCCTTCGTGACGCTCTGTGAAATTGGAAACCACCCAGTGCCTGCTGTTTCCACGGCATATAGATTATCGTTTGCCGGGCGCACTATGCCGCTGCAGTTTCGCCGTATTCTATGGCTCGCTATTTGGGTAGGCTACCTATGTCATATCTCGCTGATGCATGCCTCTGAAGGCTGAGCATTCGCGTCGATCAGGGCGACTGGCGCACGATACGGGTGCCGTTGAAACGTGAGAACCGCTTCACCGTGCGCGGGGACATGTTCCAGGTGCAATCCGAGGGATCACTCTCTTACCGATATCTTGAGCATCGACGGTCATCGACAACCTGACCTTCGTCACCTGGTTTTGCCGCGTTGATACTCATGGGCCCGTGTCCCTACAGATGAAAGTTGCTGACGACTTGCTGCTCGCGCTTCATATTTGATCCTATGATAACGATTGTGCACGGCTGTTTGGAGGATGGTTCGCATTCGCGGATTGCCCACGCATCGGGCGTCGCCTTACATATGTATTGGGCGCGATTGAATCGGAGGGCACTATTGTGATTTACCCCTATTCCGACAGGGGCAGAGTGATTGTTCTGGTGGGCGGTGATGGATTCTTGGGTGAATGGCGCAAAATCTGGCGCAATATTGCTGAGGATTACAGCCGTGCCTTCAGCCAACATACCTAGCATACCGAAGATCAATATGAAGAGTAACGCCTTGCCTGGCTCAAACCCGTCCCGCGCAAGCGTCGAGAAGAAATCATTGACTGCCAGCGTGGTGCCCAAGAATTGCGAAGTGATATCGTTTAGTCGCGCACCTGCATTCTGTAGGACCTCCACGAATACGCCCATGTTGACGTGCGGCATGGAGTCCGTGCTTTGCGCGAGGCTTGGGGAGGCGAAGATCAGGCAGAGCACCAACAAAAGCGTCTTTGTAAGATGACGCCAATGCCGTTTACACGTGTTGTGGCATAAAGCTGTCTTGGGTTTATTTGTCACGTCTGCCTGTCTGACCCTGTATGAACGGTCTGTGAACTTCGGCCGATTTCATCCCCTCATACAAGCACCAATCCGAAGCAAGATCGGCTGATCAGTACAACTCCGGGTAAGCCTTGCCAAAAAAAACAAACCCTTACATATTTGGCGGCTTAGGGGTTCTTAAAGGTTCAAAGGCGACAGCGCGAGGGAAACATGACAAGCAAACTACAGGCGGACCGTTCACTTGAAATCTCTCTGCTTCGCAACATGGGAGGCTTTGGTACATTGGATGAAGCCATCCTCAACCAGATTGCCGAAACCGCCGATTACCGTCATGTCGCCCGTGGCGAAGTTTTGATCCGGGAAGGCGAGGCTGCGGAGGAGCTATTCATCGTGCTCAAAGGCCGCTTTGTCGTGTTGGTGGGCGAAAATCCAATAGCCGAGATCACCGTGGGCGAACCGATCGGAGAGCTTGCCTTCTTCGCCGGGGGCACCCGTACGGCCAGTGTGATTGCGGCTCGGAACAGCACGGTTATGGCCTTTTCCCGGCAAGACTACGACATGCTGGCTGCGCAGGCGCCGGAAATCTCCAAAGGTATTCTGAAGGCCCTGTCCCAACGTCTGGCCAACACAATCGTGCGTCGCCCAGATGTTCGGCCACGGGCTGCAAAGGTCTGTTCTGTGATCCCGGGCGGCGCATCACCGATAGCACCTGGTTTCACCGAACAGTTGAAATGCGCCTTTGCTAAGGTTGAGGGGTGGCGGGTTGTCGATGAGGCAGACAGTCCCGAGAGCGCCCGAAATGATGAGGCTGCCCTGACCGCGTGGCTGGATGAGCAAGAAAAGAGCGGTGTCAACATGGTGCTGCTCTGCACTGAGCCTCTGGGTCACGAAACCTGGCGCAAGGTGATCGTAGAAAACTCTGACAGCGTTATGATTGCGCTGGAAAAGACACCGGGCCAAGGGGATCCGGTGCCCACATCCGAATGGGAGGCGGACGTTTTGCAAGCGACGCTGAAGCCAAATGTGCAGCTTGCGCTTTATCGGTCCGAAAAGTCCCAACCCACATCGGACACGGCACGTTGGCTGGTGCATCGCGATGTTTCGCTCCATCACCATGTCGGCCTTGACGCGCAAGAGGATTTCGACCGCCTGGCACGGTTCATTCGCGGTGAGGCGCTGGGACTTGTGCTCTGCGGTGGCGGATCGTTTGGCACTGCACATCTGGGTGTCATACTCGCGCTGCAGGAACGTGGATATAATTTTGATTTCATAGGCGGAACGAGCGTTGGAGCGGCCATGGCAGGTGCGCTTGCTCTTGATATTCCGCCAAGGGGCATTCTGGACGTTTGCGAGGATCTCTTCATTAGGAGCAAGGCCATGTCCCGGCTAACGGTGCCCAAGCATTCGGTGCTTGATCACACCCGGCTGGACGGGGCTTTAAAGCATCATTTTGGCGATACAAATATCGAGGATATGCCGATCAATTTTTTTGCGATTGCAACCAGTTTGACCCATAACGACGAATGCGTAATGCGTACTGGGCTCTTGTGGCAGGCAGTTCGTGCGTCCACTGCTATACCTGGGGCTCTTCCGCCCTTTATCCGGGAAGATGGTGAGGTTCTGATCGATGGCGGGTTGCTCAACAACGTACCGATTACGGTGATGCGGGATCTTAAATCGGGTCCAAATCTTGTGTTGAATTTCCTCGCGCCAAAGCCTTGGCGCGCGCGGTCGAAATACGAGGATTTTCCGACCCGGGGTCAGGCTGTTGCGGGCCTTCTGAAATTTGGAAAAGGGAAGGGACCGCGCAAGCCGAACATGTTCTCTATTCTAAGTCGGACTATGGTGGTCAATTCACGACGGCTCCTGCAGCACACGGATATGGGTCCTGATGTGCTCATGAACATTTCGACCCTGCGCGGGATGGGCTTCATGAACTGGAAACGAGGCCGGGAGCTGTTTGATGTAGCCTATGGGCGCATGGTCCATGCGCTCGATGAGGTGGGTAACGAGACCCATGGGATTGAACGTCTGCGAGCGGCTTCTGATGTCATCAACGCCCTTGAATCTGAGTAGACCCAAGCACCCGTATGGGCAGAATTTTTGTAAATGATGTACCATTAAATTGGCGCTGATCTTCGAACTAAGGGCCTGATATCATTTGGATACCAGGCCCTTTAAATGGAGCTTAGATTACGAAACTGTTCAGAGCAGATCGAAGCGGTCGTTCATCATGACCTTGTTCCATGCCCCCACGAAATCGCGAACAAACTTTCCGTCATTATCGTCCTGAGCATAGACCTCGGCATACGACCGCAGCACAGAGTTAGAGCCAAACACGAGATCAGCACTTGTGGCTGTCCATCTCACGTCGCCGCTGGAGCGATCTCTGATTTCGTACTTGCCGTCTTCGTCTGTCGGGTGCCAGCTGTTCGACATGTCTGTGAGATTGACAAAGAAATCATTGGTCAGAGCGCCGACATTGTCGGTGAATACACCGTCGTTTGATCCGCCATGGTTGGTGCCCATCACACGCAGCCCACCTAGCAGAACCGACATTTCCTGTGCCGTGAGGCCCATCAGCTGGGCACGGTCCAGCATCATTTCCTCGGCAGAGACAGAGTACGCGGCCTTCTGATAGTTCCGGAAGCCATCCGCATAAGGCTCAAGCACATCGAAGCTGTCAGCGTCCGTTTGTGCATCCGTTGCATCACCGCGGCCCGGAGTGAACGGAAGCTCTGCAGAATACCCGGCCTTGGTGATTGCAGCCTCGATCCCGACATTACCAGCCAATACGATCGTATCCGCGACTGATGCGCCAGCTTCGACAGCCAGTGGTTCCAGCACGGATAAAACCTTGGCAAGACGCTCTGGCTCATTTGCGGCCCAGTCTTTCTGTGGGGCGAGGCGAATGCGGGCACCATTTGCGCCACCGCGCTTGTCGGAGCCACGGAATGTCCGAGCGCTATCCCATGCCGTCGCGATCATCTCGGCTGGGGTAAGTTCAGAGGCAGCGATTTTAGCCTTCAGGCCTGCCACATCATACTCCGTCGCACCTTCTGGAATCGGGTCCTGCCAGATCAAGTCTTCTGCAGGAACATCCGGCCCAAGGTAGTTTGCGCGCGGACCCATGTCGCGGTGGGTCAGTTTGAACCATGCGCGGGCAAATGTGTCATTGAAATACGCCGGGTCGGCCATGAAGCGCTGGCAAATCTCGTTGTATACCGGATCAACACGCATCGCCATGTCCGCATCGGTCATGATCGGGTTGTGGCGCTTGGAAGGATCGGTCGGATCAACAGGCTTATCTTCTTCTTTGATGTTCTTGGGTTCCCACTGCCATGCGCCGGCCGGAGACTTGGCCAGTTCCCACTCATAGCCAAAGAGCATCTCGAAATAACCCATATCGAATTTGGTGGGCTCTTTCGACCATGCGCCTTCGATGCCAGAGGTAAACGTGTTGTTTGCCTGGCCGTTATGCTCGGGGTTGGACCAGCCAAAGCCCTGTGCCTCAATCCCTGCCGCTTCCGGTTCAACACCAATATTGTCTACAGCGCCACGGCCATGCGCTTTGCCGACAGTGTGGCCACCACATGTCAGCGCCGCTGTTTCCTCGTCATTCATTGCCATCCGGGCGAATGTCTCACGTACGTGCAATGCGGTGCGTGCTGGATCGGGTTGGCCGTTGACGCCTTCTGGGTTGACGTAGATCAGGCCCATGTGGACTGCCGACAGCGGGTTTTCGAGAGTGGATGCGTCGTTGAGATCCTCGTAGCGGCTCTCGCTCGGGGCTAGCCACTCGCCTTCAGACCCCCAGTAGACATCCGTTTCTGGGCCCCAAATATCCTCGCGCCCAAAGCCGAAGCCAAACGTCTTGAGGCCCATGGATTCGTAAGCGATTGTGCCGGAGTAGAGGATTAGGTCTGCCCAAGACAGGGCGTTGCCATATTTCTTCTTGATCGGCCAAAGCAGACGCCGCGCTTTATCGAGGCTGGCGTTGTCAGGCCAAGAATTAAGGGGCGCAAAACGGATGTTGCCACCGCCGCCGCCGCCGCGACCGTCCTGAACACGGTAGGACCCAGCAGAGTGCCACGCAAGGCGGATCATCAAGCCACCATAGTGACCCCAATCCGCAGGCCACCAGTCCTGACTGTCGGTCATAAGGGCAACCATGTCCTCGCGCAGTGCATCAAAATCCAGACCAGAGACGGCCTTACGATAGCTAAAGTCCTGATCCATCGGGTTTGTACGCGCACCATGCTGGTGCAAAATGTCGAGGTTTAGCGCATTGGGCCACCACTTGGTGACTGGCTTTTCCATCGACGTGTTACCACCGTGGTGGACCGGGCATCCGCTGAGTCCGCCTGCTGAGTTACCGTCCATTGAAATCTCCATTTGGTTGCTGGGCGTGTGCCCCTGGCTGGATTCACTTTAGCTTTTCCATCAATTACCTCAAATTGCATTTTCCAAAGAAAACGATATGTTTTTCTTATGAATGGATTAACCCTCAAACACCTTCGTTATTTCAATGCTTTGGCCAAGCATCTTCACTTTGGTCATGCGGCAGAGGCTTGCGCAATCTCGCAACCGGCCTTGTCTCTGCAGATCAAGGAGCTCGAATCAATGGTTGGAGCGCCTCTGGTAGAACGTACGTCGCGGCAGGTGCGGCTTACCACACTTGGTGAAGATTTCGTTGCGCGCACCAGTAACATTCTGGCTGCCGTGGAAGAGTTGGGCGACATGGTGCGCACCTCCAAGGATGCCCTGACAGGGCGGCTGCGCATAGGTGTCATTCCGACGGTTGCCCCTTATCTTTTGCCCACGATTGCCCAAAGACTAGCGCAGACGCATCCGGAGGTGGATCTGCAGCCCAGAGAGGCAATAACACGGGTTCTGGTGGAAGATTTGCTGGATTACAGCCTCGATGCGGCCATCGTAGCTTTGCCTATTTCGGAGGAGCGGCTCGAAGAAACTCCTCTTTTTGATGAGGAATTTGTGCTTGTTCGCCACAGTAGCGATGCGCAGGAGCCAGTACCAAGCCCGACTCGCCTGAAGAAAATGCGGCTGCTTTTGCTGGAAGAAGGCCATTGCTTTCGCGATCAGGCCCTCGCCTTTTGTGCTATTGACGGTGCACAGATGCGCGGTGTGATGGAGGGCAGTTCGCTTTCCACTCTTGTACAAATGGTGGGGGCAGGTATCGGCCTGACGCTGATCCCTGAGATTGCTGTGCCGTTCGAGGAGCGCGCCTCGAACGTACATATCGCGCGGTTTAAACGGAATGTACCACAGCGCACCATCGGCCTTGTGATGCGCAAGACCAGCCCAATGGTACAGCAGCTTGACGTGATTAAGGCAATCGTGCGTGAGGTCGGGTTGGCCAAGGTGGCACAGACCTCGATCGAGTTTCCTTGATCAGCCGTATGGTTCGATCACGTCGCCGGACATCGCATAACCGATTTGCGCCAGAAGGGTTGCATTGACCGCGGCCCCAAACAATCCAGTCACGTAGACCGGATCAAACAAACCCTTGAAATCGTAAGGTTCCTTAGCGGTGACAAGAATCAGTTGGTTGGCAGGTGGGGGTGGCACGTGAATACAGGCCCCAACGAAGGGAGCGAGAATAAAGGTGGTGACACCGGTAGCGTCAAAATCGATTGGTACCATATAGCCCGGAATGCGAATGATCTTTCCGTTATATTCGTCGGTCAGAGCCTGCGCTTCCTCCTGATCGAAACCGGTGGTGAGTTCACCGTGCTGAATGACGCCGGATAGCCTGCGCATGGATTCCCATAACACACCGGCTTCATCCTCGGGGATCAGGTCGAGCCAGTCGAGATCAACAATCTCATCCTCGCTGAAAGCTTGTCCATCTTGGGGTAGGCTTAACAAAGGGCTGAGGGCAAGGGTGGCTAGTATGTTTCTGCGGGTCAAGGGTCCTATGTTCATTGGCCGTCCTGCCGTGCTTGTTCGGCCAGACCGATGTACTGGCTGAGCGCGAATACATCCTCAATCGTTCGCGGTGGGTGGGCAGAGCGCGCGCGCGCCAGGGGCTCGGCAAGGCTCCAGTCGCTGCGAATACCAAATTGCCGTGCTGTCGCGCCCGCCAGATGAGGGGCATGTTTCAACGCATCGCTTGTGCCTTGTCGAATGGCGGCCCGGGTTGCCGCATCAGCGGTCTGATTCTGGATTGCGAAGGCTTCGATCAAGCGTTCAAGGCTTTCCGGCGCGGCTTCAGCGTTTAGTAGGTGGCGTTCGACAATGACACCAACGGCGTCCGGACCCAGTAACTCGATCAAGGCCGTGGCATAGGCCCCAAGATAGGGCAGATCATCGCGCAACGCATCGCTCAATCCTTCGGTCAGAAGATCGCTGTAGCTGGTGTCGCCAGACAGTCCCGCTAGAAGGACTAGAATAGGTGCAAGATCCCTATCTGCAATTTGAAGATCGTTGCGCAGTGAGTGTATGCGGGGCAGGGACAACGATTGCAGAATTGAATAGTCGGCCTTGTCCAACTCACGAAGTGCCAGCTTCCTCAACCGGGGATTGGGTGCGGTAATCAGGTTCGCAAAGAGCTGAAAACGTTCTTGATCTCCGCCGTAAACCCAATCGCTCTGCCGTTCGAGAACATGGTCGATCACCGCGCGATAATTCTTATCTAAAACAGCCAGCTCAAGCCACGGACCATAGGCTTCATCCCGTGCTAGCAGGACAGTCTGACCGGGTGTCTTCGCAAGCTGGGCGGTAATTTCTTCCCCAACCGAGATAGGAATTTCAATGGACTTTGGGCCAAGCAATGCCTCAACTGCAATGTAACGATCCGGGTTCGAAGCGTCTGGGCGCGCGATAACTGCCTGTTCGGTGCCAAGCAAAATGTCGATCAAGGTCGGATCGGGCACATAACCGTGAAACGCGCAAGCCTGTCCTTGCGGTACCGCGCTCAGACTAAGCAGGCCCGCAAACACCAACCCTGTAAATCTGTTGCTTCGCCTCATCATCATCTCACATATTCAACTGCATCCCATCCGCTAGGGACATTCGGTAGGCCCGCCATGCCGGGCCGAGGCTGACCAATGTACCAAAGGCGATTACAAGGCCCAGAATGACCCATTCCCGACCCGTCGGCACACCCAGTTGCAAATATAGTCCAAAGGTAGCATCCAGATAAGAGCGTGCGACATACAAGATCGAGTAGAGCAGGCCAAGCCCGAGCATTACCGCCGCGCAACACATGAGTGCAGCCTCGGTCAAAAGCAGCGTTAGAATGGTCCGTGGCCGCGCACCCACCGCGCGCAGGATCGCCATTTCTCGGCGGCGTTCATTCAGCCCTGAAAAGATCATTGCGGCCATGCCAAGGAGCGCGGTCACGACAACCATGGCCGACACCGCAACCAGTGCAGATTCCGCCACACCGAGGATACTCCACAGCTCACCTAGGGTAAGACCAGGTAGGATCGCCATAAGAGGTTCTTGCTTGTATTGGTTCACCCATCTTTGCAACGTAAAAATCTCAAGCTTGGACCCTACGCCGATTAGGGCGGCGGTGATTGCTTTGGGGGTCAGGTCCATGTCGCGAACCACTTCGATTGACGTTTTGTCTCGCGATTGCCCACCACTTTGCCAGTCGGCATGAATTGCCTCGATTGCCTCAAGGCTAACAAATACCGTGCGATCTATTGGTGTACCGGTCTTTTCAAGGACTCCTCTGATTTGAAAGGGCTTGTCGTCATGATGCGTGAACGAGGCGATGCCGTGGGAAATGATGATTTCCTCGTTCAGGACATAGCCCAGCTCAGCGGCAACATCGCTGCCGAGGACTGTATCGTAGAGATCATCGAAGACCTGTCCTTCGGCAAACTCAACGGATACACCACCACGAAACTTATAGTGGTCAAAGAAGGCTGTCGTCGTGCCAAGAACGCGGAAATTGCGGTGGCTGTCACCTAGGGAGAGAGGCACGCTCCACGCCACTTCATTACGGGCCACGACGTCCTGATAGCTGTCCCAGCTAACATTGTTGGTCGCATTACCTATCCGGAAAACAGAATAGAGCAGTAATTCCACCGTACCAGACCGCGCCCCAACGATCAGGTCGGTGCCGGAGATTGTATCAGCAAAGCTGGCCTTTGCCCCGGTGCGCACCTTCTCGACCCCAAGCAGTAGAGCGATCGAAAGTGCCATTGCGAAAACAGTTAACGCGACGGTCAGGCGCCGAGCCAACAGGGACTGCCATGCAAGCCGTACGAGGATCATGGTACGGCCTTTCGGTTAGTCGCGATATCGGACAGTGCAATCATGCGGTCAAAGCGGTCTGCGAGGCGTATATCATGGCTCACCATGAGCAGTGTCGCATCCATAGCCCCGGCCTGCGTCATCAGTAGGTCTACAAATGCGGTTTGCGCATCCGCGTCAAGTGCCGATGTTGGTTCATCCGCGATGATCAGACGAGGGCTGCCGATCAGTGCTCGCGCGGCCGCGATCCGTTGTTGCTGGCCAATACTCAGATCGCCCGCGCGTCCCTTCGTCACCAGTTTCGGATCAAGCCCAAGTTCTGATGTCAGGCGCAGCGCTTCTGCTTTGCCATCGGTCACCCGTCTGCGCCGTTCGCCTGAAAATTCCAGCGGCAGGAGAATATTTTGAAGTCCGGAAGCGAAGGGCAGAAGGTTGAACATCTGGAAAATGATCCCGATCCGATCTGCGCGGAACTGATCCCGTTGGGCCCCACTCAAGGCCATCATATCGGTCCTGTCGACAAGCACTTGGCCCTGTTGAGGCCTAGCAATACCGCATATCACATTCAGCAGCGTAGACTTGCCCGAACCACTCGGACCATGCAGGAAAATCTTTTGCCCCCGCTCAACCGTCAAATCTTCCACATGAAGGTAAAATCTGGCCGGGCCCGGCCAACTGAAATGCATATCACATAAATCAATGGCCAGATTACTGTCGGCGGCATCCAAGTCAAACTGTCTTGGAACGCCTTGCGCCCGGCTTGCAGGCATCAACTTTTGTGTGAACCCGGTTGCGTCGGGCGTGTATCAGGCAACGAAATATTGGCTACCTGTTCAGCAATTGGATCGTTGCAGAGAGGGTGGCGTTTCGCGGTGTAATCGTCCGCGTTGCTCATCGTCTTCCATTCGCCCCCGGTGTACACCTCAAGTCCTGAGAATGACGCTTTGTAGCCCATCTTAGTTGATCCCGGTACCCAATAGCCAAGGTAAACATTGGGTAAATCTGCCTCTCGCGCAATCTCAACGTGGTCCAAGATCACGTAAGTGCCAAGGGAATAACGCGCCAGATCTGGATCATAGAAGGAGTAGACCATAGACACACCGTCATCGAGAACATCCGTTAGGCAGACGGCGGCAAGATCACCTGAGGTGCGGTCGACATATTCCACCACGCGCGTCCGGATCGGCGTTTCCTCGATCATAGCTGCGAATTCAAATGCATCCATATCTGCCATGCCACCATCGGCGTGGCGGCTCTCAAGGTAGCGCCGGAAAAGATCGTATTGTTCCTCTGTTGCCCATGCCGACGTAGCGCGGCGTTCCAGGTTTGTATTGCGCTTCAAGGTCCGGCGCTGTCCCCGCGAGGCGGTGAAGTTTGCCACACTGATCCGCGCCGACAAACAGGCCGCACAGTCGGCGCAAGAAGGCCGGTAAAGTACGTTTTGCGATCTTCTGAACCCCTGTTTGGACAGGCTATCATTCAGTTTCTGGGAGTTGTCGCCTTGCAGGGCGGTGAACAGCTTGCGCTCCATCCTGCCCGCCAGATAGGGGCATGGTTGAGGTGCCGTCACGTAAAACTGCGGCGCAAGAGGAAGCGTATGTCGCATGTAAGGATTAAAACCCGGTTTCCATCACGATAGCAACAGACGGGCTTTGCGCCAAGACCTAAGCGTGTCTGAGATGTTCAGGTCCCAGCCCTACGGTTCAGGACAACTGTTCCAAGCCCCATGTCCACGAGGCTTTGACGATGTCGCGTTGTCAGGATCAGCAGGATCGAAATCACTTGAACTGGGAAAAACAAGAAGGAAAACGTGAAACCCAAAGTGTGTAGGGCTGCAATCGAAAGGTCGGGATGTGCGCCTGAGCGTGTTCGGAATTCGATCGCCACCAAGCGCATGCCCCACGTGGCAGACCCCCGCGCAATTGTCGCAGTGCGGTATAGTGCACCCACCACCAGCATCAGTGCGGGGAAAAAGAACAGGCCCGTGAAGGCCGTGAAAGGGAGAATCAGCAAGGAGATAAAAAGGATCACGACCGTATCGACCATCCATGCCATGGCGCGCTTTGTGGGCACGTCGTCATAGAACCCTGGCTGGGTGTCTGGATCGGGAATATGCCAGTTGTAGTCGGACATTTGCACCTGCATCTTGAAGGTATGCCTTTTCACGGGGTATTGCCCGGCCTTCAGGGGAAAAGGCCGGGTCAGGGGGCAGGATCAGGTTTCGCGCGTGATCGTGTCATTATCGGTAGATGCTGCCTGGGCGCGCTCATCCATGAACTGGTCGAACTCTGCTTTGTCGCGGGCGTCCCGCAGTCGCTGGAGGAAGGCCTCGAAATTCTCCTGTTCTTCTTCCAGTCTGCGCAGCGTATCGGCTTTGTAGGCATCGAAGGCAGAGTTACCTGTGCTTCTGCGTACGGATGTGCGCGTGTAACTACGGTAATTTGTGCAGATCATTTTCTTGCTCCAGATCATGTAGGTTAAAAGGGCAAGGCCGACCGGCCAAACGAAGATAAATGCCAAAACCATAGCCGCGATCCAGGCGCCCTTGCCCTTGTCGTCCAGCCAGGCCTCGGCCCGCTGAAACCAGCCAGTGATGCTGGTGCTTTGGATGTGGGGTGCAACGCTTTGCATGCTTTGATGTCCTTTTAAATGCGCCTGGTATTGGGCTGGGTGTATGTAAATCTTCTTTACATTATCTCAGGTGGGTTTTCCGAATAGGCATTGCAAGGGGCGATGTAAAACTTTTTAACATTCTTTGAGAATCTGAGGAAACTCAGTGGCCAGCGGCAAGAATTTTCCCCCGGCAGGTGCCGAAACCAATGCGATAGCCGTTGCCCGATGCGTGGCCGCGAAATGTTACTGTGTCGCCATCCATTAAGAACGCACGCGTCTCCCCCGTTGCTAGTGACACGGGCTGCTCCCCGCCCCAGCTGAGTTCGAGCAAGGAGCCTTGGCTGCCCTGTTTAGGCCCTGAGATTGTACCGGAGCCCAGCAAATCACCCACCCGCATCGGGCAGCCGCTGCTTGCATGATGTGCCAACTGTTGCGCGGCAGAATAGTAAAGTTCACGGGCATTGGTCCGTGTGAGGGTTGTTTCTTTGTATCCTTCTGGCGCAAGCCCGACCTCGAGCGAAACGTCATAAAGCATCGGGTCCGGGTCCTGCAGGTAGGGTAAAAGCGGCACCTCCCTGTTCGGCGTAGCGGTTCGGAATGGCTCAAGCGCTTCAGCGGTTACGATCCAGGGGCTGATCGTAGTGGCAGTTGCCTTCGATTGAAACGGGCCGAGTGGCTGGTATTCCCATGCTTGAATATCCCGCGCAGACCAGTCGTTGAGCAAGACGTAACCGAAGATATTCTCGAACGCCTCTGCTACACCAATCGGGCCATCCGAGGGCTGACCCACAATTGCGCCCAGTTCCAACTCGAAGTCAAATCGTCCAGAAGCTGCGACACGGGGCGTGGCCTCCTGCAGTTCTTTCACCTGCCCGCGCGGTCTGATCACCGGGGTCTCTGAGACAACCACCGATGACGCCCGCCCGTTGTAGCCGATCGGCATGTGAAGCCAGTTAGGAGGAAGCGCGTTTTCGGTGCCGCGAAACATAGTGCCTACATTGGTGGCGTGATGGTGGCTTGCGTAGAAATCGGTGAATTCACTGACACGCAGGGGCATGTATAAAATGGCCTCTGACAGCGGCATAAGGTAGGGCTGTAAACGCTCTGGGTCAGCGTCTGACGACAGCAGCTTGGTCAGACTGTCGCGATAACTCGCCCAGGTGGCTTTGCCAAGCGTCATGAAGCTGTTCCAGACGCCTTCGGTCATCACCTCACGTGTGTCGCTCGCCCTCAGAATGCCATCAGCTTCCAGCCTGGTTGCATCTAAGATGAAATCACCAATCGCTACCCCGCAAAGACGCTCAGAACCACCAGTTGAAAATACACCGTAGGGGAGGTTGTTTAATGGAAAATCGCAATCAGACCGGTTTGCACTGGGGATAGAAGACAGTTTTAAATCAGACATGTGATGGCCCTATTTGTCTGTTTCGATCTGTATCAAGCGATTACTTCAATCCCGGTTTACCATCGAATTTTTTCTCGAGGCTTGTCCAGCAGTCGATGTAATCGTCCTGCAAGGGGGCTTCTTTCCCGGCAAATTCTGTCAGGTGTTGAGGGAAGCGCGTCTCGAACATGAAGGACATAGTGTTGGCCAGTTTCTCTGGGCCAAGGTTGGAATTTGATGCCGCTTCAAACGCGTTTCGATCTGGGCCATGGGGCAGCATCATGTTGTGCAGGCTGATGCCACCGGGAACGAAACCCCGCGGCTTAGCGTCATACTGGCCGTGAATGTTGCCCATGAGCTCTGACATGATGTTCTTGTGATACCAGGGCGGGCGGAACGTATTCTCGGCCACCATCCAGCGATCACGGAACAAGACAAAGTCGATATTTGCGGTACCGACCACACCGGAGGGCGCGCTGAGCACGGTAAATATCGATGGATCAGGGTGGTCAAACAACACTGCGCCGACTGGGCAATACGTGCGCAGGTCATACTTGTAGGGCGCGTAGTTGCCATGCCATGCAACTACGTCGAGAGGGCTTTGGTCGATCTTTGTAACATGAAACTGGCCGCACCATTTGACGGTGATGGTCGAGGAAACCTCGCGATCCTCAAAGGCTGCTACCGGGGCTTTGAAGTCGCGCGGATTAGCCATGCAGTTGGCCCCGACTGGACCGCGCGCAGGTAGGTCAAATTTCTGCCCGTAATTCTCACATACAAACCCCCGGCAGGGTCCTTTAAGAACCTCCACCCGGTAGACAAGGCCACGGGGCAGGATGATAATTTCCTGTGGTTCGACATCGATGATCCCAAGCTCTGTGGCGAATCGTAAACGCCCCTCTTGCGGCACGACCAGAAGTTCGCTGTCGGCGGAATAGAAATAGTCGTTCTGCATCGATGCAGTCACCAGATAGACATGAGCCGCCATCCCAGTCTGCGTGTGAACGTCCCCGGCCGTGGTCATGGTTCGCATGCCGGTTAACCATGTCATGGGTGTGTCGGCATGAGGTATCGGGTCCCAGCGATACTGCCCAAGGCTGACTACGTCGGAAATAATATTGGGTGCTGACTTCCAAAATGGTAAGTCAATCCGTGCGTAACGGTTGGAGTGCTTCACCGAGGGCCGGATACGATAAGTCCAAGTCCGTTCTGGCGGGTTGGCGGTGAAGGCGGTGCCAGAAAGCTGCTCTCCGTAAAGGCCGTAATTGCATTTCTGCGGAGAATTCATACCCTTGGGCAGCGCATCAGGCAGGGCTTCGGTTTCAAAGTCGTTACCGAAGCCGGGCATGTATCCCGGGGTGAGTGTGGCGCTGGTGGCCTGGGTCAAAGGGGTGTGGTCCGTCATGGTCACTCTCCGGATCTATTGGTTTTGACTGCGGCTGCAAGCGCGTCACTCAGCACGGCGTGGTCGCCAATATGATTGGCCAGAATCAGGATCAGACGCGCATTGAGTGCGGTACTCTCTGCCTCTGTCAGGCCGTCATGTATCCGGATTAGGTTGGCATAGAACCCGTCCGGATCGGGTAGGTTGGGGGCGGTGTTCAAACCGGTCATGGGTGTTCTTTCGCAATTGCCCTGCGCAGGGCGGCTGTCACGGCTACGGCATCAAACGAAGGCCAACGGCCCGCGACGTGTTGATCGGGGCGAATGAGGTAAACGGCGGAGGGCCTATCGCCTAGGTATCGTGTGGTGACCACGTTTGACGGGGCTGGGATATGCAGCGGGTGCAGGCAAATCCCGTCTATCTCAAGTCTCGTTGGGGCTTGGGCTTTCAGCACCAGCAGCGAAAAGTTGCCACCCAGCTTATCCAGAAGGAACCCATCTCCAAGCGGCGCATCAGGGCAGGGGGCCCCGGGGCGCGATACCTTCGGCCCACCTGGAAGCGCGTCAGCCGAATTGAGCGATAGTCCATCATAAACACAAGGCACCGACAACCGCCCAGAGTTTACAAGCGGTCGTGCAAAGGCATGATCTGCCGCAAGGTCCAGAACGGCATTGCGGAACATGTGGCTGACGGGGGATTTCGGCGTGATGAAATCTGTCGACCTTGTCGAGTTCAGGATATTTTCATCCGCTGCCACCACGCGTTCTTCATCGTAGCTGTCCAACAGGCGCTCTGGTGCTTCGCCACGAAGGACCATACCCAATTTCCAGCCCAGATTATCCACGTCCTGAATGCCGGAGTTAGCCCCGCGCGCGCCGAAAGGTGACACCTGATGGGCCGCGTCACCTGCAAAGATCACGGGGCCATGGCGAAACTGCGTCATTCGGCGACACTGGAACGTGTATATGGACGTCCAGACCAAATCGTAGGTCACCGCCGGCCCCAACATGGCATCGAGCCTGCGACGGATGTTGCCTTCCTTGAGTTCCTCTGCGCGGTCGATGTCCCAACCAAGCTGGAAATCCACGCGCCAGACGCCATCGGGCTGTTTGTGCAGTAGGGCCGACGCGCCCGCGTCTTTGAAAGACGGCTCAAACCAGAACCAGCGCTCAGTAGGAAAATCTGCGGCCATGGTAATGTCAGCGATCAGGAAATTATCCTCGAACACGCGACCTTTAAAGTCGAGCCCCATCATCTTGCGCAAGGGAGAGGAGGCGCCGTCACAGCCGATCAACCAGTTCGCCTCGATCTGGTAGGGGCCGTCTGGAGTGTCCACATCCAGCAGAACGTGATCTTCGCGAATGCTAACCATTTCCACGCGATTTCTACCGCGAAGCTCAATTGGCGCACCTTTGGCCGTGACCTGACGTACCCGGTCCACAAGGAACTTCTCGAAGTAAGGCTGTTGGAGGTTGATGAACGCTGGGCAGCGGTGGCCGCCTTCGGGGAGAAGATTGAATTCAAACAGCTTGCGGTCGTCATGAAACACCTTACCAAGATTCCAGACAACTCCTTTCTCGATCATCTTATCGCCACAGCCATAGCGGCGGGCAATCTCCAGCGTGCGTTTAGCAAAGCATATGGCACGCGATCCCTGTCCAACCCCATCGTGATCATCCAGCAGAATGACTGGAATGCCCTGTAGACCCAGATCGAGCGCTGTGGCCATGCCAATCGGGCCGCCGCCCACCACGACAACGGGATGCCGCACCGGGGATTTTGCGTCCTGATCTGGACTGCGTTGGTAAGGGTAGAGCTTGAAGGCGAGGCTGTATCGATCGTCGAGCGGCATATCTCCTCCTGCGCAGGGGGTTCTTAACCCTGCAGCGCTTCCCACATTTCTAAATCACGCTGTGCGGTCCAGATGCGGGGTGTATCGATACCACGAGCCTCATCATAAGCGCGGGCGACATTGAAGGGCAGACAGTGCTCATAAATGGCGTAGTCCGAGAATTTTGGATCGCATACCTCTCGAACGGCGTCCCATGCCTCTTTCAGGCTGCCACCTCTTGCCGCGACCTGAGCGGCAGGGCGGTAGGTGCTTTGGACAAAATCGTGGGTGTTGATTAGCGCGGCATCTACCATGTCGCGCCCTACAAGCGCATCACCCCTGCCAGGCGCAATGAATTGCGGGTCGTAAGCTCTCACGGCATCGAGCGTATTGCCCCAATCGGCAAAATGCCCATCACCACAGTAGCATGCAGAGTTATATTCGACGATATCCCCAGTGAACATGGTCTGTGCATCTGGTACCCAGATTACGCTGTCACCGGCGGTATGGGCACGTCCGATCTGCTTGATTTCGACCTTTCGCTTGCCAAGGTAGACCGTCATTGCGTCTGAGAATGTAGTGGTTGGCCAAGTCAGACCGGGAATGCTTTCATGGCCTTCGAAAAGACGCGGGAAGCGTTGGAATTCGCTGTCCCAGTCTTCCTGCCCGCGTTCGGCGACCATAGCGCGGGCAGCGTCTGACATAATGATCTGGGGCGCGCCAAAGGCGCTGGCCCCAAGGACGCGTACGGCGTGATAGTGGGTCAATACAACATGGGTGATCGGCCTATCGGTAACTCGTCTGACGCAGTCGATAACCTTGTGTGCTAGCCTTGGGGTGGCTTGAGCCTCAATGATCATCACGCTGTCATCCCCAATGATAACACCAGAATTGGGATCGCCTTCGGCTGTGAAAGCGTAAAGCCCTTCCCCTATCTCAGTGAAGGAAACAGCTTTTTCTGCCGTGTCCCCTTGCGAGGCAAATGCCTTTGCCATCAGTAAACCTCCCAATGCCGCCAACAATCGCGGTATCATACATTTTTCGTTGCAAGTGCAACGATTGTCAATATCATGCTGGGTTCTTAGGGCACCTCACCAGTAAAGCTATGTCGCACTCCTTTGATCTTTCGAAATTCTTGCCCTATCGTCTTGCGGTTCTGTCAGAACGCATAAGTCGCAGGTTGGCGGTCGAGTATGAGCGCACCCATGGCTTGAGCGTTGCCGAATGGCGGGTACTAGTGCACCTGCAAAGTGGTGAAAACCTGTCCATCCGGGACATTCACACTCGCGTCAACCTCGAGAAACCAAGGGTAAGCCGTGCGGTTGGACGGCTGCAGGGTGCTGGCCTGGTGCGTAAAATGCCAGGGCAGGGGGATGGTCGGTTGGTGTCGATTTCGCTAACAGATAAAGGGCAGTCGGCGCTGGGGGATATCCTTCCAGTGGTCAGTCAGATCGAGGCCGAATGGCTTGATGCCCTGAGCAATGGGGAACGCGAGGTATTCTTCAAAGTGATGGAGAAGCTACACGCGACACTGGATCAGGACCCGAGTGCCCGTCCAAGGCCAAGACTTGACTGACACTTGAGTTGAGTGAGGCAGGGCTTTTAAAAAATTCTGTGCAGGACAACCCAAGTTTTCTTTTAACTTTAGTAAATTGAATACAGGTAGTTTTGTCATTGCACTGCTGCGATCAGGCGGCCTGTCCATCTGTGAACTGAAGGCGTGCAAGTCTTGCATAAAGTCCGTCTTCGGCAACGAGACTTTCGTGGGTCCCAAGGGATGCGATTTTCCCTTGATCCATAACCACGATCCGGTCCGCTTTCTTGACCGTTGCCAGCCTGTGGGCCACGATGATGGTGGTACGATCGCGGGACAGGGCCTCCACTGCATCCTGCACCGCCCGCTCACTTTCGGCGTCAAGCGCACTTGTCGCCTCGTCCAGTAGAAGGACTGGGGCATCCCTAAGAATGGCGCGGGCGATGGCGATACGCTGCCGTTGGCCACCCGACAACATCACGCCACGCTCGCCGAGTTGGGAGGCGTAACCATCCGGCAGCGCCGAAATGAAGTCATGGGCGGCTGCGGCCTTTGCTGCGGCCTCGACCTCCGCGTCAGTGGCATCGAGGCGGCCGAACCGGATATTTTCGAGCGCAGAAGTGGCAAAAATGACCGGTTCCTGTGGAACCATGGCAAGCGCGCTTCGCAGATCTGTCCGCGTCAGTGCATCAGTAGGTGCGCCATCCAGCAGAATTTGCCCCTTTTCAGGATCGTAGAACCGTTGCAGCAATTGGATGATCGTTGTCTTGCCCGCGCCCGACGGTCCAACAACTGCAATTGTCTCTCCCGGCGCTACGGTCAGTGATACACCGTCGAGAGCTGGCCTGTCGGGACGTGCAGGATAGGTAAAGTGCACATCGGAAAAGGTCACCTCGCCTCTGACCGGGCGCGGCAGGTGCATGGGGTTCGTGGGATCACGCACGCTGTCTTCCGCATGCAGCATGTCTACAAGCCGTTCTGTTGCGCCCGCGGCGCGTTGTAATTCGCTCCAGATTTCTGACAGCGCGGCAACTGCGCCTGCGACCATGATGGAATAGATCAAGAACTGCACCAGCGTCCCCATGCTGAGATCACCTGCTCGCACGTCTCGCGCGCCCACCCACAGCACACCGACAATACCCACGAACACCAGGAAAATCACGACAACCGTCAGGATCGCACGGGTTTTGATCCGCTTTCGAGCAGATAGATAGCTGGCTTCTGTCACTTCCCCGAATTGCTGCTGGCTGGCGGCTTCGTTTGTGAAGGCCTGCACGGTTTGAACACTGGTTAGAGCCTCCGAGGCCCGGCCAGAGCTATTGGCGATCCAGTCTTGGTTCTCCTTACTGAGACGTCGCAACTTACGGCCCATGCCAAGGATCGGCACCAATACGGCGGGGACCAGCAAAAGCACAAGAAGGGTCAGCTTGGTCGAGGTGAACAGCATAAGTATCATTCCACCGATGAAGATCAGCAGATTACGAAGTGCCACTGAAACCGAGGACCCGATGACCGACAGGATCAGGGTTGTGTCGGTGGTGATGCGGCTCAGTACTTCGCCTGTCAGGATATTTTCATAGAAGGCCGGGCTCATCGAGATCACGCGCCCGAACACCGCCTTCCGAATGTCGGCCACAACCCGTTCCCCGATCCGCGATACAAGCGCGTAGCGGAGGCCTGTCCCAATCGCCAGCAGTGTTGCAACGCCGATGGCTGCAAGGAAATACTTGTCCAGCAATGCATCATCGCCTGCTTGGAAATTATCCACCACCCGGCGCACGGCCATGGGCAAGATCAGAGAGACCGCCGCCGTCAGAACAAGAGCCAATGTGGCCGCGATCATCAGCCCCTTATAGGGGCGCATAAAGGGCCAGAGCTCTGTGAGAGCGCCCAAGCTTCTGGATTTGTCCCGATCCAGCTTATCAGCCCCGTTTTCGGCCTTACGTACCATTGGTGTCACACTTAGTTTAGACCACGTTACTTGGACGGCAGGTCAGTTGCCGTCAAGTGTTCAATGCGCCGCGTTGGGGCAAAAGCTAGGCCCCTTATTTCGTGGTGCAATTCTGCGCTGTTTAAGATTTTGGAGCGGGCGGCGGGAATCGAACCCGCGTCATTAGCTTGGAAGGCTAAGGTCTTACCACTACACAACGCCCGCTCAACGAGTAGACTGCTATTTCATGTCCAATTCAGCGTCAAGTAGTTCAGTGAATAAGGGAAGAGAGTAGCCGTTTGCTGCGATTGAAATAAATGACCACTTCGGGAAAATTTAGGTAACAACTTTATTGGGGCCCATCTTCCAAGGGATTGTTTTCAGATGTGAAGAAATTCAAATTTCGCACCTGACAAGTGCCTTGGACCACTTATTTGGAAAGGTTTGCCGTTCAATACCTCGATGATATTGCCTGTTTTCAGCGGATTTGGTTATCATGCCGTCGGTCAAGCGCGGCTTTGCGCGGTGTGGCTGGATTTGAACAAATGCCTTGGCCCGCGTTGGACAATTGGAGACGCTATGAATTTTAAAACCAAGTTAGGTAGGGGTTTTGCGCTGATTTTCTTGGCAGCCGCTGGATTGTTGGTGCTGGCAAAAGGGTTGGGTCAGATACTTGCTGATTTAGGGATTGAGCCAGAAAGTCTGACCCTGATGCAGCAAAACGCCAGATTACTTTACACATCCGATGCGAAATCTGTAGGCGATGCTCGGGAATGGACGAATACCACAACCGGCAGCAAGGGCGTTGTCGAGATCGTGAGTATCAAAGAAAACTGCGTGGAGCTTCAGCACCGGTTCAAACTGGCAGGTTCCGGCAACACGGTTGGTACCAATGTGTGGCGCTGTCAGGTAGCAAATGGCGACTGGCAATTGGCAGATAAACCCTGATGCTGGTCAGCTGGTTGCACCTCAAAGCCGCTATGACGCACCTCACTCTGCCGCCGGTTTGAGAATGGCGAAAAGCTGATGGAACTTTTCACCCTGTACTGCGACATGGTCCCGGATCATGTCTGCAGCCCGCGTGCCATCACCGTCTTCCAGCGCGGAAAGTACGGCTTCATGCTCTGCCATGGATTGGCTTAGCCGTCCTCTTAGCCGAAGCTGCACCCGGCGGAAGGGCTGCAAGCGGCGTTGAAGGCGCAGACATTCCTTTTCGAGAAATCGATTACCAGACTGGCGGTAGAGTATACCGTGAAATCGCTCATTCTCGCTGTAATATCGATCAATGTCGCCATCTTCCACGGCTGAGGCGCAGCGCGCGTTTGTTTGGTTGATATCTTGCAGGGCTTCATCCGAAATCCGTGAGGTGGCAAGGCGTGCGCAGACAGCTTCGAGTTCTGCCATGACTTCGAACATTTCGATCAGCTCGACAGGGCCGGGCTGGCGCACAAATACACCGCGATGGGGGATCTGTTCTACAAGTCCGGATTGCGCCAGCTTCTGAAACGCCTCTCTGATTGGTGTTCGCGATACAGAAAATCGCTTTGCCAGTTGCACCTCGTCAAGGCGCTGATCAACGGCAAACGTGCCATCGAAGATTAGTTGTTCGAGAGCGTCGACAATGTCGTCTGAGCGTTTTCGATCCATAAAGCGCCTTTACCAAGGTGATCTATTGGACGCAATAGGAGCATTGTTGTATACAAAATATTTGACGCGATATACACTAATAATTTTCTGGCACCTTATCTGTTTCGAACACCAAGAGAGTGATGCAACTGATCATGACCGCATCTTGATGCCTGTTTGCCCCACGTCATTACAGGAGAAACCCATGACCATGTTTTCGCAGCTTTTACTGGCCGTTTTTGATCGTAGTGCGGGGTTTCGAGCGCTGGGCGGGCAAGACAGCCGTTCTATCGAGGAGCTGGCCCAGGCACTGGTCGGTTCGGATGGCGAAATCTCGGGACGAACGACGGGGCAGTTGATTCTTGAACGGTATGAAAAGCTGGATGATTCTGGAAAGCTCGCCTTTTTCCGCCACATTGTTCACGCGATGAACATCGACCCGGATGCTGTACGCAAAGCGTTGACCGCTTATGAGATTGAGGCCAACAAGGAGAGCTACCGTGCCTTCATGACCGCCGCCGAACCACCCCGGCAAGAGTTCTTCCGCCGTCTCAACGGTGTTGCGGGTGCTACGGAACGATTAGTACGGATGCGGGCCGATTTGTTGCGGATGGTGCAGGATGAACCAGCTATCGCGGCGCTTGATCTGGATTTGCGGCATCTCTTTGCATCCTGGTTTAATCGCGGTTTCCTGGTGCTGCGCCCTATCGACTGGCGCAGCCCGGCGCATGTTCTTGAAAAGATCATTGCCTATGAGGCGGTGCATGAAATCATGTCATGGGATGACCTGCGCCGTCGGGTTGAACCGGGCGACAGACGCTGCTTTGCCTTCTTCCACCCCGCGATGCCGGATGAGCCTCTGATTTTTATGGAGGTGGCCCTGACTAAGGGCGAGCCCGTATCGGTGCAGGACCTTCTGGCTGAGGATCGTGCCGGGTTGAGTGCGCAAGAAGCCGATACGGCGGTGTTCTACTCGATTTCCAACTGTCAGGCAGGACTGGCCAGCATTTCTTTTGGTAGTTCATTGATAAAGCAGGTGGCTGCTGATCTTGCGCTGGAGCTGCCCGGGCTAAAGACATTTGTCACGCTTTCGCCAATTCCTGGCTTTGCAAGGTGGATCAAAGAGGAGGGAACATCTTTCGATCACGACAGCCCGGCAGAGCTGCGCGCCATGGCCGCCCTCTACCTAACTACGGCGCGGCGGAGGGATGGCCTGCCGCTTGATCCTGTGGCACGGTTTCATCTCAACAACGGTGCTAAGGTCCATGATATTCATGCTGGAGCGGATCTGTCCGACAAGGGGCAGGGGCAGTCCTTTGGCGCTATGGTGAACTACCTTTACGACCTGCGCAAACTGTCCCAAAATCATGAACGCTTTGCCAATGCGCAGAAAGTGGCGATGTCGTCTGAGATCCGGACGCTTGTTGCTACCGCCAGAAAGATTATCGCTAGGAGACCGGCCAGTGACGAACCCACTTTATGATCAGCTATTCGGTCGCCATGCCGGAAAGGATACGCCGTTCCTGATCCTGCCGGATGGCGCGGTGATCACCCACGCCGCATTCCTGAAGCAAGCGGCGAAGATCGCGCATGTGCTGACCGCCTCGGGTTTGCAACCCGGCGACCGGCTTGCCGCGCAGATCCATAAAACTCCGCAAGCGTTGGCGCTGTATGCGGCTTGTGCACAGACAGGGGTAGTCTTTTTGCCGCTAAACATCGCCTACACAGTTGATGAATTGACCTATTTCATCGAAAATAGTGGCGCCCGCTTGGTAGTTTGTGACGCTGGGGCCGAGGCGGTATTGTGGCCTATAGCTGACCGTCTCAAGGCCAGTGTTGAAACGCTGAACGCTAATGGTGCGGGGAGCCTTATCGACAAGGCCCGCACGATGCCAGAGCAGTTCGATACAGTTGACCGCGATGCCGAAGACCTTGCCGCGTTTTTATACACATCAGGCACGACTGGCCGATCAAAGGGCGCAATGCTAACGCAGCGCAACCTTTTGTCCAATGCTGAGACATTGACGGATTGCTGGCATTTCACGCAAAAGGACGTTCTCTTGCATGCGCTGCCAATCTTCCACACCCACGGGCTTTTCGTTGGGACCAATGTAACCCTGATTGCAGGTGGTGCGATGGTGTTTCTGCCGAAATTCGATACCGATCAAATGATTGCTATGATGCCGAAGGCCACCACCATGATGGGCGTGCCAACATTCTACACCCGCCTGCTGGATGATCCCCGCTTCACGTTCGAGCTGACCGCGCATATGCGCCTTTTCGTATCCGGTAGTGCGCCCTTGCTGGCCGAGACACATCAACGCTTCGAGGCCCGTACCGGGCACCGCATCCTCGAGCGCTATGGGATGACGGAAACGAATATGAACACTTCCAACCCCTATGACGGCGACCGTCGGGCCGGAACCGTGGGCTACCCTCTTCCAGGGGTCGAGTTGAAGGTGACCAACCCCGAAACTGGCGCGATTGTGCCCGCGGGCGAAATCGGGCAAATCGAGGTGCGGGGCGAGAATGTTTTTAAGGGCTACTGGCAAATGCCCGAAAAAACGGCGGCAGAGCTGCGCAAAGACGGGTTCTTCATCACCGGTGATCTAGGCCGTATTGATGCGGACGGCTACGTCCATATAGTTGGGCGCAACAAGGATCTGATCATCTCGGGCGGCTACAACATCTACCCTAAGGAGATCGAGCTGGTCCTCGACGACCAGCCCGGCGTTCTCGAAAGCGCCGTGGTCGGTGTGCCCCATGCCGATTTTGGGGAAACGGTTGTTGCCCTTCTTGTGGCCGAGCCGGGTGACAGCATTGATGTGGACGCGATCGCAGAGGCGACGACTGCCTCGCTGGCCCGGTTCAAACATCCCCGTAAGTTCATCGTTCTTGAGGGATTGCCACGCAACACCATGGGTAAGGTGCAAAAGAACATCCTCCGCGACACCTATAAGGACCTTTTCGCCTTCTCGTAAGGTGGGGTTTCGCCCCACTAGCCTTCCTAAACCCAGATTGACTGCCGGATTTGTAGCTGACCGAGATGGAATGCGTGTGCGATATCTCTCTGTAGATCTGCAGCTCGGTCAGTGTCATGCCCGGAAAAGTCACAAGTCCCCGCCAGATCTAAATGACACATTTCATGTCAGATCCCACATGTTCGTTGCGGGCTGGGTGGGAAATTTGCCGCTTGCGAATCCGGTAGATGGACAACAGCCTATTTTGAAAACGCTCAGACCTTGGTGGCCGGCACGGCTGGGGTGACGGCTTTACGCTTAAGGACCGCTTCGCGCCAACTGATGAAGCTGACCGAGCCGACTATCAGTGTGCCACCGAGGATTACCCATGGATCAAGTGGTTCCCCGAACACCACGACGCCAAGGCTTACGGCCCAGACGAGCTGTAGAAACGTCACTGGCTGGGTGACCGTCAGTGGTGCAGCGCGGAATGCAAGGGTCATCGTGTAGTGCCCAGCCGTAGCGAGGGTTGCAACGCCCATCAGGATCGCCAGTTCCCAAAAGGTCGGCGTCACCCACTCTAGCAGGGCCAGGGGGGCCAGCCCTACAGTCACAGAAATTGAAAGGATGGCGACGACGACAACGGCGTCACATTTCTCGGACAGGATTTTTGCCAACAGATAGGATGCCCCAAAAAACAGTGCAGTGAAGATCATCGCGAAATGTCCGGTCTCAAGCTCTCTAAAACCGGGACGCAAGATGATCAGTGCCCCAAGCAGCGCGGCCAAAACCGCGATGATCCTGCGCGCGGCCAGCTTCTCACCCAGAAAAAGCGCGGCTCCTAGGGTGACATAGATCGGTGCAAGGTAGTTCATAGCGGTCACATCGGCGATTGGAATGGTGGCCATGCCGTAGAACCAGAAGGTTACACCGGCCGAATGTGCTAGCCCGCGCCAGCCGAAAAGGACCCATACACTTCGATCCATGCGCAGTTGGCTCAGCTTGCTGAGGAAGGGCAGAAGAAACAAAAGCCCCAGAAGATAGCGCAGAAAAGCGGCTTCGGGTGCGGGGATGCGCGTGCCCAATAGTTTTACCAAGGCCGTAACAGACACGAACATCAGGCCGGTCACAACCATCCACACAATGCCCATAAGAGGCGAGGAAGGCGTGGTGTCTTTCATACCCCGGATTAACCCCTTGATGAATAGAATTATCGAAAGGCAACCCCTGCGTGAGAGCGCCTATTTCCGCACGCAACCTGTGTATTGTCGGTCCTACTCTGCGGCGAGTTGGGCCATGACCTCGTCCGAGGCCTCAAAATTGGCGGTGACGCGTTGAACGTCGTCGTCGTCTTCGAGGGCTTCGATAAGGCGCATCAACTTCTGCATACCGTCAAGACCCATTTCGGTCGTCGTGGTGGGTTTCCAGATCAGTTGCGTGTTCTCGCTTTCACCCAATTCTGCCTCGAGCGCGCTGGAGACATCGTTGAGATCGGTATCTGCGCACCAGATGATGTGCCCTTCCTCGGAACTTTCGACATCCTCGGCCCCGGCTTCGATTGCGGCCATCATAACGGTGTCCGCATCGCCGACATCTGCTGGATATGTGACTTCTCCAGTGCGCTCAAACATGAATCCGACAGAGCCCGTTTCACCAAGGTTGCCACCATTCTTGGTAAAAGTGGAGCGCACGTTGGAGGCGGTGCGGTTGCGGTTGTCGGTCATTGCTTCGACAATGATTGCTACACCATCAGGGCCGTAACCCTCGTAGCGGATTTCCTCGTAATCCTCACTATCGCCGCCGCTGGCCTTTTTGATGGCCCGGTCGATATTGTCATTGGGCATCGACTGTGATTTTGCGCTTTTCACAGCAAGGCGTAGCCGCGGGTTCTTTTCGGGGTCTGGGTCGCCCATTTTTGCCGCAACAGTGATTTCCTTGGAAAGCTTGGAAAACAGCTTGGCCCGCACGGCATCCTGTCTGCCTTTGCGGTGCTGAATGTTTGCCCATTTTGAGTGGCCAGCCATGGTGCGCCTCGTTCTTATCCGATGTTTGTTGTTCTATACTGTAGACAGCGGGCGGGGTTCAATCCCGAGGACGCGCCGACCACCAATCCCTGGGCAATGAAATCCCCTCGTCTCGGCGCTTGGAAACCCGTATGAGTGGTGCAATGACAAACGAGCAAACCATTCTCTTTTCCCTCTTTGGCGCCGTGTTCGCCTTGCTGCTATGGGGAAAGCTGCGTTACGACATTATTGCCTTTTCGGCGTTGATGATCGCTGTTGTTCTGGGCGCGGTGCCCACAAAAGACGCGTTTTCCGGCTTTGGGCATCCCGCAACCATTGTTGTGGCTTTGGTGCTAGTTGTCTCGGCGGGGCTCGTTCGATCAGGTGCAGTGTATCTGATCACGCGCACGCTGGTGGATAGCACCCGCAGCCTTGGGGCGCATATCGTGATCATGGGCGGCATTGGCGGCGTGTTGTCGGCCTTTATGAACAATGTCGCCGCATTGGCACTTCTTATGCCGGTGGATATCCAGACCGCGCGTAAAGCTAAGCGGGCGGCGGGACTGTCTTTGATGCCGCTCAGTTTCGCTACGATACTCGGTGGTATGGCCACGCTGATCGGGACACCGCCCAACATCATTATTGCTTCGATCCGGGAAGAAGCGGTTGGAGAGCCATTCGCCATGTTCGATTTCGCCCCTGTCGGGGGACTGACCGCTATTCTGGGGATGGTGTTCATTGCGCTGATTGGCTGGCGCCTAATCCCACAGCGTGAGGATGCGGTGCTGCAGGCTGGTGACATCTCGGATTACATCGCAGAGCTTACGGTGCCGGAAGGTTCCGCGCAGGTGGGCAAGCGCCTTATTGAACTTGCAGAGGCTGCCGATCAGGCAGATGTAGCGGTTCTGGGTGTTATCCGGGACGGCAAGCGGCGCTACGGTGCGGCATTCAATACCGAGCTTCGGGTCGGGGACACGCTTGTACTCGAGGCCAAGCCTGATGCACTGGACGAATTCCGTGCCTCGCTCTCGCTGGCATTTTCAGATGCCAAGCGTGAGGAAAAGCTGAAAGCCGAGGGGCGAGGGCTCGATATTGTTGAGGTCGTTGTGCCGCAATCCTCCCGTCTTGTTGGGCGTACGACGCAGGGCGTGGGCCTGCACTGGCGTCAGCAGTCAGTGCTGATGGGAATTTCCCGGCAAGGGCGCAAGATTACAAGCCAGGTTCGCAGCACAAAGATCAGGGCAGGGGACATCTTGCTTATCCTCGTGCCAAAGGACCGCGGGGCCGATGTGACGGAGTGGCTTGGTTGTTTGCCCCTTGCCGATCGAGGACTAGCCGTGACACAGGATAGCAAGACGTGGCTGGCGATTGGTATATTTGCAGCCGCCGTGGCTGCGGCCTCTTTCGGGTTGGTCTACCTGCCTGTGGCGCTCGGCATCGTGGTGATGATCTACGTGCTTACGCAGATTGTCCCGCTTAACGAGCTTTACAAGCATATCGAATGGCCCGTGGTGGTTCTTCTGGGGTCCATGATCCCGCTAGGTGCAGCCTTGGAGGATGTGGGCGGCACGCATCTGATTGCCGGGGCGTTGCTTGGGGTAACAGAAGGATTGCCAGCCTGGGTAATCCTGACACTTTTGATGGTCGTAACTATGACGCTTTCGGATGTTTTGAATAATACAGCCACCACGATTGTTGCAGCCCCTGTGGGGATCCAGATGGCCGAAAGTCTGGGAGTGTCCTCCGATCCTTTTCTGATGGCGGTTGCAGTGGCGGCATCAGCGGCATTCCTGACGCCAATCGGACATAAGAACAATACGCTTATTCTGGGGCCTGGGGGATACAAGTTTGGGGACTACTGGCGAATGGGCCTGCCGCTTGAGATCCTGATAGTGGCGATTTCTGTACCGCTGATCTTGGTGTTTTGGTCGTTTTGAGCCAACCTGAAATCTTCTCTGTGTGACCTCATTCTTGATAAGGTGAAACAACCCGAAAAATTCTTATTTTTTCATCCGCATTTTTTGAAGAATGCGGATGGTTGGGAATTGGCTTCCAAGCACTTGGGTGTATTTCTTGTCAATCCTGATTATGGTGCGTGTCATACGTTACCGCTTGCTCTCTGGGCCTGTGAGCCCTAACACCACCCAATGAGACTTCTGTTCCTAGGGGATGTGATGGGCCGCGCCGGACGGCAGGCAATCATTGAAAGGCTCGCGCCCCTAAAAGAGGCGTGGCGCCTCGACTTCGTTGTGGTTAATGCCGAAAACACGACTGGCGGCATGGGGCTGTCTGGAGCTCATGCCAAGTCTTTGCTGGAGGCGGGTGCCGATTGCATAACGCTGGGGGACCATGCCTTTGATCAGAAGGACATGATGCAGTTCATTGAAACCGAGCCCCGAGTAATCCGTCCTATCAACTTTGCCAAGGAAGCGCCGGGACGAGGCTACCGGATCTTTACGGCGACCCGTGGCCGCAAGGTTCTTGTGGCGCAGGTTCTGGGTCAGGTTTTCATGCGCCGCGCTTTCGATGATCCCTTCAGTGCTGTGGATGGGGTTTTGCGAAATCATGCTCTTGGTGGCGTTGTTCAGGCCACCATGCTTGACGTGCATTGCGAGGCGACGTCCGAGAAGATGGCAATGGGACATTTCTGTGACGGGCGTGCCAGCATGGTGGTGGGCACCCATACCCATGTCCCCACGGCCGATGCGATGATCCTGCCCGGTGGTACGGCTTTCCAGTCGGATGCAGGCATGTGTGGCGATTATCATAGTGTGATTGGCATGGACAAAGCCGAGCCGTTACGCCGCTTTGTAACCGGCATGAGCAGGAGCCGCTTCACCCCCGCTTTGGGTGAGGCCACGCTCTGTGGGCTCTATGTCGAAACTGATGACAAAACCGGCAAAGCCGTCCGGGTTGAGATGATCCGCGAGGGAGGACGGCTTTCTTCCGCAAGCCTATGACCAAACGCCTGTTTCCTTTTGTTGTGCTTCTGGCCATGGGAGTCGGGTGGGGCTTGACCCTGCCTTTAACGAAGATTGCAGTTAGTACAGGGCATCAGCCCTACGGTCTAATCTTCTGGCAACTGGTGGTCGTCGTGGCCGTGCTTTCCCCTCTTGCGGTGATGCGAGGACTGCCTGCATGCCTGACATGGAAGCATCTCAGGCTCTTTGTGATTGTTGCGCTGACTGGAGCGATCCTGCCGGATGTGTTCTTTTATCTTTCGGCAGCCAAATTGCCTGGC
This sequence comes from Roseovarius sp., assembly GCA_963691795.1. Classification (GTDB taxonomy): domain Bacteria; phylum Pseudomonadota; class Alphaproteobacteria; order Rhodobacterales; family Rhodobacteraceae; genus Roseovarius. The sequence continues at coordinate 1,785,101 of OY829373.1, forward strand.
GGTGTTCTGTCGATCGTTGCGGCCACAACACCTATGTTTGCCCTGCCTGTAGCGCTGGCACTGGGTAATGACAGTTTTTCATGGCGGCGTGTTCTGGGGCTTTTGCTTGGGCTTGGTGGCATTGTCCTTATGGTCGCGCCGGACGCAAGCTTGCCTGACCCCTCAATGACCATTTTCGTCCTCCTCGCCCTGCTTGCGCCTGCTCTTTATTCGACCGAAGCCAATATAGTGGCGCGCTGGGGCACATACGGGCTCGACCCCGTTCAGACTATCATAGGGGCGTCCATCGTGGGCGTGTTCTTCGCCTGTCCGCTAGCGCTGGCCACTGATCAGTGGGTCGATCCCTTTGCTAATTTTGGCGCGCCTGAGCTTGCCCTGATCGTGGCCGCGGCATTGCATGGGGTTGTTTATGCAACCTATGTCTGGCTGGTGGGTAAGGCCGGATCGGTTTTTGCTTCGCAATCGGCCTACATCGTCACCGCCACAGGGGTGATGGGGTCCATGCTGATGTTAGGAGAGAGCTACTCCTCCTATATCTGGCTGGCTCTAGGTGTGATGCTTCTGGGAGTGTTCCTCGTACAACCGCGTGGCGGCCAGAAACTGACCCCCATTGCAGCCAGCCAAGAGAGGTGAGCGAGGCGATGCAATCTATGCATGCCAGTCGTTTGGGGCTCTATGCCGTTCTCCTGATGATCGGGGCGGGCTGGGGTTCTACCACTGTACTGACCAAGGTGGCGGTCAGTAGCGGACATCAGTATTTTGGCCTTATTGCTTGGCAATTCGTCGTGATGACGGCGATCCTACTGGCCATCCTGCGCCTGCGGGGCAAGCCGCTGCCCTTCACGCGTTCGCATGTCGGATTCTATTTGATGATCTGCCTTATTGGTGCGCTCATTCCTAATACGATCACCTATGCAGCTGCGGTCCACCTGCCAGCGGGTGTGATGGCAATACTGCTGTCCACCGTGCCGATTTTTGCCTTTCCTATGGCCATTTTACTGGGTACGGACAGTTTTAACTGGCTCCGCGCCATTGGCATCGGGTGCGGCTTTGGTTGTGTCTGGATGATTGCGGGGCCAGAAGCCGCCCTGCCGGACCCGGCGATGGTGGCTTTCATACCGCTCGCGCTTATCTCACCCTTCCTTTATGCGTCAGAGGCCAACGTGATCGCCCGCTGGGGAATGCTGGACCTTGACCCGATCCAGATGATCACCGGCGCGTCCCTGCTGGGCATGCCTTTGGCCTTTGTACTGGCCTTTACGACGGGACAGGTGATCGACCCAAGCCTGCCGTGGACCGCGCCCGAACTGGCCTTGATTTCAAGCGCGTCGATTCATGTGATCGTTTATTCGCTATACTTCTGGATTGTAACCAAGGCGGGGGCCGTGTTTGCCGCGCAGGTGGCCTATCCGGTGACAGCGTTCGGCGTTCTTGGGGCAATGTTCTTTCTGGAAGAGCGCTATTCGATCTATATCTGGGCAGGTTTTGCGCTCATGCTGTTGGCGCTTTTCCTTGTGCAACCCAGACCGGTATCCGGGCTTGCCCATGCGGATCACTTACGGAAGAATAAAACTTAAACCCGCAGTTACAGGATCGCACCGATGGAGCTTCTTGAGCTATCAGAGACCGGACAGGCCCTGTGCGCACTCTGTGTGGTCGGCGTAATGTTTCTGCTGTTTTTGCGTGAGGTCTACCCCACCGAAGTGGTTGCAATCAGCGGTGTGGCGGTCCTGCTGGGCACGGGGCTTTTGCCCTATGAGGATGCGCTTGAGGTACTGTCCAACCCTGCACCCTGGACCATTGTGGCCATGTTCATTGTCATGGGCGCCCTTGTCCGGACAGGCGCGCTGGACTGGTTCACGAAGTTGGCCGAGGGGCAGGCCGACAAACGGCCAGCACTGGCGATCGGGGCATTGATGGCTTTTGTCATGCTGGCCTCGGCCTTCGTGAACAACACGCCGGTTGTCGTGGTGATGATCCCGGTCTTCGTCCAATTGGCCCGCCGTCTGGGCATAGCGGGTAGCAAGCTACTTATCCCACTCAGCTACGCCGCAATCCTTGGCGGCTGCCTGACCCTGATCGGTACTTCGACCAACTTGCTTGTAGATGGCGTGGCACGCGCGCAAGGGCTTGAGGCGTTCTCGATCTTCGAGGTCACACCGCTGGCGCTTGTCCTCGCGGTCTGGGGTGCCTTGTATCTGCGCTTCATCGCGCCGCGCCTTCTACCGGATCGGGTGAGCATGGCAGCCATTCTATCGGACCGATCATCCCGCAAGTTCTTTACCGAAGCCGTAATCCCGCCCGAGTCTAACTTGATTGGACGCGAGGTGAACGGCGTTCAGCTTTTTAAACGCGAAGGGGTACGACTTGTGGACGTGATCCGAGGCGATGTTTCCCTACGCCGTAACCTGAAAGGAGTGGAGCTTCAGGTGGGCGACCGCGTTGTCCTGCGCACACAGGTGACAGAGCTGCTGAGCCTGCAGCGCAACAAGAGCCTCAAACGTGTCGATCAGGTTTCGGCTGTGGAGACAACGACAGTTGAGACACTGGTCACACCGGACTCCAAGATGGTGGGCCGTCGCCTTGGGGCGATGCGCTTGCGTCGGCGGTTCGGGGTATATCCGCTGGCGGTGCATCGCCGGGACACCAATATCGGACGACAGTTGGATGATCTCGTGGTGCAGGTCGGTGACACTTTGTTGCTGGAAGGTGCGCCTGAGGATATTCAGCGCCTGGCGAGCGAGATGAACATGCTCGACGTGACCAAACCAACTGAGCGCGCCTATCGCCGCAGCCACGCGCCCATTGCCATAGTAACGCTGGCCGGGCTGGTGGTTCTGGCAGCTCTTGGTGTTGCGCCTATCCTACTGCTGGCCATCCTAGCCATGGCCATCGTTTTCCTCACCCGCTGTGTCGACGCGGAAGAGGCGTTTTCCTTCATCGACGGCCGTCTTCTCGCGCTTATCTTTGCAATGCTCGCCATCGGCGCAGCGCTTGAGGCGACAGGCGCGGTCGAACTCCTAACCGGCCTCATCGCACCCGCCTTGCAGAACGCGCCACCTTTTCTGTTGATCTGGTCGGTTTACTTGCTGACCAGTATCCTGACCGAGCTTGTCTCAAATAACGCCGTTGCGGTGGTCATCACGCCAATTGCTATCGGGCTGGCCTCAGCCCTTGGTGTGGATCCGCGCCCGCTTGTGGTTGCGGTGATGATCGCGGCTTCGGCCAGTTTCGCTACACCTATCGGTTACCAGACCAACATGCTGGTCTATGGCCCCGGCGGTTACAGATTCACGGATTTCATTAAGGTGGGCGTGCCGCTTAGCCTTAGTGTTGGGCTTCTGGCATCTGCCATGATTCCACTTTTCTTTCCACTTTGAATGGCGCGTACTCCCGTTGCTGCTTTTTAGTCAAAAATACTTAAAACAATGCCTTAGCCATTGAAGAAATAGCTGGGGGCATAATCTACCGGGAAATTGACGGATCGGGCGATGAAGCAAACCTTGCCGATCTCATGATGCACCGTATCCGCAACTGCCAGATCTGTGCCGACAGGGACTGTAATTTCGGGGCGCAGCGTGGCGCGCAGAAAGCGGCTGGCGCCAGTTGTGTCTGTCTCGCCCACGGCCAGTGGATCGTCGCGATAAGCCAAGACAGTGATCCCAGCATTGCTTGCCAGGTGCAGATACCACAACATGTGACAAGCCGACAAAGCCGCAATCAACATGTCTTCTGGGTTGTGTAGCGTCGGATCACCCCCCATTAGGGGGTCGTTGGAGCAATGGATTACCGGTTTGCCCGGGGTCTCCACGTTCCAGGTGCGGTCATATCCCTTGTAGGACGCAGTACCGTCCCCGCGATTTCCGGTCCAGACCACGCGGGCGGTGTAATCATGTTTGGCCAAATTCGATCACCTCGCTTTCTGTCACGATCATGTCGAGTGGCTGATCGGTCGCCTCAAGTGGCAGATCAACGGCTTCCTGTGCGCTATAGGCAAACCCTATGGCCAGCGTCGCCCGCCGGGCGCGCAGCCGTTCCAGCGTGCGGTCATAAAAGCCGCCGCCATAGCCCAGCCGCCCACCGGACCGATCAAAGGCCACCAGCGGGACGATCAGGATCTCCGGGTCGAAATAGTCTTCCACGGCGGGCACCTGCGCCCCGAAGGGTCCTTCTTTCATAGGACCATCGGGCTCCCACCGGGAGAACTCCAATGGCTGCGCTTCACCCTGAATGACAGGGACACCCACAGGGCCATGGGCGGCGGCCTCTGCCATGGCGGGCAGCGGGTCAATTTCAGTCCGGATTGGCATGTAGCCCGCCAGTGGAACCCCACGATACCCCGCGAGACATTCCGACAAGAGCGATGAGCCAACGCCACCAAAACCTAGATGCACCGCTTTGCGGCGCGCAAACGCGGCCTTGCGCGCTGCCGTCTTGATTGCGTTCAAATCCGTCAAAGCAATACCAACACAGCCAGTCCCAGAAAGGCGAAGAATCCCACCACATCCGTCACCGTGGTCACGAACGCGCCAGAGGCAAGCGCGGGGTCAATGCCGGCTCGCTCTAGCAAGACCGGAATGGCGGTGCCTGCCAGCCCGGCCACGATCAGGTTGATCACCATGGCGGCCGCGATCACATAGCCCAGTTCTGGCCCGCCAAACCAAAAAACACCAATCACTCCCATCACCACGGCAAAGATCAGACCATTGATCAAGCCTACTAGAACTTCGCGACGTATGAACCGCCAAAGGTTGCGCCCGGTCAGGTCTTTGGTGGCAATCGCACGCACCGCCACAGTCAGGCTTTGCGTGCCCGCATTGCCGCCCATTGATGCCACAATTGGCATCAACACGGCCAGCGCCACGATCTGCGTCAACGCTGCCTCGAACTGAGCAATGACCAAAGATGCGAGGATGGCCGTCGCAAGGTTAACTGCCAACCACGGTAAGCGGCGCTTGGTCGTGTCGATCACCCGATCGGCCAGGCTGCTTTCGCTGACCCCGGCCAGTCGCAGGATATCTTCTTCATGTTCTTCATCCAGAACGACCATGGCATCATCAATGGTGATTACACCCACAAGCCGCTCATCCTCATCCACGACTGGGGCCGAGATAAGGTGATACTGGTTGAAGGCATAGGCCACGTCTTCCTCATCTTGCGTGACTGGTATGACGTGAAACGTCTCTTCCGTCAGAGATTTCAACAGAACTTCCCGGCGCGAGCCCATCAGCTTGCCCAGCGTGACATTGCCGATCGGCTTGAGGCGCGGGTCGACCAGTATGATATGATAGAACTGTTCCGGCAGATCATCCTGATCGCGCAGGTAGTCGATGGCTTCTCCCACATTCCAATGCTCAGGGGCCATTACCACTTCGCGCTGCATGAGGCGGCCCGCTGAGTCGTCGGGATAGGCCAGCGCGCTTTCCACGGCAAGCCTGTCGCTGTCCTCCAGCACATCGAGGATGGCTTCCTGTTGCTTGGCCTCCAGATCCTCGACAAGGTCTACAACGTCGTCGGACTCTAACTCCCGTACGGATTCGGCCAGAACCTCGGGCTTCAGCAGGTTCAGAACCTCCTCACGCAGCCCGTCATCGAGTTCCGACAGGATATCACCGTCGAACTCTTCACCAAGAAGAAGGATCAGCCTGCGGCGGTCAAAGGCGTTGATCTGTTCGAGAAGGTCTGCGATGTCGGCAGCGTGAAGCGGGGCAAGCTCTTCGTGCAAAAGCGCGTGGTCATCGGTGTCCACAGCGAACATAATCCGCGCCACTGCCTGCGGGTCGAGCAAATAGGCGTTCTCTTCATCACGCTCGGCCTCATCATCGAGAACGATGTCATTATCTGCCATCTGCCTGCCCTCTCCGGTGGTTCGCTCCAAGGAGTAAAGAAGCAGGGGTTGGAAAACAATCACTCTCGAGCGATTTACGACTGCGGTGCTGGTGCCTATCCTGCGCGTGTCAGGGGCGTTGATTACAGAAGGGGCGTAATGTCGGACGAGATTTTGATCAAAGGTCGGGTTCTGTGTTTTACAGCCTCACCTTTCGCAACGGACCCAAAGAGTGCTGCCTGTCTAGAGGAGGCGTTGTTGATCCGCGCAGGGCGGATTGCGGAGGTCGGTTCGTTTGATGATCTACGTATTGGCGCGCCCGCGGCTGAGCTTCAGGATATGGGGCAGGCCCTGATCCTGCCCGGTTTCGTGGATGCTCATGTGCATTACCCCCAGACCGCCATCGTCGCAAGCTGGGGCAAGCGGCTCATTGACTGGCTGGAAACCTACACCTTTCCCGAAGAGATGGCGTTTCATGACCCGACCTACGCGCGCGACATTGCCGAGCGTTATTTTGACCTGGCACTGCTCAACGGTACTACGAGTATGGTCAGTTTCTGCACCATTCACCCGCAAAGTGTAGAGGCGTTTTTTGAAGCAGCGCTGCAACGCAATATGCGGGCGGTTGCGGGAAAGACATGTATGGATCGCAATGCGCCTGAGGGTCTGTGTGATACCGCGCAATCGGCTTATGACGACAGTAAGGCCCTAATTGAGGCCTGGCATGGACGGGAGCGTCTAAGCTACGCGATCACGCCGCGCTTTGCGCCCACATCTACCCCCGATCAGCTGTCCGCACTCGGCACGCTTTGGTCTGAGAACCCCGATTGCCTCATGCAAACGCATCTGAGCGAACAGGTTGAGGAGATCGAGTGGGTCCTGTCACTTTATCCGAAGGCGCGGGATTATCTTGAGGTTTATGAAGCGCACGGGCTTCTGGGCGCACGCGGTCTTTACGGCCATGCCATCCACCTCTCAGATCGGGAGGAAGCCCGCCTGCGCGATGTCGGTGCGGGTCTTATTCATTGCCCGACCTCCAATGCCTTTATCGGATCGGGTCTTTTTAACACAGCCCGCGCAATGGGGCAGGGCCAGCAGGTCGGGCTTGCAACGGATACCGGTGGTGGGTCATCCTTCTCGATGCTGCGAACGATGGCGGCGGCCTATGAGATTGGGCAACTTGGTGGAACCGCTTTGCACCCTGCGCAGCTTCTCTGGCTGGCCACCGCGGGATCGGCCGAGACATTGCATATGGGTGATTGTATCGGAAACATCCGACCGGGCATGGAGGCTGATCTGGTTGCCTTGGATCTGGCGTCGACACCGGCGATTTCACAGAGGGCAGCGCCTGCAGACGATGTATGGGAGGCGGTTTTTCCAACAATCATGATGGGCGATGATCGTGCCGTACGCGAGGTTTGGGTTGCTGGCAAAGCGGTTCAAGGCCGGCATTCAGGCCGCGTAGTTTAGCGCTTCCTCGATCAGTGATCGCACAGCGACCCGGGCTTTGAGACGGGTTGCGAGCAGGAACATACCGGCCACCTTGCGTTGGATGAACAGCAAATCCATTGGAAGGGGTGGTGGGACGTAACCACCATCGGCCAGAACCTGTCCGGCCTGTTGCATGTCTGCAGATAAGGTACTGGTGCCAAAATCCATGATCTCTGAGGCGCGCACATGGGTGAAAACTAGGTTGTTCATGAAGAGGATCTGACTACGATAGGGTTCGGGTGTATCGGGCGTGACAATCCCCATGGTCTCCGAAGCGGTCTCCATCGCATTTGGATCGCCGCTCAGACCCGCTTCGAACATGCCTTTATAGCGTGCCGTGATGTCGGCTGTCAGATCACGCGCTGCGCCGAAATCGAGCAGGATGATCTGACCCGTGTCGGGGTTAAAGCGGTAATTCGCAAAGTTTGGGTCTGTCTGCATAAGGCCGAAGGCGAAGAGTTCCTTCAACATGAGCGAGAGCAATCGGGTCGCAACGCTGTCCCGTGTGGCCTGGTCGGTCAGTGCGACGTCTTCGATATCCACGCCTGGCACGTAGGACATGGCAAGAACGGTTTCACCTGTCAGCTCCGGAACGGTTTCGGGCAAGACGAACGCCCCATCGGTCGCCATGAGACGGTGATAGCGTTCTAGGTATTGCGCTTCACGGCTATAGTCGGCTTCCTGGTGAAGTTGCGCGCGCGCCTCATCAAGGTAAGGGCCAAGGTCGAATCCTGGGGGCATCAGGCCGGAAAGCTGGATCAGGCGACCCACATTTGTCACGTCACTGTCGATGCTGCGCGCCACGCCGGGGTACTGCACCTTGATCGCAAGATCTGCGCTCCCGGGCAGGCGAGCACGATGGACTTGGCCGATGGAAGCAGCGGCCAGCGGTCGTACATCGAAAGCTTCGAAACGCCGTCGCCAGTTTATGCCCCAGGCCTGGTCCAGTACGGTGCGCAATTGTCGGGGTGGCATGAAATCGGCATCGGCGCGTAGGCGGGCCATAATATCGGCCAACTCCGGCGGGAGGACGTCACCAGTATCCATGGACATCAGCTGCCCAATCTTCATGGCCGCGCCGCGCATGCGGGCCAGCTGATCTGCAATGCGACGGATGTTTGAAGGGGTGAGCAGAAGGTCTCGAGTGGTTGGCTGTTGCCCGCGTCCCAGTTGGATCAAACCGTTCAGCGCCATATTTCCGGCTACACCCGCGGTCATCGAGCCCATCCGGGTGGCCCGTGCCAGTCGGCTTTGGGGGATGCGGACCGCACGGGCCCGGTACTCAGGGTTGTTCATCATTGTTGTCCCGGCAAGATACAATTGAGATATTGCGCAACGCGTCGCAATCAATGCCGTTGCGCTGACAGGGTGTGGCGGGTCTTCAGAAATTCCTGTCCAGAACTTCAAATTTTCTGGACGACTTTCTTTCAATAATAGGGAGCCTGAGCCAATCGGTATGCGCCTTACATTATTGACGTCCCGTTTCGAGCGTGCAGAACTGTTCGGCAGACTCAACCTCCGTCTTTTTCGAAGGAAGCTTCCAATGACTCTTGCGCCGAACTCTGCAGAAGCACGCGACATCGCGTATCATTTTCACTCCTACACGAATGCCAAGGCCCATGATGATGTGGGGCCGCAGATCATGGAGAGCGCTGAAGGTGTTTACGTCTTCGACAACCAGGGCAATCGCTACATTGAAGCTATGGCGGGATTGTGGAGCGTTGCACTGGGCTTTGGCGAAAAGCGGCTTATCCGCGCGGCAACAGAGCAGATGGAAAAGCTCTCCTTCTACCACAACTTCGCCCACCGTGCACATCCAGCAGCGATTGACCTAGCTGAAAAGCTGGTCTCGATTGCGCCCGTGCCAATGTCGAAGGTCTTTTTCACCAATTCTGGGTCAGAGGCCAATGATACGGTCATGAAGATGATCTGGTATCGCAACAATGCCCTTGGAAAACCAGAAAAGAAAAAGATTATCTCGCGCATCAGGGGCTATCATGGCGTCACGATCGCCTCGGCCAGTTTGACGGGGCTGCCTTACAACCATGCCTCCTTTGATCTGCCAATCGAGGGTGTTTTGCACACCACCTGTCCGCATTATTGGAAAGAAGGCCGCGAGGGCGAAAGCGAGGAGGAGTTTGCAACCCGCTGCGCCAATGATCTGGACGCCATGATTCAGGCAGAGGGACCCGATACGATTGCTGCCTTCTTTGCTGAACCCGTCATGGGCGCGGGCGGTGTCGTAGTGCCGCCTGCGACCTACTGGGAAAAGATACAGGCCGTTCTAGCCAAGTATGACATCATTTTCGTGGCTGATGAGGTGATCAACGGGTTTGGGCGTACGGGAAACATGTTCGGGTCGCAGACCTATGATTTGAAACCGGATGTGATCGTGCTCTCCAAGCAGATCACGTCCAGTTACGTGCCCTTCTCTGCCATCCTTGTAAATGATCGTTTCTATCAGCCTGTAGCGGAGGAAAGCGGGCGTATTGGCGTTTTGGGCCATGGATTCACCGGTGGTGGTCATCCCGTAGGTGCAGCGGTGGCGTTGGAGAATATTGCGATCATTGAAGAGCGGGGTCTGGTGGAGCAGGCAACCAAAACAGGGGCCTACATGCGTGAAAAGCTGGCAGCATTTGCCGCGCATCCTTTCGTTGGAGAGGTCCGTGGGATAGGCCTGATCGCGGCGGTTCAGCTGGTGCATCCGGAATTCGAGACCAAGCCGGGTGTTCTGGGGGCGACCATGGGTAAGGAGTTGTATGCACGAGGTGTAATTTCGCGGCCAATGGTCGATGCGATGGCGCTTTGTCCACCCCTCGTGATTTCCCGTGAGGAGATTGATCAAATAATAGAGGCCATGGCTGCGGCCCTGGATGCATTGTCTGAGCATGAGTTTGAAGCGTTGTCCTAGCGGCAGCGTCGTTTGTAAGCCCTTCGGGTCAGTCTGGTGTTGCCGCGGGAGGCTCTTGACCCGGGGGGCACACTTGATTAGGAAGCGCCATCGGTAAGGCCCCGGATTCGTCCGGGGCTATGCCTTTGTTCGATTGAACTTACCTCACCGGGGACCTTCGGGGCCCTTAACCTGCCGGGATTGATCCCGGCCTACATAGGCGAAACATATGTTTCGCTATCGCTAAACGGAAGACAGAAAGCATGGCACTCAAGTCGTACAAGCCAACGACGCCGGGCCAGCGCGGGCTGGTGCTGATCGACCGTTCGGAGCTGTACAAAGGACGCCCCGTCAAAGCCCTCACCGAGGGTCTGACGAAATCGGGCGGCCGGAACAACACCGGACGTATCACGGCACGCCGCCGCGGTGGTGGGGCAAAACGCCTTTACCGGATCGTTGATTTCAAACGTAACAAATTCGATGTGGCCGCGACCGTTGAACGGATCGAATACGACCCGAACCGGACCGCGTTTATCGCCCTTGTGAAATATGAGGATGGTGAGCAGGCCTACATTCTTGCGCCGCAGCGCCTCGCCGTCGGCGATCAGGTGATCGCCAGTGCCCGTGCGGACATCAAGCCGGGCAACGCGATGCCATTCTCTGGCATGCCGATCGGCACCATCATTCACAACATCGAGCTCAAGCCCGGTAAAGGCGGTCAGATTGCCCGCGCCGCAGGCACCTATGCTCAGTTTGTGGGTCGTGACGGTGGTTATGCCCAGATCCGCCTGAGTTCGGGCGAGCTGCGTATGGTACGCCAGGAATGCATGGCGACCGTGGGTGCCGTATCGAACCCTGACAACTCGAACCAGAACTACGGTAAAGCCGGTCGTATGCGCCACAAAGGCATTCGTCCATCTGTCCGTGGTGTCGTGATGAACCCGATTGATCACCCCCATGGTGGTGGTGAAGGTCGGACCTCGGGTGGTCGCCACCCGGTCACGCCTTGGGGCAAGCCCACGAAAGGGGCGCGCACTCGCAACAAAAACAAAGCGTCTAGCAAGCTGATCATCCGCTCGCGGCACGCCAAGAAGAAGGGGCGGTAACATATGGCACGCTCTGTTTGGAAAGGTCCCTTTGTCGATGCTTACGTCCTGAAAAAGGCCGAGGCAGCGCGCGAAAGCGGCCGCAACGACGTGATCAAGATCTGGTCGCGTCGCTCTACAATCCTGCCGCAGTTTGTTGGTTTGACCTTCGGGGTATACAACGGACGCAAGCACATTCCAGTCAATGTCAGCGAAGACATGATCGGTCAGAAGTTCGGGGAATATGCACCGACACGGACCTATTACGGTCACGCGGCGGACAAGAAAGCCAAGAGGAAGTAAGCCATGGGCAAGGAGAAAAATCCCCGCCGCGTGGCGGATAATGAAGCGATGGCGAAGCTGCGCATGCTGCGCACAAGCCCGCAGAAACTGAACCTGGTAGCCGCTATGATCCGCGGCAAGAAAGTCGAGAAAGCGCTGAGCGATCTGACCTTCTCAAAAAAGCGGATCGCGCAGGATGTGAAAAAGTGCCTGCAATCGGCGATTGCCAATGCTGAAAACAACCACAACCTGGATGTGGATGAACTGATCGTGGCGGAAGCCTGGGTCGGCAAGAACCTCGTGATGAAGCGTGGCCGTCCGCGGGCACGGGGCCGTTTTGGCCGCATCGTCAAGCCGTTCTCTGAAATCACCATCCTGGTGCGTGAAGTTGAGGAGCAAGCCTAATGGGTAACAAAGTCAATCCGATCGGCATGCGCCTTCAGGTCAACCGGACCTGGGACAGCCGTTGGTATGCCGACACGAAGGATTACGGTGATCTTCTGCTGGAAGACATCGCCATTCGTGAGTTCATCAACGAAGAGTGCAAGCAAGCCGGTGTAAGCCGTGTGATCATCGAGCGTCCGCACAAGAAGTGCCGCGTGACCGTTCACACAGCGCGTCCGGGCGTGATCATCGGCAAAAAAGGCGCCGATATCGAAGCGCTGCGCAAGAAGCTGGCCAATATGACCGACAGCGAACTGCACCTCAACATCGTTGAAGTGCGCAAGCCTGAGCTGGACGCGGCACTGGTTGCCGAATCCATCGCTCAGCAGCTGGAACGTCGTGTCAGCTTCCGTCGTGCAATGAAGCGGGCTGTGCAGAACGCCATGCGCATGGGCGCCTTGGGTATCCGGGTGAACGTCGCTGGTCGTCTCGGCGGTGCAGAGATTGCGCGGACCGAATGGTACCGTGAAGGCCGCGTGCCGTTGCACACGCTGCGCGCTGACATCGACTACGCCACCGCTGAAGGTGCTACGCCTTATGGTATCATCGGCATCAAAGTCTGGATCTTCAAAGGCGAGATCATGGAGCACGACCCGTCGGCCCGTGATCGCAAAGCCCAGGAGCTTCAGGATGGTCCGGCACCGCGCGGTGCTGGTGGCCGTCGCTAAGAGGGAGAAGATAAATGCTTCAACCAAAGCGTACAAAATTTCGCAAGCTCCATAAGGGCCGGATCAAGGGTTTGGCTAAGGGTGGCTCTGACCTGAACTTCGGCACCTATGGCCTGAAGGCAACCGAGCCAGAGCGCGTAACAGCGCGCCAGATCGAAGCCGCACGTCGTGCCATGACGCGCCACATGAAGCGTCAGGGTCGGGTTTGGATCCGGATCTTCCCGGACACGCCTGTGACCTCCAAGCCCACCGAAGTTCGGATGGGTAAAGGTAAAGGCTCCGTAGATTTCTGGGCCTGCAAGGTAAAGCCGGGTCGCGTAATGTTTGAAATTGATGGTGTCGCTGAAGGCATCGCGATGGAAGCTTTGCGTCTGGCGGCGATGAAGCTGCCGGTGAAAACCCGCGTAGTGGTTCGTGAGGACTGGTAAGTGCTGGAGAGGTGAACCCGCCCCAACATATCGCACGCGATTGGCCCCTGTCGAGACATCGGCGGGGGCTTCGCTTTTGGTGCGGGCGCGCATTTTCCAAAAGACTGCGGTTGAAGTCTTTTCAAGCCTTCGGATCGAATCGGTGGGACCTGTTTCGTCCATGCGGTGGACATGGGCCCAAAATCCCAATGGACCTCGGCAACTGACGCGCCTATAACCCTCGCATGATGAAGCACTCGCTGATCATTATTCGAATTATATGCCCGGCGCTCTGACCCAATCGAGCCGCCGGGACAAGGCGTATGGACCACCGCGCCGCCCCCTGAGACATCCCAAGACAGCAAAGACGAAGGACGCCGCACATGTGTGCCGAGACGCCTGACTACAAAGACACATTGAACTTGCCGCAGACCGATTTCCCTATGCGCGCAGGCCTGCCGAAACGTGAACCCGAATGGCTGTCGCGCTGGAATGATATGCGCATCTACAAGCGCTTGCGTGATAAGGCAGAGAACGAGGGTCGTGAGAGTTTCACTCTGCATGATGGCCCCCCCTATGCCAACGGGCACCTGCATATCGGGCACGCGCTCAACAAGATCCTCAAGGATATGGTGGTGCGCTCTCAACAAATGATGGGTCGCGATGCGCGCTATATTCCAGGTTGGGATTGCCACGGTCTGCCCATCGAGTGGAAGATTGAAGAGCAGTATCGCAAAAAAGGCCGCAACAAAGATGAGGTCGACGTGGTCGACTTCCGCCAAGAATGCCGCAAGTTCGCCGAGGGTTGGATCGACATCCAGCGGGACGAATTCAAGCGCCTTGGCGTGACGGGTCGCTGGTCGAAGCCGTATCTGACGATGGATTACCGCTCGGAACGGATCATCGCGGAAGAGTTTCAGAAGTTTCTAATGAACGGCACGCTGTATCAAGGCTCCAAGCCGGTCATGTGGTCGCCTATCGAAAAGACGGCCCTGGCCGAAGCGGAGGTGGAGTATCACGACAAGGAAAGCTTCACGATCTGGGTGAAGTTTGCGGTTGAGAATGACTCCGAGGATCTGAACGGTGCGAACGTGGTGATCTGGACGACGACGCCTTGGACGATCCCGTCCAACAAGGCCGTCGTCTTTGGCGACAGCTTTGCCTACGGCCTTTACGAAGTGACCGGCACGCCCGAGGAATGCTGGGCCAAGGTGGGTGAGAAGTTCATTATCGCGGACAAGCTGGCCACCGATGTGCTGGCCCGCGCGCGTCTGGCCGATGATCAGTGGACCCGAGTGCGCGATGTCACCGCTGATGAACTGGCGGGTCTCTCCCTGAAGCACCCGCTGCACGGATCGGACGGATCAAATGGTGAATGGGACGATCTGCGTGATTTCCGCGCCGCTGACTTTGTAACCGACGAGGAAGGCACTGGCTTTGTGCATTGTGCACCCTCCCACGGTATGGAGGAATATGAACTTTACCGCGACCTTGGCATGTTAGAGCAGGTTATCACATACAATGTGCTCGACGATGGCTCCTTCCGCCCCGATCTCCCGTTCTTTGGTGGTAAGTACATCCTGTCCCGCAAAGGGGGGGAAGGGGATGCCAACAAGACCGTGATCGACAAGCTGGTTGAGGTCGGTGGACTTCTAGCGCGTGGCAAAATCAAGCACTCCTATCCGCATTCCTGGCGTTCGAAGGCGCCAGTCATTTATCGCAATACGCCGCAATGGTTTGCTGCGATTGACCGCACAGTTGGTGACGATCAGGACACCTATGGTGATACGATCCGTGAGCGTGCGCTCGCCTCCATCGATCAGCTCGTCGAGTGGACGCCCAAGACTGGCCGCAATAGGCTTTATTCGATGATCGAAGTCCGCCCGGACTGGGTCTTGTCGCGTCAGCGCGCGTGGGGTGTGCCGCTGACCTGTTTCAAGAAGGCCGGTGCGCTGCCGACTGACCCGGATTTCCTTCTGAGGGACGAGACCGTGAATGCTCGTATTCTTGAGGCGTTTGAAGCTGAAGGTGCTGATGCATGGTACAAGGACGGCGCGAAAGAACGGTTCCTGGGCAATGATTACAACCCGGATGAGTGGGAAAAGGTCGATGACATTCTTGATGTGTGGTTCGACAGCGGCTCCACCCATGCCTTCGTGCTGCGTGACCGTAAGGATGGTAGTGATGACGGGCTAGCCGATCTTTATCTTGAGGGCACAGACCAGCACCGGGGCTGGTTCCATTCCTCAATGCTTCAGGCGTGTGGCACTATTGGCCGCGCGCCTTATCGCGGTGTGCTGACCCACGGGTTTACGCTGGATGAGAAGGGCAACAAGATGTCCAAATCCCTGGGCAACACGATTGTGCCGGAGGAAGTCGTCAAGCAGTACGGTGCAGATATCCTGCGCCTTTGGGTGGCCCAGACGGACTATACCAATGACCAACGGATCGGGCCGGAGATTCTAAAGGGCACGGCGGATAGCTATCGTCGCTTGCGCAACACGATGCGATTCATGCTGGGTGGATTGTCCCATTTCTCAGAATCTGACCGGGTTGATGCCTCGAACATGCCGGAACTGGAACGATGGGTTCTGCACCGTTTGACAGAACTCGACCAACGTGTGCGCGAAGGTTATGCGGCCTATGATTTTCAGGGCGTGTTCCAGACGCTATTCAACTTCTGTACGGTTGAGCTGTCGGCCTTCTACTTCGATATCCGCAAGGACGTGCTCTATTGCGACGGAGATACGGATCGCCGCCGCGCGGCTCGCACCGTGCTCGATATCCTGTTCCATCGCCTAACGACATGGCTCGCGCCCGTGCTGGTGTTCACTATGGAAGAGGTTTGGCTTTCACGTTTCCCAGGTGCAGATAGCTCGGTCCATCTGGTCGATTTCCCTGACACGCCGGAGGATTGGCGTGATGAAAATCTGGCTGCGAAATGGGCTGATGTACGCCGGGCCCGCCGGGTTGTAACGGCCGCTCTCGAGGTGCAGCGCGTCGACAAGGTGATCGGTGCATCTCTTGAAGCGGCGCCGGTTGTGCATGTGCGTGACGCGGATTTGCTGGCGACGTTGAAATCGGTCGAGTTTGAGGATGTCTGTATCACCTCGGCCATTCGCCTGACAGGCGATCCGAGCCCTGACGAGGCATTCCGCATGCCAGAAGTTGATGGCGTGACCGTTGTGTTTGAGAAAGCGCAAGGAGCCAAGTGTCAGCGATGCTGGAAACTTCTACCAGATGTGGGCCTGCATACCCATCCTGGCACATGCGCCCGTTGCAGCAACGCATTGGGCTAAGCTTTGGCATCTTGATCAGCGCGACCTTGCTTGGTGTCGCTCGGAGTTTTCAAGAGGTTTCGGGGCGCATTCTTTTGAAAATTGCGCCCCCTCGGGGAGGCTATAAGTCTGTCGGTGGAGCAGATTCGTTTTTGCAAAGCAGCCAACACTTTGCTTCGAAAATACAGAATCACAGAAAAGTCGTTGCGAAACCAAAGCACCTCATAATAACGTTGTCCCGGGAAAATAGTTGTGCAGGTCATATGAGACGAAAAATTCATTTGCCCATACGCTGTTTGGGCAACTAACCTGCAATAAGGGCGACAACGCCAGGCCCGTTTATAAACACCACAGGGAGATAAAACATGGCACTTATCAAAGGCGGACTGCTGGACCGCCGTGGATTTCTGAAAACAACGGCGGCCACAGCTGCTGTGGCGGCTATGCCTCTGGGCGGCGCTGCAATTGCGGCCCCCAAGCGCGGTGGTCACATCCGGGTCGGCAAGGCCCATGGTCAGACCACGGACACGATGAACCCCGGCACATGGGAAAACGGTTTCACCATCGATATGGCCTTTGCCATTCACGGCTACCTCGTCGAGGTTGGCCCAGATGGATCCATGGTGCCCAACCTGGCTGAAAGCTGGGAAGCGTCTGATGATGCATCCGAATGGCGCATCAAACTGCGCAAGGGCGTGACCTTCCACTCCGGCAAGGAGCTGACGGTGGAAGACGTGATGGCGTCGATCAACTTCCACCGCGGTGAGGACTCTACATCTGCGGCGGGCCCGATCGTAGCACCGATCGTCGACATGAAAGCTGAGGGCGACGATACAATCGTGTTCACGTTGGATGGCGGCAATGCCGACTTCCCGTTCATCCTGACTGATTATCATATCCCGATGTGCAAAGCCGAAGGTGACAGCATCGATTGGAAATCCGGCGACGGCTGTGGCGCCTACATCCTCAAGAGCATCGACTTTGGTGTTCAGGCGACGATGGAGCGTAATCCGAACCATTGGCGCGACGACGTAGGCTTCTTCGACTCGATCGAGATGATCTCGCTTATCGACCTGAATGCGCGGACAACCGCACTTGTGTCGGGCGATGTGGATGTGATCGATCGTCTGGATCTTAAGACTGTTGGTCTGCTCAAGCGCAACAAGGGCGTCAACATCCAGTCGGTCTCGGGCAATGCTCATTATACGATCCCGATGGACACCAAGATTGGCCCATTCGACGACAACAACGTTCGTCAGGCGCTCAAGTATGGCATCAACCGCGAGGAACTGGTCGAGAAAATCCTGTTTGGTTATGGCTCTGTAGGCAACGACCACCCGATCGGTGCGGGTCAGGCCTATTACAACTCCGAGCTGGAGCAGAAGACCTACGACCCCGACAAGGCCAAGTGGCACCTCAAGCAGGCAGGCCTTGACAGCCTTAGCATCGACATCAGCTCGTCCGAGGCGGCCTTCGGTGGTGCGGTCGACGCGGCGGTGCTCTACCAGGCGTCTGCCAAGAGCGCAGGTATCGACATCAACGTCGTGCGGGAGCCCAATGATGGCTACTGGTCCGATGTGTGGATGAAGAAGGGCATGGTGTTCTCGTACTGGGGCGGCCGTCCTGTCGAGGATCAGATGTTCGCCACCGCTTACAAGTGCGGTGCATCTTGGAACGAGAGCTACTGGTGCAATGACCGCTTTGATGAGTTGATGCTCAAGGCCCGGGCCGAGCTCGACACCGACAAGCGTCGTGAGATGTATTGGGAGATGCAGGATCTGTGCGCCAACGAAGGCGGCTCGGTCATCCCGATGTTCAACGACTTTGTGTTCGCCGTGAATGATAAGGTTGTCCTGCCTGAGCAGATGGGCAGCAACTGGGATGTCGACGGTGCCCGTTGGGCAGAGCGGTGGTCGATGGCGTAAGCTGCGCGCAGCTTGCAAACATAGACGCAATCCTTTCGACGGACCCCGGCGTTTTGGCGCCGGGGTCATTTTTTTAGCGTTTTGGTCAGGTCGGGTCGCTGAGCCTTGTCGTGATCTCGCCGAGACCGGCGATGCTGACGCTGCAGGTGTCGCCGGGCAGAAGCGGGCCAACGCCAGCCGGGGTGCCCGTCATGATCAGGTCGCCAGGGCAAAGCGTGATGCTGTGGGAGAGGATCGAGATGATTTCAGGCACGGTCCAGATCATCTCGGTCAGGTCGGCATCCTGTTTGAGGGTGCCGTTGACGCGGGTCTGGATCGCGCCCCGCGAGAGATGACCCACGGCGTCAACCCGATAGATCGCACCAATCACGGCGGAGCGGTCGAAGCCTTTGGCTAGACACCAGGGCCGCCCCATCTTCTTGGCCTGCGCCTGAAGGTCTCGGCGGGTCAGATCATTGCCAACTGCGTAGCCCCAGACGTGGGTCAGGGCCTCGTTTTCCGCGATGGCACTGCCCCCCGTGCCGATGGCGATAACAAGTTCCCCTTCATAATGCAGGTCCTGCGTGTTTGGGGGGAAGGGGATTTCGGTCTCCGACCGCACCACCGCATCGGCGGGCTTTGCAAAGAAGAAGGGCGGTTCCCGATCGGGATCGTTGCCCATTTCGCGGGCATGAGCGGCATAATTGCGACCCACGCAAAGGATGCGCCGGACGGGCCAGAGAATAGTGCTGTCGGCGATTTGGCAGGTGGCTTGTGGCAGATCAAAGAGTTGGGTCATATTATTTTCCTTGTAGCGCGCTTTTCAGTCTTTACCGGTCTGCCTCGCTTTGGATGTGGTTTTATCACTGGAGATGATCTTTGAGAAAGGTCGCGAAGTTTTCAAGAGATTGGCGGGCTTCGGGCAATTCGTCGTAGAACTCGAACACATGCCACAGCCCATCACGGATATCGAGGCGCACGTCTAGCCCAGCTTGTCGCATGCGGTTTGCCAGCTCCGTGCACTGGCTTAGCAGCAGGTCACGGGTTCCAGATGTGATCAGCACGGGTGGCCCGTCTGGCGCAAACGTGCCGTTCAGGGGCGATATGTCCTGCGAGGCGCGATCTGCCGTACCTGCGTAGAACTCCGCTGCAGCATCGACATAAGCCCTTGTCAGTGTAGGGTCACGGCCGTCGTTGAAACCCAGGCTGTCGCCATCATGGGTCAGGTCGCACCAAGGCGACATCAGCACCATAGCGCAGGGTTGGGGACGGCCCGTCCTCTGAGCCCTTTGCAGCAAGGTGAGCGCCAGGTTACCCCCTGCGGACTCCCCGGCGAGGGCAAAACCTGAATCGGTCTTGCAAAGCTGGTCATAGACTGCCGCACCGTCCTGATGCGCCGCAGGCCAAGGGTATTCTGGCGCAAGACGGTAGTCGACCGCCACCACCCGCGCCCCAGCCAGCGCGCTGAGCGCGGTGCTCACGATCAGGTCTTCACGCGCGCTTCCAGAGATGAAGCCACCACCGAAACAATAGAGCACGGTGCCTTGTGCATCGCCAGATCCCGGTCGGATATCCAGACAGGAAACACCGCCAATTTCCGTTCTCGTCACCGCTACGCCGTAGTGCTTAATCGCGCGCTCAGCCCGTGGGAGAAACGCGGCTTTTGCGTCTTTTCGGGCCCGTGGGAGCGTGTCACGATTCAAATGTAGGGTTTCACCGCCTGACAATTCCTTGAAAAGCGCGCAGGCTTCGTCGCTACAATGAGATCGCTGCGTCATGGTTTGGTCGCCTTTCTAAATGTAATTATTGCGGGTTCGACAAGTCCGGCGGACATGATCATGAAAAGCCCGAAGATTTCCCGCGTTCCAAGGGGTTCGTCCGCCCAGATCGCGGCCGTGACTGCAGCTACGACAACCTCGGTCATGAATAGAAGACCGCTGACGCCGGGGTTCAGGCGGGATGGTGCAAAGACGGTGGCAAGCCCGGTGGGCAGGATCACAAGCACGCAAAGCGGCAAGGTCCAGGATAATGTTGCACCGAGCCCCGTCAGGGTTGGTGCAGGCAGAAGGCCCTGCATTGCCGCCACAATCCCGGCGAGCAGGCAGGTCAGCGTAGCGGTGGCAAAGAAACTGGTGCCCTGCACAAGTAAGCTTACCCTGTGGTGGATAAGGATAAGCAAGGCGGCCACAGACCAAAGGATACCGCTGACAAAGCCCAGCCAATCGCCCAGGCTATGCGGAAAGGGCAGCCCGGTGTCACGCCCGAAAACGATGTAGATTCCAACAAAGCAAAGGCTCATTGCCACCCATCGGGTCCGGGTCATTCTGTCGCCCAGGAAAATCCATCCCAGCAGGAACCCCCATGCGGGGGCGAGGTAGAACATTAGGATCACGCGAACGATGTCGGTATAGAGAAAGGCGGTGGCGTAAATTGCGAAGGCCACGCCTCCGACCAAACCGCCGGACAACTCAGCAAGGCGGAAGCTGCGATAACCGGACTGGGTGAACCACAGGATCGGCAGGCAGATCAGAAAAGGCAGTCCTGCTAGTATGACCATGGCCCAGGGACCGTGAAAGCCTGCCTGTTCAAGGACGCGGATCGGAATCCAAAATATCCCAAAACAGACACCGGCATAAAGACCGGCAAAAACGGCTGCACGTTCACCGCCCATGGGAGCGCATATAACGTGGCTTGAGTCTGGACAAAAGCATGGCGGGTAACACGGGCGGCGGGGTCTCTATTTGGTGGCAGAAGCTGGATTGAATTTGTCGCTATGTCCGAGTGTTACCCTGACAATCAAATCTTGATCAACCTTGCAAAAAGGGGCCTTCCCAGGTTCTTCGTGTCTTCGGGTGCCAAGATCAGGCAAGTCGTTTACCGTACGCTTTCTGTTCACAAGACCGAGGGGGCGTCAGGCTGCACATCCAGCAAAAGGGCTCTATGTTCGGTGCAACATACCTGTTCTGATCCAACAGGCATCTCCTGCATTCAATACACTGTAGAGATCGTAACTTTGCGACAGTGCGCGATTTTCTTGTGGGTGGATCAGGCATCTTTATCATGCCGGGGCATAAAGCAAAGTACGGTGCCGAGCGGGTGTGCAAGATTTGCCCAGTCATTGAAAATGTTGGACTGAGCGTCAGGGGAGTGGGTGTGACTCGGACCCAAAAGCAGCGCCTAGGTTGCGTTTTGAGTCAAGAAAGAATGATGACCTTAGTCAGAAAAGAGGTGTGGCAATGATGCGATTGGCAGGGAAAACGGCCCTCGTGACTG
Source organism: Roseovarius sp. (assembly GCA_963691795.1). Lineage (GTDB taxonomy): Bacteria > Pseudomonadota > Alphaproteobacteria > Rhodobacterales > Rhodobacteraceae > Roseovarius. Next base: position 1,806,650 of record OY829373.1, read on the forward strand.
GAGGGAAGCAAGGCATTGGGCGTGCGATTGTCGAGGCGTTTTTAGCTGAAGGAGCGCAGGTGACGACCTGTGGCCGGGGAACGTTACCGGATAATTTGCCGAAGGGGGCTAATTGGGTTCGGGCGGATGTTTCAAACCCGTTTCAGGCAAGTGCATTACTTGCGGGTTTTGGAGCGTTAGACATCCTTGTAAATAATGCCGGTGTGCAGATTGAAAAGACTGTTGTGGACAGCACGGATGCCGATTGGAATCTGGTGATCGGTACGAACTGCAGGGGCGTTTTTAACTGCACCCGCGCCGCGATTCCGGCCATGCCGAAAGGGGGGTCGATCATCAATATAGGCTCGATCTCCGGTCAGGTCGCGGATCCTTCGATGGCGCTTTACAATGCATCCAAATCCTTCGTGCATGGGCTGACGCGCTCCATTGCCGTTGATCATGGGCCGGACATACGTTGCAATGCAATTTGTCCCGGCTGGATCAACACTGGAATGCTCGAAGCGGGGTTCGACTTGGCCAGTAATCCAGCTGCCGCTCGCAAGGACGCCATCTCTCGCCACCCGGCGGGACGATTTGGGCAGCCTCAGGATATTGCCGCCATGGCCGTTTGGCTGGCCACGGATGAAGCCCGGTTCGCCACGGGCCAGCTTTTCACTATAGACGGGGGCATGACTGCGACCTCGCCCGTCAATCCTGGGTTATTCTGATGCAGGACCATCCTTTACCTCTGTTTTAGGCAGGGTTCGCCCAGAAAATACGCTGTCCTTGCCAAGATTGGGTTGCGTTTGGCGTATGGGGCTTTTGTAGAAAGCTCGGCCCCGGCCCTGACGCTTGGGCAGATGAAATGTGGTGGGGACATTCCAAATCGATTCATTCATACCCATCCCCTCATTCCACCCCACCTGGTCCCGCCGGTTGAGGTTATAGGCAATAGGCGCATCGATGACGATGTTTCCTTCCCGGCCAAGGCAACGGAGGGCCGCTCGGTGAAAGACCTTTCGACAGAGTGGGGCACGATGTAAGTCGTCATGACGAAGGTATTGTCAAAGTGCGGCTGAGGCTGGCTGGTAGGGATCGAAACCGGCAGCGGACACCGCCTGCCCAAGGGCCTGCACGGTGGCTGTGTTGATGTTGGGCTGCGGGTTGCACAGATCGGCCAACCGGCAATGAACCTTGGTGTCGAACTTCGTGTCGTGTTGTAGGTCCTTGCTGAACTGCGCCACGGCTTCTACGGCTTGTTCCAGATCAACATCCGTCAATATCAGCGCGTGGATGAGGCAGGTCGTTCCCCGCCAACGCTGTGCCGTTCCCACCAGCTTGCGGCCTGAAACAGCGAGGTTGAAGTCCCCGTCGCAAAAACTGTCTTGAACGGGCATCGCCTTCGACTCCAAGCCCATAGAGGCGAAGGCTGCGGTCATGGGGTCGCAAATCCTGGCATATGTCTCGCGAATGGCTCGTGACTGGCCGGGATCGGCGGTGAATACTAGGGCGAGGTTCAGCACCCCTGCTCCCTGTGGCGTGATCCCGCCGCCTGTCTTGCGCGGCGCAACGGGCCACCCGCGCTCGGCGCTGGCCCTAGCGGCAGGTGGGTAGGGATCGCTGCGGGTATAGCGATCGGGCAAAACCAGCCACGGGGTTTTTGATTGCCAGATAAGCGCCAGCATCCTTCCCTCGTCGGCCCCGGCGGCCAGCATGTCCATCTCATGGGCCAGCCCTTCCGGTGCAGTTTCAAACATGTGAAGGGGAAGATCGGTCAGGGGTTTCATCTCCGATGCGAATGAGCGAACCCTACTGCAGTGCATTCGGGTGTTGAAGCCGCAAAGGCCACGTGAGAGCTAAATTCGAATGCGTTTTACGGCCTTCTTGGTGCAAATTTGCGTCTCGAGATAACACCCGGTAACGTTTAGCGCTAAACCCTAGAGGATTTAGTTTGAATTCGGTGCTGTGGACCTTGCTTTCTTGATGATCGCCGCCAAAATATCATCTGAGAATGCGCGCTCTGCCTTACACCCAAAGCTCACGCGTTCCCCTCTAATTATGGGCACTGAGCCAAGGGTTGATTTGACATGTCGCTTTTCTTGATCGTCGCACTGCCGTTTCTCGGGGCTTTGCTGCCGGGCCTGATGTATCAGGCAGGGCGACAAAGCTGTGCGATGGCAACTTTTGTTGTAACGCTTAGCGCGTTGATCGGTCTGATGACACATCTACCGACCGTTCTTGCCGGAGAAGTGGTGCAAGCGCGGCTGGAATGGCTTCCAGCGCTTGGGCTCAACGTGAACTTCTTCATTGACGGGCTGGGCTTTTTCTTTGCTGCACTGATCCTCGGCATTGGCCTGCTGATTATTATATATGGCCGCTACTACTTGGCCCGTGAAGACAATATGGGTGAGTTTTTCACCTATCTCCTGCTGTTCCAGGGCGCAATGGTGGGTATTGTCCTATCGGACAACATATTGATGTTGCTTATTTTCTGGGAACTTACTTCGCTCTCATCCTTCCTGTTGATCGGTTATTGGAAACATCTTGAGGCAGGGCGACAGGGCGCACGGATGGCGCTGACCGTAACTGGTATGGGCGGGCTGGCGATGATTGGTGGAATGCTTCTTCTCGGCAATATCGCGGGTAGTTATGACCTGACAGTGATCCTGGAGAAACGGGAGGCTATACAGGCATCTCCCTTGTACATGCCGGCGTTGATCCTGATCCTTTTGGGCTGTTTTACCAAGTCGGCGCAATTCCCGTTCCATTTCTGGCTGCCTCACGCAATGGCCGCGCCGACGCCCGTTTCGGCCTATCTTCACTCGGCCACCATGGTTAAAGCTGGGATTTTCCTCATGGCGCGCATGTGGCCGGTCCTTTCGGGCACGGAGGCGTGGTTCATTATTGTGACAGGCGCTGGCCTGGTCACTATGGTTGTTGGGGCTGTGATCGCGCTCTTCAAAGACGATCTGAAAGGGCTTTTGGCCTTTTCCACGGTCTCGCATCTTGGACTGATCACCATGCTTCTTGGCACTGGTACAGCTTATGGCGCGCTCGTTGCCATTTTCCACATCCTTAATCATGCCACGTTCAAGGCCGCGCTGTTTATGACAGCCGGTATTGTGGATCATGAGGCTGGAACTCGTGACATCAAGCGCCTTGGAGGATTGCGTAGTCTGATGCCGATCACCTTTGTGATTGGCACGATTGCAGCGCTTTCCATGGCGGGTATTCCACTCTTCAACGGGTTCGTCTCAAAAGAGATGATGCTGAAGGAGACCACGAAGACGGTTCTTTTCAACTGGCCTTTGCTGGTGCCGGGACTTGCTCTTATCGGTGCGCTGTTTTCTGCTGCTTACTCCTTTCGGTTCATCGTCCACACCTTCCTTGGCCCCAAGCGGGATGACTACCCGGCTAAGCCCCATGATCCAGGCTTTGGCATGTGGGGGCCCCCTGCATTCCTGTGTACACTTGTCGTGGCTATCGGCGTGGCGCCGTTCATTGCGGAACCCCTCGTGATGCTCGTGACCGAGGCGGTAATTGGAAATGCAGCAGATATGCCAAAGGCGCATCTGAAGATCTGGCATGGCTTCAACGCGGCCTTGTGGATGTCGGTTGCCGCTGTACTTGGCGGTTTGATCCTTCTGGCGCTTTACAATTCCGCTGCGCGTGCTTGGGCTTTGGCTGGGCCACCGGCTGCCAAGGCTGTCTTTGACGCTATAATTCACACGTTTGTTTCCATGGCGCAGGTGATCACCGCCCGGCTTCATGATGGGGCGCTGACGCGCTATGCGGCGATTTTCAGCGTGGCGGTTGTGGCGCTTGGGGCGCATGCCTATTTTTCCGGTAGCTCAAACGCCCCGACGCGCGGGTTGATCCCCCTCCAACCTTTTCCAGTGATTGGTTGGGTGCTTCTAGTGGTGGCAACGCTGGTGCTGCTGGTCTATCACAACAATCGGATGTTTTCCCTCGTCATGATGGGCGTTGTTGGGCTCATTATATCTGTTGGTTTTGCATATCTCAGCGCACCTGATCTCGCCCTGACACAGATCTCAGTAGAGGTGGTCACGGTGATCCTGCTGCTTCTCGCGCTTAACTTCCTTCCAACCGAAACCCCGATGGAAAGCAGTAGGATGCGACGGCTCAGGGACGGTGTGATTGCTGGTGTAGCAGGGCTTGCTGTGACAGGATTGATATATTCGATCCTTATCACCAACCCGGCAGAGAACATTATATCGGCCTACCACCTCGAGAATTCATACAGAGGTGGTGGCGGCACGAACGTTGTGAACGTCATCCTCGTGGACTTCCGGGGCTTTGATACCTTTGGTGAGATTATCGTCCTGGGGATTGCGGCACTGATCATTTATGCGCTGACTGAAGCCCTTTTGTCCGGTCCTGTGCGCGCCCGCCTCCTGAACCGACCGATCGGGGATGTCGCGGGCAATGCGCATCCCATGATGATGGTCGTTATGACGCGCGTAACCATGCCAGTTGTTCTGATGATCGGGGTCTACATTTTTCTGCGTGGCCATAATGAGCCGGGCGGCGGCTTCATCTCGGGTCTTGTCGTGGCGATTGCGGTCGTGATGCAGTATATGGCGTCAGGCTTTGCCTGGGCCGAGGCGCGACAGCGATACCCCTATCACGGGATCATCGGCGCTGGTGTTTTGATCGCGGGCTTCACAGGCATTGGCTCTTGGTTCTTTGGGGTTGAATTCCTAAGCTCATCCTTTGGCTACTTCCGCATCTGGCCATTCGAGGAATTTGAGCTCGCAACGGCCATGGGCTTTGACCTTGGTGTGTTCCTATGCGTCGTTGGTGCGGTCCTGCTGTCGCTTGAAAGTTTCTCCCGCCTTGCACGCCGCAGCGGATACCAGTCGAGCGAGTACGCCATGGATATCGACCCGTCGCGCGACGATGATCCGGAACAGGACGACATACCTGTACACGGCAAGGAGGCCTGATATGGAGATCCTTGTCGCTACCGCTGTGGGTATTCTGACCGCTGCCGGTATTTACCTGGTCCTGCGCAAGCGCACTTTTCCAGTGATCCTCGGCACCGCGTTTCTAAGCTATGCCGTGAACGTGTTTCTTTTTGCGTCCGGCCGTCTGGCCGTGGATCAGCCGCCGATCCTTCAGTATGGGGTGACTGCCTATACGGACCCTCTGCCGCAGGCGTTGGTGCTGACCGCAATCGTAATTAGCTTCGGTATGACGGCCGTTGTGGTAATGATTGGTGTTGGCGCCTACCTGAGTTCGCGGGATGACCACATAGACGATCAGTCAGAGCCTTCCGACACCAACGCGGGAGATGATACATGAGCCATTGGATCATCATCCCCGTGCTGATGCCGGCCATGATGGCGGCCATAATCGTGCTGGTCGCGCGTTATCACCCGATCCTACAGCGCGTCTTTTCGCTGGCCAGCCTTGTAATTTCTTTGGGTGTAGCCATCGGTCTTTTCATTAAGATCTCTGACGGCACGATCATCCTTTACCAACTGGGCAATTGGGCGGCGCCGTTTGGGATTGTCCTGGTGGCTGACCGGCTTTCCATGCTTTTCGTGGTGTTAACTAGTTTTCTTGCGATCCCTGTTCTGCTCTACGCCATGGGATCGGGCTGGGACATGCGGGGGCGTCATTTCCATGCACTTTTCCAGTTCCAGATGATGGGTATTCTGGGGGCGTTCCTGACTGGTGATGCCTTTAACCTGTTCGTGTTCTTCGAAGTGCTTCTGCTTGCCTCTTATGGTCTCATGATCCATTCCGGAGGGGCCACAAGGTTGCGGGCTGGGGTGCAGTACGTAGTGTTCAACCTGCTGGGCTCTACCCTGTTCCTTTTTGCTCTGGGTGCGATCTACGCCCAGCTTGGCACTCTCAACATCGCTGACATTGCCGTTCGCGCCGCGACTGTCCCAGTGGAGAATGCAGCGGGTCTTCGTGTGGCTGTGGTGATGCTGCTGCTGGTCTTTGCCATAAAGGCCGCGATCCTGCCACTGCATTTCTGGTTACCTGGCACTTATTCGAACGCACCAGCCCCAGTTGCTGCCCTGTTTGCAATCATGACCAAGGTCGGGGCCTACGCGATAATCCGGTTCTACACCATTGCCTTCCCGCCAGATCTTGAGGCCACGCAAGGCCTGTTCGACACGTGGCTCTTGCCGGGGGCGTTGCTGACGCTCGCCATCGGCATGATTGGGGTCCTAGGAGCCAAGCACCTTGACCGGTTGGTGGCATTTTCCGTGATCGGGTCAATGGGGATGCTTATGACCTCTGTTTCGATCTTTACGCCTAGCGGTATCTCGGCTGCGTTATTCTATGCGGTGCACTCCACCTTGGCTGCAGCGACATTGTTCCTTCTGGTCGACGTCGTTCGAACCCGTCGCGCGGCAGGGAGCGTCGGATGGGATCCGGCGCCGCCAATTGCGGGTGGTGCGCTGATTGCGGGCATGTTTTTTACCGCGACCATCGCAATGGCAGGTCTGCCGCCCCTGTCGGGTTTTGTGGGTAAGCTTCTTATCCTCGAGGCCGCAATAGCCGACCCGCGCATGGCCTGGATATGGGTCGTAATCCTGTTTTCTAGCCTGATCGCCGTGATCGGCTTTTCCCGTGCGGGCAGTGCGATTTTCTGGAAAGCTCATGCCGTTACCCCTGTTGAGACAGACCAGGAGACTACGGAGGAAGACGCACCTGTGCCTCAGCCTATTCTGCCGCTGGTAGCCATTGGCATACTCCTGGCAGCCATCATCAGTGTCACGGTTTGCGCTGGCCCGCTCACTCGCTACATTCAGGCTACCACCGCCCAGCTTTTCGAACCCGAACCCTACATTTCCACGGTACTGGAAACACCCGGCAAAGTGATCACCTATAGCGGTAAAGGTGACAAGGACCACACGGGCGGTAAGTTAGAAGAGAAGGAGTACTGACATGGCGAGCGGTTTGATCCGACGTATTTTTCCGCACCCTTCGCTCACGCTCCTTCTGACCCTTGTCTGGTGCCTTCTTGTGAATCGCCCCAGCTCTGGTGCGGTGGCGTTTGGGCTGTTGCTGGGGGTCATCATTCCCGCCGCAACGGCCGCTTACTGGCCGGACCGCCCGGTGATGCGCAAACCCTGGCGCATGGTATCCTACGTGCTGATGGTGATCTGGGATATCATTGTGGCCAATATCCATGTTGCAATGATTGTCCTGTTCAAGAGCAATGAGAAAATGCAGCCAAACTGGGTTTGTATCCCGCTTGATCTGCGTACTCCTGAAGCCATTGCTATCCTGGCCGGAACCATCACCTTGACGCCCGGAACCGTCTCGGCAGACCTTTCGGATGAGGGGCATTCCTTGCTTGTACACGCCCTTGATGCACCCGACCCTGATGCTGTGCGGGATGAGATCAAGCAACGATATGAAGCCCGACTGATGGAGATTTTCCCATGATCACTTACGCTCTTTACGTAGCATTTGGCGCCGTTGGATTGGCGATGATCCTGTCCATGATACGGTTGCTCAAGGGCCCCTCCATGGGAGATCGCGTGTTGTCACTGGATACAATTTCGATCAATGCGGTTTCGGTGATCGTGCTCTATGGGATTGCCAAAGACACACCAATGTATTTTGAAGCAGCTCTCTTGATCGCCATGTTGGGCTTTGTCTCCACCGTAGCTTTTGCGCGCTTCATTCTGCGCAGGGATGTGATCGAATGATGGGCGCAGATCCCCTTGAAGTCTTGGTGTCGGTTCTGCTTGTGATCGGAGCTATCTTTACGCTGGTCGGTGGTTATGGGCTGGTCAAGCTTAGCAATACTATGTCACGCCTTCATGCGCCCACTAAGGCCGGCACGCTTGGTGTGGGCAGCATGCTGGCTGCGTCAATGATCTATGCGTTCCACCACGGGGAAGGATCGGTAAATGAGTTGCTGATCCTTGTCTTCCTGTTCTTTACCGCGCCTGTTTCGGCCAATTTCATCTCCAAGGTTCATATCCACCAAGGCCGCACAGGGACGGAATTACCAGAACCGGATGAGGACAGTGAATGGGCGACAAAGGTTAAGCCCGACTTGGGTGGCTGATGCAGCCATATCAAGACCGTGCAACGCAGCTTCCCTTAACGCATACGTGGGTTTAGCGCGTCCCGTAGCCAGTCACCAAGAAGGTTGATCGATAGCGCCAGCGCCAGCAGTGTGGCCGCTGGGAAGAACAGGATCCACCATTCTCCCGAGAACATAAACTCCTGCCCAATACGGATTAATGTGCCCAGTGACGGTTTTGTTGGTGGCGCGCCCACACCAAGGAAGCTGAGCGTCGCCTCCGCAATGATCGCCAGCGCCAGAGAGATCGTAGCAATCACCAGAACCGGGCTTAGCACGTTGGGAAGTATATGCCGCAACATGATGGCGAAGGGTGAGCGCCCGATCAGCTTGGCGGCCTGCACGTATTCTTTGTTCTTCTCAACCAAGGTTGTGCCACGGACCACACGGGCGAACTGCACCCAGTCGGACAGACCAATGGCGAGGATCAGCACCCAGATTGCCATCTGGTCACGATACTCGGGCGGGGTAATCCCCTTGGCAATGCCAAAGATCAACATGGCCACTAGGATCGCCGGGAAGGTTAGCTGCACGTCCGCAACACGCATGATTATGGTTTCGGTCCAGCCTCCAACATAGCCTGCAATCAGGCCCAGAAGCACACCCAACACCATGGCCAAGAGCACGGCGGAAAAGCCCACGAAAAGGGAAATCCTCATACCATAAAGGATGGTGGAATAGACATCGCGGCCCTGATCATCGGTGCCGAGAAAGAAGCTTTCTCCAGTGAAAGCGTTTGCCTCTCCCGGCGGTGTGAAGCCGTTCATCAGGTTCAGTGTGGCCGGGTTGAACGGATCGTAGGGCGCCAGCAGCGGGGCAAGCACGGCTGCGAGGATCAAAAGGACCACTACTGCGAATGAGATCATCGCCACGGGCGCGTGACGGAAAGAATACATGAAGTCGCTGTCCCACCAGCGCCTGATCCGCGACATATTATCAGAGGTCTGGGCCTCCGGCATCGGTGCGTCGGTCATCAGTTCGACCCCCCGCGTTCAGCCCGCAGGCGCGGGTCAATGGCAAAGTAAAGCATGTCCACGATCAGGTTGATGCCTACGAACATGACCGAAATCATCATCAGGTATGCCGCCATCACCGGTATGTCGACAAATTGGATAGCGTTGATAAACAAAAGCCCTACACCGGGCCACTGGAAAACGGTCTCAGTAATGATCGCGAAAGCGATGATAGACCCCAGTTGCAGGCCAGTGATGGTGATCACTGGCACCAGCGTGTTCTTCAGAGCGTGTTTGAAGTTTATCACTCGGTTCTTGATGCCGCGAGCGCGGGCAAAGCGGATGTAATCCATGCGCAGCACCTCCAGCATCTCGGTGCGCACAAGCCGCATGATCAGGGTCATTTGGTACAGCCCGAGCGTGATGGCCGGCAGGATTAGGGCTTTCTGACCGCTTGTGGTCAGGAACCCGGTGGTCCACCAGCCGCCGATATCAACCACTTCACCGCGTCCAAAACTGGGCAGCCAGCCCAGCTCGACTGAGAAGATGTAGATCAGCACGATCCCGATCAGAAAGGTCGGTAGCGAAACCCCGATTAGCGAAGCCGTCATGATGAAATTCGCGGAAAAGCCCCGGCGTTTGATCGCCGTGAAAATGCCAAGGCCAATACCTCCGATCAGGGCCAGCATGCCCGATACGAAGGCTAGTTCGAGGGTGGCGGGCAGCCGCTCCATCAGGATTTCAGAGACCTCACGACCTTGCCTGTAGCTTAGCCCGAAATTGCCCTGCACAGCCTGTTCGAGAAAACGGTAGTATTGCACCAGGAAGTTGTCGTCGAGACCCAGCTTGGCGCGCAGGCGTTCGATGTCCTCAACGGTACGTTCCTGACCAAGCATGTTGTCGATTGGGTCGCCGACGAAGCGAAACATCGCGAAGGCGACAAACCCCACGATCAAGAGCACAAGTGCCGATTGCGCCACGCGCCGCATGATGTAGCCGAACATGTCAGGAAGTCCCCCGGGTTTGCCCCAATAGTCGTAGGGGCTTGTCCCCCTATCAAACAAGGCGGCGGCCTGTCAAAAGGCCGCCGCCGCTTTTTATCAGTTCATCTTGAAGAACTTGAACTTCGGATCGTCTTCCGGGCTTACCTCGGTGCCGACCGCGTTGGTCATGCCCCAGTTGAGAACCTGGTGGTGGATCGGGATGTAGAGCTGTTCATCCTGCACCACGCTCCAGATCTCACCGATTGTTGCGTTGCGGGCGTCCAGATCGGTTTCAGAGGCCAACGTCTGGATTTTCTCGTCCAGATCGGTGTTGGTGAAGCCGGTGCCGTTCCAGCTGCCGCGCTCATCGGTACGGGTGTGAACAAGGAAGTTGAAGATGTACTCAGAATCATAGGTCGGAACACCCCAACCCAGCATGTAGAAATCCGTTTCCTTGTTCTGGATCAGCGGGAAGTGCTGCGCCTTGGGCTGTGCGTTTAGATTTACAGTCACACCGATCTGGGCCAGCATGCCTACTGCCGCCTGACAGATTGCCTCATCGTTGATGTAGCGGTCATTCGGGCAATCCAGCTGGATTGAGAAGCCGTCGCCGTAGCCCGCGTCTGCCATCAGACCCTTGGCCTTTTCGACATCCGTGGCCGAGCTTGCGTCCATCGCCTGTGTCCAACCGTTAACAAACGGCGGGGCGATCATGCCAGCAGGCTGTGATTGTTCACGCATGACGACTTTCTTGATAGCGTCACGGTTGATCGCCATAGACATGGCCTGGCGTACGCGAACGTCGCCTAGCGGGTTGGCACCATCGACGTTGTCGTTGGCGATGTCATCAGGCCCTTGGTTCATACCGAAAAAGATCACCCGGTTCTGAGGCGCGGTTTTGACAACCAGACCATCGGTCTGTCCAACACGGCCGAGGTCTTGCACGGGCACGTCCTGAATGAAGTCTACTTCGCCCGACAAAAGCGCAGCAACGCGGGTCGCCGCATTCTGGATCGGAGTGTAGACAATTTCAGAGACTTCCAGCGGGAACTCATCTTTGCCCCAGTAGCTGTCATTTGCCGAAAGAACGGTTTTTACATCGGGTTCACGGCTAACCATCACGTAAGGTCCGGTACCGTTAGTGTTGGCTGACGCAAAAGTCGTTTCACCGCCCGCGATATTCTGCACGTTTGTGGCGTCGTTGGCCTCTGTCCAGCCTTTGTCCATCATGAACAGGTTGGTCAGGTTGGCAGGCATGATCGGGTTCGGGCCGTTTGTGACGAACTCAACGGTGTGATCATCTGCTGCACGCACTTCCACGATGGAGTTCAGCAGTTCTTTCATGGCTGAATTTTCAGATTTCGCACGGTTGATCGAGAACACGACGTCTTCCGCCGTGAAGTCTGCGCCGTCATGATAGGTCACACCTTTGCGCAGATTGAAGACCCATACATTTGGGTCGCCCTCCTTGGGGGCCCAATCTGTCGCCAGAGCTGCCTGGAACGCACCAGAGTGATCACGGATGATCAGCGGCTCATAAATCTGATGGGCCAGCGTGTGGGTCGGTCCTTCGTTCTGAGCATGCGGATCGAGTGTGAGCGAATCGCCCGCCCGCGCCCATCGCAGCGTTTCAGCGGATGCGCCGATCGCCGTTGTGGCAAGCAGCGTTGCCGCAAGGATCAGTTTGGTTCTCATAATATTCTCCCTGTGATTATATCCCGGCCTAGCACGCCCGGTTGACGACGAGAGCATACCCGAGTCGAAAGAGGGCGCAACCACTCTTGGAAGCAAATATCGTGTCGGTTTTAGGGTGGAGCTTGTAAAAAACCTACGTCGGTCCCAACCTTTTGCAGCAAACTTACGAAATTTTTAGTATGTATCGTTCGTCATTCTGCTGCCGCTGGGCCGGCCAGGGTGCCGCGTAGACGAAGTTCTGTTTCGAGGCACTGGCTTTCGTCTTCAAGTGCGCCACCCATCATGCGCCAAAGATGCTGCGCAGCGCGACGTCCCATTTCTCTGTGGGGAACATGAACGGTAGTGAGGGCGGGGGTGGTGACCTTGGCCAGCTCGATGTCGTCAAAGCCGGTGATGGACACATCATCCGGCACTCGTAGACCCATCGTCTGCGCCATTTGCATGGCCCCGACGGCCAGAACGTCATTGCCACAAATCACGGCCGTCGGTCGGGGGTAGGCAGACATTATCTCGGCAAAACCCTCGCCCCCTTTTTCGATAGAATAATCTGTTTCGACCACGTTCAGGTTGTCTGCATCAAGGCCTACATCGCGCAGCGCTGCCCGGATGCCTAGAACACGTTCTCGCGCGCGGTCGTTATCGGCCTGCCAGGCCGAGATGACGGCGATGTCACGGTGACCCATCTCCAGAACCTTGTCGGCCATGGCTTTCATGGCGGCGTGATTGTCGAAGCCGATCGAGGGACGTGTCTGATCGGTATTAAATGCCCAGGACACAAGAACCGGAACGTTCCGTCGATCGATGAAGTCATAAACCTTGGGGTCACGCTGATGCCCTATCAGCAGCAGGCCATCAGCCCCCCGCGCGATCAGGGTGCGCACCTGTTCCGCTTCCAGGTCTGGCTTGTAGGAGGAACTGGCTACAAGCAGGGTCGCGCCCGAACGGCCCAGTTCTTCCTGAAAGGCTTGGATGCCACGAGCGAAGATGGCATTGTCCATGGTCGGAATGATTGCCCCGATCGTGTTGGTGCGTTTGACCGCCAGGGATCGCGCACTAAAATTCGGCGAATAGCCCAGCTCGTCGACCGCCGCCATCACCCGCTTGCGGGTTTTCTGATGCACTTGGTTGGGCGAATTCAGGCATCTTGATACCGTCGCGGTCGAAACGCCTGCGCGTTGCGCCACGTCTGCAAGCGTCGGCACGATCTCGGCCGGTAAGGGGCTTTTTGTGCTCATCGTATGATGTCGAGGCCTCGTCCTTTTTGCTGTATCAGTGTTTCACAGTGACAGGCGAAAGCGCAAATATTGATTTGAGGCCAATCAACATGATTGCCAATTGAAATGTAAGCGCTTACATTGTTATCAGTCGCGCTGTCTTTTCGCAAAGTTGAGTCGGCTAGTTCGGATGAATAATTCCGTTAGGGTCGGTAGTTTTTCGATCTTGGGCGCGCGATTTCAGACGTGGCTCTTGCTGGGCGATGTATGACATCTTCCGCAGGGTCCAACCCAAACAACCGCCGCAGCTTTTGCCAGGCGCGGCCCCGTGCAACTGCAGAACCAGGAATAGAACCCAATGGCCAGAGAGTACCTGAAAAAAGCAACGCTGACCTCAGCTAGCCACGCCTCTGATGTATCGGAAACCGTGCGGAATATCCTCAACGACATTGACGAGGGTGGCGATGCGAAGGCCATAGAATACGCGGCTAAGTTCGACAAGTACGAAGGCAACATCATCCTCACCGAGGATGAGATTGAAGCCGCTGCCGCAGCGGTTCCGGAAAAGCTGAAGAAAGACATTCAGTTTGCCCATGACAATGTGCGTCGCTTTGCAGAGGCCCAGAAGGAAACGCTGCGCAGCATCGAGGTCGAGGTGGTGCCAGGCCTTGTCGCAGGACAGAAAAGCATCCCCGTAAAGGGCGCGGGTTGCTACGTTCCGGGTGGTCGTTATAGCCATATCGCAAGTGCGATCATGACTGTAACCACAGCTAAGGTAGCTGGTTGTGAGCACATCGTGGCCTGCTCTCCACCCCGCCCAGACGTGGGCATCGCGCCAGCAATCATTTACGCAGCGCACCTTTGCGGCGCGGACACGATCCTTGCCATGGGCGGTGTGCAGGGCGTAGCTGCCATGGCGTTTGGCCTGTTCGGCCTGCCTAAGGCAAACATCATTGTGGGTCCGGGCAATCAGTTTGTGGCTGAAGCCAAGCGTACTCTGTTTGGGCGTGTCGGGATCGACATGATTGCCGGACCGACTGACAGCCTGATCCTTGCAGATGCAAGCGCGGACCCGATGGTGGTTGCAACTGACCTCGTAGGTCAGGCCGAGCATGGCTATAACTCGCCGGTTTGGCTGGTCACCGACGATCGCCTCCTTGCGGAGGAAGTGATGCGCCTTGTGCCCGTACTGATCGATGACCTGCCTGAGGTGAACCGGGACAACGCTACCGCCGCCTGGCGCGACTATGCCGAGGTTATCCTTTGCGCGGATCGCGAAGAAATGGCGACAACTTCAGATGATTACGCACCAGAGCACCTGACCGTACAGGCTGCAGACCTTGACTGGTGGCTGGACCGACTATCCTGTTACGGTTCGCTCTTCCTCGGTGAGGAGACGACCGTGGCCTTCGGTGACAAGGCGTCCGGCACCAACCACGTTTTGCCGACCTCGGGCGCTGCGAACTACACGGGTGGTCTAAGTGTGCACAAGTACATGAAAATCGTCACTTGGCAGCGTGCAACCCGAGACGGGGCCAAGCCGGTGGCCGAGGCCACTGCGCGCATCTCTCGCCTCGAAGGGATGGAAGGACACGCCCGCACGGCCGATATTCGTCTGAAGAAGTATTTCCCTGAAGAAGAATTTGACCTCACGGGCGAAGCCTGATCCCGATGCAGGGTGATGGGCCAGTCAACGGCAGGACATGTGATCTTTTTGATCTGAGTGGCCGCGTGGCCTGTGTGACCGGCGCAAGTGCCGGTCTCGGCCGGCGGGCGGCAGATACGCTGATGCGCGCCGGGGCTAAGGTGGTCGGCGTGGCGCGTCGGGCCGATGTACTTGATGACTGGGCCGCCGCATCTGGCGCCGCCGCTGCGGCCGTGGCTCATGACGTGGCAGATGTGGCAACGCTTGGCGATCTGGCCAAGGCGGTTTCAAAGCCGTTCGGCCCCCCCGATATCTTGGTAACAGCGGCTGGGATCAACACGCGCGAGGCGGCCGATGACGTGACGTTTGAGGGTTGGTCCACAACTATCAATCTAAACCTTGCTGCGCCATTTTTTCTGGCGCAGGAACTGGTGCCTGCCATGAAGGCCAAAGGCTGGGGGCGCATCCTGAACTTCGCCTCCCTTCAGACAACCCGCGCCTTTCCCGCCGGTCTGGCCTATGGGGCCAGCAAGGGAGGCATTGCTCAGTTAACCCGCGCGATGGCCGAGGCATGGTCTGCTGACGGTATAACAGCCAATGCCATTGGTCCGGGCTTTTTCAGAACTGAACTGACCATTCCGGTATTTTCCGATCCCGAACGCGCGGCGCGTAATGCGGCGCAGACCTGTATCGGGCGTAACGGAGAGCCTGAAGACCTTGATGGGCCGCTGCTCTTTTTTTGTTCGAACGCATCGGCCTACGTGACGGGTCAAGTGCTTATGGTTGATGGGGGATACACCGCGAAATGAAGGCATTGGTTTATACCGGGCCAGAGGCGCTCGACTACCGCGAGGCGCAGACACCCGTGGCGGGCCCTGGCGAACAGGTAATCCGGATTAAACGTGTGGGCATTTGCGGCTCTGATATGCATGCCTATCTCGGTCATGATGAACGCCGCCCTGCGCCTCTCATCCTCGGCCATGAAGCGGCTGGCGTGATCGTTGGTGGCGACCGCGATGGGGAACGAGTCACGGTTAATCCGCTTGTGACCATGGGTGAAAGCCAAGCCTGTAAGGAAGGGCGCGACAACCTGTGTCCGGACCGTCAGATTATCTCTATGCCACCGCGCGAGGGCGCGTTTGCCCAGTATCTGACGATGCCCGACCGTAATCTGGTAACAGTACCTGACCACGCATCCTTGGATCACGCGGCCTTGGCCGAGCCCATTGCCTGCGGCTGGCATGCTGTGCGGCTGGCAAGGCGCGCTCTTTTCAGTGGGGGGGAAGGGACGCGTGCGCTTGTAATCGGTGGTGGAGCGATTGGTCTTGGCGCTGCGCTGAGCCTGGTGGCGCAGGGGATCACGGATGTGACCCTGCTTGAACCCAATGCGGCCCGCCGTGCGGCGATTGCTCAAAGTGCAGATTTCAGGCTGATTGACATAAGTGATCTAGAGAGTGTGGGTCTGTTTGAACTGGTGATTGACGGTGTGGGTTTTGCAGCTACGCGCACCACCGCTTCTGCCCATGTGCAGCCGGGGGGTGTGATCATGCATATCGGTCTGGGCGAGAATACCGCCGGGTTGGACATTCGGCGCATGACGCTTCAGGAAATCACATTCATCGGCACTTACACCTACACGGCTGATGACTTTCGCGATACGGCCCAGGCTATTTTTGATGGCCGCCTCGGTCCGCTCAACTGGACAGAGGCGCGCCCCCTTTCGGATGGCGCGCGCGCCTTCAGCGACATCCGCACAGGTCAGGTCGCTGCGCCGAAAATCTTACTGGACCCCGGTGGTTAGCCAGCCTTTGACGAGAGTACATGAGGAAAAGTATAGCAAGCCCATTGTTCTTCATCTTTCCAGAAGTACTCTAGGGGTTCGGGGGGCAGTACCCCCTGCCTCGGTCAAGAACGATTGCGTTTTCTCTAGGATAGAATGGGATTTTTTGTACACCGCCACATGATGCACAGATGTAGGAAGCTTACCCTGCTTAGCACGAACCTCATGCATGCCAGCGGATGAAGCCGCGCCAACATATAGCCTGAAATCTCTATCAGCCGGCTGCCAAAGTCCATTTATTCTAGAACGCCATTTGGCTGTCCTTGCCTACATGTCATGTGTAGCTGTGGTGATTGCTTTGCGTAAAACGTTCGTGCATGGGCTCTTCCGTTTAGATGAGCGAAGTCACTCTAAGCACGCTCTCGTTCAGCCAGCTGGTCTTGAAGGCTGTTTCATGCGCTGGCTTTTGGTTGGCCGAGTAGGCGGGATGGTTAGGAGGTGTATCGTGCAGGACCATTGTGGTCGAGGCGCGTCTGGTAGATAACCAACCCAGTCACGATCAGCTATGCAGCCCATTGCGCAAGGTAGATCATGCCTGGCTTGTCAGAGCGATTTGTTGTGGACTTGGGGTGCGCCCGCTAAGCCAAACGTTCGACAAAGCCGCATTGGTGCGTTGCGACCCTCTTATCGCGCGGCTTTATTTCGATACATGTCTTTCTTGCGCATCCGGGCTTCTTGTGTGCCTTCTGATTTACCATTGTGGTACGTTCCAAACCAGCGATCAAACGGGACTTCAGAGGTCCCATAGTTGCACTCAAAGTACCGGTGATGGAGCTGGTGAAAAAAGTCACCTGCGCGCATCGACTGGCTTTGAGTTTTTATAATCTTCTCAAACCCAGCATGGGAGAAGGCCGGCGTCAGTTGTTGGAAATAGATGTTGCACATCACGTGAAGCGGGTGCGACGGGATGATCAGGTGAATGAAATATGTGCTGAAATACAATAGGTTCTCATACCAGTGGTTCGAAATACCCGACCAGGGCCCCACATTGATGTTGCGGTGATGCACGGCATGGATGTGGCGATATAGCTTAGGATGATGTGCCAGCCGGTGGACCCAGTAGAAATGCATGCTGCTCCACATCGGAATGATTATGATCCAAGCCACAAACCAAAGTGGCGATGTGTCCCATGTCACGGTCGGCGCATAGCCATTGGCCATTGCCCAGAATACGATCCATTGATAGGCGGTTGCCACCGTCATCGCGCTGCCCAATGTCCACCAAATATTGTCCCACACTTGATTATTGAATGTAAACAGACTGTTGTTGCGGGACAGATCACGTGCGTCAAACTTCAACTGGATGCCCTGGCTTTTGCGGACATAAAGCCACCAATGAAGTGAACCTGCGACTGCGATCTGAGGTATCATGTTCAGCAGCCAGATTCGGAACATCCAGCCCGCCTCGAACGTCTTCATATTCTCGAGCGGAGGCAAAGCCGATGTGTAAGCGACAATCGCAATGAGCAACGCGATGCTGATCGACGTGATCTGCAACCACGATCCCCTGTACCATTTGAAAATTTCGTAAAACTTTGGTGGCCACTCGAAAAGCGGGTTCGTTTGAACGGGTCCTGTTGGGCGGTGGTTCCAGCGTGCATCTTCCGGGTCAGAAGGCACTTCGGCGCTAGGCGCTGCGGCTGGATCAAAGGCTGCGTCGGTCATTGGGCATGCTCTCACAAGTGTTTGTTGTCAGGATGCGTAGTTAGAGTTTTCGTCATCCAGAATGAGCTTGAGCTCCGCAAGGTGCCTTTCCGCCAGTCCTGGATAGTTTTCGGTTTCCTGCGCGGTCTTCTCGGCAATCTCGTCAGAAAGCACGCGCATGGGTTTGCCAGTTTGAAGCGCGCGGATATACGTCTCTGCCGCGCGCTCAAAGTAGTAGAGACGGTTGAACGTTTCCGCGACTGTATTGCCAAGAACCATCACACCGTGATTGCCCATGATCATAACCTTTTTCTTGGGGTCGCTCAGCAAAGCGGCGCAGCGTTCCCCTTCATTGCCCAGGGCCAAACCGCCAAATTCTTCATCAATCACGTAACGATTGTAGAAGATGGCTGTATTTTGGTCGATGGGAAGGATATTGCTGTCTGCCAACGAGGCGAGAACCGTGGCGTGTACGGAGTGTACATGCATCGCACAACGGTGGTGCGGGCATAGCCGATGCAGTGATCCGTGTAAGCTCCAGGCGGTAGGATCTGGTGCGCCAGGTTTGTCCAGGGTATTTGGATCATTGGCATCGAGGTGCAACAAATCCGAGGCGCGGATGCGGCTGAAGTGGACCAGTTCCGGGTTCATCAGAAACTCTGTCCCTTCCTCGTTGACCGCTAGGCTAAAGTGATTTGCTACGGCCTCATGCAGGTTCAGCCGTTCTGTCCATCGAAATGCTGCAGCCATGTCGACGCGTTCCTGCCAGTGGGTCAGGTTGGGCTTGGGGACGGACTGTAGCATGAGCGCACCTATGATTTTTTGTGATAGACCAAAGGATGTCAGTTGAATTTACAACTGACAAACAAAGGATTCACGACTATGTCATAAGTAAAATTAATGTATGGGTTGTGTATCTGTGTCGAACTCTGATCTTCCGCCGCTGACTTGGTTGCGCGCGTTCGAGGCTGCGGCGCGGCACCTGTCTTTCACGCGTGCGGCAGGAGAGTTGAACCTGACCCAATCTGCCGTCAGCCAGCATGTTCGCAGCCTCGAAGCTTTTCTGGGTACCGAGCTTTTCTTGCGCAAGACCCGCGCGATCGAGTTGACCGAGGCGGGTAGCAACTACCTGCCGGTGCTACGGGAGGCGTTCGATCTGATCGCAACCGGCACGCAGGCCTTCACCGGAGCGGATCGAGGGCGCACGATGGTGCTTAAATGCAACCTGGCCTTCTCGGCCTTCTGGCTTGCCCCACGTCTGGACCGTTTATGCGCACGTCATCCGTGGCTGGTCCTTAACGTGGCGACGCCTATCTGGGATCCAGAGAAGAATGCAGGACGGGCAGCTATGGATATTCGCTTTGGGCGACGCGAAGAAATGTCACCTGGCGCCCGCGAATTGGCACAGCAGCAATATTTTCCAGTCTGTTCGCCGGCGATTGCAAAGACGGGGTTCGACCTCGCATCGGTCCCGCTTTTTGATTGCGCTGGGGTGACGGGTTCGTGGGCGGCCTGGTTCAAATCCGGGGGCGGACCTGAGCATGCAGGTCGCGCGGTCAATCTTGGCTCGACCTACGTGATTTCGCTGATGGCGGCCCGGGCTGGGGCGGGGCTGGCTATGGGGCAAGATCTGCTGGTGTCAGACCTTCTGGCAAGCGGAGATCTTGTGCGCCCTTTTGATCACGCGCCGGCCTTGACTGAAAGCTACTTTGTCATCCCTCCCGCAGCTCATGCAGAAACCCCTGCCTCACGTGCATTCGCCGAGTGGCTGGAGGAAGAAATTGGTTGACCCTTTCTGTATGGGGAAAGGGGTGGCTGATGAAGTCAGTTTTAAACCAAAACCAAATCTGACGATTTTGTGCGCTCCACGCAGATCAGTGAGGTACACGCGTGCGTACAGGAACCTTAAACATAATCCTATCCTGATCAGTGACTCTCACATGATGATAAAAACTGGTCGAAAATTGTAATTCCAAGCAAACCAAGAAATAAGGCTTTATTTGAACAGTTGTTTGCAGGTTTTTGTAAACTGTATCATTTTTTCGGTCTGGGAGTTCTGATCAGTTATTTTTACATGTGTCAGCATTGAGTGCCTGAATTGAGTCGAAAAGGGATGAGGAATGCGACGTAAATTAAATGCTATATACAGTAGATAAAACTTGGATTTTAGTTGTATTTTTAGCAATAATTCTGCTATGGAAGATATTCGACCTATCCGCATTTTTCTTGAGGTTGCCCGCCAGCAAAGCTTTGTTGGAGCGGCTCGACATTTTGGATTAACGCCCTCAACCGTGACCCGAACCGTCGCGCGGCTGGAAGAAGATTTAGGCCAGCAACTTCTCTTACGAACAACTCGGAAAGTCACGTTGACGGCGATCGGTGCCACCGTCGCGGCACGCTATGCTCCCCTTTTGGCGGACCTCGACGCAACCACGGATCAGATCACCCGTGAGAGCCGTCCGGACCGGGGACATTTACGCCTTAATGCGCCCCTCTCGATGGGGGTGCGCCTGTTGCCGGGATTGCTGGATGCATTCCGCAGGGCCTATCCATTGGTGAGCGTCAGTGTAGACCTTTCAGATCGGCTGGTGGACATAATGGATGATCCCTTCGATCTCTCCATTCGTATCTCTCGACCGCCCGCCGACCTGTCGACCATCTGGCGCAAGATATGTGTTGTGCCGCGCCACGTGATTGCTGCGCCGTCCCTGCTTGACAAGATTGGCGTGCCGGAAACCCCGGATGATCTTTTGTCCGAGCACTGCATGTCCTATGGCGATGGCTCGTCAACTGAAAGCTGGTGTTTCACCAAGGGGGGGCTGTCGCGCAAGATTCAGGCCGGCTCTGATATCATGGTGAACAATGGCGACCTACTCTATGGTCTGGCGGTGCGAGGGCAGGGGATGACGCTCCTGCCGGACTTCTTTGTGTCTTCGGGTTTGGCCTCTGGCGAAGTGGTCAAAATCCTTGGCGACTGGGAGGCAGAGCCACTTTGGCTGACCCTTTTTTATCCGCCTTATGAACAGTTTCCCCCACTTGTCTCGTCGTTTACTGATTTTTTTGAAAGTTATCTACAAGATCAGCTGGCTGGCGTTTTTCTATTCACCTAATCCCGTTTCACCCACCTGCCATAGGCGCGAGACAGGGTTGGCCGTATCGGAAGAAAGGCGCGGTACATCCGTTCCATAACCCACAACATACCGGGCACAGAGGCCAGCCGCGCAGCCCAGCTCCAACGCGGCAGACGCTGCCAGACCTCGGCAAAGCCCTGCGCCCCCGAGACCAGGGATCCATCCGCGCGGCGCGCATGAAACCGAGCGAGCGCAGTGTCGCGGTCCAGATCACCCGGAAGCGACTCATTGGCGGCATCAACAAAGCGAATACGCTCCGCCCCAGGCTGCGCCTTGTAATGCGCAATCTCTGTTAGGCATAGCGGGCAGGCCCCGTCATAATAAACAGTCAGGTCACTTCTGTTAGATTCACTCATAGCCCGTCATCTCCAAATACCCGACGCCGTCATGGCTGCCCGTTATAGTGACAGGCCCTTCCCAATAGGGCACGGATACATCCATCCATGCGTCTGGATTTAGGGCGGAAACGGTCACGTCCATCCCCCGTTCTGGTACGCTCACGCGCCACGTGGTGGGGATGTCACGCCCATACGTGTTTGAAAGCTCCATTGGCTCCGCAGTGAAAACGCCATTGGCCATGGGTGTGGCCGTCCCATCCGGCAAGATCCATGTGCCCGAGGTGAAAACGCCGCCATCCATCTGACGCAGGCGAAAGCCCATCATCTTCTCACCTCCCTTAAAACTCAGCGAAAACCAATCCCATCCCGTCTGATTGTCTGCCAGAGGTTGCGAGGACCATTCCCGATCCAGCCAGGCCGAGCCACTAACCTCAACCTCTCCCTGCGGCAGGGCGAGGGTGCCGGCGATATCGAAAAATGGTTGCGAGTAGTAGTAGCTGGCCTGACCCTGTTCTGACTTGACCGAAAAGCCCTCATCCCCCTGAAATACGATAGGTCCCTGCGCCTCAAGCGCCATATTATAGGCGAATTCACCCCCAGTGGCTTTCAGGCGCATGCTGTCGAAACCTGCGCCGGACATTTCCCAATTATCAATCCAAGCCGTGAAGGGCGCAGTCTCCACCCCGGCCTGACCGATCCCGCCACGGGCGAAGCGTTCTGCTACAAGATGAGCCTCTTTCGTGGTGACGGCGGCATGGGCAAACCAAATCTGAGGGCTTTCCCAGCCGTCTCTTTCCTCCGGGGCGAGGGCGGTTCTGAAAAGGGTCCATTGCAGCCCATAAGGCGTTCCAGCAGCGTCCTGAAGGTTGGCGGTCAGGTACCACCATTCAATCCGGTAGGCGGGATGCGGGCCATGATCTGCTGGAAAGACAAAAGCCATGTCAGGTTTAGGAATGGCAAAGCCTTCCGCGTCGCTGCCCATCCCCGCGAAGCCTTGCGCCCATGCTGTGAAAGGGAAAAGCAGGCATAGGATCAGTGTTCTAACGCTCATTGCTGAACACCTTCAATAGGTCTGCGGGCGGTGTCCGCGCAAGGCGGCGTGCAGGCCAGAGCGCGGCAAGTGCCGCTGCCATTACGCCGAAGATCGCCAGCCGTGCATAATCGCCTGGAAAGATAAACATTGGTAGACGCCAGCCGAACGCCTCCACATTCACCATTGCCAACAGGATCCACGCCAAGGTTAGCCCAAGGGGCAGGGCGATTATCATGGTTAGCATGGCAAGAATGATCGCTCGTACCAACTCCAGCACGCCCAGCTCACGGCGCGTTAGCCCCATAGCCCAGGCTGGGGCCAACTGCGGGACACGTATGCTGGCTAGCGTCAGAAGGCTGGTCAAGATCGCAAACCCGGCCACCGAAAGCGTCAGTATGTTGAGCGCGGTCGTCACTGTGAATGTCCTCTCGAATACGTCAAGTGAGAAGGCCTTGATGGCAGCTTGATCAATGATCTGTGCTTCCGAGAGGCCAAATTCCCCGACAAGCTTGTCTTTGATGGCGTTCGCATCCGACGTCCGCAGACCAAACCGGGTTGAGAGGATGTCAGGATGTAGCGTGGTAAAAAGTGTTTCTGAGATGATCGCCTGACCGATCGGATTGCCGTAATCCCCAAAAATCCCCACGACGGGCAAAACGGTATCCTTGCCCACGCTCAATCTGTCCCCCACGCTGATCCCAGACCGTCGTGCCAGTTGTTCATTGATTATGACAGCCTGACCCTTTGCGACCTTGTCCCAAGGCGCTTGCCCCGAATCAAGAAATCCCCAGTTCTCGCGGTAGGTCGTGCCAACCCGTGCGCCGAAAAGCTCAGCCGGCTGTTTGGCCAGCTGCGTTTCGGCTGAGAGCAACGGCATAACCTCATTGGCGTGTTCCAGCAAAAAGGCCTCAAGGGCAGCGCCCTGTGCCTCGTCATCGGCCTGCACGTAAAGTTCTGAGGCAAGGCGTTGATCGAGGAAATCTACGAATGTCAGCCGAAAACTTGACACCATGGTCGACACACCGATGTTGGCCGCCGCCGCTAGCAAAAGCGCCATCAGGGCCAGGCTCAGCCCTGGCAATTGCTGTCGCGTATCAGCCCAGAACCATTCCCACCTAACGCGTGTCGCGCTGCATTCTGCAACGGCGAGTACCTTATCAAGCAGTGCAGGCAGCAGCAGCGCGGCTCCGATGAGCAAGGCGGCGAGGCAGGTGAAAGACAGTGCAAGCCCGTGGCCGATCATGGCAATCCCGACCGCCAGCGCAAGCATCGCAAGGGCTGTCATCGTCAGCCAGCGCCTTGCCTTGCCCGAGGCCAACGCCCAGGCCCTGCCACCCGGACTTGCCAGCAGGGGCATTTTAGCGATTTTCCACAACGCCCCGCTGGCTGCAAGCGCGGTCCCGGCAAAGGCGATACCCAGCCCAGTCAGCCACCAATCTGGCCGGAGCTGTAATGCACCCGAAATCTGCGCTCCATACAGGCCTTCCAGCGTTGTAGCGACATCAGGCAAAAGCGCCGCCGCGATGATGTAGCCAAGTAAGACCCCAAGCCCACCTGCCATAACAGCAAACACTGCCATTTCCACTGCCATCAGCCCGATCAACACGTGCAACGGCATCCCAAGCGCACGCAGGGTGCGCACCATCGCGCGCCTTTGTTCAAACGCAAGCCCAATCGTGCCATGGACGATGAACAGACCGACAGCAAAGCTAAGTAGACCAAAGGCGGTCAGATTGAGATGGAAACTGTCTGTTAAGCGTCCGACCTCTGCCCCATCTTGTGCCACGCGTCGTACAAGGTCAGGCGCAACAGTGTTGATAGGTGGGGTGCCCAATGGCTGGATCTCGGCCACCAACAGCCGCGACACGACATCAAACATACCAAGGATTTCAGCAGCCACACTGATATCCATAACGGCGGTATCCGGAGCAAGGCCCTGATCGGGGATCACCCTCTGCTCAATATCGCGCCCGAGGGCGTCGGTAATGCCCGGGTCGGCGAAAACTATGCCATCACCAAGGAAGTCCTGCAGCTCAGGTGTCGCCGACAGAAAAGAGGTTCCGGCCCCACCCGGAGCCGTCAAAGGGTCGATCCCTACGATGCGAACCCTAAGCTCTCCGACATTGAGAGTTCCATCCAATACCGGGGATACATGCCAACCCGCCCGCCTAAGCAGAACGTAGCTTTCTAGGGGAATGCTGTCGCCACTTGCTGGGATCAATTGATCAAATCGGCCCTCACCCAGAACGGCGGCTGCGGCATCGTAGCTGGCGCGCGCTTCTGAATTGATGGCCTGCACCCCGGACCAGAGCGCCGTGGCAAGGGCAAGCCCTGCGAGCAGCGTCATCAGTTGCAGCTTGTTGCGCCACCAATGGGACCAAAGTGCTACGAACCCGGCCGCGATCATGCCAGCTGGCCCAGGCTTAGATGTAGCTGCCGATCCATCCGCCGCGCCAAAGCGGGGGAGTGGGAGACCATCATCAGTGCCGCGCCAGTATCTCGGACAAGGCCCAGCATTTGGTCGATTACCTCCGCTGCGGTATCCTCATCAAGGTTGCCGGTGGGTTCATCCGCCAAGACAAGTGCGGGCCGTGCAGTAAGAGTGCGGGCAATGGCCACGCGTTGCTGTTGCCCGCCGGAAAGTTGCTCTGGGAACTTGTCGAGCTGTGCCGACAAGCCAAGCGCCTCGGCCAGATGCGCGGCATGCGCCTGATCATTGCGTCCGGCAAGGCGGGCGTGAAAGGCGATATTGGCAGCCACCGACATGGATGGGATCAGGTTGAACTGCTGAAAGATCACCCCCACCCGGTCGCGACGTATCTCTGCCCGACCCGCATCATCCAGCGACGAGACATCCCGACCGTCCAGACAAATTCGGCCAGCATCGGGCAGGTCCAGACCGCCGACTAGGTGCAGTAACGTACTTTTACCGGACCCAGACTCGCCCGTCAGGGCTAGCGTCTCTCCCACATCGAGGGTCAGGTCAACGCCTCGCAAAACCTCCACCGGACCATCCGGCCCAGCATAGGATTTTGTCACCTGTTCTATCTCTAAAAGCATCACACCTCTCTGAGAGGCAAAGATATTGTGATGCGACCAAAGGGAAAGCGCAAAACGCGTGAGTCGCGCACGCGTAGTACAAGTCTGGTCAGGGCTCCATCCCCGTTACTACATGTGCCACGACGTTCGCTTCATCTTTCCAGAAATACTCCCACCAGAGGCGTCCTGAAATGGCCGGAAAGTAAAGCGCTCAGGCCTCTTGAATGCGGGTCCAGTCACGCTTGATCTTTTTTGCAAGGCTCCATTTATGCACCTCGGTTGGGCCGTCATAAATTCTGAAGGCCCTGATTTCGCGAAAGATCTGCTCCACGATCGTATCCTGTGACACGCCAGTACCACCCATGCATTGCACGCAGCGATCAGCAATGCGCATCAGCGCTTCGGACACCGCCACCTTGGTCACGGAGCTTTCCGACGTGCCACGATTCCCCCCGTCCAGAACATCGGCGCACCAATAGACCATCTGCTCAGCCTGGCGCAGATCAATCAGGTTTTCGGCAAGCATGAAGCCCACGCCTTCATGGTCGATCAATGGCTTACCGAAGGCCATGCGGCGGTTGGCATAATCACTGGCGATTTCCTGGGACCGGACGCAGCAGCCGAGCCAGCGCATGCAATGGGACAAACGCGCAGGCGACAGGCGCACTTGGGCGTACTTGAAGCCCTCGCCGGATTGACCAAGCATCTGGTCCGCTGGCAGGCGAAGGTTGTTGATTGTGATCACCGAATGACCGCCGGGCATGGAATTATCGATTGTGTCGAGCACCCGCTCGATCCGAATGGCCGGGTTGGGCAAATCGACAAGGAACATACAGGCCCCATCCTCGGACTTGGCCATTACGATGCCGACCCCTGCGCCATCTGCGCCCGTTATAAAAGCCTTTCGCCCGTTTATGACCCAGTGATTGCCGTCCTGCACGCAAGTGGTTTGCATCATTGAAGGATCCGAACCCGCCCCGCCCTCTGCCGCCGGCTCTGTCATGAAAAAGGCTGAGCGTTTCTTCCCCAGAACAACAGGCTCTAGAAACCGTGTCTTCATCTCGTCAGAGCCCACCTTGCCGATCAAGTACATGTTCCCCTCGTCCGGCGCGGCTGTGTTGCACGCCAGTGGTCCAAGCGGCGACAAGCCTGAGCGCATCAGCACACAGGCTGTCTCTCGCTGGGTAAGATGCTGGCCATCCTCAAGGATATGAGGGGTCAGGACGCCTGCCTCGCGCGCCAGCGCCTTGAGTTCGAGTCCGAGATCTTCGGAGGGCCCGTGAAATCCAATCCGGGAATCTTTTTCATAAGGGATAATGCTCTCGCGGACGAAGGCCTCAACCCGGTCTGCAATCTCTAACGCGCGGTCTGAAATACCTGTCCTTGTGAACTTCATGAGTATCATCTTTCCTGTCCGGTTCGCCGCACTATCCACTGAAATGTCAGATGCGTCACGCAGGTATTTTACAGCTAATTATCTGACTGAATAGATATTCAATGGACCATCGTGCCGAACCAACCTATCTTAAGCGGCATCACTCAAGGCAATAGCGCACCCAGGGGGGATTATGACGCGAGACGCACGTTACGATATTCTTTTCGAACCGGTGAAAATTGGGCCTGTGACGGCGAAAAACAGGTTCTATCAGGTGCCCCATTGTAATGGCATGGGACGCACCTTCCCCTCTAGTATGGCCGAGATGCGCCGCACGAAAGCTGAGGGCGGATGGGCGGTCGTATGCACCGAGGAAATCGAGATCCATCCCTCGTCAGAGCATTCGCCATGGGCCGGTGGGCGCCTTTGGGACGAACGTGACGAGCCGTATTTTGCACGTATGTGCGACGGTATTCACGAGTTTGGAAGCCTTGCTGGGGCTGAGTTGAACTATGCCGGCATGATGGCCGCCAACCGCTATTCACGTGATGTGCCTCTGGCGCCTTCGCATCAGCCCGTTGCCAGCCAGGACCCTATCCAAGCGCGCGCTATGGACAAGGAGGACATTCGCAACCTGCGCAAATGGCACCGTGACGCCGCGCTGCGGGCCAAACGTATCGGTTTTGACCTGATTTATGTCTATGCTGGGCATCAGCTTTCGACCATGTCGCATTTTCTGTCGCCCTATCGTAACCATCGCACGGATGAATACGGCGGCTCTCTTGAAAACCGCTCCAGACTATTCCGCGAAATCCTCCAGGACACCAAGGATGCGGTGGGTGATACCTGCGCCGTCGCCATCCGGTTCGCAGTTGACGAACTGATGGGGCCTTACGGATTCACCAGTGATGGCGAGGGCCGCGATTTTGTCGAGATGCTGGCCGAAGAGCCCGACCTTTGGGATGTGAACATCAGTGGATGGGAACACGACAGCGCCACCTCGCGTTTCAAGCAGTCAGGATATCAGGACGACTACGTGGCCTTCGTTAAGCAGGTCACGACCAAGCCGGTTGTTGGCGTGGGGCGCTATACCTCGCCAGATGCGATGGTATCGCTGATCAAGGGTGGCAAGCTTGATTTCATCGGTGCGGCGCGGCCCTCGATCGCGGATCCTTTCCTGCCTAAGAAAATTGAAGAGGGCCGGGTGGATGACATCCGCGAATGCATTGGCTGCAACATCTGCGTGTCGGGGGATCACAACTTTGTCCCAATCCGCTGCACCCAGAACCCTACCATGGGTGAGGAATGGCGGCGCAGCTGGCATCCGGAGCGGATCGCAAAGGCCAAGAGCGACAAGAACATTCTGATCGTGGGCGCAGGGCCGTCCGGCCTGGAATGCGCCCGTGCCCTTGGCCAACGTGGTTACCAGGTGACGTTGGCCGATGCGCGTGATGCGCCGGGTGGCAGGCTGATCGGCGAACGTAAGCTGCCAGGGCTCAACGAATGGGGCAGGGCGGTGGATTACCGGATCTACCAGATCAGTCAGATGGCCAATGTGGATCTCTACCTCAACAGCCAGCTGGACGCGGCCTCCGTTCAGGAATTTGGCGCCGACAGCATCATTATCGCGACGGGCGCGAAATGGACCACGGATGGGATTGGACGCCAGAATCCAACCGGTATCACGGTTGAGCCGGGCGCGAAGCTCGTTACTGCCGATGACGTGATTGCAGGCACAGTGCCCGAGGGTCCGGTGGTGGTTTTCGACGACGACCATTTCTACACCGGTGGTGCAATTGCCGAAAAGCTGCTCCTGGCGGGGTGCGATGTCACCTTCGTGACCCCAAGTGCCGAGGTGTCGGCCTGGACGCATAACACGCTAGAACAACATTTCATCCAGAAGCGTCTGATGGAGAAAGGCGCAAAGCTGATATTGTCGCACAATATCCGCGAGGTGCGAGATGGGTCCGTCGTGCTGGAATGCGCCTACACGAGTGCGGAAACAGTGGTACCTTCTGCTGCCACGGTGATGGTGACCATGCGGCGCCCGGTGGACAGCCTCTATCAGGAGCTCACGGGCCTCGGCATGCCGTCTCTGTTACGGATCGGAGACGCGCTTGCACCGGGTACAATCGCGGCTGCGATTTATAGCGGCCATCGATGCGCACGGGAGCTTGATGAACCTGTAGCCGAAGGTGTGCCCTTCGACCGCGAAGTGCCTGCGCTCTCGCCCAATTGGCGCGAACCGGGACAAGTGATCCGTTTATCAGGCGAAACTTTTCCAGGCGCTGCGGAATAAATGTGAAGACATCCCCATGAAAGACTCGCATGGCAATCAGTGTACGGGCCATATCCACATGCTATCGGCCTTCAACCTCCGGCGTGGCCATGATGTGGATGAGTTTGCAGAAGTATATGCCAGCTTTGTTGAGGAGCTCTACGAGGCCGATCTGATAATCGATGCCCAGCCCATGGGGCGACGTGTTTCAGATACGCCCATGGATACTGACGAAGATCGCACGCACCAGTTTTTCACCATCCTGACCTTCCGGGACCGGGCGCATTTGGACAAGGCCTATGCCCATATTGAAGACCGGATGCGCACCGTGACCAGTGAACATCTGGACATGTACAGCCGCACCTCAGACGCAATTTTCACCTGTTGGCAGGACGAAACCCCGTTTTTCAAGAAAGGAACGACATGACACAGTCAAACGCCGTCACCCGATTTCACCGCGACGGCCCTCCCGGGAAGGGGATGGAACGTTGGGAAGAGATGGACCCGACCGAGCTTCTCTCGGGCGAGCCGGTGCAAAATGGACATACCTACCATGAGATCGAAGGCAACGGATACCTCGCAGGTGTTTGGGATTGCACGGCGTTTATTGACCATATGGGCAATTATAGCGTTGATGAATACATGTATCTGCTGGAAGGCACGCTCATCATGCGGATGCCCGATGGCGAAGAAATGCACCTTAAGGCCGGGGATGCCTTTGTGATCCCAAAGGGTCTCGAATGCCAATGGGAGCAGCCTGGATACATTCGAAAGTTCTTTATGATCCTTGATGGCCCGGTGCCCGAAGCGGGCGCAAACCCCGCCTTGACCCGCATCACAGTGCCCGAAAGCAGTGGAAGTGGGATGTCCGCCGGTGCCATCTCGGCAGAGCGGGTGGATTTCGTGAATGCAGCAGGGACCATGAAGGTAAGCCAGTCGACTCATGCGCAGGCAGTGATCCCCTCGATGCCGGTGACGTCCTACCAGCTGATCCAGGTGCTGGAAGGCAGCTTGACGCTGACCACAAGTACCGGTGAGGAGGTGTTTGTGGCGGGTGACACGGCTTATCTTCACCAAGGGAGCGTGGTTGGCTGGGCCACCTCGAATGGCACGCAGCTTTTGACCTCAAGCTATACGCAGCCTGCCTGATGGTAATGTAATAGGTGGGGCATTACCCCACCTATTTAAGATTATTTCCACGCAAACGCGGGTTGTTCGAAATGCGCGACACGCGTTGGTCGTCCGTAGATCGCCACTTCCTGGAATTGGTAAAGGATGCCTGCTGTTGGTGCGTAGATTTGATGGCCAAGCGTGGCCAGGGGTGCACACATGGCTGGGGTTTCCAACGCTTCATCACTCTCGAAGGTGGGGATTTTAGGGCTGTCGAGATCTGAAAGCGGAATATGAAAGACACGCTCCACTTCCCTGTGTTCGGGACGCAGATTGCTTTGTCGGGAATCCCACAGCACGTAGGGCGCGATGACAAATCCTGACCGCGTGGGCATATCGTCCAGCCGCCCCAGCACATCGGCCTCGCTCAGGGTTAGTCCTAGTTCTTCCTTAGTTTCTCTAAGGGCGGTTTGCTGTAGGGTTTCCCCCTCATCCAGACGCCCACCGGGCAGGGCGTATTGTCCAGAATGACGTCTCAACTTTGACGCGCGCAGGGTGATGAGGAAGGTAGCCTCACCGGTGTGGGGATGGGGGGTGACGATCATGGCGACAGCGGCGGGTCGCAGCGCAGAGTGATCGGCGTCTGCCAACACGAAATCTGCGACGTTTTGCTGCAAACGGGCTTTCAGGCTGTCGTCGAAGTCATAGGGCACCATCCCAAGGGAATTGCCCCGAAAAAGTTCAGATGTCCAGTATAACTCAGGAAATCGGTATGCGCCGAAATTTAAGAAATCCCGGCGCAAAAATGTTCAATCTAAGGGTTATTTTCATTTAAAAACAATGGTGCCCCGATCCATGGTGGCATGCAGAGCAGGGCAAAGGGGGTGCAACGTGCAAAGCTGCGACTGGGCTCAGGCCAAAAGCGGCCCTGGCCAGTTCTGGTCGGCCTTTGCCACGTAAGCAGGAATATCCTTTTCCCAAACAGAACGTACATGGCGGTTAAAGTTCAGGTAAAGCCGGTCCTCGTGGATGCTCCATGCTTCTGGCGTGGTGGGGGCCACGTAGTTCAGGGCCGCCGCGTACGAGCAATAGCCGCCATATTTGGGGGCAAACGCTTCTGGGTCTGCCTCAAACGCGACCTTGTTGGTAGCGCTGGAAAATAGCCAAGTGGCGCCGTCCCATGTCACGGCATGGGACGCGTTCCCCATCCTTGGACCTGACTTGAGGAAATAGGCTACAGGGTCATACCCGCCGATGGCCGCGTTGTTATAGGTCAGAATGGATGGCTTGCGGGGGGGTGCCACCAACGCCGCCGCTTGTGAAGCGATCGGCAGCGCTGCGGCAGAAATCAGGAAATGACGTCTAGACAACATGTGCTCAACTCCGCTGAGTGTCTGATGATGCATCGAGATGTAAGACGGTGTTGAGAGAGTTTTAGATTGGCCACGCGGATGTGATCGGGTGCAAGTTATGCGTGATTATAGCGTCCAATCAGTCACCCGCATTGGGCCAGTTGGGCCAGGCGCTCAGAGGTGTTGCCTCGGCCTCTGGCCGTGCCAGGAAGATTTGGGCGTGAAAGCGCCCCTCGGTTTCATAACCATCGGTTTCATAGCCACGGGCCTGCGCATTCTCGATGGCACGGCGCTGTTCGTTTGGCGATGAAAATACGCGATGAGGGTACGGCTTCGCCACCTGCCGCTCAACCTTCAGCCCATGCTTGCGCAGGATATCCAGGGCCTCCTGCGTATCATTTCCGCGAATGGGGGACATAACGACCCAGGGCGCGCGGGCACAGGTCGCAAGCATCCGGTCTAGCGCATCGGGCAACATATGGGCGACACTGCCGCACTCCACGATCAAATCAGTCTTGGCCAGTTCTGCCGCAAGCGCCTCGGACGGGCTTTCATCCTGTAAGTTCTCGGCAAAGGCTGCATCAAAAATACCCGTGCGTTCCCCGTAGCTTAGCGCATTGCCCGCGATGTCGATGCCGATGTAGCGGTCTGTTTCACCCGAACGGCGTAGAGCGTGAAGCCATGCTTTATCGGCTTCAGACACTTCTTCGGGACTGGCCTCGTCAAACCACGCATCGCGGTAGCGGGCGAGCACATCGTCCAACGCTAACCCGTGGCGCATTAGGGCGGCGGCGATCCCGTAGCCACTGGCGAAATCAACCACTGAGGTCCGCTCAAGACCGCGCTGCGCCTTCACCTGCGCTAGAGCGGCGCGAAAGGCGGTAGCCGCGAAATGCGCGGTACGGAACCCGGCATTGTCCATGGCACGGTAATAGGACCGACAATCGGGAAGATCGTAGATGTCGTCATAGATCGTGACGATCTTCTGTTCGCGAGTGCCCTGATTTTCAATCATTCGTTGCTCCGCCGGTCCTATGAGCGATTAGGTAGGTGTTTGGCGCGTCTCGCGCTCTGGTACAAGGCGGTTTTGCACACAAGTGTGATTGAAGATGCTGATTTCGTGAAACCGTACCTAACAGGATGGCAGGTTGTTGCAACATTGTTTCTCCGTATCCCCATGACGTGAACGACTGTTAGCGCCGTCGGGGTTGTCTCGACCGCAGTTTTTCCTTGATATGGACGGGCCAGCCACGAAAAAGGAAGCATTATGAGCGATACGGCCTCTGAAAAATCGTCACCTGCGAAGTCTTTCCTGCTAGGGGCCGGCCTTGTCTGGATCGCCGTGCTGATCTACGCCTCATCCAATTCCATCGTCTCGCTGTTGGCTGATATCGGCCGTGAGCATCCTGTTATGGGGCGCAACGCCATCACGCTGTGCAACCTGCTGTTTCTTGGCTCGCTGATTTCGTTGGTGCCGATGGTCTTCATGTTCTGGCGGGACTGGACGAGGGAGAACCTCCAAAAGCTTAGCCGGAAGGATTGGATCATCCTCACAATTTCGGCGACGCTGTCCTCGGCCGTGACCCCGGCGCTCTTTTTCCTCGCGCTTGACTATACCTCGGTTACGAATGTGGTCCTCATTGGCCGGATCGAGCCGCCTCTTTTCCTCTTGGCGACCTATTTTTTTCTCAAGGAACAGCTTGATCCATGGGCCATGGCGGCCGGTCTCATTGCGCTGATGGGGGCCATTGTCATGATCGTTATGAATGACGGTGGAAGCTTCACGTTTGGCAAGGGTGAGATCGCGGCGGCCGTGGCGACTATCTCGTTCATTGCCTCTACGCTGGTCAGCCGCGTGGGGTTGCAGGGCATCCCGCTTGGTATTTTCTCGATCTACCGCACGGTTCTAGGAACGATCATCTACTACTGGTTGGCGATCTACCTTTACGGTCCGCTTCATTTCCAGGATCTGTTCTCGGGCGTCGTGCTGAAATGGGTTTGGGTCTATGCGATCATCGTCATCATCATTGGACAATTTGCCTGGAACCTCGGGCTGAAGAATGCGAGGTCGGGGGATGTGTCGCTGGCCACGTCCTTTTCGCCGGTGGCTGCACTTGTTATTGCAATGGTGCTGTTGGGTGAAGATCCCGGTCCCGGTTTGATTCCGGGCGGTGTCATCATTTTTGTTGCAATTGCCATTGGGCAGTTTGGCCGTATCCGCAAGCAGCGAGCCGAGGCCGCTGAAGAGCAGCGTAAGCAAGAACTAGATACCGATACTGCGCTTGAGGCGGAAAGCCGAGTGAACTTCAAAGGCGCTTAGCGCCAGTCCGCAATGTGAAAACGGCCCCATTGGATTGGGCCGTTTTACTTTTTGGGGCTATGCTACCCAAGATTTCGTGCCTTTGGTGGGAATGTTTTTAGCGGCAAGAAGCGGAAGCCTAGTGCCCGCTCCCCCCAGATAGGCCGATGCCCGAGATTAGGCCGCCCCAGACTTTAATACGTAGACCTACGGCTTTTATGATGCCAGTCACCGCTATTACATGGCCCACGAACCCATGGATTTCGGTCGAGTAGGTTTGGATGATGCACCCGCTCCCATCAAGCATGACATTGGCATGTTCGGGGTATTCCAACTCGAAATAGGCCATGATCGAGCCGCGCCCCGGTGTCCTGTTGAGTTCAAGTAAGTTGCCACTTGGAACCACTTGGCCGGTTGCCACTGCAGGCTGTAGGAAGGCGACACGGGCGGGGATCACGGCGTTGCGGAACCCGATATTGATATTGCTGTCGCAGGCGATTTCGGCGGGCATCCCTTCATACATGGTTGAACGCGCCACCTGAGAGAACCCAGCAATGAACCGCATGGGCAGATCTTCGGGGCGGTCGGGAATGATGATCATCGCAGGGCTCAGGATCAGCGTGGAGGCCGGGCTGCCCTGGCTGAGTGCCAGTTGGGTCACGATCCCATCGGTGTAGCTGTGTACTTGCGTTTTCTCCAAAGCGGCTTTGGCCGTTGCAAGCGATGCCTCAGCAGCGCGTCGTTGCGCGGGAAGGGTCGCTTCGATATCAGCGGTGACGAGGGCGACTTGTGCCTCTGCGGCGACCAGTTCTGCCTCCGCCACAGACACTGCGGCCTCGGCTTCACGTACAGCGTCCTGTGTGCCAACGTTGCGGTCGCGTAGGGTCTGGGCGTTCTCCAGATCGACGCGCAGCTTGTCCAACTGGGCCATGACTTCAGAAACGCTCGCCTCGGCGGCACTTAGGCTGTCGGCGGCCTTGGCTTCGGAGGCTTCAATCAAGGCAAACTGTGCTTCCGCCTCTTGCAGCGCCGCTTGTTGAGAGCTGTCTTCGATCTTAAACAGCAGATCGCCCTTACTGACCCTCTGACCATTGCGGACATTGACCTCGGTCACTGGACCAGCGGACTGGGCGACGACTGAAACTGTGCGGAATGGCAGCAGGCCAGTGTAAGATTTTGGGTGGAAGTAGAAAATCAAAAGGAACAGACCAAAGGCCAAAACAGCCCACATGAACACGGCGGTACGCATGTTCCAGACCGTCATCGTCTCCCCCCGGCGTTTGAGCTGGTAGTACCGGATGATTACGGGAAAGGAGGTGAACATGAGCTCAAACATCGCGCGCATCTCCTTTAGCCTTTTCAGTATTTTCGGCGACAACTGAGGTTTGGTCGTCGCGCGCCACTTCGGTCTGCCACGGGTGTAGACCCTGTGCATGAGTGAGCCTGTATTTGTTCCAGTCCGCCGCCACGGCGATCAGAATAGCGGTGACTGGCAAAAAGGCATGGAAGTGATCGAGTGGGAAAATCTCGTAAAGCAGGGCGATGGCCAGCATGGTTGGAATTGTCTTGGCAAAGGGGGTGCCTTGCGAGTGATGTTCGGCCCAACGATCAAACGCAGCATAAAGAGTGATAAGGCCATAGATAGCTAGAATAATTATAAAAAGGGAGATCCAAGCATAGCTATCGCCTTCGCCGGGCGGCACGAAC
Organism: Roseovarius sp.; assembly: GCA_963691795.1. GTDB lineage: Bacteria > Pseudomonadota > Alphaproteobacteria > Rhodobacterales > Rhodobacteraceae > Roseovarius. Next base: position 1,842,348 of record OY829373.1, read on the forward strand.
CAACTTGGTGCTGAGTGACTGCTCTCGTTTTCTGCTGACATGGGTTCCCCTAGTTCAGAATAGCGTGTGCGCGCGGAACCTAAACTGGGTGGATGTCACTGTCCATGTTGGTTTTAGGGCCGTAGATTTTTGCAAGAATCGGGTTGTCTGGTTTCCTATCGGATACAAAACCATCGCCGCCCGACGCAACAGAAAGCACAAATGTCGGTTTCGCAATTTGTATACAATGGCCGACTGTATATTGACGTGACCGAGGGATTCTGCCCGACGTGGCTATCAGAGGACAAATCATGAGCTACAAATCCGATATCGAGATTGCACGCGAAGCCAAGAAAAAGCCGATTCAGGATATTGGCGATAAGCTGGGTATTCCTACCGAACATCTGCTGCCCTATGGCCATGATAAAGCGAAGATCAGCCAAGATTACATCAATTCTGTTCAGGGCAATGACAGCGGCAAGCTGATCCTGGTGACTGCGATCAACCCGACGCCTGCGGGCGAAGGCAAGACCACTACGACCGTGGGTCTGGGTGACGGCCTGAACCGGATTGGTAAGAAGGCGATGATCTGCATCCGCGAAGCTTCTCTTGGGCCAAACTTCGGGATGAAGGGTGGCGCAGCTGGCGGCGGTTATGCGCAGGTTGTTCCGATGGAGGATATGAACCTGCATTTCACTGGTGACTTCCACGCAATCACCTCGGCCCACTCTCTGCTGTCGGCGATGATCGACAACCACATTTACTGGGGCAATCAGCAGGAAATCGACGTGCGCAGGGTACAGTGGCGCCGCGTGGTCGATATGAATGATAGGGCGCTGCGCCAGATCAATGTCTCGCTGGGTGGTGTAGCCAATGGTTTTCCGCGCGAAGGCGGGTTTGACATTACCGTGGCGTCCGAGGTCATGGCGATCCTGTGTCTTGCCAAGGACCTCAAGGATCTGGAAACACGTCTTGGCGACATGATCGTGGCCTATCGCCGCGACCGCTCCCCCATCTTCTGCCGCGACATCAAGGCCGAAGGCGCGATGACCGTTTTGCTGAAGGACGCGATGCAGCCGAACCTGGTGCAGACCCTGGAAAACAATCCCGCCTTCGTGCATGGTGGCCCGTTCGCCAACATCGCGCATGGCTGTAATTCCGTCATTGCGACCACGACCGCGCTGAAGATCAGCGACTACGTGGTGACCGAAGCCGGGTTCGGCGCGGACTTGGGTGCCGAGAAGTTCATGAACATCAAGTGCCGCAAGGCAGGCATTGCGCCGTCGGCGGTTGTGCTGGTTGCGACCGTGCGCGCGATGAAGATGAACGGAGGCGTGGCCAAGGCTGATCTGGGCGCGGAAAATGTGGATGCAGTCAGGAACGGCTGCCCGAACCTGGGCCGTCACATCGAGAACGTGAAATCCTTCGGTGTTCCGGTTGTCGTGGCGATCAACCACTTCGTCACAGATACCGATGCGGAAGTGCAGGCGGTCAAGGACTACGTGGCCGAGCATGGCGCCGAGGCGGTTGTCTCCAAGCATTGGGAATTTGGGTCGGAAGGCTCTGAGGACCTCGCGCGTAAGGTGGTTGAGATTGTCGACGGCGGTACAGCCAACTTCGGACCGATCTACCCAGATGACATGTCGCTTTTTGAAAAGGTCGAAACCATCGCCAAGCGCATCTACCGCGCGGATGAGGTTCTGGCCGACAAAAAGATTCGCGATCAGCTGAAACTTTGGGAAGAGCAAGGCTACGGCCATCTGCCGGTCTGTATGGCCAAGACGCAGTATAGCTTTTCGACCGATCCGAACCTGCGCGGCGCGCCAACGGGCCATTCGGTTCCGGTGCGCGAGGTGCGCCTCTCGGCGGGGGCCGGGTTCGTCGTGGTGGTCTGTGGTGAGATCATGACGATGCCGGGTCTGCCGAGCAAACCCGCGGCGGAATCGATCCACCTCAATGACGACGGCCAGATCGAAGGGCTGTTCTGAACCAACAAGGGCCGGGGTGAACCCCGGCCCATATTTTTTGGGCGGGGGGCCTCGCCTTGCATGGTCAAAGGAATATGAAAATGGCAGCGCAACTCATTGACGGCAAGGCTTTTGCCGCAAGCGTTCGGGAAAAGGTAGCGGCCCATGTGGCGCGGTTGAACGAAGAAAACGGGATCACGCCGGGCCTCGCCGTTGTGCTGGTGGGCGAGGATCCTGCCAGCCAGGTCTACGTGCGCTCCAAGGGCAAGCAGACCGTTGAGGTCGGCATGAACTCTTACGAGCACAAGCTGGATGTGGACACCTCTGAAGAGGACCTACTGGCGCTGATTGAGAAGCTGAATAATGATCCTGCGGTGCATGGTATTCTGGTGCAGCTTCCGCTGCCGGGACACCTTGACGAAGATCTTGTGATAAATTCGATTTCTCCACAGAAAGACGTGGATGGCTTTCATATTTCCAATGTTGGCCAGTTGGGTACCGGACAAAAATCCATGGTGCCCTGTACGCCGCTTGGATGCCTGATGATGCTGCGCGATCACCATGGCAGCCTGTCAGGTATGGATGCTGTTGTGATCGGGCGATCTAACATTGTGGGCAAGCCCATGGCACAGCTTCTATTGGGCGACAGCTGCACTGTGACTATTGCTCATTCAAGAACTAAGGACCTGCCCGATGTGGTGCGTCGCGCTGATATCGTTGTTGCGGCAGTGGGCCGGCCCGAGATGGTGCCGGGGGACTGGATCAAGGAAGGCGCTACCGTGATAGACGTGGGGATCAACCGCATTGAGCGGGACGGCAAGAACAAACTTGTGGGGGATGTGGATTTCGCCTCAGCCGCCGAGCGCGCTGGGGCCATTACCCCTGTCCCAGGTGGCGTGGGACCTATGACCATCGCCTGCCTGCTGGCCAACACCGTGACAGCTTGCTGCCGCGCCAATGGTTTGGCGGAACCCGAAGGCCTGACCGCCTGAGGTGAAAAGACGAAAGCCTGCTGCAGGCGTGACCTGCGGCAGGCCTCAGCGCGTGACCGGGATCATCGTGCCAGTCAGAAGCGCGATGTGACGCTCCTGCCCGCCATCAAGTGCATAGACATCCGCCTGCACTATGACCAGGCGCCGCCCCGTTTTGATCACCTTGCCGCGGGCGATCAGCCTTTCGCCTGCGCCGGGTGCCAGCAGGTTAATCTTCATTTCCGTGGTCAATACCTCTTGATCGAGGGCCATAGTACTAAGTGCGGAATAGCCCGCCGCGCTGTCGCCTATGGCAAATGTTAGCCCGGCATGGGCAAAACCCTGCTGCTGCAGACTGCCAGCCGCGATTGGCGCTGAAATCTCGACCGCGCCGGTTTTGAGTTCTGTGATCTCAGCCCCAAGTGTTGCCATCATGGTTTGAGCCTGAAAGCTCGCGTTAATTTTCTCTTTGAGATCAATCGAAACTGTCACATGCATATTCCCAAGAGTTTGTCGGTATACGATATTCCGGTCTTACGCTTGTGAACAAGTCTTACGTCTTTTGATGGTCACGTCGTTTGGTCTTGTCGCTTCGAAAGTGCCCTTAGTGCGTTTGAAAAAATCTACCACCAGATCCCGATCGGCATATCATCCACCATGACGTTCAGACTTCTGGCGTTTTTTTGGGATGGTGGCTCTGATGGTACTATTTCTGCAGGTCGTTGTTTACAAACCAGCTGAAAGGGGTGCTGCTTAAAGTGATATCTAATGCCCTTGCTATCTGATCCACTTGGACTGTCATTTCGATCTGGGAAAGGTGGCTGCCGCTCGTCTTGGGATGATTGGCACTTTGATTTGCTCAGCTGCAGCTTTTGGCCATACCGGATGAAGTGCGGCCTTCTGGAGTCGTGCATAAACGGGCCTAGCGTAGTCCTGGCATCGGAGCAGGCCGAGGCACGGGCCCCGTCAGAACAGCAATTGCTTCCTGACGCATAAGACGCTGAAGTTCTGGCGCGTGGCTGCGCAGACCGCCGGTATAGGTGCCGTAGGCCGGCATCACCACGCGGTCCACATCAATCAGGAAGGCCGGTCGAGTGACAGAGCGGCCCCGGATATGAAGGGTCGTTTTTGGGTGGTAGTGGCCTGAAATCTCACCACTTTGGTTTTTGCGGGCAATATGTCGGAAGGTGATCGGGGGTAGGGGTAGCTCTGCCATATGAGTACCGCCCATCTCGACGGGGCCCGGGTCGTGGTTGCCTTCGATCCAGACCCATCGGCGCCCGGCTTGAAGCGCGGATATCCAAAGCTTTGCGGCCTCTGGCAGGGCCTCGGCTGCGGCGCGGTCATCGAAACTGTCGCCTAGGCAGATGACCGTGGTAGCGCCGGTTTCCTTCAGATCTTGTTCCAGTCGCGAAAGGGTTTCTTGCGTCTCGTATGGAGGCAAGGGAGCGTCGCCCAGCCTAGCCCGGCGTTCGGCCTTGCCTAGGTGCAGATCAGAGACGCATAGCAACTTTTGATCCGGCCAGTAAAGTGCGCCGGAGCCAAGCGCCAGAAGCGGTGCGCCTGCGAGAGTGAAGCCGTAGCTGTTCATGCTCCGTTCTGTTTGGCGTGAGGGCGTGTGATTTGCAAGCGGATTTGGGGGCGCGCTGGTCACTCCGTTGTGGTCGTGCTTCGTGGGGATCAGGCCAGCCCTGCCGCTTCCATTAGGCGCGCCGTTTCCTCGGCCAGCAGGCGCTCTTGCGCCTGACCCTCGACAGGGGTGCGGCCTGCTTCCAGAAAGAGAGGCGCGGCCAGCGGCGTAACCCGAGGCAGGCGCAGAAGGTCAATGCGGCCTTCGACGCGCATGACCATTTCCTCAATCCGTCCAAAGTCGATCAGTCCGCGCATCGCCTCTTGCCTGGTGATCTTCAAAAGGAGGTGGTCAGGGTCATATTTTGCCAATGTGTCATGGAGAATATCAGACGAAAACGTGGCCTGCCGCCCGGACTTCTTGGCGCTTGGTGTATTTCGCTGGATAAGGCCTGCAATTGTAGCAGAGGCGCGAAAAGTGCGTTTGATCAACTGATTACCGGCAAGCCATACCTCAAGCCCAGAGCGCAGCGCATCAATGTCGAAAAGGCCAGTCGCGTCTGTAAGGGGCTCCAGTCCCCAAATCAGGGTGGCATAATCAGTGGACACGAAACCAAGCGGGTCAAGGCGCATCTCCTCAAGCCGTTTAGATAGGATAAGCCCAAGCGTCTGCTGCGCATTACGCCCTGCAAAGCCGTAAATCACCAAGTGTTCGCGCCCGTCATGGGGGAAGCTTTCCAGTAATAGGCGCCCAGATTGGGGCAGGCGCGACATCTGCTTTTGCAGTTCAAGCCATTCGACCGTATGGGCGGGCAGAGCGGACCAGTCGCAGCTGTTCATCAAGGTCAGGATGCGGGCGCTCAACTGGGTAGAGGTGGCGAACTTAGTGCCGGAAAACACGGCGACCTTGGGCGTACGGCCCCTATCACGACTGACCTCGACCACCATCTCGCGCAGGCCTTCGTAACGCACTATTTGGCCACCGATCAGGAACGTATCACCCTTTGTCAAGGATGCCGCAAAAGCCTCCTCAACCTCGCCCAAGGGCTTGCCGCCGCGCGTCCTGTGCATCCGTACCTTCAAAAGGTCGCTGTCCTGAATGGTGCCATTGTTCATCCGGATCAGCCTTGCGCTGCGGGGATCGCGCAACTGCCAAAGTCCATCATGGCGTTGCAGCAGCCTTTGCCACTGGTCATAGGCACGCAAGGCGTAACCACCAGTGGCGCAGAATTCCATGCAGGCCTCAAATTCATCGCGCGTGAGGTCGGCATAGGCCCCTGTTGTTCGAACCTCATCAAAAAGTGCATCCGCGTCAAACGCCCCTGCGCAGGCGCGGATTAGGATATGTTGGCAAAGCACGTCCTGTGGCCCGCGCCCCTTTGGTTCCCCGTCCAGATCGTGATCGCGCACGGCTTGCAGCGCGGCTTCGCATTCGACCACCTCGAACCGGTTGGCGGGTACGAGAAGCGCTTTGGAGGGGGCGTTGTAATTGTGGTTGGCCCGCCCGATTCGTTGCACCAGACGCTTGACGTTCTTGGGCGCGCCGACCTGGATTACGAGGTCCACATCGCCCCAGTCGATCCCAAGATCGAGAGAGCCGGTACAAACCACCGCCCGCAACTCTCCGCGTTGCATCGCGCCTTCGACCCGCTCCCGCTGCACCCGGTCGAGGGAGCCGTGGTGAATGCCGATGGGCAGTGCCTCATCATTGGCAAGCCACAGATTATGAAAGAAAATTTCAGCCTGTGCGCGGGTGTTGTGGAAGATGAGCGTGGTCTTGTGTGCCTTGATCTGCTCCAGCACGGCCGGGATCGCGTAGACCGCCCCACCCCCGGCCCAGGGCGGGGCGTCGGTGGTGGTGAGCATGGCAATATCGGGCGCAGGGCCAGGGTCGGCCTGCAGGATGTCGCAGGGATCGGGATGGCGTGCGAGGAGATGCGCGATGGCGCCGGGGTCCTCCACCGTGGCCGATAGTCCGACGCGCCGAAGACCGGGGCAAAGCGTTTCAAGGTGGCTGAGTGCGAGCATAAGCTGGTCGCCGCGTTTGCTCTCAGACAGGGCGTGAATTTCATCGACGATGACCCGTTTGAGCCCAGCGAAGGTGCGCGCCGCATCCTCGTAGGAGGTAAGCAGGGCAAGGCTTTCCGGTGTGGTCAGCAGGATATGGGGCGGATCGACCCGTTGCCTTGTCTTGCGGCTCTGTGGCGTGTCGCCGGTGCGGTCGTCGATGCGGATGGGCAGGCCCATTTCCTCCACCGGGGTGCGCAGGTTGCGCTTGATGTCGCTCGCCAGTGCCTTGAGCGGCGAAATATAGAGCGTATGCAGGCCCTTATGGCTGCCGTCCTCAAGCTCTACCAGGCTGGGCAGAAATCCGGCAAGGGTCTTACCGCCGCCCGTGGGCGCGATCAGCAACTGGCACGGGGCGTGCCCCCGCTCTAGCATGGTTTGCTGATGCGGGTGAATGTGCCAGCTGCGGGAGGCGAACCAGCGTTCAAAGCGCGGGGGCAGGGTGGTCATGGGGGACAGAGGTAGGCCAATGTCCGCGTTGTGCCAAGGTGTTGGGTACGTCTACTTTACGATCTCTTCGTCGCGCACGAACATGTTGGCCCAGGCGCGGTCGATCAGGTCGGGGGACATCTGGTATGGGATACCCTCGAACTCGCAAATCGCGATCATCTGATCGATCAAAAAGATCGGCTGATAGTTAGCGTAAATATTGTTGATCGTTGGATATTTTTTCTTGAGAAGGTGCAGAAGCGCTGCCTCATCCAAGGGCATACCTCGCTTCTTAGCCATCATCGCAAAGATCTTGAGGAAGTCGGCCTGGTTAGGTCCATCGATCTTGATCTTAAAGAAGATCCGGCGTAGGGCGGCCTGGTCGAAAATCTCGTTAGGGTGGAAGTTGGTTGAGAAAATCACGAGCGTGTCAAACGGCACTTCGAACTTCTCACCCGATTGCAGGGCGAGGATGTCTTTGTTTTCCTCAAGTGGGACAATCCAGCGGTTGACGAGAGCCTGCGGGGGTTCGGCCTGACGGCCAAGGTCGTCAACGATGAAGATGCCGCCTGTGGACTTTAGCTGCAGCGGCGCCTGGTAGGTCCGCGCGGTTGGGTTGTAGACTAGGTCAAGCATGGAAAGTGATAGTTCACCCCCGGTGATCACCGTTGGCCGTTCGCAGCGTACATAGCGGGTATCAAATGTCCTGCGGCGGCGTAGAGAGTTTGGGTCGTCCTGCTCAGTCTCGGCTTTAGAATGCACGATAGGATCGTAGACCGTGATGACTTGGCCAGAATATTCAATGGCGCGGGGGACATAGATCTTGTCACCCATGGCGTCCCGAATACCGTTTGAAATCGAAGATTTTCCGTTGCCCGGTGGTCCATACATAAGGATTGAGCGCCCTGCAGACACCGCTGGACCAAGATAGTCCAGTAGGCTGTCTGGCAGGACCAGATGGCCCATGGCCCCGGTCAGTTGTTCACGCGTCACTTGGATGTCGCGGATCGACTGACGTTTGATCTGTTCGCGGTAAACTGGCAGGGGCACCGGCATGGCACCGAAATATTCAGACTGAGATAGGGCATCAAGTGCACGGTCCTTGCCGAGATCAGTCAGCTGGTAACCCATTTCGTTGCCATTGTTGGCGCTGAGTGTGCCTGTCGCCTCCAGCATCAGCTGACTGCGGGCTAGATCGACCAGCTCCTGAGTGACAGCGCGAGGCAGGCAGATCGCCTCGGCGATGTCGGTGACCATGTCTAGGTTTTTGCGGAACATGGTCTTGATTAGGATGTCGCGCATCATAAAGACAGGCAGGTGCATTTCCTCCATCCGGCTAGGGGGAGGTGGCGGCTGAACGCCTTGCTGGACCTGCATGTTCATTTGTTTTGCCCCTTCATTCGCATTGTTGGGCGCAACTTTGGCGCGTGTAGTCTCCTACAACTTATCGCGCTGAAACACGCCAAAATTGTGGAGGTCACGGGGCAGGGTGGGGGCAAATTAGGGGGGTAAAACCGGGTGAAAATATGGATCGGTATTGCGTCGGTATTACGCCGGTTGCGTTGGGGCAAAAAAAAACCGGCCGCTGAGAGGCTTTTCTCTCGCGCGGCCGGTTCGTTTTTTTATGGCGTTAGTTCGGGATCAGCGCCGGGACGATGGTCACAATCTGCGGGAAGAACCACAGGATCGCTAGACCTACCACCTGGATCAACACGAAGGGTGCCACGCCGCGGTAGATATGACCTGTTGTAACTTCTTTCGGTGCCACGCCCCGCAGGTAGAACAGCGCAAATCCAAAGGGTGGTGTCAGGAACGAGGTCTGCAGGTTCACTGCGATCATGATCGTCACCCATTTGGGGTCAAACGTACCGCCATAGATCACCGGGCCCACGATGGGGATTACGATGTAGATGATCTCAAGGAAGTCCAGAACGAAGCCCAGGATGAAGAGCACCAGCATCACGATAAGGAACACGGTCATCTCGTTGTCGAAGCTGCGCAGGAACTGCTGGATATAGTGTTCGCCACCGAAGGAGATCACCACCAGGTTCAGCAGCTGCGAGCCGATGAGGATGGTAAAGACCATCGACGTCACCTTGGCCGTTTCCCGCACGACCGGGGTCAGCACCCCGCCCGAGAACAGCACCCAGCAAGCAAACAGCAAACCGAAGAGTGCGAAGAGGTAGCCCAGTTTGGCGATTGCAAAGGCGACCCATGTCTCGAAGCTGACATTTTCTATGTTCACCCGCAAATCGAAGTTCACGCCCATCAGGATCGAGATCAGGATCGCGAAGGTGGCAAATATGATGATCTTTCCCGACTTCTCCTCATCCTTAAGCTTGCGATAGGCGGCCAGCATGATAGCCCCTGCCGCTCCAAGGGCGGCCGCGGGTGTCGGGTTAGTGATCCCGCCCAGGATCGAGCCGAGTACGGCCACGATCAACACGAGTGGTGGGAACACCACGCGGATCAGTTCATTCTTTGCCAGCCGTGCGGTGCCATGGGTGCAGCCGTAAATCGCCAGCGCAACGGGAACACTCATAATCAGGAATGAAAGGCCCGAACTCATTTGAGGGCCGATCACGAGAATGTCGAGCATCAGCCCAAGCACCACCCCAAGCGCGCCAATCAGAAGCGGCTTGGCATCGCTGGATGGCGAAACACCGCGCGCAAACGCCAGTATAAGGCCGAAGAGCAGCATAATGATCGCGACGCCTGTCCCTATGGGTGCGGCGTTCTCGATCTTTGCTGCGAGGGCGGCGGCCCGTTCCTCTTCGGTCAACTCAACGCTTTGCGCGACACCACCGGCGGCGTCAATCTCTGCCTGTTCGGCCAACGCAGTGTCCCACGCTTCTTGCCCGTGCAGTTCTATCATGGAGGTCTGACAGTCCTCGCTAACATTGGTGCGTAGGCTGGCCACCTTTCCCTGTTGGGAGAAGCTGTCCACGGTCAGGTCCTGGCTGCCGATGATGTTGACCTGGCCCAGTAGGACCACGCCCGCGATCAGGCCAACCGGAACGCCGAGGAACCACGTAAAGGCCTCATTGCGGGTCACTGGCTCTGCATTGGTGCTTCCCATTTCCACTGCTGGCGCGCGGCTTGGGTTCATAAGCGCATAGCCGAAGGCGTAGAGCGCATAGAGAAGCGCCAGTAGGATACCGGGCAGCAAGGCGGCCTGGAACAGCGTGCCCACAGAGACCACGGCCGGTTCTCCCAGATAGGTCAGCGCGTCTGAACACCCTGCCTCCTGTGCGCGGTTTTCCTGAGCGGTAGAATAAAGGTCACCTGCCAGCGTACCCAGCAGAACGATCACGATGGAGGGCGGAATGATCTGTCCCAAAGTGCCAGAGGCCGCGATCACGCCCGTGGCAATCTCGGGGCTGTAATTGTTGCGCAGCATGGTGGGCAGGCTGAGCAGGCCCATGGTCACAACGGTGGCACCTACGATACCGGTGGAGGCTGCAAGGAACGCGCCTACGACGACAACCGAAACGGCGAGACCGCCGGGAAGGGGCCCGAAAACGCGCGCCATGGTGGTCAGCAGGTCGTTGGCAATCTTGGAGCGTTCCAGCGTGATGCCCATCATCACGAACATCAGGACGGCCAGCAGTGTTTCGATAGACTGGCCCGCAAGCACCCGTTCATTCATTCGGTTCACGATGAAGGAAATGTTCCGGTTGAGTGCGGTTTCCCAGCCTTGTGGGAATACACCTTCCTCAATCCGTGGTAATTCGGGATATCGGAAGACTGATATGGTTTCTGACTTCACCCCGCTGGCAATCAGCGCGTCATAGGCCTGGGAGCTGGTGTCGATCGCCTCGTGGATCAGAAGGCCTGCGCTGTCGAGCGCGGCAATGATCCCGAAGGAGATGGCGCCTGCCCCGCCGATGGCAAAGGCCACCGGGAAGCCCGAAAGGATCCCGCCGAAGAGGCAGAGGAACACGATGATCAGGCCGACCTCGACCCCGTCTAGTCCAAACAGCATATCATGGTCCCCTTAATGCGTGCCTTCGTAGGCTTCTTCGCCTTCGCCAAGGCTGTCCTTGTCGAGGTACTTGTTGACGGAGCTCTCGCCTTCCTTCCATTCGAGGTAGGAGCGGTAGAAGAAGGCAACAGCATGGATGAAGACCATCCCGGCAAAGGCCACCAGAAGGATCTTAAACAGGAAGTAGCCGTTGAACCCGTTGGGCGAGAAGCCGATGGTTTCGACGTTCCATCGCACCGCGCGGGACTTCAGCAAAAGCCGGTCCAACGTGTCTGAGGCCGAGGGTTTCGGTGTGATCAAGTGGCGCCACATGAAGTACCAGCCATACATCCAGATTATAATCGCTGTAGGCAGCATGAACAGGATGGAGCCAAACATGTCGATCACTCGCTTCGTGCGGTGCGAAACGGCGGAATAGATCAGGTCAACGCGTACATGTCCGCCCTGAACGAATGTGTAGGTGCAGCACAGCGCCACCACGATAGCGTTGTCAAATTTGAGCGCCTCGGCCCACCAGCTGATGTCTTTTTGTAGTGGAATGCCAAATCCGAGCGAGATATCGGGACGCGCGAAGATTCTTTGGATGAAAACGATAACCACTTGCTGTAGCACCATGATCAGGCCGGCCCATGCAAAGAGCCGACCAGTCGTGTTGGCAAAGCCTTCCATCACGCGCACGCAGCCCCACATGAACTGGTTGCGCCACAGTCCGATCGCAGTCAGCACGAGGATAAAGGCAAAGACCACGAAGAAGAATTCAACCGACCCGCCGTAGTACACGAACCGCATGAGGGCTTCCTTGTCCTCTGGCGAGTTCGTCCATGTCACCCAACCCAGCCATGTCGACGGATTAAAGAGCGCGTAGAAAAAGTTGTAAAAGGCGAGGCCGATATTCTGGATAAACCAGGTAAGCGCGTCGAGCATACGTCCCCCATGCTCCTCTTTTGTCAGGCAGTCAGGTCATGCTGCCCTGTCCACATGGCGCGGGCCCAAGTGTTTTGGGCCCGCGCCGTGATCTCACTTTATGGGATCAGCCCAGAACGCGGTCGCGCTGGTTCCGGTATGCGCTGATCGACTGGGTCAACCAACCGGACGACGCCTTCATGGAACCTTGGTAGTCAGCAAGGATTTCCGAGAAGAGTTCATCACCGGCAAACTCGTCATAAACCTGCTGAGCCGCGCCGCCCATAGCATCCCAGACGCTGTCAGGGAATTCCAGAACAGTCACGCCACCGGCCTTCAGACGCTCAAGCGCGGCACCGTTGTTCATCAAGAACTGGCTGAGGTTCCAGACGTTTGCTTCACCAGAGGCGATCTCAATCATCTTCTGCTGCTGCGGTGTCAGGCTGTCATAAACTTCGCGGTTTGTCGCCAGTGACAGACCGGCGGACGGCTCGTGGAAGCCCGCAGTGTAGTAGAACTTGGTGATTTCCTGGAAACCAGCCTTTTCGTCGGCCCATGGACCGATCCACTCGGTACCGTCGATCGCACCGGAGGCAAGCGCTTGATACACTTCCGAGCCGGGCAGGTTCTGCACGGAGGCTCCCATGTAGCCCAGGGCTTTGCCGCCAAGGCCGGGCATCCGGAACTTCAGGCCGTTGAAATCTTCGGGGCCCTTGATTTCCTTGGCAAACCAGCCACCAGCCTGTGTGCCAGTGTTGCCCGCAAGGAACGACTTGAGGCCAAAGATTTCACCCAGCTTGTCATGCATCGCCGCACCATTGCCGTGGTAGTACCAGTTGTTCAGCTCGGTTGCGGTCATGCCGAAGGGAACGCCTGTGAAGAAGGCGAAGCCCGGATGCTGGCTGACGAAATAGTAATCGGCGGCGTGGTACATATCAGCCTGACCAGAGGTCACGGCATCGAACACTTCAAACGCGCCCACCAGTTCACCGGCGGCTTTCACGTCGATGGTCAGGCTGCCATCAGACATTTCGTTGATGTTGTCGGCCACTTTTTGCGCGGCGTCAAACACGCCTGCGAGGCCACGGCCCCACGACGTGACCATTGTCAGGGTACGCTTGCCCTGTGCATAGGCCGGTGCCGCGAGCGTTGTTGCCGCGGCGGCGGACCCACCCAGAGCGGTGTTCTTAAGGAATGAACGGCGATCCATTGGATACTCCTCCCAAATCGGATAAGGCGCCGGTTCTTTCCCGAAGGCCGACGCAATTCGTTACAAGTAGCGAGACGATAACGCGGTCGTGTAATCAATGAAATACCGACAACTGCGTAGAAACTGTGCCACAGTCCCGAAAACACGCTTATTTCTTGCGCGTTGTGGCCATGACCTGCCCTAGTTGGCTTTGGGCACTGAAAGACAGTACAACCGATTCGCCATGAAGAAGCTGCGCCAGATCCTATCGCTTGACTACGGACAGAAGTTATTTCTGACCGCCACCCTGCCGCTGATTTTCGCAGCGGTGGCAACCGCCGTACTAGTGACCGTCCAGGGCCGTCAGCTGGCCGAGCGGGAGATCAAGACGCTCGAGGCGCAGCTGATCTCGGCCAAGCGAGATGAGTTGAAGAACTATCTCTCTATCGCGCGTACGGCGATCATTAACATCTATGGCCGCGCCGCCCCCGATGATGAGGTGGCCATGCTGGAGGTCATGCAGATCCTTGCCGGGATGATCTATGGGCAGGATGGGTATTTCTTCGTCTATGACTACGACGGCAATAACCTTGTCAGCCCCCGCCAGACAGACCGGATTGGTCGCAACTGGAGCGGGCTGGAGGATGCGCAGGGGATCCCGGTGACAGATCAGCTGATCATGCTGGCCCGCACCGGTGGTGGGTATCATTCTTATGAATGGCGCAAGCCCTCGACCGGGGAAACGGCGCAGATGGTCACCTATGTGATCGGTCTGCAGGATTGGCGCTGGGCCATCGGGACAGGTGTTTTCATCGACGATGTTGTGGCCACGGTTGAGGCTGCGCGGGCCCAGGTGGAAACCCGAGTCCAACGGACCTTTCTTTGGATCGGGGTGATCACGCTCACCGCGCTTCTGCTGGTCTTTACCTCGGGAATGTTCATCAATATTCGCGAACGCCGACTTGCCGATGCCAAGCTCAAGAAGCTGACACAAAGGGTATTTGACGCCCAGGAAGAGGAACGCGGCCGCGTGGCGCGGGAATTGCATGACGGTATCAGCCAGATCTTGGTGGGCGTGCGCTATGCGCTGGATACGGCAAGACGCAGGCTGTCGGCGGGCGATCCAAGGGCGGCGGAGAATCTTGACAACGGGATCGAGCACCTCTCCGGCGCCATTCAGGAGGTGCGCCGGATCAGCCGTGACCTTCGCCCCGGTGTGCTGGACGACCTCGGCCTTGGGCCGGCGCTCAAGGCGCTGATCGAGGATTTTGGGGACCGTACGGGTATTGAAACAGAATTTGGCACGGTGGTCTTTCGCAACCGGCTCGATGGTAATGCCAAGACCGCGCTGTACAGGATCGCGCAAGAGGCCCTGACCAACGTGGAACGCCACGCAAAGGCCACCCGGGTCTCGATCGACGTACGCGGCCACAGCCGGGGGGCCACGATGCGCATTTCCGACAATGGCAGCGGCCTGAGCCAGGATGGGACCGGTGCTGCTTCGGGATTGGGGCTGCGCAACATGCAGGAACGGATCGAACAGCTTGACGGCTCATTGCGCATCTTGTCGAGCAAAACCGGCACGGTGATAGAGGCCTCGGTCCCGCTATCGCATCTCTTGCCCCCGCAACGGCGCTCGGATACGGGCGCGGGGGAAGGCTCAAACAACAAGGCCAGCGCATGAATGAGCAAATCAAACGCGTCGTAATTGTGGACGACCACCCGATGGTGGCCGAGGGCATTCAGTCCATCCTCGAAAGCTATGACGATGTGGAGGTGATCGCGACCCTTTCGGACGGCCAGCAGGTCATCGACCAGGTGGAGATTTTGGATCCAGACGTGATCCTACTCGATCTCAACATGCCTGGGATTGGCGGTCTTTCGACGACTGAGATCATATTGGAGCGCCGCCCAGAGACGCGCATTTTGATCCTGTCGATGCACGACAGCCCGGAATACATCGCGTCCGCGCTGAGCCATGGCGCGCTGGGCTATGTACTTAAGGACGTCCCGACCGATGAGATCAAGCGCGCGGTGGATGCGGTGATGGCCGGGGCCCGCTATTTGTGCACGGGCGCCAAGGGCCGCTTGTCAAATAAAACCAGCGAAGCGCGTGAACAGTTGACCAACCGGGAACAGACCATTCTGCTGCAACTGGCGCGGGGGCTTTCCAACAAGGAGGTGGCGCAGGAACTCGATATCTCCGTGCGTACAGTCGAGACGCATCGCAAGAACATAAAGCGCAAGCTCGGCATCAGCTCTACCGCCGGGCTTACGCGCTATGCGTTGGAACATGGCGTGTTGCAGGGCACGGGCGTATCCCTTTGACTGCGGTGCCCTGCTTCATCTTTCCACAATTACGTTGGGCGAGGCGCGCAACGCGTGACGGGGGCAGCGCCGCCCCCCCCCAATAAAAACAATAGTTAAAGATGCTGGCCGCCATTAATCGGAATCTCGGCACCATTGATATAGGATGACTTTTCACTGCATAGGAACGTCACCACCTCGGCCACTTCCTGCGGGCTGCCAAGCCGTTTCATCGGCACCTGTTGTTCGACCAGTTCATCCGTACCCGGCGACAGGATCGAGGTTGCAATCTCGCCCGGTGAGACAGCATTCACACGCACACCGCTTTCGGCCAGCTCGAACGCCAGTTCTCTTGTCAGCGCCGAAAGCCCGGCCTTGGATACGGCATAGGCCGCACCCGCAAAGGGATGGATCTGCGTGCCGGCTATGGAGGTCACATTGACTACCGATCCCTTTGCGCTTTTCAGGGGCTCTAGCAACTGTTGGCAAAGCATCAGGGGCCCTGTCAGGTTCACCATCTGCACCCGGTGCCATGTGTCAAAAGACGTGGCCATTGCCGAAAGCCGCCCGCCCTCGGCATCCTTGGGCGAAATCCCCGCGTTGTTGACCAGCGCGCTGAGCCCGCGGTCGCCCAGCCGGTCCCGCAGGGTTTGACAGGCTTCGAGAATTGAGCTTTCGGTTGAAAGGTCGACCTCGATATGTTTGACGATCCCCTCGGCCCATGGGCAGACCTTCGAAAAGGGTGTGCGGGCGAGGGTCAAAACCTCCCAGCCGGCGCTGTGAAATTCCTTGACGATTGCGTGGCCGATACCACGGCTCGCGCCTGTCACGGCCACGATTGGCTTGGTGTCTGACTGGGTGGGTTCGGGCTTTGACATGGTGCTCTCCTGCCGCTTGGTGCGGGTAAATGGGGGATCCATTAGCTGACAGGGGCACGCCCTGCTGGCCCATGCCAAAAGCGTAATCCATTGCCGAGGCGCGGTCCAGCGCTGGGTTGCAATGCGCCGACGTGGCCTACTCATTCTAAGTTTGACATCGATGTGTGCTGCACCGAAACCCTAAAAAGATTTAGGGCACATTCTGTTGAAGAATGCGCCCTCTTATGTGTCTTGCAAAGAACTGAGCAGGGCTCAGTTGGTGCAGGGGATTGGGGTTTCTACCACCTCGCCGCCGCGGCGCGATTTGATGGTGCAGATCTGTTTACGTTCTGGTGCGGCCTCGACCACCTGTTCTTCGATCCCCAGCAGGATGCGTTGGTCCACCTCGACCGCCTCGGCCACGGAGTCATCTTCGGCGCCGACAAGCGACAGCGAAAGACGCCCGCTTGACTGGGCCTGCGCAAGGGCGGCTACCTGTTGGGGACGTACCGACACGGTGACCGTGCGTGCAATGATGGCATCCGTTACGTCCTGGTCGGCAACCTGGTCTACGGCAATCAGCGAAACATTGGTTTCGATCAGCTTGGTCACATCGCCATTGCCCCGACCCTCGGCCCGAGGGGTATTGCCCGCGTTCACGCGACCTGACCAGTAAATGTCCACCCGGTCCCCCGGGCGTAAAAAGCCGGATACGCCGCTGGAGACGTCCACATTAATTGCAAAAGCCCGCATGCCGCGTTCTAGCTGCGACGTGATGCCTGCCTCTTCGCCCGGCTTGGTAACTTTGACTGCAAGAATTGCCTCATTGGCCTCGATCGCCCGCAAAACCGTGCGCATTTTGGACTCACCATCGGGAAAGAGCGCCTCTTCGGTTTTGAAAATACCCTCGGGTAGGGATTCACGGGGGAATGCCGTGAGCCGGACATCGCCCATGCTAAGACGCTGACCATATTTCAGGGATTTCTTGGCAACGTAGATGTCTACGGTGTCGATACCCGGTGCGCGGTTGGCGCGTTCATTCGCAAGTTGGGTCTGATAGCCCTGAATATAATTCTGTGCCATGTAGACAGCGAAACCGGCCAGGCCGACGCCAAGGATCAGCACAAGTCCAAATACCAAACGCATTTTTCTTCCCTTTCGAAGAGCTGCTCTCGCGGCTTTGTCGCGATATGCGCCATGCCGATATTATTGGTTAAAAGGATCGCTGAGAATTGTGGCTAAATGTTGATCAACGGGTGACAACTTCCGGATGGTATCGCATCTAGGGCGCAGTTGCCGATGTATCTAGAGGTTTAAAGCGCCACCTGAAATGTCTCGCGCGTCGATTTCGGGGATGTGCTGGACACTATTTCATCCGATTGAGTTTCGGGCTTATGATTTTAAAAAATCAATCGCCGTTTTCGACGCTTTTGGTGCTGAGACCGGATTGAATCGATGAAGAGAGTGTCCCGATCGAGTCTTGGATAGTCGATCCCGCTGTCGCTGCCACACCGACAATCGCGGCGGTTAGAACGACCCAATCTACAGATACAGCACCATCTTCTTCTTGTTGAAAGCGGGTTTTTCCTAGCGCTTGGTCTTTCATGTTCTTATCCTCTTTTTCCATGGACAAGACTCCTTTACAATCAAAGGGGCAGAACCTCGAAAACACCCAAATTCAACCCGAGAAATCGTGGGCTGGACCGCTGATTTCCCAGCCAGGTCCTAAAAAACAATTGGCCGCGAACCCAGAGTTTCGCGGCCAACAGAATGGTTAGCGTCAAGGCCGCTATTAGTCGCCGTTGTCTACGGCCTTGGATGAAATGCCAGACTCGATGGCGTCTGCCAGGGAGCCGATACCACCAGAAACAGTCGAAACGCCTGCAACACCCAGACCTACAACAGCGGCTGTCAGAACAACCCAGTCAACTGTTACGGCGCCGTCTTCGTCTTTACGGAAGTTTTTGATGAATTTGATCATGATTTAGTCCCTCCAAAGGATCATTTAGCTTCAGTTACCAACCGCTTCTGCTTTCTTTGGGCCGCTCTCTCTATGGCCCGCTGCCGTTGCGGTATGAGCCGATATAGCCAGTGGAATCGGGCAGGAATTTGGCAGCTTTTTAGGGATTTTGTGAATCCACATTTTTTTGAGAATTCACTTCATAACTATATGAAAAATAATGATTTAAAAAATAGAGTACAGTGCTTTTACGTTTGAAAGATTAATATTTCAGTCCTGAAAAGCGGAAAAATCGTTTCGAATTGGGCGACAAACCCCGTGAATCGAAGGGATTTTTCGAGTAAAGATAAACAAAAAATACATGAGGCAGAGTAGTCATGACCGCCCGCGGTTCATTTTTCGCAGTTTTTTCGACCATTTTATTGAGTTGCATATATCCCAACCTCGCAAAAGCCGGTGATCCGCCCCCATTTCCCGAATTTACCTTCAAAAGAGAGAAGGCGCCAGAGCCGGGCACGACCAAACGCAAACTGGTTCAGATCGACCCAGTGGAACAGGCCGAGATCTTGTCGCGCGTGACCACTGCACAGGAAGAGGTCCCTAAATCAGCACCTATTGGCAGCTTTGACTGGTTCTGGACGGATGTACCCGTTCAGGTTTCGGCCAAGGCCTCGTCCCGCCTGGCGCTGGCATTCGAAGCGCTTGAGGCCAATGGTGTGCCCGGTCCACGCCTGCAGGTGATGCAGAAGATTGCCTCTGACAATGGTGCCGACATCCTGCGCGCAACGATTGGATCGCAGGTCTCACCCGCATTGGTGCTGGCGGTGATTGCGGTGGAATCTGGTGGCCGAGTGGATGCGGAAAGCCACAAGGGCGCGCGAGGCCTGATGCAGCTGATGCCCGATACAGCGACGCGCTTTGGTGTGACAGACAGCTTGTCAGAAAGCCAGAACATCAAGGGCGGAGTGGCTTACCTTGACTGGTTGCTGAAAGAATTTGAGGGAGATGCTGTTCTGGCGTTGGCTGGGTACAACGCCGGAGAGGGTGCGGTGCGCCGGCATGGCGGGGTGCCGCCCTATGCGGAGACGCGCGACTATGTCCCCAAGGTTCTGGCGGCCTATGATGTGGCCCGTGGCCTTTGCCAGACGCGGCCTGATCTGATCACAGATGCCTGCGCTTTGCGGCTGGCACTGAACTGATGGGGTGTCTGCCGCCCGAGTGAGCGGCAGACATATTATTAGATGATCTTGGCCTCGGTCGCCGCGCGGATGTCGTCTTCGCTGACATCGGGGGCACACTCCACGATCTTGAGCCCATCCTCGGTAACATCCAGAACGCCGAGATTGGATATGATGCGGTTCACGACACCGGCACCGGTGAGCGGCAGGGTGCAGGTTTTGAGAACCTTGCTGTCGCCATGCTTGTTGGTGTGATCCATGACGACCACCACGCGGCCCACGCCTGCGACAAGATCCATCGCACCGCCCATACCCTTGACGAGCTTGCCAGGGATCATCCAGTTCGCCAGATCGCCATTCTCAGCCACTTCCATTGCGCCAAGGATCGCCATGGCAATCTTGCCGCCACGGATCATGCCAAAGCTGGTTGCGCTGTCGAAGTAAGACGTCTCGGGCAGCTCTGTGATCGTCTGCTTACCTGCATTGATCAGGTCGGCATCTTCATCGCCCGAGATGGGAAAGGGTCCCATGCCCAGCATCCCGTTCTCGGATTGGAGCGTAACTGACACACCGTCAGGAATGAAATTGGGCACCAGCGTTGGAATGCCGATACCAAGGTTCACATATGTGCCGTCTTCCAGCTCAAGTGCCGCGCGTGCGGCCATTTGGTTGCGATCCCATGGCATGGCTCAGCCCTCCCTTACCGTGCGCTGTTCAATGCGCTTTTCGTGTTTGCCCTGGATCAGGCGGTGGACATATACGCCGGGCAGATGGATGTGATCGGGGTCAAGGCTTCCGACCGGGACAATTTCTTCCACTTCCATAACGCATACCCTGCCGCACATGGCTGCGGGCGGGTTGAAATTTCGGGCGGTCTTGCGGAAGACGCAGTTGCCGGTCTCATCGGCCTTCCACGCCTTTACGATGCTAAGATCGGCAAAGATGCCGCGTTCCATGATATAGGTTTCGCCGTCGAACTCTTTGTGTTCCTTGCCCTCGGCCACCTGCGTACCCACGCCTGTTTTGGTATAAAAGCCCGGAATGCCCGCGCCGCCTGCGCGCATACGCTCGGCGAGTGTGCCTTGTGGGTTGAACTCAATTTCGAGTTCACCGGCCAGGTACTGGCGCATAAACTCGGCGTTTTCGCCGACATAGGAACTCATCATTTTGCGCACTTGCCGTGTTTGCAGCAAAATGCCGATGCCGAAATCATCGACGCCTGCATTGTTGGACGCAAATGTCAGGTCCTTGACGCCCGCATCCTGAATGGCTTTCAAAAGAAGCTCAGGAATGCCGCACAGGCCGAAACCGCCTGCGGCAATCAGCATGTCGTCTTTCAAAAGCCCGTCGAGCGCTTCCGCAGCTGAGCCGTAAATCTTGCCCATCACACATCTCCCTTTGAGAATTGCCAAGACTTGTGGCCGCGTGGATGGGTCAAGTCAACGGGGGCGTGACAAGATCGCAATCTTCTAGGGGTTTCTACTTAGCGCACGCCTGCCCAAGGGGCTCGTGCAAAATCGATATCAGGTATTTTTGACCAGAAAGACGCCCGGGCATGCATCGTGCTTCTTTCTGGTTTCAAATACCTCCGCCGGAGGCATTCGTCTTTATTTGCTCGCCGCTTTCTTCTTGGTGGGGGCTTTGCGCTTGCCACGCCCACTCTTGGCCGCCTTCTCAGCAATTAGGGCCACGGCCATATCCATGGTGATATCTGCAGGCTCAACCCCCTTCGGCAGGGTGGCGTTGACCTTTTCCCATTTGACGTAAGGTCCATACTGACCATTCATTATGTTTACCGCACCACCGCTTTCAGGATGGTCGCCCATTTCCCTGAGCGGCTTAGCTGCCGCGCCACGTCCACGACCTCGCCCTGGATTGGCGCGCTTGTCGGCGAGAAGTTCGACCGCGTGGTTCATGCCGATCTCAAACATCTCCCCCCAAGTTTTAAGATTTACATAGGTCGGTTTGTCTGCATCTGGCAGCTTGTGCATGATGAAAGGCCCGAAGCGGCCCAGATTGGCACTGATCCGGCCACCCTCTGGATGGTCGCCCACCGCACGCGGCAGGCTTAGCAGCTTGACGGCCTGATCCAGTGTCGTCTCTGCTTTGGGCCAGCCGCCATGGCGGGTTTGGGGCAGGGAGCTACGCTTGGGTTTCTTGTTTTCGGGTGTCGCTTCTCCGCGCTGAACGTATGGCCCATAGCGCCCATCCTTCAGCCAGATTTCATCGCCTCCATCCTCGCCCAGAAGTTTTTCCTCGCCGTCCGCGCCCTCACCGGCGATGGGACGGGTGTAGGTGCATTCGGGGTAATTGCCACAGCCCACGAAACCACCTGTTCGCGAGGTCTTGAGGTGCAACTGGCCCACGCCGCATTTGGGGCAAAGGCGCGGATCAGAGCCATCTTCCTTTGGCGGGTACAGCTGAGGTGCGAGGGCGTCGTCAAGCTTGTCGAGGACCTCGGAGATGCGCAGATCGGATGTCTCATCGATCGCGGTCGAGAAATCATGCCAGAAATTGGCCAGAACTTGTTTGTAATCGGCGTCGCCTGCGCTGATCACGTCAAGCTCTTCCTCGAGATTGGCGGTGAATTCGTAGCCCACATACTTGCGGAAGAAGTTAAGCAAAAAGATTGTTACGATCCGGCCCTTATCCTCGGGGATCAGGCGGTTTTGTTCCTTGCGGACATAATCGCGTTCTTGGATTGTGGTGACGATAGAGGCATAGGTGGAGGGGCGCCCGATGCCCAGTTCCTCCATACGCTTGACCAGAGTTGCCTCGGTATATCGGGGTGGGGGTTGGGTGAAATGCTGCTCGGGAGTGACATCCCGCTTCTCAGCCGCCTCGCCTTGCATGATCTGCGGCAAGCGCTTGTCATCATCGTCGCGGCTGCTGGCGGCAACATCGTCGCGGCCTTCTTCATAGACGCGCATGAAGCCGTCAAACATCACCACCTGACCGGTGGCGCGCAGGCCGACCTGGCCATCAGCAGAAGCGATATCCACCGTGGTGCGTTCCAGCCGGGCGGCAGCCATTTGGCAGGCGATGGTGCGTTTCCAAATCAGATCATAAAGCTTACGCTGATCGGGCTCGGACAGTTTCACCTGACCTGTGTCGCGCATCATGTCGGTGGGGCGGATGCATTCATGGGCTTCCTGCGCGTTCTTGGCCTTGTTCTTGTACATGCGCGGCGAATTGGGCACGTAGTCGTCGCCGTAGCGGGCCTTGATCGCGTCGCGGGTTGCCATAACCGCCTCGGGTGCCATATCGATGCCGTCGGTTCGCATGTATGTAATGAGGCCAGCCTCATAAAGCCGCTGGGCTGCATTCATCGTCTGGCGTGCTCCCATGCCGAACTTTCGGCTTGCCTCTTGCTGAAGCGTAGAGGTCATGAAGGGGGCCGAGGGGTTGCGGTTGGCGGGTTTGGCCTCAACCGAAGTGATCGTCAGGTCGCGGCTTTGAATTGCCTGTACGGCCAATTCGGCCTGGGTGCCGTTTTCGAGATCATACTTGTCGAGTTTCTTGCCGGCCAGCGTGGTCAAACGCGCCTCGTATTCCTTGCCGCGGGGCGTGGCTAGCCGAGCTTTGACAGACCAGTATTCGCGGGGTTTGAAAGCCTCGATCTCCATTTCGCGTTCGACGATGAGGCGTAGGCAGACCGATTGCACTCGACCCGCGGAGCGCGCGCCGGGCAGTTTGCGCCAAAGCACGGGGCTGAGATTGAAGCCCACCAAATAATCGAGGGCACGGCGGGCGAGATAGGCCTCTACCAGGTCTTCATCAACGTCGCGGGGGTTGGCCATTGCCTCGGTCACCGCAGATTTGGTGATGGCGTTGAAGACGACCCGGCTGACGGGGGTATCTTTCTTAATGGCGCGACGTTTGCGCAGGGCTTCTTCGAGGTGCCAGCTGATAGCTTCGCCTTCGCGGTCAGGGTCGGTGGCGAGGATAAGGGAGTTGTCCTCTTTCAGGGCATCAGCGATGGCCTTGACGTGTTTACGGCTGTCGTTTCCGATCTCCCAAAGCATGTCGAACCCGTTGTCTGGATCGACTGAGCCGTTCTTGGCTGGCAGGTCGCGGACATGGCCGTAGGATGCCAGAACGGTGTAGTCAGGCCCTAAATACTTGTTGATTGTCTTGGCCTTGGCCGGGGATTCGACAACAACAACGGGCATTCGGAAACCTCTCGACTCACTGTATTCACCTTGGCGCGGCAACATGTGGGGTGAGCGGCGTAATTGTCAATGCGCTGGGTGGAACCGCGGTGTTAAGGGGTCGATTGGGGTGGTAGGGCCTACCTGCCACCGTGCGGCGCATCCTTCAGGAGCGCCGGGACAGAAGGCCACCTGCGTGGCGGGTGATCTTTCCCTGCAACTCGAGATCGGTGAGGGTGGGGGCCACATGCGCCGAGTTTACGTTCAGGTCGCGGATCAGTTGATCCTCGGGCAGGGGCGCTGCGCCCAACCGATCCAGTATGGACTGATGGAGCGCTCGAGTGGTGGGAGACTGTGGTTCCTTCTTGGGTGAAGATGCGGGTCTGTGCGGCTCCTCCTTAAGTGGGGTTGCGCCATCCACGTTAATATCAGTGATGTCATCGGTCAGCATGGTCTGCAATGCTTCGCGCACATCTTCGCCCGATCGCACCAGAAGCGCCCCGTCGCGGATTAGCATATTGCAGCCAGAAGCGCGGGCATCAAAGGGATGGCCGGGAACTGCAAGCACCTCCCGCCCCTGGTCGAGGGCGGCGCGGGCGGTGATGAGCGAGCCGGATTTCGCGGCCGCTTCGATCACCACAAGCGCCTCGCTGAGGCCGCTTATGATGCGGTTACGGGAGGGGAAGTGGCGCGCTTGGGGGTGCAGACCCATGGGTTGTTCTGACAGGATGAGGCCGATTTCCGCAATCCTGCGCCCCAGATTGGCATTCTCTGCCGGGTAGACCACATCGACCCCACCCGCCATGACCGCGATCGTGCCGTGAGCGAGCGCGGCTTCATGGGCTGCTGTGTCGATGCCGCGAGCCAAGCCGGAGGTAACCGTATGGCCGCCCTCAGACAGGTCACGGCCAAGGGCGCGCGCCATGCGCAGTCCAAGCGAAGAGGCATTCCGCGCGCCCACCAGTGCAATGGAGCGACGGCGGAGGAGTTCAGTATTGCCGCGTGCCCAGAGGGCGGGTGGAGCATTGGGGATATCGGCCAGTAGGGCAGGATAGTCTGGATCGCCAAGGCAGATCAGGCGTGCGCCAATGTTACGGGCTGAGGCCATTTCAACTTCTACCACGCCAACAGGGCATGGGGTGTAGTTTTTTGCGCCCGATCTGTGGGCGAGGTCGGTCAGAGCGACCAGCGCATCCTGAATATTACCGGCCTCGGCCAGCAACCGGTGAAAGGTGGAAGGGCCGACACGTCGGGAACGCAACAGGCGAAGCCAGGATATCCGATCCTCTTCCGTGGTGGGTGGGAGTGGGGGGTGGTTGGAAGGGTGGTTAACCTCGGTCATCACGACTCCGCCATGTTGCAGGAGCGTTCTAGCGTGCTCAGGGTTAACGGTGGGTAAACCCCGATCAAGGTTATGGGTTTTATTCTGGGCGGCGTGTCGTCAGCCTGGCCCTGCCGTCTCTACAGGTGTCAGGCAGCAGACCCGCCAACAGTGAGGCCGCCAATCAGGACGGTGGGCTGACCCACGCCCACTGGCACCCATTGGCCGGCTTTGCCGCAATTGCCCATGCCAGGATCAAGCGACATGTCATTGCCAAGAGCCCGGATCTGACGCAGCGCGGTGGCGCCGTCTCCAATCAGAGTGGCGCCCTTGACCGGCGCGCCGACCTTGCCATTTTTTACACGGTAGGCCTCTGTACAGGAGAAGACAAACTTACCATTGGTGATGTCGACCTGACCGCCGCCAAAGCCAACTGCATATATCCCATCCTTTAAATCGGCGACGATATCGCTGGGGTTGGCATTACCACCAAGCATATAAGTATTAGTCATGCGCGGCATTGGCGCATGCGCGTAGCTTTCACGCCGCCCGTTGCCCGTGGCCTCGACCCCCATCAGGCGTGCGTTCTGGCGGTCCTGCATGTATCCCACCAAAACGCCATCCTCGATAAGGACATTCTTGCCCGAGGGCGTGCCTTCATCATCTACGCTGATGCTGCCGCGCAGATCCGGGATCGTACCATCGTCAAGCACGGTCACACCCGGCGCTGCGATCTGTTGGCCCATCAGCCCCGCAAAAGCGGAGCTGCCTTTGCGGTTGAAATCGGCCTCGAGACCGTGGCCGATAGCCTCGTGCAGCAAGATGCCCGGCCAGCCGGGGCCAAGTACCACGTCCATCACACCCGCCGGTGCGGGCTCAGCCCTAAGGTTGATCAGCGCGATGCGCAGCGCCTCCTGCGCCTTGGCTTGCCAGTCGTTAGGGTCAATCAGCCCGTCTAGGCCCACACGCCCGCCGCCACCTGCGCTGCCTGCCTCACGGCGGGCGTTTTCCTCGACGATCACTGAGACATTGAGGCGGGTCATGGGGCGGGTGTCGGCGACCTCCTGTCCCTCGGGGTGCAGGATCACCACCTCCTGGTGAGAGGCCAAGATGGTGGCGCTGACCTGAACCACGCGGGGGTCCAGATCGCGGGCGAAGGCATCGATCTCACGCAATGTTTCGAGCTTGACGGGAAAACCCGTGCCCGAGATCGGGTCGGCATCCGTGTAAAGACAGGTGTTGGTACCTGAAGGCGGGGCCGCCATGGTGCCGCCACCGTCCCCCACCGCAAGGCGCGCCGTTTCGACTGCACGGGCCAATGCGGCTTCGGTCATTTCCGTGGAATGGGCGTAACCCGCCACCTCGCCGCGCACGGCACGCAGGCCAAAGCCTTCAGAAGCGTCATAGCTGGCCGTCTTAATGCGGCCATCATCGAAGACCACGGCCTCTGACCGACGGCGTTCGAGAAAGAGCTCTCCGTCATCGGCGCCTTGCGTCGCAGATTGCAACAGCCGAAGCGCATCATCACGGGCAAAGGCGGTGTCAAAAGGGCGAAACGGGGCGTCGGACATCGTGTGCTCCTGCAAGGATGGGGCGTGGCTTTGCTATTAATGTAAACTCGCGTCCGTTTGCCGCAACGCGAATTCTTGTATGCGACGGCATAATAGGATTTAACATCGTCGAAAAAATCTGCCATGTGGCGGTCGTAATGGTACGAACCAGTCGCACTGCATCTTGATACCGGGTGAACAATGAAGAGATTTTACAGCCTGCTGGCCGCCATGGCCGCAATGAGCACCGCGCCGGCATGGGCGCAGGAGGGTCTTGAAACGATCGGTAAGCCGGTTCCCGGTGGGATCGGATTTCAGCCTGCTGTGACAGAACTTGCACAGGATATTCAGTGGCTTGACGGCATGCTGCTGGTTATTATCACGGCGATTTCACTGTTTGTCTGCGCGCTCCTGGTGATTTGTATCGCCCGGTTTAACCGACGTGCAAACCCCCAGCCCGCAACCTTCACACATAATTCTCCTGTGGAAGTGGCATGGACGATTGGACCGATCGTGATTCTGGTCTTCATCGGTGCATTCTCGCTTCCGGTTCTGTTCAAGCAGCAGGAAATCCCCGAAGCGGACATCACCATCAAAGCCACAGGCTACCAGTGGTACTGGGGTTATGACTATGTCGACCACGAGTTTGGCTTTGAAAGCTTCCTGCTACAACGCGATCAGCTGGCTGAGTATGGCTATGCCGATGACGAGTATCTTCTGGCGACTGATACTGCGGTCGTCGTGCCCGTGGGCAAGACCGTTGTGTTGCAGGTGACCGGCGGTGATGTGATACACTCGTGGACAATTCCTGCCTTCGGCGTGAAGCAGGATGGCGTCCCGGGCCGGATTGCCGAGCTGTGGTTTGAGGCTGAGAAGGAAGGCATCTACTTTGGGCAGTGCTCAGAATTGTGTGGCAAGGACCACGCCTACATGCCAATCACAGTCAAGGTGGTAAGCGAAGAGGCATATACAGCTTGGCTTGACGGGGCGATCGAAGAATACGCCGGTGTCCCGCGCGACATCGATGTGGCCGCGAACGTAGACTGAGATTAAGAAAGGTTCGGGCCTGGCGCGTGTTACGAAGACCCGGCGATGCTGATCAGGGGAAGGTGCCTGCGGGACAAGTTTCGCAGGCGACCCACCGAAGGAATGTAAGATGAGTGATGCAAGCCTCAACACAACCGACCAAGCCGCTGTGGTCGCGGATGAGGCCGGATTCAAAGATTACTTTGCGCTTCTGAAGCCGCGGGTGATGACACTTGTGGTTTTCACCGCCTTTGTCGGGCTTTACGCCGCGCCGGGTACAATTCACCCCTTCGTTGGCTTTGTTGCTATACTGTTTATTGCCCTTGGTGGGGGCGCATCTGGTGCGCTCAACATGTGGTGGGATGCCGATATTGACCGGGTGATGCGGCGTACGCGTAATCGGCCGATCCCGGCGGGTAAGATCACAGAAAGCGAGGCCTATGCATTTGGCATGGCGCTGTCTGCGTTTGCGGTTGTCATGCTATGGCTGGCCACGAACGCCGTAACGGCGCTGTTGCTGGCCTTTACGATCTTTTTCTATGTTGTCATCTATTCCATGTGGCTGAAACGTTGGACCCCGCAGAACATCGTTATCGGAGGGGCGGCCGGTGCCTTTCCCCCGATGATAGGATGGGCGGCTGCTACTGGTACAGTCAGCGTGGAATCCGTACTAATGTTTGCCATCATCTTCATGTGGACACCGCCGCATTTCTGGGCACTCGCGCTGTTCATGCGCTCTGACTATGATGATGCGGGCGTGCCGATGTTAACAGTGACACATGGGCGCAAGTCCACGCGCAAGCATATCTTAGCGTACACTATTTTGCTGGCCGCACTGGCGGTGGGGATTGGATTCACATCTGTTGGTGGGCCGCTCTACCTCGCCGTGGCCGTTGTGCTGAACTTGGCCTTTCTCAAAGGCGCCTACCAGATCTGGAAACGCAGCGAGGACGAAGCCGAGGCGGACAATTACAAGGTCGAGAAATCAGTTTTCAAACTATCGCTGTACTACCTTTTCGCCTTGTTTGGCGCAATTGCGCTTGAGGCTGGTCTGGGACCAGTTGGACTGGGGGGCTGGTGATGGGCCTGTCGCGTGAGCACGATCTGCACAAGCGCCGGTTTTCTCGCAACCTCGGCCTGGGCCTTGCCTTGGTTGGGCTGGTAGCCATCGTGTTTGGGCTGACCGTGGTTAAGGTCTCGACCGAGGAATTTACCCAACCACTCTTCGGTGAGGCCCCCGAATGACGACCGCGGCCCCCAATCAGAACGGTAGGACTGTTCTGAAACTGGTGAGCGTTGTGGTGTTCATGGGCGGCCTGGCCTGGGCGTCGGTGCCGCTATATGACTGGTTCTGCCGGGTAACGGGGTTTGGCGGTACGCCATCAACCTCGACCTTGGCACCCGATGAAATTCTGGACCAGACCATCAAAGTCCGGTTCGATGCCTCGACAGAGCGTGACTTCCCCTGGGAGTTTCGCCCGGTCGAGCGTGAGATGGAGATCCGGATCGGTGAAACGGGTCTGGCTTTCTACGAGGCTTACAACCCGACCACTCGCGCGGTGGCCGGCACGGCGGCCTTCAATGTCTTCCCGTTCGAGGCGGGCGGATTTTTCACCAAGATAGCCTGTTTCTGCTTTGAGGAGCAGGTGCTACAACCTGGAGAGCGGGTACAGATGCCGGTTACGTTCTACGTGGACCCGGATATCGTGACAGACCGGGATGCGAAATACACGCATACCATCACCCTGTCTTACACGTTCTACGAAATCGACCTGCCGGTGGAGCAGGCGGCGCTGGACAACGGCGTTGAACCAACTTCGAACTAACGCCGATCTGCGAGGGACGCACAATGGCACATGAAAAAAATCACGACTATCACATCCTGAACCCCTCGGTTTGGCCGCTCCTGGGGGCCATCGCGGGATTCCTGATGCTCTTTGGTGCGGTTGTCTGGATGTCTGGCGGCATGTCGACATTCTTCGGCGCTGTTGAAATGTCAGGGCCCTGGCTGTTCCTGATTGGCTTTGTCATGACGCTTTA
The DNA here is from genome assembly GCA_963691795.1 of Roseovarius sp. Taxonomy (GTDB): domain Bacteria; phylum Pseudomonadota; class Alphaproteobacteria; order Rhodobacterales; family Rhodobacteraceae; genus Roseovarius. The sequence goes on from OY829373.1 coordinate 1,871,797, forward strand.
CGTCATGTTCGGTTGGTGGTCAGAGACGGTGAAGGAAAACTTTGCCGGGGATCATACGCCGGTGGTGCGGATCGGCCTGCGCTATGGCTTCATCATGTTCATCATGTCCGAAGTTATGTTTTTCTCGGCTTGGTTCTGGACCTTCTTCAAGCACGCTTTGTACCCGATGGGCCCGCAAAGCCCTGCTGTTGATGGTGTCTGGCCGCCCGTCGGCATCGAAACGTTCGATCCCTGGCACCTGCCGCTGATCAACACGCTGATCCTGCTATGTTCGGGCGCGGCCTGCACCTGGGCGCACCATGCGCTGGTGCATGAAGACAACCGCAGTGACATGAAGATGGGTCTGATCCTGGCGGTGGTGCTGGGCGTGATCTTTACCTTCTTCCAGGCCTATGAATACAGCCACGCGGCCTTTGGCTTCTCCGGTAACATCTATGGCGCCAGCTTTTTCATGGCGACCGGGTTCCACGGGGCGCATGTGATCATCGGCACGATCTTCCTGTTTGTCTGCTACCTGCGGGTACGTCGCGGACATTTCACGCCGACCAACCATGTGGGCTTTGAGGCAGCCGCCTGGTATTGGCACTTTGTGGACGTGGTCTGGCTGTTCCTGTTCGCCGCTATTTACGTCTGGGGCGCGTAACGCGTCAGGCTAATGTGAGTTGTTGAGAGCGCCCGCTTTTTGCGGGCGTTTTCTTTTGGCGGGGCGTTCGTTCGCCTGAGTGGACGCGCTTTCCTCAGGTATGTTGTGGCGCTTTGTGTTCGAGGGCCAGCGTACTTTGCAATTCTTCGATGTCCTCGTTGATGGATAGCCGGGCTGTTGTCCGGGAGTTCTCTATGAAGCGTATAGTCAGGGTATGAGCCAATGCTGCGAAGAGGGCGGCGTTTAGCAGGATGCCGAAAGCTACGCCGTAGAGGCCAAAGAGGTAGGAGCCTGCAGCGAGAAACGGGAAGAGACCGATAGTGCTTTTCAACCAGTTGAGCCGCGGGGCGACCTTGGGGCGGCCGAGATTGCTGAAGGCTGCGTTAGAGATGAAGATGGCACCGTTGAAAAAGGCGATCATCGCGTAAGGCCCACAGTAGAGATGGAGTATGTCGCGTGTCAGGCCCGTGGCCTGAAAGGCATCCGCGATATAGCCCCGGAAGACGATCAGAAACGCGATGGCGCAGACGGTGTATATGCCTAGGAATTTCAACGCGTCGAAATAGGCCCGGCGCACCCGGTCATGTTTGCCTGCGCCATAATTCTGGCCAATGATGGGACCGATCGCACCGCTTAGCGCATTGACGACTGAGAACACCACAGGTGAAAGCCGTCCGATGATGGCCATCCCAGCCACCGCATCGGTGCCATACTGGGTCACATAGCGCGTGACCAAGGACAAGCCGATGGGGGAGGCGATGCTCGCCATTACGGCGGGGAAGGTGTAGAAAACGATCTCTTTCGTGTGGCGTTTGAACGCCGCCATGTTGGGTGGCGCCACGATATCAAAGAGCCGCGCGGCAGCGTAAAGTGCCACGGCGAATGTGGCCACGCGGGCAAATACCGTTGCGGTAGCCGCGCCATTAAGGCCAAGCCCCAGCCCAAAGATCATGAGCGGGTCGAAAACAAGATTGACGAGCGCCCCTGCTAGGGAGGGGTACATGGACCATTTCGCAAAGCCATGGGATCTGAGTGCAGCCACGATGGCCATAGACATGCCCGACAGCCCTGAGGCAGGCAGCACAATCCAGAGGTAAGATCGTGCAAGGTCCGCCACCTCGCCCTGTGCGCCGAGCCAGCCCAGCATATTGGGTACAAAGGGCAGCATCGAGATGGGTACCACAACCCCCACCGCGAGCGCGATCAGCATCGAGGTGGTGGCCACGTCCTTGGCCCTGACGATGTTGTTATTACCTAGGTATTGCGCTGTCAGTGTGCCTGATGCTATCGAGAGCCCGATATTCATAGCGCTGACGTAAAACATGATCGTACTGGCAAAGCCTGCTGCTGCGGCCACCTCGGTCTGGCCTAGCAACGAGACGAAGAAAATATCCAGCAGGTCCACCACGTAGATAGCCATGATGCCGATGCTCGAGGTGAAAGACATCACCGTAACATGGCGCATGATGTTGCCTTGAGTGAAATCCGTGCCGGGGGGTTGGGCCATGATTTTTTGTCCCGTGTCGTTTCTTCCAACTAAGACGCGCCCGGTCTAAAAGTACAGAATGAATTGGCAGATAAAGACCCTGTCAGAACCAAAGCAGAGCATTGGCCCGCAGGCCCGGCGACTCAGTTGACAACGATTCCCAGAGGGCCTATATGCCGCCCATCTCGACCGGGAGTTTTGTGTTTCTGGTCGTCATCAAAATGTAAGTGGTCATGATCCGGGCCCCTATCGCCCCGATCCTCTGAGAGACCCGCCGCGTCGTACCAGCAGGTTGCACGGTACGCATGCGGCCTTTGCGTTGGGCGGACGCGTCTGGCGTTGGAGAAATTTAACCGTGCGGGAACGCCTGCGCAAACACATGTGTTGATAGACGGGAAAGAGACCGGAATGCCAACGATCCAACAGCTGATCCGCAAGCCGCGGCAGCCCAAAGTAAGAGCCACGAAATCCCTGCACTTGCAGGGCTGCCCGCAGAAGCGCGGCGTGTGCACACGGGTTTACACCACCACACCGAAGAAGCCGAACTCGGCCATGCGGAAGGTTGCCAAGGTGCGCCTGACCAATGGCTTCGAGGTCATCAGCTACATCCCCGGTGAAAGCCACAACCTTCAGGAACACTCCGTGGTTCTGATCCGTGGTGGTCGTGTGAAAGACCTTCCCGGTGTGCGTTACCACATCCTGCGCGGTGTTCTGGATACCCAGGGCGTAAAAGACCGTAAGCAGCGCCGCTCCAAATACGGCGCCAAGCGTCCCAAGTAAGAGGAATTCGATATGTCCCGCCGCCACGCCGCTGAAAAACGCGAAGTTCTCCCCGACGCCAAGTTTGGCGATATCGTTCTGACCAAGTTCATGAACAACCTGATGATCGACGGCAAGAAATCTGTCGCCGAACGTATCGTCTATAACGCGCTTGACCGGGTTGAAGACAAGGTGAAGCGCGCGCCCGTGGAAGTGTTCCACGAAGCGCTCGACAACATCAAACCTTCGGTTGAGGTTCGGTCCCGCCGTGTGGGTGGTGCCACGTACCAGGTGCCGGTTGAAGTGCGTCCTGAGCGCCGTGAAGCGCTGGCGATCCGTTGGCTGATCACCGCCTCTCGCGGCCGCAACGAAAACACTATGGAAGAGCGCCTGGCCGGTGAGCTTCTGGATGCTGTCAACTCCCGTGGGACTGCCGTGAAAAAGCGGGAAGACACCCACAAGATGGCAGAGGCCAACAAGGCCTTCTCGCATTACCGCTGGTAACCCCTTTAGAGGCAAAGATTATGGCACGCGACTATACGCTAGAGCACTATCGCAACTTTGGGATCATGGCCCATATCGACGCAGGTAAGACCACCTGCTCGGAACGCATCCTGTATTACACCGGCAAATCCCATAACATTGGTGAGGTGCACGATGGTGCGGCCACCATGGACTGGATGGAGCAAGAGCAGGAACGCGGCATCACCATCACTTCGGCGGCGACGACCACATTCTGGGAACGCACCGAAGATGGCAAAACCGCTGACACGCCCAAGCACCGTCTGAATATCATCGACACTCCCGGCCACGTGGACTTCACCATCGAAGTCGAACGTTCGCTGGCGGTTCTCGACGGGGCTGTTTGTGTTTTGGACGGTAACGCTGGTGTTGAGCCGCAGACTGAAACCGTGTGGCGTCAGGCCGACCGGTACAAAGTTCCGCGCATGGTCTTTGTCAACAAGATGGACAAGATCGGTGCTGACTTCTTCAATTGCGTCAACATGATCGAAGACCGCACCGGCGCACGCGCTGTACCCGTCGGTGTTCCGATCGGCGCCGAATCCGACCTTGAAGGTCTGGTGGATCTCGTGACCATGGAAGAGTGGCTGTGGCAGGGTGAAGATCTGGGTGCCTCATGGATCAAGGCGCCGATCCGCGCTGAGCTTCAGGACATGGCCAACGAGTGGCGCGAGAAGATGATCGAAGCCGCCGTCGAACAAGACGACGACGCGATGGAGCAGTACCTGGAAGGCAACGAGCCCGACGTTCCGACCCTGCGCAAACTGCTGCGCAAGGGTACGCTAGAGATGGCGTTCGTTCCGGTTCTGGGTGGGTCCGCGTTCAAGAACAAAGGCGTTCAGCCGCTTCTCAACGCTGTGATCGACTACCTGCCGAGCCCGCTCGACGTGGTGGATTACATGGGCTTCAAACCCGGCGATGAGGACGAAGTTCGTGACATCGCGCGCCGTGCGGATGACGATATGGCGTTCTCCGGCCTCGCGTTCAAAATCATGAACGACCCGTTCGTGGGCTCGTTGACCTTCACGCGCATCTACTCCGGTACGATGAACAAGGGTGATACGGTTCTGAACTCCACCAAGGGCAAGAAAGAGCGCATCGGTCGTATGATGATGATGCACTCCAACAACCGCGAAGAGATCGAAGAGGCATTTGCCGGCGATATCATCGCGCTTGCGGGCCTTAAGGATACCACAACCGGTGACACGCTCTGCGATGTCAAGGAGCCGGTGGTTCTCGAAACTATGACCTTCCCCGATCCGGTGATCGAGATCGCAGTTGAGCCGAAAACGAAGAACGACCAGGAGAAGATGTCTCAGGGTCTGGCGCGTCTGGCAGCCGAAGATCCGTCCTTCCGCGTGGAAACTGACCTTGAAAGCGGTCAGACCATCATGAAGGGCATGGGCGAATTGCACCTTGACATCCTGGTGGATCGTCTGAAGCGCGAGTTCAAGGTCGAAGCCAACATCGGTGCGCCGCAGGTGGCTTATCGTGAGACCATCGGTCATGAAGTTGAACACACTTACACCCACAAGAAACAGTCGGGTGGTTCGGGTCAGTTTGCTGAAGTTAAGATGATCATCTCGCCGACAGAAGCGGGCGAAGGTTACAGCTTCGAGTCCCGTATCGTCGGTGGTGCCGTTCCGAAGGAATACATCCCCGGTGTTGAAAAGGGCATCGAGTCTGTTATGGATAGCGGCCCGCTGGCTGGCTTCCCCGTGATCGACTTCAAGGTCGCCCTGATCGATGGCAAATTCCACGATGTTGACTCGTCTGTCATGGCGTTCGAGATTGCGGCACGTATGGGCATGCGCGAAGGTCTGAAAAAGGCTGGCGCAAAATTGCTTGAGCCGGTCATGAAAGTCGAAGTGATCACGCCGGAAGAATACACCGGCGGTATCATTGGTGACCTGACATCCCGTCGGGGTCAGGTGTCCGGTCAGGAGCCGCGTGGCAACGCGATTGCGATCAACGCAAACGTGCCGCTGGCGAACATGTTCGGCTACATCAACACGCTGCGCTCGATGTCTTCGGGCCGCGCCCAGTTCACGATGCAGTTCTCGCATTACGATCCGGTGCCGGCAAATATCTCCGAAGAGATCCAGGCAAAATACGCATAACCCGGGTGGCGGGGTGAACCCCGCCCTACCCACAACCCGTAGGCTGGGGTTGGCCCCGGCACCCGAAAAGACAGGAGGCCATTATGGCGAAGGAAAAGTTTGATCGTTCGAAACCGCATGTGAACATTGGCACGATTGGCCACGTTGACCATGGTAAGACGACACTGACAGCTGCGATCACGAAGCAGTTTGGCGAATTCAAGGCGTATGATCAGATCGACGCGGCGCCTGAAGAAAAGGCACGTGGGATCACCATCTCGACTGCGCATGTTGAATACGAGACTGACGCGCGTCACTACGCTCACGTTGACTGCCCCGGCCACGCCGACTACGTGAAGAACATGATCACGGGTGCGGCGCAGATGGACGGCGCGATCCTGGTTGTGAACGCCGCTGACGGCCCGATGCCGCAGACGCGTGAGCACATCCTGCTGGCCCGTCAGGTTGGCGTGCCTGCGCTGGTTGTCTTCCTCAACAAGGTTGACCAGGTCGACGACGAAGAGCTTCTGGAATTGGTGGAAATGGAAGTTCGCGAACTGCTGAGCGAATACGAATTCCCCGGCGACGACATTCCGATCGTTGCAGGTTCGGCCCTGGCCGCCCTGGAAGACCGTGACGACAACATCGGCAAAGAGAAGATCTCTGAGCTGATGGCCGCGGTTGACGACTACATCCCGCAGCCCCCGCGTGCGGTTGACGAGCCGTTCCTGATGCCGATCGAAGATGTGTTCTCGATTTCTGGCCGTGGTACGGTTGTGACCGGTCGTGTGGAACGTGGCGTGATCAACGTGGGCGACGAGATCGAGATCGTCGGCATCAAGGACACGTCCAAGACGACCTGCACGGGCGTTGAGATGTTCCGCAAGCTGCTGGACCGTGGTGAAGCGGGCGACAACATCGGCGCGCTGCTGCGTGGTGTGGACCGTGACGGCGTTGAGCGTGGTCAGGTTCTCTGCAAGCCGGGTTCGGTGACGCCGCACACGAAGTTCGAGGCTGAGGTCTACATCCTGACGAAGGAAGAGGGTGGCCGTCACACGCCGTTCTTTGCCAACTACCGTCCGCAGTTCTACTTCCGTACGACAGACGTGACCGGCACAGTAACCCTGCCATCTGGCACGGAAATGGTGATGCCCGGTGACAACCTGAAGTTCGAGGTTGAGCTGATCGCGCCGATCGCGATGGAAGACGGCCTGCGCTTCGCCATCCGCGAAGGTGGCCGCACCGTCGGCTCCGGCGTCGTCGCTAAGATCATCGAGTAATCGAACGAAATCCGTAGGCCGGGGGACACTCCGGCCTGCACCTCAAAAAACCCAGACGCGATGAAGGGGGGCAATTCCGCCGCTCGTCCTCTCCGTTAGAACCCGATCAAGGGACAAGACCGATGGCCATAGCCAGTCAAAACATTCGCATTCGCTTGAAGGCGTTTGACTACCGCGTGCTGGATGCCAGCACGAAGGAAATCGTCAACACCGCCAAGCGCACCGGCGCCGATGTACGCGGCCCGATCCCGTTGCCGAACAAGATAGAGAAATTCACTGTTCTGCGCGGCCCGCACGTGAACAAGAAATCCCGCGACCAATTCGAGATTCGCATCCATAAGCGTCTTCTTGACATCGTCGACCCCACACCGCAGACCGTGGACGCGCTCATGAAGCTCGACCTGGCCGCTGGTGTGGACGTGCAAATTTCCGTTTAAGGAGACGTGAAGATGTTGCGCTCCGGTGTAATTGCAAAGAAAGTCGGCATGACCCGGCTTTTCATGGAAGACGGAAAGCAGATTCCTGTAACCGTTCTTCAACTTGATAACCTTCAGGTCGTTTCCCAACGCACCGCTGACAGTCACGGCTATTCCGCAGTTCAGCTGGGCGCGGGTACAGCCAAGACAAAACGCGTCAGCAAAGCCATGCGTGGCCATTTCGCCGCTGCTAAGGTGGAGCCCAAGCGCAAGGTTGCGGAATTCCGCGTGGCGCCTGAGAACATGATCGATGTGGGCGAAGAGATCACCGCCAACCACTACTTTGAAGGCCAGTTCGTGGATGTCTCCGGCACCTCGATCGGTAAAGGCTTCCAGGGTGGTATGAAGCGGCACAACTTCGGTGGTCTGCGGGCCTCTCACGGTGTGTCGATCTCCCACCGTTCGCATGGTTCGACCGGTCAGTGTCAGGATCCGGGCAAAGTCTTCAAAGGTAAGAAGATGGCCGGTCACATGGGTGCTGTTCGTGTCACCACGCAAAACCTGCAGGTTGTGAAAACCGATGCCGATCGTGGCCTGATCATGGTCAAAGGCGCGGTGCCAGGCTCCAAAGGCGGTTGGGTCACCATCAAAGATGCGGTCAAAAAGCCGTTTCCCGACAATGCGATCCTGCCCGCGGCGCTGAGATCTGCGTCCAACGCAGCGACTGAGGAAGCAGCAGCCCCGGCGGCTGAAGCTGAGAAGAAGGAAGGCGAAGAATGAAACTCGACGTGATCAAACTGGACGGCAAGAAGGCCGGCTCGGTCGATCTGGGCGAAGACATCTTCGGCCTGGAACCGCGCGCTGACCTTCTGCATCGTGTCGTCCGCTGGCAGCGAAACAAGGCGCAGGCCGGTACGCACAAGGTGAAGACCCGGTCCGAGACCAGCTACTCTTCTAAGAAGATCTACCGCCAGAAGGGCACCGGTGGCGCACGCCACGGCGACCGCAATGCGCCGATCTTCCGCAAGGGTGGTATCTACAAGGGTCCAACCCCGCGCAGCCACGCGCATGATCTGCCTAAGAAGGTTCGCAAGATGGGCCTCAGGCATGCACTGTCTGCCAAGGTGGCAGCGGGTGAGCTTGTGGTGATCGAAGAAGCCGCGTCCGCTGGTAAGACCAAGGACCTGGCCAAACAGGTCAAAGACCTGGGCTGGAAGCGTGCGCTGATCATCGACGGTGCTGAAGTGAACGCTGATTTTGTCCGCGCTGCGGCCAATATCGACGGTCTGGACGTGCTGCCGAGCATGGGCGCAAACGTATACGACATCCTGCGGCGCGACACGCTCGTGCTGACCAAAGCGGGTGTTGAAGCACTGGAGGCTCGATTGAAATGAGCGCGAAACCAGAACATTACGATGTGATCCGCAAGCCGGTCATCACCGAGAAATCCACCATGGCATCTGAAGCGGGCGCAGTGGTGTTCGAGGTTGATATCGCCAGCTCGAAGCCGCAGATCAAGGAGGCTGTCGAGGCGCTCTTTGGTGTGAAGGTAAAGGCGGTCAACACAACGATCACCAAAGGCAAGAATAAGCGTTTCCGCGGCATCAAAGGCACGCGCAAAGACGTCAAGAAAGCCTATGTGACCCTCGAAGAGGGCAACACGATCGACGTGTCCACCGGTCTGTGATCAGACGCGGCGGGGCTGGGTCAACCTTGACCAACGTGTAAAGTAAAAACCCCGGTCATTGACCGGGGTTTTTTTTACAACTACTCCATAACCATCGCGGAGTTAAAAACGCGCCGGTTTAGTCCGCAAAGTACCCTAGAACACAGCTTTGAAAAAACGCGATCCCAGCCTCACCCCCGGCCCCCTTGGCTAGGTACCCTACTTCGTGACGGGGGGAGCCCAGAGCGCGCTGCATCTTCTCACAGACCCAGACATCCTCGGTCTGGAAATCGCCCGTCTCCAGCGGATGCACCTTCCATTTGTCCGACGTGATCCGCCCCGTTGCCGCATCATAGCCCGGCAGGTCTTTGGCGCGGTAGGTATAACTCAGCCATGCTTTGGGGGCCCAGTTGCGCACCCGCAGAAGCGTGTTGTTTGCATCGACCGGTTCCATGGTCGAAATTGAAAAGCCCCAGGGGTTTGGCGTCAGGATCGTCGTGGGAAAGAGCAGGTAAACCCCGCCATATCCCGGCACATCCGCCCCCTCAACCATCTTGGCGCCGGACCTTTTGGCAGCATTTTCCACGAATTGGGGAATACGGTGCTTCACGCCCTCCCGCTCCGTCGACCACCAGATCATATGCTGGCCGAACACCTCCCACAGGTTCTTGTCATGGGTCGGCCCGCCCAGCGTTTCCTTATGCAGATAGGCCAGGTGATAGCCATCGACGGCATTCTCAAAAAACACCTTCCAGTTGCACTTTATCTCATAGATTAGCTCATCCGGCCCTTCCTCTAAATCGTGGGAACCCAGATCATGGGGCCAGGGGACGGTGGCCAGCTCATTCACCCAGTGCTTGAAAGCCATATCCGGATGTTCTTCCGGATGAACAAAGACAAGGTTCTCGAAAATCCCTACAGCAGCACTGAAAAGCTGTACCTCCTTGCGGTCAAGCGCCTTGAAACACTCTCGATGTGCTGGCAAACCGCGCAGCTGGCCGTCCAGGTTGTAGACCCAGTTGTGATAGGGGCACATGATCGAGCGCCCTACATTGCCGCAACCCTCGAGCAACTCGGTGCCCCTGTGGCGGCAGATGTTGTGAAAGCCGCGCAGGGTCCCATCCGCACCCCTGATCACGATCAGGGAATGCCGTCCCGCCCGCACCGTGCGGTAGTCGCCGGCTTCGGGAAAATCCATCACCACCCCGGCAAAGGCCCAAGTTTTGCTGAAAAGCGCGTCCTGCTCGCGTTCATACCACGCCTGGGAGGTATAGGCCTCCCGTGGGAGGTGTTGGGTGGGTGCATCTGGAAGGGCTCTAGGGAAGGTCATGATTAAGGCTCCGTCTCTTGTCGCTCTTATTAGATAATCAAAAATGACAAAATAACACTCACCTAGATTTCCTGACATCAAAACGGGAGGGGTAGGCCCATGCCAACGCGACCCCCAAATTAAAACTTCCACACGCCCCTGCGCAATGCGCTGCGCCAACAAGAAGCGATGATCCCGATCGGTCTGCCAATGACTTAAAAAGCCCCTGTCGAACCTCCTTGGCCTTGCGGGCCTTCATGTGGTGTCGACCTGGGTCTTGATAGACCAGCTGCTGAATGGGCGCATTGTGATCAATAAGATTGAAGGGGTGGGTGCGATCTGATGAGTGGCTTGTAGCTTTAGTTGGAATTCATCTCCGGCCCCAAATCACAGTCATTTTCGCCAACCAGCCCCGCCCCTGCCTCATTTTTCCAAAAATACTTCAGGGGCAGCGCGCCCATACTTGGCCCATGTGCAAAACCGACATTGCGTCGCTTTCGGACATGGGCGGCAAGACATGACCGTCTAGTGTTGACGTGACAAGAACGCTGGACCCTAAAACCATGACCGCCCAGACCAAGCACTACGACGCAAGCGCTGACCGCCGTGCGGGACTGGTTTATGTTTTCCTAGCAGGCGTTCTGTGGTCTACCGTGGGTCTGGGAATTCGGCTAATTGAGGATGCTGTGGTCTGGCAGATCCTCCTATACCGCTCTGTTAGCCTCAGTATTTTCCTTTATGTGGTAATCCGCCTTCGCAGCGGAGAGAGCCCGTTTCGGCAGGTGCGTCGGGCCGGGTTGGCCGGGGTCATCGCAGGGCTGTCACTGGTGGCGGCCTATGCGGGGGGGATCTTTGCGATCCAGTCCACCTCTGTCGCCAATGCGATGCTGCTTTTTGCCACCGCGCCCTTCATGGCCGCTGGTCTTGGCTGGATCTTGCTGCGTGAGGCGGTGCGCGCGGCGACATGGGTTGCAATCCTTGTGGCGATCCTTGGGATCGGTGTGATGGTTGCGGGCAAGTCCAACGAAGGGGCTATGGCGGGCAACTTGGCCGCGCTCGGCTCGGCCTTTGGGTTTGCGGTGTTCACCGTGGCGCTCCGGTGGCGCAAATCAATGGAGATGCTGCCTGCGGTTTTCCTGTCGGGCATCTTTGCCATTGGCATCACTGCCTCCATCTGTCTTGTCAGTGGGCTGTCGCTGGTCTTGTCGGCCCATGATGGTGGCATCGCGATGTCCATGGGTGTTTTTCAGGTTGGTGCAGGGCTGATCCTGTACACACTTGGGTCCCGCAGCCTGCCCGCAGCAGAATTGACGCTGTTGTCGCTGGCCGAGGTGCTGCTAGGCCCACTTTGGGTCTGGCTGTTCCTTGGGGAAACGACGGGTGCGAACACGTTGATCGGGGGTGCGATTCTGCTGGTGGCGATTGCTGGCAATGCGGTCAGCGGGGCAAGGCGGAAGCCTCCTGCAATCACCAGTCCCTGAGCGCCGGGCTGGTGGGGTGTATCGCCACCCTATCTTAGCCCCGGCGGCGTAGACCCGCCAGTCCGCGCCATAAGGTAAGGACAGGCTTCGTTTTGGTCAGCCTTAGGTTACGCTAAGTTCAAGAGGATTCACTTGGGCCTGTGCCGATGCTACGATTTTTTCATGCGTTTTTGATTTTGCTGCTGCTGGCGACAGCTTTGCCCTTGCCCGCGCTGGCCCAGCATAGTTTCGGTGATAGCGACCCTGTTGAGTTCAAACCCTTCGGACCAAAGCGTTTCCCGATCCACGGCATAGACGTTGCCCGCTTCCAGGGAGAGATCGACTGGCCCACTGCCCGCCGCGCCGGGGTACGCTTTGCTTTTATAAAAGCGACAGAAGGCGGTGATCTGCTGGACCCACACTTCAGGGCCAACTGGACGAACGCAAAGAAAGCTGGTGTGCTGCGGGGTGCCTATCATTTCTACTATTTTTGCACCGATGCGGTGACTCAGGCCAAGTGGTTCATCCGAAATGTCAAACGCACGAAAGGCGCTCTGCCGCCCGTATTGGATATGGAGTGGAACCCGTTTTCGCCCACCTGCACTTTGCGCCCGCCGCCTGACAAGGTACGCTCAGAGATGCGGCGCTTTCTCAACCGGGTAGAGCGGCGCTATGGCCAGCGGCCGATTATCTATACAACGCCTGATTTCTACGAACGCAACCAGCTTCACCGCATGTCGGAAGAGGAGTTCTGGCTGCGCTCGGTCGCCAAAACACCTGATCAGATCTACCCGGGACAGGCTTGGCGGTTCTGGCAATATAGCGGGACGGGAATCGTACCTGGGATCACGGGCAATGTAGACCTCAACGCTTTTTCTGGCAGCGTGCAGGACTGGGAGGCTTGGGTCAAAGCGCGCTCCAAGCGCAAGTGAACGGTCAGGCCTGGCGCGCGGTCTCAGAGGCGAGGAACGGCTTGGCGTTCTTGTCGTGGCGTGCCACTAAACGTTTCTGGCGCTGGCGTTTAGGGACGTGCCGGGCAAAGCTCCAACTGTCATCACGTATCCGGAAGCCGGGAAAGAGTGTGGCGAACTCGGCCCGTGCCTCATCGGGCAGGGCGCGCATCGCTTCATCTCCGGGATAGAAGCTTTCGCTTGGTGCGCCCTCAGCAAAGACGATCTGATGCTTGTCGAAAACGAGGTGGTGATAGGTCACGGCCTGCACCGTATGATCCACTTCAATTTCCGCCTGACCGACAAGGCGGATGGCTGAGATCAGAACCTCGTCAGAGCCAAACATTCGATGCGCCACTCTTGAGCGGACAACCATCCGGTGCTGTCGGGAGACCAGAAGGTCGCGGCGCGGCAGGCCCTCACCCAATGCGCCCTTGCGGATGCGGATGGGGCGCAGGGTTTCGGGTGCGTAAAGGCCGGACAGCTGGACCCGGCTCTTTAGGTTAAGCTTTACCGGCTGGGGGCCTTCATCAGCGGTTAGGACCAGATCGCCGGGGCGCAGCGCCTCGACCAGGCGGGGGCCGTCAGCTGTGTCGATCCGAGTGCCAGCGCAGAAGCAGGTGACATTGGTGTTATCGTTGGTCAGCTGATTGCCGGTGATCGCCCCACCGCTACTATTCTGGAGCGTCAGGTTGATGTCGCCGATCTGGGTCGAGTAGTTGGTCCCATCGATCACACCATCGATCACACCATCTGCGGCATCTGCACGTAACATACCAAGGTTGTTGGCGAAATTGCCTCCTGCGGCATTCACATTGGTACGGATTGTATCGTTATAGAAGCTGCTGAGGTCGACGAAATCATTATTGGTCTGGTCGCCATCCGTGATAAGCCCTGTGTTTCCGCTGTTGAAATCGGTGATCGTGTCGTTGCCGTCTCCTTCGGCATAGATAAACACGTCATCACCTGCGCCGCCCGTCAGGCTATCGGCGCCCGCATCTCCTTGCAGTGTGTCGTTATCCGCGCCACCTAGCAGTACGTCGTTACCATCCTCTCCAAACAGCGCGTCATTGCCCGAACCCCCTTCAAGCGTATCATCGCCCGCCGGAGAGGGCAGGGTGGTTAGTTCTGAATAAGTGGCCAGATCAGTCGCGCTGCCGCCCGTATCTGGGCCCGAGACTGTGCCCGACAACGTGGCAAGGCCATTATTCTCGAAATAGATGATCTCGATCGTGTGGGGGCCTGCACCAAGGCTGACCGAGCCCGATTGCGTAACCGTGCCGTGCAGCCCATCATTGGTCACAACCTCAATCCCGTTCACGAACAACTTTGAGCCGTCGTCAGAACTAGTGGTGAAGGTGTAGGTGCCAGCCGTCGTGACCGTCATTTCGCTGGTGAATTTCAGTGCAAAATCGTCACCAGTGTCAAAATCACCTGGCGTGATGGTGCTGGTCTGGCCGGTTTGAGTTGGAATGTTGGAATTGTCGCGCCCGCCATTGAGGGTAAAGCCCGCCCCTGCGAGTGAACTATAAAAGCCGGGCGTAAGGTCGTAATACTCAAAGCTCCAAGGATCGATCCCGCTGCCGCCCCCGGCATCGTCGCCGTATAGAACGTCGTCACCACCATCACCGAGGATAGAGTCGTCGCCACCGCTGCCGATGATCGTATCATCGCCCTCAGCCCCCAGTGGTACACCCGTGACCGAGTATCCTGGCGCGGGTGGATCACCCAGCATGGAGGTGCTCAAAAGGTTTTCGGATGAACCGCCCGTATCCGGACCAGAAACAGTCGCGCTCAGTGCATCACCGCCTGCGTTCTCCCAATAGCGAATTTGGATTGTGTAGGTGGTGTTGGGGTCAAGTTCCACCGTGCCGGACCGGGTGGTCGGGGCCTGGTGGAAATCGTTGTTCATGTAATCAAGCAGCCCGCCTGCCTGGTTATTGAAGGTCAGGGGCGTGCCGGTGTCATCGAATATTTGGATGGTGGATCCATCATCGGACCGGGTTGAGAAGGTATAGGTTCCACCAGCTGTTACATTGATGGTGGAGGTGTAGATCACCCCGAAATCTTCGGGATTGCTGGTGGTGCCGCGGATCTCATTTGTCAGCGTGCTTTCGTCGAAATCCGTGACGTAGCCCGCACCGGTCCGGGTGCCGCTTTCGATGTCAAAAGCCTGCCCCGCGGCAGAACTGAAATTGCGGTCGAAGGTCTCGAAATGCCAGGTTCCGGTAATTCCCTGATCGCCGCGCAACAAATCGTCGCCACCACCTCCGCGGATACTGTCGTCACCGAAGGCGCCTGTCAGTTCATCGACGGCGTTGCTGCCGTTAATGCTGTCGTTGCCATCCGTGGCTGGATTGTTGCTCGTATTACTTACCAAGGGCCCTACCTCAGTCTTTGTTTCTCGTTACGATACAATCAGGGCGCTATACCGGTTGAATTATGTTCTTTTTGTGGCAACCGGGCAATGATTTCGTGTCTTGGACTATTTGTAATGATCATTGCTCTGCTCTTTTTTCTCGTGTCAAGCTGGACAAGTAAAAACCGAAAGGAGCCCTGATGCGCCCCGTTACCCTTGCCGCCACGCAGATGTCTTGTTCTTGGGACGTGGATGAAAATATCGCTAAGGCCGAAGCCATGGTGCGCCGCGCGGCAGAGGCCGGAGCGCAGGTGATCTTGTTACAGGAGCTCTTTGAGACGCCCTATTTCTGTATCACGCAGGACTATGACCACCTTGATCTCGCTCAATCAATGGAGGATAGCCGCGTTGTTTCACACTTCGGTGCATTGGCGGGGGAGTTGGGCGTGGTGCTGCCTGTATCGTTTTATGAGCGCTCCAACCAGGCCCGGTTCAACAGCCTTGCGATTTTGACGCTGACGGTAGCCACAAGTTCACTTATCGCAAAAGCCATATACCGCAGTTTCCAGGCTATGAGGAAAAGTTCTACTTCTCGCCTGGCGATACTGGTTTCGAGGTGGTGGAAACCCGCTTTGGTAAGCTGGGCTGTGGCATCTGCTGGGATCAATGGTTCCCCGAGGCCTCCCGCGCGATGGCCCTCAAGGGTGCAGAAATCTTGATGTTTCCGACCGCAATCGGCAGCGAGCCAGCTGCGCCTGAGTTGGACAGCGCGGCCCATTGGCGGCGCACCATGCAGGGCCATGCGGCGGCCAATATCATGCCGCTTGTTACCTCCAACCGGGTGGGGCACGAGGCGGCGGACCATGTCTCGATGGAGTTTTATGGCACGTCTTTCATTGCTGGGTACACGGGCGAAATTCTGGCGGATGCAAATCGCAATGAGGAGACGGTGTTGACCGCTACGATTGATCTGGATGAGGCCGAGAAGTACCGCGTCAGCTGGGGTGTGTTTCGCGATCGACGGCCTGATCTTTACGGGGCCGTTGCGTCTTTGGATGGTCTGTAAGGCGGGTTTTGGGGATTTTGGCACATTTTTTTAGGGCGGGGCCTATGCAAAGGCTTTAATTCTGACTAATTTTGTATGATATAGCGGTGACCCGAATCTCAAGACTTGTGAGACAAATATGACGGCCCTACTTAAGCTTCCTGTCCACCATGACCGCCCGGAAACAGTTGTGCCGGCCAGCGTTCGGGGATTGCTTAATCGAATTCGGTTTCATGCCACGACCTGTCGCGCCTCTGCCCGACTGGATATTTTTGATGCCTGCGCCGTGCTAGACCCGGATACATCCCGTGCGGAGGATGCGCGCATCAAGGTCCTTCTCAGAGTGCTGGGGCAGGCCTTGGATAAAGAACCCGTCTTCCTGCGCGCTGGCGTATCCACGCTGAGTTTTGACGAACGGTGGCTGATTGCAGCCTTGCGTGCGAAAGCCGATGGTGATGAAGACAGTTTTTCTTTTTTGATTTGTCGCCGCGTAGAGCATTCAAAACGTAGAGTTTTTGCAGTGTTGCTTGCTGGGCTTGCAGAGTTCCTGACAGATTAAGTCTGAAATTTTGTTAAAAAAATCAATTATTTGCGCCTGTTATTGTTGAAATCTATCACTGGCCGAGCTACTTCACGTTGAAGTTTAGAACCAATCTAAAATAGTGAGTGAGCCAATGACACAGACAGCCAAAACTCTAACCACCGACGCCCAGAGTGAAATCTGTGATGCACTCAACCAGTGTGTTGCGGAAACCGCCGTGACAACCATGCTGGCCCAGAATTTTCACTGGAATGTCACAGGTATGGCGTTTGGTCCCCTCCATGATCTTTTTCAGAAGATCTACGAAGATCACTTTGAAGCACAAGATGATCTTGCTGAGCGTGTCAAAGCCCTGGGTGCTCATGCGAATGGCAAGTTGGCCGATATGGTTTCGGCTTCCAAGATTGAGGAACATGACGGCCACGCATCTGCCGAAGACATGATTGCCTACATGGTTGAGGCACAGCACACAGTGGCAGCTACGCTGGCGGCCACGGCAGCGATTGCATCAAACCACGGTGATCTCCTGACCGAGGATTTGTGCATTGGTCGAGGCCAGACCCATGAGAAGTTTGCCTGGTTGCTGAGCGCGCATTTGCGCTGAGTTGCGATCTGATTGTCTAATAAGATAGACCCGTCCAAAGCGCCGCCTTGGGCGGGTTTCAGTTGGGGGCGCAGTTTGAGGAACATTTGGACAAAATCTTGTGAAGATGTTGCGCCCTTGTGGCTTTGGGATATCAGCTGTATCGCCGGGATAGCCAGGTGGCGCTGTACCAGCAACTTGCCGCAATCAGAGCCCCGAAGTACCCGTCAATTGCATAGTGCCACGCCAGATGCACGGACCCCAGCTGAATGATCACTGCAAAGGCGACCAGTAGCCAACCCGCCCAGCGGCGCCACGCAAAACCGTAGAAGGCCAGCAGCACCGAGGTGGTGACATGCATGCTTGGCATTGCGGAAATCCCGCGTGATCCTTCGCCAGACTGATAACCCTCCATCAGCATCCTTTGCACGTCGAGCGCCCAGACCGGCAGCACCTCGTGATTGGTATTCAAAAGCTCCATCAGCGGTACGTAGTCAGCGCCATAACCGAACGCCTCGTAATAGACCGGGCCGACTGATGAAAAGATGGTGGCCAATAGTGTGCCGCCGATGATCCATGCCAGCCCGAAGGAGATTAGGAACGTGTTGCGCCGCACCGGATTGTCCTTGTCCAGGCACACGATGTAGACGGTGAAAAACAGCAGGAAGAACCAGAAATGATAGGCCGCGTTCAGCGCCGTTGTCGCCAGCGGTGAGCCGAAGACCGGCAGAAGCAGCTCATAGGCGTGATACCCGCCATGAAACGCCTTGTCCCAGGCCGCAAAACTGGGATCCCAGGAGAACGGGTTCAGGACTGGGATGAAATCTTTCAGGAAGATGAAGCTGCCCACGATGGTCATGGTCGCCAGAAACGCCACCAGCCCGGTGATCAGGCGGTCGGGGTCAAGGCAATAGGTGCGGATGTCGCTCAGGAACTGGCGGATCGGGCTTTTGGGCCGGATGAACAACGCCATGTAGAGGAAGCGATGCACCATCATAAAGATCAGGAAGGTCGGCCCCAGCAGGGTCGCGGCCAGCCCGATATGGCCGATCGTTCCGCTTTGGAAAGGGGAACCTGTCATCTGTGCGATGCCATAGGCCACGGCGGTGAAGAGGATCGCGATGGTGATCAGCACCCGGTTCTGCCACAAGGCTTTGGCGGTCAGGCTGTCGGACAGGCTTGGGTTTGCGGTCTGGTCGCTCATGGTTTCATCCCTCACGCGAAATGCCGGATCACGCGCCGCGCCAGTGCCCAGCAGGCCAATGACAGCAGGATCGAGAAATAGCCGTCGATGGCATAATGCCAGCCCAGCTGGACCGAGCCGATCAGGATCATCGTGGCAAACACCACCATCATCCAGCCATAAACGCGGCTGACGCTGAAAGCGTAGAGCGTCATGGTGACGGTGCTGGCCACATGCATGCTGGGCATGGCCGAAATGCCCTTGACGGGGCCGTCATTCATGTAGCCCTCGATCAGCATTTCCTGCAGGGGCAGGGCCCAGACGGGGCTGACCTCGTTGAAGGCGTAAAGCTTCTCCATCAGTGGCGCGAACGTGTCGCCATAGCCGAGCACCTCGTAATAGACCGGGCCGACCGAGGAAAAGATGGTGGCAAGGATGTTGCCGCCGATGACCCAGCAGAGCACATCAGCCACCAGGTAGGTACGGTGCTTGTCATGGCCCGCGACGTTGAAACAGGCCACGAAGATCATGAAATAGGCCAGCATCAGCCAGAGGTGATAGGTGGCGTTGAGCGCGGTGGTGATCTGCGGCGTGCCGGTGATGGGGAAGATCAGGGTCCAGGGGTCATGGCCGAAATGCAGCGCACGGTCGAGATCGGCAAACAATGGGTCCCATGAGAACGGGTTTATGAGCGGGATCAGGTCCTTGCCCACGGTGAAGGAGCCCGCGAAAAGGCACATGGTCGAAAACGCTATGATGCCGCAGAACATGCGGTCGCGGTCGAAGATCGCGTCTTTGAGGTCGTTCACGAACCAGCCGATGGGCCGCTTGGGGCGGACCTTGACGACCATCCAGCCGAAGCGCCAGAAGAAGAGGAAGATGAGGAACAGTGGCACCTGCAATTGCAGCAGGTTGATTAGGGTCGACGCCGTACCAGAGCCGAAAGAGCGGCCCAGCAGCAGGCAGGCCACGTAGATCCCCAGAAAATGCGCCGCCACCAGCCCGATCAGCGCCCGATTGCGCCAGATCGCCGGTCCTATGGCGGATCGTCCCGCGATGACATCTGCTTGCATTGCCATGGTCTGCCCCTTTTCACTGACCGTCTTTTGTGACGGCCTTGGGTATGCAAGTACTCGCTGAAAGGGACGCTTGATCGGTTAGAATAGGGCAATTTCGCGGCGCGCGCGTCTTCTGGTTGCGTACCTTTGGCACAGTTGGAATTTGAATATTTTGATCAGAAAAAAGCAGGGATGATCTCTCATGCTTCTTTCTGGTTCCAAATACCTCCGCCGGAGGCATTCATCTCAGGCCCAGATGTCGCCGATGGTAAAGCCGGTCTGGAAGGGGTCGGTCGGGTCCAGCATGTAGGTGCTGGTACCGTAGATCCAGCCCTGACCGGAGATAGAGGGAACAATGGCGGGGCGGCCTGCGATGTCTGTCACGTCTTCAATGCGACCGGTGAACGTGGTGCCAAGGGGCCCCGCATTGACGTAATCCGCGCCCACCTCCAGCAGGCCGCGCGCGTGCAGGACGGCCATTTTGGCGCAGGTGCCCGTGCCGCAGGGGGACCGGTCCAGCACGCCGGGTAGCGCGTCGGGGCGCGTCGGGTCATAGCCGCCGGACGAGACGGTGATCGCGCCGCGCCCATCGGTGGCTGGGTTTACAGGCGCGCCCCAGAGGTTGGTAATGGTCGGGCCGGTGATGGCCGGGTTTTCGGGATGCGCCACAGGCAGCTGCGCGCGCGCCGCCTTGAGGATACGTTCGGACATGCGCACAATCTGTGCCCCGTTTTCACCCTCCAACCCGATGCCCAACTCATCGGCATTGGCCAGCACGTAGAACATACCCCCCCACGCGATATCCACTTTTATACGACCCAGCCCATCTACCTCCAGATCAGCATCCAGATGTACGGCAAAGGCAGGCACGTTGAGGAATGTCACCCGCGTGACCTTGCCATCCAGGCAATCGGCCCGTACCCGGATCAGCCCGGCGGGGGCTTCGAGCACCAGTTCAGTCACCGGCTCGACCATCGGCAGTATGCCTGTTTCCAGCAGCACCGTGACCACGCAGATTGTGTTGGAGCCGGACATGGGCGGATACTCGGTCTGCTCTATGATCACATAGCCCGCATCCGCCGCCGGGTCGCAGGGCGGTACGAGCAGGTTGCAGCAAAGCGCTGGCTGGCCGCGCGGTTCGCGCAGCATGAGTGTGCGGATCTCGTCAGCATTCGTTTGCAACCATTGCATTTTTTCAAAAACTGAAGCGCCTGGGATCGGGGGTGCGCCAGAGGTGATGACCCGGCCGGGCTCACCCTCGGCATGGGCTTCGACGGCGGTTATGAGACGTGAACTTCGCATGGGACAAGGCCTAGCATGGGCGCAGCCGTTGACCTATGAAAAACCCGTTAGGTGGGGTCACCGAACTACGACACCCCGCACATGTCAGTCCCGGTCGACCAAACCCGCGCCTGCGCCGCTCAGCCGGCTTGCGTCAGTTTCAGGGGCATAGGTGCGTGCAGCAAAGCCTGTCAGAATCACATGCGCTGCGTCCGGCACGGTAGTCCTGTGCCGGAGCATGCATGGCGCGCCGGGCTCGATCGTTTCGCCAAGCAGTGTTTGCTCCACGCATTGCGCCAGAAGGGTCCCTTCTTCCGTTCTGCTGCGATATAGAGTGTCGTCCTCCCACATGAAGATAACTCCCGGCCAGACGATGCTGCCCCTGTCCGAGGCCCACGCCATGTAAGGGACGCAAAGCAGCGGCCAGCACAGGTTGTTCAACCGCAGGTCTTCACTGATGCCCAGATCGCAAAGGGCCGATCCTGCAGCCAGAGGGCTCATCCGTCCGGCGGGTGCGACCCAGTCTGGCAGGGTTGCGTCGAGGGGTTTGACGTCTGCCCAGCCTGTGCCCTCAAACTCTTGCAGGTAGCCTGCAAGCGCCTGTATGCCGGGCAGGCCCCGTGCCTCTAGCCAACGGGTGGCCTTGCCTGCTTCTTCCGCTAAGCCCCAATTTAGCCCTGACCCACGCGCAGCCTTACGCGATAGCGCTTCGACCTCACCCAGCGACCATGTCACTCGGCAGCCTCGGGCAGGGGTGGCAGGGCCCAGTCATCGGCTGTGCCCGCCGCAAGGTCGTCCGGGAAGGGGGCATGCTGGAACATGGTGATGCGCACCCATCGATCAGAGCGGGGGTCAAATTCAGATGCTCCGAAGAAGCTGAGCTTCATGCGCAGCATGTCGATGGGCAGCATGCCTGCATCAATCGTATTGTCGCGGATTTCCGCGTAAGGCAGTCGCGCCGCGATCTGTGCGCGCCGGGCGATATGGCGATGCTCCGGGTGGCGTAGCAGGAAGGCGGCGAGGGGTTCGTCCCCCGTCAGGTCGGCATGAAGCCGCGCCGCATCACGGCCTGGGGAGAGGGGTTGTTCATAAGGCTCCAGTGGCTCCTCAAACCGCTCACCCAGTCTGGGTTCCAGTTTGTTTTCAGAAACATACCAGACCCGCGCTTGTGGGTCCTGAGCCTCCCAGTTGAGGCTAAGTGCCCAGCCGTACACATCCTCAAGGATGCTGCGCAACTGGCTCGTGGTCATGGATCCGTCGATGCGCCATGTCATGGCTTCATCGGTGGACATGCACTCGGTCAGCCCATCAACGAGGTCGCCGTAGGGTTCTAGCAAAAGAGAGACAAGCTGTTCCTGACCCTCGATGCTAAGCGCACCTTCCGCCCAGTGCCAGAGCGTGTTCCAGGCCATGGGTGCGGCCAGATTGGCAGTTTCCAAATGGCCCAACAGGTGGTCCATATCACTGCGCAGATCGATCAGTTTGGCGATCTGGATAGGGTGTTCGGAATGCCAGCCATACGCGTGAAGACGCGCACGCGCCGCAGCCATGCGAAAATGTGCGATCTCGTCTTTAGATGCCGTTGCCATGTTGCGCACACGCGAAAGCGCCTCCTCGCGGGAGGCGATCCAGGCGTTTAACAGGGCAGGGTGCGTCACAAGGAACGGCGCCATGCCAAGACCGGTGGAATTGCCGATGCCGAACCGGGTGCGCAGGTGGGGGGCGAGGGGTACCGCCGTCTTGGGCGCGCGGGCGCGGGCCATGTGTTCAACAAGGTCCATGACAAACGTACGGATCAGGTAGACGGTCAGCATCTCTACCTGGAACGGTCCGTGGCATTCTTCGCGCCTGGCGATGGCCTCACGATCCGCTGCGCCGAATTTACCGGAGCCGTAGACGGCGGTAGTGCGCATGAGATAGCCCACCTCGTCCACGAGCGCCTGGTCGGGCTGCTCCCCCGCGGCGAGGCGGCTGACCACGTGATCCCACAGCCGCACCGACCGGTTGGCGCGGCTCAGCGTCAGTTCCCGCCCGCTTACCCGCCCCTCTTCCTGAAGGGGTACGTTGGCGCGCAGGCGATCGATATCGTCTGTGTCCGGCACCCCATCAAAGAGCGCGAAGGTGGCATCCCATGCGGTAGCGATCACCCGGTCCGAGCGCATGTCGGGCGGCAAATCATGGGCAAAGGCCACCAGCGAATAACTGCGCTTGGGACCATGGGCGGTATAGACCGCGTGGCCCACGCCCTTGCCGTCGATTTCAAAAATGGTTTGTTCAAAGTGCCAGTGCTCGGACGACATGCGGCGCAGGAGCTGTCGCATGAAGGACAACCGACATTGATGAAACGATCCCATACGGGAAAGTTTCATCACCACATCCGGAGAGCGTGGCGGGATATGAGCGGTCGCCTTCACGATGCGGACCTGAAATTGGTGTCAAAAAAGCGCAGCCAGTTGTCGCCCATTAGGCCAGCCACCTCGGTCTTGGAAAAGCCGATTTCGCACAGACCCTGTTCGAGGTTGCCAAAATCGCGGTTGTCGCGGAACCAATGGGGCTGCGGCGGGAAACCCGGCGCGCTGGCCGACCCTTCGCCGTAATCCATTTCTTTGCTCCACCGTCCTGTGCGCATCCACTCCACCACGCTGTCAGGTTGATCCTGACACAGATCAGACCCGATGCCAAAATGTTCCGTACCAAACTGCTCTGCCGCCATCGCGATCATCTCACAAAAGCTGCGCAGGGTGCAGTCGGTTCCGTCCTTCAGATGATGAGGATAGAGCGAAAATCCGATCATGCCGCCATTTTCAACAACTGCACGCACTACGTCGTCACGTTTGTTGCGCCGCGCGGGGTGCCATGTGTGCAGGTTGGCGTGGGTGATCGCAATTGGGCGTTCCGAAATCTCGGCCGCCTCGATGGTGGAGCGATCGGCAGAGTGGCTCATGTCCACCACCAGCCCCACGCGGTTCATTTCCTTAATCACCTGTTTGCCCATGCGGGTGATGCCGGGGTCCTCGGCCTCGTAGCAGCCAGTCGCGAGCAGGGACTGGTTGTTATAGGTCAGCTGCATGAACCGCGCGCCAAGTTTATGGACAATTTCGACCAGCCCGATGTCATCTTCGATTGGGGCGGGATTCTGGAAGCCGAAGAAGATCGCAGTGCGACCAGTTTCACGGGCGCGGCGAACGTCCGCGCCGGTTTCGCCGTGAAAGATCAGATCGGGGAATCTTTCGAACCATCGATTCCAAGCCTCAATGTTCAGCACCGTTTCGCGGAAATTCTCATGATACGAGATGGTGACATGCACCGCGTCCACGCCGCCCTCGCGCATCTGTTGGAAGATCTTTTCTGACCAGTTGGCGTATTGCAGGCAGTCGATGCGGTAGGTCACGAGGGTGTCCCTGCGGCGATGTAGCTGGTTTTGACGGTGGTGTAGAATTCGCGCGCATAGGTCCCCTGTTCGCGCGGCCCGTAGGAACTTTGTCCCCGTCCGCCGAAAGGCACGTGATAGTCGGTACCGGCGGTGGGCAGGTTGACTGTGACTACGCCGGTATCGGCGTTTCGCCGGAAATGGGTGGCGCGGGCCAGATCACGGGTGACAATGCCGGAGGTAAGGCCAAATTCGGTATCATTGACGGTAGCAAGTGCTTCGTCATAGCTGCCCACCTTGATGACGGCAGTGAGGGGGGCGAACATTTCTTCGCTGTTAATGCGCATGGTGTTCGTGGTGTTCAGGAACACGCCTGGAGACATGTAATAGCCGTTGGTTTCCAGTTCCAGCCGTTCACCACCACAGGCGAGTTCTGCGCCTTCTGAATGGCCCAGATCGACATAAGCCATGTTCTCATCAAGTTGCTGCTGGCTGACCACAGGGCCCATCTGCGTGCCCTCGGCCAGCGCGTGACCCACTTTCATCGCCTTGGCGCCGGCGATCAGCTTTTCGACAAAGGCGTCATGCACGGCCTCATGCACGATGAGGCGCGAGGATGCGGTGCATTTCTGACCCGTCCCGCCGAAGGCCCCGCCAAGGGCGACGGCGACGGCGATGTCCAGATCACCATCCTCCATCACCGCCAGCGCGTTCTTTGATCCCATTTCCATCTGCAGCTTGGTGAAGTTGCCAACAGCCGCTTGTGCAATGCCTCGGCCCACAGGGACCGAGCCGGTGAAAGAAATAGCGTTGATGCCAGAGTTCTCTACCAACCGCTGGCCCACATCGCGGCCTGCGCCCATGACAAGGTTGAAAAGACCCTTGGGAATGTCTTGGCGGGCAATAATTTCAGTCAGGGCCACGGCGGATGCGGGAGTGATATTCGCAGGTTTCCAGATCAATGCATTGCCAAAGGCAAGCGCTGGGGCGATCTTCCAGCTAGCGGTCGCTGTTGGGAAGTTCCAGGGGCTGATCACGGCCACGGTGCCAACAGGTTCGCGGCGCACATCCACCTCTATTCCTGGGCGCACGCTGTCCGCGTTTTCGCCCAGTTGGCGCAGGCATTCATGGGCGTAATAGGTGAAGAACTGCCCGGCGCGATAGACTTCTCCCTTGCCCTCGGCCAGCGGTTTGCCTTCCTCACGGCTGAGCAGCGTTCCCAGCTCTTCGGCCCGGGCCATCATCTCATTGCCAATGTTCATCAAGGCATTCTGTTTAGCTTCAAGACCATAGCCTGCCCATTCCGCCTGAGCGGTCTTGGCGGCGGAGATGGCATCCTCCATCTGGTCCGTGCTGGCCTGTGCATAATGGCCCACCACGTCGGACAAGTCAGAGGGGTTGCGGTTTTCCACCGTACCAACGCCTTCGACCCAATCACCCGCGATGTAGTTCTTGTGAAGCTCTGCCATGGTCGTCTGCCTGTGCTGTCGTGAAAGTCGGGTAATATGGTCATAGTGTCAAATTCAGGTCAAACGCAAAGATCTGAATCAAAATTCAGATTAGCTGAAATCGTTCCATGCAAATTGCAGTGGCCATGGCTTTGATTGCCGGAGTTTGCAGGTGGTCTTCGGGGGTGAAGAGGTAAACATCACGGCTGTAGACGGTACCGGGCAGTGGCAAGAAGGTCAGGGCGCCTTGATCAGGCTCTACGGTCAGCCGGGGCAAGATGGTTACGCCCATCCCTTTGCGTACCAGTCCAAGCAGTGAGGTGGTGTTGTGAACGGTCAGGGTGGCGCTGTTCAGAATGGGTTGAAATTCCGGGTCGGTGATCAGAGTGCAAAGCCCGTTGGCGATGAAAGGCAGGTCAAGAAGATCAGTCCATTCCGGGGCTTTGCCGGCACGCGCCAGAGAGTGATCCAGAAGGCAGACGACCCCGAACGGATCAGAAAGAATTTTTTTGCGTTTAAACCCAGCCAAAGGGCCAAGGCTGGCCAGACCGATATCGGCCCGTTCTGCGCGCAGTTCCTCCTCAATGGCTGCCGAATCCGCATCGCGCAGGTCAATGCGGACATCGGGATGGTTGGCCATGAAGCGGCTTAGGATGGGTGGCAAGACTGTCTGTACCATGGAGGGTGTGGCGATGATGCGCACATGTCCTCGCTCGGCCCGGGACAGCCCTTCGATCGCCGCGACAGTACGCTCGAAGTGCTCAAGTTCGCGCGTGGCTTCCTGGTGAATAAGCTCACCCAGAGGGCTCAGCCGGGACTTGCGCCCAGTTTCAAAGAGAGGCGCGCCGATGTGATCCTCGAATTGGCGCAGCATCATTGAGATGGCTGAGGGCGTCCGGTTGAGCGTTGCGGCAGCGTCAGCCAGACTGCCGGTATCAGCGACAGCCCGGAAGCAGCGAAGCATTTCGATCTTGATTGCCATGTTCAGTATGCCTGAAGGATTGAGAGCTTTTCGACAGTATCGCTGAAAACAAATGGCTGACAATCCTGACCCTGGCCGCTGTCATAGGCGGGCCGAAACCTTTAAAAGATTTTGGGCGCATTCTTTTGAAGAATGCGGGGCGTAGCGCTGGGTATCAGACGGCCTGCACCGCGGCCACCGCACGTTTCCACGCCGTGTATTTCTCTTCCCGCAGGTCAGCGCCCATCGCTGGCTCGAACCGTCGCTCAAGCGCCCAGCTTTGCGCGAACCCCTCCATGTCCGGATAGATCCCGGCCTTCATGCCCGCCAGCCACGCCGCCCCCATGGCGGTGGTCTCAAGCACCTGCGGACGATCCACCGGTGCGCCGATGATGTCGGCCAGGAATTGCATGGTCCAGTCTGACGCGCTCATCCCGCCATCGACGCGCAGGATTTGGTTGCCGCCCTCGGCCGTCCAATCCGCCTGCATCGCCTCCAGCAGATCGCGGGTCTGGTAGCCTACGCTTTCCAGTGCCGCGCGGGAAAACTCCGCTGGGCCAGTGCTGCGGGTCAGGCCAAAGACACCGCCCCGGCAATCGGCATTCCAATAGGGCGCGCCAAGGCCGGTGAAGGCGGGGACCATGATCACGTTTTGCCCCGTGTCAGAGCCTTCGGCCAGGCCTTGCGTCTGTCCGGCCTCCTGAATGATCTTCAGCCCGTCGCGCAGCCATTGCACCACGGCCCCCGCGATGAAGATCGATCCTTCCAGCGCATAAGTCGGCTTGCCATCAAGCTGATAGGCAATCGTGGTCAGCAACCGGTTGGTTGAGGTGACAGGCGACGCCCCGGTGTTGAGCAGTGCAAAACAGCCCGTGCCATAGGTGGATTTCATCATGCCGGGGGCAAAACAGGCCTGTCCGACGGTGGCGGCCTGCTGATCGCCCGCCACGCCGAGGATCGGGATCTCCCGCCCGAACAGGTCGGCTCGGGTGGTGCCGAAATCGGCGGCGCTGTCCTTGACCTCGGGCAGCATGTGCATGGGAATATTGAGGATCTCGCAGATCTCGGCGCTCCATTGGCCGCGCCTGATGTCGTAGAGCAGCGTGCGGGCGGCATTGGTGGCATCGGTTGCATGCACACGCCCGCCGGTCAACTTCCAGATCAGGAAGCAATCGACCGTGCCAAACAGCAAATCACCGGCCTCTGCCGCCGCCCTCGCGCCCTCCACGTTGTCGAGGATCCACGCTAGTTTCGTGCCCGAGAAATAGGGGTCAAGCAGCAGACCCGTCTGCTCTGTCACCAGCGCCTCATGGCCTGCCTCGCGCAACGCCTGGCACATCTGCGAGGTGCGCCGATCCTGCCAGACGATGGCCTTATGAATGGCCTTGCCCGTCTTCCGGTTCCATAAAAGCGTGGTTTCGCGCTGGTTGGTGATGCCGATGGCGGCAATCCCCTCTGGCCCCACATTCGCGCGTTCAATCGCCGCGCGGCAGGTCCCGGCGGTGGAGGCCCAGATATCATCGGCGTCGTGCTCGACCCAGCCAGAAGCGGGGAAATGTTGGGTGAATTCTTCCTGCGCGACAGCAGCCACACGCATGTCGGCGTCAAAGACGATGGCGCGGCTCGACGTGGTGCCTTGGTCGATGGCCAGAATATGGGTCATGCGGTTCCCTCCCAGAAACAGCGTGAATTATGCGGCGGCCCGATCCTGCATCCAGGTATCCAGCGCCGCGATCTCCTCTGCGCTCATCCTAAGCCCCAGTTTTGAGCGCCGCCAGACCACATCATCGGCGCGGTGGGCAAATTCATGCTCCATGAGCCAAACTACCTCCCGCTCGGTCAGCGTGGCGCCGAAAGCCTGTCCCATATCCGTGGCGTCGTTGACACCGTCCAGCAGCGCGAGCGCGTCGGTGCCGTAGGCGCGTACCAGCCGCAGAGCCCAGCGGTCGTCAAGGAAGGGACAACGAGACTGGATCTTCGCCACAAGATCAGCCGCGCCATCTACAGGGAAGTCCCCGCCGGGCAGCGCAACCCCTGCGGTCCATGTGCCGGATACGCCCTCCAACTGGCTGGCGATCTTTTCCATCGCGCTTTCCGCGAGCCGCCGATACGTGGTGATCTTGCCACCGAAGACGTTCAGCAGAGGCGCGCCATGGGTGTCGAGCGACAGGACATAATCCCGCGTCGCCGCCGTGGCGGATTTGGCCCCGTCGTTATAAAGCGGACGCACGCCGGAATAGGTCCAGACGATGTCCTTTTGTGTCACGGGGGTCTTGAAGTAGCGAGAAGCGAAACCCAGCAGGTAATCCCTCTCTTCCTCTGTGCAGACAGGGGCGGAAGACGGATCAGGGTGGTCGGCATCGGTGGTGCCAATCAGGGTGAAGTCCGTCTCATAGGGAATGGCAAAGATAATCCGGCCATCTGGACCTTGAAAGAAATAGCACTTGTCGTGGTCAAAAAGCCTGTGCGTGACGATATGGCTACCGCGCACAAGGCGCACGCTCTCGGTGGAATTGCTGCCTGCCACGTTGCGCAGGATGTGGCCGACCCATGGACCACCAGCATTCACGACCATGCGCGCGCGATGGATGGCCGTAGTGCCGGTCGCGCGGTCCTCGACCTCGATAGCCCAGAGATCGCCCTCGCATCGCGCTGAAAGGACCTTGGAACGCGTCAGTACCGTCGCGCCCCGCGCCACCGCATCGCGTGCGTTAAGCGTGACAAGGCGCGAGTCCTCAACCCAGCAGTCTGAGTATTCAAACGCCTTCACCAGATCGGGATTTAGCGGCGCACCTTCGGGGCTGTTGCGCAAGGACAGGGTTTTCGTGCCAGGCAGGATCTTGCGCCCCCCCAGCCGATCATACAGCATCAGCCCAACTCGGATTAGCCAGGCCGGTCTGCGCCCTTTGGCCCAAGGCATCACAAAACGCAGGATACGTGATGTTGGGGTGTCGCTTTCGAACCGCATCTCTGGGTCGAGCGGCAGAACAAAGCGCATCGGCCAGCTGATATGCGGCATAGCGCGTAGCAGAGTTTCCCGCTCTTGTAGCGCCTCTTGTACAAGCCGGAACTCGAAGAACTCGAGGTACCGCAGCCCGCCATGGAACAGCTTGGTTGAAGCCGAAGAGGTGGCCTGCGCCAGGTCGTCCTTTTCCGCCAGCGTCACCGAAAGGCCCCGGCCCGCGGCATCACGGGCAATCCCGCAGCCATTGATGCCGCCCCCTATTATGAACAGGTCCGTCACTTTTTCGCCGTCTTGAGCCACTTCAAATCCCGTCGTCCACGGCCTGCCAGAGCGGGCCCGTCATTTACCTACTATAAAAATAGTTTTTATGTATTGGAAAGGTGTTTCTTCCAATCTGTGCGCGTGTCTGTGTTGCACCATTTCTGTAGAAACTGCCAGACTTAAACTCCAAGTTGCCACGCGCGCTTTTGTGGGCTTTTTGACCATCGCAGCGCAGGTCATACCGGGCGTGACAGGGCTGCGTCGCCACGCATGCAGGGTGATGCATAGATTTGACAGTTGGATCAGGGGTTGGTGGTGTTGGCTTTGCCCGCCCAATTGGCCCTTTCCGAGATGCCAGCAACCAGAAAAGCCCATGCTTAACGGCGTATTTTGCGCATGCAGAAACAAAAAACGGCGACGCCTGGGAGGAGGGTGGCGCCGCCGTTCTTGAACGTCGGGCCCGAGGGAGGAGGAATGGGCCGTTCGTATCTGGTTGGGCATAAAGCCCGGTTATTTAGGGCGACAGCGCTAGGGAGGAGGAGAAGCGCTGTCGCCGTTACAGGCAACCCAGGGAGGAGGAGAGGGCGCCTGAACCTTGAATTTTCTCGGGGCAGAGCGCGTTTGCGCCGCCCGCGTTGTATCCTAAGATAGTAAAATGCTGCATGTGCACAATAGCTGTCTTAACAATGCTGCTATGCAGAAAATGCATATAAAAACACTGCCTTTAAATTAGGCGGAACGGGTGAAATCTGGCTGGTTTTTGCCCAGCACTTGCAGTGGTGGAAATTCCTGCCACCTATTGCATCAGAGCTGACTGGAGAATGAGCATGACAAGAACGAAAGACGCGATTCTGGCGGAACTTTCACGGCTGGAACTGCCTGATGGCGGCAACATTGTCTCGCGCGATATGGTCCGTGCTCTTGCGATTGAGGGCGATCTGGTGCGATTCGTGGTCGAGGCGCCAACACCGGATATGGCGCGCCACATGGAACCTTTACGCGCTGCGGCCGAACGAGCGGCCATGTCGGTTGAAGGCATCGCGCGCGCCTCGGTGGCGCTGACCGCGCATAATGCAGAGGCCAAAGCCCCAGAAAAAGCCCCGCCATCGCTTAAGATCGGTGGACATGCCAAGGGGGGTGATACGTCGATCCGCCCACCCTCAGTCCGGTCGATCCTTGCGGTGGCCTCGGGCAAGGGGGGCGTGGGCAAGTCCACGGTCTCCTCGAACCTTGCCGTGGCGCTGGCACGGCAGGGGCGGCGCACGGGGTTGCTTGATGCCGATATCCATGGGCCCAGCCAGCCGCGGATGATGGGCCTTAATCGCCGCCCGGCCAGCCCGGATGGCAAGATCATTGAGCCGCTGAAGGCGCATGGTGTCACCTTTATGTCGATTGGCCTCATGCTCGACCCTGACAAGGCGGTGGTCTGGCGGGGTCCAATGCTGATGGGGGCGCTTCAGCAGATGATGTCGCAGGTCAACTGGGGGGACCTGGATGTGCTCATAGTGGACCTGCCACCGGGCACAGGTGACGTGCAGCTGACGCTCTGCCAGAGGGCGCAGCCCACGGGCGCGCTCGTGGTGTCTACGCCGCAGGATGTGGCGCTCATTGACGCGCGCAAGGCAATGGACATGTTCAACACGCTCAAGACGCCGATCCTTGGCCTGATCGAAAATATGTCCTTCTTTCATTGCCCAGACTGTGGTTACGAGGCGCATATCTTCGGTCATGGCGGTGTGAAGGCAGAGGCGGAAAAGCTGGGTATCCCGTTCTTGGGCGCGTTGCCGATTGACTTAGAGACAAGGCTTGCCGGTGATGCGGGAACACCCATTGCGGCAGGCGATGGCCCGATGGCGGATGCCTTCGCCCATCTTGCTCAGCGCTTGATCGAGGGTGGTCTCGCCTAAGCCAACGTCCCGCACCTTTGCAACAAAGCGCTGCACCATTGTTTATTCTGGCTGAACATATCCAGATCTGACAGATTGGCCGCGCGGGCCGTTAGCACTGTCAAAGTACAGTCACCCGCGTTCCAATGGGTACACGCTCATAAAGATCTGCCACATGCTCATTGAGCATGCGAATGCATCCATTTGAGAGCGAGCGCCCGATAGAGCGGGGCGCGGTTGTCCCGTGGATCCGGTAATAGGTGTCGACACCGTTCTGGAACAGGTAGAGCGCGCGAGACCCAAGCGGGTTGTCGCGCCCACCAGGCTGAACGTAGTCATTATTAACGAACTTGGCATAGGTGCCGGGTTCACGTGCGATCATCTCGTCCGTGGGGCGCCAGCTGGGCCATTTGCGTTTGGCTTGAATGATGGCGGTACCGCTGAATTCCAGCCCTGCGCGCCCTACGCCGACGCCGTAGCGCAGCGCCTGACCGGGGGCCGTAATGAGGTATAGGAAATGTGCGCGTGGCACGACAATCAGCTCCCCGACAGAATATTGGTTGGCCAGGGCGACCGAAGTGGGGTTATAGCGAGCTTCCAGTTGAAACCCCTGCGCGACAGCTGGCGTCGCGAGAAGCGAAAGGCTACTGACAAGAAAGTGGCGGCGTTTCATCAAAAATGGCGTCCCTTCGAATACGATATCGTTATGATACCCGCTGGACCTTGCCGCAGGAATTAAAAATTGGGTCAGCTGACTATACATGCAACCACTGTCACACCCGCGCAAGTTACAAAATTTCTAAGGAAATTCTGTGTCAAATCTGTCGGCGCATGCTTTGAAAGACAGTGGGTGAAATCTTTCAAAGAATTGTGAATCTGTCGGGGCGCCCGCTTCATTTGTGAAATATTCGCCGTGATTAACCCGCGTTTGAGTCGCTCCGTACTCTGTTCGGTGCGCGCAGTCTGCGCCATGCGAACCGCAGTCCAGCCCCTGGCAAGTGGGCTGCCGTCCGGCCCAAAAGGCTGGGATATTCCGTCTCGCCCGCCAACAGCCGCATGTAGTCGGTCTTGAGGGAACGTGACGCCCGAAACGCACTGGCAAAAAAGGGCTTCGTCCAGGTTGAAAAGATTAATGGACGCAATGTGCGGGCCGCCCGCAGCGCAACTCGGATGGGCCGCGTGGCTGGCAGGAAGTGCGTGAATGCCTTGTCTGGTGTGCCGGACCGAATGGCCCTTGCTGCCGCCTCTCCGGCCAAAGCGCCGGATTGGATAGCATAGCCGATGCCTTCGCCTGTGATTGGATCGACAAACCCGGCCGCGTCCCCGGCCAACAGTATATGTCCGCGCCCTGGGCGGCTGCGATAGTCACCGAAAGGCAGGAAATGGCCTTTCACCCGAAGACCCTTTCCCGTCCCAAGCAGGTCCAAGTAGGCCGAGAGCCGCGCCTTCATGTCTGGATTTGCGTGTTGCAATCCCCCCACGCCAATCGTCGTGCTCTCGCGCTTTGGAAAGGACCAGCCATAGCCCCAGTCTGCCGCTGCGAAATCCACCCTGATGGGAGCGCTCGCATAAGGGTGTTGGCTTTCCCCTTCTATCTCGAGCGCGAAGCCGATCCTGGTCTTGTCGAAGGACGCCCCGAAAAGAGCCTCTGCCACGATAGAGCGCACGCCATCAGCGCCGATCAGGATGTCAAAACCGATGCGTTCCCCGCTCGCAAGCGTTAGGCAACGGGCGTCCAGATCCAGTCTTTCGATGCGCTGCCCTGAGACATCCTCGGCTCCTGCCGCCACGGCCTGTTTAAAGAGCGCATGATCAAAATCCCATCGCATTGTCAGGTGTGCTGGGGGCACGTCTTGCATATTGGCAAGCTGTTGTCCGTCCATGAAGAACTCAAACCTGTCACGGGTCTCGAAAAGGGGCTCCTCGACCGGGCGGTCAAACACCTCATTTAGGTGGCGCGCGCATCGACCGGTGACAAGCCCGCCGCAAAGCTTGGCACGAGGAAAGCTGGCCTTATCGATCAACGCCACCGAAAGACCGGCGCGTCGTGCGGTCACGGCCGCCGCCGCACCGGTCGGGCCTGCGCCCACTACCACAAGGTCAAATTGCGTCATGAAAGCCACTTGCTGCAAATCTTGACGGGCAATTTAGCGTAGCGTTGGGGTTGTGGCCAGTCGCCCGACTTGCGGCTAGAGACTTGAGATTTGCAACAAAAGCCACGGATTGATCAACCCTGATCACTGTCCAGCACGAAATCCAAGACCAGCGGAAAAAGAACTATGGCGTAGCAGGTCGCAAAAAATACCGCCAATGCACCAGCCCAGCCAATGCCGGTGAACATGACCATCAGAAAGCTCGTCACGAGGCCGCAGAGAGATGCGAAGATGAACAAAAAGATTGCCATATGCCGTTTCCTTTCCTTGCTCAGGGCACCGCCCTAAAGCGCAGCCCAATCGGTGAAGCGATAGGGGGCCTGCGATTGGGCCCCATATGAAGTGGAGGTATTTGTGGCGTTTGAACTGTCCGAGCGTTGCATGAGTGTGCCTCCTTCGTGAGTTGAAGATGGGCAGCGGCGCGCTCCCCTACCATAGGTGGTCGGGGCGTTGTGATATCACGTGAGGGCCGTGTCACGGAATAGTGAAAACCCCCTCGTTTTATGAGTTTGCTCAGATCAGGGCCCAGTCTTTGAACCGGTAGGGCTTTGGCGGGCGAAAGCCGGGGTTCTTCCTCGGGCCTGTCCAGCGCTGCATGTTGCGTCCTGGCATGGCTGCTCTCCTCAATGGGGTCAGCCTGCGGGGGAAATCTGCCGAAAATGGAGCGCGGGATGGGTAATCTCTTGCCGATTTGATGCCGGTTTGTGCGGGAATATCGGATGTACGCATCACGTCAGTGTGGCGTTGGTCTTGCGTCGGTGCGAAATCGCAGATGTGATTTGGCGGGGCCACCGCGGGATAAACCCTGCCCTTTGGACCCTGTCCTGTTTGCGCAATTCACAAACAGGATTAGCCGCGTGCCTCAGATACGTGATCTTAGCGCACAAATTTCTTGTGCTTGATGCGCTTCGGTTCCAGCGCATCCGGGCCGAGGCGGCGCTTCTTGTCTTCCTCGTAATCCTCGAAATTGCCCTCGAACCATTCCACATGGGCCTCTCCCTCGAAGGCAAGGATATGGGTGCAGATGCGGTCGAGGAAGAAGCGGTCGTGTGAAATGACCACCGCGCAACCGGCGAAATCGACCAGTGCATCTTCCAGCGCACGCAGCGTTTCCACGTCCAGATCGTTGGTCGGCTCGTCAAGCAGCAGCACATTGCCGCCCTCCTTCAGAAGCCGGGCCATGTGCACGCGGTTGCGTTCACCGCCTGAGAGAAGCGAGACCTTCTTTTGCTGGTCGCCGCCCTTGAAGTTGAACGACGAACAATAGGCGCGGGAGTTGACCTGTGCATCACCCAGTTCGATGATCTCTGCGCCGCCTGAAATGGCTTCCCAGACCGTGTCGCCATCCTTGAGGTCATCGCGGGACTGGTCGACATAGGACAGCTGGACCGTGTCACCGTAAGACACCTCACCCGCATCGGGGGCCTCCTGACCGGTGAGCATCTTGAAGAGCGTGGACTTGCCCGCGCCGTTGGGGCCGATCACGCCGACGATGCCGCCGGGCGGCAGGGAGAAGCTCAGATCTTCGATCAGAAGCTTGTCGCCCATGGCTTTGCGCAGGCTTTCGATTTCGATCACCTTGGCACCGAGGCGCGGGCCGTTGGGGATGACGATCTGCGCACGAGTGATCTTCTCGCGCTCGGATTGGGAGGCCAGTTCGTTATAGGCGTTGATCCGGGCTTTCTGCTTGGCCTGGCGGGCCTTCTGGCCCTGGCGCATCCAGTCAAGCTCGCGTTCCAGCGTCTTCTGGCGGGATTTGTCCTCCCGCGCTTCTTGCGCCAGCCGCTTGGCCTTTTGTTCCAGCCAGGCGGAGTAGTTGCCTTCGTAAGGAATGCCGCGGCCACGGTCGAGCTCGAGGATCCAACCGGTGATATCGTCGAGGAAATAACGGTCGTGGGTGACGATTAGGATTGTGCCTTTATAATCCATCAAGTGCTGTTGCAGCCAGGCGATGGTTTCGGCATCCAGGTGGTTTGTGGGTTCGTCCAGCAGCAGCATGTCGGGCGCTTCGAGCAGCAGACGGCAGAGCGCAACGCGGCGTGCTTCCCCACCTGAGAGCGTTGCGACATCGGCGTCATCGGGCGGACAGCGCAGTGCCTCCAGAGAGACATCGATCTGGGCGTCGAGATCCCAGAGGTTTTCGGCATCGATCTGATCCTGCAGTGATGCCATCTCGTCGGCAGTCTCATCGGAGTAGTTCATCGCCAGCTCGTTGAAGCGGTCGAGCTTGGCCTTTTTCTCCGCCACACCCAGCATGACGTTTTCGCGCACGTTTAGGGTGGGGTCGAGCTGTGGTTCCTGTGGTAGGTAGCCCACCTTGACGCCCTCTGCAGCCCAGGCTTCGCCCGTGAATTCGGTGTCGAGGCCGGCCATGATCTTCATCAGCGTGGATTTCCCCGCGCCGTTCACGCCCACGACGCCGATCTTGACGCCGGGCAGGAAGCTCAGGTGGATGTTTTCAAAGCATTTCTTGCCGCCAGGGTAAGTCTTGGACACGCCTTGCATAAAATAGACGAATTTCTGCGCCATGGGTGGGCTCCGCTGCCTGAAGATGGGTTTGAGGTGCTCTCTAGAGGATTGGCTGCGCGGGGGCAATCATTGGTGAGGTATTATGGGGGCGCTGCCCCCGCCGCCCTTGGCGCCCCCCCGGGGGATATTTTCCAGCTAGAAGAAACAGGGCGCTGCACTCCTGCTTCTTTCTGGTCATAAATACCTATTGCGATGCCTGTGGGGCTTGTTTGACGCCGGGGGAGGGCGGGTCAGAGTTCCACGGGCTTCCCATGGGGTGTGCTGAGGTAGGCGTCTTCCCAGGCGGATTTTCGAGTGGCGCGGTCGGCGGACGTGATGCCGGTGCGCTGTTCGGTGATCTGTTCGAGGCTGTGCAGCACGGCAAGGTAGTAGGTCTGGTCCGTGTCGGGCGCGCCGTCGGCTTCTGCCTGACGCAGGGCTGCGCCGAGGGTATCGGCCCAGTCGGTTGCCGCAACATGCCCCGCCCTGATCAGCGCGTTTGCCATGGCCAGCGCCTGCGCCTGCCATGGTTCGGAAAAGGCTGGCGCGGGCGGGGCGGTGGGGTCTTCAGGCCGGAACAAGGTAGCTTTCCCACAGGTCCAGCGTGACATCATCGCGGGGGTTGGCTCCATCCCCCCAAAGCTCCACCGCTTGAAAGCGCACGGTGTAGAGGTGTTCGCCCACTTCGTGACCCCGTGCACCGGCATCGGGCAGGGCGTGGCCCCCGTGTTGGGCTAGGATGACGCCTGCGCGGTCGCGCGCATAGCCGGGCAGCCTCGTGTGGCCTTCGTGCATATGGCGCTTGGTTCGTACGGCCTGTCCCACTGCAAAAGCCGGAGTGGTGGGCGCAGCCAGCTCGAAGCTGTGGTTCTTGTCGTGGATCCGTTCGAGGATGTCACCCAGTGTTCGGGGCCTGGCGGGATCGCCGGCTGTTGCCGCGGTACCAGAAAGCACCTCTTCCATTGTGATCATGCCCGCCTGAAGCATCTCGATCAGCTGAACGAACTGCCATTTCTGAAAGTATGGCTCGGTCAAGTAAGTGGCGGGGGGCAAAAGTTCGACAATATGGCGGAACCAGTCGATGGTTGAGCCGTTGTCCCCCACGCTTTGCACAAGGCCATAGGCGCGCCCTTCCCACACCTCTGGGAAGGCAGGTTCCTGCGTTGTGACGACAACAGGCCCGAAGCCCTGTTTGCCGCCTAGGTCGTGAATGCTGTCCATGGGCTACATCCCTTTTGAGAGATCACGATCGGTTCCGATCATGGCATTGCGGGTCACCAGCTTGGCGAGTTGGTCCTCGTCCCAGCCGTCTGTCCCCTCCGGGCGCTGGGGCACGACGAGATAACGCAGCTCAGCCGTACTGTCCCAGACGCGAACACCCACTGTCTCGGGCAGGTCAACGCCAAATTCCGCCAGAACCGCGCGGGGCTCGCGCACGGCGCGGGCGCGGTAGGCAGCGGACTTATACCAGGTTGGTGACATGCCCAGCAGTGAAAAGGGATAGCAGGAACAAAGCGTGCAGACGATCAGGTGGTGCTGGTTGTCGCTGTTCTCGACTGCCTTTAGGTGGCCCGTGGCGTCGCCGTCAAAGCCAAACTCGGCAATGGCGGTGGTGGCATTGTCCATCAGGCGGGTGCGAAAGCCAGGATCCGTCCATGCGCGCGCCACCACCTGTGCGCCGCGCTTGGGACCGATATGATCGGAATAGGCCTCTACCCAGGCGTCGATTGTTTCGGGTGCCACGAAGCCGCGATCGACAAGCAAACTTTCGAGCGTCTTGGTGCGCAGGGCCGGGTCGGAGGGCAGGTGGCTGTGGAGGTGACGGGCGAGGTGGGCTGCGTCGTCGCGGTCGAAGGTGGCCATTGGGGTGCTCCCTTGTGATGGGGTAATGTGTGACCTGAGGCGGGGTTTGTCAAAGCCCTCAGACGGGGTGGCCGAAAGACCTTTCAAAGGCGATGGTCACATTCTTTTGCAGAATGTGGTGTGCGCGAAGGGTGAAAAGGGTGGACACTTTCCCGCAGCCCGGCAAAACAAGCTGTATGACTTGTTCGCTGCCGTTGTCACGCCCCGGTCAAGTGATTGGCCTTTTGGGGGGATCCTTCGACCCGCCCCATGCTGGGCATGTGCATATCAGTCGGGAGGCGATGAAACGCTTTGGGCTGGATCAGGTTTGGTGGCTGGTTTCACCGGGCAACCCGCTCAAATCCCGCGGCCCTGCACCGCTGGTAGCGCGGATGGCTGCCTGTCGTGAAATGCTGGATCATCCGCGCATGTTCGCCACAGATTTCGAGATGCAGGCTGGGACGCGCTATACCTCTCAGACACTTGCCGCGCTGCAGGCCGTTAGACCAGGGGTTCGCTTTGTTTGGTTGATGGGGGCTGACAACCTTGCCCAGTTTGATCAATGGAAGGGCTGGGAAGACATCCTGCACCGCGTGCCCGTAGGGGTTCTGGCCCGACCCCGGCAGCGTATTTCAGCCCGGATGTCCAAGGCGGCGCGCATCTATGCCAAGGCCCGCCTCAAGGGACGTAAAAGCCATCTTCTGGGGCTCTCCGTCGCGCCCGCCTGGTGTTTCGTGAACGTACCCATGCGCCACATTTCGTCGACCGATTTGCGTCAGGCGGGGGATTGGTGAATATTGGTAAACAATAAGTCACTATTTTTATATCACTTCAGTTTTATGAGGACCAAAAAAGTTTTTTATCCCCCAAAAAACTGGCATGCTTAGCACCATGACGGGACACTTTTCACGCAGAATTTTTCTGGGCGGTGCTTTGGGATGGATGGCAGGTTATGCTGCGGCCAAAGCACCTAAGACCTCTTTGCGCCCACAGCTTCGCCCCGCAGGATTTACGCCGCGTGCGGCCCCTGGGTCCGCGCCCGATGTGGATGGGATGATTGCCTCGGCTAAGCTGGGCGGTTCGGTGAGCTACGCGGTGGTGGATGTGCGTGATGGCCGGGTGCTCGAAAGCCTTGCGGGATCTACCGCTTTGCCGCCCGCCAGTGTGACCAAGGCCGTGACTGCACTTTATGCGCTGGACTCACTCGGGCCGGGCTACAGATTTGAAACACGGCTTATCGCCACAAAAGGTGTCAGCAATGGAGTGGTGCAGGGCGATCTTGTTTTGGCGGGCGGTGGTGATCCGACGCTTGATACCAATGCGCTGGCCAGCCTGGCGGCCAAGCTAAAAGAAGTGGGCATCCGCGAGGTGCGCGGCAAGCTGCGCGCCTGGGGTGGGGCGCTGCCGTTTGAACGCGTCCTTGACCGCACGCAGCCCGAACATGTCAGCTACAACCCGTCGATCTCGGGGCTAAACCTTAACTACAACCGCGTGCATTTTGAATGGAAGCGTGTCGGCGGGGACTACACCGTGGCGATGGATGCGCGATCTGACAAGTACCGCCCGGATGTGCGGGTGGCGCGCATCTCGGTCGCGCTGCGTTCGTTGCCAGTTTACACGTATGCCGATCGCGGTGATTACGACGCCTGGACTGTGGCCCGCGATGCGCTTGGCAATGGTGGCGCGCGCTGGCTGCCTGTGCGAAAACCCGAGGCCTACGCGGCAGAGGTGTTTGCCACGTTCGCGCGCTCACAAGGCCTCACGCTGAAGATAGGCAAGCCGCTGATGGCTGCCCCGGCCGGGCAGGTGGTGGCAGTGCATAGAAGTCAGAGCCTGCCGGTGATCCTGAAAGGGATGCTGAAATATTCCAACAATTTGACGGCAGAGGCGGTTGGTATGACGGCCACGGCCCGGCGGCAGGGCAGGGCACAGTCGCTGGCCAATTCTGCCAAGGCGATGAGTGACTGGGCGCGCAGCGCGTTAGGGATGGCGGGGGCCAAGCTGGTCGACCATTCTGGGCTGGGTGAGAAATCCCGCCTGACGGCCGACGCAATGGCCAAGGCGCTGGCACGGGTCCACGTTGCGGGGGAGCTTGAGCCGATCCTCAAGGACATTCCGATGCGCCATGACGACGGTAAGGTGAATGCAGGTCATCCGATTAGGGTGGTGGCCAAGACCGGCACGCTGTACTTTGTGAGCTCGCTTGCGGGATACATGTCGACCAAGGGTGGCCCACCCAAAGCCTTTGCAATTTTCACAGCAAACAGTGATATGCGCGATACCTTCGATCCGGCTTCAGGTCAGCGCCCGCAAGGATCTCGAGGATGGAATCGACGGTCAAAGGCCTTACAGCAGAAGCTGATCGAGCGCTGGGATCGGTATTACGGTTAAGACGGGGCGCGGGAAGACGCTGGTGTGCGATCCCGGGTCAGGCTTGGCATTTTGGTCGATATTAAGAAACGTGCCCGCCACCAAAAAAACCCCGGCGGGCCTTAGGACACGCGCCGGGGATCAGGGGACAAGTCGTGTTCTTCAAACCCTTAGGCCACCTCGCGCAGCGCCGTGCGTGGGCGCAGGCCAAGCGCCATACAGATGTCACGCGTCATCTCGGGGCGGTTAAGTGTGTAGAAATGAAGGTGCTCCACTCCGGCCTCGACCAGATCGGAACACAGTTCCGTCGCCACAGCGATGGCCAGCAGGTCCTCTCGCCCGTCGCGAGTGGCCTTCTCGAAAGCCTCTTCCAGCCAGCCCGGGATGGTGGTGCCGCAGGCTTTTGCAAACCGTTTAGCGCCCTGCCAGTTCTCGATTGGAAGGATGCCGGGCAGGATCGGCGCCGTGATCCCGGCCTTTTCGCAGGCATCACGGAAGCGAAAGAACGTCTCGGCCTCGACAAAGAACTGGGTAATAGCTTCTTCAGCGCCTGCATCGATCTTGCGTTTGAGCCAATCTATGTTTGCCGCGGCATCCGCAGCCTCGGGGTGTACCTCCGGGTAGGCGCCCACGCGGATCCTGAATTTACCCGTCTCCGCCAAGGCCGAGATCAGCTCGCAGGAATTCGCAAACCCATGGGGATGCGGCGTAAAGCCTGACGCCCCCTTGGGTGGATCGCCCCGCAGAGCCACGATTTCGGTCACGCCAGCCTGCGCAAATTCATCGGCGATAGCCAGTGTCTCCTCCCGAGTGGCATCCACGCAAGTAAGATGTGCCGCCACGTTGAGCCCGGCCGCGCCGTGCAACGCCTTCACCGCATCACGTGTCAGGTCCCGCGTCGTGCCGCCAGCGCCATAAGTTACGGAAACAAAAGAGGGGTCCAGCGTGGCCAGTGTCTGCACCGTGTCCCAGAGCCGAAATGACGCCTCAAGCGAGCGGGGTGGGAAAAATTCGAATGAAACAGACGGCCCGGGCATGGACAAATTCCTTTGGAGCGAAGTGTTGACCCTGTGTGCCAAGCAAGCGAAAATGACACAACCTCATAAAATTCATGGTTTGAATGAGCCTTATTAATAATAAGACCTGCGAAGCGACCCGAGCCCATGCACATTGATTTCCGCCACCTCCGCACAATTCGCGCGATTCATCAGGCCGGAGGCCTGGCGCGGGCGGCGGACCTGCTGCACATCACGCAATCCGCTTTGAGTCATCAGATCAAGGGGTTGGAGGATCAGGCGGGCGTAGAGCTTTTTGTGCGCCGCTCCAAGCCCTTGCGCCTTTCGGCCGCGGGGTTGCGGCTGTTGCGGGTGGCTGAAAAGGTCCTGCCCGAGATCGAGGCGCTACAGGCCGAGTTCGACAGCCTGCGCCAGGGCAGCGCCGGCCGGCTGCATATCGCAATTGAATGCCACGCCTGTTTCGAATGGCT
Organism: Roseovarius sp.; assembly: GCA_963691795.1. Classification (GTDB taxonomy): domain Bacteria; phylum Pseudomonadota; class Alphaproteobacteria; order Rhodobacterales; family Rhodobacteraceae; genus Roseovarius. Next base: position 1,913,687 of record OY829373.1, read on the forward strand.
GTTTCCGGTTCTGGAGCGGTTCCGCCAGAACTGGGGTGATGTGGATGTGGATATCCGCCCAGGCCTGTCCTTTGATGCGCTGCCCGCCTTACAGAAAGAGGAAGTCGATCTTGTTGTCTCCTCCGATCCCGAGGACCTCGTGGGGGTCGAGTTTAAGCCGCTCTTTGACTATGAGCCGCTTTTCGTGGCGGCCGCCTCTCACCCGCTGGCTGCCAAGGATTTCATCACGGCCGAAGACCTGCGCAATGAGACGCTGATCACATACCCGGTGGACCGTACGCGGCTTGATGTGTTTACCGAACTTTTGATCCCAGCCCGGGTTGAACCGCGTGCGGTGCGGCAGGTGGAACTAACGGCGGTAATGCTGCTGTTGGTGGCTTCGAACCGGGGGGTGGCAGTGATGCCCGATTGGGTGTTGCGCGAACAGCGGACCCATTCGGGCTATATAACGCGGCCCATTACGGACGGGGGCGTGACCAAGCGGCTGTACGCAGCGATCCGGTCCGAGGATGGTGACAAGCCCTTCATGGCGCATCTGCTGAAACTGGCGCGGGAAATCCCGGTCAAAATGCAGCGCCCCTTTACACCTATGCCCTAAGGGCTAAGCCCCGGGCATGGTACGTTTTGAAGTCTGGACGCAATGTATCAGCGATTGCCGACATCCGTCGAAGGTTCCGGCCGCAACTGGATGCGCAGAGGATCGGGCAAGGTGTCAAAGCTTTGGAACATCTCACGCAGACCGTCGGGCACAGTGCTGCTTTGTCCAAGCGCCGTCATCTGCGCCCGCGCCGCCCGCTTGATCCCAGCCCCATCTCCGATATCGAGCGAGACATCAGGCCTGAACCCCGATACGGCCGAGCCCTCGCGCACCATGGGCATCAGCAAAAGTTCGGGCATGTCAGGCAGCCCCATCTGCACCGTCAGTGCCGCGCGGATGGCGGTATCCTCGTGGGCCAGCGGGTAGGGGGCGAAAAGGCTTGCCTCTCCGGTGGGCCCAACAGGTTCAAAGCTCGTGGCTTCCGACAGGAGCCGGATACGCGCCGTGGGGAAAGGGGCCAGCGCTTCGCGCAGCACATCGGCGGCTGCACCCGTGGGCTGGCCAAGGTAGATCGTGACTGGCCCGCCCGCTTTCGAGCGGCGCGCGACAGCACCGAGTGCCGTTTCGATCACCTGCACGGCATCTTCGGCAAAGACCACAAGTTCCTGGCTGATACGGCGCGTGTGCTGTTCAAGGAAGAAGGCCATGATTACTTCGGCCATGGCATTGTAATGGCCCAGGTTGCGCGCATCATGCACAATGCGCCCGATCTCCACCTCGACTACCTTGGCGCCAGAGGCATGCACCCGCAGCATCACGTCCAGATCCGCCGCATAGGAGCCGATAAGCTCCTGATGGGCAATCCAGCGGCGATCGACAAGGTAGATGCCAGAATTGGGCGCCCGCAAATGGCTGAGGCCCGGAAACATCTGGCGGATCGCCGGGGTGACCAAAAGGCGCGTCATGGGCATGTTGTCATTGGGATCTTTCCATGCCCCTTTAACCAGCCCAACACCTTTGGCCCGTGCTGCGGGCATGGCGGCGAAAAGACCGGTGTCAAAGCGTTCCAGATCTGCGTCAAGCTTCATGACCCAGTCATTGCGCGCCGCACCAATTCCGCAACGCACCGCGTGGCCCATGCCACGTTTTTCTTCATATACTGCCCGCGCCCCGGCCTGTGTTGCCAGCCGGGCCGTGTCATCGCTTGAGGCATTGTCGACCACGACAACCTCGTCCACCCAGTTCAGGCTCAACAATTTACGCACGACGTTGAAAATGGTGTCCGCCTCATTGTGGGCGGGAATGATGACCGAGATGGGGTCCGACATAGCCCGGATACCTTCGATAAGGATTGCGTCATCAAAGTAGCGATGGCAGGGGCCCAGAACAAGGGAGAGGCGATCAAAGATCGTCAAACCGGTTGTGACCTTGCGTGACAGGTGTGAAATTGGACAGTTCACCGGCACCGTAGAGGCGCAAGCGGTGTCACCTTGGGGGCGCATTCTTGAAAAGAATGCAAACCAGATCTTTTCAAGATTTCGGGCCGCGGACCTTCGCGGTTAGGATCACCTGAAGAGGCACGAAGCACGTCAAGGACGCAAAACAATGCCCAGTAGTGAGCTGACCGAGAAAGTCACACGCGACATCCTCGGAATCCTGGATGGTTCGCCTGACATAAGGCGCCTGGAGAATGCTTTGCGCCACCTTGCAAAATGGCGCTCCGCATTGCTGGACAATACGCTCACGGCGAAAGATGGCCGAACTGTCCGGTCGGGGCCCTTCAAGGGCATGTTGTATGACATCCGCGCCACCGAAGGCGCGGCCCCTGCGCGACGTTTAGGCCGTTACGAGGCCACGCTGGCCCCCATTCTGGAAGAGGTCATCACGCGCGCCTATCCCCGCATTCTCGATATCGGTTGTGCAGAGGGTTACTATGCTGTGGGTCTTGCCCGACGCTGTCGCAACACAAAGGTTATGGCCCATGACACCAACCCAGCCGCGCGCGCGGCCTGCGCGACGCTGGCGAAACTCAACCGCGTGAAAAGCCGGATTACGATTGGCGAGACGGTCACCCATACCGATTTCCAGCGCTGCCAAACCACAAAGACCTTTGTGCTGTGCGATATCGAAGGGGCCGAGGCCACGTTACTGGATCCTGAAAAGGCCCCCGATCTGCGGTTTGCAGATATTCTGGTCGAGGTGCATGATTGTTTCACACCGGGCCTCTCTGAAGTACTGGAAGCACGTTTTGCCGCCACGCATACCGTTCAACGCATCGACCGTGGCGTTGATATGACCGCTCTGCCCGCATGGATGGAGCAGCTTTCCGATCTTGACAGGTTGATCGCGCTTTGGGAATGGCGCAGCGGACCCACCCCGTGGCTTTGGATGCAGTCCCATGACCACCCCTGATCCCGATCGCAACGCCGCCATCTGGTTTGCCGATGACGGTTACAATCCCGACCTTAAAGGCATCAACGGCAGGCGGGTGGCCGGGCAGTCCTATCTCCGGGGGTTCTTCGACCATGCGGATGTGGATGAATTCGTGTCCATGACCACGGGCCCTAAGCAGGCGCAAAACTTTGCCAAGCTGGTGGCCGATCATCCCCGTGACATCCCCCACCGGGCCATTCACCAGTTTGGGGCGGACAAGATGGCCCCGATAGGTACGCTCTACTATCCTGCACCGAACTTTTCCGCGCAGTTGTGGATCCGGCAATATTTTGGCGCTAACAGGTATTCTCTGTGCGGGATCACCCATACCACAGCCACCAAGGCGGTGATGCAGGGGATACACAATATGCGCACGGCCCCGCATATGGAATGGGACGCGGTGATCTGCACCTCGCGCGCCGTTCACGCCGCCACCCTGCGCAATATCGAGATCGCCGACGAGGCGCTGCGTCACCGTTTCGGATCACTGCCGCCGACGCCGCAGATGCCGGTCATTCCGCTGGGCATAGATACGGCGCAGTACGCCCATGACACAGCGGCCGCGGCCCGTCTGCGCAAGCGCCACAAGTGGGGAAAGAAGGACATCGTTGTCGCCACACTCTCGCGCCTGCGGCCTTATGGCAAGTTCGACCCTGCGCCGTTGTACCTTGCGCTGCAAAGGGCGCAGGAGGCGTTGGGCAAGACGAAACGCCTGCATTTCATCGCCTGCGGGATCTATGGCGAGGATCACAGCCGCATGGTCTTTGAACGCGGGGCGGCGGCGCTGATGCCGGATGTCAGCTTTACCCATATGGACGGCGCGGATGAAGCCGCGCGGCGCGAAACGCTGTCGGGGGCGGATATGTTCGTCTTTCCCATCGACAATGTGCAGGAAACCTTCGGGCTGGCCCCGATTGAGGCGATGGCCGCTGGGCTGCCGGTGATCACCTCGGATTGGGACGGGATGCGCGACACGGTGACGGAGGATGTCGGTTTCCTAGTGCCCACCCGTACGGTTCAGGCCATGGCGACGCTGCCCGAGGCACGGGGCTATCTGACCGATGCGTTTACCTATGCGCAATACACCGCGCGGCTTTCTGCCATGACGGCGATTGATATTCCCCGCCTGGCCGAGACGGTCGAGGCGCTGGCCCGCAATGATGACCTTCGCCGCAAGATGGGCCGGGCTGGCCTGATGCGAGCGCAGTCGATCTATGACTGGTCCAAGATCATTCCTCAGATGCAGGATCTCTGGGCCGAACTGGCTGCCATCCGCCACGCGACCACGTACAGCCATGTCCCGGCTAATCCGGTTGTGCCCTTGCCGATGGACCTTTTCGCGGCCTATCCAAGCGATCCATCCCCCACAGAGGAGGAGGTGTTTTGCGCCACGCCCACCCAACTGACGCTGAAAACACTCTACACTGCGCGGCGGTTCGATAACATTGGTCACGTGTTCGAAAAACAGGACACGGTGGCACGTGTGCTGGGGCTGGTGAAGGAGGCAGGCGAGGCCGGTCTGACGATTGCTGCGATTGCGTCAGAGGCAAGGATCAACCCGCTGACGGTGGAACGGTGCATGCTCTTCCTGCTGAAATTCGGGTTTGTTGAAAGCCGGTGATCGCAACCTTTGATAGTCTTGAAAAGTTTCCAAGCGTGTTGTTGCAAACTGCCGCTGCGGTATGTGCACTTCCCTCTCAAACGATGTGAGCCAGAGTAACATGGTTTTGAGCGCGATCATCACCTCGACCCGCTGGCTAGGCCTTGGATCGCCAACGCCATCGCCTTGACCATGGCCAGAGCGTCGTTCAATGGCATGACTGGAACGCGGCAACAGATCGTATAGGACACCTCTGTTGAGAAGGCCTGGGTGGCGGACGCCAGGGTGAGGCCCGAAAAGATCAAGGCACTGGCATAAGGGATTTTTTCTGAAAGTATTGCCGTTTGGCCTGTTGTGTCATGGTGCAAAGCTGGCATGAATTTTGTGGTACGCTTGCAGATTTGACACAAGCGGCTTGTGCGGTAGGGTTGACCGAGATTTCAAACGGGAGATTTCGGACTATGGCGCCTGTAACAGCATTTCGCATGGGCATTTCAAAGTACACAACCTTCAGCGGCCGTGCTTCGCGGTCAGAGTTCTGGTACTGGGTACTGGCGGTTGTTCTTCTGGCCATCATCGTAGCGTTGATCGATGCGATGATCATCGTTCCTGCCCTTGGGCTTGATCCTTATGACCCAAGCAGCAGCCAGCCGCTTTCGGCCCTTTTGGGGATCGTGCTGTTTCTGCCGGGGCTTGCGATGGTGGTGCGGCGGCTGCACGATATCGGCAAATCGGGATGGTGGGTTCTGATCAGCCTCATCCCTCTGCTCGGGATCCTGGTGCTGATCTACTTTTACATCCAGCCTAGCGAAGGTCCCAATGATTACGGCCCGCCCGAACCGTTTCCGGGCTGACCACCTGCGTCCCTTTGGAAGTACGTCAGAGCGGTAGGTCCTCGCCGTCCCAGTTGCGGAAGCAGCCCGCCGTCTCAAGGCTGAGTTCGGCAAACTGTGCGATCAACCCGCTGGCTGATTGCTCTACCGAGATATCGGCCTCGGTCCCGCCCATGTCGGTACGCACCCAGCCAGGGTGATAGACGCCAAGGGCAATCCCAAGTGGTTCAAGATCCACTGCAAGGTTGCGGCCTAGGTTGACCGCGGCCGCTTTGGAGGCGCGGTAGGCATAGCTTCCACCTCGCGCGCGTTCTTGGCTGCCCATGCGGCTTGAGATGATGGCGATCTTGGGTGCTTTGGCCCGTTGCAAGCTAGGCAGAAGCCACTGGATGGTCAAAAAGACCCCCATGACGTTGGTGGCCAGCGTTTCCTGCCAGATCTCGGGCGAAAAGCCGTTGGCCAACTGCTGGCCTTTGTCGGTGTAAACGCCCGCATTGCAGATCAAAAGGTCTACCGGGTTGCCGTTGATATGGCTTGAGAGCGCCTTGTGATCTTCGGGCCGGGTGACGTCGAGCCGAAAGAGGCCCTGTCCCACCCGCGATGTTCCGGTCACTGTTTCGCCCGCTTCCCGGTAGCCCTCATAGATCGCCTGACCGATGCCACGGTTGGCCCCAGTTATCACCACATGCATCGGTAGGTCCCTTTCTGCGATCAATTGGTCTTGCGTCCGGGCAAGAAGGGAAGGGGCGTGACGGGCACGCCGTCTTCGATCAAATCCTTGGCCTCTTTTGGCTTGGCCTCGCCATATATTGCGCGTTCGGGCGCATCGCCGTTGTGAATGTCTCGGGCTTCCTGTGCAAAGTTCATGCCGACATATTCAGAATTTTCCTCGACCGCTTTGCGCATCTTGGCCAGGGCCTGTTCCGCCGGGCTCGTCCCTCCGGTCAAAGGGCCTGTGCCTGGTGAAGAAGCTGGGGCGGGCACAGGTTCCGAGACCTGTTCTGCCGGTTCGGCGGCTTTCGAGCGGCTGTCCTGCACGCGCGGGGACATTAGAGCCTTTTCCACCTTGGCAGAGCCGCAAACGGAACAGGTCACCATGCCTGCGGCCTTCAATTTCTCGAACGCCTCAGCCGACTGAAACCAGCTGTCGAACCTGTGGTCCTGATCGCATTTGAGTGTGAATTGAATCACGTCTGATCTCCGCCTCATTAAACGCGCGGATCATTAGACAAAGTTGCGGGGTTTTCAAGCGCCCATGCGTACTGACCGTCATATGCCCCGTGGGCTATCCCGGCAGGCTGTCAGGATCAAAATTCTTGAGCAGGCGCGCCAGCTCTGGTTCATCCACGCGAGAGGCAGCTTTCTTCGGGCTCATCCAGCGGCGCTTGCGCTCAGCCTTCTCAGGGTATTTGGCAGCCAAGGATTTCACGGCGACCGGATAAACCATGGCCACGCAGGGCAGGTCATCCTGATCCTCGATGTTCTTCTGGTAGGAAAAGAGGCCCAGACATTCGCCTGTCACGTCGCCTTTGACACCGGCCTCTTCCCAGGCCTCGGTCAGGGCGCTTTCTACTGGGGTCTTGCCATGTTCTGGCCAGCCCTTGGGGATGATCCAGCGACCGGTGCCGCGCGACGTGACCAGCAGCACCTGCGTCTTGCCATCCAACACACGGTAGCAGAGCGCGGCAAACTGGGTGCGCACGCTCGTCTTGTCGCGATGACTCAGAATGATCGGTGCCTGTTTGAGGCCATATTTACTCATTTTTTTGGTCCCTATTGGTGGGATGCTCGATTTTTGTATATACATATTACGCAGCAAACGTCGGTTCTGACCAGTGTGTTTTCAAGATTTTTCTGGTGAAACTGGTAAAAATCACGCAATTTTCTGTGAAAATTCCGTATTTTGAGGATGGTCCGGTAATCGTACCCGTTCTTTGGGTGCGCCCCCGATCCGGTTTTTTATCCAAAGCAGTCAGGAATTTTAGTGCTGTGACTTCAAGCCTCGGCGCCGGCGTGTTATCTGGCTGGGTGTTTGAGGCCTTGGGACAATAGCATCAATGACAGAGCGGCTTCTTCACGGGCTGGCCTGGGTGGCCGTCTTCGTGTGCCTTGCGCCAATTGTGGCGGCGGGGTTGGCAGCCTTTGGGGCTGACGCCTCAGGCTGGCAAAAGGTGCTCGCCCCGGTGCTGCCGCGCTACATTGGCACAACATTAACTCTGGCGGTAATCGTGGGGGTGTCAACGGCGGTGATTGGCAGCGTGACAGCCTGGCTGGTGACGGTCTACCGCTTTCCCGGTGTGCGCTGGCTCGAGGTCGGTCTTGCCCTCCCGCTGGCTTTTCCGGCCTATGTGATGGCCTATGCCTATACCTACATGCTGGACCATCCCGGTCCCGTTCAGACTCTGCTGCGGGATCTGACAGGATGGGGCGCGCGCGACTACTGGTTCCCTGAAATTCGGTCCCTCGGTGGGGCGGCGATGATGCTGACCTTTGTGCTTTATCCATATGTCTACTTGCTGGCGCGTGCGTCCTTCCGACAACAATCGGCCAATGCCTATCTTGTGTCGCGCACCCTAGGCTGCTCGCCATTTAGTGCCTTTCGTCGTGTGGCGCTGCCCATGGCGCGCCCGGCGATCGCGGGGGGCGCACTGCTGGCAGTGATGGAGACCTTGGCCGATTACGGCACGGTGGCCTATTTTAACGTGCAGACTTTTGCGACGGGGATCTACCAGGCGTGGTTTTCGCTGGGCAATCGTGGGGCTGCCGCGCAACTGGCACTTTGCTTACTGATGTTTGCCCTCTTGATTGCGGGGCTGGAGCGGGCGCAACGCGGCAAAGCAGGCACGGCCGGGCGCGGGCAGCGCTTTGATGTGATGGAACGCGAAAGACTGACGGGCAGCGCGGGCTGGGTGGCGTTCGGGCTGTGTTTCGTTCCGGTTAGCGTGGGCTTCCTGATCCCGGTGATCATGCTGGGGTCGATGGCGTCCCGCTACAGCCACCTCTTCGTATCGCCCCGCTATCTTGAATTCATGTGGAGTTCGCTGACAGTGGCGGCGGTGGCCGCAATCGTTACGGTGGGCGGCGCGATCCTCATCGGGTTTCGTGCGCGCACCAACCCCTCACGTAGCTCCCGCTTCATGCTGATGAGCGCAGGACTTGGCTATGCGGTGCCGGGTGGTGTGATCGCGGTGGGTCTGATGGTGCCGATGGCGGCCTTCGACAACGCGCTTGATGCGTTTATGGAAGCCCGCTTCGGCATCGATACCGGGCTTTTGGTAACGGGCTCTATCTGGCTGATGGTCGCGGCCTACATGGTGCGCTTCATGGCGGTGGCCTTGAATGCCTATGACAGTGGTATGGCCACGATCCCGGCCCATTTCGACGCCGTGGGCCGGGCCCTGGGCCAGCCGGGATACCGACTTCTTTATCGCGTGCACCTGCCAGTGGCGCGTGCCTCGGTCCTGACGGCGCTGCTGATCGTATTCGTTGACGTTATGAAGGAACTACCTGCAACGCTGATCCTTCACCCGTTCAACTTCCAGACCCTTGCTGTTCAGGCCCATCGCCTTGCCTCTGATGAGCGCCTTTACGAGGCCGCCGTCCCTTCCCTTGTTCTGGTGGGTTTTGGCCTTGTTCCAGTGCTGATCCTCTGCCGTAGTCTGGGTCGCGAAGATCACACGTCCCCGATACCGGATCCCATCAAAGATTGATCCTCTTTGCTTCTTTCTGGGCAGAAATACCTCGGGGGGATCGCGCATCGCGCGATGGGGGCAGCGCCCCCACCAAATCTTTGAAGAAGTTTTCACCAACGCTATTGGCGCATTCTTCAGAAAACAAGCCTCGCCCCCAAAAAGGTCGCCATAAGGCTGACGACCAGTTCGGTTTCAACCCCGTTGGGCGGCGCGCCTCACACCTCGAGGTAGCTCTCTAGGCTGTCGTCCAGCGCATCTTTCCATGCCGTGTGATGGGCCGGCGCCTTCGTGCCTGTCATGGGTGAGGTATAGCCGTAGTTGCGGAATTCCATGATCCCCTTCTTCTTGTGTTTCTTCCACTCAAAAAAGGCCTGGTTGGCCGCATCAACGTCAAAGCTGGGGTAATCTGTCTCTGCAATCAGCTCCCGGACGTAATCGCCTTGGTAGCGGATGCAGTCGTAGTCATCCTCCAGTGCATCCTCGGCCGCCTCACGCGCCACAGGGTCGGCCTCCATGGTGGCCTGATCGGGGAGGTCGATCTTGCCCATGATCTGGTCCCGCACCCACCAGGCCTGTGCGTCAAACATGTTGAACGTGTACCACTGGTCCTGCATGCCCACATAGAACATCTTGGGGTTTTTGTTCCAAACCACGCCTTTGTAGAGGTCCGCCGCCACAAGGCGGTTCGCGGTCTTCAGGCGCAGATCGTCGGGCAGGAACGGGAAGTGGTGTTTGTAACCGGTACACAGAATAATTGCATCCACGGTCTTGGAGGTGCCGTCCTTGAAATGTGCGACCTTTCCTTCAACCTTCACAAGTGCTGGCACTTCCTGCCAGTTGTCAGGCCAGTCATAACCCATGGGTGCGGTCCGGTGTGCCACCGTCACCGACTTGCAGCCGTATTTCCAGCACTGTGATCCGATGTCTTCGGCCGAATAGGATGTACCAAGGATCAGGATGTCCTTGCCCTCGAACTCTCGCGCATCGCGGAAATCATGGGCGTGTAAGATGCGGCCGTTGAAGCTTTCGAACCCCGGATAGTAGGGCACGTTAGGGGACGAGAAATGACCGGAGCAAACCACCACGTGGTCAAACTCTTCCGCTGTCTCAGTATCCGTATCGCTGTCGCGCGCCGTGACGGTGAATTTACCCGAGCCCTCATCAAAACGTACATCGCGCACGGTGTTGTTGAACCGGATCCAGTCGCGCACACCCGCCTTCTTCACCCGGCCCTCGATATAGTCGAACAGCACGGCACGCGGCGGATAGCTGGCGATAGGTTTGCCGAAATGTTCCTCGAAGGTGTAATCGGCAAATTCCAGGCCCTCCTTGGGGCCGTTGGACCACAGATAGCGATACATTGAGCCATGGCAGGGCTCGCCACTGGCCTCTACCCCGGTGCGCCAAGTGTATTTCCACAGGCCACCCCAATCGTTCTGTTTCTCGTAACAGACGACATCTGGGATGTCCTCGCCGTTCATTTTGGCGGATTGGAAGGCGCGCAGCTGGGCCAGCCCCGAGGGTCCTGCGCCGATCACTGCAACTCTTTTCTTGGACATGTCGGGTCTCCCTGATTGAACCAATATGAAATTTTGGTACTTTTGGTGCAGCAGAGTAAGCCTAAGCGTGAACCAACTTGTCAACACTTAACCTTGGTCACAGGCGATCTGGCGATGCGCGCCGGCTTGGTATGAGAAAAATCGGGGCGATCAGGGAGTGAGGCGACATGGAAACAACAAGCCTTGCACAGCGCCTTGCCGTCGCGGGGTCCATGCCGCGCCTGTCAGTGGAAATGGCGCAGACGGTCAATATTGGATTTCTCGCACCCCTGTCGGGACAGGCGGAAAGCTGGGGCCTGCCGGGGCTTTATGGCTGCCAGATCTGGGAGCGGTGGCTCAACGCTGCGGGCGGGTTGCTGATCGGGGGGCGGCGCTATCCGATTGCGGTTCATGCCCATGATTGTGCCGGGGGTGTAGACGCAGCGCGGGATGGCGCGATGCAGCTTGTGCAGGCCCATGATGTAAAACTGCTGATGATGCTCGGTGGAGAGGCCTTTGCTGCCGCAGCGGATTTCTTGACTGAGCGGCGGATCCTGACTTCGACCCTGCTGCCATCCGACCTGTCCCCTGACACACCGACGCTGATCGCGCCCTCCGAAGTTCATCCGGTTTACGTTGTGACCGGTGTCGAATGGCTGGCGCGCTCTGACCCGGGGCTCAGGACTATTGCGCTCTGTGCCCAACAGGACAGTATGGGTCTGCCATCGCTGGCCACCTATCGTGCGGCCTGCAAGGCGGCTGGGCTCAAGATCGTGAAAGAGGTGCAATACCCGGCCGAGGGTGCTGATCCTGCGTCGGTGGTGGGGCCGATGATGACCGAGCGCCCTGATATTCTTTGCTGGTGCACCAGTTACACGCCGATGGTCCATGCGATGACGGAATATGCCCACGGGCAGGGGTTTGGTGGGCGCATCCTCAGCTGTACGCTGGATGATTACGCAGGTCTGGTTGCACGACTGGGGCAGGACTTCATGGAGGGCGTGGTTTTCCAGTTTCCTGATTTTGACGACCCGGCACTGCGGGAGAAGGCGTTTTTCTTCAACCAGCCGAATGTTTTTTATGACGAATATTGCGCCCGTTACCCCGGAAGCTGGAGTGCGGTAAGTTGGGAATATGCAGCGATTTTGGATATCTGGCATGCAGCGGTGGAGAAGGCCGACACGGTGCATCCAGTATCGGTTCTGGCGGCAATGAAACAGCTGGGCCGGGTGACCCATGCGTTTGGGCCGGCTGAATGGTGGGGCGAGGATGTGTTTGGGATAGACAATGCGCTGGTGGGCGATTGGCCGATCGTGACAATCCGAGAGGGTAAGGCGCGGGTGGAAGGGTTCGGGTCGGTGCCGGACTGGTTGGCGCGCCATAGCGGGCTTTTGCGAGCAGAAATGGCAAGCTTGGGCCAGATGTGGGATCAGCGTATGGCCCGACAGCCGGTCAGTGCCGGGCAGGGTGCGCGGTAGCACTGGTATGTGCGATCCGTGAGGGTGTCCGAATTTTATCGAAAGATTTAGGGATCTTTGGTGGGCTGGGTGCTCTTTTTTCTTTGTAGCATATGTCTTTAAGCGGGAAGGGGGCGCTGCCCCCGTCGCCGTGCCGGCGACTCCCCCGAGGTATTTGAAACCAGAAAGAAGCAGGTCGGGGTAAATATGGGATCAGCTATCTTGGAGGAGCAGCTTTTGTTCTTCCACAAGGTGCAGCTTCACGAATTCCACCGCAGAAGCCACATCGCGGGTGGCGATGGCATTGTAGAGTGTGTTGTAGCGTCGCTGGTAGTCCTCGATACGTTTGGGGGTCAGGTGGCGGCGGCGCAGTCGGGTGCGGAAGCTTTGTCGGTAGGTTTCCACCGTCATGCGGTGGCACAACGCCAGCAGTGGGTTGCCCGTTCCCGATGCGATGCGTGCGTAGAGCCGTTCTTCCTGTGCGACAAAGGCGTCTACATCTGTTGTGATCGCCTCAATCTCTGACAGGATTTCCGCCAGTTCGGTCACCATGCGCGGGGTCATGTTCACCACTGCCAGCCGCACCATCTCGGGTTCGAGGATCCCGCGCACCACAAGGTGGTCGAGCGGACTTATGTCATCGGCCAGTGCCCCGGCCACGCTTTCGGCCGTGCTGGCTGAACGGTAGGTCACGAAGCTGCCCGAACCCTGCCTGCGGCGTATGACATCCTGGCTTTCGAGCACATCGAGCGCCTCGCGCACCGTATTGCGGGCCACGCCCAGTTCAGCGGCCAGCGTGCGTTCGGAGGGCAGGCGGGTATCAGTTGGGTATTCCTCGGCTGTGATCCGGGCCAGCAGCGTGTCCACCACAATCTGCACCGTCGCGCCAAGGGTCGGGATCGGGTGTGGCCGTTCAGGGCCTCGTGTTTCTTTGTCGTCTTGCATGGCCGGTTCCGGCTGATTTGCCTTCTGACGCACAATACCAATTTGAACCAGTTTATCAAATTGGTTCTGTCTGTTGATCGAAACGGGTCCTATGCGACTTTTTTAATTGCGCTTACTGGCCCTATCCGTCAGGCTATTGCCGCAGCTGGCGGTGCCTGCTGCCAGACGATACCCCAGAACGATGGACAACCATGATATATCCCGGCTTGTTCCTGTCCGACTATTTCAAGATCAAGCCGGACTGGATAGACTATAACAATCACCTCAACATGGGGTATTATCCGGTGATTTTCGATCTGGCTTCTGACCAGGTGTTCGACACGTTTGGTTTTGGCCCCGACTACATCGCCACCACCAACCATACGACCTTTTCTGCTGAATTCCATGTCCGATATCTCAAGGAGGTCAAGCTAGGAGACCGGGTGCGATCCTCTTTCTGGATCATCGACCATGATGAGAAGCGCTTTCACACCTTTCAGGAGCTATATCATGAGGATGGCTGGCTGGCCGCCACGGGTGAGGGTCTGACCCTGCATGTCGATCTTTCCGGTGAAAAGCCCAAGGTGGCCCCTATGCGCGATCCGGTGCTGGGCCGCATTCGGGCTATGGCTGCCGCTAATGCCGCCATGCCCCAGCCCGAGGGGGTGGGCCGAAAAATTGGTATCCGGCGCAAGGTCTGACCCCGGCGCGCTAGCAACCCCCGAATCCCTGCGAAAAGGGCCCCGGGCCTGAAGAAGGCATTTGGGGTCGACGCCATAGACATCCTCGGTCTAAGGTTCTGCAAGACTCGGCGCGGGCGTTAAGCCCAAGGCGCTGACAAAGGCGCCGATCAAGGCGAAACGTGGGACAAACGGGCCGGGGAGATCATGATCGAATTGCTTGTGCGCCGGCTCGCGCTTGGGGTCGTAACGGTTTGGCTGGTGTCCGTCATTATCTTTGCCGGTGTCGAAATCTTGCCCGGGGATGCCTGCACTGTTGTGTTGGAGCGTGATGCTCAGGGCGATGTCCTTGAAAACTGCCGGAAAAACCTGGGCCTCGACCGTCCGGCGGTCGAACGCTACATCTCGTGGGCCTCTGGTGCGGCGCGCGGCGATTTCGGGGTGTCGGCCGATGGGCAGACCAAGATCTCGGCTGAGGTAGCCCTGCGGGTGAAGAACTCGATCCTACTGGCGGCGGGTGCGCTAAGCGTGGGGGTGCCGCTGGCGATCTTACTTGGTGTGATTGCCGGGCTCGCGCGGGACCGGTTCCTTGATATTTTCGTATCGACGGCTGCGATCTTTGCCATGACGATCCCCGAGTTCGTGGCCGCCACCATCCTTGTTCTTGTTTTTTCGATATGGCTGGGCTGGCTTCCAGCGGTCGTTCTGACCCCGGCCGATGCGCCTGCGCTGGCGTTTTTCCCTGATATCATCCCTGCGATCATCGTGCTGACCATGGTGATGGTGGCCCATATTATGCGCATGGTCCGGTCATCTGTGATCGAGGTTATGGCCAGCGAGTATGTCCAAATGGCCACCCTTAAGGGCGTGCCCTACTGGCGGATCGTTTTCCGCCACGCCCTGCCAAGCGCGCTCCTGCCCGCCATCAACGTGGTGGCATTGACCGTGGCCTGGCTTCTTGGCGGTGTGGTCGTGGTGGAGGTGGTCTTCAACTACCCCGGCATCGGGCGGATGATGATTGATGCCATATCTGACCGGGACCTGCCGATCATTCAGGCGCTGGTGATGCTGATTGCCGCCACTTACGTACTGGTTAACTTCGTGGCCGACCTGATGACCATGCTGCTCAACCCGCGTCTGCGGACCATGAAAATGAGGTCCAAATGACAGACGCCGCCACCTCATCCCCTTCGTATAGAAAACCACCGCTGCTGACCCGCTGGGCGCAGGTGCTGCGGGACGTGGCGCGCAGGCCATCGGGTTTCATCGGGCTGGCACTGGTTGGGCTGCATCTTGTTCTGGCGATCTTTAGCCCCTGGCTTGCGCCATACGACTATAAAGCCCTTGATTCCAGCATGATCCTCACGCCCCCCTCGGCCGAGCACTGGCTGGGTACGGACGCGTATGGCCGCGATGTCTTTACCCGTGTCATCCTGGGCGGGCGCGAGGCGCTTCTGGTCTGTGGCCTCGCCATTCCGCTGACGATGATCTGGGGCGGGCTGACAGGGGTGTACCTCGGCCTGCGAGGGGGCTGGGTGGACGAGGTGGCGATGCGGTTGGTCGATGCCTTCCTCGCACTGCCGGGTATCCTGCCGCTGATGGTCTTCGTCGTGGTGTTTGGCGCCGGCAACGAAGTCCTGATCCCAACGCTGGCCTTCTTCTTCGGTATCCCCGTGATCCGTGTGGCCCGGGGTGCGACCCATGACGTGGTTGCGCGCGACTATGTGCTGGCCGCCCGTGCGAGGGGCCATTCGCGTCTCTCGATCATGCGGCGTGAGCTTTTGCCTAACACATTCGACGTGATGATGGTCGAAGGCGCGATGCGGCTCAGCTGGATGCTGCTGACATTCTCCTCACTGTCCTTCCTTGGCTTTGGCGTGGCGCCGCCCACACCCGACTGGGGCCAGTCGATCTCGGAGTCACGGATTTACATGTCACTGGCGCCTTGGGGCGTGCTGGGTCCGATGATTGCGCTTTCGTCGCTGATCATTGGCGTGAATCTGACGGCGGACGCCCTAGCCAAGGCGCTGGGCATCGACCGGGCACGAAAGGCGGTGGTCTAGATGTCAGAACCCGTGATCGACATCCGTGACCTGCGCATCGGCTTCACCGCGCGGGCAGGGCACACGCAGGAGGTCCTCAAGGGCGTCAACGTGGCCATCCGTCCCGGTGAGACGCTGGGCATCGTGGGTGAAAGCGGGTCTGGCAAAAGCACGGTCGCGCTGGCCTCGATGGGATATATGAAGCCAGGGCTGCGCCGACTGAGTGGCCATGTAAGATTTGAAGGCAAGGATATGTTCGCCCAGACCTTACAGGGGCTTGAAGCCATTCGCGGCGGTAAGCTGGGATTGATCCCCCAAAGTTCGGGCCAGGCGCTGACACCGACGCTACGGATCGGGGCGCAAATTTGCGAGGCGCTCAGCCTGCACACAGGTATGCCCGCAAGCGCCTGCTTGGCACGCGCCAAAGAGCTGCTGGACCATGTGCGCTTGCCCGACGTGTCGGCCCTGATGAAACGCTTCCCGCATGAGCTGTCAGGCGGTCAGCAACAGCGCGTGGCCATCGCCATGGCCTTGGCTGGAGAGCCGGATGCGCTGGTGCTCGATGAGCCGACAACGGGGCTCGATGTGACGACGCAGAAACAGATCCTCGACCTGGTGCAGGACCTTGCGGTGGAACGGAACATGGCGATGATGCTGGTCAGCCATGACCTGGGCGTGATCGCGCGGGTCTGTCACCGGGTGGCGGTGATGTATCACGGTGAGATCGTGCTGGAAGGCCTGGCCTCAAAGGTGCTGAGTAATCCAGGCCACCCTTACGCGCAAAAACTGATTGACGCTGTCCCGCGTATTCAGCCGGTCACGGTTCCGGCAACGGCCGGGGACACCCCTTCGCCTGCCACGGCACAGGAGGAGGCGCTGAACATTGAGGATTTGGGCATCTGCTATTCACAGCCCGGCTTCTGGGCGAAAACCTTTGGTAAGGGGGATGTTGCACCGCTCACTGTGGACGGGGTCAACCTGACCCTTTGTAAGGGGGAAACAATCGGGCTGGTGGGTGAATCAGGCAGCGGCAAGTCGACCATTCTCAAGGCGGTTGCGGGCCTCTTGCCCGCTGCCAAGGGCGCGATCCGGGTGGGCGGGGACACGCTTCTCAAACCCTCTGTTGATCAACGCCGCCCCGAAGAGCTACGCCGCGTTCAAATGATCTTCCAGAACCCAGATGACAGCCTCAACCCCCGCCAGACTGTGGCTGAAATCCTGGCCCAGCCCTTGTGGCTTTATTTCGGTATGGACGCTGGGAAGGCCCGCGACCGTGCGGCAGAACTGCTTGAGACAGTGCGACTGACGCCGGCCTATCTCGACCGTCTGCCGCGTCAGATGTCGGGTGGCGAAAAACAGCGTGTGGCCATCGCGCGGGCCTTCGCGGCCGAGCCCGAGATCGTGCTTTGCGACGAAATCACCTCAGCGCTGGATGTGTCCGTTCAGGCTTCGGTGCTGGAGCTACTGGCCGACCTCAAGGAAGCGCAGCAAACCAGCTATGTCTTTGTGGCCCATGATCTGGCGGTGGTTCAACAGCTCTCTGACAAGGTGATGGTCTTGCGCGAAGGTCGTGTGTGCGAGGCCGGTCCGGTCGACAGGATCTACGCCCAGCCCGAACATGATTACACAAAATCGCTTTTTGATGCGGTGCTCGAACCCGTGGCGGCAGGTTGATACCTTGAACGAAGTGGCCCCGGGTCAAGCCTAGGACAGGGGTCTAGCTGCGACGACGCTCTACCCCGACCTGAAGTCCACCGATCAAAGCACAGCCCAGCGTTTCACGCAAAGCAGTGGCCAGTTCGTCAACTGTTTCTGTTGAGACGAACATCCCCCCCGTCCGGTCGGCGAGGCATTTGGCCACGGTCTTGCCCCCGTCATAGCTTTGTGCCTCGGGGCTGTTCCAGCTGAAGGGGTCATAGACTACCTTGAACCCGATCACATGCACTGTCAGGTCGCGGCCAAAACGCGCCAGATCTTCGCCAAGCGCGCAAGGGCGTCCGCCGCAGGTCTCATTACCGTCCGTCACCAACACCACGATACCCGGGGCGCGCTTGTAGTCCAATGTCTCGGCAGCGGCTCGCACGGACGCTGCCAGAGGTGTCAGGCCCTTGGGAATAAGCCTATCGATTTCCTCTGCGACCTGCAGAGAGGCATCCTCCATAGGGCCAAAGCGCAGGTCGATGCCCGAACAGCTATCACCGCCACCCGGCCCATAAACCAACAAGCCCACGCGGCGAAACGGCGCAATCTGTGGCATGGCGCGATGCATTGCCGAACGCGCTTCCTGAATGCGGGTGGGTGAAGTGATGCTCGACGTGATCTCACCCATCGAAGCGGAGCCATCAAAGACCAGCATGGCGTCTACAGCGCAATCCCCGATGGCGTTCGCAGGCGTGACCGATGCAGCCAACGTGGTGGCCATAGCAGTCAAAGTACCAAAAATACGGTGTCTCATACGCACAAAAGATATAGCGCGACCGGCAAAATCAATGCACGAAGCCAGCATCGTGGTCATAAAAGAAAAACCCCGCCTGCGTCGCAGACGGGGTTCCAATTTTTTTCGTCAGGTCGATCAGGCCGTTGCAGCCTGAGCCTTGGCGATTTCTTTTTTGACCTTGAGCGCTCGGTCGGACAGCTCAGCATCCTTGGCTTTCGCCAGAAAGGCGTCCAGCCCGCCGCGATGGTCGACACTGCGCAGTGCGGCAGCCGAGATCCGCAGCTTTACGCCACGGCCCAGCGTTTCGGACTGAAGCGTCACATCATTGAGGTTCGGCAGGTACCGGCGCTTGGTCTTGTTGTTGGCGTGGCTGGAGTTGTTACCAACCATCGGGCCTTTTCCGGTCAGTTCGCAAACGCGCGACATGGGTTCATCCTCGTCTTGGGGGCAGGTCTTTTGGGTTTCAGCCTACCCCGTTCAATGCAAATGGGCACCGCCACAGGCAGCGCCCCGAATTCCGTTTGCGGTCTTTACGGTCAATGGCGCGGGGCGTCAAGGGATTCGCATGATCAGTTGGCACGCACCGTGTAATGTGCTGGCATGCGGCAAAGAAGGAGTGTTCCTATGTTTGTCAAAACCCTGAATGAGATCATCGATAGCCCGTCCCATGTGAAAGGGGAAGCCTTTGACAGCCACCGGCTGCTACTGGCGCAGGACGGTTTGGGCTATTCGCTGCATGACACGCGCATCAAGGCCGGCAGTACGCAGCATCTGCATTACAAAAACCATCTGGAAAGCAATTATGTCATTGCAGGTGAGGGCGAAGTTGAAGAGGTCGCCACCGGCAAGGTCTGGCCCCTGCGGCCCGGTACGCTTTACGTGCTGGACCGCCACGACCCGCATATCATTCGGGCCAGAACGGACATGCACCTTGTGTGCATTTTCACCCCGGCGTTGACCGGGCAGGAAACGCACGACGAGGACGGCAGCTATGGCGCAGCGGAGGGGCAGTATAACCCGCACCCCGGGCACAATTAGCCCGGGGTAGGTTTTTCTAGTCAGCGGAAGCGCAGATTGTCGCGGCTCAGCTGGTCAAGGCTGGTAATCCCCATCAGCTTCATGTCCCGCTCGAGCTCCGTGCGCAGGTTGCCAAGCGCTTTTTCAACGCCCGCCTGACCCGCTGCCGCGAGCGAGTAGAGATAAAGCCGCCCGCCAGAGCACGCCTTCGCGCCCACCGACAACGCCTTTAGGATATGCGTACCGCGCTGGATACCGCCTTCGCAGACCACATCGATCTTGTCGCCTACCGCGTCACAAATCTCGGCCAGTTGATCGAAAGGCGCACGCGAGCCGTCAAGCTGTCGCCCTCCATGATTCGACACCATGATGCCGGTACAGCCAATATCCACCGCGCGCTTGGCGTCTTCGACGCTCATCACGCCCTTGAGGGCGAATTGACCATCCCATTTCTTGCAGAGTTCTTCAGCATCCTTCCAGTTCATGTTCTGGTCAAGCATGGTCGAGAAATACTCCCCAACTGACACCGCTAGGTTGGTGCCTGCCGAAACGTGGCCCGACAGGTGGGGCATGTCGAACTTTTCCTTGGTGAAGAAGTTCCAGGCCCACATCGGATGCGTGGCAAAGGAAAAGACGGAGGAGGGTGTGAGTTTCGGAGGCGACGTAAAGCCCGTGCGCAGATCACGTTCGCGGTTACCGCCTGTGATTGTGTCCACCGTCAGGGCCATAACGTTGAAATTCGCCGCACGCGCGCGCTCGAGCAAGGCATCATTGAGGCCGCGATCCTTATGGAAATAGAACTGGAACATCTTTGGGCCGGGGGCAAGCTTTTCGATCTCTTCCACAGTCACCGTGGCCAACGATGACACACCGAACATCGTGCCGTATTTCGTGGCTGCCTTGGCCACCGCGCGTTCACCGTCATGGTGGAACAGGCGTTGCAGGGCCGTGGGGGCGCAATAGACCGGCATGTCGAGCTTTTGGCCCATGACTTCAACGCTCATGTCGACCTCTTCCACCCCGGCCAGAACGTTGGGCACCAGGTCCACATCGTCAAAGGCAGAGGTGTTGCGAGCATAAGTGATCTCATCATCTGCCGCGCCATCGATATAGTGGAAGATCGGGCTTGGTAGGCGGCGCTTGGCCAGTTTCCTGAAGTCTTGAAAGTTATGACAGTTCGCGACGCCCATGGTGTGTCCCCTTCCGTTGCTTCGCATTTTGGTAAGTTTATTTTACCAATTTGTGGTGCATATGCAGCGCCCTTTGTGTGAAGTCAACAAATTCCTTTGAAATTTGTCTCAATGCAGCACTGTCTGCGCGCGTGCTCAATCCGGCAGGCCGCTGCGTATTGAACACCCTTGAACCTCCCTCCTAAGCCGTCTATACGCCCCCGGTGGCCGTTTTGGCCCACATCAAAACCAAGAAACGCCGTGGTTGTCCCAATCGCTTCGGGGGGCACATCCGGCAAAGGAGAAGCGATATGAAACTCAATGAACTGCGCGACAATCCTGGCGCAACAAAGCGCAAGAAGCGCGTTGGCCGTGGTCCTGGCTCTGGTATGGGCAAAACCGCTGGCCGTGGTATCAAAGGTCAGAAATCCCGTTCGGGTGTGGCAATCAAAGGCTATGAGGGTGGCCAGATGCCGCTCTACCAGCGTCTGCCCAAGCGTGGCTTCAACAAGCCCAACCGCAAGAAATATGCCGTTGTGAACCTGGGCCTGATCCAGAAATTCGTCGACGCCAAGAAGCTTGACGCAAAATCCGCGATCACTGAGGACGTGCTGGTTGAAAGCGGCGTTGTGCGCCGCAAGCTCGATGGTGTGCGCATCCTTGCCAAAGGTGAGATCAGCACCAAGCTGACGCTGGAAGTGACAGGTGCCTCCAAATCGGCCGTTGAAGCGGTTGAACAGGCGGGCGGCTCCCTGACGGTAACAACCGCGCAGGCGGCTGAATAAGAGGTTGTTTGCGGCGTCACAGCCGCTTACATATCTCCAAAGTTTTCCTAATGAGCGCTGCCCGGTCCGGAAAACGGCTGGGCAGCGTTTTTGCTAGAAAAGAGAGCGCGCATGGTTTCAGCAGCGGAGCAAATGGCCGCAAACACCAGCTGGTCAGCCTTTGGTAAGGCGACCGAGCTGCGCAAGCGGATCCTGTTCACGATCGGCCTTCTGATCATATACCGGATTGGGACGTTTATCCCCGTTCCGGGTATTGATGGGGCAGAGCTGCGCCAGTTCATGGAAAGCGCAAGCCAGGGGATCGGCGGGATGTTGTCAATGTTTACCGGTGGCGCGCTGGGTCGGATGGGCATCTTTGCCCTTGGGATCATGCCCTACATCTCTGCCTCGATCATCGTTCAGCTGATGACGGCCATGGTGCCGGCGCTCGAACAGCTCAAGAAAGAGGGTGAGCAGGGCCGCAAGAAGATCAACCAGTACACGCGTTTCGGCACGGTTGGTCTGGCGACACTGCAATCTTACGGTCTTGCGATGAGCCTTGTCTCGGGTGGGCTAGTCCAAAGTGACATTGGCACGGGCTTCTTTGTGGCGTCATGCATGATCACCCTCGTGGGCGGCACCATGTTCCTGATGTGGCTGGGTGAACAGATCACAGCGCGTGGGGTTGGCAACGGGATCTCGCTGATCATTTTCGTGGGCATCATCGCCGAAGTGCCTGCCGCGCTGGCGCAATTCTTCAGCCAGGGCCGTTCCGGCGCCATCAGCCCGGCGGTTATTGTCGGCGTGATGGTTATGGTCGTGGCCGTAATCGCCTTTGTGGTTTTCATGGAGCGGTCTCTGCGCAAGATCCACATCCAGTACCCGCGCCGTCAGGTGGGTATGAAGGTCTATGATGGTGGCAGTTCTCACCTGCCCGTAAAGGTCAATCCGGCAGGCGTGATTCCGGCGATTTTTGCCAGTTCGCTGCTTCTTCTGCCGGTAACACTTTCAACATTCTCAGGCCAGAATGCCGGGCCGGTCATGTCGACCATTTTGGCGTACTTCGGCCCGGGTCAGCCGCTTTACCTGATCTTCTTTGCCGGCATGATCGTGTTCTTTGCCTACTTCTACACCTACAACGTGGCCTTCAAGCCCGATGATGTGGCCGACAACCTCAAAAACCAGAACGGGTTCATCCCCGGTATTCGCCCTGGCAAACGCACGGCGGAATACCTGGAATACGTTGTCTCGCGCATTCTTGTGCTGGGCTCGGCCTACCTCGCGGCGGTCTGTATGCTACCTGAAGTTTTGCGCAGCGAATTCGCGATCCCGTTCTATTTCGGCGGCACATCGGTCCTGATCGTCGTGTCGGTGACCATGGATACCATCCAACAAGTACAGTCGCATCTTCTGGCGCATCAATATGAAGGGCTGATCGAAAAATCTCAGCTTAGCGGAAAGGGCCGCAAACGGTCCCGCAGGAAAGGGGCGGCACGCCGATGAACATCATTCTTCTGGGACCGCCCGGCGCGGGTAAGGGTACGCAGGCTCAGCGTCTGGTAGATGACCGAGGGATGATCCAGCTGTCCACAGGGGACATGCTGCGTGAGGCCAAAACCAGCGGGACTGAGATGGGCAAACGCGTGGCCGAGGTTATGGATCGCGGTGATTTGGTGACAGATGAAATCGTGATTGGCTTGATCCGTGAAAAGATCACAGGCAATGCAAGCGGCGGTTTCATCTTCGATGGTTTCCCCCGGACGCTGGCGCAGGCGGATGCGTTGGGTGATCTGCTGGAAGAAACCGGCCAAAGCCTTGATGCCGTGATCGAGCTTCAGGTGGATGACGATGTTCTGGTAGGACGCATCGTTGGCCGGGCCGAGGCCGCTGCAGCCGCAGGTCAGCCGGTGCGCGCGGACGACAATGAGGAAAGCCTCAAGGTTCGCCTGATGGAATACTACAAGAAGACCTCTCCGTTGATCGGATATTACCACGCTAAGGGTCACCTGCAGGGCGTGGATGGTCTGGGCGCAATCGATCAGGTCTCAAAAGACATCGCTGCACAGCTCGACGCCTGATCGACGGCTCCGAGTTTTGGAAAAATGCGTCGCCAAAAGGGGCGCGGATCTTTTACATGCAAAAAGGTCCGTACCGCTTCTGCAAACAATTTCACATCCGTGGCCATCGTCTTGTTTTGGGGGCAATCAGGCCTCTGATAGGTACTGAGTGTGTCGAGGCTTGGCGGCTTCGTCGCCAAGGTAGACACGTTCCGATCAAGATATTTTATTCCAATCGGAAACATCCGAGCGGCATAGATACATGCCAGCTTTCCAAAGCATAATTGTATACCAAGATAGGCCGTGCATCTCCTGCGCGCAGCACTTAGGAACGCGCGAGATCATAATTCTGGAGAACGGACATGGCAGCGCTGCGCGACGATATTGACCCAAACGGATTGCAAGAGTTCTCGGTCGTTTTCACTGACCGGTCGCTCAATCACATGAGCGATGCGTTTGGCGAGGTCATGCGCGATCTCTCCGCTTCGTTGAAGGATGTCTACAAGGCTGACGGCGTGGCCCTCATCCCGGGTGGCGGCACCTTTGGGATGGAAGCGGTGGCGCGGCAACTGGCTGTGGATGCGCGGACGCTGGTTGTGCGCAACGGTTGGTTTTCCTACCGGTGGAGCCAGATTTTTGAGGCCGGGGACCTGACAGCCGAGACCGAAGTCATGAAGGCGCGCCGTACCGGAAATGCCACGGCAAGCCCCTTTGCACCTGCACCGATCGAGGATGTTGTTGCCAAGATCCATGAGATGAAACCCGACATCGTGTTCGCACCGCATGTGGAAACTTCTGCCGGGGTGATGTTGCCCGATACCTACATCGCGGCCATGGCCGACGCGGCGCACGCGGTTGGCGCCGTGTTAGTTCTCGATTGCATTGCCTCGGGCTGTATCTGGGTCGACATGCGCGCGCTGGGCGTGGACGTTCTGGTGTCTGCGCCGCAAAAGGGTTGGTCTTCCACGCCTTGCGCTGGCGTTGTCATGCTGTCAGAGCTGGCGATTGCGCGTGTCAAAGAACGCTCGTCGAACAGCTTCGCCATTGATCTGGGCAAATGGCTGTCCATCATGGAGACTTATGAGAACGGTGGTCATGCCTATCATGCCACCATGCCCACCGACAGTCTGCGCGACTTCCGCGATACAGTCCTAGAGAGCCGGGACTACGGTTTTGACCGGCTTAAGGCCGCACAACAGGAGCTGGGCGATAAGGTCCGCGCCATGCTGGCAGAGAAAGGCGTTGTCTCTGTCGCCGCAGAGGGGTTCGGCGCGCCGGGTGTCGTGGTCAGTTACACATCAGATGGCGCAATCCAGAACGGATCGAAGTTTGCAGCCCAGGGCATGCAAATCGCCGCCGGTGTGCCCTTGGCATGTGATGAGCCCGAAGATTTCCGAACCTTCCGGCTGGGCCTCTTCGGGCATGATAAGCTTTATGATGTGGATGGTACGGTGACGCGCTTGCGCGCCGTGGTGGATCAGGTGCTTTAGATCCGTTGAACAAACGCGTGTGCTATGCAGCGCTGTTCAAACATACGCAGTGAGATTTTACCCCACTTTGGGTTTGGAGTGGCAAAGTTTTACCCCAAGACGGGGTAAAACAGCACGAGGGCATCAAAGCCCCAGTTTCGCCGAGACTATCTGATTCACCGCCTTGGGGTTGGCTTTGCCGCCCGTGGCCTTCATCACCTGACCAACAAACCAACCGGCCAGTTTGGGGTTCACCTTGGCCTTTTCCACCTGTGCGGGATTGTCGGCGATGATTTGATCCACGGCAGCCTCGATGGCGCCCGTGTCTGTCACCTGCTTCATGCCCCGCGCCTCAACGATCTCGGCCGGGTCACCGCCTTCGGTGTAGACAATCTCAAACAGGTCTTTGGCGATCTTGCCAGAGATCGCGTCAGAGCTGATCAGGTCCACGATCCCACCCAGTTGGGTTGGGCTGACAGGGCTGTCGGTGATGTCGTGATCTTCCTTTTTGAGCCGACCAAAAAGTTCATTGATTACCCAGTTCGCCACCAGCTTGCCATCGCGGCCCTGCGCGGCTGCCTCGAAATAGGCGGCATTTTCGGCCTCAGCGGTCAGCACTCCGGCGTCGTATTCGCTTAGCCCGAAATCGCCGATAAAGCGCGCCTTCTTCTCATCCGGCAACTCGGGCAGGGAGGCTGCTATATCGTCCACCCAGGCTTGCTCAATCTCCAGAGGTAGCAAGTCAGGATCAGGGAAGTACCTGTAATCATGGGCTTCTTCCTTGGAGCGCATGGATCGGGTTTCGTTCTTGTCGGGGTCATAAAGTCGAGTTTCCTGATCGACCGTGCCGCCGCCTTCGACAATTGCAATTTGGCGGCGCGCCTCGACATCAATGGCCATCTGGATGAACCGCATGGAGTTCATGTTCTTGATCTCGCATCGCGTGCCCAAGTGGCTGAAATCCTGCGTTTCCTGGTATTTCTCATAATCCCCGGGACGGCAGATCGAGACGTTCACATCTGCGCGCAGATTGCCATTTTGCATGTTGCCATCGCAGGTTCCTAAGTAGCGCAGGATCTGGCGCAGCTTGGCGATATAGGCTGCCGCCTCCTCAGGCCCGCGAATATCGGGGCGGGAGACGATTTCCATCAGGCAGACGCCTGTGCGGTTGAGGTCGACGAAGGACATCGCCGGATCCATGTCGTGGATCGACTTGCCGGCATCCTGTTCCATGTGAATACGCTCGATCCGCACTTTGCGGGCGATACCTGGCTCCATGTCTACAAGGATTTCACCTTCGCCCACGATCGGGTGGTAAAGCTGTGAAATCTGATAGCCCTGCGGCAGGTCAGGATAGAAGTAGTTCTTCCTGTCAAAGGCTGACCACAGATTGATCTCTGCCTTCAGGCCAAGCCCAGTCCGCACGGCCTGCTCGACGCAATATTCATTGATCACTGGCAACATGCCGGGCATGGCGGCATCCACGAAGGAGACGTTGGAATTCGGCTCAGCCCCAAAGGTGGTCGATGCGCCTGAAAACAGTTTGGCGTTCGAGGCGACCTGCGCGTGTACCTCCATCCCGATCACGAGCTCCCAGTCATGTTTGGCCCCCGCAATCACTTTTGGTGTTGGGGTTTCATATGTCAGGTCCAGCATGGGCCACGCTCCGCCAATGGTTTGCGAAACGGTTCTAGGTCAGCACCGCTTGGTGAACAAGGGGGCGGGTGTGGTTTGGGAGTGTTTGAAAGGACGTGGCGTGCGCCGTCTGTTCAGATCGCAGGCAGGCGGTACATGCCTTGCGGCGAAAAGGCCAGGGAACTGCCATCAGCGATCTCAGCGGCAAACCGCGCGGCAATGATTCGCAGTGCCGTCTGACGGCCCTTGACCACGAGCGCCCGGCGCGACGGTAGGGAGGGCACCTGTGCCGGGGCCAGAAGGGTTTGCGACCAGATCAGGGGGTGCAGCTCTTGCAGGTGATCCGTCACCAACCAATCAAGGCAATCATGCAGCTTTGCCCGGTTTTGGGCGTGCGTCCGCGGCGCTGTATCATCCTCGGGCTTGGGGGCCATGGCAATTGCACAGAAAGCTGCCAATTGGTTGATGATGTGCTGATCAGACTGGCGGTGGATGATATGCTCCATCCCTTCGACAAAAAACTCGGGGTCAATCAAGGAAATGGCATCGGGTTCCGCCATCAGGGCGTCAAAATAGACCCACGTATACCCACCTGACTGCCAGTGTTCTTTGGTACAGGAGGCTGTTTGCCTCGCGGCCACCTCCAATGCATTGGGATGATTGGGCAGCAAACGTATCATGTGGCGCCCGAGGGCGCGCATGTGGCCATGTCCGTCGGGATCCATTTTGATGAGGCGACTGTAATCTTCGGTCAGAAGCAGCCCGCGGTTTTCCTTGGTGGCGTTCAGCGCGCATTGCGCAGCCAGAATCGACGGAGCGTCGAGCGCTTCTCCGTCATAGCGAGCCAGGATGGCTTCGGCGCGGCCCAGATGATTTCGGGCGCGTGCCAGGCTTTCGGTGGGGTCCGTGTCGAAATGAATACAGTGCCACGCCCAGGCATTATCAAGATGCGCAAGCGCCACCACAAGGGCGCATGCATAGTCATCTTCTTCTTCGAAAAGCACATCTTCTAGCGCCTCCATGCCACCTTTGGCGGGGGCCACACCGTCATGCAGCGCATCCTCGGCGGCCGAGACAACATCGCTGCGCGCACCGTAGGCCAGCAGAAGTGACGCCGTTTCACCTGCAGGGGTCGAAAGTCGATTTTTATCGGCATAGCGGATGCGGTCTGCAAGGTCGGACCAGCGATCCTGGCGGGCCAGTTTTTGGCCACGGTCCTGGTGTGTGGCACGCGCCATTTCCTCGTCTGAGACGGGCAGGGTGGGCAAGATCACGCGCTTGGACAGGGTGTCGATCTCACGCTCGGACAAAGTAGAGTTTCCAGCCTTTGGTTTGGGCGGACGTGCCATAATCCGGCGTAGTTTCGAGAAAGTGCCTGAGGCTGCGACCGAGGAAGGCTTTGACTGGCTACGCGAATTCAACATACTGGGTCCGATCTGAAGTGCTTGTAGACTATTTGCCGGAGCAATCGGCCAAAAATTTGGCAATGGGGGGGAGAAGCCGGGGTAATGATGCGACAAGGGTGGGGAGTAAGGCGGTCGGCTCATAAACCGTTTGTCCTTCTTTTTTTAGTTATCTCTTTGATTTTTGGTCCGTTGTCTGCTGTGGCCCAGACCACAGAGGCGGAGCCGACCGGCAGCGAACCGCCGGTACGGGAAGGGCAGTTGCCCAGCACCAGTTGGGACCATCTTGAGCGTGCCGAATTGTGGACACGCGCCGCTCTGTCGGCGTTAAAATCCCACGGGCTGCCGCTGACAGAGATGATTCCGGCTGATTATATGGACTGGTGCCCCGCCTATGCGGAAGCTGAGGCTGAGGACCGGCGTGCCTTCTGGGTGGGGTTTTTGTCCACTCTTGCCAAGCATGAAAGCACCTACCGGCCGCAGGTGGTAGGCGGTGGCGGGCTGTGGTTTGGCCTTGTGCAGATCGCACCTGCCACTGCGCGCGGTTATGGTTGCCGGGCGCGTAGCGGTGAGGACCTCAAGCATGGTCCCTCCAACCTGTCCTGCGCGATCCGGATCATGGCCGTCACGGTGCCGCGTGATGGGGTCGTTTCTGCCCGGGGGCGGGGGGTTGCAGCTGACTGGGGCCCTTTGGTAAGCGCGCGCAAGCGTGAGGATATGATGGCCTGGACCAGGGAACAGCCCTATTGCACGCCCAAAGTGACGGTTCGACCGAAAGTCAGACCAGTTACCTTAAAGGAAAGGTGAGTGGCAGACTGAACGTATCGAGTATCTGTTGATCACAATGGAGCGTTCGTGACGCGTTTTACCAGTATTTAGATCAGTTCAGGCATTCATTTTTGGGACTGTTTTTGCAGTTTTCGTACGGACCTGTGTTATGGACCATTCCACGGCCAGCTAGGCCCATCTATCCTTGGGCGGTCGATGCTGCGGCGCGGGTCACACTTAGGATTAATTTTGATTACTACTGCGGCCCCAACAACATGATACCCAGTATCATGGTTTGCCGGACCGTCGAGTATGAACCCGTGGTGGTAGGGAGGCCTGTCTCAAGTTTTGTGATGGGGATCTGTATGATTATCGATAATTGCCAGCCGTCGCTGGGGGATGTTGGTAAAAGGGGTTTAGACCGGGGATTGGGTATAAAATACATACCAGTGCCAAGGGGCTAAGATGGCCTACTTGAGATAAGGCGGAACAGGACATTTGCACCCGATGCCACCAAGCAGGTTGTGCTTGATGTAGCGGGTCCAAAGGCATTGGACTACGTGATCGGCCAGTAGCACTGCGTGCTGGTCCCTTTTGTTTTCAATCGAAAAAGTGGTCTGCCCTTGCGCCTTTTGGCTCGCGTGTGATGAATTGGTCCTCGGAACATCCCGCTTGGTACGACGATCTCGGCTTTGAGGTGCCATCTTACGCGACCATCAGCTGTTTAAAGCATCAGCAATGGCGACGTACTGCCTTGATGTGGTGGAAACGTCGCATGTGGGTCGCCGGATGAGGGTGAACAAAAATCTGACAATACCAGCTGATGAGCCAGCGCGCGATGTCTAGACTGTCTCTACTTACAACCTCGAAACCACGACCTATCTGCGTGATAGCCTACGCAGTGGTATCGACAGCACGATACGATCGGAGCATCGCTTTAATTTGACTCGCAATCTCAGTCTTAGCATACCGTCTCTCAGCCGTTTCATCGCCAAGTCACCTGCTGTTGAATACGCGCTGTCGCGCCGATACCCCGTCAAATAGTACGCCCCCTCACGCCTCCCGGATGCGGCTGACCATTTCCCGCGTGTCGCGGCTAAGGCCGTCTAGACGCAGGATGCGGTCAAGCTGTTGCGCGATCAGGGCCTGTCGGTTCCCGTCATAGCGCCGCCATGTCTCGAAAGCTGAACTCATACGGGCGGTGGTCTGCGGGTTGAGTGGGTCCAACTTGATCAGCCAGTCTGCCAGTACCCGGTAGCCCTCGCCCGAGGCATTGTGAAAACCTGCAGGCCCCATGGCGAGGGCACCGAAGACAGCGCGGAAACGGTTGGGTGTGCGAATGGTGAAATCGGGATGTTCAGTTAGGTTCTGCGCCGTAGCCGCTGTCCGGTCGGGGGCGGCGTTGGCGACCTGCATCATAAACCACTTGTCGATCACCAGCCGGTCCTCTTTCCATTGGTCGTAGAAGCTGGCTGTGGCCGCCTCACCCTTGCCGGCCTGCAAGAGGCAGCCGAAAGCGGCGAGTTGCTGAGTCATGTTGTCAGCGCTCTCAAACTGTTTTTGCGCCTGCGCACCACCATCAAGCCGGTTGATCATGCCAAGGGCCGCATTGGCCAGCGATCGCGCACCGGATTGTTCGGCATCTGGCTTGTAGGGGTCGGTCACCTGGTATTGGGCGTAAAGCCGTGGGCAGAGGTCCTGCATGGCCTCGGCGCGGGCCTGTTTCAGCGTCTCCAGTGCATCCCAAATGCTGGTGGGATCAGGAACCTCGCCAGCATCAAACAGGGTCTGTGCCAGTTCATCTTGGCTGGGTAGGCCAAGTGCAAGGGCCCGGAAAGCAGGGTCGAGCGTTTCATCGCGGGCCACGGCCTGAATAGCGTCGAGATACATTGCATCGGGGCCCGCCCTATCGCGCACCATGGCCAATAGGCCTTCACGTGCAAGTGCGCGGCCCGCCTCCCACTTGTTGAAGGGATCGGTGTCGTTGGCCAGCAGGAAGGCGCGTTCGGCATTGGCCATCTCGCGCTGAAGGATCACGGGCGCAGAAAATTCCCTCAGAATAGATGGTACAGGACGGGCAGAAAGGCCTTCAAAACGGAAACTCTGCTGGGCATTAGTCATCTCGAGTACGGTGGTTTCCCGCACCTCTTCGCCTTCGGGGCCAAGCAGGCCTACTGCGATCGGGATTACGCGGGGTGGTTTGTTGTCCTGTCCAGGTGTTGGAGGGGTCATCTGGTCAAAGGTCAGGGTGAAAACCCCACCCCGCACTTGGTCTGTGGCCTCACCCGAGTCTGTGGTCTGGGATGCGGGGGGCGTCCAGTCTTCCGTGACGGTGATCCTGGGCGTGCCGGCATCCTCATACCAGCGCTTGAACTGACCCAGATCGCGCCCGGTGGTGTCTTCGAACACCTTGAGCCAGTCCTCGATCGTGGCGGCGTCACCGTCGTGGCGCTCAAAATAAAGGTCAAGCGCCTTGGTGTAGCTATCATGCCCAACCAAGGTCTTGAGCATGCCGATCAGTTCGGCCCCCTTTTCATAGATTGTCGCGGTGTAGAAATTATTGATCTCCACAAAGCTGGCTGGGCGTACTGGGTGGGCCAGCGGGCCGTTATCTTCCCGGAACTGGCGCGCGCGCAGATCGATCACGTCAGAGATACGCTTGACTGCGTCTGAGCGCATATCGGCTGTGAACTGGGCGTCGCGGAACACGGTCAGGCCCTCTTTAAGGCACAGCTGGAACCAGTCGCGGCAGGTGATGCGGTTACCGGTCCAGTTGTGAAAATATTCATGTGCGATGATCGCCTCGATCCGTTCAAAATTCATGTCTGTTGACGTGTCTGGGCTGGCCAGAACGGCGGATGAGTTGAAGATGTTTAGTCCCTTGTTTTCCATCGCACCCATGTTGAAATCATCGACCGCCACAATGTTGAAAATGTCCAGGTCGTATTCCCGGCCGTAGACGTCTTCATCCCATTTCATCGACTTGATGAGGCTTTCCATGGCAAAAGCACATTTGCCTTCGTCACCGGGGCGTACCCAAACATTGAGCTCTACCGGATTGCCCGAAGCCGTGGTGAAGTTGCCTGGGTGATTGACCAGATCACCAGCCACCAGCGCAAAGAGATAGGCAGGTTTGGGCCACGGGTCGTGCCATTCGGCAAACCCATTTCCCGATGTGCCAGGGTTGCCGTTCGATAAAAGTACCGGCTCTTTGCCTTCGATACGAATATCGAAGCGGGCCATCACGTCAGGGCGGTCTGGGTAGTAGGTGATCTTGCGAAACCCCTCGGCCTCGCACTGGGTGCAATACATGCCGTTGGACATATAAAGGCCCTCGAGCGCAGTATTGGCCTGCGGGTTGATCTCAACCTCAGCCTCCCAGATGAAAGGCGCATCTGGCACGTCGCATTCCAAACCACCATCCGTCAGGCGCGGTTCAACCGGTTTGCCGTCAATCTGTGCCGATACAAGGGTCAACGCTTCGCCATGCAGAAAAAAACGCTTGTCTGTTGCTAACTGGCTAGGACGGAAAGCAATGCGGGAGAGGACACGCGTCGCAGTGGGATCAAGCCGAAAGGTGAGCGATACGTGCTCTATCTCATAACCGAAGGGAGTGTAGTCTTTGAGATATATGGGCTGAGGGGCGGCGTCGCGCATGTCTGGTCGTCTCCGGGTTGCTTGGGGATAGGTGTAATGCAAGCCGGGGCGATCGCAAGTCGTTGCCCAATCAAATTGCAAAGATGCGCATCAGCGCGCGGCTGGTTGTGCGCCCGTGGGTATTTTGTTGAACGCCCTATCTCTTTATGAAAACGTGATCCGAACGACAACGAGGTAAAGCATGTCCCGACCTGTCATTGGCATCATCGGCAACAGTTATCTGCTTGAGGGGGATTATCCCGTGCATTCAGGCGGTACTATGAATTCAGCTGCTGTGGCACAGGTGGCGGGATGTTTGCCGCTGATCATTCCATCCAATCCGGATTTCGTCTCAGTCGTGGAATTGCTGGATACATGTGATGGATTTCTGCTGACTGGTGGACGGCCCAATGTGCACCCCGAGGAATACGGCCATGAGCCGACCGAGGCCCATGGCGCTTTTGATCGTGATCGCGATGCGATCACCCTGCCGCTGGTGCGAGCCTGCCTCGAGCGGGGGCAGCCCTTTTTTGGTGTTTGCCGCGGCTTTCAGGAGGTGAACGTGGCCCTGGGTGGAACGCTGCATCCCGAAATCCGTGACCTGCCGGGGCGCGACAATCACCGTATGCCCCCCGATGGTACGCTGGAAGAAAAATTCGCCCTGCGCCACACTGTGCGTTTCACGCCGGGTGGCGTCTTTGCACGGCTTATGGGGGCTGAGGAGGTTTTGACCAATACGCTGCACGGGCAGGGCATTGTCGAGCCAGGCAAGGGTGTGGTTGTGGACGGTCAGGCCCCCGATGGCACGCCGGAGGCGATCTATGTTAAGGATGCGCCGGGGTTCAGCCTTTCGGTCCAGTGGCACCCGGAATGGAATGCAACGCGCGATCCAGTGAGTCGGGTTCTGTTCGAGGCGTTTGGTGATGCAGCCCGCGCTTGGGCCGAACGGGGCGAAACACCCTTGCGCCGTAGGGCATGACCTTCGTTGGGATTCGCAACGTCAAACGTTTGACCAACCCGTTTGGAAGCAGGTCGATACTGGTAATTCCTACTAAGCCATGAATGTGCTCTGGAACTGTATCAGCCGATTAGCTTGTTCCGCAGCAACTCCGCCTCATACCGTTTCAGGCTACTGCGTGCCGTGGGGCCGTGGCCGCCGGACCAGTGGCGCAGATCAGGGAAGAGGGAGAACAGCTCTTCCCGGGCCGCATCGGTGATAGAACTAAGCCCAGTATCGCCGGCATGAAAACTCTCTGTCGGGATGCCGTTGGAATAGATGACCTCATGCTCATCGAACATGATGTGGAAATAGGTGACCGAGGGGACCTCGTCCTGCACAACATTGATACCGTCGACCAGGTGCTTGGCTGCTGCAAAGACCTCGGACTCGCCAAAGAGAAGCTGGGCCTTATAACCCTCGAACACCACCCGGTGCTGGGGTGAGACGATCAGATCACCGCTGGCCCCTTTTAGGACCTCAGCTGCAAAGCGCACCGGTGCGAACCGTCCCTTGCCCTCGACTGCGCGCTGGCCAATCCAGCGGATTGGCTGAAACCCGTGGTCGCGTGTCAGCACGTTGTCCCCACGTTTGAGGCTTTCCACCGGACGTTCGCCCTGGTTGGTCAGGATCAAAGTACTGGCCGTGAAACAGATGATGTTCTCTATCTCCGAGAAGGTCACAACCGTGCCATCGGCCATGGTAAAGTTGCCAGAAAGCCCCCCGGCCGCATCATTGTTGTTGGTGAAATTGATGTCGCCAAAGGTGACATCCGGGGTCAGCTGCAGCGTATCGCCATTGGTTTCGTCGCCTTCGCCGCCAATAATATCGATTGAGGCATTACCGGTTCCGGTCGTATCCAGATCCTGCAGGATGAACGTATCGTCGCCATCCCCGCCCTCGGCCGTATCTCCTTGATCGACATTGATAATATCATTGCCACCATTGCCGAAAAGCATATCGGCCCCAACGCCACCATCAATTGTATCGTTGCCAGAATTGCCCGTAGCGGGATTGTCGAACCAGATATCGGTAAGGGCGATCTTTCCAGATCCGTTGGAGCTGAAGTCGAACTCGATTCGGGTGGTTGCTCCGGAAATTTGGACCAGGATAGATCCATCTGGATCACTATCGCTGTTACTACCGCCGCCGTTGACACCCTGAAAACTATCTTCTCCGGCAACGGCATCCGTGTTACTTCCGGTCACTTCATCGCCACGCGTGACGTCGAAGTTGGTCAGTTGATTGTTCTCATCATAAACGCGAATTGTCAGAGATTCGTATGGAGCATCGAAATCGTTCACGCGAAATTCAACATTCTCAACGGGGGTGGAGAAAGTGACCTCGGCGTTGCCATTGGTCTCGAAGCTCATCGCGCTGTTGTTGCCGACAGTACTTGTGCCCGCATCAATGCCAGTGACATATTGCGTGTTGTTTGTGAATTCACCACTAACGCCGGTTAAATTGTAGTTTACCGTGACATTGCCCACCACCTGCGAGCCTACGGTTATCTCATCCCCTTCGTCGATCAGGCCACCATTGTCAGGATCAGGGATTTCGTTCCATTGAAAGCCCGCACGACCCACGGAGTCATCGTTGAAATCACCGTAGATAGTGTCATTACCACTGCCGCCAGAGATGCTGTCATCGCTGTCGTAACTGGTTCCGCCCACAATCGTACCTTGCACGTTGTCGATCAGCAGTTCGCCACCGGTTACCTTCTCAAATTCAATCCGAATGGCGCCAGATGCTGTGCCGGAATACCCGCTGGAACTTACTGTGACGCTGCTAAGTGCATTGATATCGTTGGTAGAACCGGTGGTTGACCCAATTTCAGTGTTTCCGGCATAGATACGTACCGCGTAGTCTGCACTTTCACCTCCGCTGAAGTTCCCATCTCCAAGGTCAAAGGTGAATTCGTAAATCGCGCCGTCTTCGTAGTTTATGCCAAGGGTTTGGCTTATCTTATCACCATCGTCGTGGAGGTAGGCGACGTTTTCCCCAGTCACGGTGCTTTCGTCGACCTGGGTCGAACTGGGATTGTATTCGCCGATATCAGTACCGTCTTCGGTCCAATCGGTTACATTGGCATCGAAATTGCCGTCGGTTACGACGTTGGTTTCAAAACTGGGGTTTATGATCTCAATGGTTTCGGGCTCATCGCCTATGATGAAGTCGTTACCAGCCCCTCCATCTATAACATCATTGCCCGCGCCGCCATCAACGCTGTCGTCGCCGGATCCCGCATTAATTGTATCGTTGCCACCATTGCCTCGGATGCTGTCATTATCGCCGTCAGCCCCGTCAATAATATCCCCGCCACCGTCATTGGGCGCGTTGTCATCATTGTATCCGACACCCATGGTTTCGCCGGTGTCTTCACCATCAATCACGCCGTCCGCGCCGTTACCCACCTGCGCGGCGCCCGCAAAGACGTTGAGCGTGAATGTAGGGCCTCCGTTGCTGTAGGTGACCGTCCAGTTCTCGTCACCGTTATCCACAATCGTGTCAGCCCCTTCGAAGATAAACCAGTCATCTGCGCCCGGTGCTTGACTGTCCTGAATGACGGCGATTGAGAAATCATCGTTGAAGGTTGAAAGGTCAAACGTCATGATATCGGCATCTGTGCCGCCACCATTGCCGCCGATCCCTGTCAAGGTAATGATGTCGATATCGTCAAGCCCAGCCTCACCTAAGAACGTGACTTCGCCGGGATCATTGACGCCAACACCACCAACATCTGTAAAATCAAGAGCGACAACCAAGGGATTGGAGCTAGATCCCCCGGAGATCATATTGTCTTCTATGGTGAAAGTTGGCATTGAAGCGTCCTACGTATTCTGGTCGCTTACAGGGCTCATCTGACGCGCGCGGAAGGTTTGTGCAGTGGGCCGTGAACCAAGGGAGACAACCAAATTACACACGCCTTTTGTGTGAACGGTTTGCCCTAATGACAATTTCAATAACATTGGGACTACTACTCCTGGCACTCAAAAAAACGATCACCGAATTGCGTTTTTACATCGCATTTTACCGGGATTTGGAGGTATAGTTTGACCAGAAGAATTGGTCGCAATTTTGAATAGAAATGGGTATTTTTACATACTTGTTGACAAGGCATGCCTGGTTTCAGCCATAATTGGCCAAGGGTGCCAGAGGTGCGCAAAGCTCTACAGCTGCCTTTGGAAAAGGCCTTAGCCTTATGTCAAACCCGCCTCAAGCTTCTGTTTCCGCGTGAGTTTTGCCGCCACCATCTCATAAGATGCGTGGATGTGATCGCGCAGCTCTGCATCCCCAAGACCGGGCTCATCATGGACCTGCAACCATTTCAACCCGCGCGAGGCCATGTAAGGTGCAGGCCGGATGCCCGGCTGATCGGATAGGATTTCAAAGGCCATGTCCGAGGCCTTGAACGTGAAGGCATCGCACCCCTTGTTCCAGCCACAGATTGCAAAGACCTTGGGCCCAACCTTCCAGACATCCGCATTGCCCCATTGCACTACGTGATGGGTGCTGGGCAGTGAGGCGCAGAAGCGATTGAACTCGTTCCTTGTCATTGATGCATGGTAGCGTGATCCAGTGGGTAACTGAACCCGCAAGTTTTTACCTTATCACGAGGCCACGATTGCCGTGGTAAAACGCTGCCCTCGAGAGGTGCCATACAAAAAAACCCCGCCGGAGCGGGGTTTTCGTTGCAAGTGTCGGAACACGTCAGTTTGGGATTTCGCCGGTGATGCCTTCAACGTAGAAATCCATCCCCGCCAGTGTGCCGTCATCAGCCACTTCTCCCTCTGCCAGCCAGGCAGAGCCGTCCTGCTTGTTGAGAGGACCGGTGAAAGGGTGGTATTCGCCACTGCGCATGGCTTCAACCATGGCAAGCGCCTCGGCCTTCACATCAGCTGGAACCGCATCTGTGATCTCACCGATCTCAACCATGCCAGTGTCGATGCCATCCCAGGTCGAGACGGTTTCCCAGCTGCCGTCCATCACGGCCTGCGTGCGCGCGATGTAGTAGGGGGCCCAGTTGTCGATGATCGAGCTGACGCGTGGGAAGGGACCATATTCGGCCATATCGGAGGCCTGACCAAAGGTCACGACACCACCTGCCTGTTCTGCAGCGGCCTGAGGTGCAGTGGAATCAGTGTGTTGCAGAACAACATCAGCACCCTGTTCGATCAAGGCGTTGGCGGCATCGGCCTCTTTCTGGGGGTCAAACCATGTGAAGACCCAGATCACGCGAAATTCCACATCCGGGTTCACCGCCTTGGCATGGATGTAGGCAGAGTTGATGCCCCGGATCACTTCGGGAATTGGGTAGGAGGCGATATAGCCCACGATATTGCTTTCGGTCATCTTGCCCGCGATGTGGCCTTGAACAGCGCGGCCTTCATAGAAGCGCGCAGAGTATACGGAGACATTATCGGCGGTCTTGTAGCCGGTGGCGTGCTCAAACTTCACATCCGGGAACTTGGCCGCGACATTGACCGTTGGATCCATATAGCCAAAAGAAGTTGTGAAGATCAGGTCCGCGCCCTGAAGCGCCATCTGTGTGATCGCGCGTTCGGCATCAGCCCCTTCGGGCACGCTTTCCTGATAGACGGTTTCGACGTCGTCGCCGAAATGCTCTTCGATCGCGAGACGGCCCTTGTCATGCTCATAGGTCCATCCGCCGTCACCAATGGGTCCCACGTAAATAAAGCCCACTTTGGTTTTCTCCGCCGCAACCCCGGCGGTGGCAACGCCGATGGCCGTGACGGCCCCAGCGATCAATCGTGTCAGATGTTTCATTGGCAACTCCCCAGTTGGTTTTGTGTTGGCCTCAGTCCGAGGCGTGAAATATACGGCCCAGCGATGCGGGCGCGCGGGTGCGGTCAGCCGACATGATGACCAGCACAAGGATGGTGATCAAGTAGGGCGACATATTGAGGTATTCTACAGGGATCGCAACGCCCGCAGCTTGCAGGTTGAGCTGAAGTACGGTGACGCCGCCAAAAAGCCATGCGCCCAGCAAGACCCTGCCGGCCTTCCAGCTTGCAAAAACGACCAGCGCCAGCGCGATCCAGCCCGTTCCAGCTGTCATTCCATCTGTCCACTGCGGCACGCGTACGAGGCTGATATAGGCCCCGCCCAGCCCCGCGCAGGCACCCCCGAACAGGATGGCGAGGATTCGCACGCGCACAACCTTGTAGCCAAGCGCATGGGCGGCATCGTGGTTTTCTCCCACGGCGCGCAGGATCAGACCGGCGCGGGAATACTTCAGCATCGCCCAAATGGCTCCGGTTAGGGCAAGGCCCAGATAGACCATCAGGTCATGGGAAAAGAGCACAGTGCCAAGGAACGGAACATCGCCGAGTGGACCGAGGTCCAGCGGTGTTGTGACAGGGGGTTTAACACCAACATAACCCTGGCCCATGAGCGAGGATACTCCAAGCCCAAAGAGTGTCAGCGCCAGCCCGCTTGCTACCTGATTGGCCAGTGCCACTTGAGTTAGCAACGCAAATAGCAGCGAAAGCCCCGCGCCACCAAGGGTGGCGGCGGCGAAACCGATCGCTGGGCTGTCGGTTTTGACCGCGATGACGAAGCCGCAGATAGCGCCTGTTATCATCATGCCCTCGACACCGAGGTTGAGCACGCCGGAGCGCTCGACCACCAGTTCTCCCAACGCGGCCAGCAGGATTGGGGTTGAGGCCACTAGAAGCGACGCCAGAAGCAGGGCGGGGTTGATCGAAGAAAGATCCATCACGCGGTCTCCGTCCGGGTCAACCGGATGCGATAATTGGTGAAGAGATCAACCGCCAGAAGGAAGAAAAGCAGCATCCCCTGAAACATCTGAATGGCGGCTGCGGGCAGGCCGAGATTGGATTGCGCAATCTCACCGCCGATATAAGTCAGCGCCATCAGGAGCCCGGCGAGAAGAATGCCCAATGGGTTCAGCCGACCTAGGAAAGCCACGATGATTGCCGTGAACCCGTATCCCACGTTGAAATCTATGCTCACCTGACCCGAGGGGCCGGACACTTCGAACAATCCTGCCAAACCGGCCAATGCGCCGGATGTCCCAAGGCAAATGAGAATGATCTGCGCCGGGTTCACGCCGGAAAAGCGCGCGGCACGTGGGGCCTCTCCGGTCAGGCGGATCTGGTAGCCCACGAGGTGCTTGGTCATCAGCACATAGGCAAGGACTACGGCCATGACAGCAGCGACAACGCCCCAATGCGCGCCTGTTCCGGCGATCAATTCGGCATTATGAGCGGAGGGGTATTGCTGAAGGTTGCGGGACCCGGGGAAGCCGAAGCCTTCGGGGTTGCGCAACCGCCCAAGGGCCATTTTTGCCAGAAGCTGTTCTGCCACGTAGACCAGCATCAGAGAGACAAGGATTTCATTAGTGCCAAACCGTGTTTTCAGGATTGCTGGGATCATCGCCCAGGCCCAGCCGCCGACGGCCCCGGCCAGAACCATCAATGGAAAAATCAATGCACTGTCAGTGGGGTAGAAGGCTAGACCTACGCCCGCACCAGTTAGTGCGCCGATGATGTATTGCCCTTCAGCCCCGATGTTCCAGATGCCTGCGCGGAAGCCGAGCGAGAGGCCTATGGCAATCAGGATAAGAGGTGCGGCCTTGATCAAAAGTTGCGGTCGGTAATAGAAGGCAAATTCCCCAAAGAGGGGCTCCCAGAAAATCGTACGGATCGCCTCCACCGGGTTCTTGCCAAGAAGCGCAAAGAGTGCACCACCTGCAGCCATAGTCAACACAACCGCCAGCACCGGTGAGAGCGCAGTCCAGCGGCGTGATGCTTCGGCGCGTTTCTCAAGCGTCAGCATGGGGTCGAATCCAGGTCAACAAAGGTACCTCTGACCAGAAAGAAGCAGGCGCGCGGCTCTTGTCTCTTCTGGCTGAAAGTATCCCTGCCCGAGGCATGAAACCGAATGTGCGGCAGATCACCCATGCGTCACCTCCCCGGTCTGGACCCCGCCCATCATTAGGCCGATCTGGTCGACGCTGAGGTCCGATGTTGGATGAATGTCAGAAAGTCGACCCTCGTTGAGCGCGCCAAACTGATCCGAGATTTCTATAAGCTCGTCGAGATCTTGGCTGATGCAAATTACTGCAGCCCCGCCCGCGGCAAGATCTAGCAGCGCCTGCCGAATGGCGGCGGCTGCGGCAGCATCCACGCCCCAGGTGGGCTGGTTTACAATCAGGATATCGGGGGATTGCGAGATTTCACGCCCGATCACGAATTTCTGCAAGTTTCCGCCAGAAAGGGCGCGCGCCGCCACATGGGGGCTCGGCGTTCGTACGTCGAAATTGGCGATCACCTCCTCGGCAAATTCGCGCGTCCTTGCCCAGTTGAAAAAGCCACGCCTCAGAAGCTTCTTGCGCTGCGCCCCGGTTAGAGCCGCGTTCTCGGTCAGCGACATATTGGGCGCGGCCGCGTGTCCCAGCCGCTCTTCCGGGGCGCTCAGAACCCCGATCCGGCGTCTTGCCGTGGGGCCTAGCTTTCCGATAGGCGTGCCGAAAACCCGCACGGCCCCATCCGGCGATCTGACTTCGCCTGAAAGCGTGGCCAGCAACTCGTCCTGCCCGTTTCCGGCCACCCCGCCAATGCCAAGGACCTCCCCCTTGCGCACTGAGAAACTGATATCCTTCAGCGCCGTGCCGAATTGTGAATAGGGCGGCAGCGACAGGCCTATGACCTCCAACGCGGCTTCTCCGAATGGGCGCGCGGCGCGGGTTGCGCCGGCAAAACTAGCGCCCACCATCATTTCAGCCATCTCGCGGGCAGAGACCTCGGAGGGAACACATGTCTCCACCTTGCGGCCCTGGCGTAGGATGGTGGCGGTATGACAGAGCTGGCGAATTTCCTCGAGCTTGTGTGAAATGTACAAGATCGCCACGCCATTTGCGCTCAGCTTGCGCAAGGTGGTGAACAGGATCTCAACTTCCTGTGGGGTCAGAACTGAGGTCGGCTCATCCATGATCAGCAGGCGCGGATCCTGAAGCAGGCAGCGGATAATCTCCACCCTCTGACGCTCCCCAGCTGACAGATCTCCAACCAGCCGGTCAGGTGACAAAGGAAGCCCATAGTCGTCCGAGACAGACCGGATACGGCTGGCTAGGGCACCCATTGGCGGGGGGTTTTCCATGCCAAGTGCGATATTATCGGCAACGCTAAGTGCCTCGAATAATGAAAAATGCTGAAACACCATCGCCACGCCGGCAGCCCGCGCCGCGCGCGGCTTGAAAGGGGCGAAATCCACGCCGTCGAAAACCATTGACCCGGCATCTGGCGCCACGAGACCATAGATCATCTTGACCAGGGTCGACTTGCCCGCCCCGTTCTCTCCCAAAAGCGCGTGCACTTCACCTTTGCGAATGTCGAAAGATACATCCGCATTCGCGATGACACCCGGATAGGCCTTGGTGAGCCCCGATAGTGACAGCAGGTTGTCCGACATTCCCCCAGACCCCGGCACTTGAGCAGTATTGCGCAAACCCCATAGCCCAGTCGGCGCCCGCGGGGCAACAGCATCGAACCACATTCGTCTCAAAGTGGCGCGACGGAAGCGGGATCGCTGTCAAATTCACCGCACGTCCAATGCCTGCACCCGGGGCGTAAACTCTGGAGGGGAGTGATTGCGGGCACTCGGCCAGCCCACTAAGCTGAGTCGCATGAGCAGCACCCCCCGATTCATCCACCTTCGTGTTCACACTGAATATTCGCTTCTCGAAGGGGCCATGCGCCTCAAGAAGTTGCCTGGACTATGCAGCAAGATGGGCATGCCAGCGGTCGCAGTGACTGATACCAACAATATGTTCTCGGCGCTTGAATTTTCCGTGGCAGCCAGCGACGCTGGGCTGCAACCCATCATGGGTTGCCAATTTGACTTAGCCTATGTTGCCACCTCCCCCGGCGAACGCCCGCGTGACCCTGCCCCCATTGTTCTACTGGCGCAGAACGAGACCGGTTACGAAAACCTTATGAAGCTCAATTCCTGTCTCTACCTGCGCGGAGATGGACAATTGCCCCACGTCACGGTCGACGAACTGATCCGGTATGCAAGCGACGTGATCTGCCTGACCGGAGGTCCGGACGGCCCCGTGGGCCGGCTGTTGAAAACCGGCCAGCGCCCAGCTGCCGAGGCACTCATGTCCATGCTTCATGATGCCTTCGGAAACCGCCTGTACGTGGAGCTACAACGACATCCTGGTGAGGGGGGCGCGCCTGAAGCCGAGCGTTTGACTGAGCAGGGCTTCGTCGAAATGGCCTATGCTATGGACATCCCGTTGGTTGCCACCAATGATGCCTATTTCCCAGACGCCAAGATGTATGAGGCCCATGACGCCATGCTCTGCGTAGCGGAAGGCGCTTATGTCGATCAAAGCCAGCCGCGCCGTCGCCTGACCCCACAGCACTATTTCAAGTCACCGCAGGAAATGGCTACGTTATTCGCTGACCTGCCTGAGGCTGTTGAAAACACGGTCGAAATCGCACAGCGCTGTGCGTTTGGCGCTTATCGCCGTGATCCAATCCTGCCGCGTTTTGCCGATGACGAGGTGGAGGAGTTGCGCAAGCAGGCGCAGGCGGGGCTGAAAGAACGACTCGCGGTAATCCCGCATGCCGTGTCGATTGAGGAATACGAGAAGCGGCTGGAATTTGAGCTGGGCATCATCGAAGGCATGGGCTTTCCCGGCTATTTCCTGATTGTGGCCGACTTCATCAAATGGGCTAAAGACCGCAACATTCCAGTGGGTCCCGGACGGGGGTCTGGCGCTGGCAGTCTTGTGGCTTATGCGCTGACCATAACGGACCTAGACCCGCTGCGTTACTCGCTGCTGTTTGAACGCTTTCTGAATCCCGAGCGGGTCAGCATGCCGGACTTCGACATCGACTTCTGCATGGACCGCCGCGAGGAAGTGATCCAGTACGTTCAGGAGAAATATGGCCGGGACCGGGTGGGCCAGATCATTACCTTTGGTGCGCTTCTGTCGAAGGCGGCGGTGCGCGACATTGGCCGGGTGTTGCAGATGCCATACGGGCAGGTTGACCGCCTGTCGAAGATGATCCCGGTGGAGGGCGTAAAACCTGTCTCTATCGAGCAGGCCCTCGCGCAGGAGGACCGTCTACGAGAAGAGGCCCGCGCCGAGGAGGTGGTGGACCGCCTGCTGAATTACGGCATGCAGGTGGAGGGGCTCTTGCGCAATGCCTCGACCCATGCCGCGGGCGTTGTAATCGGGGACAGGCCGCTTGATGCGCTGGTGCCGGTCTATCAGGATCCACGGTCTGACATGCCCGCTACGCAGTTCAACATGAAGTGGGTGGAACAGGCTGGGCTTGTGAAGTTCGACTTTCTGGGCCTGAAAACGCTGACCGTTGTGCAGAACGCCATTGAACAGATCCGCGGCTCTGGCCGAGACCTGCATTTCGCCGCGGATGGCAGTCAGATTTATGAGCCTGCAGAGGGTGCGCAGAATGATATCGGGCATATCCCGCTCGACGATGAAAAGACGTATGCGCTTTATGCCAGTGCCAAGACAGTTGCGGTGTTCCAGGTGGAAAGCTCGGGCATGATGGATGCGCTCAAGCGGATGAAGCCCACCACGATTGAGGACATCGTGGCGCTTGTGGCACTGTACCGGCCCGGCCCGATGGAGAACATCCCGAAGTACTGCGAGGTCAAGAACGGCCTGTCAGAGCGCGAATCCATTCACCCGCTGATCGATCATCTTCTGGATGAGACGCAGGGCATCATCGTCTACCAGGAACAGGTGATGGAGATTGCGCAGGTCATGGCCGGCTACTCGCTGGGCGGTGCCGACCTGTTGCGCCGAGCGATGGGCAAGAAGATCCAGGCGGCAATGGATGCTGAGCGGCCCAAGTTCATTGAGGGTTCCAAGGCGAATGGCGTGGATGACGCTAAGGCGATGGAGGTCTGGAACCTCCTCGACAAGTTCGCAAATTATGGCTTCAACAAGTCCCACGCGGCGGCTTACGCGGTGGTGAGTTACCAGACGGCGTGGCTCAAGGCCAATCACCCGGTAGAGTTCATGGCCGGCGTGATGAACTGTGATATCCATCTGACCGACAAGCTGGCGGTATACTTTGAAGAGGTGAAGCAGCAGCTGGGCCTGCCGTACCTGCCGCCATGCGTGAACCGGTCGGATGCAAGTTTCATCGTGCGCGACGGCGTGCTGCATTATGCGCTGGGAGCACTTAAGAATGTCGGTGTGGAGGCGATGCGCCTGATCACTGGGGGGCGGGGTGACAAACCGTTCACCACGGTTTTCGACTTTGCGCGTCGGGCCGATCTCAAGCGGATCGGAAAGCGACCACTTGAGATGCTGGCGCGGGCTGGGGCGTTCGATGAACTGGACCGCAATCGCCGTAGGGTATTCGATAATATCGAAAAGCTGATGGCCTATTCAGCCGCGATCCATGAGCA
This sequence comes from Roseovarius sp., assembly GCA_963691795.1. Classification (GTDB taxonomy): domain Bacteria; phylum Pseudomonadota; class Alphaproteobacteria; order Rhodobacterales; family Rhodobacteraceae; genus Roseovarius. The sequence continues at coordinate 1,958,218 of OY829373.1, forward strand.
GAAGGGATCGGCCCAGGTGTCTCTTTTCGGGGAAGCGGGCGAAGACCTGCCCGAGCCGCGATTGAGCCCGGTGGAAGACTGGCTTCCGGCCGAACGGTTGCGCGAGGAATTCCAGGCCGTCGGTTTCTATTTCTCGGGTCATCCACTGGATGACTATGAGGGTGCGCTCAAACGCAAAGATGTGCGTACTTTGCACCAGGTGGAGGAGCTGGCGCGCCGTTCTCCTGCGGCCGTCAAGATGGCCGGGGTGGTGGCCGGTCGGCAGGAGCGCCGGTCGATGCGGGGAAATCGGTTTGCCTTCGTTCAGTTGTCCGATACGACGGGCAGCTACGAGGTGACGATGTTCTCTGACACTTTGGAGGCATCGCGAGAGTATCTTGACGCAGGCTCGATGGTGGTGATCGGGGTGGAGGCGACGATGGAGGAGGACCAGTTGAAACTTCTGGGCCGCTCGGTCACGCCGGTCGACAATGTGGTGGCCGATGCTGGGCAGTCGGGTCTGAAGGTCTTTGTCGATGATGCTGCCGTGCTGACCTCTGTGGCGCGGGTGCTGGAGAATGCCGCTGACGCCAAGGGTGGACGAGGTCCCATAAGTTTTTGTCTGCTTGATCCTGACCTGCCGGGAGAGGTGGAGATGGATGTACCGGGGCTTCACCCGGTTTCACCCCAGATTCGGGGTGCATTGCGCAGTCTTGGCGGCGTGGTCACGGTCGAAGAGGTTTGAGCTGGGCGAAATGTATTCCTTCAAAGAATGTGGCTAACATTTTCCAAAGATAGTTGGGGGCTGTCCACATCGCCTTTTAGGCGATCCCCGCCCCCGGGATATTTTTTTGGTCAGGAGAAACCACGGTGGTGTGCGGTCCTTTACCAGTGGGGTGGACGTTCGTCGCCAATGATTACGCCGCCGCCGCCTTCGGTCTGGCGTTCGGCCTCGCGCTCGAGCAGAAGCTGGACGCGGTGAGCGAGGGTGGCGATTTCGCGCTCCTGGCGGGCGATCACGTCGGATAGGTCTTCCACGGTGCGGGTCAGGTGGGCGATATGTTCTTCAATCGTGCTCATGGTCTGAGAATAAGGCAGAGCGCGACCGATCCGCAACCATCGCCGTATCGGTCCATCCATTCCCTTGCCCCATCTCCCCCCATCCGATAGACCGCGCGGCGTATGAACCCCGCAAGGACCGACGGCCATGGCCAAGATCAAGAAACAACCCCGACCCAAGGCTGAGACCCCGAAAGGGTTTCGTGACTATTTTGGCGTGGACGTGTCGCAACGCGCCGAGATGCTGTCCTCCATTGCTGGGGTGTATCATCGTTACGGTTTTGATGCGCTGGAATCGAGTGCCGTGGAGACGGTCGAGGCACTGGGCAAGTTCCTACCGGATGTGGACCGTCCGAATGAGGGTGTATTTGCCTGGCAGGAGGCCGACGAAGAGGGGCGTGGCGACTGGTTGGCGCTGCGATATGATCTGACGGCACCATTGGCACGGGTCTATGCGCAATATCGCAATGATCTGCCCACGCCCTATCGCCGCTATGCCATGGGCCCTGTCTGGCGCAACGAAAAGCCGGGTCCGGGGCGCTATCGGCAATTCTACCAGTGCGATGCTGATACGGTGGGCACGGCCAGCATGGCCGCAGATTCCGAGATTTGCGCGATGCTGAGCGATACGCTGGAAGAGGTGGGTATTCCGCGCGGCGACTACATTGTGCGCGTGAATAACCGTAAGGTACTCAATGGTGTTCTGGAAGAGATGGGTCTTCTCGATGATCTGGCCCGCCGAGATGCCGTTCTGCGCACCATTGATAAGTTCGACAAGGTGGGCGAAGCGGGTGTGCGGGAGCTTCTAGGCAAGGGGCGGCTGGATGCCTCGGGTGCCTATATCGACGGGGTTGGCCTGAGCGATGATCAGGCCGGGCCGGTTTTGGCCTTCCTGACCTCCAAGGCTGACAGTGCCAAGGCCACGCTGGGCAATCTGCGAGCCGCTGTTGGCGGGTCTCAGATGGGTGCTGAGGGCGTTGATGAACTGGAACAGATTGCCGCTCTTCTTGGGGCGCAAGGATATGGCGCGGACCGGGTGAATATTGACCCATCGGTTGTACGCGGTCTGGGATACTACACCGGGCCTGTCTTCGAGGCGGAACTGACTTTTGAGATTTTTGACGAAAAAGGCCGCAAGCGCCAGTTTGGCTCGGTCGCCGGGGGCGGTCGCTATGATGATCTGGTCAAGCGGTTCACCGGGCAAGCGGTGCCGGCTACGGGTGTCTCGATCGGTGTGGACCGGCTTCTGGCTGCGCTGCGTCAGAAGGGCCGGATTGGTGGCGAGGCAAAAGGCCCCGTGGTCGTGACGGTGATGGATCGTGACCGTATGGCTGATTATCAGGCCATGGTGGGAGAGCTGCGGCAGGCCGGCATCCGGGCAGAGGTCTACCTCGGCAATCCCAAGAATTTTGGTAACCAACTCAAGTATGCTGATAAGCGTGGCTCCCCTGTGGCTGTCATCGAGGGCGGTGAGGAGAACGCTAATGGCGTGGTGCAGATCAAGGATCTGGTCCTTGGCGCGCGGATTGCTCAGAGTGCCACGTTGGAGGAATGGAAAGAGCGCCCCAGCCAATTCGAGGTGCCCCGGGCTCAGCTTGTTGCCAAGGTGCGCGAGATATTGGACGGGCAGGGGGGATGACGCCCGCACCGGAAGAGCAGGCGGCGATTCGGGCTGAGGCGGACCGTTTGCGCGGCATCTTCGAGGTGGCGGGCGCGGAACGGGTGGAGGCCGCGATCCTGCAACCTGCTGAGGTACTGCTTGACCTGTATGGCGAGGATATTCGCGCAAGGGCCTATGTAACGTCGGATGCGCTGCGCGGGGAACAGATGCTGCGGCCAGACTTCACGGTGCCAGTGGTGCAGATGCATATGGCCCACGGCGCAGAGCCTGCCTTTTATACTTATTCTGGGCCAGTGTTCCGGCGACAGGAAGAGGATGCAGGCCGGGCCAGCGAGTATCATCAGGTGGGACTCGAGGTGTTTGACCGCAGCAACCCAGCGGCAGCGGATGCGCGTGTCTTTGCGCTGTTCCACCAAGTGCTGTCATCGCTGCGCCTGAGGGCTGCGACGGGGGACATGGGCATTCTGATTGCCGCGGTCGAGGGCTTGCGTACGACCGAGCGTCGCAAGGTCGCTCTGCGCCGTCACATATGGCGCCCACGCCGATTTCGGGCGCTGCTTGACCGTTTTTCGGGCCAGGTCCCCATTCCTAAGAGCCGTGCGGAGCTGCTGGCGGAAGAGAACCCGATGGCCAGAGCCCTTCCGCTGCACGGTCTGCGCAGCGCCTCTGATATCGAGGCGCGGATTGCGCATCTGCGCCAGGACGCCGCGACGCCGCCCATTTCTAAAGGTGAAGTGGCGCTGCTGGATGCCGTGATTGGCGTGCGCGAGACCTCGGACAACGCGCTTGAGCAGCTGCGTGACATTGCCGTGGACATGCCTGCGATCGACGGTGCCGTGCTTCGGCTCGAGGCCCGACTCGAGGCGCTATCGGAACAGGGGATCGATGTAGCGACATTGGATTTTGAGGCCAACTATGGTCGCACGCAAATGGAATATTACGACGGTTTCGTTTTCGGTTTCTATGCAGAGTCGCGGCCTGACCTGCCGCCTGTCGCATCGGGAGGGCGTTATGATGCGCTCACCCGGCGATTGGGCGAGGGGGCGGAAATTCCGGCTGTGGGGGGGGTGATCCGTCCTGAACTGACCCTGACGGTCAAGACGGGGGTGGTGTAATGAGCATCAAGCTGGGCGTGCCCTCTAAGGGACGATTGATGGAAAAGACCTTTGACTGGTTTGGGGCGCGTGGGGTGCGTCTGGGCCGGGCCGGGTCTGAACGGGAATATGCCGGGCTGGTGGACGGCATCGACAATGTTGAGCTCGTTCTTCTGTCAGCTGGGGAAATCCCGCGCGAACTGGCCGCCGGGCGCATTCATCTGGGTGTCACAGGAACCGATCTGATCCGCGAGAATCTGGCCGGTTGGGATCAACGGGTGGAAGTGCTGGCCGAGATGGGCTTTGGTCATGCCAACCTGATCCTTGCCGTACCGCAGGCCTGGGTGGACGTCTCCTTGCTGGATGATCTGGATGCTGTGGCCGCGGCCTTCCGCACCAAGCATGGCTTTCGTCTACGTATTGCTACAAAGTACCACCGGCTTGTGCGCGACTACCTGAGGGTAAACGGTGTGGCGGATTATCAGCTGGTCGACAGCCAAGGTGCGACGGAAGGCACTGTCAAGAATGAAACGGCCGAGGCGATTGCTGATATCACCTCAACCGGGAATACGCTGCGGGCCAATCACCTGAAAATTCTGGAGGATGGTCCCATTCTGCGCTCGCAGGCGACCCTCTTTAGGGCACGTGGCGTGGTGCTGGAGGATGCAGATAGGGTGACGCGGGATGCGCTGATTTCAAAGCTGGGCCTCGGCTGAGGCCCCATGAAGACTCGCTCTGTTAAGGCCAGATCAGTCGTTTTTCCTTTCGTTGCCCCTTATTGGTTCAGCTATGTCGCAGGACAGTGACTGACCCAAAGACACACAATGTTGTTCCCAAGGTAGCTTTTGTCATCTTACAGGCCGTTTCAAATTGGGTCTACTGCCTTCAGATCACGCCAATATCCGCGAGGGCGGCCGACAAATCGGGGGGCAGCGTGTCCTCGTGCTGTCGGGAAGCGGGTAGATCGGGGGGTGCATCGGTGCCCTGAAGGTAGCGCCAGCCTTGAAAGGGCCTTTTGCGCGCCGAGGTTGTGCGAAGAATTTCGTGATCGAGAACGAAGGCGCAGCGGCGGATGCCATCCTGACCGATTGCCTCGTCAAAACGCAGCACGCGCTGGCGACATTGGATAAAACCCTGGATCACCCAGTAGATTGAACCGCCCTGTAGCACCTCTTCGGCGCGTTTGGGCCACATGCGGGTGACGTGTCGGGGCAGGCCGTCTTCACTTTGGGCGCGGCGCCTGGCTTGCCACTCTGCTAAAGTTTCAACGGACTCCGTACCCACGCTTAACTTTATCAGATTGAGTTGTGCCACTGAAGAGAATCCCTTTTCACCACTCTATATCGTAGGCCGTCGCTGTTTGAGTGCAAGGAGTGGTGGAAATCTCTTGCGGAACACGCTATTGTTAAATCCCTACTCCAGCATCATTGAAATAGACCGAGGTCACCTGCCGCATGAGCCGTTTTTCCGCGCCGATCGCCGAAGCCATCTGGGATATGAAGTACCGCTTCAAGGAGGCGGATGGTACGCCGCGCGATGGCGTGGTCGAGGACAGCTGGCGGCGTATTGCACGAGCTTTGGCCACGGTAGAGAAGACGCCCGCGGACTGGGAAGACAAGTTCTACAACGCATTGGAGGATTTCAGGTTTCTGCCTGCGGGCCGTATAACAGCGGGCGCGGGCACGGGACGCAGCGTGACGCTCTTCAACTGCTTTGTCATGGGGACTGTGCCTGACAACATGGACGGTATTTTCAATGCGCTACGCGAGGCCGCACTGACAATGCAGCAAGGTGGTGGGATTGGCTATGACTTCTCGACCATTCGGCCCAAGGGAGCCGAAGTGAAGGGGGTTGCGGCGGATGCGAGCGGGCCACTCAGCTTCATGGATGTATGGGATGCAATGTGCCGCACGATCATGAGTGCGGGCAGCCGTCGTGGTGCGATGATGGCCACGATGCGCTGTGATCATCCAGATATCGAGGCATTCATCACTGCAAAGTCGGATGCGGTACGGTTGCGCATGTTCAACCTGTCGGTTTTGGTTACCGATGATTTCATGGCAGCCGTCAAGGCAGATGGACCCTGGGAGTTGCAGTTCGCAGGCAAGGTCTACCAGACGCTCAAGGCGCGTGATCTGTGGAACAAGATCATGCAGGCCACTTACGATTTTGCTGAACCGGGTGTGATCTTCATCGATCGGATCAATGCGGCTAACAACCTCTCTTATGCTGAAACGATTGCCGCGACCAACCCTTGCGGGGAACAGCCTTTGCCGCCTTATGGCGCATGCCTTTTAGGATCGATCAACCTAGCGCGCCTCGTGAAAGACCCCTTCGAGACAGGGGCTGATATTGATCAGGCCGAACTGGACGATCTTGTCGCTACGGCGGTGCGAATGATGGACAATGTCGTTGATGCTTCTCGCTTTCCCCTGGAGCAGCAGGCGGCCGAGGCGCGCGCTAAGCGTCGGATCGGTCTGGGCGTGACTGGCCTGGCAGATGCGCTGCTGATGGTGGGGCTGCGATATGGTTCCGAAGAGGCGGCGCGCCAGACTGAGCAATGGTTGCACCGCATCGCCCGCGCCGCCTATCTGGCATCGGTGCATCTGGCGTCCGAGAAAGGCGCCTTTCCGCTTTTTGACAAGGACGCATACCTGGCCAGCGGCACGATGCAGGGCATGGATGAAGATATACGCGCAGCCGTGGCAGAACATGGCATCCGAAATGCTCTTCTGACTTCCATCGCACCCACTGGCACGATCAGTCTTTACGCAGGCAACGTAAGTTCCGGTATCGAGCCGGTCTTTGCATATTCTTATTCCCGCAAAGTGCTTCAGAAAGATGGCAGCCGAACCGAGGAAGAGGTGGTGGATTATGCTGTCGCGCTTTGGCGGGAGAAATTTGGGGATGCCGATTTGCCGGAGCATTTCGTCAACGCACAGACGCTGGCGCCCGAGGATCATGTACGCATGCAAGCCGCTGCGCAGCGGTGGATTGACAGCTCAATCTCCAAGACGATCAACGTCCCCGAGGACATCAATTTTGAGGCGTTCAAAGACGTTTACATGCAAGCCTGGGACCAAGGCTGCAAGGGCTGTACGACCTATCGTCCCAATGATGTGACGGGATCGGTTCTGACGGTCAGCGAAAACTCAGACGCCGCGCCGGGCGAGGCCCCAGATCAGATTCAGGGCAGTTTCCCCGGTGAGGGGGGCGAGATTGTCTACATGTCTGAGCCACTTGATCGCCCGGCGGAACTTGATGGTGCGACCTACAAGCTGAAATGGCCTGATAGCAATCACGCAATCTATGTCACCGTCAATGACATCGTACTCAACGGGCACCGGCGCCCGTTCGAGGTGTTCATAAACTCCAAGAACATGGAGCACTTTGCTTGGACCGTGGCGCTAACACGCATGATTTCGGCGGTGTTCCGGCGCGGGGGTGATGTGTCGTTCGTGGTCGAAGAACTGAAGGCCGTGTTTGATCCACGTGGCGGGGCTTGGATGAATGGAAAATACATCCCATCCATCCTGGCTGCCATTGGCGGTGTTCTGGAGCAGCACATGATCCAGATCGGCTTTCTAGAAGGCGAGGGTCTGGGCCTGAAGGAAGACCCCAAGGCGCAGGTGGTGAACCTGGCCGAAAATCGTGGCCCGGCCTGCCCCTCTTGTGGCGCGTTTGAGATGCGAATGGTTGAAGGCTGCATGACATGTGGTAGCTGCGGCTTCTCAAAATGTGGCTAGGGCTGGTGCGTTTATCGTCTGAGGCGCAGGTGCTAATGTCCTAACATTTCTTGCGTATTTTTGGAAAGATGAGGTAGGGAACCACTTTGCCACGTCTTAATCTTAAGTCAAACCCTGTGCACGACCGCAGGCCCAAGCGCTTTTTGGTGTAGGCATTAACGGTCTAGCAAGATCCCCGAGGCCATGAACCCGCCGTCGAGGTTCAGGATATGTCCATTGATGTAGGCGGCATCTTCCGAGGCAAGAAAAATTGTGGCTGAGGCCACCTCCTCAGGCATGGCATAGCGGCCTGCCGGAATCTGGTCGGTCCAGCGTTTGCGGTCCCGGGGGCCGTGCACCTCAAGGATCATCGGTGTCTCCACCGGTGTGGGCGCGATGGCATTGGCCGTCACGCCACGTGCTCCCAGCTCGGCCGCCAGAAGGCGCGTCAGCGTGTCCACGCCACCCTTCGTGCAGGAATAGGCCCCACGATAGGAGTTCGCGATCTGGCCGTTTACCGAGCTGATGGTAATGATGCGTCCGAAGCCAGCCTCTGCCATGTGCCGCCCGGCGATCTGGCAGCAATGGAAAGTACCGGTCAGGTTGACATCGATGATCCGGGCCCAATCTGTGGGGTCGAACTCCAGAATGGGTGCGGCTTTCACAATGGCTGCGCTGGTAACCAGGGTGTCGATGCCGCCCCGTGTGTTTTGCACCTCGAACAAGGTCTCAATTGAAGTGCGGTCGGTGACGTCGAGCGCGGCGCCCTCAGCACTGCCGCCAGATGATGTAATGTCGCCGGCCAATGCGTCGCATCTCTCCGCGTCAAGATCGGTGATCACCACGTGATAGCCTGCATCGGCCATGCCGCGCGCGACCGCCTCCCCGATACCACCGGCACCTCCGGTGATCAGCACCCGCCTTTGTTTGTCATCCTGCATCGTTGTACTCATACCCTTGGGGGTCAGTAAATCTCGAACAGGCCAGCCGCACCCATGCCGCCGCCGATACACATTGTCACCACACCGAGTTTCGCCCCCCGCCTGCGCCCCTCCAGCAGCAGGTGCCCGGTCATCCGCGCGCCGGTCATGCCGAACGGGTGACCGATTGAGATTGCGCCGCCGTTGACGTTGCAGATCGCAGGGTCGATCCCAAGCTTTTCTCGGCAGTAGAGCGCTTGGCTGGCGAAGGCCTCGTTGAGTTCCCAAAGATCGATATCATTGATCTTCAAACTGTGACGTGACAGCAGCCGGGGCACGGCAAAGACGGGGCCGATGCCCATCTCATCGGGCTCACACCCCGCAACAACGAAACCCCGGAACGCGCCAAGCGGCGCGATACCCTCGCGCGCGGCGGTCTCTGAATTCATTAGGACAAGCGCAGCTGCCCCGTCGCTGAGTTGAGAGGCGTTTCCGGCGGTGACGAAATATTCCTCGCCCTGGACTGGAGCCAGGCTGTTCAGGCCTTCGAGCGTGGTGTTCGGACGATTGCAATCATCGCGGGAGACGGTGGCCTCGGCATAGCTGATCTCCCCCGTTTCTCTGTCCTTCAGCGCCTGTGTTACCGTTATCGGCACGATTTCATCGTTAAACGTACCGTCGCGCTGCGCGGCAGCTGTGCGACGCTGGCTTTCAAGGGCCAGTTCGTCTTGTGCAACACGGTTAATGTTATAGCGGCTGGCAACGGTATCAGCGGTTTGGATCATGCTGTGATAAAGCTCGGGCTTATGCGCCTCGATCCATGGTTCGCGCCCGACAGCGGTGCGCTGCATGGGTAGCTGGGAAATACTTTCCACACCGCCGGCGACAGTAGCGGGTGCGCCTCCCTCAGTGATAGAATGGGCGGCCATAGCCACGGCCTGCAATCCGGAAGAACAGAAGCGGTTTACGGTCGCGGCAGCCACAGTGACAGGCAGACCTGCGCGGATCACGGATTCTCGTGCAACATTGGCCCCGGTGAGGCCCTCGGGATAGCCGCAGCCGACATAAGCATCCTCGATCAATCCATGATCCAGCCCGGCGCGTGCCACGGCATGCTCAATTACATGTCCTGCCATCGTCGCGCCGTGGGTGATATTGAAGGCTCCGCGATAGGATTTTGCCAATCCTGTGCGGGCGGTCGATACGATCACGGCGTCGGTCATGGTGTCTGGCACTCCAAGTAATCAGGATGATGGCCCACGCGAATTCTACAAACGGGATCAGGTTCCCACCACAGAACGCGTAAAAGAACGTAATCTGGTTCCACCGAAAGATGCCAGCCTAAATAGTCTGCTTCTTTCTGGCCGGAAGTACCTCGGGGGAGGCGCCTGTAAGGCGGCGGGGTCAGCGCCCCGAAATCCTTTGGAGCAAGTGATCATTCAAAACAATATCCAACCACTACCAGCCAAACAGATTTTCTAGAAAATAAGCCTAGCCCTAGCTGTCGTCATCCAGAAGAACGCGCGCCGCGTCACCGTCCATGTCGTCATACTGCCGGGACTTGATGGTCCAGACAAAGGCGGCCAGGGCTCCAAGCCCTAAGAGCAGTGAACAGGGCACAAGCACAACCATAATATCCATTATTTGAAACCTCGCATGTAGCAGCACAGCTAAAATGTCACCCATGAGCAATTCAGGAATGTCACTCTACCCTCAAAAATTATTGAGGGTGAGCGGACATGGGATTGGTGGGTATGAGCGAGCGCGATTTGAACCGCGTGGAGGTCTTGGCGCAGGTCTATGATGGTCGACTGAGTGTTGATAATGCGGCGAACATGTTGTGCCTGACACGGCGACAGATTTTCCGACTGTTGAAGCGGTATCGTCAGGATGGCGCATCGGCGATCCGGCACAAGGCGCGTGGCAAACCTCTGAACAATCGCATTCATCATGCCAAGCGCGATTATGCGCTCACCATCATCAAGGAGAGCTATGCGGATTTTCGGCCCGACCTTGGCGGCAGAGATGCTGGCTGAGCATCATGGCTTCAAAGTATCGCGCGAGACGGTTCGCAAGCGGATGCAGGAAGACAGGGTTTGGCTCTCGCGCAAACAGCGGCGAACGTTCCATCAGCCTAGATTGCGCTGAGAGTGTTTCGGCAAACTGATCCAGATCGATGGGTCTGACCACCGATGGTTCGAGGATCGCGGCTATCCCTGCACCCTGCTCGTCTCCATCGACGATGCGACCAGTACGTTGATGGAACTGCGGTTTGTGACATCCGAGAGTACATTCAGCTACTTTGAAGCCCTAGAAAGTTATCTGCTGAAGCATGGTCGCCCTGTCGCATTCTACAGCGACAAGCACAGTGTGTTCCGAGTTCCAAAGCCCAACGAACACATGACGGGCATGACGCAATTCGGGCGCGCCCTTGCCGAACTGAACATTGAGATCATCTGCGCCAATTCGAGCCAGGCCAAAGGTCGTGTCGAACGTGCGAACTGGACACTGCAAGATCGGCTCGTCAAAGAACTGCGCATCGTGGACATCACGAACATGGAAGATGGCAAAACGTTCCTTGCGGGCTTCGTTGAACGCTACAATGCCAAGTTCGCAAAGGCTCCAGCCAAACCGGACAACCTGCACCGCGCCCTAAACACTGAACCGGATCGCCTCGCCGAGGTTTTCTGCCTGCGCAACAAGCGCTATGTCACAAAGGATTTGACTCTCAAGTACGACCGCAAGCGCATCCGGCTGGAGGTCAACGATCTAACGCGCGGCTTGGTTGGCAAATACGTCGATGTCTACGAGATGCCAGATGGACGTATACAGGTGCGCGCACAAGGCGCCGCCCTGCCCTGCACCATCTTCGACCCGCATCAGCAACGCGTGACCCATGCGGCGATCACGGAGAACAAGCGCCTCGGTGCTGTCCTGGCCTACATCAGGGAAGAACAGGAGAAGGCCGCGCAGCCGCCAAAGGTCAAACCCGTCAGCGCGAAGAACGGATACAAAAAGACTGGACGGCGGCCACCTGGGCGGCCTTCAAAGATGGAGGAATACTACGAGCGAAGACGAGCGGAGAGAGCAGCTTAAGCAGCGGGTCAAACCGAAAGCTAATATTCCGTCGATAGCTGGATAGCTCGGTTGCACGGGACAAAGCCGTAATTGCTGTCTTGCGCCGTGGGCAGAAGTGTCTCACTATCTTGATTATGTTGACCATACTCACAAACCTTACAAGCTATTACCTCCGTGATTGAACGGAGCGGTCAATGTGATTCAAACAGTTAATGCCGCCACAGAGCGGCATTCTTTCATTTGGCCTCTGTGGTTAAACAGGAGACCAAAAATGGAAAGATCGCCCCGACGCTTTACCGTCACGATACGTGACGCAAAACAGACTGACTTACCTCACCTAAAGAGAATGGTGGAGGCGCTCGCCAAACATCATGACGATGATCCACAGATCACAATTGAAATTCTAAAGAGAGATATTTTCGACGTTGTTCCATGGATTTACGTTATTGTCGCAGAGATGGGCGAGAGAGCAGTTGGATACGCAGCACTCTGCCCACTCATAAAGCTGCAAATGGGCGTGAGAGGCATCGATATGCATCATCTATTTGTGGACGCCGATTTTCGTAGAGAAGGGATTGGAAAACAACTGATTGAGGGCGCCATGCAAAAGGCACGAGAGCTTTCTTGTTCGCAAATGTCCGTTGGCACCCATCCAGAAAATTTGAATGCCCAAGCCGTCTACTTAGCTTGTGGTTTTGAGCGGCGAGATGCCTCAAATCCAAAGTTTCGCATTACGCTTTAAGACCCAAGATGCTGCTTTGCAGTGCCAATCAAAATGAGTTCAGTCCCGACCTTATTTGGATGGCAATCACCGTCCGCTCTACTGTCCCCGCAAAGCCAGCCAGGGCTGCGATATTTGAGGTCTCTGCCCTGTCAGGTTTTGCTCCCGTCACGCCCTTTGGTGACACTTCTTGTCTTAGGCTGATCCCTGGCTCCCATGCGATAACGGAGCCGCTGACCGGCACCTCAAATATGCCGGACAGCGGCGGGGGACGGATCATCTGGCTGTGGCAGACATAGCAGCCTTCGTGGATGTAGACATCGCGTCCAGCCAGCTCGAGTGGTGAGTAGTGGCGTACGCCTTTAACATCCCCGATCGTGTTTTCGAGGTAGAAGAGGGGCGTGATTTCCACAAGGCCCCCGATGGTCACCACAAAAAGTGAGAGCGACAGTAGCATTGTTGGGCTCCGCTCCAGAGTGGCATGACCACGCAGGAAGCGGTTGGTGAAAGATTGATCGCTCATTCTGCGGGCACTCCTACTTGTGAAGGCTGCCGAACGCCGTCGCGGATTGTCATCCACATGTTCCATACCATGATCAGTGCTCCGGTCAGGTACATGACCCCGCCCAGTGCACGTACAATGTACATCGGCAATTTGGCATCGACGGTGTCGGCGAAGCTGTTGACCAGGAAGCCCTGCTCGTCGACTTCACGCCACATCAGGCCTTCCATGATTCCCGTGACCCACATTGAAGCGGCGTAAAGAACGATGCCGAGCGTGGCGAGCCAGAAATGCCAATTGATGGCCGAGATGGAATACATCTGTGACTTGCCCCACAAGCGCGGCGTCAGGAAATAGAGCGCACCGAAGGTGATCATACCGTCCCAGCCAAGTGCGCCGGAATGCACGTGGCCAATTGTCCAGTCGGTGTAATGCGACAGGGAGTTGACCGCGCGGATCGACATCATCGGACCTTCAAAGGTCGACATGCCGTAGAAAGCGAGGGAGATTACAAACATCCGGATTATTGGGTCGGTACGGATCTTGTCCCACGCGCCCTGCAGCGTCATTAGGCCGTTGATCATACCGCCCCAACTGGGCATCCACAGAATGACTGAGAACACCATCCCCAGTGTGGATGCCCAGTCAGGAAGAGCTGTGTAGTGCAGATGGTGGGGACCGGCCCAGATATACAGAAAGATTAGTGCCCAGAAGTGTATGATCGACAGTTTGTAGCTATAGATCGGCCGGCCTGCTTAGGCACAAAATAGTACATCATGCCTAGGAAACCGGCTGTTAGAAAGAAGCCCACGGCATTGTGGCCGTACCACCATTGCACCATCGCGTCCTGAACGCCTGCAAAAACCTGCACGGATTTTGAGCCCCAGATCGAGACCGGGATTGAGATGTTATTGATCAGGTGCAGCATCGCCACGGTAATGATGAAGGCCAGAAGAAACCAATTGGCCACGTAGATATGGCGCTCCTTGCGCTTGATGATCGTGCCCAGGAACACCAGTAGGAACGCGACCCAGACGATGGTCAGCCAGATGTCGACATACCATTCCGGCTCTGCGTATTCTTTGGATTGCGTAGCGCCCATAACGTATCCGGTGGCGGCCAGTACGATAAACAAATTGTAACCCCAGAATACAAACCATGCGAGGTTACCGCCCCAGAGGCGCGCGCCACAGGTGCGTTGCACGATGTAGAAGGACGACATGATCAGCGCGTTGCCCCCGAAGGCAAAGATCACCGCACTGGTGTGCAGCGGGCGCAGGCGTCCGAAATTGGTGAAGGGCTGGCCCCATTCAAAGTTTAGAACGGGAAAGGCCAGTTGGAAGGCGATGAAAACTCCGGCCAGAAAGCCCACGACACCCCAGAACGCAGTGGCGACTACGCCCGCCCTAATCACGTCGTCCATATAGCGACCGTCATCAGCTTGGGCGGGTTTGTCCTCGTCAATGCCGCGTAGCGTCCAGATGAACAGTCCGAAAGCTATTGCAAGGATTATCAGGGCATGAACCCGGTAGGCCAGGTCATACCCCCAGTCTGCGGCGAGGGCCGCAAGTAGCATGACAAGCCCAAGAACAACCAGCTTTAGATAATCCATCATTGTTTGGTTCCACCTATTTGGCGCGTCGACGTCTCTGTAGATTAACGGCGGTCTTCGAAATGGCCTTGATCTGGATCAAGAGAGTTTGGTTTTTGCCCCGGTGACGCAATGTATTTGGTAGTTGCAGAACACGGCTATCAGACGGGTTCGACAGCCGCCCTGTAAATATGCCAGGCACTGTGCCCGAGCATCGGAAAGACCAGGATCATGCCCAGAAAGAGTGGCAGGCAGGCTACCATAGTTGATGCTGCCACGATCAGCGCCCACATCAGCATAGGTAGGCGATTTTCAACCGTTGCCTTAAAGCTGGTGATCATCGCGGTCACCACGTCGATATCGCGATCCAGCAGGATAGGTACACCGACAATAGTGATTGAAAATAAAAGCGCGGCAAGGGCTGCACCCACGACGCTGCCCACGATTAGCATGGAAACACCTTCGAACGTGGCGAATACCTGAATTGAGGTCATCACGTTGGTCATAGATGCGGTCCCGAAGGAGATGGCGAAAACAACCCGGGCAAGAACTATCCAAACAAGGAAGAAAAACACGGCCAATACAGCAAAAAACGGCAATTGACCGCTGCGTGACCTGAAACCTGCGGTCAGGATTGGGGCCCATTCCAACGCCTCACCTTCTTCTAGCCGCCGTGACACTTCGTAGATGCCGAGCGCTGCGAAGGGGCCGATCAGGGGAAAACCTGCGGCGGCTGGCAATAGCCAATAGCTGGCCTGGCCATGGTAAAGCCCCAAGGCAATCGCGATTCCGAAAAACGAAAAGACTGTCCCAAAAAATAAGCCGAACATCGGTGCACGCTGAAAATCTGACAGCCCGGCTTTGATCGCGGCACGAATGTCGTTGGTCGTGATCGAACGTACGACAGGAACCGGAGGCGGGGCTGTGGTGGTATCGGTCATTACACATGGCTCCTTGCTGATGGCCTCGTAGTAAGGGCTCGACGGGAAGGGTGGGGTATCGTCAGACGCATTATCCCGGTCACCACTCGACACCCTTTGAGGGGCCCGCAGATAGACCCAAACTTGCACGGCTTGGCTTATGAACGGCTTGATCCAGATCAAGTCAGCACTGGTTTTTCGCACGATTTGCAGAAAATTTTGCTTATGCACGCGCTGCGACAAGGTGATCGCCTTAGTAATCTCGTGCTTGCAAGGGTCGAAAAATACAATACGCTGACGCCTAAGGAGTAAGTATGGGACACGATAAGAGCTCCGAATATGCATTGTCGTTTGGCGATGAGCCAACGCCATGTTCGTCCTGTGCCGTGCGTAACAGCAGTCTTTGTGTTGCACTGTCCGTCGACGAATTACATGATCTGAATGTGATTTCGCACCGCAAGACGCTGGCTCCGGGCCAACATCACGTTTTCGAGGGCGATCAGGTTCGTGATTTTGCCAATGTGACCAACGGTGTCGCTAAGCTGGTGCGCAGTTCAGAGGATGGGCGGATGCAGATCGTGGGCCTGTTGTTTCCTTCTGATTTCATTGGTGGTGCGGTCTGGGCCGACTCTGATGGCCACAACAAGCTGTCGGAACCCTATTCGATTGAGGCTGTCTCAGAGGTGGAGCTTTGCGTTTTTTCGCGCCGTGAGTTCCATACCCTTCTGCGCCGCTATCCGTCGCTGGAGCATACGCTGCTTGAACGCACTATGAGCGAGCTGCAGATCGCGCGCGACTGGATGTTCCTTTTGGGACGCAAGACGGCTGAGGAGCGTGTGGCCACCTTCCTCTTCCACGTCTCGGATCGCATCCAGACGCTGACATGCAAGGGAACCCAATCTTTCGACCTTCCATTGGGGCGGGCTGATATCGCGGATTACGTGGAGCTGACGATTGAAACGGTCAGCCGCCAGATCTCCAAGTTGCGAAAAGCGGGTGTGATCGAAATGCAGGGTAATCGACACGTGGTCGCGATCGACCGCGATCGTCTCGGAGAGCTTGCAGGCTATTAGTGCTCCGCATTCTTCAAAAGAATGCGGCCGAAATCTTTCAAAGATTTCGGTGCGTTGCGCCACCTAAAACCGTCGCGCGAGACCGGCTACGCGGGGTGATATTCCCAACAAACGACCGCCCATTGGCGTATTGCTGACACTTTTTGTTTCCAGATTGAGAACAAGATCGATCTCGGGGCAGCATGTGATGCAATCTATTTCCAATACCGGGCCAATCGGCCTTGAGCGTGAAACGACAGGGTGGGCGACCACTCTGGCCGTCATAGCGCCGGCATTGGTTCTCTTGGCGCTTGGCGGGGTCCTTCAAGCGCAGACCTATCTCAACCATGATGTGGCCTGGGTGCTGAACTCGTCCGAGCGGCTGTTGCAGGGCGGCACGTTTGGCCGCGACATCGTGGCCTCCAATCCTCCGCTGATCTGGTGGCTTTCGGCCCCGGTGGCGGGCTTGGCCAATCTGCTGAGTACTGATCCGGTGGGCACGTTCCGGACGGTGGTTCTGACGCTTATTGCTGGTGTGATTATTCTTCTCAATCAGGGCCTTGCCCCCCGGCTGAGCCCAAGGCGGCGCGCCGCCTTCCTGGCCATGCTGGCCTTGCTTCTGACCCTTGGCGTGAACCGTGATTTCGGTCAGAGAGAGCACCTCGCCGTGGCCCTTTGCCTGCCCTGGCTGCTTCTGGTGGTCGGGCGCGAGGTGGCACCGGGCAAGGCGCTTCTGGCCGGTGTTGCCGCCGGTATTGCCATCTGCTTCAAGCCGCATTTCCTGGCCGTGCCTGCGCTGGTCTGGCTCTACACCGCCCTGCGCGCCCGGTCCCTACGGCCGGTTCTGACGCTGGACACGGCCGGGCTGTTGCTGACAGGTGTGATCTATGTCGCCGCCACATGGGTTTTCGCGCGACCCTACCTGACCGAGGTGGTGCCGCTCATCACCCAGGTCTATTGGGGGTTCGAGCATTCGCTGGCCGAGGTCATCGGCACTGATCCCACCCCAAGCCTTCTGACCGCCGCAGCGCTTCTCCTTGCGTGGCGTGGCGGGTGGCAGCCCCTGCCGACCCTGCCTGCGCTGGCGGCCACCGGGTTCCTTCTGGCGGCGATTGCGCAATCGAAGGGCTATCCCTATCACTTCTTTCCCGCGCTGGGTTGTGCGTTCATCTCGCTCACCCTGACACTCCTGACTGCGTCCCGGACAACCGTTCGCCTTCTGGCCGGGCTGGCCTTCACCGCCGCAGCGGCCTGGACCGCGCTCTATACGGTGCTCATGATGTCCTACCTTGGGCCAAACGGTACCTATGGCCGGCAGACAGCCTGCCTTGTCGGCATGGTAGAGCAGAATGTGCCTGGTGAAGGCGGGTTCATGGCGTTCTCAACCCATCCCTATCCCGGCTTTCCCGTGGCCAACCACGCCGACCGGCGCTGGGTCGCGGCGACCAACAGCCGTCTCTTCCTGCCGTCCATCACCCGGCTGCGTGCACAATCGACCCTGTCGCAGGATGCGGCCCGCGTTCTGGCACTGGCCGAAAAGGCCGAGCGCGCGGCGGCCCTGAGGGACATGTCGCAGACGCCAGAGCTTGTCCTGGTCGACGCCCGTGAGCGGCGTCATGCCATTGATCGGATCGAGATGGATTTCATCGCCTTTTATAACGAAGACCCTGCATTTTCCCGCATCTGGGCAGGCTATAGTGAGATCCCCTCCTGCCTGCCCGGTATCCGTGCCTTTACCCTTTCGAAGGAGAGCTGAGCCATGCGCAAGTCCCCCCTGTCCAACACCGCCGTCGTAATCCCGTGCTACAAGGCGGCGGACACGATCCGCGCCGTGATTGCCGAGGTTCCCGAGGGGATCGGCCGCATCTACTGCGTCAACGATGCCAGTCCCGACAATCTGGCCGAAGTGCTTGAGGTCGCGGCCAGGGAGGACGCACGCGTTCAGGTCCTGACCCATGCCGAAAACGGCGGGGTGGGGGCGGCCACGGTCACGGGCTACCGCGCGGCGATCGAGGGGGGCGCGAAGGTGATCGTCAAGATCGACAGCGACGGGCAGATGGACCCGCGCCTGATCCCGGCCCTGATTGAGCCGATCCTGAACGGAGAGGCCGACTACGTCAAAGGCAACCGCTTCTTCGACATCGGTAGCGTGCAGAAGATGCCGACAGTGCGCCTGATCGGCAATGCGGGCCTGTCCTTCATGAGCAAACTGTCCTCGGGCCTGTGGCATCTCTTTGATCCCACCAATGGGTTCACAGCGATCCATGCCGACGTGGCCGCCAGCCTGCCGCTGGAGAAGTTGCACAAACGGTATTTCTTTGAAAGCGACCTGCTGTTCCGTCTCGGCGCATTGGGCGCCGCCGTGCGGGACGTGCCGATGGAGGCGGTTTATGGGGATGAGGTCAGCGGTTTGAGTGAGCTGGACGCGCTTCTGAAATTTCCGGGCCTGCATCTGCGCAACCTGATCAAGCGGGTGTTCTACAATTACTTCCTACGGGGCTTCTCAACCGCCTCGCTGATGCTGATGTTCGGGATGATGCTCTTTGCCTTTGGCGGCATTTT
Source organism: Roseovarius sp. (assembly GCA_963691795.1). GTDB lineage: Bacteria > Pseudomonadota > Alphaproteobacteria > Rhodobacterales > Rhodobacteraceae > Roseovarius. The sequence continues at coordinate 1,977,042 of OY829373.1, forward strand.
CGGCGTCAGCCAATGGATCGAAAGCGCGCGCACCGGCGTTCCCGCGACCGCCGGTACGGTCATGCTGAGCGCGTTTCCCGTTCTGTTGGGCGTGCAGATGCTGCTGAATTTCCTCAGCCACGATGTCAGTGCCTCGCAACGCCCGGCGCTGCATCCCCATATCGCAAGGGTGCGTGTGCTGCGGGCCCGTGGCAGCGGAGCGGCGGAAGAGACGCCAGACGCGGTGGCAGCCCCCATGGCGGTAACCGGAACCAAGTGATCAGCGCAATCGCGACCTTTTGAGGCGGGTCGCAACCTCGATCACACCGCTGGCCGCGCAGTTGGACAGCAACAAAAGCGGTCTGGCCACGACGGCGATGCTTGCGGCCTCTGCCAGTGGCAGACCAAGGAAGACAAGAACCCCTGTCGCACCGGCTTCCGCCACACCGATCCCCGCCAGCGAAACAGCCACGGCCCCCGCAAGGTTCAGACCGGCGATCATGACCCACGCCTCGAACAGCGACAGGGGGTTGCCCGCAGCCGCAAATCCGAACGTCACACCACCGGATGCCACCAGCCACAGGGCAAGCGTCAGCAGGGCAGCGGGCAGGCGGGATTGGGTGTGTTGAGGGGCGTTCCCCTCGACCATCGCCGAGGTTTTGCGGATGCGGCGGATCAGCCCGCCGATCAAGGCGGTGGCGATATTGGAAAAGTACAGCAGCGCCCCGAAGACAATCGCCAGCGCCCCGGTGATTGCGGGCAGATACCCAATGCCAGCCAACCCGGCGCATCCAAGGCCAAGGATGGCGCAAATGTCCCGCAAACGCGCGCCCGCGATCAACCCGGTGGCGGGGGCAAGGTCCAACCCGACCATGCGGCGCGCCAGCACCGGAAAGGCCAGGTCGCCACTGCCGGACGGGGACAGGATGAAAATGAACTGATGCCGCCCCGCCAGCGCGACCCATTGCCAGAGGCCGGGTTTGTCACTCTCAGGGGCCAACTGCCGCAACAAGGCCCCACGGAGGACAAGCACGATGATATACGCCGCCAGCGCAGGGATCAGCAGGCCCGGTCGCATCCGAGTCAGGTCGATTGCACCGATATCGGCGACCCAAAGGACCACCGCCAGCAGCACAAGGCTGACCGCAATGGCCGACAGGGCGCGCCTAGAGATCATAACCGAAATCTGCCGCCACGGCCCCGCAGATGGTGCGCTCCTTGTCAGCGTCACGCAGATCAGCCCCAGCGGGGGAGGGGTTGACCCGGTTCTGAAATTCCTCGGGCCTCAAATCGTCCGGCCTTTGCAGGTCCAGCACCTTCAGAATTCGCGCAAGCGCGCTGTCGCGCAGGGTTGCATCTGCTGAGAAAAGATCCTCACTGCGGACCAGCTCATAAGCTTCTGCCTGAGGGGCCAACGCGGCGATGCGTTGATTGCACCATGTCCAGCGGTGCAGGCTCTTTTCAAATTGCGAGAGGCCGCTCCACTCAACGGGGCGCGGGGCCGGGAAGGGCTTGGCGAAGGGGACGAAGTCGATCACATGGCGATAGCGGGTCGAGGCTTTGAACGTGGTCATGGACTGCGCCCAGTCGCCCGGTGCGCGGACCATGTGCAGGATGCGCAGGGGGCGGGTTTCGTGGGGCAACAGATCGGTGACAGCGCAGAGGAAGGGATTGACCTCGATATGTTTGACTGTGCCGCCATGCACATGCGCCTGATGCCGCGCGGCCATGCGGCGGGTGGCGCCTTTCAGCAGACCAAAATCGTTGCGCAGATTGCCCAGCATCATCAGGTAGCGGGAGGGTGAGGGTTCATGCTCGATCGAGATGTCGGGGAAATGGGCCTTGACCAGGTTTTCCAGAAAGACGGTCCCGGTGCGCCCCGCTGACAGCACGTAATAGAGCGGTCGCTGATCCGCATCAGACGCGGCATCCGGGGCGTGGATGGTCGAAGGGGTGGCTGTCATGTCCGCCCTGATCTTTTCTGTTTTGCTTTAGCATAACCACACAGAAAACTGACGAAACCCAGAATTAGGTTCCACCTCCAAACATGACAAAAAAGATGCGAAAGTGCTGCGGCTTATGGTGGTTATTCCATTTTCATTGCTTCGGTTTCGATATTGATGTCGACAATATCGCCCACTAGCCCGTTCTCTACCGCATACATCATCCCGAAATCACTTCGCTTGATTGAGGCCGTCATAGAGAGGCCCAGCACCTCGCGCTTATGGGCAAAGGGATATGCGGCGACCTTGTTGAGTGTTACGGTCAGAGTAACAGGTTTTGTCTGGCCAAGGATCGTCAGATCCCCCGTTACTGTGCCGCTTGTATCGCTTTTGGCAGTGCCACCATCTGCCGTGAAGGTGATTGTGGGATGCTCGGACACATGGAGAAAGTCCTTGTTGCGGACATGACCATCCCGGGCGTCGTTGAAGGTGTTTACGCTGTCGGCCTGAATGGTGACATCTACATCCGACAGCTCCCGCGTGTCGGTGTCATACATGAAGCTCCCGCTCAGCCCAGTGAAAATGCCGAGTGTCTTGGAATAGCCAATGTGCTCGATCGTGAAGTAGATCGCCGTATGCGTGGGGTCGAGTTCATAACGGGACATGTTGGCCTTGGCGGTGCTGACGAAGGTGGCGAGGGCGAAAATGGCTGCGATGGCGGTGTTTAAAAGAAGACGCATGTAAGCTCCTGTACGTGGGCCAGTAGTTTATTTGGCCGATACGCGACGCTTGGACAGAGCGGCACATATGTGAGTCGAGGTAATAATAAGATTATAGGGCTGCAGGGCGAAACAGTTGTCACAAATTGATGATCAGGGTGCAGCTTTCGGCCTCGCGCCTTGTCAAACAGCAAAAAACGCATGATCTGTGGGATGTCTTGCAAGGATTTTGTTTGCCGTCATGTCTTCGTACCGCGCAGCCTTCGCCGTTCCAGGTGATATCCGCACTCTGACGGGTGGATACATCTACGACCGGCAGTTAGTTGATGGGCTTTCGGCGCGCGGATGGGATATGTCTGTGATCTCGCTCAGTTCGTCCTTCCCTTATCCCGACGATAAAGACATGGCAGATGCCGCGCGTCGACTGGCAGACTTGCCGGCAGATTGCCCGGTGATCGTTGACGGGCTGGCACTTGGTGCGTTGGACGTGGCCGCCTTGAAGGATGTGCAGGCGCCGATTGTGGCTATGGTCCATCATCCACTGGCCTGCGAGGCGGGTCTGCACCCAGCCTACAAGGCGTTTTTTCTGAGCAAAGAGCGTGACGCGCTGGCCTGTGCCTCTCATGTGCTGGTGCCCAGTGCGCATACGGCCGCGATGCTCGCCGCGAACTACAGCATTGACCCCGCGCAGATCACCGTGGCCCGTCCTGGGACTGAGACACGCAAGCAAGAGCGTGCGCCTATGGACCCGCCTCTGATCCTGTCGGTGGGAATACAGGTGCCGCGTAAGGGGCATGATGTCTTGTTGCACGCGCTCGCGTTAATCAAGGACAGCCCCTGGCAGGCCGTAATCGTGGGTGGCGTGCATGACGAGAAACATGCTGCCGAACTTGAAACCCTAACCGGTGTGCTTGGCCTTGGTGAGCGTGTCATGTTCGCGGGCCGCATGGAGGCCGACGACCTCAGCGATCTTTATGCCCGCGCTAGTCTTTTCGCGCTGGCCACGCGCTATGAGGGTTACGGGATCGTGTTCAATGAGGCCATGTCCTTTGGGCTGCCGATCATTTCCTGCGACACTGGTGCGGTGCCGGACACCGTAGCGGTAGGGGCTGGGCTTCTTGTGCAACCGGATGACCCAGACGGGTTTGGGGCCGCATTGCGGACTGTTTTGGCAGATCACGCCCTCAGGGAGCGCATGCGCAAGGTGTCTCAGCGGGCCGGAGAAGCCCTGCCAGGCTGGGCGCACACCGTTGATCTGGCCGAGCGTGTTCTACGGGGCTTGCAAGAGGGGACTTTGCCCCCGTCGCCTATGACGACCCGCCCGGATTATTTTGAGAAAGATGAAGCACATGCGGGGCCCCGGCCATGACGACCGCGCGGGCGCTTTGGTATGTTCGGCAGGGCGAGGCAGCGCTGCGTCCTGCTGGAATCGGTAAGGGTGTTCTTGTCGAGACGATATTTTCAGGGATCAGCCGTGGGACTGAAAAGCTGGTGTTTGAAGGCAGAGTGCCGGTTGCAGAACACGCACGCATGCGCTGCCCCGGTCAGGAGGGCGCATTTTCCTATCCGGTCAAGTATGGCTATTGCGCCGTGGGCCGGGTGATGGAAGGCGAACTAGCTGGGCGCGCGGTCTTTGCACTCCACCCTCATCAAACCTCGTTTCGCGCGACGCCTGATGGTCTCAACCCCTTGCCCGAGGGCCTGCCGCCCGAGCGGGCGGTTTTGGCGGCCAACATGGAGACCGCACTCAACATCCTGTGGGATAGCGGATTGGGGGCAGGCGACAGGGTGCTTGTGATCGGTGGCGGGGTCGTGGGCCTACTGACTGCCTACCTTGCCGCTCGGCATCCGGGTGTTGAGGTCACGGTCATGGAGATCAACCCCGACCGTGAGGGGCTGGTCGAGACGCTGGGCTGTGCCTTTGCCGGGCCCGATGGAGCGGTGCCACGCGATTGTGACGTGGTGATCAATACATCGGCGAGTGCCACGGGTCTGGATCTCGCGCTGGAGCGGGCCGGGATGGAGGCACGCGTCGTTGAAGCCAGCTGGCACGGCGCGGGCCAAACACCCGTTACGTTGGGTGGTGCCTTCCACAGCCGACGCTTGCGGCTGGTCAGCTCACAGGTGGGCCATCTGCCCGCTGAACGCCGCGCGCGATGGAGCTATGCACGTCGGATGTCCAAGGCACTGGAATTGCTGCTTGACCCGGTGCTGGATCATCTCATTTCGGGGGAAAGTACGTTTGAAAATTTGCCCCATGATTATGGCCTCGTCCTGTCGGATCCGGCCACGCTATGCCACCGAATTCGTTATGTTCAACCTTGAGGAACGCCTATGTTTGCCGTCGAAGTTCGCGACCATATCATGATTGCCCACTCTCTGCCGTCAGAAGTCTTTGGCCCGGCGCAGGGCATGCACGGTGCAACCTTCACCGTCGATGCTGCCTTTTATACTGAGGAAATCGACGCTCATGGTCTTGTGGTGGATATCGGTCTCGCTACCGAGGTGCTTGCAGATGTGTTGCAGCCGATGCGATACCAGAACCTTGACGAGGTGCCGGAATTTGCAGGCAAGTTCACCACGACTGAGTTCCTTTGCCAGCATATCTTCCAAGCGATGGCGAGCCGTGTGCGTGCAGGGCAACTGGCCGATCAGGGCCGGGTTAGGAAGATGCGTATTCTGCTGCATGAAAGCCATACCGCCCGTGCCTGGTATGAGGGGGAGATCTGAGAATGGGCTTTGCCGCCGACTGGCTGGCCTTGCGCGAACCTGCAGACCGAGCGGCCCGTGACAAAGCCTTGCTAAAGCAGGCTGCGCAGGCCGCAGGCCCTGAGCCGGTGATCCTTGATCTGGGTTGCGGCACCGGATCAACATCGCGGGCCATGGCTGATTTTTTGCCCGAGGACACGCGGTGGCGACTTCTCGATGGGGATGCCCGTTTGCTGGAGCATGCTGAGGCTGAGGTCGGTGGGGACGTGGAATGCGTTAAGCTTGATCTCAACGAGTTGGATGCGTTGCCCCTTGCCGGGGTCACGCTGGTCACTGCTTCAGCGCTTCTTGACCTTGTCTCGGTCCGCTGGGTCGAGGCCTTGGCGGCCCGTCTGGAGGTGCCGTTTTATGCAGCCCTGTGCTATGACGGGAATATGGCTTGGACGCCAGAGGATGGTGGCGATGCGGCCGTGACGCAGGCTTTTAACCGCCACCAGCGCAGTGACAAGGGCCTTGGTCCCGCGCTTGGGCCCCAGGCTGGGCCACGCTCGCGTGAGATTTTGGATCGTGCCAGCTTTGACGTGGCTCTTGCTGATAGCCCTTGGGACCTAGGGCCAGAGATGGCCGACTTGCAGCTATACCTGACGGACGGTATCGCGTCTGCTGTCGCAGAAGCCGGATTAGAGGGGGCTGCTGTATGGGGCGCGAAGCGGCGCGAAATTGCTGGTCAAGGGCATTGCAGGATCGGACATTGCGATCTTTTGGCCATTCCCCGTAGGACGGCTTAGGAACATAGGCGTTATGAAGACACAGATCACACCCAAAGTCTGGAACCACCTGCTGAACATACGGCAAGGCAACGCCTGCAAGAGCCTCAACGGTTGGAGCCTTGAGGAGCAATCGGCACTAGATCTTTATGGCCCTCTTGCGCGGCGCGATCAGGGGCCCGTTGTGGTGGCGCAGATCGGTCAGTCCCTTGACGGTCGTATTGCAACCGTGACTGGGGATGCGCAGGATGTATCGGGGCCGGATGGCCTTGCGCATTTGCATCGCATGCGGGCCCTGGTCGATGGGGTGATCATCGGAGTGCGCACAGCGCTGCATGATGTGCCGCGGATCACGGTGCGACTGTGCGACGGGCAGAACCCGGCTCGGATCGTGATCGACCCCAAGGGTCGGTTGCCGGATGATGCGCCGCTCCTGAGCGATGATGGTACGCGCAGGATTATCGTGCAGGCTGTCGACAAGCCGCGCCCTGAGGGGGTGGAGGTGATCAGACTGCCCTTGAAGGATGACGTGATCGACCCGCGCAGCATCGTGGACGCTTTGCAGGCCGAGGGGTTGTCGACCCTGCTGGTCGAGGGGGGTGGCATCACAATTGCCAAGTTTCTTGAGGCAGGGCTTCTGGATCGATTGCAAGTGGCGATTGCGCCGCTTCTGATCGGGGGTGGGCCTCAGGGGCTGACCATGGCAAATCCAACGAACTTGCTGTCCAAGGCGATCCGGCCTGAGATGCGGGCATTTGCGCTGGGCTCTGACGTCGTCTTTGACTGCAGGATGTCCGGATTGGTGGCGGAAGGCTGATCCAGCCACTGCCCGGTGGAACCAGTTTTCCCGGGTTCAGTGTGTTTTCGCGATTTGGAGTTGATTGATCGCGAGGCCATTGCGGTGGTCGGTTTGAGCCCCTAAACATCGGCCCAAGAATTAGGGCCTTGGGTGGGCCATGTAAAAGGTGAAACTCCATGACGAAAAGTACCCGTGTCGTTCTTTCCAGTGACCATGCTGCCATTGACCTGCGCCGTGCCGTAGCAGCGCATCTTGAGGCTCAGGGTCACGAGGTGGCAGATATCGGCCCAACCACACCTGAAAGCACGCATTATCCGTCCCATGGCGAGGCTGCAGCCCGGCACGTCGCTTCGGGGGAGGCTGCGCTTGGGATTGTCCTGTGTGGAACGGGGCAAGGCATAATGATTGCGGCGAACAAGGTTAAAGGTATTCGCTGCGGCGTATGTTCGGATACGTTTTCGGCGGCTATGATCCGGCAGCACAATGATGCGAACATGCTATCGCTTGGCGCGCGTGTGGTTGGCGAGGGGCTGGCCCTAGAGATCGTTGACGCCTTCATGGGTGCCGATTTTGAAGGGGGCCGGCATGGGACACGTGTTGACATGATCAAGGCGCTAGAAGGCTAGACTATTCCATTTGGTGCTTTCTCAGGCAATAGTTGGTGTTTTGGTAAAATTCGTACCGATCCCAGCCACATACTGCTGGGAATGTGGCCTTGGTCTTTGATGTTTTTTGCCTCCTACGATTGTTTCTGAGGTCTCTCGAACTCAGGCCACGTCGGCGTCGAGGGCAAGCTTAGGTTCAGGCGCGCGTGCTGTTCGGTCTTCTGGAATGTCGAAAAGTCCAGTATCAAGCGACCATTGGCTCATTGTCGGCAAAGTCGTGATCACCGCAATCGGGATGGCTAAACTGAGCGCGATCAGCATCGGTGCCCCGAAGACGAGGGCCCACGGCGCAAGCATGCCCAACCAGACAGTCAGGCTTATACCAGCCACGGTCTGGGGCCAGAGTACACGAGTTGCTTCGCCCCATTCCAGCCAGGCACGGCTGCGCTGTTGTGCGTCCCAGCCAACGCGGCGATTGAAGAAGAGCCCGAGGACAAACACGCTCAGTCCAAAAGCCACGATTGGGGCCATTAGGATCGAAACAACGATCTCGGCCATTCCGCTCAGGATGACGAGGCGGCGCCCGCCATACGAACCTGCGCGGCTTTCATCCGACAGTATTTGCGCGAGACCCATCAGCTTGGGCATAAGATTGAGTGTGAGAACCACAGCGAAAAGCGAGAGGCCAAACCACATGGGCGCGCCCACGAATTGATCTGTGCGCGCCGCAAGGCTGGCGCCCAGACCCACAAAAAGCATCCAAGCCGGGGCCGCAAGGTACATCTGGATTGCAAGGTAAAGCTGCACGCGGCTGATGCTGGCCAGCCCGGGCATATTTAGCAGCTTGAGGTATTGCATATTGCCATTGCACCAGCGCAGTTCACGCCGGATAAAATCAGTCAGGCTTGGTGGGTTTTCCTCATGGCTTTCGCTTTCTTCGGCCAGCACGCGCACTTCGTATCCAGCGCGGCGGATCATCGCCGCTTCAAGCTGGTCGTGGCTTAGGATATCACCCGAAAGCGGCCCCTTGCCTGGCAGCCGGGGCAGCATGCAATGGTCATGGAAGGGCGCCGTACGTATTACTACGTTGTGTCCCCAGTTAGGCCCGCAATCAGCCTGCCACCACGCCGAGCCCAGTGTGTAGGACCGCATACCGTGACGCATTCCAAATTGGAAGGCGCGGGTGAAGAAAGTACGGGACGGCAGCCCTGTCACTAGGCTTTGGAGCATTCCCAGCTCTGGTGAGACTTGCATAACGCGGATCAGGCGTAAAACGGTCTGGGCCCCCATCACACTGTCGGCATCGAGCGGCAAAAAGAAATCATAGCGCGGGCCATGTTCGTCCAGAAACTCAGCTATGTTGCCAGCCTTGTAGCCCTTATTGTCTGTACGACGGCGATATAAGATCGGTACGTTCGGGCGGGCATTGCGCCATTGAGACACACTGGCTTCCTCCTTCAAAGCGACGGCGGCCTGATCGGTGTCACTGAGCACGTGGAATTCGAATTGGTGCGCCCAGGGCGTCGTTGCGAGCTCCTCTTCAAGTCCGCGCAGGCGGGCGAGGGAGGTGAGCGGGTCCTCGTTACGAAGCGGCATGATGATGGCCGTACGTGTCGTTATAGGCTCACGCCCCGTTATCCGGTCGAGGGCCGGGGCAACGTGGCGTGCGGCATCCTTGCCGTATTTGCGGTCCAGCACCAGGCCTATCACACTGTTCCAGAGGCCGATCGAGAGCCACGGCAGCGTCAGCGCATAGGCTCCCAGCATGGCGCATTCAACCCAGATTAGCCCACCATAGGATAGGAAATGCCACATTGCTGCGAAGAGCGCTGAAACCGTTAAAAAATTGAGGGACAGGAAGAGGACCCGCCGGCCTGCGATCACTGCGGGTGCAGACTTTGACCCCCTGGACAGGCGGGTATGGCTGCTAACTGTCACGCGCTCTGACGGGATACGGTGGTCGATGGGACTCTGCTCGGTCAATACACCTACTCCGATATGACTTCAGGTGGTAAACTGGCCTGTCTTACGTGAAGGTCCACTAACAACTTCGTGGATTTCTGCAACAAAACCTTCCTGGTCTACTTTGCGCTGTGAGTTGCTGGTTAAAGTAGCGATCGTTATCTGTTTCGGGCGAAATCGGCATTGCTTTATGTGATCTAGCAGAATTTTGGCAGATTTATTCTGGTTATGGCAGTTTTGAGGGGCTCTGCTTCGTCGCGTTTCAGGTGCCTTGCCCAGGATATTTCGGGCTATAAAAAGCAGGCGTTGGGACGCCGGGAGGTCTAGGTTCAAGATTGCGTGAGGCCACGCCGTGTTCAGTGCGCGAGTAAGACGGGCATTTCGGTTTGTCGGATCATTGTGCGTGTCGTGCCGCCGAAAAGGGTCTGGCGCATCCGGGAATGGCCGTAGGCGCCCATGACGACAAGATCAGAACCGAGCTCTTTGGCCTTGGCCAGTAGGCAAGACCCGATCTCATGACCGCTGCTGGTGTAATTGGCCACGGTGACGTTGCAGCCGTGATGGCCAAGCCAAGCAGCGACGCCCGCGCCTGATCCACCCTCGCAGCCATTGTGATCGGTGATTGGATCAAAACAGCCGACTGTGACCTCGCCTGCGGCCATAAGGTGTGGCAGGGCCATGTGGGCTGCGCGGGCTGCGGCATTGCTGTCATCCCATGCCAGAAAGACCGTGTCGGTCGGTGAAAGAGGCCCGGTGTTAAGGACGACGGGCACTGGTGCCTCGAAAAGGGCTGCGTGCACGAACATCTCAAACACGTCCGGGGTCTGGCGGAGGTTGTCTGCGATATGCATCATATCTGAAGTTCGGGCAAAATCGGAGATACTCTGTTTGATCTCTGCATTCGCACAAAAGAGGGCAGAGACGCTTCCGGGTGTTTCGAGCAGGGTGAGAATAGTTTCGATCTCATTCACCCGCTGATCCAGCATCAATTGCGCTTCCGTTACCATAAGCGGCCAATGATCTGAGGTGATCAGGCCGCCAACTGAGATCCCCGCAGATGGGCTGAACGGATGAACTGGCAAAGCTGCGTAAACAACGCATCTGACGAAGGCGTTGGTTTTGCTGGCTTGTTCGAGGGCGTTTTTGATAGCGACGTCCCCAGTATCGAGATCCAGCATTAAGAGTAGCGAGGCGTTGTCCATAGTGTCCCTCAGATGTTGCCCAGAGAAAATAGTACTATGGGGGAACGGGGCGACTTCGCGTCATTTTAGAGACTATTCCGAAGGTAGCCAGATTTTCCCAATGCGTCTAAGGTCAACATCCGCCGCCGCACGCCCATCCCGCGAGGCGCAACCGCCCTGGCGATAGGCGTTGTGGCGCTTCTGGTTTGTAACTATACCACTTGCAATGATTTAAGCTGATTAAAACGACGGACTGGCGCATGGTCGTGGGATGCAAAGGAACAGCATGCAGAAACGAATTTCTTCGACCTATTCCAAGTTGAAAGACACCGTTCTTCGCAAACGTTCCGGCTATGTAAAGGATGCGAATGTCAGGTTCGATCCCCGTTTTTATGCCGCAGCATATCCGGAGCTTGCCAGGCACAGCGCTGACGCGCTTTCTGCCGATTTCGTCGAAACTGGCTGGCGCGAGGGGCGTGATCCCTGTGCGGCCTTTTCCACCCGCCTTTACGTGGCCGACCATCCCGAGGTGCTGGAAGGTGCGCTTGATCCCGTTGCCCATTACCAGACCCACAGGCGCGACCGGAAAACAGCGATCTACCTTAGTGATTGGGGTGTAAATGGCGTTGGGCGCGTGCCCTATGCCACGTTGCAGGCCCTGCTGCCCTATTTTGATGCTGTGCATTACGCCAGCCAATGGAAGGGTGTAGAGGCAATGGCCGCGACCCTGACGGACGAAGACCTCTGCGCCCATTACTTGACCGTCGGCTGGCGCTGTGGGCTGGCGCCAACACCGGATTTTTCGGCCCTCGGTTACATGCTGCGCAATCCTGATGTGCTGGAGCTGGGGCTGAACCCGTTTTATCATTACGTGCATTTCGGTAGGTCCGAGGGGCGTCAAAGCATGATGAACACCCGGATGCGCGACACCTACGAGCGAATGTTTGACACAGGCTACATCTCGGCCAACATTGAACGCTCGCTGATCGTGAGTGAGGGACATCCAATGACCTCTCTAATCGAGCGGCGGGAGACTCTAGTGACCGATCTTGTGCTGCAAAGCAGAGCGCGCAAGGACAAGACACCGCGCCTCGATATGTTGAACCTGCGTTTGCCAGACAATTTCAATCCTGCCGAGCGGGACCTCAAGACCGCGGTGCGCTACGTTGCCCGTGCGGCGGGGGGGAGGGCGAAAAGCCGCTCCAAGATGGTTCTGCAAAGCACCGGGCTAAACGAAGGCGAATTGTCGGCTGTGCGCGAGGCCTTCGACGCTGAATTCTACCGCCTCAACTATACGGATGTGACGGGCGAGGATGAGCAGCTGCTCGAACATTTCCTATCTCATGGCTGGAAGGAAGGGCGCGATCCGAGCCCAGAGTTTTCGACCAACTACTACCGAATGCGCTATCGCGACGTGGCTGAAAGCGGTATGAACCCCTTTGTCCATTGGGTCATCTGGGGTCAAAACGAGGGCCGCGCGTCACGGCATCAAGAGCAGACCCCGCTGGAAAAAATCTCTTTTGCCAGGACAACTGAGCCCTATCTGCAGGCTGTGTTTCGGGGCCCACCTGATGATCTGGAGATTTCACCGCCTGAAAACGTGGATACGTCCAGAATGAATGTCCACTGGGTGGTCCCGGATTTTAGTAAGGGTGGCGGCGGACACATGACAATCTTCCGCATGGTCCGCTTTCTTGAGAATTTTGGCCATCGTTGCACGATCTGGATTGATAACCCCGATCTTCATGACACCGCTGAGGAGGCCTATGACGATATCATAAAGCATTACCAATGTGTTGAGGCTGAGGTGCGTTTTCTAAGTGATGGATTCTGGGAGGCTCAAGGCGATGCAGTAATCGCGACCGGCTGGACCACTGCCTATGCGGTGAACAAGGCGCAAGGGTTCCGGGCGAAGTACTATTTCGTGCAGGACCATGAGCCCGAATTCTACCCCACTGGTACAGATCACCTTCTGGCCAAACAGACTTATTCCTTCAATCTTGCCACAATCTGCGCGAGCCCTTGGCTGGAGCAACTGATGCGTGACCGATATGGACTTTGGTCGCGCAGTTTCTTCTTGGCCTATGATCGTGACATCTACAATACGGGCGCGACGGCTGACAGACCGGTCGATGACGCCGGCGAAACGCAGCGCAAGAAGATTGTTGTCTATGCTCGCAAGCATACGGCGCGACGCTGTGTTGATCTGGTTTTGTTGGCATTTGAGGAACTGGCCCGCACCCGTGATGATTTTGAGCTGCACCTTTTCGGTCAGGACAAGCTCGATTTTGACACCACGCCGTTTGACGCGGTCAATCATGGTGTGATGGCGCCTGAAAAGCTGGCAGAGCTTTATCGCAGTTGTGATCTGGCGGTGACATTCTCGGGTACGAACTATTCGCTGGTACCGCAGGAGATGATGGCCTGTGGTCTGCCGATCATCGAACTGGACGGAGAGCCAACACGCGCGATCTTCCCCGATGGGGTGATTACTCTTTCCGGTCCGGATCCGCGGGACGTGGTTGAAAAGATCGCCGCCTTTCTGGACGCGCCTGAAGAGCTGGAGGCGCAGGCGACCCGTGCGCTTGATTGGGTGGCGCAGTTCGATTGGGAGAAATCAGCCCGTGCGGTTGAGAGTGCTATACGTGACTACCTGTCAGAGACTGGTGCAACGCTGGCCGCGCCTGCCATGCAGCCGGATCGCGATGTGCTGCTCGACGTGATTGTGCCCACCTACAAGGGCCGGGAAGAATTTCCCCCGGTACTCAATGCTCTGCGGGGGCAGGCTATAGCAGACCGAATGAACATCATTTGCGTGGACTCCAGTTCTCCCGACGGGACGGGGGAATGGTTGGCTAAGCAAAAAGATGTGCAGTTGGAAGTCATCGACCAGAAGGATTTCCAGCACGGGCGCACCCGTAATTATGGCGCTAGCCTCGGCTCTGCTCCAATCATGGCGTTCCTGACGCAGGATGCGATCCCGGTGAATACGCATTGGGCGACAGATATCCTGAAGATGTTTGCGCATTTCCCCAAGGGTGTAGGGCTCTTTGGTCGTCACCTGCCCTATCCCGAGCATCCTTTTTTCGTACGCGAAGAAATCAACAACCATTTTGCCAATCTGGCCAACCTGCCACTGGCCCTGTCGCGTCGGACCGATCCAGACGCCTGGGCCAGCGGAGATAACGGCTGGCGACAAGTTCTGCATTTCTACTCTGACAACAACTCAGCCATGCGCCGGGATATCTGGAAGGAGATCCCCTATCCGGAGGTTGATTACGGTGAAGATCAGGTCTGGGCCAACCAGATCATCGAGGCCGGGCACACCAAGCTCTACGCGCCGACAGCAATGGTTTATCACAGCCACAATTACGGGCCCGAGGAAACATATGACAGGGCCAAGATCGAGGCGGCGTTTTTCTATGAGCATTTTGGATATGAAATCGTGAAGACCGTGCAACACGAGTTGGATCAGGACATCGCTCGTGAGATACGGAATTTTGAGGATTGGGCGCGGGTGAAAAATGCAGATACGGCGCTGATCGAACTGCGCAAGAAGGCTATTGCAGAAGCTTATCGCGGCAGGCGCGATGGCTTGGCAGAGGCCAAGGCGACCAAGATTAGCTGAAGGGTACAGGCAAAACCCACGTCTTTAGCGAATCCCCTGGCTTAAATCTGAGGCCGCGCCGTCCAAAGCGCCCAGCCCTGAAATCAAGATGCCTCGGTTCGGGCTTGGGACGAGGTCTTTGCCTTGTTCAGCTTTCCCACTCACTCACCTTGTAGACCGATTTGGCAAGCCATTCTGGCGCGATTTCGACACCCCAGCCGGGCGCATCGGTGACCGTGGCGTAGCCTGCGTCGATGGTGAAGGGATCCTCGACAAAAAGGCCGTATTGCCAAGGGTAGTAGTCGGCCTCCTCAATGGAGAATTCGAGATACTTGCCTGCATTTGGAATGGCACGCAGCAGGTGCATGGTAAAGAGTGTGACCATCGACAAGTTGGCGCAGTGGGGTGTCACTGGCAGACTGGCGGCATCCGCCATCCGGCAGACCCGCAATGTTCTGGCCATACCACCCAGATACATAACGTCTGGCTGCACGATATCGACCGCACGCATGTCGATCATACGTTTCCAGACCGTCAGGTCGCAATCCTGTTCCCCGCCCGTGACATCCATGGTCAGGGTGTCCGTGACTTCCTTGGTCTGTTCCAGTTCCCAGTAGGGGCAGGGTTCTTCGTAATGGCCAAAGCCATTGTCTTCCATCATTCGCCCGACCTCGATAGCGCGTGCCGGCGTGAAGCAGGAATTGGCATCGGCCAAAAGATCGGCCTTGGGCAGGGCGTTGCGCATGGTGGGAATGATCTCCTCGGTGCGCCCCTCCCATTCGTCTTGGTTGCGGCCCACCTCGGCCCCCACCCGCATTTTGAAGGCGTCAAAGCCCTTTTCCCCCTCTAGCCGCTTGAGGCGCTCTGCTTCATCCGCTGGAGCAATGTCACGTTTCATGGATGAGGCATAGGCGCGGACCCGGCCTGGGCTACCCCCTAGAAGGGATGTCACTGGCTGACCGGTACGTTTGCCGCGCATGTCCCAGATCGCCGTGTCTAGCCCACCAATTGCCCGGCGCAGGTAGCTGCCGGGGAACTTATGCTCTCGCTCGGTCACTAGATCCAGCAGATCGTCAAGATCGGTGCTGTCCTGTCCCAGAACCCAAGGTGCCACCTGTCGGTGCAGCACGTGGCATGTGATGTCGGAATGATAGGTCGAGACCTGGCCCCAGCCTTGCGCGCCATCCTCCATCGTGACGCGTACGAAACCAACGTCTTCGGTGGTGAAGGTTTCCAGTTTGTTGATACGGTCCATGGTTCAATCCTATCCCGCTGTGATGATATTGGCCGTTTTTGCTGCGACCATGATAGTTGGTGCGTTGGTGTTGGCCGAGGTGATGTTGGGGAAGATCGAGGCATCGACCACGCGCAGACCCTCCACGCCATGCACGGTAAGTGTGGCATCGACCACGCCACCCGTGGCCTCTGGGCCCATCTTACAGGTGCCGCACAGGTGAAAGACGGTCGAGGCCTGCTTTCGGAAATCCGTAAGGATATCCTCATCACTCGCGCCAAGGGGGGAAAAGCCATTATTGCTCGCAACAAGAGATTGCAGCTCTGGCGTTTGCAGTATCTTTTCGACCATACGTGCGCCTGCGACTGCAAGCTCTGCATCCTCGTTTGTCGCGCAATAGTTGGGTGAGATCTGGGGCGCGTCGGCTGGGTTGGCGCTTTGGATATCGACCCGCCCACGGCTGGTTGGGCGGCAGGGATTGAAGCCGAAGGCAAAGCCGGGCCAGCGGTCAGGTTCCAGCAGAACGCGGCGGTTCTTCTGGGTGACGGTATAGCTAAGGGGATTGAAATAGAGCTGCAGGTCTGGCGTGGCCAAATCGGGTTTGCTGCGCACTATGCCGCCCATCTGATTGACGCTAAGGCTAAGGGGGCCGCCCCGGTTGAGTAGAAATTGCAACCCGGCGCGGACCTGACCCATCTTGGTGCCAAGAACCTGGTTCAGTGTTGGCTCGGTCGCCTTGAAAAGGTAATCCGCGCCGATGTGATCCTGCAGGCCACCGCCCACCGCCTCGTTTACATGAATTGGATCGATGCCGTGATCGGCCAGAACTTGTTTCGGTCCAATACCTGAGCGTTGCAGGATCGCAGGAGAGCCGACTGCGCCTGCAGCGAGGATCACGCCCCTGCGCGCCACTGCTGATCGGGGGGTTCCTTTCTGCAGATAGGTGACCGAAGTGGCGCGCTTGCCCTTGAACCCGATGCGGTCCACAAGGACATGGGTCTGCACATTCAGGTTATTACGCCCCATGGCGGGGCGCAGAAAGGCAGTTGAGGCCGAATGGCGAAGGCCGCGACGGGTGGTAATCGGGTAGGGGCCTACGCCCTCGGTCCAGTGGCAGCTGTCGGGCGGGGCAGTTGGTAGGCCTATTCGTTCGGCAGCTCTCAGGAAATGCTCGCCCACGGGGTGAAAATCAGCACGGCGGTTGGCGACGTTAATGCGCCCAGGGGGTGTTGCGCCGCCATCGCCCACGGCTTCCACGCTGTCAAACACAGGAGCTACGTCCTTCCATCCCCAACCGGGATTACCTGCAGCTTCCCAATCATCAAAGTCATGGGGCAGCCCCCGCATCCAGACTAGCCCGTTGATTGAGCTTGATCCGCCAAGCCCCTTGCCGCGCGGGCAATAGATCTGACGGCCCTCAAGCCCGTCTGACGCCTCGGACATGTAGCGCCAGTTCACGCGGTCATCGTGGAATGTCTTGCCGTACCCGATCGGCACCCTTATCCAGGGCAGATTGTCCGAACCGCCCGCTTCCAGAACCAGAACCTTGTCCTTGCCAGATGCGCTAAGGCGGTCAGCCAGTACAGAACCGGCCGATCCGGCCCCAACGATGATAAAGTCGTAAACGTCCATCGCCCCTCACTCTTTTTGGGGACAATTGCAGGGTTGATAGGATCAATCAAACCATGGATTGTCTAATCAGCATTTTTTTATTGGTGGCGCTTGCATGTGTGCGACAGACCTCAAATCGACGCCATACTGGTGGGATAGAACTCCGCGGCCCGATCTGCCCAAACTTGAGCTACCAGAGGCTGTTGACGTGGCTATTGTCGGCTCTGGCTACACCGGGCTGAATGCGGCGTTGGAGACGTCAAGGGCCGGACGCTCGACACTCGTGTTCGATGCTGGGGATGCCGGGTTTGGCTGCAGTTCCCGCAACGGGGGGCAGGTTTCTACCAGCATCAAGCCCTCGCTATCGGAGTTGACGCGCAAATATGGGGCCCAGGTGGCCAAGGGTGTAATGCGCGAAGGGGAGCGGTCCCTGTCTTGGATTGGAGAGTTCGTGGACCGCGAAAACATCGACTGCGACTTCAAGGTGCCCGGACGGTTCCATGCTGCTCATAGTTCAAAGGCGTTTGAGGCACTGGCGCGACAGGTGCGCAACCAGCCCGCCGAGTTTGAAGTGCCCTACCAGGTGATCGAGCGCGCCGATCAGGCGACCGAGATAGGGACGGAGGCCTATCACGGCGGCGTTGTCTTTGAAAACCATGCCAGCCTTGATCCTGCGCGCTTCCATAAGGGGCTTTTGCAACGTACGACGGAGGCGGGCGCGCAAATATCCGCGTTTTGCAAAGTGACAGCGATTGAAGAGACGGCGACGGGCTTTGCCCTGAACACGGGCCAGGGCAGGATCAAGGCGCGCGACGTGATTGTGGCCACCAATGGCTACACAGGCGGGTTGACGCCGTGGCAACAGCGCCGCGTCATTCCCATCGGAAGTTACATGATCGCGACCGAGGCGCTTGAGCCGGACCTTATGGACAAGCTGATGCCCAAGGACCGGGTCGTCAGCGATAGTCGTAAGGTGGTCTATTACTACCGTCCCTCACCGGACCGGACGCGCATCCTTTTCGGTGGCCGCGTCTCGGCTGGTGAGACGCGGACATCCATCAGCGCGGGACGTCTGAAAGCAGATCTTGACCGGCTCTTTCCCGAGCTTTCGCAGGTTGGGGTCAGCCACAGCTGGATGGGCTTTGTGGCGTATACTTTCGACAGTCTTGCCAATTGCGGAAAGCAGGATGGCATCTACTATGCAATGGGTTACTGCGGCTCTGGCGTGGCGATGGCGAGCTATCTGGGCATGCGCATTGGCAAGCAGGTGCTTGGGCTCAAAGAAGGCGATACCGCGTTCAACGCGGTGCCGATGTCGACCCGGCCGCTTTATCGTGGCAAGCCATGGTTCCTGCCGGCAACTGTGGCGTGGTACAGGTTTACGGATCGTTTGAACCTATGGCGCCTGTTCTGAGGTGCTGTAGTCGGGCGAAACTCCACCTCACCTGTAGTGACGGCAAATCCCTCTTGACGTGAATGCGCCGACCGACGAATAAAGGATGCGATGGTTTCCAACTGGGTTTCGGCCTGGAAGGGATGAAAAGGGAACGCGGTGCGGGCCTAGGCTCAATTCCGCGACTGCCCCCGCAACTGTAAGCGGTGAGCGACCCCGATGAACACCACTGGACGTCTGCGTCTGGGAAGGTTTGGGGAAGTGTCGACCCGAAAGTCAGGAGACCTGCCATCTCCGGTCAGCGCATGACGCGCGCCGTAGTCATCAAAACCCCGGCGGGGCGCCAAGGGAAGGATCGACAGAGATGGACCATCAAGGCCACTTGACCCGATTTCGTACCTTACCCGCCGCACAAGTTGCGCGGAGGGCGCGATGTTACTTGAAAAGACGATTTCACAGCTCGATGTAAACTGCACCTCTGATCAGCGGGTGCAGGAATTGGGGCAACTGGGTTACATGCAATGGCTGGGTTCTCTCCCGGCTATGGCAGATTACTGCAAAGAGGCAGCGAGGGCCCATGATAAGGCTTTGCCATTCGCAAAAACATCTGCCCCGATTGCCGTGTTTTGCGACTTACTGCGCGCATCTGTCGAAGCGCCTTTGAAACCGCTGCCCCTGAAGCTGCCCGAACGCCAGCGCCGGGGCGGGGCGAAGGCGCGGCGCGCGGTCTTTTGACCTGATGCGTCGTTATCCCCCTGAACGGATTGTCTGCCTGACCGAAGAAACAGTCGAGACGCTTTACCTCTTGGGTGAGGAGGATCGGATTGTTGGGGTTTCGGGCTATGCGGTTCGTCCCAAACGCGTGCGCAAGGAAAAGCCGCGTGTATCTGCCTTTACCTCGGCCGATATTCCAAAGATTCTCGCCCTTGAACCTGACCTGGTTCTGACCTTTTCAGATTTGCAGGCAGATATCGCGGCCGAATTGCTTCGGGCCGGGATCATGGTGGTGGGATACAATCAACGCGATATTGCTGGGATACTTGCTATGATCCGGCACCTTGGGGCGATGGTGGGGCGCGAACGTGATGCTTCTTTTCTCGCGGATGAGTACGAGCGACGGTTGGAACGAATAGCCCGCGACACCCCCGCACATGATCGTCAGCGTGTCTATTTCGAAGAATGGGATGAGCCGATGATTTCTGGTATCAAATGGGTGTCTGAATTGATTGGGATTGTCGGCGGAAGGGATGTCTTCCCTGATCAGGCGAAGGCTGCCAATGCAACGGACCGCATTGTCACATCTGAGCAAGTGATTGCAGCGGCCCCAGACGTCATCCTTGCGTCATGGTGTGGCAAGAAGGTGCGGCCTGAGAAGATTGCGGCCCGACCTGGTTGGGCCGACATCCCAGCGGTGCGAGCTGGGTACATTTCCGAGATTAAGTCCCCCCTGATTTTGCAACCGGGTCCGGCGGCTCTGACCGACGGGCTGGATGCGATCCTTGCGGCCCTTGCCCCCAATCGGGAGAAAAATAGATGACGATAACAAGTCCTTGCACGGGCGTTTGCAAACTGGATGACGCGACTGGCTGGTGCCTTGGGTGCGGCCGCTCGGGCGATGAAATTGCTGGATGGCGCAGCTTTCCAGAGGGTCTGCGCGCTCAGGTTTGGGACCTAGTTCCCGGCCGGTTAAGCCAGATGGGGATCACGTGCCGTCGTCTGGACTGGACGACCGGGGATATCCTTAACTTCGTACAGGAGAGTTGTGCGACAGGTCGCGGAACATGGGTGATGGGCGTGGTCGGCGCCGTGGCCGAGTTCAGCGCGGCGCCAGATGCGACCACAGATGTAGCCATTCAAGGCAAGGATATCGTTATGCAAACAAAAAACGGTGCGATGCGCATGACGATCAATGACGATGTGCGAGCAATGACATTTGATCCACCGGACATCGCTATGCCACCGCGGATCGTTTTGGCAGTTAAGCGGGAACGCGGGCGCCTGCCGGTTGCTGCAGGGTTGAAAGATCTTGGGACAGATCACGCCGCATTGAGCCAGACTACAGGTGAGCGGCTGTTTGACCTCGGGCTTGGTCGCAAGGAGGCGCGGTTTGCAGTGCGTGTCGGGTCGGGAAAAGCAAGAGCCGCGCTGAAAGCTGCATCAGGACTGCCTGTACTGCAAAATCTGCCCCTTATAGCCGCGGCCCTAATCGCGGAAAGCCCTACACGGGTGGTGGACACGGCACTTGGCCGCATCGAAGTTGATGGATTGATCCCCACTGACGGCATGACATCCCCGATCGGCCCGCATACGCATCTTTTGCCCGATCATTTAGCTACAGGGCGGGCGCTGCCGTTGGGAATGGACTTGCCACGCGCTTACCTGCCGGGGGCCATTTTCTATCCTAGGATCCCACCAGCGCCTGATAACTGAGCACGCGCAATTGCCGCCGCAGGGAATAACAAGAGGAGGGAGCCAGTTGCGTCATTAGGATCACGGTCATTTGCTCAACCGGGTCCACCCAAAAGGCCGTGGACGCCCAACCACCCCAGGCAAATTCGCCTGGCGAACCTAGGATCTTGGCCCGGCTTGGGTCCAGCATGACCGAAACGCCAAGGCCGAACCCGATCCCCTCCATAGTGGTCTCGCTAAAATGAGCCTGACCACGGCTGGCCAGATCGCCACCCATGTGGTTCATGACCATCAGATCGAAGGTTTTGCGCCCCAGTAGGCTGCCATCTTTATAGCGGCCCCGCTGCAAGAGCATGTCGGCAAAGCGTTGAAAGTCCGCCATGGTCGAGATCAGCCCCGCCCCGCCGCTCTGCAGGGTCTGGGGTGGGGCGCAGCTGTTCTGATCCGCCCTAGGGGCAAACCCTGCTTCGGTCCGTTCGTAAAGAACCGCCAGGCGGTGCACCTGCGCGGGATCAACCTCGAAGCCTGTATCTGTCATGCCAAGGGGCTCGAATATCCGGTTCTGGAAGAATGCGCCAAGGCTTTGGCCTGATGTGACCTCGACCAGATATCCAAGCACGTCGGTAGACAAGCCGTAAAACCACCGCGCACCTGGCTGGAATGCCAGTGGGAGCTGTACAAGGCGCGCTACCGCGTCGGACATTGTGAGGATGTCGCCCGCAAAATCGAGACCAGCCTCGGCTAGCGCACGCTCCAGCAACGAACCTTCGGGGTCGTCATATATCAGCCCTGACTGATGCGTCAGCAGGTCGTGGATTGTAAGGGGGCGGTGCAGGGGCTCGGTTGCTTCAAGCGGATGACCTTCGCCTTTCCAGACACACAGATCGGCAAAGGCGGGCAGAAAGTCTGCCAGGGGCTGATCCAGCTGAAAGGCACCTTCCTCGTAAAGCATCATGACCGCCAGCGAGGTCACTGGCTTGGTCATCGAGTAGATGCGCCACAGCGCGTCGGGTCTGACAGCTACACCACCCGCTACATCCTGTAATCCGGTTTGTTGTGAAAAGGCGACCTCACCGCGTCGGGCAATCTGAACGGCCAGTCCGGCCAGTCGTCCCTCGTCGACATGAGCCTGCATCCAATCTGTGATGCGCGAAAGTCTAGTCGCATCAAATCCCAAGCTGATAGACACCTGTTGGGTTCCTTTGGGTCGCCCGCTATTGATGCAAAGCGCCTTGGATGGGGTGTGGCGCCGCACGAAAAAGGGCGGCGCATCCTAACGCCGCCCATAGGTTTTTTTAACGCATCAGCTCTTGAACCACCAGCGCTGGTAGGCGCGGGCGCCGTCGAGCTCCCAAGTATTGCCGATCACTTCTGGACGACCGATCGTACTCTGATGCGCATAAACATAGTTTGTGAAGTGAGGGACGATCGAGCCGCCATCATCACGGGCGATCATGCACATTTCGCGATACATCTCGGCACGTAGACCGTCGTCAAGCTCAGCCTTGGCCTGTAGCAGAAGCTCATCGAAACGCTCATTGGACCAGAACGCCTCAGACCAGGCCGCACCGGTCTGATAGGCCAGCGAGAAGATCACGTCCGGTGTTGGGCGTCCGCCCCACGAGGAGAACATGAATGGTTTCTTAAGCCAAACATCGGCCCAGTAGCCGTCACCAGACTCGCGGACTGGCGTAATGTTGATGCCGGCCGCCTTGGCCTGCTCTGAATAGAGCGTCACGAAGTCAACGGCTCCAGGCTGAACCGAGTCGGATGCCGACATGTTCATTGACAGGCTGTCATAGCCGGCCTGCTTCAGGTGCCACTTGGCCTTATCCGGGTCGTAGACCCGCTGTTCCAGCCCTTCCGGGTAGTAGGGCATGTTAGGCGACAGGTGGAAGTCGTTGCCGACCGTGCCCGCGTTGAAGAAAATTTTCTCGTTCAGCTCGTCGCGGTCCATGGCCAGCTTCATCGCCATGCGCACGTTGTTATCGTCAAACGGAGCCTTGTCCACATGCATCGGGCAGGTGATCGCAGAGCCTGATGGCAGGTTTAGAACCTCGATATTTGGGTTCTGCTCCAACCGCTGGAAAGTACGGTACTCGACTGAGCTGTTGGCATCTACATCGCCCGCGATGATTGCACTCTGACGAGCGTTCGGGTCATTGATGGCGACCAGTTCAACCGCGTCAAACCATGCGCCCTGACCGTGCCAGCCGTCATGCTTGACCAGTTCGGCCCCGACGCCTGCGCTGAAGGATGTGAGCCGGTAAGGCCCCGCGCCAATCCCGTTTTTCCAGTCGGCGTTCCCGTCGCCATCCGCCGGCACCATCGGGATGTGATAGTCGGTGAGGATGTAAGGCAGGTCCGCGAGGCCCTGATCCAGTTCGATGATGATCGTGTAGTTACCATCGGCACGTACATCGACAACATTGGCCAAAAGCGATTTGGCCGCCGAGGTACTGTCCTCACCCAGATGGTGGCGTAATGAAGCGACGGCATCCTTGGAAGTGAACTTGCGGCCGTCATGGAAGCTTGCGTTCTGGTTTAACTCGAAGGTCCAAACCGTTGCGTCTGGAGAGGCCGACCAGCTATCAGCCATGTCTGGGCCGAGGCTGCCGTCAGGCTCGATGGCGCACATGTAGCTGCGCGAGCAGTGGGCCAACTGAATCATGAAAACCGAAAGATACTGCCCGGGGTCGTGGGTGTCGGACGTGTTTGCGTCCTGCACGGCCACCCGGAATGTGCCGCCCTGGCTTGGGGTGGAGGCCGCCACCTTACTGGTCCACAACCCCGTCGCTGCTGGTACGGTCAATCCTGCCACGGTCGCATGGGCCACGAAGCTTCGGCGCGTAATACCCCGCTTGCGACCGGCCGCGACGATGCGGTCGAGAACTAGTTTGTCAACATTATGCGTCATTGGTCTCTCCCTATTGGTTTGTTTTGTTAAGTAAGCGGTGCGCGTGCTTAAACCTTTTTCGATTTTTCGCCATAAGTCCAAGCAACGCGTCGAAATTTCTCTATTATGTGGTCATCTGACTTTCTCAAAAGCGTTTTGAGAAGTAATCAAACCAGACCCTATAAAGTGAATCCTGTGTATTTTTTCGCCAAAAAATGACGAAAAAGTGCATACTTCACGCCGTGATCTTACAAAGATGGTTCCTACAGAGTTGCGGGCGATCACGCGGTGATTGATATCCGTTCCGGCCACCTGACTTCTGGAATTGGGTCGCTCGGTTCGTTGAAGGAAATGACGCTTGCGCGGTGAACAGAAAAGAGAGAGACATGAAGTTTCAACTGGCAGTCAATCTGGAGCGCATGGATCATAGCGCCGATATGCGCGCCGTTCGGGATCATACGTTAGACATGGTGCAAATGGCTGAGGCGGGCGGGTTCAACATCGTATGGGCTGCTGAACATCACGCGCTTGAGATGACCATCGCGCCCAACCCGTTTCAGATCCTAACATGGTGGGCTGAACACACCGATAATATCCGCCTCGGTACGGCCGTAGCGACAGCAGCCTATTGGCACCCGATCAACCTTGCCGGAGAGGCTGCATTTCTGGACCTGATCAGTGATGGCCGGCTTGAATTTGGCATTGGCTCCGGTGCTTACCAGAGAGAATTTGACAGGATGCAGCCTGGCCTCAAGCAGTCGGATGCCTGGCAATACATGCAAGAGATGCTTCCTGCGGTGCGCGCGCTCTGGCAGGGGGATTATGCGCATGACGGCGAGTACTGGACATTCCCAACTTCCACTTCCTGCCCCAAACCACTCCAGCCCGACGTTCCGGTCTGGGTTGCCGCGCGCTCGCCCATTACCTATGACTATGCTTTGCGCGAAAAATGCCACGTTATGAGCTGGCCGCTGACGCGCCCGTTTTCTGAGGCGGAGCTTTACAAGAAGCACCTTGATGAGGCGGTGGAGAAAGCTAACAATGGCTTCCGTCCAACATTTGCGATGATGCGCCATGCGGCGGTCTACGACAATGAGGCCGACCGTCAAATGGCCATCGATGCAATCCGCCTTGTGTTAGGACAGTTCGAGAACCTGTTCCGCAATTCTGGTGGCGTCGCGAATGGCTTCCCCGCTCAAATCCCGCTGGAACAGTTGGAAGGGCGCGAACAATACGATCCCGCCATGCTTGAGGAAAACCTGCTTTTCGGGTCCCCCGACACGGTGATCGAGAAACTCAAACGCTACGAGGCGCTTGGCGTGGATGAGTTCATCTACTATGCCTCTATGGGGCTAGATCTGGATGCGCAGAAACGGTCAATGAAACTGTTCTGTGATGAAGTCATCCCGGCATTCCAATAGGAGAATACATAAGATGTCTGACGGAGTGAAAGTCGTACGCGACGGTCATGTGCTTGAGGTGACGCTGGATCGGGGCAAGGTGAATGCTATCGATGTGCCGACCTCGCAAGCGCTAGCTGCGGCCTTTCAGGAATTGCATGAGGACAAGGATCTGCGCTGCGCGATCCTGACTGGGGGCGGTGAGAAGATTTTTTCGGCTGGCTGGGACCTCAAGGCGCTCAATGATGGTGAGATGCAGCTCGACAACTGGTGGGAAAGTGATGATTACGGCTTCGGCGGATTCACGGGCCTGACCGAGAACTGGGCGCTCAACAAGCCCGTGATTGCCGCGATCAACGGTCTGGCGATTGGAGGCGGGTTCGAGATGGCCATGGCATGCGATCTGCTTATTGCGTCAGAGCATGTTGAATTTGGCCTGCCAGAAATGCCGCTTGGTATCGTCCCTGATGCCGGTGCCTTGCAACGCCTGCCCCGTCGCATTCCGCACAACATCGCGATGGAAATGTTTTTGCTGGGCCGCCGAATGACAGCGACTGAAGCGGCGCATTACGGGCTGGTCAACAAGGTCGTACCGAAGGATCAGTTGATGCATGCTGCGCGCGAATGGGCCGGCTCTATTGCATGGTCGGCCCCGCTTGCGATGCAGTCGGTCAAGGAAGTCCAGCGCGAAATCGAGTGCCACCCACTGGAGCAGGCATTTCATAAGATGCGCACCGATCCTATGCCAATTTACCGCAAGATGCTCAAATCTGATGATGCAGCAGAGGGTGTGGCTGCGTTCGTTGAGAAGCGTGAACCCAACTTCAAGGGGGAATGATGGCTTATCACGATCCTAGATCCGTCACGCGGGTTGCCAGCCTTGGGGCTGGTCCGATTGGCGGTGGCTGGACCGCGCATTTCCTCGCGCGAGGCTATGATGTGACGGCCTATATCCACGACATGTCCGAGCGTGATACGCTTATGGCCGTGATTGAAACCGGATGGCGCAGCCTGACCGAACTTGGGCTGGCGCCCAATGCGTCACTTAATCGTTTGACTGTAACAAGCGACCTTGAAGAGGCCCTCGACGGAGCGCAGTTCATTCAGGAAAGTGGGCCTGAGAGGTTGGAGATCAAGCAGGACCTTTATGCCCGGATGGGGGGCCTGTTGCCGCTTGACGTCGTGATTGGATCGTCCACTTCTGGGCTAACAATGACCGATATTCAGGCACGTTGTCCCACGCCGGGCCGGACCGTGATTGGCCACCCTTTCAATCCGCCCTATTTGCTGCCGCTGGTGGAAATCGTTGGGGGGAAACAAACTGATCCGGCTGCAGTGGAATGGGCAGCGGCATTCTATGAAATTGCAGGCAAGGCGCCGCTGGTGATGAAAAAGGAAGTGCCTGGTTTTGTGGGCACACGTTTGCAAGAGGCGCTTTGGCGTGAGGCGTTGCACATGGTAGCCAATGGTGAGGCAACGCCTGAAGACATTGATATCGCGCTCAAGAATGGACCTGCCCCGCGCATGGTTGTCCAAGGCCAGTGCATGGCATTTCACGTGGCTTGTGGAGAGGGCGGCATGGCGACTAACCTTGACCAGTTTGGTCCGGCTTTGAAATGGCCATGGACCAGGCTTCAAGCCCCGGAATTGACGCAAGAGCTACGCGACAGAATGGTGAATGGATGCAACGAGATGGCGGGGGATCGGCATTTCGAGGATATGGCAGCAGAGCGTGACAGAAAGATTGTCGCCATTCTGAAGGCAGTTCTTTAGTTGCCATAGCAGGCTGCATCTATCGATAAACTGTGCTTGAAAAATTCCAGTATTTTGGCGCAGCTTATCAGCGAAAAACTGGTGGGCCCCGCCTTATCCGTTATTCGCTGCCACCCATGCGCTGGTTGACCTGGAGCGTATCCAGATATTTGGCCAAAGTGCCAGGCCAACTGGGTGCTGCTTCCTGTTCTGGCCAAGCTTGTCGATACTCACTGGGCCTCCTGTCAAAGCATTTTCGGAACGCGAAGGCAAAATGTGACAGGGAATTGAACCCCGACGCGGCGGAAATCTCGCGTACGCTGAGATCTGTAGAGATCAGGAGAACCCGTGCGTGCTGCAACCGCAGCAGCATACCGAATTGCACCACGGAGCAGCCGATTGCCTGTTTGAACTGGCGTTCCAGCTGGCGTTGTGAGATGCCAACCTGTCGCGCAATCTCGGGAACGCGCAGAGGTTCTGTCATGTTACCTTCGATCAAGTCGATGGCCGCCCTGAGACTGTCGGGTAGGCTGTCGACCCCCCGCCCCATTTTCTTGCGCTGAGGTGTATGGGGCGGACGCATGCGGTGATGCATCATGTTGTCGGAAATCTCACCTACAAGGGTCGAACCATGCTCTTCCTGAACGAGGTGCAGCATCAGGTCACTGGCCGCGGTTGAGCCGGCGCAGGTCATGATATTGCCATCGATCGTGAAAAGTTGTTCGGCGGCAAGGATGTCAGGAAATTTTTCCTGGAAGCCGGGAAGATAGGACCAGTGCGTCGTAGCCTGTCGACCTGACAAAAGCCCGGCGCGCGCAAAGACATAGGCGCCAAGCTCAACTGCGCACAGCCTCATGCCCAGGCGGGCCTGCCGTCTTAGCCAAGCCAGGAATGCGGGATCGGCATAGCTTTCCGTCCCCCAACTGCCTGCAACAAACACGATATCATCCCGCTTGAGCCGTTCGGGAAGCTCTGCGCATGTGATCTCCATTCCATTGCTGCCCTTCACCTGACCCGGCTGAGGTGCGTGGAAAGAATGGGTGTAGAGCGGGGTGTCGGACAGGTAGTTGGCCACACGCACAGGCTCGAGTAGGCTGACCATGCCCATCATGTTGAAGCGTGGCAGTACGACACAGGCAATGTGCTTAGGGTCGGCAGACCTCGATGTGTCCGGCATTGACCGTTTCCATTCCTTGGAAGGTATATTTTATCGCCAATGTATAGAGATATGGTGGCGAAAAATCGACAGCAATTGTGTCCTCTCTGATCACATTGGTGAAAAAATTGGAGGCGTTATGAACTTCGACGTGATTGTGACATGTGCCGTGACGGGCGCAGGAGATACCACCGATAAAAACCCCCATGTACCGGTCACCCCGCGTGAGATTGCCGATGCTGCGATCGAGGCCGCAAAAGCTGGTGCGGCGATCACCCACCTGCATGTGCGTGATCCGGAAACCGGCAAGGGCTCGCGCGACGTAGGGCTTTTCAAAGAAGCTGTCGATCTTGTTCGGGCCAGTGACACCGACGTGGTGATAAACCTTACCGCTGGCATGGGAGGGGACTGGACTCCGTCGCCTGAAAACCCTGCCATGCCCGGTCCTGGGACCGATATGATCGGGGCGGAAGAGCGCCTCGCCCACATAAAGGCATGCATGCCCGAGATCTGCTCGCTCGATTGCGGCACACTCAATTTTGGTAATGGCGATGAAATCTATATTTCCACCCCGCCCATGTTACGCCGGATGGCGGCCCTGACGCAGGAATGGGGTGTGAAGCCAGAACTTGAGGTGTTTGACCTTGGCCATATCAGGTTTGCAAAGGCCATGGTCGAGGAAGGTTTGATCGATGCACCACCCATGTTCCAGCTTTGCCTGGGCATTCCTTGGGGTGCGGATCAGTCGGTTGAGATCATGTCGGCGATGAAGTCGCAACTGCCCCCGGGCGCCAGCTGGGCCAGCTTTGGAATTAGCCGGATGCAGATGCCAATGGCGGCAGCTGCCGTTGCGCTTGGTGGCAATGTCCGTGTTGGGCTTGAAGACAACATCTGGCTGGACCGCGGCGTTCCCGCTACCAACGGACAACTAGTGGCACGGGTGATCGAGATTGTCGAACGCATGGGCGGTCGGGCCCTTACGCCGCAAGAAGCCCGCAACAAGCTGCGCCTGCGCGGTGCAGATGCATAGAGGATAAAACTGATGAATATGCACATGTCCCACGAAGAAGAGATGTTGCTGGCCACGGTCCGCAATTTCATGGAAGAACAGTTTTATCCCCATGAAGAGATGGTGGACCAGGCGGGTGAGGTGCCCGAGGACCTTGGCCGTCAGATCGAGGCGCGCTCAAAAGAGCTGGGTCTGTACGCCTGCAACCTGCCCGAAGATGTGGGCGGTGGTGGCCTTAGTCTGCGCGCGCAAAAGTTTATAGAACGAGAATACGGCAAATCCACCCACGCGCTGCATGCCTGGGCCGCGCGCCCGACAGAAATCCTGCTGGCTTGTAACGAGGCACAGCGGGAAGAGTACCTCTACCCTTGCGTGCGTGGCGATAAGAGAGAGCTCTTCGCCCTGACCGAGCCGGACGCCGGGTCGGACGCCATGGGGATGAGATCAAATGCGGTGCGCGACGGGGATGACTGGATCCTTAACGGTTCCAAGCACTTTATCTCGGGTCCCTGCATGCCCGACTTCGCGATCGTCTTTGCCTCGACGGGTGTCGATGAAACCTCGCGTGGTGCGCGCAAGCGCGTGACGGCGTTCCTGGTTGATGTGGGCCTTAAGGGCTTTGACTGCCGCGAAGGCACCAAATCTGTCAGCTACCGGGGCTACAAGACCTATGCCCTAAGCTTTGATAATGTACGCCTTGGGGCGGATAAGGTGCTTGGTGAGGAAGGCAAGGGGTTTGACATTGCTGGCCAATGGCTTGGTATGGGCCGTATCTGGGTGGGGGCGTCATGCTGTGGCAAGGCGGAGCGTATCCTTGATATGTCGACTGAATGGGCGGCAAACCGGAAACAATTCGGCAAGCCGATTGGACAGTTTCAGGCCACGGGGTTCCGCCTGGCTGACGGCGCCATGAACCTGCGTGCGGCCGACCTGATGGTGGATGATGCAGTGACCCGACACGAGCAGGGTCAAATGGCCGATCAGGACGCGGCGATGGTTAAGGTGTTCTGTTCGGAAATGCTCAACCGTGTTGCCGATGATGCGGTGCAGATCCACGGTGGTATGGGCCTGATGGAGGAGCTGGCAGTTCAGCGCCTCTGGCGTGATTCCCGGCTAGAGCGGATTTGGGATGGCACCAGCGAAATCCAGCGTCACATCATCACCCGTTCGATCCTGCGCCCGCTTGGGGCCTGATCTAATGACACCAGCCAAGCGCCGCAATTTCGAGCGTTTGCTCAACCCTGATCACATCGCCTTCATCGGAGGCACGGATGCGGCCATCGCCATAGGAGAAGCCCGTCGCGCGGGCTTTTCGGGTAAGTTGTCTGTGGTCAATCCACGGCGTGAGACCTTGGCAGGACTGCCTTGTGTGGCCACCATCGCTGAACTCGACGAGGCGCCTGATGCGGTTTTTCTTGCCATTCCAGCGGCAGGCGTTCCCGATGCGATCCGGTCCTTATCCGAGCTAGGGGCAGGGGGGATTATCTGCTATTCCGCAGGATTCGGTGAGGCGCATGAGCAAGGCCGGGTGCTTGAGGATGCGCTCAAGAACGCGCTGGGTGACATGGCGCTGATCGGGCCCAACTGCTACGGCCTGATCAATTACGTTGGCAAATGTGCGCTTTGGCCTTTTGCTCATGGTGGGTATTGCCCTGGATACGGCGCAGCGATCATAACGCAATCGGGTATGTTTTCGTCTGACATCACCATGAGCCAGCGTTCTCTTCCGCTGGCCTACATGGCATCGGTAGGCAACCAGGCCGATATTGGCCTGACAGAGCTGGTCGACCTTCTGTGTGAACGCGATGAAGTGCGAGCCATAGGTTTGCATATCGAGGGACTTTCGGATGTCCCGGCTTTTGAACAGGCCGCGTTAAAGGCGCTGCGCGCGGGAAAGCCGATCGTCGCGCTCAAGACAGGCACCTCGTCCATTGGTGAGACACTAACGCTCAGCCACACTGGATCCCTAGCAGGGTCGGACGCCCTTTATAACGCACTTTTTGAGCGTACAGGCGTGATCCGCGTGACCAACCCATCCCAGTTACTGGAAACACTAAAGTTCCTGTGCGTGGCCGGTGCGCCTAAGGGTACCCAGGTTATGGGCTTTACCTGTTCGGGCGGGGGGGCAACCATGCTCGCCGACCATAGCGAGGATATCGGCCTCGCATTCCCGACCCCGAATGCGGCAGCACGCGCAGCGCTGGTTGACTTGCTGCCTACGATTGCGACCGTTAGCAACCCGTTGGACTATACAACCCCGATTTGGGGGCAGGGGGATCTGACACGACCCGTTTTTGCCTGTGCCATGTCTACTATCGCCGTGGATGCGACCGTTTTGGTTCAGGACTATCCGGCCGCCGGGCTGGATGAGAGCGCGCAATTCTATATCAACGATGGGCTGGCCTTTTGTGACGCGGCCGAGGAAGTGGGCCTGCCTGCCGCGATTTGCGCCACGATCCCCGAGAACATGGGTGCGCAGGTCCGTGAGACACTGATTGCGCGAGGCGTTGCGCCTTTGCAAGGCATACACGAGGCTCTTAATGCGATCCGCGATGCGGCCAGTTGGCAAGTCACCCGCATGCGCATCCTGAGTGATCCCCCGCAGGCCATCACGGTCGTGGCAACTGGCCAGATACCGCAGCTTCTCAATGAGGGTGAGGGCAAGCACAGGTTGGCAAGAGCTGGCTTCCCGGTTCCTGCCGGCCGACTGACCAGCGGTCCGCAAATACAGGAGGCCGCTGCCGAAATTGGCTTTCCGCTGGCACTAAAGATGATGGGTCCGGAGCTGGCCCACAAGACTGATGCGGGTGCTGTCGCCCTAGGTATCGCCTCAGCAGAGGCGTTAGCCAGCGCCGCCGATGAGATGCGAGCCTCGGTCGCGCGCCATTCGGCAACGGCTGTCACGGATATGTTTCTTCTCGAACCCATGGCTGAAAAACCCTTGGCCGAGCTGGTCGTTGGTGTTCGCCGCGACCCGCAGTTTGGGCTTGCCATGACCCTTGGCAGCGGAGGCGTTCTTGTGGAGTTGGTCGGCGACACAACCACGGTATTGCTGCCCGCCACACCAGCCGATTTTGAACGAGCGTTAAGTGGGCTTCGCGTTGCAAAACTGATGGCAGGGTTCCGAGGGCAGGCCCGGGTTGATCTGGGCGCAGTCGTCGCATCCCTCAGTG
The DNA here is from genome assembly GCA_963691795.1 of Roseovarius sp. Taxonomy (GTDB): domain Bacteria; phylum Pseudomonadota; class Alphaproteobacteria; order Rhodobacterales; family Rhodobacteraceae; genus Roseovarius. Next base: position 2,009,346 of record OY829373.1, read on the forward strand.
ATCTCGCGGCCTATGCCGTAAGCCAGGATGAGCATTTTGTCGAACTCGAAATCAACCCGCTCTTTGTTTATGAAGACCGTGTTTTGGCAGTTGATGCCCTGATGCAGGTGAACTCAACTTAGATCTATCAGTCTTGCCAAGTAGCTTTGATGGCGGGCGAATGCGACACAAATGAAGTTGCAGGGTCAAGTCGTTAAGTGGATGTAAAATGAGACCCAGTTTGTATCGTGTTTTTTGGGTAGAGACTACTGCGAAGCCAGCAACCAAAATTCAGTCATGATAAAGCTCACTTGTGTGGCCCGCACTGACAGATGGGACGCGGAGGATCATCGCAACGCCATATTTCATTTAGTTCTGAGTTTTAAGCGCGTGTAAATGGGTCGGCCAGTACGTCTTATTGTAAAATTTGTTCTCCAAATCAATTGTTAAGTAGCCTGATCTGATTGGTACAAGTTAATTTTTAATGCATGAGTGGGCTGGTTTCCATTGCGATGATGGTTTCTGGAGCCGGTGGGCGGTAGCCCAATGCACTGTGTGGTCTCTTGGTGTTGTAGTGTATCCGCCATTGCTTGATCAGGATCTGAGCCTCGCGGGGGCTGTAGAAGATTTCACCATTGAGCAGTTCATCCCGAATACTGACAAGTCAGCTCGATCATATCGGCCACCAAGCGTTCTTCGTCTGGACGACCAATCGGTAGTTTGCGCTGCGTGGCACGGTGTTGTCTCAGAACGCGGCAAGCCCGACGCTCCGAGATATTCAGCTCAGCACGAATACGATCAATGCAAGCACGGCAACGAGCGGGGCTCAGAAGTTTCCCTTTGCAGCCTCAGCCAGAATCAATTTGTCGAGCGTCAGATCAGAAACAGCCCTGCCCAGCCGTTCGTTTTTTTTCTGTAGCCGCTTCAGTTCCTTCAATTGATCTACACCCATTCCACCGTACTTCTTCTTCTAGCGGTAGAACGTCTGTTCAGTCACGCCGATCTGGCGGATCGTATCCAGACGCGGCATTTCTTGCCCTGTCGGAACCTCAACCTGCCGTAACTTCGTGACACTCTCTTCGGGCTTTGGTCGCTTGTTGGCCATGTGTTTCCTCCGTTCTCGTAAACATAGCGGAGAACCACTTCAGTGGGGGAGGTTCACAATTGTTTAATTGTTGCGAACAGCATTCAAGCGCTCCACTCGTTCATTAAACTGATCATGAAGCTCATCTAGCTTGTCAGATGGCATGTTCGCCAAATCTGCAAGGGCGTTCCTAAGCTCATGTATACCCGCTTTGAAAGAAGAACCCTGATCACCGAGCATAAAAAAACTTCGCGATATTAAACTTCTTGTCGCTCCAAGGCGCACGAGTTGCGCCAGAAGCAAACTTGGTGGCATTGGCAGGTTTTCTTGACTAGGCCGCGATACACCTGCAATCCCGAATGGAATATCCCGCGCCCTCAGCAAGTCGACGGCATCGTCTAATAAGCCAAGCCTGAGTATGTCAAAATGGCTGTTCAGTCCCAAACCAAGATGTAGGTCATTTAACCCAAAGTGAATTTCATCAATTCCATGAACGTCCAGTATCTGATCGAGCCGTTGCAAGGCTTCGGGTGTTTCAACAAGCAGCACCTTTATTGCGTCTTGTTGCACTATGTGGACAAATTTTGCTACTTCACGCGCGGTGCGAAAGAAGGGCAGCATCACAACCTTGGCGCCATAGTTTAGAACACGGGCGCACTCTTCTTCTGACGTCTCATGAATAGGGTTTAGCCGCGCAAACAAAGCTGCCCTTGAAATAACATCTTGTACAGCAGGAACATCTTCGACCGTATGGTCCGATATCCAATGATGTTTTGCCGATTGGCGGTCTGTTTTTCCAAGGATCTCAAGATCTATACCAATGCGATCAACACCGGCTGCATCAGCCTGTGCCGCCAAATTGGTATTGTTCGTCATTAAAGTGAAAACGAAATGTGGAACAGCATCCGTCATTAAAAACTGTAAGGTATCTTTCCCGTGTCCGCAGGGAGCCGCCATTCATCTGGGTTGTCATAGCAATAGGCGTGGTCAAACATGTTGAGAAAACTACTACTGTCGTTCTGCAGGTTTTGCAGCCCGTGCCAGACAAGAGGCGGAACTGTCACCAAACAGGGATCTACCCCGCCCAAACGGAATTCATTGATCTGACCCATGGTTACGGAGTCTTCGCGATCATCAAATAGGACTAATTTTATCATTCCATGAATTACAAAAATCCCGTCGGTCTGTTTCGTGTGGCAGTGCCATGCAGAAATCGAATTGGGGTGCAAATGAACATAAATCGCGTGGTCTAAAGCGTACCCTGTCTCATTCCAATCTCGTCGAAAGAGCTCGGTAGTCACACTCGAAGCCGTAATGATGTTACGTGTCCTTTTAACAGACACGCCTTCAATAATCGGCTTTGTCCATTCCCATTGGGCATTCATGGTTCTCTTGTCTCGTTTCGCCCCTTCAATCAAAGTCCTAACCCTTTTTATTATGAACGTCGGCTTGGTCCTTTTTCCGCCACCAAGAATGCATCGCCAGATCAAATGTACAAAATTGTGAAATATCAACAGCTTCACGCTTCACAAGCTGGAAGTCTACTTCAATTCGATTTCTGTCCCACAAATATCGATGTCCCCACTTGTTTGCGATGTCAACACTCTGAAGACCGGATTTCAACTCGCGAGATCTTTCGGTTAAATAGTCCAAGCCTAGGTATTTGAAATGTAGATTTAGCAGTTCGTCTTTTGCCGGATAGACGGCATTACCTTCAGGTTGTGCCGTGTGTCTGCCAACTGCATAATTTGTTGCGGAGATAGCGTTTGGGTCAAACAAGGATAGCTTACTCATTTGAGGCCACGGCATCCCCAGCTTCACGTCATGGGCCAAATGCTGATTTTCCCTTGGGAACAAATCGGTGATCATTTGAAACCCCAGTCCTGGAACGGCGGTCACCCCATTTTTTTTGCAATCGTAGAGGTACTTTAGAGGGGTGGGGTGGAACAGGTGTTCATCAAGGTTGGTGACAACAACCCAATCGGCTTTCCCCGTGCTCTCTTGCCAGCACGTGTCATACAAGAAACGGTGCGACTCTACCAATGAGTCTTCGAATTCTCTTTCAAATCTGCGAACTTCCACATTCTTGAAACTGGCTAAATACTCAATTGAACCGTCTGTTGATCCATCGTCAAAGATAACAAATCTGTCGATCCAAGACTGATAGTGGCGCATGAAAAACGGCAGCATACGAATGTCATTCCAACACACAGCATACAGATCAACATGCTGTCGTGGCCGAAAAAGTCGCTGGATAAAAGAGCCCAATTTGTTGTGCTACCCTTCTTTTGTTACAAGCTTAGCCGTCGTTCCTAAGCACCCCCACTTGAGTGGTCCAAGTCGAAAGTTATTGCATAGTCAGCCTCCGGTCTATAGACCCAACGGCCTCTGGCGCAGTTGGGCGGTAGCGCAGGGCATTGTGTGGTCTTTTGGTGTTGTAGTATTTTCTCTAGCTTTCGATCCTTATCTTCTCTTCAACTGAGTACTGCTTACGGATGGCTCAGCCAATTTCGTTGACGATCTTCTCACCGTGGCTCTGCTTGGTTCCGGGTTTCCGTCTCATCGCTACTCCTTGGTGGTTACGATGTGCCAGAGACCCTCTCTTATCAAATCAACCTAAAATGTCCCATTGGCGCTGACGTCAGACACTTCAGGGCAGACAGGCACAGATCGACCACTTTTAAGTTTTTACGGAAAGAGATTTCTCACAGTAAATCGCCAGGGAATAAGGCCACCTACAAGTGGGTGTACCCATTAAAATTCTCCCAGAGAGGTGCTATTAGAACCACTGAGGGCTACCGTGCTTTTTTTGCACGAGATAGGAAGCGGCGTGTGGGTAAGAATTTACCAGAACGCCCCTAATCCACTGCTTCTGTTGTGAAATATAGCGCCAAAAAATAATGGCGGAGGAGGTGGGATTTTTACCGGTAGTCTATTTCTTTTGATAACAATGGATTAGACTATGCTAGGGCGCAAAATGTTGCGGGATTTGTTGCGGGATATGATTTGGCATAAGATTGATGGATTTCCAACAAATCGTGTAATCGTTATCTTCGCGCCAAGAAAGCTTCTGAGGTAAGTATGGCTTGGCCAGCTCCCCAATATTCAAAGAGCCGCGTTCGCAGAGCAGGAAAGAACTTGGTTGCCGCGCACAGAAAAAGGCAAGGCAGCGTACGCTGGAAACTTGAAGTTACGAAAGAGGATCTGGCAGTCATCGAAAATTGGAGAACGTCTCATGGAGCGGTGTTGAATACGGCACAGGCATGGTTGAGGCGCCTCGACAAAGAAAGTGGGCCGGTAGTTGTGCAACGCTTAAAACGCAATGAAACGGTCATTGATAAATTAACTTCTGAACGTTCCAAAGACCTCTCAACTATGCACGACATAGCTGGCGTGCGTGCTATTTTTCGTTCTCTGGACGAAATCGAAACGTTTCGAGAGCGCATGAACAAATCGAAAGCTCGTCATATTCCACTCAATGACCCGGACAAGTTCGACTATATCAAGAAGCCCAAAACCAGTGGTTACAGGGGCGTGCACCAAGTTATGCAGAGGATGGTCGGCGTCGGCGATAGTAACCCCTGGAACGGCATGAAGTTTGAAGTTCAACTTCGAACAGCTGTGCAACATGCTTGGGCGACTGCTGTGGAGGTTTATGACAGCACCAGAGCTGCCAGGTTCAAGTTTGGTTCTTCGACTAATCCGGCCTATGAGCAGTTCTTGATCATTAGCGAGCTATTTGCGCGAATTCACGAAGGAAGGTTTGGCTGCCTTTGGGACACTTCTGACCTTCAACTTGAACGTCGTTTCACAGAACTTGAAAACAGTACCCAAATGGTAACCATGATCCATGGGTTGAAGGTCGCTGAAACCGCGGAGCAGCTAGGAAAAAATACGATCCTTCAGCGGAGAGCAAACGGAGAGCTGTACGTCTACAGGTATAAATCCTTCCCCATAGCTCTCTTGGCGATTTCCGAAATTGAAAACCGTACGGAAACTCAAAATGCAGTCTTGGTTGGGGCGAACACCCCATTACACATTCGAGACGCGTTTAGAAATTATTTTGATGATACCTCGGACTTTATTGAGCTTTTGGATGACGCACTACGGCAAGTCAGGGCGAAAGAGGTCGTTGACTTGTGGAACAGTTGAGCCCGGAAGTCGGGCGCATTGTTGCGGGATTTGTTGCGGGATGCCGGGGGAAACCGCAGTTCAGCTCGACTTTCGCTATAAAAATTTAATTAAATCAATTTTTAAGCAAAATTTAATGGCGGAGGAGGTGGGATTCGAACCCACGGAGGACTTTCACCCTCGCTGGTTTTCAAGACCAGTGCATTCGACCACTCTGCCACTCCTCCGGTCCGATGCGGGTGTAATCGGTCCTCATTGATTCTAAAAGACTTATCCTCATTCTTGCATGTATTCCTGTGGGTCTTGTGTGCAAACGGGTGGTTTTTCGCGTATCGCTCGCTGCACACTTTTCTTGACCCCCAACACGGGCTAGAATGCACCAACCTGAGAACGGCTGATGCATCGGCCGCAATAGACTCTGATAATCGTCGGGTGAACCGGCAGCTTGCGCCTTTGTGTGCAGCTTGACAGGCAAGGAATGTGGCATGATCTACGGGCTCTGGGGCGGCATGCGATCAAGATACAGACTGATTTTCCCACTGGCAGCAATGTATGCGCTGTCGGCCTGTAGCGAGGAGGGCGGCACGTTCGACTTCTTAAAAATCAACGAGCCTGCCGCAGACAGCGTGGACAGCAGCCCGTCCAACACCACCAAGTTGGTGGAACGGGATGTGGAAGCGCCTGACGTGTTCCAGGTGACTGAAAGCGGGCTCTGGGACGGGCGACCATCACTGGGCGGTGTCTGGGTGGCGCATCCAGATGTGAAAGAGCCCGAGCGGGTGATCATCCGCAACACCTCCAACTCCAAGTTCGTCATTGGTGCGCTTTTCAAGCGGGAACGTGAAAACCCTGGGCCGCGCATTCAGGTGTCCTCTGATGCTGCGGATGCGCTAGGCATGCTAGCGGGCGCGCCTGCGCAGCTGAACGTTACAGCGCTGCGGCGGGAAGAGGCCCGGGTGCAAGATCCGGTGGCCGCTCCGAGTGAAGGTTTGGCCGCAGCCAGTGACGTGGAAACACAGGCGCTTGATCCGATAGCGGGTGCCTCTGCCGCTATTGACGCCGCTGTGGACGAGGCCAATACCGCGCCCGTAACCGTGCAACCCACGCGCCCGACGGGATCTTCGCTGGACAAGCCTTATATTCAGATCGGTATCTTCTCGGTCGAACAAAACGCCCGCAACACCGCCACTGCGATGCGTCAGAACGGCATGGTGCCGACCGTCCTAGAACAGAAATCGCAAGGCAAGACATTCTGGCGCGTCATTGTTGGCCCGGCCATGTCGAAATCCGAGCGCTCTACGCTGCTGAAAACCGCGAAAGGTATGGGCTTTGATGATGCCTACCCCGTCGCCAATTAACCAAAGGCTCACATGAACCAATTGCTCCGTCTTCTGGCCCTTGCCTCTGTTGCGCTTTTGCTGGCCACTTCTGGTCTGCGCGCGTTTGAAACGCAGGCGCGGGCGGCATTTGTCTATGACATGTCCACCGGAACCATTCTGCTGGACAAGAATGCCGATCAGGCGCAGCCTCCAGCTTCCATGTCGAAGCTCATGACGCTCTATGTTGCCTTTGAGGCGCTGCGCGATGGGCGGCTGACACTGGATGAAAAGCTACCCGTGTCGCAGCACGCGATGAGCTATGGCGGCTCTACCATGTTTCTGGATACGACTGATCGTGTCTCTGTTGAGGACCTGCTGCGCGGCATTATCGTGCTCTCTGGCAATGATGCCTGCGCTGTTCTGGCTGAAACGCTTAGCCCAGATGGAACCGAGGCCGGGTTTGCCAAGTTCATGACTCGGCGGGCGCAGCAGATGGGTATGACAAACTCGGTCTTTCAGAATTCCAACGGCTGGCCCGCTGCTGGCCATGTCATGAGCGCGCGAGACCTGGCCCTGCTGGCGCGCCGCCTGATCGAGGATTTTCCAGAATACTACTCGATGTTTTCGGAAACCGAATTCCAGTTCGATGGTCGTGCGCCCCAGAATACACAGAACCGCAACCCGCTTTTGCGGCTTGGGATCGGGGCCGACGGGCTGAAGACCGGGCATACAAGTAAGGCGGGCTATGGGCTTGTTGGCTCTGCCAAGCAAGGTGATCGCAGGGTGATTTTTGTGATTAACGGGCTGAACAGCGCCCAACAAAGAGCAAAGGAGGCTGAGGGCATCCTCAGCTGGGCCTTTCGCCAATTTGTCCAAAAACCGGTGATCAGTGCAGGCACGCAAGTGGCCTCGGCTGATGTCTGGATGGGCAAGCAAGACAGTGTCGCGCTTGAGGCGAAGGAAGATGTTGTGACCCTTCTGCCGGTCCTGTCGGCAGATTGGGTTGCGGCCGAGGTGGTCTATAACGGTCCCGTCCCTGCCCCGGTTGCCAAGGGTGATGAATTGGGCCAGCTGGTTATCTCCCCCGAAGGCCTGCCTGAGCTGAGCATCCCGCTCTATGCTGCCGATGACGTGGCCGCAGGAGGGTTTCTGGTGCGGCTGCGAACAGTTTCCTCCGTGCTTCTTGACCGCGTGCAGGCCGGACCAGAGAGCTGACCTTGACTGCGCTTGGGCTATTTATTTCCTTTGAAGGGATCGACGGGTCCGGCAAATCCACACAGGCCCGGTATCTGGCAGCCACCCTGCGCGAGGCGGGGCACGAAGTGGTGCTGACGCGAGAGCCTGGTGGCAGCCCTGGGGCAGAGGATATTCGCAAACTAGTGCTGGAAGGCGACCCTGAAAGGTGGTCTGCCGAAACCGAAATTCTGCTTTTCACCGCTGCGCGCCGCGACCATCTGGAACGAGTGATTACCCCTGCGATCGAGGCTGGACAAGTGGTGATCTGCGACCGCTTTGCCGACAGTACACGCATGTACCAGGGCCTGCGTGCGCCGGGCCTGCGGGATAAGGTGGATCAGTTGCATGGCCTCATGATTGGGCGGGAACCGGACCTGACTGTGCTTGTGGACATGGATCCTGAAACCGGACTCGCCCGCGCCCTTGGCCGCCAGGGTAGCGAGGAACGATTTGAAAGTTTCGGCACCGCGCTTCAGGAAAAGATGCGCTCGGGTTTTCTTGAGATGGCGAAGACCAACCCGGACCGCTTTGCTGTGATTGATGGCGCACAGACCGAGAGGGACGTTGCGCGCGACATTCTAGCTATTGTAACCCCGCACCTGCCATGAGCGAGGACACTCCTGAACCAGACCGCGTCCCCGGCGCCCCACATCCCCGCGATGCACAGGTGCTTTACGGGCAGGCACTGGCGCAAGCGGCTTTTCTGGAGGCGTTCAATGCTGGGCGTCTGCATCATGCCTGGCTGATCTCAGGCCTGCGTGGGGTGGGCAAAGCCACGCTGGCCTGGCGCATTGCCCAGTTTCTGCTGGCCACGCCCGAGGCCTCCGATGGTGGGCTTTTCGGTGATGCCCCCGCGCAGCCGGACAGCCTCAAGATTTCCCCCGATCATCGGGTCGTGCGGCGTCTGATGGCCGGGGCAGAGCCGGGGTTCAGCCATGTGATCCGGCGTATCAATGAAAAGACGGGTCGGTTGCGCGATCAGATCGTGGCCGAAAACGTACGGGATCTGAACCGGTTCTTGCATCTTTCCAACACCGATGGTGGGCGGCGTGTGGTGCTGATCGACTGCGCGGACGAGATGAATGTGCAGGCCGCCAACGCGCTTCTCAAGATGCTTGAGGAACCGCCTGAGCGTACAACCTTCCTATTGATCAGCCACAAGCCTGCGCAGCTCTTACCAACCATCAGGTCACGCTGTCGCGATCTTCGGCTGTCTCCGCTTGGGGCGGAGGATATGGCACTTGCCCTGGCGCAGGCAGAAGTGGACGCTGGGCCTGACGCACATGCGGTGGCAGAACTGTCCGGCGGGTCAGTGGGTGAGGCGGTGCGCCTTGTGCAACTGGATGGCCTGGCGCTTTATCGTGAACTTGTTGAAATCACCGCCTCTTTGCCCCGTCTGGACCGGGCGCGCGCCGGTCGTCTTGCTGCGCAGAGTGCCGCACGTGGAGCGGAGGATCGGCTAGACCTATTCTTTTCCCTCATGGACCTGATGTTGTCGCGCATGGCGCGTGTTGGGGCCTCAGGCCGGTTGCCGATGGAAGCTGCAAGGGGGGAGGGGGCCACATTTCAGGCGCTCTGTCCCACGCCGGCAAAGGCGCGCGACTGGGCCACTCTGGCGCAACAGATCGCAGCGCGGTCAGCCCATGGGCGTGCAGTCAATCTTGACCCCGCTGCGCTTGTGCTGGATACGGTGCTAAAACTACAAGCCTGTGCTAAAGCCTGAGGTTCCATGCCTGCCAAGGTTGAGATAACCGATAGTCATTGCCATCTGGACTTTGACACCTTTGCTCCTGAACTGGGCGATGTGGTAGCGCGTGCCGTTGACACGGGTGTGACCCGAATGGTGACGATCTGCACCAAGCTGCGACTGGAACCGCAGGTCCGGGCGATTGCCGAGACGCACGCCCCGGTATTCTACGCTGCAGGCACCCACCCAATGAGTGCCGCCGAGGAGCCGCTGGTCTCGGTTGAGGATCTGGTAAGGCTGGCGGATCACCCGAAATTCGTTGGGATTGGTGAGACTGGGCTGGATTACTTCTACACGTCCGAGAGTGCTGCGATCCAGCAAGAGAGCCTGCGCATCCATATCGAAGCCGCCCGCCAGACGGGTCTGCCGCTGATCATCCATTCCCGCTCGGCCGATGAAGATATGGCGCGCATCTTGACTAAAGAATACGGTGCGGGTGCCTTTTGCTGTGTGATGCATTGTTTCTGCTCAAGTGCCAAACTGGCGCAGACTGCGCTTGATCTGGGCTTCTACCTGTCCATGTCAGGCATCGCCGCATTTCCCAAAAGTACCGATCTGCGCGAGATTTTTGCATCCGCTCCAGTGGATCGTATCCTGGTCGAAACCGACGCGCCCTACCTGGCGCCACCGCCCTACCGTGGCAAGCGCAATGAACCGGCCTACACGGTCCACACTGCAAAGATTGGGGCTGAGGCGTTCGGCATGGACTGGCCCGATTTTGCCGCGCAGACGCAGGAAAATTTCGACCGGCTCTTCTCAAAGGCAGTGACGTGATGGCTGAGATGCGTTTTACGATATTGGGCTGCGGCTCATCCGGGGGGGTGCCTCGGCTGGGTGGGAATTGGGGCGAGTGTGACCCCGAGAACCCCCGGAATCACCGTCGGCGTTGTTCGATGCTTATCGAACGAGAGACGTCAGAGGGCGTGACCCGCGTGCTGATTGACACCTCACCCGATTTGCGGATGCAATTGCTGGACGCCAATGTCGGTGCGCTCGACGGGGTGATCTACACTCATGACCATGCTGATCATGTGCATGGTGTGGATGACCTGCGCATGATTGTGTTCAACATGCGCCAGCGGGTACCGGTCTGGGCAGATGTGGCCACGCAAAACACGCTGCTGTCTCGTTTTGGGTATGCCTTTACCCAACCGCAGGGATCGCCTTATCCACCGATTTTGGATATTCGCACCATCAATAGCGATGTATCCGTGATTGGTGCAGGCGGTGAGATCGTCTTGCAGCCGATTATGGTTGAGCATGGCTCTATTCATGCGCTGGGCTTTCGGGTTGGGGGGCTGGCCTATGTGCCGGATGTCTCTGAAATCCCGGAGGAGAGCTGGGAGATGTTGCGGGACCTCGATTGCTGGGTCCTTGACGCGCTACGCCGGACGCCGCACCCGACGCACGCCCATCTCGAAAAGTCGCTGGAGTGGATCGCAAGGGTAGCGCCGCGCCGGGCGGTGTTGACTAACATGCACATTGATCTCGACTACCAAACGGTCGCCAACGAGACGCCCGACCATATTACGCCTGCCTATGACGGTATGGTGATTACCTATAGGGAATAGCGTCTTGCAGGCGCTTCTTGATGTGATCTTGCCAGTTTTTGTGGTGATTGGGGCCGGCTACGTCTCGGTCTGGCGCGGCTGGTTTACACACGCGGGTGTGGACGGGCTGATCGGCTTCACACAGAATTTTGCGATCCCCTGTCTGCTTTTTCTCGCGATAGCCCATCTTGATCTAAGCCAGAGTTTCGACTGGCGCCTGATGGTCAGTTTCTACACTGGGTCCCTGACATGTTTCTTTCTGGGCCTTTTGGGAGCGCATTACCTGTTTCACCGTGATTGGGAAGACGCCGTTGTGATCGGGTTTTGCTGCCTCTTTACTAACTCGGTCCTGCTGGGGCTTGCGATCACGGAACGGGCTTATGGGCCCTCGGCGCTAGAGGCAAACTTCGCAATTATCTCGGTTCATTCGTTGTTTTGTTACGGGCTTGGCGTCTCGGTTATGGAAGTGGTGCGCGCCCGGGGCAGCGCGAACTTATCCACATTCATGAAGGTCGGCAAGTCGATGCTTTCCAATGCTTTGATTCTCGGGATCGGGCTTGGCTTCCTCTTTAATCTGGCATCCCTAACCATGCCGGATTTCGTTGAAGAGGGACTTGATCTGATTGCACAGGCTGCCCTTCCGGCGGCTCTTTTCGGGATGGGCGGTGTACTGGCCAGCTATAAGGCGGAGGGAGATCTGCGGATCGTTTTTTACATCTGCCTTGTGTCGTTGATCATCCATCCGCTGATTACGAGGGGTCTAGGGTTGACGCTTGGACTGTCGGATGCTGGAACCCGTTCGGCGGTGCTAACGGCGGCGATGGCGCCGGGCGTGAACAGCTATATCTTCGCCAACATGTATGGTCGGGCCAAACGAGTGGCGGCAACAACGGTTTTGGTTGCGACGGGTCTCACGATCCTGACGGCCTGGGTCTGGCTGGGCATTCTGCCATGAGACGCAATTTGCATTTTTAAAAGACCAGGCATGAAATCTTGTAAACGTTTCGGGCGTGGTCAGTGTTCCTTGGGCGGCGCGCCACCGGTGAAGGCGTTGCCATTGGCATAGTCACACGGCGCTTCCTGCATCTGGAGATGCAGGCCACCCCCCTCATAGGGATGAGCACGGGCAAGGGCCTCATCCACGTCGATGCCAAGGCCTGGGGTTTCGGGGGCGGTGATAAAGCCGTCCTCGACCTGGATGTTGGATTTAATCAGCCCGTCATGGAACGGCGTTTCGATCGTTTCGCACATCAGGATGTTGGGAATGGAGACGGCAAGGTTCACATTCGCTGCCCATTCCACCGGACCGGCATAGAGATGCGGGGCGACCTGGGCGTTGTAGACCTCGGCCATGGCAGCGATCTTTTTGACTTCCCAGATGCCGCCGGCGCGCCCAAGGGCAGGTTGCAGGATTGAGGCCGCGCCCTCGCGCAGGACAGGTGCAAATTCGGCCTTCGTGCAAAGCCGTTCTCCCGTGGCGACTGGGATGCGAATTTTTGCAGCCACCTGTGCCATCTGCCCAATATTGTCCGGCGGGATTGGTTCCTCGTACCAGAGCGGTGAATAGGGCTCTAACGCCTGACCCAGCCGGATGGCGCCTGCGGTGGTGAACTGGCCATGGGTACCAAACAGCAGATCGGCCTTCTCGCCGACCGCTTCCCGAATGGCTTTGCAGAATGCCACAGAAAGCGTGATGTCCGACATCGCAGGCATATGTCCGCCGCGCAACGTGTAAGGTCCGGCCGGGTCGAACTTGATGGCCGTAAACCCACGCGCAACGCAATCAGCAGCACTTTCTGCCGCCATTTCGGGCGAGGTCCAGAAGTCATTGATCGGGTGATGGGGCAGGGGATAGAGGTAAGTATAGGCACGCACCCGGGCATTCATCCGCCCGCCCAACATCGCCCAGACGGGCCGCCCCCTCGCCTTACCTAAAATATCCCAACATGCCATCTCAAGCCCTGAAAAGGCCCCTATAACTGTCAAGTCGGGGCGCTGAGTAAAGCCACTGGAATAGCTACGGCGGAACATAAGCTCGATATTTTCGGGGCTTTCGTCCAGCATATGGCGCGCGAACACGTCGCGAATGACGGGCACCATCGCTTCGGGCCCAACAGTTGTTGCATAGCATTCACCCCAGCCGGTGACCCCGTCATCGGTCGTTAGCTTGACAATAATCCAGTAGCGCCCGCCCCAGCCAGGCGCCGGTGGGGAGGTTATGATCACGTCGAGATCGTGCAGTTTCATTGGGGCCTCCGCCTCTGCCGGAACGATAATTTGAGCCTGACTCGAATAATCGCATCGGTTCAAGCGCGAAAGAAGGGGTCAGGGGTGGGGTACGCTGGAATTATCGACTTTGTGGACGATGAACAGCGTTAGCGCGCCGAAGGTAAGAAGAAGAGCTGCAAGAAACGGGGCGCCGGGCAGGAAGATTGCGCCATCGGGCTTGGTGGCGGCGGCAAATACGGAAGTCATGAGCAGTGGGGCGAAAATCATGGCCAGCGCATTGACTGAGGTGATGAGGCCTTGCAATTCCCCCTGCGCGTCCTGAGGTGTGTTTTGGGACATGATCGCCTGGAGCGCGGGGCCGGTTATAGCCGCGAGCGCGGCGATAGGGGTTAGGATTAGGGCAAGCGTGCCACTGGTGATGAAGGCCAGCAGGGGAAAGGCGATGATGGAAAAGCCAAAGCCCAGCACGACAGTTTTGACCTCACCGAACCGGGCGATGGTGATCCGGATTACGCCGCCCTGTACAATCGCCATAGAAATACCGAAGGCCGCCAGCGAGATCCCTATCATCCCCGGCGACCAGTCGAACTGGGCCTGTGTGAAATAGGCCCAGATCACCGGATAAACATTGGTCGCCATCTGAAAGAGCAGAAGCACAAGTAAAAGCCGGGCCAGCCGGGGAAGTTGTCGGATTTGTCGGATGGCGCCAAACGGGTTGGCACGGGCCCATGAGAAGGGCCGCCGGATAGCGTCGGTCACGGTTTCTGGTAGAATCATAAGGCCAAAGAGGAAGTTTAGCCCCGCCAGGGCTGCGGCGGCATAGAAGGGTGCCCGGGTACCCAGGTCGCCCAGGATGCCGCCAATCACAGGGCCAAGGACAAAGCCCAGCCCGAAAGCGGCACTGACCAAGCCAAACCGCGCTGCACGATCTTCCTTGGAGGACGTATCGGCCATAAAGGCGAGCGCCGTGGAGTGCGTAGCGCCTGCGATGCCGCCGATGATGCGCCCGACCAGCAACAGCCAGATGGTGCCCGCCAGCGCCATGACCACGTAATCCAGTGCCATCACGAAAAGCGACACCAGCAGCACGGGCCTGCGCCCATAACGGTCTGAGAGGTTGCCCACGATGGGGCCGAAGAGAAACTGCATGACCGCGAAGCTGGTTGTCAGGATGCCGCCCCAGAGCGCTGCATTAGCGAGGCTTCCGCCTTCGACTTCCAGCAGAAGTGCGGGCATGACCGGCAGGATCAGCCCGATGCCCATCGAGTCGATCATAACGGTCAGCAAAATGAAAAGGGTTGGCCCTCGCCCGGTCATCGCGGTCTCCGCCTTGTGCCGCGAGGGGCGGCTTTGTGGGGTGACTTAAGCGGTTTAAGAGGGTTTAGGCAACGCTCAAATTGCTTATGTGCCGATAACCGTTCAGTTGCTCTTCATCGGAATGGCCTCCCGAGTGTTGAGCTCAGATATGACCGGTTTTGCGGAAGAAATCAGTGAGAAGTGAAGCATAGGCCTCGGGCGCTTCCACGCAAGGCAGGTGACCCACACGGCGCATCAGCTCCAACCGAGAGCCGGGTACAAGGTTGATCGTTTCTCGCATCAGGTCTGGCGGTGTTGCGCCATCCTCGGACCCAGCTATGCCCAAAACCGGAAGGCGTAGGCCGCTTGTGGACGTGTAGAAATCCGTGTTCGCTATAGCCATGGAGCAACCAATATAGCCCTCAGCCGGTTGGCTGGTGAAAAGCCCGCGCCACTTGGCCAGATCGCCATTCTGAATGAAATCACGCGAGAACCAGCGCTCCATCGTAGCATCGGCCACCGCCTCAAGCCCGCGCGCGCGGATCGCGTCAATCCGGTCTTGCCAGATCTTCTGCGTGCCGATCTTGGCTGCCGTGTTAGAGAGCACCATGGCGCGCACCAGGTCGAGCCGCTTGCAGGCCAGCCCCTGGCCGATCAGACCACCAATTGAAAGGCCCACGAACATGGCATTTGTGATCTCAAGATGATCCATCAGCTGTTCCACGTCCCGCACCAGCCGGCCCATTGAATACGGTGCATCTGGCACCGTGCTTTGCCCATGACCACGCTTGTCATAGCGGACGATGCGCAGTCCATCCGGTAGGTGGGGTAGGATTGGATCCCAGAGTGACAGGTCCGTTCCAAGGGAGTTCGAAAAGACCACCGGCACGCCGGAGAGGTCGCCATCTTCACGGTAAAAGATCGTGGCACCATCAAGTTCCAGCTGGGGCATCATTGTCTCCTTTTCTGGCAAGTTCAGTAGGGCATGCCGACATAGCTTTCGGCCAGGTTGCGCTGAGCTGCCTCGCTATGCTCTAAATAGGCTAATTCGGCCTGCTGCACGCGGATGTCAAACGGAGACTGATCTGGGAAACGGTGCAGCAGGTTGGTCATCCACCAGCTGAACCTCTGGGTTTTCCAGACCCGTTGCAGCGCCGTTTGGGAATAAGTGATGAGACCGTCACCGTCCTTGTCGTGGTAGTGCCGCAGAAGCGCGTGGTAGAGGTAATGGACATCGCCTGCCGCCGTGTTCAGCCCCTTGGCGCCTGTCGGTGGCACGATATGGGCGGCATCCCCGCATAGGAAAAGCCGCCCCCATTGCATTGGTTCACACACGAAAGACCGAAGGGGCGCGATGGATTTTTCAATCGAGGGCCCCGTCTCAAGACTGTCGGCCGCACTTGCGGGCAGACGACGTTTGAGCTCTTGCCAGAAGCGTGCGTCGTCCCAGTCATCAGGGCTGTCGGAGAGAGGGCACTGGATGTAGTAGCGACTGAGCTCTGGATTGCGCATGGAACAGAGCGCAAATCCTCGGGTTGAGTTGGCGTAGATCAGCTCATGGTCTACGGGTGGTGTGCGCGACAGGACGCCCAGCCAGCCAAAAGGATAGGTCTTTTCAAACTCCCGACGGCTGTGTTCGGGAATGGTCCGCCGGGATGGGCCGTGGAACCCGTCACATCCGGCAATAAAATCACACTTGAGTTGCTTGCCCTGGCCGTCATGCGTGAAAGTCACAAAGGGGCGGTCCTTGTCAACGTCATGCAGCGTGACATCCGCGCAATTGAAAAGTGTGGTGCCACCCGCCGCATCGCGGGCATCGTAAAGATCTTTTGTTACCTCGGTTTGGCCGTAGACGAGAACGCTCCGCCCAGTCATAGCCTTGAAATCTATGCGAAATGCGCCTTCATCATGGGCCAAGCAGGTGCCATTATGGGGTAAGCCCTCGGCCTCCATCCGGGCGCTGACGCCAGCTTCCTGCATTAGCCCGGTGAGCCCCGTTTCCAGCACTCCCGCCCGAATGCGCGCAAGAACATGCGCCCGAGAGTGGCGTTCAAGCACCACGGTTTCTATCCCCTGGCGCAGCAGCAGTTGCGAGAGCAGGAGCCCTGAAGGTCCGCCGCCGATGATGGCCACTTGGGTGCGCATGGTTTGCCTTTCTTATCTGTCTATCAGGTCAATATGGGCCATGATCTGTCCATGATCCGACGCCAGTTTGTTGTACGGCGCTTCGGGGTGAGAGCCGTCGGTCAGGTGATCGTTGAAGACCGAGAAATAGACCATGTCGCCCAGTCGATCAGGATTGTCGGGTTGAAAATGGCGTGACAGGAATATCTGGTCAATGGATTGGTAATTGCCGCCAAAGGCTGCCGTGTAGACCATGTCGCGCAGGGACTTACGCACGAAAAGCTTCTCGGCAGAATGTAGGCGCACCCGTTCCACATCCTTGGTGATTTGGATATTTTCCTCTTTCGAGTAGCGGTCAGATGCCGAGGTTGCATCGTGGCGCAGCATCCAGGCGTAGTTGCGAAACGGGGTCTCCCCGGTGATTATCTCGGAGCTGACGGCATGTTCGCCATCGTTGAAATCACCCAGCACGATCACCGGGTAGCCCTCGTTGATTTCGTCGACCACGGCCTTTCGCAAAACCCAAGCTTCCGCCATGCGCCGGAGCGCGGCGCGTAGGCTGCCCATAGCGCGGCCAAGAGGGTCATAGCGCGTGAGATCAGCCTCGGGCGGGTAGCCGGCGCCCTCGGGCTTGTCGAATTCGCCCAATTTCGATTTGAGGTGGCAATTGAAGACGGTGATGGTCTGGGCGCCGACTGGAACGCGTACCTTTAGGATTGGGCGAGAAACGCGGCGCAGTTCATAGTGGCCCGTATCCGTGCCATCCAGACCGCGCAGGGGTTGAAATGGGATGCGCAGGGGCTCAGTCAGGTCTTGGATGATCTCGGGCGTGCCCTCGAAACCAAAGCGTGACAAGATCGCGAGGCCCGGCCTGCGTTTGCCAGGCGCGCCGGCATCAGCCACGTTTGGCGCAAATGCGAGGGCGGCGTCCTTGTAGGGTTCAAGCCTGAGCTTGCGGAAAATGGCCTTGCGGTGATAGCGTTTGGAACTATCGGGAACACTGGCCGCATTATGAGCCTCGGCACGGCTTGATGCCTCGTCAATCACGGCCTGTAGGGCGTCCTCCTCGAAGATTTCTTGAAAACCGACGATGTCAGCATTTAGGGTAAGAAGCTGATCTGCCATCCAATCGAGCTTCCAAGCATATTCCTCGGGCGTGTAGCTCTGGAAAGCGTAATATTCCTTGTCCGGTCCGATCAGGTTCTTGATGTTAAAGCTTGCAATGGTGACACGGGTCAAGTGCCACACTCCGTGGTCAGAGCGCGGGTGAACATAGCAGCATCGACATTGCCGCCGGAAATGGTGCAGATGACTGTGTCTCCACCCACCTCATCGGCATGAAACAGAGCCGCCGCCACGGCCGCCGCACCGCCTGGCTCAGCCACCAGTTTCAGTCGCTGGAAAATCAACGCCATGGCGCGCAGGCATTCTGTCTCAGTGACGACAATGCCCGGCCCGCTCAGCCGCTTTAGAATGGGAAAGGTGATCTGCCCCGGTGCTGGTGTCAGAATGGCGTCGCAGATATTGCCCGCGGTCTTCCCATTGGTCTCAATATGGCCCGAGATCAGCGAGCGTTTCACATCGTCAAAGCCTTCGGGCTCACAGGGGCGCACACGCATACCAGGGGCGTCGGCCTCAAACGCTAGGGCGATGCCTGACGTCAGACCGCCACCGCCGCAACAGACCAGAACTTCGGCCTCTTCCACGTTCAGTGCCCGCGCCTGCGCGGCAATTTCCAGCCCGCATGTGCCCTGACCTGCGATCACCTGTGGTTCATCATAGGGCCGGATCAGGGTCATGCCCCTCTCGGCTTGAATGGCCTCTCCCAATTCTTCCCGACTTTCCCCGCTGGGCCGGTCGTAAAGCACAACCTCGGCGCCAAGGGCCCGAGTATTTTCGATCTTTAGTGCTGGGGCATCATTGGGCATGATAATAACCGCTGGCACGCCAAACTCTGCTGCTGCGCGAGCCACGCCCTGCGCGTGGTTGCCACTCGAATAGGCAATAAGGCCCTTTGCCCGGGTTTTTGGATCCAGCGCCGACACGGCAGAGCGCCCACCGCGATACTTGAAACTACCCGTATGCTGCAGGCATTCTGCCTTTATCAAAAGCCTGCGCCCCGCTATCTCATCAAGGAATTGAGAGCTCAGCAGCGGCGTGCGCAGGGCGTGCCCCTCAAGCCGTGTGGCGGCGGCGCGGATCATGTCGATGTTGCTCATGCAGGTGCCTCTAGAAGTTTATGAATGACGTCCAGCGCTTCCGGCTCGTCAAGAAATGGCACATGTCCGCGATCTGCCACGATAGCGGTGATCATGCTGGGGTGGCGGGCCTGCATCTTGGCCAGAGTTCCCTCAGATAAAAGGTCAGAATTCTGCCCTTTTATCACGGCCAGCGGTTTGGGCTTGAGCCCATCGAAAAGCTGCCAAAGATCCGGAGCGTTCCCCACACCAGCCTGACCGATCAGCGCATCGCGCAATCGTGAGTCATAGCGCAGGCGGATACCGCCGCCGGGGGCATCTTCCCACATGAATTCTGCCTGTTCGCGCCAGCGCTCAAGCGACACGCCCGGAAAGTCCCGCGCATGACCTATGTGCAATGCCTCCGCTGCTGCATCAAGGGTAACGAAGGGAGGGGTCTTGCCTACGTAATCCATTATGCGTTCGATCCCCGCTGGTGCCACCTCGGGGCCGATATCGTTGAGGATAACAGCGTGCAAGCGTTGCGGATCAGTGACTGAAAGCGCCATGGCGATCAGCCCCCCGCGCGAGGTGCCAATGATCGTAACCTTGTTCAGGCCCAGATGGTCCAGCAGCTCCACCGCATCCCGGCCCTCGCGCAGGATGTTGTAGGACATGAAATCCTCGGGATACTCTGATTTTCCACGGCCACGGTAATCCATCCGGATTACGCGGTGCCCTGACAGATGGGGCAGTAGATAGGTGAAATCCTGGCTGTTGCGGGTCAAACCTGCAAGGCAAAGAACGGGGGGACCCTGACCATCATCTTCGTAATGTAGGCCAATCCCGTCGGAGGTGGTGAAACTGGGCATTAGCGTGCCAGGTCCGGAATGCTGGTGAGGTCCGACATCACGGTGCCGGGTTGCGCTGGAAGCCTATCCATTGGCTCTCCCGAGCGGTTGACCCACGCAGTCTGAAACCCGTATCCGGCTGCCGCTGCGGCATCCCAGCCATTGGAGGATACGAAAAGCACTTCACCTGGATCACATCCAAAGCGGTCTCTCACAAGGTCATAGACCACCATTGCCGGCTTGAACACGCCCACGCTTTCTACGGATAGAATATCATCCAGAACCGCGCCAATGCCAGCCGAATCCACCGCACCTTTCAGCATGTCGGGAGAACCATTCGATAGAATCGCGGTGTTCTTGGCCATCTCCTTGAGGGATTGCAGCATCATGGGCACTTCAGGATAGGCTTCCAACTCCCAGTAAAGCTGCAACAGGCGATTGCGTAATTCGTCGTCGCCTGCGAGACCCTCGGCCTCCAGCGCCCAGTCAAGACCATCCTGCGTAACCTGCCAAAACCCGGTGTGGGTGTCCATGACGGCGCGCAGCCAAGTGTATTGTAGCTGCTTGAGCCGCCAGTGGCTGGCGATGGCGGGCCACTTGGCGGCGAAGGCGTCACGCCCGGGTTCTGCTGCCGCGATACGGGCTGCGGCGGCAACGTCGAAGAGCGTGCCGTAAGCGTCGAAAATACAAGTTGTTATGGGCATGCTGGTCCTCCGGTCATTGGCACAGAGTGACATGGCCTCGTCCGGTGCGAAAGACCCGATGTTGTGATCAGCTTTTGCCGCTGGCAAAGGTATTATCAACCAGAAAGAAGTCGCAAAACGTGCGAGGCTATTCCGTCAGGGCAGACGAGCAGGCCAGTCAGCGCACCCGCAAAAGGGCCGCACCCTTCCGCCCAGCAGCCATCACGGCGTCATGGGCGGCGGCGCAGTCTTGGAAATCAAAGACGCAATCAATACGAGGTTTTAGTCCGCCATCTCCAAGGGCGGCATGCAGCCTTGCAATCACGGCCTGCCGGGCTTCCAGAGGCAGGATATAAATCAGCGAGATATCAATTTTCAGCGCCTTGAACATCATCGGGCCAAACGGAAAAACCGGTGTCATGTCCTTCCCCGAGCCATAGGTGGCAATTGTGCCCAGTGGTTTCATCACCTCGGTTAGCAGTGGCGCGTTCTGGCCGAACTCAACCTCCACGGCGCGATCTATGCCCAAACCATCCGTGGCATCGGTGATTTTCGCGGCTAGCTCGGGATCGCGATAGTCGAACACCAAGTCCGCGCCCGCCGCGCGCACCTCGTCCTGCGCGGCAGCCGAGCAAGTCGCGATTACGCGCGCGCCGCCCCATTTGGCAAGCTGCACCGCACTGTGGCCCACTGATCCGGCCCCACCGCTAACCAGCAGCGTCATTCCGGCCACATCCCCCCCGCCAAACACGGTTTGCGCCGCAGTGAGCCCGGGAATGCCCAGCGTCGCACCGACCTCGTTCGACACTTCATCGGGGAGCGGTACTGCCTGTTCCTGTGGTAGGGTGATATATTCAGCTGCCGTACCGAGGGCGCGTTGCCATTGGCCGTTCCATATCCACACGCGTTGTCCCAAGCGGGATGCGTCAACACCCTCGCCCAAGGCTTCAACCACCCCAGAGCCGTCCGAATGAGGTACGATCTGTGCAAAGGCGGGCTTGGTCACACCCGGACGCAGACCTGCACGAGCCTTGGCGTCTGAGGGATTTACACCCGAATAATACAACCGAACACGCACCTCACCCAGGCCCGGCGCGACCGGCTCGAAATTCTGGATGGATAGCACATCGGCGGCCTCGCCGAAGCGGTCATAACAAACGGCGCGCATGTAAAAGGCCCCCTTTTTTAAGGCTGCTCTGCAGAGTTGGGTGTTAAGGATTGTCCGGTGGATCAGCTGCGAGTTTTTCGAAGGCGGATCACCACGTCAACGCTCGCGATCTCTGAACCATCTGGGGCTTGCGGTATTCGCGTAATCTCTAACTCTTCTGCAGGGGCATCTGTTAGAGTCTGTTCATCTTCCCAGAAGAAATGCGGGTGATCATGCGTGTTGGTGTCAAAGTAACTCTTTGAGCCTTCTACAGTCACCTCCTGAACCAGCCCTGCATCACAAAACGCACGCACTGTATTGTAAACAGTCGCCAGCGAAACCTTCTGGCCAATATCCTTGGCGGAGGCGAACAAGCTTTCCGCTGTGAAGTGACGATGCTTGCCATCTCCTACTAGAAGCGCTGCAATCGCAACCCTTTGACGCGTTGGCCTCAGGTTTGCCGTTGCTAGCCACTGCGTTCCGCGTGTGGTTGCTTGCGTGTCGGTCATGATCTTTCCTTCTCTGTCCCCCATATAGGGCTTTTATCGGCTGGATTCCAATCAAATATCGACCCCCCGAGACAGTGTGTCAGGACCCTCCAAGGCTTGCATGGGCCTTCGCAGCGATGCTAGAGGGGCGCAAGCAACATCAAAGTGACAGGAAGGGGCCGTCAGAATGGCTGAGTATCCGAGCCGTTTCGACAGAGAAGATCTGCTGAAATGCGCCCGGGGCGAATTGTTTGGCCCCGGCAATGCACAATTGCCTGAACCACCAATGCTGATGATGGATCGCATTACCGATATATCCGGCGATGGCGGAGAGCACGGTAAGGGCCATGTGGTGGCAGAGTTCGACATCAAACCAGATCTTTGGTTCTTTGGGTGCCATTTTCCGGGCAACCCAATTATGCCGGGTTGTCTTGGGCTGGACGGGCTATGGCAATTGACTGGCTTTAACCTGGGCTGGCGTGGTTGGGCTGGGCGCGGCTATGCGCTAGGCGTGGGCGAGGTCAAGCTGACCGGCATGGTGCGCCCTGACCGCAGCATGCTGACTTATTATGTCGACTTCACCAAGGCTATCCAGACCCGCCGCCTAACTATGGGGGTTGCGGATGGACGTGTCGAAGCCGATGGTGAGGTGATCTATCAGGTCAAGGATATGAAGGTCGCCCTGTCGGAAAACTGATCAAGCCCGCAGTTACGACCCGAAACCAGGTTAAGAGGGAGAGCGCATATGCGTCGCGTCGTTGTCACCGGGCTGGGGATCGTCTCGAGCATCGGAACCACCGCAGAGGAAGTGACCGCATCGCTTAAAGCGGGTCGGTCGGGCATCACGGCCAACGAACAGATGTCTGAACATGGCTTTCGAAGCCAGATCGCCGGCGCGGTTGATATCGACTTGGCGGAACATGTCGATAAACGAACCCTACGCTTCATGGGACCCGGCGCGGCCTACGCCCATATTGCCATGGGACAGGCCATCGTTGATGCGGGCCTGGAAGAGGGCGATATCGTCAATCCGCGCACCGGTCTTGTCGCAGGCTCTGGAGGCCCGTCCACCTCAGCCATGCTGACCGCGCACCAGACAGTGCTGAAAACCGGGGCCACCAAGCGAATCGGCCCGTTTGCAGTGCCCAAGGCGATGTGCTCGACCATTTCAGCCAACCTGTCGACCGCCTACAAAATTAAAGGCATCAACTATTCCATTACCTCGGCCTGCTCAACTTCGCTGCATTGCATTGGCAACGCGGCAGAGCAGATCATGATGGGCAAGCAGGATGTGATGTTCGCCGGTGGCGCAGAGGAATTGGACTGGACGCTCTCATGCCTCTTCGACGCGATGGGGGCGATGTCGTCGAAGTACAATGACACCCCGGACAAGGCCTCGCGTGCCTTTGATGTGGACCGTGACGGCTTCGTGATTTCCGGGGGCGGTGGCATTGTCGTTCTCGAAGAGCTCGAGCACGCGCTTGCGCGCGGTGCGAAAATCTATGCTGAAGTCACAGGCTATGCCGCCACATCGGATGGCCATGACATGGTCGCGCCCTCGGGAGAGGGCGGTGAAAGGGCAATGCGGCTGGCGCTAGGCCAGCTTGGGGAGGATCGCAAGGTGGGCTACATCAACGCTCACGGCACCTCGACCCCAGTCGGTGACGTAGGCGAGGTCGAGGCCGTGCGCCGCATTTTCGGAGAGGGCCACGTGCCGCCGATAAGCTCCACCAAGTCTATGACGGGCCATGCGCAGGGTGCGGCTGGGGCGCTAGAGGCAATATTTTGCCTGCTCGCGCTCGACAATGACTTCATCATCCCGTCGATCAACGTCGAAACGCTTGATCCGGGCATCAACCTCGGAGAAGTAGCGCAGGTACGTGTGGACAACGCTGGTCTAGATACGGTTATGACCAATTCCTTCGGGTTTGGTGGCACCAACGGGTCCATGTTGATGAGCAAGTACAATGGGTGATGCGTTGATGAACAGATCAATGACAGGCCAGCGCGGGTTGATCATGGGTGTCGCCAATGACCGCTCGATCGCTTGGGGAATTGCCAAGGCCATGCATGACGCAGGGGCGGAGCTAGCGTTTTCTTACCAGGGTGATGCCTTTGGCAAGAGGGTGGCGCCGCTGGCGCAATCGCTTGGTTCCGACCTGTTGCTGGACATGGATGTGACCGATGAGTCTTCGGTCGAGGCAGGGTTTGCGACGCTGGCGCAGACCTGGCCGACGATTGATTTTGTGGTCCATGCCATCGCCTATTCTGACAAGTCGGAACTGACGGGCCGTTTCCTCAATACGTCCCGCCAGAACTTCAAGAACTCGATGGATATTTCCTGCTATTCCTTCATCGAGGTGGCGCGCCGCGCCTACCCGATGATGCAGAAAAACGGTGGGACGCTGCTGACCTTGACATATCAGGGGTCCAGCCGGGTGGCACCGAACTACAACGTCATGGGCGTAGCAAAAGCGGCTCTAGAGGCCACAACACGCTACTTGGCCAATGACCTGGGACCTGATGGAATCAGAGTTAACGCCATTTCGCCTGGTCCGATGAAAACGCTGGCGGGTGCGGCGATAGGCGGGGCGCGCAAGACCTTCCGGCATACTGAGGAAAATGCCCCTTTGCGCTCGAATGCAACCCTTGAAGCGGTGGGGGGCACAGCAGTCTACCTCGCGTCCCCGGCAGGTGCCTTTACCAGCGGTGAGATCATTCGCGTGGATGGTGGTTATCACGTGCTGGGTATGCCGCAGGCCGAGAACCTATAACAAAATTTTGCCACGTTTCCTTCGCGAAATGGCCGAGCTGGGCTGTTAATGCTTAGCCATGGATTATGTAGACGCCGCAAAATCAAAGGCCCGCAGTAGGGCCTACGCCGCCCGTTCCCGCTACGCGAACCGCTGGGCTCGATTTATGTTGTGGGCTGTTGCCGGGATCGGGCTTTACGCGGTCTGGCACGAACGTGGCCTTGCCCCTCCAGTGCATGATGGGATGGTGCGGGTAGCGGAAGTCACCACATTGGCCTTCGAGGATGTCGAAACCTCACGTGGTTTTGTGAGGAGCCTGTTCTCGGGTTCGAATGGAATGGCAGGGCAAGGGCAATACAACGCGATCACGCAATGGTTGCTGGACAACCGAAACTGAGGGATGCCCAGAGCTCTCAGAAATCTGGTTAACGAAATTCCAATTTTTGCCGCCAACTGTTTAAAAACGGGCTGGCGTTATCAGATGTCGCCATAAGTGTGTGTCGTTGTCAGAACCACTGACCGGGCTCCATCAGGCCGAGGTCTAGCAGCTGGCGCGAATGCCACTCGAATGGCGCAGAGTTGTGCCAGGCAAAGCTCTTAATATCAAAAGTTGATCCGGGATTGCTCTTTAGCGCCTTAGCTGTGCGAAAAGACATCACTGCGGCGGTCAGGTTGTTATGCCAAGGGCAGGCATAAGTATTGTATTCCTCGTCATCGAAGGTGTGATTGCCCCGCAGTCTTAGGTCGGGTTTCGCCCGGAAAAGCGCAATGCGGTCGATCTTGCGTTTGTCCTGTGGCACATGTTCCTCATACCGCCATCTCAGCCCGCCGAAGAAATCCAGTTGCCGGATGATTGGATCATCGCTGTCCTCACTTATCTTTCGGGCCAGCGCATAATACCCTGACTTGTCGAGATGGGCGGTGTTCAGCGAGACCCCATTTTCGAATCTTGTCAGATCTTTTGCGTATATATCAATAACATAAGTCAGCATCGCATTGCGTCTCTCTTCCGCGTGGAAGGTCAGAAGCTCCTCAACGCTACGGGTTTCGCAAAAAGGAAAGAAAAGGTATTCTGCGTTGAAGCAATAATACAGCCACTCCTGCGGTGTTGCCGCAATCATTTGGTTGACCGCGTCGACGAAACTATCGCCATGTTTGATGTTGAAGCCTACCCGATGCACTTTCTCGGCTATGTCCTTCGCCAGCGCGAAATCTGCAGGCATGAACGAAAATACCTGTCTGAAACCGCAGTCGATATGGTGGCGCAGAGTGCTGTCCACCTCGACAGCATCTTCCACGAAGACAAGCGCAATCGGCCCCTTTGCCAAAAGAGACTGGCCCCTTGAAAGTACCTCGCTGAGAGATTCGAAATCCATGGTTGCCTCGGTCTGTTCTGTCTTAAAAATCGGCCAAATTGTAATCCATTGCAAGTCACGGCTGGGAACACGGTGACAAACAGTCTATATGCCCTCGAATATCCGCTTCAACCTTCAGAGATCACCATGGCTGAGCCAAAAAAACTCTACATCAAAACCTATGGATGCCAGATGAACGTCTACGACAGCGAGCGTATGGCCGAGGCTATGGGTGGCGCCGGTTATGTCGAGACAAGCAAGCCGGACGATGCAGACATGATCCTGCTAAACACATGCCACATCCGAGAGAAAGCGGCAGAGAAGGTTTATTCCGAACTGGGCCGCTTCAAGGGTCTCAAACAGAAGAACCCAGACCTTAAGATAGGGGTGGCGGGCTGTGTGGCCCAGGCCGAGGGTGAAGAGATCATGCGCCGTCAGCCATTGGTTGACTTGGTGGTGGGCCCGCAAAGCTATCACAAGCTGCCTCAGCTTGAGGCAAAAACACGGGGTGGGGAGAAAGCGCTCGATACGGAGTTCCCGGTGGAGGATAAGTTTGATGAGTTGCGCAAACGCCCCAAGGCCAAGCGTGCCCCGGCAGCGTTCCTAACTGTGCAGGAAGGCTGCGACAAGTTTTGTGCCTTCTGTGTGGTTCCCTATACACGAGGCGCCGAGGTGAGTCGCCCTGCCATGCGTATCGTGGAGGAGGCCCGTGACCTGGTGGAACGCGGCGTACGGGAAATAACCCTGCTGGGCCAGAACGTGAACGCCTATCACGGTGTGGGTCCGGACGGGGATGCCTGGACACTGGCCAAGCTAATCTGGGCGCTAAACGACGTGGATGGTTTGGAGCGAATCCGCTTCACCACCTCGCACCCCAACGATATGTCCGACGACCTGATAGAGGCGCATGGCACCTGTGATAAGCTCATGCCCTATCTGCATCTGCCTGTTCAGTCGGGCAGTGACCGCATCCTCAAGCGAATGAACCGCAGCCACACGGCCGAAAGCTATCTGCGTCTGATTGAACGCATTCGCGCTGCTCGCCCCGACATCCTGATGTCAGGGGATTTCATTGTGGGATTCCCGGAAGAGACAGAGGCAGACTTTCAAGAAACAACAGCTTTGATTGAACAGGTCCGCTACGGCTATGCCTTCTCGTTCAAGTACTCCACCAGACCTGGCACTCCGGCGGCGGAACGTGCACAGGTCAGCGAGGATGAAAAATCCGACCGGCTGCAGCGTCTGCAATCGTTGATCACTCTTCAACAAAGAGAGGTCCAGGACGAGATGGTGGGCAAGACCGTGAAGGTCATGTTTGAAAAGCCTGGTCGGTTTGAGGGCCAGATGGTGGGTAAGTCGGAGTATCTGCACGCCGTCCATGTTGCAAATGCCAACGTGCGTGTTGGGGATATCTGCGACGTCCAGATTACTGAGAGCGGCACCAACTCTCTGGCTGGGCGGCTCTTGGTACCCTGAGCTGGGTCTTGCATGGCAGGGTCGTACCAACTAGGTGCCGGTTTCTACTTACGTGACGCAGCTGCTGCTTCGCTGTTTGTTGTTTCCAGGAGCGCAACAATGCGCTTGCATTTAGGCTTCACAACAAAGTCAAACTTGCTAGACTAAAAAGACATTTTTGCGCCACCGGGGTCCTTTGCTCGGGCCGTTGGCGGTGTGGGGGATCTAAAATAAAGGACAGTGGCTGTGCGAGATTTTCTTGTGAAAACAGGTCGCGGTGTCTTGGGGGGACTTGCTGCCGCAGCCCTCGGCGCCACATTGTTCGTTGATGCTGCAGCTGCTCAAAGCAGTACGCGCGTAGTGATCGGCGAACGTTATATTCCGACCATTTGGGTGGATCCCGATGGATGCGAACATTGGGTAATGGACGACGGTTGGGAAGGGTACATGACCCCCCATGTGAATCGTCAGGGCATACCCGTATGCCGCCGTGGCAATGTCTGTGGGGTGATGAACTCCGATCAGCTTTTTGCCACAGACAGCCACCACATCAATGCAGCCGGGCGCCAGCATTTAATGAGCTTCTTCCAGTCGACCGGTGCGATTTCCTACATCATCACCGGACACACGGACAGCAGGGCCTCGGATGAGTACAACCTTGCCCTGTCTTTGCGCCGTGCAAACGCTGTTGCCGCCATCGCGGCCCAAAGCGGCGCCCGGATCGCCGATGTGCGCGGCTATGGGGAGCGGCTGCCGAAAGCTTCCAACAACACCGCAGCGGGTATGCAGCAGAACCGTCGCGTTGAAATCATATGCATTCGCTAGGGGGACATAATGAAGATTTTTAAACTGACGCTGGTTCTTACAGCGGCGATGGCCCTATCTGGTTGCCTGGGCTCCAAGGTGGATAAGACAGTGGACCGTGGCATTGACAGCAAGCATCTGAGCCAGCTTCAGGCAGGCATCTGGGTGGACCCTAACGGCTGTGACCACTGGATTATCGACGATGGCGCCGAAGGTTACTTGTCGCAACGGTTGGATAAGTATGGCAAGCCTGTCTGCTCTGGTACAGCGCCGCCTAACGTGGCGACCGGAGCCTACAAATCTGGTTCATTCGTGAGCGATCCGATCTGATCAGATCGAAAATCAAGCAAGAGCCGCGGGGTTTTCAGGACCACCGCGGCTTTTTTATAGCAGTTGCACGACAATTTGCCCCAACATCTTGAAGTTGGCGTATCATATTGGCACCTTGACCAAGAACACTGAGGATCAGGAGAGCTGTTTGGCCACAACCGCGTTGCCCCCGAATGAACCTATGGCGTCCTTGCAGGAAGAGGTCGTTGAATTTCCCGATAATTTCCTGCTGATTGATCTTTGTGGAGAACATGATCGTAACCTGGCCGAGATTGAAAGGCAGTTGGGTGTGCAGATTATGCGGCGGGGGAATCAGCTTTCCGTTATCGGGGAACCTGACAGCACAGGGGCTGCGGTCACGGTGCTAAACTCTCTCTACCAGCGGTTGGAGTCGGGCCGTGCCGTCGAATCGGCTGATGTTGACCGGGAGTTGCGCATGGGTGGGCCAGAGCTTCAGGACGGTAGCTACGCCGGGGACCAGCTAGAGATGTTTCGCGGTGGTACGGTCGAGATCAAGACCCGTAAAAAACTGGTAGAGCCACGCACTGATGCGCAGAAGGCCTATGTGATGTCGCTCTTCAAGAATGAGCTTGCCTTCGGCATTGGGCCTGCGGGGACAGGTAAGACCTATGTGGCGGTAGCGGCAGGTGTCAGCATGTTTATTGAGGGCAAGGTTGACAAGATCATCCTGTCGCGCCCCGCCGTCGAGGCGGGTGAAAAACTGGGCTATCTTCCTGGGGACATGAAGGACAAGGTCGATCCCTACATGCAGCCGCTTTATGATGCGCTTGGGGATTTCTTGCCGGGCAAGCAGGTGGCCAAGCTGATCGAGGAAAAACAGATCGAGATTGCGCCGCTGGCCTTCATGCGGGGGCGCACGCTTTCAAACGCCTTCGTGGTACTGGACGAGGCGCAGAATGCAACCTCGATGCAGATGAAGATGTTCCTAACCCGTCTGGGAGAAGGCAGTCGCATGGTGATCACCGGCGACCGCAGCCAGGTGGACCTGCCGCGTGGTGTGACCAGCGGGTTGCACGATGCTGAACGCCTGCTGAAGTCCATCCCTAAGATTTCCTTTAACTACTTTACCGCCAAGGACGTGGTGCGCCATCCGCTTGTGGCTGCTATCATCGAAGCCTATGACGCCGCTGGCTGAGGCCAAGTGCGTATGTACTTGCAAAAAAATGCTCCAGAAAATTGGATGTTTCTGGTGCGGGATTTTTGAGAGCTCTGGGTTTGGGGGCTCTGCCCCCGGCGCCTTCGGCGCCTCCCCAAAGGTATTTTTTACTAGAAAGAAGCCATGGTTTGTGGGGGTTGTGTTGTGGTGACGGAGGTTCTTTTTGAAGATAGGCGCTGGGCTGACATGGGTTTTGAGGGGTTGGCCGATGTGGCTGTGTCTGCTGCCTTGAGCCATTTTCTGCTGGAGCCCCAGGAGTGGTTTGTCAGCGTTCTGGCCTGTGACGATCTTCGTATTGCTGCGCTAAACGACAGTTTCAGGGGAAAGAAAACGCCTACGAACGTTCTGTCATGGCCCAGCGAGGAGCGGGGGGCGCAGGAGCCGGGCAAACGGCCCAAGTTGCCCGTTGTGGGTGGTGATGATGAGCTTGGCGATATCGCGATTGCCTTTGAAACATGCCAGCGTGAGGCAGACGCCCTAGGTAAATCCCTTGACCATCACGCTACGCATCTTGTTGTTCATGCCACTCTGCATTTGCTCGGCTATGACCATATCCGTGACCAAGATGCCACTTTGATGGAACGAACAGAGATAGAAATACTTGGCAAACTGGGTCTGCCTGATCCATATTAGCACTCCTTGGCCGCTCAGACGTGCGTGCCACTTATCGGATAGGACAGATGGGCGATAGCATAGACGGATCTTCTACCGCAGCGCGTAGCGCGCAGGCGGAGAGCCTAAACACCAACGAAAGCACCGGTGAGGACCCCGGTGGTTTTTTCCGACGCATATTTGATGCTTTCTCTCCCGGGGATGATACTACGGCGGCAGGTGGGGCAGGGGCCCCGGCGCGCGATACGGTGGGCATGGTCAACTTGCGCACGCTCACGGTTGAGGATGTGGCCGTTCCCAAGGCTGACATTGTGGCTATTCCGGTGGACATCAACAAGGATGAGTTGGTCACTGTCTTCCGTGAAAGTGGCCTGACCCGCTTGCCTGTTTATGATGGCACGTTGGACACGCCCGTTGGCATGGCGCATCTGAAGGACTTTGCGCTTAAGCACGGGTTCAACGGTGGTGGTCGGTTTTCGCTCAAGAAGCTCTTGCGGCCGCTTCTCTTCGTGCCGCCCTCCATGCCCATAGGCGTTTTGCTTCAGAACATGCAGAATGAACGCCGTCACATGGCGCTGGTCATCGACGAATATGGCGGCGTGGACGGGCTAGTAACCATCGAGGACCTGATTGAACAGGTTGTGGGTGAGATCACTGACGAACATGACGTGGATGATGATACTTACTGGTTCGTCGAAAAAAGTGGCGCCTATGTCGCACTCGCCAAGACGCCGCTCAAGGATTTCGAGGCAGAGACTGGCATCTCGCTGACCTCAGCTGACGAGATCGATGAAGAGGAGATCGACACGCTTGGCGGGCTTCTTTTTATGTTACTGGGCCGTGTGCCTGTCCGGGGTGAGATGGTGGAGCACCCTGATGGCACGGTGTTTGAGGTGATCGACGCTGATCCTCGACGCATCAAGCGGTTGCGGGTTCGACTGCCAGGCCACAAGGACGGCTGAAGGGCCATGGGGCTAATCGATGCCATCCTTACCCGCCGGCACCGTGTTCAACTTCTGATCTGCGCTGGTCTTGGAGCAATTGCGGCCTTGGGGCAGGCGCCTTTTGGACTCTGGCCCGCAACCGTCACGGCACTTGCGCTGGTCTTTGGCCTGATCCGCAGCGTTCCAGACTGGCGCCGCGCGATGGTACTTTGTTGGGCGGCGGGCACTGGATACTTCATGCTGGCGCTTTTCTGGATCGTGGAACCTTTCATGGTGGATGTCGCCCGTCATGGCTGGATGGCGCCCTTTGCGCTTTTTGGGTTGAGTTTTGGGCTGGGTATTTTCTGGGCCTTTGTGGGTGGGATCACACATAGGTTAGCCCAACAGGCAATTGTTTTTATTTCGGTTTTCGTGTTGATGGAGGCCTTGCGTACATATGCACTGACCGGATTCCCATGGGCGCAGATCGGTCATGCATTTATCGATACGGGCTGGCTCTATTGGGCGTCTGTCGGTGGATCGCTTGGCCTGACGGCTCTCGTCGCGCTGGCAGCTGTGGGTCTGTGGTTTCTTGTAGAAATGTCATGGATGCGTGCATGTCTTGCCCTCGCGTTGCCCGTGGCGCTCTTGGCCCAAGCGAAAATTGATCCTCCAGCTCTTGCACCGGATGCGCCCATTATCCGGCTGGTTCAGCCCAATGCTCCGCAACACCAGAAATGGGATCCCACCATGATCCCGGTCTTCTTCGACCGACAGCTTGAGTTTACTTCTGCCGTTGCGCAGGGCCAGCAGCCGGACCTAATCGTCTGGCCTGAAACCTCGATCCCCGTCGTTCTGGAACGAGCACAGGCCAGCCTGAGTGTGATTGCAGCCGAGGCCGGGGGCGTGCCGCTGGTCGCCGGTATTCAGAGGCTGTCTGACGACAGGTTCTACAATTCCCTGATCCTGTTGGATGAGACCGGAGCGGTGGCTTCCGTTTATGATAAGCACCACCTTGTCCCGTTCGGGGAGTACATGCCATTCCGGGACACCCTTGAGCGCTTTGGAATTACCGGCCTCGCTGCCAATAGTGGCGGCGGCTACACGCCCGGTCCGGGGCCCAAGGTGATTGATATGGGCGCGGTTGGGACCGCTCTGCCGCTAATCTGTTACGAAGGCGTTTTTCCTCATAATGTTGGCGGGTACGAGGAGCGTCCTGACTTCCTCCTGTTGATCACCAATGATGCCTGGTTTGGTGAGGCATTGGGCCCCTATCAACATCTCGCTCAAGCGCGGCTCCGCAGTGCAGAGCAGGGTCTGCCTATGGTGCGCGCTGCCAATACCGGGGTGTCTGCCATGATAGACGCGACAGGTCGGATCACTCACAGCCTACCTCTGGGAGAGGCGGGATGGATCGATGCGCCGCTGCCTCCAGTCCTTCCGATAACGGTTTATGCCAGAATTGGTGATTTTCCTGTTATTTTTGTAGGTTTAGTGCTCATCGGCGTCGCCACGATGCGTGTTCTGCGAGTTAGAGGTTGACGCGGACACACCCTACGCCTAAGCAAGCGTAATCTGCCACAACGGCTTCCTGACGTGGCAGTTTTTTGTCCTAATGGAGCACTTCATGTCCCGACAGAATTACATCTTTACCTCTGAGTCCGTATCAGAGGGCCACCCGGATAAGGTCTGCGACCGGATATCCGATGCCGTTCTTGATGCTTTCCTGGCTGAAGACCCGCTGGCGCGCGTGGCCTGTGAAACTTTTGCCACCACGAACCGTGTGGTGATTGGGGGCGAAGTTGGCTTGACCGATCAGGACAAGCTGCGTGATTACATGGGACGGATCGACGAGATCGCGCGCGCTTGTATCAAAGATATCGGGTACGAGCAGGATAAGTTCCATTGGAAGACCTGCGAAGTCACCAATCTGCTGCACGAGCAATCAGCGCATATTGCGCAAGGCGTGACCGGCGAGGGCGACCGCGACGAGGGCGCAGGCGACCAAGGGATCATGTTTGGCTATGCCACAACCGAGACAGAGGCGCTTATGCCGGCGCCGATCCAGTACTCCCATGCCATTCTTCGCCGTCTGGCTGAAGTGCGCAAATCCGGCGCAGAGCCCGCGCTTGGCCCAGATGCGAAATCGCAGCTGTCAGTTCTTTATGATAACGGCAAGCCGGTTGGCGTGACTTCGGTTGTGCTTTCGACCCAGCATCTTGATGCAGACCTCTCCAGTGATGATATCCGTGGCATCGTAGAACCCTACATCGTTGAAACTCTCCCCGACGGCTGGTTGACCTCCGAGACGGAGTGGCATGTGAACCCGACGGGGAAATTCGTGATTGGCGGCCCTGACGGGGATGCGGGTTTGACCGGGCGTAAAATCATCGTAGACACCTATGGTGGCGCGGCCCCTCATGGCGGTGGCGCGTTCTCGGGCAAGGACCCGACCAAGGTGGACCGCTCAGCTGCTTACGCGGCGCGCTATCTCGCTAAGAACGTCGTGGCGGCCGGTATGGCAGAACGCTGCACGATTCAACTGTCCTACGCGATTGGCGTGGCCAAGCCGCTATCGATCTATGCCGACACACATGGCACGGGTGACGTGTCGCCTGACGATATCGAGAAGGCTGTCGCGGCCTCGATGGATCTGACGCCGCGCGGCATTCGGGAACATCTGGAACTCAACAAGCCGATCTATCAGCGCACGGCGGCCTATGGCCATTTTGGGCGTGATGCGGAGCCTGATGGCGGCTTCTCGTGGGAGAAAACGGATCTGGTCGACGCTCTTAAAAAGGCGATATGAGCCGATTACATAACCAGCCACGCCGCTACCTCACAGGTGGTGGCGTTTTCATTCCAGTTGTGGTTTGAATCTCAAATCATCGCATATTGGGCAAAAATTTGGATTTCTTTGAGGATAAAATAACAGTTTAGATCGCTTTTTATGTTATAAAATATACCAAAACGGCAAAAAGGCCTCCCCAAAACAATGATACCCAAAACACATCCCTCCGGCGCGCCCTGGCGCAACTTCTATGGGCGGATGAAAGGCAAATCCCTACGCCCCTCCCAGAAAACTTATATCGAGGAGGATCTGAACAGATTATCGCCCGGTGCAGTTGATTGGGACGTGAACCCTGACCGTGAACATATTGACCTGAATTCGCTTTTTGGTGACCGCGATGTGTGGCTTGAAATCGGTTTCGGTGGGGGCGAGCATATGGTCCATCAGGCCACGCTCAACCCAGAAGTCGGTATCATAGGGTGTGAGCCTTACATAAATGGCGTGGCCATGCTTCTTGGGAAAATCCGCGACGCAAACTGCAACAACATTCGCATCCATCCCGGTGATGTGCGTGACATGTTCGACGTGCTGCCCGAGGGCTCGATCAAACGCGCTTTCCTGCTCTACCCCGATCCTTGGCCCAAAAAACGCCATCACCGTCGCCGGTTCGTGACAGCGGAACATCTCGAACCGCTTTTCCGCGTTCTGGCCCCGGGGGCAGAGTTCCGAGTGGCTACGGACATCCCCGACTACGTGCGCCAAACATTGCAGGAAGTCCCTAAGCATGGGCTTGAATGGCAGGCCACCCGCCCCTCAGATTGGCGAGAGCCGTGGTCCGACTGGACCTCAACCCGCTATGAGAAGAAGGCACTTCGCGAAGGCCGCGTGCCCCATTACATGACGTTTCTCAAAACCTGAAACTAAAAGAAACACAACTCAGGAATCCGCACGGTTCCGCCTGTTTCTTAAGGTGTTTCTTTTGGCCTGAAAATACTTTGGGTGCCGTCAAAGGCGGCGGTGTAGAGCCCCCCAGTGCCTAGACATCAATTCACTAGCCGGTCACCTAGGCGCCTGAGTACGTCGAGGCATTGGTCCAGCTGATCTATCGCTACAAACTCATCGGCTTTATGTGCCTGCTCGATCGAGCCCGGCCCGCAGATGATCACCGACATGCCCGCCTGCTGAAAAAGCCCCGCTTCCGTGCCAAAGGCCACAAGACCCGTACCATTGGCCCCGGTGAGTTCCATGATGATGTCGCGTGCCTCGTTGTTGGCCATGGGCACCAGCCCGTCGACCTCGGCCAGGACCTCGGTGGTGATATTGGCCTCGGGATAGGTCTGGCGCATCTCGGGCAGAAGGACCGACTGGCAGAAATCCTCAAGATCAGCTTTCACGAACTCCGCATCTGATGGTTGCACCGGGCGCATGTCCCAAGCAACAGAGGCATGGTCGGGGATCACGTTATGGGCAGATCCGCCATTCAGGGCGCCAGTGTTGAAGGTGGTCCAGGGTGGCTCGAACAGGCTGTCAGCGGGCGCTCGATCCCGTAGGACCTTTTTTAACTCCGAGATCCGGCTGACGAAACGGGAGGCATATTCGACTGCGTTCACGCCAAGATCAGGAGCCGATCCGTGGCCCGCAAGACCGGTAAAATAGGTGGTGTATTCGTAGCACCCTTTGTGACCGTCAATCGCCTGCATGAGCGTGGGTTCACCCACGATGGCAACCGATGGCTGGATGCCGCGTTCGCGCAGACTACCAACAAGATCTTTAGCACCGAAACAGCCAGTTTCTTCATCATATGTGAAGGAGAAATGCACTGGCCGGTCTGTGACACGCTTGGCGAAATAGGGGGCAAGTACTGTAGCCGCCGCAACAAACCCCTTCATGTCGCAGCTGCCACGGCCATAAATCTTGCCGTCGCGTTCGACCATCTCGAATGGGTCCGTGGACCAGACTTGGTCCACAACAGGCACAACGTCGCAATGGCCTGACAGCACAATCCCGCCATCTGTATAAGGACCTATCGTGGCAAAAATATTGGCCTTGTCACCCGTTGCGTCATGGAAAATTTCGATCTTTGCTCCGGCAGCCTCTAGCCGTTCGGAGAGATAAGCCACCATGTCGAGATTGCTCTGGTCTGAGACCGTTTCAAAGGCGATCAGGTCACGCAGCATGTTGAGGGTTAGGGACAGGTGATCGGTCACGGGCACTCTCCAGCATTTGGCCTGGTAAGCCTGTCGGCAGGCGCATTGCCCGTCAAGCGACATCGACCTGATTTTGCGCGGAGAACCTGTAAGCCGGATTCTGTCCCGGGAAATCCCGGTGATGACCATTCCTCTGGGCCCGCTGTTACCAACGCGCTCTAGCTGCCAACCCGAACCGCCGGGCCAAGGCTGGCCCAAATGCGGTTCCTATTCGGCATTGCTCCCGGTGGGGCTTGCCATGCCGGTCCGGTTGCCCGGCCCGCGGTGGGCTCTTACCCCACCGTTTCACCCTTACCCGGACAGGCCGGGCGGTCTGATTTCTGTGGCGCTTTCCCTCGGGTTGCCCCGGCCGGGCGTTACCCGGCACCGTTGCCTTGTGGAGTCCGGACTTTCCTCGCCCCAAGGGTCGCCCAAAGGGGCGCGGCCATCCGGTTCTCCGCGCGAGATTTGGATTAAGTGGAAGGTGGCCTTGGGTCAACGCCAAAGCGTTGCGCGAGATTGGACGCCATGCGCCGATCGACCGAATCAGGGGGCCCAGGTTTCGCCGCAAACGAAGGCCGAAATCGCTGGCGAAAGGCGTGCAACACCGCGCCTTCCCCAAAAGATGTTGCGTAGCCGAAACCCTTTGCACTGGCCATGAAGGGTTGTTCGGCCAAACCAGTCTCACCGGGCCAGACTGACAAACCCTCAAGCGCCAGCCGCCGCCAGTCAAACCGTGGGCCAGGGTCAATCTTGCGGTCCGGAGCCATGTCCGAATGTGCAATGACTCCAGCCGGTGACATCCTCCAGCGATCTAATATCCCCCGCAAAAGAACTTCCAACGCCACCATCTGAGGTTCGGAGAACGGCATTTCACCCGTATTGGACAGCTCGATCCCCACCGAGCGGGAGTTCACGTCATCGCGCCCCGCCCATGTCCCAGCGCCTGCGTGCCAGGCGCGCATGTCCTCATCCACCAATTGCCAGACATACCCGGTTTCCGAGATCAGATAATGGGCGGATACCTCTGCCTTTGGATCGCAAAGACGGGCCAACGCGTCTTCGCATCGCGCCATCTCTGTGTAGTGCATCACCACCATATCAGGCGTTGTGCCACGCCTGCGGGGGCCGAAGTTGGGAGAGGGGTGCCAGGTGGCCCCGGGCGCCCGGATCAAAGGATCAGCCATTCACCGCATTGCGGTAGGGCGCAGGGTTCCAGTTGCAGGCATAGCCATCGCCATCTGGGTCTAGCCCCATCTTGTCGCGGTTGGGTCCACCCTGAGCTAGGAAATCCTGCTGAGCGCGATCCTGCGAGCCGTATTTGGAGCAGTTCTTGGTAAATCGAGCATCTTTGTTGATACCAACGCGACTGTAGATCTTGGTGCCCACAGGGTGCTTTGTGGCCAGCGCATAGGCCACAATATTGGGCCGCGCATCGGATGTACGCTCAGGCAGGGCTGTGGGTTGGACAACCTCGTACTGGGCGCGGTTGCGCTCGATGAACGCCGCGTCGCTTTCTATGGAGCGCACGCTGTCCACAGCCTCGAAATCATTCTCGCTCGAGATACCGCTGGCACTGCTAATCGTTTGCGGCGCAGGATTGCCCGGGCTTGCGTCAAGCGGGGGCACACCGGAATTGGTGCTCGTAGAGGCCAGCGCTGCAGCGGTTTCCTGTGCGATGGCGTCCTGATCGGTGGCCAGTGTTGGCGTGGTCTGCGCCGTGCGAGTGGCTTGCTCGCTCAGCGCTGAGAGCGGGGTTGCTGTGGCAACAGGCTGGGGCTGCTCATCTGACACGGCACCTGCCGGGGGTAGGGCGGTCACACCGGCCTGCGTGGTGCTGCGGAGATCTTGCTCGGTCTGATATTCGTTGTAATCGCCGAATCCGACGCCCGCCGCGCTGTCAGGGACGCGCGGGGAACATGCCGCCAGCGCCACAAGGGCCACTGGAACCACAATCAATCGCATGGGCTGCTATCCTGCCATTATAGTTTTACAGCAGCTTACCACCATTTACCTGGTTTGGCCAGAAATCCAGCTGCGGATTCGAGCGCATAAGCGGTGTTCAGCAGATCACCCTCTTCCCAAGGGCGACCGATTAGCTGAAGACCAAGGGGCAGGCCCTGCTTATCGAGCCCGGTGGGCACCGAAATTCCTGGCAGACCGGCAAGGTTCACGGTGACGGTGAAGACATCGTTGAGATACATCGCAACCGGATCAGCATCGGTCATTTCCCCAAGGCCAAAGGCAGCGGAGGGCGTGGCCGGTGTCAGGATCGCGTCAACGCCATCGGCAAAGACATCGTCGAAGTCTTTCTTGATCAGCGCGCGCACCTTGCGGGCGCGGTTGTAATAGGCGTCATAGAACCCCGCCGATAGCACGTAGGTGCCAATCATCACGCGGCGCTTGACCTCGGCCCCAAAGCCCTCAGCGCGGGTTTTTTCATACATCTCGGTGATGCCATCGCCCTGCGCAAGCTGCGCGCGATGGCCATAGCGCACACCGTCATAGCGGGCGAGGTTCGAGGATGCCTCGGCCGGGGCGATCACATAATAGGCGGGCAGGGCATATTTGGTGTGCTTGAGAGAGATATCGCGGATCTCGGCCCCCGCATGGCGCAGCATCGCGGTACCTTCGCTCCAAAGCGCCTCGATTTCATCAGGCATGCCGTCCATTCGATATTCTTTCGGGATACCGATGACCTTGCCCTTGATGTCGCCGGTCAGCATGGCCTCGAAATTCGGAACGGCCAGCTCGGCAGAGGTGGAATCCTTGGGGTCGTGCCCGCACATGGCCTCCAGCATGATGGCCGCATCGCGCACGGATTTCGTCATCGGGCCAGCCTGATCCAGGGACGACGCAAAGGCTACTATGCCCCAGCGGGAACAGCGCCCATAGGTGGGCTTGATGCCGGTGATGCCGGTGAAGGCCGCTGGCTGACGGATGGACCCGCCCGTGTCGGTGCCGGTGGAACCGAGGCAGAGGTCCGCCGCAACCGCGCTGGCCGACCCGCCGGAGGAGCCGCCGGGCGTCAGCGCTGAATCGTCATTGCCACGCCGCCAGGGGTTCACGGCATTGCCGTAGACGGAGGTCTCATTCGAAGACCCCATGGCAAACTCATCCATGTTGAGCTTGCCCAGCATTATGGCGCCCGCGTCAAACAGGTTCTGGCTGACGGTAGATTCGTACTCAGGCTTGAACCCGTTCAGGATCGCGCTTGCGGCCTGGCTGGGCACGCCCTTGGTACAGAAAAGATCCTTGATCCCAAGCGGGATGCCGCACATGGCGGGCGCCTCCTCGCTCCCTTGCAGTCGCGCGTCGGCGGCCGCAGCCTGCGCCCTTGCCAGGTCGGGTGTATGGTGGACAAAGGCGTTCAGCGCGTCTGCGCCCTCGATCGCGTCAAGGCAGGCGTCGGTCAGTTCGACCGCTGTCACCTCACCAGAGCGCAGCTTGTCTCGGGCGTCCGAGATTGTCAGTTTGTTCAGGTCAGTCATGGATCATTCCACCACTTTGGGGACAGCAAAGAACCCTTCACGGGCATCGGGCGCGTTGGAGAGGACCTTGTCCTGCTGATCCCCGTCGCTCACCTGATCCTCGCGCCGCTTCAGGCGCATCGGCGTGACCGAGGTCATCGGTTCCACCCCGTCTGTGTCCACTTCGCTGAGCTGTTCGATAAAGCCCAGGATCGTGTTGAATTCTTCGGCTAATACGGGAAGGTCGGCATCATCCACTTCGATGCGCGCCAGTTTGGCAACCCGTGCGGCGGTTTTGGTGTCGATTGACATGTCGACAGCTCCTGTCCTGTCTGGTGCTTCCGCGTTTAGCGCCCGTGGGAGGGGGGTGCAAGCATGTGACAGCGGTAAACCTCAATCATCCAGCCCAGCATGGTGGCGTTGAGGATATGCCATAGGAAGTGTGTGCCAACAGGGAATGCCCCGCAGAGGGGCATATCAAGCGAACGCAGCACGATTGAGACCAACAAGATCGCCGCACCCACCAGCAAACCGCGCGCTGTTTCCGGGGCCTTTTTGCGCAGGATAAGGCCGTAAATCGCAATCAGAAGTGCCACGGGAAGATAGCCCGCCGAGACATTGACCACTGGCAACATGGAAAATACTGGCGTCATGGTCGCGGCGAAGGGAAAGAACCCCACCACGCAGACACTTGCCAGAAGTGGCGACAGCCCAAGAAAATCGCGGCTGGCTGCATAGAGATAAATCAGGATGAAGGCCGCGATTGACCCGGTATCGGTCAGCGCGGACCATCCTTGTGCATGGGTGTGGAACAAATAGCTGCCCAGCCCGATCATAGCGAGGATCACGGTCATCGCCCAGCCAAGCGGCAGGGAGGTCCCCCGCAACCGCCATGCCATGACAAGGGCCGCGATCACAAAGCATAGATTGGTGAGGGCGTTCACCGGTTCTGCCCAGTAGCCGGGATCAAGGCGTTCGCAGTAGCCGTCGATTGTCTGATACCAGTCCAAGGCTTTCCTCCCGCGCCAAGCTTGCTAGGTTGAGATCAAAGATAGGGAGTTTGATATGAAAATCACTTGGCTTGGACATGGCTCGTTTCGGATTGACATTGGCGGGCAGGTTCTGCTGTTGGACCCTTGGCTGACGGGCAACCCGGTCTTGCCCGAGGATCAGCATGACGCGGCCACTGCAGGGGCCACGCATATCCTTCTGACCCATGCTCATTTCGACCATGTGGTCGATACGCTGGATCTATCGCGCAAGCTGGATGTACCTGTCGTGGGGCAGTACGATCTGATGTCCTATTGGGAAGAAAAGGAAGGCATCTCAACGGTTGGTTTCAACAAGGGCGGCACCGTTGACTTGGGTGGCGTGGCCGTGACCATGGTCCATGCCGTACACTCCTCTAGCTTCGGTGGACCTGAAGGACCCAATGTGCCGGGTACGGAATGCGGCTTCATGATCGCGGGCGAGGGACATGTAATCTATGTTAGCGGCGACACGGATGTGATGGCGGACATGAAGGTCTTTAATGATCTGCATGCGCCGGATATCGGTATCCTTTGTGCCGGCGGGCATTTCACCATGGACATGACCCGCGCCGCCTATGCCGCAAAAACCTTCTTTGACTTTAAGACGGTAATCCCGTGCCACTACAAAACCTTCCCAATTCTCGAGCAATCGGCCGAGGTTCTGATTTCGGCGCTGCCAGGTGTGTCGGTGATTGAACCCGAGGTGATGCGCGCTATGAAGTTCTGATTGCGGCTTCGCCCCAAACCCTGCAGTGTTTAGGGGAAAGTGAAGTCGAGGACCGTTTGGCCACTTTTCATGAATACAAGCTCGCTTAGGGCCCCTTACAGTCTCATCTGCGCGCCGCGAAGAAATGCTTGAGTAGCGCCTCACAGGCCTCAGAGGAGATGTTATCATAAACTTCAGGCGTGTGATGGGCCTGCGGATGATCAAAGACTCGGGCGCCGTGCAGGACACCACCGGATTTGGGGTCACTCGCACCGAAGTAGAGCCGGTTGATACGAGCCGCGGCAATGGCGCCGGCGCACATGGCACAGGGTTCCAGCGTCACGTAAAGGTCATGCCCAGCCAGACGTTCCCGCCCTAGGGCGGCGCAGGCTCGGCGCATGGCGAGGATTTCGGCATGGGCTGTTGGATCGTTTAGGGCACGGGTTTCATTGCCTGCACTTGCCACGATGGAACCTCTAGCATCCACGACAACGGCCCCGACAGGCACTTCACCACGCGCGGCGGCCTTGCGCGCTTCTTCCAGCGCAACATCCATATGGCTGCGAAAAGTCATTCCCCTGATTGCACTGCGACAGATGCTTTCGCAAGCGCGGGATTTACGTTAAGCCGCTGGGCATGACGATACAAACCCCAAAAGGCGAACGGATCGCCAAAGTCATCGCCCGATCAGGCCGTGCATCACGGCGCGAGGCGGAGCGGCTGATTGAGGCTGGGAAGGTGACGCTTAACGGCCAAATCGCAGTGCGGGCTGCCCTAAATGTGAC
This sequence comes from Roseovarius sp., assembly GCA_963691795.1. Lineage (GTDB taxonomy): Bacteria > Pseudomonadota > Alphaproteobacteria > Rhodobacterales > Rhodobacteraceae > Roseovarius. The sequence goes on from OY829373.1 coordinate 2,051,765, forward strand.
GCCGCAGGACAGGATCGAAGTGGACGGTGTGCCGCTTAATGCGCCAGAACCCCCGCGACTCTGGCTCTACCATAAGCCTTCGGGGTTGGTGACCACGGCCAAAGACGAACAGGGCCGGGCCACCGTCTTTGACAGTTTACCCGAGGACATGCCGCGGGTCATGAGCGTGGGACGGCTTGACCTCAATTCCGAAGGCTTACTGCTATTGACCAATGACGGCGGCATCAAGCGTCGGCTTGAACTCCCCTCAACTGGCTGGCTGCGCCGCTACAGGGTGCGCCTCAAGGGTCGGCCCGAGGACAAGACCTTTGATCCGCTGCGCCAAGGCCTGAAGTTGGAGGGGGAGCGGTTTCAGCCGATGACTGTTACGCTTGATCGCCAGACCGGGGCCAACGCCTGGGTGACCGTCGCGATCCGCGAAGGGCGCAACCGCGAAATCCGGCGCGCTATGGAGGCGGTTGGGCTAATGGTAAACCGGCTCATCCGGGTATCCTACGGACCGTTTCAGCTGGGACAGCTCAAGACGGGTGAGGTGGAGGAGGTCCGCGCTCGTATCCTGCGCGACCAATTGGGGTTAGAGGGTGCTACCACTGAAAAACCACCCCGCGCCAAACCCATACGCCGTAGAAAACCCAGACGTGGGCCCCTAGACTGAGTACGGCTGCTCGTCACGACGGATCAGCGGCAACGAAACCTCAAAACGAAAGGTTATGTAATGCGCGCATTGCTCCAGCGGGTCACACAGTCCAGCGTAAGGGTCGACGGCCAGATTATTGGACAAACCGGCCCCGGCCTTCTGATCCTTGCTTGCGCCATGCAGGGCGACGATGAAGCACAGGCCGAAAAACTTGCCGCCAAAATTGCAAAGCTGAGGATCTTCGAGGATGACGCCGGCAAAATGAATCGCTCGCTTGCCGATACCCGTGGCAGCGCGCTTGTGGTCAGCCAGTTCACACTGGCCGCTGATACTGCGCGCGGCAACCGCCCTGGCTTTTCCACCGCCGCCCCGCCGCAGGAGGGTGAAAGGCTCTACCTGCATTTTGTAAAGGCGCTCGACCTTTTGGGGATCGCGGTGGAAACGGGGCAGTTTGGGGCCGATATGCAGGTGAGCCTGATCAATGACGGACCGGTGACAATTTGGATGGATACGGATGCGTCATGATGATCCCCTTTGCATGATCGTAAATTCCGCTAGGTTCTGGCCATGCCCTATGAATGGTCCGCATCACAGGCCCCCGCCGGCCCGGTTCAAACCTTGACCCTCTGGCCTCACCGTTCCCTACCGCGTAAGGGATTTGTGGGATTCATCTTGGCAACATTTGTCCTCATTCTGATTCCGCTATTCCCACTTCTTGGGACTGTTGTCTTATGGGGGGTACTGCCGTTTCTGATGATGGCCGTGGGTGCGATCTGGTTAGCGCTTGAGCGATCCTATCGCGATGGACGCCTGACTGAGGAACTGACCATCGATACAGAACAGGTTCACCTACGCCGCACTAATCCCAATGGCCGCTTGCAGGAATGGGAATGCCAAAGCTACTGGGCGCGGGCCAATATGCATGCCACCGGGGGGCCGGTGCCCCATTACGTCACGCTGTCCGGTAAGGGGCGAGAGGTCGAGATTGGATCGTTTCTATCCGAGGGCGAACGCAAGTCCCTTTATGGTGAATTATCAGACGCGCTCAGCAAGGCCGCGAAAGGCTGAAGGCTTAGCTAGGGCGGGCCAGTTGTTCCTTGACCATCGGGCCGACGGAGCCGAAATCCATACGACCGGTGAACTCCGTTTTCAGATGGCCCATCACCTTGCCCATGTCGCGAATCGTACTGGCGTCGGTGGCCTGAATAGCCGCCTGAACCGCCTTGGTGACTTCTTCTGGGCTCAACTGACGGGGCAGAAATTCTGCGATGATTTCGATTTCGTCATGCTCGCGTTGGGCCAGGTCTAAACGACCGCCCTCTTCATAGGCGCGCGCACTTTCCTGGCGCTGCTTGGTCAATTTGCCAAGAATCCCAAGAATATCGTCCTCTGTCAGGCCCACTTCTCCGTCGGTCCCGCGGCGGGCTATGTCCTGATCCTTGATCGCCGCATTGATCAGGCGCAGCGTGGCAAGGCGGATTTTGTCCTTGTCCTTCATGGCTTGTTTCAATGTGGTGTTGATTTGCTCTCTCAATCCCATGGCCTGATCCGTTGGTTTTGCCTGAAGCCGCAGAAATTAACCGAAACCCGATCGGCTGACAACAGGTTGCGCTGCGTCACGAAAGAAGGGGAGGCCTGTTCCAAATCACTTGAAAACTGTACTACGATTGGCCCTTGACCACATCCGCTCACCTGCCTAGGTAACGGCCAATTTATCAGTCCCACCTTGCCGCCGGAGGCTTTCCCCATGGCCAGATCGACAATGTCGCGCCCTACCGCATGTCTTGCGTTGGCGGACGGGTCATTGTTTTACGGCAAAGGTTTTGGTGCTGCGGGGCAGGTCACGGCGGAGTTGTGTTTCAATACCGCGATGACCGGTTACCAGGAGATCATGACCGATCCCTCTTATGCCGGGCAGATTGTGACCTTTACATTCCCCCATATCGGAAACGTCGGGGTGAACCCTGATGATGATGAAACGGTTGATCCCGTAGCCGATGGTATGGTGGTAAAATGGGATCCGACTGAACCCTCCAACTGGCGCTCGACCGAGCGGCTGTCCGACTGGTTGGCGCGACGGGGCCGAATTGCAATTGGAGGTATCGACACGCGTCGCCTGACGCGCGCCATTCGTCAGCAGGGCGCTCCGCACGTGGCGCTGGCCCATGACCCTGACGGCAATTTCGACGTGGAAGGGTTGGTCGCATCGGCCCGGTCTTTTGTCGGGCTTGAAGGGCTTGATCTGGCGAAGGACGTAACTTGCGCGCAATCCTATCGCTGGGATGAGATGCGCTGGGCTTGGCCCGAGGGCTACACGCGCCAAGAAAATCCACAGTACAAAGTGGTTGCCGTAGATTATGGTGCCAAGCGCAACATCCTTCGCTGCCTTGCCAGTGCGGGTTGTGATGTCACTGTCCTACCTGCCACCGCCACCGCTGAGGATGTACTGAGCCATGAGCCTGACGGCGTTTTCCTGTCCAACGGACCAGGCGACCCAGCGGCCACTGGCGCATATGCTGTGCCGATGATTCAGGGTATTCTGGATAAGGATTTGCCGGTTTTCGGCATCTGCCTGGGCCACCAGATGCTGGCGCTGGCGCTTGGGGCGAACACAGTCAAGATGAACCATGGCCACCACGGCGCCAACCACCCCGTAAAGGAACTTGAGACGGGCAAGGTGGAAATCACCTCGATGAACCACGGCTTTGCTGTGGACAGCCAGACCCTGCCCAACGGCGTAGTGGAAACGCATGTGTCGCTCTTTGATGGCTCAAACTGTGGCATCCGAGTACAGGACCGCCCGGTCTTTTCAGTCCAGCACCACCCGGAGGCCAGCCCCGGACCGCAGGATAGCTTCTACCTGTTTGAGCGTTTTGCCGCCTCGATGGCCGAGAAAAAGGTCTGAAGCGCGTTAACCTTCTGCTAATTCAGTAAAATTTACCCTTCATTAACTATGCTTGCGCAATGTGAGGACAACGCTCGCACGAGGGTATTGATATGGGAATTGTCGAACTGCGCCAGCTTGGCGCGGCGGACGATGTGGTTGACTTACCGCATGATCTTGGCACGGAACTGGTGGCGCGGGGGGCGATCTCAGCTTCTGATGCCGCATTGGCACGGACCGTGCAGAAGAACTGTGATGCCAGTATCGACCGGATCCTCCTAGCCGAGGGCCTGACCAGCCGAGAGGTTTTACTGGAAGCACGTGCCCAATACTGCAACTCGCGGCAGGTGACGCAGGCGGAACTCGACATAATGAGAGGCTTTCCCACTGGCGTCGATCCGTCCTTCCTATTGGCTCATGCGATTCTGCCGGTTCTGGACCGCGATGGCGCACCGGCGTTGATCATTGAAAACCCTGAAGCCGTGGCTCGCGCGATGCACCAACTTCCAGACGAGCTGTCCCTGGCCAGGGTGCTTTTTGCCCCGAGGGAGGCGGTACAGGCCCGCATCGCCGATCTCCACAAGCCCGCGTTGGAGTGTTTGGCGCGCAGCCGCGTGCCCGAGATTGAAAGCTGTCGCAGCTGGGGCCAGCACAGGGTGTGGCGCATGATGGCCTTCGCCATTGCAATAGCCGCTATGGCGGGCCTGACGTGGTTTTTCCCAAAAGCCCTTTTTGCGACGCTCGCGGTATGGGCGATCATGACGTTGATCATCTCGGTCATATTTAAAACGGCTGCCTTCATCGCCCACCGTACGGCAGAGCCCGATGGGTCGGGCGATGCGCGGGTCTCTGACGCCCCGATGCCGAAAGTGTCGATCCTCGTGCCGCTCTACAAAGAAACAGAGATTCTGCACGCTCTTGTCGCCCGCCTGTGCCGGCTGACCTATCCTAAGTGCCTGCTTGATGTTCTGTTGGTCATCGAAGAGGCGGATGATACGACGCGCAACATGCTGGCGACGATTGATCTGCCCCCCTGGATTCGATCTGTCGTGGTGCCGGACGGCCAGCCGAGGACTAAGCCAAGGGCTATGAACTACGCGCTCGATTTCTGTGCGGGGGACATTATCGGGGTCTACGATGCCGAGGATGCGCCGGAGCCCGACCAGATCACCCAGATTGCCCGCCGCTTTCAGACGCTTCCGCCCGAGGTGGCCTGTATTCAGGGCGTTTTGGACTATTACAACCCGCGCCAGAACTGGCTGGCGCGATGTTTCACCATCGAATACGCCGCATGGTTCCGCATGATACTGCCCGGCATGTCCCGTTTGGGCTTTGCTATTCCGCTTGGTGGCACGACGCTCTTTTTTCGCCGCAATGCACTAGAGCAGCTAGGTGGGTGGGATGCCCACAACGTCACCGAGGATGCTGATCTGGGGTTTCGGCTGGCCAAGCATGGTTACCGGACAGAGATGCTCGCCACTGTGACCGAAGAGGAGGCCAATTGCCTGCCCTGGGCGTGGATTCGGCAACGTTCGCGCTGGCTGAAGGGGTACATGACCACCTATATCGTGCATATGCGCAGGCCCTACCTATTATTGCGGCAACTGGGGCTTTGGGCTTTCCTTGGATTTCAGGCACATTTTGTCACTGCTCTGTCACAGTTTTTCCTGGCGCCTGTTCTTTGGTCCTTTTGGCTGGTGCTGATCGGGTTGCCGCATCCGCTCGACCCTCTGATTCCACGCCAAGTCATGATTGGGCTGGGGTCAGCCTTTCTAGCGATCGAGGTCGTAAACATTATTATCTACGCCAGTGCCGTGGCGGATCACAAACACCGCCATTTGCTGTTTTGGACCCCAATCATGCATTTCTATACGCCCCTTGGTGCCATTGCCGCCTACAAAGCACTATACGAATTAGTGGCCCGACCCTTTTTCTGGGACAAGACACGGCACGGCCTGTCACTCGGCTCAGGCAGTGCAAAGCGCCGCAAGCGGGTGGTTTGAAACTGAAGCGGTGTTTTCAGACTGTGCTGTCGACTTCACCGGAGTCCAGTTTGAGGCGCGTGACAAAAGCCTTTGAAATGTGACTGCGCAGCGCTTCTGATGCGGCCTCTGCATTGCCAGTTTCAATGGCAGACACGATGGCGTCATGTTCGACCAACGCATCCTCCCCCCGTCCGGCAGCTGCCAGTGAGGTCGTTGCCATCAGCGCCATCGAGCGGTGTACCAAATCAAGCTGCTGTACCAGGAACCGGTTGTGAGATGCTAGATGGATCTGCTTATGAAAGCGCCGGTTGGCGCGAGCCATAGCCTGCGGGTGGCCGATCAGCTTCTCGTCGTCTGTTACCATATCCCGCAGCACACGTGTTTCCTCCACCGTGGCATGGCGTGCCGCCAGCGCTGCGGCAAGGCCCTCAAGCTCGGCCCGGACCACGTAAAGTTCCGCCAGCTGATTGTGGTCAAGTGAGGCCACAATCAGGCTGCGCCCGTCGCGGGTAAGCAGTGACTGAGTCTCAAGCCGCTGCAAGGCTTCCCGGATTGGCGTGCGCGATACGCCGAACCGATCCGCCAGATCGCTTTCAACCAGACGGTCGCCGGGACGGAAGTCGCCAATGTCAATCGCTTCCAGAATGAGACTATAGGCGTCTTTTGTTGGGACTTTGTTCATTCTTCCATCCTTGTTCACGTCAGGCGCGTGTCAATGAACCTATCGCTTTTGGACAAAATCGCTATCCCTGATTTGTGCCAAGGGTGCAAATAGGCCTACCCGCCGGGTCTGGTGCTGCTTGGGAAAGACAACACAACGTGTCTCTGTTTCACTTGTCAGCCTATGGGCCCTGGTCGTCGTTCTTCGCTGAGCAAGACATTAGCCTCGACATCGCCTACGCCCGGCAGCATCATGATACGCCGCCGCAGGATGCGCTCGAAGTCTGCTATGTCCCTGGCCACAACGCGCAGGCGATAGTCGTAGAGGCCAAGGATATGTTCCACGGTTTGTACCTCTGGGATAGCCGAGACCGCACGTTCGAAATCCGCGATCGAGACGCGGCCCTTAGTGGCCAGCTTGACCCCAAGAAAGACCGTTACGCCAAATCCGAGCGCCTCGCGGTCCAGGTCTAGCCGTCGGCCTTTGATCACGCCGCTCTCTTCTAGCCTGCGGATACGTCGCCATGTGGCCGGTTGCGACAGGCCCAGCGCGCGGCCCAGCGCGCTGGCCGTCTGGGTGGCGTCCTCCGAAAGAAGGCGCAGTAGGGTGCGGTCATGGGTGTCTAGCTCTATCAAAGCGGCAGCACCTCGTCCGTCTTGATCCGTGCGACATGCATCAGCCCCTCGATGTCGGCGATATGGGGCAGGGCAAGTATCGCGCTGCGATAGATCTCCTGATAATGCGCCATGTCGCGGGCAATGACGGAAAGGCGCACATCAACACGGCCTAAAAAGGTCTGGATCTCCACGACATCCGGCACCGCGCGCGCTGCGGCCAGGAATTCGTCAAAGGCGCGCGGCTCGGATTTTTCAAGCGTTACCCGAAGTGATACCTCTACTTCATAACCAACTGCGCGCCAGTCAATCACTGCTCGGTTGCCCCGGATGATCCCCGCCGCCTGCATCCGCTCAAGCCGACGCGCGCAGGTGCCAGGCGTCAGCCCTGCCACCTCTGCCAGCTCCGCAACTGCAAGATCTGGCGCATACTGATAATGCCGCAAAAGCCGCCTGTCTGTATCGTCAAGCATGAAAAATCCACTTATAATTCATCTCGCGAATAAATACTCAAAAAATCTGAACATAAAAGCCTATTATGCGGTCAGTATGGTGCGAATCTCCTTATGGTCTCCCGCAATTCAACAACCGAAAGGACCAGACCAATGCGTGTCTACTATGATCGCGATTGCGACATTAACCTGATCAAGGACATGAATGTGGCCATACTGGGCTACGGCTCCCAAGGCCACGCTCATGCCCTTAACCTGCGCGACAGTGGTGCCAAGAACGTGGTCGTTGCGCTGCGAGAGGGGTCGCCTTCCGCCAAGAAAGCTGAAGGTGAGGGTCTGAAAGTCATGGGCATTGCCGAGGCCGCCGCGTGGTGCGATCTGATTATGTTCACCATGCCCGATGAACTTCAGGCCGAGACCTACAAAAAATACGTCCATGACAACCTTAAAGACGGTGCTGCGATTGCCTTCGCGCACGGCCTGAACGTGCATTTCGGCCTTATTGAGCCCAAGCCTGGCGTTGACGTGATCATGATGGCCCCCAAAGGTCCGGGTCATACAGTGCGCGGTGAGTATGTTAAGGGTGGTGGCGTACCGTGCCTTGTTGCGGTCAACAACGACGCCTCGGGTCGCGCTTTGGAAATCGGTTTGAGCTATTGTTCGGCCATCGGCGGCGGCCGCTCTGGCATCATCGAAACTGACTTTAAGGAAGAGTGCGAAACCGACCTCTTCGGTGAACAGGCTGTTCTTTGCGGTGGCCTGGTCGAGCTTATCCGCATGGGCTTTGAAACCCTCGTAGAAGCTGGGTACGCGCCCGAGATGGCCTATTTCGAGTGTCTGCACGAAGTCAAGCTGATCGTTGACCTGATCTATGAAGGCGGCATCGCTAACATGAACTACTCGATTTCCAATACGGCTGAATATGGCGAGTATGTCTCTGGCCCGCGGGTTCTGCCCTACGACCAGACAAAAGCTGAGATGAAAGCGATCCTTCGCGATATCCAAACCGGTAAATTCGTGCGTGACTTCATGCAGGAAAACGCTGTGGGCCAACCTTTCTTCAAAGGTACGCGCCGTATGAACGACGCTCACCAGATCGAAGAAGTGGGCGAGCGTTTGCGTGCCATGATGCCGTGGATTTCCGCAGGTAAGCTGGTAGATCAGGACAAGAACTGATCGCGCCTGCACGGGTTGACATGTGACCCGTGATCGTATCGACCAAGGGGCAGCCGAATTGAGGCTGCCTCTTTTTCCTTCAAGGTTGGAAAATGAACGATATCGCCCCCATTAATTGGCTCCGTATTGCGGCCCTTGGCGTGATCTGGGGTGCGGCCTTTATGGCCGTGTCCGTAGCGCTGGAAGGGGCAGGTCCGCTGACGGTGGTTGCTGTGCGCCTGTTGTTGGGGGCGGCGTTTTTGCTAGCCTTGAGTTTTGCGCGCGGTTCCGGCTTGCCGTCCATCAAGAGCGAAGGGGCCTTGCGGCTTTGGATTTTTGTTCTGGCTATGGCTATCCTGTCGAACGCGATGCCGTTTGCCCTGCTGAGCTGGGGGCAACAGCATGTGGCCTCGGGCTTTGCTGGGGTCTGTATGGCAGTGGTGCCCCTGCTTGTCCTGCCTCTCGCGCATGCCTTCGTTCCGGGCGAACGGATGACATGGCGGCGTGTCACTGGATTTATTACCGGCACTGTCGGTGTGGTCGTCCTGATCGGACCAGGTGCGTTTGCCGCCACGGGCGCGGACCTTGAAAACTTGGCCAAGCTGGCTTGTATCGGTGCGGCCTGCTGTTATGCGGTTGGTGGCATCTTCACCCGCCTTTGCCCGACTTCCGACTTGATGGCGTTGGCTGCTGCCGTATTGCTGGTGGCCGCGCTGATTTTCACGCCCTACGCGCTGATCGCCGAAGGCTGGCCCAGCCTGCCATCTGGAGCCAGCCTTTGGGCCCTTCTTTACCTTGGTCTATTGCCAACCGGGGTGGCGCAGATTTTGCTGATCATGGTGATCAAGGATGCGGGGCCGGTTTTTATGGGGCTTGTGAACTACCAAGTGCCGATCTGGTCTGTGGTGTTTGGGGTTTTCATCCTATCAGAGCCATTGCCGCCCAGCCTGCTTTGGGCCATGGCGTTGATCCTGTCGGGCGTTGGTATCAGTCAGTATGGCCCGCTTAGGCGGTTGTTTGCGGGGCGTAAAGGCGCGTAAATCCTGCGGTCGGGTCCGTCACTCTTGCCGTTCAGGCGCAATTATTCCCCTTGGCCCCTTGACCTTTGGGCATGTCGGCTTCCATTTAGGCACAGAATTTTTTGATACTACAAAGGGGTCTCCAATGGCTTTTGAACTTCCCGATCTTCCATATGCCCACGACGCGCTGGCCGATCATGGCATGTCCAAGGAAACGCTGGAATACCACCACGACCTGCACCACAAGGCCTATGTCGACAACGGCAACAAGTTGATCGCCGGGACCGAGTGGGACGGCAAGTCCATGGAAGAGATCATCACAGGTACTTATGACGCCTCTGCCGTGGCGCAGAATGGCATCTTTAACAATATCAGCCAGCTGTGGAACCACAACCAGTTCTGGGAAATGATGGCGCCCGGCGGCACCGCGATGCCGAGTGAATTAGAAGCGGCGATCAATGACAGCTTTGGCTCGATGGACGAGTTTAAGTCGCAATTCGCAGCCGCGGGCGCAGGCCAGTTTGGGTCTGGCTGGGCCTGGCTCGTAAAGGACACCGATGGGGGTCTCAAGGTCACCAAGACCGAGAATGGCGTGAACCCGCTCTGCTTCGGTCAGACGGCCCTGTTGGGCTGTGATGTGTGGGAGCATTCCTATTACATCGACTTCCGCAACAAGCGCCCCGCCTATCTTGAGAACTTCCTCAATAACTTGGTGAACTGGGAAAACGTCGCATCGCGCATGTAAAACCGCCGCCGTATGATTTAGAAAGGCCCTGTCCTCGGACAGGGCCTTTTTCTGTCAGCGAGCTAAGACGGGCCTTGCGCCAGCGCGCAAAATGCGAAACCACAGCATCAAGACTTCGTGCAAAGCGTTCCCTGACATGCAGAACACCCAAGGCATCTTCCTGATGGTCCTCGCAATGGCGGGCTTCACGCTTGAGGATATGTTTATCAAGCAATTATCCGCAACCATGTCAGTGGGCCAAATCCTGCTGATCATGGGAATTGTCAGCGGTCTGATCTTTGCGGTCTTGGCGCAGGTTTCGGGCGCGTCCCTTTGGGAGCGGCGCGCATGGAAACCCCTTGCTTGGTGGCGCATCCTGGCCGAGGTAGTGGCCGCAGTAACCATGACAGTGTCGCTTTGGCTGGTGGAGTTCTCTGTTGTGGCGGCGGTCTTTCAGGCTACGCCTTTGGCGATCACCATGGGGGCCGCGATGTTTCTGGGTGAACAAGTGGGCTGGCGCCGCTGGAGTGCGATTTTCATCGGGCTGATTGGTGTTCTGATGATCATCCGCCCGGGGTTTGAGGGGTTTGACCCCAACGTGGGTTTCGTCTTACTGGCGGTTCTGTCAGTGTCCGCGCGCGACCTGATGACCCGCCGCATGGACCGCGGCGTGGCGTCGTCTGTCGTGGCGTTCCAGGGCTTCTTGGCGCTGATCCCCGCATCTTTTGTCCTGCTGGTTTTCGCCGGTGGAGGTATCATGACGCTGGATTGGTTCGAGATAGCCATGATGGCTGGGCTGATCCTTGCAGGGGCCTTTGCTTATTACTGCCTGATCTTTTCCTCGCGCGTTGCAGATGCCTCGGTGGTGACGCCCTTCCGTTACACGCGACTGGTCTTTTCCATGATCGTTGGCGTGGTTGTGTTTCACGAGCGCCCCGACTGGGTCACCCTGTGTGGTGCGGGTCTTATCATTGTCACTGGGCTTTACGCTTTCCTTCGTGAACGGCGTTTGGCCATCTCCAATGCAACCCGTTGAGGCGCGAACATCCCTTAGCACTTATGATAGCGCTAACAGTCACGGTTGCATCCGGCTGAAATGGTGCTAACAAGCGGCAAATCACAAATGGAGTTTCCCTCATGAGCATGATCATAGACATCCACGCCCGCGAAATCCTCGATAGCCGGGGTAACCCGACGGTGGAAGTCGATGTGGTGCTCGAGGACGGCACAATGGGCCGCGCGGCGGTTCCTTCCGGGGCGTCTACTGGCGCGCATGAGGCCGTTGAAAAACGTGATGGCGACAATGCCCGTTACCTAGGAAAGGGAGTGCTTGAGGCCTGTTCATCGGTCAATGGTGAGATTGCAGAGGCGCTTGTTGGCACCAAAGCGACAGAGCAGGTGGCCATTGACGAGGCGATGATCGAGCTGGACGGAACGCCCAATAAGGCCCGTCTTGGTGCGAATGCCATCCTTGGCGTGTCGCTTGCCGTAGCAAAGGCGGCGGCGGATTACACGACACAACCCCTGTTCCGTTATGTGGGCGGGACCTCAGCCCGTGTGCTGCCAGTGCCGATGATGAACATCATCAATGGTGGCGAACATGCCGACAACCCTATCGATATCCAAGAATTCATGATCATGCCGGTCAGCGCGGACAACATCCGCGACGCTGTGCGTATGGGGGCAGAGGTGTTCCATACCCTTAAGAAAGAGCTGTCGGCGGCGGGGCTCTCCACCGGGATTGGAGATGAGGGTGGGTTTGCCCCTAATATCAGCTCGTCCCGCGCAGCGCTGGATTTCATTCTCAGCTCGATCGAAAAGGCAGGCTACAAGCCAGGTGAGGATATCTTCCTCGCGTTGGATTGCGCGGCGACTGAGTATTTCAAAGATGGCAAATACGAGATTTCGGGCGAGGGCCTGTCGTTGAACCCGCAGGAGAATGCCGACTACCTTAAGGCGCTTGTGGCGGATTACCCCATTATCTCGATCGAAGACGGGATGAGCGAGGATGACTGGGAGGGCTGGATCGCCCTTACGGATGCAATTGGTGACAAAGTACAGCTGGTGGGTGACGACCTGTTCGTGACCAATCCTGCCCGCCTTGCGCAAGGCATCGAAAAGGGCGCGGCCAATTCGATGCTGGTGAAGGTGAACCAGATTGGATCCCTGACCGAGACGTTGCGCGCCGTCGACATGGCGCACCGCGCAGGCATGACCAACGTGATGTCCCACCGCTCGGGTGAGACGGAGGATGCGACCATTGCCGATCTGGCCGTGGCAACCAATTGTGGACAGATTAAGACAGGGTCCCTTGCGCGTTCCGACCGGTTGGCAAAGTACAACCAGCTGATCCGCATCGAAGAGGTTCTGGGCGAGACGGCAGAATATGCCGGGTGCTCCATTCTCAAGAGCTGACCGATGCAGACAGCGCAGGAAATCATCGCGGCGCTTGGTCTTCAGCCGCATCCAGAGGGCGGCCATTTTCGCGAGACGTGGCGTGCCTCGGGGAAGGGGCGCGCATCAGGGACCTCGATCTACTTTCTTTTGCAAGGGGGCGAGGCGAACCGCTGGCACAAGGTGGACGCCGCTGAGATATGGCATTTCTACGCCGGGGCCCCGTTGAAACTGCGCATGTCGGAAACCGACCAGGGGCCAGCTACGCAACATGTGCTTGGCCCTGACCTGACGTCTGGCGCGCGGCCGCAGGTGATAATCCCAGCCAATTGGTGGCAGAGGGCCGAGTGTATGGGGGATTTCACCCTTGTGGGCTGTACCGTTTCACCAGGGTTCGAGTTTGACCGTTTCGTATTGGCGAAAGAGGGTTTCGATATCCCTGAGATGTGATCTTTGCAGGCCATTTCCTTGCAAAAGAAAATGTGCGCCAGGTGTCATTGTGCTGCGTTGGCGTGAACCGTTTGGACAAGTTGCAGGACCATAGGTCCCATCGCGCCCACGATCCGTTTTACTCCTTCCGTATTGGGGTGAATACGGTCGGGTTGGAAATAAGCCTGTAAATCTGCAGGATCATCACTGCCTAAGCCGATTAGGAAGTTGGGAAAGTGAAGGGTGCCGTATTGCTCTGATAACTCCGCGTAGGCCCTGTCGAAATCCGCCTTGTAATCTGGTCCATAGTTTCCAGGCGCTGGCAGGCCTACCAACAGAACCTCTACCGACTTCGCTTGCGCAGCGCTAAGAATAGTGCCTAAGTTGGTACGCGCCTGGTCTGGAGCAAGGCCCCGCAGCATGTCATTGGCACCAAGGTTGACGATCATCGCGTCTATATCCGGGGTCAGGCTCCAGTCCGCGCGCGCGGCCCCGCCTGCTGTGGTATCGCCGGAAACACCGCCATTGATCAGCCGCGCCTCGACTCCATTGCGCCATAGCCAGTCTTGCATCTGGGGGACGAAGCCATCGGCTTCGGCCAGTCCATAGCCCTGCGTCAGGCTATCGCCTAGCGCCAGAATGGTCACCTCATCGGCGGCGACGGGCGCGGCAGCGATCAGAAAAACCGCGGCCATCTTGCCCCTGAGCCGTGTAACCCCATATGTCACGAACGATGCCGCACGGCGGAGGAATCTTTGGTGGCCCGACATGACTGATCCCGTTCTATCCCTGAAGTCTGCATCCCTGTCCCTGGACGGAAATGCTGGTCCCGTTCTGATACTTGATGCGATTTCGCTGGATGTCCATGCCCAGCAGACTGTCGGGCTGATCGGGCCTTCGGGGTCTGGTAAGTCTTCTCTTCTCATGCTTATGGGCGGGTTGGAGCAAGCCACGGGCGGTACCGTCACCGCACTGGGCCATGACCTGACCCATATGTCCGAGGATGCACTGTCGCGGCTTAGGCGGGATCATTTCGGGGTGGTGTTTCAATCCTTCCACCTGATCCCGACCATGACCGCGATTGAAAATGTGGCCACACCGCTAGAATTGGCGGGTCAGGCGGATGCCTTCGATCGGGCCGAGGAAGAGTTGAAAGCCGTGGGTCTTGGAGCACGGTTGACCCACTACCCCTCGCAGATGTCAGGTGGTGAGCAGCAACGCGTGGCGCTGGCCCGTGCGGCGGCACCCCGTCCGGATATCCTGCTGGCAGATGAGCCAACGGGAAACCTCGACAGTGTGAACGGCGCAGCAATCGTCGACATGCTTTTTGGTTTGCGTGAGCGGCACAATTCTACCCTCGTCCTTGTCACCCATGCGCCAGAGCTTGCAGCCCGCTGTGACCGGGTGATCACGCTCACCGATGGGCGTGTATCTGAACAGGGTATCGCGGCATGAGCCTGCGTATTTCGGCGCGGTTTGCCCTACGGGAATTGCGGGGCGGTCTGCGGGGCTTCCGGATTTTTCTGGCTTGTGTGATCCTAGGCGTGGCGGCCATTGCTGCAGTGGGCACGGTGCGCGAGAGCATTGCCGAGGGCCTGTCCCAAGAGGGAGCGCGCCTTTTAGGTGGGGATGCCGAGATTGAGCTGACCTATCGCTTTGCTAACGAGTTTGAGCAGCAATGGATGGCGCAGGAGGCGATGCGAACCTCTGAAATTGTCGACTTCCGGTCTATGGTTTCGGCCGGCGGTGCGGCACGCGCCCTGACGCAGGTCAAGGCTGTTGATAGCGTCTACCCCATTGTTGGAGAGGTCCAACTTGCCCCTGTGATCCCCTTGCAAGAGGCGCTGGCCGGGGCAGAGGGCCTGCCGGGCGCGATCCTGCATCCATTGCTTCTGGACCGGCTTGAACTAGCGGTGGGCGATCAGATCACACTTGGTACCCAGGACTTTCGCGTGATGGCAGCGCTGGTCTCCGAGCCGGACAATGCTACTGCAGGCTTCGGCCTTGGGCCTCGAACTATCGTTGCCACCAAAGCCCTTTCCAGCTCTGGTCTGTTGGCCCCCGGAACGCTATTTACGACGCGCTATCGGCTAGATTTTCCACCCGGTACAGAGCTTTCCGCCAAACAGGCCTCTGCCGAGATGCATTTGAAGTACAGCGGCCTACGCTGGAGCGATGCGCGCAACGGTGCGCCGGGTGCGGCGCAGTTTGTGGATCGGCTGGGCGCGTTTCTAGTTTTAGTAGGCCTCAGCGGTCTGGCGGTGGGTGGTGTGGGCATTTCCGCGGCGTTGCGGGGCTATCTCGCTGGTAAAACCCATGTGATTGCAACCTTGCGCACGCTTGGTGCCAGTCAGAGTGAGATTTTTCTGACATATTTTATTCAGGTGGGCGCGCTGGCCCTTCTGGGCATCATACTGGGTCTGGCCTTGGGAGTTGGCGTGCCGGTCTTTCTGGCCCCTGTGATCGAGGCACGCCTACCAGTTCCTGCAGTATTCGCTACCTACCCGCGGCCGATGGCAGAGGCGGCGATCTACTCGGCCCTGACCGTGCTGATCTTCACACTCTGGCCGCTGGCCCGCGCCCGAGATGTCCGCGCGGCCGCCCTTTACCGGGATGCGCTCTTGCAAACCCGAGCGCTGCCTTCGCCGGGGTTCGTGCTGGCCACAACGGCCTTGCTTGGGGTCTTGCTAGCTACGGCCACGTATTTCTCAGGCACGCTGTGGCTTACGCTTTGGACGGCGGGGGGCATTGCGGGGGCGCTGGCATTGCTGGCGCTTGCGTCAGTTGGTATCCGAGCGCTATCGCGCATGTTGCGGCCCCGGCTGCGTGGGCGACCCACTTTGGGTTGGGCCATGGCCGCCATCGGAGGGCCGGGTAGCACGGCGGGGCCTGTGGTCCTGTCGCTCGGGTTGGGCCTGTCCGTGCTTGCAGCCGTAGGACAGATCGACCAAAATCTGCGGGGCGCGATCGAAAGGGATCTGCCAAGTCAGGCGCCATCGTTCTTCTTTGTTGACATCCAGAAGGATCAGATGCCGGGTTTCATGGCGCGGATGGAGAGCGATGCCGGTGTCAGCCGAATTGATCAGGCCCCGATGCTGCGTGGGATCATCACCCGCATCAACGGCCAGCCCGCTGTAGACGTTGCCGGCAATCACTGGGTGCTGGAGGGCGACCGCGGTGTGACATATGCTGCCGCCAAGCCTGATCGTGAAACTCTGGTTGAAGGCGAATGGTGGCCTGAGAATTATGGCGGCCAGCCTTTAGTCAGCTTTTCAGCAGAGGAAGGCGCTGAGATGGGCTTGAAACTGGGTGATGAACTGACTGTCAACATCCTTGGCCGGGATGTGACAGCAAAATTGAGTTCTTTTCGGGAGGTGGATTTCTCGACCGCCGGGATGGGGTTTATTCTTGTGATGAATGAAGCTGCATTGGCCGGAGCGCCACATACTTTCCTCGCCACGGTCTATTCTGACACGGCGTCCGAGACAGCGATTTTCAACGATGTAGCCGAGGCCTATCCCAATGTCACCGCAGTGCGCGTACGCGATGCAATCGAACAGTTCAGCGGACTTCTGGCGGGTCTTGCCTCGGCCACCGCATGGGGTGCGGCGGCCACGCTTTTGACGGGTTTCCTTGTGCTAATCGGCGCGGCGGCGGCGGATCAGAGGTCGCGCAGCTATGAAGCGGCGATCCTCAAAACGCTGGGCGCAACACGAGCCGGCATTTTGTCAGGTCTGACCCTGCGCGCGGCCCTTCTTGGGGCTGCGGCGGGATCGGTTGCTTTGGTGGCAGGAATTGGTGGGGCCTGGGCCATCAGCCGCTTCATCATGGAAACTAGTTTTGCTGTTGCCTGGGGGACTGCGTTGGCCGTAGTTGGGGGCGGGGCACTGATCAGCTTGCTGGCTGGGCTGGCTTTTGCACTTGGCCCGATGTCTGCCAAACCCGCTCGGGTGCTGCGAAGCGTGGATTAGGGGTGGCCCAGATAGAGGGCACCGCTTAGATCAGGCGCCCCCTTATAACGCATAGATTCTGGAAAAGGGCAGAATTGTAGCTAAGAAAATCCGTCGGCGGCGTACCAGTCGAACTAGTGGATTTTTCGGCGCGTTAGCGCTTTGCTTGTTTGAAGCAAAACTTGTCCCGAACAATCACCTGTCTGATAAGGGCAGCGACAATCAGGAAGGAAACATAATGAAAGCCAAATGTCTTATGCTTGATGTAGATGGGGTCTTGGTTTTTGGACGCCCAAGTGACGGATTGCATTGGACGGCAGGGCTATTGGACGACTTGGGTGTATCTCCACGCGATCTGGTCCAAAGCTTCTTTAGGGCAGGATGGCAAGATGTTGTTGTTGGCCGAAAAGAACTTTTGCCAACCTTGCAAGAAGCTTTGGGCGAAATCGCAGCTGATGTGACCGCAGAGTCGCTGATATCATACTGGCATGAAATGGACTCAAGGGTCATTCAGCCTGTGCTCTCGGACGTTCGGGTCGCGCGACGTCAGGGAGTACCCGTACATCTTGCAACCAACCAAAGCCACTCCAGGGCTGACTATTTGCAAAACACTATGGGTTTGATCCGCGAAGTTGATGGTATCATCTATTCCGCTAAGGCTGGTTACCAAAAACCAGAAGCTGAATTTTACAAATTTGCGGAAAAGAAGACCGGCTATCAGCCTGAAGAATTACTCATGGTCGATGATACTATTGAGAATATCGAGGCGGCAATTGCGGCAGGTTGGTCGGCAGTTCATTGGAAAGAAGGCGACAGTTTGTCGGCCATTGTGGAGCGCAATTTTGCGTCAGCAAAGTTTGGAACTTAATCGCAGTGGTGAAATGAAGGAATCCGTACCGGTGATACGATTCTGACCCCTGCTGGCTTCACCCCATCATTACGTCTAAGGACACGCCGACATGCTTGGAATAGTGTTTCGCAAAACGCGCGGTAGAGTGAAACCCTGTGGCCACCACAACCACGGTCGCGGCACGTTCGCTTTGTAAAAGCAGATTGCGCGCTCGTTAAAATGGGGCGGCATTTTTTTGCGTACTGCACGCGACCTTGGGGTTGCGCGCAGTATGCTGCTCAGCATTGCACAGTTTTAAGCAAAAGGCCTTACAATAGCGCTACTCGGCCGCTTCGGCATACTCCTCCATTGGGGGGCAGGTGCAGACAAGGTGACGATCGCCATAGGCGTTATCCACCCGGTTCACCGGCGGCCAGTACTTGTCGACCCGGAACGCACCGGGTGGGAAACAGGCCTGTTCGCGCGTGTAGGGGCGATCCCAGTTTCGGACGAGGTCCTGCATCGTGTGTGGCGCGTTCTTTAGCGGGTTGTTTTCCGCATCAATCCTACCGTCCTCAATGTCCCTGATCTCATCCCGGATGGCGAGCATGGCGTCGCAGAAGCGGTCCAGTTCGGCCTTTGTTTCGGATTCAGTTGGTTCCACCATCAGCGTACCGGCGACAGGCCAGCTCATCGTTGGCGCGTGGAAGCCATTATCGATGAGGCGCTTGGCGATGTCGTCCACGCTGACATGCGCGCTTTCCATGAAGGGCCGCGTGTCAATGATGCACTCATGCGCCACCCGCCCCTGCGACCCCCGATAGAGTACGTCAAAAGCACCCTCGAGCCGCTTGGCGATGTAGTTGGCGTTCAGGATTGCAACGCGCGTCGCCTGTGTCAGGCCCTCGCCGCCCATTAGCAACGTATAAGCCCAGCTGATCGGCAGGATGGAAGGTGAGCCAAAGGGCGCGGCCGAAACCGGGCCTTCTTCGCCATCGGTTTCAGGGTGGCCTGGAAGATGTGGGGCCAGATGCGCTTTCACACCAATTGGACCCATGCCAGGGCCGCCCCCTCCGTGGGGGATGCAGAAGGTCTTGTGCAGGTTCAGGTGGCTTACATCGCCGCCCACATCACCGGGCCGCGCAAGACCCACCATTGCGTTGAGGTTGGCGCCATCGATGTAGACCTGCCCACCATGCTCGTGCACGATCTCGCAGATCTCCTGGACGTGCTCCTCGAAGACGCCGTGCGTGCTAGGATAGGTGATCATGCATCCTGCAAGACTGCCGGAGTGTTTCTCGGCCTTGGCGCGGAAATCTTCGATATCTATATCGCCATTCTCGCCTGAGACCACGGGGACAACGTCCCATCCTACCATATGCGCACTTGCCGGGTTAGTGCCGTGCGCACTCATTGGGATCAGGCAGATGTTGCGGTGACCCTCGCCGTTGGAGCGATGATAGGCCGCGATAGTCAGTAGGCCGGCATATTCCCCCTGCGCGCCTGAATTGGGCTGCATCGAGATCGCGTCATAGCCGGTAATCGCGCAAAGCTTGGCGTTCAGATCGTCGATCATCTCCTTGTAACCCTGCGCCTGATCTGCGGGGCAAAATGGGTGCAGACGTGAAAACTCTCGCCAGCTGACCGGCATCATCTCAGCGGCTGAGTTCAGTTTCATTGTGCAGGATCCCAGCGGGATCATTGCGCGGTCGAGGGCGAGATCCCGATCAGCCAGACGCCGCATATAGCGCATCATTTCCGTCTCGGCCCTATTCATATGGAATATTGGGTGGGTTAGGTAGTCCGAGCGGCGGTGCATCCCTTCGGGAATGCGATACTCGGGCGAGAATTCACAATCTTTCTTAGTGATGCCAAAGGCGCGCCAGACGGCCTCGATATTCTTGGGTCGCACGGATTCGTCGATGGTGATGCCGACCCGTGTTTCGCCTACCCGGCGCAGGTTGATACCCTCGTCCACGGCCGATTTCAGAACCGCGGCCTGAAGCGGCCCCACATCTACTGTGATTGTGTCAAAAAATGATTTGGGGTCCACTTTGAATCCGGCTGCCTCCAGCCCCTTGGCTAGGCGTACAGTCTTGCGGTGAATGCGCTGGGCAATAGCCTTAAGGCCCTTTGGCCCGTGGAAAACCGCATACATCGAAGCCATGACCGCCAGCAGCGCTTGTGCTGTACAGACGTTGGAAGTGGCCTTCTCGCGCCGGATATGCTGTTCGCGGGTTTGCAGCGACAGGCGATAAGCGCGGTTGCCGAGGCTATCGACCGAGACGCCCACGATCCGGCCCGGCATGTTGCGCTTGAAGGCGCCCTTGCAGGCCATGTAGGCTGCGTGCGGCCCACCGTAACCCATCGGCACGCCAAAGCGCTGCGTGCTGCCCACGGCAATGTCGGCGCCCATGGCGCCTGGCTCTTTTAGCAGGGTGAGCGAAAGTGGATCAGCCGACATCACGGCGACGCCTGTGTGTTCATGTAGGGCGGCTATGTGGTCGGTGAAATCGCGCACATGGCCATAGGTGCCGGGATACTGGAAGATCGCGCCGAAGACCTGGCTTGCGTCCATCTTGTCGGGGTTACCGACGATAACCTCGATACCCAGCGGCGCGGCACGGGTTTTGATCACGGCGATATTCTGCGGATGGCAATCGCGGTCCACGAAGAACGCTTTCGATTTTGACTTGGAAACACGTTGCGCCATGGTCATCGCCTCGGCACATGCCGTGGATTCGTCAAGCAGGGAGGCATTGGCCACCTCAAGCCCGGTCAGGTCAGTCACCATGGTCTGGAAGTTCAAAAGTGCCTCCAGCCGGCCCTGGCTGATCTCGGGCTGGTAGGGGGTATAGGAGGTGTACCAGGCCGGATTTTCCAGGATATTGCGCTGGATCGCGGGCGGGGTGACCGTGCCGTGGTAACCCTGTCCAATCATGTTGACCAGAACCCTGTTCTTGGAGGCCGTGATGCGCATGTGGTGCATCAGCTCACGCTCGGACTTGGCTTTGCCGAAATCCAGCGGTTCCGCCTGTCGGATCGAGGCGGGCACGGTCTGGTCAATCAGTTGATCCAGGCTGTCGACGCCAATTTCGGCCAGCATCTCGGTCATCTCTTCGGGCGAGGGGCCGATATGACGGCGATTGGCAAAATCGTAGGGCAGGTATTCTGTCGGTTCAAAAGGCATCACTGCACTCCTGTCTGGCGCTGGGACGGGGCCAACGCGCGGCCCTGTCTTTCATCTTTCCAAAAATACTCCCGCCGGAGGCATCCGATTTTTCGAAAAATAATCGGTCCCCCGGAACAGGCTGTTATGCGATGAATGCCTGGTAGGCGGCTTCATCCATCATATCGTCCATCTGGGATGGATCGCTCGGCTTGATCTTGAAAAACCAGGCCTCGCCCATCGGGTCCTCGTTGACCTTGCCGGGTTCATCGACGATAGCCTCGTTCACTTCCACGATCTCACCATCAACCGGCGCGAGGATGTCGGAGGCGGCCTTGACGCTTTCGATCACTACGATCTCATCATCCTTGCTGACGGCCGTGCCCACTTCGGGCAGTTCGACGAAGACGATATCGCCCAGCTCATCGGCGGCGTGGGATGTGATGCCCACGACCATGTTGTCGCCGTCGGCGCGCAGCCATTCATGTTCCTCGGTGAATTTCATGTCCCTCTCCCTAGGTTTGGTTCAACGTTTAAAATTAGCAGGTGAAAAGGGCAGCGATGCTACCCGGACGGGCAGGCGCTTGCCGCGCACATCCCCGAAAAGAAGCGACCCAGACTCGGATAGTGCCGTGGCGACGTAGCCCATGGAAACTGGTGTTTCGACCGTTGGCCCGAAAGCGCCCGAGGTGACTTCACCCACAGGATCGGTCGCCTCTTCGCTGTCGAACAGCTGTGTGCCGGCGCGCATCGGTGCCCGACCCTCTGGGCGCAGGCCCACGCGCTTGCGTCTTGTACCGTCCTGCAACTCTGCAAGGATGCGCATCGCGCCGGGAAATCCGCCTTCGCGCTCGCCGCCTGCGCGACGGGCTTTCTGGATAGCCCAGGTCAGCGCGGCCTCGACCGGGCTGGTGGAGGTGTCGATGTCGTTGCCATAGAGGCAAAGCCCGCCTTCCAGGCGCAGGCTATCGCGGGCTCCAAGGCCGATGGGCTCTACCGCCTCATAGGCCAGAAGCGCACGGGCCAGCGCCTCGGCATGGGTGGCGTTGACAGAGATTTCATAGCCGTCTTCGCCGGTGTAACCAGACCGCGAAATCCAAAGCTCTCCGAACTCGGAAGGGAAGATGCCCACATCCATGAAGCGCATGGCGTCGCAGCCCGGCGCGATGGGTTCAAGAACGGCCTCAGAGGCCGGACCCTGCAGGGCCAGAAGGGCGCGGTCTTTTTGTTCCTCGACCACGATGCCGGGCAAGCCTGCGGTCATATGCGCGATATCAGCCCCCTTGCAGGCGGCGTTGACCACGACGAACATCTCTTCCCCGCGATGGGCGATCATCAGATCGTCGAGAATGCCGCCTTCCTCATTGGTGAAAAACCCGTAGCGCTGACGCTTGTCGCCCAACCCCAGCAGGCTGACCGGCACGAGCGCTTCCATGGCCTTGGCAACGGGCCCATAGCCGTCTTCGTGGCGCAGGATCACCTGGCCCATATGGCTGACATCGAAAAGCCCGGCCTGCGTGCGGGTGTGGAGGTGTTCCTTCATCACGCCGAGACCGTATTGCACCGGCATCTCGTAGCCTGCGAAAGGTACCATCTTGCCGCCCAGCTCCTTGTGCAGGGCGTGCAGCGGTGTTTTCAAAAGATCGCTCATCCCGCAACCCTCCCGTCCAAATCGCCGGGATCCTGTCTGGGATGTGACCGGCACCGTTGACGCGCGACTGTCGCGCGTTCGATGCCCCCTCTGTCCTTTGGCCTGAGATCGCTATCCCTTCGGCGCCCCGCATGGTGCGGGATCTCTCCAGAGTCTTGTTCAAACCGAAGCGGTCCTTTGGCCTGAGAGTTTCCGGGGCGGTTGCTCCTTCGGCATCGGTCTGGCGGAGCAGATCCGATTCTCCCGTTTCGATTTTGGTAGACCGTAGTATACGGTTTCATTTCGTTCAAGAGGCTTGCGCGTCAGGCGTCTTGGGCACCGTCCTGCTTGCGGCGGAGAGGTTTTGCAGGCAGACAGTATCGACCTAGAATGCAGAACCGTGATGAGAGAAAATGACTGATCCAACTCATTTAAATCACTACTTTTTCGGTTATGGTAGCCTGGTGAACCGCGCAACGCATGATTACTCAGATATCCGGCCTGCGCAGCTTCAGGGATGGCGCCGGATGTGGCGGCAAACGGGTTTGCGATCTGTTGCCTATCTGACGGTTGAGCCGGATATGGGGGCTGAAATTGAAGGTTTGATTGCGGCTGTACCACAACAGAGCTGGGCCGCGCTGGACGAACGCGAGCGCAGTTATGATCGGATTTCGGTCGCTCACCAAGTGACGCATGATCTGACGCACAGTCCGGAGGTGGCGGTCTATTCCATTCCCGAGGGGACCCATGCCGCGCCCGATCTCTCCTGCCCGGTCCTGCTGAGCTATATCGACGTGGTGGTGCAGGGGTATATCCGGGAATTCGGCGAGGCGGGCGCGCGGCGGTTTTTCACCACCACGAGTGGCTGGGAGGTGCCCGTGTTGGATGACAGGCGCGCGCCAGTCTACCCGCGTCACCAGGTGCTTGAGGCGCGGGAGCAGGATCTAGTGGACGAGATGTTACACAATCTGGGCGTCATGATCCTGCAGGGCATGTCGGATGCTTAGGGGCCCGCTTATCCGCCCGTCAGGATAGCTTGGCTCAGGCTTGGGCGTGGATTACCTGAAGGAGTGGCATGAGGCTGGCCATGTCGGGGCCGCGTTGCTGGCCAGTAAGTGCGAGGCGCAGCGGCATGAAGAGGCCTTTGCCCTTGCGGCCCGTGGCGTCCTTCACAGCCGATGTCCAGTTGCCCCAAGTTTCTTTGTCAAATGGCCCATCCGGCAGCAGCGCCATAGCCTCCCTGACGAAGTCTGCGTCCTCCTTGGCGATCACAGGTTCCGCGCCATCGCGGCACAGCACCCACCATCCTTCCAGATCGGCTAGGGTCGTAATGTTTTCGCGCATGACCTCCCAGAAGGCCGGGGCAAGGTTGTCTGGTACGCCAAGCCCAGCGATGGTGTCAGCCACGCGCTCATAGGGGCGTTCGTGCAGGACGCGTGAGGTCAGCGGGAAAAGGTCGGTGGCGTCGAACTTTGTGGGTGCTGCGCCAAAGCGGGAAACTTCGAAGACTTCGGTCAGCTCGTCGAGCGTGGTGCGCAACTCGATTGGGTCGGAGGAGCCCAAACGCGCTAGAAGTGAAAGCAGGGCCATGGGTTCCACGCCCTGAGCGCGGAAATCGCGCAGTGAGAGTGTGCCGAGACGTTTTGAAAGTGATTCTCCCTGGGGGCCTGTCAGGAGAGAATGATGAGCGAAGGAGGGCACCGTGCCGCCAAGCGCTTCGATGATCTGGATTTGGGTGGCGGTATTGGTCACATGGTCCGACCCACGCACAACATGGGTGACACCCATTTCTGTGTCATCAACGACCGAAGCCAGAGTGTAAAGAACCTGACCGTCGCCACGGATCAGAACGGGGTCTGAAACAGAGGCCGCATCGATGGAAATGTCGCCCAAAATTCCATCGGTCCACTCAATGCGCTCGTGACCGAGCTTAAAGCGCCAGACGCCATTGCCCCGCTCAGCACGCAGCGCAGTTTTTTCATCCTCCGACAGCGCAAGTGCCGCGCGGTCATAGACTGGGGGGCGACCCATATTGAGTTGTTTCTTGCGCTTAAGGTCCAATTCCACCGGCGTCTCGAACGCCTCGTAAAAACGCCCCTTAGCGCGCAGCTCATCGGCGGCTGCTGCGTAGCGGTCGAGCCGCTCAGACTGGCGCTCCATCCGGTCCCATGTCAGGCCCAACCATTCTAGATCCTCCTGGATGGCGTCCACGTATTCCTGCTTGGAGCGTTCGGGATCTGTGTCGTCGATACGCAGGATGAACGTGCCGCCTGCCTTACGAGCGATCATGTAGTTCATCAGTGCAGTGCGCAGGTTACCAACGTGAATATAGCCGGTGGGAGAGGGCGCGAAGCGGGTCGTTGTCATGGGTGTACTCCGGTTTGGGGTGGGCCATGTCACAGGGCAGTGGAATTGTCCAGAAACCTTGGGGCAAGTCCGTTCCCAAATCTTGAGCCATGTTCTTTTGGCAGGGGTGGGAATTTGAGTATTTTTGGAAAGATGAAGCCTGTCATGAGCGCCCCTGTCAGCACTGTCCGCCTGCGATTTCGATGGTCTGGCCGTTGATGCTTTCCGAGCCGGGGGCGCAAAGCCAGAGGGCTGCGGCGGCTACCTCATCAGTTTCGATCAGGCGGCGGTGGCGATTGGCGCGGATCATCATATTGAGCGCCTCCTCGGCGCTGACGCCCGCTCTTTCCTGGATGCTTTCCTGGTTTCGGGTCACGATATCGGTGCGCACGTAGGCGGGGCAGAGCGCGTTGAAGGTGAAGGCGGTGCCCATATAATCCTCGCTGAGCGAGCGGATCATGCCTATCAGTCCGTGCTTGGAGGCAGAGTAGGCCGGCGCGCCGCGCAGACCCCGGACGCCCGCGATTGAGGAAATTGCGATGACACGCCCCCAGTCCGTTCCGCGCATTGAGCCAAGGCATTCGCGGATCGTCCAGAACGCGCCGTCGAGATTGGTAGTCAGGATCCAGCGCCAGAATTCTGTATCCATCTTGTGCAGCGCGCGCCCTTCCGCAACGCCTGCATTGGGCACGCAGATCTGTACTGGGCCGCGTGCGGCTACGGCGCGTTCTACGCCGTCCTGAACAGAGGCCTCGTCGCAGACATTCATCACGACCGGATGCAGCCCTGGGCCTGATGCTGCCTCCAGCACCTCGCGCCGGCGGCCGGTTATCGTCACGGTTGTGCCATTGTCAGCTAGCATCCGTGCAATGGCCAAGCCGATCCCCGTGCCACCACCGGTGACCAAGGCATGTTTTCCATTCAGCATCCCGTCGCTCCTTCGATTGATCCGCATATCGACCGTAGCGATCCTGAACCGACAGACAAGCGCCTGTAGACATCTAAAGGGGCCGGTGACAAAGGGCTGGGATCGCGTCGTAGAGCTATCTTTGCAAATGGACCGATATCCCGCCCATCTGGCTGTCTGGTTTTGCCGCTTTGGCTTTCGCGCAGGCGCCCCATCTGGATGTCGGACCGGGTGTCGGCCAGGGCTGACCCAGCAGGCATGGTGGCGCGCTGATCAGGGTTGGTGTTCTACTGTTCGTCCTCGCCACGATCAGGTTCGGGCGATACCGGACAATGCCTATCCACCCATCAAGATGTTAGCACCCGATCATTGACGGGATTTTTGTCCGGACACGCAACCCGATCTTTCTGGGAGATATCCTGATCTTGACAGGTTTGATTCTAATTTCGGATGGATTTCCCAAAACTATTTTGGTGCTGCTTTTCGCATGGACGATCCACTTTCGCTTCAGTCTGCTGGAGGAGGCATAGCTGCTCTCATATTTTGTTGTTTTTTTGGGCTAGTGCAAGAAAACGCAGCGTTGGTTGTGACACTTCGGCCACCACTTGCATTCACTTCTAGTCGGGAGTGTGACATAGGGGCTGCGCGCGCTATCTAAGCGGTTCCGCAAACGGGTGCGGTGCGCCGGAATGGAATTTAAGACGATACGGGGGATGACGTATTGAAGATCGGAACACCTAAAGAAGTGCTGGAGGGCGAGCATCGCGTTGCGATGACGCCGGACTCTGCAGCACAGCTGCAAAAGCTGGGCTATGACTGCGTAATCGAGGCCGGAGCCGGTGCTGCTGCTGGCTTCTCGGACGCCGATTACAAGGCCGCGGGCGTGCAGGTGCTTAAAACAGCGGCTGGGCTTTGGAAAGCCTGTGACGTCGTCGCCAAGGTACGCATTCCCACCGATACGGAAGTCAAGCGCCTGCGCGAAGGGCAGACCCTGATCTCTTTCTTCAATCCGGCTGAAAACGAGAGCGGGATGGAGATTGCGTCCAAGAAGGGCGCAACCGTAGTGGCTATGGAAATGGTACCGCGCATCAGCCGGGCGCAAAAGATGGACGCGCTATCTTCAATGGCCAACATTGCGGGGTACCGGGCCGTAATTGAAGCGGGCAATAATTTTGGCCGCTTCTTTACCGGTCAGGTGACGGCTGCAGGCAAAGTGCCGCCGGCTAAGGTTCTTGTGGTTGGTGCTGGTGTGGCTGGCCTGGCGGCGATCGGTACATCTACCTCGCTGGGTGCGATCACCTACGCATTTGACGTGCGTCCCGAAGTGGCCGAACAAATCGAATCGATGGGCGCAGAATTCGTATTCCTCGATTTTGAGGACGAACAGACGGACGGAGCCGCCACAGGTGGGTATGCTGCGCCTTCTAGCACGGAGTTCCAAGCCAAGCAGCTTGAAAAATTCCGCGCAATGGCTCCTGATATTGACATCGTTATCACAACTGCCCTCATCCCAGGGCGCCCGGCGCCTAAGCTCTGGACCAAGGACATGGTCGAGATGATGAAGCCGGGCTCGGTCGTGGTGGACCTTGCCGCAGAGCGAGGCGGAAATTGTGACCTGACGATTGCGGATGAACAGGTCGTGTCTGACAACGGCGTGACCATTATTGGTTACACGGACTTCCCGAGCCGGATGGCGGCACAAAGTTCAACGCTTTATGCTACGAACATTCGCCATATGATGACCGATCTGACCCCTGAAAAGGATGGCCGACCGGTCCATGACATGGAAGATGATGTGATCCGCGGCGCGACCGTGACCCATGGCGGAGAAATTACCTATCCGCCACCGCCGCCGAAAGTTCAGGCGATCGCGGCACAAACAAAGAAAGAAACCCCGAAAGAGCCGACGCCCGAAGAAAAGCGCGCGCAGGAACTGGCGGAGTTCAAAAAGCAGACCCGTAATCAGGTGACGTTGCTGAGCGTTGGTGCACTGCTTCTGCTCAGTGTTGGCCTTGTCGCCCCGGCAAGCTTTATGCAGCACTTCATCGTCTTTGTTTTGGCGGTGTTCGTGGGCTTCCAGGTTATCTGGAACGTTTCACACAGTTTGCACACGCCGCTGATGGCTGTGACGAACGCTATTTCTTCGATCATCATCCTTGGCGCCGTGATCCAGATCGGGTCAAGCTCGATGCTGATCACTCTGCTGGCTGCCTTCGCCGTGTTCATGGCATCTATCAATATATTCGGTGGCTTTCTTGTCACCCGGCGCATGCTCGCCATGTTTCAGAAGTCGTAAGGGAGCAGGGGTATGGATTTTGGGTTTACCACAGCTGCTTATGTTGTTGCGGCGATTTTGTTCATCTTTAGCCTTGGCGGGCTGAGCGGCCAGGAAAGTGCCAAGCGTGCGGTCTGGTACGGAATTGTGGGCATGGCGATTGCAGTTGTGGCCACGCTGATTGGACCCGGCCAGGTTTATTGGCTATTGACCATTATGCTGGTGGTTTTGGGAGCCATAGTCGGCTACCAGCTTGCCACGAAGGTTCAAATGACACAGATGCCGGAACTGGTGGCCATTATGCATTCGCTGGTGGGTCTGGCTGCCGTGTTTGTTGGCTTCAACGCTGATATTGAACTAGGTCGGATCGCCAGCGCCTTTTCAGAAGCCGGATTGGCCTATCCGAGACCTGAAGAAATAACGGCTGAAGGTGCAGCGTTTGCAAAAGACTTCTTCGGATTTGCTGCAATTCTTGCGAAAAAAACTGCCGTCGAAGTAACGATACTAAAAGTCGAGCTTGTGCTTGGTATCTGGATTGGTGCGGTGACATTCACGGGCTCTGTCATTGCCTATGGCAAGCTGGCGGGCCGTGTGGACAGCGCGGCAATACAGCTTCCCGGTGGTCATATGCTGAACGCGGCGGCGGCGGCCGCATCGCTGGTTCTGGCCCTGATGTATCTGGGTGGTTCTGGCACTTGGACGCTCATACTTCTGACGGTGTTGGCGCTCTTTATTGGGTATCACCTGATCATGGGCATCGGCGGTGCCGATATGCCTGTGGTGGTATCGATGCTCAATAGCTATTCTGGCTGGGCGGCAGCGGCGATCGGCTTCAGCCTCGGCAATGACCTCTTGATCGTGGTGGGTGCGCTTGTGGGCTCGTCGGGTGCGATTCTGAGCTATATCATGTGCAAAGCTATGAACCGATCCTTCGTAAGCGTCATCCTAGGCGGCTTTGGTGGCGCACAGGGTGAGCAGATGGCCGTAGAAGGTGAACAGGTTGCCATTGACGCTGACGGTGTTGCTGCGGCCTTGAATGAGGCCAGCAGCGTGATCATCGTACCGGGCTATGGAATGGCGGTGGCGCAAGCACAGCAGGCGGTCAGCGAGTTGACCAACAAGCTGCGTAGCAAGGGTAAGACCGTGCGTTTCGCCATTCACCCCGTGGCCGGGCGTCTGCCGGGTCATATGAATGTGCTCCTCGCTGAAGCTAAAGTGCCTTACGATATCGTGTTGGAAATGGATGAGATCAATGAAGATTTCCCCGATACGGATGTTGTGATCGTTATCGGCTCCAACGACATCGTGAACCCAGCGGCTCAGGATGATCCGAACTCACCCATTGCCGGGATGCCGGTTTTGGAGGTCTGGAAAGCCAAACAAGTATTCGTGTCTAAGCGTGGTCAGGGTACCGGATACTCTGGTATCGAGAACCCGCTTTTCTACAAGGAAAATACGCGGATGTTCTATGGCGACGCCAAGGACAGTGTCAGTAAGCTGCTTCCCATGGTCGACTGAATAGCAGACCCCGAACACCTCAAGGGCGCCCGCAACCGGGCGCCCTTTCGACCAGTAATGTCGGATTGGGCTAGATTGCTTGCCTCCGGCGGGAGTATTTTGGGAAAGATGAAGCAGCCTTGGGGAGGACTGTCTTTGCCGTTTAGGAGTGTCCGACATGGCACCGATTGAAGACCACCCTCTGCGTTACGCGCTTGCCAATGAGCTACATGCGCGGCCCTTCCCCTCACTGCAGGCCCCGGCCAGTGTGGTCTATCTTGCGCTGAAAAAGGAAGTTGGTGCGGCCGCCCGCGACAGGACGCTAGACTTGGCGCATCTGCTGGAGCTTCTGGACCGCCACGGCGCGCCGCATCCGCAACCTGGGGCCACGCATTACTCAGGCCGGATTGGGCGGCATGTGCTGACCTGGGAAAGCCATACTGAATTTGTGACCTACACGGCCATCGCTGACGGTGTTGGTGAGCGCGCCTTTGATCCGGTTGATTTCGCGGTGTTTCCCGAAGACTGGCTAGAGCGTGCGCCGGGCAAGCGCATCACCTCTGCCCTTTTACGGGTAGAGCTTCAGCCGGAACGTGAGGCGTTGGTTGAAAACATCGCCGACTGGTTTGTTTCTGAAAGCGTAGCGGTGGCCCGTGTGTTGGAGAATTCCGCCGTTGTAGCCGGTGATTTCCGGATTGATCCGGCGGGCCATCAGCGCTTCCTGATTAGTGTGAATCCTGATATCGGGCCGCGCCGTGTGGGCCGCATCATGCAACGGCTTTGCGAGATCGAGACCTACAAGGCCATGTCTATGCTGGGCTTTTCGCGGGTGCGCGAGATGGCGCCGAATATGGGTGCACTCGAGGACCGGCTGAGCCGGATCATCGGTGGGCTTGGGGCAAATGAAAGTAAGGCCGAGGATGCGCTGCGCGAACTTTTGGACATCACGGCAGAGATGGAGGCGTTGGCAGCGACTTCCTCGTTCAGGTTCGGTGCGACTGGGGCCTATGAGCGGATCGTGACGCAACGCATTCAGGTCCTGCGTGAAGAGCGTTTCGGAGGGCGGCAGACGTTTTCAGAATTCATGATGCGCCGTTTTGATCCAGCGATGCGCACGGTACAATCGTCGAAAGAGCGCTTAGATGCGATGGTGGAACGCGCACGCCGCGCGGGTGAACTACTGCGCACAAGGGTGGATGTCGAACGCAGCGCGCAGAATCAGACCTTGCTGGAAAGCATGAACCGCCGCGCTGCGATGCAATTGCGGTTGCAGCGCACGGTGGAAGGATTGTCGGTCGTGGCAATCAGCTACTACGCGGTGTCTCTGGTGGGCTATGTGCTTTATCCAGCAGCTGACCCACTGGGTATGAGCGCATCAATGCTGAAAGCCCTGGTGACCCTGCCTGTTGTTGGCTTGGTCTGGTGGATGATCCGCAAGCTACGCCATTCTCTGGATTGAGGCTGGATACCGCGGCTGCGTGTCACTTTCTCGTGTAAAATTCGACCCCTTTGCGATCTTTGCGCTATCTGGCCATCAACAGAAGAAGGACATCCCATGATAAATGACACTCGTTTAACCCGCCGCGCCATGCTCGGTGCCACCGCTGCTTTGCCTCTGAGCGCGGCCTTGCCGACCTGGGCCTCAGCCCCGATGCTGGGAGGGAGCATGGAGCGCCACCGCCGTTTCGTGCTGGGCGAGTTCGAGGTGACCATGCTGCTTGGTGGTACGGTTGCCCGAGGAGAGCCGCAATCGATCTTCGGTCTCAATGCAGATCCTGATGATTTCGCGGCTGCCTCAGCAGCGGCGAACATTCCCAATGACAAAGCGCAGTTCTTCTTCACGCCAGTGGTAGTGAACACGGGCGAAAAGCTGGTCCTGTTTGATACAGGACTTGATCAGGCTTCCATAACCTCGGTGCTTAATGATGCTGGCTACAGCCCCGATCAGATTGATACCGTTGTGCTGACCCATATGCATGGCGACCACGTGGGCGGCCTGAGCGGGGAGGCGGGTGAGACATTTAAGAACGCTACTTACTTTGCTAACCAGCGGGAATATGACCACTGGGCCGGTCAGGACAGCCAGACTTTCGAAGGTCGGGTGCGCCCACTGACTGATAAGCTGACAATGATAAAAGAAGGCTCCAGCGGGTTTTCGGGTCATACGGCGATGGAAGCTTTTGGACATACGCCCGGTCATATGGTTCACATGATTGAAAGCGCTGGCAAGAAACTGCTGATTGCTGCGGATTTTGCTAACCATTATGTCTGGTCGCTGGCTTATCCTGATTGGCACGTGAAGTTTGACATCGACAAGGATGCAGCCGCCAGCACGCGACGACGTTTGCTGGATATGATGGCAACCGATAAGCTGGCCTTTACCGGTTATCATATGCCTTGGCCGGGGGTCGGCTATGTGGAAACCCGCGAGGATGGTTTCCGTTATGTTCCAAGCTCCTACCAGACGATGCTCTGAGCGGGGCGCGACAGGAATTTTGAAAATTTAGGGCAAGAAAATTAGATTTTTCTTGCCCCTTTTTTTAGCGAGACTTGGGCTCGCAAATTAGAAAGGCTGCACTTGAAGATGGGAGTGCTGCGGCTAGCTCACCCCTATGAAAACTGCGTTGATTATCGGATCGTCGGGCGGCATTGGGTCAGCTCTTGTTACTAATCTCGAAAACGAGGGCGTGAGCGTGACTGGGGTGTCGCGGCGCACAGATGGGTTAGACATTACGAATGAGGCCTCTGTGCTTGACGCCTTACATCCTCTGGGCGGTCAGTTTTTCGACATGGTGCTTGTAACTACTGGGGCTCTTGAAATTCATGGGGCACCGCCGGAAAAGTCGCTTAGGGATCTGAGTGTCCAGGCGATGATGGACCAGTTCGCGCTCAACTGCATCGGGCCTTCGCTTGTTCTCAAACATGCCCTGCCGCTTCTGCCGCGAGACCGGCGCTGCGTTTTTGCAGCGCTCTCGGCGCGGGTGGGCTCGATCGGGGATAACGCCCTTGGGGGATGGTACTCTTATCGAACGGCCAAGGCCGCACTTAACCAGATGTTGCATGGGGCTGCGATCGAACTGTCGCGCAGCCATAAGCATGCAATTTGCGTCGCACTTCATCCCGGCACTGTCGCCACGGATTTCACGAATAAATATGTTGGTCGCCACCCGACTGTTCCTCCTCAAGATGCAGCGGCCAACCTGATCAAGGTCATTAACGGTCTGACCGAGGATCAATCCGGCGGTTTCTTTGACTGGCAGGGCAAGACCATCCCATGGTGAGGTTGGTTCTTGTCCTTGGTGATCAGTTAAGCGACGCCCTTTCGGCTTTGCGCGCTGCCGACAAATCCTATGACGTGGTTGTGATGGCCGAGGTGGCGGAAGAAACCACCTATGTCCGTCACCATCCCAAGAAGATCGCTCTTGTGCTGTCAGCCATGCGTCATTTCGCGGCCAGCCTGCGAGATGAAGGATGGCAGGTGGCGTACACGCGGCTTGATGATCCGCAATCGACAGGCTCCATCACGGGTGAGCTGCTGCGCCGGGCCGCTGCACATGGGGTGTCATCCGTTTTGGCTACCCAGCCCGGCGAATGGCGGCTGGTCGAGGCCCTGGAGGCATTGCCGCTTGAGGTGTCCCTTCTGCCCGATGACCGCTTTATCGCCTCGCTTGAGGAATTCGATACATGGGCCGAGGGGCGCAAAGAATTGCGGATGGAGTATTTTTATCGTGAGATGCGCCGCAAGACTGGGCTTCTGATGGACGGGGATAAGCCCGCCGGTGGCAAGTGGAACTATGATCATGACAACCGCAAACCCGCCTCTGACGATTTACTGCGCCCCGGTCCTAAGCGGTTTGAAGCTGACACCGTCACAGAAGAGGTCCTGACCCTTGTGGAGGACCAGTTCGCCGACCATTTTGGGGATCTACGCCCCTTTGGGTTGGCCGTGACACGCGATCAGGCGCTCGAGGCGTTTGAGCATTTCACCCAGCATCTGCTGGCGGATTTTGGCCCGTACCAGGATGCTATGCTCTCCAACGACAGGTTCCTGCATCACGCGCTTGTATCGCCCTATCTCAACATCGGTCTGTTGAACCCGCTCGAGATCTGTCGGCGGGTTGAGGCGGAGTGGATTGCAGGTCGTCTGCCGCTCAATTCGGCCGAAGGGTTTATCCGTCAGATCATCGGCTGGCGCGAATACATGCGGGGGATCTATTTTCGTGAAGGGCCGGACTACACGACACGCAACGATCTGGACCACAGCCGCAAGCTGCCGGATTTTTACTGGGGTGCTGAAACTCGGATGTCCTGTGTGTCCCACGCTGTGAAACAAACAGGGGAAGAGGCCTATGCCCACCATATCCAACGCCTCATGGTCACGGGCAATTTTGCCCTTCTGGCGGGGCTTGATCCAGTCGCGCTGCACGAGTGGTATCTCTCAGTCTATTTTGATGCCTATGAATGGGTAGAGGCACCCAACACAATAGGGATGAGCCAGTATGCAGACGGCGGGATCATCGCCTCGAAACCCTATGTCAGCTCCGGCAACTACATTGACCGGATGTCAGATTACTGCGGTAGCTGCGACTATTCCGTAAAAACCAAGACGGGAGAGGGTGCTTGCCCGTTCAACCTGCTTTATTGGCACTTCCTGATCCGGCATCGGGACAGGTTCGCCAAAAACCCGCGCATGGCGCAGATGTACCGTACTTGGGATCGCATGGCAGATGGACGTCGTGCAACGGTCCTTAAAGAAGCAGATTCTTGGCTCGACCGGTTGGATGCGGGAGAGGTAGTTTAAACTGACTTAACCACCCGCTACTCGTTCTGAGCTTCGTCTTCATCAGCAGGGGCGGCATTGGTCGCGTCGGCCAGCGCACCATCCTGCCATGTGCCGCTGGCTTCTTCGCCGGTGGCGTATCGCATGGTGCCTTCACCCTGACGCTTGCCGCGCAGGAACATTCCCTCATAGACGTCGCCATTTGTGTAGGTCGCGACACCTTCACCTGATATTTCGCCCTTCTGCCAAGTCCCTTCATAGGTGAAGCCATCGGTCATTGTGATCTTGCCCTGACCGTCGCGCTGACCGCCTGCAAAGTTTCCAACATAGACAGTGCCGTCAGGATAGGTCGCCGTTCCGTCGCCGTGACGTTGGCCGTCCAGCCACTGACCCTCGTAGCGATAACCGTCTTCATATGTCATCACGCCGAAGCCCTCGTTACGGGCGTTGCGGAACTCGCCTTCGTAGACCAGACCGTTTGGATAGCTGGCCACACCCATGCCGTCGATCACACCGTTGGACCAGTCGCCCTCATAAGTGGACCCATCAGGATAGGTGATCTTGCCCTGGCCATTGGCCAGATCATCGGCGAAACTACCCACATAGACCGAACCATCGGGATAGGTGACAGAGCCCTGACCCGCGATTTTGCCGCCCTTCCACTCGCCTTCATAGGTGTAGCCATCCGCTCCGGAAAACACGCCCTCTCCATGGCGGCGATCATCAAAAAACGCCCCCTTGTAGATATCACCATTATTATAGACCACGCGGCCCTGACCCTCGCGCTTGCCACTGACCAAATCGCCCTCGTAGACATCCCCATTGGGTTGGGTCAGCTTGCCCTTGCCGTCGATCTGGCCATCGGCCCAGCGACCGGCGTAGATCAACCCATCAGGCATCGACAGCGTCCCGTCGCCTTCACGGGCGCCGTTCTTCACCTGACCCTCATAGACCGCGCCATCAGGATACGTGATCTTTGCGGCACCGTCCTTTACGCCCTCGCTCCATTCACCGTCATAGGCATAGCCGCCGGGGCTTTCCATCTTGCCACGGCCATGGTGCATCGCATTGAGAAAATCACCCTCATAACGTACGCCATTGGCATAGACCGCCAGACCTCTGCCGGTGATCTTGCCGTCTTCCCATTCTCCCTCGTAGGTACCACCGTCTGTGAAGGTGATCTTGCCCACGCCGTGCGGTTTGCCTTTGGCAAACTGGCCCTCATAGACGGATCCGTTTGGAAACTTCGCCTGACCCTGACCTCGGATTTCGCCATCCATCCACTCGCCCGCATACTCGTAGCCATTGGGCAGTGTGTAGGTGCCGGTGCCATGCTGGAGCCCGTCCTTGAACGTGCCTTCGTAGATTCCACCATCTTCATATTGTTTCGTGCGAACGTCGCCATCTTGCGCCAGCGTCTGGCTGGCAAGGCCCGCCGCGATCGTCAATACCAGTGGTACTATTAGCCTGTTGGTCATCTTTGCCTCTCCGGCACATTTTGAGCGTCGTGCTATAGCGCGTGCTTTGTGTTGCGCCAAACCTAGTAGAGCGAGCGAAGCCTGACAACGGGTTTTGCTCAATTCGGCTTTCCCTCGCCCTTTGTTCTGCTAGATCTGCGTTGGAACAGCATCACCACGCCCCCGCGTGATCACAGCCCGGAGCAAAACCACCTCATGTCAGATCGCTTTCGCATCACACTTGCGCAGCTGAACCCGACCGTTGGCGATCTGTCCGGGAATGCCGCCCTCGCGCGGAAGGCCTGGGAAGAAGGCAAGGCGGCGGGGGCCCGACTTGTTGCGCTGCCCGAAATGTTCATCACAGGCTACAATACGCAGGACTTGGTGATGAAGTCCGTCTTCCACCACGCCGCAATTGCCCAGATAGAGACGCTGGCGGCGGAATGTGCCGATGGACCCGCGCTGGCCATTGGCGGACCTGCAGTGCAGGACGGGCGGTTGCACAATGCCTATTACATTCTCAAAGATGGTCAGGTTTCCGCCTGCCTGCTCAAGCACAAGTTGCCAAATGAAACGGTGTTCGACGAAGTGCGCATTTATGACGCTGGTCCTTTGGGCGGACCATATGTGGTTGATGGTGTGCGCATCGGGTCGCCCATTTGCGAAGATGCCTGGCATGTGGACGTGCCCGAAACCCTTTCCGAAACGGGAGCAGAGTTTCTGCTGGTTCCAAATGGTTCACCCTACTATCGCAACAAGATGGAGACGCGGCAGAACCTGATGGTGGCCCGCGTTGTGGAAACCGAACTACCTCTTATTTATCTCAACCTTGTGGGTGGACAGGATGATCAGGTGTTCGATGGCGGCACCTTTGTGCTCAACCCCGGTGGAGAGTTGGCGCTGCAAATGCCAGTGATGGAAGAGGCGATGGCCCATCTCGACATGGTGCGCGGTCCGGATGGATGGCGAGCGGAAAATGGCGTGCGGGCCTCGTTACCGGACGCTTACGAACAGGACTATCACGCTATGGTTCTCTCTTTGCGCGATTACATGCGCAAAA
This sequence comes from Roseovarius sp., assembly GCA_963691795.1. GTDB lineage: Bacteria > Pseudomonadota > Alphaproteobacteria > Rhodobacterales > Rhodobacteraceae > Roseovarius. The sequence continues at coordinate 2,088,619 of OY829373.1, forward strand.
CTGGGTTTTCCAAGGTCCTGTTAGGCCTCTCTGGTGGAATTGACAGTGCGATTGTTGCCACTGTCGCGGTGGATGCCCTTGGTCATGAGAATGTGCGCTGCGTGATGATGCCCTCTGAGTACACCTCGCAAGGCTCGCTTGAGGATGCAGAAGCCGTGGCCAAGAACCTTGGCTGTCACTATGACTACGTACCCATCTCTGAGGGTCGCGCGGCGATCACCAACACGCTTGCCCCGCTGTTTGAGGGGTGGGACGCGGACATCACCGAAGAAAACATCCAGTCTCGCCTGCGCGGTTTGCTGCTTATGGCGATGAGTAACAAGTTCGGTGAAATGTTGCTAACAACTGGTAATAAATCTGAGGTCGCGGTGGGCTATGCCACGATCTATGGCGATATGTCGGGCGGCTATAATCCGATCAAGGACATGTACAAAACCCGGGTGTTCGAGACGTGCCGCTGGCGCAATGCGAACCACCGGTCGTGGATGCTGGGACCGGAGGGCGTGGTGATCCCTGAACGGGTGATCGAAAAGCACCCCTCAGCCGAACTACGCGCTGATCAGAAAGACAGCGATTCGCTGCCCGACTACCCTGTGCTTGACGGTATCCTGGACATTCTCATTGATCAGGACGGGTCCATAGCGGATTGCGTGGCCGCCGGGTACAATCGCGAGGATGCCAATCGTGTGGAGCACCTGATCTACATCGCCGAATACAAACGCTTCCAATCTGCACCTGGTACACGCCTGTCCAAGCGCGCCTTCTGGCTGGATCGTCGCTATCCCATCGTAAATCGCTGGCGCGACGGGTCCTAACAGAAGATTTTGACCGCGCTTCCTGTAGATGGGATGGACGGTATTGAAGGGCTTGCAAGTCACTTCGACCCGCCTATAGTGCTGTCTATGACACAGCAGATCCATATTGCTATTTCCAAGGTGCCGACAGCTTCGGCTTGCCTTTCGGACCTGCTGCTCCTAAGCCGCCTCTGAGCGTGCCCTGACCCGGCGCGACCGCTCAGAGGGTTGAATTCGCGCCATAGGCTTAGGACAAATCACAAGAGAACATCCATGACCCAATCTGACAAAGATCACGTTGTCATTTTTGACACCACACTGCGCGATGGCGAGCAAAGCCCGGGCGCAACCATGACCCATGACGAAAAGCTCGAGATTGCGGGGCTGCTTGACGAGATGGGGGTGGATATCATCGAAGCCGGGTTTCCGATCGCCTCTGAAGGGGATTTCCAAGCGGTCACGGAGATTTCCAGGAACGCGCAGAACGCGGTGATCTGTGGCCTTGCGCGGGCCAATTTCAAGGATATCGACCGCTGCTGGGAAGCCGTGCAACATGCCAGGCGGCCGCGTATTCATACATTCATTGGAACGTCCCCTTTGCACCGGGCCATTCCGAACCTGACCAAGGATGAAATGGCCGACCGGATCCACGATACGGTCACCCATGCCCGCAACCTCTGTGACAATGTACAGTGGTCGCCCATGGATGCCACGCGGACCGAATGGAACTATCTGGCACGGGTGGTCGAGATCGCGATCAAGGCCGGGGCCAGCACAATCAACATTCCTGATACAGTAGGCTACACCGCGCCGGTTGAAAGCGCCGACCTGATCCGCCGCCTTATTGCAGAGGTGCCAGGTGCTGATGAGGTGGTTTTTGCCACACATTGCCACAATGACCTTGGCATGGCGACGGCGAACTCGCTGGCCGCCGTGGCTGGTGGCGCGCGCCAGATTGAATGCACGATCAACGGCCTTGGCGAACGGGCCGGCAACACAGCGCTGGAAGAGGTGGTGATGGCCATGAAGGTGCGCGGCGACATCATGCCATTCTACACTGGGATTGACACCACCAAGCTGATGCATATCAGCCGCCGGGTCGCGACCGTAAGTGGTTTTAACGTGCAGTTCAACAAAGCCATCGTTGGCAAGAATGCCTTCGCCCACGAATCTGGCATTCACCAGGATGGGATGCTGAAAAACGCCGAGACATTTGAGATTATGCGCCCTCAAGATGTTGGGCTAGCCGGCACCTCATTGCCCTTGGGTAAGCATTCAGGACGCCATGCACTGCGTGACAAGCTCAACCAGCTGGGGTTTGAGATCGGAGACAACCAGCTTAAAGATCTATTCATACGCTTCAAGGACTTGGCGGATCGCAAGAAGGAAGTTCATGACGATGATATCTTAGCGCTTATACAGGCAGGTGAGGATGCTGAGAATGATCGGTTGGTCATCACGTCACTGAGTGTTGGGTGCGGGACGGGTGGACCGGCTGAGGCGGTTCTCATCATGTCCGTCGACGGTGAGGAAAAGACCGCCACACAAACAGGCGATGGTCCAGTCGATGCGACCTTCAAGGCGGTGCGTCAGCTACACCCCAATTCAGCGCATTTGTCACTTTACCAGGTGCATGCGGTTACGGAAGGCACGGATGCGCAGGCTACGGTATCGGTGCGGCTGGAAGAGGACGGCTACATCGCCACAGGACAGTCTGCGGATACTGATACAGTTGTGGCTTCGGCCAAGGCCTACGTCGTTGCGCTTAACCGTCTTTTGGTGCGGCGTGAGAAAGCGGGTGGGTCTGACCGGCGTGAGATCAGCTATAAGGATGTCTCCTGAGGGAATGCCTGTCTCTGCCTTGCGGGTGCGCCTCGCGGGCGCTCTGGTCATTCGGACTGTCGGGACCTAAGTATAGTCACCCACTCCCTCGTGGAAGGTCATGGTCGGCAGACAGATGTTGGAAGAAAGCACCGCGCCCGAAAAGGGTTGGCGGACCATCAGGCAAGTTGCTCCCTATCTTTGGCCCAAGGATCAGCCTTGGGTCAAACGCCGTGTTGTACTGGCGCTGCTGACGCTTGTGCTGGCCAAGCTGGTCGCTGTCGGCACGCCTTTTTTTTACAAAACCGCCGTTGACAGCCTTTCGGGAGAGGCCGAGGGAGCAGCCTGGATGCTGGCACTGGGCGCGGTCGGGCTGACCATTGCCTATGGCATGGCGCGCCTGATGACGATTGGGTTCCAGCAGCTGCGCGATGTGATCTTTGCCCGCGTTGCCCAGAGGGCCTTGCGCCAGCTTGCGCTGCGCACTTTCCACCATATCCACATGATGTCGATGAGCTACCACATAACGCGCAAGACCGGCGGGCTCTCGCGGATTATCGAGCGGGGCGTGAAAGGTGTAGAGTTCCTTCTGCGTTTCCTGCTTTTTTCAATTGGCCCGCTGTTCCTAGAGCTGCTTATGGTCTCTGTCGTCCTGTGGGTACTGTTTGACTTCTGGTACCTAGTCGTGGTGGTAGGCGTGATCGTGGCCTACGTCGTTTTCACGTTCAAAGTGACGGAATGGCGGGTGAAGCTGCGTAAGCAGATGAATGATCAGGACACTGATGCCAACCAAAAGGCCATCGATAGTCTGCTCAACTTTGAAACCGTTAGGTATTTCAGCGCCGAAAGACGGGAGGCCGCGCGCTATGACATGGCCATGGCGGGGTATGAGACGGCCGCGCTCAAGACGTCTTATTCGCTGGCTTTTCTGAATTTTGGACAAGCCGTGCTGATCACTGGCGGGCTTGTGGCGGTGATGGTAATGGCCGCCTACGGCGTGCAGGCGGGGGCCATGACAGTGGGTGATTTCGTGATGGTCAACGCCTACATGATCCAGATCACCATGCCACTCAATTTTCTTGGCACGGTTTATCGTGAAATCAGGCAGGCCCTTGTCGACATGGGTGAAATGTTCGAGCTGCTGAGCCGCCCACCTGATGTGTCAGATAAACCGGACGCGAGCGAGCTTGATGTACAGGGCGGGGCAGTGACGCTTGATCACCTGTCCTTTGCCTATGCAAAGGAGCGACCAATCCTGCGCGATGTTTCGATCAAGGTGAACGCGGGCGAGACGGTCGCTATCGTCGGGCCCTCAGGGTCGGGCAAGTCGACTATCGGGCGTTTGCTCTTTAGGTTTTATGATGTCAGTGATGGCGCGTTACGGATCGATGGGCAGGATGTGCGCGATGTCACGCAGGAAAGTCTGCACGCGGCCATCGGTGTGGTGCCGCAGGACACGGTGCTTTTCAATGACACTATCGGCTATAACATCGCCTATGGGCGGGAAGGGGCCACTCAGGCGGATGTTGAATCCGCTGCCCGTGCCGCGCAAATCCATGATTTTATTATCACACTGCCCGAGGGGTATAACACCCAAGTGGGAGAGCGCGGGCTTAAACTATCAGGTGGTGAAAAGCAACGCGTAGGCATTGCGCGGACATTCCTGAAGGACCCTGCCATCCTTTTACTGGATGAGGCGACAAGTGCGCTTGATACCCAGACGGAGCGGGGTATCCAGGACGCGCTGCGCCGTGCGGGTGAGGGACGCACGGTGATCACCATTGCGCATAGGCTCTCTACCGTTGCAGATGCCGACCGAATTGTCGTTCTTGAAAAAGGGCAGGTGGTCGAAGAGGGTACACATGTCAACCTGCTAGATCGCGACGGACGATATGCTGCCCTGTGGCGGCGTCAGACCAGCGACAGCGATGAACTTGCATGACAGAAAATTAGGTATTTGTGACCAGAAAGAAGCAGGCGAAACCTCCTCGTTCATTGTGGCTGACAATGTCCTGGGGAGGCTCGTAAACCGCTGCCGTGGCAAAGCCCCACCCCGCCTTGCCTTAGACGTCAGCGGCGATCTTGCGCAGCTCGAACTTCTGAATCTTGCCGGTCGATGTCTTGGGCAATTCCTGGAACACCACCTTCTTGGGTGTCTTGAATCCGGCCAGGCGTTCGCGCGCGAAGGCCACGATCTCTTCGGCTGTTGTTTTGGCCCCGTCCTTGACCTCGATAAAGGCGCAGGGTACTTCGCCCCACTTCTCGTCCGCCATGGCCACTACAGCACAAAGAGAAACGGCTGGGTGGTGCATAAGCGCACCCTCGACCTCGACGGATGAGATATTCTCACCCCCCGAAATGATGATATCCTTGGCACGGTCGGCAACCTTGAGATAGCCGTCGGGGTGCTGGTATGCGATGTCGCCGGAATGGAAATAGCCGCCCGCAAAGGCCTCTGCCGTGGCTTTGGGGTTCTTGAGGTAGCCTTTCATGACCGCGTTGCCCCGGATCATGATTTCACCCTGTGTCACGCCATCCATGTCGATCTGGGTCATCGTATTGGGGTCCATTGCCGTGATGTCCTCCATCATCGGCATCAGGACGCCAGTTCGTGCCTTGATGGCGTAACGCTCTTCTTCGGTCTCGTTATCCCAGTGATCATGCCACATGCATTCGGTCACGTGGCCATAGGTTTCGGTTAGGCCATAGACCTGCGTGACGTTGAAGCCCAGTGGCTCGATCGCCTTGAGCGTGGCAGCAGGTGGCGGGGCGCCTGCGGTAAAGACCTCTACGACGTGGTCAAAGGCACGTCGGTCTTCCTCCTTGGCGTTGATGATGGTGTTCAACACGATTGGGGCGGCGCCAAAATGGGTCACGCCTTCGTCGGCAATCGCGTCATACATGTTCTTGGCTGTGATTTCACGGCAGCAGACAACCGTACCGCCAATCATCGGCATGGCCCATGTGTGGTTCCAATTGTTGCAGTGAAAGAGCGGAACAATAGCCAAATACTTGGCATGGCGGGGGATAGGCCAAGTGATGGCCGTTCCCATGGTCATCAAATACGCGCCGCGGTGATGGGCCACAACGCCCTTAGGCCGTCCAGTTGTGCCAGAGGTGTAGTTCAGTGACAAACTTTCCCATTCATCCTGTGGCATAATCCAGTCAAAATCTGCGTCACCTGTAGCTAGAAAGTCTTCATACTCTTGATGCGCACCAGAGGCAGGGCGTCCGGCCTGAGCGTCGGCTACCTCGATCACTTTGGGGGCAGCGACTTCCATCTGGGCAATTGCCTCGGTCACCACGGGAAGGAATTGGGGGTCGACCAGAACCACCTTCGCCTCGCCATGATCAAGAATGTACGAGATCGTATCAGCCTCAAGGCGCATGTTGATGGAATTGAGCACTGCGCCGCAGGCTGGCACCCCGAAATGTGCTTCGGCGTGGGCAGGGATGTTTGGCAAAACAGTTGCCACGACATCGCCCGGCTCAACCCCAATTTTCACCAGGGCCGAGGCCAGTCGGCTGCAGCGAGCATAATACTCTGTATAAGTTTTGCGAAAGCTTCCGTAGACCAGTGCTTCATGATCGGGAAAGAGCCGGATGGCGCGGCGCAGATGCGATAGCGGTGTTAGCGCAACGAAGTTTGCCGCTGTTTTGTCGAGACCTGTTTCATCCCTCATCCATCCCATGGCCTGACCTCCCTTTCAGTGCATGTGGCATTCAAGCGGATATGCCGTATTTGTGGCGGCTTGGGAAGTGTTTGCGTCTTGCGTAATGCGTCACGCAAAGGTTTTTTCCTGACCACAATTGTCTTAGCGTTGAGCCATGATCATTTCGCAGGGCCGTGGCTACATATTTGTGCATATCCCCAAGACGGGTGGCACCTCTCTTGCGCTGGCGCTCGAGGGGCGGGCGATGCGCGATGACATCCTGATCGGGGATACGCCCAAAGCCGTAAAACGCCGCCGACGGCTGAAACACGCCCGAGCCGCCGGGCGTGTTTGGAAACACTCTACCTTGACTGATATCGCGGGCCTTGTTCCGGCGGAGGTGATCGAAGAGGCCTTCACATTCACCCTCGTGCGCAACCCTTGGGACCGGGTGGTAAGCCTGTATCACTGGCTGCGGGAACAGACTTTCGAGCATGTTTCAGTGCAGACGGCCAAGACGCTCGACTTCAGTGGTTTCGTGAACAGCCCTTACTTGGCGCGCGCCTTGACGGCCAACGCTTACCCTACATACATGATCCGCGCCGATGGTATCGAGGATTGCAGCCTTTATATTCGGCTTGAGCATTTCGAGGCGGATGCCACCCCGTTTTTCGATCATCTGGGCTTTCGGCTGGTGCTGCCGGAAGCCAATGCTTCATCCCGGCCGTCTGATTATCGCAGTCTCTATTCCGACGCGGATGCAGAGCGAATCGCAACCCTGTGCCAGCCAGACATAGAGCGCTTCGCATACCGCTTTTTGTGACACTTCGTCGGTTTGAACGAAACGGTCAGGGTCTGAACCAAAAAAGTGTCCAAATTTTGGAAACATTGCCGCAGTTGCGCCCCATTCCTGACTAATCTTCGGCCTGCCATTAACCGAATGCTAACCACAACGGTGCTCGATAAGCTGCTATCGGGTAAAGGTGGAGAACAGATATGTTTGAAGGTTGGTCCTTTGTGTCGCGCTACTTCGAAGGTGGTGAAGACCAGAACGAGGAAGACCTGAACGCGGTTGACGCAGGGGTGGTACAATCGGGTTTGCTGGCCCCGACCCTTGTGGCCAGTTCACGCGGATGGGTCCGGGTGGGTGACCTGAAGGCCGGGGATATGGTCCTGACCTTTGATGCCGGGTTACAGCCCGTGACCAAGGTCGCCAAGGAACCGCTTTGGGGGCGCGCGTCTGCCTGCCCCAAGGCTTTCTGGCCGCTGGAGGTGCCGGTGGGGGCCTTTGGCAACCGTAAAACTATGCGCCTTCTGAGTGACCAGAGCATCATGGTGGAAAGTGACAAGGCCGAGGACCTTTATGGCGATCCTTTTACGCTGATCCCGGCCAGTGCGCTGCTTGGCTTGAACGGGATCGAGCGGGTGGTCCCCGGTGAGGCGCTTGAAGTTGTGCATGTCCATTTCGAGCAAGAGCAGGTGGTGTTCGGGGAACATGGCACCCTTTACCTTTGTCCATCGTCGCGGGACATGGTGGACATGGTGTTCGAAACGGCGATTGACCCGATTTATTCAATCCTGCCGATGAACGAGGCCCGTCAGGTTGCGCTTTCGCTTGAGGCTGGGGCGCAATTTTTTAGTGAGGAAAGCCCGCAGGACGTGATGGAATCCGCCTACGCCTGAGGGTATGGGCTTGATGCGGCACTTAGCGCCTTGAACCACGGCGCCCTGGGTTAGGCTTGGGGCGGAATGTTCTCCAACATATACAAAAAGAAATGCTGACAAAGACTGCGTTTGGGCGCGGCCCATCCTTTGATGGTTTGGTGTTTCTTTATTGATTGACTGATCAATCAATAAAAACTAGCACAAAGGGAATCGGAGGAATTGCAGTGCCGAAACAGGGCATGGAAACACAGCGCCGCAGCGCACTGGTGGAGGCTACGATCCATGAGATCGGGGCAAGGGGTTCTCTTGATGTCACGGTCAACCAGATCGCCAAACGCGCGGGTATGTCGAGTGCGCTGGCGCATCATTATTTTGGTTCAAAGGAACAGATGTTTAACGCGGCTATGCGCCATATTCTTTCGCTTTATGGGGCGGAGGTGCGCGGTGCGCTGACTATGGCCAAAACCCCGCGAGAGCGGATTGAGGCGATCATCCGCGCCAGTTTCTCACCGCGGCAGTTCCAGCCAGAATGCGTTTCGGCCTGGCTCAACTTCTACGTTCAGGCTCATAAGTCCGAAGCCGCGCGTCGGTTACTCAACATCTACCAATGGCGGATGCGCTCAAACCTGCGGCACGCCGTGCGGCAGGCTACAGGCGGGGATGGGCGCACATTGACACGCGGTCTGGCCGCCATGATCGACGGGCTTTACCTGCGGCAGGCGCTTGCCAATGAACCCCTTGCCGCGGAAGAAGCCATCGCTGTCATGATGGACTATCTCGACCGGTTTCTAGCAAAAGGATGCTCTACGTGACCCGCCCCAATATCCTGATCCTGATGGTGGACCAGCTGAATGGCACCCTCTTCCCCGATGGCCCGGCGGAGTGGTTACATGCTCCCAACCTGAAGGCCCTGGCGGAACGCTCCACACGCTTTGCCAATGCCTACACGGCAAGCCCCCTGTGTGCCCCGGGACGGGCGAGTTTCATGTCCGGCCTGCCGCCCTCGCGATCTTTCGTTTATGACAATGCGGCCGAGTTTCCCGCCGATGTTCCGACCTACGCCCACTATCTACGTCGTGCTGGATACCAGACCTGCCTGTCGGGCAAGATGCATTTCGTCGGCCCCGACCAGATGCACGGGTTTGAAGAACGCCTGACCACTGACATCTACCCCGCGGATTTTGGCTGGACGCCGGATTACCGCAAACCGGGGGAACGTATCGACTGGTGGTACCACAATATGGGGTCAGTCACCGGTGCGGGCGTGGCAGAGATTTCCAACCAGATGGAATATGATGACGAGGTCGCCTACAATGCCACCCGCAAGGTCTATGATCTGGCCCGCGGTCATGACGACCGCCCCTGGTGCCTGACCGTGAGCTTCACTCACCCCCATGATCCATATGTGGCGCGGCGCAAATACTGGGACCTCTACGAGGATTGCGCGCATCTTTTGCCCCAAATCCCCGCCATGGCTTACGTGGACCATGACCCCCACACACAGCGCATCTTTGATGCGAACGACTGGCGCAGTTTTGACATCACCGAAGAGGACATCCGCCGCGCGCGCCGCGCATACTTCGCCAATATCTCTTATCTAGATGACAAAATTGGGGAGATCATGGAGGCGCTGATCAGCACGCGGCAGGATGAAAATACGATCATACTCTTTGCCTCCGACCATGGTGATATGCTGGGCGAGCGGGGCTTATGGTTCAAGATGTGCTTCTACGATGGCTCGGCCCGCGTGCCGTTGATGATTGCAGCACCGGTCATGGCCCCAGGCCTTGTGGGGGACCCGGTCAGCACACTCGATGTCTGCCCAACCTTATGTGATCTGGCGGGCGTTTCGGTAGACAAACTGACACCTTGTATCGAAGGCCAGACGCTTGTGCCACTAGGGCAGGGCGCGACGCGCGATGCGCCCGTGGCGATGGAATACGCGGCAGAGGCCTCTTACGCGCCACTCGTTTCGCTGCGCTATGGCAAGTGGAAATTCAACCGCTGCACTTTGGACCCCGATCAGCTCTTTGACATGGAAGCTGATCCCCATGAGCTGACCAACCTCGCTGGCTTCTCTGAGCATGCTGGAACGCTGGCACAGCTTCAGGCCAAGGCAGAGGCACGCTGGGATCTGGGCGCCTTCGACACCCAAGTGCGCGAAAGCCAGGCCCGACGCAGGGTAGTTTACGAGGCGTTGCGGCAGGGTGGGTACTACCCATGGGACTACCAACCGCTTCAGAAAGCCTCGGAACGCTACATGCGTAACCATATGGACCTCAATGTGATTGAGGAAAGTCAACGCTTTCCGAGGGGGGAATAGATGCTGACGATCTACGGACGCGCCACGTCTTCCAACGTGCAACTGGTCATGTGGGCCTTGGGCGAGCTTGGGCTTGCATATGAACGGCTGGATTTTGGTCATGTCCATGGTGGGCTGGATACGCCTGACTTTCTGGCGATGAACCCCCATGGCAAGATCCCGGTCCTGAAAGATGGCGATTTGGTGATCTGGGAAAGCTGCGCCATCCTACGCTATCTGGCGGCGGCCTATGGCGACGCCCCGTTCTGGCCGAAGGGGGTCCGCGAGCGTGCGGTGGTTGATATGTGGGCCGAATGGGGCAAGAACGAGTTGGCCCAAGGTTTCACTGTGCCGATCTTTTGGCCGCGTGTGCGCACCCCAGCGAAGGATCGCGACGCGGACGCGATGCAGCGCGCTATCATGCGATTCAACGGGTATCTGGGGAAGCTGGCGCATCAGCTTGAAGGCCAGCTCTTTGTTTGCGGCGCGGATTTCACAGCGGCTGATATCACCATTGGCCACCTGCTTTATCGCTGGTTTGCCATCGACGTGCCGCGCGATCCAAATTCGCTGGTCGAGGCGTATTACGCGCGTCTAACAGAGCGGCCCGCCTACCAAGAACATGTCATGGTGTCATTTGAAGGCCTACGGGCAGAGGGGGCGTGATGGAAGCAGATTATGTCATTGTGGGTGCTGGCAGTGCAGGCTGCGCCATGGCCTATCGCCTCAGTGAGGCTGGTAAATCCGTACTGGTCATTGAACATGGTGGTACAGATGCCGGCCCGCTGATCCAGATGCCCGGCGCGTTAAGCTTTCCAATGAATATGAAGCGCTATGACTGGGGTTACCGGTCTGAGCCGGAGCCATATCTGAACAATCGCCGTCTTGCCTGTCCACGCGGTAAGGTGATCGGCGGGTCATCATCAATCAATGGTATGGTCTATGTGCGTGGGCATGCGGGTGACTATGACTATTGGCGCGACAGTGGGGCGCAAGGCTGGGGCTATGCCGATGTGCTGCCCTATTTCAAGCGTATGGAAAGCTGGTCCAGCGGCGGGCATGGTGGTGACCTGGAATGGCGCGGCAAGAGTGGGCCCCTGCATGTGACGCGCGGCAAGATGGAAAACCCGCTGACACGCGCCTTTATCGAGGCGGGTGGGCAAGCCGGTTATCAGGTTACGCCAGATTACAATGGCCAGCAGCAGGAAGGGTTCAGCCCCTTTGACATGACCGTGCATAACGGCCAGCGCTGGTCGGCGGCCAATGCGTATCTGAAACCCGCCCTCAAAGGTGACAACTGTATCCTCGTCAAAGCTTTTGTCCACCGCGTCGTCATCGAGAACGGCCGCGCTGTGGGCGTCGAGACCGCCCGTCAGGGCGGACGAGAGGTCATCCGCGCTCGCCAAGAAGTCATCGTTGCCGCCTCTTCGATCAACTCACCCAAGATCCTGATGCTTTCAGGCATCGGTCCTGGTGCGCATCTCGCCCAGCACGGTATTTCAGTTGTTGCCGACCGCCCCGGCGTAGGTGCCAATCTGCAAGACCATCTGGAGCTTTACATCCAGATGGCCGCCAGCCAGCCGGTGAGCCTGTTCAAATACTGGAACATCTTCGGCAAGGCCTGGGTGGGGGCGCAATGGCTTTTCACCAAAACTGGGCCCGGGGCCTCTAACCAATTCGAAAGCTGTGGCTTCATCCGGTCACGCGCGGGCGTAGATTATCCGGATGTGCAGTTCCACTTCCTGCCTATCGCCGTGCGCTATGACGGGCAGGCAGCCGCGGAGGGTCATGGCTTTCAGGCCCATGTCGGACCCATGCGATCCGAGTCGCGCGGCGCGGTCAGCCTGCGGAGCGCGGATCCGGCTGATGATCCCGTGATCCGCTTCAACTACATGAGCGAGGAAAGCGACTGGATCGATTTCCGCCAATGCATCCGGCTGACGCGCGAAATCTTTGCTCAGGATGCCTTCAAACCCTTCGTGCGCCACGAAATCCAGCCCGGTGCGCAGACGCAGACAAATGATGAGCTGGATGACTTCATCCGCGAACACGCCGAAAGCGCCTATCATCCATGTGGCACCTGCCGGATGGGCCGGGCAGATGATCCAAACGCCGTGGTTGATCCCGAGGGTCGTGTAATCGGTGTCGACGCGCTACGCGTGGCTGATAGCAGCCTCTTTCCCCGGATCACTAACGGCAATCTTAACGCACCCTCGATCATGGTGGGTGAAAAAATCTCAGACCATGTCCTAGGTCGATCCTTGCCCACGGATAATGCTGTGCCATGGGTCCACCCGGACTGGCAAAATCAGCAACGCTAGGCTGCCGCATGCCTATGAGAAGCAAATTCGTGAACCCGTCGCCCGCATTGATCTGAAAAGCTATGTGATATGCCGCGACTGCGTATCTGTCCCTTGCTTGTAGGCTTGGGACCAATTGGTTCACTATCTGGCAATCCCGCGATTTTTACGCTCTCTTCCGCACGTATTTTACCGTTTGATCGTGCATGATACGCCTACCAGGGGAGCACTACTTGTTCCTCGTTGGTCAAGTCAGTGCGTCAAGGCAATAATATACGAAAGCTCATACCCTAGTTTTATCGATCCCACGTTGCGAGGTTGGTTATCTCGAAGAGAGAAGGCGTTCGCGCTGGATCACCAGAAGGATCGTGACGATGGCGCCAAGGGCCGAAACCACCATCAGCACCAGAAGCGGCACGGCGCCCATGCCGAGGTTCAGCACCACGCCCGCCAGTGCCGAAAGCGCGGCACCCAGTCCGATCATTAGGGCCCCCGAGAGCCCGCTTGCCGTACCCGCCAGGTGCGGGCGAACGGAAAGCGCCCCGGCGGTGGCATTGGGGATCACCAGCCCATTGCCCAAACCCATCAGCGACATCAGTCCAAAAAAGCTAAGCGGTGTGCCTAGGCCAAAGACGAAGAGCCCCAAATTGATCGAAATGCCTGCGGCGCAGATCACAGTGCCGGTCAGTACCATGCGGTTGACGCCGTAGCGCACTGAATAACGCCCCGACAGGAAATTCCCCAGGAAATACCCTACAGCGGGTGCTCCGAAGTATATGCCGAATGTAGCGGGATCCATCCCAAAGACCTGATCCCCAACGTAAGGCCCCCCGCCCAGGTAGGCAAAGAAAGACCCTGACGCTAAGCCAAGTGTAACTGCGTATCCCCAGAAACGGGGGGAGCGGAACAGCTCCGGACTGTCGCGGAACTGCGCGGCGAATCCGCCTGGGCGTTTGGGCGCAGTTTCACCCAAGTCCGCCCATGTTAGGGTAAGAACCACAACGCCTAGGATGAAGAGTGCCCAGAAACTGGCCTGCCAGCCAAAAATGGCGTCAAGCGATCCGCCGATGGCTGGGCCGACCATGGGCGCGACGGCCATGCCCATCGTGACGTAGCCGATCATCGAAGCGGCCTCGCGTTCGGGCACCATGTCGCGGATCACTGCGCGCGAGAGCGCCATGCTTACCACCACGACCGCCTGCAGCATCCGAAAGACAAGGAACACCCACACATTCGTAGCCCATATGCATCCCAGCGTCGCTAGCAGGAACACTATAAGCCCTGCCAATAGAATAGGACGGCGCCCGTAGCGATCTGAGATTGGGCCTACCACCAGCTGCAACAGGGCATTCATGCCAAGGTAAAAGGCCACGGCCATCTGCATCAGGCCGTAATCCGTCTCGAAATAGGCGGTCATATTGGGCAGCGATGGCAGAAAAATGTTCAGTGCCAACCCGGACACGGCTGCTAAAAGGATCAGCGTGACGATATGGGGCGGGCTGTGCCGATCCAGAAATCGCCGTGCTGTGGGGTTGCTCGAAGTGTCAGACATGAACGCCACCTTAACAACGCAAGGGGTGGTGTCCATCCGGCATCGACTGGTGCACAGGGTGGTGTGCGCCAATGCCGACCCTGGTGCTACGCAACGATCGACGCGACGTTATAGGTATTAATACCTGAAAACGCCGATTTTTGCTTTCTCCCGCGCGTTCATTCCATTAATTTTCGTTCAGATTTTCGAGGGAAGAGTGATGAAAGATATACTCCAGACACTGGAAGCCCGCCGCGAAGACGCCCGCCTAGGAGGAGGCCAGCGTCGTATCGATAGTCAGCATGGCCGAGGAAAGTTGACCGCGCGGGAGCGTATCGAACTGCTGGTCGATGAAGGCAGCTTTGAAGAATTCGACATGTTCAAGACCCACCGCTGCACCGATTTCGGGATGGAGGATCAAAAACCGTCCGGGGATGGAGTGGTTACGGGCTGGGGCACGATCAATGGCCGTCAGGTCTATGTGTTCAGCCAGGATTTCACGGTTTTGGGTGGTTCTGTGTCAAACACCCATGCGCAGAAAATCTGCAAAATCATGGATATGGCGGTGGAAAACGGTGCCCCTGTAATTGGCATTAACGATTCTGGTGGTGCGCGGATTCAGGAAGGCGTTGACAGCCTTGCCGGTTATGGCGAGGTCTTCCAGCGTAATATCGAAGCCTCGGGTGTTGTGCCGCAGATCTCAGTCATCATGGGTCCTTGCGCGGGCGGTGCGGTCTATTCACCGGCGATGACCGACTTCATTTTCATGGTCAAGGATAGTTCCTATATGTTCGTGACAGGCCCTGACGTGGTCAAGACCGTGACCAACGAACATGTCACCGCCGAGGAACTTGGCGGGGCTAGCACGCATACCAAGAAAAGTTCTGTGGCCGATGGCGCGTTTGAAAATGATGTTGAGGCATTGGCCGAAGTGCGTCGCCTCGTGGATTTTCTGCCGCTTAACAACCGCGAAAAGCCACCTGTGCGGCCGTTTTTCGACGATCCCAGCCGGGCGGAGACGAGTCTCGACACCTTGATCCCCAGCAATCCAAACACGCCATATGACATGAAGGAGCTGATCCTCAAGCTGGCTGATGAGGGCGATTTCTACGAAATTCAGGCCGAGTTTGCTAAGAACATCATCACCGGATTCATCCGCCTTGAAGGGCAGACCGTTGGCGTTGTGGCCAACCAGCCAATGGTTCTAGCCGGGGTGCTGGACATTGACAGTGCGCGCAAGGCGGCGCGGTTTGTGCGGTTCTGTGACTGTTTTGAAATTCCACTTCTTACGCTCGTCGATGTGCCGGGCTTTTTGCCGGGGACCACGCAGGAATATGGCGGCGTGATCAAGCATGGCGCAAAACTGCTTTACGCCTACGGTGAGGCAACGGTGCCGAAAGTGACTGTGATAACGCGTAAGGCCTATGGCGGGGCTTATGTGGTGATGTCCTCGCAGCATCTAAGAGGCGATTTTAACTATGCCTGGCCCACGGCTGAGATAGCAGTGATGGGCGCCAAGGGTGCAACCGAGATCATTCATCGCGCTGATCTGGGAGATGCTGATAAGATTGCTGAGCACACGAAGAACTATGAGGACCGGTTTGCGAACCCGTTCGTAGCGGCTGAGCGTGGCTTCATAGACGAGGTGATCACGCCGCATAATACGCGCAAGCGTGTGAGTCGGGCCTTCGCCTCGCTTCGAAAGAAGTCGCGTAAACTTCCGTGGAAAAAGCACGACAACATTCCGTTGTAGGTCGGTACAAAGGTCTGGGGCTCTGCCCTTGGACCACCGGAATACTTTTGGCCAAAAGAAGCATAGGTGGACTAGATCACTTGACGGGGATTGCGACATCAGGGCAGGCGGGTGTGAATTTGGATCCCGTGGTCATGCCGTCCGGCCTGGTCAGTTATCTGCATGAGGTGATCGAGGAGGATGGTGCGGTCTTTCGCTTTCGTTTTGTCGCGCCCGATTTCACCAATGTCCTTGGGTTGGAAGCCGTGACCGCAGATCTGGAATACTTATGTGCTCAGGCGGCTGTGCCGACCCTGCCAGAAAGGGCGGGCGAGGAGGCACGGATTATCGTCTCGTTGGCGGATGCGCCATCGGACTTTGGAATTGCGAACCCCTCTGTCACGCAGGTTTTTGAGGCATTTCGTGTCGAAAACGGTACCTGCATATGGGAGGTTTTCTGATGCTGCCACAACATGTTGCGACGCCCCATAAGTGGCGATCACAAATTGAGTCTTTTGAGTCACATCTCCTCAACTCCGCCGCGCAAACACGTGATATTTTGGCGTTTTTTGGTATCCTGCCGAGTGATTGTCCTATGGCAATCGTCGGGGCACATGCGCAAGTGGTGGGGCAGCCAGCATGTCGTCTCGGTGTGTACACATACAGGAGACATCAATGTCTAAAACTATCAAGAGCATCCTGGCGTTGGGCCTGGTCGGCTTCATTGCCGCCTGTGGTCAGCAGCAACAGGCGGAAGAGTTCGTGGTCGTGGATCCTGAACCGATCTCGATCGAGCCGGAGTATACCGGTAAGTACAAGTAATCCCCCACCGGGATGGAAGGGCCGGGCCTTCGGGCCCGCCCTGACCCACCAGCAGATGACGATCGGGGGGGTGCCCCAGTGATCAAACATCGTGGATTTCCGGGGCGTCTACCCGGTACAGATTTCCAGTTCACCATAAGGCGCGCTAATCCAAAGGGCGCCACGCCAATCACGCGGCGCGAGCGGTTTCATGATCGAAAACCTGCCGATCGCCGTGCCGATGCGGGTTTTGTGCAGGCACTGTGGGAACAATTTGGTGATCAGCCCTTCGAGCGGGGCAATCTCGATGCTGGCCGCCTAAGCTGGCTCTTCGAGCGTGAGGTTTTGGCCTTGGATGATTCGTTCGACCCCGCAGACTACGAGGCTCTGCTTGTCCTTGATGTGGAGGCTGCCCGCTTGGCCTTCCCGGACGCGTTCGAGGGCGGCATTTGATGACGGTTCGCTTCGAATTCACTCATTATATGGGCATGAACACGCTTGTCCCCGTTCAAAACATGCGGGATCAAGCCGATTTGAGCCACCTGCATCGGGCGGGCTTGGTCGGTGCACGGCCCCGGTGTTCAGTCAAACATGTAGTGGCGGCCCTCCCCCAAGGGACCGAGGTGTATAGTCTTATCCGTTACCCTTCCCCTCATGGGCATCTACGTGTACTGGCACGAGCTGCCCTTTTTTACCTTACAAACAAAACTTTGCGCGGCAATGTCCGCGTGTCCGAGTGCTGAGAAGAGGACTTCAAGATGTTCAAGAAAATCCTGATCGCTAACCGCGGGGAAATCGCCTGTCGCGTGATCAAGACCGCGCGGAAGATGGGCATCCAGACGGTGGCCATTTACTCGGACGCCGATGCCAACGCGCTGCATGTAAAGATGGCTGATGAGGCGGTCCATATCGGCCCGCCACCTGCAGCTGAAAGTTATATCGTCATCGACAAGGTGATGCAGGCGATCAAGGACACCGGCGCCGAGGCTGTTCATCCTGGATACGGTTTTCTGTCCGAGAATGCGAAATTCGCCGAGGCGCTTGAAACAGCTGGGGTCGCCTTCATAGGACCGCCCAAGGGGGCTATCGAGAAGATGGGCGACAAGATCACCTCAAAGAAAATCGCGCAGGAGGCCGAAGTGTCGACAGTACCCGGGTATATGGGTCTGATCGAGGATGCCGACGAGGCGGTCAAGATCTCGACTGAGATCGGTTATCCGGTGATGATCAAGGCCTCCGCAGGTGGTGGCGGCAAGGGAATGCGTATCGCTTGGAATGATGAAGAGGCGCGTGAGGGCTTCCAGTCGTCCAAGAACGAGGCGGCCAGTAGCTTTGGTGATGACCGGATTTTTATCGAAAAGTTTGTCACCCAGCCGCGCCACATCGAAATTCAAGTGCTTTGTGACCAGCACGGCAACGGGGTCTTTTTGCATGAACGGGAATGCTCGATCCAGCGGCGCAATCAGAAAGTGGTGGAAGAGGCGCCGTCGCCCTTCCTCGACCCCGAGACACGCAAAGCGATGGGCGAGCAATCGCTCGCGCTGGCCCATGCTGTGGGCTATGCAAGCGCTGGGACGGTGGAATTCATCGTTGACGGTGACAAGAACTTTTACTTTCTCGAGATGAACACCCGCCTGCAGGTGGAGCACCCGGTGACAGAGCTGATCACGGGCGTAGACCTAGTGGAGCAAATGATCCGCGTGGCGGCGGGTGAGACACTGTCGATCAAGCAGGATGATCTGAAGATTGGTGGCTGGGCGATTGAGAACCGGCTTTATGCCGAAGATCCCTATCGCAATTTTTTGCCCTCTATTGGTCGTCTCACCCGCTATCGCCCGCCCATGGAAGTGGCAGCAGGCCCGATGCTGGAGGCTGGCACGTGGCATGACGATGCGCCTGCGGGCGAGACTGGTGCGCGCAATGACACCGGTGTCTACGAGGGCGGCGAGATTTCAATGTATTACGATCCGATGATCGCCAAATTGTGCACATGGGGTCCGGACCGCGCAAGTGCGATAGAGGCGATGCGCGTGGCGCTGGACCGGTTTGAGGTCGAGGGTATCGGTCACAACCTGCCGTTTGTTGCAGCGGTGATGGACCATCCCAAGTTCATATCGGGCGACATGACGACGGCCTTCATCGAAGAGGAATACCCAGACGGGTTTCAGGGCGTTGACTTGCCCGATGCTGAAAAGCGTAGGGTGGCGGCCGCTTGTGCCGCGATGCACCGCGTGGCTGAAATCCGCCGGGCGCGTGTGTCGGGCCGGATGGACAACCACGAACGCAAGGTGGGCGATGATTGGGTTGTGCAGATTGGCAAGGAAGACAGTATGTCACTTGTTATTGAGGCCGATCAAGACGGGGCGACAGTGCGGTTTGCCGATGGGCAAGAGCTGCGTGTCGTGGGTGACTGGACGCCGGGTGATCAGTTGGCGGAGATGACGGTTGGCGGTGCACCTTTGGTGCTGAAGGTGGGCAAGATCACGCAGGGCTTCCGCATCCGGACTAGGGGTGCAGATATTCAGTTGCGTGTGCGGACACCTCGACAGGCTGAATTGGCGGGTCTGATGCCCGAAAAGCTGCCGCCCGATACCTCCAAAATGCTACTCTGTCCGATGCCGGGCCTGATTGTTAGTGTCGCCGTTAAGGTGGGCGATGAGGTGCAGGAAGGCCAGGCGTTGTGCACGGTCGAGGCCATGAAGATGGAAAACATCCTGCGGGCTGAAAAGAAGGCAGTTGTTACCAAGATTAACGCAGATGCGGGCGACAGTCTTGCCGTGGATGACGTGATTATGGAGTTTGAATAACGTCAAACGCTTCGCACGCCTGCTTGGGAACCCCTCAGCAGGTTTGGGGGCGCCGCCCGCGGCTACTCCTTCCGGGGGTCACCCCCCGGAGTATTTTGTGAAAGACGAAAGAAGGATGCAGTTATGGAGTACGAGACGTTATCAACTTGCCCCGCGTCGGTCCCGTACTTCTTTCTGACGCATCGGCATCTTGTCGATCACACGAGAGATTTCCCGAACGTCCCAGGGCAACGGTTTGCGCAAGTATATCGTGCCGTCCTTGCCGATCAGTACCAACATGAAGCCGCGCGGGTGCAACCTGTCGCGCAGCGCCGTGTTCTCTCCCTTGGCCGTATCGGTGAGCACAACCACGTCGCGGTCGTCCAGATCGGCCAGCCCGTCGGTCAGAAATTCCATTTGCTGGACGAAGCGGGGGTCGTTGGGGCTGTCGGCAAAGACAACAAGGGGGCGTTTTTCCCAGATCAGGCTGCCGAGCTCAACGCTGTCACCGGGCAGGATGATGTCCTGTGTCAAGTTCGTCTCCTGGGCCCGCGTGGGGTCGGACAACGACCATACGAGCGTGATACATGCAAAAACAAGGGTTAGGTGGCGCGTCATGATCTCTCCTACCCGGTACGATATAGGTTGAGCGTTTTCAGATGCGAAGGCTGATTACGGCGAAGATGACAAAAAATGTGGCGCAGTTCAAACATGCGCGAAACTGGGCTATTGGCCCTAGTGATTAAGAGAAGAGAGACCGGTTATGGTATCCAAAAAAGACGTATGGGCCAAGATTGCTGAGAAAGAACTGCGGGGCCGCCCGCTGGAGGATTTGGCCTGGGACACGCTGGAGGGGATCGGGGTACGGCCACTCTACACCGCTGAGGATATAGCTGGGCTCGAGCACATGGGCTCGATCCCCGGGCAGGCGCCGTTCACGCGGGGCGTAAAAGCCACCATGTATGCCGGACGCCCCTGGACGATCCGGCAATATGCGGGTTTTTCGACTGCTGAGGAGTCAAACGCCTTCTACCGCCGCAACCTTGCGGCTGGCCAGCAAGGCGTGTCTGTGGCTTTCGACCTGGCGACGCACAGGGGCTACGACAGCGATCACCCCCGCGTGCAGGGTGATGTGGGCAAGGCGGGCGTGGCCATCGACAGCGTCGAGGACATGAAAATCCTGTTTGACGGCATTCCGCTGGATCAGGTTTCGGTCTCGATGACCATGAACGGCGCAGTAATCCCGATCCTGGCCAGCTTCATCGTCGCGGGCGAAGAGCAAGGCCACGACAAATCTGTTCTCTCTGGCACCATTCAGAATGATATTCTGAAGGAATTCATGGTTCGCAATACGTATGTTTACCCGCCCGAACCCTCGATGCGGATCATTGCGGATATCATCGAGTACACCTCGAACGAGATGCCCAAATTCAATTCAATTTCTATTTCGGGCTATCACATGCAGGAGGCAGGCGCGAACCTTGTGCAGGAACTGGCCTATACGCTGGCGGACGGTAAGGAATACGTTAAAACCGCCATGGCCCGAGGCATGGATGTCGACAAATTCGCCGGTCGTCTGAGTTTCTTCTTTGCCATCGGCATGAACTTTTTCATGGAAGCGGCCAAGCTGCGGGCCGCGCGGATGCTATGGTACCGGATAATGGATGATTTGGGCGCACAGAACGAACGCTCAAAGATGCTGCGCACCCATTGCCAGACATCTGGTGTGAGCCTGCAGGAACAGGACCCTTATAACAACGTGATCCGCACTGCCTATGAGGCGATGAGCGCGGTTTTGGGCGGTACGCAATCGCTGCACACCAATGCGTTGGATGAAGCCATAGCGCTGCCCACTGATTTCAGCGCCCGGATTGCCCGCAACACGCAGCTTATCTTGCAGGAAGAGACGGGCGTGACCAACGTCGTCGACCCGCTGGCGGGCAGCTACTACGTTGAAAGCCTGACGGCAGAGCTGGCCGATGCCGCTTGGAAGCTTATTGAGGAAGTCGACGAGATGGGCGGTATGACCAAGGCTGTAACATCCGGCATGCCCAAGCTGCGGATCGAGGAAAGTGCGGCCACGCGCCAGGCCATGATCGACCGAGGCGAAGAGGTGGTAGTAGGTGTAAACAAGTACCGCAAGGATAAGGAAGACCTGATCGACATTCTTGAAATCGACAACAACGCGGTGCGCGACGCCCAGATTGCCCGGCTCGAAAAGATTCGTGCAAGCCGGGATGAGGCGGCTTGTCAGGCGGCACTAGACGCATTGACGCGCATGGCCGCCGAGGGGGGAAACCTGCTTGCTGGCGCGGTCGAGGCGGCGCGGGCACGGGCGTCGGTTGGGGAAATCAGCATGGCGCTTGAAAAGGAATTCGGGCGTCACAGGGCGGAGGTCAAAACGTTGGCAGGTGTTTACGGCAAGGCTTACGAGGGCGATCAAGGTTTTGCACAAATCCAGGCCTCGGTCGAGAAGTTTGCCGAGGATGAGGGTCGCCGCCCTCGGATGTTAGTCGTCAAGATGGGGCAGGACGGGCATGACCGTGGCGCCAAGGTGATCGCTACAGCATTCGCCGATATTGGCTTTGACGTTGATGTGGGCCCTCTCTTCCAGACGCCTGACGAGGCGGCGCAAGATGCGGTGGACAATGACGTGCATGTTGTGGGTATCTCGAGCCAGGCGGCAGGTCACAAGACGCTTGCGCCGCTTCTGATCGAAGCGCTGAAAGAAAAGGAGGCCGAGGATATCATTGTGATCTGTGGCGGCGTGATCCCGCAGCAGGATTATGATTTTCTTATGGGCGCGGGTGTGAAGGCGATCTTTGGCCCGGGGACCAACATTCCCGAGGCGGCTGAGGATATCCTGCGCCTTATCCGTGAGGCTCGCAGCTGATCGGGGAGGAGGGGGCTCTGCCCCCACCGCCATTCAGGCGGCCCCCCGGAGTATTTCGGGACAGATGAAGCGGGGGGCATATTTTTGTGCCGGAACGTGGTGTTCTTTGGGCTGGTCTGGGGGTAGGTGTGCTCTGGTCAGTGGCCGTATTGGCAGGAGCCGCGGTTTTCGTGACGATACCAATCTTTGCGCTGATTCCCACGATCATGACTGTTTTTCTGGCACCCGGGCTGGTGATGATGGCCATGATGGCGCGCCGGGCGCAGCGGCGTATTATGGGGCATTGCATGACTTTGGGGCGGGTCTGTCGGATCGGTAGGTTCTGGACAGTACGGTTGAGCACATGGTTCTGACGCTGGTGATCTGTCCTGCGGCGGCCGTGGTAATTGGCCCGGTAGGCCCCGGTGTAATCGTGGTGCTGGGTCTGAGTTTCGCGGTGATGCGCGTGGTCTACTGGGTGGGCTGTCATTGGGGTCAAAGGCTGCAGGCCTTTGGGGGCGCGGCTAGTGCCATGCCCACTGGGGTGGTGGCGATTTGGTCGCTGGTGGGTCTGGTGATCTGAAATCGCGCGCGTTCCGCATGGGGTTGTGGTACACCACACTGAGCGCTTAGGGTTTTTTCGTATTTTGACCTAGGATACGGTTCATGTTGGAACTCGATCATCTCGCTGTTGCGGCTGAAACACTCGAGGATGGGCGCGAGGCCGTTGAGACGGCACTTGGCGTGCCGTTGCAGCCTGGTGGCCAGCATGCGCATTTTGGTACGCATAACCTGCTTTTGGGGTTGGAGGACGGGCTTTATCTCGAGGTGATTTCGATTGACCCAGGGGCGCCTAGGCCCGGCTATCCCCGTTGGTTCGATCTGGACCGGTTCGAGGGCTGGGCGCGGCTGAACAACTGGATTTGCCGCACATCCGACATGTCCAATTTTATTGCACACGCGCCCGAAGCCGGGATACCCGTGGCGCTACAGCGCGGTGATTTGCGTTGGCAGATGGCCGTGCCACCCGACGGGCGTTTGCCATATGACAACGCCTTTCCCGCAGTGATCGAATGGCAGACCCCCCACCACCCGGCGGCACGGCTTGCACCCTCGGGTTGTCGTTTAAGACGGCTTGTGGTCAGCCACCCCGAAGCCGCTGCGCTGGCCGGTGATCTGGGCAAAGTCTTTCATGATCTCAGGGTGGTTTTCGAGCCTGGCGCTCCGGCCATGCGGGCCGAGTTCGACACCCCCTTCGGCTCCCGCGTGCTGGAGTGAAGGTGCTCCCTGCCACCCATGCCGACATTCTGGCAATCGGGCGTGTCTGGAACCACTATATCCGCAATAGCTCTGCCACCTTTACCGCCGACGAAAAGTCCGAGGACGATTTGCGAATCTACATTGAGACGCGCCTTAGCGAGGCCGTGCCCGTTCTGGTGGCAAGGCAGCAAGGTCAAGGTGCCTGTCTTGGCTTTGCGGCAGCCTCTCCTTTCCGCTCAGGGCCAGGATATGCCCATAGCCTTGAGACATCTGTTATGCTAGCGCCAGAGGCCACCAGGCAGGGGGCGGGGCGGGCCTTGATGGAGGAAGTGGAGGCGCGTGCCCGGCGCGCCGGTGTCCATGTCTTGGTGGCTGGGATCAGTGGTGAAAATAGCGACGCCCTAGCATTTCATACCCGCATCGGGTTCGAAGAGGTGGGGCGCATGCCGGAGGTTGGTTTCAAGTTTGAGCGCTGGCTCGATCTTGTACTGATGCAGAAATTGCTGACGCCCTGAGAGGGGCATATCTTCTCAGCTGCCCGGCGGGTGCTCGGCATCTTCCGAATAAACCGCCACGATGCAGCCCGTTTCGGTGTGGGAAGTGTGCTCCGTCCCTCCATCGAGCCAGACCACGTCACCGGCTTTGTAGACCGTGCCATCATTGTCGATCAGTTCGCCTTCGACAATCAGGAATTCCTCGGCTCCACCATGACGGTGCGGAGTGGATTGGGAACCGGGTGCCATGCGGTAGATGTAAAAGCCGATATCTTGTTCTGTGTTTGGGTTGAGCTTGATGAAGGAGGTGCCGCTTGCGCCCTCTTCGGTGTAGTCGGTGTAGGCGCTTTCGTCGTGGATATTGGCGACTTTGCGCTCGTCAGGCTGAATGGGTTTCACGATGTGATCCTTCCTTCGCGAATTGGTTTTTCTCAAGCTAAGTGCAAGTTTTGGAAAGTGCCAGAGAAGTGTTTGACATCGCCAAACTGAAATTCCACACCCTAAGGTGGGTTGTCCTACGGCCAGGGCAGGGAGAATGTTTTGACATTGGTGAAGAACTTCATCGCCTCAAGTACGCCTTCCTTGACGCCATTGCCACTGTCCTTGATGCCGCCAAAGGGTGACATCTCGATCCGGTAACCGGGCTGATCCCAGATGTTCACGGTGCCTACGTCGAGCCCCTCGATATAGGCTTGCGCTCGAGGCAGGGAGTTGGTGCAGACGCCCGAGGAGAGCCCGAAGGCAGTGCCATTGGAGATTCGCATTACCTCGGCATCCTCATCCGGGACCCGTAGGATGGGGATCACCGGGCCAAATGTTTCTTCCATAACCAGCGGGCAATCATGGGGCACGTGGTCGATCACGATGGGCGGCATCAGTGCGCCCTGACGCCCAGGATGATAAAGCAGTGCTGCTCCTTTTTGCACCGCGTCTCGGACACGGGTTTCAAAAAGGGCTGCCGCCTGCGCATGTACGACGCAGCCCAGTTCGGTCTCTGGATCCTGCGGATCACCAAAGCGGATTGAGCGGGCGCGCTTTTCGATCATGGGCACGATGCGGTCGGCGATGCTTTCTTGCACCAGGATCCGTTTGATGGCGGTGCAGCGTTGCCCGGAATTGCCCGTGGCTCCGGCCACGGCTAGCGCGGCAGCTTTCTGAAGATCGGCCTCCTCCAGGTCGTTGAGGATGATCAGGGGGTCATTGCCCCCCAACTCAAGCGCAGTGCGTTTCATTCCTGCTTGGGCGGCGATCAGCTTACCCACGGGCACACCGCCGGTAAAAGTAATGATGTCGGCATTTGGATCAGTCACCATGGCTTGCCCGATCTTGTCTGGAATGCCGGTTACGATCTGGAACATCTCGGGCGGTAGGCCCGCCTCGTACAGGATATCTGCAAGAGTAATCGCCGTGAATGGTGTCAATTCTGAAGGCTTGCAGACCATGCAATTGTTGGTGGCCACCGAGGGGGCAATTTTGTGGGCAACCATATTGAGCGGGTGGTTGAATGGCGTGATGGCCGAGATGGCCCGCACTGGGTCTCGCTTTGTGAAGATCTTGCGGGCTTTACCGTGGGGGGTCAGGTCACATGAAAAAATTTGCCCATCATCAAGAATGGCCAATTGTCCGGCCAGCATGAAAACATCGTAGGAACGTCCGGTTTCGTAAAGCGCGTGCTGCGTGGAAATGCCCAGCTCCAACGTCAGCCAATAGGCGATCTCGTCTCGACGTGCGCGAAGCATCTCGGCAGTGCGAAACAGGATCTGCTGGCGCTCATAGCGGGTGAGCGTCGGGGTGTAGCCTGCCGCAATCTCGAAGGCCTGCGCGACATGCTCTACCGTGGCCGACGGAACCGTCCCGATCACCTGCGCGGTGTAGGGGTAATGCACGTCCACAACATCCTTGCTGATCACCTTGCGCCCTCCGATGCGCATGGCCTCATGCCGGAGGGGGATGTCGGGCTGGATCATTTATTGGTGTCCTCTTGGGTGGAAACTTGGCGCCTCGAAGGAGAGGTCGTCTCGCGGTCAAAAATGCCGCCAAAGCGTCAGAGGGTCAACCGAACCCGCATTGTTTTACTGGACAGGGCATTTTTTTGATGCGTATTATGTTAGCGCTAACAAAGTATTATTTTCCTTTCTGGGAAAAGTTGGAGAACGGATATGAAAACGCGGATTGCAATAAATGGATTTGGTCGGATTGGTCGGGGGATATTAAGAGCTTGGCTGGAACTGGAGGATGATCGTTTTGCCATCGTAGCGATAAACGATCTGGCCCCGATCGAAACGCTGGCGCATTTGCTGCGGTTTGACAGTGTGCACGGTCGCCTCAATGCGGATGTGCGGATTGAAGGCGACAGGCTTTTGATTGACGGTCATGTCATTACGGTGACCGCGCTTCCCGCGCCAGAGGATCTACCTTGGTCGCAAGTCGATCTTGCGTTTGAATGCACCGGCTGCTTCACCACGCGCGATGCGGCGGCGCGGCATCTTGAAAACGGATCGGCCCGTGTGCTGGTCTCCGCCCCTTGTCAGGATGCCGACAAAACAGTGGTATATGGGGTCAACCACCTCGATCTTGGCCCCGAGGATCTTGTCGTGTCCAACGCATCCTGTACGACGAACTGCTTGGCGCCCATTGCGATGGTCATTGACCGGGAGATCGGGATCACCACGGGTTACATGACCACGGTCCATTCCTACACTGGGGATCAGCCAAGCCATGACAGCCCACACAAGGACCTTTACCGCGCCCGCGCCGCGGCGCTTTCCATTGTGCCTACCTCCACAGGTGCTGCACGCGCAATTTCCGAGGTATTGCCGGACCTCAGGGGTCGTTTGGAAGGCTCCGCTCTAAGAGTGCCAACGCCCAATGTCTCGCTGGTTGAGCTGTGCTTCATGCCTGCTCGCGCTACCACGCGGGAGGAGGTGAATCGCATTGTGCAGGCGGCGTCTGAAGGTGCTTTGAAGGGTGTTGTTTCCTTTGAGGCCGATCCACTCGTCTCAATCGACTTCAACCACGACCCACATTCATCCTGCTTTGCCGCCGCGCAAACCACGGTGACCGAGGACGGGATGGTGCGGATCGTGAGCTGGTATGACAACGAATGGGGCTTTTCCAACCGAATGCTCGACACGGGCCTATGGATGGGTGCGCAATTGCATAGCACCGGGCTGCGCAAAGCCGGTTAGGGTGGGGTTTTACCCCACCTTTCATTCCTTCGGCAATTCCTCCGGTAATCACTCGGCGGCGTGGCGCATCTCGTCCTCGACGTCGCGGTACAGGTAGTCGCGCGTCAGCGGCACGGCGTCCTGCTGCTTGGTGAGTTGGAACTGGAACACCACCTGCGCGTTGAAGCGGAACGTGACCTCGCAGGCGATCAGATAATACCGCCACATCCGGCAGAACCTGTCGTCATATAGGGCGCGCACGCGGTCGATATTATCCATGAAGCGCATGTACCAGTGCCGCAGGGTTTCGGCGTAATGCAGCCGCCAGACTTCCACGTCCGTCGTGATCAGGTTCTGTGCCTCTATTGGTCGCAACGCTTCTGACATGGCGGGTACGTAGCCACCAGGGAAGATATAGCGCGAAATCCACGGGCTGGTCACTCCGGGTGGGTCAGACCGCCCAATCGTGTGGATCAGCGCCACGCCATCACTTGCCAACAGGCGATTTACGATCGCAAAATATTCGTTGTAGTGGGGCACACCCACATGTTCGAACATACCGACCGAGACGATCCGGTCAAACTGCCCCTCCAACTTGCGGTAATCCTGAATTCTGAAGCGCGCACGATCTGACAGACCCGCTGCCTCAGCCCGCGCATTGGCCACGGCGTGCTGTTCCTTTGAGAGCGTTACCCCCGTCACCTCCGCCCCGAAATCCCGCGCCAGCGTCAACCCCATACCGCCCCAGCCGCAGCCGATATCCAATACGCGCATACCTGGCTCGATCATCAGCTTGCCGGCGATATGCGCCTTCTTTGCGCACTGCGCCTCCTCCAGCGTCATGCCCGGGTTGCGGAAATAGGC
Organism: Roseovarius sp.; assembly: GCA_963691795.1. Taxonomy (GTDB): domain Bacteria; phylum Pseudomonadota; class Alphaproteobacteria; order Rhodobacterales; family Rhodobacteraceae; genus Roseovarius. The sequence goes on from OY829373.1 coordinate 2,116,661, forward strand.
GCATGAGTACTGGCGGTCTTCGTCGAGGAATAGATCGTAAAGCTCGCCCGACAGGTCATAGTGATGTGCCACATTGGCCTGAGATCGTTTGGCCAGATTGAACTGATCCAGATTGCGCTTCATGTAGCGCCCCATCGCCATCGGCTTCATATACCAAGGTTCACCTTGCTGGGCCACATTCTGAACGGCAAGCGAAAGGAAGCCGTAAAGATCGTCATCTTCTATGATCAGAGTACCGTCCGTGTAGGCCTCTCCTGTCGCCAACTCGGGCGAGAGCACCAGTTTTCGCGGTAAGGCCGGATCCATGAGGGTTAGCGCCACCGAGAGGCCACCGGCGCTGCCATAAACCCGCGTTACGCCATCTGGATAGGTAACGCCCAACTCACCTTGCTTGATCAGATGGGTCAGAAACCCATCCAGAATTTTGTCCCACATCGTTTCACCCCATATTTGCGCGTCCCAAACGCTTCCATGTGATGCTGCGAAACCTGCCTGATCTTGCCGTGTGTCCCCGGCAAACTGCTGATTGGACCTAAAGTTTTGCGCAAAATCGGTCACCTGTAAAGGATTTGGCTATTCCGGGGGTGTTTCAGAGGGCCGCCGCCCCTTGACTTTATGGCCCTGCCAAGGTGTATCGGCGCGACGTATTCACGGGCGACGCGGCCCGCGCTGATGAGGATAGACCATGCACGCATATCGCAGCCACACCTGCGCCGATCTGACCAAGGAAAACGTAGGCGACACCGTGCGCCTGTCCGGTTGGGTGCACCGCATCCGCGACCATGGCGGCATCCTTTTCATCGACCTGCGCGACCATTACGGCGTGACGCAGGTGCTGTGTGACCCCGATAGCCCGGTTTTTGCCGAGTTGGAGAAAGTTCGCTCCGAATGGTGCATCCGAATCGACGGCAACGTTAAGGCGCGCGATGCTGAGCTAGTGAACCCCAAGATCCCGACGGGTGAGATCGAGGTTTTTGTGCGCGACGTTGAAGTTCTGGGCAGCGCGGGTGAATTGCCACTTATCGTGTTTGGTGACCAAGAATACCCCGAAGAAACCCGCCTGCGCTATCGCTACCTCGACCTTAGGCGCGAAGCGATGCAGCGCAACATGGTACTGCGTTCTGACGTGGTCGCCTCGATCCGCAAGCGCATGTGGGATACTGGCTTTCGCGAATACCAGACCCCTGTGATTACAGCGTCCAGTCCCGAGGGTGCGCGCGACTTCCTCGTGCCGTCACGCCTGCATCCAGGCAAGTTCTATGCTCTTCCACAGGCCCCCCAGCAATTCAAGCAGCTGATCATGGTGTCGGGCTTTGACAAGTATTTCCAAATCGCGCCCTGTTTCCGCGACGAAGACCCGCGCGCTGACCGCTCGCCCACAGATTTTTACCAGCTTGACATGGAGATGAGCTTTGTCGAGCAGCAGGACGTTTTCGATACGATCCAGCCGGTTCTGCAGGGCGTGTTCGAAGAGTTCGGCAATGGGGCCAAGGTCGATGCTGAGTGGCCGCAGATTTCCTATCGCGACGCGGCACTCTGGTATGGCACTGACAAGCCTGACCTGCGCAACCCGCTGAAAATGCAGGTGGTGAGCGAGCATTTCCGTGGTTCGGGCTTTGCGATCTTTGCCAAGTTGCTTGAGCAGGAAGGCACAGAAATTCGTGCCATCCCCGCACCTAAGGGCGGCAGCCGCAAGTTCTGTGATCGTATGAACGCCTTTGCCCAGAAAGAGGGCCTGCCGGGGATGGGTTATATCTTCTGGCGCGATCAGGGCGAGGGCATGGAAGCCGCCGGCCCGTTGGCCAAGAACATCGGCCCGGAACGGACTGAGGCGATCCGCCAGCAACTGGGGCTTGAGGTGGGCGATGCGGCGTTCTTCCTCGGCGGCAAGCCCAAGACCTTCGAAAGCGTGGCAGCCAAGGCGCGTAACGTGATCGGGGAAGAGCTGGGCCATACTGAACAGGACCGCTTTGCCTTCTGCTGGATCGTGGATTTCCCGATCTATGAACAGGATGAAGAAACCGGCGCGATTGATTTCGAACACAACCCGTTCTCCATGCCGCAAGGCGGGATGGCGGCGCTTGAGGGGGATCCGCTCAAGGTTTTAGGCTACCAGTATGATCTGGCCTGCAACGGGTATGAACTGGTCTCCGGCGCGATCCGGAACCACAAGCTTGAGATCATGATCAAGGCGTTCGAGATTGCGGGTTATGGTGAGGACGAGGTGCGCAAGCGTTTTGGTGGCATGGTTAACGCATTTCAGTACGGTGCGCCGCCACATGGTGGATGCGCGGCTGGGATCGACCGGATCGTAATGTTGCTGGCAGGCACGTCCAACATTCGCGAGGTCATCATGTTCCCAATGAATCAGCGCGCCGAAGATCTTATGATGAACGCGCCGTCTGAGCCGACATCGGACCAACTGATGGAACTGGGCCTGCGCGTCATTCCACAGGAATGATCCGGCCAATACCGGCTTGATTTTGGGGGCTATGCCACGCCACCTTTGGCGGCTCCTCCAGAGTATTTTGGAAAGATGAAGCAGGAGCTGTGCGCTTTTGCTTCCTTCTGATTATGCATTCTAAAATAAACAGCCATCTTAAAAAACCATAAGGGCTGTTCCGTGCTTGGTGAGTTAATCCTATATTGGTTGTATCGATCATGAGGGCAGACTATGAGCTTCGATCCAAAGCGCGCCGAGATTCGGTTCGGATGTGGCTTGTCACCGAAACAGGCCGCGCCGGGTTCAGCGGAGGAGATGCTGCACCTCTTGATCGGGCCTGATACTGCGGCGGCGGATTATCCAATTCCGGGGGTGGAGGCCGCACTGAGCCTTGGGAAACGCATGTCAGAGGCGCGCCGGACCATCCGCAAAATGCCTGGTACACCCGAGGAGGAGGAGGCCTTCGCCACCATCAAGAAACTGCGAAAGGAAAGTCGGAATTCGGGCGCATACTGGTTAGGGCAAGCGTTGACCAGACGGGCACTGACAGCAGATGGGTTTCGTGAGCGCCTGGTCAGCTTTTGGAGCGACCATTTCAGCGCGGCAGGCAAGAATGCTTTCTTACGCTGGGCACAGGCCAATTTTGCTGAAGATGCCATCCGCCCCCATGTCTCGGGGCGCTTTCCGGAGATGTTGCAGGCTGCCGTACTGCATCCGCTCATGCTGCACTACCTTGATCAAAGCCAATCCGCCGGGCCCAATTCTGCTTTTGCTCTGCGCCGCAAGGGCAAGCGTGGCCTCAACGAGAACTTGGCGCGTGAAGTGCTGGAGCTGCATACGTTGGGCGTGGGCGGCCCTTACACGCAGGCTGATATCAGCCAGATGGCCGAGTTGTTGACTGGGCTAAGTTTCACGCTTCGGGACGGTTTTATCCTGAAAGAGAATTTTATCGAGCCGGGCAGCAAGACTATTTTGGGCAAACGCTACGATGGCCGTGACCGGCTTGAGGCCATTCGCGCTGCGCTGTCTGACCTTGCACTGCATCCCGCAACCGCGCGGCATCTGGCGCGCAAGCTGGCCGTGCATTTTGTGGGTGATGCGCCCGAGCCTGACCTGATGGCCGTGCTCGAGCGGCGCTATGCTGATACCGGCGGCGATCTTGTGGCGGTTTACGAGGCTCTGCTGACCCATCCGGCGGCCTGGGCGGCGGGACTGGGAAATGTGAAGCAGCCGATAGATTTCGTAGGCTCCAGCCTGCGGGCGCTTGATCTCATGCCTGCCCATGTGCCAAGTGGGAACCTGCGCAAGATGCAGCGGCTGTTTTTGAACCCGTTGGTGATGATGGGCCAGACCTGGGCGCGGCCCGCCGGTCCGGATGGATGGCCTGAGGCCGATGAGGACTGGATTTCCCCGCAACGGCTGGCCGCGCGGCTGCAATGGGCCATGTATGCCCCGCTACGCCTGCGCCGGGTATTGCCGCAGCCTGCCGATTTCGCCGAGATTGCGCTGGGCAGTTCCGCGACAGGCCCGGTCCGTTTTGCCGCTAAGGCTGCCGAAACCCGCGCTGAGGGGATTGGTATCGTCCTGTCGTCGCCTTCCTTTCAACGGATGTGAGGACGCAGATTATGACGCAAAACCCTCTCAGCCGTCGCCTTTTCCTAACCCGATCGCTTGCCTTGGGATGTTCGTTGGCTGCAAGCCCTCTGGTCACCCCTGTCACCATGGCAAGTGCACCTGGCGAGAACCGTCTTGTTGTCATCATTCTGCGCGGTGGGCTTGACGGGCTGGATGCCGTACGCCCAATCGGGGCGCCGGAATTTGCGGGCTACCGCCGCGCCATTATTGCGCAGGAGCCGGAGGCAACTGATCTTGACGGATATTTCGCGCTCCACCCGGCGCTTCAGGGGCTGATGCCGCTCTGGCGGGCCGGGCAGCTGTCCTTTGCCCACGCCGTCTCGACCCCCTATCGCGATAAGCGCAGTCATTTTGACGGGCAGGATATTCTTGAGGCAGGCACCGGCGGGTCGGGGTTTGAACATGCCCGGGACGGTTGGCTCAACCGGATGCTAGCCGGAATGCCTGACGCCCATGCCGAGACGGCCTATGCGATTGGTCGCCAGTCCATGCTGTTGACACGGGGGGCGGCGGATGTGGCGGACTGGTCGCCTGAGGCATCGCTGGTGCTGAGCCCTCAGGCTGGACGTCTGCTGGATCTTGTGATGCATGACGACCCGCTTTTTCGTGACGCGCTCAGCGAGGCTTTGAGTCTGTCGCAGGATGAGGCGCTGGCGCTATCGCATGAGGGGGAGGTAGATGCCGCGGCAATGCTCAACACAATGCAGGCCGCGAAGCCACGCGGGCGCAGCGATGGTCTGGCTGAGATTGCCCGCTTTGCCGCCTCTCGCCTTAAGGGGGAGAGTCGGATCGCGGCCTATTCCATGGCAGGGTTCGACACCCATGCCCAGCAAACGCGCAATATCCGCAAATCGCTGGGCGCGCTAGCCAACAACATTCTGATCCTGCGCGAAGAGCTGGGCCCGATCTGGGACCGCACGACTGTTGTCGCCATGACGGAGTTTGGCCGCACCGTGCGCGCCAATGGCACCGCGGGCACCGATCACGGTACGGGCGGATTGATGGTCATGGCAGGGGGTGCACTGCGTGGGGGTAGGGTGGTGACAGACTGGCCGGGGCTGGAGGAGGCCGCGCTATTCCAGCGCCGCGATCTGATGCCAACGCGCGATGTGCGCGCCCACACAGGTTGGCTTTTGCGTGGCCTTTTCGGGGTGGATCGGTCCGTGGTCGAACGCACGATTTTCCCGGGGGTTGAACTGGGGCCAGACCCTGGCCTGCTGCTCTAAGCTTTCTGGTTTGCCTGCTCGGGCAGCATGGCTATGTTGATGTTTAGAGGCTATGGGTGGCATGAAAATGCAGCAAGATCGGCCTGTTGGGCCAATTATCAAGAACTGGACAGAGCCACCACGGCCTGAGCGCGCGCCGATGCAGGGCCGTTACGTGCGACTGGAGGCGCTGGACGCAGAACGGCATGCTGCCCTACTTTTCCGTGCCTTTGACGGGTATGACTGGGTCTGGGATTACATGCCGGTTGGCCCATTTGCTTCTGCAGCTCAGTTCCACCGCTGGATGCGGGGGGCGACGGGGCAGGATGACCTGATGTTTTACGCCATGCAGGACCTGGCCACTGGCCAATATGGCGGGTTCGGGTCGCTGATGCGGATTAAGCCGGCCAGCGGGTCCATCGAGGTGGGTTTCATCGCCATGGCCCCGCAATTACAGCGGGGGCGCGCGGCGACGGAGGCCATGTACCTGATGATGAAATGGGCTTTTGAGGCAGGGTATCGGCGCTATGAATGGAAATGCGACGCGCTCAACCAACCCTCGCGCCGCGCGGCGCAGCGGCTGGGTTTCAGCTACGAGGGGGTTTTTCGGCAGGCAACAGTGGTCAAAGGGCGCAATCGGGATACTGCGTGGTTTGCCATGATTGACCGTGAATGGCCTGCCTTGTCGGAAGCCTTCCAAATCTGGCTCTCGCCAAACAATTTCGATACCAAGGGCCAGCAACGGGAACGGTTAAGTGATCTCACTCGGTTGGTGCGTGCCGCAAGCGATCCAACCCTTTAAGCCTTTGGGCAGTAACTATAGATTTGAGGTTTGCACACCCGCAACCATCCCAGACCTTCCCATCCCGAGTTCCCGCCATTGTCGCGCGGTCTATCTGCGACAACAAAGAAGAGCCATAGGGCCGAGGGCCAGGCCAAGGATGCGATGTGCGCAGTCAGCCTTGCCAGCCTTCCCCAGAGTGAGGGTTCACCCCATCCAAAGCTTCGCGCCTCAGATCGCCATCTGCGTTTCCATCCGCGCATGGATCAGCGACAGGATATGCGCCGTCTGCACCTGCCGACCCGAGTTTGCCGCTAGTAGCTCGGTTGCAGCCTGTGCAAGTTCCTGATCCTGGGCGCAGTGCGCGACCCCTGAGAGGAATTGCGCCACGTAATCCAGTATCGCCCCGTCAGGCTGGGCGCGCAGCAACTCAAGGGCATGTTGGATATCGTCGCAATAGGCTGAAAGGTCTGGCTCGATCACCTCTTGTGGGATGACGCGTGGGCCAAACTGACGGTCGCTGGAAGGGGTAGCAGCCAGTACCGTTTCCTGAAACAGCGCCAGGTTACTGATTGGTTTGTTCAGAAATCCGTCTGCACCTGCGGCAGTGGCTATATCGCGCAACCTGTCATCCCCGCTCATGCCGAGAATGGCTGCGATCCTGGGGGTGTTAACGTGAAGTTCCTCGATCAGATCGGCGCCAGACCCATCCGGCAGGCCTATGTCGATGATCACGACCGAGGGTCGGTAGACTTTCAGGTGGCGCGCCGCCGAGGATAGGTTGTCAGCCCGCCTGATCCTTGCCCCACTGCGTAGGCACATCAGGCGTAGCGCTTCGCAGGTGAAGCGGCTGTCTTCGACTACGAGAATTGTCATCCCCAGAAGTGGTCGGCTGGCTGTGGGCCGTATTGGGTCAAACATCTTTTTCAGATCGTCCATAGGGCCTCCTTCACCACGCAATGTGGAAATGGTAGCCGAATCCTAGATAACGAAGCGTTAAGGCGCGCCCGAAAGCCCGTGACCTTGCAGTGGTGCGACAGACTGGAGCTTGTCACGCCATCGTCCGCAGGTCATATAGCCCCAAAGACAAGATGAGGGCGATCATGATTGGAAGGCTTAACCACGTAGCGATTGCAGTGCCTGACTTGGAGGCGGCTGCAGAGCAATACCGCTCAGCCTTGGGCGCAAAGGTTGGCCCTCCGCAGGATGAGCCCGATCATGGTGTCACGGTGATCTTTATAGAACTTCCAAATACCAAGATCGAGCTTCTTTACCCTCTTGGCGATGACAGCCCGATCAACGGCTTCCTCGAGAAAAACCCATCGGGTGGCATCCACCATGTATGCTACGAGGTGGAGGATATAATCTCGGCCCGTGATCACCTTAAGGAAAATGGCGCGCGCGTACTGGGCAGCGGGGAGCCCAAGATCGGCGCTCATGGCAAGCCGGTCCTCTTTTTGCATCCGAAAGACTTTAACGGCTGCCTCGTGGAATTGGAACAAGTCTGATGGGTCCCGTTTCCGGTCTGGTCCTGTTCCTTGTGATCTGGTTCATGACATTCTTGGTCATCTTGCCGATCAAGATCCAGACCCAGGGTGACCTTAATGATATTGTACCAGGCACCCACGCCGGATCGCCCGAACACCACCACCTGCGCAAAAAGATGTGGATCACGACTGGCGCTGCCTTCTTCATGTGGACCATTATCGCAACTCTGATGCTAACTGGTACGGTGACGCTGGACGATATCGACCTCTACAAGCGCTTTGGTCCCAACTCCTAAGGCGCTCAGACGGGCAGTTCTGTCGTCGCTTTGATCTCTTCCATCACGAAGCTGGCCGAAACGTCGCCCATCGCGACCTTGGACACCAGCCTTTGATAAAGCCGGTCATAATCGGCCATGTCCCGCACCCGCGCCTGGATCAGGTAGTCCAGGTCGCCCGTCATGCGGTACACCGCCTGAACTTCAGGCAGGCTGCGGGCCGCGCGGGCGAAATCGTTAAGCCAATCCGAATCATGACGCGATGCCTTGATCTGCATGAAGACTGTCAGTGTCAGCCCAAGCTTCTCAGGATCGAGTAGGGCGACACGCGCTTTGATTACACCCGCCTCCTGCAAGATCCTAATCCGCCGCCAACAGGCATTGCGAGACAGGCTGACCGCCTCGCTCAACTGGTCCAGCGGCTGATCTGCGTTGCGTTGCAATTCTCGCAGGATACGGGCGTCTATGTCATCAATTTCCCTCATAATGATAATTTATTGGTAAAATATACGAATAAAAAGCAAAAATTTTAGAATTTTGGGACAACGCGCACGCTGCCTATGCCTAGATTTGGAACAGATCAAACGGAGGTTCCAAAATGTTCAATAAAGTCTTTCTCGATCATCCGCGCAGCGTTGACGAATCCTATGTAGAACACGCCATCTTTGCTGGCCGGTTCAGCATGAAGCTTTTTGCCGCCGCCTTCTGCGCTCTTGTTCACGCCGTTATTCCAGCCGCTTTTGAAAAAACCGCCAGTCGGATGATTGCAGAGATGTACGCTAAGACGCATAATCGTGGTCAATAAAATGACGCGGAGTGACAGGGGAATACATGGCAGATAGCATTCGGGTCCGGCCGCTTGAGCCAGACGATCACGATGCATGGCGCATTTTGTGGACGGCTTATCTGGATTTCTACGAGGAAACAGTCTGCGAAGAGGTCTACAAGACAGCGTTTGAGCGGCTTCTGTCACCGCAGCCCGGAGAGTTTCAGGGCCTTGTTGCCGAAATCGACGGAGAGTTGGTTGGCATTGCACATTTCCTCTTTCACCGAACACTCTGGTCGGTTGAGGACACCTGCTATCTGATGGACCTGTTTGCCCGGCCTGACCTGCGTGGACAAGGGATTGGGCGATCGTTGATTGAGGCAGTTCATAGTGCGGCGCAGAATGCAGGCGTGCCGATGACTTATTGGATGACGCAGGAATTCAATTATCCCGGCCGGACGCTGTACGACAAGGTGGCAGAACGGACGCCCTTCATCGTCTATGAGAAATACTAGGCAAGCGACTGTATCACTGTCTGGCAAAAACACTCGCGACGGGCCTGAAACATCAAAAAGTTGTCTGCCATATTCTTTTCTAGAGTATGTGACCGAAGTAGATGAAACAGGCGCCCCGAAAGGCGCCTGTCTGCTTGATCAAATCTAAACCCCGGCTCAGCCCACGAGCGCCTTGTTGAGGTTCTCGTCCACTTTCTCCAGGAAGCCCATGGTCGAGAGCCAGCCTTGATCGGGGCCCACCAGCAAGGCGAGGTCCTTGGTCATGTGACCGCTTTCCACCGTGTCCACGATCACCTTTTCCAGTGTAATGGCGAAATTCATCAGCGGCGCGTTGTCGTCCAGCTTCGCGCGGTGCTTCAGGCCGCCCGTCCAAGCATAGATCGATGCGATGGAATTGGTCGATGTCTCCTCGCCCTTCTGATGTTGGCGGTAATGGCGTGTGACGGTACCGTGGGCTGCTTCAGCTTCTACGATCTTTCCATCGGGCGTCATCAATTGCGATGTCATCAACCCGAGCGAGCCAAAGCCCTGCGCCACCGTGTCGGACTGCACGTCACCGTCGTAGTTCTTACAGGCCCAGACGAAGCCGCCGTTCCACTTCATGGCGCAGGCGACCATATCGTCAATCAGGCGGTGTTCATAGGTGATGCCCTTGGCCTTGAACGCCTCTTCGAACTCTTCCTCGTAGACCTTCTGGAAGAGCTCCAGGAAACGGCCGTCATACTGCTTGAGAATCGTGTTCTTGGTGGACATGTAGCAGGGCCAGCCAAGGTTTAACGCGTAATTCATTGAGGCGCGGGCGAAGTCGATGATCGACTGGTCGAGGTTGTACATTGCCATGAAAACACCGCCTGCAGGGGCGTCGAACACCTCGCGCTCATCAATGGTGCCGTCTTCGCCCACGAATTTCATTGTCAGCTTGCCCGGACCGGGGAATTTCATGTCTGTCGCGCGGTACTGGTCGCCAAACGCATGGCGTCCGATTACGATGGGCTGCGTCCAGCCTGGCACAAGGCGCGGCACGTTGGAACAGATGATCGGCTGACGGAAGACGACACCACCCAGGATGTTACGGATCGTGCCATTAGGACTGCGCCACATCTGCTTCAGGCCAAATTCCTCAACACGTGCTTCATCTGGCGTGATGGTCGCGCATTTGACGGCAACGCCCACTTCCTTGGTCTTCTCGGCGCTGTCGATGGTGATCTGGTCGTTTGTCTCATCCCGGGCTTCTATGCCCAGATCGTAATAGAGCAGGTCCAAATCAAGATAGGGCAGGACTAGCTTTTTTTTAATGAAGTCCCAGATAATCCGGGTCATTTCATCGCCGTCCATTTCGACGATCGGATTTTCTACCTTAATCTTTGTCATGTCTCGGGTCCTTTATGGATGCGCGTGTTTGGGTGCGTCTTAGTTGGAAGCAATGCAAAGGGAAAGTATATGTATGCCTTTGTATACAAAGTTTTTGTGGAGGTCAGTTCGCAGTGATGCGCTGCGCGAATAGGAAGGCGAGGATTATGCAGATCACTGCGCCTGTCATCAACGGGATGGGGGTATTGTTGAAGGCAAGGCCAATCGGCACTGTAATTATGGCTGCCCCCACGGTGGCGATACCCGTAAACATGCTAGCGGCCATGCCGGCTACATCGCCCATTGGCTCCATCGCCAGCGCATTGAGATTGCCAAGCGTCATGGCCGTGTGAACAAAGATAGCCCCCTGCCAGATCACATATGCTGCGAAGGGTACGCCTGCGGTGAATACCAGCCGGTCCATCACAAGCAGCCCCAGCGTCAAGACGATCAGTACTGCCATGGCTGCGAGCACCAGGCGCTTCATGCCCAGCCGCACCACGAGAAATGCATTCACCAGGCTAAACCCGCCCGCGACCAAAGCAATCAGCGCAAACCAAAGTGGTAAGTTGGCGGCCCTGTCATAAGTCATGTCAAAAATCTGGTGGATCGAACTCAATGAGGCAAAAAGCGCGACCATGCATAGGGTCTGGGCCGCTGCGCTGATCTGCACCACCCTGTTGCCCAGCACGAACCGCGCCGATTGCGCCACAGCGCGTGTACGAAAGGGTGTGCGGCGGTCCTTGGGCCATGTCTCCTCAACCCTTATGGAGAGCCATAGGGCAGATACGAGGGCGAAAATCATGAAGGCCACAAAGATCGCTCGCCAGCCCGCAATTGCTATGATGCCGCTGCCCAAAAGTGGGGCAACGGCCGGGACCAGCGTAAAGACCATCATGATAAAAGAAACGATTTGCGCCATGGCACGCCCGGAATAGAGGTCGCGCACGATGGCCATGGGTACGATCCGCGCCGCCGAGGCGCCAAGGCCTTGCAGGACACGCGCAGCCAGTACCAGCTCAAGCGTGGGCGCGACCCAGACAAGGATGCAGGAAAAGACGAAGAGGGCGCTGCCGCACAGGATCACCGGCTTGCGCCCGAAACTGTCCGAAAGGGGGCCTGCAAAGAACGTGCCAATCCCAAGGCCGAAGACGAAACTGGTGATGATCAGCTGCGCCATGTTGGGCGCATCAGGCGTCAGATCCCGCGCAATCTGGGGCATGGCTGGCAACATCGCGTCGATCGAGAGCGCCACGGCAGCTACCAGCATGGCGACTAGGGCCACGAATTCCGGTTGACTGATCCGCTGGGCCGGTCGTGTGCTGTCTTGCGTGCTAACGGTCATGGCGTGGCGCTATCACGCCTTTGCGCCTAGGCCAATGCGGGAAATGCGCTGAAGTCAGGTCTTGTCTTCGTCGCTTTCCTTGTTTGTCGTATTCGGATCGGCTTGGTGTGGGCGCAATTGACGGGAGACCCAACCGCTATGGTTCTCGCGCCGCTTTATCGTTTGGGCTGCGACTTGCTGGATAACGAAGGCAAACGTTCCGATCCCGGCAAAGATCAGACCCGTTGTGGCAATTTTTCCCGGTGCGGTCTGCGGCACCATATCGCCGTAACCCACGGTCGACAGTGTCACAACAGTGAAGAAGTAGCTGTCAAGCCAGCCCCAGCCCTCGACGATATGAAAGAATACGGTGCTGCCTGCAATAAGGCTGGCTAGAATGGTCAATCCCGCGATCAACGTGGGGGACATCAGCCATCCTCCTCTTCGCTGGCGGCGGCAAGCTGAGCGTTGATCTCGTCGATGACCTGAACCCAGGTTTCGGCCGGTTGGCAGCCAGGCACAGCGTGCTTGCCGTTGACGATGAAACAAGGCACTCCGGTTACGCCCATTTCACGAAACCGGCTGTCCTTTTCTTGGATATCCACCGCGTCGGCTGTGGACTGCAACAGTTTTCGCACCACGGCCGCATCCATCCCGGCGCTGTCTGCGATATCGGCCAGAACGTCATGGTCGCCGATATCGCGCCCCTCCTCGAAATAGGCCCGAAAAAGCGCCATGGCTATGGGCAGCTGATAGCCCTCTACAGCGGCCCAATGCAGCAGGCGATGGGCATCAAGCGTATTGGGCGTGCGTGGGATCGCGGCGAAGTTGATCTTAAGCCCTGCCGCCTCGGCCCGTTCCAGAACCGGGGCATATGCCTTTGCCGCGCCCTGTTTGCCGCCAAACTTATTCTCCAAGTATTCCTTGCGGTCCATACCCTCCGCCGGCATGTTTGGGTTGAGCTGGAAAGGGTGCCACTCAATCTCGAACGGATGATCTGGACGCTCGGCAAGCGCCTGATCCAGAAGGGTTTTGCCTATATAGCACCAGGGGCAGATTGGATCAGAAATTATGTCAAGCTTGACCATGACGTGCCTCGTAGATGGGCCGCAGGGCGCGGCGAAGAAGTTTTCCGTTGGCTCCGGTGGGTAGCGTATCTACGCGGAAGAACCCGCGGGGACATTTGTATCCCGCTAGGTGGGTGGCGGAGAAGCCCTTCAGCGTTTCGGTGTCCAGATCCTCTGGCCCAGTGTAGAAGGCCATGATCAGCCGTGCATCGGCCTTGACCTCAATATCGGTTACGGCGGCCTGCGTGATGCCGGGATAGGTGTTGAGTACGGCCTCCACCTCCATCGGGGAGACGCGGAAGCCACCTGCGTTCATCATGTCGTCGCTGCGCCCCAAGAAGGTGATCGAGCCATCATCGCCCATGCAGCCCTGGTCGCCGGTGAGAAACCACTCGCCCTGCATGCGCGTACGCATCTCATCTTCGGCCCCCTCGTAGCCCAACATCAGGCCGGGGTCGCTTTGGTGGATAGCGATTGTACCTTCCTCGCCCAGTGCCACCGGGCCGTCTGGCCCCATCAGCGCCACGCGTCGCCCCTCTTGTGCAAAGCCCAGCGTGCTATCGGGCGCCTGCCGGCCGGGGGCGGCCGACACGAAAGTGGAGCACTCGGACATACCGTAGGCTTCGTAAATCTGTGTGCCCGTAGCCTTGTACCAGGCCGCGCGGATTGTGTCCGACAGTTTTTCCCCAGCGGAGAGGCCGTGGCGCAGTCGGGGCAGGTCAAAAGGTGCATCTTGGGCGAGTATCTTGCGGTAAACGCCCGGTGCTGCCGCGAAAATCGTAGCGTCATGGCGTCTCATGAGCAGCGGAAGCTGCGTCGGCTCGATCCCGGTTGCAGGTATCAGCGCAGTAGCGCCTGCAGTCCACGGATCCATAAGTCCCGTACCTAGAGTATAGGTCCAGTTGAATGCCCCGGCATGGCACAACCGGTCGTCTTCTCCTAGCCCGTACCAGTCCGTCATCATCATCTGCCGCGCCCAGATCGCCCGATGCGCATGCATCACTGCGCGCGGCGTACCAGATGTGCCCGAGGTGTAGATGATATAGGCCAGTCTGTCGGGGTCGCCGAGCGCGTAGTCCGCCGGGGCCAGCGCCTGCATGGCTTGCAGGGCGGTCTCGTCCACGATGGGTACGTCTGTTTTGGGACAGGCAATGCCCTCAGCGCGCAAGATGATTTTGGGTGCGGTTGTTTTGATGATACCGCCCACTTCCTGCTCCGTCAGTTGGGACGAGGTCGGGATCGGCACGAGTCCGACAGCGATGGCGCCCAGGTAGGCAATTGGGAACTCCACAGTGTTCCCCAAACGCATTAGGACGCGGTCACCAGGGTTTAGACCCTGGGCCAGAAGCCCTGTGCCCGTGCCCAGTACTGCGGCCTTAAGGCGTGCATAGCTCCAGCGTTCGGCTCGGCCAAGGGTTAGGACGGCGAGTGCGATCTTGTCGGGTAGATCATCCGCCCGGGCCAACACATGCGCGGCCAGATTGAACGGCGCTGGGCAGGGTGGGAAGGGTGGATAGGTGGTGATGGAAAGCATGCTTTTGGCTTAGGCCTTGAGGGCGGCGGTTGCAAGTGATTGTGGCCATGCCTATAGCTTTGGAGATGGACGAGATGTTGCCTGGAAACTTGATCCGCATCGCGCGGGAAAATGGTTCGGATGAGCCGGCTGAGCCGCTCAACCTTGGCACGCGCGTGCGCGAGCTGCGCAAGGCGCGTGGCTGGACATTGGAACAGGCCGCCCGTCAGGCGGGCCTAGCGCGCTCGACGCTTTCCAAAATCGAGAACGGTCAGATGTCACCCACCTATGACGCGCTCAAGAAGCTGGCTGTTGGGCTTGAGATTTCTGTACCGCAGCTCTTTACCCCGCCAAGCCGGGATCAGATCAGCGGGCGCATGTCGGTGACCAGATCGGGTGAGGGCACGCATCACGCAACCGCCACCTATGAGCATGAACTTCTGGGGGAGGCGCTCAGCAAGAAGCGGATGATGCCCTACCGGGCAAGGATTAGGGCGCGTGGGATTGACGAGTTTGATGGCTGGGTTCGACATGATGGGGAGGAGTTCCTTTATGTACTGACTGGGGTGGTCAAGCTTTACACGGAATTCTATGAACCCATCGAAATGCGTCGGGGCGATAGCGCTTATTACGATGCCACTATGGGCCACAACGTTGTGTCGGTCAGTGACGAAGACGCGACTATCCTTTGGGTCACTTCGCTGGCCTGAGGGCGTGAAGTAAATCTTTTGCCTCCGGCAGGGCTATTTCAGCCAGAAGAAGCCAATGGGCGCTTGGTATGTGCCGTAATCAGGGCCTTGTTTTCAGGTTGTGATAGATATGCGTGAAGGTGGCTGCACCGAGGATGGGGATCACAAGGTTTACCAACGGCACCGACAGGGGGATGGCCATGAGCACGCCAGCCAGCCAGACGGTGCCAAGATGCTTGCGGCGGAACGCCTTCGCCTCTTGTCGACCGATACGGCGGATGGCAACAAGGGTTGTGTATTCCATGCCCAGCAGGTAACCGTTTAGGCCCCAGAAAATAAAGGGGGCGGCGGGCGTTATAAGCACGTAAAGAAAGAGCGCCAAGATGTTAGCGAGTATCAAAATCCCAAGCAAATTTACACTATCGCGCAGCGCCTCGTAAAAGGAAACGGGGGTGGCCGGGGGCAGAGTGGGGTAGTGCTTGTCTTCGACAGCCTGCGCCACCTCATCGAGAAAGAGCGAGGTGATGGCCGACGCAACTGGTACCATCAGGAAGGCTGAAAGCAGAAGCATGAAGAAAAACGATCCCCAGCCCAACAGGTCGCCCAGCCACGTGACTTCACCCACCAAAGGCAGGGTTGTCGACTCTCCTGTTAGAGCCTCGATCAGGAAAAGCAGTCCCGCGTAGGCGGAAATCAACAACACCAGCGTGAGCCCGATCCCGAGCAGTAAAACCTTGCGAAAGCGGCGGTCGCCGATTTGCGCCAAAGCCTTGAAAAAGGCGACAAAGATCATTCTCTAACCCATTGAGTTATGGCATCTATATCTGGTCTGAGGCGTTCAGGTGGGGTGGATGTCTCGGTGCCCAAATGGATAAAGCCCGCGATGCGTTCCCCGTCTGCCAGCCCAAGTGCATCCTGTGCAAAACCTGCGTCATGGCTGGCCCAACCGCTCAACCAGTTGGCGCCCCACCCTGACGCAAGCGCTGCGTTCAGCAGGGCAAGGCAGACCGCGCCTGCGGAATAGGTTTGTTCCACTGCCGGGATCTTTTCGGAGGGTTTGCGCACTTCAATGACGGCAATGGCAAGATGTGCATCATCGAAGGACTTACGCGCCTTGGCGATCTCGGCCTCGTTGCGGCCAAGCCGCGCGCCATGGATGGCCACTCGCTCTCCGACTCGTTGCAGGGCTGCGCGCTCAAGTACAAGGAAGCGCCACGGTTCCAGCTTGCCGTGATCGGGGCTGCGCGCAGCGGCGGTCAGCAGGGTCCTGACCGTTGCTCGGTCCGGCACAGGCGTTGTCAGCGTCTTGGCCGGTCGCGAGCGACGGGTAAGCAGAAACTCCAGAGCGTCCGGGTTCTTGGCAGGCATGCTGTTTTCCTCACTTCAGGGTGCACGGGGCCTTTGGTCTCAGCTGGATGTAAGGGTTTTTGTATCGAGCGTGTAGACCCCTTCGGGCAAATTCAGCGCCGCACCCAGGTCGCGCAGTTGGGTCATGGAGAGCGTGATCTTCTGTACAGTGTCGGTGCGACCGTCATATTGTTCGAGCGTCACGCATTCCTCGAATGCATTGATCACCACGTCCTCCTGCAACGGACTTGCGCCTTCATCGACCAGTGTGACGACGGTGCAATCAAATTCATGCTCGATGGAAAACATGGTGCCCCCCTTTGGTTATTGGCAAGTTCATGCAAAGCAGCTTTGCCGCCAAAATCAAGACTGGAGGTTGGAGGGCGTGATGCCTACATATGCATATTCTTGGGCGAGCTATACGCGAAAGGTGCAGGATATGCGCTTTGTTTTGATGATCGGGCTTATGATTTTGGGTGGATGCGTGTCGACGACGCAAGCCCCTAGCGCCCCGCAACCGACGATCAGCTTCAATGCTGACCCGAGCGATGCACAGGTAGCCCGGTTCCAGTCCGTCATCTCAAAGGTCGAACCTGTGGCCGAGCGGATCTGCCGGCGTGAGATGCCCAATGCGAATTGCGATTTCAAGGTTGAATTTGACAGAAGGCCCAACCAGCCACCGAACGCCTACCAGACGCTCGATCAGAATGGCCGCCCCATCCTGGCCTTCAACCTTGCGCTGATCGCGAGCGTGCGCAATGCTGATGAGCTAGCGTTTGTGGTCAGCCACGAGGCCGCGCATCATATCGCCGGGCATATCCCGCGGCAGCAGCAGAACACAGTGGCTGGGGCGATTCTGCTGGGTGGATTGGCGGCCTTGACTGGCGCTGGCTCAGGCACTGTCGATGCAGCTGTAGATTTGGGGGCGACAGTCGGATCACGGACATATTCCAAGGATTTTGAGCTTGAAGCTGATGCCATTGGGACGGTGATCGCTGCGCAATCGGGCTATGATCCAGTGCGCGGGGCGGAGTTTTTCAATCAGATCCCCGATCCGGGTGACCGCTTCCTTGGAACCCATCCCCCTAATGCCCAGAGAATTGCGACTGTGCGTAAGGTTGCGGCCAGTCTGTGACCCTGCCGCGAAACCCGCCCCGGCTGCCCTTGCCACTGTAGGTTTTGCGAACAGGTATACGCGACCAGAAAGAAGCAGGACCTTTGTGCCGGACGGGCAGGGCGTGTGCGCAATGGTTAGTTGTTGGCCGGGGGCATAAGGCCTAAGCTTGGCACCGAAAGAGGGGGCGCGCGATGCGGTGGGTCATTCGGATAGGGCTGTTAGTTCTCATATTAGTAGTTGGACTTTTTGGCGTACTTCTGATGCTGCCAGGGGACCGCATTGCTGTGCTGGCCTCGCAGCAGATTTCCAACCTCACGGGTCGTGAGGTCACGATGAGCGGCGAGGCCACCGTCAGCTTCTACCCCGTTTTGGGGGTCAGCACCGGACCTGTCACCATCGCCAATGCCGACTGGTCGGATAATGGGCCGATGTTTCAGGCCGACAGCCTCAAGATCGGGGTTGAGCCGCATGTGCTTTGGGGGGGCGACATTCGGATCACCGGGTTCGAAGCCATTGGCCCGCGTGTGCATTTGGAGCGCGCGGCAGATGGTCGTGTGAACTGGGAACTGGGTGTCGAGGGCGTTGCCCCCTCTGGACAGTCCAGTGGTCAGGCATCCGCAAGGTCGGACCGGCTTGCGCTGACGCTTGACCGCGCGTTGATCGAGGACGCTACATTTGTTTTTGACGACCACGTCACCGGGCAGCGCCACGGGATGTCGGGTATGCGTTTAGACCTTCGTTGGCCGGAGTACGACGGCCGTGCCAGCTTTGAGGTCACTGTGCGACCGGTAGATACCACTGTCGAGATCACGGGTTTTCTAGATGAGGTGGGCGCGTTTATCGAGGGAGCAGTAAGTGATGTGGCTGTCTCCGCCACCTTGCCAGGTGGTGAGATTGGCTTTGTGGGACGCGCTGCTGCCGCAGGTCAGGTCGATGGTGCGCTTTCGGTAAAGGCAGGTGACATCAACCGGATCATGGCCGCGTTTGGCCAGCCGCCCATCGCGCTGCATGGCGGGCTTGACCAAGGTGCGTCTGCCAAGGCGCAGGTCACTTTTGTGGGCGATCAACGCTTTTCGCTTCGGGACATGGCGCTGGATCTTGGTCCAAACCGGATCACAGGCGCGGCTGATATCATACTGTCCGAGGAGAGGCCTTTTGTTGCGGCGCGGATTGATGCCGGTGATCTTGATCTCAGCGTCCTGAGCACGGCGCAATATGAGGGGACACGCACTGAGCAGGACACGACTTTGGTAGAGGAAGGATGGTCTAAGGCGCCCATCGACGCCTCCTTTTTGGCGCTGGCCAATGGCAAGATTGCGTTGAGCGCCGATAGCATCGACCTTGGTGACCTTAAGATCGGCCCTGCAAGTACGAAAATAAGCCTTGATCGGTCCCGCCTTGTCTTTGCCCTCAACGAGGTGCTGGCCTATGACGCCGTGATCAAGGGCCAGTTCGTGATGAACAACCGCTCTGGTCTGTCAGTTGGGGGCAATATCGATGTCAAGGGCATTGATATGGAACGTCTTCTAACGGATTTCGCTGATGTCACCCGGTTTTCCGGCAAGGCAGATGCGTCCATCAATTTTCTCGGCGTTGGTCAGACCCAACACGACATTATGAACAGTCTTAGCGGAGAGGGTGTGATCAAGACCGGGCGGGGTGTCATTGCTGGTATTGATCTAGACCGCCTTATGCGGTCCGGTGTGGTTGGCGGCGGGACGACCGTGTTTGACGCGATGGAATCCAGCTTCACGATAAAGGACGGTGTTGCGTTTAATGACGATCTCCTCATGCAACTGCCTCTGGCACGGGCTGAGGGACGAGGTACCATCGGGTTGGGGCCGCGCAATATCGACTATCTCTTTGTCCCCGTGCTGCTTGAGGGCGAAGGAACGCAGGGCCTGGCCATTCCGGTTAGGATCAGGGGCCCGTGGACAAGCCCACAAATCGCGCCAGATCTGGAGGAAGCAATTGATCTCAATCTAGCCGCAGAGCGCAAGGCGCTTGAGGATCAGGCTGAGGTGGAATTGCGGCGTGCGGTCGAGAAGGAGCTAGGCGTGGAGCTTGAAGAAGGTCAGGATATCGAGGATGCCATGCAGGACTCGTTAGAGGAAGAACTTCTGAAAGGCCTCAAGGGCCTATTTGACTAGATATCAAAGCGTTGATGGTTGTATCTCATGTCACTCGATTCCGTCACCCCAGAATTCATAGCGGCCCTCCAGGCCAATCTTCCCGCGGCCGCGTTTCGGGATCTTTCCGCCAACTATCTCGAAGAGCCGAGGGGTAGGTGGGCTGGTCAGGCCGGGGTGGTTATCGCACCTGATCGGGTCGAGGATGTGGCACAAGCCGTTCGTCTTGCCAATGACGCGCGCGTTCCCGTAGTGCCCTATGGCGGGGGCACTGGGCTTGTCGGTGGTCAGATCGTCACGGACGGCCCCGCGCCCCTGCTGTTGAGCCTTGAGCGTATGACGCGTATCCGCTCCGTTCATGCTGATGAAAACGTACTGATCGCCGAAGCGGGGGCGATTTTGTCAGATATTCATGATGCGGCGAAAGCTGTTGGGCGACTGTACCCTCTGTCTATCGCGGCTAAGGGCAGTGCGCGGATAGGGGGCATTTTGGCCACCAATGCGGGGGGCGTGAATGTGCTGCGCTATGGAAATGCGCGCGACTTGTGCCTTGGGCTTGAGGCGGTTCTGCCGGATGGGCGGATTTGGAACGGTCTGAAGCGCCTGCGCAAAGACAATATGGGCTATGATCTGCGCAACCTGCTGATCGGGGCAGAGGGTACGCTTGGCGTGATCACAGCGGCCTCCCTGATGCTGCATCCAATCCCGGCCAGTGAGGGCACAGCAATCATGGCCGTGCCGGGGCCCGAGGCGGCACTTTCCCTGCTTGCGATGGCGCGGGCGCAGCTTGGCAATGGC
Source organism: Roseovarius sp. (assembly GCA_963691795.1). Taxonomy (GTDB): domain Bacteria; phylum Pseudomonadota; class Alphaproteobacteria; order Rhodobacterales; family Rhodobacteraceae; genus Roseovarius. The sequence goes on from OY829373.1 coordinate 2,137,102, forward strand.
GTGTCTGCCTTTGAGCTGATGCACCGCATGGGTCCTGATTTCCTGACTGAGACGATGCCAGAGGTCAAACAACCCTTCGCTACCCCGCCAGAGTGGATAATTCTGATCGACGTGGGGCTTGCCCGTGGGCTTTCCCCGGCAGAGGCGCTCGAGACGCTTTTTGCTGAGGCGTTCGAGGCCGGGTTAGCGACTGATGGTGTTATCGCGCAATCCGAAGGCCAGAGGGCCGAGCTTTGGCAAGTACGCGAAACCATACCGCTGGCCAACCGCAAGATCGGCTCGGTCAGTTCGCATGATATCTCGGTTCCAATGGGGGCCATCCCCGACTTTATTGCGCGTGGCAGAGAGGCGCTGGCCGCCCTTGGTCCGTACCGGGTCAATTGCTTTGGACATCTGGGTGACGGCAACCTTCATTACAACGTCTTTCCGCCCAAGGGCGAAGTGCGCGAAACCTATTGGGATCACCGCGATGAGATCAAACGCGCAGTGCATGATCTTGTGCATGACATGGGTGGCTCAGTCGGCGCAGAGCACGGGGTTGGGCGGCTCAAGGTAGACGACCTGGAACGCTATGGTGATCCGGTGCTTTTAGAGGCGATGCGGTCGCTCAAATCCGCTTTGGACCCAAACGGGATCATGAACCCTGGTGCGATGCTGCGTGTCCAGACATGCTAACAATCAGACGTAATGGGTGTCAGACAGCATCGTTTTGTGTGCGGTTTCATGCGATCGAGCTCATCTAACCCCTAGCAAGGCAGGATCGCTTCGCCTACCCTGTCAGAGGTTAACAGGGACAAACGCGTCATGTCGGAAACAGGCCTGCAAAAGCTTGCATTTTTTCTATTGGTTATCTTGATCCTCTACGTCTCCATTGCAGGGGGCGTATGATGGCGCAGAGATTTGGCGGAAAATACAGCCCCGAGACATCGCGAAAAGACGTGGTCAACGCGACTGGTGCCTATCGTGGCGCGGTACGTACCAAGGCGGGTGGGCGGGTCAACCTGCTCTTTATCGCGCCACTACCCCTGATATGGTCGGCTTTCACATCTGGTGCGACCGGTCTTGCTATGAACCTGAGTGCGCTTGGCTTGTTGTTGCTTGCTGCGTGGATGACGCGCGAAGGGATCAAGGCGCAGGAGGCCTACGAGGCGCGAAAGGTCGCCCGTCGCCCCGGATTTCCGCGCAAGATCGCAGGCAGCATCCTAACGGGGCTGGGCCTTGCACTTGCGGGATATGCCGCCAGCAGTGGCCTGCTCGAGCCGTTGATCTATGCCGTTACGGGCGGTGTTTTGCATTCGCTAGCATTTGGTCTCGATCCGATGACTGACAAGGGCATGGAGGGCATCGATAGCTTCCAGACCGACCGTGTCGCGCGCGCTGTCGGTAAGGCCGAGGATTACCTGAGCGCCATGTCCGACGCAGTTAAACGGGCTGGTGACCGCACAGCGGAAACGCGGGTCGAACATTTTCAGGCCAGCGTGCGCGAGATGCTGCGCACTGTAGAACAAGACCCACGTGACCTGACCACAACACGCGAGTACCTGACCGTCTATCTGCAGGGGGCCCGTGATGCGACGATCAAGTTCGCTGATATCTATGCCCATTCCCGCGATGCGAAAGCGCAATCAGATTACTTCGGCCTTCTGGACGACCTCGAGGAAGGCTTTAAAGCCAAGACACGCAGCCTTCTTGATGATGACACCACCGATCTGGAGATCGAAATCGATGTGTTGCGCGACAGATTAAAGAGAGAAGGGCTAAGCCCTAAGTAAACCACCTGAGAAGGATTTGAACCATGTCTGATACCGTTCGTCAGAAGGCCGAGGCAATTTCGGCGGAAGCGATTGAAATAGGTGAAGTCCAGTTGCGCGAACCGTCCGAGGCGACGGCCATTGTGCCCCTCGAGCAAGCCGACGCAGCGCAATCGGAAGCCATCCAGAAGCGCATGGCAGAAATCGATATGACGGACACCAACTCCATCGTTGCCTTTGGATCTGGCGCTCAGGCAGAGTTGCAGGTGATTTCTCAGTCCATGTTGCAAGATGTGCGCAACAAGGATGTGGGGCCAGCGGGTGACAGCCTGCGCGACATCGTCAGCACAATACGGGGCTTTTCCGTATCCGAACTCGATGTGCGCCGGGAAAGGACGTTTTGGGAAAAACTGCTGGGCCGCGCCGCGCCCTTTGCCAAGTTTACGGCGCAGTTTGAGACGGTACAAAGCCAGATCGACAAGATCACTGATGATCTTTTGGGACATGAACATACCCTCCTTAAGGACATAAAGTCGCTTGATGTTCTTTATGATAAGACGCTGGATTTTTATGACGAACTAGCGCTTTACATCGCCGCCGGTGAGGCCAAGATCAAGGATCTCGACGCCAATGAGATCCCCGCCAAAGAGGCTGAAGTCAATGCCGCTCCTGAAGAGGCGCAGGTGATGAAAGCACAGGAATTGCGCGATCTGCGTGCGGCGCGTGATGATCTGGAACGTCGGGTGCATGACCTCAAGCTGACGCGACAGGTGACCATGCAATCGCTGCCCTCCATCCGGTTAGTACAGGAGAATGACAAGTCGCTGGTGACCAAGATCAACTCTACCCTCGTCAACACCGTCCCGCTTTGGGAAACCCAGTTGGCACAAGCGGTAACGATCCAACGCTCATCTGAGGCTGCCGCCGCGGTGCGCGATGCCAATGACCTGACCAATGAGCTGCTCAAGGCAAACTCTGAGAACCTGCGCGAAAGTAACAAAATGATCCGCGAAGAGATGGAGCGTGGCGTCTTTGATATCGAAGCTGTCAAGGAGGCCAACGCCAACCTTATCGGTACGATTGAAGAAAGCCTGCAAATCGCTGATGAAGGCAAGGCGCGCCGCGCGGCCGCCGAAGAGGAGCTCAAGAAGATGGAAGCTGAGCTGCGGGACACGCTGGCCGCTGCCAAAGCGCGAGGTGACGGTGTGGGTGACGGAGCAGCAACTGCGGTTCCTGGCAACTGAAAGGCAAGGATCACAAGTGCTGGTTTTGAAGGGTTTTCCGGTTCGGTTGGCGCTATTTCTTATAGGCCTTAGCGCGCTCAGTGCTTGCGATGTTTCGACGGGCAAGCCGGGTGCGCTTAAAAGCAATACGCCTGACCTAACCACCTCTGCCCAGCCCCTCGCACCTTCTGCGCGGAGTGATGCGTTGTCGCGCTACTACACCCGGGTGCAAAACCACCTACAATCGCAGGACCTGCTGCGGATGGGTGGGGGTGGTATGGACACGCCTTACACGCGTGAAGATGTGGCCCGAAATTTTGAGCGCATCGCGTTCTATGACGAGTATGTCCGCGGCGCCGGCCTGCGCACGTCTAGCCAAGGGCCAGACATTTTGCGCCGCTGGGTCGGGCCAGTACGCATGCAGGTGGAATTCGGCAACAGTGTGCCCGAAGCAGTGCGCAGCGCCGATGCCGCCATCGTAGGCGTCTACGCCGCGCGCCTCGCGCGCGTAACAGGCCATCCGATTTCGGTGACTGGAACACGTCCCAACTTTTATGTTCTGATTTCCAGCGAGGATGACCGTGAGATGATCGTGGACCGTGTGCGCGATATTGTTCCTGACATTGGTACCCCCACGCTTGAGATTATCCGTAACCCGCCCCGCAGTATCTACTGCATGGTGCTGACCTTCATCTCACCACAGCGCCCTGATACCTACAACATGGCCATCGCGTTGATCCGGTCCGAGCAGCCTGATCTGATGCGCCAATCCTGCATTCACGAAGAGCTGGCCCAGGGCCTTGGCCTTGGCAATGACAGTGCGGTGGCGCGCCCCTCGATCTTCAATGATGATGAGGAGTTTGCGCTGCTCACCTCCCACGACGAAGAATTATTGCGCCTTCTTTACCATCCATCCCTTAAACCCGGCATGAGCCTGGGCCAGGCTCGGCCCGTGATCCAACGCATTTTGGCCGATACCCCCGGTCTTTAGAAATATGAAAGAGAGGTCCCAATGGGTATTTTCGATTTTTTGACGGGCGAGTTCATTGATGTCATCCACTGGGTTGACGACACCCGCGATACCATGGTCTGGCGATTTGAGCGCGAAGGCCATGAAATTAAGTATGGTGCCAAGCTGACCGTGCGGGAAGGGCAGGCGGCTGTGTTCGTGCATGAGGGCCAGCTGGCGGATGTGTTCACGCCCGGCCTTTACATGCTTGAGACGAACAACATGCCGATTATGACGACGCTTCAGCATTGGGATCACGGCTTCAAATCCCCCTTCAAGTCCGAAATTTATTTCGTCAACACAACCAGGTTCAATGACTTGAAATGGGGCACCAAGAACCCGATCATGTTGCGTGATCCCGAATTTGGTCCGACCCGCATCCGTGCCTATGGCACGTATTCGGTCCGCATTACCAACCCGGCCCGCTTCCTGACCGAAATCGTGGGTACTGATGGTGAATTCACTATGGACGAGATCAGCTTTCAGATTCGCAATATCATCGTACAGTCCTTCTCTCGCATCATCGCAGGCTCTGGGATTCCGGTGCTCGACATGGCGGCCAACACGGCTGATCTGGGCAAGCTGATCGCAGCGGAAATCTCGGGCGTGGTGGCGGAGTACGGGTTGTCTATTCCGGAATTCTACATTGAAAACATATCCCTGCCGCCCGCTGTTGAAGAGGCTTTAGACAAGCGCACCTCCATGGGGCTGGCCGGTGATCTGGGCAAATTCACCCAGTATTCCGCAGCTGAAGCCATGACGGCTGCGGTCAAAACCCCTGGCAGTGGTGCAGGCGAAGGTATCGGTGCGGGACTTGGACTGGGGATGGGCATGGCTATGGCTCAACAGATGGGCAGTGCTCAACCCGGTCCCTGGGGCGCAGCACCTCAGGCCCCTGCTGCAACCGTCGCTCCACCGCCGCCTCCGGTTGAAAATGTCTGGCACATCGCCGAAAACGGCGCCACCAGCGGACCCTTCTCAAAAGCCGCCCTTGGGCGCATGGCGGGCGAGGGCAAGCTTTCCCGCGACACCCATGTCTGGACTGCCGGTCAGGATGGCTGGATGCGTGCCGAGGATGTGCAGGAACTGGCACAACTCTTCACCATCCTCCCGCCGCCGCCACCCGGTGCGTGATCATCTGCTTCTTTCTGGTCAAAAATACCTAAATCTGAACGGGACCGCCCATGCCAGCGCCTGACCAAAGCCCTGAAGTTACCGCGCAGGACCACCGGTTTCCCTGTGCCCAATGCGGTGCAGGTTACCGCTTTGACCCAGATCAGAGCCGCCTGATCTGCGACCATTGTGGCCACAGTGAAGAGATTGCCCAGAACGGCCCGTGGCAGGCCACGATCCGCGAGCTTGATTTCAACGCTGCCATCAAGGGAGAACTGGACCAGTTCGAGATTGAAGAGACGCGCGTCATCTCCTGCACCAATTGTGGCGCGCAGGTGGAGTTTGACGAAACGACCCACGCTGCTGAATGCCCCTTCTGCGCCACGCCGGTGGTCACGGACACGGGAACGCATCGCCACATCAAACCCAAGGCTGTGCTGCCTTTCGCCGTAGAGGAGCGCGCGGCGCGCAAAGCAATGACAGATTGGCTAGGGCGGCTCTGGTTTGCGCCAAATGGGCTTCAGGACTACGCGCGCAAGGGTCGGAGAATGCAGGGGATCTACGTGCCCTACTGGACCTTCGATGCTGATACCAAGTCCAGCTACCGGGGTGAGCGGGGCACGGTTTACTATGAAACCCGCACCGTCATGCGCGACGGAAAGCGCGAACAGGTGCGCGTGGCCAAGGTGCGCTGGCGTCCAGCGTCAGGCCGCGTGGCGCGGTTTTTCGATGATGTGCTGGTACTTGCCTCCCGTACCCTGCCAAAAAGCTACACGGACGCGCTGGAGCCCTGGGATCTTGGCGCTTTGGAGCCCTACCGTCCCGAATTCCTCGCGGGGTTCCGTGCGGAGGGGTACCAAGTGGATCTGGCAGACGGGTTGAATGAAGCGCGTGCGCATATGGACCAGATCATCGCCCGTGACGTGCGCTTCGATATCGGCGGTGACCGGCAACGTATTCACGATATTGACACGGCAGTGCGGGATGTGACGTTCAAGCACATCCTGCTGCCGGTTTGGCTGGCGGCCTACAAGTATCGCGGCAAGACGTACCGGTTTGTCGTTAACGGTAGGACAGGTCGTGTGCAGGGGGAGCGGCCCTGGTCGGCGGCCAAGATTGCCTTTGCCGTTCTTCTAGGTGCGCTCATCGCGGGCGCAATCGGGTTCGCATTGGCTGTGAGTGAGGGTGCTGTATAATGTCGGCTGAGTTCGACGCTTTGGAGCGAGTGTTGGAAAAGCGGTATTCCTGTCGGGGATTTCTGCCAGACCAGGTGCCACCCGAGACGATCCAACGCATTCTGCGCGCAGCGGGACAGGTGCCGTCCTGGTGCAATGCCCAGCCTTGGCAGGCTACGGTGACGGCTGGAGAGGCCACGGATCGGTTTCGCGATGCATTGAAAGTCGCGGTGCGCGCCGGCGAACCCGCCCCTGACATGCCCTGGCCCGAGGGGTATCCGGGCGTTTACGGTGACAGGCGGCGTACCTGTGGCTACCAGCTTTACGAGGCTGCCGGGATTGAGCGTGAGGACCATGCTGGCCGCGCTGCGCAGAGTTTTCGCAATTTTCAGCTTTTCGATGCCCCGCATGTGGCGATCATCCATTCCGAGGCAAAGCTTGGTCCTTATGGTGCGTTGGATTGTGGTGGGTTTGTCAGCGCCTTCATGTTGGCAGCGGCAAGTTTGGGTGTAGCGAGCATCGCGCAAGCTTCGGTCGCATCCTTTCCTGCCGTGATCCGATCTCATTTCGACCTGCCGCAAAACCGGATGGTGTTATGCGCTATTTCGTTTGGGTTTGAAGACCCCGGCCATCCGGCCAACGGGTTCCGCACCGAACGTGCAAGTTTGAATGAAGTTCTGGATCTTCGACTATAAAACAATTTTTTTGAAATCTAAGATGCAACCTTTTGACACCATCTCACTCAAAGGCGCGGGCGAGAAATGAAAAGTTCTTGCGCCTGTTCCTTCAAAGGGAATGCCCTCTGCTCAATATTCTTGCACCTGTTTCAAAGCGCGCGCCAGCCGATATCCCGTCGCAGGGCTGCCCCCGGCCAGTCTACTGCGTCGACAAGCGCATATGCGCGCTCTGCCGCCTCGCGTAACGTGGCCCCCCGCGCGGTGGCATTCAGAACTCGCCCGCCTTTTGCAACGATCTGGCCTCCTACCTCGCCGGTTCCTGCGTGGAACATCATATGGGCGCTGTCCTCTTGCAGGGTATCAAGCCCGCCAATGATCTGCCCCTTCTCATAACTCCCTGGATAGCCCCGCGCTGCCATGACCACCGTCATTGCGTGATCATCGGCCCAATTTACCTGTGCCTCGCCCAGACGGCCTTCTGCAGTTGCCTGTAACAAGTCCAAAACCTGCGCGCCCAGCCGCATCATCAGCACTTGGCACTCGGGGTCGCCAAAGCGCACATTGTATTCGACCAGACGTGGCTCTCCGTTCTTGATCATCAACCCGGCATAGAGCACGCCTTGGTACGGCATCCCGCGCTTTACCATCTCTGCCAGTGTTGGTTTCACAATAAAATTCAGTGCCTTGTCGGCTATATCTGATGTCAGAACCGGAGCTGGGGAATAAGCGCCCATACCACCTGTATTCGGCCCGGTATCACCTTCGCCGATACGTTTGTGATCCTGCGCGGTGCCGATGGCCAGCGCCTCTTCCCCATCACACAGCACGAAGAACGAGGCCTCTTCCCCGTCCATGAATTCTTCAATCACCACTTCGGCACCCGCACCGCCAAATGCGCCACCGAACATGTCGTCAATGGCGGTATGGGCGTCTTTCACGGTTTCGGCGATGATCACACCCTTGCCGGCGGCCAATCCGTCTGCCTTTATCACGATAGGTGCGCCCTTTTGGCTGACATAGGATTTCGCACTCTGCGCATCGGTGAAATGCCCATAGGCCGCTGTGGGGGCCTGCGCAGCGTCGCAGATTTCCTTGGTGAAATGCTTAGAAGATTCAAGCTGTGCCGCGGCTTTTGACGGGCCAAAGACAAGCAGTCCGGCATCGCGCAGACGGTCGGCCACACCCGTGGCCAGAGGCGCCTCGGGCCCGATGATCACGAATTCGATCGCATTGTCCTCGCAGAACTGAACCACGGTTGCGCCATCTTCGATATCGAAGGCGGCGCATTCTGCGATCTGGGCAATCCCGGCATTTCCCGGTGCAACGATCAGCTTGTCGCATTTGGGGTTCTGCATCACCGCCCAGGCCAGGGCATGCTCGCGGCCACCGCCGCCCAAAATGAGGATGTTCATCTGCGCTCTCCCGCTTGGCCTGATCTGCGCGGCGTTCTAAGGTGCAGGACAGGTAGTTACAAGGCAGACGCGATGTCCGATCTGATAGACGATCCCATCTCTGGCGAAAACGCACCGGAATTCACGGTGTCCGAGCTGTCCGGCGCGGTTAAGCGTGTGGTTGAGGGAGAGTTTGGCCATGTTCGCGCACGCGGTGAAGTTGGTCGCGTATCGCGGCCCCGGTCAGGGCATCTTTACCTGGATCTCAAGGACGAACGTGCGGTGCTGGCAGGTGTGGTTTGGAAAGGTGTGGCTGCACGGTTGGCGGTGCAGCCAGAGGAAGGCATGGAAGTTGTCGCCACGGGGCGGCTTACGACGTTTCCGGGGCAGTCGCGCTACCAGATTGTGATCGATGACATCAAACCGGCGGGCGTCGGCGCCTTGATGGCGTTGCTGGAGAAACGCAAGAAGGTGCTTGAAGCGGAGGGGCTTTTTGCCGTCTCGCGCAAGCAAGAGCTGCCCTATCTGCCTGAGATTATTGGCGTCGTTACATCGCCTTCTGGCGCAGTGATCCGCGATATTCTGCATCGTCTGCGCGACCGGTTCCCGCGCAAGGTTCTGATCTGGCCGGTGGCTGTTCAGGGTGACAATTGCGCGCCAGAGGTGGCGCGTGCAATTGAAGGGTTCAATGCGCTGACCCCAGGCGGGGCCATGCCGCGCCCGGATTTGTTGATCGTGGCACGGGGTGGCGGCTCGGTTGAGGACCTTTGGGGATTCAACGAGGAAAGTGTGGTGAGAGCGGCAGCAAATTCTGCTATTCCGCTGATATCGGCGGTGGGACATGAGACCGATACGACGCTGATTGACCTCGCCGCCGACTACCGTGCGCCAACGCCCACCGCAGCCGCTGAGATGGCTGTGCCCGTGCGCCTTGACCTACTGGCTTGGCTTGACGGGCAGGAGGCGCGGCTGACGCAGGCGCTGTCTGGGGGGATCAAGACACGGCGGCAGCGCGTGTCTGACCTATCCCGTGCATTACCCCGGCTGGAAACACTGCTGGACACCCCGCGTCAACGGCTTGACGTTCTGGCTGACCGCTTGCCCACCGCGCTGATCCGAGGGGTAGAACGGAGACGTGTGCGGCTCTCGGAGGTGTCGGGCGTCCTGCGCCCCGGACTGCTGCGCCGTGGGGTGGAAGAGGACCGCCGCCGTCTGACGGCTGCAGTGGCTCGGCTTAGTCCCGAGGGCTTACAGCGGGATATGTCACGTAAATCGGATGATCTGGGACGCACGATCGAGCGGTTAAAATCCGTTGCCTCGCGCCAGGTTGAGCGGCTGTCAGAGCGTCTTTCTACCCTGGAAAGGGTGAGGGAAACAGTTGGATACGAGGCGACCTTGAAGCGGGGTTACGCCGTGGTACGCGGTGATGGGGACGTGGTGACGACAAGGGCGACTGCGCAGGCTGCAGCGCGGCTTGAGATCCAGTTTGCTGATGGTCGGCTGGAGATTGGGGGCGAGGCGACCGAAAGTCCCGCGCCCGCCAAGTCCAAGGCCACGCCTAAGGTCAGAAAACTATCCTCAGATGAGGGTGGGCAGGGCTCTCTCTTTTGAGTTTGGAAAGATATCTTTTAAATCGGTATTTTGAAACTTTTGGAAAATTTTAGTGGATAACTGAATGTCTGTGGTTATAAAAACATCTGCTTGGGACAGGCGCGACTGAACGCACGAGTGCGCAACCCCATTTGCTTTGTCGTGAGACAAAGCATGTTATACGGCAAGTTTTCCAGACATCTGTGGAAATCGCGCGCTCGAATACGCAACCCCGTCAAACACCCACATCTGGCCCCAGACAGTTGAGCGGTTCAGGGCTTTTACGAACCTCGTAAAGCTGTGTCTGGGTATGGTCGTTTTCAAACTGGGCGGACAGCCCATCGACGGTCATTTCAAAGCTCCAGCATTGCGGGTCAGGGTCATTTTCATAGACAAAGCAGATCATACCACTGTCTTCGTACCACATTCCCTCTTGACACTTTCCATCCAGAAAAGTCCAGCGCACACGACGGTTTGGAAGATATTCTTCAGCTCCATATGCCTCATCCTCGGAACCGTAATAGAACGTCTTGCCTTGCGTGTAGGCGTCAAATTCCGGCCCTGTCAGGGTCGGGGTGGCAAACGCCGGTGCAGTTGTAACCAGCAGGCTCAGGAAGGATTTTAGAACTCTCATGTCTGGACCCTGACAGATGTGGTGGGGGCTGACTATCTTAATCTCCAAAAGCTCAGGCGGACTGCCACCGATCACAAAGCGGGTTCATTAGGCGGAACCACCGTTTGGGGAACAGCGCGAGAAGCCCCATAATGGGCAGGGGATAGGGCAAGCAGGGCATGGTATCGGGGTCCAGTTGCAAGGCCGGGAAGGCGCGATACGGCGTGACGTGGTGGTCTGAATGGCGTGTGGCGTTGACCATCAGAAAGGCTGAAAAAAGAAAGGGTGCGTTCCAGGAATGGCGCGGTCCCACGGGTTCAAGCCGTCCATTGTCGCTCGAAGAGCGGCGCAGGCCATAGTGCTGGACATAGTCCGACATCAGGATCTGAACATGCGCGTGCGTGGCGATCGATAGGTATACCAGTATGCCGGGCAGCCCAAAGGCGGCCGAGGTGAGAACCAGCATTGCAAGACCGCCGCCGACATACGTGACAAAGGGGTGTGTCAGCCACAGTTTCCCGGACCGCGCGCGGCGCTTGGTTTCAGCGCTGAGGCCCGCCAGAAAAGACGCTCGCGCCACGCGCCACATGTAGCGATAGAAATTTTCGCCGCGCGGCGCGGAATTGGGGTCTAGATCGCTGCCCACGTGTACGTGATGGACCAGCAGATGGGCCGAAGCGTGGTGGCCTATCAAAAGTGTGGTGTACATCCACCGTCCCATGAGCCGCATCCTGCGGTCCGATCTGTGGATAAGTTCATGGGCCACCGGGTGCGATATCTGTCCGAAAATCAATCCTGCCCCGAAGCCTAGACCGATACGTTCACCTAAGTTCAACCCGCTGGGTCCCGCGACGCTCCAAATTGTAAGGGCGAGCAGGGCGAAGTGCAGTCCTCCCAATGTGATCAGTAGGGTATCGCCTGCCGGGAATTCGGCCTCTGGGTCGGCATTGAGTGCGTTGGCTGCGATAAGGCGGTCCATCACGGCCACCAGCATGGTCATGTAGAGGAGCGCTGCCCAGACCCATCCCCCACCAAAAAGGGCAGCAGCCCCCAGCAAGAGACATGGAAGAACCGTGATGATGGCGAATGCGATCAAGCGTGTAGGCCTTTGCGTGTCAGGTATTGAACCGTGCGTTAGAAACTACCTCAACATTGCAAATTTGGGAAAACGTCTGGATGATCGCGTTATCATGCCGCATCCAGCGCCTGTCGTATGTCTGTGATCAGGTCATTGGTGTCCTCGATCCCAACCGAGAAGCGGATCAGTCCCGGTGTGATGCCAAGTGTTTTTTTCTGATCGTCCGAGAGTCGCTGATGCGTTGTCGTCGACGGATGGGTTGCGATGGATTTTGCGTCGCCAAGATTATTGGAAATTTTGACTATTTCTAGCGCATTAAGGAAGCGGAATGCCGCGTCCTTGCCGCCCTTGATATCCAGCGCGATGACAGTCCCGCCTGAGCCCATTTCGCGCATTGTGAGATCATATTGCGTATGGGAGGGGTGTCCGGGATAAATCGCGCGCGAGAGCTTGTTGTGCCCTTGAAACGCCTCGGCGAGCGCCATCGCAGAGCTTGATTGCGCCCGTACCCTCAGGTCGAGCGTTTCCATCCCTTTGAGCATAACCCATGCCGTGAAGGGCGACATGGAGCCGCCGGTGTGTTTCATGTAGGGTTCAATTGTTTTGCGGATGTATTCGCGGTCCCCAAGGATTACACCGCCGAGCGTTCTGCCCTGTCCGTCGATATGTTTGGTGGCCGAATAGATGACCACATCGGCGCCCTGTTCCACGGCGTTAGAAAAAACGGGCGTGGCAAACACGTTGTCGACCACGACTTTTGCGCCTTTGGCATGGGCGATCTCGGCTACGGCACGTAGGTCGATCACCTCGAGTGTGGGGTTGGCGATGGTTTCGCAGAAAACGAGCTTAGTATCGCTCCTGACTGCAGCGCGCCATTGCTCGAGATCGGTGCCGTCAACGAAAGTCACCTCAACCCCGTAGCGTTTCAGAACATCTTCCAGCACATAAAGGCACGACCCGAAAAGCGCTTGGGCTGATACGACGTGATCACCCGCCTTCAACATCGCCGTCAGCGCGCCGGATACCGCCGCCATGCCGCTGGCGGTGGCAAAAGCATCCTCGGTCCCTTCCAGCATCGCGAGGCGCTGCTCGAACATGCGCACAGTGGGATTGCCGTACCGGGCGTAAATGAATTCATCGTCACCCGAGGCGATGAAACGCGCCTCGGCGGCTTCGGCACTGTCGTAGACGAAGCCTTGTGTCAAAAAGATAGCTTCGCTGACTTCGTTAAATTGGCTTCGGCGGCTGCCGGCATGCACCAACTTGGTGCGCGTGTTCCAGTTCTTGGTCATGTCCGTCCTCTGTGGGCACTTGAGAGGCGCCCGAATGAAAAAACCCCCATCGCGGTCAAGCGAAAGGGGGGCTTTCATCCTGACCTCTTTAGCGGCGTTATTTTACGTGGCCCGCAATCCGGTAACAAATCGCCACGAGAGGCTATTACTCACCTCACGGTGGGGCGTCAATGCTGTAAGCGCAATCAGGCGGCGGATGATCGCGACGCCGGTGTGGGGCCGAAACCTTCTAAGGATTTCGGCAGCAGTTTCAAAGATGCGATCCCAAAGGCAGGCTCGCTATGGCGCTTCTTCGGTTCCGTGGTCTTTGAAGAGCTTGGTTTGGAAGATGAAGAACACGAAGATCGCTGCCGTCAGGCCGAAGGTTTTGAAGTACACCCAGGTTTCTTCAGTCATCGTACGCCAAACCACCTCATTCAAGGCTGCGAGGGCAAGGAAGAAAAACATGAGCCGACGTGTCAGTATAATCCAGCCCTCATGTGTCAGGGGCATCATTCCCTCCATGACATACTGCAACCACGACTTGCCGCGCATCAGGCCAATGCCCAGCACGCTCCCAAAGATCAAATAGATGATTGTGGGCTTCATCTTGAAGAACTTTGGATCATTGAACCACACGCTCAGCCCTCCGAAAACAACAAGCAGCACGGCCGTAACAGCCTGCATTTTAGCCAGATGCCCTGTCAGCTTCCAAAGGATACCGATGCAGAGCAGGAAGATTGGAATAAAGCCCGCCGTGACCGCGACGAAGCCCTGATATTCAGTACCGCCTACCACGAACACCTCGTCCTTGAGCCAAAGATAGGCAACGAAGAACCCAAGGATGGGGCCGAATTCCAGTGCGGTTTTTAAACCGGGGTTGATTGCTTTTGCTGCCATGTGTGGACCTCAGCCTCCCATTTCCACGATTACCGCGCCCGCGGCGATCAAGGCCATCAGCGCCATGCGCCTCGGCCCTACTGTTTCTCTTAGCGCGATCCAGCCAATAACGGCTGCGAAGACGGTCGACGTCTCCCGCAGCACAGCCGCTTCCCCCACTTTGTCGAGCCGCGTGGCCATCATGATCGAGCCGAAGGACATATAGGCGACTAGCCCGCCAATCACACCCCTTTTCAAAAGCGCTATCATACTGGGGCGATTTTCCATGGCTTTCCAGCGCCGATAAGCGAAGAAGGGCAAAACCAGACCATCAAAGAGAAAGAACCATGCAAGGAAGGTGAACGGGTTGGCAGTGGCGCGGATGCCATACGCGTCCACCGTGGTGTAAAGTGCCACGAAAAGGCCGGTCACCACCGCCAGCCCCAATGCCATCGGCATCGTGTCGCGATCCACGGTCATGGTGCGCAGGTTGTAGACGGCGAGGCCGTAAATCCCGCAAAGCAGCACGCCCACGCCGGACCATTGCAGAAGGGTAAACGTCTCTCCGAACAGCAGATAGGCGCCGATCACTGCAAAAAGTGGCCCGGTGCCGCGTACGACCGGGTAGACAACCGTGTAGGCCCCGCGGGTATAGGCCATGGCCTGCAGGATCTTGTAGACCAGATGCACCGCCCAGCACATGAAGAAGATGGGCCACATATGCGGCTCGGGCCAGGGGACCACGAAAAAGGCGAAAGGTGCAGCCATCAGGGCATAGCTGAAATCAATCGACCCGCGCGTGAGCCACGGATCGAAGCGCCCTTTCTGGAGCGCGCCGAAAACGGCATGCAGGAAAGCGGCCAGTATCGCGAGGCAGAGTGCCAAACGGTGGCCCGCTTCGGTGCCTTCCAGGGAAACAAGCCATTCGGTCATGGCGCTTTATGCACCCGTAGACCCGGGGCGCCCCCGGCATTCCGCGATCCGCGGCACTACGTATCAAGCCCCGTCAAAGCGGCGGCGAATTCTTCGGGATCAAAAGGCGCGAGATCGTCGATCTGTTCTCCAACGCCAATGGCGTGAATAGGCAGGCCAAACTTGTCAGCAAGCGCAACAAGAACGCCCCCTTTGGCGGTGCCGTCCAGCTTGGTCATCACAAGACCGGACACATCGGCCAGTTTCTGAAATGTATCGACCTGCCTCAGCGCGTTCTGGCCCGTTGTGGCGTCCAGTACGAGAAGCGTGTTGTGGGGCGCCGTCTCGTCCTGCTTGCGGATCACGCGGACGATTTTGGCCAGTTCCTCCATCAGGTCCTGGCGGTTCTGCAAGCGGCCCGCCGTGTCGATCATCAAAAGATCAGCACCGTCCTTTCGCGCCTGTTCCATCGCGTCATAGGCCAGCGAGGCCGGATCAGAGCCTTCGGGCGCGGTCAGCACAGGCACCCCGGCGCGGTCGCCCCAGACCTGAAGCTGCTCCACGGCGGCGGCGCGGAACGTATCACCGGCTGCAATCACGACGGATTTGCCCGCGGCCTTGAATTGGCTGGCAAGCTTACCGATCGTTGTGGTCTTGCCGGAACCGTTGACACCCACAACAAGCACGACTTGCGGCCGCTTGGTATAAAGAGGCATCGGGCGAGCAACGGGTTCCATAATGCGGGCGATTTCTGAGGCCAGTAACTGTTTAATCTCTTGGGAAGAAAGCCGCTTTCCAATGCGCCCCTCAGCCATGTTAGCTGTAACGCGTAGGGCGGTGTCCACGCCCATGTCGGTCGTGATCAGCAACTCTTCGAGCTGTTCGAGCATGTCGTCGTCAAGTACCCGGCGCATGACAGCGGCGGTTTCACGGCGGCCCAGAATTCGGCCTAAAAGGCCTGGCTTGCTAAGAGTCTCTTCAGGTTGGGGTGCTGGGGCCGGCTCCGGTGATTGTTTGGGTTGTGGCGTGGGTTCGGGCTTAGGCTCAGGTTTCGGCTCATGCTCGTGTTCTGGTTCTGTTGCCGGCTTGGGTTCTGGCGCTGGTTCGGGTTCTGGCTCAGGAGCCTTTTCTGGCTCACTGGCCTGCGCGAGGGTGGCGTCAAGCAAGGGGTCAGGTTCGGGCAGGCTGTCCTCTGCGCCGCCGTCTTCGACAATGGCCTCCAACCCCTCATCCAACTTGGAGGAAGATTTGAACAAGCGGTCTTTGAGCTTTTTGAAAAACGCCATTTCCGGTGGCCTCCGGCAGTGCACTTGCTTTCACCTAATACGGCAGACTGCCGGATGGAAGTCCCGTTTGTTGCGCGTTGGACCCTTGCTCGAGTCTGAGCGCCCTGAAAATCCAATAAGCTCTTCGCTTGAAAACAGTACACCTGTCTGATCTTACCCTTCCATGATACTTGCAACGCTGTAATGATACGGAGCGATGTTGGACCGCAGCCTCGCGCAATTCTCAACTTCCTAATCCTCATCCGGCGCTTGTAGCAGAAGTGCCCTGGTGAATTTTGCGTGGTCGAAATGTCACTTTAGCGCATTACCCGTATTCTGAAACATGACGTGCATTCATGCGCGGTAGTCCAGCACGGTGACCAAAACAGGCATCCTAATCACTTGGGCTAGAAAGCGGGCCTGTCATAGACTTTCAACAGCACTTTTTCGCGATCTGGTTGGCGAATAGCTTGCGGTTGGCGGCTTGAAACTGGCGCAAATTGGGACGATCTTGTTCAGACCCTCGACGTCGTGCCTTCGACCTTGAGTTTAAAGCACATGCAGTGCCAGTTTGTCTGGCCGCGCGCGAAAAATTCGGTGCAATCCGCGCTTTCGGGCCGAGTCAGTGGGTGGAAAACCAGATCAAGAATTTCTGAAATAGATGTTACACGGCGCATTTTTGCATCTGTGCGGGAAAAGATTGGACGTTGATTTAATCGTTTAAATAACTAAAAAACAATAGATTATGGCTTTTCCTCAATAAAATTTTATCTTGGGTAACGCTGCGATATGTCACGTGGATTGCCAACTAAATTAGAAATTCCCCAGCGGCCGTATTATATGCTAAGGCCTGCCCAGGTATGAGGACTGCGGACCATGAACATCTATCAGTCAAACCTTGATAAGGCCCTAGAACGCGAGGATGCGGAGGTGGCACTGGCTGTGCTGCGACGCTGGGCTGCTGGTGTAACAGCGGAAGAGATCGCGGACCTCGACCCATCCGTGGCTCGACTTTTGCCGCAGAGACAAACTTCGAACTATCCTGATCTGCGCCGCGAGTATCCGTACGATTTTCATCCTGACGCAGAATACAAGTCCTCCATGCCCGATCTGCAAAACGGCCCTTCATCGCTAATCAAAGGCGCGAAGAAGCAGTTGCAGCATGTGGGCATCTCGAATTTCCGCCTGCCGATCCGTTTCCATACTCGCGACAATGGCGATCTAAGCCTTGAAACTTCGGTGACCGGAACTGTGAGCCTTGAGGCGGGCAAGAAGGGCATCAACATGTCGCGCATCATGCGCAGTTTCTACAAACACGCCGAGAAGACGTTCAGCTTCAGCGTTATAGAAGCGGCGCTTGAAGACTATATCTCCGATCTCGACAGCTTGGATGCGCGCATTCAGATGCGTTTTTCCTATCCGATGAAGATTATGTCTCTGCGTTCTGGGCTGGAAGGCTTCCAGTATTACGATATCGCACTCGAATTGGTCGAGATTTATGGGGTGCGACGGCAGTTCATGCACTTGGATTACGTCTATTCATCTACATGTCCTTGTTCGTTGGAGCTTAGTGAACACGCCCGACAGGTGCGCGGGCAATTGGCGACGCCACATTCGCAGCGTTCGGTTGCTCGCATATCTGTTGAGGTCGACGACAGTGCTCCGGGCTGCCTATGGTTCGAAGACTTGATCGAAATGGCACGCGCTGCTGTTCCGACAGAGACGCAGGTTATGGTCAAGCGCGAAGATGAGCAGGCGTTTGCAGAACTCAACGCAGCGAACCCAATCTTTGTGGAGGACGCCGCGCGCCTTTTCTGCGAGCAGCTTCAGAAGGATCCTCGGATTGCGGACTTCCGTGTGATTGCAAGCCATCAGGAAAGCCTGCACAGCCATGACGCGATCAGTGTCGTGACCGAGGGCGATACCTTCGCGGCCGACAGCATCGACCCAAAACTTTTCAAAACATTGTTTCACGTCGGCTAAGGTTCACAAGCCACTGGGCCGTGTCGGGTTTACCCTTTGCTATGAATTTGTGCGACTAGTGGATGCTTTGCAGGTAAATCTAGCGCTTTAGGATCAAATCGTCGCAGCTACGCTGCTATGAAGTAACTTAAGGTGGCTGCCTACCTTAATATTTTTCTAGTTTATACGCGGTAGAGCGTAGTGCGACAGATGAAGAAGGAGCGCCCCTTATGACACCTGATCCGATGCAGTTTTCCGCCGCCAGCTTCCGATTGGCTGGACTGATGCTGGAAAATCAGTTGCGTGTAGTGAAGATTTTTAGTGACGCTGCATTCGCGAGTAATCCGTTTCTAACCCCTATTGTGCCAGGGCTTAAACGCAGTTCAACACCTGAGGCTATGCCGGGCACGTTGCGCAAAAAGCCTGCGCCCAAGCGTAAGGCCACAGCAAAGACTGTGGTAAATTCTACGGCTCCCGTTGCCCCGGTTAAAACTACATCTACGCCCAAGTATGTGGCTAAATCGACGTCTGAGCCTGTGTCCAAGCCAGTTGTACAGTCCAAACCTGCCGCAAAGCCCAAACCTGAGGCCAAGGCCATTAAGCGGTCGGTGAAACCTGTAGCAGAGGCACCGAAAGCGGCCCTCCAGCCTTTGGCTGAAGTCAAACCTGCCCCCAAACCTGCAGCCAAGGCAAAACCTATGGCGCAAGCAAAGCCTGCAGCCAAGGCAAAACTTAAAATGGCGTCTCTGCCTGCTCGGAAGGTGGCTAAGTCCAAGGCCCCCGCCGCAAAGCTCAAGGCGGCCAAATCTAAAGTGCAATCGCCCGACGTCACAACTGAGCCTGGACAGGCAAAGCAACCGCGCCAGCCCTCTGTCCCGCCGGCCTTGCCGCCGCTTCGCACGGATTTGACGAAAAAAAGCTGACCGCCATCCCTTATCTTGCAAGAGGCGCAAACCGGGTTTCCGGATTTGCGCCTTCTTTTTTGGACAGCATGCTTTACCTATCTGCGTAGGGAGGAGATATGCCAGACGAAGGGTTCAAAAATGGCTTTTATCACATCGCAGGCGTCGGTTGAGGCGCCCAAATCCTCTTTCCTTACCCGTGTCATGCGCATCATGAGCGCTGGAATGGAAGCCAAGGCAGATGAGCGTCGGGCTATGATCAAGGCTCTTGAAGCGAAATCTGACGAAGAACTGGAGCGCATGGGACTGCGCCGCGAAGACATCTCCTATCACGTGTTTCGTGATCTCTACTACGCCTGAGACTTCACCGCATGATTGAGCGCAATGCTTGACAGTATCGGATGGCGCGGCCAAGGCTTCGGCCATGCAGGATATGCGTCCCGTCGGATATGTTGTCGGCCTTATGGTCATGGCGCTTGGCTTGGCCATGTGTCTGCCGATGCTGGTGGACCTGGCCGAAGGGCAGGGACATTGGGCGGTGTTTGCCCAAAGCGCCGTTCTGACGATCCTCGTTGGCGGGCTGGTGGCGCTAGCCTGCCGTAACGGAGTGACAGAAAACCTGACTGTTCAGCAGACTTTTCTGCTGACCACGGGTGTCTGGGTGACACTGCCATTTTTCGCAGCACTTCCGTTTGCATTCGGGGCCACCGATCTGGATGCGACAGACGCCATTTTCGAGGCAATGTCAGGCTTGACCACCACGGGCGCTACCGTGATTACGGGGCTGGAGGGCCTGCCCAAAGGGCTGCTGCTCTGGCGTGGGCTTATACAGTGGCTTGGCGGGATTGGGATTATTGTTGTGGCAATGGTCTTTTTGCCTGAACTGCGCGTCGGCGGTATGCAGATTTTCCGGTCTGAAAGCTTTGACACCTTCGGCAAGATTCTTCCCCGCGCAACAGAGATTTCTTCAAGTATTTCAGTAATTTACATCTCATTGACGCTGGTTTGTGCCGGGCTTTACATGATTGCGGGGATGGATGTGTTCGATGCCACGGTACACGCGATGACCACGGTGGCGACGGGCGGGTTTGCCAACTACGATAATTCCTTTGCGGCTTTCACGCCCGCTGCACAGTACGTGTCTGTCATCTTTATGATGTTGGCGGCGCTTCCCTTTGTCCGGTTTGTGCAACTGAGCGCTGGAACCGCTGAGCCTCTGTTGCTAGATCGGCAGGTGCGGGGCTTTTTCATTACGGCCTTCATCCTCGTGCTCATCCTGGCCATTTGGCAGATGCAACGGCAAGGGGATTTCAGCGAAGCGGCCTTCCGGCTTGTTCTCTTCAACACGGTGTCGATCCTGACCGGCACAGGCTTTGTGAATGACGACTATATGACATGGGGCGCCTTCCCAGTGGCAATGCTGTTTTTTATTGGCCTTATCGGGGGTTGCGCCGGGTCGACCTCTTGTTCGATCAAGATTTTTCGGTATCAACTGCTGTTTGCTTCTGTGAAAGTGCAATTGCAGCGTATCTACTCCCCCCATGGCGTGTTCACGCCGCGCTATCAGGGCCGTCCGGTGGTTGATGATGTGCTGAACTCAGTCATGTCTTTCTTTGTCTTTTTCGTTGTAACTTTGGGCCTGATGGCCGTGGGGTTAAGCCTGACCGGTCTAGACTTTGTCACATCCGTTTCAGGCGCAGCGGCGGCGCTAGCCAATATCGGACCGGGGCTGGGGGAAATTATTGGGCCTTCGGGTACTTACACCTCCCTTAATGATGTGTCTAAATGGATTCTGTCCGCCGGTATGTTGATCGGCCGACTGGAGCTTTTCGCCGTCTACGCAATATTCACCATCGGTTTCTGGAGAGTTTGAATGAGCAACCGCCCCCTTGGTGCGCAGATCAGCCACATGCTGAAAGAGCGCGGTGTTGATGTGATCTTTGGTATTCCAGGTGTCCACAACCAGGAAATGTATCGCGGGATCGAGGAGGCCGGGATCACCCATGTTCTCGCCCGCCACGAACAAGGCGCCGGGTTTATGGCTGATGGCTATGCGCGCGCCAGCGGTAAGCCGGGGGTGGCCTACATCATAACTGGACCGGGGTTGTGTAATATCATGACGCCGCTGGGGCAGGCCTATTCCGACAGCGTACCAGTTCTGGCGATTTCGTCCTGTCTGGATGAAACATCGGCCCGCCGGGGGCAGTTGCACCAGATGCTGGATCAGAGAGCGGCGGCGGACTGCGTATGTGACTGGAGCTACGAAGCTGGTTCGCCAGAGTCTGCCTATGGGCTGATAGACCGGGCCTTGACCGAGTTCACGGCCCGCCGTGCGCGGCCAAAGCATATTCAGGTTCCGATTGCCTTGCTTGAGGGGGAGGCCCCGCCGCCCCCAGCGCAGGCGCCGGGGGACCATTCCAATAGCTCTGGCCGGTTGGAGCCGTCTGGCATGGACGAGATGACGGATCGGATCGTGGCAGCGGACAAACCTGTTTTTGTCTTTGGTGGCGGTATGGCCCGCGCAGGAGAGGCGGCGGAACGGGCGGCCCGTGACCTGATCGCGCGCAGCGGAGCGGCAGCTTTCACGACCTGTGCCGCCAGTGGTATCCTACAGCGCGATGAGCCTTTATCGTTTGGCTCTTACCTCGCACGGCCGGAAACGGCTACGATGTTCGCAGAAGCCGATCTGGTCATTGCTATAGGCACGGAACTTTCGGAGTGTGATACTTGGCGTTCGCAGCTGGGCCACAAGGGCATAATGGTGCGGGTCGATATCGACCCCGAAGTGTTGGCTGATCAGAACCAAGCCCAGATCACCGTGCAAGCCGACGCCATGGCCTTCGTTGAGGCGCTGCTGGATCGTTTGCCGGAAGCCGTCGCGCCGAAATGGGACACAAGTGGGATTGCCCGTGCGAAAGAACGGTTCAGGGCAGAAACTGATACTGAGCGGCCCGGGATCGTGCCAATCTGTGACGCGCTGGCTGCGGTGTTGCCAGAGGAGACGATGATCTTTTCTGACATGACCCAGTTTGCCTATGTCAGCACCGAGGTCTGGAACCTACCCCATACCAACCATTGGCATCATCCGACGGGCTTTGGCACGCTCGGGTACGCGATGCCTGCCTCGATCGGTGGGGCCATGGCGCGGCCCGGGCTGCCAACCATGTGTATCGCAGGTGACTACGGCTTTCAGTACACGGTGCAGGAACTTGGGGCTGCGGTTGAGCTGGGCCTACCCCTGCCAATTTTGCTATGGGACAATGGCAAACTGAAAGAGATCGAGGATAGCATGGTGGGCGCCCAGATAGCGCCCAATGCTGTTATCGCGCAGAATCCAGATTTCGCGGCACTTGCGCGCGCTTATGGTGCGCTGGCGGAAACCCCTCAAAGCCCGGACGAGGTAGCGCAGGCGGTCTTGCGCGCCTTCAAGGCGGACCGGCCCACTGTCATTCATGTGCGCGCTGGGATCGCAGGGTGATTACCGCCCGGTTTCGGCATTGGGTATACTGCGCGATCTGAGCGGGGTAGGGATGTAATGCGCCTGTTGTTGTTCACCATTACGTTGAGTTTGGCGGCCATGCCTGCCAGGGCTGAGATGCGTGTGCCGGGAAACGAGACCGAGATCGCGATCGGCTTCGTGCCGGTGGTTGAGGCGGCCGCCCCTGCCGTGGTCAACATCTATGCCAAGCGCATAGTAAATGTCCGTAGCCCATTCAGCGACGATCCCTTTTTCCAGGGCCTTTTCCGCGATTTTGGAACACCGCGCCAGCGCGTAGAAAACTCGCTGGGTTCAGGGGTGATCCTTGGGTCGGAGGGTATTGTTGTCTCAAACTATCACGTTGTAGGCGATGCTACGGATATTCGTGTAGTCCTCAATGACCGACGGGAGTTTTCGGCTCGTGTGCTGCTTTCGGATCAGGAAAGTGATCTTGCCGTTTTGCAAATGGAGGGTTCCCCCGACATGCCCGCGCTCGGTTTGCGCGACAGTGACACCGTGCAGGTTGGCGAATTGGTTCTGGCCATCGGCAACCCTTTCGGTGTGGGCCAGACGGTGAGCAGCGGGATCGTTTCGGGACTCGCGCGCTCGGGCACGGCAACTGGCAATCTGCGCGGATATTTCATTCAGACTGATGCGCCGATCAATCCGGGCAATTCTGGCGGAGCATTGGTGGACATGAATGGTGACCTGATCGGCATCAATACCTCGATCCTAAGCCGCTCGGGCGGATCCATTGGAATTGGTTTCGCCATCCCCTCGGCCCTTGTGGCGCAGTTCGTTGCGCAGGCGCGCGCGGGAAACACACGGTTTGAGCGGCCATGGGCGGGCATGGATGGCCAGCCTGTTACAGCGGATATGGCCGAGGGGTTGGGGCTTGACCGGCCCGGGGGGATCGTCATCTCTCAGTTGCACCCCGTCAGCCCGTTTCTGGATGCCGGGTTCCAGCCCGGTGACGTGATCGTTGCTGTGGATGGACAGGCCGTGAACACCCCGGCCGAAATGGTCTATCGCATGTCGGTCAGCGGCATAGGTAAGCGGGCCGAGGTCAGCCTTTTTCGCGAAGGTGAGGAAGATCAGGCGCAGGTCGACCTGATCGTAGCTCCTGACAGTCCCGCCCGCACCCCGCGGGTCACGGGTGACAGCTCTGCTATTCCGGGGATGGCGGTTTCGACGGTAAATCCGGCGGTGATTGCAGAATATGGCCTCTCCCTGTCAGCGCGTGGCGCGGTTGTGGATGATCCTGGCAAGATCGGGCGTAGGGCCGGGCTGCGCCGCGGCGATGTACTGCGTCAGATCAATGACGTGGCCGTTGAGGATGCCGACATGGCCGAGCAACTCCTGAAAGAGGCGCAGCGGCGGCTTGATCTGGACGTTCAGCGCGGTGCGCGGCGGCTTTCGATGCAGTTTCGATTGTAATGCCCATGGCTGATCTCTTTGATACCTCGCCTGAGCCTCAACCCCAGCATGACAGCGCCCCGAGACCGTTGGCGGATAGGTTGCGCCCGAAGACATTGGTGGACGTGGTAGGCCAGTCTCAGGTTCTGGGGCCGGAAGCCCCATTGGGCGTGATGCTGGCCTCCGGTAGCTTGGGGTCGATCATCCTCTGGGGTCCGCCAGGTGTGGGTAAGACAACAATTGCACGGCTTTTGGCGGATACCTCTGACCTGCATTTCGTACAGATCAGCGCAATTTTCACTGGCGTGCCGGAATTGCGCAAGGTTTTTGAACAAGCCCGCCTGCGCCGTACCAACGGACAGGGCACGTTGCTGTTCGTTGACGAAATCCACCGTTTCAACAAGGCCCAGCAGGACGGCTTTTTGCCCTACATGGAGGATGGCACGATCCTTCTGGTCGGAGCCACGACCGAGAACCCGAGTTTCGAGCTCAATGCGGCCCTTTTGAGCCGGGCGCAGGTTTTGGTGTTGGATCGGTTGTCTCTTGCGGACCTGGAGCACCTGGCGCAACGGGCAGAGGTCGAGTTGCAGCGCGCCTTGCCGCTGGATGGTGCAGCGCGGGAGACGCTATTGGAGATGGCTGATGGTGATGGACGCGCGCTCTTGAACCTAATTGAGCAAATCATGGCCTGGAAAGTGGATGGCAAGCTGAATGATGCGGGCCTGCGCACCCGGCTGATGCGCCGGGCGGCGAAATATGACAAGGGCGGGGATGAACATTACAACCTGATATCGGCTTTGCACAAATCCGTCCGGGGCTCGGACCCGGATGCGGCTGTCTACTGGCTGGCCCGGATGCTTGAAGGGGGCGAGGACCCCCGTTACCTGGCGCGCCGGATCACTCGCATGGCGGTCGAGGATATCGGCCTCGCCGATCCGCAGGCACAAACCCATTGTCTGCATGCCTGGGAAGTTTACGAGCGGCTGGGTAGTCCGGAGGGGGAGCTGGCGCTTGCGCAAGCGGTTATCTACCTTGCCCTCGCACCGAAATCCAACGCAGCATATGTCGCCTACAAGGCCGCAAGGGCCGAGGCGCGCACGACTGGAAGCACGCCCCCGCCCAAACATATTCTGAACGCCCCCACCCAGCTGATGAAAGAGCAGGGGTATGGTACTGGTTATGCCTATGACCATGACGCAGAGGACGGGTTTTCGGGTCAAAATTATTTTCCCGACGGGATGCAGCGCCCAGTTTTTTACCAGCCTCCCGATCGTGGCTTCGAACGAGAATTGAAGAAACGGGTCGAGTATTTTGCCCGTCTGCGCGCCAAGCGAGACTAAAAACGACATGCCCGAGAAATGGCAGAAATGCTGACATTATTTACTTAAAATGCATCATGAGGGGTAAAAATGTACCGGCGCTTCAACGGAATTTTTCGCTTGTACCCAAATGCTTTTGGAAAACAGCGGTAAAAATCTGTTTATTCTCATGCAAGGGGGCTTGGTGGAACAAAAGTTTCGTGTTTTGTTAAGCGCATGTCGCAAACGAGCCACCCAAAGAATCAAATGAAGGACAGGCTCGAAAGGCTCCGCTTGAGCGAGGGCAAAAAGCGACATGCTAAATCCAGGGAGACACCATGACAAAATTAAAAGATCAAATGATGATTGATCGCCTTGCGGCGGCCGCTAAAGACGGCAGCATCTCGAGGCGATCATTCATGAACTATTCGATGGCAGCCGGTATGACTGCGTCCGCCGCCACTGGCTTGTGGGGCACGTCTGCGAAAGCTGCGCCTCAAAGGGGCGGTAAGTTCCGCGTCGCACAGCATGACGGCAACACCAGCGACAGTCACGATCCGGGTACTTACCTGTCCTATGCTATGATTTCGCTGGCACACACGCACCGCGCCTTCCTAACCATGATCAATACCGATCAGACGCTGGGTGGCGACGTGGCGACTGAATGGTCTGCAACGCCAGATGCCACAGAATGGACGTTCAAGTTGAATCCCAACGCGACATTCCACTCTGGTGCGAAAGTGACGGCTGCAGATGTTCTGGCATCCATGAACCATCACCGTGGCGAAGACTCCGGCTCGGCCGCCAAGGCGTTGCTGGCCAGCGTACGGGAGATTGTCGACAACGGGGACCACTCTGTGACCTTCAAGCTCGACGCGCCAAATGCTGACCTGCCGTGGATCATGCCCGACTATCACCTGCCAATCTGTCCGGCCAATGCCGATGGTACGCTGAACTGGCAGTCTGCCGATGGCTGTGGCCCCTACAAGCTGGTGGAGCATGAGTTCGGCGTAGGCTCGCGCCTCGTACGCCACGATGAGTGGCATGGCGAGGGCGCCTATTTTGACGAGGTCGAGTACATCGTCATCAACGACCCGAACGCGCGTCAGACAGCCCTCGTGACGGGCGACGTAGATGCGGTAACACTGCTTGAAAACAAGACCATGTCTCTTCTGCAGCGTGACAAGAATGTTGAGATCGACAACGTCCCGTCGGCGCAGTGCATCACGATCCCGATGAACTGCACGCAGGCACCGTTTGACAATATTGACGTGCGGATGGCGCTTAAGCTTGCGGTGAACCGCGAAGAGCTGGTCGAAAAGATCACTTTTGGCGCAGCGACAATCGGCAACGATTTCCATCATTCGCCGGCGATGCCCTATTGGCCCGATGACATTCCACAGCGCGAGTACGATCCTGAAAAGGCGGCGTCGCTTTGGAAGAAAGCGGGAATGGAAGGTCAGACGATCAATCTCAGCACAGCAGAATCCATCACGACTGGCGCGGTTGACCTGTGTGTTCTCATGGCAGCGCACGCCAAGGAAGCTGGGATCGACATCAACGTCGTTCGTGAACCCAATGATGGTTACTGGTCTGACGTTTGGCTGACCAAGCCTTGGTGCGTTGTATCCTGGGGTGCACGCCCAACACCGGACGTGATGTATACACTAGGTTACAAAGATGACGCAGCCTGGAATGAAACCTTCTGGCAAAATGCACGGTTCAACGAGCTGCTGCTGATGGCCAAGGCTGAGCTTGATGATAGCAAGCGTGCTGAAATGTATCGTGAAATGGGCATGATCCTGCGCGATGATGGTGGAGCACTGATCCCCTACTTCCCGAACTTTGTTTATGGACGCAGGGCCAACGTCAAGCACACAGGCCAGCTGGCAGCCAGCTGGTCACTGGACGGAGCCCGCGGCGCCCATCGCTGGTGGTTCGAAAGCTAAACAAACCTTACCCCGGCATTCATTTGCCGGGGTATTTCGTCTGTCAGGCAAGAGGTTTGTCCAACAGGCCAAGTCGCAAGGTGGGGGCGCATCGGCCAAACCGATTTTCCCATCGAGCATAAAAACTCTGTGTTATCCAGCCATGTCTCGGCACTGGATTTCAACAGCAGGAGGGACACATGGGAGACATTCTGGGGCTCGTTGGGAAACGGCTCGGGTTGGGATTGATCATTCTTTTGGTCATTTCAATCATCATCTTCTTCATGGTCGAACTACTTCCCGGCGATATCGCGCAAGCGGTTCTCGGACAGGGGGCGACAGAAGAAAACCTGGCCGCGTTGCGCAAAGAGATGGGGCTCGATAAGCCTGCGATCGTGCGCTACCTCGGATGGTTGAGCGGTGCAGTATTTTTCGATTTCGGTAATTCCATCGTGACGGGTGAAACTGTCGCCAGTACGATCAGCGAACGTTTTATGAATACGCTGTTTCTTGCGGCTTACGCGGCTGTGATCGCGGTACCGGTATCGATCATCCTTGGTGTTCTGGTTGCTCTTCTGCGCAACTCGATCTTCGACCGGGTGGCAAATGTGGTCACGCTGACGTTCATTTCGTCGCCGGAATTTTTCCTTGGCTACATTCTGATTCTCTTCTTTGCGGTCAAATGGGGTATGTTCCCCGCGATCTCAAGCTTGAGCGACGGGATGACGTTCTTTGAGCTGCTGGAGCGGACCTTCCTGCCAGCGCTGACGCTGGTTCTTGTGGTCATGGCGCATATGATGCGCATGACACGGGCCGCGATCATCAACCTTCTGGCCTCGCCTTATATCGAGATGGCGCGCCTGAAAGGGGCCCCGCCCTGGAAGGTGATCGTCAAGCACGCGCTGCCCAATGCCTGGGCGCCGATCATCAATGTCGTGGCTTTGAACTTGGCCTACTTGATTACGGGCGTGGTTCTTGTGGAAGTGGTGTATGTCTATCCAGGCATTGGCCAAGCGCTTGTAGACTCTGTGTCCAAACGTGACTTCCCGGTTGTTCAGGCCTGCTGTCTGATTTTCGCCGCAACCTTCATCCTGCTGAACCTTGCAGCGGATGTGGGTGCCATCCTCACAAACCCGCGCTTGCGGCATCCGAAGTAAGGAGATCTTCTAATGTTTGTGATTATCTTCTTCGGTCTGCTTCTTGTCGGTTCGACGGCAGCGGCTTACTTCAACCAGCGCACCCCTTTCCTGCTGCTGTTCTCGCTCACAATTGTATCCATGGTTCTCGGCATTGTCGGTGGCGCGTCGGCGCTGCAGACGGTGGCGATCTCGGCAGCGATACTGGCTGCGGCGGCGATGGTGTCCTACGGGTTCCGGGAGTTCCTCATCCAGTTGGCAGAGGGCGATACAGGCGCTTTTTTGCGGGGCGGACATTTGAGCTATGTGCTAGGGGCGCTCGCATTGCTTGCGATCGCGTCCTTTGCCTTTGGCTGGGGTCTAACGGAAATCTTCATCGCCCTGCTGGTGCTGGTGTTAATTCTGGCCCCGATGTCGCCTGAGGCGGCCAAGGAATTGCGTACAGCCCCCCTGACGGCAGCCTTCGGCATGTTCATCATGTTCGTTTACGCCGTGCTTGGTATCTTTTCACCTTGGATTGCGCCCTTCGGGGAAGCGGAAGTGATTTCGTCGGCCTTCGCGCCTGCAGATGACACGCTTCTTCTGGGCGCGGATCAGCTGGGACGGGATATGTTCAGCCGGATCGTCTATGGCGCGCGCAACTCGGTCGGATTGGCTATCGTCGCAACCACGGCTGCCTTTATACTAGGCTCGCTTGCGGGTCTGCTTGCGGCCACGAAAGGCGGTTGGTTTGACCAGTTGATGGGCCGGATTGCAGACGTGATCATGTCGATCCCGTCGCTGATCTTCTCGCTCCTGATGCTGTCGATCTTTGGTCCGGAAATCCATGTGATCATCATCGCGGTCGCCGTGATCTACGCGCCGCGTGTGTTCCGTCTGACACGAGCGGTGGCCGGTAATGTTGTCGTCATGGACTACATCGAAGCAGCAAAGCTGCGCGGAGAGGGCACGTGGTACCTGATCCGCCGGGAGATCCTGCCCAACTCCACGGCCCCCTTGGTCGCGGAATTCGGGTTGGAATTCTGCTTTGTGTTCCTGCTGGTGGCCGGTCTAAGCTTCCTTGGCCTTGGAATCCAGCCGCCTACGGCAGACTGGGGATCCATGGTGCGGGAGAATGCGACCCTGATCTCCTTTGGAGACATAACGCCACTTGTACCGGCGGCCGCCATTGCGTTGCTGACTGTTGCGGTGAACTTCGTGGTTGACTGGATGCTGTTCCGGTCCTCTGGTCTTAAGGAGCAATAATATGAGCCAGGACAAAAGCGTACTGCTTGAGATCAAAGACCTGAAGATCGAAGGCTATTCCGATGAAACCTGGGTCGACATCATCAAAGGTGTCGATCTGACCCTTCACCGCGGTGAAGTGATGGGCCTTATCGGGGAGTCCGGTGCAGGCAAATCTACCATCGGTGCGGCGGCAATGGGCTACGCCCGGGATGGCACGCGGATCTCGAACGGCTCGATTGAGTTCGACGGGATGGAGCTGACCACCGCTTCCGAAAGTGAAAGGCGGGCCCTGCGGGGGTCGCGGATCGCCTATGTGGCGCAATCGGCCGCGGCCTCGTTCAACCCGGCCCACAAGTTGATTGACCAGCACACGGAAGCCCCGCTTCAATATCGCATCAAAAAGCGGATGGAAGCGCAGGAAGACGCGGTTGAGCTTTACCGCCGCCTGCGTCTGCCTAACCCTGAAGAAATTGGCTTCCGTTATCCGCACCAGGTGTCGGGTGGTCAGTTGCAGCGGGCTATGACCGCGATGGCCATGTCCTGTCGTCCGGACCTCATCATCTTCGATGAACCGACAACGGCGCTTGACGTGACCACACAGATCGAGGTTTTGGCCGCGATCCGCGATATTGTGGAGCAGTTCAACACAGCGGCTCTCTATATCACGCACGACCTTGCGGTCGTGGCGCAGATGGCCGACACAATCAAGGTTCTGCTGAAGGGCAACGAAGTTGAGGAAGCCTCGACCGAGGAAATGCTGAAAAACCCCAAGGAGGACTACACCAAGTCGCTTTGGGCGGTGCGCGATTTCACCAGCCCGCAACGGTACCGCCCCAAAGACGGCGTGCCTTTGATCTCGGTGAAGAATGTTGACGCATCCTACACCGGTGGGGCCAAGGTTCTCGATGACGTGTCCTTTGACATTTATGAGGGAATGACGGTCGCTGTTGTGGGCGAGTCTGGATCGGGCAAATCGACCACGGCGCGCTGTATCACCGGTCTTTTGCCTCCATCGAAAGGTGAAATTTTGTTCCGGGGGGATCCCTTCCTACCGGACTACCGCAATCGTCCAAGAGAACAGTTGCGGCAGTGCCAGATGATTTATCAGATGGCGGACACTGCGTTGAACCCGAAGGTTAAGATTTCTGAAATCATCGGACGACCAGCGCAGTTTTATTCGGGATTGACCGGGGCTGCGCTTAAGAACCGGGTGGATGAATTGCTTGATCTGATCGAGCTTGATCCATCGAAGTTTTATAATCGCTATCCGCCTGAATTGTCCGGGGGTCAGAAGCAGCGTATCGGGATTGCCCGTGCGCTTGCTGCTGAACCTACCTTCATCGTCTGCGATGAGGTTACTTCGGCACTGGATCAGCTGGTGGCGGAAGGTATTCTGCGTCTGCTGGACCGGCTGCAGAACGAGTTGAAACTGGCTTATATGTTCATCACCCATGACCTTGCAACTGTGCGTTCCATCGCGGACGAAGTGGTGGTGATGCAGCATGGCAAGGTGGTGGAGCAAGGGCCTAAGGACGAAATGTTCAAGCCGCCGCACCATCCTTATACGGATCTGCTGCTAAGCTCGGTGCCGGAGATGGATCCAAACTGGCTGACCATGCTTTTGGAAGAGCGTGGAGTGGACAACGTGGGCGATGCCGCTTCGGCTAAGATGGCTGAAAACAAGTAGGCATTGGACCTATACAGAATGAAAACGGCGGGATGGTATCCCGCCGTTTTTGTTTTAGGGTTTGCTTTGTCGCCCGTGTTGGGCAGTTTTACTGGGGGGTCAGTCCCAGCAGCTGACGAGGACAGTGATGCCTGAGGCCAGTTTGGACAGGGTTTCAGGCGCCACGAGGGTGCTTGTGGGCGAGGCTTGCGATGCGATGCCTGCCCCTTCTAGAATCGTGGTAAGGGCGGCGGCATCGGCTGCGAAGCTGACGCCCTCAGGCAGTTGGCGCCCGTCATTCTGACCAGCAGGCAGCAGCATCCCCAGAACCGCGCCGTAGCTGTCCACAACCGGGCCTCCCGCGTCGCCATCCAGCGGTGCGAGAGCCAGACGCTTGAGCTCTGCCTCGCCATTGAGGCCACGCACATCGGCAAGTTGGCCAAAGGTAAGTGTTGGTGCACCCAGCACACCGCCATAGGAGAAGCCGGCGACAGCCACATCCGATTGCAGGCGCGGCGTGGCCTGCTGGAAAGCGGCGAAAGAGCTCGGCGCAAGTGGGCTTTCAGGACGCAGGACTGCAACGCCGAGCGCAGGGTCCGTGGCGATCACGAGGGCCCTGTAATCTTCGTCGATTGTCACTCGTTCACAGCCTTGAACCGCCTCGATGGTGGTGATCACTGTGCCGGAGCCATCCACGAAAAAGCCTGAGCGCGAGAGTTTTGGACGGCGGATTTCCAGTCCAGACAGAAGATCCACGCGCTGTTCCACATCCCCACCCGCGCCAGAGTCGAGCACACCGGGTACACGTTCAAAGCTGCCCTGTAATTCGTCCAGAAGGCGCCGCCTGCGATCTTCGTCGCCCGTGGGCCAAATCAGGGTAAAGCCCTTCACCTCTCCGTTGCGCAGCCACGCCTGGGTGTGAGACTTGATCCGACTGTTTTCGCCCCGCAGCACGAAACCGTCGCCTTCGATGGCGCGTTCGCCCTCTTCCGGCACGATTTTGAGCGTTTGCATGATGTCGTAAAGTCCGATCAGCGTGTTGCGATCGCCGGGTTGGCTGATGAGCAGCATCCGCGCCTCGGGCACCTCTCCGGTACCTTCGAACATAGCGAAGGGCGGATCGTATTTATCGAATGCCACAGCAGCCAGCGGGACCCGGACTTGGATGCCGCTTTCTTCATCGCGCACAAGGCGCACGTCCAGATCTTCCAAGATCTTATTGTGCTGACGGAAAAGCTCTGCCCGTTGGCGCGTGGTCAGAACACCCGTCGCCTCATAGCCATAGGCTGTCTGCCATGCGCGCATCGACGCCCGTGTGCCCGGCCCGAAGGAAGCGTCGATGGCGCCCTCGTAGAAGCCACCGGCCTGTAACATTCGTTGCAGCTCGGCGCGCTCACTCTGAGAAAGCTGTGCCTCGCTCTGGCGGGCCTCGAATGGGGTTTCGTCGATCAGCACTTCTTCGGTTTCATCGAGGATCGTGGGCGCAGTTTGCGCCAGTGCTGGGCTGAGCGAGGTGGAGAGTAAAAGGGCGGCAGCAAGTGAGGACAATATGCGCGTCATGAAAAATATGGGTTCCTTGTATTCCGTCATCTGCAATTTAGACAATTAGTAGCAAATTGATCATGGCTTGCACCCAAAATATGCGAAAGCGCGTGATTGACCCTTTGCGCCCTGCGCCGTAGGTAAGGCTGCGCAACCGGCTGGGGCTGAAAAAGGTCCTGCACCCTTTCTTCGGATGGACAAACCATGACGAAAACCGTCGACACTCCGCGAAGCTTCCAGGAGATCATCCTGCGGCTGCAAAGCTACTGGGCGGGCAAGGGCTGCGCCATTATGCAGCCCTATGACATGGAGGTGGGCGCGGGCACGTTTCACCCGGCCACCACATTGCGATCGCTGGGCTCTTGTGCCTGGGCGGCGGCCTATGTGCAGCCCTCGCGCCGTCCCACCGACGGGAGGTATGGCGAGAACCCCAACAGGTTACAGCACTACTACCAGTACCAAGTGTTGATAAAACCCAGTCCTCCAGATCTCCAGGCGCTTTACCTTGGCTCGCTGGAGGCCATAGGCATTGATATGGGCCTGCATGACATCCGTTTTGTCGAGGATGATTGGGAAAGCCCGACGCTGGGCGCGTGGGGCCTTGGCTGGGAAGTCTGGTGTGACGGTATGGAGGTCAGCCAGTTCACCTATTTCCAACAGGTGGGCGGGCATGATTGCAAACCCGTTTCTGGCGAGCTGACATATGGGTTGGAGCGGCTGGCGATGTATGTTCTGGGTGTCGATCATGTTATGGATATGCCGTTCAATGACCCGGACGCCTCCATCGCGCTCAAGTACGGGGATGTGTTCCGCCAGACTGAAGAGGAATACAGCCGCCATAATTTTGATGCCGCCAACACCGAGGTGCTGCTGCGTCATTTTGAGGAAGCGGAGGTGGCCTGCGAGGCGCTTTTGTCGGAGCCTGTAGATGATCCGAAAACCGGCAAGCGCATCATCATGGCGCATCCAGCCTATGACCAGTGCATCAAGGCCAGCCATATCTTCAACCTGCTGGATGCGCGTGGCGTGATCTCGGTCACGGAACGGCAAGCCTATATCGGCCGGGTGCGGGCGCTGGCCAAGCAATGCGCTGATGCCTTCGTGCAGACGGATGCAGGTGGGTTCGAGGCCGCAAATTGATGGGCAAATTTCTGTCGATTCTGATTGTTGGCTCGGCCATTTTTGCCGGGGTCGCGCTCTATTATCTGCAGGTCTACCATTTCTACGAAGAGGTGGCGCCGATGGGAGAGGAAGATGTGCAACTGACTTCGCTGACATCCGGTGCGCCAGAGCCGCTGCCCCATGCGGGGTTCAAGGCGATAGACGCCAACAGCTCTCCCATTCGGTATAGGGCCTGTTTCACCACGGATTTGAGCCTCGCCACACTGACTGAGACCTATAAACCCTACAAGGACGCCATACCCCTGAAAGCGCCGGGCTGGTTTGAGTGTTTCGAAGCCGATGCGATTGGTGCGGCACTCGAGGATGGCCGGGCGCTGGCCTTTCTAGGGCAGCAGGATATCACCTATGGCATCGATCGCATCATTGCGATCTTTGAGGATGGGCGCGGCTTTGCCTGGCACCAGATCAACCGCTGTGGCGAGGTGGTGTTTGATGGTGAACCCGTGCCGGATGGTTGCCCTGCACCGCCCGGAGAGTGAGTAGTGGAGCATACGATCACGATACCCGAATTCCTGACTGTAACCCTGGGCATTGCAGTCTTTTTGCTGGGTGCGGCGATGACGCGGCGTGTGGCGGTCCTGCGGTCCTACAACATCCCAGAGCCGGTCACGGGCGGGTTGATCGCTGCTGTCTTGTTCTTTGCGCTATCAGTCCTGCTGCGGAAGGACCTTGTGTTCGAAATGCAGGGGCGAGACATCTTCCTTGTTCTGTTTTTTGCATCCATTGGTCTCAATGCCCGGATTTCTGATCTTTTGGCCGGCGGTAAACCACTGGCCATGCTGATCGTGCTGACCCTCGCGGTGATCATCGGACAGAACATTATTGGTATCATAGGTGCTTCAAGTTTTGGATTTCCTGCACAAAGCGGGGTTTTGTTCGGATCTGCCGCGTTGATCGGAGGGCACGGGACCGCCATCGCTTGGGCACCGGAAATTGCGCGCGAAACGGGTATGACTGGAGCAAGTGAATTGGGGGTTGCCGTGGCAACAATCGGTTTGATTCTTGCCGCTCTCGTTGGTGGACCTGTTGCGAAATTCCTGGTGGAACGTGGCGGGTTGACGCCACTTCATCCTGAGGAAGAACACACAGTTGGTCTCCCACATGATGAAGCGGATGATTTTGGCAAGATAACGCATCTGACATTGATGCAGATCATTCTCGTGCTTAACCTTTCGGTGATTGGGGGCTATATGCTTGCCGAGGTGATCGAGGAGGCAGGGCTGATGCTGCCCCTGTTCGTACCCTGCCTAATCGTAGGGATAGTGATTGGGAATTTGCTTCCGATGCTGTTTCCCAAGGCACCACCTGTGGCACGCACCCCAACGTTGGCGGTGGTGTCGGAATTCACTTTAGGCGTGTTTTTAGCGATCTCGCTCATGACGCTGGACTTCCATGCACTCAGCGGGCTTGGCCTGCCCCTTCTGGTGATCCTGACTGCACAGGTTGTTTTTGCTGTGGCGTTTGTGATCTTCGTTTTGTTTCCGGCTTTGGGCCGTGGCTACCGTGCCGCCGTTCTAGCCGCGGGTTTCGGCGGCTTTGCTCTTGGCGCAACCCCCACCGCCATTGCCAACATGACCGCTGTGACCAAGCGATATGGGCCTTCGCCCCTTGCTTTTGTTGTTTTGCCCTTGGTCTCGGCATTTTTTGTCGATATCGCCAACGCAATTGTCATTCAGACAGTTGTCGGATTTTGAAAGTGACCCATGCCTGATCTGCTGATCGAACTTTTTTCCGAAGAAATACCAGCCCGCATGCAGCGGCGCGCGGCGGATGATCTGAAAACCCGTATCACGGACGGGCTGGTGGAGGCTGGCCTGACCTATGCTGGGGCTGCCGGCTTTTCGACGCCGCGCCGGCTAACATTGACCGTGCAGGGGCTGAGCGCCGAAAGCCCAACCGTGGTAGAAGAGCGCAAGGGCCCGCGGGTGGATGCGCCCGAGAAGGCGATTGAGGGCTTCCTTCGTGGTGCAGGTGTGTCGCGCGATGAACTTGAAGTGCGCGATGAGAAAAAAGGCCAGGTTTATTTTGCCAAGATCACCAAGCAGGGCCGTGCGGCCGATGGGGTTGTGGCAGAGCTGCTTGAGGCGACGATCCGTAATTTCCCCTGGCCCAAATCCATGCGCTGGGGTGAAGGCAACCTACGCTGGGTGCGGCCGCTGCATTCGATCCTTTGCATTCTGACAGAAGATGACGGATCGGCCAGCGTTGTGCCTTTGGATATTGATGGTATCGCCTCGGTCGATAGCACCGAGGGGCATCGCTTCATGGGAACAGAGCGCTTTTCTGTTTCCTCCTTCGACGATTACGAGGCTAAGCTGAAGCGCCGCAAGGTGGTGCTTGATCCAGAGGCCCGCGCGGCGGCGATCTGGCAGGAGGCCACGAACTTGGCCTTCGCCTCTGGTCTTGAGGTAATCGAGGATCAGGGCTTGCTAACGGAAGTTTCGGGCCTCGTGGAATGGCCGGTACCGCTTATGGGCGAAATTGGCGAGGATTTTCTGGGCCTTCCGCCTGAGGTGCTGCAAAGCTCCATGCGCGAGCATCAGAAGTTCTTCTCGGTCAAGAACCCTAAGACCGGCCGAATTGAACGGTTCGTGACAGTGGCAAACATGGAAGCCGCTGATCATGGTGCGACCATTCTGGCGGGCAATCAGAAGGTTTTAGCCGCGCGTCTGTCGGACGCAAAATTCTTCTGGGAAAACGACCTACGTGAGGCCAAGGCTGGCATGGGCGCGTGGCTGGATAAGCTCGAAAACGTGACCTTTGAACGGACGCTTGGCACACAGGGTGCGCGGATTGCGCGGATTGAGGCGCTGGCGCGCGACATCGCGCCCCTGGTCGGCGCGGATGTGGATCTGGCCAGTCAGGCCGCAAAGGTGGCCAAGGCCGATCTGAGTTCCGAAATGGTCTATGAATTCCCCGAATTGCAGGGCGTCATGGGGCGGTACTACGCCGCCGAGGCCGGGTTGCCCGAGGATGTGGCGGCGGCCTGTGAAGAACACTACTCGCCGCTCGGCCCCTCTGACGAGGTGCCAACGCATCTGGTCTCGGTCGCGGTGGCGTTGGCCGACAAGCTGGACACGCTGACGGGGTTCTGGGCGATTGACCAGAAACCTACCGGATCCAAGGACCCCTTTGCTCTGCGTCGGGCTGCCTTGGGGGTGATCCGTTTGATCCTTGAGAACGCTACACGGTTTTCGCTGGTCAAAACGATTGACGCCCATCTGCCGCGTTTCGGGGTCAATGCACCGAAAGATGCGGTAGAGGATTTGCTGTCCTTTTTTCACGACCGTCTCAAAGTCTACCTGCGCGATCAGGGTCTGCGTCATGATGTGATTGACGCCTGCCTTGCGCTTGAGGGTAATGACGACCTTGCGCTGGTCGTGGCCCGAGCGCGTGCCTTGCAGGCGGTGCTGGAGACCGAGGATGGTGTGAACCTTGTCCAGGGTTTCAAACGAGCCAACAACATCCTCACTCAGGCCGAAGAGAAGGACGGTGTGGAATACTCTTATGGCGCTGATCTGAAATTCGCGGAAGCTGATGAAGAGAAGGCGTTGTTTGCCGCGCTTGATACAGCTGAGGGGGCTATTGCCAAGGCCGTCGCGACTGAAGATTTTGAAGCAGCGATGGGGGCCATGGCCGCCCTGCGCGCGCCGATTGACGCCTTCTTTGAGGCCGTCCAGATCAATGCTGACAACGATATCATCCGTCGCAACCGCTTGAATATGCTCAGCCGTATCCGCCAGATTTGTCGTCAAGCGGCGGATCTGAGTCGGGTAGATGGCTAAGGCAGACAGTTGATCTGTACCAAATTTCTGACACACTGGACTTGATTTCTAAACCCTCCCGCGCGATGGTGCCGCAGTGCAGCAATGTGACAACCATATCACCCTGATCACGCCAACCGCGCCGGTGGCGACTGCCACTCATGGCGGACGGGCCAAGTGTTTGCAGCGCCTTGTGCGGCTTGATCTTCCCGTGCCAGAGACGCTGGCGTTATCCTTCAGGACGGTGCGCGCGATTGCGGCGGGTGACACGCCGAACCCACAAATTCTACTGGCCCCGTTTTCTGACTGGTCCATCCTGTGTGTAAGGCCATCATCGGAAGATCCCGATTGGGGAGGGCCGGGTGCGGTGCTCAATATCGGGATGAACGATGATATACATGCCCGGCTGAGCGAACACATCGGGGTCAAGGCAGCGTCTGAACTTTACCTCAGATGTGTGCAGGCGTTCGCTATTCATGTGGCGCGGCTTGACCCAGAGATGATCGAGGATGTCGGGGATGACCCTGAGGAGGGGCTTAGGCAGGCATTGGCAGCCTATGAGGATGAAACTGAAGAACCGTTCCCGCAGGACCGTGGTGTTCAGCTGAGCGAGGTGCTGCGTTCGATGGCGCGCGCCTGGGAAGGGACCACGGCGCGGCTTCTGCGGCAGGCCAAGGGCGCCCCGGCGGATGCGGGCCTTGGCCTTGTGGTCCAGGCGATGGCACTGGGGCTGGGCAAGGGCGAAAGCGGATCAGGCGTCATGCAGCTGGTTAACAGTGACACGGGTGAGCGTAAGATCACCGGCCGGTACCTGAGCCAAAGTCAGGGGCGTGAGGCGCTGAGCGGCGGCGCAGACGCCTTGTTTCTGGAACGTGATCCGCGTGGACCCTCGCTTGAGGAACTGGCACCGGAAGCCTTTGCCGAACTGAAGGCGCACACAGCCCTAATGCGGACGCGCCTGCGCGAGGAGATGCAGGCGGAGTTCACCCTGGAGAATGGCAAGTTGTTTCTTTTGGATGGGATCCGAGTGGCTCGCAATGCCCGCGCAGCTGTGGCCATTGCAGTGGCCCTGGCCGAGGATAATATCATTTCGCACGAGGAGGCCCTGCTGAGGGTCGAGCCGCGCGCGCTAAACGAATTGTTACACCGACAGGTGGACCCGGAGGCCGAGCGCAATGTGCTGGCGCATGGGATTGCTGCAAGCCCTGGTGCAGCCAGTGGACGGATCGTTTTCGACGCGGAAGAGGCGCAGGCTAGCGATGCGCGTGGTGAGGCCTGTATCCTTGTGCGCCGGGAAACCAGCCCGGAGGATATCCGGGGCATGCATGCTGCTGTCGGCGTGTTGACGGAACGGGGTGGGATGACAAGCCATGCCGCCGTGATTGGCCGGGGGATCGGGACACCTTGTGTTGTAGGGGCATCGGAGATTGAAATCCAACCGCTACGAAAGCAATTGGTTTTCCCCGGGGGTCTTGTGCTGAAAGCTGGAGATCTTGTGACGATTGACGGGACCAGCGGTGATGTGCTTGCCGGTGATACGCCATTGCTGGAGGCAGCACGCGAAGCAGCTCTTGTCTCGCTTATGCAATGGGCTGATGCGGTGCGCGACATCAAGGTGCGCGCAAATGCTGACACGCCTGCCGATGCGGAGGTGGCGCGCACCTTCAAGGCGCAGGGGATTGGGCTTTGCCGGACCGAACACATGTTCTTTGAGGCCGACCGCATGACCGCCATGCGCGAGATGATTTTTGCGGACACAAGCGAGGACCGCGCGGCAGCACTGGACATCCTTCTGCCGATGCAGCGGGCCGACTTTATCGAGCTTTTCCGCATCATGCAGGGCCAGCCGGTATGCATTCGACTCTTTGATCCGCCCTTGCACGAGTTTCTGCCGACGGACCGGACGGGTATGCGAGAATTGGCCGAGGCCTTGGACCTACCATTGTCAGACGTGACGCGACGGGTCGAAGCGCTTGGGGAATATAATCCGATGCTGGGCATGCGCGGGGTGCGTCTGGGCATCACGGTGCCCGAAATCTACGATATGCAGGCCCGCGCCATTTTTGAGGCCGCAATCGAGGCTGGACGCGAGGGTGATCCAGTGACGCCCGAGATCATGATCCCGTTGGTCAGTGCCAAGCGCGAGGTTGAACTGGTTAAAACGCGGATTGATGCTGTGGCCGCTGCGGTGCGTACCGAAACGGGCGGTGATTTCGGCTATTGCCTCGGTGTCATGGTGGAAACGCCACGGGCAGCGCTTCGCGCGGACGAGATTGCCCAACAGGTGTCTTTCCTAAGTTTTGGAACCAATGACCTGACGCAGATGACTTATGGTCTGAGCCGCGACGATGCTGGGCGTTTCATGTCGAGCTATGTTCAGCAGGGCGTCTATGCCGAAGATCCCTTTCACACGCTTGACACCGAGGGGGTGGGCGAGCTTCTGACCATCGGGGCGGAACGCAGCCGGTCAGTTGCGCCGGAGATGACGCTCTCGATCTGTGGTGAGCACGGTGGCAATCCCGAATCAATCGCGTTTTGCCGGAAAGTCGGATTCGACTACGTATCCTGCTCACCGTTCCGGGTGCCGGTTGCGCGGCTTGCCGCTGCCCAGATCGCACTACGTGAAAAGATGGGTAATGTATTGTAACTAAGTTTCTTTTCCGGCGCGTGTTCGTCACTCCTCGGCGGTAGCGCCTCGGGTGTCGGGTGACCCGTTTGGTCGCAGGGTGGACCTCTGGCCTCGATTCGAATACGCTATTTCCGAAAATTGGACAAGAATTGTTCAAGGATCGACTTTGTTTTGGGCAGATTGCCCGTCAAACAGGACACCCCTCTCATGTTAATAATTGCATTTGCTCTTGTATTGGGCAGTGGCGTTATGGCGTTTGCGGAAACCCAGGTGAATGCTCTTGTCGCCAAGAATCAGTCCAGTTTGAACGTGTTTCCCGATACGCATTCAACAGGAATACTCCAGAGCCCTGATCTGCAGGTGGAATATTCCGCGCAGTGGCTGGCGTCTCAGACTGTTGCAGGTGAAGGTGCGGACTGGCGCTGCCTGGCTGAAGCGCTTTACTTCGAGGCCCGTGGTGAAAGCGTGAAGGGGCAGTTTGCCGTGGCCGAGGTGATCCTAAACCGTGTCGATAATCCTGCCTTTCCTGATACGGTCTGCGCCGTTGTGCACCAGGGAACGGGTCGCAAATACCAGTGCCAATTCACTTACACGTGCGATGGCCACAAGGAAATCATCAGTGAACCGCGTGCGTTTGACCAAGTGGGTAAAGTAGCGCACCTGATGGTAGAGGGCGCCCCGCGTCCGTTGACCAAAGGCGCTACGCATTACCATACCCGTCGGGTCAGCCCCAGCTGGTCCCGGGCGTTCCCGCGAACTACTACAATTGGGGTGCATCACTTCTACCGGATGCCCCGAAGGCTGTCTTCGAACTGAGACTGCAGGCGATCGCCAAATTCAGGTTGACTCGGGCGCGGTTGCCTTTAAAAGGCAGGCTTCACAGAATTTCGCGGGCGAGACCTTGCCCGCAGCAGGAGCGAGACAAATGGCTAAGCCGACCACTATCAAAATCCGCCTGAACTCGACCGCTGATACCGGCCACTTTTACGTGACCAAGAAAAACGCGCGGACCATGACCGAGAAGATGACGGTCCGGAAGTACGACCCGGTTGCGCGCAAGCATGTCGAATATAAGGAAGGCAAGATCAAGTAAGGGACCTATCTCTTTCTGTCTTGTGGCCGCGCTGTTTCGAGCGCGGCTTTTTCTTTTTTCTAGGCGCTGATCAAACTCATCAAACCTCTTGTTTCCTCTGGCCAGGAACATTCTGGGGGAGGCGCCTGAAAGGCGCTGGGGCAGAAACCCCAAAAGAAAAGGCCGACTCACACGGAGCCGGCCCGATCTGTTCGATCTGGAGGGATCGTTATTCGCGATTGCCGAACAGGCTCAGCAGCATCATAAACATATTGATGAAATCGAGATAGAGACGCAGTGCGCCCATGATCGCCGACTTGCCCAGCCACTCGCTGTCGCCCTGGTGGGCGTGTGCCAGATACTCGTTCTTGATGTCTTGCGTATCATAAGCCGTCAG
Source organism: Roseovarius sp. (assembly GCA_963691795.1). Classification (GTDB taxonomy): domain Bacteria; phylum Pseudomonadota; class Alphaproteobacteria; order Rhodobacterales; family Rhodobacteraceae; genus Roseovarius. Next base: position 2,178,648 of record OY829373.1, read on the forward strand.
TCCAGCGAAGATAAGGACGCCCAGCGCTGAGATGGCGAACATGATAGCGGGCGAACCCAGAAAGATGTTCACAATCGAAGCTACAATCAGACCAATGACACCCATGATCAAGAAGCTACCCCAACCTGAAATGTCTTTCTTGGTGGTGTAGCCCCAGAGTGACAAACCCGCAAAAGCAATAGCCGTGATTAAGAAGACCTGCGCTATAGAGTGGTCAGTGAAGACGACAAAGATGTAGCTGATCGACACACCCATCACTGCGGCGAAGGTGTAGAAAAACAGCTGGGCAGCTGCTGCCGACAGTCGGTTGATAACGGCCCCGAATGCGAAGACCATGATGAGCGGCGCGAACATCACGATATAGCGGGTGAACCCCGTGAAGAGCGCGCTCATTAGGGCAGCGTTGTTGCCAACGGCCCAAGCCGCAAGAAAGGTAAGAACCATTCCCACGGACATCGTGCCGTAAACCTTATTCATGTGGGCACGCAGTCCAGCGTCAATCTCGGCGGCGCGTGTCCCTGATGCCGTCCGGATTGTGTTGAGTTCAGCCATGAAAGCCTCCGAAATTGGTACAACCAAGCCCTGTTTAAAAGCCTTGATACCAATATTGGAAAGATTGTGGTGCATTTCAAGTGAAACCGGGCCGTAACAGGCCCGGTTTTTGCGACTGTTTTAAGCAGTGGAAGAGGGAATGCGCAAAGCCGAAACAATCCCCTGCCAAATTGTTACTTTGCTCAGTAATTGGGAACATCCCAGAAGCTGCGATTGGCTTCCTTGAGGGCCGCTTCGCGGGTTATTCCAAGGTCTTTAAGTGCGCGCGTGTCCAAAGAGGCGAGTGCGCGGCGCTGACGGGCGAGAGAAAAAACATCCATAAGAGACATGCGCTGTGCGCGGGGCAAGGCGATGCTGTGGGAGAATGTAGACATGAGGGCCATGGTAGGTCTCCTTTCGAATTCGTGATGATTCAGGCTCTAATCATATTTTCTGTTGATGTATCTGCTGCATATCGTATGATTTGTGAAACGAATGTTTGTGAGCAATACCATCAAGGAACGTGATGAATGCGAAATCTAGACATGACGACCCTGAGATCTTTTCTGACAGTTGCCGAACAGGGCGGTGTCACGCGGGCTGCAGCCGTGCTGAACCTGACGCAATCGGCGGTCTCGATGCAGATCAAACGCTTGGAAGAAATGCTGGGGTTAGAACTTTTTGACCGCTCTAACCGGTCGCTGGTCACAACAGCGTCGGGCGATCTGCTTTTGACCTATGCGCGTAAGATTGTGGAACTAAACGATGAAGCTGTAGGCCGGGTAACGGACAAGGTCTATGAGGGAGAGATCATTTTCGGCGCGCCCTATGACATCGTCTATCCGGTGGTGCCGCAGGTGCTGAAGCGGTTCAATGCGCTGTTCCCTCGTGTGAAGGTGCAGCTGAAGTCTTCAAGCACCCTCAAGCTGATCAAGGCGTTGGACCGTGGTGAGGTTGACCTGATCCTGACTACCGAAGAAGCCCTGAACCCCGGTGGTGAGACGCTGGCCGAGATCCCCTTGCGCTGGACCGGAGCGCCTGGTGCACAGTCCTGGAAGAAGAAACCATTGCGGCTCGCCTTCTGCAATGTCTGCATTTTCCGTCCAATTGTGATTCGGGAGCTGGATAAAGCCGGTATCGACTGGGAAATGGTGGTGGACTCAGAGGATGATCGGTCCGTTGAGGCACTGATCAGCGCCGATCTGGCCGTAGGTGCCTTGCTTGAGGACAGCATTCCGCCGCATCTGGAGGCGATCAACTCGGGCGGTGCGCTGCCGGACCTTGGCGTTCAGCTTGTGAACATGTACGGCGCGAAAAGCCGCAAGGAAGTTCTGGTAGAAGACCTAGCGGCCATGTTGCGCCAGGGCTTTGCGCCGGTCAAACCCGCTTCGTCTATTGCAGCTCAATAACTACCTTGCCAGTGGACTTCCGGCTGCGTAGCAGGTCAAGCCCCTCTGCGGCCTGTTCCAGCGGAAAAACTTGGCTTATATGGGGCTTGATGCGACCCTCTGAGTACCATTGAAACAGGGTGTTCAGACTCGCGGTCAGGGCCTGTGGTTTGAACTTTAGATAGCCGCCCCAGTAAAACCCGATAACCGAGATGTTCTTAACCAAAAGGTGGTTGGCAGGCACTTGTGGTACCTCTCCGCTGGCGAAACCGATGGAGAGAATGCGGGCCTCGGGCTTGCAGGCGCGGAATGCGGCCTTGAACTGATCGCCGCCAACCGGATCATAGACTACGTCCACACCACCCAGTGACTTGCAGATTGCGCGGATATCGTCTGTCTTGGCATCAATCAGGTGATCAGCCCCGGCAGCCTTTGCCACGGCCAGCTTTTCGGCCCCGCGGGCGCAAGCGATGACGCGTGCACCCATTTGTTTGCCGATCTCGACTGCGGTGAGGCCCACACCCCCAGCCGCACCCAGCACCAGCAGTGTCTGATCGGGCTGAAGCCGGGCCTTGTAGTCAAGCGCCATGTGGCTCGTGCCATAGGCCACCATGAAAGCCGCCGCATCGGCAAAGGGCATTTGATCGGGCAAGACCACCGTGCGCTCAGCAGGGAAAACACCATAATCAGCCAGCCCGCCACTACCACCAAAAACCGCGATACGGGATCCCACGGGAGGGTAGCTGACGCCCTTTCCCAGGTCCTCAACAGTGCCAGCCACTTCCATGCCGAGGGTGAAGGGCGTGGGTGGTGTGTCTTGATACTCGCCCTTGATCATCAGTAGGTCGGCAAAATTAAGCGCACAGGCGCCAATCCTAACCAGAACATCACTTTCCCCTGGGACCGGTTTCTCTGCCACTTGCAGAGTTGGAGCAGTGCCTGTCTGTTCGACTTGGAATGCACGCATGTTGGAAACCACCATTTGAATTTTGGCACAACCCGTTGGCTCCAAGTGTCAAATTTCCTGTGTACTGTCAATAAAATGCCTCGTAGCAACTTGCACTGCAACAATGGACGTCCGTCCATTCGTACAGCCTTGGATTGAAGTGACGCTGCGGCAGTCCCTTATTTAGGTAAGACATTGGGTTGTAAAATTCGTCGTTATCGTTACGATTTGGTGTAATATAAAAAAAATCACTGCCGTTCCTCGGGCGTGATTGAGTACACGTAACGATTTTGGTTGGCCAGTCACAAAGGTGTTTTTGGGCTAGCAGCCTGAGGAAATGGGAGAACTGAAATGCCACATCCTGTAGATGTACATGTTGGCAAGCGTATTCGTCACCGTCGGTGGCTCGCTGGGATGACACAACAACAGCTGGCAGAAGGTGTTGGAATAAAATTCCAGCAAATCCAAAAGTATGAAACCGGTGCAAACCGCGTCAGTGCGTCGCGTCTTTGGGACATATCTGATGCTCTTGATGTGGATGTGTCTTTCTTCTTTGAGGGTCTGTCGCCGGACGAAACCCCGACTGAAGCGCCTTCGGGGGCAGTTCCGTCCGATATTTTGGGTGATAAGGAAGCGTTAGAGTTGATACGCTCTTATTATTCCATACCTGAAAACCAGCGCCGGCGTCTGTTTGACCTTGCACGGGTTTTGAGCGACGTCGCTTGAAGTCATGATGCGCTGCACGCTACACCCTTGCTCAGTTAGAGCAGGGAACCGTAGCGCATGGCACGCGAATCCATTCCAGAGACAGCTTTCGCATTGGCGGACGCAGCCCGAAGGGCGGTACTCCCCTATTTCCGCAACAGGGAGTTGATTGCGGAGAACAAGCTGGAGCACCGTTTTGATCCGGTAACCGAGGGTGATCGCGCGGCTGAGCGGGCCATGCGAGCAATTCTGGAGGATCAGCGTCCGCAAGATGGGGTCCTCGGCGAGGAATATGGCTCTAAGCTGGGCGACAGTGGGTTGACCTGGGTGCTTGACCCAATCGATGGTACGCGGGGATTCATGTCCGGCACGCCGACCTGGGGTGTTCTGATTGCCGTTTCTGATGAAACTGGGCCCATCTATGGCATCATTGACCAGCCTTATATCGGAGAACGTTTTGAAGGTGGGCTTGGTCGGGCCAGTGTGAATGGGCCGTTGGGGGAACATGCGCTGGCTGTCCGAGGGGACCGTCCTCTGGCAGATAGCATTCTTTTCACCACCTTCCCCGAAATTGGGACAGAGTTGGAAAGGGCGGCCTTTCAGGCGGTGTCCGAGCAATGCAAGTTGGTTCGCTATGGCATGGATTGCTACGCCTATGGCCTACTTGCGGCCGGGCATATCGACCTTGTGATCGAGTCGGGCTTGCAGCCTTATGACATTCAAGCCCCGATTGCTGTGATCGAGGCTGCTGGTGGGATCGTCACCAATTGGCAGGGCGGGCCAGCGCATCACGGGGGGCGGGTTTTGGCCGCTGCAAGCAAAGAACAGCATGAGGCGGCGCTTGAGATTCTATCACAGGTCACGCGATGCGGCGCCACAAGGGAAAGGCTGGAGTGAAAACGAAAAAGGCCGCGCAAACACTGCGCGGCCTTTTCATGTCTTGTGTAGAGAAGATCAGTTCTCTTCGTCGCCAGCCTCTTCGGCTTCGGGCAGCACGTCTTCCACGCTTTCTGCCAAATCGCTATCTTCGGCGGCGGCAGAGCCGATATCCTCGAAGAGTTCAGCAATCTCAAAATCAGCGGCTTCTTCCTCCTCGGCGGCCAGTTCCTGAATGGTCTTGCCGGAGGCTTGCAGTTCGGCCTCTTCCTCGGAGCGGGCCACGTTCAGCGTGATCGAGGCGTTCACTTCGGGGTGCAAAGTGATATCGATTGCGTGCAAACCCAGTTCCTTGATCGGGCCGGTCAGGGCGACCTGCTTTCGATCCAAGGAAAAACCAGCGGCTGTGGCGGCGTCAGCAGCGTCACGGGTTGTGACGGAGCCATAAAGCGCGCCGGCGTCAGAGGCCTGACGAATCACTACGAACTGCTGTCCATTGAGCGTTTCGGCCAGGGCTTCGGCCTCTTTTTTGGTTTCGAGGTTGCGCGCTTCAAGCTGCGCTTTCTGGTTTTCGAACTGCGCGATGTTGGCAGCAGAGGCGGACAGGGCCTTCTTCTGCGGTAGCAGGTAGTTACGCGCGTAGCCCGGTTTCACATCGACGACTTCACCCATCTGGCCAAGCTTCGCGACGCGCTCAAGAAGGATAACTTGCATCAGTCTCTCTCCTTATTTCACAGCGTAGGGCAGCAGGGCCAGGAAACGGGCGCGCTTGATGGCGCGGGCCAATTCACGCTGTTTCTTGGCCGAAACGGCGGTGATGCGGCTTGGCACGATCTTACCGCGCTCAGAGATGTAGCGCTGCAGCAGCTTGGTGTCTTTGTAGTCGATCGCCGGAGCGTTGTCGCCCGAGAAGGGGCAGACCTTGCGACGGCGGAAAAATGGTTTTGCGGCCATGGGTTGGTATCCTTTCTACAAGCTTTTATCAGCGACGCTCACGGCGCTCGCCGCGGTCATCTTTTTTCTGCATCTGGACCGAGGGGCCTTCTTCATGCGCGTCGACCTTAATGGTCAAAACGCGCATAACATCGTCATGCAGTCGCATCAGGCGCTCCATTTCCTGAACAGCCGGTGCGGGTGCATCGGTTTTAAGGAAGGCGTAGTGACCTTTGCGATTTTTGTTGATCTTGTAGGCCATCGTCTTTACGCCCCAGTATTCGCTTTCAACGACCTTGCCGCCGTTGTCTGCGAGTACGGTGCCAAAATGTTCGACGAGACCCTCAGCTTGCGTGTTGGACAAGTCCTGACGCGAGATAAAAACATGCTCGTAAAGCGGCATGAGTGCTCCACTTCTATCAAGGCGCATTTCAAAGGCGGGTCTTTGATCCTTTCACGACCCATCCACGAGAGACTGCGCGGTTCACGTAATTTGTGAAAGGAGGCGCCTCCTTACGATGGTTCCGGGAATATGGCAAGCCCATGACCCGGGTCGTCGATTTGTCAGATGCCTGCCCAAAAACTGGCAAAATTTTCGAACAGTTTGTCAGTCTAATGCCACGGATAACTCAAGGGTGAGCAACATGACTGATATGACTGCAAGTACCCCATACATAGCATCGGCTGTGCGTGATTCACAGCAGCGCCAGATGATGAGCCCGCCGGGTTTTGGTGGATCAATCTTTATGCGGGGCATGTGCTTTTGTTTCGGTACGGCCTTCTTCGTGGCCGCTGTGGGTCTCTGGGCCTTCGTGTCATTCGACTACGCAACGATGATGATCAAGCTGGGTGCATCAATCGTTTTGCTGGGTTGTGCGACAGTGTTTCTACTTATGGCTATCGCGCCACATGATTTCTACCGAGTCGAGTTCAATCCAACCTCGGGTAATCTTTATGTCTACGAGCGAGATCAGAGCGGCCGATTCCTATTGGAAAGACGGGTCCTGATGGCTGACATTACGCAGCTTACTTTCCGCGGTGGTGCACTGAAGGCGTTGGGCCGGGAGCGGGAGATTCTACTGGCAATTCCTATGAGACGCCGCGAGGCGCAACAGATCATTTGCGCGGTGAAGGCCCGTCTCTTCTGAAGGGTGGTGCGACGCTTGCCAGTTTGGTCGTGTAAATTCACACACGATCTGTTTAGCTCTGCTGAGTTGATGCGCCGTGGCGCTTTGCTATCTCCTTCTGACATGGTTCTTGTCTAAAAGGAGTAAACATATGAAATCGATTTTTGCAGCGGCGGCGATGGCTCTGACCGCAGGAAGTGCGCTGGCGGCACCAGAGAAGTACGAGCTAGATGCCAGCCACAGCCAAGTCGTCTTTTCCTATGAACACTTGGGGTTTTCGACCACCTACGGCATGTTCTCTGGTTTCGGCGGTGAGATTATTTTTGATCTCGAAGAACCTGCGAACTCTTCAGTCTCGGTTTCCATGCCGACGCGGTCTATGCTGACCGGCTGGGAGGCGCGTTTTGGGCATTTCATGGGCGATGATTTCTTCGGCGCTGGAGAGGATGAAGTGATTTCCTTTAGATCAACTTCAATCGATGTAACGGGCGAGAATACGGCGCTGATCACGGGAGATCTGACGCTGAACGATGTTACCAAGGAAATCGTGCTAGATGCTGTCATGAATAAGGCAGCGCAGAACCCGATGTCGGGTAAGGACTGGGCTGGGTTTGATGCCAGCGTGACCTTGATGCGCTCGGATTTCGGGCTTGGCGCTTTTGCGCCGGCGGTGAGCGATGAAGTCGAGGTTGTGATCTCGATTGAGGCGGGTAAGGCCGATTAAGCTTGCCTTGGGACGTAAAAGGGCCGGTTTTGCCGGCCCTTTTTTGATTTTTGGATCCGCTTCTCTTTTTCTTGTAAGCGTGCCTTGCGTTTTAGGCGCTCAGGATCCTCGGATTGCGTTTAGCTGGAAGGCGATGTCCACGCCAAAGCCCAGTGAGCCTTCGTCAAGGGTGCCCATCCCGATTAGGAAATCCCGCCGGTCCACGCTTAGGCTGCCGGACGCATTGGCCTGCTCGCCTTCGATCGTCAGTTCGAAGGGCATCTCGACCGGGACGGACTGATCCTTGATGGTCAGGGCGCCCTTTGCGATCTTGCCAGTTTCAGTTGAGAGGATGTTGGCCTCGAACGTAGCGGTTGGGAATGTTTCGAGATCGAAGTAATCCGCGCCTTTGGCCTGATCCGTGACTGACGCCAGGGTGAGCGAGGCAATATTGATAGTCACACGCACCGCACCATGGTGCCCTTCATCATCTGGCGTTTCGGCATAGTCGATGGCCGCCGTCCAGTCGGTGAAGCCACCGTTCACGACTGAACCCAATTGAAGCACGGCAATCTCCAGCGCGCCGTCGGTCACCTGCCATTGGCTATCCACCGTCTCGAGCGCTGCGTTTTGCTCTGCCGCGTCGGGGGATGTGATGCTCAAGGCGCCGCCCATGATAAGCACAGCGATCCAGGCCAAAACCGCCGTGAGAACGGGAAGCGCCTCTCCCGGTTGGGCGGCGGGGGTCTGTGCCTCCACCCGGCCCGGCAGTATCCTGCGCAAGGTTGCGTCTCCGTCGATTACATGGTGCTTGAGGGCGCCGGATACATGGAGCACGAGGGATCCCACTAGAACACAGATCCCAAGGTGATGAAGTTTGGTTGTCCATTCGGCGAGGCTTGGGTCTTTCGGGACAAAGGGCAGGGACTGTCCAAAGGGCCACCAGATTGGCGCAAAGCCCGTGGTGGCTGCATGATGGATCCAGCCCGAGAGCGGCACGATGAAAAGCGCAGAATAGAGCAGCCAGTGGACTGTCGTTGCGGCCCATGCCTCAAGCCGCTTGTCACCATTTAAAAGGTGCGGTTTCGGCTGGCCAATGGCCCATGCGATTCGCGCCAGGGCAACGAAAAAGATGGCTACGCCAATGGTCTTGTGGATCGAAAAGAGCATCGCTGTGCGGGCAATGTCGGCATCAGTGGTGGCGATTGTGGGGTCCTTGATCGCCTCGGCCATGTTATTGGCTACAAGACCTAGCGGAAGAACGGAGAAAATCAGAAGCGCAGTCAGCCAGTGGAAACTTTTGGCGGCGGAGCCGTAGGAAGTCGAGGTATTTGCGCGTGTCATGGTCTGCTCTCCTCTCCGACGCAATGAAGATAGATCCAAAAGCATGAAATCGCAACGCTCGCAGCCAAACATCTGGTGTGCGCCTTTGTCAGGGGCGTTGCCAGCAGGGCGCTCAGGCGGTAATTGGCGGGGATCTATGAACTGAGAAGGACCGCGCCCGACATGAACCGCGCATTCGTTTTCCCCGGCCAGGGGGCCCAGACCATTGGTATGGGCAAGGAACTTGCTGATGCCTATCCGGCGGCCAAAGCCGTTTTCGATGAGGTTGATGACGCGCTGGGCGAAAGCCTGAGCGGGTTGATCTGGGAGGGTGAGCAGGAGGTTCTGACCCTGACCCAGAATGCGCAGCCTGCGCTGATGGCCACTTCGCTGGCTACGATCCGGGCGCTGGAGGCCGAGGGGGTCGAAATTGATGCCGCCGCGATGGTGGCGGGGCATTCGCTGGGTGAATATTCGGCTCTGGCTGCCACGCAGGCATTCAGCTTGGCTGATACCGCACGACTGCTGCGGACGCGCGGTCAGGCCATGCAGCAGGCCGTGCCGGTGGGTGTTGGCGCGATGGCTGCGCTTCTGGGGCTGGACTTTGCCGCAGCGCAGGAAGTTGCAGAGGCTGCCGCGCAAGGTCAGGTGTGCCAGGCAGCCAATGACAACGACCCAGGGCAGGTTGTTGTCTCGGGCCATAAGGAGGCCGTGGAACGTGCGGTTGAGCTGGCCAAGGAGAAAGGTGCGCGCAGGGCGATGCTTCTTCCTGTGAGCGCACCGTTCCATTGCGAGATGATGGCCCCTGCAGCTCAGGTCATGCAGGATGCGCTGGCGGAGGTGACGATTTCGGCGCCTAAGGTGCCAGTGGTGTCTAACGTGCTGGCTAAGCCGGTTTCGGACCCTGAAGAAATCCGAAATCTTCTGGTGCGCCAAATCACAGGTTCAGTCCGCTGGCGCGAATCGGTGCAGGCGATGGCTGCCCAAGGTGTCACCGAGATTTGGGAAATCGGTGCCGGCAAAGCCCTGTCAGGGATGGTGCGCCGGATCGCCAGGGAGATCAATTGCCGGGCCGTGAGCAGCCCTCAGGATGTCGCCGCTGCGGCGGTCTCGATCTCGGGCTGAATGAAGATTGCGTAGGATGATGGAGAGCAGACATGTTTGATTTGACGGGTAAGAGAGCCCTTGTGACAGGCGCCTCTGGCGGGATCGGTGGCGCGATTGCGAGGGCCTTGAACAGTGCGGGTGCGACGGTGGGCCTAAGCGGTACGCGCGTCGATCCGCTTGAGGCGCTGGCGGCAGAGCTGGGAGAGCAGGCCCATGTGCTGCCCTGCAACCTTGGCGATGCGGAGGCCGTGGATGCCCTGCCCAAGCAGGCGATCGAGGCGCTGGGCGGCGTGGACATCCTTGTCAACAATGCCGGGATCACCCGTGATCAGATCTTTATGCGCATGTCGGACGAGGAATGGCAGAGTGTGATTGAAGTGAACTTGACCGCCACGATGCGGCTGTGCCGGGGTGTGATGCGCCCCATGATGAAGTCGCGCTGGGGCCGGATCATCAATATCGGCTCTGTGGTTGGGTCGATGGGCAATCCCGGCCAGGTGAACTATTCCGCCTCTAAGGCTGGTATGCTGGGCCTGACCAAGTCTATCGCCTATGAGGTGGCAAGCCGCGGGATCACGGCCAATGCCGTGGCGCCCGGTATGATCGGCACGGCAATGACCGATAAGCTGACCGATGAGCAGAAAGACAAGATTAACGCGCAGATCCCGATTGCCCGGATGGGAACACCTGAAGAGATCGCGGCCGCAGTTCTCTATCTGGCAAGTGAGGAAGCGGGTTATGTCACCGGAACCACTCTGCATGTGAATGGCGGGATGGCGATGCTTTGAGGTTGCGCCCGGTGGTTTTGCATGGCCTTGCCTTGGCTGGCGAAACCATTTGCCAATCGCGTCGCATATGTTATAGGCGGCGCAGTTTTTGAGCGGGGCAGGATGAGTGTCTGCCCTCTACGCCTGTAGAACAGCGGGCACTGAGCCGCCCGGATGGGCAACAAAATAGGCCGCTTTACCTGTAGGCGGGGCGGAAAACGATCTGGTGAATGGCCGGAAGAGAATGAGGAAAGAACACATGAGCGATATCGCAGACCGCGTTAAGAAAATCGTTGTTGAGCATCTAGGCGTGGAAGAAGATAAGGTCTCTGAAAACGCATCTTTCATTGACGATCTGGGCGCAGACAGCCTCGACACGGTCGAATTGGTCATGGCGTTCGAAGAAGAGTTCGGCATCGAAATCCCGGATGATGCGGCTGAAACCATCCAGACCTTTGGTGATGCTGTAAAGTTCATTACTGAGGCGTCCTGACCCGGACATGATTTCGCGGACCTGTTCCGCAAGTGGAGCCCCGACCGCCGCGTCGGGGCTCTTTATTTTTGGGGCAGGGCGCTCTGTCCCCAACTGCCCGTTTTGGGCGACACCCCCTGGAGTATTTCGGGAAAGATAAAGCAGGGGCGGATGTAAGGGGCGCGTAAGGCGCGTGTCGTGTCGATTTGGAGATATACGGTCATGGGTGTAGGTTCGACGGTGTGCTTGGCCTGCAATTAGTCTGCGGGTTTCGCGAATCAAAGGACGCACCAAATGATCATTTATCCCACTTTGGAACTCTTTAACGGAAAGTGTGTGTCTTTGACCCGCGGGCGATTGGAAGAGCCCAACATCTGGCATGTTGACCCAATCGACACCGCCCGTAGCTTTGCGGCTGCCGGTGCGGAGTGGATGCACGTCACGGACATCAACGCGCTGGCGGGCGAAGGTGACAACTCTGATCTGATCGAGCAGATCATCCGCAGCGCCGGTATTCCGGTGCAGATGGGTGGTGGGTTCCGGTCGCGCGAGGGTGTGGACGCCTGGATTGACAGAGGTGCGGGCCGGATCGTGATTGGGACCATGGCGGCCCATGATCCACAAACCTTCAAGACGTTGGCAAAGCTTTACCCTGATCAAATCGTTTTGGCGGTTGATGTTTTCGAAGGCTCGGTCATGACTGAGGGCTGGCGCAGTAAGAGTGCTTTTGCGCCGGAGGACTACCTGGCAGCGTTCGAGGACTCGCCACTGGCCGGGATCATTGCTACCGATGTCGATGCTGACATCGAAGACAGCGATGCAAGTCTTGGGGTGATCACACGGATGGCAGCGGCAACGCGGCATCCGGTAATTGCGCGGGGCACTGTGCGGACGACTGATGACGTGTCTCGCCTAAAATACGTGCCCAACATCTCAGGCACGTTGATTGGCCGAGCGCTGATGGCGAAGGATGTGGACTTATCCCAAGCTATTACAACGGCGGCTGCCGAGGCTGAAACCGTGGCGGCCTTCCAGTAACCCATTTACCAAACAGGTCGCGCGCGCCGCTGTAGGGGTTCTCGCGCGCTTGGTCTTGCTCCTTGGTGGCAAGGCGCGGTATGAGCAGCAGGCAGGTTTGAGAAAGGGCAGCAGAATGCGACGTGTCGTTGTCACAGGTCTTGGATTGGTCACACCGCTGGCGGATGGGGTCAATGAAAGCTGGGAGCGGATCCTCGAGGGTCAGTCGGGCGCCGGAACGATTGATCGGTTCGATCCCGTCAACGTAACCACGAAGTATGCCTGCCAGGTTCCGTTGGGCGATGGCTCGAACGGAACGTTCAATGCCGATGACTACATGGAGCCTAAAGAGCGCCGAAAGGTCGATGATTTTATCCTTTATGGTGTAGCAGCTGCGCAGCAGGCCGTGGAAGATGCAGGCTGGATGCCCGAGGATGAGGAAAGCCGGTTGCGCACCGGCGTGATGATCGGTTCCGGTATTGGCGGTCTGCGATCGATTGAAGAGACGACGAATATTATTCGCGACAAGGGAGTAAGGCGCGTTTCTCCGTTCTTCATTCCCGGTGCGTTGATCAACCTGGTGAGTGGCCAGGTGGGAATCAAGTTTGGCTTCAAAGGCCCAAACCATGCTGTTGTGACTGCCTGTTCGACGGGCGCGCATGCGATTGGCGACGCTTCCCGCCTGATCCAGCATGGAGATGCGGATGTTATGGTTGCCGGCGGGGCTGAGGCAGCGATCTGTGAAATCGGGATTGCCGGGTTCAACGCTTGCAAGGCGCTCTCGACCAAGCGCGCTGATGATCCTCAGGCGGCTAGCCGTCCCTATGACGAGGACCGCGATGGGTTCGTCATGGGGGAGGGTGCCGGCATCGTGGTTTTGGAAGAGCTGGAACATGCCCGGACGCGCGGTGCAAAGATTTATGCGGAGGTTCTAGGCTACGGCCTGTCGGGAGATGCCTATCATATTACCGCACCAAGCGAGGATGGAGATGGCGGGTTCCGGGCAATGCAGGCCGCTTTGCGGAATGCCGGGGTGGATCCCTCCGAAGTGGATTACATCAATGCCCATGGGACATCGACCATGGCAGATACTATTGAGCTTCAGGCCGTAGAGCGACTGATGGGGGATGCAGCTGCGAAGGCGACTATGAGTTCGACGAAGTCCTCCACGGGACACCTGTTGGGGGCTGCGGGGGCAATAGAGGCGATCTTCTCGATCCTTGCGGTACGTGATCAGGTTGCACCGCCAACGATCAACCTTGACAACCCAGCGATAGAGACGCCGCTGGACCTCGCGCCTAATACAAAAGTGGAGCGTGAGATAAGGGTGGCTATGTCCAATAGCTTTGGCTTTGGCGGTACGAACGCCTCCCTCGTGGTGGGGGCGCTGCGGTAATGTGGCGGCACATTGCGTCGAACTTTCTGACATTTCTTGTTGTGCTGGTGTTCCTAGCTGGCGGAGTTATCCTTTGGGGGCAGACGAAATACACCTCGGCCGGGCCGCTTGAGCAGTCGATCTGCCTGCGGGTGGAGCGGGGTAGCAATATGAGGGTGGTTTCTGAAGACCTGAGCGAGCGTGGTGCGATTACGAGCGCGCCGCTCTTTCGGTTGGGGGCCGATTACTCTGACAAGGCACGTCAGTTGAAGGCGGGCAGTTGGCTGATCCCAGAAGGGACCAGCATGAAGGACACGATCGATATCATCACCCGGGGTGGGGCGAGCACCTGTGGTACGCAGGTTGTCTACCAGATCGGTGTGACGCAGATGCGAGCTGAGGTGCGGGAACTGGACACTTCGACTGAGCGGTTTGTAGATGTTGCACAGTTTGATCCCTTGGCCGAGGGTGATCCACCTGCGGAGTACCAAGAGGTAATAAACCGTCGCGACACGCGCTACCGAATTGACGTGGCCGAAGGTGTGACGAGCTGGCAGATTGTGACCGCGCTTAATGCGATTGAGGTCTTGGACGACCTTATTGATGGTATCCCGCCCGAGGGTAGTCTTGCGCCCTTCAGCTACGAGGTAGAGGCGGGCGACAGCCGTCTTGGCCTGCTGGAGCAGATGCGCGATGTGCAGAAGGTGCGGTTGGCTGCGGCATGGGAGGCGCGCGACGACGATGTGCCGCTGGCTGATCCCAGTGAGGTTTTGATCCTTGCTTCGATCATTGAGAAGGAAACTGGGCAGGCCAGTGAGCGTCCACAGGTGTCTAGTGTATTCGTGAACCGCCTGCGGCGCGGAATGCGGCTCCAAACAGACCCAACAGTGATCTACGGGATCACAAACGGGGAAGGCTCTTTGGGGCGCGGGCTGAGACAGAGTGAGCTTCGGCGTGCAACGCCTTACAACACTTATGTGATCGAAGGTCTGCCACCGACACCTATTGCCAATCCCGGTGAGGCGAGCCTGATGGCTGCTGTCAATCCCGAAGAGACGGATTATCTGTTCTTCGTGGCCGATGGTACGGGCGGTCATGCATTTGCGCGTACGCTTGACGAGCATAACCGCAACGTGGCTCGCTGGCGCGAGATCGAGGCAGAACGCGCCAATCAGTAGCGTGGATTCTTCTTTTCGTCTGGTGGTGCGCGTGTCGTCCTAAAACTTGATAAAGTGTAAAGATTACGGTCGCTTGGTGGCTGGCCACGCTTTGCAACATCTTGACTTAAGCAAGGCACACGTATAGGTTGAGTTGCTTCATAAGAGACGAATGCGCCGCCATTTTCCTTGAGAATTCATGATTTTGCTGGCGCGTTCTGGTGCGGAGGGAAGAACGCGAACTCATTAGAAGTGGATAACTCATGATCCTCATCACGCCTGACGACGGGCCAGAAGACCTCTCGGATTCAATTACGTCTGTTCACCGTCAACTCTCAGATTTGCGTATTGAGCTGGATCACATCTACGGTCGGATCAAATCCGGCGAGCTTGCAGATATCAAGACGGCGGGCGAAACGGTTCAGGATATTCGCCGTTGGCTAAAAATTGTAATCGAAGCGGAGGTTCATCTTGAAAAGCGTAGAAAGGAAAAACAAGGCATCGTCCACGATTTTGCCATCGACTTCGAAGAGGCGAAATCTGCGATTGGGAGCCGCTTATATAACCTCCGGCGGGAGCAAGAGCGTTGAGGCGTTTATCACATCGCTGAGCAAGGGTGAGATGCTGGCATTGCCCTTCCTGTTCGAGTTCTGGGCGCTGGAGCATCAGTTGCCGCCCGACGGCGACTGGCGTTGTTGGATGATCATGGGTGGACGCGGCGCGGGCAAGACGCGGGCTGGGTCGGAATGGGTCCGGTCCCAGGTCGAGGGCGCGATGCCGCTGGCGCCTGGTAAGGCACGGCGTGTGGCGCTCGTCGGTGAAACGATTGATCAGGCGCGCGATGTGATGGTCTTTGGTGAAAGCGGCATACTGGCCTGTTCCCCTCTGGATCGGCGGCCTGACTGGCAGGCCACGCGCAAGCGACTAGTCTGGCCCAACGGGGCCACGGCGCAGGTCTTTTCGGCTCACGAGCCTGAAACCCTGCGCGGCCCGCAATTCGATTGCGCTTGGGTGGATGAGCTGGCCAAGTTCAAAAAAGCACAGGACACCTGGGACATGTTGCAATTTGCGCTGCGGCTGGGGGATTTGCCTCAGGTTTGCGTGACCACAACACCGCGCAGCACGGCCTTGATCAAGGCACTTCTGGAGCGGGAAAGTTCCGTCGTGACCCACGCGCCCACGGAAGCCAATGCCGCCAACCTCGCGCAATCCTTCCTTGAGGAGGTGCGCACGCGCTATGCAGGAACGCGGCTGGCGCAGCAGGAACTGGACGGCATTCTAGTGAGTGATGCGGAGGGTGCGCTCTGGACAGGTGAGATGCTGGAAGCCTGCCGACTTGACGATCTGCCCGAGCTTGATCGGGTAGTGGTGGCCATTGATCCGCCTGTGACCGGTAAAGCGACATCAGATGAATGCGGTATCATCGTTGCTGGGGCCGTCACCAAGGGACCGGTGCAAAACTGGCGGGCTTATGTGCTGGCGGATTGTTCAGTGCATGGCGCGCGGCCCATGGCATGGGCCGAGGCCGCGATTTCCGCGATGGCACAATACGGGGCTGATCGGCTCGTGGCCGAGGTCAACCAGGGTGGGAATCTTGTCACTGAAGTGGTGCGCCAGGTGGACCCCATGGTGCCGGTGCGCGCGGTTCATGCGACGCGGGGCAAATCGGCGCGGGCCGAACCCGTGGCAGCCCTCTATGAGCAGGGGCGCGTCCATCACACCCGCCATCTGGAACGGCTAGAAGATCAGATGTGCGCCATGACAACGCGGGGCTATACCCAAAGCGGCAGTCCAGACAGGCTTGATGCCATGGTCTGGGCGTTGACTGAGTTGATGATCGAACCTGCCGCCAAGTGGCGCCTGCCACGCATGCGTGCGGTGCAATAAAGTTTTTGTAAACATTTCATTGCCTTATGTTTTTGACCTCGCGCGGGAAAGTGCCGCGTCTGATGCGCTGAACTATTTTATGGAGAGCCTTGCAGATGATCCTCGACTATTTCCGGCAGGACAAAGCGGTGCAGGATGCGCCGGAACGCAAAGCCAGCGCCGTGGGGCGTGTGGCCGCGTGGCAGAGCGCGGGCCGTGTGGCATGGAGCCCGCGGGACAGTGTAAGCCTGACGCGGACCGGGTTTTCGGGTAATCCCGTGGGCTTTCGTTGTGTGAAGATGGTTGCGGAAGCCGCGGCCTCCTTGCCGCTGGTGTTGCAGGCCGCGGACCAGAGGTTTACCAAGCATCCGCTTCTTGATTTGGTTCGCATGCCTAATCCAATGCAAGGCAAGGCGGAACTTTTTGAGGCGCTTTATGGCCAGCTTCTGCTGACCGGAAACGCCTATGTTGAGGCCGTGGATGGCGATGACACAGACGTGCCGGTGGAATTGCATGTGCTGCGATCGGATCGGATGAGCGTGGTGCCCGGCGCGGATGGCTGGCCAGTGGCTTACGAATATGCCGTCGGGGGCCGTAAGCATCGGTTCCCTCTGGGAGACGGGCCGTCGCCCATTTGCCATCTGAAGAGCTTCCACCCGCAAGATGACCACTATGGGTTTTCACCCCTTCAGGCGGCAGCGCAAGCAGTGGATGTGCATAATGCGGCCTCACGCTGGTCCAAGGCGCTTTTGGACAATGCGGCACGGCCTTCGGGGGCCATCGTCTACAAGGGTGCGGACGGACAAGGCAGCCTGAGCAACGATCAATATGACCGCCTTGTGGGCGAGATGGAGAGCATGCATCAGGGCGCACGCAATGCCGGGCGGCCGATGCTGCTTGAAGGGGGGCTAGACTGGAAGCCAATGGGATTTTCGCCCTCAGACATGGAGTTTCAAAAGACCAAGGAGAATGCCGCGCGGGAGATCGCGCTGGCATTCGGGGTGCCGCCAATGCTGTTGGGTATTCCAGGTGATGCGACCTACTCCAACTACCAGGAGGCCAATCGCGCCTTTTATCGCCTGACGGTTCTGCCACTGGCGATGCGGGTTACGGCCAGCCTTGCGGATTGGTTGCAGGACTTCAATGGTGAGTCACTGGAACTGAAACCGGACCTGGATCAAGTGCCGGCGCTGGCTGCCGAGCGGGAGGCGCAGTGGAACCGGGTGTCGGGCGCGGATTTCCTAACGCAGGATGAAAAGCGCGCGCTTCTGGGGCTGCCGTCGTTTGGCGATGACGCATGAGCTTGACCGATCAGGATATCGAGGAGGACCGCGTTTTTGCGCCCTATGAGGGCACACGGCAGATGTTTCGGCATGTGGAGAAGCGTCTGACCTCGCTCGAACTGACCGTTGCGGCGATGGAGACCGAGCGCGCGGTGAGTGAAGAGAAACGCAAGTTTATGGATGCAAGGTTTTCCCAGATTGATCGTCGGTTGGAAAAGATCGACGGGCATGTGTCGCGGCTGGTCTGGCTGATCATCGCGGCGATTGTCGGGGGTGTAGTGTCCTTCCTGATGCAGGGGGGGACGGCGGGCCTGGGATAAGGCGGGCCGGTGAGAGTAGGTTTGAAACGCAAGGAGTGCGTGATGACGATGGAGAGTGGTTTAGAGCGTAAGTTCTGCCAGTTTGATGAGGCGTTGTCAGTGAAGGACGGCACGGTGATCGAGGGCTATGCGAGCCTGTTCGGGGAGGGCGATCGCGGTGGTGACGTGGTCGAGGTGGGGGCCTATGCTGCCTCGCTGGCCAAGCTGGACGCGGATGGGCGTCAGGTGAAGATGCTGTGGCAGCATGATCCGGCGCAGCCCATCGGGGTCTGGGACGAGGTGCGCGAGGATGCCAAGGGGCTTTATGTCAAAGGCCGTTTGCTGGACGGTGTAGCCCGGGCCCGTGAAGCCGCCGAGCTGATTGCGGCGGGGGCGATTGATGGTCTGTCCATCGGCTATCGCACCGTCAGGGCAGCGAAGAACACGAAGGGCCACAGGCTCTTGCAGGAACTGGAGCTTTGGGAGGTGTCGCTTGTGACGTTCCCAATGCTGCCCAGTGCGCGGGTGGGGGCCAAGGGGGAGACCCCGGCGGATGCCGATCTGCGTGAATTGGCGCGGGCCTTTGAGGGCGCTCGCCAGGAGATGATGCGCCTCTGAGGGGGGCGCGTCCGGGACCACCTCAAGCAACAGGAAAAGCGATGAGCATGACCGAGGCAAGTTCTCGGACCGGGGAAGATGTGTCTGCATCTCTCTCTCCGGTGGCCGAGGTGAAGTCCGCCGTGGCGGGTTTCATGAGTGAATTCAAGGGCTTTCAGTCCGACATTTTTGAGCGACTTCAACAGCAGGAAGACAAGATGACCAAGATGGAACGTAAATCCGCCGGCATGATGCGCCCGGCACTGGCCGTGAATGCCGAAACCGAGGCCCCGCATCAAAAGGCGTTTGATGCCTATTTACGCTCGGGCGATGACGACGCATTGCGGGGGCTGGAGCTGGAAGGTAAAGCGATGAGCACGGCTGTGGCTGGTGATGGTGGCTACCTCGTGGACCCGCAGACGTCCGAGAATATTAAGACCGTGCTGGCCTCTACTGCCTCAATCCGGGCGATTGCCAATGTGGTAGAGGTCGAGTCAACATCCTATGACGTGCTGGTCGATCACTCCGATGTGGGCCATGGCTGGGCGAACGAGGCTTCCGCTGTCTCTGAGACGGGCACACCTACGATCGACCGCATCACTGTACCGCTGCATGAGTTGTCGGCCCTGCCTAAGGCCAGTCAGCGCTTGCTGGATGATAGCGCTTTTGATATCGAGGCGTGGCTGGCGGCCCGGATTGCCGATAAGTTTGCTCGGGCCGAGGCAGATGCCTTTATCAACGGCGATGGCATCGATAAGCCCACTGGTTTTCTGACCCATCCCATCGTGGCAAACAGCGCGTGGTCCTGGGACAACATTGGCTATGTGGCGACAGGTGTGGACGGTGACTTTGGCGGTGGCGATAGCATCATCGACTTGGTCTATGCCCTGGGCGCTCAGTATCGCGCGAACGGCACCTTCGTGATGAATTCCAAAACCGCGGGCGCGGTGCGCAAGCTGAAGGATGGCGATGGGCGCTTCCTGTGGTCAGACGGTCTGGCTGCGGGCGAACCAGCGCGTCTGCTGGGCTATAAGGTTCTGATTGCAGAGGATATGCCTGATATCGACTCTGACACTACACCGATTGCCTTTGGTGACTTCGATGCGGGCTACACTGTGGCCGAACGCCCCGATCTGCGCGTGCTGCGTGATCCCTTCAGCGCCAAGCCACATGTTCTGTT
The DNA here is from genome assembly GCA_963691795.1 of Roseovarius sp. Lineage (GTDB taxonomy): Bacteria > Pseudomonadota > Alphaproteobacteria > Rhodobacterales > Rhodobacteraceae > Roseovarius. The sequence continues at coordinate 2,198,300 of OY829373.1, forward strand.
CTACGCCACCAAGCGTGTTGGCGGAGATGTGAGCGACTTTGCCGCGATCAAGCTATTGAAATTCGGCGCCTCCTGAGGACGGCGAATGGTGTGGGGCGCTCTGAAGCGCCTCGCATTTGGGGCGCGTGCATTTGGCGCCTGGCGTTGTCTGGCTCACCCCTCCGACTAAGCAACGCAAGGCCGCGCGCGCCTTTTTAAAACCGACAGGGGTGGGAGTTCTTGGAGTAGACCCATGATGCTAATTGAAGAAACAGCTGTGCCGCAAGACGCGCTCCCGCTTGATGCGTTCAAGGCTCATCTGCGGTTGGGTACGGGGTTTTCGGATGGGAACATTCAGGACCCGGTTCTGGAAAGTTTCCTGAGAGCAGCGCTTGCGGCGATTGAGGCGCGTACCGGCAAGATATTAATCACCCGATCTTTTTCCTGGGTGCTGTCGGCCTGGCGCAACAACGTCGGTCAGCCGCTGCCTGTCGCCCCGATTGAGGCGGTCACAGCCGTGGTTCTTGTAGATCCGGCGACCGGGTCCACCCCGATTGACAGCGGCGACTATGTGCTGCGCAAAGATATGCACCGTCCTGTTTTGGAGCCGACGGGTGCCTGCCTGCCAAATGTACCATCGGGAGGCACGGTCGAGGTGGATTTCATCGCTGGGATAGGAGCTAACTGGGGAGAATTACCCGCCGATCTGGGCCATGCCGTCCTGCTTCTGGCGGCGCACTACTACGAGTATCGCCATGAGACAACACTCAAGGACAGCGCGCTTCCCTACGGTGTGGCTAGCCTGATCGAGCGATACAAGAACGTGCGTGTGCTGGGTGGAGGGATCATGCAATGAAACCACCTAAGCTGACCCGATCGCTTGTGCTAGAGGAGGCCGTGCGCCTGCCTGACGGCGCTGGTGGATATACTGAAAACTGGACCCAGCTGGGTACGCTCTGGGCTGAACTGCAGATGCGCAACGGTCGTGAGACAAGCGGTGAAGGCGGCGCGATGTCCCTAACTGGCTATCGGGTGGTAATCCGCTCTGCAGCCTTTGGGGCCCCCTCGCGCCCCGTAGCAGGGCAACGGTTTCGGGATGGTACTCGGATCTTCAAAATCCATGCTGTCGGCGAGTTTGGTGGCGATGGACGCTACCTGACCTGTTTTGTGCAAGAAGAGGTGGCGGCATGAGTTATGCAGTTTCAGCCGCATTGCAGGCTGCGGTGTACCAACAGCTTCACACGGACACGGCCTTGGCGCAGTTGGTTGGTACGGCCATCTATGATGCGCAGCCAAACGGTACCTTGCCGAGCACCTACGTTTTGTTGGGGAGCGAGCAGGTACAGGGCGTCGCTGACAGTGGCGGCTATGGTGCGTGGCATCGCTTCACCATCTCGGTTGTCAGTGATGCGGCTGGGTTCCATACGGCGAAATCGGTTGCCGCTGCGATCAATGACGCGCTGGTGGATGCGCCGCTAACGCTGGCACGGGGCCAGCTTGTCGCGCTCAATTTCTTCCGCGCGCGCGCCCGTCGGGAGGGCGCTGGTGATATCCGCCGGATCGACATCATCTTCCGCGCCCGAGTGGATGACATTCTTTAACCTTTTGAAAGACCGGAGAGAAATATGGCAGTTCAGAATGGCAAGGACCTGTTGGTCAAGATCGACCTCAGCAGCAGCGGCACCTTCGAGACCGTTGCAGGCCTAAGGGCCACGCGGATCAACTTCAACGCTGAAAGTGTCGATGTCACCAGCCTGGAATCCGCAGGCGGCTGGCGTGAATTGCTGGCCGGTGCAGGCGTGAAAACCGCTAGTATCAGCGGCTCGGGTATTTTTCGTGATGAGGCTACAGATGAGCGCGTGCGCCAGATCTTCTTTGATGGTGAGATGCCCGATTTCCAGGTGGTGATCCCGGATTTCGGCACCGTGGAGGGGCCGTTCCAGGTGTCCAGCATCGAATATGCCGGCACCCATGACGGGGAGGCGACCTATGAATTGTCTCTCTCCTCCGCCGGTCAGCTGACCTTTACGGCGCTTTGATCGGGGAAGGGCAGGGGTGATGGCCAATCCGTGGACGGGAGAAGTGGCGCTGGTGCTTGATGGGCAGCGCAAGGTGCTGAAGCTGACTTTGGGCGCCTTGGCAGAGCTTGAGGTGGCGCTGGAGACAGGCAACCTTGTCGATCTGGTGGAGCGGTTTGAGGGCGGCGGGTTTTCGTCGCGCGATGTGCTGGCCCTGATCGTGGCTGGGCTGCGGGGTGGTGGCTGGCAGGGCACGGCGCAGGATCTGCTGACGGCTGAGATCGAGGGCGGTCTGACCGGCGCGGCCAAGGTGGCGGCAGAGCTTCTGGCGCGGTCCTTCATGCTACCCGACGCCCCGGCATGAGCGGGATTGACTGGTCTGTTCTGATGCAGGCGGGGATGCGCGGGCTTGGCCTGCGCCCGGCGGAATTCTGGGCGCTGACCCCGGCAGAGCTTGAGCTGATGCTGGGCAAGGCGCAGGGCGCGGCCCCGCTGAAACGCGGGCGAATGGAAGATCTGATGCGGGCGTTCCCGGATCATGACGCAAAGACAAAGGATGGGTGCAATGGATCGGCTTGATGATCTGGATATACAGGTGGAAGCGTTGGACGAACATCTGGGTCAGGCCAGCGATATGGCGGCGGCGTTCAATGCGGAACTCGCAAGAATGCGCGAGGTGTTTGCCGGCACGGGCCAGGATGTGGCGACGCTGGAGCGTGGTATCAGCCGGGGGCTGACACGGTCGCTGCGCCGGGCAGTCATCCATGGTGACAGCCTGTCGGATGCACTGGACACGCTGGCCAGTACGCTGGTCAACACTGCTTTCAATGCAGCCGTCAAACCGGTGACACGCCATATCGGCGGGTTGGTGGGCGATGGATTGACCGGATTGATCGGTGGGCTTTTGCCCTTTGAGAAAGGTTCGTCTTTCTCGCAAGGACGCGTGCAGGCCTTTGCCAATGGCGGTGTTGTCAACGGCCCAACCATGTTCCCGATGCGCGGCGGCATGGGTCTGATGGGAGAGGCGGGGCCGGAGGCAATCATGCCACTTTCGCGCGGTTCTGATGGCAAGCTAGGTGTCAGGGCGCAGGGTGGGCGGCCTGTCAACGTGGTGATGAATATTCAAACGCCTGATGTGGAAAGTTTCCGTCGCAGTCGGGGCCAACTGGCCGCGCAGCTGGGCCGGGCCATCGGGCAAGGTAATCGCAATCGCTAACAAGGGGTGAGGACCATGAGTTTCCACGAAATACGCTTTCCCGCGAGCCTGAGCTTTGGGTCCATTGGTGGGCCGGAGCGCTATACGGACGTCGTGACGCTGGCCAATGGCTATGAAGAGCGTAACACGCCCTGGCGGCATTCGCGACGGCGCTATGATGCTGGCGTGGCTCTGCGCAGTCTTGACGACATCGAGACACTGATTGCTTTTTTCGAGGCGCGTCAGGGTCAGATCAACGGCTTTCGCTGGAAGGATTGGACAGACTACAAATCGTCGAGACCCACGGCAGAGCCCGCCTATGACGATCAGGTGATTGGTACGGGCGACGATGTCACTAGCACCTACCAGCTGATCAAGCGCTATCCCTCCGGCCCGCATCTTTACGAGCGTCCGATCACCAAGCCCGTGGCGGGCACGGTGCGGGTCGGTCTGGGCGAGATCGAACAGCGTGAGGGGGTCAACTTCACAGTTGATACGATCAATGGCATTCTGACCTTCGATCATCCCCCAAGCGAGGGTGTATCAATTACCGCGGGGTACGAATTTGACGTGCCGGTGCGCTTTGATACCGACCGTATCCAGACCAGCATTGCTAGTTTTCAGGCCGGTGACGCGCCTAGCGTGCCGATTGTCGAGGTGCGGGTATGAGTGCGCTGGATCAGGGGCTAGCCGAACATCTTGCCAGTGGCAATACCACGATCTGCCGTTGTTGGGCTGTTAAGCGTAAGGATGGTTGGCTTATGGGATTCACTGATCACGACGGTGATCTGAGTTTTGAGGGGATCTCTTTCAAGGCCGATAGCGGGCTGAGCGCCTCAGCGCTTGAGCAGAGTACAGGGCTTTCTGTTGACAATACTGAGGCGCTGGGCGCGCTCACTGATGCCGCGATACGTGATGATGACATCGAGGCGGGGCGTTTTGACGGTGCCGAGGTCCGCGCCTGGCTGGTCAACTGGGCCGATGTGGACTGTCGCGCCCTGGTCTTTCGGGGCCATATCGGTGAGGTACGCCGCTCTGACGGGGCGTTTGAGGCGGAATTGCGGGGGCTGACGGATGTGCTCAACCAGCCGTCCGGGCGGGTTTACCAGAAGACGGCGCAAGGCGATGTGGACGCCAATAATCCCAACTTTACCACCGACGCAGACATTCAGGCCATCGAAGAACGTCGGGTGTTCCGCTTCTCTGGCCTCGATGCCTATGCAGAGGGCTGGTTTCAGTTTGGCACTCTGCGCATGCTGGACGGCGCAGCGCGCGACCTCTCGGAGACGATCAAACGTGACTACGTTGAAGACGGATTACGGGTCATTGAGCTGTGGCGCCCTATCCGCCTGCCCATTGCCAAGGGTGACCGGGTGCGGCTTGTGGCTGGCGCCGACACGACAATGGACGCGCATCTGGCTAAGTTCGGTACGCTGCTGGACTTCAAGGGCTTTCCCGATATTCCGGGCGATGACTGGTCCTTCACAGATCCGGCGCGTGCCACGGATGTCGATGGCGGAAGCCGTAGGGGGTGAGCGATATGCATGACCGTGTGGTCGCCTCTGCCAGGCAATGGATCGGTACGCCCTACCGTCACCAATCCTCATGCCTTGGGGCGGGGGCAGATTGCCTGGGGTTGGTCCGGGGCGTTTGGCGCGATGTGCTGGGGTCTGAGCCTGAGGCGGTGCCTGCATACACCATGGATTGGTCTGAGCCGCAGCGCGTTGAAACGCTGTGGAACGCAGCGTTGCGGCACTTCCAGCCCAAACGTCTAGTGGATGATGCGCCCGGCGACCTGCTGCTTTTCCGGATGCGCGACAGCTCAGTGGCTAAGCATCTAGGGCTGGCCGCCCGGATTGGCCCTGAGGCCAGTTTTATCCACGCCTATTCTGGCCATGCTGTCGTCGAAAGCCCGCTGAGCGCCCCTTGGCGTCGCAGGATCGTGGCGCGTTTTGCCTTCCCGCAGGAGATCTGAGATATGGCAACCATCCTTCTTTCCGCCGCAGGGGCTGCCATTGGTGGCTCTATCGGAGGCACGGTTCTAGGCCTGTCCATGGCCGCTGTGGGCCGCTTCACCGGGGCTATGATCGGCCGGTCGATTGACCAGAAACTGCTGGGCCACGGCTCGGACGCGGTGGAGACGGGCCGGGTTAGCCGCTTGCGCCTGACGGGCACGGGTGAGGGTGATGCAATCTCTCGTGTTTATGGCCGGATGCGGGTAGCGGGCAATGTGATCTGGGCCTCGCAATTCAAACAAAGCGTATCCGTTTCGGGCGGCGGCAAGGGGGCGCCCTCCGCACCCAAACAAGTGCGATACTCTTATTCAATCAGCCTTGCCATTGGCCTTTGCGAAGGAGAAATCACCCATGTGGGCCGCATTTGGGCCGATGGGTCCGAAGTGGCGCGCGACAGTCTGACCTTGCGGGTTTACAATGGTACGCCCGATCAACTGCCCGATCCCAAGATCGAGGCTGTGGAGGGCGCAGGGCAGGTGCCAGCCTATCGCGGCACGGCCTATGTGGTGATCGAGGATATTGACCTGACGCCTTACGGCAATCGCGTCCCGCAATTCACGTTCGAGGTCAATCGCCCTGCGCAGAAATCTCTACCGGGGGCCACGCTGGATCCCGTTCATGCCGTCAAGGGCGTGGCACTTTTGCCGGGCAGTGGGGAATATGCGCTAGCCACAACGGGCGTGCATGTCACCGACGGGTTGGGCAAGATGCGGTTGGCCAATGTGAACAGTGCCGCGCAGAAATCGGACCTGCTGACGTCGCTTGGGGCGATGCAGGGGGAGTTGCCCAATTGCAAAACCACCTCGCTGATCGTCAGCTGGTTCGGCGATGATCTGCGCTGTGGCACTTGCACAATCCGCCCCAAGGTGGAACGCGCCACCGAGGATGGCCTCAATATGCCCTGGCGGGTAGCTGGACTGAACCGGTTCAACGCCCCACAAGTGCCGCGCGATGCAGGCAATGCGCCTGTGTATGGCGGTACGCCCACGGACCAGTCGGTGATCGAAGCGATCCGCGCCCTGAAAGAGGCCGGACAGGACGTGATGTATTACCCTTTCATCCTTATGGATCAGGTTGCAGGTAACAGCCTGCCCGATCCCTACAGCACGGCCACAACGCAACCGGTTCTGCCGTGGCGGGGCCGCATCACTACCTCGAAAGCGCCGGGGCAGACAAACAGCCCTGATGGGACAGCGGCCGCCAGGGTGGAAGTGGATACGTTCTTTGGAACCGCCAGTGCGGTGGACTTCTCCATTAGTGGTCTCACCGCGCTTTCCCCAAATGCCAGCACGGCTTTCAATCCACTCGCCTTTACGGGCAATGTGCTGATCAGCCCGGTTGTCTACTCTGGCCCTGAGGAATGGAGCTACCGCCGTTTCATTTTGCATCAGGCCGCTTTGTGCGCAGCGGCAGGTGGTGTGGAGAGCTTTTGCATCGGCTCTGAAATGCGCGGGCTGACCCAGATTCGGGGGGTGGCCAACAGTTTTCCGGCGGTCGCCCATCTGATCAGCCTTGCTGCCGAGGTTCGCACGTTGCTTGGCCCGGACGTCAAGATTTCCTATGCCGCCGACTGGTCAGAATATTTCGGCTACCAGCCGCAGGATGGCAGTGGCGACCGGTTTTTTCACCTTGATCCACTTTGGGCAGATGCCAATATCGATTTTGTTGGCATCGACAATTACATGCCGCTCAGCGACTGGCGAGATGAGGATGATCACGCAGATGCCGTGTGGAAATCCATTTATAATCTCGACTACCTGATGGCCAATGTGCAGGGCGGAGAGGGGTATGATTGGTATTACCGCTCCGACAAGGCCCGTAAGGCGCAGATCCGCACGCCCATCACGGATGAGGCCCATGATGAGCCCTGGGTCTGGCGCTACAAGGACATCCGCAACTGGTGGGCGCGCAAACATCACGAACGCATCGGCGGCGTGCGACAGGCCGATGCCACGGCCTGGGTGCCGCAATCCAAGCCCATCCGTTTTACCGAATATGGCTGTGCGGCCATCGACAAGGGGACGAACCAGCCCAACAAGTTCCTGGATGCCAAATCCTCTGAATCCCGGATGCCTCATTTTTCCAACGGGTTGCGCGATGATCTGAACCAGTTTCAGTACCTGCGCGCCATATCCGGCTATTGGACCAACCCGGCCAACAACCCGGTGTCTGAGGTCTATGCCAAGCCCATGATCGACATGGATCACGCCTGCGTCTGGGCTTGGGACGCGCGGCCCTTTCCTTTTTTTCCCAATCTCAAGAAGGTGTGGTCGGATGGCGAAAACTACCTTCGTGGTCACTGGATCACTGGGCGCATGTCAGCCTATCGCCTGGCGTCCGTGGTGGATGAGGTCTGTACCGCTGCTGGGCTGACCCATTGCAATACCGATGACCTGCACGGCCTTGTGCCGGGTTACCTGGTCGAACAAGTGGCTCAGCCACGGTCGATTCTGCAACCCTTGATGCTGAAACACGGGGCGGATGCAGTGGAACGCGGGGGTGAATTGAGCTTTCGGCTGCGTGATGGAAAGGCCAATCATGACATCGTGCCCGATGAAACTGTGCGCGATGCGCAGACGGGGGCCACGATCGAAGAGGTGCGGAGCAATGATGTGGAGCTGTCGGGCTGCGTGCGCCTACGCTTCATCGAGGCGGGCGCGGATTTCGAGGTGGTCGCCGAAGAAGCCGCTATCCCTGGTGATAACGCGCAAGGCGTTTCAACTTCTGAGCTACCGCTTCTGATGACCCGGGCTGAGGCCCGCCAGACCGCTGAGCGGTGGCTGGCAGAGGCGCGCGTGGCCACTGACAGCGCGACCCTGACCCTACCGCGGTCACGGCTGGAGGTCGGTGCGGGTGACGTGATCACCCTGCCCGAGGAGGGCGGCAAGGGACTTTTCCGGGTGGACCGGGTCGAGATGATGGCCCATGTCCAGAAGATCGAAGCGGTCCGGATCGAACCGGAGACCTACCGCAAGCTGCCCTATGAAGAACGGCTGGGTGGGGCGCGGTCTTTTACAGTGCCGGGGCTCGTGACGCCGTTTTACATGGACTTACCCCTGATGACGGGCAAGGAAGTGCCACATGCACCCCATATCGCAGTTATGGCGGACCCTTGGCCGGGGTCGGCTGCGCTTTACAGCTCAAGCGAAGATACGGGTTACACGCTCGACCAGATCCTTGCGCTGCGCACGCCCGTAGGCCTGACGCAGGCCCCACTTTTGCCGGTGCAAAGCGGCGTGGTGGATCGGGGGCTAGGCCTTGGCATCACTATGCTGCACGGCACGCTTGAGAGCATCAGTGCTGACAAGCTTCTGGGTGGTGGTAATCTTTGTGCAATCGGGGATGGCACGCCTGACGGATGGGAACTGATGCAGTTCCGCGACGCCACGCTTGTTGAAAAAAATACCTACCGGATTGAACACCGCCTGCGTGGCCAGATGGGCACCGAGGTGGACCAGGTGTGGCCTGCGGGGTCCTTCCTCGTGCGTCTGGACGGATCGCCACGCCAGATCAACCTGACTGTTGACCAACTGGGCCTCAAGCGTTTCTACCGTGTGGGTCCAGCGTCTCAGAGCTTTGACAGCTCGACATATAACCGTGCTTCTCTGGCCTTTAATGGGGCGGGGCTGCGCCCGCTTTCCCCGGTGCACTTGCGCTTGTCAGGTAGATTGGGCGAACGCCGTGAGGCGACCTGGATCAGGCGCACACGAACGGGCGGCGATACGTGGCAGGGGGTGGATGTACCGCTGTCAGAGGAGACGGAGCAGTACCTTGTACGCGTGCGCCAGGGCGCCAGTATCCTGCGTGAAACGTTCGTCACGGGTCCCCAATGGGCCTATGAACTTTCCGATCAGGCGGCTGACGGGATAAGCGGGGCCTTCACGCTGGAGGTGGCACAGGTGTCCGCTTTGGTCGGTGCTGGACGTTTTGCGCAGGTCTCAGCAGTGGTGTGAAGGACGTAACTTGGTGGGTGCGCATTATTCTAATGAATGCGTCCCAGGATCTTTGGAAGATTTAGCGCCACCGCTTGAATATCAGCTCAAGGCGGCAATCACTGCATCGGGTCCCGCGCAGACCGTGATAAAGTCCAAAAGGGATGCATCAGCAAACCCCTGCTCTACCACATGATGCATCAACGCCATCAGCGGTCCCCAGTACCTGGCCACATCCATTAGGATCACCGGCTTTTTGTGCAATTCCAGTTGCCGCCATGTCAACACCTCGAAAAACTCGTCTAACGAGCCAGCGCCGCCCGGCATCACCACGATCGCATCGCAGTTCATGAACATGACCTTCTTGCGCTCATGCATCGTCTCGGTCACCACATAGTGCGTTAGGTCCGTCTTGCCGACTTCCCACCGCACCAGGTGTTCCGGGATTACTCCAAATGTTTCGCCCCCTTCGGCTTGCGCGGCATTGGCCACCGCACCCATCAGCCCCACATCCCCCGCACCATAGACCAATCGCCAGCCGTTTCGGGCGATTTTGCCCCCCAATTCGCTTGCAGCAGCTCCATATTCCGGCAATACGCCCGAACGTGAGCCGCAAAAGACACAGATTGAACGTGCTGTCATAGGTTCACCATGGCTGAAGGACGGGTTCTTTTGACCCTAGATACCGTTGTTGGTAGTGTCCGGCAACTGCGCGGATATACAAGGCGTAGGCGAAAGGATACGGCATGAGCAAACTGGCTGGGATGGCTGGCGGGCAGACTTTGGGGATTGCGAGTGTAGCTGCGGCTGCAGTTGTTGGTGGCGGGCTTTACGTGGCAGGAGTTTTCACGCCCGAGCCGTCAAACTCCGAACCTGAACCCGTTGCACTGGTCGAGTCTCAGGATGAGCAAACAGCTCAGGCAGAGCAATCAACCGAGCCTCAGACCGAGACCGCTGCGCCCGAGGAAACCATACCCGAGGTGATTGAGGCCACGCCCCGCCCCGCGTCAGCGCCCAACATTTCCACCTTTCGTCTTGAAGCTGATGGCCAGATGCTGATCTCTGGAACGTCGGAAGCCGGATGGGACGTCACCGTTCTTATAGATGATGAAGAGACAGCCACGTTTCCAACTGATGATACTGGCGAGTTTGCCCAGTTCCTGAGCATCGAGATCAGTGACCAGCCCCGCGTGCTGCGCTTGTCCTCCAAGTCCCCCGAAACGGGCGAGGTGCTAGCCTCGCTCGAGGATGTGATTATTGCCCCCATGGTCCGCGTGGCAGAGGCTGCACAGGAACCGAAGGAGACCCTGGTCGAGGAAGGGACGTCGGCAGAAGTGCAGACGGAAGATCAGACAGAACAGGAGGCAGAAACCGCGAGGGCCACACAGGCGCAGCCTGAAAAAGAAGCTCTCGCGCAAACTGAACCTACTCAAGAGGCCCCTGCGCCAGAACAGGACGAGGCCAGGGAAACTACAGCCACGGAGACGGAAACGGCCGAAGCATCTACACAGGATGCGCCTGAGCCTCAGGTTGACACAACGTCGGGCGCCGCAAAGGACGCCGAGGAACAAACAACCGCAGTTTTGCTTTCCGACGAAGACGGTGTCCGCGTGATCCAGCCTCCAGTACCTGCCAATACTGCGCCCGAGGTCATGTCAGCCGTGGCCCTCGATACCATCACCTATTCTATTGAGGGCAATGTGCAGCTCTCAGGCCGTGGTCAGCGTCAGGCCTTTGTTCGCGTGTATCTCGACAATACTCCCGTCACTTCGTCCCGGATCGAAGAGGATGGCAATTGGCGCTCAGAATTGCCCGAGGTCGATACCGGTGTCTACACGCTGCGCATCGATGAAGTGGACGAGGATGGAAATGTCACCTCCCGCGTCGAAACCCCATTCAAGCGCGAAAACCAAGACGTGCTGACCCAGACCGAAGGCGGTGGCGACGTGAGCGCCATCACTGTGCAGAAGGGCAGTACGCTCTGGGCCATCTCGCGGGAGCGTTATGGCGAAGGAACGGCCTATGTCCGGATTTTCGAGGCCAACCGCGACCGGATCCGCGACCCGGACCTGATCTACCCTGGTCAGGTGTTCAATCTTCCACAGTAAGACTGCCGGAGCGTACTCTCTCGGCCAACCCGCCTGCGGCACGCTCTATCAGGTGCAATGAGCCGTCGAAATCGTGGGTGTAGTAAGGGTCCGGTACGTGGTCCATTCCCGCGTCGGGCGCGAAATCGGTGAAGAGGCGTATGGGCGTTGCGTTTCTTTCTGGGCGCACCGCTTCGATATCGCGCACATTCTGTGCGTCCATCGCTACGATCAGATCGAACCGCTCGAAATCACGCACCGAAAGCTGGCGCGCCCGCAGATCGCGCAAGTCATATCCCCGCGCTTCGGCCGCCGCCTGCATCGGGCCGTAGGGCGGCTTGCCGATATGCCAGTCACTGGTCCCACAACTATCAGTATAAACATTTGGCATCACAGCGCGGAACACCCCCTCGGCAGCGGGAGAACGACAGATATTTCCAAGGCAAACAAAAAGGATACGGCTGGTCATGAGCTCCCTCTTACGGCAATCATGAAACATGGAAAAGATTGTTATCCTCACTGGGGCCGGGATATCTGCTGAAAGTGGGCTCGGTACATTTCGCGACAAGGGCGGGGTCTGGACGCAATATGACCTCGAGGATGTGGCCACGCCCGAAGGCTTTGCTCGCAATCCCGCGCTAGTGCATGATTTTTACAACGCCCGCCGAGTTCAGGCGGCCGAGGCCGCGCCCAATCCCGCTCATTTTGCCCTGGCCCGGCTCGAGGCAGAGCACGCGGGTGAGGTGCTTATCATCACCCAAAATGTCGACGGCCTCCATGAGGCGGCGGGCACGCGCAATGTGCTGCATATGCACGGCACCCTTGCTGGGGCGCTCTGCAACGCATGTGGCCACCGCTGGAAGGCTCCACCGCAAATGATGTCGGGGGATGAATGCCCGGCCTGCGCGGTGCAGGCCGTGCGGCCCGATGTCGTCTGGTTTGGAGAAATGCCTTACCATCTCGACGCTATTGACGTGGCCCTGAACGAGGCTGATCTTTTCGTGGCTATCGGCACATCGGGTCAGGTCTTTCCGGCGGCGGCCTATGGCCAGCACGCAAGGCGCATGGGGGCGCGGACGGTAGAGATCAACCTTGAGGCCTCCGCCGCCTCGCGCGACTTTCATGACTGCATTCTTGGCAAGGCGTCCCAGACCGTTCCTGTCTGGGTCAATACGCTTTTGGCTCGCTGAGCAGGTGAGACAATCCCGCAAGGGCTGACACGCTGGCCTGTCAGCCCTCTTCCATTGCCTTGATTGCTCCCAAAAGCAACGCCACCTCCTGCTCGGTATTGTAGTGACACATCGAAATCCGGATGCAGTCTGGCAATCCCAGTGGCGTTAGTACATTGCCCGAATAATGATCGGCCTTGCGCGTGTGCGTGCGAATTCCTTGGGCGTTGAGCACCTCAACCACCTCTTCAGATGGCTTGCCTTCGACAACAATCGACACCAGCCCCTCGCGCGCCGGATTATCTTCTCCAGCAAGGATGGTCACATGCGCCATGTCGCGCAGCCCAGGCAGATTGCCGATCCCGTTGATCATTGCGGTCGTTAGGTGGGTCTCATACCCATGGATTGCCCGACCCGCTGCCTCGATCCTTTCGCGCCGGTCTGTTGCGTCCGAGACTTCGCCCCCCAACCAATCGAAATAGGCCACCACGTCCGAAACGGTTGCATACGATCCTGCATCCCTCGTGCCAAATTCCCATCCCGTGGCTGGCGCATTGATCAGCATGTCATGCGGCAGGGCCGTCATCCGTTCAGAAATCCACGCCACGCCGTAGCCGTGACGCGAAAAGACCTTGTAGGGTGAGATTGCGTAACCATCGACATCGTAGGCGTCGAGGTCCATCTGCCCATGGGCGGCATGCTGGATCCCATCAACAATGATAAAACAGTCAGGCGATACGGCGCGAATGGCCTTCGAGATTGCGGCCACGTCCATCCCCATCCCTGTCACGGGCGAGGCATGCAAGATCGTGGCCACCGCCACATCAGGCGTCATCCGCGCGGCGTAGTCCTCGGCCCGGACCAGCCCCGTGGCGTCATCATGCGGCACGTTGACATAATCGAGCTCTGCAATCCCGGCCCAGCGCATCGCGGCACTGCGCGTGGCGGGATGTTCGATGGAAGAGCCGATCACTTTGCTGCGCTTGGGCGCGTTCACGCAGGCCGTGCGCACCATACGAAAAATTAGTTCAGTCCCGCTTTCGCCAACAAAAAACTGCCCGGTCGAGGCATTCATGAACGTACCCAGATCTGCCTTGGCCTTATTAATGATGTCCTGTGTGCCTTGGCCGGCGGGGTTGATCCGGCCAGGGTTGTCGGGAATGGCGGCAAAAAAACCCGAGGTCTCAACCACCGATTTCAACGTCAGCGCGCCGCCTGCATTCTCAAAAAAGATGCGCGGCCCCTGAAAGGGGCAGCTGTCCACATGGGCAAAGCGCGTGCGGATTGCATCGATAAGAGGCTGATTTCCAGTGATCATTTACCTGTCTTCCTGTCCTGTGACCCACCCGCCCTGGACGGCAGGGTTGCCTTCAGCCTGGCCGGTTTATGCGCCAGTCCTAGAAAGGGTAATAGAAAGACGCAAGCTGTCGATCTTACGTATTGCCGACATCAAATGGCCCATCACCGCCAAACATATCGACCAGACATGACAACTGAACTGGGCCTCTTCGTGGCCCTTCTTTGGATCCCGAAGTTGGTTGCGCGCCTGTTAATCACCTTTGGTAAGCAACGTGATCTCTCCGTTGGCTTCCAACATCCGGATGCTGTTGACCAGCTTGGACATGACCGCCTCGCTGTCCTCGGTGCGGATCTTGGGCTGTTCCTCAATCTCGCCGCGCAGCGCATCGCTCATCCTTTTGGAAAGGTTACTAAGCAAAAACTCCACCACATCAGCGCTTTCCCCTCCCCGGGTTTGCGCCGCGGTCAGCGCGGTAACCAAAATCTGGCGCGGCAGATCGCGGATCAGGGTGGGCACATCCGTAGGCTGCAGCCGGTCGGGAATATTGTCGAAGGTGAAGATTGTGCGCCGGACGAGCGCAGCGAAATCTCCGTCCGTCTCGTCAAGGCCGGTTAGGACATCGTCGCGGATCGCGGCCTGTGAGAAATTCAGGATCGCCCCCACCCGTTCGTCCGCCGAGGTTTCAAAGGCCGTCTGGGGTGCATCGTGAAGCTGTGCGGCCAGCGCAAGGCCAATCCTGTCCACTGCCTCGGGCGTTGCGCCACTGGTTTGCGAGATGGCGTAGGTGATGCGCCGCGCCGTCGCCCCTGGGATCTGGCCCAGCAACTCGGCTGCACGCGCCACGTCCAGCTTGGAAAGCAGGATCGCCGCCACCTCGGTACTTTCTGAGGTCAGGATGTCGCGCAGCGCCTCGGGTTTGGCCGTACAGACCTGTTGCCAGGGATCACCGAACTGGCGCACGCCCGCTTCCCTGCGCAGGCGGGTGGCTGTTTGTGGGCTGATGCGCCCGTCAAGCGCCGATAGCGCGCCCGCCACGCCACGCGGGAAGGTAAGGCCTGTCGCCTCGATCTCGGCCGCGAATTCTGCCAGCACCTCAGCCAGTGTTTCGCGGTCGACATAGCGCATGGACCCCATCTGCGTGGTCAGCACTTCTTGCAGTGGGTCTGGCAGGTCAGTTAGTGGGATATCGGCCCCTTTGTTAAGCAGAAAACGCACGATTATGGCGGCCTTCTGCCGCCGTGATAGCCGCGCTGCCGCTGACCCGCCCGCTGGGACCGGAACGATACTGGCCAATTTAGTCGATGGCATACCACCCCCAGAAAACCACTCTATCTGTTGAGTGTAAAAGGTGAGGGTGAATAATTTTCTAACATCCAACGCCCGCCTGCTCGTCAGCCCTGACGGGTATATCTCATTTTCTTGTCGTGTTGACGCCTAGCTGCTCTGGGGCTCGACGCAAATGTGTTTGTCGAAATCATAGACCATACCCTCGGCACAGCTGATCACTCGGTGTTTACCCTTGCACATCGCCAAGGCGGATGCCGACGATATCGCAAGAAGAGTTGCAGAGAGGGCAAGTGTGCTCAATTTCATATCGGTCTCCTTACCAGTCCAGCAAGGATAGCGGAAATCGACAGCCCTGGCAAAATCACAAATGCGTATTGCGGGCACCGCGGTCTCAGCTTTCCCCGAAAACACGTCTGAAGATCGTATCAACATGCTTGGTGTGATAGCCAAGATCGAACTTTTCCTCGATCTCCTCAGTGCTTAGCGCCGCTGTCACGTCTGCATCATTAAGAAGCTCTGTCTTGAAGTCCTTGCCTTCTTCCCAGACCTTCATCGCGTTGCGCTGCACCAGCTTATAGGCGTCTTCGCGGCTGACCCCGGCCTGTGTCAGTGCCAGCAGCACTCGCTGGCTCATCACCAGGCCACGGAATTTGTTCATGTTGGCCAGCATGTTGTCAGGATAGATCACAAGCTTGTCGATCACCATTGTCAGCCGTGCCAGCGCGAAATCGAGCGTCACGGTCGTGTCCGGTCCAATATTGCGCTCGACCGAGCTGTGGGAAATATCACGCTCATGCCAGAGCGCCACGTTTTCCATTGCCGGGACCACTGCCATCCGAACCAGCCGTGCCAGCCCGGTGAGGTTTTCGGTCAGCACTGGGTTACGCTTGTGCGGCATGGCAGAGCTACCCTTCTGACCTTTTGAGAAGAACTCCTCGCCTTCAAGTACCTCGGTGCGCTGCATGTGCCGGATTTCGGTTGCGATGTTCTCGATGGAGGAACCAACCACGCCCAATGCAGCAAAGAAGGCGGCATGGCGGTCGCGCGGGATCACCTGTGTGGAAATCGGCTCAGGTTTGAGGCCCAGCTTATCACAGACGTGGTTTTCCACGCGTGGGTCGATATTGGCGAAAGTGCCGACCGCGCCCGAGATGGCACCAGTTGCAATCTCTTCGCGCGCGGTGCGCAGGCGGGTGAGGTTGCGATCCATCTCGGCGTAAAAGCGCGCGAAGGTCAGGCCCATCGTGGTGGGCTCAGCGTGGATGCCATGGCTACGCCCGATCCGCACCGTCATCTTGTGCTCCAGCGCCCGGCGCTTGAGCGCGGCCAGAAGCCCTTCCATGTCAGCGATCAGGATGTCGGCTGCGCGGGTCAGCTGCACGTTGAAACATGTGTCGAGCACGTCCGAACTGGTCATGCCCTGGTGCACAAAACGCGCCTCGTCACTGCCCACATGTTCGGCCAGATGTGTGAGGAAAGCGATTACATCATGCTTGGTTACCGCCTCGATCTCATCAATCCGGGCCACGTCGAATTCTACATCTTTCGCTTTCCAGACGGCCTCGGCATTCTCGCGCGGGATCACTCCCAGCTCCGCCATTGCGTCACAGGCATGGGCCTCGATCTCGTACCAGATGCGGAACTTTGTGGCAGGCTCCCAGATCTGAACCATTTCAGGGCGGGAATAACGGGGGATCATCGGGCAGGCTCGCTTTCGGGGTTTGTCTCAGGTGTCGGGCGTGCTTTAGACTGATGGGCAACTGGCGGCAAGGCAGGAGCGGTGAGGCAGTGCCGGGTTTGATGGATTTTGCAGGTCTTTGGCGCATTGAACGGCTGATCGAGGACCATTTGGGTGGGCAGGGTGTGTTCGACGGAACCGTCCGGTTCGTGCCTGATGGTAACGGGCTGCACTACCGCGAGGAAGGTCTGCTGACGCTTGACAAGGCCACCCCAATGCGCGCTGAGCGCAGCTACCACTGGCGGCCCGGCCCAGATGGCGCCATAGAGGTGCTGTTTGAAGATGGCCGCCCTTTTCACAGCTTCAATCCCGCAACAGCCCCGGCTGACCGGCACCATTGCGATCCTGATATCTATGATGTCACCTACGATTTCACCGGCTGGCCTGACTGGTCCAGCACGTGGGTCGTCTCCGGTCCGCGCAAGGACTACATTATGCGCTCGCGCTTTACCTTGGCGTAACCCCCGTGAGCCTCGTCACGCAGTAGGTATTTTGGACCAGAAAGAAGCAAGAACGCCATCTTCCAGCTTGATCTTTCCAATACATACTCCGTCGGGTGATCGTGCCTCTAAGTCATGCCGGCGGCGCGTTTTTGGCACTCACTGGGCAAGCACAGGAAAACAGAGGCGGCCGGGCAGCGCCCTCAACCGAGACGTCGCATCAGGTGTTGCGCTCAGGTCAGGGCACCATCCGCTCCAAGCCGCGTTTTTCCCCCAAGGTAGGGATGCAAAACCTCCGGCAGATCGACCGAGCCATCATCGCGCTGGCCATTTTCCAGCACCGCAATAAGGCAGCGCCCGACGGCAAGGCCTGAACCATTTAGGGTATGCAGGAATTCTGGCTTGCCGCCCGCCTCGGGACGGAACCGCGCATTCATCCGGCGGGCCTGGAAGTCACCACAGACCGACACAGAGCTGATCTCACGATAGGTGTTCTGCCCTGGCAACCACACCTCGATATCGTGTGTGCGGCGCGCGCCGAAGCCCATATCACCCACGCACAGCACCACCGTGCGATAGGCCAGCCCCAACTTTTCAAGGATGCCCTGCGCGCAGCTCGTCATCCGGTCCAGCTCTGCACGGGAATGATCAGGATGGGTGACAGAGACCATTTCCACCTTCTCAAACTGGTGCTGGCGCAACATGCCCGCGGTATCCTTGCCCGCGCTTCCAGCTTCTGAACGGAAGCATTGCGTATGCGCCACGTAACGATGGGGCAGGGAGGCTTCGTCCACAATTTCACCGTTGACGATATTGGTCAGCGGCACTTCGGCTGTCGGCACCAGCCACCAGCCGTTCGTGGTCTCGTAGCTGTCTTCGCCGAATTTTGGCAATTGGCCTGTGCCATACATCATCTCCGGGCGCACCAGTACGGGCGTCCAAGTCTCTGTCAGACCGTTTTCTTCTACATGGGTGTCGATCATGAATTGTGCCAGCGCCCGGTGAATGCGCACCACGCCGCCCGAGAGCAGCACGAAGCGCGAGCCGCTGAGCTTGGCCGCTGTTTCGAAATCCATGCCGGGCTTCACACCCTCAAGTTCGAAATGCTCTTTCGGGGTGAAGTCGAATGTCTTGGGCGTGCCCCATTGGCGGATTTCGACATTGTCGTCCTCGTCTTTGCCATCAGGAACATCCTCAAAGGGCAGGTTGGGCAGGGCCGAAAGCAATTCGGTCAGCTTGGCGTCCAGATCCTTGGCCTCGGCCTGCATTGCGCTGACCTCGGCCTTCTTGTCGGCCACAAGGGCGCGCAGGCGCTCGAACTCGGCCTCGTCACCCCGGCCTTTGGCGGCACCGACCTCCTTAGAGGCCTTGTTTTGTTCAGCCTGCGCGGTCTCAGCTGCCAGAATGCGAGCGCGGCGGGACTCATCGGCAGCCAAGATTTCCGATGACGCACCAGAGATCCCCCGGCGCGCCATCGCTGCGTCAAACTGGGCAGGGTTCTCGCGTACGGCGCGAATGTCATGCATCGGACTTGTCCTTCTTCGTTGTGAATCGCATCCGCCTTATGCCTCAGAAATTGCGCGGGGTGTAGTGTGTGCGTTGGGCGCGCAATCCATTCCTGGTTTTGGGTGCAGACTGGACGCCATGGGTCACGCCCGGGGCAGGTGTCTCTGGCTCCCCAAGCTGGGGTTCGCCTTGGCATAGCGTCGGCCAATACACCCGATTAAGACGTGGCTTCACTCCGCTGCCACCAAAGCTCGGCCATCGTAAACCAGCCAAACTGTGTCCGTCACCGCCACTTCCCGCACCTCCTCTGTGCCAAGGTCCCGCGGTGCCGCGAGGATCACTGACAAACGGGCCCGCAAGGCCGTCAGGCTCTCAAACCCAAGTACAGGCGGAGCTGGCAGATCCTCGGAACTGAGGTCACTATGCGCCGCGAAAATGCGCAGTGTCTCGGGGCAGAGATCGATCAAACGCTCCGCCGTTTTCAGGTAAGCCGCCAACGAGGCGCCTGGAATATCGGCCAGCAGCCCGCCGGGATAAAGGAAATCCGCACCAAAAAGTCGTGTCTGATCCGCCTCCCATAGCGACACGCTGTCCATCGAATGCCCTGGTGTGTGCAACAGCTGCAACCGTCGCCCGCCAAGGTCGATTTTGCACCCGATCTCAAGCCACTCGGCCACCCGGAATGTGGGCGCATCGCGATCTTCCCACGCACCCAGAAAAAGCGCCTCTTTCGGTGTCAGTCTATCCCCGATACAGCAGGTGCGGAGTTCCTCCAAGTCCGCCACTGCAACGTGATCAAACCGTGTCACGTTACCCAGATGATCAAAATGCATATGTGAGGGCAAGACGGTCAGGGGTTTGTCTGTAAGTGCTGGCAAAAGGGTGGTGATGTCCCCAAAAAACGACCCGGTGTCAAAGAGCAGTGCGCGGTGCTCTCCGATCAGCAGATAGCTCCAGTTCTGTTGCTCGTATTTTGGCTCCCCGATGGCGAAGGTCTGCGCGTCAATCGGCTCGACCCAGTACCAATCCCCATGAAAGCCGCTTGCCATGTTCGCCTCTCCCGTCCTGCAGCGCATCAAGCCCCTGCCATGACAGCCTATGACCGGCAAAAAGACTCAACAAGACCCAGTCTGGCATTCATGACGCTACACGCGTCTGTGCCTCCCCGCCTTTGCCAAAATCCCTCTGGACGGCTCCCATGTCTGTAGGTTCAACTGCGTGGGTCTCAAACCCAACCCGCAAGGTCCGAATATGAACGTCTACTGGTCCCCCCATCATGCTCTGCATTCGCCGGAATTCTTCATGCAGCGCGGTATTATCAAGCGTCACCATGAACGGCCCGAGCGGGTCGAGACGCTGCTGTCTGCCGTCAAGGGGATCGGAGCGCAGGAGATCGCGCTGACCTTCCCCGACGATACCCCGCCCGAGGACTTGCTCAGCGCTGTTCAAGAGACCCATGACGCGGATTACATGGCATTTATACTCGGCGGTCACCGCCTCTGGTCCGAGTTGCCCGGCGCGGGCCCCGAAATGGTGCCTGGCATTCGACCTATTACCCGGGCAGAGACGGTGCCAATTGACATTGCCGGGCAAGTCGGGCGCTACGTGGGCGATCTTGCCTCACCCATCGGTGCGGGCACAGGTGTTGCTGCGCTTTCGGCCGGGTATGTGGCGATACATGCATCGCGGGACATGGTGGCACAGAACCTGTCGTTGGCCTACGCGCTCTGCCGCCCCTGTGGACATCACAACACGAAATCTGTGGCGGGTGGCGGGTGCTACTTCAACAATATTGCGCTGGCGGTGCATGCGCTGCAAGCGGACCGCCCCCGTATTGCTGTGCTTGACATCAACGCTCATCATGGCAACGGCACGCAGGCGCATTTCTACGATCGGTCGGATGTGCTGACCGTCTCGATTCATGCCGATCCGGGTCACTTCTATCCGTTCTACTGGGGCTATTCGCATGAGACGGGAATCGGGGCAGGGGAGGGTTTCAACCTTAACCTGCCCGTGCCGGTCGGGGCTGGGGATGGCCCCTGGCTTAAGGCGGTTCGGGCCGGTCTTGACCGGGTTGCGGAGTTTGCGCCTGACATGCTGATAGTGGCGCTGGGTCAAGACCCTCACAAAGACGACCCGCTGGGAGCGATGCAGATCACAGATGCAGGTTTTGCGCAAGCGGGCTGGGAGATATCGGACGCGGGGCTGCAAACGCTGGTGGTGCAGGAAGGCGGCTACCTCTCTGAAAACCTTGGCCCGGCGACCCAAGCGTTCTTTGACGGTTTTCTAGCTACTGCAACCTGACCCTGACCCTGACCCTGACCCTGGCCCTGACACTGGCGCTAAGCCCTTTACAGTGGCTTGGCGAAGCGATGGTACCTGCACAACGGTATAATTTCATTTGGGAACGCAACCATAAAGTACTGCTTTTCAGCCGTTGGATCGCCATGCCGAAGATTGTCTTACACGCGTTATCGTGCATAATTGCAAATGCAAGTGTTGGTCTTGCCGGGGAATCGCCGTCCCTTCGACGTCTCAAAGTACTGTGAAATCCATGCATGCATTATCCGCGTCAGGGAAGCGGTCGCATTCATCTCCACTCGTTTGCGATACGCTGCTGCCGTCGTGCCCTTTGGATCAGTGATACACCAGAAAAGCCGTCCAGGGATCAATTGGGGCCACAGTCACAAGCTCCATGTTGTGGTCATAATCAGGGCCATTACAGTTGAGACATGTCGTGCGGTTCATCTGTCACGACAGAACGCCTGGGTGCTCTTTTGGGCATGACAACTAGGATTTTGCCCCAAAGCCACGTCCGCGAGGGCACCGACGCAATACTGACGTGATACCAACGTGATACTGCAGCCCCTTTCGCGCCTTGCAAATACCTGGCGCAAACCATAGGTTCCGCCAAAATCAAGGCGCCGCTGTCGCGCCATTAATCAAGGACGTTGCTCATGGGTGGCATTGAACAGTTTATCCCTCTCATTTTGATCTTCGCGATCATGTGGTTCCTGCTAATCCGGCCTCAGCAAAAGAAACTCAAGGAACATCGCGCCATGGTCGAGGCGCTGCGCCGGGGTGATCAGGTGGTTACGCAAGGTGGCCTCATTGGCAAAGTGTCCAAGGTTAAGGATGATGACGAAATCGAGGTTGAGATCGCAACGGGCGTCAAAGTCCGCGTGGTAAAATCCACCATTGGTCAGGTTCTATCCAAAACTGAACCAGCCGAAGGCTGATTTTCGCATACATGTTCTAACCCTTTGAAGGGAAACGTCTAAATGCTGCAGATCGACCTGTGGAAACGCTTTGTGATCTGGGGCATGGTGGCGCTTGGCCTGCTCATGGCCCTCCCTAACGGGTTCTATTCTCGTGTGGAGGCGCACAACGACGCGGTTGTTGCGATTGAACGCGGCGCGGACACGGTGGAAAACCGGGCGCTGGTCGAGACATGGCCGGGCTGGATGCCATCCAGCCTTGTTAATCTTGGGCTTGATCTGCGCGGCGGCGCGCATCTTCTTGCTGAGGTTCAGGTTGATGACGTCTATGTCACCCGGATTGAGAGCATGTGGCCCGAGGTCCGTGACCTCTTGCGCGAAGAACGTGACCGCATTGGTCCAATTCGTCTGCAACCTACTGAAAATGCAGAGCTTCGTGTCAGCCTTGTTGAAAAGCCGGAGGAGGTGGATTACGCCGCCGGTCTGGTCCGTGGTCTGGCGCAACCCGTGGCCAGCCTCTCGGATGTGGCAGCCACTGACATTGACGTGACCACCGAGGGCGCCGACATCCTCGTGCGCCTCAGCGAGGCCGAGCAGCGCGCAACAGACGAACGCACGTTGCGGCAAGCCTTGGAAATCGTGCGCCGCCGGATCGATGAGGTCGGCACGCGCGAGCCCACAATCCAGCGTCAGGGCGTGGATCGTATCCTGATCCAGGTGCCCGGGATCGGCAGTGCGGAAGAACTCAAGGCGATCATTGGCACCACAGCGCAGCTGACATTCCAGCCTGTTATCGGCCGTACGTCGAACCCCGATGAACGCCCCGGTGCTGGTAATGAAGTTCTACCCTCTCTGGATGAAGACGGCGTCTATTACATCGTGGAAAGCGCGCCCGTTGTAACGGGTGAAGATTTGGTTGATGCGCAGCCTGATTTTGACCAGAATGGTCGGCCTGCTGTTTCCTTCCGCTTCAACCCTAGCGGGGCGCGGCTTTTCGGGGATTACACGGCGGAAAATATTGGCAATCCCTTCGCCATCGTTCTGGATGATGAGGTTGTAAGCGCCCCTGTGATCCAGGCCCATATCGCGGGTGGATCAGGCATTATCACCGGGCAATTCTCGGTCGAGGAAAGCACACAGCTTGCCGTTCTTTTGCGCGCGGGTGCCTTACCTGCTGAACTGGTCTTCCTGGAAGAACGCACCATCGGGCCGGAACTGGGGGCTGATAGCATCGCCGCTGGTCAGATTGCGTGTATCGTCGCCTTTATCCTCGTTCTGGTATACATGTTCCTCAGCTACGGCCTCTTTGGGGTTTTCGCCAATATCGCGCTCATCATCAATGTGGGCTTAATCTTTGGGCTGCTAAGTGCCATCGGCGCGACGCTGACGCTGCCGGGCATCGCGGGCATCGTGCTGACCATCGGTATGGCGGTCGACGCTAATGTGCTGGTGTTTGAGCGGATCAAGGAGGAGATGCGCACAGCCAAGGGAGCCTCTCGCGCCATTCAGTTGGGCTACGAAAAGGCGCTGAGTGCGATTATGGACGCCAATATAACGACCTTCATAACCGCGCTGATCCTTTTTGCCATGGGCAGCGGCCCAGTGCGTGGTTTTGCGATCACGCTTGGTCTTGGCATCCTGACCTCGGTGTTCACGGCCATTTTCGTGACCCGTCTGATGGTGGTCATCTGGTTTGAGCGGAAACGCCCCAAGACCGTGTTGCAGGGCAAAGCCCTGCGGCTGGTGCCGCAAGACACCAAGTGGGATTTCTTCAGCCGCTGGCGCATCACACTGGGCGCATCCGGCGTTCTGATCATCTTGGCCATAGGATCGTTTGCTTTACAGGGTCTTAATTTTGGTATTGATTTCCGCGGTGGTACAACCGTCCGGACCCAAAGTGCCGAGCCAATTGATATCGGTCAGTACCGCGATGCCATTGCGCAGCTTGATCTTGGTGATGTTTCGATCACCGAGGTGTTTGATCCCACCTTCGGCCCTAACCAGAATGTTGCTATGATCCGAATTCAGGCGCAGGAGGGGCAGGAAAGCGTCTCAAACGACGTGATCTCAAATGTGCAGATCAGCCTACAAGAGGCCGTGCCAGACATAGAATTCACCGCCGTGGAGAGCGTTGGCCCCAAGGTCTCTGGGGAGTTGATCACGGCGGCCACGATTGCGGTGCTGCTCGCCATCGGGGCGGTTCTGATTTACATCTGGCTCAGGTTCGAGTGGCAGTTTGCCGTTGGTGCGGTGGCCGCACTTGTGCATGATGTGGTACTGACAATTGGTATCTTCTCCGCACTTCAGATCAAGTTCGATCTTGCAATCATCGCTGCACTGCTGACGATCGTGGGTTACTCGCTCAACGACACGGTGGTCGTTTTTGACCGCGTGCGTGAGAACCTGCGTAAGTATAAGAAAAAGCCGTTGTCTGAGGTGCTGAACATTTCGATTAACGAAACGCTGAGCAGGACGGTTATGACCTCTGTGACCACGCTGCTCGCGTTGATTGCTCTGTTCGTTCTTGGCGGTGATGTGATCCGTGGCTTTGTATTCGCCATGATCTGGGGTGTCGTCATCGGAACGTATTCGTCGATTTTCGTGGCCGCTGCGGTTTTGCTGTGGCTCGGCGTTAAACGGGATTGGAGCAAACCGGACAAGACTGCAGGCACACAATTTGCCAACGTGGATCCCTGATGCCCTGACACAGGTCCAGGCAACGCAGGGGCTGGGCTGGCTGGTGCTGACAATAGGGGTGGCCGGACTGGTGCGCGGCTTTTCCGGCTTTGGAACAGCACTGATTTTCGTGCCTGTGGCCAATATCTTCCTTGATCCAAAGCAAGTCATTGTGGTGATTGCGCTCACGGGTATTGCCAGCAACGTCGTGATCCTGCCACGTGCCTGGCGGCAGGGCAGCCGGGCAGAGGTGGGGATGCTGGTGCTGGCGGCCTTGCTGACGGTGCCCTCGGGGCTTGGGCTGCTTGGGTATCTCGATCAGGTTACCATCCGCTGGATCATCACTGGTGTGGCGGGTGGCATGTTGGCCGCTTTGATTGCAGGCTGGCGTTATCAGGGCGCGGTCAATCGATGCGCCATACTTGCCATCGGGGGGGCTGCCGGGATCGTGGGCGGGTTGACGGGGCTGACGGGGCCGGTGGTGATCCTATTCTACCTTGCTGGGCAGGCTGTAGCGCAATCGGTGCGGGCGAACACGATCCTCTTTCTGGCTGCCCTCGACGTGGTTCTGATCGCCAACCTGATCCTTCAGGGCGCGGTCACGGCCGAGCTTCTGGCGCTGGCGCTGGTTCTGTCGTTACCCTACGCTTCTACAACTCTTATAGGGCAGAGGCTTTTTGCGCCACAGTTTGAAAAGCTCTATCGTGGCGTCGCTTACGCGGTTATTGCGCTGGCGGTGATCAGCAGTTTGCCAATTTGGACCTGAGGGGGATGTGATGCAACTGTCGGATATGCAGTTTGATGGGGCGGTGCCAATCGACGGCTATGGCTCTGGCTTTTTCCGGGTTGGAGGGCACGCCTTTGATGCACCCTTGTTGGTGACGGTGGCCGGTGTACAGGATTGGGGTGGCTACGAAGACACCAAACCCTTGTTGGAGCTTGTGGACGAAATTGACGTGCTGTTCATTGGGACCGGAGCCGACACCGCGCATATTCCTGCCGCCTTCCGAACCATGCTTGAAGAGGCTGGACTGGGCGTCGAAGCGATGAACTCGCCCGCCGTATGCCGAACGTATAACGTGCTCCTTTCCGAGGGGCGGCGCGTCGCGGCGGCACTACTACCGGTGTGAGAGAGGGTAGTGGGGAAAAGCTCTGTCCTACGGTTGCCTCGCGTCTCCTCTCGGTTTCACTTCCAAACCCTGCCCAAGTTGCGCTAAAGCTGGCCCATGCTTTTGGATGTCCAAGACCTGACACTCGCCCGTGGCGGGATACGTATTCTGGAAGGCATCACCTTCCGTGTTGAAGCTGGGTCTGCCCTAATCCTGCGTGGTCCCAATGGCATCGGTAAAACCACGCTTCTGCGTTCATTGGCGGGCCTGCAACCCTCTGTTGCAGGCCAGATCAACGCGGCCCCCAGCAGCCTTGCTTATGCAGGCCACAAGGACGGTGTGAAAGCCACGCTGACCGTGATCGAGAACCTGTGTTTTTGGTCTGATGTCTTTGGTGGTGGGGCAGTGGACAAGGCGATTGAGGCCTATGATCTTGCGCCGCTGCGTCACCGCGCGGCAGGACAACTCTCTGCCGGGCAGAAACGCCGGTTGGGGTTGGCGCGGCTCACGGTCACGGGACGGCCTGTTTGGCTACTGGATGAACCCACAGTCTCGCTCGACGATGCGGCGCAGGCGATGTTAGAACGCACCGTTGGCGATCACCTCAGAACAGGTGGCGCTGTTCTTGCTGCTACTCATACCGAACTTGGTTTTAAAGCCGCTCAAACAGTGGACCTGACAGCCTTCTGCGCAACTACAACTGCAATTGACGTCTTTGACGAGGCCTTCCTGTGATCGCCCTGCTGATCCGGGATCTGCGCCTTGCCATGCGCGCCGGCGGGGGCTTTGGCCTGGCACTGGTGTTCTTCTTGATCGTCACTGTGCTTGTTCCCCTCAGTGTCGGCCCGCAAAGTGACCGGTTGGCGATTATCGCGCCAGGGATACTTTGGCTTGGCGCGCTTCTGGCCTGCCTACTTTCACTCGACCGCATCTTTGCACTGGATTGGGAGGATGGGAGCCTTGACCTGCTGGCCACTTCGCCCATGCCGCTGGAGGCCGTCGCGATGATCAAATCCCTTGCCCATTGGCTCACCACGGGCCTGCCTTTAGTGCTGGTTTCGCCGGTATTCGCCATCATGCTAAACCTGCCCACAAAGGCTTTGATGGCGCTTGTCCTTTCCCTTCTGCTCGGGACCCCAGCGCTCAGTTTCATCGGTACCTTCGGTGCGGCACTGACCGTGGGTTTGAAACGCGGGGGCCTGCTGCTCAGCCTTCTGGTATTGCCGCTCTATGTTCCTACATTGGTCTTCGGGGCCGAGTTGGCCCGACGCAGTGCAGAAGATCAAACCTTTCAGACCCCGCTTCTTATGCTGGCTGGGATCACCTGTGGCACTATCGCGCTTTTGCCTCTGGCATCGGCTGCGGTATTGAAAGCCAATTTGCGATAGGAAGACACCGCATGAGCCGCAGCTCCATCTGGGAATATGCTAACCCCAAGACCTTTATCGAGACGACTGACAAGGTGCTTGCGCCCATTGCGTGGCTGGCAGGGATGTGCCTTGTGGTGGGCTTGATCTGGGGCTTTTTCTTCACGCCCGATGATGCAAGGCAGGGCTCGACCGTCAAGATTATCTATTTGCATGTACCAAGCGCGCTGATGGCGATCAATGCCTGGCTCATGATGCTTGTGGCCTCGGTCATCTGGTTCGTACGCCGCCATCACGTCAGCGCGCTGGCCGCCCGCGCGGCGGCCCCTGTGGGGGTAGTGATGACGTTCATCGCCCTTGTGACCGGTGCGATCTGGGGACAGCCTATGTGGGGTACGTGGTGGGCCTGGGACCCGCGGTTGACCTCATTCCTAATCCTGTTGCTGTTCTATCTTGGCTATATCGCGCTTTGGGCAGCGATCGAGAATGATGATACGGCTGCTGACCTCACCGCGATCCTGTGCCTTGTGGGCTCGGTCTTTGCCTTGCTCAGCCGCTATGCGGTCAATTTCTGGAACCAGGGCCTGCACCAGAGGGCCTCGCTCAGCCTCGACAAGGAAGAGAACGTGGCGGATGTGTTCTACTTCCCGCTTCTTGTTTGCATCGCGGGGTTTGTCTTGATGTTTATCGCGCTGGTCCTGCTGCGCACCCTTACCGAAATCCGCGCCCGCCGCATCCGGGCGCTCGTTGCACGTGAAAGACTGGGATGATGCCTGATCTTGGCAAATATGCTGACACGGTGCTCAGCGCCTACGCAGTCACCCTGCTGTTGCTTGTTGGGCTGGTGTTGGTGAGCGTCTGGCGCGCGCGCCGCGTGGCGGCAGAGTTGCAGGCCCTCGAACAGGAGCGTGGCCGCAATGGCTAGGGTTTCTCCTCTCATGCTGGCCCCACCGCTGATCTTTGCCGGTCTTGCGGCCCTTTTCCTGCTGGGCTTAGGGCGGGACAACCCCAATGAGTTGCCCTCTGCCATTCAGGGCAAACCCGCCCCCGCCGTGGTGGTCGAGCCGCTGGCAGACTGGGAGCTACTTGAGGATGCCGACCTGCGGGGCGGTAGCGTTAAAATCTTGAACTTCTGGGCCAGCTGGTGTGCCCCCTGCCGGGTGGAACATCCGACTCTGATGCAGCTGGCAGAAGAAGGCATTCCGATCTACGGTGTGAATTACAAGGACAATGCCACCAATGCTGTTGGTTTCCTTGATGAGTTGGGTACTCCCTACACGGCTATCGGCACGGATCTGGACGGGCGCATGGCGCTTGACTGGGGCGTTTATGGCGTGCCGGAAACCTATTTGATCGATGGGCAGGGCCGGGTGCTACTGCGTTTCCCTGGGCCGGTGACGCAGCGGGTCCTCTCCGAAACCATTCGTCCGGTACTGGACGCGGTGCAGTGAGGCGCAAAGGGCCGCCTTGAACGTCTCAGGCAGGGTTGATATTTGCGGTTAAGCAGGGCCGGGCAAACGACGGGCCGAACCCTTTATGAAAGTGATGAGGTTGCCCCTTGAAGGATGCCCCGAGACTGGAACTGAGAAACCTTGTACGCCGCTATGGTGGGCGGGAGGTGATCCGCAATGTCTCCCTTAGGGTGGCCCCGGGGCAGGTGACTTGCCTTCTTGGCCCGTCAGGTTGCGGCAAGTCCACGACGCTGCGTATGGTGGCCGGGGTGGAAAAGCAGGATGAGGGTGAGATCTATGTGAATGGCAAGCTGGTCTGTGATGGCCGCAAGAGCCTGCCCCCCGAGGAGCGTCAAATCGGCCTCATGTTTCAGGATTTCGCGCTATTTCCCCATCTGAAGGTGGGGGAGAACGTGGCCTTCGGCCTTAACGGGGATCGCCAGTCCAAGGCGTTCAGGGTGCGCGAACTGCTCGAACGCGTAGGACTTGCACGATACGAAAACGCGTATTCCCATGAACTCTCAGGGGGGGAGCAACAGCGCGTTGCGCTCGCCCGTGCCCTCGCACCACGGCCCGGCATCATGTTGATGGATGAGCCGTTTTCAGGCCTAGACAATCGCCTGCGCGACGGGATCCGCGATGAAACGCTTGAAATTCTACGCTCCGAGGGGACTGCGGTGCTGCTGGTTACTCATGAACCGGAAGAGGCAATGCGCATGGCCGACACGATTGCTCTAATGCGTGACGGCGCGCTTGTGCAACATGGAACACCCCATGGTATCTACTCTGCCCCGGTAGACCGCGACGCGGTCGCGTTTTTCAGTGACATCAACGTGGTTACGGGCACGGTCCGCAACGGCGCGGTCGACACGCCGTTTGGCGCCTTCGACGCCCCCGGTCTGTCTGATGGCAAAGCCGCCGAGGTCATCTTCCGTCCGCAATATGTAAAAGTGGATTTCTTCCGCAACGGGCAGGGCCCCTCTGAGACAGCAACCACCGGCAAAGCGCTCGCTGTTAGCATCGAGCGCGCTCGTTTCATGGGCGGCACCAGCCTTGTCGAATTCCGCTCTGAGGATCTCGACACGCTGATCAAGGCTTCAATGCCCGGCGTTTTCCTGCCTGAAAAAGGTGCCCAGTTCTGGCTTACCATCCCCCGTGACCGCAGCTTTGTCTTTCCGGCATGACACGCCACGTTGTACGCGCGGACATGTCCATAAACAGGTATTTTTGACCAGAAAGAAGCCAAATCCCGCAATCTTGTTTCATCTGTCCAGAAGTACTCTGCGGGGAGTTGCACGGAACGGGCGGTAGGGGGCAGCGCCCCTCTTTATGTGAGATTGAAGCACTACGATTTCCTCGTGTTCCTGCAAAACCCATGCTTGTGGAAGATTGAAACGCAGCGTCAAACTTGCGCACGGTCGCAAAGCTGATCATGGTGATCTGACGTTTAAGGGAGATGCCCGGCACCTTGGGACTGTGCCGGATGCGGGAGGTTACAACATGCAATTTTCAACCAGTCAGGACGCGCGCGATCTTGAAAACCAGATGCCATGGGCAGACCGGGACCGTCCCGAGACGCTCTACCAGAAACTGCGGAACGTGCGCGACACCTATCCCGACCACAAGGCAATCAGCTATCAGCTGACCTCTGGTCCCACTGACCCATCAGAGACCCTGACATGGTCGCAATTTCATGATCAGGTCTGTCAGGCCGCTAATCTTTTCCGCTCCATGGGTATAGGCGAAAAGGACGTTGTGGCCTTCATCTTGCCCAATGCTCTGGAAACCGCCGTGGCTATGATCGGCGGCATGATCGCGGGTATCTCCAACCCCATCAACCCGTTGCTGGAGCCCGATCAGATCAGCGCCATCTTGCGCGAAACCAATGCCAAGGTCGTGGTCACTCTGCGAGCCTTCCCCAAGACCGATATCGCCCAGAAAACCGCTGAGGCCGTCAAGGATGCGCCCAAT
This sequence comes from Roseovarius sp., assembly GCA_963691795.1. GTDB lineage: Bacteria > Pseudomonadota > Alphaproteobacteria > Rhodobacterales > Rhodobacteraceae > Roseovarius. The sequence continues at coordinate 2,228,758 of OY829373.1, forward strand.
GTAACAACGGTGCTAGAGATAGATCTCAACCGCTACCTCTCACCCCCCAAAAGCTGGATCGTTTCACTGATCCGTCCAAAAAATCCGGTGGCGCACAAGGCGGAGGTAATGGACTTCAACAAGGCCATTGCCGATCAGAGCAAGGAACTGACTTTCCCGGATGCGCAAGGCGACCGGGTGGCCGCTTATTTTCACACGGGCGGTACGACAGGCATGCCCAAGGTGGCACAGCATCGCTATTCCGGCATGATTTACAATGGTTGGTTGGGCGATCAGCTGCTCTTTACCGAGGCTGACAATATCATGTGCCCGCTGCCGCTCTTCCACGTGTTTGCCTGCCACGTGATCCTGATGGCGATGATCAAATCCGGGGCGCATGTGATCTTCCCCACGCCTGCAGGCTATCGCGGTGACGGTGTCTTCGACAATTTCTGGAAATTGATCGAACGCTGGCAGATCACCTTTGTAATTACTGTGCCCACGGCTGTTTCTGCTCTGATGCAGCGGCCTGTGGACGCCGACATCTCGACCGTGCACAACGCTTTCTCGGGCTCGGCGCCCATGCCGATGGAGCTCTTCAAGCGTTTTGAGGCCGCCACCGGTATGGCCGTGATCGAGGGCTATGGCCTGACTGAGGCCACCTGCCTTGTATCCTGCAACCCTCCAACGGGTGAAAAGAAAGTTGGCTCAGTTGGCGTGCCGCTGCCTTATACGGACGTTAAAATCTTCAACGTCGGGCCGGATGGCACGCCTGTTGAAACCGCAGTGGACGAGGTGGGAGAGATTTGCATCTCCAACCCTGGTGTTTTCTCTGGCAACACCTACACGGAGGCCGAAAAGAATGCTGAGCTTTATCATCTGAACGACTACTTGCGCACGGGCGATCTGGGCCGGATTGATGCTGACGGTTATCTCTGGATCACAGGCCGTGCCAAGGATCTGATCATTCGCGGTGGTCACAACATTGATCCGGCTGAGATTGAAGAGGCGCTGATGGCGCACCCAGCCGTGGCCATGGCTGGTGCAATTGGTCAGCCAGATGCCTATTCTGGCGAGATCCCTTGTGCCTATGTCGAACTGGTGGACGGTGCGAGCGCGACCTCCGAAGAGCTGACCGCTCATTGCAAGCAAGCTGTGAAGGAACGGGCGGCTCAGCCGAGACATGTCGAAGTGCTGGACGAATTGCCCAAGACCGCCGTAGGAAAGGTTTTCAAGCCAGATCTTCGCAAGCGGGCGATCACGCGCATTTACAATTCCGAGCTGGAGGGCGCGGGCATCAATGCGAAAGTGGTAGAGGTAATCGATTCCAAGAAGCGCGGTCTTGTGGCACAGATCGAACGCACGGGTGAGTGTGACGCGGCCAAACTGACAGAAGTCATGGGCAACTTCACAAACCCTTGGGATTGGGCCGGAGACTATCGCGGGTAAAAAGCGCAACGCGCCTCGGGCTTGACCCGGGGCTTCACATTTCTTTTTTGACGATGGCCCGGGTCAGGCCCACAACAACTAAAGCAGTTATCTGTGCTGCGCGCCATACGTGTGTTGGTGCCCTATGAAACGATTGGAGATTGACCCAATCTTTAAGTGATTTCCTGCGTGCTGCGACGCTGAGAAAGGTGACATTCGCCTACTCTGCCGCCACTACCTCGTCTGCTTGGGTGCGAGGGAAGGGGATCATGCGACGTGTCTTTTCATCCCAAAGCTTGCAGCGAAAGCTGGCGATTGCCTCGGGCCACCGGATCACGTCCTTCACCTTTAATTCTTCAGGCAGGTTCCGCTGGCAATGGCGCAGGCGGAACGATGGAATGCCGGGAGCGAAGTGGTGCAGGTCGTGATAGGCGATGTTGCCTGTGCCAATATCCCACCAATGCCCCAGATCAAGGGAACTTGAGCCCTCCAGCGTTGCCCTGCGGAACTGGTGATGGGGTTTGCGATCCCAGTATGTCTCCTCGAAGTTATGTTGCAGGTAGACTAGGAATACCCCGATCACACCCGCAAGCACCGCACTGATCGTCAGCACGCCGACGCCGGCCCAACCAAAGATCATCCAAACGGCGCCTACATAGGCGACTACCATCAAATTATGCACCAGAACCCCCTTCACACCCACAACACGAGTGTTCTTGGGCCAGCGATACGCGATAAAATAGGCATAGATACCGCCAAGTGAGAGCATGATCGCCGGGTTGCGATAAAGCCTGTACCACAGCCGTTTGAACGCCCCCGCCTCACGCCACTCCTGCAAGGTCATGGTGAACACCTCAGTGGTTTCGCGATGGTCGAGGTCACCTAGATGCGCATGGTGCAGGTTGTGATTGTATTGCATGACCCGATACGGTGTCAGTGAGACGATCGACAGCGAATAGCCCGCTGCATCGTTGCAAGCCCGTGTTCTGAACAGCGTATAATGCCCGCAATCATGTTGCAGCACGTAAAGACGCACCGACGCGAATGCCAGAATCACAACCATGGGCACCGAAATCCAGAGCGTACTCGCAAAGCTGGATCCGATCACCAGCGCTGCTACGTAAACGGCAAAGCTGCCAAAGAAACTAAGTGCTCCCATGGCATCGCTCTTGCGCGCATATTGCTTGGCGTACTCACGAATAGTAAGCATCAGTCCTGCCTCAAATTTGTCCCGGTACGCAGCTGGTCCAGTGTCCGCCTGTCCCACGCGTTATGTTTCGAAAGTGTGAACTTTTTTCAACACTTTGCAAGTGTTATGCGCCGTCTGTCGCTTGAGACGGTGTATGCCCGCCGGACCAACCCTTGAGGTCACTAAGGATGGCCAGACCGCAAAAATGCAATCAACAGATTGAAAGTTATTAGCTTTTCTTGTCGAGATGCTTGCGCAGTCGGGATGGTGTAGATTTCTTGCGGCCCTTGTAGGGGTTCTTGTCCGCCTGAGAGCGCATATGCAGTCGGATCGGTGTGCCGGGCATATTAAAGTCTTCCCGCAAGCCATTAATAAGATAGCGTGAATAGCTCTCTGAAAGCTTGTCAGGGTTGGAGCACATGACTACAAAGCCTGGCGGGCGGGTCTTGGCCTGCGTCATATAGCGCAGCTTGATCCGGCGGCCGCCAGGTGCGGGGGGTGGGTGCGCTTCTAGCATCCCCGTAAGCCAGCGGTTCAGCTGCGCGGTGCTGACACGGGTGTTCCAAGTCTCGTAGGCCTTTTCGATCGCCTGGTGTAGCCGGTCAAGTCCGCGCCCTGTCTTGGCTGATACCGTCACCAGTGGCGCGCCGCGCAGCTGGGGCAGGAGGCGTTCGAATGCCTCTTTTAAGTCGCGCAGCTTGTCCTGTTTCTCGTGCTCCAGATCCCATTTGTTGACCGCTACGATCACGGCGCGGCCCTCACGCTCGGCAAGGTCCGCGATACGCAGGTCCTGTTGCTCAAAGGGAATGGCCGCGTCTAGCAGGACAACTACTACCTCGGCAAATTTTACCGCCCGCAGCCCATCGGCCACTGATAGCTTTTCGACCTTTTCCTGCACCTTGGCCTTCTTGCGAATACCTGCAGTGTCAAAGATGCGTACCGGCAAGCCGCCCCAGTTGATCTGAAGAGAGATTGCATCTCGCGTGATCCCAGCCTCGGGGCCTGTCAGTAGCCGGTCCTCGCCCAGGATCTGATTGATCAGCGTAGATTTACCTGCGTTTGGGCGGCCGACGACAGCAATTTGCAACGGGCGCGCCATGGTGGGTTTACGGTACCCGGTATCCTCATCATCCTCCACAGACACATCCGTAATAGGAGTGTCGTTGTCTGCCCTTTCCTTGAACTCATCGGCCAGTGGCATGATCAGCGCGTAAAGCTCGTTTAGGCCCTCGCCATGCTCTGCTGAAAGCCGCACCGGATCACCAAGACCCAGGCTGTAGGCCTCGATCACGCCAGCATCGGCGGCTGCTCCTTCGGCCTTGTTGGCTGCCAAGATCACGTGCTTAGAGCGTTTGCGCAGGATCTCAGCAAACATTTCGTCCGTTGGCGTTATGCCGGTGCGGGCGTCGATCATGAAGAGACAGATATCCGCCATGTCGACGGCCCGTTCTGTAAGACGGCGCATCCGGCCTTCGAGTGAATGGTCCGTAGCTTCTTCCAACCCGGCCGTGTCAATAACTGTAAAACGCAGATCGCCAAGCCGCGCGTCACCTTCGCGCAGGTCACGTGTCACGCCAGGTTGGTCATCCACAAGGGCCAGGCGTTTGCCGACGAGGCGATTGAACAGCGTGGATTTGCCCACATTGGGCCGCCCCACAATGGCGAGCGAAAAACTCATCTTTCAATGCTCCACAACGGTTCAGACCGCGCCTTTAGCGTATCTTTGGGTCAGCGGAAAGCCATCAACTGACCCTTGGTCGAAACCACGTACATCGTGTTACCTGCCACAACCGGGTTGGTTGTGGCCCCAGCGGGCATCGGAAGTTCGCTCAGCAACTGGCCGTTCTGGGCATTGAACGTGCGCATCTTTGCGTCGTTTGAGACAACGATTAGGCGGCCACCGGCCACGATCGGCCCGTGATGAGCGTAGATCTCGTTCTGCTTGCGCGGCTTAGCATTGGTAAAGAGGGGCAGGGCCGTACCCCAGAGACGACGCCCATCCTGAGCTGAGAGGCGCAGCAATTCATTGCGGTCCGAGACCATGAAGATCGAGCCGCCCACGGGCCAGACGGGGTTCAGAGGACCCTCGGGCGCGGTCCAAAGTCGTTCGCCCGTTTCAAGATCAAGCGCAATCGTGCGGCCTGAATGGCTACCCACATAGACGCGGCGGCCGTCGATCACCGGGTCCGATGTGATGTCGGTTACGCTGGCGCTGGAAAATCCAGTGCGGCTGCCCGCCACCTGAGCGTCCCACCGGCGCAAACCACCCTTTCGGAATGCGCCCTGTACTTGGCCTGAACCGAAGGCGAAAACGACATATTTGCTTGAGACAGCCGGGGCCGGGGCGCCGGTAAAGTTGTTGGCATTGGGTGTGCCGGAAAGCTGCCACTTGATCCGGCCATTGTTGATGTCGATGGCCCAACCCACCTCATCACCTGAAACAAGGTAGACCAGATCGCCCGAAACGGTGGGGCTGCCAGTACCAGTGGTGCGCAGGTTCTGCTGCCAAACCTCTTGTCCGGTGGCCGCATCAAGCGCCGTAAGAAGGCCAAAGCCGGAGGAGACAAACACCTTGCCCTGTCCAAAGGCCAGCCCGCCCCCGCTACCGTCGCCGTCAGAATCCTTGGCAGGTGTCAGATCGCGGGACCATATGACCTTTCCATTGGTGGCCACGGCTGTCACCTTCGCCTTGGCGTCCAGCGTGAAAATCCTTCCTCCGGCTACGATGGGGTCGGCGCTGATCCGGTTACGACGTCCGTCACCTTCGCCAATATCCACAGACCAGACGAGACGTGGCGCAGAGCCAAGCGCGGGATGCGCGGTGCGGGTACCAGGGGTGGCGATGGACTGGGTCCAGTTCGTGTTGGCGCGTGTTGCGGGCAGCGAAAGTGGCGGTGCCGACTGTGGCGCCTGTGTCGAGGCCAATGCATCCTCACCCGCCTGGTCATCCAGCACGGAGCGAACACCTTCGCGTTCCCCAGTCAAGACCACCTCTTTTTTTTCGCAGGCGGTGATCAGCACAAGGCTCAGCAATCCAAGAAATATTGCAACTGATTTCAAAGCTTGCGCTCCTGTTCTGTCTGCTCTTTTCGCCCTGGGTGCCAAGTACCGGTCTATCAGCCGTTCAGCTCCCCACCCAGTGCTACAATCACTTGACCGGCCCGTTCGCGCAAGCCCGCAGACGCTTCTGCATCCAAATAGAGCGCACGCAGGCGTGAAATTGCCGCCTCGGTATCGCCATTTTCGATGTCGAGCATGGCTAGCTGCTCTTCCGCGAGAAGGCGCATTTGGCCCACCGCAAGTGAAAGTTCGTCAAGGCGCGATCGGCGATCGTCTGCTGAAAGCCCCGCCTCGGGGATCATAACGGCCTTCAGCGTCGCCACCTGCCGGTAAATATCAGGAATGTCCGAGCGGTCCGCCAGCGATAGCAATCGCTCTGCGGCGTTCTGTGGGGTCTCTGCGCCCAACTCGGCCGCAGTCAGCAGACCCAGCATCGCGTCCCCGCTGGCGGTGGGAGCTTCGATCTCAAGCAGGCCTGCGGCACGATTAGCGCGCTCATCAAGCGTGATGGCCGCTACGATGGCATCCCCGAAGGCTTCCGCTTCTTCCTTGGCGGCGGCCTTGCGCAATTCGTTCCACGTGGCACCCCCGACCATCAGCACTACAAGGAGAACAGCGATCCAGCCATAGCGGCGAACCATCTTGTAAAGCTTTTCGCGGCGCACCTCTTCGGTGACTTCTTCGATAAAACTGTCGGTGTCGCTCACGGTCCGGCCCTCTTGTTCAACGGCTCCGTCTTAGCGTTTTGGCAAGAGACTGCCAAGGGGGCGCAGAAAGGCTATGCTGCAGCGCAGAATTCCTTGTCATTTCTTTTGGCAGAGATTAAACTAAACCGCACGGTTTAGCGTATACTTTTTTATAAAAAGCAGATAAGCCCCGACCAAAGGCCACGCTTCACACTATGCAAAGCAGAAAGTGCCATCATGCGTTTTTTTCCGATCATTGCGGCTGTTATTGTTGTCGCTGTTATCTACGTATTTGTCTTCCAGCGTGAAGCGTTAATCGGTGCTTCGGTCGAGGGTGGCTCTGCCAATGCCGATGATACTGCTACGGCTCAGATTGCACCCCTTTCGGAAGATGAGGCTGCGATCAAGGTTGTGGTCGTCAATTCTGTTGCCCGTCCTTTGGATCAGACGATTCAGGTGCGTGGCCAGACTGAGGCTGACCGCCAAGTAGAATTGCGCGCCGAAACAACCGGTCAAGTTATTTCTGAACCTCTGCGTAAGGGCACATTCGTCGAGGAGGGGCAGCTGATCTGCAAACTCGACCCCGGTGTGCGCCAGGCACTTCTGGCTGAGGCCGTTGCCCGTATGGCTGAAGCTGAGGCGCGCCTGCCCGAAGCTGAGGCCCGTGTGCCAGAAGCGCAGGCTAGGGTCAGTGAGGCGCAGGCCCGTGTGGCAGAGGCGCAGTCGCGGCTGGCCGAGGCCAATATTAACGCCAATGCGGCAGCCAAGCTTAGTGATAACGGTTTTGCCTCCACTACCCGCGTCGCGGCGACGGAGGCGGCGGTGCGTGGGGCTGAGGCTGCAGCAGTCAGTGCCGAGGCAGGGCTCAAGGCCGCCGAATCCGGTCTGGAAAGCGTGGCGGCCGGCATTGAGGCTGCACGCGCGGGTCGCCAAAGCGCTGAGGCCCTTGTGAAGGCGGCTGAACGTGACATTGAGCGGCTTTCAATCACTGCCCCTTTCTCGGGCCTTTTGGAGAGTGACAGCGCGGAACTGGGCAGCCTTTTGCGCGAAGGCAACTTATGTGCCACGGTCATTCAACTTGATCCGATCATGCTCGTAGGTTTTGTTCCCGAAACGCAGGTTTCCAGCGTCAAGCTGGGAGTGGATGCGACTGGGCGTGTGGCGTCGGGCGAGGTTGTGACGGGCAAGGTTGTTTTCATCTCACGCTCAGCCGATCCTGAAACCCGCACCTTTCGGATCGAGGTGGAGGTGCCCAATACAGACCTTGTCCTTCGCGACGGTCAGACAGCAGATATTTCGATCAAAGCGGAAGGCACGGTTGCGCATCTGCTGCCGCAATCGGCCTTGACACTGGATGATCGCGGAACACTGGGTGTGCGCGCTGTAAATTCGGCCAAAGTGGTTGAGTTTTTTCCGGTTGAAGTGATCCGTGACACTCCAACGGGTATCTGGCTTGCCGGTTTGCCCGATGAGGTCAGCGTGATCGTCATTGGTCAGGAATTTGTGAAGGCCGGTATCATTGTTGATCCTCATGTGCAGGAGATTGGCCAATGACGGGTATCGTCGACTGGGCCGCCGCGCGCGCCCGAATGGTCATCGCCTTTATCATTCTCTCGCTTCTGGTGGGGTCGCTATCTTACGTGAACCTGCCCAAGGAGGGCGAGCCGGATATTGAGATCCCTGCACTTTTCGTGTCAGTCATCTTCCCCGGTATCTCGGCCGAGGACAGTGAGAAACAGCTCGTCAAGGTCATGGAGACAGAGCTTTCGGACCTCGACGGCCTTAAAACTATGTTTGGCACAGCGGCAGAAAACTATGCCGCCGTGGCACTTGAGTTCGAGTTCGGCTGGGACAAGACTAAGATCATGGCCGATGTTCGCGACGCGATGAGCGCGGCAGAGGCAGAATTTCCTGAAGGCGGTGAGAAGTATACCCTCAACGAGTTGAACTTCAGTACTTTCCCAATGATCATCGTGACGCTTTCGGGGGATGTACCGGAACGCACCATGGCGCGCCTTGCGCGCGATTTACAGGACCAGCTCGAAGGCCTTGATGCAGTGCTGGAGGTTGGGATTGCAGGTGACCGCGAAGAGATGGTCGAGGTCCTGATCGATCCTCTGCGCCTCGAGTCATATAACGTGACGGCGGGGGAGCTGATCTCTGTCGTTCAGAACAACAACCAATTGATTGCTGCTGGTGACGTGGAAACTGAGGGTGGCGCTTTTGCCGTAAAGATCCGCTCATCTTTTGATGAAACAGAAGATATCTTTGCCCTGCCGATCAAAACCAATGGTGAGCGGGTGGTCACGCTGGGCGATCTGGCAACGATTAACCTGACCTTTGAGGATCGCATTGGTACCGCGCGCTACAACGGTGAGCCGACTATTGCGCTTCAGGTGGTCAAACGCAAAGGCTTTAACATCATCGATACGGCTGCTCTGATCCGCGAAACGGTGGCAGAGGCAGAAACCAAATGGCCTCAGCAGCTGCGCGCGGCGGTCACGCTCGACACCTCGCTGGATCAGTCGCGAGTGATCGAGTCCATGGTTAGTCAGCTGGAAAATGCAGTCCTCACGGCGATTGCACTTGTGATGGTGGTGACACTGGCCGTCCTTGGTGTTCGCCCGGCCCTGCTTGTTGGCTTCGCTATTCCCACCTCATTCCTGCTGTGTTTTGCGCTTCTGGCGGTAATGGGGGTGGCGATATCCACCATCGTGATGTTTGGCCTGATCCTTGCCGTTGGTATGCTGGTGGACGGCGCTATCGTGGTGGTGGAATACGCGGATAAGCGCATTACCGAAGGCGAAGGTCCGATGAGTGCCTATGTCAGTGCCGCCAAGCGCATGTTCTGGCCGGTGGTCAGCTCGACTGCGACAACACTTTGTGCCTTCCTGCCGATGCTATTTTGGCCTGGTGTACCGGGTCAGTTTATGAAGATGCTGCCATTCACACTGATTTTCGTTCTGTCGGCCTCACTTCTCGTGGCGCTAGTCTATTTGCCGGTCATGGGCGGCGTGACAGGGCGCACGGAGAAATGGTTCAACACGCGCATCCAAAAGATCGCCAGTGGGTTTTGGCTATGGCATGTTTTACTATTCATTGCAGCCGTGGGCGCTATTGCCCTGGGTGGCAACTTCGCTCCTGCGCTTTTGGCTGAGGTTGGCGCGCGATTTGGCGCGATGGACAGTATGAATATCCTTGGTTCGGTCGTTCCAACGCTTGTCAGTGTCTTTGTCATGGTCCTCCTGGCCGTAGCCATGGGTGCATTGACGCTTGCGGGTACTGTGACCGCGCTGCTGTGCCTGATGGCTGTGTTCAAGCGCGTGGGTCTGGGTGTGGCCTGGGTAAAGTCCAAAATGGTACCCGAACGCCCAACACGGGTGATATCTGGCCATCGCCGTACGGCTTTCGGCTGGTTCATCCACATAATTGCAGCCAACCCAATTGCGCCTGTTTTGGCCTGCTGCGCGGTTTTCGTATTCGTCGGCTCCGTGGCGATGTATTTCTCAAACAACAACCGGGGCGTGGAATTCTTTGTGGAGTCCGAGCCCGAGAATGCGTTGGCCTATGTCATGGCCCGAGGTAACCTGTCGATTGATCAGCAGGACGCGCTTGTTGGCGAGGTGGAAGAAATCATCAGCGACCATCCCAACGTGATTTCCGTTTTTGCTTTCGCTGGTGATGGTGGGCTTAACAGCAACACAGGTGGCTCCGCGCCTCCAATCGACATGGTCGGCCAGGTTCAGTTCGAATTGACCAAATGGGAAGACCGTCCGCAACAAACCGAGACATGGTTCACCATTCCCCTGCTGGACTACAAAGTGAAACGCAAAGTCACCGCATCAAATGCTGAAGGCAACCAGACCCTAGATGATCTACGCGCCCAACTGGCCAAGGTGCCGGGTATCAATACCCAGATCATGGAGCTAGAGATGGGGCCTGCTGCGGCCAAGCCCGTGCATCTGCGTATCAAAAGCAACAACTCCAACGCGCTTCTTGCCTTTACCGAACTTACCCGCGCCCAGTTTGAGGCCACCGAAGGCCTTATCCAGATCGAGGACACGCTGCCCCTGCCCGTGATCGACTGGGAAATCGACGTAGACGTTGAGAAGGCTGGCCGCTATGGGGCAGACATCGCAACAGTGGGCGCGATGGTGCAACTGGTAACGCGGGGGATCTACCTAGACACCATGCGTGTGCCGTCGTCGGAAGAAGAGATTGAAATCCGCGTGCGCCTGCCCGAGGAGGACAGGGTGCTCTCGACCCTCGACACGCTCAAGGTGCGCACAACGGATGGCCTCGTGCCGCTGTCGAATTTCATTACCCGCACCCCGGTTAAGGGCCGCGCCCAGATCGACCGGATTGATCAGAGCCGCTATTTCGATGTGAAGGCCAACGTACAGGCAGGGCTGACCAACATGGTCACGGCAGAAGACGGCACTGTCACCGAGGTGCCGATCAACCCTAATGAGCGGATTGCTGAACTAACCAAATGGCTCGAAAGTGGTGTTGTGCCTGCGGGTATCATTTGGGAGTGGACGGGTGATGCCGAAGACCAGGAGGAGTCTGGGGCATTCTTATCCAAGGCCTTTGCCGGTGCGCTGGGGCTGATGTTCATCATCCTCCTCGCGCAATTCAACTCTGTCTATAATGCAACGCTTGTGCTCTTGGCGGTGGTGCTGTCGACAACGGGTGTGCTGGTGGGAATGATGGTGATGAACCAGCCGTTCTCGATCATCATGACAGGTACCGGCATCGTGGCGCTTGCGGGGATCGTAGTGAACAATAACATCGTTCTGATTGACACCTATCAGGAATACAGCAAGTACATGCCCCGGATCGAGGCGATCACCCGAACGGCCGAGGCGCGTATCCGTCCGGTTCTACTGACCACGGTTACTACGATGGCAGGGCTTGCGCCGATGATGTTTGGCCTCAGCCTCAATTTCTCAGATGGTGGTTATACAGTTGACAGCCCGACGGCACTTTGGTGGAAGCAGTTGGCCACGGCGGTTGTCTTTGGCCTTGGAGTGGCCACAGGTCTAACGCTGATCTTCACACCCTCGATGCTTGCACTGCGCGTCTGGGCAACGACGTATGTAATGTGGCTCGCTCGCCTGCTCGAGCGCCTTTCGATGGGTCGCAGCAGCGCAGCAGCCCGCGACTGGGCCCTCAGCCGTCAGGCGCGCCGTACCTCAGCACATGAACTGATCTGGGAAGAGGGAGATCCCGAACCTAGGGCGCCGCAGGACTTTGCCAATGAAACTGGCGATGAGGCCCCGGACCTCGATGACCTCAAGCGCGTCCTCAAGGACGTTCAGGGCAGCGGCCCGCTGAAAGCGGCGGAATAAAAACAAGGGCTGGGCCAGTTCCGGTCTGGCCCGTCCTGTTTCCTTCTGGTCGAAAACACCTTCATCGATCCGCCTTATGGCGGCGGGGACAGCACCGTCGTCCACTGGCAAGAATGCCAAAGAATTTAAAGATTCTTGGCTGAAAATTTCAAAATTTTTAGTGCATTGAGTCGTATTGCTACGCGTTTGGGTGAGACCCGCATTAAACGGCCTAGGTCGCCATTGGGAAGACGTCACGCATCATCGTGTATGCGAACATAGCAGCGCCAAGGGGCGGCACGTAGAGACACATCGATAGTGCAAGCGTGTGAATGGTCAGACGCATTGGTTCTGATGAGCCTGCACCGCCCAGGCGAAAGCGGCCACTGGCGAATTCCATTGCGTCATTGTCAACTGCTTGCGCGGCGAGCTCTGCTGCGTCGAATTTGGCCTTCGAGTAGAGGCCGCCACAATAATCGGTATGGGCCCAGGGGGGAGACATGCTGTCTACCATGTCGGCGTATTCTTCAGCGAAAGGCTGGCGCGTGTCTACGTCCCGTAGCCCCGTGTCGCTTGCCATGTCTGTGACGTCCGTCTCTAGAAGACTACTAAGTGTTTCCATCAGATCAGGCCCGATTGGTTGGCTAGCGTTGCCGCGTAGAACGGCCGTGGAAGGAAGAAATTCGCTGGTACGGTCCAGAATACGGTCCGCTAAAAATTCATAGGATGACATCTCGATCTTCGACAGGTCCTCATCCGGTGAAGAGCCAACGGCGATAATCAGGTGCCAGGGCTGGCCCGTCTCTTTGGCAGGCAACCAGCCCATCGCAACGCGTACGTAATCGCGGTCGATGATCGCTGTTTCATCGTTTTCCCATGTCAAGGCGCGGCTGCGGGTATCCACCATTTGGAAAGCCATGTCGAAATCTTCGACAATCTCTGCAAAATCAATTTCGGGGCGCGCCTTAAACTCCATCGCGACAACCGAACCATAGCTTTGCGGGGTCATGTATCAGCCTTCCTACGTTTAACCTAACACTTAAAATGCCGGTCAATTCGGGAGCATCTGAGGACAAATTGAGGCAGTTTTATGGAAAAACGTACTGGCCCAGGGGCTTTCAAAAGCTTAGTGCGAAAAACTGCAAACGGCGGCCTCTGGATTGGTCAGTACTTTTCTACCTTCTTGGTGGTCTGCACCGGTGTGCAGGGGCGAAAACAGCACTGAGCAGTACGCAATCTAAGGGGTGTAAATTGTGCCGGTGGACATGGGTTTAGAGCGCCTGGAAGACCAAGAGACCAAGAGCGCAGCTCGCGCTCTCAGGTGATGATATTTTTCAATATTGTCATAGCGTTGGCAGCCGTCCCAAAGGTTTGAAGCGCAATGAATGTACCGGTCAGGGCTGCAGCCTGCGAGGCGAGCCTCAGGTTCTCGCCCTTGGCCAGGTTCAGGACCAGTAGGGCAACCCCCACGGGCAGGGCGAAAAGAGCCACAGCAAAGGACAGCAACCAGGCAGATAACCGCCTAGAGGCTTCGTCTTCGATATCCTCCATTTCACGCGCCATGGCGAGTAAGGTCTCATGCGCTGCCTGTTCTTCAGGGTCGATCCACCCGTCCGTGAATATCTTGCGCAGCCTTTCGGGGGAAGATTGCGTTTCAAATATGGCAGGGTCGTGGTTCGACAGGCGATCCTGAAGAATCGCATTGGTGGCCTCGACATCGGGTAGTGCCTTGCAACTGGTTGCGGTCTGGTGCCTCGGCTCGCCGGTGGGCAGGCTGGCTGGGTTTGGGCCGAGCGTTGCCTTGGTGAAGGTCTCGCTAGGCAGCAGGAAATCGGTATCGATCCACTGGACGAAATCAGGCTGCAGGCTCGTGTTGAGCGCCTGCAACGCCCTGGCCAGAAGGCTGTCGCGGGCAAAGCGGTTGGTGCGGTCGTTTCCACCGCTGCGTAGGCGCAGGCTTAGGAAAAGCGGTGCATATTCGATTGGGCGGGGCACAGTGACATCCTGTTTGATGTCGATGTGTAGATCGTGGTTGTCGATGATCACGTGGGCGCTCACATCCGAGAGGATGTACAGCCCCGCCACACGGTGCCCCATGGTTTCAAAGCAGCGGACGACATGGTTGGCGGCTTCGACAATATCGAAATCGGCCTCCTCTGAGAAGACCAGCCCGGCCTTCGCCCATTTTCTGACTTTGGTCATGATTTTGCTTCTTTATTTTTCTGCTCTGATCGAAGCTTACCTTTCAAAGGCGTGAAATGTTTGTTTCAAATATGAAACCATTGAGGCAAGCCACAAAAATTGTGACGTTTTCCAAACCCGTGAAATCCGTCCCGGCCCGCGAATAGGTGGCGCTCAAAAAAAGGCGCCCGAAGGCGCCTTTTAAAGGGTTTCTTTTGTTCCGCAGGGGCTTAGCAGCTGTAGTACAGCTGGAATTCCACTGGATGCGGGGTGTGCTCATAGGCTTCAATCTCTTCCATCTTGAGCTCAATGTAGCCGTCGATCTGGTCCTTATCGAACACGTCACCGGCCAGCAGGAACTCGTGATCGGCCTGAAGTTCTTCGATGGCTTCACGCAGCGAACCACATACAGTCGGGATGCCTTCCAGCTCTTCCGCGGGCAGATCGTAGAGGTTCTTGTCCATCGCCTCACCCGGATCAATCTTGTTGTTGATACCGTCCAGACCGGCCATCAGCAGGGCTGCAAAGCACAGGTAGGGGTTGGAAGAGGGGTCAGGGAAGCGGGCCTCAACACGCTTGGCTTTCGGGCTTTCGGTCCACGGAATACGGACACAGCCAGAGCGGTTGCGTGCGGAATAGGCGCGCAGAACGGGGGCTTCAAAGCCGGGGATCAGACGCTTGTAGCTGTTGGTCGACGGGTTGGTGAAGGCATTCAGCGCTTTCGCGTGCTTCAGGATACCGCCGATGAAGTACAGGGCTTCCTGGCTCAGGTCGGCATATTTGTCGCCAGCAAAGAGCGGCTTTCCGTCTTTCCATATCGACATGTTCACGTGCATACCGGTGCCGTTGTCGCCTGCGATCGGCTTGGGCATGAAGGTGGCCGATTTGCCATAGGCTTGGGCTACGTTGTGGATGACGTACTTGTACTTCTGAAGCTCATCGGCCTGCTTGGTCAGGCTGTCGAAGATCAGGCCCAGCTCATGCTGACATGAGGCAACCTCGTGGTGGTGCTTATCGACCTTCATTCCCAGACGCTTCATGGTCGAGAGCATTTCGGAACGGATATCCTGTGCGTCGTCGGTCGGGTTGACGGGGAAATATCCACCCTTGACACCTGGACGATGGCCCATGTTGCCCATCTCGTATTCGCTGTCGGTGTTCCATGAGGCGTCCAGCGCGTCAACTTCGTAGCTGACCTTGTTAATGGAGGTGGAGAAGCGCACATCGTCAAACAGGAAGAACTCAGCTTCTGGGCCCATGTAGGCCGCATCGCCAATGCCGCTGGATTTCAGATAGGCCTCGGCTTTTTGAGCGGTGCCGCGGGGGTCGCGATTGTACGCTTCACCTGTATCGGGCTCAACAATAGAGCAGTGCACACAGAGCGTTTTTTCGGCATAGAATGGATCTACATAACCGCTTTCCGTATCGGGCATCAGTTTCATGTCGGAGGCTTCGATAGATTTCCAGCCCGCGATTGAGGAGCCGTCAAACATGAAGCCTTCTTCAAGAAAGTCTTCATCTACCTGATCGGCCATGACTGTTACGTGCTGCAGCTTGCCGCGCGGGTCGGTGAAACGGATGTCGACATACTCGATGTCTTCGTCGCGGATCGTGTTGAGCAGGGCTTTTGCGCTCATGATGGTATCCCCTTAGATCTGTTGGTACGGGTTTGAAGTGAATTACAGCGCGTCCGAACCGGCTTCTCCGGTGCGGATGCGGATGGCTTGTTCAATCGGGCTGACGAAGATTTTGCCGTCACCGATCTTGTCAGTCTTTGCCGCAGCCGTGATGGCTTCGATGGCGGCGTCGACCTGGTCGTCGTCTAGAACGACGTCAATTTTGACTTTGGGCAGGAAATCCACGACATATTCGGCTCCACGGTAGAGTTCCGTGTGGCCCTTTTGACGGCCGAATCCCTTGACTTCGATAACTGAGAGGCCCTGAACACCGATATCTTGAAGCGCTTCTTTCACTTCGTCGAGTTTGAAGGGCTTGATGATCGCCTCGATCTTCTTCATGCGACATCCTCCTTGCGCGTTGTATTGGCTGGGTTCCACCACTTCTCTTGTGGCGGCACAATCGGATAGGCTTGCGGGAGGCTGGGAAAAAAGGGGTAGATTTCAATGTGCACAAAAATTATGCAAAACGCCCCTATCTTAGGCGAAAGTGAATCGAAGAGGCCGCACAAATGACCGAAGTCCTGAACGCAGCGCAGATGCGGGCGGTGGAACAAGCTGCGATTGAGTCGGGTGAGGTAACGGGTCTCGAATTGATGGAGCGCGCGGGCCGGGGTGTTGTGGAAACGATGTTCGAGGAGTGGCCTGAGCTGGCTGTTACCCCTTACAGGATCATTATTCTATGTGGTCCTGGAAACAATGGCGGTGACGGTTTCGTGGTGGCGCGTCTCTTGCGGGAGCGGGGTTCGGAGGTGGAGGTTTTCCTATTTGGTGATGCACGCAGGTTGCCGCCAGATGCTCGCGTGAATTATGAGCGATGGCTGGAGATGGGGCAGGTTGATCGCCCAACACGTCAAGCGCTGCTGACGGCTTGCGAAAATGCGCACGCCGACAGTCAGTTAATGCTGCCTGTCATTGATGCAATCTTCGGGATCGGTCAAAGGGCCCGCTTGATGACGTGCTTGCACCCGTGAATGATTTTATTACTGCGGTGTCTGAAGATGCCAGTGCGAGTGCGGCACCTGTTTTTGTATCTATCGACCTCCGCACCGGGTATGATGCAGATTCCGGACAAGACTTGGCAAAAGAGCCAATGCCCTCCGACTTGATCGTGACGTTTCATAAACGAAAGCCTATTCACACGATGCCACATATGAGTGACCCCACCCTCTCGATCGTCGATATTGGCCTATGATCTTCTTGTGGCTGAAAATATCCTCACCGGAGGCATAAGTGTTTCGGGAACCCCACGTCATCACAGGCAATGCCGCCATGAAACAGGCGCTGTCCAAATCACCCGGGCAACACAAGTTCTCCCATGGACACGCCCTCGTCCTCTCTGGCGGTCCCGGCCACACCGGAGCAGCGCGATTGGCGGCGCGGGGTGCTTTGCGGGTTGGGGCGGGACTGGTCACCTTGGCTGTGCCTGAAACAGCACGGCAGGAGGTGGCCACTCAAGTGACAGCGGTGATGCTGCGGCTGGGGGAAACACCTGACAAGGTGGCCGGGATTTTGCGGGACAGGCGCATCAATGCGGTATGCCTCGGGCCGGGCCTCGGGCTTGATAGGGCCAGCGGTCTTGTCGGTGCAGTGCTTGGCGTGTCGCGCGTTTGCCCCAAAACTGCGGCCTTGGACAGAAAGGCCCCTGATCAAGCTGGAAAAGGCTTGCGTGTTGTGCTGGACGCGGACGCGTTGACGGCGTTTGCAGATGCGCCCGCTGATTTGTTTGCGATGTTGCATGAAGCCTGTGTACTGACGCCCCACGGGGGGGAGTTTGCGCGGCTTTTTCCAGATATCGCTGAGGCATTGACTGCGCCGTCTCACGAGAGCCTGACCTTTTCCAAGGCGGAAGCAACGCGGCAGGCAGCGCAACGGGCGGGGTGCGTGGTTCTGTTCAAGGGCCCCGATACGGTGATCGCGGCCCCGGATGGTCGTTGCTCTGTCAACCCGGCACAGTACAAGCGCGCTGCGCCCTGGCTGGCGACGGCTGGATCGGGTGATGTGCTGTCTGGGTTCATCACAGGGCTTCTGGCGCGAGGGTTTGATCCTATGCAGGCGGCCGAGACGGGCGCGTGGTTGCATGTGGAATGCGCACGGCGGTTCGGGCCGGGGTTGATTGCAGAGGACTTGCCGGAGGAACTGCCGGGCGTGTTTCGTGAACTGGGACTTTAAATGACGCGCTCGCCGCTCCCTTGCGGTAGCGACCCGCGCTAGCCCTCCGCACGTTCCTTTAGCAAGCGTTCGGCCTTTTTGCGCACCAGCACGGCGCGCAGATCATGCATAGCCAGAAGCAGCGCGTCCGTTACCTGATCCAGCTGTTCTTCATCTGCCCGGGATTGCGCCCAGTGGGTTGTGGTGTTGAGGTAATCGACCGCTCGGTGAATGTCGTCGATGTCACGCCGTGCCAATATTTCCACCCGGTCGGCCATCCAGTCCTGGATGACCTGCATGTCCCTCTCAGACAGCGTTCGATCGCCTTGCGGCTTAATCTGCCCGTTCTTGATGTTGACGACCGCGATTTGATCCATCTCGATCCTGCTTTGTCGATTGGCCGTGTCTACGTGAAAGACGAACGCCCCGTTATCGCGCACTCGAAAATAATATTCTGGCAGGTCGTCCGACATTGCTTCCGCTTCTTTACGTCAGCCCTGCACAAAAACCCGCGATCCGGCGGCAGGCTTCGATCAAGGCCTTGTCCGAGGTAGCGTAGCTGACGCGGAAGGCAGGGGAAAGACCAAATGCCGCCCCGAAAACCACCGCCACACCGGCTTCTTCTAGTAGTGCTCTGGCAAAGGCCTCATCTGTGTCGATATACGTTCCCGCCGCAGATGTTTTGCCCATGAGTCCCGAAATTGAGGGATAAACATAAAACGCGCCTTCTGGCTTTGGACAGGTGATACCATCGATTTCGTTAAGTCCGTCAACCATGAGGTTGCGGCGGCGGGTGAACATCTCGTTATGGGGCGCAATAAAACCCTGAGGCCCGTTTAGGGCTTCGATCGCGGCCCACTGGCTGATCGAACAGGGGTTCGAGGTGGATTGTGACTGTACCTTGCGCATCGCCGTAATCAGGTGCTCTGGTCCACCGGCATAGCCAATGCGCCAGCCGGTCATAGCATAGGCCTTAGAGACGCCGTTGCAGGTCAGCGTCCGGTCGTAAAGCCGCGGCTCGACTTCGGCCGGTGTGCAAAATTCAAACCCGTCATAAACAAGATGTTCATACATATCGTCCGTTAGCACCGCCACATGGGGATGGCGCAGTAAAACGTCTGTCAGTCCCTTGAGTTCATCTCGGGTATAGCCTGCGCCCGTGGGGTTGGAGGGCGAGTTGAATATGAACCATCTTGTTTTGGGCGTGATCGCGGCCTCGAGTGCATCAGGGGTGAGCTTGAAGGATGTCTCAAGCGAGGTCTGCGCAATAATCGGTTCACCCCCGGCCAGGAGCACCATGTCGGGGTAGCTGACCCAATAGGGGGCCGGTATCACCACCTCGTCGCTAGGGTTCAGCGTAGCCATGAAAACGTTGTATAATATCTGCTTGCCACCGGTGCCCACGCTGATCTGTTTGGGGCTGTAATCCAGCCGATTGTCGCGACGGAACTTGGCGCAGATAGCCTGTTTTAGCTCTGGAATGCCATCAGGTGCGGTGTATCTGGTTTTGCCCTCGTCAATTGCGCGCCTGCCCGCGGCTGCGATATTGGCCGGCGTATCGAAATCTGGTTCACCGGCGCCTAGACTAATGACATCTTTGCCAGCCGCCTTAAGTTCCATGGCAAGGGTCGAAATGGCCACAGTGGGCGAGGGTTTTACGCGCGAAAGTGTCGCAGAAAGAGGAATCATGTCGCGCTCCGGTTTGAAAAGCGAATTGGAATGGCGGATACCCGTTCAAAACCGACCATAGCCGTGTTGTAAACCATTTTGTCGGAAAGGACGCCACAATGAATGCACAGTTGGAAGACAGTTGGTTCGATCCCGATGCTACAACCTTCGGTGATCGCCTCGCGGGTGCACGCGAACAGGCAGGCATGACCCAGTCGGACCTAGCCAAGCGTCTAGGCGTCAAGCTATCAACGTTAAGGTCGTGGGAAGATGATTTCAGTGAACCACGTGCCAATAAGCTGTCCATGATGGCGGGGCTTCTGAACGTCTCCCTACAATGGTTACTCAGCGGAGAAGGCGAAGGGATTAGCGCGCCCACAGATGCCCAGGTAGTACCGTCTGACATACAGCAGCTTCTGTTGGAAATCCGCGATATCCGGAGCCAGATGTCACGCTCCTCCGACCGACTTGGTCGGCTTGAGAAGGCGCTGCGCCGGCAGGTGCATGATGGCGCGGTTGCGTGACGACATGAAAGCCGAAGCACCAGATCATCGTCTCAAGCGCTTGCACATGCGCTCCATGCGGCGGGGTATCAAGGAGATGGACATCATCCTGTCGCGATTTGCCGAAGCACGGCTGACTTCGCTGGATGAAGCGGTGCTGGACCTTTACGACGGACTGCTGTCGGAAAACGATCAGGACCTCCTGCAATGGGTCACAGGGCAAGTGGCGGCGCCCGATATGTATACTGACCTGATTGCGCAGATTGCGGATGTAGCCCCGAACGCTTCCTGAGAGTTAATCAGATAATAGTTCAGATTTTAGCCGGTTTTGCGGTGTTTACCTGATTTTCGCGCTTTAGGCTTTATCAGTAGCTCTGAGCAGTTTTGCACGGAGTTTGAAATGAGTTTGCACAATCCCCCTGTTCTGTCGGCAGAACAGCAAAATTTTATGGCTGGATATCTGGATTCGTTGGCCCTGGTAGAGCGATTGCACCGGCTATTATTGGATGTGATCAAGGATGAATTTGAGCGGCTTAACGTTTTGGAAATCAATGCGGTACAGGCACTGCTTTTGTTCAACGTTGGTGACAACGAGGTGACGGCGGGTGAACTTAAGTCGCGTGGCTATTACCAAGGCAGCAATGTCAGCTATAACCTGAAAAAGCTGGTTGAGATGGGCTACATGCACCATCAGCGTTGCGAGATTGATCGCCGCTCAGTTCGGGTGCGGCTGACCGAAAAGGGGCGCAATATCCGCGACATTGTCAGCGGGCTGTTCTCAGGTCATGCTGAAGGGATTAAAAGCAAGGGTGTTCTGGGAGTGGATGGGATTGATCAGATCAATCGATCCTTGCGACGGGTAGAACGCTACTGGACTGATCAGATCCGTTATATCTACTGACAACTCAGGTGACCATTCGCATGCTTGGCCCCGAATCATGCCAGGCCGAATCTTCAGGGCTGACTCGTGCGCCGCCGTTTATCCTCCAAAACGGATACCGCCACCGGTTGCAACTCCCGCACCAGCTTGCGCTGCATCGCAATTGCGAAATCCCGATAGGCTTGCGCCACTTCGGCAAAAGCAACGGGACCTCGCAGAACATAAGCCTCGTAATACTCCAGCAGAGTTTTCAGGTTATGGCGATTTTTGTTGATATTGGCCGGACTGTTAGGGCCAATGATCAGGCCATTGATGATTGCATCCCCGACGACGGTCTCGGAAATATCTTGCGGATGCAGGCCAATGTTGGCCGGACCATCGCCTGATATGTCGAGGGTCTTTTGCCAGCAGTCCGATTGACTGTGCAATGCGTCTAGCCCATAAATCATGGCCGCCCCAATTGCGGTGTCAGGGTTTTCCACCCGGACCTGACGGGTATTCAGCATCTGGGCTGATATGGATTCAAGATCGGCGCGTGACCGGATTTCGGTCCAGCCGACGATCTGGCGCTGATGGTTCCGGGCACTCCATTCAAATACCATTAGGCGGACGGGTGTGTCAGGAAACATCAGGAAGGCTTCCTCGACTGGTGGTGTTAGAAGCGCTTCGGCCACGCCATTCATCTGTAACCTGTATTCATCCGGATCAACCGAGCCTGAAACATCGAGTGCAAGGACCAACGCCTGCCGACAGGATGCAGTTGCCGACAGCGGGGCGAGTGCGAATATGACGCAAAATGTCAGCAGAACGCGTGTCACCTTCATCCGCCCTGTAGCCCCCTGAGTGTGGTAGGTTCTGCCTTTTGCCCAATCATGACGTTGCTGACCTCACGATAAAGCTTGCGCGCCATCGCGGTACGAAATTCGTCGTAGCCTTGCGCGATAACCATGAAGGCTTGCGAACCGTAGAGTACCTCTCGCCCGTAGTAAGCCTCCACCTCTGGGTCATCGCCGAGGATCACCAAGCCGTTCACTGTTACCCCGTCAAAGGCAAAGTGACGGTAGGCTTCTCTTGGCCCGTAACGGTCATTATTAGTCCCGTCCCCTGACATATCGATTACTCGTCTTGTGCAGTGACGAACTTGCCCCAGAAGCTGGGCGCCATAGCCAAGGGCTGGGCCAATAGAGGTTGGGAAGTCGTCATGGCCGCGTTTCATCCCAGCCAAGGCAGCTGCTGCGAGGTCAATATCGGCGTGACTGCGCAGCGTCGTCCAATCCAGTTGCAGGGTCTGCTGACCAAACCCGCTCCATTCATAGACGGCCAGCAATACATGACCCTCCGCGCCGAACAGGATGGCATCGCGGACGTCAGGTGCATCAAGGGCCGCAGCTAGGCCTATCCTCTGCAGGTCGTACTCTGCCTCATCCACGGAAGATGACACATCGAGCGCAAGCGCAAGCGCAAGACGACAGCTTTCAGCCGCCTGTGCCGCCCCTGCACTCAGCCACAGCCCAAGGGCTAAAAGACCTACTCGGACCAAACCTACCAATGCCCAATGTTTTCCATGCTGATCCAAGGCTCAGCTGGGGGCAGGTCATCGCCTTCTTGCAGAATCTCGATCGAAATGTTGTCGGGGCTGCGCACGAACGCCATGTGACCGTCGCGCGGGGGACGGTTGATGGTGATACCGTTGTCCATAAGGTATTGGCACAGTGCATAAATATCTTCTGTCCGGTAAGCCAGATGACCGAAATGGCGACTGTCACTGGGCAGCGCATCGTCGCCATCCCAGTTGTAAGTGAGCTCAACAGGGCATTCCTCCTGCCCCTCGGGCGCCATGAAAATCAGTGTGAAGCGCCCCTTTTCGCTTTCGTAACGGCGAGTCTCTTTCAGGCCTAGAAGTTGATAGAACCGGATCGAGGCTTCCAGGTCTTTGACCCGAACCATGGTGTGCAGATATTTCAGGCTCATTGTGCCCTCCTTCTTCGTCGTCTTTTTGAAAGGATAGAAGCCGGTGCGCCCGTGTCGAGAGGCAAAGGGCAGAGGCCTCAGAATTCCGAACGCATCCCGAAGGAGATGCGATCCGGATCCATGTTGAAGCGGCTCTTTTCAGACCGGAAAGACACCACTGGCACAAGGCTTATGTAAATGGCATCAGTGACCTTGGCCTCAACGGTGCCATACCGGGATCGGTTCATACGCCTGCCGAGGACTGGGAACACAACGAAAAAATGATTGTAGTCCAGCGTGTAATGGCTGACGTAAAAGCTGATCTTAGACGGTCCGATCTTGTAGCCCCAATCGTGAATGGCCATGCCTGTCCGTCGCTCGGAGGCGTGGTTCGTGCTTGTGGACTCGATATGGCGAAAATGGGCATGCGCGTTGATTTTGTCTTCGCCTAGCACATCGTAAAAGAGTTCTGTAGGCGCGGACCACATGGTTGCGTCCGTTCTAGGTGCTGTCTGTCTAATCTCTCTTATCAACCACCCCCGAAGGTCTGGCGCATGTTTTCAGTCTGCTTTTGCCGACATGCTGCTTAGGAAAAACCAGAGCTAAAAAGAGCTCTGGACGCTTGCCAGCAGGTCATCATGGGAATTGGTCAGTAAGCGGGTTGCTGCCGGATTCGCACCCTGTAAAAAAGGTATAAAGCGGCAGGCTGGCTGTTACGTGTTCGATGATTGTGCTGCCTTCAACAGATATTTTTACCTTTTGTCAGAAAAATCTGGGTTTTAGGGCTTAAAGCCAATTCTTTACTTGTGCCGCGAAGGGGATGATGCCGTGTGTCGCAAGGAAGTACATACCCCATATTGAAGTTCCGATTGCAGCATCCGCAAGATATAGTCGGCGCGACTCACTCTTGTGGAAAGGATATCTGCATGCCCCTGAGCCCCGAGCAGCAGGCCGAAATCGAAGACTTGCGCAGCCAGCCTAAGGAGACGTTGCGCGCGGTCGCACCTGGGATGGAGGCGCACCTATACACGGCACATACTGTTTTGGATCACGGCTTTGTCCGGGTTGTGGATTACATGGGCGATGACGCTGCCATCTGCCAGGCGGCGCGGGTTAGTTATGGCAAGGGTACCAAATCGGTTCAGAATGATGAGGGGCTAATCCGCTACCTGATGCGGCACTGGCATTCCACGCCGTTCGAGATGTGCGAAATCAAGTTGCATGTGAAACTGCCGGTCTTCGTGGCGCGGCAGTGGATCAGGCACCGCACAGCCAATGTGAATGAGTATTCAGCCCGCTACTCGATTCTTGATCGCGAATTCTATATTCCTGCATCAGAACATATTGCCGCGCAGTCGGTGGTGAACAACCAAGGCCGGGGGGAAGCGCTGACGGGTGATGAGGCCGCGCGTGTTTTGGAAATCCTCAAAGCCGACAGTGCGCGTTGCTATGACCATTACGAGGAAATGATCAGTCAGGACGACCAGCAGGGCCTCGCGCGGGAGTTGGCCCGTATGAACCTGCCAGCCAATATCTACACGCAATGGTATTGGAAAGTCGATCTGCACAACCTTCTGCACTTCTTGCGGCTGCGGGCCGACGCCCATGCGCAGTATGAAATCCGGGTTTATGCCGAAGCTATGTGCAAGATCGTGGCCGATTGGGTGCCCTTTGCTTACAGTGCCTTCGAAGATTATCGCTTGGGTGGTGCGGCCTTGTCGGCTACGGCGCTAGATTGCATTCGTCGGATGCTTAATGGCGAAGACGTCACTCAGGAAAACTCAGGTATGAGCAAGGGTGAGTGGCGAGAATTCCGCGCCGTTTTGGATGCATGAGGCGTGTTGCGCCTGATGATTGCTCCCTTGTAGCTGTGTTATTTCTGCTTGGTTGTTGAGATGGTGGGGGTGCATTGTAAACAAAGACCTTCATTTGAGTTGATTGAACCCAAACCTTGATGTTAGGTGCAAAATTCTTTGAAACCAACGCATAAGACGTTAACGTCAAAGCACCATTTGCATCACCAGCCCTTGTGAGGTTTCCATGCGTACTGTGTTCTCTTTTGCTGTCGCGGCCACTATCGGTGTCGCTGCAGGACCCGCTAGCGCGGATTCTCTGACTTACTACCCCTACCATACTAATACTAATTATTGCCCAGCTGGGCTTCAGCCGATTGTTATGGCGGGTGTGATCAGTTGCGGCAGTCCGAACACGCACATGACGTGGCAGCAAGTTATGCATCATCCAACGCCTGTTCGCCAGCATGCAGCAAGTGAGCTATCGGTTTGCCAGGAGGGTGAAAAGGGCTGCTGAGTGGTAGCCGATAACCACTTTGCCAGTGAAAAAAAATGCCCGACAGACCTAAGTCAAACGGGTTCCCCATACATCACATGTGTCGGCGTCTAACTTGAAGCTTCAGACCGAGTGGTCGGTCCGAAGTCAGTGTCACAGGCGTTTCGTCCGTCAGACGGCTTTCAAATCGCCTGCCATTTGACGTCCGTCGCGTCCGTCGATCAACTCGAACTCAACTTTCTGGTTGTCTGACAGGCCTGTGAGGCCCGCACGCTCAACCGCGGAAATATGTACAAAAACATCTTTGCCGCCGTCGTCGGGCGCAATGAAGCCGAAGCCTTTGGTGGTGTTGAACCATTTCACGGTGCCGCTTGGCATGCCGTATCTCCTTCATTTGGTCTCTTCCCCGGTCGTTCCGGGCCATGTTGCGCAGGTGCCTGTATAAACACATTATGCTTTCGCACTTTTTGCCCAGCAGAACCTGCCACGTGTAAAATAATTGTTCGCTTCGATCAAAAAGCAAGAAAAACTAGCGTGATGTTTTGACGCGACCGGGTTAAGCACAGTCGAAACGGTTAATTTTTATGCTGAGGCGATGTGGTGTTATACGGACTAAAAACATGTGACAGCTGTAGAAAAGCCCTTAAGGCGCTGCCCGACATGGATTTTTGTGATGTGCGCCAGGACGGTGTGCCCGATGACGTGTTACAGAAGGCGTTTGGACGGTTTGGGAGAAGTCTGATGAACATCCGCTCTACCACTTGGCGTGAACTAAGTGAGGACGAGCGTGGGCAGCCCCCTTTGGAGCTGTTGAAAGCGCACCCTACTTTGATGAAACGACCCCTGATCGTAATCGGGGACAAGATGTTTCTGGGCTGGACAAAAGATGTTACGGCAGAACTTCTTGGGAAATAGACCCGGAATGCTTATCTCGGTCGAGACTTAACGGAGACACTTTATGCGCAATGCTGCACTTATGCTGGGCGTGATCGGTGGGATCATGGCAATCTTTGTTGGTTTTTTCAGCTATGGCTACACTGAAGTTGTGGAAAATTTTGGGGAGATTGAAGGATTGGCCGAGCAGGTCGATAAGGTTCAGCTGATCCGCCTAGTGAGTTTTCTGGCCCCAATTCTTGCGATTGCGGGCGGATCCATGGCACGGGCAAGAGCGCTTTGGGGAGGCATCCTGATGCTGCTGTCTTCTGCCATGATGTTCTACGCGTATGATTTTGGCGTATTCACTATGTTCCCCATTGGCTTTACTGCTTTAGGCGGCGTCCTGGCGATCGCAGCTGGTAAACCTGATGAAGAAAAGGCGCATTTCTGACAGAAACGCGCCTTTGACTATGATCTCTGCGTCTTAGACCAAGTCCGGTGGTCGTGCTTCCAAGGCCAACGCGATGCATAAATCGTCGAAAGGTTCTACGCTGGTTTGTTTTTGACCCAAACGGCGCACCGTCACGGTTCCCTCTTCCATTTCGCGCAAACCACAGGCCAAGATGACAGGTACCTTAGACAAGGAATGTTCGCGGACCTTGTAGTTGATTTTTTCGTTGCGAATATCCGCCTCGGCCTGCAAGCCCACTGCTTTCAACTTGGCGACAACCTCTTGTACGTAATCATTTGCGTCTGACACGATCGAAGCAACAACAACCTGACGCGGGGCCAGCCAGAAGGGCAGTTTGCCCTCCCAGTTCTCGATCAGAATACCGGTGAACCGCTCCAACGAGCCAAAGAGCGCGCGGTGCAGCATAACCGGTGCCTGCTTTTCACCCGATTGTGTTACGTAGGTTGATCCGAACCTTTCAGGTAGGTTGTAGTCAACCTGAAGCGTGCCACATTGCCAATCCCGGCCGATGGCGTCGCGCAGAACATATTCCAGCTTTGGCCCGTAAAAGGCGCCTTCACCTTCGAAAATTGTATAGCTCATGCCAGCACGGTCGAGCGCAGTTTTCAACGCGCCCTCTGAAAGGTCCCAGCTTTCGTCGCTGCCGATGCGGTTTTCAGGTCGTGTTGAGAGTTTGACATGCACATCCTCGAACCCAAAATCCTTGTAGATCGACAGGATCAGATCATTCACTTTCAGGCATTCATCCGTCAGCTGTTCCGGCGTGCAATAGATATGTGCGTCATCTTGAGTGAAGCTGCGCACCCGCAACAATCCATGTAGCGCGCCAGAAGGCTCGTAGCGGTGCACTTTGCCAAATTCAGAGATTTTCATCGGCAAGTCACGATAGCTGCGCAATGCGTGGTTGTAGATCATCATGTGACCCGGGCAATTCATTGGCTTGAGCGCATAGTCACGGTCATCATGGGTTTGGGCAAGGAACATGTTGTCCATGTAGTTGAACCAGTGGCCGGACGTTTCCCAAAGGGCGCGGTCCATGATGTCTGGTGTGTTGACCTCGATATAGCCGGCTGCTTCCTGGCGCCGACGCATGTAAGCGATCAAATTTTGGAATACACGCCAGCCTGCGGGATGCCAGAAAACGGAACCTGGTGCGTGCTCTTCGAAATGAAACAGATCCATCTCGCGGCCAAGCTTGCGGTGGTCGCGTTTGGCGGCCTCCTCCAGCATGGTCAGATGCGCCTTGAGTTTTTCTTTTCCGGTGAAGGCCACGCCATAGATGCGTTGAAGCATCGGGCGATCACTGTCGCCGCGCCAGTAGGCCCCGGCGACAGACATCAGTTTGAACGCATCAGCGGGGACTTGTCCGGTGTGTTGCAGGTGAGGACCGCGGCATAGGTCCTGCCAGTCGCCATGCCAATACATGCGAAGCGGCTCATCTCCGGGGATCGCATCGATCAGTTCAACCTTGTAGGGCTCATTGTTGGCTTCGTAATGGACAACGGCATCCGCACGCGACCAGACTTCTGTCCGGACGGGATCACGCAGGTTTATGATCTCTTTCATCTTCTTTTCGATCAGGCCTAGGTCTTCGGGTGTGAAAGGTTCGGTCCGATCAAAGTCGTAGTACCAGCCATACTCGATTACTGGCCCGATAGTGACTTTTGTGTCAGGCCAAATCTCCTGCACTGCGCGTGCCATGATATGGGCAAGGTCATGGCGCACCAACTCATTGGCGGGGACCTCGTTTTTCATCGTATTGATTGCGATTGTGGCATCGGCATTTATGGGCCATTGCAGGTCCCAATGCTGGCCATCGACATAGGCAGAGATCGCCTTTTTGCCGAGTGAATTAGAAATGGAGGCTGCTACTTCGGCAGGGGTTACGCCTGCGTCAAAGTCACGTCTGTTGCCGTCTGGAAATGTAAGGGAAATAGACCCCATTGGCCTTGTCTCCTCGTCAGTTTGGCGCCCACGGAACGCCCGGTTGCGGGTAATTGTGCGCGTTCAATGCAGGAGGGTTTGGGCGAAGTCAAGCGAAGTTGCTTGCGAATTTTGGAAGGCGTTTTAGTGGGTTGGTGGCAAAAGCGACGTTTGTCCTCTTTAACGCGAAGTGTGTGTGGGCGAGTTGTGAGTGTCAGGCTAAGTCTTTGGAGACGCAAGATGAGTACAAAGGCATACCGAAAGTTGTATGCATTAGTGCGCCGAAAAAAATGTAACACATTGACGCACAAACAAAAATTGGCATTTCACTTGCGGCCAGTAGCGCTATGTAGGGTTTAACGATGAGCACGTGAGAATAAGCCAAGCTTAGGAGTGAACCATTGCCAGGCTACAACAAGAACTTTGAGTTCTCCGTTAATGACATGGAACTTATTGAAGATGCGTTGCGCGAAAAAAAACGCGAACTGTCGGATCAGGCGCACACGCCCGATGATGAATTTTCGGACGGGGTTAGCCTGTGTCACGAAACCGCTCAACAGGTCCGGTCGATCCACGACCTTCTAGGACGCATCCATAACCAGAAAATCTTTTTCCGCCCCTCTTCTGAAACCTATATAGGCGGCTGACGCTAGCGCTAGGACAATCTAGTTACCGCAGACCAAGCAGATGGCGACGCCGCGCTAGAAAGCGTGGCGTTTTTTTTTTGAGGCTTTCATGTCGTGTGCGATCGTGTGCAGATGTACGCTAAGGTTCACTGTAACATACTGAAAAAGATAAAAAAAATATTGAATCGTGTAGGGTGTGTTCCTATGCTGATATTGTCGGCAATTTGACCGATGAGGCAGCAGGACCCCATTATGGACCATTCTCCTAGCACTGTTCAAACGCAGGCCGACGAACTATCCCAGCTAAAACCGGCCGAAGACCCTCCTCGCCTAGATTGTCAAATCCTTCTTGCGCAACATTGTGGCCGGGGGCCTCGCACCGATGGCCTGTTGCGTAACCTCGAACTACGGCTTGGGTCGATCTCCTGATCTAGTTGGCTCTGCGCCATCTAGCCTTGAAAATTGCCCCTGATTGCGTCCAACTAGGGTCTGTTGCCAGAGTGGAGGGTCATATGGCGGAGACGCGGTTTCTCGATGGACCAAGGGGACGCAAGCTGGCGTATCGTCGGACAGAGGGGCGCGGCCCCGGCGTGGTGTTCTTGGGCGGGTTCAAATCGGACATGGACGGTACCAAGGCCGTTTTTCTTGAGGACTGGGCAAAGGCCTCTGGCCGTGCGTTTCTGCGGTTTGATTATTCTGGCCACGGTCAGTCGTCAGAAGCCTTCACTGACGGCGCCATTGGTGATTGGGCGCAGGATGCCATTGCCGCAATCACCGAGTTGACGGACGGTCCACAGATCCTTGTAGGGTCTTCCATGGGTGGCTGGATTTCTCTGCTTTGTGCGCGGGATATGCCTGCGAAAGTGGCCGGTCTTGTGACCATTGCAGCCGCTCCGGATTTTACCGAAGACAGCATGTGGGCAGGCTTCGATACGGATCAGAGGGCAGCCTTGGAGCGCGACGCACAGGTGGCCCTGCCGAGCGATTATGGAGAGCCCTACATCATCACCCGCCGCCTGATCGAGGAGGGGCGTAACAATCTCGTGCTGCGCGATCCGCTGCCCTTACCCTTTCCCGTGCGCAGCCTTCAGGGAACGGCGGATACAGATGTAGACATGTCCGTGGCGCTGCGCCTGCTGAATCACGCGCAAAGTCCGGATATGCGCCTGACTCTTGTGGATGGAGCAGATCATCGTTTTTCTAACCCCGATTGCCTAGCGCTTATCGGGGCCGCAGTAGACGAGGTTTCCGCAAGGACCAGGGCTGCTTGATGCGCGGCCTCCTTTGGCTTTTGAAAATCTGTGTCTGGAGCCTTCTGGGGGCTATTGTTCTGCTGATGATTTTTGGGCCAAAGGAGCCTGTCTCGCCAACAAAACCATTTGATCGCAAGCTCTTGAAGGACGGGATTGATGCTTTTTTCTCTGTCTCCGAGGCGCGGTTTGCTGACATCAAGCCAGGGCTCCAAAAGCGCGTTGTTTGGCGTGGGCTTGAGGAGGTGCCGACCGATCTGGCACTTGTTTACGTCCACGGGTTCTCTGGTAGTTCCGAGGACATTCGCCCCGTGCCAGATCGGCTGGCCGAGGCACTGGACGCCAACCTCGTTTACACCCGGCTGACAGGACACGGGCGCGAAGGTGATGTCTTGGGCAAGGCGCGCGCCAGTGCGTGGCGCGAGGACCTGCAAGAGGCGCTTGCAGTGGCCCGCGCGGTGGGCCGAGAGGTGGTGATTATTGCGGCCTCCACCGGGGCCAGCCTTGTTACAGCGGCTGCTGCAGATGATCCGGAGGATATGCGCAACGTCAAGGGCGTGATTCTGATGTCACCCAATTACGGCATCAGCGATCCCAAAGCGGCCCTGCTCCATCTGCCGGGCGGGCGCTACTGGCTGCCTTTTTTGGCAGGTAAACGCTGGTCCTTTGAGCCGCAGAATGCGCGGCATGCGCGGTTCTGGACGACGGAATACGCCTCGACCGCGCTTTTTCCAATGGCGGCGATTGCACGAACGGCTTACCGGGTTGATCATGGGGCGATTACCCTACCGGTGCTGTTCTACTACTCAGAGGAAGACACGATCGTGGATGGCACCCGCACCACGGAAGTGGCGGGAAAGTGGGGCGGGCCAGTTTCCCGTGCGCGGCCCTATCTGGGGGCGGGGGTTGACCCGAATGCGCATATGATCACGGGCGATACCCTCTCGCCCACCAACACTGATACTGGGACGGAGCTGATGCTGGCCTGGATCAAGGCGCTATGACGCGTTGCGCCGACCGACCAGCATGTAGAGCCTAGAGAAATTAGGCTGAGTGCGCCTGCCCCCAAATTTCCTGATGCGTGATTTTCTCCGTGATCAGATCAGCAGTGACTATGGCGTTCCCATCTTTCCGCGCCATCCGCTATCCCGACGCCCGGGAACTCTCTTGTCTCCGGCTGGGTATTTTCTGCAAGAAGAAATAGGGAGCCGCGACCCTTGTTTTCTTCGCGTGCAAAAAGTCCTTGGGTGAATTTACCAATGTTGAAAAAGGGCAGTGTTCCTCACCCGTGAAAAAGGGTCACAGTGCTGCCTCGGGGTAGCTTGCATTCAACCTGTTGCATGAGGCAATCTGACTGCGGCATGCAGGCCGTGAATGGGGGCAGTTTCAGATGCAGGATCCTGTGGTGTTTCTTCCGGGGCTGATGTGTGATGCGCGGGTTTTTTCCACGCAGGTCACCGCGTTCAGCCCCCATGTCAGCGTGACGGTAGCCCCGGTCACGGGAGGCGATCGAGTCGAAGAGATCGCGTCGGCCCTGTTGGACGTTCTGCCGCGACGCTTTGCACTGGTTGGATTGTCCATGGGTGGGACCGTGGCCATGGAATTGCTGCGCCGCGCGCCTGACCGGATCAGCCGGATAGCGCTGCTGAACACCAACCCGCTGGCCGAGACGCCACAATCGGCCAGCGATTACGAACCCTGTATCATCAAGTTGAAAGCGGGCGCGCTGGAAGAAGCGGTCGACCTAATGATCCGCCCTGAAAGCCTTGCCCCGGGGGCAGGGCGCATGGAGGTCCAGGCCCTGATGCGCATGATGGCAACTCATCTGGGGCCTAAAGTTGTAATCCGGCAGATCAGGGCGGTTCAGCGGCGCCGCGACTACCAGGCTGTCCTAAGGCGCTGTCAGGTGCCAACGCTGATACTCTGTGGCGCCCATGATCAGCTTACACCAATGAAGCGACATCAGTTGATGGCCGACCTGATCCCAGATGCGCAGCTTGTGGTGATAAAGGACTCTGGCCATATACCCGTTCTCGAACAGCCCGAAGAGGTCAATAAGACTTTGTTTCACTGGATGCAGGGTGCAAAGATGATGCTCTGAGGGTTACAGCGCGCCTGTCTGGTCGCCCTCCACCAGCTCGGCTGCCATCTGATCAAGGCCGCGGAACCGGCTCCAAACCTCTCCGTTGTTACCGATGTAGTAGTACTCGCAAGGCTGGGTTCCCCAGCCGGTAATCTGCCAGCAGACACCGCCGTTTTCATCGACGGACCATACCCCGGTTTTTTCTACCCCGTTCCAATTCGTGTGCAACGTGAAGTCTGGCGCATAGTACATCCGACCAATCGCTGAACGTAGGGCCGTTTTACCGCTCAGTAAAGCAATGGTTTTTTCGCGGGAAAACAGGTCAACGCTGTCGGCATAGGCCTGTGCGCTAGCCCTCTCGGCCAGAATATTGCCCGCCTCGAGCGCTGGTTTGCCCATTATGTGCCCGTTCTCACTTTTAAAAACCTGGTCATCGAAGATTACGTATTGGGTGCAGGCTTCATCTGCACCCTTGAGCGCCCAGCACATGCGGCCATCGTCATGGCCCACCCATTTGCCTGGTGTCATCTTGCCATTCAGCACCACAAGCAACACGCCCGAGGCGGCGTAGTAGGCCAGACCATCATCAAGCGTTTGCGTGGTGTCTGCAAACCGGTCGAAGAGTTCCGTGGCGGTTGCAGGTACCGGTGTGTCCTGTCCGGCATACGCCATAGAGGCCGTCATCAATGCGCTGCCGGCTGAAAAAATCGTTTTAAAGGTCGTCTTTGTCATAGGCACACCTCGCTACCTTTTTCACTATACGATAGCAAAGATTGGTGCTGAGGCAATAATTTTGATTGAATGATCATTCAGTGAAGGGTATTTTTGAGAGGAATGATCGTTTGTTTCGGGAGGATCGCGCACAATGATGTGGCTTCGGGGATTGGTCAAAGGGTTTTGCGCTGCGATATTTGGCGTGGCCTGCTTCATGTCGTATGCTAAGGCCGAGACCGTGACATTTGAATTCGATGTATGTGGTGCGCCTAACTCGGTCGTGCCAGGCTGGGTGCCAAATGGGGACCCTAATGTAAACGGTAAGATGACGATCGAGATTGATACCGAGAAGGGACTGATGACCATGATTCCTTCCAAAGAACTGGTCAGCAGCATCCGCTACACCACCCTACACGCGCATCTTTATGATGCAAATCACCGGCTGGCGACCTCGGATAAGGGGCAGTCAACCATCTGCTGGGCCTATTACAACACTACGAGTCGCGGCGGAGAATGCGATCCGGAAGACTACACCTGCCAGTCGCTGACTGGGGTGCGAGAATGGCCGTGGCAGGAATATGGCTACGCGGTGAACTTCTATCGCGACTACCTCAAGAAGGTGGCTGCAGAAGAAGGTAAGGGATGGTACCTGATGCTGCATTTCGCGGGCGGGCATTTCGCAACTGACGCGGATGGCGGTCTGATAGAGTGGGATGGCTCGCCCTTCATGGAGGCATCTTTCGAGGGCATGAACAGCATCCGCCCAGCATGCAATGCTAGAATTGGGCGCAAACTGACTGACCGTGACTTCGGCGCATCGGATGCTTGCAATCCAATGATGCATGGCGTTTTGGCGGATGACTACTTTCTTGATGCAAATGGTAATCGATGGGTCGATGCGGAAGGCAACCTAACTGATGAGGCTATCGCTCGGGGCTATGATCTCGACACGGAGTATCTGTTCTTCAACTATCGCGATAATGGACAATCAGACCGTTGGGGCGGACCTGAAGGAGGTGCAGGCGGCTTCCTGGCGGGTGATGATGAAGGACGTTGTGTGAATTGGCCGCTGGCTAACTACAGCCTGCCGCCATCCTGACGGGTTGATCCCGTTTTCTCCCGAACTGACGCCCTGAAGGTTTCCTCAGGGCGTCTTTTTATGGCGCAGTTGGAAAGCAGACACTGTGAAAGTGTGCGGAAGATAGTTTGAGTTTTCTTGCGCTTTCACTTTCAAAGAAAATAAGCGCTCGGTTTTGAGCGATGTACCCTCAAACAGCCTTGAGTGCGGGTTTGCCTTTCTTTCCCTTGGACTTTTTAGGAGAGGTCCGGTTACGCGCCGCTGGGGCTTCGGAATTGGCGTCGATAAAATCTAGCACAAGCGGCCGGATATTGTCGCGCCATGACCGGCCCGCAAAAATCCCATAATGGCCCGCATTGGGCTCCAGGTAGCTGGCTTTCTTCGTGTCATCCAGACCGGTCAGCAGGTCTAGCGCGGCGATACATTGGCCGGGGGCAGAGATATCGTCGTTTCCACCTTCAACAGTTTTTACCGCGACATTGTTGATCTTGCTGAGATCGACCTGATGTCCCTTCACCACGAAGGAGTTACGCGCAATCTCAAGACCTTTGAAGATGCGTTGGACCGTAGAGAGGTAGAATTCCGCCGGCATATCCATCACCGCGAGGTATTCGTCATAGAACTTGTTGTGCGGGTCGCGGTCGCTTGCTTCGCCCTGTGCCACGCGGGTGATCTGGTTGGTGAAGGCTGTTGCGTGCCGCTCGGCGTTCATTGACATGAAAGATGCCAGCTGAAGAAGGCCTGGATAGACCATCCGGCCCACGCCCTTGTATTTGAAGCCAACCCGCTGGATCATTGTCTCTTCCAGTTGGCCCATCGTCACGCGACGGCCGAAATCAGTCACTTCTGTGGGAGCTGCATCCGGGTCGACGGGCCCACCGATCAGTGTCAGGGTGCGCGGTAAGCTTTTAGGATCCGTTTCCGAAAGATAGGCTGTTGCCGCCAGCGCCAGTGGCGCAGGCTGACACACAGCGATCACGTGCAAGTCTGATCCCAGTTCTCGCAAAAATTCAATGAGATAGAGCGTGTAATCCTCGACATCAAAACTGCCCTCGGACACTGGTATGTCACGGGCATTGTGCCAATCGGTGACATAGACATCGCAATCGGGTAGCAGCGAGCGTACGGTCGAGCGCAAAAGCGTCGCGTAGTGGCCCGACATCGGAGCAACCAGCAAGACGCGGCGGTCCATGTCGTCGCGTCCCTGTACTTTAAAGCGGATCAGGTCGCCGAATGGCCGTTCGAGCACGGTTTCAACACGAATAAGGTGATCGCGCCCGTCCTCACCGGTGATTGATTCGATCCCCCAGTCCGGTTTGACAACCATACGCTGGAACGTCCGCTCTGTGACCTCGCCCCAAGCGGCCATCCACTGGAATGTAGGATTTGGCGCCATGCTAAAAGCAGGGTAAGATGACATCGACAGCGCCGTGGCCCCAAGCCATTGGTTCGTATTGCGGATGGTTTCCATCCAGTCATACGTCATCATGTAGCGCATCGTCGTCTCCTTGGTCCGGACTGCCCGGGCTGCCCGGTCTATTCGTCGCACTGATCTCTCTCAGGAGCGACCTTATGCTGCACAGCAGAAACTTACGAGGGATTCTCGAAAATGGCAATGTCCGAGGGCGCGCCCGGTCAAGAACTCGAAAAACTTAATGAAAATTTGGAACGCGTTGAGGAACTGTCCACACGACTGGTACAAGCGCTTGCAAACCGACGACCGGCCAATCCGACCCTAAACGGTCCCTCAAATGAACTTTTCGCTCAGGCTGCGTCATCATACTGGAAGGAAATGCTGGAAAACCCCGGCCGGATCTATGAGCAGCAACTGGAATATTGGGGGAAGTCTGTCCGCCATTTCGTAGAAGCGCAGCAGGCCATCGCACAGGGCAAGGTGGCCCATGATGATGAGGCGGATGCGCTCGACCCTCTTAAAGGTGATAAGCGGTTTTCGAACCCGCTTTGGGAAACGCATCCCTATTTCCACTACATAAAGCAGCAATATTCGCTCAACAAAATGGCCGTGGAGCAGGCAGTACATGACATCGAGGATATGGAGCCCAAGGAAAAGCAGCGGCTGGAATATTTCTCGCGCCAGATCATTGACATGATGAGCCCAACCAATTTCCTTGGCACAAATCCCGACGCGCTAGAAAAGGCGGTAGAGACGGAAGGCGAAAGCTTGGTCAAGGGGCTGGAGAACCTGGTAGCCGATCTTGAGGCCAATAGTGGTGAGATGGTCGTACGCCTCGCGGATGAATCCGCTTTTGAGCTGGGTGTGAACATTGCCACCACCCCTGGAGAGGTGGTTTTTCGTAACCGCATGATGGAGCTTGTCCAGTACAGCCCGGCGACCGAGCAGGTTTACAAGACCCCGCTTTTGATCTTCCCGCCCTGGATCAATAAGTTCTATATCCTTGATCTGAAGGCCCAGAACAGCTTGATTAAATGGGTGACGGAGCAGGGCTATACTCTTTTCGTTGTCTCCTGGGTTAATCCGGACGCCACACACGCGGATGTGGGTCTTAGCGATTACATCGAAGAGGGCTACTTGGCCGCGCTGCGAGAAGTTAAGGCGATTACGGGCGAGAAGCAGGTCAACACCGTAGGTTATTGCATTGCGGGTACCACGCTGCACCTGACGCTGTCGCTTCTGGCAAAGACAGGCGATACGTCGATCAAGTCGGCCACCTTCTTTACTGCGCTTACCGATTTCTCCGAGCAGGGAGAGTTCACGC
Source organism: Roseovarius sp. (assembly GCA_963691795.1). Lineage (GTDB taxonomy): Bacteria > Pseudomonadota > Alphaproteobacteria > Rhodobacterales > Rhodobacteraceae > Roseovarius. The sequence continues at coordinate 2,265,488 of OY829373.1, forward strand.
CCTTCCTTCAGGATGACTTTGTTGATGGGATCGAGGAAGAGATCGAGGAACAGGGTGTTCTTCGCTCATTTATCATGGGGCGTACCATGTCGTTCCTGCGGTCCAATGACCTGATCTACACCCCCGCCGTGCGCAGCTACATGATGGGAGAGGCCCCGCCGGCCTTTGATCTATTGTATTGGAACGGCGATGGCGCAAACCTTCCGGGCCGCATGACGATGGAGTACCTACGCGGTCTTTGCCAGTCCAACGATTTTGTTGGTGATGGCTTCGAGATCATGGGAGAAAAGCTTTCCATTGGTGACGTGACTGTGCCGACTATGGCGGTGACCTGTGAAACAGATCATATTGCAGCCTGGAAGGATTGTTATCGGGGTTTCCAGAAAATTGGATCGAAGGACCGGACGTTCATCGTTTCCGAGTCCGGTCATATCGCTGGGATCGTAAATCCACCTAGTAAGAAGAAGTACGGCCATTACACCAATGACGACCTTTCCCTGTCGGCAGATGAATGGATGGCAAGGGCGGATTATAACCAAGGATCATGGTGGCCCCTGTGGGAAGGCTGGCTGCGCAAGCGCTCTGGCAAGAAGGTCCCCGCGAGAGAGCCGGGTGGCCCGGATCACGCGCCCATTGGTCCGGCACCGGGCAGTTATGTTCGACGCAAGGCCAATAGCTAATCTCTGTAAGTGCCGAGATCTAAGCCCGGCCAAAATCCACTTTGCCGTTTTTTTGCTGCAGTGCAGAAAAAAGCTTGAAATGCTGCGCCGCAGAAAGTATATCGTTTACAGACGCAGAAATTTACCGCGCCAAACTGCTAGATAAGGATTTATACAATGGCAAAGACCCAAGACTTCAACGCCGTCCTGAAAGATATGATGGGCGCATTCCCCGTTGATACAAAAGCAATGGAAGACGCATTCAAGAACCAAGCCGCTCTGAACGAGAAGCTGTCGGGTGTAGCTCTTGAAGCGGCTGAAAAGTCCGCTGAAATCTCTTCCAAGTGGACCAAGAGCACTCTGTCGAAGCTGACCGAAGTATCCAAAGCCAAGACCGAGCCAGCCGACTACGCCAAGGCTGTAACAGATTTCGCATCTGCCAACGCCGAAGTGGCTGCTGAAAACATGGCAGCTTTCGCCGAAGTCGCTAAGAAGGTTCAGCTGGACACCGTTGAGTTGCTGATGACAGCAGGCAAAGACCTTCAGGAAGATGCCACCAAAGCCGTCAAGAAAGCCACTGACGACATGACAGCAGCGGCCAAGAAGGCGACTGCTTCTGCCAAGTAAGGCAACAGTCTTCGCATAGGGTTCCGTTTTCTCCCTGTTTGGGACCAGATGCCAGGAGGGCGAGCGTTAGGCTCGCCCTTTTATTTTGCGCTGCAGAAGTCTATGCTGTCATGCAGCGTCCGGAGTAAGGGAGACAAGGCCGTGGCTGATGCACAAAAACCGCTTTTGATCAAACGCTACGCCAGTCGACGGCTCTACAACACAGAGACCTCGGACTATGTGACGCTTGAGGATATTGCAGAATTCATTCGCGCTGGCCGTGACGTACAGATTATTGACTTGAAATCAGGCGATGACTTGACCCGCCAGTACCTTCTCCAGATCATTGCGGAACACGAAAGCCGGGGAGAGAGTATGCTGCCCGTCAATGTCCTCAACGATATGGTGCGCAGCTATGCTTCGCAGGCCAGTTCCATGGTGCCCGATTTTCTGGCCACAAGTTTCGAGATGTTGCGTGAAGGTCAGAGCCAGATGATGGAAAACATGGCCAAGGCCAACCCCCTCGCAGGCATGCCGGGAATGGAAGCCATGCGCGCCCAGCAGGACGCATTTCTGAAGGCCATGTCGGGCGGTGGGATGCCGGGTATGACTGCGCCCATGGCAGAGCCTGAGGCCAAGCAAGATGCGCCGGGCGACAGCGAAGACCTTGATGAAATAAAGAAGCAGCTTTCTGATCTGCAGGACAAACTGTCCCGAATGACCAAGTAACGGCCCTGACATGGTCGACAGCCCGGGCCGCATGACCCTTTGGGGGATCGAGGTGTTCATGGCGACGGCCGATGAGCGTTCGATATCGGCTGCGGCCAAACGGCTGGGGGCCAGCCCCTCGGCGGTCAGCCAGCAACTTACAAATCTTGAAAGTGCGGTCGGCGCCACGCTTTTGCAGCGAAACGCCCGCCCTGTGCGCTTGACCCCGGCGGGAGAGATTTTAAAGCGCCGTGCGCAGGTGATACTGAACGAGGTAACCCAGGCGCAGTCGGAACTGGCCATGTCCGATCTCTCGGTGCTGACTCGGTTTCGCCTTGGTATGATCGAGGATTTTGAGGCGGACGTGACCCCACAACTCCTTACCCATATGGCGCAGGAGCTTCAGGGCTGCCAGTTCCTGCTGGAAACCGGGGCCAGTCACTACCTGTATGATCTGCTCGACGCCCGCGGGCTTGACGTGATCGTGGCCGCCGATCTGGGGGCCGAGGATGACTGGGTGGAGGTACATCCGCTGCTAGAGGAAGGTTTTGTCGTGGCCGCGCCCAAGGGTGTGATTGACCAGGCGCGGGGTACACTGCGCCAACTCAAGCGCCTTCCACTTATCCAATATACACAGCGCCACTACATGGGCCGGCTTCTGACAGCGCACCTTATCGGCCAGAAAGTCAGCCTGCCGCACCGGTTCGAGCTGGATAGCTACCATGCCATCCTCGCACTGGTAGGGCAGGGGGCAGGATGGACGATCCTGACACCGCTGGCCTTGATGCGGGCACAGCGGTTCGCCGATCAAATTGACGTAATGCCACTACCGCTTGAGCCGCTCTCACGCACGATCAGCCTGACGGCGCGAAAGGAATTGCTGCAGGAGATGCCAGCACAAGTGGCCCGGTCCCTCCGGCCGATCCTACAGCATGCGGTGATCGACCCTGCGATCGCGGCCTATCCGTTCTTGCGTGATAAGATTACGCTCATCACCTAGCATTGCACAGGCCAAGCCATCCCGTAAGAGCGGATGAGCGGTCAGCCCCCGTAGGCAATCTCCGTCCTGTAAGCGGGGTCTTCAGTCAGCTCGAAATACCGCGCCCGCAGTCGCGTGGCGACAGGACCCGCAGTCCCGTTTGAGAAGACCCGGTCATTGATCCGCCGTACAGGCATGACACCACCGCCAGACGTACTCAGGAAGACCTCGTCAGCCTCCATTAGCTCTGCCACGGGCAGGGTCCGCTCCGCGGTCTCGAACCCTTCGGCGCGGGCCATCTCGAGCGCAGTGAGTCGGGTCACACCCATCAAAACGCCCCGCTTTGGCGTGATCACGGTGTTATCCTTCAGAACAAATAGGTTGAACCCGGGGCCTTCGGTCACGTTGCCCAAGTGATCGGCTAGCAAAACCGTTTCGAACCCCCGCTCTTTGGCCTCGAAGAGTCCTTTTGTGAAATCCCCCCAGTGATAGTTCTTAGCTCTCGGATTCACGCTGTCATCAGGTATGCGCCGCACTGTCTTGGACAGCCAGACAGCCGCACCTAACTTCGCCATATCCGGCTTGATCACATGCACGTAGGGCACACACCATGCATAGAAGTGATTTGCGCAATCCCTTGGATCACGCGATCCAGGAATGATCGGCATGCCACGGGCGGCAACCATGGCCACATAGGCCTCTCGCAGACCACTTGCGGCCACGATTTGGTGTAGGACCTGCACAATCCCGTCCCGGTCCATACCAACATCCATCCGGGCGTCACTCATCGAAGCCATGAACCGGTCGAGGTAATCCCCAAGCCGGAAAAACGCTCCCGAGCGTGCGGGAACCACATCATATGCAATGTCGGAATGTGTCAGGCCCCAATCGGTCACGCCAATCTTGGCCTCTGCTACGGGCATCACGCGGCCCTCCATCCAGGCCGCCCCTTTGGAAAAATCCTGTGTCACAGGTATTATCAGACGACAGGCATGTCCGCTCCGTCAAGTGCCGTAGGCGCGGGGTTCTCCCATGACATCCTCGGCCGCAAGTACAAGTGCCTCAATTATTACGTCCAATTCAGATCGGGTCAGCCGCGCGGGCAGCCGTGCATCACAGGCCCGCATCAGCATCTCGCGCGTCTGCGGCAGCTTGGGCATTTCACCGGGCAGAAAGCGCCAGTTCCAGAAGGCGCGCGCATTGTCGCTTGATAGCCCAAAGATCTGGACCTTCACACCCCGTGCTGCCGCTGCTGTCGCATAGGCCCGGCGTTCATCTTCAGTCAGGCCGACGAGATTGAATTGGATTGAATCCGGTGCACGCTCCTCCGGTTCCAGCTTTTCGGGTACTTCCAGCCAGGGGGAGCGGTTCAGCGCCTCCGCCACGTAATCATGGTTCGCCCGACCATCGTGCACACGCCGGGCAATCTCAGGCAGCTGTGGGCGGATGATCGCGGCAGAGACATTGTTCATGCGCAGATTGTAAAGCGGCAGCCAGTTCTGCCATCGAGCAAAAGCAGCATTCAGATCGGCATCCTCGCCTGCTATATGCTTGGCCCAGTTATGCTCATAAGCGCCTGACATGATCACGGCACGTGCCACGAGGTCAGCATCATCGGTGACAAGAATACCGCCCTCACCGGCATTGACCAGTTTGTAGGACTGGAAGCTGAAACAGCCCACGCGCCCGATCGTACCGATCTTGCGGCCGTGCCACTCTGTCCCCAAAGAATGCGCTGCATCCTCGACCACCGGGATATTGCGCGCCGCACAGGCCTCCATGATTGCGTCCATGTCGGAGGTGTGGCCACGCATATGGCTGATAATCACGGCCGAGATGTCTTGATCCAGTTTGGCGGTAAAATCAGTGAGGTCGATGCGGTAATTTTCCCTCACTTCGCACAACACTGGCACACAATCTGCATGCACGATCGACGAAGGTACGGCGGCAAAGGTAAAGGCTGGGATCAGCACCCGCGCGTCCCTCGGCAGGCCAAGCGCCTTGAGTGACAGGAACAGCGCCGCCGAGCAGCTGCTCACCGCAAGGGCGTATCTGCAGTCCATGAACGCGGCAAACTCCTGTTCTAGGAGCGTGACCGGCGCATTTTCCGGCGCAGTGTAGCGGAAAAGGTCACCCGAATGCAGCATTTGATTAATCTCATCCCGCGCCTCTGCTGGAATGGCTTCGGCGTCATAGACATTGGGGGGCACAGCCATATTTTCGGTCTTCCTGAAAGTGATATTTGGATTTTCGAAATATGTAGTATGCTGCGCCTACGAAGAAAAGCGAAACTTCTGCAACACTGGTGCCTCTGGCACAGTTTTGCCACCCGCCCCGAGTTGCTTGCTTGATTGCAGGAAGTGTCTTGCACAGTACTGAATAGGTGCCCCAATCATCACGGAGTTGCGTAAAACGGGGTTTCACTCCCTAAATCCGCCGATAATTGGACTTCAGACCCCCAACCGATCGCGCATCGCGAACCATGTCATCGCTAGCACCAGAATAGGGTGGCGCAGCGCCGTACCGCCGGGGAAGGGCGTTATCGGGATGCGCGACATGGTGTCAAACCCGTCTGTGTCCCCACAGATTGCGTTCGCCATCAGCTTTCCTGCATGGGTCGCGTTGCCCACCCCATGCCCTGAGTAACCCGATGCCGACAACATGTTTGGCCTAAGTCTTACGAGGTAGGGCAGGCGCTTCATGGTGATAGCCAGTGTCCCACCCCAAGCATAATCTATGCGCACATCACGAAGATGGGGAAAGATCTCGGTCATTGGTTTTCGCACCAGGGTCGCGATATCAGACGGGAAGCGGTAACCATAGGTTTCCCCCCCACCAAAGAGCAGCCGCTTGTCATGACTTAGCCGGAAATAATTCAGCACGAAGCGGCTATCGGCCACGGCCACATCTTCGGTCAAGACCTTGGTCGCGTCTTCGCCCAAGGGTTCCGTTGCAGCGATAAAATTATTGATTGGCATCACTCGTGAAGCCACCTGTCCATTTAGCCCGCCGAGGTAACCGTTACATGCCAGAACCACATGCTCTGCCGTGACCGTGCCTTGTGCGGTGCAGATCTTGGTGGGGCGGCCTTCCTCGATGGCCTGCACCTCGGTGCCCTCGCAAATCTGCGCGCCCGCGGCCACCGCGGCCCGCGCCAGCCCGAAGGCATACGCTAGCGGATGCAGATGTCCGGCTGTGCGATCCAGTGTGCCGCCCACATACTTAGGCGAGGGACAAAGCGCCTGTGCCTGATCGCGGTTCAGCTTTTCAAGATGTGTGTAGCCATACCGCTCGGCTAGGAAATCAGAATAATCGTGCTCTTCCCGTACATCCGATTTCGCAAAACCCATATGCGCAATGCCTGGCTTCAGATGACATTCAATCTGATGCCGGGCCACCAGAGATTTCACAAGGTCCTTGGTCTCTTCCGCCAATGTCCACAGCTTATCTGCATCCTCGCGCCCAACCAGGTTCTGCACATAATGTTGGTCCATCCGCTGCCCGCTGCCCAACTGACCCCCGTTGCGGCCTGATGCGCCAAATCCTACGCGCTGCGCTTCCAAGACTACCACCTTACGGCCTGCCTCCGCCAGATGCAGAGCGCAGGAAAGCCCGGTAAAACCGCCTCCAATCACGCAGACATCCGCGGTCAAATCCCCCTGCAACGCCTCGTAAGGCCCCGGGGCCTTAGCCGTTGCGGCGTACCAACTTGGTGGGTACTGGCCCTTACGGTCATTGGTGTATAGCAGGTTCATGCTGCATCTTTCTCAAAATATTCCCGCCGGAGGCGTTCCAGCGGTGCCGTGACACTAAACGTTAAGAAGAAGGTGCTCACGTTCCCACGGGCTGATAACCTGTAGGAATTCGGCATACTCTGCCCGTTTCACGATCCCGTAGACGCGGCAGAATTCAGTCCCCAGAACCTCGTGCAAAGCTCTGGCCTCATCAAAAAGATCCAGTGCGGCGCCAAACTCATTGGAAATCTCCGCCTCACCATTATACGCATCGCCCCTGGATTGCGCCTGCGCACGCACCTCGTTCTTCAACCCAAGATAGCCACAGGCCAGACTGGCTGCGATGCCCAGATAAGGGTTGCAATCCATACCTGCAATTCGGTTTTCCACACGCCGTGCTTCGGGTGGAGAAAGCGGCACGCGAATGCCCGTCGTCCGGTTGTCGCGCCCCCAAGCCAGGTTGATCGGAGCCGAGAAGTCCGGCACGTAGCGACGATAGGAATTCACGTATGGTGCCAGCACGGCCACCGCGTCGGGCAGATATTTCTGCAAGCCGCCGATGAAGTGATAGAACGCATCCGTCTCGCCGCCCTGGGGGCCAGAGAACACGTTGCGTCCGGTCTCGATGTCGAGAATCGAGTGGTGGATATGCATCGCGCTGCCTGGTTCTTCGGCAATGGGTTTGGCCATGAAAGTGGCGAAACAATCGTGGCGCAGGGCTGCCTCGCGGATGAGGCGTTTGAAGTAAAACACCTCATCAGCCAGCTTGACCGGGTCGCCGTGGCGCAGGTTGATTTCTAGCTGTCCTGCACCGCCTTCTTGCGTGATGCCGTCGATCTCAAACCCTTGGGCTTCGGCAAAGTCATAGATGTCGTCGATCACGGGGCCGAACTCATCCACCGCCGTGAGGGAATAGGCCTGTCGCGCGGCCGCCGGACGGCCGGAACGGCCCATCATCGGCTCGATTTCTTTGGCGGGGTCTACATTGCGGGCCACAAGGTAAAATTCCATCTCAGGCGCCACGACAGGCGTTAGCCCTTCCTTTTCGTATAGCGACACGACCCGTTTGAGTACGTTGCGCGGGCTGCACCCAATGGCGTTTCCGTCGCGGTCATAGGCGTCATGTATCACCTGTAACGTCCAGTCGCCGGTCCAGGGCGCGGCAGACGCGGTGGAGAAATCGGGTTTGAGGGTCATGTCACGCTCAATGAAGCCTTCCTCGCCCGCAGCCTCCCCCCAGCCACCGGCGATGGTCTGGTAGAAGATCGAATCTGGCAGGTGAAAAAAGTCCTGCCGGGCGAATTTGGAGGCCGGCACCGCCTTGCCCCGTGCAATGCCGGGCAGGTCTGAAATCACGCATTCCACTTCGTCCAGACGGTGGTTTTCAAGATAGGCCTGCGCGGCCTCGGGCAGTTTCTTGGTCCAATCAGCCATGGGCGTGGCCCTCCCTGAAAAATTGCGCCATACGGTCGAAGAAGTGTGGGCTATCGTGTGGGGTGCCGCTTGTCTCTGTGGCTTTCTTTAGCCTGTCTGGTTCGATTACGCCCTTACCTCGCAGCTCGATCAACATCTCAAGGATCGTGTTGTCGAACTCCGGGTGCGGCTGAATGGTCAGAATGCGGTTGTCGTATAGCAGGGCGGCATTCTCGCAAAACGGGCTGGAGCCAATCAGCCGTGCTGTATCAGGCCTCTCAACCACTTGGTCCTGATGCCAGGCTATCAGGCGCAGATCTTCACCTTCTATCTGGTAATCCGTCATGCCAACTGACCAACCCTTGTCGAATTTGACCACTTTGCCGCCAAGCGCCTGCGCGATGATCTGGTGTCCGAAGCATACCCCGATCATTGGGCGCCCGTCGGCATAAACCGAGCAGATGAACTCTTCGAGTGGGGCAATCCAGTCGTGGTTCTCGTAGACCCCGTGTTTGGAGCCAGTGATGAGCCAGCCGTCGCACTCCTGTGGGCTTTCGGGAAACTCCCCTTCGACGACAAAGTACCCCTCAGAGGAAAACCCGCGCGCGCGCAGCAGGTCTCCGAACACCTGATCATAATCGCCCCGGCTTACCTGCACTTCTTCAGGAGCGTGTCCGGCTACCAAAACACCAATTTTCATGGCTCACCCATAATTTGATCAAATTTACACTACCCCAATCTGACCCTCGGCGGCAAGGGTTGCTCACACGGCATCGAGATAGGTTTTCCAGTGCTGGGCTTTGGGGATCTCTGCCATCAGGCGTATCTCCTGTTTTTTGGTCAGGACCATATTTGCGATTAGGTCGGTATGGAAGATTTGGGTCAGGACCGCGTCGGTTTCAAAGGCTTCCACGGCCGAGGTCCAGTCCGCAGCCAGCTGGGGAAGATCCTGATCATAGGCATTGCCCGTCATCGGGGCCGGCGGGGTAAGCCCTGCTTCGATGCCCATCATTGCAGCTCCTAGAACGGCGGCAAATACCAGGTAGGGGTTTGTGTCACCACCGGCTACGCGGTGCTCGATTCGCCGTGCGACGGGGGCACCGCCAGGCACGCGGACGGCTGCAGTGCGGTTCTCATACGCCCAGCATATAGAAGTTGGCGCATGTGCGCCCGGTACCATCCGGTCATAGCTGTTGGCATGGGGCGCAAAGATCAGGGTTGAAGCGGTCATGGCCGAAAGACAGCCCGCAATGGCGGCGCGTAGGGTGTCGGTCCCCTCGGACCCGCCATCGTTAAACACATTTGATCCGTCCTGGTCCAATATTGAGAAGTGCATATGCATCCCATTGCCTGCATCCTCGGCAAAGGGTTTGGCCATGAAGGTCGCCGCCATCCCGTGCTGCCGAGCCACGCCCCGGATCAACGCCTTGAACAGCCAGGTGTCATCAGCAGCTCGCAGAGCTGTCTGATGGGTCAGGGTTATCTCAAATTGGCCAACACCGGACTCGCTCGTCGTGGTTTGGGCCGGGATGCCCATGGCCGCGGCCCCTGCGTAAAGATCTGTAAAGAAGGCATCAAACCTGTCGATGTGATCGACAGAGAGAATATGCGCACCCTCCATCGGGCGACCCGTCCGGGGGTCCTTGGCGTGGGCTAGATCCTTGCCCGTGTCATCGACCAGTGTGAATTCAAGCTCTGTGGCTGCAAAAACTGTCCAGCCGCGTGCAGCAAAGCGCGACAGAACCACCTCAAGCGCGTGGCGAGCGTCGCCCTCAAAGGGACGGCCATCCTCATGATGCATGCACATTGGCACCAGCGGCGTGGATTGCGCTAGCCACGGCATCAGCACGGGCCCCCGATCGGTGGGTAGTAGCAGGCCATCGGCGTCGCCTGTCTCGAACACAAGGGGCGAGTTGTCTACATCAGCGCCAAAGATATCAACATTCATTATAGAGATGGGCATTCGCAGTGCGCCATTCTGCAGCTTGCTGCCATAGCTGCCGGGCACACGCTTGCCACGCATTTGACCGTTCAGATCACAGGCGGCTACGCGAAAGGTTTGATAATCTGTTAGCTCCATGTGCCCGTTCCCATCTGTCCCTTACCGGGTTTAGAGCGTTTCGCGCATGGGTCCAAGGGATAGCGGCGCGCCGCGCGCCTTGGCGCCGTGGGCGGGTTGCATTTTTCGTGTTCAGCCCGCAACTGAGGCCGCGTAGATGCTTTCAATCGTAGCGCCCAGCATTGCATCGAAATCGGCTTCGGATTGCTGCGCCGAAAGCCCTTCGGTGAGGGCCCGCGAGAAGCTAGCGATCATGCCTGTGTTCTGCGACAGGCGACCATTGGCCTCTTCGCGAGAGTATCCGCCAGACAAGGCCACGACCCGCATGACGCGTGGATGATCGACCAGTGATTTGTAGTGATTGGCCTCTTCGGGCAGTGTGAGCTTTAGCATCACTTGCTGGTCGGTGGGCAATGCGTCGAGATGTTTGGTGATCTCGGCGCGCAGGATATTTTCGGCCTCGGCCTTTTTGGTGATGGAGATGGTGACTTCTGGTTCAATGATTGGCACTAGCCCGTGGCCCAAGATCTGGTTACCGACCTCGAATTGCTGCGCTACGTTGGCGGCGATACCAGAGGTCGAGGCGGCATCAATGACTGAACGCATCTTGGTGCCGAAAATACCTTTACCATTGGCCCGCTCCAGCAGCGCATCAAGATCGGGCATTGGCTTCATCAGCTTCACACCGTCTTCTTCGTCCGCTAGGCCCTTGTCGACCTTCAGAAACGGCACAACGCCCCGGTTTTCCCACAGGTATTGCGCGGTCGGTGTGCCGTCGATTTCGCGGTCCATAGTCATCTCGAAGAGGATTGCGCCCACAACCTTATCGCCGGTGAAGGCAGGCGACTTGATGATCCGGCTGCGCATTGCGTGGATCATGTCGAACATCTCGGCCTCGCCGGAATACTGGTTCTCTTCCACACCGTAGAGCTTGAGTGCCTTCGGAGTAGATCCACCCGATTGATCAAGCGCCGCGATAAATCCGTTGCCTGCCTGTACCTTCGCCGCCTGATCAGATTTGGACATGAACACTCTCCGCCTAAAAAAATGGTTATGCGGCTTCTAGGTCAGGGTGTGCTGGGTTGCAATTATGGTGGCGCTAACACTGCGCGCTAGAGTGGAAACCGCTGACAATGCCAAGAAATCTAAATAGGATTTCACCTTAATTACTTAAAAAAATGCGGGCCATTGATCTGGGACGCGCTTTTAGATCAGCTGTTTAGCGCGGCAACGCCAGGCAGGTCCTTGCCCTCCATCCATTCAAGGAAAGCCCCGCCTGCTGTGGAGATATAAGTGAAATCCTTAGCCGCGCCGGCCTGGTTGAGCGCTGCGACAGTATCGCCGCCACCAGCCACAGAGATCAGCTTGCCCGTCTTGCTCAGGCTAGCCGCATGGAGCGCGGCGGATTTGGTGGCTGTATCGAACGGCTTTATTTCGAATGCGCCCAGCGGACCATTCCAGATCAGCGTCTGCGCGGCATCAAAGGCGCCCGTGATGCGCGCCACGCTTTGTGGCCCGGCGTCGAGGATCATTGCGTCCTCGGGACAAGCATGGGCGGGCACGGTTTCATTTTCTGCTCCAGCCTTGAATTCGCGCGCCACGACCACGTCGGCGGGCAGGATCAATTCACATCCTGCGGCACCCGCCTTGCTCATGATCTCGCGCACGGTATCGGCCATCTCGTGTTCACATAGCGAATTTCCCACATTGAGCCCTTGTGCGGCCAGAAATGTGTTGGCCATGCCACCACCGATCACCAGCTTTTCGACCTTACTCACTAGGTTGCCCAGCAGTTCCAGCTTGGTTGAGACTTTCGCCCCACCTACAACTGCCACGACCGGGCGCTTGGGCGCGCCCAGTGCGGCCTCCAGAGCCTGCAACTCTGCCTGCATCAGACGGCCTGCGCAGGCAGGTAGCTGACGGGCAAGCGCTTCGGTCGAGGCGTGCGCCCGGTGGGCGGCGGAGAAGGCATCGTTGCAATAGACATCGCCCAGGCCTGCAAGCCGGGCTGCAAAACCAGCATCATTGGCCTCTTCGCCGGGATGAAAACGGATATTTTCTAGCAGCAGCACATCAGCTGCGCGCGCCTCCTCGGTCAGGGCCTCGGCGCCTTCCAGTGTTTCAATGAATTGTACGGTATAGCCAAGGGCCGTTTGCAGCGCAGGAACGATCTGGCGCAGCGACATCTCATCGACGACCTTGCCCTTGGGGCGTCCGAAATGGGCAATCAGCATCGGCTTGCCACCTGCGGCCAGAATTGTCTCGATTGTCGGTATGATACGGTCGATGCGTGTCATGTCGGTGACTTGGCTGTTTTCCACTGGCACGTTGATATCGACTCGTGTCAGGACCGTCTTGCCCGCCAGATCCATGTCTTCAAGGGTTTTCCAGCCCATGGCTTCCTCGTGTGATGCGTCCAAACTCGCGCCCCTATTGGCGTGAAGGGGCAGGGGCGTCAACACCCTGCTTGGCAATCGAGCATATAGCGCTTACCTATCAGCGAAGTTTATTTTACAGGAGGGCCCGATGGCCGAAATCAAAGATCCCGAGAACACCATTCTGATCGAGCTTAAGGGCGGCACAGTCACGATTGAACTTCTGCCCGATATCGCCCCCCTTCATTCCGAGCGGATGAAAGAACTGGCCCGCTCAGGCGCCTATGACAACGTGGCCTTCCACCGCGTGATTGATGGCTTCATGGCGCAGACAGGCGACGTAAAGAACGGCAACATGGAAGAGGACTTCAACATCCGCATGGCCGGCACTGGCGGCAGTGACCTCCCCAATCTGAAGGCCGAGTTCAGCGGCGTGCCCCATGATCGTGGTACCTTGGGGGCGGCGCGCAGCCAGAACCCCGACAGCGCCAACAGCCAGTTCTTTATAAACTTCTCCGACAACCACTTTCTGAACCGCCAATACACGGTCTATGGCCGCGTCATTGACGGCATGGAACATGTCGACGCAATCGTACGCGGTGAGCCGCCCGCAAGCCCTGACCGCATGATCAGCGTGAAGGTGGCTGCAGATGCGTAAACTTGCAGGTATTCTAGCGCTGGGACTTTTTGGTAGCCCGGCCCTTGCTGATGGCCTTCAGGTGCAAATCGCAGGCGTGGCAAATGGTACGGTAACAATTGACCTTTTCGAAGACGTGGCCCCCAAACATGTCGAACAGATTACGGCACTCGCGGCTGAGGGGTTTTATGACCAGATCTATTTCCACCGGGTGATTGACGGCTTCATGGCCCAGACCGGCGATGGTCAGTATGCCAAGGTCGAGGGCGGTAATATGCGCCGCGCAGGCACAGGTGGCAGTGACCGCCCAGACCTGCCCGCTGAATTCTCGGACATTCCGTTTGAGGCGGGTATCGTTGGCATGGCGAGAAGCAACAGCCCAAACAGCGCCAACAGCCAGTTCTTCATCATGTTCGACCGCGCCCAGGGCCTTGACAACCAATATACCGTTGTGGGTCGCGTCACCTCTGGCATGGATGTGGTCAACAAGATCAAGAAGGGCTCACGCGCTGCCAACGGTGCCATCAAGGGTGAGCCTGACCGGATCGTCAAGGTCACGGTCACAGACTGACGCGCATGATACAACAGACGGCCACCGGGTATGAACCGCTGAACACGCTCAAGCCGGTGGTCGATCGCATATGGCGCATCGACGGTCCGCCCCTGCAGCGTGGTTGGGTGCCATACCCGACGCGTGCTGTTGTAGTGAAGCTGGTGGGCGGGGCGCTTTGGGTCTTTTCCCCAACAAAACTGACCGATGCACTAAGCCAAGAACTGGCGGAACTTGGGCCCGTGGCGCACATCATAGCGCCAAACAAAGATCACCAGACCCATGTGGCGGCCTGGAAAAATCGCTTTCCCAATGCGAAAGTCTGGGCACCCGAGGGCGGCTATACCCCTGCGCAGGTCCTGCAACCGGACAGGGCCGAAGGGGCTTGGCAGGGGCAAATCGAACAATGTATCGTGCGCACCGGTCCCAACAGGCGAGAGGCAGTATTTTGTCACAAACCCACCCGAACGTTGATCTTCGCGGACCTATTCGAGGCGCTAGAGACCCGTCATCTGCCCGCGCGCGCGCGCCCTGTTGTCTGGTTCTCCGGCACCGACGATAGCAGCGGGAACATGCGCCCCAGCCATCGCTGGGCGTTGAGAGAAAAGGATAAGGCAGCGCTTGCAGAAGACGTGGAATGCCTGATCCGGTGGAACCCCCGCCGCATCCTGCTGTCCCATGGCAAGTGCTTTGACACCAACGCCGTCGGACAGCTTGAACGCGCCTTCCGCAAGATCCTGCGCACCCACCGCTGGGAAGCTGCTTTTGTCGAACACACGAAAAACATCCGCTAGCTCAGTCGTGCGCATGGCCCTGGTCATTGCCCTTCGATAAAACGCGTTTCGATAGATTTGTTTGACCGGAAAGAAGCACGAGGCCCTTCGATATTTTCTCTGGACAAAAACATTCTGGGGGAGACGCCAACGGTGGCAGGGGCACCGCCCTCAAAATCTAGCGGATGATGTTAAGCCGGAACTTCATGCCGCGCCTGGCCTCCTTGGGTAGGTGGCGGTTCAGGCGTCGGTTGATGATACCAAAGATCCCAATAAGAACCAGTGTCAGAAGGATAAAATAGACCGCTAGAATTGGGTAGGGCACGAAGGGATTGAAGGTCTTGTCCGCAAAATACCGTGCGTAATAGAGCGAATCGCCCCTCTGTTGCCATGTCGGAAAGCCAGAGAAGAAGACAAGCGTCGTGGCGTGAAAGAGAAATATTGCCTCATTGGTGTAGGCCGGCCAGGCCAGCCGCAGCATTGTGGGCCAGATAATCCGCTTGAAACGCGGCCAGCCGGAAAACCCGTAGGCATCCGCCGACTCCACGTCACCCTTGGGTATCGCCCTAAGCGCGCCATAGAAGATTTCTCCCGAATAGGCGGCAGTGTTTAGAAAAAGTACGATAAGTGCGCCCAACCAGGCGGCGCTGAAAGGCTCAAAAAACGGATGTACCGGTTTGAGTGATAGAAACAGGAAATAGGCAAAGAAAAATTGGATGAAAAGCGGCGAGCCGCGAAAAACGAAGATAAACCACTCTGACGACTTGCGCAGGATGCGGTTGTTGGATCCTTTGCCAAGTGCCACCGCCGTGGCCAGGAAGAAACCTGTCGCAAGCGCCAGCACCCCAAAATAAATATTCCAGATCATGCCTGAGCCGATCAGCACCACATGCTCGCAAAAGGTAAAGTCGGTACGTGGCAAAAGCCGCTCACCATAACCCAGAGAACGCAGCCCGTAATCCTGAAGCGTTTGCCAACAGCTCATGCCGCTTTCCTTTGCGCTTCGCCGCCCGTCGTGGCCTGGCCATGGCTAAGTTTGACCATCAGACGCTCAAGGAAAATCTCTGAAACCCGGGTGAAGCTGAGATAGAACACCAAAAGCGCAAGGAAGTACCACATGCGCCAGTCACCATGGGGATAGTCGGTAAAACGCGGATTGGCCGTACCACCCAGTTCGCGCGCCCAATAAACGATGTCTTCGACCCCCAACAGGAACAGGAGTGGTGTGGCCTTGATCAGTACCATCCAGAGGTTTGACAGCCCCGGCAGCGCATAAAGCCACATCTGCGGGACCATGATGCGCCAGAAGGCTTGCCTGCGGCTCATGCCATAGGCCTCTGCGGTTTCCATCTGCGCGCGGGGAACTGCGTTCATCGCTCCGTGCAGCACCTGTGCAGCAAAAGCGCCAAACACGATGGCAAAGGTCAGCACCGCAAGAAAGAAGCCGTAGGTTTCGTGGATCCATTGTGGCGACGTACTCAGCGGCAGTTTGGCCTGCGCGCAGACCACAAAATCATTGCCTTGGCGGATTGGTTCTTCCCATTCCGGACAGCGCACCGAGTGGCGGATCCATTCAAAGAACTGGTCAAGCGCAATCACGAAAAACATAAAGAATGCAATGTCTGGCACGCCGCGCACGATGGCGATGTAAGCCTTGCCGACCCACCTGACAGGCGTAATGTGCGAGCGCGCCGCCGTGGCGCCGCCAAACCCGAAGAGAAGTGCAGCCGGGGCCGTGATCGCCAACAGCGTCAACACCACCACTATGGACACGTAAAGCGACATATGCTTGCCGGTGGTTAGATAGCACGCCATCCAGCGAAACTGGTCGAGCGTTTCCGGATCTGTGCAAAAGCTGAACATGGATGTGCCCCTTTGCCCTAGTCCTCTCCCATCGCCTGCTCCGTGTCAACGCGCTCGCGCCTTTGCATGCAAGATCACGGGCTTGTCGAAACCAATTTAGGTGTTCAGACTGCGCTTATATGAGAGGGAGCGGCGTAATGGGCCCGAAGGTTTTAATCGTTGGCGCGGGTATCCTTGGGTGCTCAATCGCATATCAATTGCAACAGGCCGGAGCGCGGGTCATGGTGCTGGATGCGGGCCTTCCTGCCGCGACGCCGGCCTCGTTTGGGTGGATCAATGCATCTTACTACCTCAACGAGGACCATTTCCGCCTAAGGGTGGAAGGGATCGAGGCCTATCGGCGGGTGGCCTGCGATTTTGACCTGCCGATCAATTGGTCGGGCTGCCTTTCCTGGGAGGGCCCGCAGGAGACGTTCGAGGCCCGTTTGAACGATCTGCATGCGCTGGGTTACAGAGTGGAAGAGGTTGATACAGAACGCTTTGCGGCGCTGGAGCCCCATCTGGCCGCCCCGCAAGAGCGTTGCATGTGGCTGCCGGATGAGGCGGCAGCAGAGCCTGCAGCCTTGGCAGCCTGTTTCTTGTCTGCTGCGCAAAACCTTGGCACGCGGCTTGTCCGAGGAGTGGCGGTGCGAGGGGTCAAGAGGCATGGCGGGGCCGTTACTGGTGTGTGCACAGATGCAGGGGTGTTCGATACCGATCACGTCGTTCTTGCGGCGGGGGTCAACACACCTGCGCTTCTGAGCGATCTTGGCGTTTCAGTCCCGATGCTGCACCGGCCGGCGCTGGTAATCCGGACGCTTCCAATCGCCCCTACAGTGAACCATATTCTCGTGAGTGACTTGGGTGAGGTGCGTCAGTTACCGGACGGATCATTGATGCTGCCTGCAGCAGTCGGCCATCAGCGAGATGACGATGAGGCCGCACCAGATGACCTTGGCCGGGTGGCAGACGAAACCTTGGCGCGTCTGCAATTGTTGTTTCCTGGCACGTCCCTCTCCCTGGCTGAGGTAATGTTGGCGTATCGCCCTATGCCGCAAGATGGTTTGCCAGTCGCGGGATCGGTGTGCGAGGGCGGCTATGTGGCGACAATGCATTCGGCCATCACGCTGGGCGCGGTGATGGGGGAGTTGGTATCGCGCGAAGTTCTCCAAGGTCCGGACAACGAGACACAGGGCTGGCTTGCGCCGTACCGTCCGGGTCGATTCAAAGCGTAGGGCTGATCAGAGAGCGCAACCTTATACGGATTTTGGGCCCTTAGGGAGTGTTGGGGCTTTAAATCCAACGATACTTCAGAAACTTCAGCCACGCCCTCGCCTTGGGCCAACCGGGGGGAGCATAGTGCAAGGCCCATTCCAATGCCTCTCGCTTTGAGGCGCGTTTGTAGACCCTTGAGAGGTTCCCGTCCGCTGTGTTGATGGTTGAGGCCCGTGGGCAGCGCACGATCCGCTCGCCGAACCCGTGATGAGCCAGCCGAAGAAATAGCTCATAATCCATGGCCAGCTTGATCGTCTCGTCAAAGGGATAGGCCTTGGCGATATCTTCGCGCAAAAATGTGTTCTGCATCCCCGCGACAGAGCGGAAGGCCAGCAGGTTCTCCATGGCAAAGTTTTCCGCCGGGCAGGCGCGGTAGACGGGCTCTTGTCCCGCACGAGCGGTATAGCTGTCAAAGAAGAGGCCAACGTGATCGGGATGCGCCTCGAAATGTTCACTCACTGCACGCAGGACACCGGGTTTCAGAAAATCATCCGCACCGACATAGCCGAAAACGGAACCTTCCGGCAGGTGCGCGATACCAAGGTTGATGGCATGGGACAGCCCACGCTCGGGCTCGCGCAGCCATGTGATCGTGTCTTGATCCATGAAGCGTTCAATCACCTCATGGGTGCCATCATCTGATTTGCTGTCCACTATAATCAGGCTTTTGTCGCCATGATCCTGAGCCAGAAAGCAGGTGATCGCCCGTTCGATCGTGTCGACGGTGTTCCAGCTGGGCAGGACGATGCAGACATGGGTCATCGGGGCGCGCTCCGAGTGAGGGACGAGGTTCTATAGGGCAAGCGGGACTGGGCGTTCAACCATATTGTGGGCCTTCGACGCGGCCATGTTATGGTAAACCCGACCTGCTGCTTCTGCGCTCTGATTATCCAGCACGTTTGAGCATGCCGAACAGATCACGTGGATCGTCGGGATCGGCCAAAAGGTCGAGATTGAAGAAGAGGTCAGTTCCTGCGATCTGGTCGCGGACAAAGCGCAACGCGCTGAAATCCTCGATCGCAAAGCCTACACTGTCAAAAAGCGTGATCTGTTTCTCGCTTGTCCGACCTTTCGCTGCGCCGGTCATGACTTGCCACAGCTCTGTCACAGGGTAATCTTCGGCCAGTTGCTGGATCTCGCCTTCGACACGGGTCTGTGGTGGGTATTCTACAAAAATGTCAGAACGCATCAGAACGCCTGCGGCCAGTTCAGTCTTGCCCGGACAGTCGCCACCGATCGCGTTGATGTGCACGCCTTCACCAACCATATTGTCGGTTAGGATCGTGGCATACTGTTTGTCGGCCGTGCAGGTGGTGATGATCTCGGCCCCTTCCATCGATGCCTCAGCCGAGCTGCATTTGACAACCGAGAGCCCCATCCCCTCAAGATTTTGAGCGGCCTTTTCGGTCGCGACCGGGTCTATATCGTACAGACGCACTGTCCCAAGCCCGCAAATGGCCTTCATAGCAAGGCTCTGAAATTCTGACTGCGCCCCGTTGCCAATCATCGCCATGGTTGTTGCGCCCTGAGGCGCCAGATATCGCGCAACAAGTGCCGACATCGCAGCGGTGCGCAAGGCGGTCAGCACGGTCATCTCCGAAAGCAGCACGGGGTAGCCCGTGTCGACGTCGGCCAAAAGGCCAAACGCCGTGACCGTCTGAAGCCCGTCCTTCGTATTCTTGGGATGGCCATTGACATATTTGAAGCCATAAACCTCGCCATCGGAGGTCGGCATCAGCTCGATCACCCCTTCAGAGGAATGGGACGCAATGCGCGGGGTCTTGTCGAAAAGCTCCCACCGCTTGAAATCGGCCTCAATGTAGTCGGCGATGCCCTTGAGCATTTCTTCAACGCCCACGTGATGGACCAGCCGCATCATGTTCTCTACGGAGACAAACGGTACGAGGGCCTTGTTGGAAGGGGGCAGTTTGGGCATCTCTTTATCCTCTCTCTCTCAGCCGAAGGCTTGGGTGGGTCGGTCAAAGACACGGCGGCCCAGGGCCGAGGCGGTCAGGTCCACCATTGTCTGAGCGGTACGCCCGCGATCATCAAGAAACGGGTTCAGTTCTGCCAGATCCAGCGAGGTCATTAGTCCGCTGTCACAGATCATCTCCATTACCAGATGCGCCTCCCGCATCGTTGCACCACCCGGCACGGTGGTGCCGACGGCGGGGGCGAAGGAAGGATCAAGAAAGTCCACATCAAGCGAAACATGCAGTGCGCCACCCTCAGTCGCTACGTGATTCAGGAAGGCCGAAAGTGGGCGGGCAACGCCGCCTTCGTCAATCGCGCGCATGTCGGCATAGCGGATCGCGCTTTGTTGCAATTCCTCCCGCTCAGGAAGATCGACGGAGCGTAGGCCTAAGATGCAGATATTTTCCTGAGGGATAGGTTGCGTGACGTCTGGAAACCCGTGGAACCCCTCCCGGCCCGTAACATACCCCAGCGGTGTTCCATGCAGGTTGCCCGACGCAGTGCTTTGTGGGGTGTGGAAATCAGAATGAGCATCAAGCCAAAGCACAAATTGTGGCCGGTTCACGCGGGCGGCGTGCCGGGCTACGCCTGCCACGGTTCCAAGCGACATGCTGTGATCACCACCAAGGAAAACTGGCAAGCCGTCTTCCATAGCGTTTTCAGCCGCTTGGATCAGGGACATGGTCCAGCCGATGGTCTCTGCTGGAAGGTGCAGGTGTGGCGGCAGCTCTTTCGGGATTTCCACCTTGGCCGGAGCCAGGTTGCCACGGTCATCCACCAGGTGGCCAAGACTTTCCAGTGCGGCACTTATCCCGGCCACGCGATAGGCATCCGGGCCCATGACGCAGCCCTGCCGCGTCTTGCCACTGTCGATCGGGGCACCGATCAGTATGCATTTCTTGTTTGACATAAGACAACATCCGATTTCAGAGGGTTCCATTAGTATCTGATCGTTTCGCATCTTTTTATAGTCAGTTTTTTGTGCTATTTGGAGATATAATGCGCAAAACGAACTTAAGTTACTGACGAAATGGACAGTCTGGACCTTAAACTGATCTCCGAGCTGCGTCACAATGCGCGGGCTTCGCTTTCGGAACTGGCCCTGACCCTTGGTGTGACGCGTACCACGGTTCGGGGCCGGATGGAGCGGTTGCGCCAATCGGGTGAGATAGTGGGCTATACGGTGGTGCTTAAAGGTGATGCGGCGGCGGATCCTGTGCGTGGGCTGATGATGATTGGGATCGAGGGGCGCGGGGCGGACCGGATTCAACGCCAGTTGCAGGGGTTGAGCCAGGTGCGTTCGGTACATTCTACCAATGGACGCTGGGATCTGATCGTGGAAATCGGGACGGAGAGCCTTGAGGCGCTGGACGAGGTTCTGGCGCGGATCAGGCGGTTTGACGGTGTGGCCAATTCGGAAACTAGTCTGCTACTAAGCACCAAGCGTGCCTCGGGCGTGGCAGGATGATCCCTGACTTACGCGCGTTTCGCGGCCATTAACCAGATCACCGCCAACCCAAGTGAAATTACCGCGTTCCAAGTGGCCATGGAAAGGCCCATCAGGGACCAAGCAACCTCGTCACATCGTATCACTGGGGCTGCCAGAATTTGGTCGAGCAGTTCTTCTGCCGAAAGCCCCTCGGTCGAGCCTGAACTGCAGGTCTTTGGGCCGTCCCACCATTTCCGCTCAACCCCGGTGTGGAAGAAACCAATCCCGGCGGTGGTTAACGCGGCCAGGGCGCCGCCCAAAGGCAGAAGGCGGCCGGGCACCATGAAGGCGATGAGCGCAATAACAATAGCCAAGGCATGGGGGTAGCGCTGCCAAAGGCACATTGGGCAGGGGGCATAGCCTATGGCTTGGAACAAAAACGCCCCGCCCAGCAATAGCAAGGATCCAAGGCCTGCAAGGCCGATCAGTTTTTCTCGAGTCACGCCTGTACCACTCACAGCTGCATTTATGGTGATTTAGGTCTGCCACTGCCTTGATGACAAGAGCCTGGACCTGCACAATTTTGCAAAATCAGAACCCAA
The DNA here is from genome assembly GCA_963691795.1 of Roseovarius sp. GTDB lineage: Bacteria > Pseudomonadota > Alphaproteobacteria > Rhodobacterales > Rhodobacteraceae > Roseovarius. The sequence continues at coordinate 2,287,103 of OY829373.1, forward strand.
TCCATCCCTTGATCAGGCTGGCGAGGCTGGCGCCTGCAAAGATCAACGTGCCAATCCAGGCGGTACCAAGGATGCTGCCGAGGATTACGAGAATGCCGTCGCGTTGCAGAATCCCCATGGCGACGATCACCACTGCAAAGCCTGGCACGGTGTTTGTTCCAGGAAGCGGTACGAGGATGGATGCGCTGAAAAGGACGAGGGCAATGCCGATTAGCCGATCTATCGGTGGCCGGGTGAGGGCCGAGAGTCGCGGGCGGCTCAGCGCCTCTATCCGGCGTAGCCAAGGACCAGCATGGCCCGCAAGCCTGGCAAGGCTTTCGTCAGAAATCGTTCGGTTGCCCAGTTTCTCCGGCAACCATGGCATCCTGCGGCCAAGCAGGATTTGCCCGGAAACAAACATCATCGGTAGTGCCACGACCTGTGGAACTCCGTAAAGAAACGGGATGCAGCAGGGCAGGGCGAGAAACATCAGGAAAAGTCCAAAGGCGCGTTCGTTGAGGTGCTCCAGCACCCAGAGAAGTGACACTTCACGCCCTTCTGCTTCCTGCGCCAAAAGATCCAGCCGATCCGAAATCGCAATATCCTGAATAAGGTTTGCCCGCATGTCTGATCCCCTTGCCGCAAGGCCGTTTAGCAAATCGAAACAGACTGTGCCAGTCTGCGTCAAAGGGAGGAGGGAAAGCGCCCAATAGGCCGCTTGCCCCGGCGAATTTGCGCGTGTAAAGAGCGCATGGGCCCAAGTGGCGGAATGGTAGACGCAGGGGATTCAAAATCCCCCGCCTTCACGGGCGTGTGAGTTCGAGTCTCACCTTGGGCACCACATTGAACTTTAGGGGCTTTCAACCCCTCTAAAGCTTTGAATGGCAAGGCTATTTTCGGAGTTCTAGCACCCTCATTCCGATGGTATGTGAGACGATCTGCGAAGGCCAGTTTGAGGACGGTTCTGCGCAGGGTGATGTCACCTGTTTCCCAGATTTTCCAAGGGTTTGCGAGGAATTGAAGCGAGAGTTCTAGTATTTCGTCGAACTTGCCCTTTTGTGGTGCGCGGTTTACCATTTGATCCTGCAAACGGACCTTGTTTTTCTCCAATTCGCTGATCTTTTGCTCATAGGTACCGACCACGGCGTCACTTGTGGCGCTCATGATGCGTGTGAGCAGCGTGTCGATTTGTTTTTCGACATCGGCCAACTGACGCTTTCCAGCCCGCAGGACCTCCTGCGACTGAGCCAGACGCTGATTCCAAATGTCATGGAACATCAAGCGCACAAGCTCAATCAGTGACGGGTTGGGCTGTAGAGACTTCACAACAGCACCAAAATCTCCTTCCAGCCTGTCGCGTGGAATGGATTTGCCGTAGCTGGCACAGCCCTTTGTCTGGCAAAGATAATAGGGATAGGCCTTGTATTTGCCTTTAGCCCAAGAGGAGCGCAGAGGCGTCTCACAATCGCCGCAAAGGACAAAGCCGCGTAGAGCAAAGTCATCGCCAATGTTTTTACGCGCAGGGGCTTTTGCGACGCCCTCACGGTGGGTCTGCACCTTGTCAAAAACCTCCAGAGAGATCAGCGGCGCATGCTGGGCTTTGAGCCAATTGAGATCGTAGGTTTCAGAGCAGATGTAGCCTGCATAAATGGGCTGGGTCAGGATATCGGTGACGCGCTGCTGCTTGACCTCACCGTGCTTGTTGCGCGGAAAGTCGGGGAAGCTCTCAAAGAAACGCTTCACCTCGGCCTGGGTTTGAAACCGGCCAGAGGCATAGCCTTCAAACCCTTCACGGATGATCGCATCAAAGGGCGGGTTGGGAACCAAGACCTTGCCCCGGCCTTTGATGGTTTCATAGCGATAGCCAATCGGGGCCCCATGTATCCAATAGCCCGATTGCATGCGCGCCTTCATTTTCTGGGCGACTTGCCGCCCATTCTGTTTACGCTCCAGCGCGCCCTGGGCGGCCATGATGGTCTCGATGAACTCGCCCTCGGGCGTGTCATCGAACTTGAAGTTCAGACATTCAATGCTTGCGCCCCGCTTGCGGAAAGCATCGCGCAGGTCGAGATGGAACCGGGTGTCGCGAGCAAAGCGTTTCAGATCATCGAAGATGACCACGAAGCTTTCACCGGGCTGCGCATCGAGAAACGATAAAAGCGCCACCATGCCGGGGCGCTGCATAAAGTCGCCGCCGCCGGTGATCGTATCAGGGAAGACGGCGGCCACCTCATAGCCTTTCTGGGTGGCATGCTGGCGACATCGGGTCTCCTGGCTTTCAAGCCCATGACCTTCTTCTTCCTGCGCGCGCGAGGACACACGGCAATAGATGAGGGCTTTCCTAGTCGTTTCTTTTGTCATGCAGCCTCCCCATTCTCAGCAGCGGATGGGTCGCTGCTGGCCTCTTCAAACTTGTTTGAGATGTGATCTTCTGAGCCTACCACCATTGCCTCCAGCAAGCGCGTCAATTCGAGTTGCTGTCCACAACTTTGTTGATACGGGGATAGGCCAAAGCCAAGATCGACAAAGCCCGTGACGATGCTGAGCAGGGTTTCCAGAAACTCTTGCTTGACGCTACCCGGTACATCCCAATCGGCCAGATGATCTGCATAGCGCTCCCAATCCACTGTAATGGCGGGCTGAGGGTTTGGGTTTGGGGGTATATCATCTGTCATATCTGGCCTTTCTGTTTTTGTCTTTCTCCGCATGAATAAGAACATAAGCGGAACAAAATACATATGCGCAGGCGGGCACGCAAGGATTTTTTGACCTGCACACGAAGGTATAACGGCTTAGTGCCTACCGTGATCGGCTGAGGGCGTGGGTGGTTTGGGGCTCTGCCGCAGAGTTTGGGCGGCGCTCAGAGGCCCGGCGCGGGGTGCAATACCCGGCTTCCATCTCTTTACCTGCGGCATAGAGAGACCGGCCCGTGGATGTCTCATAGGCCACATCCATCATCTTCTTGGCCCCAAGCTCGGTTACTCCATGTTTGTGGGCCATGGCGACGCCCTCACGGTCTGAAGCGCGATAGAAGGGCTGCTGCTTGTTCTTGATCCGGCTCAAAACAGCGCTTGCGTGATGTAGAGCCTGATCCTGCGCACTGTCTTTGACGAGGGCCTCGCGTTCCATCAGCCCTTCGCGCATTTGGTTCATCGATTGACCATAGCGGCCTTTGAACACGTCACGCAAAATCTCTTCGCCTTTGAGCGCGTCAAAGCGCTGATCACGGGCAAAGGCATGGGCGTAGTCCGTAAGCTTATCGCGGAAGGAGCCGGATTTGCGGATTGCGCGCCCAAGGATAGAGGTGATGGCGTAGGCCTCGTCAAATTGGCTGTCGGTCAGTGTTTTGCCATGGAAGGTTTTCCGGGCGGTCTGGCGATTGGGGTCGATGGTTTCTGCGGTCATGGATTTGTCCTTTCTGGCAGGGCTAGCGAGAGCGGTTGAAGGGCAGACGATCTGGCACATTGCGCTGATCGGTTAATCTCTTCGGGGCGTGACTGGGCTGAGGGCCGTTTTCTCGGTCGCGAGCGGTATCAATCAGCGCCTGCAGTTCTTTCACCTCGCTGCGATTGATCTGCGCGATACGGCGAATATGATCCCGGTCCACATCCCGAACCGAATGGGCGCGGAGCCTCTTTTTGAGATGTGCACTGCGGGCATCGCTGCGACGGCGCAAGGCGGCAAGATCAAATCCGTTACGTTCGGCGATGCGGCGTGTCGCCATCTCGATACGCTTGTCTTTGTCGCGCGCAAATATGCGCTCTTGCCGATTGCGCTCTTTGTCGTGTCGCGCTGCGATTTCGAGTTGCTTTTCCCAATCGGCGGTACGGGTCAGCGCTCGCGCGTCCCGGCGCAGCAGTTCCAGATCAAGCTCGGTCAAATTGTTTTCCATCAGCACACCCTCACGACATCTGCCGCTGGAACGTGGTCCGCAGCGGCGCACAGGCCTGATCTTTGGCCTGATCCTTGGTTTGCTGGCTGTCCCGACTGATGTTGCCGGTTTGGTTGTCTTGTCGTTCTGAAGACCGCTCAGATTTCAGCAGGTCTTCCAGAGCCTCACTTTCTGCCGCATCAATACGCCCCAGGCGCTGATGATGGTCATGATCCACCAAATGCCGAGCACGGCGGTCGATGAGGCTTTTGTCCAGGCGGTCTACAACGTGAGGCGGGCGCAGCGTGGCGCGGCTTTTGTCGCCTCGCGTTGCACGATCTGGCGCGCCGCATCCATGCGGGATTCAAAATTGTCCTGATAGTCCTGACGCTCCAACATCCGCTCTTTTTCGAACTTGGCTTCCGTTTCTTGCAAAGCCTGCCAGTGTCGTCCTGCGTCTCGCTCTGCGCCAGAAACGTCTCTGCGTTGTTCCGCCTCGCGTTGTTTCAACTCTGCGATCTTTTTGGCATCATAACGCCTGGACGCCAAATCGAAGGTGGTCTGCAGTTCTTTTTCGATGTCGCGTGTCATAGCGATGCCCTCCAAATGGAAGCTGAGTACCGATCAGCGCGGTAAATTTGCGTGGCTTCACCCCGTTTTGCTACGATCTGGTCATGGAATTTTTTGAAGACACAGATGATGTACGAGAATGGTTTGCCCCGTTGGATTATGGCGCGTTTTGGGAAGCGGTTGCGCCCTATGGCTTGCGCCTGCAGGCACGCGACCATTGTGATGGCCTGATTGCCCGAGGCGAAGTTCCTCAAAGCCTCATTCTGCGGGGGCTTAAGATGATGGCGCGCGTGGAACTGACCGAGATGTATGCCCTGCCGACCCGGATATATGAGCCAACTGTGGCCAAGTATCTGACGACCACGCATTAACCCGCCACCTTAAAGAACCGGACCCAGCCGCATTTGCCTGCCCGCGCAGGAACCGTCTGCCAACCGGTTGCGCCCCAGAATGTGCATTCATGGTAGACGCGATCCGCGAAGGGGTCGTACTGGCTGCCATTGGTTGAGAAGCTGTAGCTGAGAATGATGTGAGGCGTTCCGAAAGCGCTATAGGCCCCGTAAAGCGCCAGCGGGCTCAGCACCCACAGAAGCAGGCTGGCATAAGTCAACGTGCGCATCATGATCGTGCCTTCCGGAAACGCAGAGTGATCTTCGGGTCCGGTTCTAACCTGCCGCCCTCAAGAGGGTTGGGCGCGATATCGGCGCATATTGGGCTGATCTGATGTTGTCCAAGCTTACGGGCCAGAAAGAAGCCAACGTTTTTCACCCAGACGAGCTGCATGTCGGGGGGCATCGACATCAACTGCGCAGGTGTCAGATTGCGCTCTTTGCCCAATTGCAGGCTTGTTTGCAGGCGCTCAGTAGCGTCATCAGTTGACAGCGAGCGCGAGATCACATGCCCCTCACCAATAGCGGCAGAGATGCGCTCGGCCTCCGCAAATGAACTAAACCCAAACCATTGTTTAACAACCGCATTTTCTTCGATGGTTTCGGTTTCCAGCTTGCCAAATCGGCGCTCAATCTCCGAGCGGCTTTGCGCGATCATATGGTTTTCGCCGCCATAACCACGTTCGGTTGTAATTGCCTCTACCAAGGGTTTCAAAGGGCAGTTGGTGAACTCGTCTAGGATTTTGATCAGGGGCCCTGCGCCGCTATACAGCGCATCGTTGAACGCCATGACATGCAGCGCATAATAAGCCCCGAGGCGGTTCATGTAAGCCATCGGTCCCGCCATGAAGATGATGTATTTCTCACGGATAAGATCAGCATGGGTTACATCCGCGCCAACGCCCACATCATACAATCTGGAGCCTGCGGAAAAAATTCTCAGAGATTTCAGGACAGATTCGCGATGTTGCGGCTCGTGCTCATGGCCCTGCAGGGCAAGTTCGTTCTGCGCCAGCGCCTTGAGCGCCGGATCACCTTCCTCCGCCTCGATCTGCGCAAAACGCTGCATCATGCGTGGGTTGCCCAGTAGCGACCAAAGCCCTCCTGGTGTGAGCAAGCTCGGATTGCGTTTGAGCAATATCCGCTGACCCAGCTCAAGCTTGGATTTAGGGCCATCCCGGAAATATTGGTTCTTCGCATCGTCTGGTGGATCGGGGATCAGCGCCGCATTGGCATTCTCGGTAGCGTAGACCAAATCCTGGGACGCATGTGCGTGCGCGTTGGTGACGGCTCCCAGAGGGTTTAGATTCACGCGGAATGGATCACCCGCTTCGAACACACCCATTGGGTCAATCAGAGCCACTTTACGCCCTTGAGCAGCGAGGGCTGTACTGAACTGCGCGTAAAGCTCGCCATCCTTGCTGTCCATCACCAGAATGGCTTTGTTCGGAAAGGATGCCGCGCAAGAGATCAGGCTGGTGGAGGCCCCATAGACCGTTTTTCCGGTCCCCGCCGCTGAGGTCAAAAGACTATGCCCATTCGGCGCAAAAAGCGGTGCGCTGCCATCCTCGGCGAGCCCGATAAGACGCCCATCTGCCGGAACCTCCAACGGCACGCGGGCGCGGGCAAAGGGCCTGCGCCGCGCTTTACCGCGCCAAGACCGCGAACTCACCGGATTACACCGCCGTCGCGCAGACGGTTTGTATCGGCCAAACTGTCACCTTGCGATTTACCGCCCTCAGCTTCCAATGCGCGCATTTCGCGATCCCGGGCAATCAACTCGCGAAGTGCATTTAAAGCCTGCCAGGCCATGATGGCGGCCCCAGCCCAGGCGAGATAAGCCAGAACCCAAAAGAAATACCATTCTTTTGACGCCAGCGCCCAAAAGCCCCAGCCCAAGAGCGCCACGCCACCAGCGAAGACAAAGCGCATATTGATCCGAAAGACGGATTTGAATGTGATCACCCCTTTGCTCATGGCTTTGGTTCCGTGTTTGGATTCTGTGAACTCCTCTTGATCCGGGCGATTTCTGCCCCGATCTCGGCCTGCTTGCGGCGCATATGTCCCAGCGTGCCCCAAGTGAGCGTGGCCATCTCGGAATGTTTTAGATCACGGTCAAAGAGGGTCGGGCGTGTGAGCGAGAGGCTCACCGCCAAAACGGCCAACGCAATGAATGCCAGCACCGTCCGCTCACCGGGATAAGCGAGATCGGCAAATGCCCAGCCAAACCCGAGAAGACCAGCGGACAGGGCAATGCCTGCCGCACGGAAAGGCGGGCGCGCCGAGACATGCATATTCGGCATCAGCGAATAGCTGTCATTGCGCGTGCGCACCGTGTTTCCATCATTGATGATATCAACGCGTCCGATCATCATGGCTTAGCCCTCCACCGGAAGAGCGCAGGGGCCATGCAAGGCTCGGGTTAAATCGGATTGCAAATCGTCAGAGCCACCCGCGATGCGCAGGCTGCCCGCATTGAGCCACCATGTGCGATCCGCTGCCACGGCTTTGGCCGCGCAGGAACAGCGTGTCGGAGCAAGCTCTGCGGTCCGGGACAGGCGGCGCTCTTCTGCTGCGCGCGCCTGCGCTTTGGCTCCCGCCGCCGGATCAATCATCATCAGATCGACAAAGAGATCGCCCCCCTGTCTGCAAAGCTGATTGGCACCCGGCAGAAACGCGTTCACCAGATCATCGCAGGAGACATCCGGCTTTGGAGCCTCACGCGGGGCGCGCGCTGCGACATCGGCACGGATTTGAGCCTGGCAGTGTTCAGCCCAGCCGGTTTTGGCAATACTGCGCTCAGCGATCTCGGGACCAGCCAGCGCGGACAATCCCACCCAGACGATCCCGGCCAGTAACGCCCCGCCGGGGATTTGTAGAGAACTCATGTCAATCATCGATCAATCTCCAATTTCTGCATTTGAAAACTGGCAATGGCTGCGGGCTAATAGCCCCAGTTCAAAACCGGTCATGTTGGGATCGCTCCCCTTTTCATTTAAAACGGAGAGAGGGGTATAGGCGGGCGGATCATCGGCGGATTTTTCCGCCAGGGTAAGGGCCTGTGTGCCCGCGACACCGCAGGTTTCCAGATAGCAGCGCTGCGAACCAGGCCGTCCAGCAATAACATCTCGTGCCGAGGTGAACCGAACCTCCGTGACCACAGAATGTTTCGTGCCTTCAATGTCAACAGGGTTGACGAAGGCAACATAGTCAGCCTTTTCCAACCGCGTTTCAATAGCACTAAGTCTGTCGCAGGTGTCTGATTTGCGCCCCGGAGGACACCAGTTATCCGGGCTCCAGGCACCAAAAACCGCGAGCATGATATACTCATAACGGTCGCGTAAAGTGTGGACATCCGCTTCCCAAACAACGATCAGAGCCAGTAATCCCAGCCCAACAACCAATGCCAGAGTGATGAGAGCCCCCCGCAAAACGCGGAAAGCCCAATTGAGTATTATCTTAAGTCCGGCCATCTCAGCGGTGCTCCGGCGGGTCAATCATCCCCCCGAACCCGTCCCTCTTGTCTTGCGGTTTGCGTGCGGGGCTGCGTCTGTGAAGTTCCCAGAACAAGGAGAGATAAGTCATCACATAAAGCGTGATCGGCAGGCACAGTTCCGCAACGGCGATGATGGCGGCGACAGCGGCAAAGTCACCGATATAACCCAGGACATCGATCATCCCCGGACGTTCCGGGAAGTCGGGCGCAATTAACTCGACATCCGGCAGGTCACCAAGCTGTTGTGTCAAGGCTTTGCCATGGGTTTTAAGATAGTCACTCAAGATGCGCGACCCCGCTGGATTGTTTGGAATGCGCCCCCCTGAACGCAGCTTCTCGGCGAAGCCTCCGACAAGAGCGACCGGCATCGCCTCAATCAGGGCCGAGACGGTCTGGCCAATTTCGGCATGGATGGTCTGCAGCTTGGCACGGCGCTCCTTGGCAGATTGGTATTGATCCGCCAGTTCCTATTGAAAGCGCGTGTTCAGATGGTTGAGATCATCCAGCAATTCACGTCTGGTCTGCGCGCCTGCCTCCAGCGCATCTGCGACTCCTTGTGCCTGACCAGCCCATGAGCCCAAAGCATTGCTCATCGAACCGCGCCCACCGTTGCCGCGACGTGACAGGCAGGAGCGTTGAATTTCACAAATCTCGGTGCGCGCGATATCGTCCGAGACGTCCGCCATGGCGGGACCAACACGCTCGGCAATCAGGGCGACCTCATTCGCTTCGCCAATAAACGCAGACAGGGCTCTGCCGCTTTGCTGGTAAATCTTGGCCTCCACCGAGCGATAGGTCACACCGGTGAACGAGCCAAGCGATGTCCCGGCACCCGTCAGCAGTATGCCGCCCACCGCCAATGCTCCTGCCAGACGGAACCCAATGGCATGCAAAGGTGCTAGTGATTTCATCGCCACGTAGGCGACACCAAAAGCCGCCGCGCTCGCACCAACGCCAATGGTTAGGTATTTGATGCTAGCCATCGCACCAGTTTCCTCGCCAATGGCAAACATTGCCATTGGGATCAAAATCAGGTTGGCAAGAAAGATCAGGCCAAGGGCGAGATCGGTGAAGGACAGGCGACCCTCGGATTCATATCTGAGCGTTGGGCTGCTCGGAGCAGAATTGCCCGATGGATTGGACTTGTTGCTCATAGGAGCCTCCTTTCCAAAAGTTTTGAGATGTCATCGCCCCAGTATCGCGCCCCAGGCTTTTCGGGGCGGGCGCGATTGAGGCGAAACTCGTTAGCAAGGACCAAGCTGGAAAACGACAGTGATGATTGACCCGCAGACAAAGGCGACACCAACGCCCGCCCGACAGTCAGCAAGGCTGGGTTTTCGCGCTCGGGTGGTCTCGTCAGGCACGGTTCCAAATCAGGGGACATGAAATTAGTCTCCCTTTGTTCAAAGCACATGTGTCAGGAGGATGTGGCAACTGCCGCGGGCAAGCTTCGCCGCAGGTTTCGCCCATGCATTGAGTGCGCAGCCGGAGCATCTGAACTTGATCCGATCTTTCTTTTTCGGCTTGGCACTCTCAGGATCACCGGAGCTATCGGGCGTATTTTCGCCATCCGGGGCGGCTGAGATTCGGGTGCTGTGGTCCGCCCAGGACAACTCAAACCCGCTGGCGACCAGCCTCTGGAACGACAAATCAAACGGTCCGCCATCAATGATGTAGTGGGACATCTGGTAGCCGGTCTTCTTGCCGCCAGGCGCGCCTGTGTTGGACGGGATCAACCCAACGCGCTTCATCTCCGCAACTCATTTCAGGTCATGATAACCATTGGTCACACGCTGACCGTTGCGGTTCACCGGGCCTAGATAGTGCCGCCAGACATGGGCCATCTCATGAACAAGCGTGCTCAGCGCCTCACGGTGATCCACCAACAGCGAGGGGTCCAGGTTCATTGAGACTTCGGCAACAACCCGGCCATTTATCCGCTGGAACCGGTCAGGAGAAAAATACCCCAAGGCTCTTCTGTGGCGCATGCGCATGATGATTGCATCCGGCAGACGATTGTCCCAAAGTTCGGCATTGAAATGGTCATAGGCCTGCTGCCAATCGTGATAGAGTTCAATTCCGGCGCGCAGGTAACGGGCCTCAAATTCGCCCGCTTTAGAATTGGATCGTACGACCGAAACCGTCTCTTGGTTCTGCGGTGCAATCGTGGGGAGAAAATCGGACATTGGGCATCCTCAAATTTGAGACCTGACCAATCTGCACCGGTTGGAATTTATTCCCAGGCGGCAAGCGTTCGCTTCACGGGCGGAATTGCAGATGCAATTCCAACGCAGCGCACGTGCCATCGTTATTAAGCGCAAAATACTATGGGCTGGGTATTTGAGGGGCGGGTTTTGGGATGATTTGGCGCTCTGTGTCCAATTGATTTGCTGTGCTGGCGATCTCGCCGGTTTCTGGATCGAAATTTACGATAGGCGGGCCATCATCGCGTCGTAGCTCACCGTCAACCCAATATTCATGGCGCACGGGCTTGCCATTTTTGATAAACTCGACCGCCGGAAGATCGTTGGCGCGGTGCTTTTCGTGAACCCTCATCCAAACACGCTTGGTGACTTCGCCTGTGAGCGGGTCATATTCAGTGATCGCGGGAATTGTTCCGGAGTTTGGGCTGTGCAGGCCGCCTTGCCAATATTCCTCTCGGATCAGATTGAGGGTCTCTGGGTCCCATTCAAGAACAGCAGGCGCGTAGTTGCGTCCGCGTTCTCCTGATCCTGCGTAAAACCAATTTTCTTCCACAATGGTATTCGTTCCAGGAAGACACCTCACCTTCACCGAATACTCCTGCCAATCTCCTTTTTCGTCGCTCCATTTCGCAGCCCAGGGTATCAGAAATCACTCAAACCTGTCAAATTTATCGTTTTAACGCAGCCGGTTGCGCGGAATTTCGGGGTTAATACGTGATGAATGCACCCTGTCGTGAGGCATAATGATTCTAGAGGCTGAAGGGGCGTCCACACCCTCCGACAACAAGCTTCGGGAACGCGTTCCGATCCAATCAAACTATTGGTGAGGAAACCAAAATGAAAAATGAAATCATCTACGGTCCCCGTGCTGCTGAACTCCGCAACCCGGCCAAGGAACAAGACTGCATCGTATTTGCTCTTGGTCTTGGCGAAACCGCCACGATGTGCTGCGATGCCGTCGAGTACCTGGTGCAGAACTGGAGCGATCAGGGTGGCGAGATTGCGACCGCTGACGGGCATGTGCTTGATCTGGAACGTGCGGCTTACACTGGGGAGGCCGTCATATACGACGCACATGGGCAGCCTGTGGTTTTGGAACCGCATGTGCCCTTGATCCGGCCTGAAGATTGCTTCGGGGTCAGCCCGAGAAGGTGAGTCAATCACATGCGTGCAAAACTTGGCCAACCCATGCGCCGACGGGTGAGCGTTGCAAACCTGCCCAGATATTTCTGGATAACAGTAGCGCGGAAAATCTTCGAGTATAAGGACACGTAACCCCGAAAAACAGAAATGGTCCGTGAATTGCGGGCCATTTTCTTTCAGGTTTGGACTTGGGTGCCAGAATTTGCGTTTACATGAAGCAACATCCGTCGTCTTCTGGGAAAAAATCGCGGCGGGAGCATGAGATGGCAAGCGAGGTATCACAAGACGAATTTTCTCAGTTGTTTCAAGGCAAAGAAGTTCGTCCGCATGTGGCACGACAAGTCAGCTTGTTCATCACGTCGAATGATTACGAACATGGCAGTTACATGGACAGCCTGGAAGCCAAAGCCGATTTCTTCCTGCGGCAAATGGAACGCAAGGGCTATGCTCAACGCGAAAAAACCGGTCGCGAGGCAGGGTCAGATTCTCTTCCACTTGCTGAGATGCACAAAGGGTGGGGTATCCGCGATCAGGTGAGCGGCGAACCAAAGCCGATCAGAAGTAGTAAATTTTCTTTGGGCACGCTTTTTTACTTCTTTCGGAATGTTGCAAACCCTAAGTATTTCCTGGCAATTATAAACGAGCTCTGGTCACCAGAAGAATTTGCCTTTCAGCGGCTATATCATGCCAAGTTCTCGCCCGAACAACCCTGGGATGGTTTTGACCAGATCAGCGCACGATTTAATGCGCCAAGCAAGGACATTCGCGCGGCATTTCGGGAAATTTGGTCGGGAGAACCTTTGGGACCTGTCGAACGGGTACCTTTGGGCAAATTCGAGTTGCTGCTCGGCAGAGATGAAACCGTTTCAACACGGGCCTTTGAGGTGGTTGCCCCGCAAGATCTGGTTGAGGATAAACAACCTAACGTTTATGCGGCGCTTAATTGGCGCGCGCGTCTGTCAGAACTTCATGGGCGAAAAAAGCAGATCAAACGATTGCTCGATTGGGCACAAGACGGCGACTATCATCCCAAACTGATGTTGATCAACGGGTCGGGCGGCGTCGGAAAGTCCCGCATGATTGCAGAGGTCGTTGCAACCTTGAAAGACGGTCACGGCTGGGTTGGCGGTGAATTACCCCACCAAATCCGGGATGGGGATGTGATTGCAGCGGACGGCGAAGGCGTCGCCTTTGTCATCGATTACCCCGAAGAAAATTTCGATCTGGTCAGACAACTGGTGGAAGCCTGCGGCAACACCCAGACATATTCCTGTCCGGTTCGTATTTTCCTGGCCTCCCGCGAGTCCATGGAAACTTGGCAGAAAATGCTCAACAAACCCTATCTGGCGAATGTGTCGGAACTGTCTCTGGAGGTCGCGCCGTTCTTGAACAAGCGCGATGGCAAAAGCGTTGCCACGGAAGTGGCAAAAAACTATGCCAAGGCATTGAAGAAGTCACCACCAAAACTGGAGGGTATCGCAGAGTGGCGCGAACAAAGACCCTCGCACTCGCTGCCATTGATGTTGGTGGCCGCAGCGGTTCACGCCGTTCTCGACCCTTCAAATGCCTTCGCATTGTCCGGAAAAGACCTGCTGCTCGAGCTGGCGCGGATCGAATTGAGGCGGGTGAGAAGCTATTCCAAGCGAGACCTTGGTGCTTCGAGCGCGCTCGAAAAACTTCTGGCGCTTGCCGTTCTGACCCCCGATGGTTTGACAAAAGACAGTGTGTTTGAACTCGCAGAAAAAGACATATGTCCCGGCACGTCCGGCGTGGCAATGCTGGAAGCAGTTCAACGAACGCCTTATTGGCGAAAATCTGAACAGGACAAACCTGGTCACGTGGTCCGGATTCAACCGGATCGCCCCGCAGCAGCGCTCCTCTATCTCGCGCTCGGATTGGACGACGAAACATCGCCCGCGCTGCCAGATTGGCTGGGTGTGGTGGCCACAAAAACCGGTGAGGCATTCCGCGATATTTTAGGACGTGTCACGTATGATCTTAGTCAAATCGAGTCTCAGGCAAGTCGGACAATCGAAGTACAAGCGGTTCAGATGCTGTGCCTAAATCCTGGCATGGCTATCATTCTCGGCCACGTCGCAGCCCGTCCATCAACGCCATTTACGGCAAATTTCACGATTAAATTGATCGAACTGCTTTTGTCGCAAACAAAGGTTGGAGTAGTAAAACCATCTTTGCTCAATAATCTGAGCAACGCACTTTCAGAAAGTGGCAGGTATGAAGAGGCTTTGGCAGCTTCCAGTGAAGCGATTGCGGTCGTAAAAAGCTCCGGCGATAATAACTCACTTGAATATCTGAAAGAGGTCGCAGGATTGCTCGCCGTGCAGTCGGGCAGGTTTGCAGACCTTGGTCGATACCATGATGCTGTCTTGACAGCAGAAGAAGCCGTAGAAGCGAACCGCGTCCTATACAGTTTGCATCCGCTCGAATTCGGACCTGGCTTAGCCAAAGCGCTACATAACTACGGTCAAAGTCAAGTGGATCTGGGCCAGCCCATTGAAGCTCTGAAACCCCTGTCGGAGGCGGAATGCGTCTTCAAGGAACTGTTGGAAAATACGTCAGTTCTCAGTTCCGATGAAATTGCTTCCAATCTGAGCACGGCCCTGATTGCAAAAAGCAACGTGTTGGCAGTCATAGGGCGTCCCGAAGAAGGGCTCGCGCCCGTTCAGGAGGCGTTGCAGCTTACCCGTACTATAGCCGAAGAAAACCCAGAAATATATCAAGTCAATCTGGCTAGAGCAATGAGCACCACGTCGGTTCGCCACTATGAACTTCGACAGTTGGCTGAGAGTCTGGATTTCGCCCAAAACGCGTTGAGGGTTTTTGAACATCTATCGGGTTCACGCCCGGAAGCATTTTCGGCAGAACTCTGCGATGTTTGCAATAACATCAGCAACATATATGTGGGCCTTGGTATGCCCTCTGAAGCTCTGCCTTTTTGTGCGCGCGCCTTGGAAATACGAAAAAGTCATTTCAAAAAATCTCCAGCCGCATACAGGGAAAAACTCGCTGGCTCTTTCGTGAATCTCGCGAGAATTCTTGCCTTGATGTCGAGGCATGAGGACGCCATCTCCCCGGCTCAAGATGCAGTATTGATGCTTCGAGAGATCACGCAAGAATTCCCTGAGCGTATGGTGAATACCTATAACGGTGCATTGTACAATTTCGCCAAAATGCATCACGAGCTTGGAAAATATGAGGGGGCAATCGACTTTGTAGAAGCGGAAATAGAATGGTGGGAGAACAAGCTGGCGGAAGACCCAAAACGGTTTGCGGCCATTGTAATGTCGATTATCGGTATTCACCATAAATTATGCGCGAATGCTGGGCGAGACACGAACCCTGAATTCTTACGTCCACTCAGAGATCTAATTATTCAAACAATACCCCAAACATGATTGGCGTTTGAAATCGGGTTTTGAAAGCCGGTGGTCCAGACGGATTTTTGTAATCAAGCCCGCATCACGAACTCGTTTTGCCCCAAGGCTTCGATTCCTGACCAAGAAAGCAGTGGCGGCATGGCCGCCGCGCGATCCTTATTACGCCGGATAAACCGGCTAGAACCCCAAGTTCAGCTTACGTCAACGCCATTGACCTGTTCCAATAGCCTCAGTCCTTCCGGCCCGCTCCATTCGCCGTGCCTGATAAATCAAGGGCACGGCTCCCGTGTTGTCAGGACCAAGCCGCTTTGAAGAAGCGGTGAGTCTTTGGGGCCCCTGGC
This sequence comes from Roseovarius sp., assembly GCA_963691795.1. Lineage (GTDB taxonomy): Bacteria > Pseudomonadota > Alphaproteobacteria > Rhodobacterales > Rhodobacteraceae > Roseovarius. The sequence continues at coordinate 2,302,494 of OY829373.1, forward strand.
TTACGACCGAACGTCCAAAATTTGGCGCGCCGAAGGCTCGGCGCGGCACTTTATTTGGGTTTTGTTTGGACGCTCGCCGCTGGGCAAGGGTTCAAGCGCGGAGTTTGGAGAAAGAATTCAAGCTTGGTGCTTTCAACCCGAAACGAAAGCGAGAACACACATGGAAAATATCAAAAATCAAATTTTACAGGGCAATTCAAAAGAGGTGCTGCAATCCATTCCGGCGGGCAGTGTCGATCTGGTCCTGACTGACCCGCCTTATCTAGTGAATTACAAAGATCGGCACGGGCGCAAGGTCGCCAATGATACCAATGCTGATGGGGTGTTGCCCGCCTTTGATGAGATTTACCGCGTGATGAAACCCAATACGCTTTGCATCTGTTTTGCGGGCTGGACGGCCTTGCCGGAATTTTCTTCAGCGTGGGCAAAGGCGGGGTTTCGGATCACGGGGCATATTGTCTGGACAAAGGATTATGCCTCATCCAAGGGCCACACGGCATATCACCACGAAAGTGCCTATGTGCTGGCGAAGGGCAGACCGCCAAAATCTGACAAGCCGTTGAAAGACGTGCAGGACTGGAGCTATTCAGGAAACAGGTTTCACCCCACTGAGAAGGCGGTGGACATTCTGTCACCCGTTATTCGGGCGTTCTCTAAACCGGGCGATTTGGTACTGGACCCGTTTTCTGGCTCAGGGTCCACATCTGTCGGCGCAGCCCTGGCAGGGCGGGACTATCTCGGCGTCGAGTTGGAGCAGCGTTATGTCGATCTAGCAAAACGCCGTCTGGCTGGCGTGGCACGTTACCGCGATGCGAAAGCGGCGGCATGAGCAACCAGCAGAATTACACGGTATCCCGCATCACATGGTGCGGGATACCCGTAGAAATCCGTCATTGCCGAAACTGGTGCGCTATGGTCGGCACGGACCACATTGAGGTTGAGAGCATGGACCGCGTGCCGTTGCCGATCACGGGGACCGGTTACAAGTCTTATTTCATTGCTCCAGAGCGCATTGCGGAAATTGGCACAGCCACCGATTACGTTCTGGCATGGCTTGAACATGAAAGCCAATCTGAGGCGTGGAAGCGGGCAAAAGCAGCGGCGCGGCAATTGTCCTTGTTCTGAAAGCATAGGCCGCAGAAAAAATCGCCTGACGGGAACCGTCAGGCGAAACGGCTATCGCCGTCTGACACGATCACGATGCTGAACGCGATCTGGCCCCGGTGTTGCACGCAAACACCGTGCCATCGCTTCATACTCCCCTTGATGCGCCGCACGTGATGCCGCCATCCAGCTTTCTTGTTCAAGCTGGGTCAGGTCCACATCATGCCCGGCGCGGCTGGCCAGTTGCTTATAGAAATAAAGCTGGGTGCGCCCATTGCCTTCGCGAAACGGATGGACGTAGTTCACATCGCCAATGATGTGGCCCACTTGTGCGGCAAATTCTTCTGGTGAAAGCCCACGCAAATAGTCCTGTCCAACAATACGGCGATGCACATCCGCCATGCCCGTCTCGATATAGGCCTTGGGCTGAAACTGCGAGCCGCCTTTTGAAATCTCAACCGTCCGAACTTGCCCAGCCCAGTCATAGACATCCTGAAACAGATGATGGTGAAGGGCGCAGAGGTGGGCAAGGTCGAAATCGCCGCTTGGCATGTCTTGCATCGCGCGCGCGTAGACAAACTCACGCTCGAAATAGTCAAGCTCGTCCGCCTCACGCAGGCCCAGCTTGTTTTTCAGAACGGTAAAATCCGGCGGGTAGCAATAGACTTCGTCGCTCATTCAGCAGTGGAAGCCGTGGCGACTTTTTCAGCACGGTCCCGAATATAGGCAAGGCGCTGTTCGTATCTCCAGCCTTCGCGCTCAAACATCTCAAACATCGCCATTTGCTCAGCATCAAGCGGGTTGCTTTCCAACGCCTGAAGATGTGCCGCCTCGCGTGATTTCAGTTCTTTCTCCAAGTTTTCTAACATGCCCCAATCATACCAGATCGCCCGAAAAAATGCCAGTTTTTCGAGTGACCGCAATCGGGGCCATGCTTGTTGCAATGATGCGAGTTCAAAAGCAATTCTGTACCCAGCAATCGACACATGACCGCATAGGTTGGACCATCCAAGGTTCAAATGGCTGACCTTGGCGCTGGAGGACAAGGAAAGAAACTGTCGGGCGCAAGATGTGTGGGGGCAGACCCCATCACCTTGGCAAGGGAGATACCTCTCCCGTTGCATCCCTCAAATTCCTGTGGTGAAGTTGATCACGCGATGACTGCGCAAATCGGGCTTCCGATGAAGTGCCCTCATTGTGGCTAGCTAGCGCCCTTGCATTGATCTCGCCGCCACGGCTCCCAGTATCTTTATCGCTAACGACAGACTGGAGTTGCAACGTGGATCAGATCCAATCGTCAATGCTACCTTCGTATCCAAGCCTTCCACTCAAATTCTTCATATGGTCGGTCGTGACCAAGGGGAGTATGTTTGTAGCGCGATCCCGCCAAGCATTCTTCCGCGGGACCACAGAAGCATTCATCAAACGTGTTTCAGCAAGTTGAAAACGTGGTACTCGAAGCCAATCACAAAAGCCTTCGACCATTTCACATCTGCTTTCGAGTGAGGCGGTCATATCTTCGTAGTGGGCCTTAAACGGTTCATGTTGTTCCTTTTCGCACCAGTTAAGCACAGCTGTCTGCGCCGTGGCCCACTGTGCCGCACATAAAGTGGGCAAATCACTGTTTCGATAGTCATCCCAACCCGGAAATAGGTCGAGCTTCCACCATTCTTTCCGCCAACCAGCAAGATCTGAATATCCTTTAATATTGAGATCACCTACGCGAAAGCTTTGGTACTTCTTTGATAACCAAGCGTTCATCAAGCCATTAATTGATGCGGCTGGATTACGTCGTAAATGCAGTATGCGGACTTGTGCATTCTTAAATAAAGCTTTGTAGAATTCTAACCGGTACACATCCCCGGCACTTTTTATAATGATAGGCTTCGTTTGAATATCAGCGCGATCAGCCCTTTGCCATGGTTGGAACAGCACCAGCGGCGGGCTTTCTAGTGCATAGTCGAACGGATAGGTATAATCGGCCGAAGCACCAGGTTCATTGCTGAAATCGTAAAAATCGGGATCAATTGGATAAATTTCTGCAAGTTTTGCCAACAATTCAGCTGAAAATGCAACCGGGTCAAACGGCCGAATCTGCTGCATTTCGTGGTCTACCGCTTGAGATACGATGTCCAAAGCACGGGTGTCGAACGTGAGTGTTGGCCATTGAAGCGCTAATCGCCGCAGAATATCTGAGCAGAATTGGTTGGCATCTCTGATTCGATCCAAAGGATACCCTGTTTCAAGGCTAAGATCGCTGCGAAATCTGTTGTCGGCTTTCTCAACATCACCTGCGTTTAGGGCTTCGCTTGATAGGTTTCCTTTCGGTGGGGTAAGGCCATGCCGCCGAAGAAATGTTGTCAGCTCGCCACGAAAATGGACGAAATCCCGGGATTGCTTTAGTTGTTCGACCAACCAGCTGGAGCCGGAGCGTGCTGACATTGCAACGATTACGACTGTTCGTGCATCCCGTGTAACATCAAAATCCAACTTCACTTTGTACTCTTCCTTAGCAGTCACAGATTTTTGATCGCAGTTTCAATGGAATCTAGGGCCAGTTCATGATCCAAAATGAATTGCGGGGTCCGACGCGCAATCTCGGAGATCGCGACACGCGTACCAATGTCACCATGCGCTCCGTGTGCACCGAACAGCCGAAATGCGGTCCATTTCGCTGCCAAGCTGTCGACCCTACGCGCCGCTTCACACAACTCAGCGTTTGAAAACGCTTGACTGGCCTTCTTGAGATATTCCGCATGTAGTGCGGTTTGAGCTAGGTGTGCCCATCCGATTGTGTATATCTCGGATAACCGCTGCCTCGCAGCTTGTTCGGATTCTCGCGCTTGAGCAACAACGTCTTCCAAATATTGCCGCAGGCCGGTTATCCCCTGCAACGTGGCATATGACGGATCTGGCTGACGGAAATCCTGAAGGTTCTGGAGCAGAACCTCTTTGACAAAGGCGATGTCAAGAGGAGGTGGGGAGCTCGGCGGGTGTATATCAATCCACTGAAAACACAGTTCAGCACCGGCAAAAAAGTAATCACGCCATTCTTCCCGGATTTCGTTTTCTGAACCGATGGCCTTCAGCAACTGTTTCCGTGAAATCGAACCATGATATAGTGGGGGTGTGGGCTCCATGATCCGATACGTCTCGTTTGAGATATCGTAGCCTGTGACCAATACCAAATGGGCCGCATGGACATCGTGCCATGCTGGACGATTTGGCATGAAATAGTTGTCTTCGACCAACATTACAGGTCGCCCATCAAGCAGCGCTTTTTCAACATCTACCAGCATGGTGTTGGCGTCGGGTGCGCTGCGCCAGCGGGCGCTCAAGTTGTGAAAAGGGGCAAGGTCCTTGCCAAGATCACCATATGGCGATGGGTAATAAAATTCCTGCTGTGAGACCTGAGCCGGATCATGAAAGAAGGACCAACGCGCGCCCAGGATCGTAATAGGGTCTTCACCATAGTATTTTATAGCCATCGCCATACAATCATGCAGGCAACTAACGCTTTCGTGGAACCAGAAATCTAGCCTATCCGTGATAATATTCATTGCTCAAAATCCTCTGAACGTAGGCAGGTTACAGCGAATACGTGGGCTGCAATGTTGCGTGGCAGACGAATGGCAGAAAGCGGTATCTCGCGTGCAACCGGTATTCGTGATCGCCAAATAGCAGGTTCGATACGTACCTGCCGGTGGCGAGGAAAATTTAGGGTGTCAAAACGAAGCGCTTCGGTTTCGCCGTTTCGCCCCTTGGCTCCAGGCCAAAAATCTGAAACACAGAAAGGTACAAAATCGACGTTGCCGTCAGAAAAAAACAGTGTCGCCTCATCTTCTACACGGCGTTCAGCGCTGCATAACATGTAAATCCAATCATATTGATCTACAGGTAGGCTGATCAGTTGTCCATCGCACCGGATATTGTCTGGAGTTTCTCCGTCGGTCTGAGGAAAGTTGAATTTTACCCCTCCCACATCAATGTAATCTGGTAAATTGGCGACTGCCTCTAATGGGTAAGAGTTGCGCCATATATTCAATTGACCTTTTGACAGATCATTCAGTCCTGCAAACGCAATATTATTTAGATGGGGTAGGAGCGGCACAGTCACCATGCGTCGCGACCGATCGGTCTGTGGATCCTCCCAAGAACTCGGCCGCGATAGAGCAGTATAATAGCTCGAAAAATCATTTGCATTCATTGCAAACTCCATCTTTCTTCATTGTGGAAGGGCTAGGTGGTGCAGAACCGCATCTCTCAATTTAGGAGCGCTGACACCGCATTGTTCCAGAAGTGTTTTCTCATCCCCAACACGGTTTGGGACATGTTCGGGCACGCCAAGACAGGTGACAGGGCAAGGTTGTTGTTGGGCAACCACTTCGCATATGGCACCGCCAAGCCCGCCTTGAGTGGTATGTTCTTCAACTGTTATTAATGCCTTGGTTTCTCTAGCCGCTGTGACTATTGCTGCAGTGTCCAACGGTTTAATTGTGGGCATATTGATGACGCGAACAGACGCCTGCGAGAGCGACATTTCGGCCGCCTCAAGCGCAGCTACAATTGCGTGTGGTCCACAGCCGATTATTGTGATATCTGCTCCGTCCTTTAGGACTTGGGCCTGCCCAAATTCAAACGGGTTCGGATGCCTATGGATGATTGGGGTCGGATTGCGCCCCAACCGAATGTAAGTAGGTCCGTCGTGCTGAGTCGCTGCAACAAGGGCCTTTTCTGCTTCAATAGCGTCACAGGGCACCACTACAGTAAGGTTAGGAAAGCTACGTAGGATTGCCAGATCTTCCACACAGAAATGCGACATACCATAGTGTCCGGCTGAAAGCCCGCCGTGTGACCCAATGATAACAACCGGCAAATCATGATAGGCTATATCAAGTTTCACCTGTTCACAGGCCCGCGTCGAGGCGAAACCTGCCATGGTATGAGCTACTGGTCGACACCCTCCCTTGGCCAAGCCCGCCGCGATCGACATCATGTTTGCTTCAGCGATCCCGACATCAAAGTACTGCTCTGGCAGTACATCCCCAAAGCAGTTATCAAGCCCCCCCATATCGCTGTCCAAGCACAAAATATCTGGGTTCTCTTGTGCAATGCGCAGCAGTACCTGTCGACAATGTTCACGCGTCGAAACGAGTGAACCCAGCTGAACTTCGGAGTTTGAATCAATCTCACTAGGCATCAGCTGTCTCAAGATTTGAGTTTCTTTTTGTGGCGTTCAGCTGGCCGCGTGCGCGATGATAGAGCCGGTCACTTAAGGTGACTGAATGACTCTTTCTGTTATTCTCCATAAAAGCTACGCCTTTAGCCTTTGTCGTGTTTGCAATGATCAGGCGAGGGAGGCCACTCTCCTGAGCAGAGGGCGACAAAGTGGTTACTAGCGTGCCAATATCATGGCCGTCGATTTCGATCACTTGCCAACCATAGCTTTTCCAGCGCTCGGCCAGCGCCCCCTTAGGCAACCAAGGCTCCACGCTTCCGTTAATTTGAAGATCGTTGCGGTCGATGATCGCGGTCAAAGTACTGAGGTTGAATCTTGGAGCCGCGCTTGCGGCTTCATAGACGCTGCCCTCCTGCAGTTCTCCATCGCCCATCAGAACAAAAGTGCGATTTCCACGTTTTTTCTTGCGAGCGGCCAGCGCCAATCCAATTCCGAGCGACAGACCGTGCCCTAATGAACCAGTGGTGAACTCTACTCCTGGCAAACTGTGCGATGGATGTCCGCCAAGATAGCTGCCATTTTGGCAGTAAGTCTTGTGATCACCCTCTGGCAGAATGCCGCGCCGTATCAAAGCCGCATATAGCCCAGCTGCAATGTGACCTTTGCTAAGGACAAAGTGGTCTCGATTTTGACAATCGGGATTGTCCGGGTTCAATCGCAAGACTCGATGATACAAAACAGATAAAATGTCAGCTGCCGACAGCGCTCCTCCCAGATGAGCTCCGTGAGGTTGATGCGCCATTTCCAATATCAAACGCCTAATTTCGAAGGCTTCGTTTGCCAAGAATTCATGGCTGCATGAAGTAGAGGCAGCGAGTGTCATTTAGTCTATCCTCCTATGCGGTTCGTGCAGCGATGGATTGAGCGATCCGCGCTACCTGATCACGATGCCCACCAAAAACTTTATTGAAGCCTTCTGCGCACGCCTGCAGAAAGGCATCCGCGCCTGAATTCAGGTGTACTCTTTGCAGGGTGAAGCTGTTGTCAATTACCCGGCTAGTGATAGGATAACTGTCTGAATAAAATGGCTTGACAGGTAGTTCCCGGCCCAATCGACACATGGCTGTACGGTCCTCTTTGGCAAAGATCGGTTGAGCAGGCAATGGGTGTTGTTGATAGGGTTCAACTGGAACACCTTCCGCTCGCAATGCCCTTTGTGTGGCTAGCCGGAACGCCTTGTCAGTTAGATGCGGGAAGCCCGCGTCTTCCGCATCAACAAGAAATCGTAATATGTGCCATACATGAGATCGATCCGGCAGAGTTTCGGGCACAATCAGGCCGGGCAAACCCCGCAAACGATCTAGGAACTTGCGAACTGTGGAATCGCGAAGTGTATTGCTGGTACCAAAGCGATCTAACTGACTAAGAGTATAGGCGGCTGGAACACCGCCAAGCTTATTGTTCCAGCCAATATCTTCATGCAGATAAAAGCGCCGTTCGCCGCGTTTCAGTCGTTCTCCGAACTGACGTAACTTTTGCAGACGATCAGCCAAAGTGTCGTTATCAGTGGTGATAAGGCCGCCTTCACCACATGTCGGCAGATTTTTTGAGGCATTCAAACTAAACACACCAATCTCGGACAATGTACCAACATGCTTGTCCTGGTAAGTGGCCCCATGTGCCTGAGCGGCATCTTCAATGACGTGCAGACTATTTTGCCGAGCGAATTGCAAAATCTCGGACATATCAGCAGGCAGACCATGCAGATGAACAACGATGATGGCTTTGGTTCGCGATGTTAGGAGAGCCGGTAGTACTTTCGGATCTAGATTGAAACTCCTAGGATCAATATCTGCAAAGACTGGTTGTGCCCCAACGTGCAGCGGTGCGATAGCCGAAGCAATAAAACTAAGCGCCGGCACGATCACTTCGTCACCGGGGCCGATATCGAGTGCCGCCAGAGCCAGTTTCAGCGCAGATGTCCCATTTGAAACGGCAATGCAATGTTTCGTGCCGATCCACTTCGACCAAGCAGCTTCGAGCATCTCCACCGCTCCGCCAGCATAAAGGCTTGTCAGATCGTTTTTGCTCAAAGCTTCAACAACGGCAGCTTCATCCTGCGGCAATGTCTCTGGCCAGATGGGTTTGGCAAGTGATTTGTCTATGGCAGGTGCGCCACCAGACAATGCGAGCTTATCAGACGGTCTCATTAGAAATTTCTCCTGAGGCGGAAAGCGGTACCATCAGAATGCTGAGAACCGCCAAGGCAACAAAAATAGACGTACTCCCCATCAGCGGAAGCAGAGCGCTGAATAGTGTTGGACCGACTATTGTAGTTGCTGAGAACAGAAAAAAGACCGCACCGGATCCCAGGGATGGACGTTGTTTGAACTTACTGATACTCCAAACCAAAAGCCCGCTTCCTATAGCAATGGATGTATAGCCAAATAAAACGGCTGACGCTAAAACTGCACCCAGATTGCTAGGTGCTAGCGCAAGCAATGCATATGACAAAGCACAGGCAGTGAATATCAGGCGCAGGAACCAGCGAAGCCCGATTGAAGATATTGCAAGTCCGTTGAAGATAGCTGGCAATCCTGCAAATCCGAGCAAGGCCCAGAACAATCGGTCATGAGGTGGTGCCATATTGCCGACCTGTTTCAGCAAATCGACTGAGAAGGTTAGGTAGACACTGAAGAGAATACCATAAGCCAGCAAGACAAAATACAGTCGGAAATGCTCTCGGTTAGCAAAAAGGCCCCAGCTGATTGGAGTTTTGGTGGCTCCAGAGGAGCGAGAAATGGAGTCTCGTGGCAAGATCATAAGAGAAAATAGGGTAACCACTAGCCCAACGATCGCCATTGTAATCCAAGCCATTCTCCATGCATCAGCGGCAATATATGCGGCCAAAGCCGTAATGATCATTCCCGGTGTAGCGCCCGCACTCACTGCGCCGATAGCCTTGACTTTCCATGCTTCCGGCAACCAATGCTCGATTGCTTCGAACAAAGCAGGCGATAGAATCCCTCCTCCTATCCCTGCGATGATGATCCCGCAGGCGACCCCCGAGAATCCCGGCGATAATCCTGCGATCAATAGGCCAACCACTGTGATGGCACTTGCCATGGTCATCATGATTGTCGGGCGGAAGTAGATCGCGACCGCCGACGCCAAAAGTGTTGAGATCAGATAGGTCGCAGCATTGACACTGGCGATGGCTCCCAATTCGAAAGTTGTTGCAGCAAAATCATCACGCAATACTGGCAGAAATAGGCCGAAAGCGTATCGGCCAAAACCATAGGTCACGCTGGTCATGCCGATCGTCAATATCAGGAAAACGACCGGGTGAACGGATCGGTGCGTTGCTAATCGAGACGCTTCCATCATACTGCCTTCAGCAGGGTTGTGGCATACCAACCATCTGCGTCGGTAAATGTCTTCACCTCCTGGAAGCCAATGTTTTCAAGGCGAGTCCGCATCTCAACGCGGTCAAATTTACGTTGCGTACCGGTTCGGACCGTTTCATCGGCATCGAAATGGATCGTCAAATCTAAATCCCGGAATAAGATGTCCTGGTCAGTCTTGCTGCGAAGATGCGTTTCACAACCTTTGTGCTCAGGATTGAACTGCACTTCGAATTCGAAACTCCCCTGATCAAAAGTGGCGCCAAACGTATCGTTCAGGTGATCGAGAACATTCAGGCTACACATTGAGGCTTCGTAATTCTGGTAGGCACTGCGAAGCAGTTCGGGGTCCTTCTGCAGGTCATACGAGATCATGAACATATCGCCGATATCGTGCTGCTTGCGGATATTCATGAGCAAGGTATCATCGGATTCCTGACTGATAGAGCTGCCGATTAGCAAGAACAGGCTTGGAGTTCTGGCAGGTTTGATCTTGCTCGCAAAGACATCGCTGTAAGCGCCTGCAATACAATTTGTATAGACGTTGGATAGCTTTGGCAGATAATTCCGCGCTCCGGCCATCATGATCGCGGCATTGATATCGATCGGGTAGAAGGAGACTGGGTTATACCGCTTGTTATAGGCCTCTAGTAAGATGGCAACCTTCTTTGAACTGCCAGCACCAACTTCAAAGATCGCGCGATTACCGGTCAGCTCGACCAGATCATCCTTGTGGGTTCTGAAGATCTCGATTTCTTTCTGGGGCAGGTAATATTCTGCCGTTTCAACAAAACGATCAAAATAGACGGAACCTTTGTCATCGTATGAAAACTCGGGCGGAAAGAACTTCTTTTGAGCCGTTAGTCCGGTAATCAAATTCTGGATTGATGCCGCAGGATATCCACTTTGCAATCCGTCGCCTAGATTCGTCAAAGTGATTCGATCATCAATGGATATTTCCGATTTCATGACTCAATGCTCCAAATTCATAACGCAGTGGTGCCGCCGTCGACGGCCAGTTCTGCTCCGGTGACATAAGAAGACTCATCGGAGGCAAAATAAATGACTGCATAGCCAACATCCTCAGGCTCACCGACGCGGCCAATCGGTAATGTTCTTAATCGCTCTTTCCAGTTTTCGGGCTCGAGCATGTCATCAATCATCGCGGTACATACCGGGCCGGGGAAGATCGTGTTTGAGCGGATTTTGTCTGCTGCGCACTCGATGGCGATGTTGCGTGACATCAATCGGATTGCCCCTTTGCTCATGGCATAGGCGGTATAGCCGCCGGTCGCACCAATCATTCCGGACGTTGAAGATATGTTTACAATGGAACCACCGCCGGCTTCTCGCATTTGCGGGATGCAATGTTTACAACCCAACAACGCGCCGGTGGCATTGACGTTTAGTGAGGTCTGAATCTGACCAAGCGTCAGGTTTTCTATTTGATTGCGCTCCAAGGCTCCGGCATTGTTCACTAGAACGGTTATCGGACCATATGTTTCACGCGCGATTTTCGTCGCCGCCTTCCAATCTGCTTCATTTGCGACGTCAAGCTGAACAGAAATGGCATCTTGACCAGTTTCACGGATTTCTTCTGCCACCATTCTCGCTTTGTCGGCTAAGACATCGGTGACAACTACCTTTGCTCCTTCCTTCGCGCACATAATTGCTTGGACACGACCTTGCCCCTGCGCGGCTCCGGTGATTAGGGTAACTTTATCTGACAAGCGAGCCAAAACGTGTTCCTTTCATGGAGTTGCATTAGTATTCTCAGATTGCGTGCAAAGCTCGTTGCTCACCCGTGACAGAGCATCGCGTAGAATATCAATTGCAGTTAAATACTCGGCAAAGCTCAGATGCTCATCGATGGTATGGTCTAGGCGAGAATCCCCAGGACCATAGGCGACTGCCGGGGCGCCCCAAAATTCGCTGACGACATTCATGTCGCAGGTGCCTGATTTGATCTTGATTTTCGGTTCCAGGTGTGCAGCACGGATGCTTGCCGAAAGCGCGCGGACCGGGAGGCAAGAACGCGGCGCGCGCACCGCCTTAATTGCTTCGTCCAGCCGCAGGTAGCCCCCACCGGCCTGTTCGGATGTGAATGTCAGAAAGGTTCCGATATCAAAGCCTTCTGGAATACGGATATCAAAATCGATCTCAGCGCTGGCGGAATCGCCAACCATTTTGGTTATCGTAGCTGCCGGGCGGTCAAACAGGCGAGTGTCTTGTGACCGATCTTCGCAATACTGTACAATCTTTGACCAATAGCGGACTGCAGCAACACTTGCATTATCCTGTGGGCCGGCGGCATGGCCCTCTGACGTTCGGTGCGAAATGCGGCCGCCGATACGACCCTTATATCCTATCGTGATCCCATCAGAACCGGACGGTTCTCCAATAAATACAATCTCCGGATCATAAGTTCCCCGCAGTGCCCATGCCCCTCGCGATGTTGTTTCTTCTTCGACCGCACCAATGACGATGAACCGCACCGGGGCGTCGTGAAATGCAGCAGCGGCGCAAATGAAACAGCATAGCGATCCGGTTGCGTCGACGGTACCACGACCTGCGATCTGGCTATCCGTCAACGTTGTAGGCAGCAACGTAGCGATGGTATCCATGTGGCCCAGAAGAACTACCTGAGGCCCAGCTTTGTCACCAATTTCGCCAATGACGTTCCCGGCGTTGTCGATGTGACTGTCAAAGCCAAATGCTGTCATGCGTTCTGCGAGAAACATAGCTACTTCAGTTTCGTGTCCAGAGGGGGACGGAATGCGAACCGCATCAATCAGCAGGTCAAGAGCTTGTTGTGAATCAGGTTGCATATCGGTCAGTGTCCTGCTTTTTCGGTACTATCGAAGGTGAGGCACCAGCTGAGGCCGTAAAAGTGGTGCCATGGCCAGCCAAAGCTTTATGAATTGGTTTTGTGATATTGCCGTTGGCGATGATGACTTTTTCTACGCCTCCTGCCAACGCCTCCTGCGCGGCAAGTACTTTCAGACGCATGCGCCCATGAGCCATGGCGAGGGCCTCTTCGAACTGGTCAGCGTCAAACGACGTTATCAACGAAGTCGGATCGTCCTTATCCCTCTGCAAACCGGCAACATTGGTCATTAAAAACAAAAAACTTGGTGTAATGTGCGCGCAGATCGCTGCCGCGAGCCGATCTGCATCAACGTTGACGGGGCCATCCTGCAGATCAAAGGCCGGAGGAGAGATCACCGGCGTTAACCCCTGATCCAGGAATGCAAGCAGATGTGCAGGGTTAACATGACTGATCCGTGCCGAATGATCATCGCGAATCAAATGAACCCGCCCGTCTTGCAATGACCGCAAGGCAGTCTTCCGCTTACCCTCGACCAAACCACCATCCATTGCAGATAGACCAAGCGCTGGAACCCCCAAGTGCCGCAACTGCGAAACAATCTCTCGGTTAACACGATCAAAAGCCATCAATGTGACTTCCAGAACCGCAGGGTCGGTATAGCGCGATCGAATACCAACAGGAGATGTGAAGAATTTTTCGGGCTGCCCTAACCGTTCGCTAAGCATCTTGATCTCGTGAGATGCACCATGAACGATAACAACTCGTTCTCCGGCCTGGATCAAATCAGCGGCATCCTGGAGGATCGAACCGATGTCAACGCCTTTGCCACCACCAATCTTTATGAGATAGATCATGACTAAACCGGATGTAAGCTAATGCTGGTCAATCCAGCTGTTTCTGGAAACTGCATGCGAATGTTCATGCAGTGGATGGCATTGCCGGCGGCACCTTTCATCAGGTTGTCCAAGGCAGATATCGCGATGACCGCGCTCCCATCATCCGTTAGGGCGTAGCCGATATCACAATAGTTCGTTCCAGTCAGAATCTTCGGTTCAGGTAGGGTATAACCCGCTTGTCCTTTACGCTTGACCAGTCGGGTGAATGGTTCATCAGCATAAGCTTCACGGTATATTTTTCGTAATTCTCGGTCTGAGACCGGGTGCGACAGGGTACAAAAAGCTGTCAATAAAATCCCGCGAACCATATCAACACTGTTGACGGTGACGTGGGGGATCACGTCACATTGGGTGATAATCTCTGCTTCATGTCTGTGACCTGCCGGCTTGAAAACGCGAGTGACCCCTGATCTTAGAGGATGATGTGTGCCCAAGCCCACCCGCGCACCTGAACCACTGGAGCCAACTTTTGAATCTACAAAAACACGTGACTCAATCAAGTTGGCAACCCGTAGTGGTCGCAGTGCCAGAATTCCTGCAATTGCAGTACAGCCCGGCCCGGAAATGCAATCTGCAGATCGAAGTTCGTTCCGATAAAATTCTGGAATCCCCGGTGTGAATTGGGAACATAGGTGTGTTGCTGTATGCGACCCACCATAATATCTCTCATAGAGAGCCATGTCGTTTAGGCGGAAATCAGAGCTAAGGTCGATTACTACGGTGGCCTTGTTCTGCCAGATTGAGACTTCAGATGCCGCAGCACCGTGAGGCATTGCAAGAAAAATCACGTCACAAGGGTTCAAATCTTCCTTGCGGATAAAAGTTTGATCCGTGTGATGGCGTAAATTGGGATGAACCGTGCCCAACGGCTTGCCCACGCGGCTTTCTGACGTAACTTGCAGTTTGGTAACCTCAGGATGTGCCAGCAGGAGCCGCAATAATTCACCGCCCACAAATCCAGATCCACCAACAATAGCCACATGCACCATGATTAAAGTCTCGCCCTAAGGTAATTGACAATTTCGGAGGCGATATTCACTCCAGTAACATTTGTAGCCAGAGCGAATTCGGTAGTGTGATTGACTTCATTGACCAGTAGCCCATGCTGATCAGTCTCAAACAAATCGATGGACAAGATGCCTCCGCCAGCTATTTCCGAGGTGGCGCGGCACAACTGTTCCAAGTCAGAGGAAATAGAGATCGTTTCGCCCGTCGCTCCGCGTGAGGCGTTGGTGATCCAATGATCCGACCGCCGCCTGTAAGCTGCAATAATGCGCCCGTCCAATGTGATTGCGCGCAGGTCTGAATTGCCTGTCTCGATGAATTTTTGGATATAATGCAGACGGTGCTGGGGGCCGGCAAGCTGTTCACGCAAGTCAAGAATTGCTTCTGCGGCGTTCCGATCATGTGCTTTGACAACCAACCTTCCCCAAGATCCGGTTATTGGCTTGAGGACGACAGGGTAGCCCATTTGCTCTATAGCCTGAAGAGCCGTTTTTGCGTCGAGTGCGAATACTGTGGGCGGCGTTGGAATTCCTGCGGCCTGCAAAGCCAAAGTCATAGCTTGCTTGTCGCCACTCAGCGCAATGGTCGAAGCGCTGTTCACACAGGTCACCCCCAAACTTTCGAAATAGCGAACTCCTGCAAGTGACTGTATTTGTGAAATGCACCGATTCAATACTAAGCTCGCAGCCAAGTCAGCATCATGCGTGCGATCAAGTATCTTTTTGCGTATATCAATCTGCGAGAAAGCCAATCCAGAACTATGCAACGCGTTTAAAAGAAGCTTCTCTTCGGCTCTGATAATGCTTGATAAAAACAGTAATTTCATACCGCATCTCTAACTTGACATCGATGAAATCCTAGATGCGTCGTTAAAATAGACCACCCTTGGCGCGAGGAGCTACTCGCCCCAGTCTTCTTCGATCTCGGGTGCCGCTATAAGTTCAAAGGGATTGGTATTTAGAACCTCATGTTCGGCGCCGCATTCCAAGCACGTGATAATTTCCGCCACTGTGACGCTTGTTGGTGCAGAAATAGTAGCGTCACAGTTAATGCAGCGAGCTGTCGTGTTCATTATTAATTCCTTCTTTTCCAAAAATTAATAAATGTAAACACCTCTAAGTGTTGTGGTCAATAGGTAAATCTACCTGAAGGAGATCGCTTATCTATAACTCGGGTTAGATAGTTTACGGTTTGCACACTACCTATCATCTGCATATGACAACCTTAGGTAGAGAGTTGCCATCCCCGAAAACCCTCTCACCTCTGGCAGGAACGCACGCCTGATACATTCAAGTAAGCCCGTTTCCAGTTCCAAAAATTTGTTCAATTCTCTTTCGGAAACAGCCCCGGCATCCACCTTCCTGCGAGCTTTGCGGGAAAGGCGAGTTGTAGTGGCGCACGGGTGCTGGCAGATGTCAGTGCTCCGCTTTCGATAAGTGCCGAGGTTACACGCCGAGCGGAACGGTCGGTCGTGCCGAGCATTGCAACGACGTCTGCGCGTGCCAATTCGCCTTGCAGCAACACGGCCTTCAGAACGGTGTCAGACTTTGCGGGCAGGCTTCTGCCGCGCATTTCTTCTTCGGTCCAGATGAGGATGCGGTCGCGCAGGCGGTCTGGTTTCATGAGGCCTTCCATGAAGGTGATCTGATCTATGCTGCATTGCAGGAAGAAGCGGGTAAAGCTGGCCAGTGCCGATTCTGATAATGTGCCGCGCCCGTCGCGGCCTCCTTTGCGCGGCGCATCGCAGGTCATGAGGTAACGCTTGTACTCCGCTTCATTGCGCGCAAGGCCGCGCGCCACGGACCAAAGGCCCTTGGTGTCCAAAGCTTCGCGTAGCATGGCATAGGACATCAGGCGCGCCACGCGGCCATTGCCGTCCAGAAACGGGTGCACCCAGAGCAGGCGATGGTGGGCGCAGGCAGCGGCAAGAATGCTTTCGATCCGCCCAGCCTTGGCATAAGCCTCATCCAAGCGAGTCAAAAAACGCGGCACCGCACCCGGACTGACCGCAACGTGGCGGCCAACCTCTACATCGTGGTCGCGGATTACGCCGGGCGTGACAGTGAGTTTATCGCCTGTGCTTGGGTGTTCGACCTTGAGCAAATCCGGCGGGAGCAATTCACAAAAACGGCGATGGAGTTCCAGAATGGTTTCCGGCGTGGTCGCGCGCCCATCGATCCCATTTTCGTCGATCCATTTCTGGACTGCAATATGCGCCTTGGCCTCCAGTTGCAGATCGCGTTTCTCGGGATCGCTGCTGTAATCGTCCTTCAGGGCGCGCTCGATATCCACGGGATGCGTATGATGGCCTTCGATGAGATTGCTGTAATAGCAATTCATGGACCTGACCAGCCCGGCCAGCGCATCTGCAATCGAGGCAGGCAACGACGCCCGGAACGCGGCTGAGCGCGTGGCCAGCTCCAGTGCCATATCGTTGAGTTCCGCCCGATGTGGGGAGCCCTCGCTCACCATCAGCGGTTCAAATAATCCTATGGTTTCGCCATCATCTCGAAGTGTCATGTGCCTGTAAATTGTCCGGTTTCGTGTCCGGTTATCCTTTCTGTATTACTCAAATATAACAGATGCTTGATAATAATGGAAGCGTGATGGAACTTCAGCAAATGGCCGGTTTTATGGCCGCGAGCGTTTCCCTTTATCTTTGGCGCTTTTCAACCGCTGAATTGAGCGCGTGAGTGTCCACGGATGTACACCATAGAATTGTGCTACATCTTTACACAGCTCGCCACGCTTAAGTCGATCTATCGCATTCCTGACCTGCCGATCTGTCATCTTGGGCGGAGGGCCGAGACGTTTGCCGTTCTTACGCGCCACTGCCAGCCCTTGCCTGGTGCGTTCCGAGAGGCGATTGCGTTCATGTTCTGCCACTGCGGCCACCATGGTGAAGGCCAACCGCCCGTCTGCTGTGGCGGTATCTACGCCCAGGCTCACGATCTGGAAATTCACGCCGCGCTCTTTGAGGCGGTCCGCATAGATCAGCGCGTCTTTGGTGTTGCGAAAGGCGCGGTCCAAATCCCAGACCACCAGCGTGTCACCGGGCTTTAACGTGGCCAGCACATGCTCAAACACCGGGCGCGATTTAGCCACTGCCGAGAGCCGTTCAATATGCAGCTCGTCACAGATGGGTTTGAGAGCATCGGCTTGCCGATCAATATTCTGCTCTTCCGTACTGACACGCAGATAACCTATTTTCATATGTTTCAATGCCTTAACCGTAGACCCGTTGGCAGGACCCTGCCAACATAAACGATCCTTTCCGTGTTAAGGTCTGAAGGAGGGCTGTTTTCTTATGGAAACCGCCCAATCCCTTGGTTTTCCTTTCATCTTTTATCATTATAGCAAATTCAAGCTAAGATATTCAAATCCCACAGGAATGATCGTTTATGTGGGGTCAGATTCAGACAAAATTAACCGGTTCTTTACCAGTTTCCGGTATAATTTTGAGCATGGGGTTTATCGCCTCATTTGCCGGGCCATTGGCGGCACTGACGGCAGATGAGGTGATGAACAGGATGAACGAAGATCAGCGATTTGGGTATGTGGCCGGCGTTGTGTCAGGATTGGCGCAGGCGCGCTGGATTACGGACAAGCCGGAGAATGCGGGCACGACCTGTATCAACAACTGGTTCTTTGGCGCGGAGAGCAAACCCAGGCCTCGGATTGAGGAATGGTTCGCACGCCATCCGGAGAAACCAGCGGCAGCGCTTCTTTACGTTCTAATCAAACAGGACTGCGGGGGATAATGCTGGCACTCAGGCACAGATTTGAAGCGACAGACAAGCGGCACCGGATCGAGGCAGACCGCCGACGCAAACGCGATGCCGTTCGCAATCGTCAGGACCGGGAAAAGCGTGAAGAGATGGAAGATCGCGCCGAGGATGCGCTATCTGCCTTTGCCAGTGCAGTGCTTGCGTCGCCACCCGCGCCGCCAGAACGGATTGCAGAATTTGAAACCACCCTGACCACATATGATGTCGCCGTTGTCGAAGCGCTTATGCGCAATGAGGAACTACTTGATCTGGTGAATGCAGAGATTGAGACCATGCTGAGCCGCGCCCATGTGTTGGAAGATGGCCGTCGGGTGTTCCGTTCTGAGGATGGCGCACAAGTCTTTGACGAATTTGGTGAAGAGGTGTCTCGGGATGTTATCCATCCCGATGTCATTGACCCGGAGGCTCCGAGTTGGGAGGCGTTCAGCGGTAAATTGGAAGAGCGCGAAACGCTTGTTCGGGAACGACAGGACATTCTGGAGTATCAGGAACAGCTTGATGCGGCCCGCGCTGAGATCGAGGACGGTGAGATTTCACTGGATGATCTTGAAGCCCTGGAGGCCGATCTGGCCGACAGCATGCCACCAGCGGTCGCAGAACATGTCGAGGGATTGGATGTATCCGATCTCAGTGCCGAGTTGGACGCCGCGACGCCACCCGCTGCACCGACAGAGATTGCCAAGCGTGGGGTCGAGGTGGCGACGGGGTTACAAGCGCCAGCAGGACCTTGAGTTCAAGGTATTCGCCGCACCTGATGCAGCGCCATTTGTCATAGCTATTTTCAATTGTGGACAGTTTTGCCAGATGGCCAGCCTGTTATTGTCTCGCAGTTTCCGGGTTGCCATGCTGTGATCTGCGGGGGCATCGTGCCGCCGCCCGGTTTGATACCCGGTGCAAGTTGTCGGCCTGAGGCCGGATAACTTCGAACTAAGGCTTTCTTCGCACGAATAAGAAGTACGTTGCTTGCAGCGGTATCAATGTCCGGTCACCTGATGAAGCAACAAGGCTGACACATGAATGATGAAGATATTGAAATCTACAAAAAACGCTTGCAGACCTCCTTGGAAACCATGAGTGCCACCATGCACAAGGCGCTGGACGATCTGGAAAAGGACATCGAACTGATGCGCGACCAGATCAACGGGGTCGATGAGGCGGGCAAGGGCGAGCAATAAGGGGCTGAATGCCATTGCTGTGAATACGGGACGTATAAAGACCGTTGATTTCGTCGGATATGCGGGAAGGGCACGGTACGCATCCTCAACGCTGATAGCTTGGACGCCGATGATGTGTATCGTCAGGCCCAGAGCGTTCCATCTCCCTGCAGAACTTTGGCATATCCTCTTTTGACGCATAGAATATCACATCGGACCTATGGCGTGTCATCGCCACATAAGCGAGGTGTCGATCCATGGTCCGGCTGCCCAGAACAAAGGCCTGATCGACCGTCGCACCCTGAGATTTGTGGATCGTCGTGGCATAGCCATGGTCGATGGACGGGTAGTCCGAAGGCGAGAGTTTCACGTTGCGCGCAGGATTTCCACCAGAAGCATCCAAGCGGATTGTGATTTGGTTCTCCGTGACCTGTTCGACCGTGCCCAGCATCCCATTGCGCACGGCCAGCACTGCGTCATTGCGGGTCAGGACGATCCGATCATCTGCCGCGAATGCACGCGGGCCGGTTTCTGTGTCAAAGAGGACTTCCCCCTCCAACTCACCCGCAGATTTGCGCAAGGTCCGAATGGACTGGTTGATCTTGAACACATCCCGGCGGCGATGGGCCAGAGCAAGACGGTTGGACGCGTCTCCATGGATATTGTGATGTCCCCAGTAATCCTCGGCCAATGCAGCAATGGCCGCATCTTGCGTTTGGTGATCCATTTGGACCCGACCATGATCCGCATAGGTGGCGAGTGCAGAATCTGTATTGCCTTGCGCCAGTGCGATGGATGCCTGTTTTTGCCAATCCGATTTCTGGCGGCGGATTTCGGTAAGCCTAGCAGCATCGATATGGGGCAACAGATCACGGAACGGCTCACCCGCCTCAATCGGCTGCAACTGTTCAGGATCGCCGACCAAAACCAGCTTGCACTCTCGCTTTTGCAATTCCTCCGCGACACGCGCCAGTTGCCGCGTACCAACCATCCCGACCTCGTCAACGACAAGAATGGAACCCTGGTCAATCGGCTCATAGCCTGCTTTTTAACTGGCCTCCAGCGAGGCAAGCGTGCGGCTTTTAATCCCAGACGCGCTTTGCAAGCCATCAGCGGCCTTTCCGGCCAGGGCAGCCCCGTGAACCTTATAGCCTTGTGCCTCCCAGGCTTCACGGGCCACGGACAGCAAGGTGCTTTTGCCTGCCCCAGCCAACCCAACCACAGCGGACAGCTGGTCTGGTTTTAGAATACGATGAATGGCATTGACCTGTTCATCGCTCAGTCCTGCGCCTATGGATTTGCGCAAGGCTCTGTTCTGATGATGGATGGTGCGGTCAATATGGACGTTCGATACAGAAAAGCCGCCCGCCTTGACCATGCAAGACGTTATATCAGCGAGGCGACGTTCCAAAGCCTGGAAAGCACGCGTGGTGTAGCGGGGGTCGCCATCACCGCTCACCAGAGTGACCAGCTTATCCGACCGCAGGGTCAGATCGGCGGCAAACCGTAATTGCGCCGGATCGTCAATCTGATCCGAGAGCGCCCGCAGAATATCGGTCTGGGTGAACCGGGCCTGCCGTTCTGCAATATGGTCCAGAATCAAATCAGGCTGTTCTAACAATTCTTGTCGTGTGAAAGGCACGGGGTTGTCAGGGGGCAAAACCAAGACCTGACGTGGATCAGGGGTGAGGCGATCATTATGTGAGCTGGCCTCGAATTCTTGCCACAGGGTATCCCTGTCCTGGCGAGTTTGCCATTCGCGTTCCAGGGATCGGCGCTCGGCCAAATGACGACGGATTAATTGCTCGCGTTCAGTCTGGAATTGATGCGACAGAATTTCGACGCTTCGGGCAATGTCATCGACGATGCCTTGATATTGCCCCGTCACCCTGGCCCAGACAGCTTTCAACCTTCTGGGCAGGCGTTTTTGGTTTGCCTTCGCTTGCTCAAGATGACGGGTTTCAATATCGGCCTCCAGGTCAACCCGTTCGGCGCGTTGTTTGGCGACCAGCGCCGCAAGCTGAGTTTCAAATTCATGGTGCTTGGTTTTAGCGGCACGCGCGTCATCCCTGTGCGAGCCCTGGTCGCGGGGTTTGCCCTGCCAGAAATCAATCGTATCCTGGACGGTCGGCAAATCGTTCTGATCTCCAAGACGAGCACCCAATTCTTTGGTCTTGATGCCGCACCAGCGGGACAGAGAATAAACTTCTCCCTGTTCATCAACGGCAACGAAACCACGGCGATTACCCCGCGCGAGAATAAACCCATGTTCAAGAAGCGCGGCGGTGAAGGCCGTCTTTGAATCCGATATCTCCCAGCATTGGATAAAAAGAGCTTTCAGCTCTTTTGGATCGCGTTTGGCCCGCTTGGCCTGTGACGCTTCGGCTTGCCCGTAGTTCAGCAGATCGCGGTCTTCCGAATTGCGCAACCCGTCAGGCATGTCCCAGCCATGCTCAATATAAAGTTCCCGCGAGATATCCCGCAGGCGGTATTTGGTGTGCGAGAGGTTAATCGCCTTCATCTGCGCCGCATAAATGCGTGACCAGACGCAATGGGCATGACGACGGCCTTTCTTTTCATGGAAAACAATCGCACGCGGTTGACCAGATAAACCGAGCCGACGCTCAATACCTGCGATGATTTGTTCAAACACCTCAACGGGGACGTGTTCCGTCTGCGGCGGATTGAGAGACAGGGAAAATAGATATTGCTGGCACTTGGTGCCCGCCGATATCGCCTCCGCCTCTTGAAAGGCCCCGAGCAGATCATCCGCCAGAAATCCGCGCAACTCATGCAACGTCACATGCTCATTGTCGCTTGCATTGATCAGATGCAGCGCCAACTGTCGCCCATGGCCCCGCTGGTTACCTTTCAGGATCATTTGCGGTGGCCCAGAGCGCGTAGCAATAGTCCCCGCATCAATTGAATATGATCATAAGCTTCATTGATCTGATCCTGTTCTCGTTGTTCAATCGACAACGCGCCAATATTGGCGTGATAGGCAAGCTGGTTGAGATTGTTAGCAATCCGAGACTGTCCTAACAGGGCCAAGACTTGCGCCAGTGCCACCTGATCCTGGATCGGTGCAGTTTTGGGAATGCGACGTTTTGGCAATTCCTCAGACAAGGCTCTGGCCCGAATAAACGCACTCAGCGCCATGCCATCCGCTAAGTCTTTCAGCTTCATGTAGTCAGCTTCGGAAAACCGTAGCGTCACACGAGGACAATCCCGCGTCGTTTTGCGACCAAGCTTCTTGGGAGGTCGGTGAGCGTCCGCGATGCCAGCTGCTTGATCAAAATCTTGTTGCACCACCCTCATAGTGACGGCCTCCGTGAACAATAACGGCGTGATGGCACAGGATGTTCTGTCTTGGGTGGAGTTTCAGCGCTATGTGCCGCTTTGGCAAACGCCCGAAGCTTGTGGATAACCTCCGGGTCAGACTTGAGATAAGCCTCCCATTCCTCTAATTCATCCAGTACAGATACAAACGGTGCGTGTTCTAGGTTGTTCCTGTCAGGTGCACCAATTTGTTTGAATGATCCGCTCTACTCTCGTGGTCCTAGTAGATGGTTGGCGAATGACCGTTCTTCTGCCACTCGGATGGTGTTTTTGAGGGCCGATGGACGATCGCCCAATGCGCTGTACCGTTGTTCTGTTTTGCAGTGTATTTTCTATCCTTCCATCAGCATTTGATTGCTGACAGGCTGCATGAGATCTTGCCAATCGTCATCCAAACCCAAGTCAATGATTGACCCCCCTGATAGGTCTTGCGACAAGACATGGGCTTTGAGTAGGGTCATTTCGATGCATAATCCTGTATTTCCTAATTCGCCTCAGCTGGAAGATATGCGTGAGCAGGTTCGCGAGCGACTGCATACCTCACTCGACCATTTGATCTTTGAGGTATTTAGCCCCGAATACGGCGTCCGCGTTGAACGTGAAAATGTGCGGCGCATCCTTCTGGATGGACCGACCTACCCTGGTGCGCGCTGTTTTGCCCTGCACGGCGTACTACTACAGGCGGCCCTGACACAGGATAACACACATCTACCACGAGTTTTTGCCATGCTAGATGGCTTCTTTTTTCGTGATCAGGGGGAGCCGGACGGCGTGCGTGTTTCAGGCCTTGGAGACCGGGACCTACACCCTGATGACGTTTGGCTCCTACAGTTGGCATTTCAGGATGACGTGGGCCTCACGACGGCTTTGACGCAACCCTCGGAAAATGATTGTGCCGCCGCTGCAGGCGTGATTGCAGAGGCCTATGACCTACTGGACCGGCTGGCGCCCAAATGGGCGGCAGAGCTGCGCAGCCTCGCACGGGAAATTTATCTGGCTACATCTGGCATATCCGACCGACCGGCTTTTGCCGGGGCGGCGGTGTTCGATGCGTTTGGCGGTTTGATGCTGAATCCCTACACGATTGCCCATGCAGACGTGACAGCACTTGCCTTGGTGCATGAGGCATCGCATCAGCAAATGTTTCTGTTCCACCTAGACGATCCGGTGGTGCTGAACGGACCAGACGCCGTCTTTTCTTCCCCCTTGCGCAAGGAACCACGCCCGATGGAGGGGATATTTCACGCCATGTGGGTCTCTGCGCGCATGGCGCTTGTGGCCCATGCCATGCGGATGGCCGAGCCGGATGGCCTTTACGCGCCAAGGCTGGGTGAGATGGTAGAAAACTCTCTGAAAGCTTATCGTGACGGGGCAGCGACGGTAGAAGCGCATGGCGAGCTTACCGAGTTCGGGCAGGTGCTGCTTCAGGGCTCGCGGGACGCAACACTTGGACTATGAAAACCGCAATATAGGGGCGATCATTGCCGAATGGGCCGAGCGTGACCCCGATGTGATCAGTGTGGAGTTCCAGGACGAACGCCACTCTAGGGCTGACATAATGCATTCCGCTGCCCATCTTGCGGCGCAGTTTGCCCAAGAAGGCGTGTTGCGGGGCGATGCGGTCTGCCTTCTGGTGGGCGACCCGTTGCGCGGCATGGAGGCTATGATTGGGCTCTGGTCGCTTGGTGCCGTGGTCCAGTTTCTCGACCCGCGTCAGCCCCTTCCGGACATTGAACGCACTAAGCAGTCCGTGGGTATCAAGGCCGTCTTCACCGACAGTCCCGCTTTCGCTCGCAAGGGTGTGGGCACGTTGCTGGTCCCGCGTGACCGCACCGACAGGTCCCATCCTCCCCTGAGCTTCCCTGAAGGATCAGGCCACGATCATGCGCTGATCATATCGTCGTCCGGTACAACGGGAACGCCAAAGTTTATGTACTACAGTCATGATGTCTATGTCAGAGGATTGGTTTTTGCGGGCAAACAGGTTGGCCGGCCTGTCCCTAAACCCAGTATCTTGCTTGCAACGCTGGCCTTCGGGGCCACGCTGGGCGGATGGGTAAGGGGGTTTATATTTGGCCGTTTCATCCATGGCCTGCCGCTTTTTGTGAAGGTGGAAGAGGTGCATGAAGCGATGAAACATGGGGAGGCCGAAGGTATTGCCTTGCCGCCAGTGATGATTCGTGACCTCTTAGAGTTTCAGAAAAAAATAAGTAACAAAAATAACTTGCCAGCCTATCCTCATATTGATCCACTGATTTCTGTGGGTGGTCCTATCTCTCCCGAAGATCTGGTTGCGGCTTACAAGAACCTGACACCGGGAGTGCGCAATATCTATTCGATGTCGGGTGTTGGGGCCGTTTCGGTGATGAAAGGGAAAGACATCCTGCAAAAGGCGAATTCTGTAGGTAAACTGCTGCCTGGCGTGGATGTGCGCATTCTGGGGCCTGATGGCGAAGACCGCGCACGCGGTGATGTGGGGGAAATTATAGCCACCGCTGTCTGGGCCAAAGGGGCTAAACCTGTGAACACGGGCGATATGGGCTGGATGGATGATGAAGGGTTTTTGTACGTGACCGGACGTACATTCCAGATGGCGACGCGAAACTCTGTGAATGTCAATCTGCAAGAACTTGAAAACGAAGTGAAATCTCTACATGGCGTGCGCGATTGTGTGGCATTTTCTTCGAAATCGCAGTCGGGCCCTGATGATGAGATTTTTTTGGCCGTGGAAAGTCGTGCTGATTCTGAAGATGTGCGGCGGCAACTGCGTCAGGCGATTGCCTCCTTCAGGCGGCCTGATATGATTTACGTTGGGTCTGCTCTGCCGCGCAATCAGGCCGCTAAATTGAACTTGCGTACTTTAAAAGACATGGCCGAAAAGGATGGAGGCGGTTTTGCAGAATTCTGAAACGATCCGGATAGTTGTCGTGCAAGCCTTCGAGAAAGCGTTTCCGAAGGATAGTATTTTTGGCGATAGTGACTTCTTCGAACTGGGCGGCGATTCCATGTCCCTAGTTGCCGTGTGCAGCTACATCGACGATGGCTTGCAAACGGAGTTGCATCCCTCGCAACTGCTATACTATCCGACTGTTGACGAGTTAACAGGTTGTCTTGAAGAACGTCTCAACGCATCAAAATGAGTTACAATCTCGGACAAGATCTCAGGCCGATGATAGTTACCATGTTCTGACTTCACGATAAGTCGCTGATAAGATGAGAATGCAACAACAGCGCGCTCATGAGTTTTTTGAAAGTCGTGAACGAATGGATCGTGCATCTGATCCTCGTCCCCATAAACCAGCAAAGCAGGTCGATCGGCGAAAATTGAATTCACTTGACCGTTGATTATGCACAGGCTGCCAATATCGAATGGTGAATTGTCGAGCATATTACAAAGCTTCCTAAGCAATGCAGCACCCTGACATGTCGCGCCTGCATCAAACCGGATGAAACAGTTATCTTGGGAAAACTGATCGAAAATGTAGTGCGCTAATGTTGCGATTGGCTTCGCTGGGTCAGCGTCTGGCATCAGTAAAAGATGTGTGGATCGGGTAAAATAGAACGGCTGATCCTCGCCAAACGCTGACGCAAGTTGCTTCGGTTCATGTCCTGCATTGCAGATCCAGAATATTGGAGGCCTTGATCCATGTTCATTCAGGACACGAAACAAACCCAGGTCATCAATCGGGCGACCTGGCCAGAACGCAATCATTTTCTGCTGCATTTTTAGAACATCAGTGCTGGACATATGGCGCTGCATTCACATCTTTCGCTTATTTTCGCGTTCCTTACTACACTAGGCAAAACATGCGTATCAATCTTTCGAAGGCGCTTATTCTGAAGGGAAGCTCTAAGGCCTATGAAACCAAAGTGAGAGTGGAACTAGCCCCGCCTAGTGATTGATGTAAACGTTGCGCCTAGCAGGCATTAAGCTTGCGGCGCGATTCCGATGTCCTGTGTGTCGGTCAGGCCTGATAGCTGAAGCTGGATTTAGCTTGACGCGGGAACTGTTTTTTTGGCCGTGAATCCCGATAACTGTATAAGTGTATCCAAGACTGTTCTGGAACGGTTTAGACGCCGTGACAACAATTACAAGTTGCTGTTAACACAACGAGGTCGGAGCAACTTTGACAACGACAAAATTTTTTTGAAAGGCCGCGAGGCCGTGCAGAAAACGAAATTCGGGACGGTCGCATCAGCACTGCCGGCGATAGTACCAAAGTATTTAGAAGATCCTAATTACCTCAGCCAATAGCAGTGTCTGGTGGTTGAAGGGATAACGTACAAGTGTTAGCACCTTGCGACTGACAAATCGTTCAGAATTAGAGCGCTTTCTTTTTCCTTTTTCAGTCGACATTTCGGTTGGGTGTCATCCTGTTTCCCCAGAGGAGAAGGGAATATCGCGGAACCAGAAGCTTATGATCCGTTTGTGGCCTTGGGTTACTGGACAGCCTTCATGCATGCTGTTGTGATGTACAAGCGTTTTGCCCGGTCGCGTATTTTGCCAGAAGGCCAGCCGCCCGGCTTTTGGAGTTAGCGTCAAATCAAGCCGGGGAAACCGGGTCTGACCGCCGGAAAACCCGTCGTTGAGATAGAGGATCGCGGTGAAAATCCGCTGGCTTGGTGGCGCGTTCCCTTCACCCCATGTCTTCATTGCGCCACTCAACATGCCGTCGAAATAGCGCTTGAACACGCCGCCTTCGTCATAGGCGATAAGTTCCGGCGGTTCGCAATGGGTCACTTTCAGTCGAAAAAGTTCTGCCACCTTGCCGGTGATAGAATCCATCACGGGCAGGACACCGCGATGAAACCTATAACTTTGGGCCACGCGGTCTTCACTCACCAGCGGTCCGTCTGCACCAACAACTGAGGCGTGAGAGAGTTTATCTTCAGGGATGCCGGCTTGGATCAGAGCAATCTGATCCTCAGTTACAAAATCATCGATTGTGCCAATCAGGGGGTTCACGCTGAGGGTGGTTATACGGGTCACTCCGGTTACCTTTCCAGCTTCGCATTACCCGTACACTCTGGGCAATCTCACACGGTAACTCAAGCCTAGGGTCGGCTCATGTTTGCATTCCGCTGCTTGGCACCTACGTTGCTTGGAAAATACAAGCCCGTGGCCTTGCAGAGGCATGACCGCGAGACTAAGACTCCTTTAGCAACTGACCGCTAAGCAACGGCAACCGGCAACCCGATAGACAGGCAGGCCCCATGAAAGACCCATATGAAACCTATATGAATACGCTCGTGCCGATGGTGGTCGAACAGACCAGCAGGGGCGAACGTGCCTATGATATTTTCTCGCGACTGCTGAAGGAACGCATCATCTTCCTCAGCGGCCCGGTGCATGATGGCATGTCCAGCCTGATAGTGGCTCAGCTTCTGCACCTTGAGGCGGAAAACCCATCGAAGGAAATAAGCATGTACATCAATAGCCCCGGTGGCGTCGTCACCAGTGGGCTGTCGATCTATGACACGATGCAGTACATCAAGCCAAAGGTGTCCACTCTGGTGGTCGGGCAGGCTGCGAGCATGGGATCGCTATTGCTGACGGCGGGTGAACAGGGAATGCGCTTTTCGCTGCCCAACAGCAGAATCATGGTGCACCAGCCCTCTGGCGGATACCAGGGTCAGGCGACCGATATTATGATCCACGCCGAGGAGACGCTGAAGTTGAAGCGTCGCCTAAATGAAATCTACGTGAAGCACACTGGTCAGACCCTCAAGAAAGTCGAGGACGCATTGGAGCGGGACAACTTCATGGATGCCGAACAGGCCAAGGAATGGGGCCTAATCGACGATATCGTGGAGAATCGCGCCAAGGGTGAGGATGAATAGGGCAGCCTATTTGGGCAGTTTTCCTTGGGCGGCAGAGAGAGGCATTTTCACATTGTGGTGCCTCTTACGCTGCCCTAAGCTGAATGAAAGTTTGATCAGACGTTGGGTATAAGCCGCCTGTTTGTGGGGC
The DNA here is from genome assembly GCA_963691795.1 of Roseovarius sp. Taxonomy (GTDB): domain Bacteria; phylum Pseudomonadota; class Alphaproteobacteria; order Rhodobacterales; family Rhodobacteraceae; genus Roseovarius. Next base: position 2,331,164 of record OY829373.1, read on the forward strand.
GGCATTGACCGGTAGAGGTTGAGACATGGCAAACAGTTCAAGCGGTGACAGCAAAAACACGCTTTATTGCAGCTTCTGCGGCAAAAGTCAGCACGAGGTGCGTAAGCTGATTGCAGGCCCAACTGTATTCATCTGCGATGAATGCGTTGAGTTGTGTATGGATATCATCCGGGAAGAAACCAAAACCGCTGGACTGAAATCCAGCGAAGGCGTACCAACCCCGCGTGAGATTTGCGATGTGCTGGACGACTACGTGATTGGTCAGGCTATGGCAAAGCGCGTGCTTTCGGTCGCGGTGCACAACCACTACAAACGGCTCAACCATTCCGGCAAGACCGGTGAGATTGAGCTTCAGAAATCCAATATCATGCTGATCGGCCCGACAGGCTGCGGCAAGACATTGCTGGCTCAGACGCTGGCACGTATTCTGGATGTGCCGTTCACTATGGCTGATGCTACCACGCTGACCGAAGCCGGTTACGTGGGTGAGGATGTGGAAAACATCATCCTCAAGCTGCTCCAGGCCAGTGAGTATAACGTTGAGCGCGCGCAACGCGGTATTGTCTACATCGACGAGGTTGACAAGATAACGCGCAAATCCGAGAACCCGTCTATTACCCGCGACGTATCGGGCGAGGGTGTGCAACAGGCGCTGCTAAAGCTGATGGAAGGCACAGTCGCAGCTGTACCACCACAAGGCGGGCGCAAGCATCCGCAGCAAGAATTCCTGCAGGTAGACACGACGAATATCCTCTTCATCTGTGGAGGGGCGTTTGCAGGCCTAGATAAGATCATCGCGCAGCGTGGTAAGGGCAGCGCCATGGGCTTCGGCGCGGATGTACGAGACAATGACGAACGCGGCGTAGGCGAAATTTTCACGGATCTCGAACCGGAAGACCTGTTGAAGTTTGGTCTGATTCCGGAGTTTGTAGGCCGTCTGCCCGTAATCGCCACGCTGGAGGATCTAGATCAGGACGCGCTTGTCACCATCCTGACAGAACCCAAGAACGCGCTTGTGAAGCAGTATCAGCGGCTCTTTGAGCTGGAGGATGCTAAACTGTCCTTCACCGATGATGCGCTTTCTTCGATCGCCAAGCGCGCGATTGAACGCAAGACGGGTGCGCGCGGGTTGCGTTCGATCCTTGAAGACATTCTGCTGGATACGATGTTTGAGCTGCCGGGTATGGAGAACGTTGAAGAGGTGGTCGTCAATGATGAGGCGGTCACATCTGACGCAGCCCCGCTAATGATCTATTCAGACGCAAAGAAAGAAGGCGCCAGCGCAGGATAATTTAGGGATGGTGTAAGGATCGATCACCTATTTAGGTGCGCAGAGTTATCTGGGATAGAACGACATGGGACTTCTAAACACACTTTTGCAAGCAGTGACATGGTGGAACGGGGCCACTCTCAACACGCGAATTCACACATGGCGCCACGGCAAGCGCATGGGCGAGGATGCGCAGGGTAATGTGTTTTACTCCAACGCGGATGACACCCGCCGTTGGGTGATTTTCAATGGCGAGGCCGAAGCAAGCCGTGTCAGCCCCGATTGGCACGGATGGCTGCATCATACGTTCAAAGAGCCGCCGACGGAGAAACCTCTTGCGCGTAAGCCGTGGGAAAAGCCCCATGAAGAAAACCTGACGGGTACGGCGCTGGCCTATGCGCCCGCTGGGTCGATCCGGCGAAAAGAACCCGTTTCGCGTCACGATTATGAGGCCTGGTCGCCCGAGTGATATTTGGCCGGAAGCCTCATGAAAGGGTGAAACCAGCATGTCCGCACAGCAAACAGCAGAAGTTGTAGTGGGTGCCGCCGTTTTGGCGGCGGCAGTGGGGTTTGTAATATATGCCGGGCAGGTGGCAGGTGTGTCGGGCAATGCGTCTGAATATTCACTCACCGCCAGTTTCCGCAGCGCTGATGGCGTGAGCGTGGGAACAGATGTGCGCCTCGCGGGCGTCAAGGTTGGCCGTGTGACGGGGCTTGACCTTGATTTGGAGACATTCCGCGCTGATGCAGAGTTTACTGTGCGCGACGGTATCGAAGTGCCGGATGATAGTGCGGTTGCGATCTCTTCTGAGGGGCTTCTTGGTGGCAATTATGTTGAGATCCTGCCTGGTGGGTCTCCCTTCTCCTTTGAACCAGGTGATGAAATCCAGTTTACACAAGGCTCGATCAGCCTGATCGGCCTTCTGACGAAATTCGTTGCCGGAGGGGACGAAGGCGGTGACGAATGAGGCGGCTGCTGGCGGCTGGTCTTTTGTATTGCGGGTCTAGTCTTGTGAGCGCAGCGTTTGCGCAGGACGTGGCCATCGGCAAGGGCGCCATGCTGCGCGGTCTAGACAAAACGAATGCTGAGGTGCGGGATCTTGAGGTTGCAAATGGCGGTGAGGTATTTTTCGGCACGCTGTCCATTCGCATGACCGAGTGCCGCTACCCCGAAGGTGATCAGGCCGCGGACGCTTATGCCTATCTCGTTATCCGTGATATTCCTCGCGAGAAGACTATGTTCAGCGGGTGGATGATTGCCTCGTCACCTGCACTCAACGCGTTGGAGCATCCGCGCTATGACGTGTGGATTCTGAACTGTATCAGGGCTCTGGACCTTGAGGCTGAGCCACAGGAATAGCGCTTATTTCCAATGGCTTGGCGTGAATGGATGTGTCAATCTCAAGCGCCTCCCATAACCGAGCTCGGTATTCGGCACGGGGGATTTCCAGGGCGCCAAGGCTAGCCAGATGCGGGGTGATGAACTGTGTGTCGAACAAGGTAAATCCACAGGCCTTCAGGTGATGCGTCAGATGCGCCAATGCGCGTTTTGAACCATCCGTGCGTTCAGAGAACATGCTTTCGCCGAAGAACGCGCCTCCAAGAGCTACACCATAGACCCCACCTGCCAGAACCGGACCATCCCAAACCTCCAGCGAATGTGCAAAGCCCAGATCGTGTAGTCCGGCGTAAAGCCCCTCGATCCCGAAACTTATCCAAGTGTCTTCCCGGGCAGCGCAGGCGGATACAACGCGCCCGAAATCCTCGTTCAGGCTGATCCGGTAATCACGCTTGCGGATACGCCGGGCCAGCGAGCGCGAGATGTGGAACCCGTCCAGGGGCAAAACCCCCCGCTGTCGTGGGTCGACCCAGAACATTCCGGGATCGCCGCGTGACTCCGACATCGGAAATATACCCGAGGCATAGGCCCGCAAAAGCAAGTCGGGCGTTAGTGGTGGATCGTGGTCCTTCATGGCCGGCCTGTCAGATCCGGAAGTTTCACTGCATATTACGCGATTACAACTGAAATTGGATCACAAACAAACGGGTCTAGCCTTGAAGGTTTGTCTCAAGCCACTTTTCCAACCAGTGGATATTGTAATCCCCTGAGTGAATATCCGCTTCCTGCAATAGCGCGTGGAAGAGAGGCACGGTGGTGTCGATGCCATCGACAATCAACTCTCCCAGGGCACGGTCCAGTCGGGCGAGTGCGGCCGTGCGGTCTTGTCCATGCACAATCAGCTTTGCTACGAGCGAGTCGTAGTAAGGTGGGATGGAGTATCCTTCGTAGAGTGCCGAATCCATCCGTACACCAAGGCCGCCCGGGGCATGAAACTGCGTGATCTTGCCTGGGCGCGGCGCGAATTCCGGCAGTTTTTCGGCATTGATACGTACCTCGATGGCGTGGCCATTGATCACGAGGTCACTCTGCTCGAAAGACATGGGCAGGCCGTCAGCCACGCGGATCTGTTCGCGTACAAGGTCGACGCCAAAAATGGCCTCGGTCACTGGGTGTTCCACTTGTAGGCGCGTGTTCATCTCGATGAAATAGAATTCACCCTTTTCGTAGAGAAACTCGATCGTGCCCGCGCCAGTGTAGTTGATACGTGCCACGGCGTCGGCGCAAACCTTACCGATCTGCGCACGTTCCTCGGCGCTGATCGCGGGGCCGGGCGCCTCTTCAAATACCTTCTGGTGGCGGCGCTGCAGCGAGCAGTCCCTCTCACCCAGATGTACAGCCTTGCCCTTGCCGTCCCCAAAAACCTGGATCTCGATATGGCGCGGCGTGGTGAGGTATTTCTCGATATAGACCTCATCATTACCGAAGGCTGCCTTAGCTTCGGACCGGGCAGTGCGGAACGCAGTTTCGATCTCATCGGCCGAATTGGCAACCTTCATGCCGCGCCCACCGCCACCAGCAGTGGCTTTCACGATCACCGGATAGCCAATTTTGGCACAAAGCGCCTTGGCACTTTCCAGATCTGGCACACCCCCGTCCGAGCCAGGTACGCATGGCACGCCCAGCTCTTTCATTGTGTCCTTGGCGGTGATCTTATCACCCATGATGCGGATATGTTCGGCGGTTGGGCCAATGAAAGTCAGGCCGTGATCTTCCACGATTTGTACGAAATTCGCGTTCTCAGACAAGAAGCCATAGCCCGGATGAATCGCCTGCGCGCCAGTGACTTCACAGGCGGCGATGATCGCCGGGATCGACAGGTAGCTGTCTGAGCCGGGGGGTGGGCCGATACACACGGATTCATCAGCCATCCGCACATGCATGGCATCGGCATCAGCGGTGGAATGGACCGCGACGGACTGAATGCCCATCTCGCGGGCGGCGCGGATCACACGAAGGGCAATCTCGCCCCGGTTGGCCACAAGGATTTTATCAAACATCGCCCTAGCTTACTCAATGATCATCAGAGGCGCGCCATATTCCACGGCGGCTCCGTCTTCGATCAGAATGCGTTTGACCGTGCCGGAACGCGGTGCAGGAATGTGGTTCATTGTTTTCATAGCTTCGATGATCAGAAGCGTATCGCCTTCCGCAACCGTTGCTCCCGTCTGCACGAAGGAGGGTGCTCCGGGTTCGGCCTGCATGTAGACCGTCCCGACCATGGGAGATGTGACTGCACCGGGATGGGCAGCCGGGTCTTCTTCCGGGCTGTCAGCAGTGGACACTGCGGCAGGGCTTGCGGGCGCTGCAGCCGGGGCTGTGGCAACGGGGGCTGCGGCGACAGGTGTGGCGACTTGCGCAACAATCTCCTGCTTGCGGCTGACCCGGACATTGAGACTGTCGTTTTCATCATAGTCCCGCTTGACCTGTAACTCGGTCAGATCGTTCTCGTTCAGTAGCTCCGCAAGGGCACGGATGAAAGCCACATCGGCATCATGGGTTTTGTTGGGCATTGCAGTCCTCGGACAGGTAAGCGGGCGTTTATCGCTCCGCGAAATTTCCGCTGTTTATATGTCAGGAAACCCGATTAGAAAAGTGGCGGTTTGCGTTCTGAAATGGGGATTTTGCAGCAAAATGCGAGCGTGGGGGTGAAAAAGATGACGCGAGGTCATCGTGGGGTGATCCCGGCGCGCCATGCGGACGTCACAGCGGCATGCCCGAGAGTTTGGCCACGAGCTCTGCCAGCTTTCGGGCCTGAAATTTCTCCAGCAGTCGGGCGCGATAAATCTCGACCGTACGGTAGCTCAATCCCAGCTCCAGCCCTATTTCTTTTGAAGTCATGCCTCGGCAGGTCAGGATCGCCACTTCCCGCTCTCGCTGTGTCAGGCTAGTGATCGGGCGTTCCTTGGACAGATCGGCAAAGGACCAAACGCCACGCGCAAATGGCGTCTCGGGCGTCAAGGATTGGCCGCGCACCCGGCACCAGAATAAACTGCCATCGCGGCGCTTCATCACTCGCTCGTCATGGTAGTAACCGGTGACCTGCATTACCCTGAGGCCGCGTTCCCCGATCCGGCGGTAGTCCTCGATCGACGGATAGTAATGCGCCAGTGGCTCCCCCACATAATCCTCTGGCGCATCCCCAAACATTGCAGCGAATTGCCGGTTGCAGTGGCGAATGATGCGATGTTCGAGAACGGCAAGACCGACCGGCGCATGGTCGAATGCCAATGTATTGATATCCATGACGCTACTATGACCCCCATGCGCGCCACTTCCAAGCCTAGCCTATGCGTATTTCTGCGGAGTTGATGGAAGACTGGCCTTGCGTGTAGCGATGGGTCAGATGTGCCGGACAAGCCGGCAGGGAGGACGACATGAACCTGGCCAACTGGTTGGCCCGTATGGGTACATCACGCGGGGCGACCCCGGCGCTTTTTAACGGTACGGATCAGATCGCGACCTATCAGGGCTTCGCTAGGGCGGCGGCGGTTCTGGCCGGTGGGCTGCTAACCTGCGGAGTGAAACCCGGTGACCGGGTTGGTATTTTTATGACAAACCGCCCCGATTACCTGATCGTCCTTTTTGGCATCTGGTATGCCGGAGGCGTGGCGGTCCCCGTCAATGCGCGGCTTCACGGGAAAGAGGCAGCGTGGATCCTGCATCATGCCGAAGCCGCGTTCTGCTTTGCCTCCAATGGATTGGATGCGGACCTGGCTAATGCTGGTTACGCCGGGGAGATCCTTGAGGCAGGACAGCTCAAAGGCTCGCCCTGTGTCGAACCAGCTGCGCGTGCGCCTGACGATCTGGCGTGGCTTTTCTACACGTCCGGCACCACGGGCCGTCCCAAGGGCGTGATGATCACCCACAGGATGCTGATGACAATGACGCTGAGCTATTTTTCGGATGTGGACGCGGTTGATGCAAGTCACGCGACGCTCTATGCCGCGCCGATGAGCCATGGCGCAGGACTTTACGCGCTAGCGCATGTGCTGAAGGGCGCGCGCCATGTCTGCCCCCTCTCAGGCGGGTTCGAACCAGCAGAAATATTTGAACTGGCTGATCATTTTGGCCAGATGCACCTTTTTGCAGCACCCACCATGGTCAAGCGTATGACACAGGTCGCGCGTGAGGTCGGGGCAAAGGGGCAGGGACTGCGCCGGGTGATTTATGGCGGCGGGCCGATGTATGTGAGCGATATATTGGAGGCGGTCGACTGTTTTGGCGCCATCTTTGCTCAAATCTACGGACAGGGGGAAGCGCCGATGGCGATCACGGCCCTGTCGGCTGAGGAAGTGGCCGACCGTACCCACCCCGACTGGCGGATGCGTCTTGGCTCTGTCGGACGGGTCCAGTCGGGGGTGGATCTGCGCATCTGCGGTCCGGACGGCCGCACCGTGCCTGCAGGACAGGCGGGAGAGATCATGGTGCGGGGTGATCTGGTCATGCCCGGCTACTGGCGCAACCCAGAAGGTACCGCGAAGGCTTTTGTGGAAGGCTGGTTGCTGACTGGCGATATCGGCGTGATGGACAAGTCGGGTTACGTCACGTTGCAGGACCGTTCCAAGGATATGATTATTTCTGGCGGGGCGAATGTCTATCCGCGCGAGGTGGAAGAATGCCTTTTGCTCCATCCGCAGGTTAGGGAGGTGTCGGTCGTGGGCCGCTTAAGCGCGGATTGGGGAGAAGATGTGGTGGCCTTCGTGGTTCCGGAAGGCGCGACGATGGATACAGCGGCCCTAGATGCCCATTGCTGCGAAAACATAGCCCGGTTCAAACGGCCCAAGGCCTATTTCGCGGTGCCTGATCTACCTAAGAATAACTATGGCAAGGTTCTTAAGACTGAATTGCGAGAACGGCTAAAATCCATTTGAGAATAAGCGTTTGTTTTCGCACCTCAAAGCCGCGACATCATCAAGGTCTTATTTCGGCAAGACAGGCTTACCCTGAAGACGCCTTCATAAGGCAAGGAAGGCGCCCGTGTTATACACTGTAGCCGATCTTATTGATCTCGACCGTTTCCCAATTTACAGCCCCGGATCGGCGCGTGACGCCGTGATCGCACAGGTCCGTGCCGATATGGCATGCGATGGCTACACGGTGATCCGGTCCTTCCTGACTTCTGCCACCATTGGTGTACTCACCAAAGAGACCGACAGTTTGGCCGATAAGGGCCACCGATCTTTCAACCGTATCAATGCCTATTTTACCAAGGATGATCCAAGCCTGCCGGCGCGCGACCCTCGACGTCGCTTCTTTGACCGCTCAAACACCTTCATACCGGCCGATAATTTCGCGACCACCGGTCCCCTGCGAACCATCCATAACCCGCCTGGCTTTGATATGTTCATCAAGGACTGTCTGCAAGAAAAGGCCCTCCATCGCAACGCGGATCCGCTGCCAGATGTGATTGTTAACATGGCGAAAGAGGGCAATGGGTTTCCTTGGCATTTTGATACCAACAACTTGACCTTGACACTGGCTGTTCAGAACGCCGAGGCCGGGGTCGCATTCGAATATGCGGCTGGTATTGGGCAAGAGGATGGGAATTTTGACGAGGTGACGAGCGCGCTTGATGCGACGTCAGATCGCGTGACTTTGCTGGAGCTGCAACCAGGTGACCTGCAGCTTTTTCGGGGTAGATATTCCCTCCACCGTGTGGCGCCCTTGTCAGGCTTGCAGCGGCGCTACGTGTCGATCTTTTCCTATGTGGAGGTTCCGGGTATGCTCGGCTCGCCTGGACGGACACGGCAACTTTATGGTCGCATATTGCCAATTCATCTCGAACGAGCCAGATTGCGCGCGGATGCCTATCTCGGCTAATGCGCTTTTTGCGATGTTAGGATAAAAATATCCAATACCAGAAAAAAGCAGGGTGCTTCATTTGGCTTCTTTCTGGTCAAAAATACCTATATCCGGCCGTCGCCGTCCCGCGCAACGTCAGTCATGGCTTGGGCCGCATCAACCGGTGCGGCGGTCCTCAAAACTCAGTGCGATGAAACTGGGCGTATGATCGCCCATGCCCACGACACCCTTCTGTCCGCTCCGGCGGGACCTTGATGCTTTTTCCTCGCGTGGCTCGCGAGCCTCACGATTTTCGGGCACTGCCACTTGCGGCTGCTCTGCCTCGGCCTTATCGTCCTTCCGCTTGCGGCCACCACGGCTGCGTTTGGGCTTGTCTCCATCCTCTTGCGTAGAGCTTACAGTGTTTTGCGGCAGTGGATTGTCGATGCGCGGGATAGTTTTTTGGATCAGCGCCTCGACCGCGGCAAAGGATTTGTCATCGCGCTTGTTGCAGATCGTGATCGCCTTGCCCTCACGCCCCGCGCGACCTGTGCGGCCAATGCGGTGAACATAATCCTCAGCATGGCCGGGCACGTCGAAATTGAATACATGGCTGACCGAGGGAATGTCGAGCCCGCGCGCTGCCACGTCGGAAGCGACAAGAAGGCGCAGTTCCTTACCACGGAAGGACTCTAGCGTGCGTGTGCGTTGTGACTGATCCAGATCGCCATGGATAGCGGCAGCGTCATAACCATATTTTTTTAGAGACTTGGCGCAGATATCGACATCCGTTTTTCGGTTGCAGAAGATGATCGCGTTGGTCAACGCTTCCCCCTCGCTATCAATAACAGCCCGCAGAAGTGCGCGTTTTTCACTGTCGGCACGTTCCCGGCGGGAAGGTTTGAACATCACGACGCCTTGCTCAATTGTTTCGGAGGCTGTGGCCTGACGTGCCACCTCGATCCGGGCTGGGTTTTGCAGAAAGGTGTTAGTAATCCGCTCAATTTCAGGCGCCATGGTGGCGGAAAAGAAAAGCGTCTGGCGGGTGAACGGTGTGAGGCCGAAGATGCGTTCGATATCGGGGATGAAACCCATATCAAGCATTCGGTCAGCCTCATCCACCACCATGACCTTTACATCCGACAGGATCAGCTTGCCCCGCTCGAAATGGTCCAGCAGGCGGCCCGGCGTGGCAATCAGAACATCTACGCCCTTGTCTATGATAGTGTCCTGCTCTTTAAAGCTTACCCCACCAATCAGCAGCGCCTTGGTCAGTTTAAGGTTCTTGGAATAAGTGTCGAAGTTTTCCGCCACCTGCGCGGCCAGTTCGCGTGTCGGGCACAACACTAGCGATCGTGGCATCCGCGCCCGCGCACGGCCACGGGCCAGAAGCGACAGCATGGGCAGTGTGAAACTTGCCGTCTTGCCGGTTCCGGTCTGGGCAATGCCCAGAACATCTCGACCTTCAAGGGCTGGGGGGATAGCGCCTTCTTGGATCGGAGTGGGCGTTTCATATCCGGCCTCGTCGATGGCCTTCAATACTTTCGGGTTGAGGTTCAGCTCAGAAAATTTGGTCATATATGTCCACAGGTTTGCGGACACATCTGAGGCCCGCCTTCACGTCAATCGCCGAGGGTGGCTCGAAGTTATTTCGAACCTTTACACGTCTCGGATGATCCGCCCTTACCGGAGTCGAGTGGTCAGGGTCAATCCACCCCACGACATAGTGTTAAGGAAGCCGGTTTTAAGGGTATTTTTGCCGATAATCCGCCCCAAAAGTAGGAATTTGATAATTACGCCGCGTCTGGGAAGTGGTTTTTGCGTTTGGTGTCTAGATCGAGACAGACAGCGTGAAGCTGGCCAAACTGGTCTAGTAGGGCGCGCAACCGGGGCGTTGCGGTACAGACTTCTTCATAGAACTGACGCAGCGCTGTCGCGCCATCCTCGTCCTTCAGCAGGGAAAAAAGTTGATGCATGTTCAGGGATACCCCGTCGGGCATTGGCGCGGGTTTAAGGCTTTCGCGGTAAGAGCCCTGCGCGATGCGAAATCGAAACAGGGCCTGCCAATGCTCCCAGGAATGGGCATGCAGATGCACCAGCCGCGTCTGATCGAGTTCGGGCGGATTGGGGTCGGCCTTCTTGTCGATGAAGGCGTTATGGATGCGCAGGGAGACGTTTTGGAGACCGGTGCGCACGAACACCTTACCGGCTACATGGCTCAGAAAGCCGCCATTGAGGTGATCGCCATAGGTTGGATAAATCGCGTTCGTCTCCTCCCGCCGCTGTCGCTGCAAGCGGGCAAATCCCTTGCACCAGAGCTGTCCTTCAGGGGGCGGGTCGGCTGGATCTGCCGCGAGCGCTTCGATCGGGCGGACACGGGCACTGCGGGTGGTGTCGGGCAGTCCGGAGAGTTGATTGGTGAGCGGTGTGGATGGCCAGAGGAATTCGTCCACGTCGATATGGGTTAGCCAATCCACTTGTTGCCCGCGCCGGTAGCAGTGGGAGGCGTTGGCCGTCTGGCGAGACTGATGCATGTCCGGTCGCCCCTTGCGGCGTTTCCAATAGCCCTCATCCGTAAGAGTGACACGACATTTTGGATGGGATTTCAGAGCGTTGAATGCCACTTCATTCGGCGCGTCGAGATAAATGAACACCCGATGCGCGCCCAGATCAAGATGGTGGGCGGCAAAATTAAGAATATCGGTCGCCGGGGCTTTGATCGTGGAAACCACGCCCCAGGTGGGTGGTCTGCTCATGGTGCGAGGATGCGGCCTGACGCCTATTCACGCAAGAGGAAAGCGCAGATCGGGTTGCAGGGTGGCGATGCTTCTAATGGGAGTATTTTGGGAAAGATGAAGAGGAGGAGGGCGCTTTAGCCCATCATCTCCTTGGTGGCCGAAAGTGTCACATCCGGGTAGTCGCGCTGCACGCGGTCGATGTCCCACTGCAGGCGTGTCAGATAAACAACGTCACCATCGTGGTCCTGTGCGATATGCTGTTTGTTGGCGCTCAGGAAGTCATCCAGCGCTTCCTTGGGGCCGGTGACCCATCGGGCCGAGGTGAACTGTGAGGTCTCAAATCGCACAGGCAGGCCGTATTCTAACTCAATCCGGGAGCCCAGAACCTCGAATTGAAGCGCGCCAACGACGCCCACGATGAAGCCCGAGCCGAAGCTGGGTTTGAACACCTTTGCCGCGCCTTCTTCAGCGAATTGCATTAGGGCCTTTTCCAAATGCTTGGCCTTCAGCGGATCGCCCGCGCGACAAGTTTGCAGCAGTTCGGGCGCAAAAGAGGGGATGCCAGTCACACGCAGGGCTTCGCCCTCGGTCAGGGTATCACCGATACGCAACTGCCCATGGTTGGGGATGCCGATGATGTCTCCTGCCCAAGCTTCTTCCGCCAGTTCGCGGTCGGCTGCCAGAAAGAGCACGGGCGCGGACACCGTCATGGGTTTTTTTGAGCGAACATGCGTCAGTTTCATGCCGCGTTTGAAGTGGCCAGATGCCATGCGCAGGAAAGCAACACGGTCACGGTGTTTTGGATCCATGTTTGCTTGTACTTTGAAGACAAATCCGGAAACCTTAGTTTCTTCCGGAGAAATCTGCCTTGGCTCAGCCGATTGAGGCTGCGGTTCCGGACCCAGTTTACCGATGCCGTCCATCAGCTCCTTTACGCCAAAGGAGTTGATGGCCGAGCCAAACCAGATGGGTGTCATGTGCCCCTCAAGAACTGATTGCGGGTTCAACTTGGGAAGCAATTCGCGCGCCATTTCGATTTCCTCGCGCAGGGCGTCGATCAATTCGGCGGGTACGTTTTCTTCAAGGGCTGGATCGTCAAGTCCATTGATTTCAATGGTTTCCGCGACCTTGTTACGGTCAGCACGGTCCATCAACTCCAGCCGGTCGTTGAGCATATCGTAACAGCCGATGAAGTCGCGTCCTTGTCCGATGGGCCAGGAAGCGGGGGTGACGTCAATCGCCAGCATTTCCTGAATTTCGTCGATGATTTCAAATGTGTCGCGGCTTTCGCGATCCATTTTGTTACAGAAAGTCAAGATCGGTAGATCGCGAAGTCGGCAGACCTCGAAGAGTTTCTGTGTCTGGCTTTCAACGCCCTTTGCGCCGTCGATCACCATCACGGCGGCATCCACTGCCGTTAGGGTGCGATAGGTGTCCTCGGAGAAGTCCGAGTGGCCGGGCGTGTCTACAAGATTGAACCGGAACTGGTTGAAATCAAAAGACATTGCCGATGCCGAGACAGAGATGCCCCGGTCTTTCTCCATCGCCATGAAGTCCGAGCGTGTGCGTCGCGCCTCACCCTTGGCACGGACCTGACCGGCCATTTGAATGGCCCCGCCAAAAAGCAGGAATTTCTCGGTCAGGGTTGTCTTGCCCGCATCGGGGTGAGAGATGATCGCAAAGGTGCGGCGCCGGGCAATTTCGGCAGGTAAGGCGGGGCGGTTTGTGGCGGTCTCGGACATGTCCTGCGCTATAGAGGCGCGGGCAGTGTGGTGCAAGTGGCGCAACAGTTTGACGGTGTTTTCCAATCACTTCAACACAGTGAAAGGCAACATCGCACGACCTAGAATGGAACAGGTTGGATCTGCTGCGAATGCGAAGGCCGGCCCGTTTCTTACGGCTTGATAATCAGTTAGGGGTAAGACATCCAAAACGAGTTCAGATTAGCCTCACAACACCGATCAATTTTCTACAGGATAGCCCAGATAGTGAAAATCATCAGAGTAAATGTCAGAAACTATTCGCCTACTGCTTGCCGTATAAAACTCTCTCGTTTTTGATGCGGCGTCAGTTTTGTGGGGCGCACGCGTCTTGTATGGCGTAAGCTTCCCGCCCAACAGGGTGTTCAGACTGTCATAGTCCTTTTCGAAGGACTCAATTTTCCCAATAATTGTATAATTGATGAGATCAGGACGAAGCAAATGGAACTGTGGCCGCCAATGTGGATCCCAGCCTTTGCAGTTACTTCTATCTTCTATCAGCAAATTCAAAAACTCATCAAAGGATAAGTCGTAGTCGTCGGAAAACCCATTGCCACGCAAGAGGTTTAACCCCTCTGGCTTTTTCCGTTGGATTTTGTCGAGAAAAGCAGACAAGATGCGAGTGTACGGGTCGCGCACAAAGCAGAAACGAACGTAATCCGAATTAAAAAATACATCATTGAGTCTGCCACCAGGAAGCTGGTAGGGCTTCACGTGAACAGATTGTATGATGTCCGGGTGCAGGCCGATACCCTTCGTACTTATCTGCGTTCCCCTTACCTCCAATGATATCAATTCCCCTTTGAGGGTTGTTGAGGCAACTTTCGGCGTCTGGACATATAGGTATTTGTTTTTCAAGGATATATGCATACACGCATTGATGTAAGCGCCGTAGTGTTCAGTTATGTCTTTTGTGCGCACCATGCGATTAACCTCAGGCATTGTTTAAATTTTGGATGTCACAAATGTATAATAACTTCAAGGAGCTCTACCCCCTGAAAACTGGGCTTCAGCCGCTGCGGAATGGGATTTCATAGGGCAAAAATCCGTCACCTGGGCCTGCGCTGTTAAGCAAATCCGATACGGACAAACACACTTCATGCCCGGTCTGATACGAAACGGCTTGGGCGCACCATTTCAAGGACTGATACTCGGTTGGATTTGAATTATCGTGAGCGAGATCAAATTAATCCGAAAGCAGCGCCCTGGTCATATCTGTTCGATAGTAACCTCGTCAGAGGCGTAAAACGCCACGTGGCGACGGATCGCGTCTACCGCGTCCAATGGCGCCTCATAACTCCAGGCTGCGTTTTCCAAGGTCTTGCTTTTTGTCACGAGCGAAAAGTAAGTCGCATCACCCTTGTGCGGGCAATGGGTGTGCTTGTCGGTTTCGTCCATCAAGGCCATCGCGATATCCTCGCGGGGGAAGTAAATGACCTCGTCATAGCTGCCCTCAGCCAGGGCAAGCGCGTTCTTGCTTTCGACAAGGATCGCGCCGCCTGCCCGGACGGTCCAGGTGCCAGGGGCTTTGCGGATTGTGATAGGGCTCATGATGATGGTTCTCCGTCATGCGACGTGCGCATGGGTTGTTGTCATATAGGGACAGTCGCACGATGTAGCCACGTAGCGGCTTCTTCAGATAAATCAGGTGCGATTTTGTCGCGGCATTCCGCGTGATAGGTGTTGAGCCATTCGCGCTCTTGTGCAGAAAGCATGCTGGCTACGATTAAGCGACGGTCGATGGGTACGAAATTGAGTGTCTCAAAGCAGAGCTTGCCTGTCACGTCGCTGCTCTGGAGTGGTATGGCCTCGATCACCACGACGATATTTTCGATGCGGATGCCAAAAGCGCCCTTGCGATAATAACCGGGTTCGTTGGATACGATCATACCCGGCTCAAACGGAATTTCATTTATTCGTGCAAGTCGTTGTGGGCCTTCGTGAACGCATAGAGCCACCCCTATACCATGGCCTGTGCCATGGGCATAGTCCTGATCGGCCAGCCACAAGGGATAGCGCGCCAAGGCGTCCATGTCGCGCCCGGCCAGACCTTTGGGCCAGCGCAGACGTGATATGGCAATCATACCCTGCAGGACCCTTGTGAATGCAGTGCATTCGTCTTGGCCAGGGGCGCCAATGGGCAGGGTCCGGGTGATGTCGGTGGTACCATCGGGGTATTGTCCACCGCTATCGAGCACCAGAAGTTCCCCCTCCAGCAGCTTGCGATTCGTGGCTTCTGTCACGCGGTAATGTGGCAGCGCACCGTGGGGGCCGGAACCCGCGATCGTCTCGAAACTGATGTCGAGCAGCGCGCCCGTTGCTGTTCGACAGGCTTCAAGTCGGCGGACCACGTCGATCTCGGTCAGGGTGCCCGGGGCTTGCGCGTCAAACCAAGACAGGAATTCGCACATCGCTGCGGCGTCTCGCAGGTGGGCGGTGCGCGTGGCGGCAATCTCAGCGGCATTTTTGCGCGACTTCGGAAGCAGACAGGGGTCCTTACCCCATTGCGTCGGCAGGCCGGCGGCCTTTCGCACGGTGAAAAACCAGATCGGTGCGCTGGATTTGTCGAGGCGCAAGGTTCCCTCAAAGCTTTTAACGGCGTCGAACACGGCATCATAGGGCGCTATCGCAACACTCTCTCCCAGATGGTTGCGCGCAGCCTCGTCCAGCTTTCGGTCATCGATAAAAAGCGTCACTCGCGCGTCGCAATGGAGAAGCGCAAAAGCCTGCGGGATCGGGTTGCGGGGGATGTCAGAGCCGCGGATGTTGAGAAGCCATGCAATGGCGTCGGGCAGGGTAATCAGCGCGCCATCTTCGCCGCTGGCTACAAGATCATCAGCCAGCCGTGCGCGCTTGGAGGCGTGTGGTTCGCCCGACAGATCATCAGGCTGCACGCGGATCGGGCCAAGGGGGCGCGCGGGTCGGTCTGTCCAGAGCCGGTCGATCAGGCTCTCGCCCGCCTCCATAGTGACCCTTTCAGGCAGGCCTGCTTGCAGATTCTCGATTTCTTCGGCCGTGTGCAAGCGTGCGTCGTAAACCAGTTTCCCGCCCTGAGGCAAGGCTTCGGCCAACCAGTTGGCGGGGGAATTGGCAGGCCAGTCAATTGGGGTGAAGCTGGATGTGTCGGCTTGCGCGCGGGCTTGTTCGGTATAGCGGCCATCAATGAAAAGCCCGGCCTGGTCCTGCGTCACAACGCAAATTCCAGCCGAACCCGTAAAGCCGGTGAGCCAGGCCAGTCGCTCATCCCCAGGAGCCACATATTCACCTTGGTGAATATCGGCGCGGGGCACAAGCGTCGCGGCGGCGCCTTCCTCTTTCATCAAGGATTGCAAGGCGTTGAGGCGGGGCGGACCCTGCTCTGGACGGGCGGTTTCTGTAAAGGATTGGAACACGGGCGGAACGACTTTCGTTTCTTTGATCTGCGGCCAAGGGACCAAAGTTTGTGCCCGGACGCAATCGTGTTTTCGTCTTTTTCGCGCCGCCCTTGTCCGAATGGTCAAATGTATTGTGCGAGACGCTACAGGTATATCTGACCAGAAAGAAGATCTAAGCCCTTGTGCACGGCGCAACGGGTACGTCGTTCCTAGAGGCGGATGCCGCGTGCAACGCCGTGGATTTATGGTGGTTGTGACGTTGGATGCAGGTTAATTCAACACGATGGTAATGCGCACCTACATGTGCCAGCCAAGGCAGCATGGCCGCGTATGCATCATCCCCATGATAGTCTAGACCTGCTTGGTTTGATAGCGCGGTTTTGTTCAGCCTTCGAAGGCCTTCTTCTTTTCTGAGATAGTTTTGGCATTCCGATTTATGTAAGCGGTTTTTTGTCTATCTCGCGAACATTGGATTTCGAGAGATTTAAGTGTGACTTGGAATCGCCAGAAGACAGCACGTGTAAGACCAAATCGGGTTAATTTATAAAAGAAGGCTTGGCACTCATTGTTGCTGTGAAAGAGTGGGCTATGAGAAAGACAACGTAGAACTCAGGCTGGATGATCGTACAGTGCAACGGGTGCTGCAAACGAGCACGGGATCAAGGCGCTGCGCCTTGAAGCAGAGGGTTTTACGAAGGCTGTCGTGTTACGGATGCTTGAGCCGGGTCGTTTCAAAAAGCATGAAAAGCGATTTGTAAGTTTTTTTTTGTGGTTTTTTGCGTCACGAGTTTTCTATTGCCGCAAGAAAAATTTACAGAATAGTTGGACATTTTTCCAGAATTCCCGTCAAAAACAGTCGGGAAAGTAGACTTTTTGACCTTGCTGCGTTGCAGAAAAAAATCATGGGCAATTTCCGTGATCGTTAATTTGTTGACGATGTCAAAAGTGCAACTACCGTTTTTTGGGCTCTGGGCGGGTTACCAAGATAAGAAGCATATCGTTGAAAATAGGACGATGTTGTTTCTGTAGTAACACAATGCCGCATGCGTATGTGCATGTGAAACGCAACGTCGGGTCACCCGTCTGACCAGCGAAGCCGATCAGCATATCGGCACGTAGCAAACTCGATCGACACTGCTTGCGGTATCAAGCGTGTGCTGATCTGGAAAAGATGTTTTGATTGGAGGAAGGTGTATGAAGAAAAATCGTTATATAAATTGCCTCGCAAGCGCGATCTTAGCCGCCGGTTTAGTTGCGGCGGACACGGTTGCGGCGGAAGAAACGCAGTACTTCCCCGTCGCTAGCAGCCGGGTCGGGCCATACTCCGCTATGGGCACCGGATACTACGGCGCCCAGATCGACTATATGAACTACGTAAACATGAATGGCGGGGTAAATGGAGTAATGCTCACCTGGCAGGAATGCGAGACTGAGTACAACGCCGTTAAAACTGTTGAGTGCTATCAGAGACTGCTTGAAAAGGACGGCCAGCGCATAGTGGTTTTTGATACACTGGGCACGCCAGGTGCCTATGCGGTGATCAACCGGATGGCAGAAGACAATGTTGTGCTCGCGCAATACGGCTACGGTAGGACTGATGGAGCTGATGGTCGCGTTTGGCCCTGGGTATTCAACGCCGCCTCGCACTACTGGTCTCAGATCGCTGTGAAGATGAAGTTCATGGCCGAAAAAGAAGGTGGCATCCCTAACATGAATGGCAAAAAGATCGTTCATCTGCACATTGACAGTGCTTATGGCCGTGAACCTTTGCCTGCGATGCGTTCTATAGCAGAGGATTGGGGTGTGGAGCTGGTGGAAATTTCTATCCCGCCCCCAGGTCTGGAGCAGCAGTCTCAGTGGTTACAGGTCCGTAAAGAACGACCCGATTGGGTTACCTTCTGGGGTGCTGGTTCTGGTATGAACTCCACAGCTATGACCAACGCAGCTCGTGTTGGCTTCGACCGGGAACGCATGATTTACGTGACGTTTGGAGCAGCGGAAGAAGACATGTTCCCCGCTGGCGACGCGGCAACAGGTACCTACGCGATGGCTAACGCTTTGCCGGGCGATGAGTATCCGCTAGTGCAAGCGATTAAAGAACAAGTCTACGGAGCTGGCAAGGGCAACCTTGCAGAGGAAAACCGCATTGGAACAGTATACTGGAACAGGGGTCTAGGTGCTGCTGTGACCTACATCGAAGCTATGCGCGTTGCGCAAGAAATGCATGACAAGGTAGGCAAGGCTGTGACAGGTGCGGAATTCCGAGATGGGTACGAAAACCTCGTGATGGATGATGCGCGTCTTGAAGAGCTAGGCATAAAGGGTATGATCGCGCCCTTCTCGATCTCTTGTGAAAACCACGAGGGGGCAGGCAAGTTTGCGATGATGCAGTGGGACGGTGAGAAGTTCAATCAGGTGACTGATTGGGAAGCGCCGCTGGATCCAGCATATATTCGTGGCCTCGTTGAAGCATCAGCCGCCAAGTTTGCGTCTGAAAACGGCATCACTCCTAAAGACTGTGGTTAGGTAAGTCATTCCGCAGAAAGAGAAGCGGGGGACCAAATAACAAACAGGTTCCCCCGCAACTCACGACGGCATGTTCATGTCGTGCCGTATTACAAAAATTACAACCAGTTGATGGAACCCTCATGTACTCAAGCGACAATATTTTGGAGCTGAACTCCATCGAAGTGGTGTACGACAGTGTGATCTCTGCGCTGCACGACGTCACTCTAGAAGTCCCACAAGGCAAAATCGTAGCTCTATTAGGGGGAAACGGTGCTGGCAAAAGCACCACTTTGAAGTCAATTTCCACTATGCTGGCCGCCGAACGGGGGAAGGTCACAAAGGGTACAATCATGTATGATGGGACCCAGGTAAAGGGGCAGGACCCTGCGCAAATGGTTGGCCTTGGCTTGGTGCAGGTTCTCGAAGGCCGCCGCTGTTTTGGCCACTTGACGGTAGAGGAAAACGTGATTGCTGGGGCGTACTCGCGCAGGCTATCGAAAGTCGAAATAAACAACGAGCTAGAAAAAATTTATGGCTATTTCAAGCGCCTAAAAGAGCGGCGTAAAAGCCAGGCGGGCTATACGTCTGGTGGCGAGCAGCAGATGATTGCCGTGGCACGCGCGATGATGGCCAAGCCGAAAATGCTTTTACTCGACGAGCCATCCATGGGCCTCGCGCCGCAGCTTGTCGAAGAGATCTTCAACATCGTGCAGGAGCTGAACCAAAAGGAAGGGGTCAGCATTCTTCTGGCTGAACAGAATACAAACGTTGCCCTGCGCAACGCTGACTATGGGTATATCATTGAGACCGGTCACGTGATGTTGCAGGGCACCGCCCAGGATCTACTGAACGATGACAAAGTAAAAGAGCTTTACCTCGGGATCTCCAAGGAAGGGCGCAAGAATTTCCGCGATGTGCTGCGTGAAGAGAGTCAATCGCACGCCGGCATTCATTAACGCGGGTAGGGGTTAGAAAACTAATGTTGGACGGAAGATCATTCCCAATCGGCGATCCTATCCTCGAGGTGAACAATATATCGCTAAGCTTCGGGGGCGTAAAAGCCATCACAGACACCTCGTTCAAGGTGCTACAACACGAAATAAAGGCGATCATCGGACCAAATGGCGCAGGCAAGTCTTCGTTGTTGAACTGCATCAACGGCATCTACAAACCGCAAGAGGGCACGATCAAGTTCAAAGGCCGCGTGATGGAGAAAATCACACCCAAGATCATCGCGGAAGAAGGAATTTCCCGGACCTTTCAAAATCTTGCCCTTTTCAAGCGAATGTCTGTTCTCGACAATATACTTGTAGGTCGGAAACTTCACATGAAATCAAACTTCTTGGGGGTGGCGTTCCAAACGCCATCTGCGCGGGCTGAGGAAAAAGCGAACCTCGAGAAATGTGAGGAAATCGTAGAGTTTCTGGAGGTGCAAGAAATCATGCACACCCCGGTAGGCAAACTTCCCTACGGACTGCAGAAGAAGGTTGAATTGGGCCGCGCCTTGGCGACAGAGGCGCAGGTACTTTTGCTTGATGAGCCGATGGCCGGAATGAATGTCGAAGAAAAGCGCGAGATGTGCCGTTTCATTTTAAAAGTAAACGATGAGTTGGGCACGACCATGGTTCTGATTGAGCATGACATGGGGGTGGTCATGGACATCTCAGACAACGTAGTGGTGTTGGATTACGGCAAGATTATCGGAGACGGACCACCCGACGAAGTTCGCAACAACCAAGACGTTATAGACGCCTATTTGGGGGTGGCCCATGACTGAATTTCTATTTTTTATTGAGGTCGTTGTGGCCGGCCTGCTGGCGGGTACGATGTACTCGCTTGTCGCTCTTGGGTTCGTACTGATTTACAAGGCCTCGTCGACCTTTAATTTCGCCCAAGGCGCTATGGTTTTCTTTGCTGTGCTGTCTTTTGTGGGTTTCATGGAACTAGGCTTACCCTTTGTGGTGGCCTTCTTAGTAACCATTCTTTTGATGATCGTTGTGGGGTTTGCTACGCAGAGGCTAGTGCTTCAGCCGCTCATGAACGAAAGCGAAGACACTGTACTTATGGCAACGATTGGCCTGGGCTTTGTACTAGAAGGCCTTGCTCAAGCGGCATGGGGCGTAGAAGTGCGGCGTCTTGATCTGGGTATTCCAGACTTTCCAATACCTTGGATTATTGACACAACCGGCCTTTTCATATCGGCATTGGACTTGACAGCTGGTCTTGTCGCTGCGGGGCTGATCATCGGACTGGCGCTTCTTTTCAAATACACCAAGATGGGCCTAGGGCTTCGCGCGGTAGCTGATGATCCTGGAGCCGCTAGCTCAATTGGAATTCCGCTCAGCTCGATCATGTTACTTGTATGGTCCGCAGCGGGTGTTGTTGCCTTGGTTGCCGGAATGATGTGGGGGGCCAGAGCCGGAGTACAGTTCGCCTTGGTTGATCTGGCTCTCAAGGCTCTGCCAGTTCTGATTATCGGTGGCTTCTCATCGATACCTGGCGCTATTGTCGGTGGCCTTATCATTGGAGCATCTGAAAAAGTGCTTGAGGTCTACGTTGGCCCCTACTTTGGCGGTGGCATCGAAGTATGGGCGCCTTTTGTTCTAGCAATCTTCTTTTTGCTTTGGCGTCCTGAAGGACTGTTTGGCGAAAAGATCATACGTCGCGTGTAGGGAGAGAGATCATGAAGTCACAACCTATGTTCATGAGTTTTTCGCGCGGAGACGTGACCAGCTTTGTCATATTGATGGCGGTCGGCCTCGCCATAATCCCCCTGCTCGTACAGACCGACTACTGGTATTCATCGATCCTGATCCCTTGGCTTTGCCTGTCATTGGCTGCCATCGGGCAGCAGATAGTAATGGGTTACGCTGGTCAGCTTGCCCTTGGGGCCGCTGGCTTCATGGCGGCTGGTGCTTTTGCGCTATTTAACTTGGAATTGCGCTTGCCATGGATACCCTTCCCAATCAACCTGATGTTTTCAGGCCTGATCGCGGCAGCATTCGGCATCATTTTTGGTCTGCCAAGCCTGCGTGTGCGCGGTATCTACCTCATGGTTGCCACGCTCGCATCTCAGTTCTTCATAATTTGGATGATCGACAAATTCGGTTGGTTTAAGAATTACGACACCTCAGGCATCATCACCGCACAGGATATCGTCATCTTCGGTAAAGAGCTCACATCACCGTTGGAGATGTATCTTGTCGTCCTCGTAGTGGTGGCATTCCTCACCATACTCGCGGTCAATATGACCCGGGGAAATACCGGGCGTAATTGGATGGCAGTACGCGATATGGATATCGCAGCAGAATCCATGGGCATCTCTCTGCTTAAGACAAAGCTGCAAGCCTTCGCGATCTCCGCATTCTTTTGTGGGGTCGCGGGGGCTCTCTTCGCCTTCACTTATCTGAAGTCGATGGAACCGGTGGCGTTTGACATCAAACTCAGCTTTCGTATCCTCTTCATGGTAATCCTTGGAGGATTAGGCACGATCAAGGGTGCATTCATTGGGGCTGCATTTATTTTGCTTTTCCCAGTTGTGCTCAACACCCTTGGTAACGAGTTGTTCCATGGTGCGATCGACGCGACAATCATTTCCTCGATTGAGTTGGTGGTCTTTGGGGTGCTGATAATCGTCTTTATGATCTACGAGCCACTTGGAATGGCGAAGATATGGGAAGGCATTCGTCAGAAGTTCAGCGGTAAGTCTGAACGACATTTAACCCGGGCTTAGGGAGTTTCCCCATACATGACCAATGCAGAGTGTAAGCGCGTGCTCAGGATACGTTTCAGCCGAGTATCTACATTAGACACCTGAGAGAGCGACCGATCTCTACCGTGGCAAAACCGGCAAGACGGGCTGGCGCATACCTGTGTCCAATAAGAGATCGCGTATCCGACCTGTTTCCAGAAGTCCTCTGTTTCAGGTCAGACTGTTTTTCGCTTGACAAGATAGCTTGCGAACCTGCGCGTCTATGCACGTCTTTTGTCGCGAGTAACCAAACCAAAACCAAACTAGTTACCTCTTTTTACAGGGCTAAGTGTGAGTTTCCGCTCGTTTCAACAGAACGCTGGGCACTTACTAAACGCCTTAGATAAATTTGGTGCCAGAACTCTGTCTGCCAAGAGCTTGATAAACAATTTGAGTGCATATTCTGGGTTTGGAAGAGGACGAAATGCGCGGTCGCTTGCTGCAAACGCCCCCCGACTTCGGCGACAGACGGTGCCAGTTGAATGTCATCGGCTACGAATGGGAACTGGATACGTTTGTCGAAGCTTTACAGACTTGCTTTTGCACGGATAACGAGATCGCGGCCTGGAAAGCTGGAGAGACCTTTTCTAACCCTTGGCCAAAATCTACCGCTTCAATGCACGCGGTCTAAGGTCTCTCAGTCTGCCAGTTCTTTTGCCGCTTGTTCAAACCATGCCACCGTTTGCGCATGAAACGCTTCTCCCCACTGATGGATGAACTTCTCCGTATGGAAATCGTTTCGATCCTTCAGCACATCTAACCGCGCGGCTATGTAGGTTTGGGTCAGGGTGATATCGCATTTCACAGTAATGCAATGTTTCCACTCTTCATATGTTTGGGGGATAAAAGACATGGACGTCACTCTCCTTGTGTGTTGCGGTGCTGGATCATCCGTTTGAGGGCGGTCAGCAGCGGGATCTCAACCAGCATGGCAGAGACGATGACTGCGAGGACCAACGGTTGGTTGGGAATCGTAAGTGCGGTAAAGGCAAGCATCAGAGGCGCGTTGCGCGCAGCCATAGTCATCGCAAGCAAAGTTCGCTGCGGAAATGCCAACTGCCCCAGCCACGAGAGGCCTTCGCCGATGATCAGAGTTGCTGCGAAGAACAGGCAAACTGCTGCGGCAACCATCGCGAAGATTGCTGGCGTCGCAACTAGTGTTGTGATGTTGGCTGCAAAAATCTGGACGATAAGAACCGCCAGTACCATTTGCATCAGCGGGGTTACCATAGACAGGGCCAGATTGGCCCACCTCCTGGAAGTAAATCGCTCTATCGCTAGGCGCACCGCCTGACTTGCCACAAAGGGAATGATGAACCACTGCAGCAGCATGCTTGGTATCGCATCAAGCGCCTCCCGCCCGACGTCTTTGGTCAGAAGCCAAAGCCATAGTGGAAGAAGCAAGAGCTGGCTCACCATATTGATTGGGATCAGGGCTGCACCGAGTTCCGTATCGCCCTTGGCCAGACGAGTGAAACCGAGGAACCAATCGGTGCAAGGTGCTAAGAAGTAGATCATTAAACCAACAAACAAGAGCGGTTGGGATGACAGAAAGAGGCTTGCGATTGCGAGAGCCACCAATGGAATAATCAGAAAATTCGCGCTCCATGCGATGGCAAGGAATTTGACGTTGCCGTAAGCCTGCATCACCGCATCAAATCGCAACTCAAAGAAGATCAGAAAGATCATGAGCAGAAGCGTGATATCGATAGTTTGCGAAAGCTGCTTTGCAGCCGCCGGTGACAACACGCCTAGCAATGCACCCAAACCGATCGCGGCAAGCAAGATCGCACCGGTACTCAGCGGCGCGGGAGTATCGCTGTCTTCGGGCAGGACAGGGTCTTGTGTGCTCATCCCTGAGTTCCCTTTCTGATGCTCAACAAAGACATTTTTCGTAGTCGCAGCAGGTTAGATCGTCGAGAAACATGTTGTTGTCATAGTAAATCTCAAGCACCTCGGTATCGACGCCCATCCGCGCCGCAATCGCGCGCGCCACGACGGCAAAACGCTGGCGAAACTTGTAAATGAAGCAGAAAAGATGCCCTTGATGTGAGACCTCGGGCCCGACGAGGAAAAGCCCAGGCATTGCTGTCGACTCGTCCTGGGACGTTAACAGCGGAAAACCTTCTTGATCATACTCAAAACACTCGGCCACCAACTGCGTGCCCCCCAAAAACCCGGTCGCTAAGATCGGCGGCCCGTCCGAGAGCCAGGATCTGCCGTCACCCGCCAGTATGTGCACGCCGTCTTCATCCTTTTCCAACGCGATAACATCGGCGTCGGGGATCAGCGTGATGGATAAGCACTTGCGGAAGGTTTCCAGGCGTTGCTGTGTGTAGGGTGACAGGCTACGACTGGGATCTTTGTCTCCGTCAAGCCAGGGTGCGCCACGGTCAAGAACGATGACACCCTTGCCTTTCTGCGCAAGGCTAACTGCAGCATCAATCCCACTTTCATAACCACCAACCACATAGACCTCTTCCGACGCAATGTCGTCCCAAGTGCTAATCCTCCCGTAATGGCGGCCCAGTTCTGCCCCCGGTAGGTCAGTGTCAGTTGGGGCTCCAAAGTGGCCGCAGGCCCAAATCACAAAGTCTGCTGTTAGGGTGCTGCGGTCGGTATCCAGTGTGAACCCGTTGTCGATCGGCGTTACGGCGCGCACCTCAATGCCGCACTGTACGTTTACGCCAAACATCTCGGCGGTCATTTTAAGGTATTGGGCATACGCCTTACCGGTGGGGTGCTCGCTTCGCAGCGACCAGCCAGGCGAGCTGTCGAAGCTGATCGCGTTCAGATCCGTCAAACCAAACGCATTTCCGGGGAAGGATGGCGTGAGAAGACGGGTTTCCGCTGGCCAGTCGTGGAATGTCTGACCAATTTTGCCGCGTTCGAGCACCCAGACATCTGGTATCTGCAAATCACGCAACACCCGGGCAAGCCCGATACCCGCCGGCCCCGCACCGACGATTGCGACGCGGATGTGATCCGGGCAACCGATGTTCCGGCTATAGATCATGCGTTTCTAGGCTCATTGCAACCCATCCCGTGCAAAGGATAATTTCTTTTTAATGTGAGCTGGGATGTGCCATCCGGGCGGTGCGAGTGACTAGGCTGACTGGCAAGTGAGATTTGAGTATGGACAAGCCCATCTCGTAATATGTCCAGCTGCGTGATCGCACCGTGCATATGTTATATTATTACGCTGAGTGCAAGTCGGGCTTGCCGAATACTTAGGATCTATGCCTGTCGGTGCGTAAAGCAGCTGCTACAGTAACCCAAGCAGTGGGTCAGCCGATGTTTGGCGTTGGAAGCGCCCAAAAGCCCGAAACGCGCAAGTCACCACTTTCCCAACCGGCATCTTTTGCCGCGTCCCTAACCGTTTTGGCCTGTGCACGCTCGCCGGCAAACCAGATCTTTGACCCGTTGTGACTTGGCAGAGCAGCGAGCGTTGCGTCAGCCAAAACATCGCCTTTCGCACGTGAAAGCCACGTGACCTTGATCCTGTGCGGCACCGAAAACGGGTAGGAGCAGTTAGTACCATGCTCTGTTTCAAGGATTAGTTCGCCGGTTGCAGTCTTTGGCAAGTTTTCAAGCAAGCGCGCGGCGGCGGGAAAGCCTGTTTCATCGGTTGCCATAAGAACCCTGTCGGCGTCCAATAAACCACCCCCCGATGGCCCTAAAAGCCCGACCACGTGTCTTTCGCGCACGCCGTCCAAGTGGGACCGCGCCCAATCTGTAACACGCCCACCGTCATGCACATAGACATCCATGATCAGCCGGTTGGCCGGGCGATCAATTGACCGTGTCGTGTAAACCGGTTTGTGCGGCGCACCTTCGCCCTCTGGCCAGACTACGGACCCGTTTGCCGCCAAACTGAGCCATTCAGGGGCGATCCCCTTCGGCGGAAGAACAAGACGAAAGTGAATCGCGGCATCTTGATGTTGTGACAAATCCTCACCCTGAAACGTGACCCGCAGAAAGTTCGGCCCAATTTCTGTGACATCTTCTACGTTCACAAATCGAAAGTTTGGTGGCAACAACCCTTCCGACGGCCCTGAGGACCACCGCATTTGTTCGGCTACCTTCGGCATGGACTGCTGCATCTGTGAAACGACGGCATTTCTCATCACAAACAACCAATGTTCATCAACGGCAGCGACTATGCCTGCGGTTTCCGCTTCTCTTCCTGGACGCAAACCGATCAGTCCGTGGGCAGTTTCGACGGTCACCAGGTTTTCTCTATCTTCTAACACCGAGAGGTTTGCGGACTTGGCTTGCACCAGGATCATCTGACGCATCGCTGCAAAGCTGATACCGGGCAGATCGGTGGTGGATTCAAACGTATAAGTGGGGTGAGACATCGCCGACCTCATTAGCAAAGGGTTTTGTCCTGGCTTTGAAAGCTGGCACGCAGATACTAATCAGTGTGTGCTGTGGTGCAAAGAGGGTCAGCGCATAGAGGAGCGTTTTGATGTCAGGATACGCTGGATAAATTGATGGCTTAGCGCAGTGCCAACACAATGAATTCGGAGTTCACTCGGTTTGGCGTAGCTAAAAAACAGAAGCCTAAATTGGATAGCTGAAATCAACAGAAAAACATAGGACTGGAGCGATGCCCGGTCGATCAGCGCCGCATCAAGCAACAGAGACTGCCTTTAGAGGGCAATTTACCCGGCATTGATCTCGACCCTGCGTCAGATGGCCGAATAACGCTGGCAGTGCAGTAAGATAGTGCGAAAATCACCGAAAAGGTGAACCTCGGGAACCGGATAATCCTACGCGCCGTTGAAGGCTTGGATAGGGCCTATGGAAGTCCCGCGGTCGTCGAGTTGGTCGCGGATGCTGATTTCCTTGAAAGATTACGTGACCAGATACAGCTTAACGTCTGGCCTCCGGTCAATGCGGCAGTCAGCGCCAAGCTGGAACAACAGCCAGTCCCCCTGCGCCTCCATCTGCCAGCTTCCGTCTGCGCTATGTACCTTCGGATGTCATATGCTTCTGGCTTGCTCATGGTCTTGAAGTTGCATTATGTGGCCTTCCCGAGACGACGCACCAGCGGGTTGGCGCTGAGCCCATGTAGAAATACCGAAAGGAAAACGGTCATCGTCACGCAGGCCAAAAGCTCATCCTCGGTTGGGAAGTCGAACTCATCCATGATGATGAGCGTGAAGAGGATCGACGCCAGCCCACGCGGTCCAAACCATCCCAGGAACAGCTTCTCACGGGTAGATAGACCCGAACCAGTGAGCGATAGCCAGATCGGCACAATTCGCACGAAGGTCAAGAAACAGATGGCGAGGATCACCGTTTGAGGCGTCATATGTGCGAGGCCGTCGGGTAGCAGGAACGCGCCAAAGCCAAAAAAAGCCGCCATGGTCAGGATTTGGCCCGCACCTTCCATGAACTCGCCGATGAAGTGTGGATCGTGCCGGTAGGTGTTTCCGAACACCATGCCCGCAACGAAGGCAGCGATGAAACCGTTGCCTCCGATCTGTTCGGCGATAATAAAAGTGGCGAAAGCCGTGGCCAGAAACACAACGCCTTGTGCGGGCTCTAGTGCCCAGTCGCGGTCCTGCACAAAATCGAGGGCTCTGGCGATGCTCCATCCCAAGGTGATCCCGACCAGCGGCCCGAGTACGATCTGCAGGGCAACCGACATTGCCAGACCTTCCGTGTTGGCCACGCCTGCTCCGGCGGAGGCAAAGATCGCGCCGATCAGCACGAAGGGCAGAACCAGACCGTCGTTGAGACCGCTTTCGACATTGATCGTCCCGCCGATCCGGTCGGGCACGTCCGGGCTTGAAACCACGGCTTGGCCCAGGGCGGCGTCCGTTGGGGACAAAACCGCCGCTGTTAGCAACGACATGGCAATGCCCGCCGCTGGGTTCAGTAAATAGGCCACAAGCGTGCCAAGCGCGATGGTCAGCGGCAGACCGACGACCAACATCCTGACCGGCAAACCGAAACTGGCGCGCAGCTTCGCAAAACGCACATGGCTGGCATCCGCGAAAAGCACCAAGACCAGCGTGATTTCGGCGATCAGACGCTTGGCTAAATGAACCGTGCCGCCCTCCAGCGCGATGGTATGGATCGGTTTCGCGAGGGCGAAGCCAAGCACCACGAAGATGATGGGAAGTGTCAGCACGGTGCGCGTGATCGCCTTGGACAGCATCGAATATCCGATGAAGCCCAGAAGCGCGATTAGGATAACGAGCTCCGGATGCCAGCCCGCGTATTCCATGATCAGGCTTTCAGAACCGGCATCTGACCCTGTGCCAGCTTCAGCCGGGTCCACAGGTTCATGTTGATGACGATGGCCGCAATCTCGGCGATTTGCTTTTCGTTGAAATACGCGGTCAGCGCATCATGCAACGTGGCGAAACCGGGCAGGTCGTAGGTGGTCAGCCCCTCGCAATAGGCCAGCGCGGCCTGCTCGTCGGCCTCAAACATCGTACTTTCGCGCCAGCTCGGCAGATGCGCGACCTTCGCGGGATGCACGCCTTGGTCATGCGCGGCTTGGGTGTGAAGGATCAGACAATATGAACATTCGTTCATCTGTGCGACCCGCAGACGCAGAAGCTGAGCGAGCTTCTTCTCGACGCCCATGTTGGCAGTGTAGCCCACGGAGGCGGCCATCTGCTTTGCGATGCCGTGAAATTCGATGATGTCCGGGTCGAACCGTGTGTCCTTGAAGTCTATATCGTCCATTTCAGCATTCTTTCAGTTTGAATTTTTCGCGCCACGCATGGCGCGTTCTGCAGACCCGCCGCAGGAAGGGGAAGGTCAGGCGTTTGTCGTGGTCTGCGTGTTCGAGACGTTCCAGAACTTCTGTTGCCAAGCCGCCGCCCACGCCCGAGCCACGCAGCGACTAGTCGATCTCGATATGGCCAAACACCATCCGATCGCCTTACCATGAATAGCTGACAAAGGCATCTCTCGGGGCCATTTGCAGGAAAAACCGCTGCGCGGCTGCCTCGTCGCAGTCCACTTTGGTCAGCTTGTAATCCAGGCCACGCTCGTCCAGCAGCGCCTGATAGAGCCGTGTCTTCGGGCACCGAAGCTCGCCGAAAAGCGTCACATACTGCATGGCTCGGTCCTCTTAAAAAACGAAAAAGAGCGGGCGGCCTTACGGTCGCCCGCTCCGGATCATCAGGCGCGCTTAAGCTCAAGCGTTTCAGCGTCGAGAGCGGTGATAAACCGGTCCGCGTCGAGGCGGAAATCGGCATGCACCACGTTCCCCGCTGGGTCGATCACTGTGAGCCATGGCGTTCCTCCACTGCGGTAGTCTTCCATGAAGCTTGGGTAGCGGTCATCGCCAACAGGCACATCGTGACCGAAGGGCAGCTTCAGCCCATATTGCTCCTGATTGACGCGTAGCTTATCGAAAGTGTTGACCTCGCCGCCCTCGAAAACTGTCTGGATGACAGCAAAGCCCACCCCGCAATCTTTCAACTGCTGGGACAGGTATTTCAGTGTAGGAAAGCCGCGGGAATGGCAGCCGGGGCACCAGTGCTGAAAGCAGTAGATGACCTTGTAACTATCACACAGATCATTGAGCTTCAGCGGTGCGTCCATCGCATTGCCATCACCGTCGATCCATTGCGCGACGCGCAGTTCCTTTGCTCGGTCGTGAAGTCCTCCGAATTGCATGACATACTCCTTTGATTGGCCGGTCCGTCCTAGTCCAGCCCTGAGAATCCGGGGCGACGCATCGCCCCGCTGCCTGTCTCGTCTGTTACTCGGCAGCCCGCCGCTTCGGCAGCACCCAGTCGGGCCGCACGAAATGGCAGGTATAGCCGTGTGGAATCCGCTCCAGGTAATCCTGATGCTCAGGTTCGGCTTCCCAAAAATCGCCGATCGGTTCCACTTCCGTCTTGACCTTGCCGGGCCAGAGGCCGGAGGCATCCACATCGGCAATCGTGTCCAGCGCCACGTCCTACTGCGCCTCGTTCACATAGTAGATGGCCGAGCGATAGCTGCGACCACGGTCGTTGCCTTGCCGGTCCCGCGTCGTCGGGTCATGGATCTGGAAAAAGAACTCCAGAATCTTCCGGTAGCTGATGCGGTCAGGATCGAAGATGATTTCGATTCCCTCGGCATGATCACCATGGTTTTGATAGGTCGCATTGGGTACGTCGCCGCCGGTATAACCCACGCGGGTCGATATCACGCCTGTCTTCTTGCGGATCAGGTCCTGCATGCCCCAGAAGCAGCCTCCGGCCAGAACAGCACGTTCAGTCATGTTACGTCCTCCACTTGGTCAAGGAATTCGCCGTAGCCCTCAGCTTCCATCTCGTTGCGATGGATGAACCGCAGGCTGGCAGAGTTAATGCAGTAGCGCAGACCGCCTGCCTCGCGCGGGCCGTCAGTAAACACATGTCCTAGATGACTATCGCCGTGGGTAGAGCGCACCTCGGTACGGATCATCCCGTGGCTGTCGTCGCGCAATTCGTTGATGTGCGCAGGCATGATAGGTTTGGTAAAGCTCGGCCAGCCGCAATTGCTGTCGAACTTGTCTGTTGATGCGAAAAGCGGCTCACCCGAGACGATATCAACGTATATGCCCGGCTCCTTGTTCTTGTAATACTCGCCGGTAAAAGGCCGCTCTGTACCGTTCTCCTGCGTGACCCGGAACTGCTCCGGGGACAACTGCTTGATGGTGCTTTTGGATTTTTCGTATTTCATAGTGGACACCTTCCAGTTATCTCAATTTCGTTATTAAGAAAATGGATTGAATGGGCGTCAATTACCAATAGCGGCCCGACATAGATTCAATAGTCGCGCAAATGCTGGCCCCGTTCAGTCCTCGGACCAGTCGTAATCCGCAGCCATGAGCGCAATTTGTACGACCTCCACGGACGTACCCGCCCCCAACACTGAGACCAGCTAAACCTCGCGTGCGAGGTTCACATCCTCCACCGGTCGCGCCACGAGCCCTGCCAGTATCGCTGAGCGTTCAGGCATGACGCAGATCGCGTGCCCACAAGCGACCATGTGTTGCACTCAGTCCTCGCGCTCGGAGCTGAAACGCGGATACATCACCGCATTGCGACTCATGAATTAATTGGTGATCTGGCCGTGAAACTCGCAGGCCAGTCTATCGACATAAGGATGCCGCGCGATCTCTTTGCGGAGGTATCTCGTTGCGCGTGGCCAGTAAGTGTCGCTCGGAAAAGGCCAGTATGAAACGCTTGGTAAAAAAACGGCGCAACCGCGCGCTTTAGATTGGGCTCTGGTGCTGTCGGTAGAAGCAATGATTACCAAGGTGGAAAGCGGTCGGGGATCCCCGCGCCGTCCTCTGAACAAGAACAGATGGCCGGAGAACGGATCGCCCGCCAGAACCTGTTCGGTCTGTGCCGCCAGCCCATTAAACCCGCGCCGCATATCCGTCACGCCCACCGCCAGCCAGATCTTCGCATCCGCCAATACAGGGATCATGCCGCCAGTCCCCGCGCCAGTTCCAGCACAAAGCCAGCATCAGCCCCGTCGCTCACGCGCAGCTTGCGCCCGTTCTCCAACGTGATCTCTATCTGGGGTGGACCTGTAGGAGTGATTGTTGGCTGAGCTTCTAGCAACGAAGGTGCAATATCCCCATCACTGTGCGCAACTTCGACTGGCATAAACCCGGCATCTTCTTCCAACCCGCCCGGCTGGAACCGGGCATCACCGCGCCACGCATAGATACGATTGGCACCAACGCCATGCTTCTTGGCCACCATCGGCACGCTCACACCATCAGCGTGGCTCTCCGCCACCAACCGCCGTTTGAACCCATCCGAGTATTTGGAACCGCGTCCACCTCGCCGCTTGCCCATACTGAAATCCTCATATTGCGCCAGCAGCATCGCCAGCCTCGCGCAATAATCGCACTTCAGATCAGACCAAAATAGAGGGGGTTCCCTTGATGCTTACCCCTGAGCGGCACTTCCTGAAGTTCTGTAAGAGCTGGTTCGAAAAAAGGGGGCGGCCATAGAAAATGGGCAAGTTTGCCGATAGCCAGCAAAATAGCTGATAGGGTCAAAACGGCATCTTGAGGCGCTCAATTACTATCGGTAGCACGCAGGAAAACCGGTTCTTTGCATCTATAGGTAGCGTCCGCGTATGCACTGTGCTGCATCTCACCAAATCCGTCTTTGTGCCACCAAATACCCACGTAGACTTTTGGATCATCTCTGTGCTCAAATACAATTTCTTCAGTCTAATGATCGGCGGTTCCTTCATAGTATTCTTTAGGCTGAGTATCGATAAGTTCCGATATGAAAGCTGATATTGTTTGTCCGTTTTCAAGCGTTAACTCGCCGTCGTAAATTCGCAGGGAAAACGCGACAGACGGCGTTTGGTCATTGGTTCTCAAACCAACCCTCATAAATTCTGTACCGGAAATCAAACTGGCATCTAATTGCTCCAACACAAACATCTCGCCAGCACTCGTTATACCGTCGCTCTTTGTCTTATCGCAAATGATTTGCAGCCGATCACCTTCTGTTTGAGCAAACGACGGCTGAGGAAACGAGGTCATTCCAAAAATCATAGCTGCTAACAACAATGCAGTATGCTTGAAAGGGAGAATCTGTATCATCAACTTATCCTTCGAAAGAGACCCCTAACGACTTTTGCCATACTCACTTTGTAATCGAGCAACCGCATATTCAGTCAACGATAAAAGGGGCTGTACAAGCGACATACTCCATCCGATCTTCCACGGCGTCATCATACAGGTTTACTCCTGGATTATCGCTATCGTAATCTAAAGAACCATCAAATCCATTCCATGTTACAGTGAATCGCGTGAAGTAGCGGGCGCCCACGCCATCGAACCCTTTAGTAGGTAATTGACTCAAGATTTCCTTCGAGATGGTAACGCTATCGTTCGCTTCAAGACGGCTCGAAACAGGGACCGATAGCAATGGCGCAGCATCTTCATACACAAATACCGAAAATGGAATGCCGCGAGCCATAGGCTGTTGTTCCTTATATTCATCGGTTCCAGGAACAAAAACTTCGGCGGGAAAACTGCTATTTTCTATCTGCTGAACTACGACAACCATCCCCGACTCTATGCTGTCGACATTACCAAACTCAGATGCCTCGTAGCAGACTAATCTCATAAAGCCACCGTTATCTGCTTGAGCAAACAACGGCTGAGTAAACGAGTTCAGTCAAAACATCATAGCTGCTAACAACAATGCAGGTTTCTTAAACGGAAGAGATTGCATCATAAAGTTTCCTTCGAAAGCGACGCCTAACTGATCAGCCCCACCTGAGTGGTCCAGTTTGAATGTTAGTGCATTCTCGGCCTGGTTTCCATCGGGACGATGGTTTCCGGGGCCGGTGGGCGGTAGCCCAAAGCACTATGCGGTCGTTTAGTGTTGTAGTGTCTCCTCCATTGTTCGATCGGGATCTGCGCCTCGCGCAGGCTGTAGAAGATCTCGCCGTTTAGCAGCTCGTCGCGGAAGTGGGCGGTTATGAAGCACACTACTGGGTGGTTGGCGATCTGGGGCAAGATCGCTTACGGGATGCCGCATTGAGGACTTTGACATCGTTATGGCTACTTGAGTATCGAATGCATCATGGGTGATTGTCCACGATGTGCGGCTTTGCGGAGTTCTTGTTCGAAACAACCGGCAAAAATCCCTAGCCGCAAACCGTGCGCCAAAAAAGGTCGTTTTCACCACGGCTGAAACCACCATGGATCATCTTCTTTTTCCCATTCTTGTTGTGGCATATCGCGGATATAGGTATGCGGTATGCCAAGCTCCAAGTGGGTATGCCAAACGGTATGCCAAAAACTCAAAACGTTTTAGAACCTAGCAAAATAAGGCGCAAATAATCGAGCAGGTATGCCAGCGTGGACGAAAAAAAGACAGATAAGCCATTGATAAAAAAGGCAGCCCGCCTATCCGTCGCACCGATGATGGATTGGACCGATCGGCACTGCCGCTTCATGCATCGGCAGTTTTCAACGCAGGCCCTTCTTTACACTGAAATGGTCACAGCGCCTGCGCTTGTGCGGGGCGGGGCTTTGCATTTGCTGGAACACTCGCCACAGGAACACCCAGTGGCCCTGCAATTGGGAGGTTCGGACCCGTCTGAACTGGCGCAGGCCGCGCGGCTGGGCGCCCAGGCCGGGTACGACGAGATAAATCTCAATGTTGGCTGCCCATCCGACCGGGTGCAGTCGGGTACTTTTGGTGCGGTTTTGATGAAAGCCCCAGACCTGGTTGCTGAGTGCTGTGCGGCTATGCGAGACGCTGTCGATATCGAGGTAACGGTCAAGTGCCGGATCGGCGTGGACGACCAGGATCCGGCAGAGGTGCTGCCCGAGTTTCTGGCCAAGATCGGCGCCACCGGCGTGTCACGCTTCACGATTCATGCGCGCAAAGCCTGGCTGCAGGGCCTGTCGCCTAAGGAAAACCGGGAAGTTCCGCCACTGGATTATGATCTTGTAGCGCAAATGAAGGGGCTCTTTCCGGCACTGCACCTGTCGATCAATGGTGGTATCACAACGCTGGCGCAGGCGCAGGACCTGCTGTCGCGCGGTTTGGATGGTGTGATGTTTGGGCGGGCAGCTTATCACGATCCCACCAATATTCTAGCCTCTGCAGATCATATGATTTTTGACCTGCAAGTACCTGATAAAAAAACAGAAGATGTGGTTTCTGCTATGCTTCCCTATATTCAAAATCATCTTGATAAGGGTGGCAAGCTGCATCAGGTCACGCGCCACATGCTAGGCCTTTTCACTGGCAGAGCCGGCGCGCGGGCGTGGCGTAGGACACTCTCGGAAGGGGCCGTACGCCCCGGCGCTGGACCTGAGCTGGTCCAAGCCGCATTGGGCCAGATCGAAGCCATGGCTGATCCGGTATGATGGACGCCATGGATAGGGCCTTCTTTGAAAAGGGGTGGGTCACCTTCGCGCGGGATGCCGATCTGCGGTCCTGGGTCCGTGCTGCATACGACATCGCGTTGGAGCGGGTCAATGACCCGAAGGAACGCGCCAGATGGCTTCAGTGCGAAGGCACGTGGTTCGTGGGTGTCGATGCGTTGCCCAATGACGCAAAAGGTACCGTGGGACATGCAGGGCCTTTGACAGGGCAGGCCTTTAAGACCGTGCAGGCACTTTACGGTGCGCTTCCGCTGCATAAGGCACAGGTTTCGGTGGTTTATCCCGGTTACCCGCGCCCGAGGCATGGGGAAAGCGAGGCCGCCTTTGGATACCGGCTCCGGCGCGACGCGGCCCATGTGGATGGGCTTCTGGGTGTAGGCCCGGACAAGCGGCGGATGCTTATAGAGCGCCACGCTTACATTCTCGGCCTGCCAATGACTGACTGCAACCATTACGCCAGCCCCCTTACCGTCTGGGAGGGCAGTCACGAGGTAATGCGCGCGGCCTTCCGCAAGGCCTTGGGGCATCTCGATCAGGCCGAGTGGGACAAGGTTGACCTGACTGAGATTTACAAGGCTACCCGCCGGGAGGTGTTCGAGACATGCCGCCGCGTGACGGTCACCGCCGTACCCGGAGAGGCCTACCTCGTGCACCGCCTGGCCCTGCACGGTGTTGCGCCATGGGAGGCGGACGCAAAGGCGCCAGCCGAAGGGCGCATGATTGCATATTTCCGGCCTGAATGGCCTGAGCCGTCAGACCTTTGGCTGACGGCGCCTTGAATTTAATGGGAGTGTTTTGATGAAGCAGGTGAGATTGGGTAAGGATGGCCCCAGTGTAGGGATCGTTGGTTATGGGGCTATGTCATTTTCCAACTTTTACGGCGCGGCCACGGACCAAGGCTCCAAAACCATACTGGACACTTGTCTGGAACTGGGGATTAACCATATCGATACATCCGATATCTATGGCTCTGGCCGCTCAGAAACAGTGATCGGGGAATGGTTGCAGGCCCGGGGTGGCGCATGCCCTTTCGTGATTGCCACGAAAGGTGGGATCACGGGTGATACGGACCGGCGCTTCAACAATGATCCAGCCTATTTGACCAACGCCTTGGACAGCAGCCTGCGCCGCCTCGGGGTCGAGGCGGTGGACCTTTATTATGTCCACAGGCGCGATCCGGCCTTCGAGATCGAGGAGGTGGCCGAGACAATGGCGGGCTTTGTGAAGGCAGGCAAAGCCAAGGCCATCGGGTTTTCCGAGATCGCGCCAAGCTCACTAAGGCGTGCCCATACGGTGCATCCGGTGGCGGCGGTGCAGTCCGAATATTCGCTCTCCACACGCTCGCCCGAGATGGGGCTGGTGCAGACCTGCGCCGAGCTGGGCGTGGCAATGGTGGCTTTTTCACCGGTGGGCCGTGGGCTTCTGACGGATCGGCCGCCAAACGCGCAAAAGGTGGCGGAAATTGCGTTTTTGAAGGGCAACCCGCGGTTCATGGCGCCGAATCTTGATGCCAACCTTGCGCAAGTGGCCGGATTCAAGGCTTTGGCGGCAGAGATGGGCATCAGTGCAGCGGCGCTTGCGATTGCGTGGCTGGTCCATCAGGGCGATCATGTTCTGCCGATCCCCGGTACGCGGTCTGTGGAGCATCTGCGCGAAGTGGCCGCTGGCGGGGTGATGACCCTGAGTGCGGATGCCGTGGCGCGGATCGAGGGGATGCTACCCATCGGCTGGGCCCATGGTGACCGCTATTCTGCTCGTCAGTGGGAGGGACCGGAACGCTATTGTTAAGCGCTTTTACACGATGCGTACGACGCGCGCGCCAACCCTGACCCGAGGTTTTGCCGTTTCCTTGAACTATTTTCTTGCACTAAGGGTCCTCTGAACCGTGAGGTTCCGGGGCACGTGCCCTGATACTCAGCCTCAAACAATACAAAAATTTTTTGAGAGGACTGTCTCTAACGCCGCGCCATTCGGGCGGCGCGACCGCCCCGGCGTTTGCTCAGAAGGCCCGCGCGATCTGACAGCCCCGCCATGATCTCCCGGCGGTTTTCTGGCGTCATGCGTGACCAATCACGGATTTCTTCAAGGGTACGATAGCAGCCCGTACAAATGCGTGCTTCGGGATGAACCACGCAAATCTGTACGCAGGGGCTTTCAATCTCGTCGCGTGTCCAAACGGGAGTTTTGCTCAACTGCCTGCCCTCAGATGCCTCAAGCGATCCAACGCTCCTTGCAAGATATAGGAGGCCGCCACTGAATCGATGATCTCCTTGCGACGTTTTCGGGTCAAATCTGCCTCGATCAGCGCCCTTTCGGCGGCCACGGTTGACAGTCGCTCATCCCAGAAACCGATGGGTAGGTCAGTCACGCCAGATAGGTTGCGCGCAAAGGCCCGAGTTGACTGACAGCGAGGCCCTTCAGAGCCGTCCATGTTGCGTGGCAGGCCCAGTATGAGGCCCGTTGCCTCCCGCTCTGCCGCGATATCGAGAAGCTGTGTCGCATCCAGTCCAAATTTCTTGCGCTTGATCGTGACCACCGCATTGGCAGCCGACAATAGCGAATCCGAGGCCGCAACCCCAATCGTCTTGTCACCAAGATCAAGCCCCAGAACTGGGCGCATGGGCGCAAGTGCCTGTGAAAACGCGGCAATATCTTCAAGGATCATTCTAGCACCCCCGCGTCCGAGGCTGAGGCCCGCAGCGCGTCAATTGCGGCTGGATCGTTAGCAAAAACCTTCTCCGCCTCCTGCCAGATCGCGCGGGACTGATCGCTGTTGCCCAGCACGCCATGCGCCCGGATCAGGCGGGCCCATTCTTCGGCCGTGCCGCCCTGTGTGGCTAATCGGGCCGAGAGGCTCGCCACCATATCGCGGATCATGGCATTGCGGTCTTCAGCACTCATCTGGCTTGCGGTGTCAATGTCCTGTTGGGTGGGGCTAGGCAGCAATCCGGACAGCTTCGGCACGTCATACTGCACCCCGGCGCGCAGCGCGACCTCACCGATCCCGTCAAGGATCGTGGGCGTCCAGGGATCGTCCATGCGGCTTTCCTCCAGCAGGTCACGCCATAGTCGAAACGCGGCATCGGGGCGGTCGATCTGAAGCATGTAAACGCCAAGATAATAACGCGCGCGCGGCTCTTTCGGGTCGCGGGTGAGTGCTGTGCGCAGGGCCAGTTCGGCATCAGAGGATACGTAACCTTGCGCCGCCGTAACCATTAGATCGGCTAACATCGCGAAATCTTCAGCGCTTGCTTCCTTGCCGCTAAGAGCAAGAACAGCGGCTTGCGCCTTGCGGGCGGCGATAAAGTTGCCGATACCGGCCTCGTGACGGGCCAGCAGGCTCAGGCCCTCGGCGTCAGCGGGGCGCGCAGCCACCGTTTCTCGTAGTCTTTCAACAAGGGCGAGGTAGTCGGGGTCAATCTTCTGCATCGCTGGGCGTTCTGGCAGTCGGGCCTCAACCTCTTCTTGGGAAAGTTTGGCCTGACGCAGGTCCTCTGAAGCGGCAAGGCGCTCTGCCCTTGGAAGGTCCGGATAGCCCGGTGCGCCAAGGTCAATGTAAAGCCAGCTCGCACCCCCTATCACGCAGATCGCTGTCACGACCAGCAGCGCGAGCGTCACCCCGCGCGAGCCCGCCCTGTCCTGCCCGTCATGGGCTTGCATTTTAGAATCGGCGGCGAGGATGCGGCGGGACACCTCGGTGCGCAGGCGCTCGGCCTCGTCGGTGCTGATCACATTGCGGGACAGGTCGCGCTCAACATCCTTGAGCTGATCGCGGTAGACTTGTAGGTCATAAGCGGCCGCTGGAACATCGTGACTTCGCTCGCGCAGCACGGCGCGCACCAACACGGCCACACAGGCCAATGCCAGGCCGATCCCGGTGATCCAAAACCCCATTTTTGCCTCGTAAATCACGTCTGATGTCCATGTAGCGATGTGGCCCGATGAACAAAAGGGGCGGCTGCCACAAAAGCAGGGGCGTGACAAAGCGGCCCATTTGGAAACATGTCGTTATTTGTGCCTCGAATGCCGCGGTTGCGATCCTGAAAAAACGTGCCATGTCGCATAACCCGTGCCATATTGCGTTCGCGCGCATGAACGGGACCCGAGATACCATATGAAACGCTATTCTGCCTTTGCCGTTGCCAAGGAAGCCCTCAAGAATCACATGGGCTGGGAAAGAGCCTGGGCTTCGCCCGAGCCGAGACAGCGCTATGACGCGGTGATTATAGGTGCGGGTGGGCATGGTCTGGCCACCGCCTATTATCTCGGCAAGAACCACGGCATAAAGAATGTGGCGATCCTTGAAAAGGGTTGGCTGGGGGGTGGCAACACGGGCCGCAACACCACGATCATCCGTTCGAATTACCTTCAGGATGCTTCAGCCGCGCTTTATGAGAAATCTCGCTCGCTTTACGAAACGCTGAGCCAGGACCTGAACTACAACATCATGTTCAGCCCCCGCGGCGTGATCATGCTGGCCCAGACCGAGCACGAGGTGCGCGGCTATCAGCGTACGGCCCATGCCAATGCGTTGCAGGGGGTGAAGACGGAATTCATTTCGCCCCGCCGCGTGAAAGAGATCGTACCTATCATCAATCTTGAGGGTCCGCGCTACCCGGTTCTGGGTGGGCTCTGGCAGGAGCGTGGTGGCACGGCACGCCATGATGCAGTGGCCTGGGGGTTTGCTCGGGCCTGTTCGGCCATGGGTATGGACGTTATCCAGAAGTGCGAAGTCACGGGCATAAAGACCGAGGGCGGCAAGGTCACGGGCGTCACCACCACCAAAGGTGATATCGAAACCAACAAGCTGGGCATCGTCGTGGCGGGGCACTCGGGGCATGTGGCGGACATGGCAGGTTTCCGTCTTCCAATTGAAAGCGTGGCGCTGCAAGCGCTTGTCTCCGAGCCAATTAAGCCCTGCATGGATTGCGTTGTCATGGCCAACACGGTGCATGGCTACATGAGCCAATCTGACAAGGGCGAGATGGTGATTGGTGGCGGTGCGGATGGCTACAACAACTACACCCAGCGCGGCTCTTTCCACCATATCGAGGAAACGGTGCGCGCGCTGTGCGAAACCTTCCCGATGGTGACGCGCCTGAAGATGCTGCGACAGTGGGGAGGGATCGTTGACATGACGGGCGATCGTTCCCCCATTCTGTCGAAAACGCCGGTTGAGAACATCTTCATCAACTGTGGCTGGGGCACTGGTGGCTTCAAGGCCACACCTGGGTCTGGCTGGGGCTTTGCAGAATTGATGGCCACTGGTTACTCGCCGCTTTGCGATGAATTCTCGCTCGACCGCTTCCGCGAGGGCCGCTTCATCGACGAAAGCGTGGCCGCAGGGGTGGCGCACTGATGACAGCCAAAAACCGTACCCAGCTGCTTCTTCTCACAAGAAATATCCCTGGGGTCCGGGGACGGAGCCCCTTGCCTGGCTCAGAAAGGATCATCCCATGCTGAAGCTTACCTGCCCTTATACCGGCGTCACAGGCGAAGAAACCGAATTCACTGCAGGCGGTGAGGCCCATCTCAAGCGATTTGGCCCCGGTTCCTCGGATGATGACTTCACTGGCTACCTCTTTGATAAGGTCAACCCTAAGGGCGTGCATTTTGAACGCTGGCGTCACACCTATGGCAGCGGCAAATGGTTCATCGTCGCGCGCGATACCGTGACCCTCGAGATCTACGGCTCATACCCCGCGCAAACACTGGAGCCGCCACAATGGATCAAGGACAAGATAACGGCCAAGCGCCCCGCCTGGACATGGAGAGAATTCTCATGAGCCTGCATCTTTTCAAAAATACTCAGATTGTCCGAGTATCCCAAGCCACGAGGGTCCGGGCATGAGCACACGTCTGGCTAGGGGCGGCCGTCTTCTCAACACTGCGAAGACCCTGAAGTTCCGTTTTAATGACAAATATTACTCTGGCTTCGAAGGCGACACGCTGGCCTCAGCCTTGCTTGCCAATGATCAGATGCTGGTTGGCCGGTCGTTCAAGTACCACCGTCCCCGTGGCTTTGTCGGCTCTGGCGCGGAGGAACCTAATGGCATCTTTAACATGGGTGCAGGCGCGGCGTTCGAGCCCAACCAGCGCGGTACCACGACCGAACTTTTCGATGGGATGCGCGTGGAAAGCCAGAACCACTGGCCCAGCCTTGAATTCGATATAGGCGCGGTGAACAACAAACTCGCCCGGTTCCTGCCGGCAGGGTTCTATTACAAGATGTTCATACATCCCCGTCCGCTCTGGAAGCATGTCTATGAGCCATTCATCCGCCAGTCCGCGGGTCTGGGTAAGGCGCCCAAGCAGGGTGACGATGACAAGTATGAGCATTTCTATGCGTTTGTCGACGTGTTGGTGATTGGCGGTGGGATCGCTGGGCTCCAAGCGGCGCGTGCCGCGGGGGAGGCCGGTGCGAAGGTGCTGGTGCTCGAACAAACGGCCCATTGGGGTGGTCGCGCCATGGTTGATGGGGAAGTTGACAGTGTAAGTGTCAACAGTATGCCTGTGGATAAGTTCGTGGATGAAACGCTGGCGGTACTTGAAGATCTGGACAATGTGACCCTGCGTGCACGTACGATGGGGGCGGGGATCTATGATCACGGCTATGCGCTTGGCTATGAGCGGGTCAACGATCACCAGCCCGATGCCGAGGGGCCGCGCCACCGTCTTTGGCGAATTCGGGCGAGTCAGATTATCACCGCCACAGGCGCAATCGAACGGCCGATCAGCTTTGCCGGCAATGACATTCCGGGCGTCATGCTGGCCTCGGCTGTACGGGATTTTGCGATCAATTACGGGGTGTCTATCGGGGATCGGACAGTTGTTGTGACCAACAATGATGACGCATATCTGACCGCAATTATGCTGAAAAATCTTGGGCTTGACGTTCCGGCCATCATCGATGCGCGCCAGTCGGGTGGCGGTGCGTTGGCAGATGCGGCGAAAGCCTTGGGCATTCGAGTGGAAAACGGCAAGGGTATCGCCAAGGTCAAGGGAGGCAAGCGCGTGGCGGGTGTGGCAATCTGCGCGCAGGCCGGACAGGGATCAGTTCTCGAAGAGATCGCCTGCGAGGCGGTCGCCATGTCGGGTGGCTGGTCGCCGGTGGTGCATCTTTGGTCTCATTGCGGTGGTAAGCTGATCTGGGACGAGGCGCAGGCGCATTTCCGGCCTGATGTGGATAAAGCTCCAACTGGTGCGGCTGGTGAGGCGTTTGTTTCGGTCGCGGGCACGGCCGATGGCGCAATGTCCACCTCCGAGGTGCTCAGCAATGCTGATGATACGGGTAAGGCTGCGGCCAAAGCGGCAGGTTTTGGACCCAAGGCGACTGAGGCTCCGGTCGCAGATGCTCAGCAAACTGCCCCTATCGAGGCGGTTTGGATGATGCCGCAGGGTGCTGGCATTGATCTGCGTATGAAGGCTTGGCTCGATTTCCAGAATGATGTGAAGGTCTCTGATGTGCAACTTGCCGCGAGGGAGGGGTTTGAAAGTGTCGAGCACGCCAAGCGCTATACGACGCTGGGCATGGCGACGGATCAGGGCAAGCTGTCGAATATCAATGGGCTGGCGA
Organism: Roseovarius sp.; assembly: GCA_963691795.1. GTDB lineage: Bacteria > Pseudomonadota > Alphaproteobacteria > Rhodobacterales > Rhodobacteraceae > Roseovarius. The sequence goes on from OY829373.1 coordinate 2,374,210, forward strand.
TCTTGTCGGATGCGCTGGGTCAGCCGATCCCGCAGACCGGCACCACCACCTTCCGCCCACCCTACACGCCAATTTCGCTTGCGGCCGTCGCCGGTGAGGCGCGGCACGATTTGTTCCAGCCGATCCGTAAGACGCCGATCCATAGCTGGAACGATGAAAATGGCGCTCATTGGGAACCCGTGGGCGCGTGGCGGCGGCCCTATACCTATCAGAAGCCCGGCGAGTCGGTGGAAGATGCCGTGACACGTGAGATCAAACAGACACGCGGCAGCTTGGGGATGCTCGATGCTTCAACGCTGGGCAAGCTGATCGTCAAGGGGCCAGATGCGGGTAGGTTCCTTGACTTACTTTACACAAATATGATTAGCACGCTGAAACCGGGCCGCTGCCGATATGGCCTGATGTGTTCTGAAAATGGGTTTCTCACAGATGACGGTGTGGTGGCGCGGCTCGATGAAGATACGTTCCTGTGCCATACCACCACGGGCGGAGCGGACAGCATTCATGCGCATATGGAAGACTGGCTTCAATGTGAATGGTGGGATTTCAAGGTCTATGTAGTAAATGCGACCGAACAGTTCGCGCAGATTGCTGTGGTGGGCCCCAATGCCCGTAAAACACTTGAAAAGCTGACCAATGATGACATCAGTGCCGAAACGCTGCCGTTTATGGCGTTTAAGAACATCACGCTCGCTGGGATTTCGGCGCGGGCCTATCGCATTTCGTTCTCTGGTGAATTGAGCTATGAAATCGCCGTGCCCGCCAGCCAGGGCCGCGCACTTTGGGATGCGCTACTGGAGGCCGGGGCTGAGTTTGGGATCACACCCTATGGCACCGAAGGGTTGCACGTTATGCGGGCCGAGAAGGGCTTTATTATGATCGGTGACGAAACCGATGGTACGGTAATCCCGCAGGACCTGGAAATGGGCTGGGCAATTTCCAAGAAGAAAGACGACTACCTTGGCAAGCGGGCGCAGGAACGTAAGCATATGATGGATCCCAAGCGCTGGCGCCTTGTGGGGCTTGAGACAGTTGATGGCTCTGTCTTGCCCGATGGCGCCTATGCCACTGCTCAGGGTACCAACGCCAACGGGCAGCGCAAGGTGCAGGGGCGTGTAACCTCGACCTATTACTCGCCAACGCTAGACATGGGCATTGCCATGGGCTTGGTAGAGCATGGCCCGGAGCGGATGGGCGAGGTGCTGGAGTTCCCCAAGGTGGATGGCTCCATCGTGAAAGCCAAGATCGTAAGCCCGGTCTTCTATGACCCGGAAGGGGAGAAACAGAATGTCTGAGCCGGTGAGCGCACTGCAGGGTGCGGAGTATACAGGGTATGTGTCTGTCCGTGAGATTGGGTTGCAGGGCATGGTGACCCTGCGGGGTGATTTGGACGAGGCCAGAATCCTTGCCGGCGCGAAGAAAGTGGTTGGGGTAGAAGTGCCTTCCGTGGGTCATGCCAATGTGAAGAGTGAGAAGGGTTTGGCCTGGATGTCGCCTGATGAGCTTTTGGTCATGGTACCCTATGGCGAAGCTAGCGCGACCGTGATCGCTTTGGAGCAGGCTTTGAAAGGACAGCATTTCCTTGCCGTGAATGTATCTGACGCCCGAGCGGTTTATGAGGTCAGTGGCGCGGCAGTACGCGAGGTGATTGCCAAGCTTTGCCCGGTGGATATGGCGCCTGAGGCTTTTGGCCCGGGGCGGTTTCGCCGTACGCGTATGGCGCAGGTTGCGGCGGCGTTCTGGATGCTAGATGACGAAACGGTGCGCATCATCTGTTTCCGGTCTGTTGCGGATTATGTGTTTGGGCTGTTAAAAGATGCCGCCGAGCCGGGCAGCGAGGTCGGGTTTTTCGGCTGAGATGCGCGTTCCTATGCCCTGTAATGCAGACATGCTTACCAATGCGCGCCAGCGTTGATCTGGATGTCTTCCATGGTCAGGGCTGGGGCAGCATCGGACGCCAGAAAGGCCACTAAGGCTGCAACTTCTTTAGGTTGAACCAGTCGATTTTGCGGGTTGGACCGTGCCAAGCCCTCTATTTCTTGCGCTTGTGTTCTGCCGGATGTTGTCGCCATTTGCGCAGCGCTGATACGAAGCATATCGGTTTCCACCCAAGTTGGGCTTACCATCGTACAACTGACCCCATGTGGCGCGCCTTCCAGCGCAAGAGACCTTGTCAGCCCAAGCAGACCAGCTTTGGAGGCGCAATAGGCCGGGTAATCTGGTTGGGCGGTATGGGCTGCGGTAGAGCCGATATTGATGATACGTCCCCAGCCGCGTGCGATCATGCCGGGTAGGCAGGCGCGGGCGGTCAGGAAGGGGCCGGTGAGGTTGGTGTCAATGACCCTTCGCCAATCCTCAATGCCATGTCCACTGGTCGTCTGGTGCAGCGTCACACCCGCGGCATTGACCAAAACATCGACGGAACCCATCCGGTCCTGGGTTTGTGCGACAAAGGATGTGACGGAGGCAGGGTCTGTCACGTCAAGTGGGGCGACGAAAACATCTGCCGCAACCGCCTCGCGCATGCCTTGCTGAACCGCTTTGTCTGCGCCGCGCCGGGCGCCTATGGCTACGCGCAGCCCGTCCCGTGCCAGATGGCGCGCGACTTCGTGGCCGATCCCGGAAAGCCCTCCGGTGACGATCACTGTGCGCTGTTCACCCATCCCGGCCTGCCATCTCTGCATTTACCCACGCGTCGATATCGCCTGGTCTGCGCCCGCCTCCAAGGTATTCGTCGATGATTTGGTGCATCATGTCCTGCCCAAACGACGCGTAGTGCCCGGCATGAACCGTGCGTACGGGCAACTCCTTGAGCCGCTTTAGGGATTGGGCAAGCTGTTGCGCGTTGGAATGGTAGAGCGCATCAAGCAATTCCCCGTCATAGACCACGTCACCGGAAAAAAGCAGGCCAGTTTCGCGCTCATAAAGCGCGATGGAGCCGGGAGAGTGGCCAGGCAAGTGGAGCACCTCGAACACCCGGTCGCCAAGGTCTAGTACATCGCCCTCATCCAGCAGGTTGGTGATGGGGGCGGGGGTGATGCAGTAGTCTTTGTATGAAAACCCGGCATAGGGCAGGGCGGTGAAGGTCTCTGCCCGGACATAGCCTGTATCGGCCACAGTATTATGCAGAGTGGGAGCGGCCATGATGCCCGCCTCGAACGGGTGGCAGCATCGGGTCTTGAATTCGTGCAATCCACCGGAATGGTCGAAATGGCTGTGCGTGACGATGGCGGTAACCGGTCGCTCTGAAAGTGTGGCAACTTCTTCTATTAAAGAGCGTACGCCCATGCCGGTGTCGATGATTAGGTCCCTATCGCGCCCACGCACGTGCCAGATGTTGCAGCGCAGCCAGTCGGCCACATGTGGCTCGTGAATGCGGGTGACACCCTCGCCCATATGGTCGATTTTGAACCAGTTTAGGGCAATGGGCTTTTGCATGTCATCGTCCTGATCTGGGTCCTCGTTTCAACCAGCCTAGCCGGGTCGGTGACGTCTGTCACCTCTGCCCACAGAGCCACGATCATAATATCTTTTGATTACCGCTTAATAGTGTGCTTCCATGACGCTCGTGCAAAGACACCAAAGTTAACCCGATGAAAACGGGACCAACGGGGAGAAAAAACATGAACATGACCAAGCTGATCACATCAGCCGCACTGAGCCTTGGCTTGGCTGGCGCTGCAGTGGCGGACTCTGATGAAACCATCAAGATACCAATCAATGAATGGACCGGGCAGCATGTCTCGGCGCATATCCTAGGATCGCTTTTTCAAAAGGCTGGATACTCGGTTGAGTACGTGACCGCAGGCGCGGTGCCGCAGTTTGCTGCAATCGCGCAGGGCGATCTGCACCTGCAGCCTGAAACCTGGACCAACAATGTGGGCGACATCTACCCTAAGGCGGTAGAATCCGGTGATATCGTTGTTTTGGGCGATCTTGGGCTTCAGCCACAGGAAGGCTGGATTTACCCGCCCTATATGGAAGAAAAGTGTCCAGGCTTGCCGGCCTATGAAGCGCTCTATGACTGTGCGCAGGCCTTTGCCGCCGCCGATACATTCCCGAATGGTCGTCTGATCACCTATCCTGCTGATTGGGGTACGCGATCCAAAGACGTGGTGGCACAAATCGGTATTCCCTTCGCGCCAGTCGCCGGCGGATCTGAGGGAGCTATGATCGCTGAAATCAAAGCTGCTGTTGCCGCCGAGGAGCCTATGCTGATGATGTTCTGGCAGCCCCATTGGCTGTTTGCTGAGAACGAAATGAACTGGGTTCAGTGGGACGCAGCCGACGGTGAGTGCGTTGAGGAAAGTGGACAGTCCAAAGGAAATGCCTGTGGCTTCCAGCAGGCGTCAATAAGTAAGATCGCCTACAAGGGCTTTGCGGATGCCTATCCGGGCGCCAATGCACTTTTTGAGGCCTACTCGATCGATAATAACGTCCAGAACGCCATGATGCTTGAGATCGACCAAAAGGGCCGTGACATCGAGGAAGTGGTGGCCGAGTGGGTTGACGACAATGAAAGCGTCTGGGCCCCCTGGGTGGCCGCTGCGGACGCCGCCAAGAACTGAAGATCGACTTGATCCTTCGATAAATCGCGTCGGGGCTGGCCGGGTATCCGGGCCGGCCCCGTTGCGCATAAGACAGGCAACGGGACAGGTGTGATGGAAGAGGACAAGGGCGAGGTCAAACTGTCTTGCCGCAACATATGGAAGGTCTACGACGAGGACGCTGCACCATACTTCAAATCTGAAGTGAACGGGATCAGCGCTGCGGAGCTTTGCGCGAAGATGCGCGGAGACGGGGCCATTCCAGCCGCCGCAGATGTCAGTTTCGATGTCCATGTGGGTGAAATCTTCGTCATCATGGGCCTGTCGGGATCGGGTAAGTCCACGGTTGTGCGCTGCCTGTCGCGGCTGGTGGAGGCCACCCATGGAGAAATCCTGCTTGACGGTGAGGACCTGCTGAAAAAGTCCGGCAAGGAGCTGATCGACATCCGTCGCCACAACATGGGTATGGTGTTCCAGAATTTCGGACTAATGCCGCATCTGAGCGTGTGGGACAATATTGCTTTTCCTCTTTCTTTGCAGGGGATTTCCAAGAAAGACCAGATCGAGAAAGTTCGCCGCGTGATTGAGCTGGTGGGATTGGAGGGGCGCGAAACCTCCTTCCCGCGTCAGCTGTCGGGCGGGCAGCAACAGCGGGTGGGTATTGCCCGGTCGCTGGCCATTGAGCCTGAGCTGTGGTTCCTCGATGAACCGTTCTCAGCCCTTGATCCGCTTATCCGACGGCAAATGCAGGATGAATTTCTGCGCATTCAGAAGACGCTCAAGAAATCGATTGTCTTTATAACGCATGACTTCCTTGAGGCGCTGCGGATTGCCGACCGCATGATGATCATGCGCGACGGGCAGGTGGTTCAGATGGGCAAACCGGCCGAGCTGATCGTGAACCCGGCGGATGATTACGTGGCCGAATTCACCGAAGAGGTGCCAATGGTGCGCGTTCTTAAAGCGCTTGATGTTATCGACGATGCGGTTAAGCCGACTGGTGCCATGCCAGAAAAGGACTGCGACTGCACACTTGAGGAATTGCTTCCGCTTTTGGCCGAACACAAGGATGGTGTGAAGGCAATGCGCGATGGTGCAACGCTTGGCGTGGTAACATCGGCCAGCGTCATTGGTGCGCTGGCCCATCGGGACGCGGCCCGCGACGGCGCATCGGGATCAGCGGTATGACAATGGGGCGTACACGCACGGTTTGGGTGGGGCTGATCGCGTTGACGCTAGCGATGCTGGCCATGGCGGGCAGCATGGACTGGTTGATAAACTATCCTGAGGAGTGGGTGATCCCAATCACGCCTTGGCTCAACACATTAATGGATTGGACGGTTGAGGTGTTTGGTCCTGCTTTCCGCGCCTTCTCCAAAGCTATGGATGTGCCAATGACGGCGGTGCGGGAGTTTCTCAACTGGTTGCCATGGTCGGTGACATTGGTACTTCTGACCTTCGTGGCTTATGCCGTCTCAGGCACCAGCCTTGCTATTTTCACTTTTCTGTCCGTGCTTTACATGGTTGTGATCGGCTATTGGCCAGAGTCCATGAACTCGTTGGCTTTGGTGACGATTTCAGTTCCCATGGCTGTGGGAATTGGGTTTGCGCTTGGCGCTCTTGCATTCTTTTCCGATAGGGCAGAGCGGATCATCAAGCCGGTCATGGATCTACTTCAGACGGTGCCAGCCTTTGCCTATTTGCTACCCATTCTGCTTCTTTTTGGTTTCGGTCCGGTGGTCGGCCTAATCGCCAGCATACTCTATGCCTTCCCGCCCACGGTGCGCAACACCATGCTGGGCCTGCGCCGGGTGCCTGATGAGGTGATCGAGGCGGGACTCATGTCAGGTGCCACGGCGTCACAGCTTTTCTGGCGCGTGCGTGTGCCTTCCGCCAAGCGGCAGATCCTTCTGGGCGTGAACCAGACGACGATGGCCGCGTTCTCAATGGTTATCATTGCCTCCATCATTGGTGGAACAGCCGATATCGGTTGGGAGGTGCTTTCGACCATGCGCAAGGCACAGTTCGGCGAAAGCCTTCTGGCTGGGATCGTGATCGCGCTCATGGCCATGGTGATGGACCGTATCACCGCTGCCGCCGCTACGGTTGAACCTAAGGAGCCGGTGCTGCATGAAACCGTCTGGTCGCGCTACAGGATGTGGATTATCGCAGGCGGACTGGCGGTATTGATGGCCGTTCTGTCGCAGGTCTTCCCAGCCCTGGCGGTCTACCCCAAGTCGTGGGAAATCTTCCCGGCGCAATACCTCAACGACGCTGTGACCTACGTGGTGGTGGAATACTCCGACCAGATCAATACGATCAAGACCGTGGCGTTCTTCTACATAATGCTGCCTGTCAAGATTGGCCTGAACGAAACGATCAGTCCTTTCACCTGGGGGTTCCAGTTCACCACTCCGATGCAGATTGCTTACGGCGTCGCGGCAGCGGGGCTTGTGGCTTGGGTCGCATGGCGTCGCAGCGCTGGTACTGCCCTGACGCTGGCCTTCTTTGCAACATTGATTTTTTTCGGCCTGACACGCATGCCTTGGCCTGCGCTTGTGGCCATGGCGATGCTTCTCAGCTGGCAGCTATCAGGTCTAAAGCTGGCGATTGGTACGGGCCTCGGGCTGTTGTTCCTTGTGGTCTCGGGGGTATGGCCGCAGGCGATGATCTCGGTCTATCTTTGTGGGCTGGCGGTGCTTCTGTCCTTTGGGGTCGGTGCGACGCTGGGTGTTCTGGCGTCTGAGTTTGATGGCGTCTCGGCCTTTCTGCGCCCGATAAACGACACGCTGCAGACCATGCCTCTCTTTGTGATCCTGATCCCATTCCTTATGATCTTCAAGATCGGTGAATTCACGGCGCTTCTGGCGATTATGGCTTACGCAATAGTGCCCGCTATCCGCTATACCGAGCATGGGCTGCGCAGCGTACCTGCCCACGTGGTGGAGGCGGCGACCTGCATAGGCTGCACCCGGATGCAGACGCTGGTGCGGGTCAAGTTACCCCTAGCGTTGCCGGTGATGATGCTGGGTCTGAATCAGACGATCATGTACGGCATCGCCATGTTGGTGATCGCCGCCCTCGTGGGGACCAATGGGTTGGGCCAGCAGGTCTATATTGGCTTGGGTGACGGTGATTTTGGCGTCGGCATCGTGGCGGGGCTTGGTATGGCGATCATCGCCATGATTGCCGACCGGCTGACAGGGGCATGGAGCAGCAAACGCCAGATGGAGTTGGGTCTCGAAGCGGAGTAGGTGCCATGACTGACAAAGGATTACTTGACTCGCAGGACTGGAGTTTTCCGGTGCCCATTTCCTATGGGCCGGGCCGGCTGGCCGAGATTGCAGATCACTGCGCGGCCAACCAGATCAGCCGCCCGCTGATTGTCACCGACCGGGGCAGTCGCGAACTGCCCTTTATCATGCAATTGGGCAACTTTCTGGAGGTGGCGGGTCTCGGCAATGCCATTTTTTCCGAGATTTCACCCAACCCCCGCGATGATGAGATTGCCGCAGGCGCAGCAATGCTGCGTGAGGGCGGCCATGACGCGGTAATTGGTATCGGTGGGGGCAGTGCGATGGACGGAGGCAAGTCGATTTGCCTGACTGCCCACAACGACATCGACATCTTTACCTTCGAGTACCAGCAGCCCGCGCCCTCGATGGAGGGCTTGCCACCCTTTCCTAAACTGATCTGTATTCCAACCACTGCCGGCACGGGGGCAGAGACGGAAAGCACGGCAATGGTGACTGATACCACCAAGGGTATGAAATTCTGTGTCTGGCATCCTGAGCTCAAACCCTGCCTTGCACTGCTTGACCCGCAACTGACAGTTGGTCTTCCGCCGCAGCTCACGGCCTGGACGGGCGTCGATGCGCTTGTGCACGCGATCGAGGCCTATTGCGTGCCGGGTTTCAACCCACTTTGCGACGGTTTGGCCCTAGAGGCGCTGAGCCTGATCTGGCGCTGGCTTCCTATGGCAGTGACCGAACCGGAAAATCTGGAAGCACGAGGTGGCATGCTGGCCGGTTCCTGTCTGGCGGGGGTCGCCTTTCTCAAGGGTCTTGGTCATGTCCATGCGATTTCTCACATGGTGGGGGCGGAGTATGACACCCAGCATGGGCTGACAAATGCGATCGTTTTGCCAGTGGTTCTGCGCTATAATTTGCCGGGGCTCGAAGGCAAAACTCGCCGGATGGGAGAGGCTATGGGCCTAGGCCCTGTCAACCCAGAGGCGTTTTACGCCCATGTGGATGACCTGCTCGATCAGTTAAACATTCCCAAAGGCTTGGCAGATCTTAATGTGTCGATGGGGAGTGCGCAGCGCTTGGCGGAAAAGGCGGTGCTGGATGCGGCGGCAGGCACTAACCCCCGACCCGCCAGCGTGGCTGAGATGCGAGGGCTGATTGAGACCGCCATCACCGCCGCGCGGTAAGCAGAAGGCTAAATCACAAGGGTGGACGGACGCGCAGGCTTAGAACCAGTCCCATATAATCTGCGCCACCTGCCCGGGTGCTTCTTCGTGGGCCAGGTGCCCAAGGCCGTGGAGTGCCATAAAATTTCCGTTTGGCATCGCGTCTGCTGCGCGTTCTGAAACCACTGGTGGCACCGTGCCATCGCCTGATCCCGCCAAAAGCAGCGCGCGGGCCTGTAGCGTGTAGGCCCGTGCAGCCAGCATATCGATGTCCCATTGTGCCATCATTTGAAGAGTGGCCTCCACATGGCCTCGATCCGCAAAAAGCCGGGCATAGCAGCGCAGACTTTCGTCGCTTACCCGCGATCCGGTCGTTTCGATCAGCCGCATCGCGCGCTGCAGCGGGTCTCCCCCGGCGGTCAGCGCCAGTGATGTGAACGGGTTAAGAACCATCATCTTGGCCAGCATTGGAAAAAGCCAGCCTGCCATACCCTCGAAGCGCTCAAGAGCGGCATTGACACCAACCACGGCGACCGGGTGATCCAGCGTTTCACTCAAACGCAAGGCCACCGCCGCACCGGCAGAATGGCCGATGATCAGCTCTGGTTGCCAGCCCTCCACCTCCATCAGTGCCTGCAGGTCAGAAGACATGGCCGCCAACCCACAGCGCATCTTTGTTCCGGCCCGTGTGAAGCCCTGGCCTGGAAGATCAACGGCAATCACATGGCAGTTCTGCGCCAGAAGTGGTAGCATCTTCGCCCAGCTATGGGTCGAGGCGCCTGCGCCGTGGATCAACAACACGGTCGGTCCTGTGCCGCTTTCCTGGACATGCCAGACATGGGGTGAGACGCGCACTTGCCGTGAAAGGTCGCTATTCGGCCAGTCCGATAGATCACGGGTCCAGTCCATAGCGCTAACCCGACAGGGCGGCGTCGGTCGCCTGGCTGATCTGGAACGCATCGGCGCGGGGCAGGGCAAGGTAGTCGCCATGCAGCCAGCCCGATAGATCGGCGCCCTCACGGCCTGGTCGCCGACCGGTGTCGATAACCACGCTGCGCAAGCCTTGCGTGGCAAGGGCCGTGGCCATTGCGCGAGCATCCTCTCGAGCCGCCGCACGACCGGGGCTGCCATCAAGCGCCACGTTGGCCCGCCCATCGGTCAGTACCGCAAGCGCGGGTGAAAACCCCCGTGAACGGCCCAGTTCTGCCATATCGAGCGCAGCCCGCAGGCCAGAGGCCAGTGGTGTGCCCCCGCCACCGGGCAGACCGGCCAGTTGCTTCTTGGCCTGCACAAGGGACCGCGTGGGCGCCAAGAGCACCTCTGCTCCCTCGCCGCGAAACCCGATCAGCGCCACTTGGTCGCGCTTGGCATAGGCCTGTGCCAGCATCAGTTCTACCGCGCCCTTGGCTTCGGCCATCCGCGCCATGGCGGCAGACCCGGACGCATCGACTGAGAAAATCACCAGTCGGTCAGAGCGTTCCTCGTAGCGTTTCAGCCGGATATCCGAGGGTTGAATGATCAAGCGTGGTCCATCGGGACGGGCCTTGCGGCGCAAGGCCTGCCATGGCGCCGCGCTGCGCAGGGTGGCGATGACATCAATGCGTGCCCGCCCATCCATGCGCCCCGGTCGCGGAGGAAGCGGACGGCCCCGTCGATTGGCAAGCCGGCGCAAGCCCGCACCGCTGCCTTGGGCTGAGCGTTTTGCGCGCGCGTGGCTTTCAAGACGGGTCAAGAAGTCATCGGGCAACATGGCACGCACGGCCTCAATCAGCAGCTCCTGGGGGATGTCCGTTAGCTGGCTTTCTTCCGGATCGCCATTTTCGGTATCGGACTCTTGCGGCTGTTGGGGCGGGGCCTGTTTCTCTTCGTTTTCCTGCACTTCTGGCATCTGCGTGGCGCGGGCAGGGTAGACCAGTTCAACTGCCTCTTGCAGTGCCAACTCAGATACCGTCTCTCCCCCATCCAATGCCGCCAGCGCCCGCGCGGCACGCGCCGCCAACTGAGGTGCGCGCAAGCTGTCGATACCGAAGGCTGCAGCCAATGTCACAAGGGTCTCTAGCTGCGCCGCAGTCAGCCGCAATGTGGGTAGGCGCGCGCGGGCTGCATCCAGATCGGCAGGTGCGGGCATCAGGGGTTTAGCCTCTGACCAGCGAATGCCAGAAAGATCGACGTGAAAGGCCAGCCGTTCTCGTAGCGTATCAGGGGCGGCCTCTTCCGGGTCAGCCCCTTCGTCAAGCATGATGAGCGCGTGGTGCGGGCTGTCATCCAGCAGCACGGCAAGCCGCGCTGCCAGTTCGGGTTGCGTTCGTTCTGCCATGGGTAGGATCAGCGCAGACGGCGACTGCGCCAGTCCGGCCTCCATGATCACCCGCCCCTCGGAGAGAGAGGCCGCAACGTTGATCCCACCGAACAGCTGGGTGTCGGTCAAGCCGGGATGTATGCGTTTGATAGGTAGGGGCAAGACGCGCAGCTGGCATTCCACCATCTGGCGCGCCGCCGAGGCGCGCGCGCGTAGGGTCAACCCCCTGAGGCCAGCAGGATCAACCGACAGCGCCGCCAGCGCCCGCATGGCGCGCCGCCAATCCTGTGCCCCGCTCATACGAGGACATCCGCAACCGTCCGATCCACCCGGGTCGACGATCCGGCTTCATCCAAGGGGTCGCGGCGCAAGCGATGGCTCAGCGCGAGAGGCGCCACCCGGCGCAGGTGGTCACGACTGACCTGCACGGCTTTCTCGTAGGCCGCAAGCGCGCGGGCCGACTTAAGCAGCGTCAACTCCCCCCGCAGCCCGTCTGCCCCAAGCGCGAGGCTGAGGCGGGCGCAATCTTCCAGCACCGCATCCGTCGTGGCCGTGTCGCCCAAAGCTTCCCGCGCGGCGATGATCGCCTTTCGGATGCGCGTATTCTGCCCGTTCCATTTGCGCAGAAAGGCGGAGGTGTCATTCTCGAACGCATCGCGGCGGCGGATCACTTCGACCCGTTCTTCCACCGTGTCGGGGGAGCGCACCTCAACCGACAACCCGAACCGGTCCAGAAGCTGGGGCCGCAATTCGCCCTCTTCCGGGTTGCCCGAGCCCACCAACACGAAGCGCGCGGCATGGCGGATCGAAAGTCCCTCGCGCTCGACCGCGTTCACGCCTGATTGCGCCACGTCGAGAAGCAGGTCCACGATGTGATCTTCCAGAAGGTTGACCTCATCAATATAAAGATAGCCCCGGTTCGCCTTTGCCAGCAGTCCAGGCTCAAATGCTTTTTCGCCCTGCGTCAGCGCGCGTTCGATGTCGAGCGCGCCGGTCACGCGGTCCTCGGTCACGCCAAGGGGCAGGTCGACCACGGGGGTGGGGCGGTCAACGATCGAAGTGTTGGTGACATTTGCCCAGTCGGGGCAGTCTTTGATGCTGGCCGAATTCACCGGACAGCCAGCCACCATCGAGATGGGTGGGAGCAGTGCTGCCAGAGCCCGTACGGCCGTGGATTTCCCGGTGCCCCGATCGCCGAAGACTAGAACGCCACCCAGTCCCGGATCGATCGCGGTGAGGATCATCGCGGTTTTCATGTCGTGCTGGCCGACAATGGCGGAGAAGGGGAAGGGTTGAGACATTACGCGTATCCCAGTCGTTGCAGGGGCGGTTTCCCGTCCCATGTGCCGTCACAGGCCGCGACCTCGAAACGGGCATAGAGTTCTTCTTGGAACCAGTCCCCGTCGCGCACGGCCTTGATGGCACGGGCATGGGGGCCGTCCTTGCGGGCGAAATTGGCCATGGTGGAGGTGTCCGGCCAGATCGAGAATGTAACCTGATGCAAAAGCGGCACCTCACCGATGCCGATCTTGAAGACCACGTTGTCATCGGTGCCAATGACCTCGCTGATATCGGGCACCCGTTTCCAGAACCGCATGGCGGCACGGGGTTTGATCGTGGCCCGGGTCAGGGCTGCAACCGGGCCGTTGTCGGCGGGATGATCGGCCTCGAACGGGGTGACACCGGACCATTGCCCCCGGACGGAGGTGGGGGTGAGGAAGACGGTCCAGTCTTCTTCTGCCCGCGCACGGTAGCGGTTGTAGATGCCGGCCTGCGTGGTCTGCGCCCGCGCCGTGTCCAGATCCGGCCAGGTGGCAAGAATGGCATAGACCCCGGTATTGGGGATGGGCGTGAACCCTTCGCCGGTGCCGGAGCCGCAAAGCTTCCAGAAGCCAATATCCTCCAGCCGGGCCATGGCCGGTCGGGCCAGACCCATCATCGCGAAGGCCCAAATCCGCGCCATTCCCGGCGCAAAGCGAAAAAAGCTGAGGCTGACGGTCTTGATCTTGGCCACCCCTAAGGTGTTGAAATTGGCGCAAACCGCACCGAATGGCGCGGCCATGTCCTTAGTTAAAAGCAGCAATACGCAATTGTCAATTTAACTAGACATATGTAGTCTAAAGAAATGTTGACATATTCCAATCCTGTATCCGGTTCCCCTTCAACCTCTCAGGGACCATCCCATGCTGTTATCATTGGGGCGGGGCTCGGCGGTCTTGCAGCAGCCATGCGCCTTGGAGCCAAGGGCTATCGTGTTACCGTGCTAGACCGGCTTGAGACGCCAGGCGGGCGCGGCTCGTGCCTGTGGCAGAATGGGCACCGTTTTGACCTTGGACCTACCATTGTCACCGTCCCTCAGGTGTTCGAGGAACTTTGGGCTGCATGCGGTCGCGACTTCCACAAGGAGGTTGACCTGCGCGCTATGGATCCCTTCTATGAAATCCGCTGGCCAGATGGGTCAAGCTTCACGGCGCGTCAGGATACCGACGCCATGCGGGCCGAGATCAGGCGCCTCTCCCCCGGTGATCTTCCGGGATATGAGCGGTACCTTCGCGATGCCGAGCGCCGCTATTGGCTGGGTTTTGAGGATATGGGCCGGCGCCCGATGCACAAGCTTTGGGATCTTATCAAGGTACTGCCCGCTTTCACCATGCTGCGGGCGGATCGCTCTATCCATGCGCTTGCTGCCAGCCGGGTGCGCGACCCACGTTTACGGATGGCGCTATCCTTTCATCCGCTCTTCATCGGTGGCGACCCTTTCCATGTTACGTCGATGTATGCGCTTGTCAGCCACCTGGAAAAAGCATTTGGCGTTCATTACGCAATTGGCGGTGTCGATGCGATTGCCCGCGCGATGGTGGACGTGGTCACCTCTCAGGGCGGTCACGTGCAGCAGGGTGCAGAAGTTGATGAGATCGAGATGCAGGGCGCGCGTGCTGTAGGTGTGCGTTTGACCGACGGGCAGCGTATCGCGGCGGATGTCGTGGTGTCCAACGCCGATGCAGGCCACACCTATGATCGGCTTATGCGCAATGTGCCCAAGAAACGTTGGACGCCCATGAAACTCAAGCGCAGACGATGGTCGATGGGGCTTTTCGTTTGGTATTTTGGCACCCGGCGCACTCGGGGCAAATGGGCGGATGTGGGTCACCACACGATCCTGAACGGTCCGCGCTACAAGGGGCTGGTACGCGACATCTTTATCAAGGGTAAGTTGGCCGAGGATATGAGCCTCTATGTCCATCGCCCCAGTGTGACCGATCCCGCTGTCGCGCCCGAGGGGGGCGATACTTTTTATGCGCTCAGCCCGGTGCCGCATCTAGGCCATGACCATCCGGTCAATTGGGCCGAGATGGGGGAGGCCTATCGCAAGAAGGTGCAGGCGGTGCTTGAGGACCAGATGATGCCTGGTCTGGGTGATCACCTGTCCGCCTCTGAAGTGTTCACGCCCGATACGTTTCGCGACCGTTATCTCAGCCCTCACGGCAGTGGCTTTTCGATTGAACCGCGCATCCTGCAAAGTGCGTGGTTTCGACCTCACAATGTCAGCGAAGAAGCGCAAGGCCTATATTTGGTGGGCGCGGGCACACATCCTGGCGCAGGGCTGCCCGGGGTGATTTCGAGTGCGGAAGTGCTGGCGCAGCTGGTGCCAGACCCAGTGCGAGTGCCCAAGAAACAAGAATTGCTGGAGGCAGCGGAATGATTAATCCCCGGGATATGGATCATTGTGTTGAAGCGATCCGACACGGGTCGCGCTCATTTCATGCTGCCTCTAAGGTGCTGCCCAAACGACTGCGTGATCCGGCGCTTGCCTTGTATGCCTTCTGCCGTCTGGCTGATGACGCGGTGGATTTGCAGCTAGAGAAGGCCGAGGCGGTGATCCGCCTGCATGAACGCCTCGACAAGGCCTATGCGGGCATACCCGAGGATGGGCCTGCCGATCGCGCCTTTGCCGCTATCATCGAGGATTTCGACATGCCCCGCGCCCTGCCAGAGGCGCTTTTGGAGGGGTTGGCCTGGGATGCGATGGAGCGGCGCTATGCCTCGCTGTCGGAGTTGCGGGATTACTCGGCGCGGGTGGCCTCTGCCGTGGGGGCGATGATGTGTGTGTTGATGCGCGTGCGCGACCGCGATGCGCTTGCACGGGCCTGCGATCTGGGTGTGGCGATGCAGTTGACTAACATTGCCCGTGACGTTGGCGAGGACGCGCGCGAGGGCCGCCTGTACCTACCGCTGGAGTGGCTGGACGAAATGGACATCGACGTCGACAGGTTCCTTGCCAACCCGCAGATGTGCCCAGAGTTGAAGGTGCTATCCAAGCGGCTCTTGACTGAGGCAGACCGGCTCTATGCACGGTCTGAGGCAGGGGTTGCGGCCTTACCAGTGGATTGCCGTCCTGGAATTTTCGCGGCCCGCTTCATTTATGCTGGCATCGGCACGCAGCTGCGGCGGCAGGGATATGACGCGATCAATTACCGCGCCTATACGAATGATACGCAAAAGTTGGGCTGGCTGATGCTGTCCGTGACGCGCGCGCTGGCCACCACGGTGATACCGCGCTCGCCGGTGATCTATGCCAGCCCACTGGCTGAGACGACGTTTCTGGTCCGCGCCGCCGCCACCCCAGCGGAACGCGGGACGGATTGGAGTGATGCGCTCTACGCGACCTTGGCGCGGCTAAGACAGCGGGATATCGAAGACAACGCGGCCTTGCTGCAAGCGGCGCGACCGCTTAGATAAGCAAATATGTTCTGGATTTGCTTTGTGATATTCCTTGCCGCGTGTTTCGCGGCCGGGGCAACGGGGGGATTGTTTCCCCCTGGCGATTGGTATGCACGGCTGAAGAAACCATCCTGGACACCGCCCAACTGGCTTTTTCCAGTGGCGTGGACAACGCTTTACTTGCTGATGGCCGCCGCTGGGGCGCGTGTGGCGGTGAGCCCCGACAATGGCATCGCCATGGCGTTCTGGTCGCTGCAGATCGCGCTTAACGCGCTCTGGACACCTGTGTTTTTCGGGTTGGAAAAGATAAAGCTGGGGATGGTGGTGCTCGTGGCCCTCTGGGCCTCGGTCGCGGCTTCGCTGGTGGCGCTTTGGTCTGTTGACCTATGGGCAGGGCTCTTCTTCGTGCCTTATCTCGTATGGGTAAGCGTCGCAGGCGCGCTCAACTGGTCGGTGATCCGTCTCAACCCAAACGTGGCGCGCAACGACTGACGCAAAGCCCCCTTTGGGCGTGTATGTCCCGAAAGATCAAATAGGCGCGCGAGCTGCTGTTTCTCCTGGCCAGAAATATCTCCGCTGGAGACTGTGATGGTGTCTCAGCCAAAGCGCCATCCGGCCCGGCGCGGAACGCGGCAGGCAAGCATCGGTTTAATCAGGGGGGAACGGAAACGGCTCAGATCGAGCGCTTCATGTACACCGTCGCAGACCTCTCCATCTAGTTTCGTGCGCACGGCAGAGCGGCTGTAAAACGGTGCGTCGAGCATGTTTTGCACCTGGTGAGGCGCATAGCCCGCATCCGCGCGCGTCTCGCGATGGACCGCCCAAAGGCTGCGGCGAAAGCGCGTTTTGGGCGGCAGCTTTGCCACCTGCGCCTTGCCTGCCGCATCGAAGTGCACGCCAAGCGCCAGCTCGCTGCCATCCATCCGGGTGGCGTCGTAAAAGCAGGTTGACCCGTCCTGATGTGGGAAACGCCCCCAAGTCCAGTAAGTGAAATCCTGCTCCAGAGCGCGTGTGCCAAAATTGGCGTCGAAATAGCCGTGCCCTTCCCATTGCCAGCCCGGTGCGTCGAGGTCGACGGTGATCGATGCCGTAGGTGCAAAGGGTCGCCATATATGGGCACCATCGGGGGTCAGTGGTACTTCCACTCCTGTGACTGCTGAGGGCGTCAGGATGATGCGCCCGCGCACACGACTGATCATGGGGGGCGCACCGATCTCATCAATGTCAATGACAAGCTGATCGCCCTGCCAACTCATAGCAGATGGGCCTACAGTAAACTCATCGGGGCTTTGGCGCAGGGCGTCGCGTCCGCGATCTGTCATTGTAAACCGGCCGCCCGGCCCATAGGTTGCTACATTGATGCAAACATGGTTCTCGGGATCGCGCCGCCCCGACCACGCGTACCAGGGCGAAAAGACAGAGCCTATGAACCCGATGATGCTGACGGCACGCCCGCCTTCATGGCTGATCCCGTCGACATACCACCAGGCATAGCCGTTGGACGGGACCTCAAGGTTGAAGTTTGGTCTTGTATGATCGTCGCGACCACGTGCCGAGCGGAGAGGGTGGCCATTGGTACGCCCGCTCCCGGATGCGTGCCCCCGCCCACGAGGTACAGCCCCCGCACTCCCGTCCGCGCCGTGGGTCGGCTCATTGCGGCTGTCATCCCGTGCGGGCTCTGCCCGTAAAGTGAGCCGGTCGAGCCGGGGAACAGCCCTGCGAAGCCCGCTGGGGTGGTCATCGTCTGAGCTTGGGGCGTTGGTGTGAAGGTCAGGCCGAAATTCTTGAGCGTCTGAAATGTGCGTGTCGGGCATCGATCTGTGTCCTCTTGTGTGTCCTCGCTGGGGTCACTTTCACCATGTTGGGGATTGGCGACAGGAAGGGGGGGTGCGTTGGCAATGGTTTCAAACCGCTCCAATGCAGGCGGCGGTGCGGGCAGGCCCCGATCCATTGCGCAGAGATATACGGTGGGATTGGGGTCCAACTCCCCGCGGGCAAGGGCGTCAAACTCGGGCTTGGGGTCTTCGCGGAAAAAGACGTTGTGATGGGCAAGGTCAGGGCCGTGCGGCATGGCCGAAAAGGCACAAACCTCGGCCGAAAGTGAGCGCGCGATGCGCCGGGTCTGGGAGGCGATATTACCTGTGGCCTTTCCCAACCGCCCCGTGGCAAGCGCGCGCGGGTCGCCATTGAACACCACGAGATCGGCGGGAATGGCCATGCCGTCCGACAGGGACACGCCCGTGGCGCGACCGTTGGAGACTTGGATTTCATTGACATGGGCGTTGAAGGTGAACTCGGCTCCACGCTTATCGGCAAGTTTTTGCAGTGCCAGTGCCAGCTTGTGCATACCGCCCTCGATCGCCCAGACGCCGCGCTCTTCGGCATGCCAGATGAGTGACAGAAGCCCTGGAGACTCATAAGGCGAGCCGCCCACATAGGTGGCGTAGCGGCCGAAAAGTTGGGCGAGGCGTGGGTCGTCAAATGCCTTGTCGAGCATCTTTGCAAGTGTTGAGAGCGGAGCCATTTTCTTTGCCAGCCATGGCCGCGCGGCGACATGGGCGACAAGGGGTAGGAGCGAGGGAGCAGGGGTCTGCATCATTGGGCTGTCAAAGGCCTTAAACAGCGCCCGCGCACGGGACGAGAAGGCGCGGAACTGATGTGCGGCCTGCGCGCCAGCGAAGGCGTGAATTGCCGTGTCGTTGCGTGCGGGGTCGTCAAAGAGGTCCAGCCGGCTGCCATCGGGCCAAAAATGCCGGGCGATCATGGATTGGCGATGCAGCGTCAGGTGGTCTTCAAGCCGTTCGCCGAGTGCTGCAAAGAGGTCTTCAAAGACCGGGCGCATGGTCAGAACGGTGGGCCCCGCGTCCACGGGCCCTGCGGCCGAGGGCAGGGTCCGCATCTTGCCGCCTACATGCCCGTGGCGTTCCAATACATGTACCCGAAACCCGGCCTGTGCAAGCCGGACTGTTGCTGCGAGGCCACCAATGCCTGCGCCGATTACGAGCGCCGTTGCGCCCCCGCCGGAGGTTTTGCGCATTGCTGTCATGCCATGATTGTTGACTCGTCAGCGGTATGTGTCCAGAATAATTTACACTTAAAGTGTTCAAATTATAGAACACACCAGTAGAGCAAGGATATGCTATGCCAGTTGCAGAGCGAATTGAAGGCGCGGTCGTGGGGGCTCTAAGGGCCTCACAATGTACGGCAGCCCCAAAACAACTAGCCGATGCATTGGGATACGCCACCTTGCCGGGTGGTGCGCGGATCCGTCCAACGATCCTTTTATCGGTGGCCATGGCCTGTGGTGATGATGCGCCGGAATTGTCGGATGCTGCCGCCGCTTCGCTTGAGTTCATTCATTGCGCTTCGCTGGTCCATGACGACCTGCCCTGTTTCGACGATGCTGATTTGCGGCGCGGTAAAGCTTCGGTTCATCGGGCTTATTCGGAGCCACTGGCGGTGTTGACTGGCGATAGTTTAATCATTCTCGCGTTTGAGACACTGGCCCGCGCTATGCCCCATAGCCCTGACCGGGTTGCGCAGCTTGTGCTTGCGCTTTCGGAAAGATCGGGCATGCCAAACGGTATTTGCGCAGGCCAAGGTTGGGAGAGTGAGCCTGACATCAACCTGGCCGCCTACCACCGTTCCAAAACCGGGGCACTTTTCATTGCGGCCACGCAAATGGGTGCAATATCGGCCGGGCATGAGCCCGAGCCCTGGTATGACCTTGGCGCCCTGATCGGAGAGGCGTTCCAGGTGGCTGATGATCTTCGCGACGCCTTGCTGGATGAGGAAACCCTAGGCAAGCCTGCTGGGCAGGATGATCTGCACGGGCGGCCTAATGCGGTGGCCCAGCTTGGGGTGAGGGGTGCTTTTGATCACCTCTCGGACATTTTGGGGGGTGCGATTGCCTCGATCCCCTCCTGCCCGGGGGAAGCGGTACTGGCCAAGATCGTCAGCCTTCAGGCTGAGCGGATCATGCCCAACGTGCCAGCCCGCTACAGGGCGTAGCGCGCGGTGGTTGCGGAAAGTGATCCTGCTGGGGGTGGTGCTGGGTTTGCCGCCTGGATGAACCGCCTTGTGGCGCGGCCTGGCTTTCAGGCATGGGCGCATCGGATGCCCATCAGTCGGCTCTTTGCCCGCCGCGATGGGCAGGAGATTTTCGAGATATTGCAGGGATTTGTCGCCTCGCAGGTGCTTTCAACTTTGATCGAGCTTGATGTTTTTCGCAAGCTCATGGATGGCCCACAGACCGCACGGGCGCTTGGCCATGCGCTGTCAATACCGGCAGACCGCATGGGGGACTTGTTGCAGGCGGGTGCAGCGCTTGGCCTGCTCAAGCGGCGCAAGGATGGGCGATTTGGCCTGGCGCGCAAGGGCGCTGCCATCCTTGGTGTGCCGGGTTTGGAAGACATGATTCGCCATAACCGCGCTTTCTACGCTGATATGGCTGAGCCCGAGAAGCTGTTACGCGGTCAGGGTGAGACCCGGCTAGAGCAGTTCTGGCCGTATGTTTTTGGTGGCAATGATGGCATGTCGCGCCCTGCGGCTGAGCGCTACTCGGACCTCATGGCGCGTTCTCAGGTGTTGGTGGCGGAGGACACGCTTCGACTAGCGCCTTTGCGCAACGTGAAATGCCTGCTGGATGTAGGGGGCGGATCGGGGGCCTTCCTGGGGGCAGCCCTGCGTCGGCATCGCGGCCTATCGGCCCTTTGGATGGACCTGCCCGATGTGCAGCCCGCCGCGCAGGCGCATTTCGACAGCGCAGGCCTGTCAGACCGTGTCGACCTTCGTCCTGGCAGCTTTCGGGCCGAGGATTTGCCGCGTGGGGCTGATGCCATCTCGCTTATTCGAGTGCTCTATGATCATACGGACGAAACCGTTCAGGCCTTGCTTCGGTCTGCCTATGAGGCGTTGCCGGCCGGTGGCTTGTTACTGATTTCTGAGCCCATGTCAGGAGGGGCTAGCCCGGAACGGGCGGGAGACGTGTACTTTGCGTTCTACACCATGGCTATGGGGACTGGGCGCGCCCGGTCTGCGGCGCGGATCATGGAGTTGGCGCAATCGGTTGGGTTTGAGGAACTTCGTGCTCCTAAACCCCTGCGGCCCTTCGTGACGAGTGTCGTTCATGGGCGCAAGCCAGGGTGACAGCCAGCAAAACTGTTTTAAGTCAAGTGTAATGAAAACTTGACACTAAGCGTTGTCCATTTAGACTTACAAAAATAGTACGATGTCATCGTGTCGCAGATCGCCGCCATGATGACCTGAAAGGAGGCGATCATGAATACACTTGCTGTCCTCCTGAATGGTCCTCGAGACCTTCATGTGGGCAATCTGGCGCTGAAGGCGCCGGGTGCGGGTGATATTGTCGTCGACATTTCTCATTCTGGCATCTCGACAGGAACCGAAAAACTCTTTTGGACCGGGCAGATGCCACCATTTCCTGGCATGGGTTATCCGCTGGTGCCGGGCTACGAATCTGTAGGTGAGGTGGTCGAGGCTGGCCCCGATACGGGCTATCGACCGGGCGACCGGGTTTTTGTGCCGGGCGCGGATTGCTTTGATGGTGCCTTTGGACTTTTCGGTGGCGCGGCTGCGCGACTGGTGACGAAAGCGGACCGGGTTATGCGGATCGATTCGGGCTTTGGCGCCGAGGGCGCCTTGCTGGCGCTTGGGGCCACGGCGCTGCACGCGATGCATGGTCCGGGCAAGACGGCGCCAGAGTTGATCATTGGTCACGGTGTACTTGGTCGTCTGATGGCCCGGCTGACCATGGCGACGGGCGCCCCGCCGCCAACCGTTTGGGAAACCAACCCAACCCGCAGGACCGGCGCGACCGGATACGATGTGATCGCGCCTGAAGATGATCCACGCCGCGACTACATGTCTATTTATGATGCGTCAGGCAATGCAACAATTCTGGACGATCTCATCACCCGCATCGGGAAGGGTGGAGAGGTCGTGCTGGCTGGATTTTATGCAGACGACATTCGTTTTGCGTTCCCTCCGGCCTTCATGAAGGAAGCCCGCCTGCGCATTGCAGCGGAATGGGCGAAACCTGATCTTTTGGAAATTCGCGCCCTAATGGATGTTGGTGCCTTGTCGCTTGGTGGGCTCATTACGCATGAGACCTCGGCCACAAACGCACCCGAGGCTTACGAGACCGCCTTTGGTGATCCCGCCTGTCTCAAGATGATTCTGAACTGGAAGGATGTGGCGTGAAGGACGATGTTCCTAACCTGAAAGATTTTGACCAGCGACTGCGAAATGAAGCCAACGAAGATCTGGCAGACCTGATCACCGATGAGCCCACCAAGAAAACCCAGATCATTGCGATCTATGGGAAGGGTGGTATCGGCAAGAGCTTCACCCTGGCCAATCTCAGCCACATGATGGCGGAGCAGGGCAAGCGCGTGCTGTTGATCGGGTGTGACCCGAAATCGGACACGACCAGCCTGCTGTTCGGCGGCAAGGCCTGCCCCACGATCATCGAGACCTCGACCAAGAAGAACCTTTCGGGCGAGCAGGTGAAGATCGGGGATGTCTGTTTCAAGCGCGGCGGCGTCTTCGCGATGGAGCTTGGCGGACCGGAAGTGGGCCGGGGCTGTGGTGGTCGCGGGATCATCCATGGCTTTGAGCTGCTGGAAAAGCTGGGCTTCCATGATTGGGACTTTGACTTTGTCCTGCTGGATTTCCTTGGCGATGTGGTCTGTGGCGGCTTCGGCCTGCCGATTGCACGGGACATGGCGCAGAAGGTGATCCTTGTCGGGTCCAACGACCTGCAATCCCTCTACGTGGCCAATAACGTTTGTTCGGCGGTGGAATATTTCCGCAAGCTGGGTGGCAATGTCGGTGTGGCGGGGCTTGTGATCAACAAGGACGACCACTCTGGTGAAGCGCAGGCCTTTGCCAAGGCGGCTGATATTCCGGTGCTAGCATCGATCCCCCAGGATGATGATCTCCGCAAGAAGTCTGCGAACTATCAAATTGTTGGCACGGCAGAAAGCCAGTGGGGCGATTTGTTCGCCGGGTTGGCAGAAGCTGTAGCAGGTGCGCCTCCGGTACGGCCCAAGCCGCTGGATCAAGACGGTCTGTTGGAGCTCTTTGATGGGTCTGAGACAGGCGCGGGTATCACGCTGGAACCTGCCACGGATGAGGATATGCGCGGCAAGAATGCCAAGCCGAAAGAAAGCCTCGAGGTGATCTATGACGAGGCATGAGGCTGCAACTCAGGCGAACCCGGCCCGTGCGCGCGATCATAGCAAGCGTGCAGCAGGGGCAGATCGGGTCTTTGATACAGGATCTGATGGACCAATCGCAGGCGCTCAAATGTCGGAGAGTGAATGAAAGACGAAGTCAAATATGACGACACCTCTGAGGTGCTGGTGTTGAAAGGCAAAGCGCGGGAAGAAACGCCCGAGCCAGCGGCAGGGGGTGACCCCGGCCTGGGATGCCATTCCGGTTCAGAGATGGAGATAGCCGCGCGCATGGCCGGCCAGAGCGATTTGCTCGATCAATATGCGCGCGACTACCCGCAGGGCCCACACGACAAACCCCAAAGCATGTGTCCCGCCTTTGGCAGTTTGCGTGTGGGTCTGCGGATGAAACGCGTGGCCACGGTCCTGTCGGGCTCGGCCTGCTGTGTCTATGGCCTGACCTTCGTGAGCCACTTCTACGGCGCGCGCCGATCTGTCGGCTATGTGCCGTTCAATTCCGAGACGCTGGTGACGGGTAAACTGTTCGAGGACATCCGCGACAGTGTGCATGAACTAGCTGATCCAGATCGCTTTGACGCTATCGTCGTCACCAACCTCTGTGTGCCGACTGCCAGTGGCGTGCCCCTGCGCCTTTTGCCTGATGAGATCAATGGTGTGCGCGTCGTGGGCATCGACGTGCCGGGCTTTGGGATCCCGACCCATGCCGAGGCGAAGGATGTTTTGGCCGGGGCGATGCTGAATTATGCGCGCCAGGAAATTCAGGCTGGGCCGGTTGTCGCGCCCGAGGGCGGGGCCTCTGACCTGCCCACGGTAACCTTGCTTGGCGAAATGTTCCCTGCCGATCCGATGATGATCGGCCATATGCTTGCCCCCATGGGTTTGGCCGCCGGGCCAGTCGTGCCCTGTCGTGAATGGCGGGAGCTTTACTCTGCCCTTGATTGCGGCGCAGTTGCCGCGATCCATCCCTTCTACACCGCTGCCGTGCGGGAATTCGAAGCCGCCGGTCGCCCCATCGTGGGCAGCGCCCCGGTGGGTCATGATGGTACAGCCGCGTGGCTTGCAGGTATCGGTGATGCATTCGGAATTTCCGCTGACAAAATCGCGACGGCCCAGAACACGTTCCTTCCGGCCATCAAGGCTGCGCTTTCGGGTAAGCCAATTGATGGCACCATTACATTAAGCGGATATGAAGGCAGCGAACTTCTCGTGGCGCGCCTGCTGATCGAAAGCGGGGCGACAGTACCTTATGTGGGTACGGCCTGTGCCAAGTCTGCATGGTCTGAGGCGGATGCCGAATGGCTGCGCGCAAAGGGCGTGACAGTTAATTTCCGTGCCTCTTTGGAGGACGATTGCGCTGCCATGGAAGGTGTGAAGCCAGACCTCGCCATTGGTACAACGCCCGTAGTTCAGAAAGCAAAACAACTTGCTATTCCAAGTCTTTACTTCACGAACCTCATCTCGGCCCGGCCGCTTATGGGACCGGCAGGCGCTGGCAGCCTAGCCGATGTGATTAACGCGGCCATCGCAGGCAAAGAGCGCATGGAGCATATGCGTGAATTCTTTGACGGCGTGGGCTCTGATGATACGGCAGGTGTCTGGGAGGGCGACCCCAATCTGCGGCCTGATTTCCGGGAACTGAATCGCAAGAAAATGGAACGCGCGCAACGCGCAGCCAAGGCGCAGGAGATGATCTGATGCGCGTTTGGGGTCATAAAATGCCTGTCGGTATCGCGTCGGTATCACGTCGGTATCGCATCGGTGCGGATCACGCCAAGAGAGGCGGGCGCACATGCTGATTCAAGATCACGATAGGGCTGGGGGCTATTGGGGGGCGGTCTATGCCTTCTGCGCGACCAAGGGCTTGCAGGTGGTCATCGACGGCCCAGTGGGTTGCGAGAACCTGCCCGTGACCTCTGTGTTGCACTATACAGATGCCTTGCCGCCCCATGAATTGCCCATTGTCGTGACAGGGCTGGGGGAGGAAGAGCTTGGGCGCGAAGGCACCGAAGGGTCAATGAAGCGGGCCTGGGGCACGCTAGATCCGGCGTTGCCGGCGGTCGTTGTGACCGGCTCCATTGCTGAGATGATCGGTGGCGGTGTCACACCGCAGGGTACCTCGATCCAGCGCTTCCTGCCGCGAACGATTGATGAAGACCAGTGGGAGGCTGCTGACCGCGCCATGACCTGGATCTTCACCGAGTTCGGCATGACCAAGGGCCGCATGCCCAAGGAAAAGAAGCGCGAAGAGGGGGCTGCCCCTCGTGTCAATATCCTTGGGCCCATGTATGGCACGTTCAACATGCCCTCGGATCTGCATGAAATCCGCCGCCTCGTCGAAGGTATCGGTGCAGAAGTGAATATGGTGATGCCGCTTGGTTCGCATGTGGCCGAGATGCGGGATCTGGTAAATGCGGATGTGAATATCTGCATGTATCGCGAGTTTGGCCGTGGGTTGTGCGAGCTGTTGGACAAGCCCTATCTGCAGGCGCCCATCGGCGTTGACAGCACAACAAAATTCCTACGCAAGCTGGGGGAGCTGCTGGATCTGAATCCCGAACCCTTCATTGAGCGTGAAAAGCATTCCACCATCAAACCGGTGTGGGATCTCTGGCGTTCGGTGACGCAGGATTTCTTTGCCACGGCCAATTTCAGTATTGTCGCAAATGAGACCTATGCCCGCGGTATCCGCAAATATCTTGAGGGCGATCTAGGCCTACCTTGCGCCTTTGCTGTCGCGCGCTGTGCCGGGACAAAAACCAACAACGAAGAAGTGCGCGCGCTGATGAACCAGCACCGTCCGCTGATCGTGATGGGGTCAATCAATGAGAAGATGTACCTGGCCGAAATGAAAGCCGGTCATGGTCCAAGCCCCGCCTTCATCCCGGCAAGCTTCCCCGGTGCCGCCATAAGGCGCGCCACTGGCACGCCGATGATGGGCTATGCGGGGGCCACTTATTTGTTGCAGGAGATTTGCAACGGGCTGTTTGATGCCCTGTTCCACATCTTGCCGCTGGCCTCCGAGATGGATGCCGCGGCGGCCACGCCAACGCCATTGCGGCGCAATTTCCCTTGGGACGAGGACGCCCAGAGGGAACTGGACCGGATCGTGGCATCCCACCCTGTTCTGACGCGGATTTCAGCCGCGAAAACCCTACGGGATGCGGCCGAAGAAGCCGCACTGCGAGGCGGGGCAGAGCGGGTGGTGCTCGAGACAGTGAAATCCCTGGCGCCCGGTGGGGCGGCAGAGACTGGGAGGACTAACACATGACCGATATGACATCCAACGCACCGGCACAGACCACGCCGGGTCGCAAACGAACGGGGGAGTTTCACGTATATTTTGCGCTGATTTTCATCCTCGCTATGCCCTTTGCGACCGAGCGCTGGATCAGTCACATCATCCGGAAACGCTCGCTTGACGTGCGTGGCCCCATGGCCCGCGCCTGGGCTGAGGCCGACCGGATCACGCCTTTGATTTTTTCGAGGTAGATCCCGTGATCTACGCGCCAACCTTGAATCCCGACCTGCCGCCTATGCTGGGCGACAGATGCCGTAGGGACCATGCAGGTCCCGACGGACCCGGCCGCGGGGAGCGCGGCGTCAGCATAACGTTCCGGAGGAAAGTTCATGGCTGATAACACTGATCTGTCGATGACAGGTCTAACCGACGAGCAAGCCCAAGAGCTGCATTCGGTCTACTTGAGCGGCATGTATACGTTCGCGATCGCATGCTTGGTTGCCCATGTGGCAACCTACATTTGGGCCCCTTGGTTCACTTAAGGAGGGATTGATACATGTCCAAGTTCTATAAGATCTGGCTCGTTTTCGATCCGCGCCGTGTGTTCGTAGCACAAGGCGTCTTTCTCTTCCTTTTGGCGGCAATGATCCACTTGGTGGTTCTGTCCAATGGCGTCAATTGGTTCGAGAATGCTGCAGCTTCACGCGCTGCAATGGAGTGATGCAAAACCTCGTCTAAGACAGTGTTGCGGGCGGCAGGCTTCTTGCCGCCCGCAACAACAATTTAACCCTTTAATCGAAGTAGTGTCTGTCCGTCTGGGTTCAAGATACTATGCGATGAATTTGTTCCCAATTCCCGAATGAGTATGCGTAACGGACTGAAGTCTTTGCGAGATTTAGCCCGCATTCTTTTGAAGAATGCGGGTCTGCGCCTGGCTCATTTTGATCTGATAACATCTTAAGACGGGGTGAATCCCCACCCTATTTTTTGTGCCTCAGGCCACTGCGTGGGCGACGGCGCATTGCTTCCAGAGCACGCTTAGCGCATCGACCAGATGGTCGATATCGGCATCTGAATGCAGGGGGCCGGGCGTGAAACGCAAGCGCTCGGTGCCTTTGGGCACGGTAGGATAGTTGATGGGCTGTACGTAAATCCCATAGTCGCGCATCAGGATGTCGGCCAGCATCCGGCACTTGACCGGGTCCTTGATCATCACTGGAATGATGTGGCTTGGGTTTTCCAGATGCGGAATGCCCACCGCATCAAGCCTCTGGCGCAGGCGTGCCACTTGGCGGCGCTGTTGCATCCGCTCAGCCTGGCTGGTCTTGAGATGCGCAATTGAGGCCTGTGCCGCCGCGGCTACGGCCGGGGGCAGGGCGGTGGTGAAGATGAACCCGCTGGCAAAAGAGCGGACGAAATCGCACAATGCGGCCGAACCGGTAATATAGCCGCCCATGCAGCCATAGGCCTTGCCCAGTGTGCCCTCAATCAGGGTGATGCGGTCGGCTAGTCCTTCACGCTCTGACACCCCGCCGCCACGCGCGCCATAAAGGCCCACGGCGTGGACCTCATCGAGATAGGTCATCGCGCCGTGTTTCTCGGCCACCTCGACAATCTCCTGCATGGGGCAGATGTCGCCATCCATGGAATAGACACTCTCGAAGGCCACAATCTTGGCCGTGTTGGCCGGAAGTGCGGCCAGTTTGCGATCCAGATCCTCAGGATCGTTGTGTTTCCAGATCATTTTCTGGCAGCGCGCATGGCGGATGCCTTCGATCATCGAGGCGTGGTTGAGCGCGTCTGATAGGATCACCGCATCGGGCAGGCGGCTACCCAGCGTGGACAGCGCGGCCCAGTTGGACACATATCCAGACGTGAAGAGCAGCGCGCTTTCCTTGCCGTGTAGATCAGCCAGTTCGCGCTCTAGCGCCACGTGGTGGTGGTTGGTGCCCGAGATATTGCGCGTACCGCCTGCGCCTGTACCGCACTGGTCGACTGCAGCTTTCATCGCCTCTCGCACGATATGGTTTTGGCCCATGCCGAGATAGTCGTTCGAGCACCAGACGGTTACCTCGTCGGGGGCGTTGTCATCATAGCTTTTGGCTTTTGGAAAGGCGCCGCATTGGCGTTCCAATTCCGCAAAGATGCGATAGTTGCCTTCTTCCCTCAGGGTGTCGAGCTGTGCTGTGAACATGGCGTCAAAATCCATCGGGTCCCTCCGGTCTTGGTGTCTTCTGTAAGTCTGTTGGTTTTGGCGTGGGCAGCATCCAGCGCCAGAGCTTGGCGTCTGGTAGGGGCATGACCATCAGCCAGTGTTCGAGAAGTGCCAGCATCGTGATGGCAAACAGTAGCGCGTAGCTCACGATAACGGCTTGTGCGTCTGCAAGGATCAAGCGATCCATCAGGATTGCGGCTGCAAGGCTTAGGCCCGTGACCGAGATTGGGAAAATCCAGTTGAGCCTGGCAATGCGAAAATGGCTGGGCAGGTGGCCCAGCACCTCGGGCAGAAACTCGGTATTGATCTTGCGCACGCCCAGATAGAGGTTCAGCTTGGCCGAAATTCGGGCCACATAAAGCACTGAGAACGTCCAGAGCCCCACAACATTCTCCGCGCCTGCGCCAAAGATCCACATGGCGCAGAAGATCATGGTCAGAAGAAGCTCATGATAGGCAATTGTACCCCAGGCCAGCATAAAGCGCCGCCATTCTGGTACATTGGGGGGGCATTCAGTTGCGTTGGGTCCGGTTATTGCCCCTGTGAGAAAGGCGATCTCGGTCCAGCCCCAGATCGCTATAGCCGCTACGAAAGCGCCATAGGCCGCCATTGTGCCGCTGAGACCAAGCGTTTCAACGAACCCCCATGCACCCCCCAGAAGTAGGGGGAGGGTCGCCACCAAAGCCACAACGCGCGCGCGCGGGCCCCGTTGATCGGCCGCCCTGACCAAACACAGGATCGCGCCCGTGGAAAACCACCACAGGAACACTGCAAACAGTACTGCGATCCAGGCGGAGGTCATTCAGATACCCCCATGTTTCTTATGGCGAGAAACATCCCGTGGGCGTGTGGGCTGTCTTGCAATCGCGACAGTATCGCGATTGAGGCCCACACGGGCAAAGCGCCACCGGAGGCAGAGCCCCCAACTTTGTCCTTTGGGATATATGCCGGCGAGGCCCATCAGTAGGCTGGCTCCAACCGCGTCTCCAACGGCACCTCGTTCTTCACCGATGGGATCATCATCAACCGAAGAAAGGCCGTTCCTGCACGAGCTTGTGCTGAGAGCTTGCGCATCGCGGCCCCTACGCCTTTTTGCGCGGATGCTTCTGCCAGATCGGCGTTGGCCTTCTGCAGATCTTCCAGCAGGGGCTGCCACTTGGGATGCTCGATATCGAGCGTGATCGGGAAGATCTGCTTGGAAAGCTCGGATGTCTTTGTGAACACCTCGTGGGCATACCAGTCCGGGTCCACGCCCAACGCCTTGTGGAAGGCTGGGCGCTGGTGGTCGCGGACATACATCGTGGCATAAACCGCTGTCAGGAAGAATTTGATCCAGTAGACATTGCGCCCCGAGGTCAGCTTGGGGTCGGTCTTCATCAGCAGGGCGAAGGCCTCTCCGTGGCTGAATTCGTCATTGCACCACTCCTCGAACCATTTGAAGATCGGGTGGAAGCGATGTTGGGGATTGGCCTCGAGGTGGCGGAAGATGGTGATGTAGCGTGCATAGCCGATCTTCTCGCTCAAGTAGGTGGCGTAGTAGATGAACTTGGGTCGGAAATAGGTATATTTCTTCTTCTGGGTCAGGAAACCCAAGTTTACCCGTAAGCCGGCCTCGCGCAGGGCGTCGTTGATGAAGCCGGCGTGCCGCGCTTCATCACGGGCCATAAGCTGGAAAAGCTGCGTGATGTCTTCATTGTTGCCGCGCCGCTTCATTTCCTTGTAGAGCACGCAGCCCGAAAACTCGGCTGTGCAGGAGGAGATCAGGAAATCGATGAATTCCTTCTTGAGCTGGGGTTCCATTCCGTCCCAGTCGACGTGATCCCAGTCTTCGTTTTTACGAAAATGGCCCTTGTTGGGGTCGGCCTTCATCTGGGCAATCAACGAGTCCCACTCATCCCGAATGTTCGAGACATCAACCGCGTCCAGCTCATCAAAGTCGGTGGTGTAGAACCGCGGTGTGAGCAGCGTGTTGGACATGGCCGTCTCAGTCGCCATCTCATCGGTGTAGAGCTTGTCCTGCGCCTCCTGAATGGCGAGGCCTTCTTCCACAGTGGTGGCATCGGCAGTGTGTTTGGCGAGCATGTTCATAGTGTTACCTCCTCTGAGAAGGAAAATTCGCAAAGCTCCATCACTTCCAGATCGCCTGTAAGCCGGGTCCAAAGCTGTTCGAGCTTGCTGGCGCGTACGATGACTGCCTCACGCTCTTCGCGGACAATCTCTCCGAAGGGGGCCATGATCTCGGGGCCTTGAACCTGAACCTCGTCACCGGGATAGACAGTGGTGCCATTGTCGAAGCGTACATGCGCGTGCAGGCTTTCGAATTTATGCGATATTTCGACCGTGCAGGGTGCGCGTTCGATGTCTCTGGTTAGCCATCCCATTTTGGCCTCCTTTTCAAATGTTATGCCGGTTGCGCTGTGGCGCGCGTGGCGGGGGCATTACGGGTCAATTCCGCGCCACCTGGCGCGGCGTGGGGCAGGGTGGGGATATGGGAATTGACGGTCTTCATCGGTTCTATTCTGCAGCCACGGGTGAGGTGGCAGGGCTTGGTACATCCTTGGATGTCTTTGTTGTTCTCATGACCTGAGGCATGTTCATCTCTGCCTCGGCCACCTCGGCCAGTAGGGTGCCCACGCGCTTGGCGTCGGGAATGCAGCGCAGTGCCGGTTGTGTCCGGCGCATGACCCAGGGGCGGACATGGGGCCAGCACACGAGATAGGACAGCTTGGTGTTGCCCTTCATATCAAGCGCGATCGTTCCTGTGCCGCCCTTGCGCAGGTCAAGGTCCGCATTGCGGATCTGCTTGAAGGGCAGGTTTAGTGTGACCGTCAGCGCGGCCCCGATGCGCATCACCACCCGGCGGTTGGTGATGGTGTAAACCGTGGTGCGAGCCAGCACGAAGGCGATGCCGCACAGGATCCCGGCAGCCAAAGCTGCCGCAATCAGGAACGGGATGGCGCCGGTCAGGACCTGTAGAAACGGGCCCTGATCCGACAATGTTCCAACCCGCCAAACGGCCAGCAACAGGAAGTAGCCGATGACCCACCTGACGCAGAGCGATTCCTTGGCCAGTACCCACCAACTAGGTCGGCCCTGCCACAACACTTCTTCCCCCTCCGGAGGACGCTCTGGCAGGCCCAGTACAGGCTCGAATTTGAAATCATCGTCGTCTTGCATCACGCAGCTCCTGTTGCTGGAGACCGAAGGTTATCCGAAGAGCGGATCTTGGCGTGCGGCGGTGGCGTAAAGGGTGCCGCCGCCGTAGTAGCCGCTGATCTTGTCTTCTTCGAGCAGGGTGACCTGCTGGGACGAGGCCGTCTTGGGCACGCCCGCAAACTGGTGGCTGAAGAGTGTTTTGATCTTCACGCTGTCCCGCTTGATGCGCGACAGGGTCATAGGGGCCAGGCGTTTGCCTGAACCGTCTGCGAGGTCGATCTCGAGGTAGCGCACCAAAGCTTCGGGCACGTCCACCCACATATCACTCACGGTGCCGACGGTTACGCCGTCGCCTGCCACAACTGGCAGCCCGCGTGGATCACGCCCGCATGAGAACGAGATATCGTCAGAAGATGACATCGGGATGATCTTTACATGGCCATGGCCATCCAGTTCCGGCTTGTCCGCACGTGGCGCCCAAGAGGCCGGGCCAACACCGTCGGCCATCGGGTCACCAGTTGGCTGGAACGGAAAGCCCGTGCCGCCATTGGTGCGCTCGAGCGCGAGGTCAGAGCGTTCGGGTGTCTGGCCGGAGGGGACGGATTTCTCACCACCGCCATGGGGCAGCAGGAAGGTCTTATCGCCCGGCACGGGGAAGGGACCTTGGTTGGCGGCCACGTTGCCGTCATCATCTTCCATTGGGTAGCCTTCGCGCATGTTTTCGCGCTGGAGGTAGTAGATCAGCAGGGCAAGGAAGACCCAGAACAGCCAGATCGACACGGCGGCCAGATCAAAATTGGCAAAGTAGGTTGTATTCATAACACTATCCTTTCGATAGCTCGGCGGGTCATGTGGGGAAGTCGGCCAGGCCGATACGGGCCGCCTCCGGAGGGTTGGGGTTTTTCCGGGTGGGTGCCATTCGCACCAGTGGTCCAAGGATCACCAGCGTGACAAAGAGCAGACCAATCTCCGTGTGATAGACGAAAGAATAGCCCGTTGAGGTAGCATCCAGCGTGCCTCCGAGAAGACCGCTTTCTACCAATGAATTGACGCCGTCACGCAGCGCCCCACCCAGGGCTATGGAAAGCCCCGCAGCCGTTGCCTGAGCCGCACCCCATGCGCCCAGAGCCAGGCCATGCCCTGCCATACCCGTCATAGGCAGGGTCATTGCGGCGGTCAGTGTCGCCACCGCAAACAATCCACCACCGAAACCGATCAGAGCGGCCCCGGCAAAGAAGGTCGCAGCCGATGACATCGGAGCCGCGAACACCACGGTGGAAAAAGCTATGATACCGACCAGAAGGCCGTTTGCCGCTATGCGGTAGGGGTTGCGCCCTTTCGAGAGCCCGCGCCCGGCAATAAGGAACCCGGCCAGCGCACCCGCCGCCCAGACTGCTGTCAGAAGTGTGGTCGAGGAGACCGAAAGCCCAAGGACTTCACCGCCATAAGGCTCTAGCAGAACGTCCTGCATGTTGAAGGCCATTGTGCCCAGGAAGGCTACGACCAGAAGTCGCCCGGCCTGGCCGCCCGCCATCAGGTCGGTCCATGCCGCCCGGAAGCTGGGGCGTGGCGCCGCGCGCTCGGCCCGTGACATGGGCCGAATTTTTTCTTGTTTCCAAAGCGCTACGAGGTTGAGCAGAATGCCGACGAGGGCCGCACCCTGCACCACGCGCACCAGCTGGATGGCTGAGAAGTCGCGCAGCAGCCATCCGATGATGACCGAGGAAATGCCCATGCCCACAAGGAACATCA
The DNA here is from genome assembly GCA_963691795.1 of Roseovarius sp. Classification (GTDB taxonomy): domain Bacteria; phylum Pseudomonadota; class Alphaproteobacteria; order Rhodobacterales; family Rhodobacteraceae; genus Roseovarius. Next base: position 2,407,770 of record OY829373.1, read on the forward strand.
CGTAAAGCAGCGCAACGACGCGCGGACGCGTTTCCTCATCCGCGCGATCGGTGGCCAGCGCCAGCCCGGCCGTCTGGGTCATGTGAATGCCAAGGCCCGTCATCAGGAAGGCAATCGCGGCAAGGGCCTCTCCGGCCCAGTCGGGGCCCACAACCTGCTGACCCGAAAGCACAAGAAGCGCAAACGGCATCACCGCAAGCCCCCCCATTTGCCAGAGTGAGCCAAACCACAGGTAAGGCACCCGCTTCCAACCAATCGCGCTGCGATAGGTGTCAGAGCGGAAGCCCAGCAACGTTCGGAAGGGGGCGATCAGCACCGGCAGGGCAATCATGATTGCCACGATGGTGGCGGGCACGGACAGTTCCACGATCATCACGCGGTTAAGCGTGCCCAGAAGCATAACGGTGGCCATGCCGACCGACACTTGGAACAGCGAAAGCCGCAGAAGCTGCGACATGGGCAGGCCGTCGCTGGCGGCATCCGCGAAGGGCAGGAAGCTTACGGAGAGCTGCTTGATATGCGCCTTGGTCAGGATCACGGGGTCATCTCCATGGCCTGGCTGATATAAAACCCGCTGGTCACGCGGGAGAAGGAGGCGAGCCGGGCACGGCTGCCGCTGTCCTTTAGCGCCTGGGCCAGCCCCTCGGGGGTATGCGGTACCATAGTGGGTGACCGGTTCGAGCGCGGGAAGATCTGCCCCACGCGCCACATGGCCATCAGAAGGGGCGTGCGGGGTGCCACGGTGAAGACAATGCTGCCCCGCGTGCGCACGGCCAGCTTATTGAGGGCTGCGGCTATATCGGGGCCAGAATAATAGATCAGGCTATCCATGGCCACGACATGGTCAAAATGGCCCAGCCGATCGCTCAGCATGTCGCCTGCGTGGAATGTGACCTGACCCTTCAAGTTGATTGGCAGGCGCTTGCGGGCGATTTCGAGAAGTGAGGGAGAGATATCAGCCGCCACCACCTCGGCCCCGCGCGCGGCGAGTTCCGTGGTCATCTGCCCGGCGCCACACCCGGCATCAAGCACCCGCAGCCCGCGCAAATCGTCAGGCAGACGGGACAAGATCTGGTCGCGCATCTGGTCTCGTCCACGCCGCACCGTTTCGCGGATACGTGACACCGGTGCATCACTGGTCAGCCGCTCCCACGTGCGGGTCGCGGTCTTGTCGAAATAGGTTTCGACAGAGGCCAGTGTGCGGTCATAGGACATCAGTCAAATCCCAGAAGCTCAAAGATGTCGCGATCCTCCATCGGCGCGGGCGCCAGCGGATCGGTGCCATTCAAGAGCGTTTCGGCCAGCCGGACATATTCAGCCCGGCACCGGACGATGTCTTCTTCGTCGTCCATCTCGAATAACGTTTTCTTCTTTAGGCGGGACCGGCGGATGGCATCCACATCCGGCATATGCGCGATACGCTTGAAGCCCACCTCTTTGCAGTAGCGATCGACCTCGTCCGTCTCGCGTGAGCGGTTGGCTATGCAACCCGCCAGCCGAACTTTGTAGTTGCTTGATTTCGCCTGGACGGCGGCGATAATGCGGTTCATCGCGTAAATGCTGTCGAAATCATTGGCGGTGACGATCAGCGCCCGGTCGGCATGCTGGAGGGGGGCTGCAAAGCCACCACAGACCACATCGCCCAACACGTCAAAGATTACTACATCGGTGTCTTCCAGCATGTGATGCTGCTTGAGCAGCTTGACCGTCTGCCCCACCACGTAACCGCCGCAGCCCGTGCCAGCAGGCGGCCCACCGGCCTCGACACATTGTACGCCGCCCCAGCCGGGAGTAACAAAATCTTCGGGGCGCAGCTCCTCGGGGTGGAAATCGACCTCCTTGAGAATGTCGATCACAGTGGGCTGCAACTTGCCCGTCAGCGTGAACGTACTGTCATGCTTGGGATCACAGCCAATTTGCAAAACCCGCTTGCCCAGTGTTGTGAAGGCGGCTGAGAGGTTGGAACTCGTGGTCGATTTCCCAATGCCGCCCTTGCCATAGACCGAAAACACCTTCGCACCTTCGATTTTCGCTGCTGGATCCTGATGCACTTGCACCGATCCTTCACCATCCAGCCCCCGCAGGCTGGGAATGTCATCCCGTGGGCTCATGCCACCTCACTTTCGAAACACGCTTTGTGTTTCTTCTGGCCAAAAATATCCCGGGGGGTTGGGGACAGAGCCCCTAGCCTTGGTCCCGTATGCGTCTCAATATTCATCATTCTGCCGCGATCCCTTCCAACTGGTCCTCGATCGCCTCTGCCGCGTTACGCAAAGCCTCGAGCGTCGCCTCGTCGGGCTGCCAATAGGCACGGTCATGGGCCTCTAGAAGGCGGTTGGCCATGCGGGAGGAGGCGGCAGGGTTCAACTCGGTGAGCCGGTTGCGCATCTCCTCGTCGAGTACGAATGTCTCCGAAATCCGCTGGTAGACCCAAGGCTCTACCTGGCCTGTCGTCGCCGACCAGCCCATGGTGTTGGTGACCGAGCTTTCGATCTGGCGCACGCCCTCGGCGCCGTGTTTGAGCAGAGCCTCGTGGAATTTCGGGTTCAATTGGCGCGCGCGGGTTTCCAGTGCTACCTGATCGGATAGCGTGCGTATCTTGCCTGCGCCGCGGGTGGTGTCGGAAATGTAGATTGCTGCTTCCTGACCACCGCGGGCCCGTTTGACCGCACGTGAAATGCCGCCAAGCGTGTCGAAATAGTGATCCACGGTGGTAACACCCAACTCGACAGATTCGAGGTTCTGGTAGGCAATATCGACATCCCGAAGCGCCGTGTTCAAAAGCGCATCATTGCGTTCGGCCTTGCCATTCAAGCCGTAGGCAAAACTCTTGCGGGCCATGTAAGCATCCGCCAGCTCGTCCTCGTCGTCAAAGGCTGAGCTGTCGACCATAAGGTTGACATTCGAGCCGTACGCCCCTTCGGCGTTGGAAAAGACCCGCAGAGCGGCGGTGGTCATGTCGCAACCTGTCTCGGCTGCGTAGGCCAGCGCATGGGCCCGGATGAAGTTCTGGTCTTCGGGCTCCTCTGCCGTGGCGGCCTTGAAGGCGGCTTCGGCCAGCAGTTTGGTCTGCAGCGGCAGCAGATCGCGGAAGATGCCCGAAAGCGTCATGATCACGTCGATGCGTGGGCGTCCCAGCTCTTCAAGGGGGATCAGGTCTGCGCCACACAGACGCCCAAAATTGTCAAAACGAGGCTTCGCGCCCATCAGCGCCAGCGCCTGCGCCAGGGGCGCGCCGTCGGATTTGATATTGTCGGATCCCCACAGCACCAGCGCGACGGAACGGGGCAGGGTCTCATGCGTTTCAAGCAGCAAATCGGCCTGGCGCGCGCCTTCGCGGCAGGCGAAGACGGTGGGCATGCGGAATGGGTCAAAGGCGTGGATGTTGCGGCCGGTGGGCAGCACGTCGAGTGAGCGGATCAAATCCCCTCCTGGTACGGGGGGGGTGAAGCGGCCATCGAGCGCGTTCATCAGTGCCGGGATTTCTGTTTCCTGCGTCAGCAGATCTTCGATCCGGGTGCGCGTTGCTGTATCAGCCTCGTGCAAGATCGAAAGGTATTCGCTGCGCGCCTCAACGCTCATAGGTTGACCCACCACATGAAGACCATCGGGGATGAGCGCATCCTCGGTTTCCAGCAGCTTGAGCCACAGCGCCTCGGGCGCGTGCCCCGACAGGTCAACGGCTTCGGCCTGCTCGGCAATAAGCGCCTCGATCTCGGCCCGTTCGGGTGCATCTGGGGCTGTGGCGCGCCAGCGGGTGAGGCTGTCTTTCAGCTCTGCCAGACCCCGGTAAAGTCCGGAGGTGGCCAGGGGTGGGGTCAGATGGCTGACAGTCACGGCGCCTGCACGGCGTTTGGCCAGTGTCGCTTCCGAGGGGTTGTTAGACGCATAAAGATAGACATTCGGCATGTCGCCGATCAGCCGGTCGGGCCAGCAGCCTTCACCCAGTCCCGTCTGCTTGCCCGGCATGAATTCCAGCGCACCATGCATTCCAAAATGCAACAGCACGTCGGCACGGAAGGTTCGCCGCAGCCACAGGTAGAACTGGGTGAAAGCATGGGTTGGGGCAAAGCCCGTCTCGAAGAGAAGACGCATGGGGTCGCCTTCATAACCGAAGGCTGGTTGCAGTCCGACAAAGATATTGCCGAACTGGCGGCCCAGGATGAACACATCGCGCCCATCCGATTGGATCTTGCCGGGGGCGGCGCCCCATTGGGCCTCAATTTCATCAAGCCAGGGCGTGTGGCCCACGATGGTATCTGCGCTGACGCGATCGGCAACGTTGGCCTCTTGTCCGAATTGTTCGGCGCTGCCCCTAAGGACGGCTTCGCGCAAGTCTTCCACCGTTTCGGGCGGATCCACATCATAGCCGCGTGCCTTCATGGCCTGTAGCGTGTTATGGAGCGAGCGGAATACGTCGAGATAGGCCGCCGTTCCGGCCGCCCCCGCGTTGGGTGGGAAGCCAAAGAGGACAATGCCCACGCGGCGCTTGGCCACGTCAGAGCGACGCAGCAGGGCCTGGCGCAACACGCGGTCTGCCAGCACCTCTACCCGTTCCGGGCAGGGGGCCATAGCCTTGATATCGCTTTCTTTAACACCCATCTCACCGGGTCCATGGCGGCCTGCAAAGACGGTGGGCGTGGTCGCGCCGTCAAGTTCGGGCAGGGCAATGAGCATGGTGGTTTCAATTGGCCCCAGACCTTGCGAGGAGGCCTCCCATTGGGCAAGCGTCTGAAATTCGAGCGGGTGGGCCGCAACGTAAGGCACATCGAGCGATTTGAGCACAGTGATGGCCGCTTCATTGTCGTTATAAGCGGGGCCACCGACCAGCGAGAAGCCGGTCAGCGAAAGCAGGGTGTCGATTTTGGGTCCGGTTTTGTCCTGAAAGAACGTTTCAATCGCGGGGCGACCATCTAGGCCACCGGCAAAGGCGGGCAAGACGCGCAGGCCACGGGCCTCAAGCGCGCGGATTACCGCATCGTAATGCGCCGTATCCGCGGAGAGCACATAAGAGCGCATCATCAGAAGACCGACGGTTGCCTTTGCCCCTTTGGGAGTGGGCAAATCGTCGGGATTGGTCGTGATGCGGTCGGGCAGGTCGGGGTGATAGAGTCCGGTATCGGGATAGGCCAGCGGTGCTGCGGCCTTGACCCCGCGCCAGGCGTCATGGCGGCAGTAGCGCGAGATCATGAAGCGGATCATCGCCTCTACATTTTCATCTGACGCCCCCAGCCAGTATTGCATCATCAAGAACCAGGCACGCAGGTCCTGGGCCTTGCCAGGGATCAGCCGTAGGATGCGGGGCAGGCGGCGCAACATGCGCATCTTCTTAGCGCCGTCTTCGGTCTTAGATTTTGTGGATGTGCCGCGCAGTTTCTTGAGAATCTTGCGGGTGGTGCTCTCGGGTGCGGACATATCCAGCGTGCCCATGCGTGTGAGCCTTACGATCTGGCTGTCGGCAATGATGCCGGCCATGGCGTCGCAATGATCGCGGCGTGCTTCCAAATCGGGCAGGATGGCGCGGATATGTTCTTCCAAAAAGAGCAGGTTGGCGATGACGATATCTGCGGTGGCGATTGCCGCTTTCGCCTCAGTCAGTGCTTCGGGGCGTTCGCCCCATTCTGCGGCCGCATGTACGGTCAGCTCTAACCCCGGGAAGTCGCGTTCGAGACGGTTGGAGACACGGTGGCAGGGACCCGCAGCGTGGCTGTCCAGCGTCAGGATGACGACCCGGTAGGCGCGGGTACGCGCATTTATGATCATGTCACCGCGCATAATGGGCCTTGGCCTCGTAGAGCGTGTCGATATTGATCTCTGAAAGTCCCTTGCCTGCTGCAAAAGTTTCAGTGTTGCGTCGGGCCTTGCCGCGCACAAAGAAGGGAATTTTCTTGAGCTCACGCTCGGCGTCTTCGAGCCAGATGACGTTTGAGGGGGTGTCCTCGACAGGGCGCTCGTTCACCCTGACAGGTGGTCTTGTCTGGGCGTCGTCGGGAAGTTTGGCGTGGCCGCCATGGTGGCTTGGACCGGCCTCGTCGTGGAATTCAAAATCTTCGCGGAACATGTGGAGCAGGTGTTCTTCCAGCCCCATGACCAGTGGGTGCACCCATGTGTCAAAGATCACATTTGCGCCTTCGATCCCCATCTGGGGGGAGTAGCGCGCTGGGAAGTCCTGCACATGGACAGGGGCCGAGATGACCGCGCAGGGGATGCCAAGGCGTTTGCCGATATGGCGCTCCATCTGGGTGCCAAGGATCATTTCGGGCGAGAGCGCCTCGATCCGGGCTTCGACTTCGAGATAATCATCGGTGATCAGGGCCTCGACGCCGTAGTCGCGCGCGAGCGCGCGGATATTGCGGGCCATTTCGCGGTTGTAGCAGCCCAGGCCTACCACCTCGAACCCCATTTCATCGCGGGCGATGCGGGCAGCAGTGGCGACATGGGTGCCATCGCCGAAGATAAAGACGCGCTTTCCCGTAAGGTAGGTGCTGTCGACTGAGGCCGAGTACCAGGGCAGGCGCAAACGGTCCGTGTCGAGGGACGGCTGGACGCCGGTGATCTGGGCCACCTCGGCCACGAAATCGCGGGTTGCGCCAACGCCGATAGGAACGGTCTTGGTATAGGGCTGGCCTAACTCGCGCTCCATCCAGCGGCAGGCGGCTTCGCCTGTTTCGGGATACATGAGCACGTTGAAATGGGCCGCGCCCAGTTGAGTGATGTCATGGGGTGTCGCGCCATAGGGTGCGGTTACGTTCACGCGGATGCCCATATCGCCCAGAAGGGCTGTGAGTTCGGTAATGTCGTCGCGGTGGCGGAAGCCAAGAGCCGTGGGGCCGATGAGGTTGCAGGTGATCTGTTCGGACCGTTCCATCGGGCGGGCCAGTGCGCGGGTGATCTGAAAGAACGTCTCATCCGCGCCGTAGTTTTCCTTGCGCTGATAAGAGGGCAGTTCCAGCGGGATCACCGGGCAGGGCAGACCCATGGTTTCGGCCATGCCGCCCGGGTCATCCTGAATAAGCTCTGCCGTGCAAGAGGCGCCAACGATCATTGCCTGCGGCTCAAACCGGTCATAGGCGGCCTGACATGCGGTCTTGAAAAGGTTGGCCGTGTCAGAACCCAGGTCACGGGCCTGGAAGGTTGTGTAGGTCACCGGGGGACGATGATTGCGGCGCTCGATCATCGTGAAAAGCAGATCGGCATAGGTGTCGCCCTGAGGGGCGTGCAACACGTAGTGCAGCCCCTTCATGGCGGTGGCCACCCGCAGGGCGCCCACATGGGGTGGGCCTTCATATGTCCAGACCGACAGCTTCACGGCGCTGTCGGTGTGAGGGGCCAGCCCCTCACACTCCCCGAGGTATTTGGAACCAGAAAGAAGTGGGTCATTCGGCGGCCTCAAGTCTGAGGGCGCGGCGGCGATGCAGGGGCCGCGAGAAGAGACCGGCAAGATCGCCGGCCTGTTCGTAGAAATGGACGGGTGTAAATACCAGCTCAATCGCCCATTTGGTTGCGAGCCCTTCTGCCTCAAGCGGGTTGGCGAGGCCAAGACCACACACGGTCAAATCTGGTTGTGCGTTGCGGCAGCGTTCAAGCTGGAGTTCCACATCCTGACCCTCGGCGATGGTGGGACCTTGCGCCAGCAGGTCGAGATCAGGACCCACGACGGCCTTGTGGATGAAGGGCGCACCCACCTCGACCGCCTCCATGCCGCATTCGCGGGTCAGGAAGCGGGCGAGGGGGATTTCAAGCTGACTGTCGGGGAAGAAGAACACCGACTTGCCCGACAGCTTTTCCGCTGCCTGGGCCACAGCCTTTTGAGCACGTGCACGGGGCGCGCCAGTTACGGCATCGAAACGCGCCTTATCGACACCGAATTCCCGAGCCACGGCGAGAAGCCACGCAGTGGTGCCTTCTTCGCCAAACGGGAAAGGCGCGGGAAGGTGGCGCGCCCCGCGCCGCTCCAGGGCGGCAAGAGTGCCACCGAGGAACGGCTGGGTGAGGGCGAAGACGGTATTGGGCCCCACGCGAACGTCATCCTTGACGGAGCGTGCAGGCAGGACCGAAATATCTTCGATCCCCATCTTGCCCAGCAGGTCGAGCGCCTGATCCTCTACCACGTCAGGGAGGGCCCCGACGAGCAGAAGCTGGCGCTTATCGGTTTCCGGCAGAACCGGAACCATGGAGGCGAGACATGCGTCTTCGCCTTCCGTGAAAGTCGTTTCGATGCCCGAACCGGAGTAGTTCAGCACACGTACATGCGGAGCGTGCTTGAGGCTGAGTCGTTCGGCGGCGCGGGCGAGATCGAGTTTGATCACCTCGGACGGGCAGGAGCCCACGAGGAAGAGCTGGCGGATGTCAGAGCGGCGCGCGAGCAGGCGGTCCACTTCGCGCTCAAGCTCGGCCTGGGCATCTGCGAGCCCGGCAAGGTCGGTTTCCTCGAGGATGGCAGTGCCAAACCGAGGCTCTGCAAAGATCATAACACCGGCGGCTGATTGCAGCAGGTGAGCGCAGGTGCGCGAGCCCACGACCAGGAAAAACGCGTCCTGCATCTTGCGGTGTAGCCAGATGATTCCCGTAAGCCCACAGAAGACCTCGTGCTGGCCACGTTGCTTGAGCACCGGTGTGTTGCGGCATCCATTGGCCGGGGGATGGGTCATATGCGCCGTCATGCCGCGGCCTCAGCCTGCAGGCGCGCAGTGCGCAGTTTGAGCAGGAACTGCCCTGCGTTGATGACGTAGGCGGCGTAGGCTGCAAGGGCGAGAGCCATCTCGCCAGTGGGGGAAAGCGCGCCGGTGAAAAGCGCCCAGATATAGGCCGTATGCAGGGCGATAACAGCAAAGCTGAACACGTCCTCCCAGAAGAAGGATGGCGCGAAAAGATATTGACCAAAAACGATTTTTTCCCAGATCGCACCTGTTATCATGATGAGGTAGAGAAAGCTTGTCTTGACTAAGATTGAGAGCGTTGCCGCCTCATACCCTTCGCCGGTTAGAAGGAAGCGCAACACAAGGCCAAGCGAGACCAGGAACACGACGAATTGCGCAGGGGCCAATACGCCCTGAACCGTGGTCCAGATCGTTTCGTCCCGGCGCTGTCTTTGTGCCTTGGTGTAAAGCGCGTCGCCCGTTGTCTTATTCGGCGCTTGCGGCGTCATCATCCCCTCGACTGCCAATTCAACTTGACACAATGCTAGGGAAGCAGGGTCATTAGTGTCAACTAAAATGTACACTTACGGTGGGTTATCTGTAAACTTTTTTAATCACGCTGGGAGCCAACTTTCCGCATGTCTGTCTTTTGGGTGCGCATATCCGTCTTTCGGCGGGGTCGGTGCGATGTAATAAGGGTTGAAAACAACACACTACCTCTGAGTGGGTCCTTGTTTTGCTAATAAAAATTGACATTTGAGGTCAAAAAGACCATACTATCAACACGTCACAACGCGCCTGACTAATGACCGAGTGCAGAGTCGGTCGCGTACACATCTGGGGATGTCATGAATGACAATGGCACATATCCCGGCGACGGGCCCCATACGGCGCAGAGACCAAGTATTGATTTACTGGCAGAGGCTGCGTTGAGAACCTTGGTCAGATACGGCGGCCGTGCATTGCCTGAATCCCACACTGAGTGGGTTGGGCGACTGTGCGATGCCGCTTTGGCCAGTGGGGATACGGAGCACGAAGTCGTGATTAACCGTTTGCTCGCGGGGGTTGCCTCGCGGGATGAGCTTTTACATGAGCTTATCCCTGCAGTGGCCAACCGCTTAGGCGATATGTGGGTGGGCGACGAGGCCAGCTTCGTTGACGTAACGATTGCTTCATCGCGACTGCAATCGGTTTTCCGGACACAGGATAAAGCCACCCGAGGTGGCTGGAGCATCGGATCTGCACTTGACGGGGACTCGGTCCTCATGGTCGTGCCGGAGTTCGAGCAGCACTCGCTCGGAGTCTTCGTTGCGGCTGACCAGTTCCGGAGCAAGGGCGTCTGGGCCCGGATCGCGCTTTCGGTCACCGCGCAGGAGGTATGCGAGGTACTGGATGCTAATAATTTTGCTATGTTAGGCATTACCATGGGATCGCGCGACACGGTTGATCGCATGGCCAAGTTCGTGGAATATATTCGTCATACCGCGCGGGATATTCCACCGGTTGTTGTAAGTGGTAACGTGGTTGAGCGGCTAGAAATAGAATGGTCAAGAACGGGGGCCGATTTCGTCGTTAATTCTGTCCAGGAAGCGATTGATAAGTGCGCGCTCGTGTCTGCAACGAAAAACGTCCTGATGGAGGGCGATGCGTGATGACGCGGCTTGAAACTGAAATCGGAACTATAACCGGGTTTTGACATTTGACTGACCAAAGACGCGTATATGAGCGTTTCAGGGCCGGCACACTTCCGGACCCAGAACGAATTGAAGGGTTTGTGGAGAATGTCGCGGACCTCGCCGTTATGGTTGATGCAGACGGTATTGTGCGCGGTGTTTCTGTAAATCCTGAATGTCCTTCGCTGGGCAGCTTGGATCATTGGGTAGGACAATCTTTTGCAGACTACCTGACCGAAGAAAGCTGTATGAAGTATTCCGAACGGCGGCGGATTGCTGGGGAAAACCCCTCAATCGCGCGCCGACCGATCGAACTTAACCACGTAGACAACGGCGCCTTGGAGTTTCCGATCCGCTATTCTCTGCACAGTATTCAGGGCGGTGATGACATCCTGATGGTCGGCCGAGATATGCAGCCCGTGGCCGAGGTGCAACAACGCCTTGTGGTCGAACAGGTCGCGCGGGAGCGGGACCAGCAGCGCATGCGCAGCGTCGAGACGTTCTACCGCGTGCTGCTTGAAGCATCGGAAACGCCCTTTGTCCTGATCGAAGCTGAAAGGGGCCGGGTGCAGGACATGAACGGTTCTGCCGCGCGGCTCTTCGGGTCCAAACCCGATACATTGACCGGAAGTTCCTTTGCCCAGATTTTCGAGGGGCGGCGCCGCGAAGAGCTTATGGATGCGTTGCAAACCGCCAGCGCCTCTGACGGAGCGGCACCAGTTGAAGTTACTGCACGTCGCAATGGCAAGTGTCTGAAGCTTGTACCAGAGTATTTTCGTGCATCTGGTGAGTTGTTCCTGCTTTGCCGTGTGCAGCCTGCGGTCGAGGATGCTGAGGGTGTAGAAGACGCCGCGAACAGTCTTTTAGCGCTTTTTGCGGGCTCAAGTGATGCGATTGTGCTGACCGATTCCAAGGGGATTGTCCGGGATGTGAACGAGGCGTTTCTTGTTCTGACGGATGCCGCGCAGTTGCGGGATGTGAAAGACCGTTCCCTGGCGGATTTTCTTGTGCGTGGGGCTGTCGATCTCAAGCTGATGTTGGAGACCTCGGTCGAGAGTGGGAGAATGAGCCACTACAACTCTCAGATCAGCAGCGTGGTGGGCAACCGGGCTAGCGTGGATATCTCCGTCACCCAACTACGCCAGCGCAACCGAGATGGTGGCTTTGGCTTCATCATTCGCCATGTCTCGCCTACGACTTCGGGAGAGGCGGAGGCCTCACAGGGGATGATCACCGATGACGCCATGAAGAACATGATGGAATTGGTGGGCACTGCCCCCTTGAAAGAACTTGTGTCGGCGACGTCGGATGTGGTTGAGAAGATGTGCATCGAGATGGCGATCAAGCTCACCAACAATAACCGTGTTGCAGCTGCCGACATGCTGGGCCTGTCACGACAGAGCCTTTACGTGAAGCTGCGCAAGCACGGCCTGATTGACGGATCAACAGACGACTGACTTTGGGGTTTTGTCCCAAACATTTGGGCAGGGCGGAATCATCGATAGATTTTGGACGCAGTCATTAAGTGACGTCAGAGCATGCAAATTTCCAAAACTTTCGGAAGCTCAGGCTTGCGATTTGCGGCAAGCGAACTACGCTGCGAAGTAAAGATTTTGGGAGATTTTCATGATACGTACACTTGTTACCCTTGGCCTTTTTGCCATCCCGACCGCTGTTTTCGCGGACAGCCAACTTGACCGCCTTGAATCGGTCAGTGAGCGGACCAATGAGTTGATGATGGTCAAGATGGTCGAAGCAATGGTGGCTGAGACTGGCGCTGACCCCGCACCGGTGATGGCGCTGATCCCGGATATGGAATGGGACGATGCATTCCGTGTGGCTGGTGAATGCATGTTGGATGGCTACCGTGCCGAGATCGGCAAGGGCGGTGTCGACGAGATGCTGGACCTGATGGAGGATATGCTGCCGAAGCTTGAGGAGCAGAGCCTTGAAGAAATGGGCGAGGAGATGAACGTGATGCCTGAGGGCCTTACAATGGAGGCCTCAATCGGTATTCAGCAAGAATGCGGCATGATGGAACTGGCCATGGAGCGGATGAGTGAGACCGGTTTCATGGAAGCGATGTTCAGCGCTGCCACTGGAACTGAATAATCCTTCGCGCACGTGTTTGGGGGCTTTGCCCCTGTCACATTTCATGCGGACCCCCTAGAATTTTGGGCCACCAGAAACAGGGCCTGCGCGGCTTGCCTTGAGCAGGGTCCGCTTTTATACGGGCGCGACGTTAGAGGGGTGGGCCCGTGAATTACAGGCGCGAGATTGACGGGTTGCGGGCGGTGGCGGTGCTGCCGGTGATCCTGTTTCATGCCGGTCTGAGTTTCTGGAGTGGCGGTTTCGTTGGAGTTGACGTGTTTTTCGTCATCTCGGGTTACCTGATCACCTCTATCCTGATTGCCGAGCGGGAGGCGGGCACCTACACGCTGCTGGGCTTCTACGAGCGGCGCGCGCGACGGATTTTGCCGGCGTTGTTTCTGGTTCTGGCCGTCTGCATCCCTTTTGCCTGGGTCTGGATTCCCCCCTATCCGTTCGAGGATTTTGCCCGGTCACTGGCCTTTGCCGCCTTGTTCATCTCGAACGTGCATTTTCTGGAACATGGTGGATATTTCGACCTCGGCGCTGATTTGCGCCCTCTGCTGCACACCTGGAGCCTTGCGGTGGAGGAGCAGTATTACCTGATCTTCCCGCTGGTTCTGGTAGCGCTTGGCGCGTTCGGGCGGCGCAAATTCCTGCTGGTATTCGCCGGGCTGGCCGCGCTGTCGCTAGCGGTGGCAGAATGGGGGTGGCGGACCTATCCCAACCAGAATTTCTATTTCACGCCCGCCCGGTTCTGGGAGCTTTTGGCCGGATCGATTTGTGCAGTTGTGTTGTTTCAGCGCGCGCAGATGAAAAGTGAGGGTCTGGCTGCGCTTGGACTGGCGATGATCTTGGGGTCAAGCGTCTATTATGATGCCTCGATCCCGTTCCCGTCTGTTTATGCGTTGGTACCGGTGCTTGGGACCTGCCTGATCATTCTGTTCGCCGAGAGGGATACAATCACGGCGCGGGTCCTGTCGGTAAAACCACTCGTGGGCATCGGGTTGATCAGTTACTCGGCCTACCTGTGGCATCAGCCGCTGTTTGCCTTCGCCCGTATTCGAAGCCCCTCGGAAGTGCCGCTTTGGGTTATGCTGGGCCTGGCGGGTGTCGCGTTGGTGCTGGCATGGCTCAGCTGGCGGTTCGTGGAGCAGCCTTTCAGGGGCAAGAACCCGCGCGTTCTGCCTACGCAGCGTGGTATGCTGGGGGCCAGTGCCGCTGGCATTGTGGTCTTTGCCGTCTTTGGCCTGACGGGCAAGGCGATGGAGGGATATCCGTCGCGGCTCAACCTTGGGCAATCGGCCTATCTGGATCGGCTTTATGAACAGACGATCAGCCACCCGGCCTTTGCACTTTGCACTGACACCAGCAAGGACGTGGTGCAGGGGCTGTGCACGGTTTTCGGCGAGGAGGACGCGCCGCGCAGGATTGCCATTCTGGGTGACAGCCATTCGCGTGCCCTTTTGCCGAGTTTCGAGCCGGCAGCCAAGGCGCTGGATGCGGTGATCTATCTGGGTGACAAACCCGGCTGCCCACCGATTTTGGGCGTTTACACGGCCCGTGGTGGTTTGGGATCGCAGGTGTGCCATGATGCGCGCGATGTGCAGGCCGCCGAGATCGCAGAGAAGGGCATAGATACGGTCGTGCTGGTTGCGCGGTGGAGCCTTTACGCCAGCGGGGATTACTCGGGCGTCGACCCCCAGTTTCGACTGAGCGAGGTGGCAGGGCAGCGGTTCGTATCCGATCCCGTTTGGAAGGCCACATTTGAGGACGGCCTGCGGCGCACGATTGCGACGTTCCGGGATCAGGGGATGCGGGTGTTCGTGGTCAGCCAGATCCCGCAGCAGAAGGTGATCCCGGGGATCGTTGTTCAGAATGCGATGCTTTTGGGGTTGGAGGATGAGGCGGCACGGGCGTGGTTTGAAGAGACGTTCGTGGACCGTTCCGAAAGCGATGCGTTGCAAGCCTATGCGCGGGACGTCACGGCGCGGCTGGCCGATGAGCTGGGGGCCGAGGTGGTGACGCTGGATGCGCTGTTCACCCAAGGCGACCGGTTCGCGTGGATCCGGGACGGGGACGCGCTTTACATGGATGATGACCATGCCTCGGGCGTCAGTGGGACCTACCTGGCGCCTAAGGTTATTGAGGCGCTGCGCTGAGGTTCGGAGTGATCGGGGGTTTTGAGGAGAGGGCGCATTCTTTGATGAGGCCTCAGCAAACACCCCTTGAAACGCCCCTGCGCGGAACGAGTGCGAAGCCCGCCGCGCTTTCGCCAGGCCGCCCCCTGGCCTGGCGAAGGGGTGCCACCTGCGCTTCGCTCTGATAGTGTTCGGATTTTGCACCATAAAGCGCTGCTGCTCAGTCGTTGGATCGCCACGCCACGGGCTGTCGAACGCGCTCTGTTTTGCCCAAAACTAAGGCGATGGCAGCGTTTCGCTGAGGGCTCTCAAAAGACGTCGGACCTATTCACTCATCCGGCGGAATAAGACCCAACCCGCGCAGGTAGACCCCGATGCCACTTTCGAGCAGATCCTCGGGCGGGAAGGGGCTTTGTGTGCCGGGGGAGTTGCGGGCGAAAAGCTCTACCACCCCGTGGCTCAGCGCCCAGATATGGGCAAAGAACATCGCGGGCGGGGGGCGTTTTTCGGGGGGGATGTGTTGGCTTAGCTCTTCAGCGGCGCGTTCCAGCACTGCGCGGGCACGGGCCGACACGGTGGCGAGTTCAGGCGTGCGATTGACCGAGATACCGCTTTCAAACATGGCGATGTAATGGCCCGGGTAACGCCGCGCAAAGGCAAGGTAGGCGCGGCCCGTCGCCTCGAACGCCGCAAGCGCAGAAGGCTGGCCCTTGTCATAGGCAAACTGCATCACATCGGCGAAAATCTCGTACCCCTGGCGGGCCACTTCCGCGATCAGGTCTTCACGCCCGTCAAAGTGGCGGTAGACCGCCGCCGGTGTCACACCCGCCTGTTTGGCCGCTTGTGATAGTGTGAAGCCGGTGGGGCCCTTCGCTTCGATAAGAAGAAGTGCTGCTTCGACAAGGGCCTGTCGCAGGTTGCCGTGGTGATAGCCGCGTTTAGCCATCCCAGATGTCCGGGCCACCACAAATCTTGCGGTCGGGTTGGCCCACAGCGTCCTTTGATTTGCGCGCATAATCGATCGCGTCGAGCAAATGGCGGATCGCCTCGAGCCGGGCGCGGCGTTTGTCATCGGATCGAATGATCGTCCAGGGCGCCTCATCCGTATGGCTGCGCTTCAGTGTTTCAGAAATAGCGGCAGAGTAGTCGTCCCATTTCTTCAATCCCTCTACGTCAATCCAGCTTAGTTTCCATTGTTTGAGAGGATCGTTTTCACGCTCTAGGAAACGGCGCAACTGTTCGGCCTGACCAACATTGAGCCAGAATTTGAAGAGGTGGATACCCTCATCCACCAAGAGGCGTTCAAATTCAAGAACTTGCGCAAAAAACCTTTCCCGCTGTGCATCCGTACAGAAGCCAAAAACCTTCTCGACAACGCCTCGGTTGTACCAGCTGCGGTCAAAGCACACGATTTCTCCGGCTGCTGGAAGGTGAGCGATGTAGCGCTGGAAATACCATTGAGTGCTTTCGGTGTCCGAAGGTTTGGACAGTGCTACGACCCGTGCGGCGCGAGGGTTTAGATTTTCGCGGAACCGCTTGATGGTGCCACCTTTTCCGGCAGCGTCGCGGCCCTCGAACACGATGGCGATGCGGGCACCACTTTCCCTCGCCCATGCCTGTAGCTTGACCAACTCGATCTGGAGCGCTTCGAGCTCGTCCTCGTAATCTCTCTTGTCCTTGCGTTCTGCGTAAGGGTAGCTGTCCGAGAGGATGTCGTTCTTCTTTGCCCCAGAGATGAGCATGTGCAACTCTTTCTGGGCAGGGTCTTCATAAAACGCGCTGATTGCGCCTTCAAAAGGCAGCTCCATCCTTTAAGCCTCCTTGTTCAGGTTCAGTTCACTATGGGCCCAACAGGGGCCAAGCGCAATCAGGGTTGCTGGGTAAGGCGGGCTGTGACGCGGGCTACGGCTTCGATGGTTTCGGCCTGCGCGCTGTGCTGGATCATATGGCCCAAGCCCTCAAGCGGCACGAGGTTTGCGCCCTCGACCGCTGCCGCCAGCGGGCGGGAATGGATGTTTAGACCTACGACTGTGTCCACGGTCCCATGCAGGATTTCCAGTGGTACTGCGATCTCTGAATAGCGCGGTGCAAGGGTGGTGATCTCGTCAAGCAGGTTGGCCCGTTGTAGTGCGTTGGCCCTTAACGAGGCGCGACGCAGGGTCAGGCCGGGGCCGAAATGGTTCAAGTAGCCATCGGGCACGGCGTCAGGCGCGAATACGCCTTCAAACTCGCGCTGCACGCGGTCTTCGCCTACGAAGGCGGTGATGAACGGGATCGTTAGTCGCCCCAGAACGGGGTGGGAGAGAATTTTGTAATAGGTTGAAAGCCCGGTGTTCCAGGGGTGAGATGCCGCCGCCAGTGCCACGATGCCTGATACGCGGTCGGGATGGTGCACAGCCCAGGCGAGCGCAAGAGCCCCGCCAAAGGAGTGCCCAACAAGAATTGGGTTCTCGGCCCCCAGTTGCGCAGCGGCCTGCGACAGCAGTTTGGCTTGATCCTTGAGGCTGGCGCCCTTGGGGTCGAGGGGATCAGTGTAGCCCAACCCGGGACGGTCAAAAGTGATCACTCTGTACCTTTTGGCCAGTTCGGGGGCCAGTGCATAGGTCATATCCCGGGTGTTGCCAGAAGAACCATGGATCAGCACCACGTCCGGGCCTTTCCCCATGACCACCGCGTGCACCTGCACGCCGGAGACGGACAAGATCTGCCCCTCGGGAGGGAAAGCCGCCTCTGCCGTGGCCTCGGCCCCGCGGGCGCGGTGGAGCGTGATGCCCCAGCCGATCAGCGCGGCCAGCGCAAGGCAGAGGGCAAGTTTAGCCGCCAATGGCATCAGCATCGAAGGGGGTGGTCTGATAGATCGCGTTTACCCAATTGCCGTAAAAAAGATGAGCATGGCTACGCCAGCGGTTCTGGGGTGGACGGCTGGGGTCGTCATCGGGATAGTAATTGGCTGGCACGTTGATCGGGGTGCCAGCGGCCACATCGCGGTCATATTCCTGTTTCAGCGTGTCGTTGTCATATTCAAAATGGTTGAAGATATAGAGCGCGCGATGGGCGGGATCTTCCACAAGGCACGGTCCTGTTTCGAGGCTGCTGAGCAGGGTGGTCAGGCCAGGTGCTGCGTCTATCTCCTCCTGGCGCATTTCGGTCCAGCGGCTGACGGGGATCACGCAGCCATCCGAAAACCCCCGCAGGAAATGCGAGGCCGGCGCGAGGTTTTCATGCTGTACGCAGCCAAACGCCTTGTGCGCCAGCATGTGTTTCTTGACCCCGTGGAAATAGTTAATCATGCCCATACCGCCCCAGCACACACCGATGGTGGAATGCACATGGGTCTGGGTCCAGTCGAACATGCGGCAAAGCTCTTGCCAGTATGTCACGTCTTCAAACTCCAGATGTTCGATTGGCGCACCTGTGATGATCAGGCCGTCGAACTTCTCTCCACTGGCCTCAACCTCGGAAAATGGGCGGTAGAAGCTTTCCATATGTTCTGCGGCCGTATTCTTCGTGAGGTGTTCAGACATGCGGATGAGGTTCAGTTCGATCTGCAGGGGTGTGGCGCCGATCAGCCGCGCAAACTGGTTTTCAGTCTGAATCTTCTTGGGCATCAGGTTGACCAACCCAATACGTAGGGGGCGGATGTCCTGACGCGCCGCGTCATCGTCGCTCATGACCATCACACCCTCGCGCGTGAGCACGGAGTAGGCAGGAAGGTCTGACGGGATTTTGATGGGCATGGTGTGTTTGGTCCGATCTGGGCGTTGGTGCAGGCCTAAGTAACAATGTTAGCCCGACGCTCAAGGGCGCGGGCCACAAGGCTCTCAAAATCGTGAGGAGTTGCGACTTTTGCGACTTCGTCCGCCGTCACGCTGATCCCCCATTTTGCCATTGCCTCGTAGCGGGGTTTGCGATGGGCCAGCGCACGGGCATAGGTCCAGCGAATGAAGGTGTCTGGATCGACCTCTTCCTCTTGCAGGCCGGTCTCGGCCAGGAAGCTGGCCCAGGCGTCGACCAGGAATTCTGGCTGGTAGCACATGGGCTTGGGTGCGCGGTCGAAGCGCCGGATCAGTTCCTGGGTATGGGCCTTGGTGCCTTCGATTCGGATCAGCAGGCACTGCTGGACCAGCTCTTTCAGGAGAGGGTCGTTGGGGTTTTCGCCATCGACCCATTCGCAGATCGAGCCGCCAGTGTCGCAGATGAAATGCGGGTAGCCGTAAAGCCGCTCTGCGCGTTCGATGAAATAATTCGTATCGCGCAGCGACGATTCCTCGGCCCGGCGGAACTGATCCTGACGGCGATGAAACTCTTCTATTGGCAAGCCGCCCCGGGCCGGATCGCCGGGCTTGCCGAGATAGGTGGAGACGGGGGCCAGATTGTCGAAGGTGAGGTTGGAGCCAATATAGATTGAATCCGTCATCAAAAGCTCCCTCAGGAATGGGACCTTCATAGCCTCTGCCTTGGCGTTGTCGGCAATGAATTCGCCCATGTAGCGGGTGCCGATGCGATAGTCGATGGAGTAGTGAAACCACGCCCCCGCCGCGCGCAGCATGTTGGAGAGGTGCGTCTTACCCAGACCGGACATGCCGTAGAACAACACGCGCTTCTTGGGCGCATCCAGCCAATCCTGTGGGGAAGAGTAGATCATCGCAGGCTCCTTTGACCTTGTGGTGGTAGCCAGAGCAGCGGGATTGGTCAAACGCTAATGCAGGGTAATCAGGTGTGTAGGGGGCTTTGTCGCTGTCGCCCGTTCCGGGCTCTTCCCCCAGAGTATTTTTGGAAAAATGCAGCAGGGGGCGGGTTTTGGGAGGATGAGCGTGGCATAGAAAAACCCCCGCCACAGGGAGTGGCGGAGGCTTTTGTTTGGTGTGCGGCGCGATTTAGAATCGATAGCCGAGCTTTAGACCGAAGGCCAGTGCATCGTTGCCGGCAAAGGTCGAACCGATGGACGTGGTCGTGGCCGGGCCCAGATCAACATAGCGGATGCCCGCTGTGATGTCATAGGTCGGTGTCGAGTAGCGCACGCCCAGGCCATAGCTGATGAAGCCGTCGCGCCCTTCGAGGTTGCCCACGAGGTTGTTGGTTTCCGGCTCGTAGGCCACGGAGCCCAGAACAGCCAGCTTGTCTGTAACCCGGCGGGCCAGGCCCAGCTCATAGGTGGTGTAGTCGCCAGCGCCGAAGGCAATTGGCAGGCCGGCGGCATTAAGCGGGTTGGCCAGGAAGTCGTTTGGTGACACCTGGAATTCAGACCATTCCTGCCAGCGGATCGAGCTGAAGACCAGCATCTTGGGCGATACGGCTGAACGCGCATGCAGCGTGACGGCCTGTGGGATTTCAACTGTGAACGGCACACCGGCGTTGTCCACGAAGTCGTGCTCTGTCTTGGATTCGTAGGTCAGTGCGACTTTCAGGCGGATTTCATCGACAGTGTAGGCCGCGCCAAGAACATAGCCAAAACCGATATCGGGCGACACGTTGAGAGCGTAGCCACCGGCAGGCAGTGACACGTTTCCGTCAACGGTCGTACCGCGCACACCGCCATAGACGTGGAAACGGTCGCTCATCTTGTATTTCAGATATGCGGTGTAGGCGGTCGAGGTGATCTCGGCCGTCGAAGCGGCGAACGGATAGGGCAGAGCCGGGTATGCAATGTCTGCGCCAATCGGATCGTCGGCGACCAAAGCGAATGTCAGACGATCGGTTACATCGAGTTTGTAGGCCAGCGAGTAGCTGACATATGCTTCCGCGATGTCACCGGAAACGGCGCCTGCGAAGGGACCTGCGCCAACGCCACTGATATCTGCATCAACACGCGTGACTGAGAATTCAAGATAGTTCTTGCCTTCTTCGAACAGGACTTGAGAGCCGTCGGCGGCGCGCTGGACGCTGCCTGCGAAGGCGCTTCCTGCGGTCAAGCCAAGAACGGCTGCTGCCATGCTAAGGTATTTCATTGGTATCTCCACCTCTATGATCCTATGCAACCTACAAATCTGGTCTTGTTTGGGTCAATCTTTTACGCCACGTCACAATCGGTAAGAGTTTTCCACAGGGGTCAGGCTGCAACAAAAATGTAACAGTTTGCCGTCCTCGGCGGCCTTAATGGCCCGTTTTCCGCGTCTCGGACCAGATATTTGAGTAATTCGCGCCGAAAATAATCGCTGCGCCGAGCACGACGTAAAGGTCTATGCTTTCCGAATAAAGCGCCAGTCCGATCAATGCCATGACTGGCAGGCGCAGGAAATCTACCGGGACAACCACTGTAGCAGGCGCCATGGACAGCGCTTTGGTCAGGCAGAAATGCGCACAAAGGCCGCCCGCGCCGATCAGGGCCAGCCAGGGCAGGCTGCTGACCGAGGGCAGGGCGATATCCCCGTCAAAGCCCGCGCAGATCACGCCGAAGACGGATTGCAGGGACGTCATCCAGAACAGGATCGACGTGAGGCGTTCATGCTTGGTCAGTTTCTTGGTGGCCATGATGGCACCGGCAAAGCCGATGGCGGCGGCAGCGGCGGCGATCATGCCGATGTTGATCGTGTCCGGGCTGGGACGTGCCACGATCAGGGCACCGATGAAGCCCAGAAGTGCCGCACAAACCCGCATCCGGGTCAGCTTTTCGCCCAGAACCAGCGGTGAGAGCAGCAACACCCAGATGGGCGAGGTAAATTCAAGCGCCACGACCTGCGCCATCGGGATCAGGGTCAGCGCATAGAACCAGCAATTCTGACCGGCAAAGTGAAACACGTTGCGCACCGTGTGCAGTTTCAGCCGGTCGTGGCGCACATCGCCAAGCCTGCCAAGCGCCCCGGCCACCGCGACGACCACGGTCAGGCCGAAAAAGCTGCGGTACATCATGATCTCGAACGTATCGAGCTCAAAACTGACGGAGCGTCCGCCGACCGCCATGCAGGAAAAGGCCACCACCGCGCCCAACATCCAGACAGCGGCGGTCAGGACCTGCGGACTGTCCGTCGCCTGGGGATCGGGATTGGCCATCGGATCAGTTGCTGTTGGACCCGCGAAGCCAGCGGCGCGCGCGGCGGGAATAGTCGAGCAGGCCAAACCAGCCCCATTGCAGCGGCCCGTAATGGCCCGAGAAGCGGCGCAGTTTGCGGGGCAGGGGCTGCATGTCGCCCACTGACAGGTTGGTGGGATGCCACAGCATCGGCACCTCAGCCTTGTTGGACAAAAGCGTGCCGTCGTAGCCCACGAAAAGGAACATGCGCGCGTCGGGGTCGGCCATCTCTTCAATGCTGGGCGGGGTGTCGGGGCAGACGAGATGCACCAGGTCATCGCGCACGGCAAAGAGGTTGCCGCCCTTCACGAACACGCTGGTGTAGCCTTTGGCGCGTGCAAGATCGTCCATTGCCTTTACGCCGCTGCCCTGCTGTACCGAAAAATCGCGCGGATTGATGAAAGGCACATCTACGGGGATGGTGGGGTTAAACTCGATGATCACAGCCTTGGGGCGATAGGCTTCGAGGCTGTCCCAGATGTGATAATCACAGCCGTCTATGTCGATTGAGATCAGGTCGAAGTCTTCCGGGATCGGGGTCTCGGTCAGAATGGCATCAAGGCGCTGGTCGCCTTCAAGCGCCACGAACCGATTTATCTTGTGAACATTCGATTGGGGAATGTTGGTACAAAGCTCTTTAAAGCGCTTTGTGTTGGCTTCGATAAGCACAGCGCTGAACCCATGGTTGCGGATCAGGTTGCAGCTGTTGGACAGGTGCACCCCGTCCCACGCGCCGAACTCAACTACCCATTTTGGACCATCGCTATCAATTACGCCAAGCCGGGTCAGGATTTCGAACAGGATACCGTCTTCGCCGTCCTGCGAGTATACATCATGTGCATACTGTCCAAGCGGCTGCATGTCTGTTGTGGTGTGATGGGGCGATGTGTTCGACAAAGACTTGTCCAGTATTTTGTCTGCGGCCACAGGCATGGTGTGGGTCATTCCCACTCGATCGTGCCAGGCGGTTTCGATGTGATGTCATAGGTGACACGGTTGATGCCCGGCACCTCGTTGATGATCCGTGTGGCGGTTTCGCCGAGGAATTCATGGCTGAACGGATAGTAATCTGCAGTCATCCCGTCCACCGATGTGACCGCGCGCAGCGCACAGGCATAATCATAGGTCCGACCGTCGCCCATCACGCCCACAGTGCGCACTGGCAGGATGGCGACGAAGGCCTGCCAGATGTCATCGTAAAGGCCGTGGCGGCGGATTTGGTCTATATAGACTGCATCCGCTTCGCGCAAAATGTCGAGCTTTGCGCGCGTTATCTCACCCGGGCAGCGAATGGCAAGGCCGGGACCGGGGAAGGGATGGCGGCCGATGAAGCTTTGCGGCAGCCCCAGTTCGCGTCCCAAAGCGCGAACTTCATCCTTGAAAAGCTCACGCAGGGGCTCGACCAGTTTGAGGCCCATCTTCTCGGGCAGTCCGCCAACATTATGGTGGGACTTGATCGTGACAGACGGCCCGCCTGAGAAGGACACGCTTTCGATCACATCTGGATATAGTGTGCCTTGCGCCAGAAACTCGGCGCCATCGATCCCAGATGCGTATTTCTGGAAGACATCGATGAAAAGCTTGCCGATGGTCTTACGCTTGGTCTCGGGGTCGCTTTCGCCTTCGAGAGCGCCCAGGAAAAGCTCGGACTCGTCGGCGTGAATGAGGGGGATATTGTAATTGTCGCGGAACATGCCGACGACCTCTTCCGCCTCACCTTTGCGTAGAAGGCCATGGTCAACAAAAACGCAGGTCAGCTGGTCGCCGATGGCCTCATGGATCAGCACGGCAGCCACGGAACTGTCGACCCCGCCCGAAAGGCCGCAGATCACCTGTTTGTCGCCCACTTGATCGCGGATCTTGCGAATGGCCTCTTCCCGATAAGCGCCCATAGTCCAGTCACCGGTGAACCCGGCCATGCGGACGAAATTCTCGTAAA
Organism: Roseovarius sp.; assembly: GCA_963691795.1. Classification (GTDB taxonomy): domain Bacteria; phylum Pseudomonadota; class Alphaproteobacteria; order Rhodobacterales; family Rhodobacteraceae; genus Roseovarius. The sequence continues at coordinate 2,431,259 of OY829373.1, forward strand.
GCGTTTTGCCATTGGGCGTATGGTGCACTTCAGGGTGGAACTGCACCGCGTAGAAATGCCGCGACATGTCGGCGGTTATGGCGAAGGGCGCGTTGGGGGAGGTGCCATAGACCTCGAACCCCGGGGCAAGGCGGCTGACATGGTCGCCATGGCTCATCCAGACCTGCTCACGCCCCTCATCACCGGCAAACCAACCATCGAGAAGCGGCAACGTATCACCTTTAGCGGTGACATATGCACGGCCGAACTCGGCTGTGCCGCCCCCTCCCGAGATCTTGCCACCTTCCACCTGGCCGCCCAGTTCCTGCATCATGACCTGCTGGCCATAGCAGATGCCTAGTATCGGCACGCCCATCGCGAAAACAGAAGCTGGAGGGCGGGGGCTACCCTCGCGCACAACACTGTCAGGACCGCCCGAGAAGATCACGGCCCTTGGGGCAAAGTCTGCAAGGAAAGCATCCGTTACCTGCTGGTAGGGATGGATTTCGCAGTAAACGTTCAACTCCCTCAGGCGCCGGGCAATAAGTTGGGTCACCTGGCTGCCGAAGTCGATGATCAGAAGGCGGTCGTGAGAGGATGGATTTTGCATGCTAGCGGCCTTACCGTGTCGAAATCTTCCTTGCAAGATATGATCACATTCAGCCTGATCATGTGCCTGAACTGGCTCAGTCTTGGATCGCCTGCACAAGGCGATTGAGACGAAAGCGTCGTGCTGATGTCGCTTTCCCGTCTGAAAGGCCGCAATCCCGCCGATGTGGTGGCTTGCTTCAAGCTAGAAGCAAACCCAGCTGACACAGAATTCACGAGGAGAGTGTTCATGACTGACGCACCAACACGCAGACGTGGACGCGGAGGCGGCGGCGCAGCCCGCCGTGCAGAGCGCACAGCCGTCAAGATCGAGACGGCGAAGTACATTGAACGCAACATCCCGGTGTTTGAAGTGCTCAATGATGAGGCGCTCGAAATCATAGAAACCAACGCTGAAACCGTTCTGGAAGAGGTCGGCGTTAACTTCATCGACAATCCCACGGCGTTGGAGCGCTGGCGTGAAGCAGGGGCTGATGTTGTTGGTGAGCGGGTGCATATTCCTCGCGGGTTGGCGCGCAAGCTGATCAAGACAGCCCCGCAGCAGTTCACACAACATGCCCGTAACCCTGAACGCAACGTAGTTATCGGGGATGGCTCTCTCGTATTTGCACCGGTTTATGGCCCGCCCTTCGTGCGCGACATGGATGGGGGGCGCCGTTATGCCACGATGGAGGATTTTGAGAAGTTCGTGAAGCTGGGCTATATGTCCAAGTGGTTGCATCATTCGGGTGGAACTGTGTGCGAGCCGACGGATGTGCCCGTCAACAAGCGCCACCTCGATATGCTGCATGCTCATATGGTTTATAGCGACAAGCCATTCATGGGCTCGGTCACCGATCCCAGCCGTGCGCAGGACAGCGTGGAAATGTGCGAGATCCTTTTCGGGAAGAAATTCGTGCAGGACAACACGGTGATGACGTCGCTCATCAACATCAATTCGCCCATGACTTTTGATGACGTGATGATGGGCGCGCTTGAGGTTTATGCTAAGAACAACCAGGCCTGCATCATCTCGCCCTTTATCGTGGGCGGTGCGATGGCGCCTGTTTCAGTCGCGGGTACACTGACACAGGTTCTGGCCGAGGTGCTGGCCGGGATCGCCTATTCCCAGCTCATTCGTCCGGGTGCGCCGGTGATCATGGGAGCCTTCGTAACCTCGATCGATATGAACTCTGGCGCGCCTACCTTCGGCACGCCCGAAGCGTCACACATCACCTATGGTGCAGGTCAGCTGGCGCGACGGCTTGGGCTGCCCTACCGTTCGGCCGGGTCCTTTACCGGCTCGAAACTGCCGGATGCGCAGGCGGCTTATGAGACCTCAAACAGTCTGAACATGGGGCTGCTCTCGGGCGTCAACTTCATGCTCCATTCCTGCGGCTGGCTGGAAGGCGGGCTGGTGTCGTCGTTTGAAAAATTCGTGCTCGACGCCGATCAGTTGGGTGTCTTGCATCACCTGGCCAAGGGGGTTGAGGTGGATATCAACGGCCAGGCAATGGATGCGATCCGCGAAGTTGGGCCGGGTGGGCACTACCTGGGCTGTGCCCATACTCAGGCCAATTTCAAGTCAGCCTTCTGGCGGACAAACGTGCTGGATTACAAGCCGTTTGAAACCTGGGCCGAGGAAGGCGCGCGTGATTCGATGACACTTGCCAATCAGAAGGTGAAGCAGATGCTTGACACCTACCAGCAACCGGCGATGGACTTGGCTGTGCGCGAGGCGCTTGACGCCTACGTGGCCGACAAGAAAGCCTCGATGGCTGACGCATTCACCTGACTGCGCTTCAATGAGAAACGAACCGCAGACGCGTGACAAGCGCGGCGGTTCGGTGAAAATCCACGCGCGGCTTAGGCCGCGCGTAACTTTTGGGCTTCTGCGATAAGCGCGATCATCACTTCCACATGCTCTTGCGGTGAATAGGTGGCCGCACCCTCGATGCGCTGCGCATTCACATCGCCTTCAAGCTCCATTAGTGCCATGACAAGGGGCGCTGTGCCGGTTGGGTGGTTATAGCCCAGAAGTCGCTTGAGAGCGGGCCCGCGGCGATAGTCCTGCAAACCGATTCGCGCCGCCCGGGTCAGCAGTTTGGGCCGTTTCAGCCCGTTTACCATGGAAAAAAGGTCCGTCATCGTGGTCTCCCCTAAAAAAACAATGGGAGCTATCGGTACACAACCTAAGCGGGTGTTGCGTCTAAAAATTACAGGCGTACGGTGCGCAGTGGAACTGTTTACTAATTAGAAACAATGATTTCAGAAGCGTTCATAGTTAACGATCCGGTAACAATTGCACGAAACATTGTGGATAACCTGTGAATAAGATGGGTCGTGCAGGAGTAACCCCGAACAAAAGGAGAGCATGGAATGCTTCACGTGACGCCACATGAAAACATAGCGGCCTGCATTCCCGGTTGGGTTCCCAAAGACACCCGCCCCTATTTAGCCCATACGCAGGCCGGCACACCCTTACGGGCGCTCGCGCGTGCGGAAGGGGTACATGCCTCGACCATTCTACGCCAAGTCCGCGCGGTGGAAGCGCGTCGCGAAGACGTGCTTGTGGATCGCTGTCTTGACCGGCTGGGCCAGCAAATCAATCATGCTCTCAATTCGGAGGAATGCGGTCCATCATACATCGCAACAGCTGATGCCGAGGACGCGCTGACTGAAACCCACCTGTCGCAGGAGGCCTGCCGTATCCTTGGCCAGATGAGTGCGACAGGGGCGGTCATGGCGGTTGTGATGGATATGGAGAAGGCCGTTGTGGTACGCGAAACGGCAAGCGGCGACACCACGCGGCGGGCGATCCTGAGCCGGGATGTTGCCGAGGCGATGGCGCTCAACGGCTGGATCAGCTGCGATACGCCCGGGCGCATCCTCAAGTACCGCATCACGGCCGCGGGCCGCGCCGCGCTGGGTCGGTTCCTGGCGCGGGCCGAAAACAAGGCGTTGGGATTTTCAGACGATCTTGTGCATCCTACGTCGTCCGAGACCGCACCGGGTAAAGACCACGCAACCAGCCCGCGGTTTCAGTCCCCTGAAACACCGCTTGCCCTTTTGGCGCGTCGCCGGGACCGGGAGGGGCGACTTTTCCTCGCGCCCGAACTTGTCGGTGTTGGGGAGCGGCTGCATGAGGATTTTGTGCTGTCTGGACTGCCGGTGCGCAAGGATGAAACCTGGGACCAGTTCCTTTGCCGGTTGCAGGACGAGCCTGCCACGGTTGGGCGCGGGGCGTTGCGGGCGCGTGATAGAATGGTAGGCGCGCTGCGGGATCTGGGCCCTGGTCTTGGGGATGCGGTGCTGCGGTGCTGCTGCTGCTTGGAGGGGCTGGAGCTGACCGAAAAGCGCATGGGTTGGTCGGCGAGATCGGGCAAGGTTGTGCTGCGCATTGCTCTGCAGCGGCTCAGGCGCCACTATGCGGAGCTGGGAGAGGCGGGCGCACTGGTGGGGTGAACTGGGCGGTGCTAAGTCTTTTAAAGATTTTAGGTGCATTCATTTGTGAAAAACGCGGGCTTTTTCCCCTGTCGTGCTGCGACGATGCCCCAGAATACTTTTGGCCAGAAGATGCAGGCAAACTGCCTGCTGACTTGGCGTTGGGCACGCGTTTATTTTGACAGCGGCATTTTGCAGAACTGGCGCTTCCCATCTTAGTGGGGTATTGATCAAAGAAATTACGTTAGCCTTGCAAGGATCATGAGATGCGGGACCTTAGATTGCCGGAGCAGCGCCATCCGGAGAAGGCGCATCGTCCGGACAATGCCCAGCCCAAGAAGCCAAGCTGGATCCGCGTGCGCGCGCCCGGTGGTCAAGGTTTTGAGGACACCAAAAAGATCATGCGCGACAACCGTCTTGTCACGGTCTGCGAAGAGGCGGCGTGTCCTAATGTTGGAGAATGTTGGAGCCAGGGCCACGCCACCATGATGATCATGGGTGATATCTGCACGCGGGGCTGCACCTTCTGTAATATTGCCACCGGTAAGCCTGACGCGCTTGATGCGTTCGAGCCGGGGCGGGTGGCGCATTCGGTTGAGACGCTGGGGCTCAACCACGTGGTGATTACCAGTGTGGACCGCGATGACATCAAGGATGGTGGTGCCCATCACTTTGCGCAGACAATACGCGCCATCCGGCACCGGTCGCCCAAGACCACGATCGAGATCCTGACGCCTGACTTCATCAAATGCGATGACAGTGCTTTGGAGATGGTGGTTGAAGCGCGCCCGGATGTGTTCAACCACAACCTTGAAACCGTGCCGGGCCTTTACCCAACCGTGCGCCCCGGCGCGCGCTATTTCCATTCGCTGCGCCTCTTGCAGCGAGTGAAGGAACTGGATCCGAGTGTTTTCACCAAGTCCGGCATTATGGTGGGTCTGGGTGAGGATCGCACTGCGGTCCATCAGGTGATGGATGACATGCGAGCTGCGGATGTGGATTTCCTGACCATTGGCCAGTACCTTCAGCCCACTCCCAAACATCATGCCGTTGACCGCTACGTTCACCCTGATGAGTTTGCCGCCTACGAGAAAGCTGCGTTTGGCAAGGGTTTCCTGATGGTCTCTGCCACGCCGCTTACGCGGTCCTCCTATCACGCAGGTGATGATTTTGCCCGGCTCCGGCAGGCACGGATGGAGAAGCTGGATGCGGGATGATCCCGTTTTCTGACTAGGTCCAACACCAACAGGGGCTCAGGAGCCCCAAAAAAATAAACGACTTGATATAGGTTTTAGCTGCCCCAAGTGCGGACTGGGCCGCAATCCATGTGAACAAATGCGCTGCGGGAGTATTTGCCGACACCACCACCGCGGCAGGCCTTGGCCGCTTTGAACATCTGGTTGACCGAGCGCGATGTGAGTTTCACATCCGCGGCTTCACCCACCAGGTGGCGAGAATTCTTGGCAACGCCGCGCGACCGGCTGCGCAGCAGGCGGTTGGTCTCCGGGCTGCGGTAACCCGAGAGGAGCATGTAGGGCTCTGACGCGTTGAGTAGGTTGTGGCTTGCCGCCAGAATGTCGATCGTGCGCAGGTCGATGGCGTGGACACCATCGGTACGCCAATCGCGCATGAAGTAGTTTATTTCTTTAACCGCGTCGCGAATGTAGTCGCCTTCGATCCAGTAGATTGTATCGATGCTTTCACCAGTGCGCCCGGAGGTCATGGAGATCCGGCGAATATCGCCTGACCCGCGAAGAAACCCCGCCGCTTTAGAGAATGTGGGTGCTGCGGCTACTGTGGTAGCCGCAAAAGCTGCCAAAACCGCACGTCGATTTAGGCTCAAAGAGCTGTTGGTCGTCATTGTGTTACGCGCCTGTCCGTCGCTTATCTGTCTGCCGCCATTGAAGCGGCTTGTCCTGCCTGCTCCCCCCTCGGTGCACAAACTCTATTACACATTTGAAATTTTCTACCAAGAGGACCTTTCAACTTTCTTTCCGCACATTCAAAAATTGGCGGAAAATCGCGCAAATCGGGGTTTCTTGCCGATTTTATGCTGCTGTGGCCTTGCTACACCATGGTGAGAGAAACTCAAAAAACCGCTGAGAATGACTGAAAATTGATTGGACAGTTTCTGTGCATGCCCGCAACGTTTATTTTATATCGACAGTTTTATTGATTTAGGGACCAGAATGCGCTTGCCTAATTTTGCTAATACTCACAGGGCTCGACTTGCAACTATTATAAGCGCGTTTGCGCTGTTTTTGGGCCAACCTGCCACGGCACAAGTCACGGCGTTCAAACAGGCGGTGGCAGAGGCGGCGTCAGACGATCGCGACATTGCCGCCTTCTACCGCTCAGTTGGGTTTGAACCGGTTTGGACTGGAACTTCCGAGAAGGACTTGGCGCGGCGTAGTGCGCTTTTTTCGGCCATGACAACGGTAGACATGCACGGCCTGCCCCAGGACCGCCACAACACGCGCGAATTGATGCGCGCGCTGGAAGACATTCGCACGCCGCGCGATCGCGGCTTTGCCGAGGTGGCGATGACAAAGGCATTCATCCAGCTGGCCCGCGACATGCAGTCGGGTGTGCTGGAACCCTCCGAGGTGGATGACGACATCAAGCGCAACGGGGTTTACAGTGATGCAACTACGTATCTAAACGGAATATCCGAGGGCCGCCCGCGAACCTATTTCCGATCGATCGTGCCGCAAACGCGGGAATATGCTCGGCTCATGAAGGAAAAGATACGGCTGGAGCGTCTTGTTGAAAATGGTGGCTGGGGGCCAACCGTTCCGGCCGGCAGCCTAGAGATGGGTCAAAGCGGTGCAGCCGTGGTAGCGCTGCGCAATCGGCTGATCGCGATGGGCTACATGGATCGATCCTCGACCATGACATATGATCGCAACATCGAAAAGGCCGTTCAGGTGTTCCAGGCAGCCCATGGGCTTGAGCCGGATGGACAGGCCGGAGCAGGCACAATGCGCCAGATCAACGCGGCACCAGAAGAACGTCTGCGCTCTGTCATCGTTGCGATGGAGCGGGAGCGCTGGCTTAACACAGAACGTGGTGAGCGTCATATCCTTGTGAACCTCACCGATTTCAGCGCGCGCGTCATTGATAATGATAGCATTACGTTCGAGACGCGGTCGGTCATCGGTGCAAACGATTCCGAACGTCGTAGTCCTGAGTTTTCTGACGTGATGGAGCATATGGTCATCAATCCGACGTGGAATGTGCCACGTTCCATAACGATCGGGGAGTACCTGCCGCAGATGCAGGCCAATCCCAGTGCGGCGGGCCACCTGAAATTGTACGACGGGCAGGGTCGCGAAGTGCCGCGCTCTTCCATCAACTTCAATGCTTATAATGGAAACACCTTCCCCTTCGACATGAAGCAGCCCCCCTCCAAGCGAAACGCGCTTGGGCTTGTGAAATACATGTTTCCAAACAAGCACAATATCTATCTGCATGATACGCCCTCCAAGCACCTGTTCGCACATGAGCGGAGGGCCTACAGCCATGGCTGTATTCGCCTCGCCGATCCGTTTGATTTCGGATACGCCCTGCTGGCAGTGCAGGAAGACAACCCGGTCGACTACTTCCAGGAGATCCTCGCTACAGGCCGTGAAACGCAGGTGGACCTTGTGAAGCAGGTTCCGGTGCACATCATTTATCGGACAGCATTTACGGATTCGAAAGGCCGGGCGCAGTATCGTCAGGATGTATATGGGCGTGACGCCAAAATCTGGAACGCGCTTGTGCGGGCGGGCGTGACTTCGCCTGTTCTGGGCGCCTATGCCGGTGAAATGGCCGTGCGGGGCGACGCCGTCACCGCCTCTGCCCGGCCACGGGTCCAGGCGCAGCCGGTGCAGCAGGCTGTGGCTCAGACCGCCACGAATTCTGCAAGACAGGGCACGCAGGTTTTCCAGGCTTCCTCAAGATCGTCGAATGTGCGCAATAGCGGGGGAAACCGCTGAGAGGGTTTGATCAAGATCTATTGCCCACCCGGCGGGTCCGACATGAGAGATAACGATCGCTACCTTGCCACTGCAAGGTGGCGATTTTGTTTTCTGACGCTGGGTTTGATGCGCAAAGGGCTTTCCCACTGCGCCGATCACGGCTAAATCTTCGCTGAAATTTTGGGGATGCTCATGGGCTACACCGTAAAAGAGATCGCATCCGCCCTCGGCATGCAGGCCGTTGGTGATCTGTCTATTGAAGTAGAAGCGCTGTCGGAACCCTCTGACGCAACTTCTACGCATCTGGCGATGGCAATGAAGCCGGAATATGCCAAGGACCTAGGGCAGGGTCAGGCGCGCGCCGCCGTACTTTGGGCAGAGGCCGACTGGTCTGAGATGGGTCTTGAGGCGGCGATACTGGCACCACGTCCACGCTTTGCGATGTCGGGACTGACAGAGATGATGGATCCCGGTCAGGGCTGGGCCACGGGTGTGCATCCCGGTGCGATCGTTTCGGCAGATGCGGAGATCGGGGAAGGTGTCTCCATTGGGCCGCTCAGCATCGTCGAGGCGGGTGCGGTCATTGGAGCGGGCAGCGTGATTGGACCGCAATGCTATGTAGGTACGGATGTTCATCTGGGCGCGGGCGCTTTGCTGCGAGAAGGCGTGAAGATCGGGGCCCGGGTCAGGATTGGTGCGCGGTTTGTCGCACAGCCCGGCGCGGTGATTGGTGGCGACGGTTTTTCGTTTGTCACGCCGGAAACCTCGACGGTGGAAAAGGCACGCGAGACGCTGGGCGATCAGGGTGAGGCGCAGGCTCAGGCCTGGGTGCGCATCCACTCGCTGGGCAGCGTGACCATCGGGGATGATGTCGAGGTCGGTTCCAACACGACGATCGATCGGGGCACGATCCGAGATACCGTGATTGGGGACCGCACCAAGATCGACAACCTCGTGATGGTGGCCCACAATGTAGAAGTGGGCACGGATACTCTGCTGTGCGGTCATGTGGGCATTGCTGGCTCGGCCCGGGTTGGTAACAACGTGGTACTGGCCGGGCAAGTCGGTGTGTCCGACAATATCTTCGTGGGCGACAATGTGATCGCGGGTGGTGGCTCGGTAATCCTAGCCAACGTACCGGCGGGCCGCGTCGTCCTGGGCTATCCGGCTATGAAAATGGACACAACGATGGACGTCTTCAAAGGCATGCGCCGCCTAAAAAGGCTGTTTGATGATGTGGCCACGTTGAAAAAAGCGGTTTCCAACCGGCATGAGAGTGACTAAATCTGGCACGTCAGTACCAAAGGGACCTGCACGATGGACATAAGGGACCGCGTCATCAACATCATCGCCGAACAGGCGGTTCTGGAACCCTCTGACGTGACGCTTGGAAGCACGTTGGAGGACTTGGGCATTGACAGCCTCGGTCTGGTCGAAAGCATATTCGCGATTGAAGAGGCGTTCGACATTTCGATCCCCTTCAACGCCAATGAACCCGATGCAAGCGAGTTTGACATTTCGTCGGTAGCCTCGATCATCACGGGCATCGAGACGCTGATCGCGGAGCAGTCGTGAAACGCGTTGTCATTACCGGTGCCGGGACGATCAATGCGCTTGGCTTTGACGTGGAACAGACACTGGAGGCGATGCGCGAGGGTCGTTGTGGGATCGGGGAACTCGAATTCCGCGACGTAGAGCGTTTGTCCATACGCATCGGCGGGCAGGTTAAGTGCTATGAACCTGAGGAACGCTTTAACCGTCAGCAACTGTCCCTATATGACCGGTTCACCCAGTTCACCCTGATTGCCGCGCGTGAGGCAATTGCGCAATCGGGGTTGGAGTTCTCGGGCGAGTTGGCAGCGCGGGCAGGGGTCGTGCTGGGAAATTCGGGTGGTGGTATGACGACACTCGATGACAATTACCGGACAGTTTATGAGGACGGTAAGAATCGGGTGCATCCCTTCGTTGTGCCCAAGCTGATGAACAATGCCGCCGCAGGGCATATTTCGATGGAGTTCAACCTCAAGGGGCCGAGCTTTACCGTCTCGACGGCCTGTGCGTCGTCCAATCACGCGATGGCACAGGCGTTTCAATTGGTTCACAGCGGGGCGAGTCCGGTGATGATCACGGGCGGGTCGGAATCCATGCTGTGCTTTGGCGGGGTCAAGGCCTGGGAAGGGCTTCGAGTCATGTCCAAGGATGCTTGTCGCCCGTTTTCGGCCAACCGCAACGGGATGGTGCAGGGTGAAGGGGCAGGTGTGTTTGTGTTCGAGGAGCTAGCGCACGCCCGCAAACGCGGTGCGCCTATTCTTGCAGAGGTTGCAGGATTCGCCATGTCCTCTGACGCCTCTGACATCGTCATGCCCTCCAAGCAGGGGGCGGCACGCGCCATCCAGGGTGTTTTACAGGATGCGCGGATCAATCCCGAAGAGGTGGGCTATATCAACGCTCATGGCACGGGTACGGCGGCCAATGACAAGACCGAAAGTGCGGCAGTGGCGGATGTATTCGGCGCACATGCAGATCGCCTATTAATTTCCTCAACCAAGTCGATGCATGGCCATTTGATAGGGGCCACGGGCGCGGTCGAACTTCTGGCCTGTATCATGGCGCTGCGAGACGGGATCGTTGCGCCCACCATCGGTTATGAAGAACCCGACCCGGAATGTGCGCTCGATGTGGTACCCAACGTGGCGCGAGAGGCAGATGTGAATGTTGCGCTTTCCAATGCGTTTGCATTCGGCGGTCTTAACGCGGTGTTGGCCCTTCGGCGTTTCACCTGATCGCTGTAAGCCAACGCAACCCGATTTTTTCTACAAGTCCGAGAAAGTTTGGATTTTTTTGGCCTAATTATCTAAAAATCTTGGCGCACGGGCCGATCTTTTCGGTTAGAAACCGGACCGTGCGAATGGACTAACGCGTCAGTTCGGCGAAATCGTCACATTTTCGAAAGCCTTAGTAAAACCTTTCAGGGAAGCCGTGATCAGGACCGTCTGATCGGGGGCCTGAGCCGGTGCAATCACGAGGTATGCCGCTTCGCCGCTTTTGAAGGCATCAATGTCGTCCTGCGTGAAGCCGATCCGTGCAAAGCAACCCACCATCGAACAGAAGGAATAGGTATACGCTTTGGCCGGCCCGTCATCGACATAAATCTGCAGACCCGCCGTCAGTAGGGTCCCAAGGGGCACAACGATTGTAGCGCCCGCCACAGCCGCAGAGTCGCCGGGCAGTTTGAAGATCGAGAATTCCGCTACCGGATTGCCCGCATCTTCGCGCAGAAGCTGGTACATCTGGCAGGGGTCTTCCTCCCCGTTTGAGCGGAAGCACTGAAGCTGCCAGTCATCGTAGGTTTCCTTGATGTAGGAGGGGTCTTCCTGCACGGCCTGCCCAAGATCCAGACCGGTTGCTGCATCCGTGGTGCCCGCGCTCTGATCCGAGCTGTTGTCCTGGGCATGAACCGCGCCGCCAAGGGCCAGTCCCGTGATCAGAGAAAGTGTCGAAATAAGTCTGAACATGAAATCCCCATTCGGTAATCTGTGTTATCGCCTGATCTAGCACGGGGTCATCGGAATGTCAGGCGCAAAACGGACCTGATCCGCAGTTCCTAACCGGAAAAGAAAAAGGATAAAAACTGCGCAGTAACCCACGCTAAAAAAAGAAAAAGAGGCCTTTCAGCCTCTTTTCCGTCTTCTCCCTGCCGGACTGGCCGACTTAGTTATTGCGCGAACGCTATGACAGGATGGGCGACCCGTCAACACTGAACCTGAAAAAAATGCGTGATGCCTTGCAAGGTTATGAAAGATATTAAAAATTACATTTCGCCTTAGCGTTGCAATACGCGTATCGCCAATCCTTTAAAAAGGGCCACGCCGTAGAGCGTGGCCAGTCTGACAGGGAAGAATAGGCCCCGGACCCAAGAGGACGTGAGGCCCGGGGCGTAATCTAGAGTGGCACAGATTGGTTAACTTTGTATGGTCGACCGAAAGGGACCTCATGAAAGGGTGCGATGTGACGCAGGAAAATGTGTTTATCGGAGGTGGTGGAGAGGGCTATGGCGAGGCGCAAGCGCTTACGCTCAGATATGCCAATCGCCATGGATTGATCGCTGGCGCAACCGGCACTGGCAAGACGGTCACGCTGCAGATCCTGGCCGAGAATTTCTCGGCTGCAGGCGTGCCCGTCTTTCTGTCAGATGTCAAAGGCGATCTCTCGGGCATTGCCGCCTCGGGCGGGACAGACCTTGAGCTGAATGAAGCCTTCACCAGCCGCGCTGCCACGATTGGCTTTGACGATTACGCCTATGCCAGCTTTCCCGTCACTTTCTGGGATCTTTTTGGTGCGCAGGGCCATCCTGTACGCACCACTGTGGCAGAAATGGGCCCGCTTCTGCTGAGCCGTCTTTTGCAGCTGACCGACGCGCAGGAAGGGGTGATGAACATTGCCTTCCGTGTCTCTGACGAAGAGGGACTGCCGCTTTTGGATCTCAAGGACCTTCAGGCGCTTCTGGTCTGGGTGGGTGAGAACCGCGACAAGCTTTCAGTTCGCTATGGCAATATATCTCCGCAATCGGTGGGCGCCATTCAGCGCCAGCTTTTGGTTCTGGAAAACCAAGGGGGTGCGGATTTCTTTGGGGAACCCGCGCTGGAGCTCGCTGACCTGATGCATGTGGGCGCGGATGGCCGGGGGCAGATCAATATACTGGCCGCCGATAAGCTGATGGGCGCGCCCCAGCTTTATGCAACGTTCCTACTCTGGCTTCTCAGTGAACTTTTCGAGACGCTGCCGGAGGTGGGCGACCCTGATAAGCCCAAGCTTGTTTTTTTCTTCGATGAGGCGCATCTGCTATTTGACGACGCGCCCAAGGCGTTGGTGGATAAGGTGGAGCAAGTGGCGCGTCTGATCCGGTCCAAAGGCGTCGGCGTATATTTTGTCACGCAAAACCCCGATGACATTCCCGAGGATATCCTAGGCCAGTTGGGCAACCGGTTTCAACACGCTCTGCGAGCCTTTACTGCGCGGGATCAGAAGGCGTTGCAGCGGGCGGCGGAGACCTATCGGCCCAACCCGCGCTTTGACACCGCAGAAGCCATTCGCGATGTCGGCACGGGTGAGGCGGTCACTTCGATGCTGGCCAAGAAGGGCGTGCCGGGGGTCGTGGAACGTACGCTGATCCGCCCGCCCTCGTCCCAGCTTGGTCCCGTCGATGAGGCCGTGCGCAGCGCGGCGATGAAGGCTTCGCCGGTGGCGGGCAAGTATGACACGCGGGTGGATCGCAAATCGGCCTACGAGATGCTGGCCGCCCGTTCAGGCGCTGCGGCAAGCGAGGCATCTGCTGCAGAAGAGCAAGCAGAGGCGCAATCTCCGGCAGAACGTGAGTACAACGCTGCACGGCGCTATTCGGGCACGCGCGTGTCGCGGTCGAGCAGTCGCAGTGAACGGGCCTTCAGTGAACAATTGGGTGAGGCGGTGGGATCGGCCGTGATAAAAGAGCTCAATGGAACAACCGGGCGCCGGCTGGTGCGCGGTATCCTTGGGGGGCTCTTCAAGGGGCGGTAACGAGGCGAACGCGCTTTGCTCCACTTCACTGTAGGTCATCGTGCGAGTTTCGGTTAAGTCGGTCCGATCATTTCACGCCCTAACCACGCGTCAATCAGTCAGTTTTGGTTAATAGGACCCCCGTTTTCGTTTGTCGTTGTGACAGAATTACTGTTTTGATGGCGCCACACGTTAAGACCCCCGAGGCCCGCCATGCATTCCGAGCTTGATATCGATTTCGTCCGCAACCAATTTCCGGCCTTTTCGGAACCTTCGCTGCAAGGTCAGGCCTTCTTTGAAAACGCAGGAGGCTCCTATGCATGCGGTCCAGTGATCGACCGGTTGGAGCGCTACTATCGCCAGCGCAAGGTGCAACCTTACGCCCCCTATGCCGCCAGCCGGTTGGCGGGCGAAGAGATGGACGAGGCCCGCACGCGTCTCGCGGCAATGCTGGGGGTGGAAACCGAGGAACTAAGCTTTGGGCCCTCAACCACGCAGAACACCTATGTTCTGTCGCAGGCTTTCCGCGAATGGCTGAACGAGGGCGACGCGATCATCGTCACCGATCAGGATCACGAGGCCAATTCCGGCCCCTGGCGGCGCTTGGAGGGTGCTGGCATAGAGGTCCGGGAATGGCGGATCAACAGAGAGACGGGGCTACTCAATATCGAGGATCTGCAAAACCTGCTCGATGAAAAGGTGCGGTTGGTTTGTTTCCCACATTGTTCCAACATCGTGGGCGCAGTTAATCCTGTGGCGGAAATCACCGCCGCAGCGCATGCGGCGGGGGCCTTTGTTTGTGTGGATGGGGTCAGCTATGCCCCCCATGGTTTTCCGCATGTGGGACGGCTGGGCGCGGATATCTACCTCTTCTCCGCTTATAAAACCTACGGCCCCCATCAGGGCATTATGGTGGTGCGTAATGCGTTGGCAGAGCTTTTGCCGAACCAGGGACACTGGTTCAATGCGGATGCATCTTACAAGCGCTTTACCCCGGCCGGCCCGGACCATGCCCAGGTCGCGGCAAGTGCGGGAATGGCAGATTATGTGGACCTGTTGGCCGATCACCATGGCATTAATGGCACTGCGGCAGAGCGGGCCGTTGGTGTGCATGACCTAATGCGCGCACGGGAGGTGACGCTTTTGCAACCCTTGCTGGATCACTTATCCGAGAAGAACTCGCTGCATGTCATTGGCCCGACTGATGCCGTGCAGAAAGCCCCGACCGTGGCGATTGAGCTGCCCGGACCAGGAGAGGCTGCCGCAGAAGCGCTCGCCGCGCATGGAATCATGGCGGGTGGCGGCGATTTCTACGGCGCGCGGCCCTTACAGTCGATGGGGATCGACCTCGACAAGGGCGTGCTGCGGCTCTCTTTTGTGCACTACACGTCCAAGAAAGAGGTGGATCAGTTGATGGGCGCTCTGGACGCCGTGCTCTGACCCGCTACATCCCGCTGACAAAAGAATAAAATGGTCGGGTGGGATATGGCTGAAGTGAAACCTGTACTTCTGTGGCTGCGGCGTGATCTGCGGCTTGGCGATCATCCGGCGCTGATGGCTGCGCTTGAGATGGGCGCGCCCGTGATCCCGGTGTTCATCCGCGATCCGCTTGTAGACGGCCTTGGTGCTGCGCCGAAATGGCGGTTGGGTCTGTCGCTTGAGGCATTTGCAGCCAACCTAGAGGCCGTGGGCTCGCGCCTGATCATGCGGTCCGGCCCGGCGCTTGAGGTGCTGGAACGGCTGGTGGCCGAGACGGGCGCGCAGGCCGTGCACTGGACCCGCGCCTATGACCCAGAAAGTATTGCGCGGGATACCGAGGTTAAAACAGTCCTCAAGGAGCAAGGCATTGAGGCACAAAGCCACGCGGGGCATGTGCTGTTTGAGCCTTGGACGGTACAGACGGGTTCTGGCGGCTTCTATAGGGTTTATTCGCCCATGTGGAAGGCTGTGCGAGGGCGGGAGGTATCGCAACCATTGCATGCCCCATCCCGAATACCGGGGCCTGAGCATTGGCCTGTCAGTGAGGTGTTGGGAAGCTGGCAGTTGGGCCGAGACATGGACCGGGGTGCCGAGGTATGTCTGCCCTATCAGCGGGTGGGCGAAGCGCGGGCCTTGGAGCGGCTTGCCGCTTTCACGCAAGGTGCAATTTCCAAGTATTCTGATGATCGCAACCTGCCGGCCTTGGATGGGTGTTCAGGCCTATCCGAAAACCTTGCCCTTGGTGAGATTTCGCCGCGCACCTGTTGGCACGCCGGATGGGCGGCGATGCAACAGGGTAGGGCAGGTGCCGAGACATGGCTGAAAGAGCTGGTTTGGCGTGAGTTTGCTTATCACCTGATCTATCACACGCCCCATATCACCACCCAAAGTTGGCGCGAGGGGTGGGACCAATTCCCTTGGTCCACCGATGAGGACACTCCGCAGGTGCTGGCCTGGAAGCAGGGGCGCACGGGCATTGCCTTTGTCGATGCAGCCATGCGGGAGATGTATGTGACGGGCCGGATGCACAACCGGGCGCGGATGATAGTGGGCTCATATCTGACAAAGCACATGATGACCCATTGGCGGATTGGACAGCGGTGGTTCGAGGAGTGCCTAACCGACTGGGACCCGGCCAGTAACGCCATGGGCTGGCAATGGGTAGCGGGCTGCGGGCCGGATGCAGCGCCGTATTTTCGGGTGTTCAACCCCGATACGCAGGCTGACAAGTTTGATCGTGCGGGGGCCTATCGTCGGGCGTGGATCGCGGAAGGGCATGGCATGCCTTCGGCCACGGCACTGTCGTTTTACGAGGCTATTCCGCGCAGTTGGGGTCTTTCCTCGCAGGATCGTTTGCCACGGCCGATCGTCGATCTGGCCAAGGGCCGGGCTCGGGCGCTTGATGCCTATGGAGCACGAACATTCTAAAGAATGCGACCGAAGTCGCTTCAAGGCCTCGGCGTGGCACCGAATGGTTAACAAAATCACTGGACGAGTTTTGATCCCTCGGCCAATCTATTGCGATGCAAAATAGGGGAACCTGAATGATCCTGACTGAGACCACTGGGCAAAAAGACCTACCACGATACTTTGCACAGGTCTTCCAGACCGCCCAGAAGCTAAAAAACGGGCGCTTGGATTTTGTTTTACAGGATGGCCGCAGGTTCCGTATTGATGGCCCCAATCCTGGCCCGGTCGGAGAAGTACAGGTCCATAATCCGGATGTCTTTGCCCGGCTGGTGCGCGAGGGCGATCTTGGTTTTTGTGACGCCTACCTCGATGGCTGGTGGAGCACGCCTGACCTTCAGACCCTAATGGATGTGGTGCATGAGGACAACGAAGACATCTATGATGGCTTCCCCGGCATGGGTCTTGTCCGGGCCTATGAGCGTGTGCGCCACTGGCTAAAGAACAACTCTAAGGCTCAGGCCAAAAAGAATATCAGCTATCACTATGATCTGGGCAATGAATTCTATGGGCTGTGGCTGGATGATACGATGACCTACTCCAGTGCCCTCTTCGAGACGGGGCAGGAAAGCCTTGAGGCTGCACAAACGGCAAAATATGCCTCCATGGTCGATCAGATGGGTGTCAAACCCGGCGATCATGTACTTGAAATTGGCTGTGGCTGGGGAGGGTTTGCTGAATATGCCGCCAAGGAGCGTGGACTGAAAGTCACTGGTCTGACCATCAGCCAGGAACAATTCACCTTCGCTAAGGACCGGATCGAGAAGGCGGGTCTTAGCGATATGGTAGAGTTCAAGTTGCAGGATTACCGCGACGAGACCGGAAGTTATGACGGCATAGCCAGTATCGAGATGTTCGAGGCGGTGGGCGAAAAATACTGGCCGGCCTATTTCAGCACCGTGCATGACCGCCTGCGGCCTGGTGCATGCGCCACGTTGCAGGTGATCCTTGTGCAAGATCGTCGCTTTGAGAGTTACCGAAAAGGTGTTGATTTCATACAAAAATACATCTTCCCAGGCGGTATGTTGATCAGCCCCTCCATGTTGCGCCAGCAGGCTGAGCAGGCGGGGCTGATGTTTCAGCGATCGGTCGAGTTTGGCCAAAGCTACAGCCAAACGCTGCGGCGCTGGCATGACACGTTCAATGGCAAGTGGGATCAGGTGTCTGACATGGGATTCGACGACCGCTTCCGCCGAATGTGGAACTTTTACCTCACCTCCTGCGCCGGAGCCTTTGGCGGGGGGATTTGTGACGTGACGCAAATCACCATATCGAAACCGTCCTGAGGAGACCCCATGCGCCCCACAGAACAGATGCCAACCGCAGGACGGCTTGTCGCATCCATCGGAATGGGGGCCCTGGCGTGGTATGCCGCCGGCATTGTGATGTTGCTCTGGCCTGACGATATCGACTTTGGCAAATTCCAGTATTTTAGTACGGCCATTGCCATTGTCATGGGCTGGCGTGTGGTCGGAACTCGGTTGGGCAACGGATTACTCCAGGGCATGGGGGCAGGGTTGACTGCGCTTTTTGCGCTGGTCTTTTGGCTGTTCCTGCTGCTGTCCTTTTACGAGATGATCCAGCGCTCGCTTGATCTGCGTTATGATGGCCCCTTCGAGGCGTTCCAAGGCATGTTTGGTATCGCTTATGAATACCTGCTCAACGTGCTGCATCTGCGGCTGGCTTATTTGCTCGTCGGCGGGTCGCTTCTGGTGGGGCTGGTGTCCGAACTCGTGTCGCGCAAGTTTTCTTGATCCGATGACGCAGGTATTCCTGATCGGACCCTTGGCGTGGCCGCCCCTTCTGGAGGCTGTGCTGGGCCGAGCGTTGCCTGAGCCTTTGACACATGTAGGTGTCGAGGGCGCTGCCATGGAAGCGGGCGACCGGGCTTTCCCCTTGCTTTACCCCCATGAAGGGACGGTGGTTGACGGGGTGGCCGTCGATCTGAATGGAGAAGAGGATTTCACTCGGCTGAGCTTTTTTGCCGTTGCCATCGGTGCGCATCCGGTGCCCAAACATGGCGAAATGGGCGGCGGCCTGGTCGCTGGCGTCGCGTTCGTGGCAGGGCAGGCGCAGTGTGAACTCTCTGCGTGGGATCAGGACACCTGGGTGCAGGCCTGGGGCGCGCTGGCCCATCGGGCGGCTGAAGAGATCATGAGCTATTGTGGACGGCTCGATCCTGAAGAGCTTGGCTGGCGGATGCAGATGATCCTTGCACGTGCCACGGCGCGCGAGCAGGCCGCGCAACATCCCGCGCCTGCACAGGTCAGGAGTGAGACCTCAAGCGGCAGCGTCCCGGTTCTGGGCATGACAACCCCGCATGAGGGGTTCTTCCTGACACGCCAGTACAATTTGCAACCGCCGCGCTTTGATGGCCGGGCCAGTCCCACTGTCAGCCGGGAGGTGTTCGTGGCCACCGATGCCGTGATTGTTCTGCCCTATGATCCGTTGCGTGACCGGGTACTTCTGGTTGAGCAGTTCCGTATGGGTCCCCTCGGCCGGGGCGATCCGCGCCCCTGGGTGTTGGAGCCTGTTGCGGGGCGGGTGGATGCCGGCGAAACAGTTGAGGCTGCCGCGCGCCGGGAATGTGCCGAAGAGGCAGCGCTCGACCTGCATGATTTGCATCATGTCAGCTCGCACTATTGTTCCCCCGGCTGCTCGACTGAGTTCTACCATTGCTACGTGGCCACGGCCGATCTGCGCTTTTCGGCTGCCGGTCTTGGTGGGTTGGAGACTGAAAACGAGGACATCCGCACACATGTGTTAGAGTTTGACGCAGCGATGGAGCTGGTCACCAGCGGAGAGGCCAATATTGGGCCACTGGTCCTTTTGCTGTTGTGGCTGGAGCGTGAGCGCCCGCGGCTGCACGTATCTATTTAAACCCTGCTCAGCCAAAACACCCCGATTTCCCACCTTCTCTTGCTTGAGTTCCAGTGCCCCAGGTTCTAAGTCTCAACCAACATATGCAGAGGGAGCACCGTAGATGCGCGTCGCCGAGGATCTGGCTCAGGCCGTTGGAAATACACCCCTTATCCGCCTGCGTCGCGCCAGCGAAGAGACCGGGTGCGAAATTTATGGCAAGGCGGAGTTCCTCAACCCTGGCCAATCGGTCAAGGATCGTGCTGCGCTTTACATTATCAAAAACGCTATCGCGAGGGGGGAATTGCGCCCCGGCGGCACCATTGTGGAGGGCACCGCAGGCAATACCGGTATCGGGCTTGCGCTTGTTGGGGCCTCCATGGGCTTCAAAACCGTAATCGTGATCCCCGAGACGCAGAGCCAGGAGAAGAAAGATATGATCCGGCTTGCGGGTGCCGAACTGGTGCAAGTGCCAGCCGCGCCCTATTCCAACCCTAACAATTACGTGCGTTATTCCGGTCGGCTGGCCGAGGAAATGGGCCGGCGCAACAACAATGGCGCGGTTTGGGCCAACCAATTTGACAATATCGCCAACCGTCAGGCCCATATCGAGATGACGGGCCCAGAGATCTGGGAACAGACTGGGGGCAAGGTGGATGGGTTCGTCTGCGCCATCGGATCAGGCGGGACGCTAGCTGGTGTGGGGGCGGCTTTGCAGCCTAAGGGCGTCAAGGTGGCGCTGGCCGATCCGATGGGATCAGGCATGTTTACGCTTTTCCGCGACGGCAAGGCCGCGGCCGAGGGCAGCTCGATCACCGAGGGGATCGGACAGGGGCGGATCACCGCCAATCTGGAAGGTTTTACACCCGACATGATGTACCAGATCCCCGATGAAGAGGCGCTGCCTATCGTCTTTGATTTGCTTGAACATGAAGGCCACTGCCTCGGTGGCTCATCCGGGATCAATGTGGCGGGTGCCATCCGTATGGCCAAGGAACTGGGGCCGGGCCATACGATCGTGACGATTTTGTGCGACTATGGAACGCGGTATCAATCCAAGCTCTTCAACCCAAGCTTTCTGCGTGAAAAGGGTCTGCCAGTGCCAAGTTGGCTTGCGTCTGATCCTGCCAGTATTCCAGGAGTTTTCGTCGACTGATGGCCTATCTCCGCCTTCTCCTAGTGTTACTCTGGAGCTTTGTTCTGGCCCCAGCGTTCTGGATGGGGACGATGGCCGAACCAGCGCTGGCGCAGGACCTCGAACTCACACAGGACCTTCTGGAAGATTGGGAGCGAACGGCGGCGCGAGCAGAAGAGGCGGTGGCCAATGCCCGCGCCTCAACCCCGGCATTTGAGGCGCTTAGGGCTCATCTCGCGACCTGGCGTGATACGTTCCAGGACGCGCAGCAGGCGAATGCCCGTACGATCCAGACGGTGCGCAGACAGCTTGATGCGCTTGGCCCCCCTCCTGCAGAGGATGCCACCGAAAGCGAAGAGATCGCGGCCGAACGACAGGTGCTGAACCAGCGGCTAGCTGATCTGGAAGCGCCGGTCAAGACTGCTGAACTGGCCTATAACAGAGCCGATGGGCTGATCCAGGCTATTGATAAGATCATTCGCGACCGACAGGCCGAAGCGCTTCTGGAATTTGGGCCGACCCCGCTCAACCCTGCCCACTGGGTGCGCACGGCCACAGCGCTGCGCCAGACGGCAGAGCATATACATGGTGAATTCGTGGTGGCCTGGTCCAATGACCTTCAACAGAAGGCCACGAAAGAGGCCTTGCCGGCGGTCATTGTTCTGGCCATCGTCGGGTCGATACTGGTGGTGCGAGGTCGGCGCTGGTCACGGCTGATCATGTTGCGGGTACTGGGGGACGATCCCGGCGCTGGTCGCTGGATTGCCGGGTTCCTCCTGTCGTTAGGCAGTGCGCTGCTGCCCCTGCTGGGTGTGCTCCTGCTGATAAGTGCGGTCTATGCCACGGGTCTTGTGGGGCTTTTGTCCGACAGAATCCTGCAGGCAGTTGTGCCCGCTACGTTCATCTTTGTCTTTGCTCGCTGGCTCGCCATGCGCGTCTTTCCTGCGGTTGAGGCCCGCGCCCTGCCGCTGGTTCTATCCGAGGATCAGCGGCAGTCAGGACGGCGCTATGGCGCAGCACTGGGCCTTGTGGCGGGCCTACATTTCCTTTTGAAGCAAATGACCGGCCATGATGCCTTCTCTGATCAGGTCATTGTTACGCTTCTGTTTCCGCTGCTGCTGATCGCAGCGCTCATGCTGCTGCGGATTGCTTGGCTTTTGCGTGCCCATTGCGACAACACGCTTGAAGGCAATGATGACCAAAACTACCGCACGCGCCTGATCCGTGTACTGGTGCTGGTTCTTATAGCCGTTTCTGTCATATCGCCGATACTTGCGGCAGTGGGCTATTTCAAGCTGGCGCAATTCATCCTGTTCCCGACGCTTATGACACTGCAGCTCCTGGCTTTCCTGCTGGTGCTGCAACGGGTGGTGATCGAGGTCTATGTTCTGATCACAGGCAACCGGGACGGGGCCTCTGACAGCCTAATCCCGATCCTGATTGGATTTGCAATGGTGGTCTTGTCGCTGCCGCTGTTGGCGCTGATCTGGGGCGCGCGGCAGACTGATCTGACAGAGCTGTGGTCCCAGATGCTCAAGGGTTTCGACATAGGTGGTCTGCGCCTGTCGCCCACAGTCTTTATTACCTTCGCGATTGTCTTTGTCATTGGTTACACCGCGACACGGCTGTTGCAGGGTGCTTTGCGCAATACGATCCTTCCTAAGACCAAAATTGATCCAGGTGGACAGGTGGCTATTGTCTCGGGGCTTGGATATATAGGAATTTTCCTTGCGGCCGTAATTGCGATCACCAGCGCGGGGATTGACCTTAGCTCCATCGCGATTGTCGCCGGAGCGCTTTCGGTCGGCATCGGCTTTGGCCTGCAAACCATTGTATCAAACTTCGTGAGTGGCATCATCCTGCTGATCGAGCGGCCCATTTCAAACGGTGACTGGATCGAGGTGGGCGGTGTGCATGGCAATGTGCGCAACATCTCGGTGCGCTCCACGGTTATCGAGACGTTCGACCGCTCGCAGGTCATTGTGCCCAATTCCGACCTCGTAAGTGGGCGGGTCACGAACTACACCCGCGGGCGCACCGTGGGACGGGTTATCGTGCCGGTGGGCGTGGCTTACGGCACCGACACTCGCAAGGTTGAAAAAATCCTGCGTGAGATTGCTGAGGACCATCCGATGGTCTTGCTCTCTACTCCGCCTGCGGTCGTGTTCCAAGGCTTTGGCGCGGATTCGATGGATTTCGAGATCCGCGCAATCCTGCGGGATGTGAACTGGGTGCTCTCGGTGAAATCGGACATGAACCACGCGATTGCCAAACGCTTTGCCGAAGAAGGCGTCGAGATCCCGTTTGCGCAGCGCGACGTCTGGATCCGCAATCCCGAGACTCTGCCGGGCGCCACATCAGTGTCGGAGGCGTCGCTGAGCGCCACCGACGTGGCGCATCCGATCGTTGAAGAGATGGGTGATCCCGACACTGATGGAGATGCAGGCGACAAATGACAGAACCTCTTTTCCTCGCAGATGCCTACCAGCGCAGTGCCGAGGCCCGCGTGACCGGGCAGACGCCTGAAGGGGGCTTACTGATTGATGCGTCGATCTTCTATGCCACAAGTGGTGGACAGCCCGGAGATAGCGGGCGCATAAGCTGGGACGGGGGTGACGTAGCGATTGCTACGGCGGTGAAGGCCGAGGGTGGGCAGATCGCGCTTGTGCCGTCCGAACCGATTTCCCTGCCGGAGGAGGGCGCTGTGATCACCCAGACGCTCGACTGGGGGCGGCGGCTGTCGCATATGAGGGTCCACACCGCGCTGCATCTTCTGTCGGTCGTAATCCCGCTAGGGGTGACGGGTGGATCGATCTCATTAGGGCGGGGGCGGCTCGATTTCGACATGCCCGATGCGCCCGCTGACAAGCCCGCGCTAGAGGCTGCGCTTAACGACCTGATTGCCCGTGATTTGCCCGTAAGCGAGGACTGGATCACTGAGGCAGAGCTTGATGCCAATCCCGGCCTTGTAAAGACCATGTCCGTCAAACCACCCCGAGGTGCCGGGCGCATTCGCCTGATCCGCATCGGGCAGGGGGCAGGTCAGGTCGACCTGCAACCCTGCGGTGGCACCCATGTGGCCCGCACCGGCGAGATCGGTCACGTGCGCCTTGGCAAGGTTGAAAAGAAGGGCCGTCAGAACCGCCGCGTCTACCTGCATCTGGAGGATTGAGGCTAAGCGGCGCCGGGCGTGGTGGTGGAAAACTTTGGAATGGGATTGCGTGCTGGGCTTACGCCTAACCCCGCACGCCTGGCGTAACCCGGGGCCTTGCGGATCCCCTTGACCGCGTGGTGCCGTTTCAAGCCTGGGATAGGTGGGGCAGAGATGACGCAAATCGAAATCTCTTGACGCAAACGCCCGTGACAAACGACAAGCTGCGACGAATGATGTCGGAAAAGGGAATTTCGTGTTGGGTTCGGCGCGTAAGGATGTCAGCACACCAGGATGCAAAAGGAGCGGGATATGAAAACCCATGCACAGGCGGTTGTGATCGGGGGCGGTGTGATCGGGTGTTCGATCCTCTACCACCTGACCAAGCTGGGCTGGAAGGACGTGGTCCTGCTGGAACGTGATGAGCTGACTTCGGGCTCCACCTGGCATGCTGCAGCGAACATCCACGGTCTGCACGATAGTGCCAATATCTCCCGCATCCAGCACTACACAATGAACCTTTACAATGAGCTGGAGGCTGAGACGGGGCAAAGCTGTGGCGTGTTCCAGCCAGGCTCTCTCTACCTTGCTCAGACCGAGAACAGGGAGCATCAGCTGAAATTGCAGGCCGCCAAGGCCAAGCTTTATGGCATGGATTTTCACGAGATTACCCGCGAAGAGGCCGAGGAAAAGCACCCGCTGGTCAATTTTGACGGGATCCGTTGCATCATGTGGGAAAGCAATGGCGGCAATGTGGATCCTTCGGGCGTTACCAACGCCTATGCGCTGGGCGCACGCCAGCGGGGGGCAGAGATTTATCGCTTTACCCCCGTGACCGCCACCACGCCGCAGCCCGATGGCACATGGATCGTGGAAACGCCCAAGGGCAATATCCAGACCGAGTGGGTGATCAATGCCGCCGGCCTCTGGGGGCGGGAGGTGGCCGCGATGGCCGGCATTGAAGTGCCGCTGCAACCGACCGAGCACCAGTATTTCGTGACAGAAGCCATGCCCGAGATCGAAGCGATGGACCGCCGTCTGCCATCCGTTGCGGACCGCGATGCCGAATATTACCTGCGCCAGGAGGGCAACGGCCTTCTGATCGGCGCCTATGAGCGTGATGTGCACTTCTGGGCTGAGGGCGGCACGCCGCTGGATTTTGCCCATGACCTGTTCCCCGATGATCTGGAGCGGATCATGGAGAACGTGATGCGCGCGATGGACCGTGTTCCCGCCGCTGCCGAGGCCGGTGTGAAGCGGGTGATCAACGGACCTATGATCTGGTCGCCGGACAGCAACGTGATCCTTGGCCCCGTGCCGGAGCTGCGCAACTACTTCATGTGTGGCGGGATCATCCCCGGCTTCAGCCAATCCGCCGGGATGGGCCTGATGGTCGCGCAATGGATCATCGAGGGCGAGATGCAGTATGACATGTTCCCCTGGGACGTGGCGCGTTTTGGCCTGTGGGCCAATGACAAGAACTTCGTCAAGGCGAAGGTGGAGGATGTCTATGCCCACCGCTTCGCCATCCATTACCCGAACGAGGAACGCGCCGCCGGTCGCCCCCTGCGCACGCGGCCCGTTTATGAGCTGCAAAAGGAAATGGGCGCGGTCTTTGGCCTCAACTACGGCTGGGAGCATCCGCAATGGTTCGCTGGTGAGCCGGGCGCGGAGGACACCAATGGCTTCACCCGCCAGAATTGGTGGGGCCCGGTGGGCGAGGAATGCAAGATGCTGCGCGAGAGGGCGGGGATCATCGACATCTCCAACTTCGCCAAGTATCGCGTGAAGGGCCCGGGTGCGGAGGAATGGCTGAACGCTGTCTTCGCCAACAACATGCCCAAAACGGTCGGCCGCTCCTGCCTGACACCGCTGATTTCGGTGCGCGGCGGGATTGCGGGCGATGCCACGGTGACGCGCACCGGTGAAGATGAGTTCTGGGTAATCTCGTCGGGCATGGCCGAGCGCTATCACAGCCGCTTCTTCCAGATGGTTCCGCTGCCCGAGGGCACGACATTCGAAAGCCACACCGAGGATATGTGCGGCTTCAATGTGGCCGGGCCGAAATCGCGCGAGATGTTGCAGCGGCTGACCAACCACTCGCTGGCGACCGAAGACATGCCCTTTATGAGGTCTGCGATGATCGAGCTGGCGGGCGTGCGCTGTCTGGCGCTGCGGGTCAGCTTCACCGGCGATCTGGGGTGGGAGCTGCACTGCAAGACCGAGGATCAGGAACAGCTCTACCGCGCGCTTCTGGAGGTCGGTAAAGAGTTTAGTGCGGGCCCTGTTGGGGGCCGGGCCCTGATGTCGATGCGGGTCGAGAAGGGCTATGGCTCCTGGAGCCGCGAATACAGCCCCGAATACTTTCCGCATGAGGTGGGCTTCGGGCCGCTTTGCAAGATGGGCAAGGACTTCCTGCACAAGGAGGCCGCGGCCAAGGTCATGGCGGAACCCACGCGCGAAGAGCTGGTACTGATCCATATCGACGAGGCGGCCGTGACGGCCTCCAACGCCGATGCGACGGGTGGTGAGCCGATCTTCTTCAACGGCGAAGGGATCGGACGCGTGACCTCGGGCACTTATGGCTACACTGTGGGCATGTCATTGGCGCTGGGCTATGTGAAATCCGGCACGGCGGTCGCCGGCGATGAGGTGGATGTGATGGTACTGGGCCAGCCCCACAAGGCCCGCATACTGCACGAGCCGCCTTTTGATCCCAAGGGGGAGAAGCTGCGGGCGTAGGCGTGGTGCTTTGCCCGGCAACACTCATGACAGTTGGTGCGCAACGCCTTGGCCAGGCTATGCGCGTCTCTAGGGAGTTTCGAACTGAAAGAGCGTGAAACCCCGTCCATTTGTTGCAATTGAGTGTGATGCGGGGACGTGCCCACACTGCGTGGTTATCGAGCTTTTCCAGAACTGGAAAGCGGGATCATTACCATCCCGGACGCGTATTTCCCAGGACCCGGAAAACTGCCCCAGAAAGTGACTCGCAGCACGTCGTATTTCCACGTTGCTGGTCATCATCATAAAATTGCCCAAGTACATGGGGCGATAAGGCCGCACTTGCCTCTCTGATCTGTTCAGGCACGGTGCTCAGTAGGAGGTAGCGTCGCATTTGGGGCAGAGACCCACAGCCTCGACCACCATCTTCTCGATCCGGAATTCCGCTGATTGTGCAGCCTTGTCCAAGGCCCCGCGCACAGGGGTTGAAGGGGTTTCGACCACGCTGTCGCAGGCCCTGCATATCAGGAACGCGGGCGCGTGATCTTCGCCCACATGGGAACAGGCGACAAAGGCATTGAGTCGCTCGATCTTATGGGCAAACCCGTGCGCAACCAGAAACTCTAGCGCCCGGTAGGCCACAGGGGGTTGTGAGCCCATGCCGTCCTCGCGCAGTTGATCGAGGATATCATAGGCCCCAAGCGCGCGGTGCTGCTCGAGCAGGATCTCAAGAACACGCCGGCGCAATGGCGTGAAGCGCAGCTTGCCTTCCTTGCAATACAGTTCTGCCGCGGCGATTGTATCTGCGACACATCTGTCATGGTCATGCGCATCAAACCCGATCATGGGTCGTTCTCCAAAACTTAGACCGCGCCCGATTGCGTGGCACACAACGACTAGTATGTTATATTGTAACGCTGCACAATCAAACCCCAGCGTTACACCACTGCTTGTTGTCGCGCATTCAGGTATTTTGAACCAGAAAGAAGCCAGGACTTCTCTCCTTGCTTCTTTCTGGTTCAAAATACCTCGGGGGGGCCGCCTGCAAGGCGGCGGGGGCAGCGCCCCCAAATGCCTGTCAGTAGCCGCGCCAGATCCAGCCACCGCCAAGGATGCGGCTGCCACCAGTTTCGTAGAATACGCAGGCCTGCCCGGGAGAGACGCCCTCTTCCGGGGTCAATAGCTCCACCTCCGCTTCCGTGTCCGAGAGCGGCCGGATGATCGCCTCACGCGGGGGGCGGGTAGAGCGGACCTTGACCGAGACATGCCATGCCTCTTGCGAGGTCAGGGGCGCATCGCCCAGCCAGTTGATCTCCCGCACAGGGATCGTGCGGGTGGCCAGGTGCTCTTTGGGGCCCACGATCACGCGCTGAGTGTCGACGTCCAGCTTGACCACGTAGAGCGGATCACTCAAGCCGCCGATGCCAAGCCCGCGGCGCTGGCCGATTGTGTAGTGGATCATGCCATTATGCGTGCCCAAGACGCGCCCGTCGACATGCACAATCTCGCCCGGTTCTGCCGCACCGGGGCGTAGTTTCTCGATCACGGAGGCATAGTTGCCGTTGGGCACGAAACAGATGTCCTGGCTGTCAGGTTTGTTGGCCACCGCAAGACCGTACCGTGCTGCCAATTCTCGCGTTGCCTCTTTTGTAGGCAGGTGACCCAGAGGAAAGCGCAGGAAATCGAGCTGTGCGGGCGTGGTGGAGAATAGAAAGTAGCTTTGGTCGCGCGCGGCATCCTCTGCGCAGTGCAGCTCAGCTCCGCCAACGCCCATCTTGCGCTGGATGTAATGGCCGGTCGCCATGCAATCGGCATCTAGATCACGCGCCGTTTCCAGCAGGTCCTTGAACTTCACCCGCTCATTGCACCGAATGCACGGTACAGGCGTGGCCCCAGCCAGATAGCTGTCGGCAAATTCGTCAATTACCGCATCCTTGAAGATGTTCTCATAGTCCAGAACGTAGTGGGGAAAGCCCATCTCCTCAGCCACGCGGCGTGCATCGTGGATGTCCACCCCAGCACAGCATGCTCCCTTTTTGGCAAGCGCTGCACCATGGTCATAAAGTTGCAACGTCACGCCAATCACGTCATAGCCTTCCTCGGCCAGTATCGCTGCCACAACAGAGCTGTCCACACCACCCGACATCGCCACCACAACGCGCGTATCGGAAGGGGCCTTGGCCAGCCCGAGAGAGTTGAGTTTGGTGTCCAGTGACATGGGTCCAGAGCGCCTTTTGCGAATGCTTCGAAATATAGGAAAATCCTAACTACTCACAAGCCCGGGTTTCACCTGACGTTAAGTCTGAGCGCTCAGTCTTCTCCCAAGTTAAAGAGAGTTGAGCCATGTATCTCAAGAAAGTCGACGGGCCAAGGTCTGTGAAGTTACTAGATGGGACGGTGATGACGCGCGCGGATCTGCCGCCGCCGAAGACCACCCGTTGGGTGGCCTCGCGCAAGTTGGCGGTTGTGCGCGGAGTAATGCACGGGCTGATCACGCAGGAAGAGGCGATTGAGCGCTATGAGCTCAGTGAGGAAGAATTCCAGGAGTGGCTTACCGCGTTGTCCAAGCAGGGGGCGGAGGGACTTAAGGCAACACATCGTTGAGCGGGTGACTATTATTTTAGTAGACAACCTGAGGTAGTATGTGCATTTTGTGATCTGCGGTAACGTGTGATTAACCAAATTTAGGCAATGTATTCTCAAGAGGATATAAAGCAGCGGAGATCAAGCATGCGTGTGCTTCTTGTCGAAGACGACCCTACAACATCAAAGAGCATCGAATTGATGCTCACCCATGCCAATCTGAACGTCTACACGACCGATCTGGGCGAGGAAGGCATCGACCTCGCCAAGCTCTATGATTATGACCTGATCCTTCTGGACTTAGGCCTCCCGGATATGAACGGTCATGATGTACTGCGTCAATTGCGGCTGGCAAGGGTGGATACGCCCATTCTTATTCTCAGCGGTGAGACTGATACCGATAACAAAATTAAAGGCTTTGGGTTCGGCGCTGATGATTACCTGACCAAGCCCTTCCACCGCGAGGAAATTGTGGCGCGAATTCATGCGATCATCCGCCGTTCCAAAGGTCATGCGCAATCGGTTATTCGCACCGGCAAGATTAACGTTAATCTTGACGCCAAAACGGTGGATGTGGGCGGGCGTACGGTGCATCTGACGGGTAAGGAGTACCAGATGTTGGAACTGCTGAGCCTGCGCAAGGGCACTACACTGACCAAGGAGATGTTCCTTAACCATCTTTACGGTGGCATGGATGAGCCGGAACTCAAGATCATCGACGTGTTCATCTGTAAGCTTCGCAAGAAGCTATCTGAGTCCACCGATGGCGAAAACTACATTGAAACCGTTTGGGGGCGCGGCTACGTGCTGCGCGATCCTGATCCGGCAGTAGCGGACCAACCGCTGGCGGTCGGGGCCTGACAGAACCCGGAAACGACGTCTCCAAACCGTGATCGGGTCTGGCTTGAATGGCTGGACCTGATGGGTTGAGCGCCCTATCACTGCAATGTGGTAGGGCGCTTTTTTGCGCCCCTTGGCCTGTAACAGTGGCGTGTGCCGCGGTCAGGCGCGCTTGGAGGGCTGGGAATATGCGCAACATAGAGGTCGATCAGTTGAGCGAAGCACAGGCCCAAGAGGAGCTTGAGGCGCTGGCAATGGAGCTTGCGGCGGCCAACATGGCCTATCACGGGGCGGACGCGCCTAATATTTCAGACGCGGCCTATGACACACTGAAGATGCGCAACCAAGAGATCGAGGCGCGTTTTCCTCATCTCAAACGCGCCGACAGCCCGAGTGACCAGGTCGGTGCGGCCCCCGCGGAGGGGTTTGCGAAGGTCACGCATGCGGTACGCATGCTGAGCCTGTCAAACGCCTTTGAGGAAGAGGATGTCGTTGATTTTGACACCCGTATCCGGCGCTACCTGGGGCTTGCAGATGATACAAAACTAGACTTCACTGCCGAACCCAAGATCGACGGGCTAAGCTTGAGTCTGCGCTACGAAAAGGGCCGGCTTATGCAGGCGGCCACGCGCGGTGATGGGGAGATGGGCGAAAATGTCACCGCTAATGCCCGCACCATTTCTGATATTCCTCAACATGTCGAAAATGCGCCGAATATCATGGAGATCCGCGGCGAAGTTTATATGAGCCACGCTGATTTTGAAGTACTGAATGCGCGGCAGATTCAAAGGTCGGACAAGCCGTTTGCGAACCCGCGCAATGCGGCAGCGGGCTCTTTGCGCCAGCTTGACGCGACCATCACCCGCGACAGGCCGTTGCGTTTTTTTGCCTATGCCTGGGGCGACCTAAGCGCGCCGCTTTCAGATACTCAGATGGGTGCGATCAATCGAATGGCCGAGATGGGTTTTCATACCAACCCGCACACCGCGCTCTGTGATGGCGTGGCCGAGATGATGGCCCATTATCGCGGCATCGAACAAGCACGCGCCACGCTGGGCTATGACATCGATGGCGTGGTTTACAAGGTTAACGAGCTGGCCCTGCAGGAGCGGCTTGGCTTCCGCTCCACCACGCCCCGCTGGGCCACGGCGCACAAGTTTCCTGCTGAACTGGCCTGGACCCGGCTGGAAGCCATCGACATTCAGGTGGGCCGTACCGGCGCGCTATCCCCCGTAGCCCGGCTGGCACCAGTCACGGTGGGGGGTGTCGTCGTCTCCAACGCCACGCTTCACAATGAAGATTACATCGCCGGGCGCGATGCCAAGGGCAATCCAATCCGGGACGGCAAGGACATCCGTGAAGGCGATTGGGTGCAGGTCTACCGCGCCGGGGACGTGATCCCGAAAGTGGCGGATGTGGACCTGTCCAAACGGCCCGATGGAGCCACGCCTTATGAATTCCCCACCCGCTGCCCCGAATGCGGGTCCGAGGCGATCCGTGAGGAGGGCGACGCGGTGCGTCGCTGCACAGGTGGATTGATCTGTCCCGCGCAGGCCGTTGAAAAGCTGAAACATTTCGTCTCCCGCGCGGCCTTCGATATCGAAGGTCTGGGGGCCAAGCAGGTGGAACAGTTCTACCGCGATGACTGGATCAAGGAACCGGCGGATATCTTCACGCTTGAGGCGCGGTTTGGCAGCGGCTTGCAGCAGCTCAAGAACCGGGAGGGCTGGGGCGAAAAAAGCGCAAGGAACTTGTTTCAGGCCATTGAAGAGAAAAGGAATATCACGTTTGAGAGAGTGCTGTTCGCGCTCGGTATCCGGCATGTGGGTGAACAGGCAGGCAACCTGATTGCGCGCAGCTATGGCGATTGGGCCAGTTTCATCACCGCCATGGACAACGCCGCGTGTTTCGAGGGTGAGGCGTGGGAGGGGCTTTTGGCCATTGACGGTGTGGGTGCGGTCATGGCGCGCAGTCTTGTCACCGCGTTTGCACAGGAGCAGGAACGCGCCAGCATCGACCGGCTGACCGCGCATCTGACCATACAGGACGCCGAACGCCCCCGCACGGAAGGCAGCCCCGTGGCGGGAAAGACGGTGGTTTTCACCGGTACGCTGGAAAAGATGACTCGGGCCGAGGCGAAGGCCCGGGCCGAGGCGCTTGGTGCCAAGGTTTCGGGTTCTGTGAGTGCCAAGACGGATCTGGTCGTGGCTGGGCCGGGCGCGGGGTCGAAAGCAAAGAAGGCGGCTGACCTCGGTATTGAGACGATCGATGAGGACGGCTGGCTGGCCCTGATTGCAGCCAAATGAGCGGGCGACCTGAGCCTCTTTTCCCGCTTTTTGCCGGGCTAGAGACGCTGGACGGCGTAGGCCCGAAATCGGCGCAGAACTTTGCCGGGCTCAGCGTGGAAAAACCGCGTGACCTGCTTTTCACGCTGCCCCATTCCGGCATTGACCGCCGTCCCGTTCAGACGGTGCAGATGGCTGATCTACCCCGCGTTCTGACACTGGAGGTCACGGTGGGCCGGCATATCCATCCCACCGCGCGCGGCCGGCCCTATCGGGTGGAGGTCAGCGATGCGGCCACCACTTTCCAGCTGGTCTTTTTCCATGCTCATCCCGATTACCTGATGCGCATCCTGCCCACGGGGTCGCGGCAGGTTGTTTCGGGCAAGGTCGAGCTTTTTGACGGCATCGCACAGATGAGCCATCCTGACCACATCTTACCGCTAAGTGAGGCGGGTCAAATTCCAGAGTTTGAGCCGCTTTATCCGCGAACCGCCGGAATAACGCAAAAGCTGATGCTGAAGGCCACGCGATCGGCCCTTACGCGCGCGCCCGAATTGCCCGAATGGATTGATCCGGCGCAAAAGGCCAAGGAGCGCTGGCCGGATTGGAGTGATGCCATTACCGTTGCGCATGCGCCTCGGGCGGTCAATGATCTGTCGTCTGAGGCCCCGGCGCGGGCAAGACTCGCTTATGACGAGCTTTTGGCGCATCAGCTGACGCTGGCCCTGGCGCGCGCGCGGGTGCGGCGGGCTAAGGGTCGGGTGACCAAGGGAACCGGAGTGCTCCAGCAGGCCGTGTTGCAGCATTTGCCGTATCAGCCCACGGGCGCGCAACGGCGCTGTATGGATGAGATTGCTGCCGACATGGCTGGGCAAGGCCGGATGAACCGCCTGCTTCAGGGCGATGTGGGCGCTGGAAAGACGCTGGTGGCGCTTATCTCGCTTCTCGTCGCGGTTGAGGCTGGGGGTCAGGGTGTGATGATGGCGCCCACAGAAATCCTTGCCAGGCAGCATCTGGAGGGACTGCGCCCGCTGGCAGAGGTGGCGGGTGTACGGCTCGAGATTCTCACGGGTCGTGACAAGGGTACGACCCGGCGGAAAAAGATTACGGCATTGGAAGCCGGTGAGATCCAGATCCTTGTGGGCACCCATGCCGTCTTCCAGAAGGATGTGATGTTTTCCGATCTACGGCTGGCCGTGGTAGATGAACAGCACAGGTTCGGCGTACGCCAGAGGTTGGAACTGGGCCAAAAGGGGGCGCAGGCGGATGTGCTGGTGATGACCGCCACGCCGATCCCGCGCAGCCTGTCGCTGGCCCATTACGGGGATATGGACATCTCGGTCCTCGACGAAAAGCCGCCCGGTCGCAAGCCGGTCAAGACGGCGCTGACACATATGGGCCGGATGGAGGAGATCATCGCCCACCTGCGCCACGCCATTGGCGAAGGGAAGCAGGCCTATTGGGTTTGTCCTTTGGTCGAGGAAAGCGAACAGGTGGATCTTTCCAGCGCCGAGGAGCGATTCAAGCATTTGCGTGCAGCCTTGGGTGAGGAAAATGTGGGCCTTGTGCATGGTCAGATGCCACCCGAGGCCAAGGATGCGGCTATGGCCGCGTTTCAGACTGGTGAAACGGCGGTTTTGGTGGCCACGACGGTGATTGAAGTGGGGGTGGATGTACCTAATGCTTCGATCATGGTGATTGAGCGGGCCGAACATTTTGGCTTGGCGCAATTGCATCAGCTGCGTGGACGTGTGGGGCGGGGGGCCGAGGCCTCTACCTGTTTGCTGGTCTACCTGCATCCGCTGAGCGAGGGAGGCGAGCGGCGGCTTTCCACCATGCGTGACACGGAGGACGGTTTTCGGATTGCCGAGGTCGATTTGGAGATGCGTGGGGCGGGAGATTTGATCGGAACCGCACAATCGGGGCTGCCGCGGTTCCGGGTAGCGGATATGGAACGCCAGACCGGATTGATGGCTGTGGCGCAGACGGATGCGCGCAAGCTGCTGCTGGAAGATCCTGGTCTTATATCAAAGCGTGGGCAGGCCGCACGGATGCTTTTGTGGTTGATGGAGCAGGATCAGGCCATTCGGCTGATTGATGTGGGATAGCCTCAGTAAGAATAAAAGTTTTGTTTTATTTCAGTAATTTGCAGCAAATCTTAACAAAAAGTTCGCATTTGTTCCTATAAAGTTCTTTACAGTTGGGGGGAAAAATGAGAACAAAAAGGCAACAAGCTAAACAGACGAGAACAACACAATCGAGGCCACAATGATCCGGTATATAAAGACATTCGCCCATCGTACCCAAGATAGTTTCATTGGCGACCTTGTTGGTGGTGCCGCCCTGATGGTGACACTGGTGGGTGGGCTACACCTGCCGGGTTTTTTCTGATGTTTTAGAGGTTTCTGCCTGCGACGCTCTTGGTCCGGTCGCGCCCCGCATCTTCTGTCCCCTTACCTGATGCTTGAGCGACCTGTCCCGTCTCTTTTTTCCCGGGGTCTGCCTCATTTTCCCCGGGTGGCGCGATGGACCACCAAGGAGCAACGCGTTCCTTCCGCCGCCGCTTTGCCAAGCGCGCGGCGGTTTTTTTATGTCAAGTGTACTAGACACTTTCCGAATGTAATGCCGCGCTTGGGGTGCTAGGCGCAGGAAGTCTCTGGTTTGATCTGGTCAAACGCGTCCACAGCTGCCTCGAGCGTCAGCAAGATCGAGGCGTGACGGTTTTTGTAATCGCGTGCCGGTTGCAGCACTTCTAGCCCGTCGAATGGGGCGGCAGGGGTTGGCCCATCGGATTTGAGCATGTCGCGTAGCGCGTCACGCGCGGCGGTGATTTCTGTTCGGCTGCGGCCGATGATGGCTGACCCCACGACGCTTGCAGCTGCCTGGCCCAGAGCACAGGCCTTTACCTCGGCCGCGTAGTCGCTGACCTGGCCGCCACTTGTGGAAATATCGACTGTAACTGTCGAGCCGCAGAGCGGAGCCCGACGTGTGACCGTTGCCTGCGGGTTGTCCAGCCGCCCATGATGCGGAATATCAGTCGCCAGCTCCAGAATGCGGGCGGAGTAGAGTTTGATGAGATCGGTTTCGCCGTTCATGGCTTTCCCTTTTTTACCTTTACTCATAGATAGTGGCGGAAGGTTCAGACGCAAAGGTTTTTCCGCTATGACATTCAATCCAGACACCCTTACATTTAACCAGGCTGGCCTGATCCCTGCAATTGCCCAACAGGACGGGACTGGCGAGGTGTTGATGATGGCGTGGATGAACGCCGATTCTATTGCTAAGACTCTTGAAACGGGCCGGGTCACCTATTGGAGCCGCTCGCGGCAGGCGTTTTGGGTTAAGGGAGAAACCTCGGGCCATACGCAGGAGTTGGTGGAGATGCGGGTCGATTGTGATCGTGATTGTCTTTTGGTGCTGGTACGCCAAGAGGGGCCTGCGTGCCATACAAACCGGCGCAGCTGTTTTTACACTGGTATTCAGGACGGCGACGAGGTGGAACTCATGTCGCCTATGTATTGAGGTATTTTATGCCTCCGGCGGGAGCATTACTGAAAAGATGAAGATGCGTGTCAGGGGGTGAACCTGGCGTGTATGTCTTCCGGGGTGAGGCCTGCGTCGCGGTAAGTGGCGAGCGCGCGGGCGTCATCGCGTTTGGCGAGGCGCTTTCCGGCGTCGTCGCGGATCAAGCGGTGGTGGTGGTAAGTAGGGGTCGGCAGGCCGAGTATGCGTTGGAGCAGAACGTGGATGGCCGTGGCGTCAGAGAGATCTTGGCCCCGGATGACATGCGTGATGGCCTGGTCTGCGTCATCGCAAACAATTGCCAGATGGTATGAGGCCCCCATGCCAGGCCGCGCAAGGACCACGTCGCCTACGTCGCTCTCCAAGTTGTCCAACTGTATCGTGCCGGTGTGTTTATGTGGTGTCTGGCCAGTTTCGAGGTAGGTGAGCGGAGTTTTGATCTTTTGTCGCGCGCGTGCCATATCGAGGCGCAAAGGCAGGTCGGGCATGGGCCCGGTCGGGGGCACGTCAGGACGGCATGTGCCAGGATAGATCAGCCCGTCAGGACCATGTAAGGGGGCACCTTCCTGCGGGGCGGCGACGGCGGCGCGTATGTCGGCGCGGGTGCAGGTGCAAGGGTAAAGCAGGCCCGCGTCCCACAGGGTTTGCAGCGCGGCGCGGTAGCGGGGCAGGCGTTGGGATTGGTGCCAGATGTCGCCATGCCATGTCAGGCCGAGCCAGGTGAGGTCCTGCAAGATGAGGTCTTCCCATTCGGCGCGGCTGCGGGATTGGTCGAGGTCGTCGAGGCGTAGGAAGAACTGCCCGCCCGCCGCGCGCGCCATGTCATGGGCGAGGCAGGCGGAATAGGCGTGGCCCAGATGCAGTGGCCCGGTGGGTGAGGGGGCAAACCGGGTGCGAAAGCTCACGCGGCGTCCTGTTTGGTGGGCCCCAGCCAGTCGGTCCATGCCGATTTTGCGCGGTCGGTATAGGCCTTGTAACGGTCGCGCCGACCGCGTCGCCCGCCCTTGAGGCCATCGACGGGCCGGAAGAGGCCAAAATTGACATTCATCGGCTGGAAGGTCTTGGCCTCCGCCCCGCCGGTGATGTGGTGGATGAGCGCGCCCATGGCAGTGTCCTGCGGGGGCGGGGTTAGCGGCTGGCCCAGGATTTCGGCGGCGGCGAGGCGGCCGGCGAGAAGACCCATGGCGGCGGATTCGACATAGCCTTCAACGCCCGTGATCTGACCTGCGAAGCGGATATGGGGCTTTGATTTCAGGCGCATCTGGTCATCCAGAAGCGTTGGGGAATTGAGGAAGGTGTTGCGGTGGATGCCACCCAGCCGGGCGAAGGAGGCATCTTGCAGTCCGGGGATCATGCGCAGCACTTCGGTTTGCGCCCCGTACTTCATTTTTGTCTGGAATCCGACAATGTTATAGAGCGTTCCTAAAGCATTGTCGCGGCGCAGCTGGACCACCGCATGGGGCTTAACGTCCGGCTGATGCGGGTTGGTCAGGCCCACCGGTTTCATCGGTCCGTGGCGCAGGGTTTCGCGGCCGCGTTCGGCCATAACTTCAATCGGCAGGCAGCCGTCGAAATAGCCTGCGGTTTCACCTTCGTGGAACTCCGTTTTCTCGGCGGCGAGCAGCGCGTCGATGAATGCCTCGTATTGGTCGCGGGTCATGGGGCAGTTGAGGTAGGCGGTACGCTCTTCCTCCGTCTCGCCCTTGTCATAGCGCGACTGCATCCAGGCCTGAGACATGTCGATGCTGTCGAAGTAGAGGATGGGGGCGATAGCGTCGAAGAAAGCCAGCGCCTCGGCCCCGGTCTCTGCCGCGATGGCCTGTCCGAGGGCGGCGGAGGTCAGCGGGCCGGTGGCGATGATCCAGTGGCCGTCAGCGGGCAGGGTGGTCACCTCGCCATACTCCACGGTGACATTGGGGTGGGATTTAAGCCGGTCTGTGACCGATTGTGCGAAGGGGTCGCGGTCCACGGCCAAGGCGCCGCCCGCCGGAAGGCGGTGGCGGTCGGCCATTTCCATGATCAGCCCGCCTGCCGCGCGCATTTCCCAATGCAGAAGCCCCACAGCGTTTTGTTCATCATCATCCGAGCGAAAAGAATTGGAACAGACCATCTCTGCCAGATCGCCGGTGCGGTGCGCGAAGGTTTCGACCTTCGGGCGCATCTCGTGGATCACCACTGGCACGCCCATAGTGGCGGCCTGCCAGGCGGCCTCGGCCCCGGCCATGCCGCCGCCGACGATGTGGAGGGTCTGGGTCATGGGATTTACTGGGTCCATTCCGGCGGGCGTTTTTCTATGAAGGCGCTGATGCCTTCCTCGGTATCACGGTTGAGCATGTTTTCGACCATCACGTCGCGGGTATAGTCATATGCCGCGTCGAGCCCCATTTCGAGCTGGTTGTAAAACGCCTGTTTGCCGATCTTGACGGCGGAGGCGAGCTTTTCTGCGATGGTGCGGGCCAGATCCTCACTGGCTTGATCCAGTTTATCTTCCGGCACAGCGCGATTGATCAGGCCAAGCGCGCGGGCGCGATCAGTGTTGATGAATTCGCCTGTGGTGAGCATCTCAAACGCTTGTTTGCGCGGGATATTGCGTGACAGCGCCACCATGGGGGTAGAGCAGAACAGGCCGATATTGACGCCATTGACGCCAAAGCGTGTCCCTTCTGCGGCCACGGCGAGATCGCAGGAGGCGACCATCTGGCAGCCGGCCGCTGTTGCTATGCCGTGAACCTGTGCGATCACGGGTTGGGGGATGTTGCGGATTGAAGTCATGACAGAGGCGCAGCGGGTGAAGAGATCGGCGAAATAGGCCTTGCCGCCATCCTCGGCCTGCCGGCCTTGGGTCATTTCCTTCAGGTCGTGACCCGCGCAGAAGGCCTTGCCCGCGCCTGATAGGATCACGGCGCGTGTGCCTGCATCCTCCCTGAGGGCATCAAGTTCGGTCTGAAGCGCGGCCAGCATGGCGTCGGAGAGCGCATTGAGCCGCTCCGGCGCGTTCAGTTTCAAATGCGCGATGCCGTCGCGATCGGTGCGATCCAGAATTGCCATCTTGTGTCTCCCAAAAGCTTATGGTCCTTCTACTGTGTTGCGCGGCAGGAGGGAAGCGGTGTGCCCATAATGAATAAAGATGAGTTGACAGTTTTTCTGGACGAGGTCTTTCCACAGATCCGGGGCGAGTTCGTGCTAGAGGAGGTGGGCGATATGCGGCTTGTGGCCCGGCTATGCGTGCAGGAGCACCATCTGCGCCCCGGTGGTACGGTCTCGGGCCCATCGATGTTTGGGCTGGCGGATGTAGCGGTCTATGCCGCCGTGATGGCTATGATTGGGCCAAAGGCGCTGGCTGTTACGACAAACTGTGCGATTGATTTCATGCGCAAGCCAAAGGCGGGTGTCGATCTGATTGCCCGGTGCGAGCTGCTGAAGCTGGGCCGGGTTCTGGCCGTGGGGGATGTGCGAATTTATTCGGAGGGAGAGGCAGAGCCAGTGGCGCGGGCGAGCATGACCTATTCGATCCCGCCGAAGGGGTAGGGCGAGGCGCATTCTTTAAAAAAATTTTATCCGTACTCGTTTGAAAAATGTGGGTCCAGTCGGTGGGTGTGATGCGCCAGGCCCATTCCTGCCAAAGGCCGGTGGGTGGTGAGTGTATCAGACCCAAACGACCTATCTTCGCAGGTTGTTAGGGCCGGTATAGGCTAGAAGCTGAGGCAGTCCCGTACGCTTTAAGGTTTCGGTGATAGCTGCGCGGACCGCCATGGTCGCAAAGCCGCGGCCACAATAATGCGGCAGGATGCGGCGGTCAGTTTCGTCATGGAGTCAAGGCGGGTGGTCTGGCCCCCCGGTGCGCTTGACGCCGACATAGCCTATGAAGTGATCGCTAAGCAGCACGGCCATGCGCCCATAATCGTTTGTCTCTAATGAGGACATGAAATTGCTGAGCTTCTGATGGTTTTCGTCGCAAATAATAGCTCTGCCAAGGTGATCCATGATCTTCGGATCTATATGGGGTGCGCTGAATCCGCGCAAAACGGCATGCGCAAGCCGGCGCAGGGTGAATGGGGTGGTTTTAATATAGGGTTGTTTTAGCGCAAGTTTGTTGAGGTATTATAATACCTAAATTATAAGGCTCTGAATTTAATAATTAAATAAGTGAAAACGTGGCTTGACTGTGTGCATGCTTCAGATAAAACGCACCGATCAAACGTTACCCCAAAAGGGAAGAGCCATGAAAACCTTTTCTGCCACTCCGGCGGACATCGACAAGAAATGGATTCTGATCGACGCTGAGGGCGTTGTTCTGGGTCGCCTTGCCTCGATCGTCGCCATGCGCTTGCGCGGCAAACACAAAGCCAGCTTCACACCAAATATGGATATGGGCGATAATGTCATCGTCATCAACGCCGAAAAGGTACAGCTGACAGGCAACAAGCGTGAAAAGCCAAATTACTGGCACACAGGACATCCCGGTGGGATCAAGTCACGCACAACGGGCCAGATCCTGGAAGGCGCGCATCCAGAGCGTGTCGTTATGCAGGCGGTCAAGCGTATGCTTCCGGGCAACCGCCTGTCGCGTCGCCAGATGACCAACCTGCGCGTCTATGCTGGCGCCGAGCATCCCCATGATGCACAGCAGCCGGAAGTATTGGACGTGAAATCCATGAACAAGAAAAACACGCGGGTGGCCTCCTGATGACTGAAGAAATCAAATCTCTCGAAGGGCTTGAAGCTGTCGCAGACGGTGTTGATGCCCCTGTTGTTGAAGAAGCAATCAACCGTGAGCCGGTCCGCGACGAGCTTGGCCGCGCCTACGCAACAGGTAAGCGGAAGGACGCGGTGGCCCGTGTCTGGATCAAGCCGGGCTCTGGCAAGGTTGAAGTCAATGGTAAGACCATGGATGTTTACTTCGCCCGCCCCGTGCTGCAGATGATCCTGCGCCAGCCGTTCTCGGTTGCTGGTGTGGAAGATCAGTTCGACGTCATGGCCACCGTGAAGGGTGGCGGTCTCTCTGGTCAGGCCGGTGCGGTCAAGCACGGCATCTCCAAGGCGCTGCAGCTGTACGACCCGTCTCTGCGCGGTGCGCTGAAAGCTGCCGGCTTCCTGACGCGTGATAGCCGCGTGGTGGAGCGGAAGAAATACGGTAAGCGCAAGGCGCGCCGGAGCTTCCAGTTCTCCAAGCGTTGATCGCGATACTACGGAGACTGTCAGACTCATTGGAAAAGCGCAGTTTCGACTGCGCTTTTTCTTTTGCGTGCGATTGATTGGTTTTGGGAGAAAAATAGTATGCCCGCAGGGGCACGGATGGTGCTTGCCCTTGCGCGCTGACAGGGTTGGGGAATATCTGAAAAGCCAAGGCTGAGGCAGGGTTCAAAAGGGTTTTCAGCGTGACGGGTAGGATTGCGGTTTCTTTGGCATGCCTTGGTCTGCTGGCGGACTGTTCCCTGCTTCTTGGTATCGGTCGGAACTTCGGGTTTCTCTTCGACTTGGCAAGCAAGATTAGCTATGTCTGCGTTGCATGCATGAGCTAGGCCGTCGGGTGGTATTCCGCGAAACTGCGGATACCCAAGATGTGTTGGAGTGGAAAAACAAGCGTGTGATTCTGCAATTTTTACTCTGTGTCAGGTGATTGCCGTGCGTGGGCCCTGTAATGGGTTAAAAAAATAACTTTAAAGACTCCGTATTGTAATGTTTAATTGACACCATGAGTGTCACTTATGAAGAACGCGCTGGGCGACGCTTTCCGCATCCGCCTGCTGTGCTGACCCTGATCAAGCCGATCACATGGTTCCCGCCCGTTTGGGCCTATCTCTGTGGCGTTGTCGCCTCTGGTGTGCCTATCTCATCTGCTCCATGGCTTGTTCTGGCGGGTATGGTGCTGGCCGGTCCGGTTGTCTGTGGGATGAGTCAGGCCGCTAATGACTGGTGCGACCGGCATGTGGACGCCATCAATGAACCGCACCGCCCAATCCCCTCTGGCTTTATTCCCGGTCGCTGGGGTCTATGGATCGCCCTGATCATGAGCGCCATGGCGCTGGCACTGGGGTCTGTGCTTGGTCCGTGGGGTTTTGGCGCAACGGTCTTTGCGGTCCTGGCCGCCTGGGCCTATTCGGCCGAGCCTGTCCGCATGAAGCGATCGGGCATTTGGGGGCCGGGGCTGGTGGGGCTTTGCTATGAGGGCCTGCCGTGGTTCACAGGCGCGGCCGTGCTGTCTGCTGGCGCGCCGTCCTGGCAAATCGTTGTCATTGCGGCGCTTTATGCGCTGGGTGCGCATGGGATCATGACACTTAATGATTTCAAGGCATTGGAGGGTGATCGTCAGATGGGCGTGAATTCCCTTCCAGTAACGCTGGGTCCGGAGAGGGCCGCAAGGGTGGCGTGTTGGGTCATGGCCCTACCGCAGGTCATGGTCATCGCGCTGCTGGCCATCTGGGAAAAGCCTTGGTTTGCCGTGATCATCTTAGCCCTTCTGCTGGCCCAAGTCTGGGCGATGCGGGTGATGTTGTCTGATCCTAAGGGTCGCGCACCTTGGTACAACGGCACGGGTGTCATGCTCTATGTGAGTGGCATGATGGTAGCGGCCGTTGCCCTGCGCTCGATTGGGGGTGCTGGATGACGCTCAGCTGGCTATCCATTGTCAGGCTAGGCCTTGTGCAGATGGCGCTTGGCGCGGTGGTGGTGTTGACCACCTCTACGCTGAACCGGCTGATGGTGGTGGAGCTGGCCTTGCCCGCCGTTCTGCCGGGGATGCTGGTGGCGTTGCATTACGGGATACAGATCACGCGGCCCAACTGGGGTTTCATATCAGACACCGGTGGTGGGCGTACCAAATGGATTATCGGAGGGATGGTGGCGCTGGCTGCGGGCGCGTTTGGTGCAACGGCCGGGGTGTTGCTGTTTGAATCGAGTTTTGTCCTTGGGCTGGCTGTGTCCATTCTGGCTTATGCGCTGATCGGGCTTGGTGTTGGGGCCTCTGGCACCTCGCTTCTGGCGCTTCTGGCCACCTCGACCGAGCCACGCCGCCGAGCGGCGGCGGCGACGATTACGTGGTTGATGATGATCGCAGGGATCGCGGTGACCGCTGGTACGGTGGGTATCTTCCTTGATCCCTATACGCCTGCGCTTTTGCTGAAGATCGTGGGCATTGTCACGGTGGGTGCCGTCGTTCTGACCACGCTGGCCGTGGCCGGGATTGAGCGTCGGGTGACCCCGGTCGCGCGGGAGCGGGAGGAGACGCCCTTCTTCGACGGCCTGCGTGAGATCTGGGCAGAGACCAAAGCGCGGCATTTCACGATTTTCGTTTTCCTGTCGATGACCGCCTATTTCATGCAGGAGCTGATCCTTGAGCCCTACGCTGGGTTGGTGTTCGGCTTCACGCCGGGGCAGTCCACCTCGCTGTCAGGCGCACAGAATGGGGGCGTTTTCCTTGGTATGCTGACCGTAGGTATTGCGGCGACGGGCCTGAAGATTGGGTCGTTGCGGGGCTGGGTTGTGGCTGGTTGCCTTGGATCTGCCCTAAGCCTGTGTTTGATCACCGCGCTGGGTGGGCCCGCTGTCACCTCGACCCTGATGCCCGCCGTTGTGGCGCTGGGTTTTTTCAACGGCATGTTCGCTGTCGCGGCCATCGGCTCGATGATGGCGTTAGCCGGGCAGGGACGCGAAAGCCGGGAAGGCACGCGCATGGGCCTTTGGGGCGCGGCGCAGGCAATTGCAGCGGGCTTTGGCGGTCTGCTTGGCGCTGCTGCGGTGGATGTGATGCGCGTCAGCCTTGCCCATGACGCAACTGCCTTTGGTGCGGTCTTCACCGTTGAGGCCGTTCTTTTTGTTGTCGCGGCGCTGATGGCGCTGAGAGTGATTGATCCGACACGCGGCCCGAAGGCTGCCATGGTTCCGGGGGAATAAAAGATGTATGATGTAGTTGTTGTGGGCGGAGGTCCTTGTGGCGCGACAGCTGCCGAGGATCTGGCACGTTCAGGCCACAAGGTGGCGTTGCTGGACAGGGCA
Source organism: Roseovarius sp. (assembly GCA_963691795.1). Lineage (GTDB taxonomy): Bacteria > Pseudomonadota > Alphaproteobacteria > Rhodobacterales > Rhodobacteraceae > Roseovarius. The sequence continues at coordinate 2,474,804 of OY829373.1, forward strand.
GGGCGGATCAAGCCTTGTGGTGGAGCGATCCCGCCGAGGCTGATCCGGGATTTCAATATTCCCGAAGAACAGCTTGTCGCCAAAATCACCACGGCGCGGATGATTTCGCCAACCAAGCGGAAGGTGGATATCCCGATTGAGAACGGCTTTGTCGGCATGGTCGACCGCGAGGAGTTCGATGAGTTCCTGCGCGTCCGCGCAGCCTCTGCCGGGGCGAAGCGGGCGACGGGAACCTTCGTTCGCATTGATCGTGATGGTGGCAGCACGCGGGTGGTGTATCGCGACAAAGTCAGTCAGAATGAGCGCGAACTAGAGACCAAGCTTATCATCGGTGCGGATGGTGCGCGCTCAAACGTAGCGCGTTCTGAAGTGCCGGGGGGCGACAAAATCCCGTTCGTGGTGGCCTATCATGAAATCATTGAGGCCCCTGGCCCGGTAGGCAGCTATCACCCGGATCGCTGTGATGTAATTTACGATGGGGCTATTTCGCCTGATTTCTATGGCTGGGTCTTCCCACATGGCAAGACGGCTAGCGTCGGTATGGGCTCGATGGTCAAGGATGTGGACCTCAAACAGGCCACTGCCGATTTGCGCGTGGCCAGTGGGTTGGAGGGATGCAAGACCATTCGCAAGGAAGGTGCGCCCATTCCTTTAAAGCCTTTGGACCGTTGGGACAATGGCAAGGATGTCGTGCTGGCAGGGGACGCTTCTGGTGTGGTGGCGCCCAGTTCGGGTGAGGGGATTTACTACGCCATGTTCGGCGGCCGGGTCGCGGCCACGGCAGCGTCAGCCTGTTTGGCGTCAGGTCGGGAGAAAGATCTGCAGCTGGCTCGCAAGCTGTTCATGAAGGACCACAAAAATGTCTTCCGGGTGTTAGGCTCGATGCAGAATGCTTATTACCGCTCTGATGAGCGGCGGGAGAGGTTCGTGTCGCTCTGCCATGACATTGATGTGCAGCGCCTGACGTTCGAGGCTTACATGAACAAAGAGCTTGTCAAGGCACGCCCGATGGCGCACATCAAGATCGGCCTAAAAAACTTGGCCCATCTGACACGTCTTGTTCCGGAGGCTTACGTATGAACGCGCCTGATACGCCCAAGATTACCATGATCCCAACCTGGGTGGGGGGCGATCTTGTGGCCGTTGAAAAGCTGGAGGCGCATCAGAAAGGTTTGTTGCACAAGGCGATCTCTGTATTTGTGCTTTACGGTAACGAGGTTCTGATCCAGCAGCGGGCGCTTTGTAAATACCATACGCCGGGGCTGTGGGCGAATACGTGTTGCACCCATCCCAAATGGGGTGAGGCGGCAGAGGATTGTGCGCAAAGGCGGCTAAATGAAGAGCTGGGTATCACTGGGCTAAATTTGGAGCATCGCGACCAGCTGACTTATCGGGCCAATGTGGGCAATGGCCTGATCGAGCATGAGCGGGTAGATATATTCCTGTCGCGCGTTGATAGCCGGATCGCATGCGACCCTAACCCTGAGGAGGTCATGGCCACTGATTGGGTTGATATGGTGGAGCTGGCCAAATGGGTTGAGCGTGAACCAGACCGGTTTACACCGTGGCTGCAGATTTACCTGCGCGATTACGAGGCGCAGATTTTTGCGACCTGAAGGTTTTCACTGCATTTAAGGGTATATCGGGCTGTGTGGTTAAACCCTTAGAGCGCCAGTCGAGGTGATGGTTAAAGCTTGTGGCGGACAGTGCTTGGGCGGATGAGAAAATCCTTAAGACCCACCTTGATAGCCGTGAATCCGAATGTTTGATGCTGCGTAACCGAATGAATTGGTTTTTCGCTCCAAGTAGCGGTTAGCCCTTAGTAATTGATTATAAAGTAAAAATTCTATTGGTCACATTTACTAAAATTTTAGTTTGACAGAATCGCGCCCTACCGAAATTCTTAAAGTAGGCCTCATGATGGGCCAAACGCGCACTAAGGGAGGAAAATATGCGGAACTTATTGATGTCCGCGGTGGCGGCCACGGCCGTTGTCGCAGGCCATGGTCCGGCATTGGCCGACGAAGCCGCAGCACAGCGCTGGATCGATGAAGAATTCCAGCCGTCAACGCTGTCAAAAGACGAACAGATGTCCGAGATGCAATGGTTCATCGAGGCGTCACAGCCCTATGCCGGGATGGAGATCAACGTGCTCTCCGAGGGTATCCCGACACATGGGTACGAATCCGAGGTGCTGACCAAGGCGTTCGAGGAAATCACCGGGATCAAGGTGAACCACCAGATCCTCGGCGAGGGCGAAGTGGTGCAGGCGGTTCAGACCCAGATGCAGACGGGTCGAAACCTCTATGACGGCTATGTCAATGACAGCGACCTGATCGGCACGCATTCGCGCCTGCAGCTGGCCTATAACCTGACCGAACAGATGGGCGGTGACTGGGCGGCGACCACATCGCCCACACTTGACCTGGATGACTTCATGGGCATTCAGTTTACCACCGGTCCCGATGGCAACCTGTACCAGCTGCCCGATCAGCAGTTTGCGAACCTCTACTGGTTCCGCAAGGACTGGTTCGACCGCGAAGATCTACAGGCTGCCTTCAAGGAAAAGTACGGCTATGATCTGGGTGTTCCGGTTAACTGGTCGGCTTACGAGGACATCGCTGAGTTCTTCTCGAACGATGTGAAAGAAATCGACGGTGTGGCGATCTATGGCCACATGGATTACGGCAAGCGTGCGCCTGACCTGGGCTGGCGTATGACGGATGCGTGGCTGTCCATGGCGGGCGCCGGTTCGATCGGTGAACCCAACGGTGTTCCGGTTGATGAATGGGGCATTCGGATGGAAGAAGGCACCTGCAATCCTGTGGGCGCATCTGTGACCCGTGGTGGTGCGGCCAATGGGCCAGCGGCGGTTTACGCGATCCGCAAGTGGGATGAGTGGCTGCGCAACTATGCACCACCTGGGGCTGCGTCCTATGACTTCTACCAGTCGCTGCCGGCGCTAAGCCAGGGCAACGTGGCCCAGCAGATCTTCTGGTATACGGCCTTTACCGCCGACATGGTGAAGCCGAAGTCCGAAGGCAACAATACCGTGGATGACGAAGGCACGCCGCTTTGGCGGATGGCGCCAAGCCCGCACGGACCCTATTGGGAAGAAGGCCAGAAGGTGGGCTATCAGGATGTGGGTTCCTGGACCTTCCTGAAATCTACACCTTCAGATCGTGCACAGGCTGCATGGCTCTATGCCCAGTTCGTAACGTCCAAGTCGGTTGATGTGAAGAAATCCCATGTGGGCCTGACATTTACCCGTGACAGCACTGTCAACCACGACTCGTTCACGGAACGCGCACCGAAACTGGGTGGGCTGGTAGAATTCTACCGCTCCCCCGACCGCGTGGCGTGGTCGCCCACTGGCATCAACGTGCCGGATTATCCGAAGCTGGCCCAGATCTGGTGGCAGCAAATCGGTGACGTGAACTCTGGCGCATTTACCCCGCAAGAGGCGATGGATCGTCTGGCCGAGGAGATGGATATCACCATGGCCCGGATGCAGGCGGCCGATGAAGGCGCAGGCGTCTATGGCGGCTGTGGTCCGCGCCTCAACGAGGAGCGTGATGCCGAGTACTGGCTGAGCCAACCGGGGTCTCCCAAGGCCAAGCTGGCCAACGAAAAGCCGCAAGGACAGACCGTCAACTATGACGAGCTTGTGGCCCGCTGGCAGCAGTAAGCCTTTCACTGAAGGGGTCGCCGTGTCCTGCGGCGGCCCCGGTTTCCTGGGGGCAGGGCCGGGTGTGCCGGAGAGGGTACCAAGGCCAAGGGATGCTGGACATTCACCGGAATGATTGACCTTTTCGACGTGACCAAGGTTGTTGGTCTCATCACCCATATCAAACCCACGACGCTGCGCCTTGAACCGGGCCAGTTCAACGTGGTTCTTGGCGCGACCGGATCGGGCAAGACCTCGCTGATCAAGCTGATGGCCGGGCTGGACCCGATGGCGTCTGGCCGGATCGAGATGGACGGGCAGGATGTCACCCGGCTGAGCACGCAGAAGCGCAATATCAGCCTCGTGCATCAGTTCTTCGTCAACTACCCGCATATGTCGGTTTTTGAAAATATCGCCTCACCGCTGCGGGTGGCCGGCATGGCGGCAAGCGAAATCCAGGGGCGCGTGGAAGAGGCCGCCGATCTGTTACAGTTGCGCCCGATGCTGCACCGCAAGCCGCAGGAGCTGTCGGGTGGGCAGCAGCAACGCACCGCGCTGGCCCGTGCGATTGCCAAGGAAAGCCGAGCGGTGTTCCTGGATGAACCGCTGGCGAACCTTGATTACAAGTTGCGCGAGGAATTGCGCGAGCAGTTGCCGGAACTTTTCGCCGGTCGCGGCGCGGTCGTGGTCTATGCCACGTCGGAACCCGAAGAGGCGTTGTTGTTGGGCGGCAAGACCGCCCTGATGGAGGATGGCCGGGTGACGCAGTTCGGCCCGACCTCGGAGATTTATCGCAATCCCGACAACCTGAGCGCCGCGCGGGTCTTTTCCGATCCGCCTATCAACGTGATGGCCCTGACCAAGCAAGGGGACCGCGCCGTGCTGGACAGCGGCAACCAGTGGACATTGAGCGGCGCGGCGCGTGACCTGGCTGATGGGCCCTATTCGGTGGCGGTGCGCCCGCATCGGGTGTTGCCTTACCGGACGGGGGAGGCGGATGTGGAACTGACCGGCCGGGTGATCGTGACGGAGCTGTCGGGCTCAGACTCCAGCGCGCATTTCCAGTTGGGCGATATGGCCTGGGTATCATTGGCGGCGGGCGTGCATGCCTATGAGGTGGGGGAGATGCACGATTTCTACCTCGACCCCGTGCATTGCCGGTATTTTGCGCCCGATGGGCAAAGGGTGGCATGATATGGCGCGTATAAACCTATCAAACCTCAGGCATTCCTATTTCCCGCAGCCCGGTGAGCCAGATGATTATGCGCTCAAGGAAATTGACGTGACGTGGCGCGATGGCGGGGCCTATGCCCTGCTGGGGCCGTCGGGCTGTGGGAAGTCGACCTTGCTCAACATCATCTCGGGCCTGTTGACGCCGTCCGAGGGAAAGGTCCTGTTTGACGATCGCGACGTGACGCATCTGCCGCCCGATCAGCGCAACATCGCGCAGGTGTTCCAGTTCCCGGTGATCTATGACACGATGACGGTCCGCCAGAACCTGGCCTTTCCGTTGAAGAACCGGGGCGTGAACCCGGCCAAGATTAACCAGCGGGTGGGTGAGATTGCCGCGATGCTGGATGTGACGGAGATGCTCGACACCCGCGCGGCGGGACTGAGTCCGGACAACAAGCAGAAGATCTCCATGGGCCGTGGGCTGGTACGCGATGACGTGAACGCGGTGATGTTCGATGAGCCGCTGACGGTGATCGACCCGCATCTGAAATGGGTGCTGCGGTCGAAGCTGAAAGAGCTGCACCAGCGGGTGAAGGCCACGATGATCTATGTCACCCATGACCAGACCGAGGCGCTGACCTTCGCCGATGAGGTGATGGTGATGCAGGAGGGAGAGGTGGTGCAGATTGGCACGCCGGTGGAGCTGTTCGAGCGGCCTCAGCACACGTTCGTGGGCCATTTCATCGGCTCCCCGGGGATGAATGTACTGCCCTGTGAGGCGTCGGGTGATCATGCGGTGTTCCAGGGCCATGCGGTGCCACTGGAGGGGGCGGTAACCGGGCAGGGCGGCCAGGTGTCGCTGGGCGTGCGGCCAGAACATGTGGTGGTGACGGAGGACGGCATCCCGGCCGTGGTGACCAAGGTGTCGGACGTGGGGCGGCATTTCGTGGTGGACGCGATGGTGGGGGATGTAGGGCTGAAAGTGGTGCTGGACCATACGCCGCCGGAGAAGGGCAGTGCGGTGCATCTGCAGTTCAAGCCCGAGCAGACGCGGGTGTACCGGGATGGCTGGATCGCTACGGAGGCGAGACCATGAATGGTGTCGCCGGTTCCAAAGTCGCCCGTCCCTACCGCCCTTCATCCTATACCGAGTCGGATAATGAACAGTTGATATCGCCTTTCCTCAACGCCCGCTGCGTGGGCGTCGACCCGCAGGGTCGCCAAAACCAAGACCCGCAGGGTCGACCAAAGAAAGGCCCGAAGGGCCGATACAAAAATGCGCCCGAAGGGCGCCTTTGCCCCGCTAGCGATGGCCCGAAAGGGCCAGATCGTCAGCCTGGAGACCAGCCATGAGAACCGTTAACCAACGCGCATGGTTCTTTGTTCTGCCGGTCCTCATCCTCGTGGCGTTCAACGCGCTTGTGCCGATGATGACGGTGGTCAATTATTCGGTTCAGGAAACCTTCGGGAACAACCAATTCTTCTGGCAAGGCCTTGACTGGTTTGAACAAATACTTCGGTCCGAGCGGTTCCAGGCTGCTTTGGGCCGGCAATTCCTGTTCACCGCGATCATTCTGGCCATAGAAGTGCCGCTTGGGATCATCATTGCGCTCTCCATGCCGCGCAGAGGGTTTTGGGTGCCGGTCTGCCTCGTGCTGATGGCGCTGCCCATGCTGATCCCTTGGAACGTGGTGGGCGCGATGTGGAACATCTTCGCGTTGCCCAAGATCGGGATGCTGGGGTATTTCATGAATGATGTGCTCGGCATCAACTACGATATGACGCAGAACCCGCTGGCGGCGTGGATCACGGTGATTGTCATGGATGTCTGGCACTGGACATCGCTGGTGGTGCTGCTGTGTTACGCGGGCCTCGTCTCGATCCCAGATGCCTATTACCAGGCGGCCAAGATTGACGGGGCTTCCAACTGGTCCGTCTTCCGCTACATCCAGTTGCCGAAGATGAAAACCGTTCTCACCATAGCGATCCTTTTGCGGTTCATGGATAGTTTTAACATCTATACCGAGCCCTTCGTGCTGACCGGGGGCGGCCCCGGCAATTCGACCACGCTTTTGTCCATCGACCTTGTGAAAATCGCGCTTGGCCAGTTCGACCTCGGCCCGGCGGCGGCGATGAGCCTGATCTATTTCGCGATCACGCTGCTTGTCTCATGGGTCTTCTACACGCTGATGACGAAGGATGATCAATCATGAAAAAACGCGCGATCATTCCGATTGTCTACATCATCTTCCTGATGCTGCCGATCTATTGGCTGGTCTCGATGTCGTTCAAGACCACCAATGAGATCCTCGCCGGGTTCTCGCTGTTTCCGCAGACCTTCACCCTGGACAGCTACATCGCGATCTTCACTGACCCAACATGGTATTGGGGTTACATCAACTCGATCCTCTATGTCTCGCTGAACACGCTTCTCTCCGTCGCGGTGGCGCTGCCTGCGGCCTATGCGTTTTCGCGCTATCGCTTTCTGGGTGACAGGCAGCTGTTCTTCTGGCTGCTGACCAACCGGATGGCCCCAGCGGCGGTATTCGCCCTGCCGTTCTTTCAGCTTTATTCCTCGATCCAACTCTTTGACACGCATCTGGCCGTAGCACTGGCGCATACGCTCTTCAACGTGCCGCTGGCGGTGTGGATCCTGGAAGGGTTCATGCGCTCAATCCCCAAGGAGCTGGATGAGACGGCTTATGTCGATGGCTATTCCTTCCCGCGATTTTTCGTGAAGATCTTCCTGCCTAACATCAAGGCGGGCGTCGGCGTGGCGGCGTTTTTCTGTTTCATGTTCTCTTGGGTGGAGATGCTTCTCGCCAAGACGCTTACCGCTGTTGAGGCCAAGCCGATTGCTGCCGTGATGACGCGCACCGCCTCGAGCGCGGGGTATGAATTGGGCCTTCTCGCGGCGGCTGGGACATTGACCATCATTCCCGGCGCGATCGTGATTTGGTTCGTGCGTAACTATATCGCGCGTGGCTTTGCCATGGGGAGGGTATGATTATGATGCGACATTTGTATTTTGTTGCCGCGCTTGTCTGTCTGCCAGCGATTGCACAGGCCCAGAACACATGGGGCAGTGTCGTACAACAAGAAGACAAAGGCTTTTCCTGGACCGACCCCCTCTGGCCAGAGTTTTGGATGGCTTGGACGCCTGCCACGCTGGCGGTTTTCATCGGCATCTTTTCGGCCATTGCCGTGATTGGCCTCCTTGAAGGGTTCAAGTTCCGTGATGGGATCGAACGCAAGGGAGTGCTTGGCCTGACAACTACATTGGGCGATCGATTGTTCATTACCCTTTTGGGATCAGCTTACATATTCCTTGCCTGGCTGGGTCTGGTAGGGCAGCCCATATGGATGCCGCTTTTTATAGCGATCGCTTGGGGGGTTTTTGTGTTCTGGAAAGTTTGAGCTTTGAGATTTGACAATTTGATGATCTTCTGTGCATCAGCTGCGCGCCAATGACGATCGGGTAGGGTTCCTATGAGAAAGCGAAAAGCCGGAAATCTTCTGACAGACGTAGAACTGGAGTTTATGACTGCGCTTTGGGCGCTTGGTCAGGCATCTGTTCGGGATATTCTGGGCCAACTTCCAGAGGGGCGGGCTTTGGCCTATACCTCCGGTGCAACGGTCATGCGTATATTGGAAGACAAAGGGTTCGTCACCAGCCGAAAAGAGGTGAAGACCCTGAGATATACGCCGCTGCTGGCCAAGGATGACTACCAGATGCGCTCACTCAAGAACCTGTCGCGTACGCTGTTTGATGACACGCCCGCCAGCCTTGTGGCGCGGCTTGTGGATGATGACGGGCTGACACCTTCGGATCTCGAAGCGATCCAGGCGTTGGTGGAGAGGAGACTGAAGGATGACAGGGGTTAGAGACGCAGTCGAGCTCTATATCAATTTGAACATCACGCTGGTCTTTGCCTTTCTTGTGTGGTTGGGCCTTCGCTTCGTGATGCGCCGGACCGACTTACGCCACGCCTATAACACGCAGCTTAAGAGCATGAAGATCCTGCTGGCGCTCGTAGCGCTCAGCCCGATACTTTCGATCCTCGCCACCCGCGCGCAGGAAGCCTTTGCCCCGGGGCAGAGCCTTGTTCTAAGTGACCTGGTTGTTGCCGCCTATCTGCGTGGTGACTTGTCATCCATCTCATCCATCGGTGCTATTGAGTTTGAGCGTCTTTTGAATGTGCGCAGCGGTTGGACAGAAAGTTTCTCTAGCCTGTCATCTCCTGGCTTCATTGTAATTGCGGGCGCCCTGGGCTTTGGTCTGCTGGTGTTCATGGCAAGGTTTACCATGGCGGTCTGGCAGGTACACAGTGTCATTCACGGCGGCCATCGCATCAAACGGATTGGCCGGGTCGATGTGCATGTGACAAATGCGGTGCGCGTGCCTTTGGCAGCGCGCGGGTTGTTGCGCCATCACATCATTCTTCCGTACGAGTTTGGCATCGGTGGTCGGGACCGGCAAATGGCGCTGGCCCATGAATTGCAGCATTTCCGCAACCGTGATCTCGAATGGGAAATCGGGCTCGAGCTACTGCGCCCGCTGTTTTTCTGGAACCCGGCTTTCGTGCTGCTTAAGCGTCATTTCGACCGGCTGCGCGAACTTTCTTGTGATGAGGCAGTATTGGAGCGGCGCGGCTTTGAGCCGCTAGAGTATGCCATGTGCCTGCTGCGGTTTTGCGAACGCGCCATGACGCGGGAGCGTCGCCATGGGCTGAATGTGGCGCTGGTCTCTCATGGAAGGATGTCGGCGCGCCGGGACTTGGCGCAGCGGCTGCTCTCTCTCAAGACAATGGGAAATACGCGTCCGGTTCGTCCGGTCTACGGGCTCTGCTTTGCGCTGGTCCTCGGTCTTGGCGTTGCGCTTTTTACCGCGTCGATCCAGACGCACAAGGATTGGAGCCATGACCGGCTGATGCTATCGACCGTGGTCAATCTTGAGCGTCTGCAGGAAATTCAACGCGGGTTTTGACTAGGCGCACTCCTAGGGCGAAACAAGAATCGTATGTGACAGGCATTGACGATGACGGGCCGCGCTTGAGGCGATAAGGGCAAATACATGTCGATCTGGAACCGTATTTCTGAGGCACTTTCCGCCCTTGCCAAAGGCGAAAGCCTTGCGCAGGTCTTTGACCATCTGCGCACCCCACCTGAACGCAGCGTGGCTTTTGCGATTGCTGTCATCGCACTTGGCGCGAAGATGGCCAAGGCCGACGGGTTGGTTACACGCGATGAGGTAACGGCCTTTCGGGAGGTATTTCAGATCGCCCGGTCCGACCATGACGGTGCCGCGCGGGTGTTTAACCTTGCCCGCCAGGACGTGGCAGGGTTTGAGGAATACGCCACCCGTATAAAGGGTATGTTCCGGGACGATACGCATACCCTGATCGACCTGATGGAAGGCCTGTTTCACATTGCCGTGGCCGATGGCGTCTATCACCCGAACGAAGATGATTTCCTGACCCGCGTGGCCGAGATCTTTGGCCTCTCCGACCATGAATTCCGCGGGCTTCGCAGCCGGTTTGTGCCGGATGCCAAGCCGGACCCATACGCGATACTGGGCGTGAGGCCCGATGCTTCTTTGGAGGAGGTGCGCAAGGCGTGGCGGGCATTGGTGCGCGACAGTCACCCTGACCGGATGCTGGCGCGGGGTGTGCCGGAGGAGGCCGTGAAGCTCGCCGAAAAGCGCCTGATCGACATCAACCGCGCCTGGGAAGAGATCAACGACCGTGTCTGACCGATATGCGTATTGCCACTTATAATGTGGAATGGTTCAACGCGCTTTTCGATGATGAAGGCGCGCTGATGGACGATGGTGGCTGGTCTGGTCGCCATGATGTCACCCGCGCCGATCAACTGGCCGCACTGGGCATTGTTTTTAATGCGCTTGATGCCGATGCCGTGCTGGTGGTGGAGGCCCCTGATGAGAGCCGTAAGCGCCAGACCGTGCCCGCATTGGAGCGGTTTGCTGACGTCATGGGCCTGCGTGCCCGTAAGGCCTTGCTGGGCTTTGCCAATGACACGCAGCAGGAGCTTGCGCTACTTTATGATCCTAGGGTTCTGACCTGTCGCCACGACCCCAAGGGAGAGCCGACAGGCCAGAAGGGCAGCCGAGATACGCCGCGTTTTGACGGGGTGTTTCGGATTGACCTCGATATTGATGCCACCGAGGACAAGGTGGTGTTTTCAAAGCCACCAATCGAGATCGCGGTGGAAACAAGGAGTGGTACCGCGTTGCGCATCATCGGGGCGCACCTGAAATCCAAGGCCCCCCACGGCGCTCGGGGCCGGGATGAGGCCATGCGCATGGGTATTGCCAACCGCCGCAAGCAGCAGGCACAGGCAGTCTGGCTGCGCCGGCGGATTGATCAGCATCTGGATGCGGGGGAGACCCTGATCGTGCTGGGCGATCTCAATGATGGGCCGGGGCTGGATGAGTTCGAGCATCTCTTTGGGCGCTCTTCGGTCGAGATCATCACGGGCGAGGGGGGCGAAAGTGACCATGTGCTTTATGATCCCCATGCAAGGCGTGCCCTGACACGCCGGATCGGTCCGGTGGTGAGTTCCTCGCGGTTCTATATTGCTGATGAGGGTCGGTATCTTCAGGCCTTGCTGGACTACATCATGATCTCACCCGATCTGTGTGCAAAGGCCCCGGTATGGCGCATCTGGCATCCATTCGACGACCCCCAATGCTGGTCGGTGCCTGAGCTGCGCGAAGCGCTGCTGGTGGCCTCGGACCATTTTCCTGTAACGCTAGACCTAACGATCTGAGGTCGCGCTCTTACAGATGCCATCATGCGTCCTATATTATCAATATGAGACACATAATTCTGAGTTTTGCAGTCAGCACTTGTCTGGTCTTTCCTGCCGCTGCCCAAGAGGCTGAAAACGAACCACCCTCGCTTATGGAGCGGGGTGTGCAGATGTTCCTTGAGGGCCTCTTGCAGGAGATGGAGCCCGCGTTGGATGATCTTCAGGGGCTGGCCGATGAGATGGAACCTGCGTTTCGAGAGTTTTCCGAGAAGATGGGCCCAATGATGACGGACCTTTTCGGCAAAATCGACGATATCAGCCGATATGAATTACCTGAGGTTTTGCCAAATGGTGATATTATTATCCGCCGCAAACCGGACGCGCCAGCCGGAGCTGAGGACGAGGAAGAAATCGAGATATGAGATCGCTTTGCAGCGCATAAAATCCGGTCCGGGCTTTGTAACAGCACAAATTCTTAAACAGACTTAAGGCACAATATTCTGAAAAAGGGCTTTGACGAATTATTTAGGTCAGTCCCGGCCGATGCTTATACCGGCCTCAGCGTTAAGCGATTGCGCCAGAGAGCGGAACCGGGCCTCGGCAACCTCTCCGAAAAGTTCGCTGGTATCTCGCGAAAGTAAAAGGTTGAGCTGTTTCTTCTTTGGGTGCCACTTCAGGCGGCCCAGGCGAGGTTCCTGCGTAGGCCAGAGCATGGCGGCAAATCGCATGGCTTTTCCCAGAACCTCTGCTTCGTGCTGTTCTTTTTCCGTCAGAAGTTCAGCCAGTTCCTCAAACCGCGTTCCTTCGCGACTGTTGGAATAGCGGTGCAGTAAAGCCAATCCCAGAAAAACCCGTTCCGAATGTTTCAGACCACCAAGGTTGGCGCGGGTGGCGTTGTCAAAGCAGTCTTCGGCCCGATAGTCGGGATGGGCGCGCCAGCTGACATCGTGAAGCAGGCAGGCGGCCTTCATTATGCGTTTGCGTTCATCAGGCGCGGATTTGAACAGCGGCTCGATGAACTTGTAGACCCCTTTACCTGAGCCGGGGATGCGCGCGTCGCGGGATTCGACAAAGCTGCACGCCTCGATCAGTGGGTCACGGTCGCGAAGCCTTTGTGGCATCTGCTCGTACAAGAGCCCCTCGCGGATGCCATAGCTTGAAATGGCAATATCACGGGGTTTGAACGTGCTGATTATCTCTTTCAAGACCTCGGCACAAAGCGGTACCAGTGCCATCCTGGCAGAGGACACACCGGCGCAGGCGCGCAACGCCTCGGGATCGTTCTGAGTGATGTATTCCATGGTCTTGCGCACGGCTTTTGCGCTCATCCGGTACTCGTGGACCACCTTTAGAGGGTAATTACGCCGCGCCATGTCTATCTTGGCAATCGCCCGCCACGATCCACCCACCAAAAAAAGGCGGTTTTTCTGCTCGCCCATCTGGTCGCGCATGGATGAGACATATTCCCGGATGTGCGCCTTGCGCCCTTTGCGCCCGCCCTTCACATCCCTCAGCTTGAGCGGCCCCAGCGGTGATGTCATGCGTCGGCCCACATGACCGCCATTGATCTCTGCCAGTTCCATAGAGGAGCCGCCCATGTCACAGACAAGCCCATAGGACCCTGGCCAGCCCAGCAAAACGCCCTGGGCTGAAAACTCAGCCTCCTCCTCGCCCGTCACCACAACGATCTGAATGCCGGTCTCACGTTCCACCTCTGCGCAGAAGTCAGGCCCGTCTTCCGCGTCGCGGACGGCGGCGGTGGCGACGGCGGTCAGCGGCCCGGTGTCCATCCCGAGCCCAAGGCGGTGAAAGCGTTTCATGGCGGCCAGGGCGCGCGCGCGCCCCTCGGGGTTCAGGCGGCCGGTCTTGGCCAGACCGGCACCAAGTTCGCACATAACTTTTTCGTTGAAGAAATAAGCTGGGCTGCGGGCTGCGCCGTCGAAAACAACCATACGCACGGAGTTTGAACCAACATCGATCACGCCCACGCGGCTCAGACGACGAGAGGAAGCTTGATCGAAGAGCGGGCGCCCAAACGGCCCCCAGTCCGCATCGCTTGGATCGTTCGTGCCGTCCATGCCATCCCCACGTTTATTGCAAGGAATTTATGCGCCATGGCGGCGGCTCGGTCAATCGTTGGTATGTGTCAGTTTCGGCACATCGGACGCCCCGGCAGAGCCGCGTCCCGACAGCGACGGGTTTTCCATGAAGAAGCGGTGACAGTTGAAGTTGAAACTGTCCTTGTCCCATTCGGCGCGTTTGAAGCTGCCATCGGGCGACATGACCCAGCTTTGTGCCACATCGGCCATATTGGCTGCCATGATCTGACTTACAATCTGGGCCTTGACGGTGGTGTTGTTGATCTCAACCAGCGTTTCGATCCTGCGATTGAGGTTACGGCCCATCCAGTCGGCGGAACTGATGAAGACTCGCGCCTTCTTGGAGGGCAGGCCCGCGCCATTGCCAAAACAGACAATGCGCGAGTGTTCAAGAAAGCGTCCAACGATGGATTTTACGCGGATGTTTTCTGACAATCCGACAATTCCGGGCCGCAGCCCGCAGATGCCACGGATGACAAGGCTGATCCGTACGCCGACCTGGCTGGCCTTGTAGAGTGCATCGATGATATCGGGTTCGATGAGGGAGTTCATCTTGGCCCAGATCTCGGCCTTTTTGCCATCCAGGGCGTGCTTGATTTCGCGATCAATCAGGTCAAGCAGGCGCTTTTTGAGACCGTGAGGCGAAATGGCGATGTTTTCGAGCTTTTCGGGCTGGGCATAGCCGGAGAGGTAATTGAACACCTTGGTGGCATCCCGCCCAAGGGCGGCGTCACAGGTGAAGAGGCTGAGATCGGTATATACCTTTGCCGTGATGGGGTGATAGTTGCCGGTGCCGTAATGGGTGTAGGTGACAAGGTTGTCGCCTTCCCGCCGCACGACGGTCGAGATCTTGGCGTGGGTTTTCCAATCCATGAAGCCATAGACCACATGCGCCCCGGCCCGTTCGAGGTGCCGGGACTGGCGGATATTGGCGGCCTCGTCAAAGCGGGCTTTCAGTTCCACAAGGGCGGTCACGGATTTGCCGTCCTCTGCGGCCTCGCACAGCGCGTCCACGATGGGGGAGTTGGTCGAGGTTCTGTAAAGCGTCTGCTTAATCGCCACCACATCCGGGTCGCGTGCGGCCTGGTTGAGGAAGCGGACCACCATGCCGAATGTCTCATACGGGTGATGGAGCAGCATGTCCTTCTGGCGGATCGCGGCGAACATGTCGCCGTCATGATCCTGGACCCGCTCCGGCACGCGGGGGGTGAAGGAGGGCCAGAGAAGATCGGGGCGGTCTTCAAGGACAAGCTCGCTAAGGTCGGCGATGCCGATGATGCCCTCCACTTCGACGATTTCGTCGGGGGTGACGTGCAACTCTTCCATGATGGTGTCGCGCAGACCGTCGGGCGCACCTGCGGTCATCTTGAGGCGCACAACCTCCCCCCGGCGGCGACGCTTCAGCGCCACCTCGAATTCGCGGACAAGGTCTTCGGCCTCTTCCTCGACCTCCAGATCGCTGTCGCGCAGCACGCGGAACGCGCAATTGGCTTTCATTTCATAGCCTGGAAAGATGCTGTCGAGATGCAGCAGCAGCAATTCCTCAAGCGGAAGAACGCGGTGGGTGCCTTCGGGAGAGGGCAGGAAGACGAAACGGTCAATCTGGTGCGGGATGGGCAACAGCGCCTTGAGCGACCGCTTGCCACTTTTGGAGCGCAACTGCAGGGCCAGCGTGTAGCCAAGGTTGGGGATGAAGGGGAAAGGGTGTGCCGGATCGATGGCAAGCGGTGAGAGGACCGGGAACACCTTGTTGAGGAAGGTATCGGCCAGAAACTCCATATCCTCTTCGCGGACGCAATGGCGGGTCAGGATCGAGATATTCTCGGCCTCCATCTCGGCCTTCAGTGTCTCGAACGTGTCCTGCTGGCTTTGCAGCAGGCAACGGGCATCTTCGTCGATCAGGACGAGCTGTTCAGCGGGCGACAACCCGTCTGCACCGGGTCGAGTGCGTCCTTTACGTGCCAGTTCGCGTAGGCCCGCGACGCGGACGTTGTAGAATTCATCAAGGTTGGTGGCCGAGATGGACAGAAACCTCAGCCGTTCCAGCAGGGGCACGCGGGGGTTGCTGGCTTCTTCCAGAACGCGCCAGTTGAAATTGAGCCAGCTCAGTTCACGGTTATAGAACCGTCCGGGCCCATTGGGGTCGAAATCGGCAAGCTGCTCCGGTTCGGGGAGAAGGGATTTTAAGAAGTCTGCGTCCGCCATGACGGTGTTGTGCCTAAAGTATGACAAGAAGATGTAAAGAATGCTGTCAGGGTTCTACCTTGTCCAGAACCTCGGCCGCAAGACGCGGCGTTATCGGGCGTCGCGCCTCCATCGCGGTCAAATCGAGGGCATTTACGATCCGGGTTGCGGCCTCGAACGAGCGGTCGATGCGGCTGACAAGGTAGGGCAGGGTGGCCGGAGTGGGCGCAAGTTGCCGGTCGGAGAAGAGTTTCATCAGCACCGCGCCGAGCAACGCATCATCGGGTTCTGTGATGTGGATGCTGGGCGTGCCCTGCATCCTGCTGGCCAGATCGGGCAGGCCGAGGGACCAGTCCGCCGGGGGTCGGGCGGCGGTGAAGAGCAGGGTTTGCCCTTCGGCCAGGGCAAGGTTGTGGAGGTGGAAGAGGGCGTTTTCGATATTAGCGTCACCGGTGATCCGGTCACAGTCTTCCACGGCGACAGTGGTTTGCGCCAGCGAGGGAATATCGGCTTGCGCCAGTGATGCGGCGGGCACGATTTGCGCCCCGCTGAGATTGGCCCAGACATGGGCCAGGTGGGTCTTACCTGCTGCCCGCGGGCCTATCAGCATCAGCTTACGCGCGGGCCAATTCTGCCAGCCCTCCACCATGGCCACCGCGTTTGCGTTGGCGGGCGACACGAAAAAGTCATCGCGGCCCAGTGCCGTTCGCCCGGGCAGATCAAAACTGAGTTGCCGGGCCATTATGCCTCTTCATCCTCTGAGAGACCAAGATAGAGGCGGCTGCCCATATATTGCCCCACAAGGAAACGCGCCAAAACGCCGAGTGCGGCGGCGACCGGGACGGCGACAAGCATACCGACAAACCCGAAGAGCGCGCCAAAGACCGATAGCGCGAAGATCAGCCAAACAGGATGCAGACCCACCGAACTGCCCACCAGCTTGGGGGTAAGAACGTTACCCTCCATCACCTGTCCCAACATGAAAATCGCGGTGACCATTCCGATCGACAGCCAGTCACCCCAGAACTGGAAAAGTGCCAACCCGATAGCCAGGGCCCCCCCAATGATAGCGCCGAGATAGGGAATGAATGTGACAAGTCCTGCAATGGCGCCCACGACAAGGCCGAATTGCAATCCGACGACCATCAGCGCGATAGCATAGTAGGTGCCGAGTATCAGGCAGACGGTTCCCATACCACGAATGAAACTGGCAAGTGTCCTGTCAATCTCTCCAGCCAGTTGCCGGATGACCGGCGCGTGATCACGCGGCAACAGATTATCGATTTCGGAGATCATGCGGTCCCAGTCGTAGAGCAAGTAGAAAGCCACCACGGGTACGATCACAAGCAGGACCACGACATTGATCAGTGAACCCACTGAATTGAGCGCTGTATCGAGCAAAAGGACACCCTTGGAGCGGATGGTCTCGCCTAGAGCTACGAGAGACTGATTGATTGTCGAGTTCTGATCAAAAAGCTGAGGGAAGCGTTCACTCAGGAAAACATGGAGTTGTGAGAAGAACTCCGGTGCTGTTTTGAACAGGTTAATGGCCTGGCTGATCAGAGTTGGAATCACGAGCAGCGCCATGAGTACAAAGGTAAACACCACGCCGAGGGTAATGAAGGTTACTGCCAGTGCGCGCGACAGCCCCATTCTTTCGAGTCGGTCTGCTACGGGGTCGAGAAAATAGGCGATCGCCATACCCAGTACGAAGGGCAGGATGACGTCACCAAGAAACCAAAGCAGCATCAGGAAAATCAGTGATGCGATGCTCCAGTATTTGAGCTGTGTCCGAACGGGAAGGGCCATGGGCGCGACCTTTTTGTTTACATGTTACAGATTGCCCATGTAGTCCCACCATGCAAGAGCCCGCCGACAGGATCGGCGGGCCGTATGCGCTTTTTAGCACGGTTCTAGCTATGCTTTTCCGTTTCGCACTGAGCCTTTTATCGCGTGGTGCCAGGCGTGGAGCGTTAAACGGTGATGCCCCGGGTTAGCCCCGGGGCGTGGCGAGCTATGAAACCTGCCGGGGTTGGTTAGTGGCAGTCAGGGCGCTGGCCGGGCAGCAGAACCTTGTCGATAACGTGGATAACGCCATTGTCCGCTTTGATGTTGGCAATGATCACGTTGGCGCTGTCACCAGTACCGTCGGCAATCTCAACGCCGCCGCCACCTTTGGTGATGCACAGGCGCTCAGATGTCAGAAGCGGCTTGAAGTAGTTGGAACCATTTGGGATCTGCTCAGCGGTAAGGTTGCGGTCATCCACGTGGTAAAGCAGAACGTTGGTCAGCTGGCCTTTGTTCTCAGGCTTCAGCAAAGTCTCAACCGTGCCGGCTGGCAGGGCTGCAAAGGCGTCGTTGACCGGTGCGTACACGGTGAACGGCCCCGGGCCAGCAAGCGTGTCAGCCAGGCCTGCGGCGGTGACGGCTGCAACCAGCGTGGAGAAGCGTTCGTCAGAAACGGCGATCTCGGTGATGCTGGCAGCTTTTGCGCCGGTGGCCAAGGCTGCAACAGTGGCTGCAGCGGCGGCAAGTTTGGTCAGACTTTTCATTGTTCTCTTTCTCCTATTTTTCGCGCAACATGCCGTGCGCAAGTGATGAGGGATACGGAACGTGTACGGAAATGGTTCACGTGTCTCACGGAAGCGTGACATCAACGTGATCCGTCGTGTTGATCTGACATGGCTTGTGCGTTGTGCCTGAACACCATAAACGAAACGCCATACCATTACCGAGAGGAACACCATGCACCTGTCGCGATATTTTTTGCCTGTGCTCAAGGAAAATCCCGCCGAAGCACAGATTGTAAGCCACCGCCTGATGCTCCGGGCGGGTATGATCAAACAATCTAGTGCAGGGATCTATTCCTGGCTGCCACTAGGCTTTAAGGTACTGAGAAAACTTGAAAATATTGTTCATGAAGAACAGGTGCGCGCAGGTCATATACCGATGCTTATGCCAACGCTGCAATCAGCAGACCTTTGGCGCGAAAGCGGTCGATATGATGCATATGGGCCGGAAATGCTGCGTATTCGTGACCGTCATGATCGGGATATGCTCTATGGTCCGACCAATGAAGAGTTGATCACCGATATTTTCCGCTCTCACGTGGGCAGCTACCGCGACCTGCCGATGACGCTGTATCACATCCAGTGGAAGTTCCGTGACGAAGTGCGGCCGCGCTTTGGTGTCATGCGGGGACGCGAGTTCTTTATGAAAGACGGCTACAATTTCGATCTGACCAAAGAAGACGCACTGCATGCATACAACCGACACATGGTCAGCTATCTGCGCACCTATGAGCGGATGGGCCTGCAGGCGATCCCGATGCGCGCCGACAGTGGGCCCATTGGCGGGGATGACACGCATGAATTTCTTGTGCTTGCGGAAACGGGCGAGTCGGAGGTGTTCTATGATAGCGCGATCACGAGCCTGACGCTGGGCAATCGCGAGATCGACTATGACAGCTGGGAGCAATGTGCATCCATTGCCGAGGAATGGACCACGCCTTATGCGCGTACTGACGAGACCCATGACGAGGCGCTGTTCAACGCCATTCCCGAAGAGCGCCGCAATCAGAGCCGCGGGATCGAAGTGGGGCAGATCTTCTATTTTGGGACCAAGTATTCCGATGCGATGGGTGCGACTGTGCAGGGACCTGATGGCAAACCGACGCCGGTGCACATGGGCAGCCACGGGATTGGGGTCAGCCGCCTGATCGGTGCCATTATTGAGGCTAGCCATGATGACAACGGTATCATCTGGCCAGAGGGCGTGACGCCCTATCACGCAGGGATCGTGAACCTCAAACAGGGCGATACAGAGGCTGATGCCGCGTGTGAGGCGCTTTACGCTTCTCTGTCAGCGCTTGGGCTTGAGCCGCTTTATGATGACCGTAATGAACGGGCGGGTGGCAAGTTCGCCACAATGGACCTGATCGGTCTGCCCTGGCGCATTACAGTGGGTCCGCGTGGTCTGAAGAACGGTGTGGTCGAATTGACCAGCCGACGTACGGGCGAGAGCGAGGAATTGCCGCCTGAGCAGGCGATTGAGCGCATCGCACAGATTTATGGCCGCGCTGCGTCTTGATCGGAAGGTGAAGTTTTTTGAAAAGTTTTGCGTCGGGAAACTTCAAATTTTCTGGTCCATTTTCTTGATAGCTATAGGCACTCCGTTCGTCTTGACGCGCGGGTATGCAGATCGCACTCTGCGCGCCAACAAGATGTGAGGTAAGTTGTGGCAACCGCGCCAAGACCCTTTTCCCGCTTTGAATGGATGATTGCCTGGCGTTATCTGCGCGCGCGTAAGTCTGAAGGCGGGGTATCCACTATGACTTGGATCAGCCTTATCGGTATCACGCTTGCCGTGTTTGCCCTTATTGCCACGCTGGCTGTGCGCTCGGGCTTTAGGGCTGAGTTTGTGGACACGATACTTGGCGCGAACGCCCATGTAACCGTCTACAGCGCGGGTATCGTGGATGCCCAGACCGGCCGTGTTGACCGCACCATTGCCGATTACACAGCAATGGCAGAACGGGTGCGTGCTGTAGATGGTGTGATCCGCGTGGCCCCGCTGGTCAAGGGGCAGGTCATGGCCAATGCGCGCGAACGCAATGCAGGTGTTCAGGTCTTTGGCATTGCGCCTGAAGACCTCGCCACAATCCCGCGCATCGCTAATGGAGGCACGTCCCTTGGGTCTCTGGAGGATTTCCCCAACGGCGTCGCCATCGGCGCTGGCGTAGCACAAGAGCTTGGTGTGGGTCTTGGCGACCGGATCAAGCTGATCTCTCCCAATGGTGTGAAAACCGCCTTCGGCACCAGCCCGAGGATCAACGCCTACGAGGTTGTCTATATCTTCAGCGCAGGGCGTTACGATATCGATCGAATCCGTGTCTACCTGCCCTTTGAAGAGGCGCAGAGCTTTTTTAATCGTGAAGGCAAGGCTGACGAAATTGAGGTCATGGTGGCAGAGCCTGAGCGTATCGAGGACATGGCTCTTACGCTGATGCGTGCCGCCGGAGAGCGCAGTTTGCTCTGGACATGGCAGGATGCGCAGGGCGGTTTCCTGCGCGCTCTAGAGGTGGAGGATAACGTGATGTTCATCATTCTTTCCATTCTTGTCCTGATTGCCGCCATGAACATCGTCAGTGGGCTGATCATGCTGGTCAAAAACAAGGGACGCGACATCGGCATTCTGCGAACGATGGGGCTGACCGAAGGATCAATCCTGCGGGTTTTCTTCATCTGCGGGTCGTTCACTGGTATGATTGGGACAGCCTGCGGCGTGGTACTTGGCTGCCTCTTTGCGATTTACATCGATCCCATTTTTGCTTTCGTGAATGTCGCGATGGGGGGTGAGATCTGGGATCCCTCCATTCGAGGGATTTACCATCTTCCGGCCCAGCTGCGGTTCGAGGATGTGATGTCTGCAGTGGCCCTGTCGCTTGGACTATCCTTCATTGTCACGATCTTTCCTGCCCGACGCGCGGCGCGGCTGAACCCAGTGGAGGCATTGCGCCGTGAGTAAACCCGTGTTGCAGCTTGAGGGTCTGACCAAGACCTATAACCGGGGTGAGGCTGGTGAGGTGCAAGTGCTTTCAGGTGCTGATCTTATGATTGACGCCGGAGAGATGGTCGCGCTTGTTGCCCCGTCTGGTGCAGGCAAATCCACGCTTTTGCATATTGCTGGACTGCTGGACACGGCCGATGCTGGCCGGGTGCAGTTCGAGGGGCGCGACATGATGGGTCTCTCAGATCACAAACGCACACTCGCGCGGCGGAAGCAGGTAGGGTTTGTCTACCAGTTTCACCACCTTCTACCGGAGTTTTCGGCGCGCGAGAACGTGATGTTGCCGCAACTGGCGGCTGGCGTTTCCCGTCAAGTGGCTGCTGCGCGTGCCGATGCTCTTTTGGGGCAGGTGGGCGTGGGCCGGCGCGTCAGGCATCGCCCTGCGGAGATGTCGGGCGGTGAGCAGCAGCGCGTTGCGATTTGCCGGGCCCTGGCCAATGATCCACGTATCCTTCTGGCTGACGAGCCGACAGGAAATCTGGATCCCGCGACCTCGAAACAGGTGTTCGATGGTTTGCGGGACCTGACCCGGAACGGCGGTATGGCGGCACTGATTGCCACGCATAATCTGGAACTGGCGGCGCGGATGGATCGTGTGGTCCAGCTAGAACATGGCGAGATTGTTGCCGCCTGACCGGCCAAAAGAGTGAGAGAAATTCTATGACACTAGTAAGCCTTGACGAGATTGAAGCTACCACCCGCAAAGCCATGATGTGCCACGGCGCCAGCGAGGCGGTCGCCTCATCCGTAGCCCTCGCTGTGCGTGAGGCAGAGGCGACGGGCAACCGGATCTGCGGGCTCTACTACGTGGAAAGCTACTGCCAGCAGCTGGCCAGTGGCCGGGTCAGCGGGGATGTAGAGCCAGTGGTTCAAGTGCCCCGGCCAGGTGCCGTAATGGTAGATGCGGGCTTTGGATTTGCGCAGCCCGCTTTTGATAGTGGCCTGCCCGTAGCCCTTGAGGCCGCGCGGGCCAATGGCGTGGCGAGCCTTGCAATCTGTCACGCGCATACCTGCACATCCCTTGGCTACTTCACGGCGCAGATTGCGCGCGCTGGACTCATTGCGCTTGGCATGACCAACGCGACCCCCATTGTTGCACCGCCCGGTGGCAAGACCCGCGTCATTGGAACCAACCCGATTTCCTTTGCCGTTCCCGATGGAGATGGGGGCGTTGCCATGATCTTTGACCAATCGACCACGACTGTGGCTATGGGCAAAATCACCATGGCGAGGGCTGCAGGAGAGGCAATCCCCGAAGGCTGGGCTGTTGACGCCGAAGGCAACCCAACCACAAGCCCCGACGCCGCCCTTCAGGGGTCAATGGTGAGTATGGGAGGCTACAAAGGCTGGGGTTTTGGCCTTATGGCCGAGTTTCTGGCCGCAGGTATGACTGGTAGCAAGTCAGGCCCTGATATTGGCGCGCTCAAAGCGCCGCAAGGTGATCCTCATGATATCGGGGATCACTATCTGCTGATCGACCCTGGAGTGTCTGGCAGCTTTGAAAGCCGTTTTGCCAGGGTCGCTGGGGTTGTCGCGGAAGATGAAGCCGCGCGTATCCCTGGACAAAACCGCCAGTTCCAGGATCCAGTAGATGTGGATGCCTCGCTTTGGACCAACACCCAGGCACTTAGGTTGGGCGGGCTCGCATAGGTTCAGTGCCTCCGGCGGAGGTATTTTCGACCAGAAAGAAACAGGGTGTTTGCCCTATGTTGTTCCTCGTTAAAAAACAGTATAGGGCGGCCTGCAAGGTAGCGATGGCAGAGCCCATTTTTTCAATCAGGAACCGGAGCCCGCTGCGCGGGACAGCTGGGCGCGCACGGCTTCAGGATTTTCTCGGGCAGCTTTGATTATCTTGCGGCTTTCTGAGCGTGTGTAGTTACCTATCCGTATCGGACGCCCGCGTTTTATAGCCAGATTCACTTTGTAGAGCTGGTTTTCGTCGAGAGACAGGAAGTGCTGAACCGAGAACCAGCGTGGTACTTCGTCGGCGGGATCAATATCGTAGATGTCGGTAGCGCTTGCCATACCTGGCAGCGCAGCGGCGGCGGCAAGTAAAAGTCCGCGTCTTGTAAGAGATTTGGTCATTTTGAGACCTCCAAAACAGGGATTGTTTGAAAATCAACGTAGGGGTGCAGCCGTTGATTTGCAAAACACAAGGGCGCGATTAGGCCCCTAACGTCGTGCAGTCAGAATGCCAAGCAGTGGATCAGTTGGCGAGGACTTTTTTAGCGGTGAGCGGAAAAGAGTGATCCGTTCCGGCAACATTGTGCGTAATGACAATTAGGAGGTTTCACGATGAAGCATGTTCTTGCAGCAGTGTTGATTTGGTTTGCAGCCACAGTTTTTGTCCGTGCCAATGATGACATAAAGTCTGTGATTTCTTCGCAGATCGAAGCGTTTAAGCAGGATGACTTCATCACGGCCTTCGATTTCGCAAGTCCCATGATACAGGGCATGTTCGGAACGCCAGAGCGGTTTGGCTTGATGGTGCGCAACGGTTATCCCATGGTTTGGCGACCTGCCGAGGTAGAATTCTTATCGGTTGAAGAGCGTGGCAGCGCGCTGGTCCAGAACGTGATGATCAAAGATCAGAGCGGCGCGCTTTTCATACTGGAATATGAGATGATCCAGGCAGCCGAGGGTTGGCTTATCAATGGCGTTGTGGTCAAGCGCGCCGATGACAGCATGGCCTGAGATCTGCCAACTAAACGTGAACCTGATTTGGTTGCTTGAGCCCTGCCGCACAGCGTGCGGTGGGACGAAATGTCGTTAACCCGTTCGGGATACTTCCCATCGCGCCGGCGGTCTGACCGCCTTATCCCTTTAGAACCTGTTGTTCGGACCAGTCCTGCCGATTGGTCCGGATGCGGAAAGGAACGCGATGAACAAAGCAATCACCGACGGTATCGTCTTCACGCCCCCGCGCTTCGTCGATGGTCTGGATGTCTGGTCTAGCGAAGATGGCCGACCTGGCTCTGACACCTATGACACCTCACCCAACGCGGCTTTCGTACCCTCGGACCCAGATTTCGGTGGTGCGCTGGAACTTCTAAAAGCCGATCCTACGACCAAACTACGACATACAGGCGAAACCCCAATCCTGCCGGGCTGCTATTTGCAAATCACGGCAAGGGTCAAGGCGATTAGCGGCCCGCTGCCGAATGTGCGCATTGCCGGATATGCGGGGGGCGCGGGTGGTGCAAACATCAGCGGTGTCACGCAGGTCGGCCCCGCTACGACCTTGAGCGGCTATGGTGAGGTCGAAGAGATCACGGCCATTGTCGGCACGGGCAACAGGTCCGGTGTGGATATGTCTTGGGGAACAGCTGCAATTTTCGGCCATTTTGGCATTGACCTGACTGGCCCCATCGGCAGCGTAGTGCGGGTGGATGACATCACTATTGAGGATGTCACCAGCGTCTTTGTGCGTGATATGCTGGGCGTGGTCGATGTGCGCGACTTTGGCGCTGTGGGCAATGGTTCAACCGATGATCATGCCGCTTTCGAGGCCGCCGATGCCGCAGCTGATGGACGCGATGTGCTGGTGCCGGAAGGGACATATTTCTTGGGCGACAGCGTGACTATGGATGCCAAGATGCGCTTTCAGGGTACCGTGACGATGCCTGACAATCGGTATCTGACGCTTAAGCAGAATTTCAACTTGCCCGACTACATCGACGCGTTTGGCAATGCCGAGATCGCGTTCCGAAAGGCATTCCAGTCGATGATGAAGACGCCTTTCCATGTTGAATTGGACATGGCTGGGTGCAAGGTAGATCTGCGTCAACCGATTGATTTGCAGTCAGCGGTTCCGGATGTCACCTCGTTCTCGCAGCGACGGGTGATCAGCAACGGGCAGTTCTCGGTTGTGGCCGGGTCCAACTGGAATACAGAGACATTCACTTCGCAGGCCTTCTACAACACCTCCAAGCCGTTCGAACTTTCCAATGTCTCCAATGTAGCCAATATTCCTGTGGGGTCGCTGGTAGAGGGCAGTGGGGTGGGGCGCGAGGTCTATGTGCGCTCCAAGAACGTAGGCGCTCAGACGATCACACTATCTTTGCCGCTCCATGATGCGGCGGGCACGCAGAACTATAACTTCCGGCGTTTCAAATACATGCTGGATTTCAGTGGCTTCTCCAAGCTCTCCAAGTTTTCGATCGATAATGTGGAGTTCCTGTGTCGGGGCGATTGCAATGGCATCCTGCTGCCACCTGTGGGTGTTGGCTTTCACCTGCGGGATTGCTGGATAAATGCGCCGCGTGAGCGGGGTGTGACCAGCCATGGCACTGGCTGTCAGGGCATGATGATTGACCGCTGTCAGTTTGTCTCGGATGAGACGTCGCTGTTGGTGCCGCAGCGACAGTCCATCGGGGTCAATCTGAACGCAAATGACATCAAGCTGCGATCAAACCGCTGTCGTTACTTCCGCCATTTCGCAGTGATCGGAGGAACAAGTTCGGTGATCATGGGCAACCACATATACCAGGGTGATGCTGCCAACCCTGGGCCTCGGACGGCCTGCCTTGTGATGGCCAACACCAATTCGCGGGCCACGATCACAGGCAATTACATCTGTGACGGCTCGATCGAGTGGACCAATGAGCGGGACCAAGCCCCGGAATATGCCAGTGAGTTCTCGTTCAGCGCAATGAGCATCACCAACAACACTTTCCTATCGCAATCCACGGCACCGTCCTTCAACTTCATCTTGGTGCGGCCCTATGGAACGGGGCATTTTATCAATGGGTTGATTGTCACGGGCAACACGTTCCGTTTGATTGACGGCAATATTGACCGGGTGGAGGGGATCGATACCACCTTTGCAAACCTTAACTTTGAACGGTTCAAGAACATCCAGTTCACGCACAACGCGTTCAACAACGTGAATGTCCAAGTAGAAAGCCCCACGGTTGTACGGCATACGGAAAACAGTGCGCAATCAACCTGGGTGGTCGCACCAGCACCGAACCTGCCGTTCAACGCCTGGGCGCGCACCGTGGAGTCTATAGTGGCTGAAGGGGCGATCCGAGACGGGTCCAATGATGCCTATTGGGGGATGCCCTATGCCAATGTGCAGCAAGGGTCCAACAAGGACCGTGTTAACCTGCGCTGGGAGAGGGCGGTGAAGGGCACCGCGGTTGTACGGATTAGGATCGATACGCCGCTTTGAGCGCCACTAATGCGTTACGCATCTGCCCCGGGACGTTCGTGCCGGGGCTGTTTGCGTGTAATCGGTCTTCTTCGAAAATACCCTAAAATTCCTGCCAAAGACCAAAATTGACTTTCACCTCGTTATTCTCGACCACCCCGGCGGTGACGCCGATGGTATAGTGGCGCCCTTCACTGGACTGGATGGCAAGGCTGGGTGCCAGTTTTACATAGGCGTCGCTTTTGCGTGGAACGCCAGTTTGCACTTGCAGGATCAGCTTTGAGCTTGCGTTGGTCTGCAGCCCGAAAGTGATATCGCTCTCCGCCAGCGTCATATTGGTATCCTCTACCAGCAGGGCGCGCGTGTCCCATGTCCACCAGCCAGAGCGCTGTGCCATCTCAAACCCTCGCCCAACTGAGACGCCAGGGCGGAGGGCCGCGTCATTGTCAAGGATGCCCAGGCCTATTTCGTAGGCCAGTTTCAACCGCCGATCTGTCGCACCAACAGGGTAGCGCAAGAAGGCGATGGTCTTGGCGATCTCATCCCCACTTTCGCGCCGGTCAATCCCAAAGGTACGATCACGGCTAAGACCATATTCGAGATAGAAGGACAGGAAATTGTCCTTGCCGTCCTCTGCATCCAAATCTGCGGAAATCGAGAGAAAGCCCTTTCCCTCTTCCCGCGGCCACGGACCGGCAGAGGCCGCGGTGGCAAAGAACATCAGAATCAATATGGCCCGCAACATGATCACCTCCGGCCTGCAGCTTTGCCAAAAACTGGTAAAGGAGGCGTTAATGAAGATTACCCGGATGTTCAGAAACATGAATGCGGCGGTACTGGGCAACTCTAGGAAAGCCCCCGGCCTACAAGTCGGATCAGTGTTCACCTACCTGTGCTCTTGCGCTAGGCTCGCTGCTGACAGACCGGATCGCTGGTTTTCAACAAGAGGAGCTGCGTTTGACACAGGACAGAGACCCGAATTTGCTTGCTCTTGATCGTGACATCCGGGCGCTGCGCGATGAGATGCATGCGCTCAACGGGCATCGCTTCATCCGGTTGCACAATTCAATGGTCAAGCTTCTGGCGTTCAACTTCGCACGGGGGCTGGCCTTCGGACTTGGCACGGTGATCGGGGCGTCGGTTTTGATCTCTATGGTGGCTTGGTCGATCAGCCAGATCGAGTTTCTGCCCATCATTGGCGAATGGGCAGCCGAGATCGCGCGCCAGATGAAAGAGGCTGCTGACTCCCAGTGATGTAGCAGTCATACTTGGTGGGGTGGGGTGACTGAGTAGAAGGGCCCGGATCGGTGCGATGTTCCTGTTCGTATGCTTACCGACTTTTGTCTGTGCAGGGTTTCGTCTGACTGTGATGGCCTGTGGATACCCGATGGGCGGATGATGGAGCGCATTCTTTAAAACATTGCGGACGAGATCTTTTGAAGAATCCGATGCTTTGCACCTTGATGACGCAGACCCACACGCCTGCTTGCCAGCCCTTCATACACCGGTTTAGGCTCTGCGTCAGGGAGGGCTTGTCATGCATCCAATTATCGCGCTGTGGTCGCATCCCAGATCGATGTCGACCGCAATCGAACGCCTGATGCGAGAACGTGGTGACCTGACCTGTATGCATGAGCCGTTCATGTATTATTACTACGTAGGTGAGGGCCGTGGCGCGTTCCCTGGCTTCGATGTCGATCCGGCCCACCCTACAAGCTACAATGCCATCCGAGACATGGTTCTTGAAAAGGCGGCAGATAGCGCCGTCTTTTTCAAGGATATGGCCTATTATGTCATGCCTTGCATAGCCAAGGATTGTACCTTTCTAAATCGTCTGACCCATGCCTTCCTGATCCGCCATCCCATGGCCTCAATCCTGAGCTATTACAAACTGGACCCCAAGGTAAGCCTACGAGAGATCGGGCTTGAAACTCAGTGGCAGCTCTTTCAAGCCGTGGAGGCGCAGGGCCTCCCCGCCGTTGTGGTCGAGGCCGAGACCGTCCGCGCCGATCCGCGCGGGACGATGGCGCGGGCGTGGTCTGGGATGGGGCTAGACTGGCGGGAACAGGCGTTTGATTGGGCAGAAGAAATTCCGAAGGACTGGAAGGGTGTCAGCGCCTGGCATGAACAAGCCTCTACCTCGTCAGGGATCCGCTGTGCTGATGCCGAAGAGATGGTGCGCACCGAATTGGAGTTTGAGGCATTTGTGGAGGGCGGTGCAGGGCATTTGCAAGATTACCTAAACCACCACATGCCATTCTACCAGCGTCTGGCGGAGCGGGCCTTAATGGTGTGAACAGCGAAGCGAGCTCTGTTTGCTAAGTGTTAGGGCTGGTGATGTACGAAAGCAGATACGAGAAAACAGAAACATTGTAGCTGGACTTCGTTAGTTATGTCTGTCGCGCTTTATGATTATGATGCAACTAGTGCGTTCAGCCTCACACGCGGGCATCTGACTGGTGTGGTGATGACAGAAAGGGTGAAGGGCAGACTAAGACGGTGAAGCTTGAGGATATCCAAGTTCAGATGCCATACGTTGCCGTTAGGGTGCTCGCTCTGTTAAGGGGGCGAGATCGGCCGCCGTTAGTCGAAAAGCCTTGCCGAAGCCACCGTTGAGACGTGCATCAATGATTTCAAACAGGACAAAATTGAAATCGGTGAAGTCGATGTAAAGCTTGGCCTTGGGATGACTGAGCAGATAGTGTTTGCGCATTTCATTGTAGCCCTTTTGCTCCTTCAGCAGGAAATGCGCCCAGCAATCTAGCGTGATCCTGGGATGGGTCAGGGGGTCGCCCTTGCGGCCGGGCTCTCCTAGAAGCAGCGAGCAGCGGGGATTGGTGTGTAGAGCGTTGGTATGACTGGAGAGGTCGGAAATTAGCGTCAGCGGTGTGCCCTCTGGGCTGGTTCCGATGGCGATACGAGTGACAGTTGGGGCGCCGGTGTCGGGGTCTGTAACTGCGATTGCGCCAAACCTTGCATTTTCAATCAGCTCGCGCCCCATATGGCGTGCCATATCGTCAGTTGGGCGGATCGAGTTGCGCTTTTCCATGCTAAATGGTTAGCACGCATGATCAAGCACCACAAAGGTCTTGAAATCTTAACAGCCTCGTTTTGAATTGCTTGCTGCCGTAGCGGGAAGGGTGATTAGCTGGCTGGCTGGCTGGCTGGCTGGCGTTTTGCTGGCTCGCGAGCGTGCTTACAACCCATCTTGCTGGTTGCTTGCTGTCTGCAATTCCCACTTAGTAGCGGTTGACGCCATTGTAAAGAAAAAACTTTAAAAACAATAAGTTGATATATTTTGTCGGGAAATCATATGCCTGAAAAAACTCACTTTTTCTAGCAGATGACATTCGTTTTTTTTCGAGGAATGCTGCTATCGATGGCGCTGACGCGGCTTTTGCCAATACCTATTGTGTGCGCGCTGATAGCACGCATGAAAAATCACCACGAATTGCCTGATTTTGGCTGTGTCGCGATGGGCCAAAATCGCCTACTATAAGAGTAAAGCCAACCGTGCGAGGGTGAGTGCCACTTTGCAACTTTACGATATTTGACCTTTTCCAAAGCGAAGATACCGTCGGTCAACGCCATTCCAAGAATAACAATGAGCTTTAGACCAACTATTTGCATGCTCGCCTCACCAAATCTTTTTTGAACTACCGTGACCGGTTAGACGGGTACAGCAGACGCTAGAAAATTGTGGAGGTGCTATACCAAACGCGCTGTGCGGCAGCTTAGCTGTTCTGTTTTGCGCTGTACCCGAAAGCTATCCATTTAAATACGATGAGCATTCGAAAAACATGGATTGTTTTCGAAAAGGGCCGATTGCAACTCTGGATGGGTTACCCAATCATCAGCGGTACCTTTTCCACTCCCTGCGGCCGGATTGATACAGTCCTCCAGATTTGGTAATTTGGTCGCAGAAATAGGTCAGAACCCTTGATCAATTTGGGTTTCGGCGCTAGTTCAAGCGTCCCGGTGTGATGGGTTTTCCCGTTAGCGCACAACAATAAAATAGACACTTCGCATGTGTTACGTCCGATACCGACGCTACGCATCAGCGTACTACTAGATGGAAACCGGTGTGAGTATGACTGCTAATACCTCAACTGGTCTGTATGACCCGAGTCTGGAACATAGCGCCTGTGGCGTAGGGTTTTTAACGCGGAAAGACAGCGTGCAAACCCATGATGTTTTGGTCAAAGGACATGAAGCGTTGTGCGCCGTGCCGCATCGCGGGGGTATGTCGTCCGAAGGTGTCGGCGACGGGGCGGGTGTGTCTGTCGACCTGTCGCTTGGTTTTTTCAGAAAGCTGACTGGCATCAATGTACAGTCCGGAGCGTTTGGGGTTGGAAACTTCTTTTTGCCGGCTGATCCAGCGCAGCATGAGCGCGCCGTAGAGATCATCAATGACGCTTTGGCCGATTGTGAGCTCAACACCGTACTGGTGCGCGATGTACCCGTAGATAACAACGCCATTGGCGAGCGGGCGGTCAAGTATCAGTTGGCAATCAAGCAATGGGTGTTCACTGCGCCAGAGGACCTGAGCGGACCGGCCTTTGACAGCCGCATCCACGAGGCGCTGCTGGATATCGAGGCTGTGGCTTACACGACTGAGGCGCTGGCTGGACTTTACCCATTGTCGCTTTCGGCGCGCATGCAGGTCTTTAAAGGCCGTCTTAACTCTTGGGAGATCGTACCTTATTTCAAGGACCTGACTGATCCCGATCACACCGTTCACACGATGTATTTTCACACGCGGTTTTCGACCAATACCGATCCGCACCCCTCGATGGCGCAGCCGTTTCGCCTGATGGCCCACAATGGTGAGCTTAACACCGACAAGAAAAACCGTTTGTCCGAGGCCGCGATTGCGCTGGCCCGCAATAAGGCGATCATCCGGCCATCTGGTCAGTCAGACAGTTGTCGTCTGGACCAGACACTGAACGCCCGGGTCTACGACGAAGGTCTTGATCTGGTCACCGCCGTGGTCGCCATGATGCCGCCTGCGTGGGAGAACGACGCGCGCGTGTCGCCCAAGGTGCGGGCGATGCTAGAGTTCTTCTCTCTTTCAGAAGAAAAGAACGACGGTCCGGCCGCGCTGATCTTTGGCGATGGTGATATCATCGGCGCTCGCCTTGACCGTCTTGGCCTGCGCCCGATGCGCAGCGTGGAAACTCAAGAATACCTGGCCGTCATGTCAGAGGCCGGTCAGATCGATTTCCCGGCCGAAACCGTAATCCGCCGGGGACGCGTCGAAGCAGGGGGTATGATCTACTACAACCATCTCGAAAAGCGTACTTATGAGACGGATGAAGCGCTTGAGATACTGGCTGCGCAAAAGGACTATGCAACCTTGCTTGAAGCCGCGCAGATCAATATCGACGATCTGCCCTCGGCCGATGAGGACCCCAAGCTGGCTGCCACACGCTACCTGGGCGATATGGAAACACCCGCCCGTTATGTGGCCTACACGCACAATCAGGAAAGCTTCAAATTCCTGATGGACCCGATGCTGCAAACCGGGGTCGAGAAGGTTTCGGCCATGGGCTATGGCAATGCGATCAACGCGCTCAGCGATAATGAGGGTGGTGTGGCCAAATATTTCAGCCAGCGCTTTGCACAGGTCACGAACCCACCGCTTGACAGCATTCGAGAGGCTGACGGCATGACCTTGCGTGTGGCACTGGGGGAAAAGCCCCATTTTGGCCAGTCGCGGTCGCGTCAAATCGTGGTCAATTCGCCCGTTTTGCGCATGGCGGACATGCTGAAGATCAAGGTTCAGAAGCACACGCCCTGGGATCGCTTCGATATCCTCTATGAGCCTGTGTTCGGTGGTGCGGCGGCTAATGAGAAAGCCATCGTGGAGGGTATTGACGCCGTCGCAAATAAGGTTGTGGAGTTTGCCCGCGAGAAGGGCGGTATCGCCATCCTGACCGACCGGCATGTATCGCGCCAGATGGCACCTTTGCCAATGACGCTGGCGGTGTCTGGCATCAACCAGCGCTTGATTGAAGAGGGCCTACGCCTGAAAGTTTCGCTGGTGGTAGAAAGTGGTCAGATCTCCTCGTCTCACCACATCGCCTGTGCTTTGGGCTTCGGCGGTTCTGCCGTTTATCCGCTGGCCGTGCGCCTGCGGGCCGAAGAGCTTTTCAAAGACAAGGCGACAGAAGCCTATTACAAGTTCCAGAAAGCGGCTGAAAAGGCGCTGATGAAGACGATGGGCAAGGTCGGGCTTTGCACGGTAGAAAGTTATTCGGGGGGTGAGTTCTTTGAACCCAACTTCCTTGACACCAATGATCCCGTTTTTGCCAAGTACCTGCCCAACATGAAAACGCCCGTGGGGGGGGTACGCTTCAATGTGGTGGCGCAATCGGTGGCCGATTGGCATGAACGCGCGCTCTCGGTCGAGAGCGATAGTGACATTCCGATCCTTGGCCTATTCAAGGAACGCTCCGAAGGATCGGGCCACAGCTATGGCACCACTGCCGTGCGCGGATTTGTGGACCTCACGGAGGAAAAGATTTCATTTGCCGAGGCAGAGGGCGAAACCGATCCCTTCCGCCTGCTGACCCTGCGCCAGATGGATGATGCATTTGGCATTGATGACAGTGGCTATGTAAACACCTCGTTTGAGAAGCTGAGCAAGGACAAGATCGACAATTTCAAGATCACGCCCGGCTACCGCGCGTTTTCAACCATGATGTCGGAAGAACGCCACCGCCGTCCAGCCGCGTTGCGCGATGTGCTGGATTTCCCCGCGGATATCACGTTCCTCGACAAGGTGGGTGATATCAAGCGCGAGATGATGCTGTTCAACCGCGCGGGTAACAATGACTTCGTGATCCGGGGTCTGGATGTCGAAGCACTGGGCAATAACGAATACCTGTTGCGCCTTACCGGGCCCAAGGCCAAGGACATTGGCCGTTTGGATGCGCTGGCGCAATCGCTGGTGCTGCGATTCAAGGATGATCTTGAGGGGCATTACGTCACCAAGGGTGCGCTCAAGGTTGCGGTGAAAGGGATGGCGCTGGATTACGTCTCCCGCCTGCGCTCCGCGCCGCATCGTATTAACCTGTCCGAGGTGCAGCCGGCGTCCGAGATTACGCCGCGTCTGGCCTCTGGCGCCATGTCGCATGGCGCGCTTGTGGCCACAGCGCATGAGGCCGTGGCCCATGGCACGAACATGGTCGGCGGCATGTCAAACTCGGGCGAGGGAGGAGAGCACCTGTCGCGCTATGGCACCATTCGTGCCAGCCGGATCAAGCAATTCGCCTCGGGCCGTTTCGGGGTCTGGGCGGGGTATCTGGCTGATCCCAACCTCGAAGAGATCGAGATCAAAATCGGGCAGGGCGCCAAGCCGGGTGAGGGCGGTCAGCTGCCCGCCCCCAAAGTCACGGTTGAGATTGCCGCCGCACGCGGTGGCACGCCGGGGGTGGAACTGATCAGCCCGCCGCCGCATCACGACACCTATTCGATCGAAGACCTCGCCCAGCTGATCCACGATGCCAAGGCCGCCCGTGTGCGGGTGATCGTCAAGCTGGTCAGCTCTGAGGGGATCGGTACGATTGCCGTGGGCGTCGCCAAGGCGGGTGCGGATGTGATTAACGTGGCTGGCAATACCGGTGGGACCGGGGCGGCTTCTGTCACTTCGCTGAAATACACGGGCCGTGCGGCAGAAATCGGCATTGCCGAGGTGCATCAGGCGCTCTGTGCCAACGGCATCCGCCAGAAAGTCATGCTGCGCTGTTCAGGTGCCATGCAGACGGGTTCGGATGTGGTGAAAGCCTCGATGATGGGGGGCGACAGCTTTGAATTCGGTACTACTGCGCTGATGATGCTGAAATGCGTCATGGCCAAGAACTGCAATGTGAAATGCCCAGCGGGTCTGACCACAAACCCGGAAGTCTTTGATGGTGATCCGCGGGCGCTTGCACAGTATCTACTCAACATTTCCCACGAGGTGCGTGAAATACTCGCGAGCCTTGGTCTGAAGTCGCTGGACGAGGCGCGAGGTCGTGCAGACCTTCTGCACCTGCTGGATCACCCGGCCAACGTGGGCAAGCTGAACCTACGGGCGATGCTGACCCATGTGCCGGAAAACCCGGTAGAGAACCCGGTCTACCTGGAGCGGGACTTTGCCGTCGATGACTCCCTTCTTGAACAGGTGCGCACTCGCGTGATTGAGGGCGGTGAAACATCGATCGAGCTGCGCCCTAATGCACCGCTGACCAATCGCAACAAGACCGTGGGTGGGCAGCTTGGCATCGACATTGAACGGATGCTGAACCACGAGTTGGACGCGCTGCCAACTGCCGCCCTCGAAGACAAGCGTGGTCGGCGCTATCTTGAACCGCGAACCATTCGCGTGGTCACGCAAGGTTCTGCCGGGCAAAGCTTTGGCGCGTTCTGCAATGACGGCATGGTCATGGACCACACCGGCACCTGCAATGATGGCGTCGGCAAGGGCGCGTCGGGCGGTGAGATCGTGGTGCGCGCACCGGCGGGTGGTGGCACGGGCCATGGCCAGAACGTGCTGATCGGGAACTTCGCGCTCTTTGGTGCAACAGGGGGCCGGACCTTCATTCAGGGTCAGGCAGGCGACCGTTTTGCGGTGCGCAACTCTGGCGCGACAGCGGTTGTTGAAGGCGTGGGTGATTTCTGTGCCGAATATATGACCAATGGCGCTTTGCTGAACCTCGGGGGCTTCTCTAAGGGTTTTGGCAACGGGATGTCGGGTGGTTTTGCCTATCAATACGATCCCGAGGGACGGTTGCCCGATATGATCAGCCAGGATTCCGTGCGTATGGGTACGTTGGCCGATGGTTCACCAGAGGCGGAAATCCACGAGGAGGCCGTTAAGCAATTGCTGACTTGGCATGTGGAGGCGACGGGGTCTGACAAGGCGCAGGCGATGTTGGATGATTGGGATTCTGTGCGCGCGCATATGGCGTGGATCATGCCCAAGGCCCTGATGCAGTATCAGGACGCCGACGAGATCTTTGCCGCCCGCACGCGCAAGGAACTGGTAGAAGAGCTGTCCACCGCGCTGGCTGCACATCAGATTGCGCAAGTTAAGGCAGCCTGGAAGACTGGCAAGCCGATCCATGGTGGCAAGGCACCAGGCTATGGTGACCAAGACACCGAAGAAATGTTCCGCCTGCTGAACAGCTATACCGTGCTCGATCAGGCACAGGTGCTGGCTGCCAAGCGATCCTCTGCCGCCGACCGGGCATCGCGCGACAAAGCAGCGCGCAACCTGATCCTGACCGAGGATTTTGCGCTGATGGCCGCGCTGGCCAAGCATGCCCGCAAGGCGGTAGACGAGTATGATGATGCAGGTCTTGCCACGCTGGTGGCCAACAAGCGTCTTAATGACTTCAAGCGCGCGCTTTCGCTGCGCAACATCCTGAACATGGACAGCCCCGGCACCTATGCCTGGATTCTGCACCAGAACGCTAAGAACCGTGCTGCATTGGGCGAAATCCCAAGCTTTGACGCGCTTCTGGCCAAGGCTGCGGTTCCGGATGTGGCCGCGCGGCATGCAGCGGAGTAAGCCTTATGGATATGACCCCTCAGACACTCCTTTATTTTCCTGATGATGCGCCGTTTTCGGTTGATCAAAAGGCCTGGATCGGCGGGTTTCTCGCTGGTTTGAATTCTCAATTGGCAATGGCCAAGGCTGCTGCGCCTGCGCAGATTGCGCTCAAGCCGCTGGATATTCTATACGGCACGCAGACCGGCACCGCTGAAAGCTTGGCTGAAGATGCCGCAGAACTGGCCCGCAACAGTGGCTTTGCGCCCCGCGTTTCAGAGTTGGACGATATCGAGATCGACCAACTGGCCGAGATGGAAAACGTGCTGATCGTTGTGTCCACTTATGGCGAAGGCGAAATGCCCGACAATGCGGAACTGTTCTGGGATGCGCTGACCGCCACCACCGCGCCACGCATGGAGGCGCTGAATTACGGCGTTCTGGCCCTGGGCGACACCAGCTATGAGCATTTCTGCCAGGCGGGCAAGCTGCTGGATACGCGTCTGGAGCAGTTGGGCGCCAAGCGTCTACTGGCGCGGGTGGATTGTGACGTGGATTACGAGGACGCCGCGGAGGCGTGGATTGCCGAGGCGATCCCAGCGGTCGGTCCGGGTGGCGAAGTCGTGGGTGAGGCCGCGACCCCCGCACCCAAGCGTGCTGCAAAATCGCAGTGGAACCGCAAGAACCCCTACGTGTCGACCATGCTCGACAATCGCATCTTGTCGGGCGCTAAATCGGCAAAGGAAATCCGCCACATCGCTTTTGATCTGGGTGACAGCGGCATGACCTACGAGGCTGGTGATGCCCTTGGCGTAATGCCTGTCAATGCTCCCGACCTGGTAGAAGCCTGGCTGACCCGGCTTGGCGTGTCCCATGACACTGAAATTGACGGTCATGACGCACCTTTAGGGGACCTGCTTTCGACTGGGTTCGAGATTATGACGCCCTCGCGCGAAATGATCCGTGGGCTTGAGGCCATCGTGAAGGACGAAGAGCTGACCCACGTGGTGGGCCATGGCGACAAGGAAGCGCTAGAGCATTACCTGTGGGGACGTGACGCGCTGGATCTGCTCAACATCAAACCCGACTTGGCGCTTGACCCGGCTGAGGTGTTGGGCTGGCTCAAGCCGTTGCAACACCGGGCCTATTCGATTTCATCCAGCCCCAATGCCCACCCCGGTGAGGTGCACTTGACCGTGGCTGCCGTGCGCTGGATGTACGAAAACCGCCCCCATCGCGGTGTTTGTTCCACCTTCCTGGCCGACCACGTGCCAGAGGGGGCACATGCGGGCATATTCATGTCCCCCAACAAGGCCTTCCGCGTGCCCGAGGACGACACGCGCCCGATGATCATGGTGGGACCTGGCACTGGTGTGGCACCGTTTCGGGCCTTCCTAGAGGAACGTCAGGCGCGCGGGGCAACCGGCGACAACTGGCTTTTCTTTGGGGATCAACACCGTGCGGATGATTTCATCTACGAGGACGAGATCGAGGCATTCAGTGCCGATGGCGTGCTGAACCGACTTGACCTCGCGTTTTCGCGTGATCAGGCGGAAAAAATCTATGTCCAGCAGCGCATGATTGAGAACGGCAAGGATCTTTTTGCCCAGCTTGATGCGGGCGGACATTTCTATGTCTGTGGCGATGCGACGCGTATGGCCAAGGATGTGGACGCTGCGCTGCACCAGATCGTTGCGACCCATGGCGCGGTGTCCGAGGATGGCGCTGTGGATTATGTCAACACTATGAAACGTGAAAAACGTTACGTGCGGGACGTTTACTAAGCCAGACTGTTCCTGCGATTAGATCGCGGGGAAACTTGTATCGGTGTAACTATTTGAATTTTCTTGGTTTCCCGGCCTGGAAAAACGTACGTGAATTTCTTCCCACTGGTTCTGGGAAATCGGCTAGGCTGGTTCCATAACGGGAGGAAATAGAATGTGCGAGATTTTTGCGGGGCAGGACCCCGCCAGGTACGAATGCTACACACGCAATTTGCGACTGAACGGACAAAGTACAAGTATCCGTTTGGAGGCCGCCTTTTGGGCCATTCTGGATGAGATCGCTGAAGGCGAGGGTATCACCACGCCAGTTTTCATCTCAATTTTGCATCGCGAAGTTCTTGAGCTTCGCGGCGAGCCAACCAATTTCACATCGCTTCTGCGCTGCACCTGTTTGCGTTATCTCGAGGTCAATACCGAGCGTGCGCAATCGCCTTTGGCGGCGGAATAACTCGGTCCACTTAAAGGTAGTATGGTAATACTACCTGTCTCATAACGGGCCCACCTATGATCGAAGTTATAGACTTCATGATCAGGGAGGTGGCCCATGGCCAAATCAATCCATTCCATGATCCGAGTTCTTGACGAGGACAGGTCGGTGGCGTTCTACAAAACAGCCTTCGGTCTGGAAGTTGCAGACCGACTTGATTTTCCCAATTTCACCCTCGTCTATCTTAGCAATTCGGAAAGCGAATTTGAGCTAGAGCTGACGGTTAACAAGGGCCAGGAGGAGGCCTATGACCTGGGCAATGGCTACGGGCATTTCGCGGTGTCTGTCGAGGATCTTGATGCCGAACATGCACGGCTCGCAGCCGAAGGGCTGAACCCCAGAAAACTGGTCGAATTTGCCCCTGCGGGCGAAGTCGTCGCCCGGTTTTTCTTTGTGGCTGACCCAGACGGGTACGAAATCGAAGTGCTCGAACGGGGCGGCCGGTTTAAATGACATCAAAGGGAGGAAAGCGGATGTCTGAAACATTAAGCCCAACGGGGCTGACACGGCGTCAACTGCTGTCGCGTGCGACAGCGGCTGGCGCATCATTTGTTGTAGGAGCTGGTTTCATGGCCGCGCCCAATGGCGCATGGGCGATGAAAACTACAGTTCTTCAACCTGAAACCATGGCCACACTGGTGCAGATGGCGCGGGATATTTACCCGCACGACCAGGTTGCGGATGAGTTCTATGTCATTGCCGTCAAGGGTTATGACAGCAATGAGGCCGCCGCCGGGATCGAAGCGGGAGTGGCGGCGTTAAACGCTGCAGCGCAGGGTAAAGGTCATGCCAGCTATCTTACAATGGGTTGGGAAAATGACCGGGCTGATCTGCTGCGTGGGATGGAGGACAGCGCCTTCTTCCAACAGATCCGGGGTGGTCTCTTGACCGGCCTCTACAATCAGAAAGCCGTCTGGCCAATTTTTGGCTATGAGGGCGCATCCTACGAGTTAGGTGGCTACATCGACCGTGGTTTTGACGACATCAACTGGCTGTAAGGAGGAATGGCACCATGACGGCACCTTTTGAACTTTCCGACGACAGTGTTGTGGTCGTAATCGGCACCGGCGCAGGCGGCGGTGTACTTGCAAATGAACTTGCCCAGAAGGGCGTTAGCGTTGTTGCGCTTGAGGCTGGTGGGCGGCACCTGCCGGAAGATTATGTGAACGACGAATGGGAAAGCTTTGGGCAACTGGCCTGGCTTGACCCGCGTACGACCTCGGGTGATTGGCGCGTTTCACGCGATTTTTCTGGCCTGCCCTCCTGGATCGTGAAAGCCGTTGGAGGAGCGACGACCCACTGGGCCGGGGCTTCGCTGCGCTTTCAAGAACATGAATGGAAGGCCGCAACGGCCTATGGCAACGTACAGGGCGCGTCCCTTTTAGACTGGCCAATTGACGCGGCAGAGATGGACCCCTGGTACACCAAGGCGGAAGATAAACTGTTGGTCACTCGGACAGGCAACCGTCCGGGCTTGCCTGGTAACAACAACTTCAAGGTGTTCGAGAAGGGCGCTAAGGCGCTTGGCTATGAACAGGTTCACACTGGACGTATGGCGATCGTGTCTGACCAAGATGGCAACTACAACATGTGCCAGCAGATAGGTTTTTGTTTCCAAG
The DNA here is from genome assembly GCA_963691795.1 of Roseovarius sp. GTDB lineage: Bacteria > Pseudomonadota > Alphaproteobacteria > Rhodobacterales > Rhodobacteraceae > Roseovarius. The sequence continues at coordinate 2,514,843 of OY829373.1, forward strand.
GCTGCAAAATGGGCGCGAAATGGTCCACAGCCTACCGGGATATTCCCGAAGGTGAGGCCACTGGCAATCTCGAAGTGCGTGAAAAAGCCCACGTGGCGCGGATTTTGCACAATGATGAGGGCAAGGTCACCGGCGTGGAGTATCACGATGCTGATGGCAACCTTCAGATGCAGAAAGCGCGGGTCGTCTGTGTTGCAGGCAACTCGCTCGAAAGCCCTCGGATGTTGTTGAACTCGGCCTCGTCAATGTTCCCGGATGGCTTGGCCAACAGCTCTGGCCAGGTGGGCCGCAACTATATGCGGCATATGACAGCCTCGGTTTATGCGGTTTTTGATCAGCCGGTGAAGATGTGGCGTGGCACGACCATGGCTGGCATCATTACTGACGAAAGTCGTCACGATCCATCGCGCGGCTTCGTCGGCGGGTATGAGCTTGAGACGCTCTCGCTTGGTTTGCCCTTCATGGCGGCTTTCCTAGATCCAGGGGCCTGGGGGCGCGAGTTTACCTCGGCGCTTGACCATTATGAGAACATGGCCGGTATGTGGATCGTGGGTGAGGATATGCCCCAGGAAACAAACCGTGTGACGCTCAACCATGACGTCAAGGACCAGTACGGCATGCCGGTTGTGAACGTACATTTCGATGATCATCCCAACGATATCGCTATGCGCAACCATGCCTATGCACAAGGTCAGGCGCTGTATGATGCGGTAGGGGCCACGCGCACCTTCCCGACGCCGCCTTACCCATCGACGCATAACCTTGGCACCAACCGGATGTCGGAGAAGGCGCAGGATGGTGTGGTCAACAAGTGGGGCCAGACCCACGACATCGAGAACCTGTTTATCTCGGACGGCTCGGTTTTCACCACGGGTGCTGCGGAAAACCCAACGCTGACAATCGTGGCGCTGGCGATCCGTCAGGCCGATCACCTCGCTAGCGAGATGTCCAAGGGCAATCTCTGATCCGGTCTCCCTGACTGGACGGGCGGCACCTCTGTGTGCCGCCCTTTTTTTGTCAGCTGGACAGCGCCGCACCCTCGCAGGCGCGGAAGGCGGCCACCGGGTCTGACGCGCCGTCCAGAGGAATGGAAACGGTGATATCGCCGGCAAAGGCCGTGGCGGTGTGGTTGAATTGTAAGCCGTCGAGGACGTTGCCGAACCCTTTGTCCATCGCCGTAATCGCACGGCCATCGGGGCTGAGCGTATGCCTGTCGGTACCGATCGTGCGCCCCTGCGGCCCGTCAAAGCGCATCCCGAATGTGGGGGCGTCGGGCCATGGCTCTGGTCGGGTGATGGTGATGGAATAAAGCGGCCCGGTCGGGTCGTAGGTCAGCTCCACCTGCGCCTGTGCGGTGGTGTGAGACAGGCGGCAAGGCTGGCCGGGGGTGAAGTCCCACGCCTGAGCGGGGGTGGCGAGAAGAATGGAGATGAGGAGGGTGCGCATGATCAGAAAAGTAGACCTTTCATCCGCCTCTACAACTGTTTGAATGTGCTGTCTGGCCCGATTTATACGCGCGGAACAAAGGCCAAAGGCCGCCGCGCGTTCGCCAGGCCGCCCCGTCGCACGGCGAAGGGTCACCACCTGCGCATCGTTTGAGGTTCTTCGGATGTGTCACGATAAAGTACACCTGAACAATTGTTGGATCGCCACGCAGCGGCCGGTCGAACGCGGGCTCGTCAAAGCCTAACGCTTCCGCCGCTTCACATTCCCACCCCGTTGTCCGGGCCTCCCAGCCGTTGAGCGCCCAGTGGCGGCCTCGGACGCCGCTTCCACCGCTGACTGCCGCGCCATGGGGTCGTCGGCGACAGCGAGGTCCACGGCCTCCAGCCGCTTGATTTCATCGCGTAGGCGTGCGGCCTCTTCGAATTCGAGGTTCTCGGCTGCTTTGCGCATGTCGGTGCGTAGCGCGTCGAGGTGGGCTTGCATGTTGCCGCCCGCCACCGCCTTGTCGACCTTGGCCGTCACGCGGTTCATGTCGACGTCAACTTTGTAGAGCCCCGCTAGGATGTCTTCGACGTTTTTCTTGACGGTCTCGGGCGTGATACCATGCGCCTCATTATAGGCAATCTGCTTGGCGCGGCGGCGGTTGGTTTCGCCAATCGCTCGCTCCATTGAGCCGGTCATCCGGTCGGCATACATGATTACCCGGCCATCGGCGTTGCGCGCCGCGCGTCCGATGGTCTGGACCAGCGATGTCTCGGACCGCAGGAACCCTTCCTTGTCGGCATCCAGAATGGCCACCAGCCCACATTCGGGAATATCGAGGCCCTCTCGTAGCAGGTTGATCCCGATCAGTACGTCAAAGGCCCCAAGCCGCAGGTCACGCAGGATTTCAATGCGTTCCAGCGTGTCGATATCGGAGTGCATGTATCGTACGCGGATACCCTGCTCATGTAGGTATTCTGTCAGGTCCTCGGCCATCCGCTTGGTCAGCGTGGTCACAAGTGTGCGATAGCCCTGATCGGCCATTTTGCGGATCTCATCCAGAAGATCATCCACCTGCATCTCGACAGGTCGGATTTCCACTTCCGGATCTAAAAGGCCGGTAGGGCGGATCACTTGTTCAGTAAAAACACCGCCTGATTGCTCCAGTTCCCACGCGGCGGGGGTGGCTGAGACAAAGACAGATTGCGGGCGCATCGCGTCCCATTCTTCGAACTTCAGGGGACGGTTATCCATGCAGGATGGCAGCCGGAAACCGTGTTCGGCCAGTGTGAACTTACGGCGATAGTCGCCCCGGTACATGCCGCCGATCTGAGGTACACTGACATGGCTTTCATCCGCAAAGACAATGGCGTGGTCGGGGATGAACTCAAACAGCGTGGGCGGAGGTTCTCCCGGTGCACGCCCCGTCAAGTAGCGCGAGTAGTTCTCGATCCCGTTGCAGACGCCTGTTGCCTCGAGCATCTCAATATCGAAATTGGTGCGCTGCTCCAGCCGCTGCGCCTCTAGCAGCTTGCCTTCGCCCACAAGCTGGTCGAGCCGTTGGCGCAGCTCTTTCTTGATGTTGATGATGGCCTGCTGCATGGTTGGCTTGGGCGTGACGTAATGCGAATTGGCATAGACCCGGATGTGATCCATCGACCCAGTCTTTGCACCTGTAAGCGGATCAAATTCCGTTATGCTTTCAAGTTCTTCGCCGAAGAAGCTTAACTTCCAAGCGCGATCATCAAGGTGGGCGGGCCAGATCTCAAGACTGTCGCCGCGCACCCGGAAAGACCCGCGCTGAAACGCCTGATCGTTGCGGCGGTACTGCTGGGCTACCAGATCGGCCATGATCTCTCGCTGATTATACTCACCCCCGGCCTTCAGATCCTGTGTCATTGCCCCGTAGGTTTCGACTGATCCGATACCGTAGATGCAAGAGACTGAGGCCACGATGATCACGTCATCGCGTTCCAGCAATGCCCGGGTGGCCGAATGGCGCATCCGGTCGATCTGTTCGTTGATCTGGCTTTCCTTCTCGATATAGGTGTCCGAGCGTGGCACATAAGCTTCGGGCTGATAATAGTCGTAATAACTAACAAAATATTCGACTGAATTGTTAGGAAAGAAGCCTTTGAACTCGCCATAAAGTTGGGCTGCGAGTGTTTTATTGGGGGCTAGAATGATGGCGGGGCGCTGCGTTTCCTCGATCACCTTGGCCATGGTATAGGTCTTGCCTGTGCCAGTGGCGCCCAGCAGGACCTGGTCGCGTTCCCCGTCATTAACGCCACCTGAAAGCTCGGCAATTGCGGTGGGCTGATCGCCTGCGGGCTGGAATTCGGTCACCATCTCGAAAGCCTTGCCGCCTTCAAGCTTGGCACGGGTTTTCACGTCGGGGGCGGCGGCGTGCAGGACGGCGTCGGATTTATCGGAATGGGCGTAGGGCATGGGGTGACTCTCTGTACTATCCCAAATTTGTGCGCGTTAGGGGATTCTTCAAGCGCGGTTTGGGGTTCATCGATGTGAAGACCAGCTTCCTGACAGTTTCTGACAGGTGAAGTGCCTGCTTCTTCACCCCAACCGTCCCGGGCGTGAAACCTGCGACCGCTTAGTATGGAGTGTTGTGTGTTGGACCGTAAGGCCCAAGGTCAAGCCCGGTAAGAATATTCAGATGGGTCGGTTGAATATGGCACGTTTCGTGTATCACTCGTACTCTGCGCGCGTTCTCGCTACCAGCTCTGCGGCGCAACTGGACATGGTGGCAATCTCGTCTCGGTCTGCCAGCCAACCCCGGTTTGCGTTTTGCTTGGCCATGGCCGCCCGCCTTAATGTCATAAGACGCGCGCGGGGACTATCGAGGAAGCGGTCCTGTGAAATCAAGGTCTCAAGGGGCGTGTCGAGGCGGATCACCTCGTAGTACCCACCCGTGAGTGCCAACATTGCAAAGCCGCAGCCGGTCACCTCGCCTGGGCATTCAGTCCGGCAGAGCTCTGCAATCGGGCGGGTCTGTGGCGCGGTCAGAACCCAGTTTTCTACCAGTCCACGCCACTTGTTATCGGGTGAGGTGCCGCCACCAAGAAAGCCGAGGGCCAAAAGTCCACCAATCTCGACAGTGTCCTCATCTTTGGCATTAATCAGATCGGCGGCAAAGGGTGCTATATGGCGCAGCGCGGCCACGCCCTCGCCGCGCCAGGTCTGCTCACCATTGAGATAGACAAGGTAGGGGCGCAGTTCCTCGAGCATGGCGTCGCTGCTCAGCAGAACTTGCTTCTGCGCGGGCGTACCATAAAGCCCAACCACACGAATGGGATAGTCTGTGGCCTCCACCTCTCCCATGGCGCGCAGGCGGGTGATAAGCGTGCTGTCGGGCCTTGGGTGGCGTGTGTCCAAAAGTGCCTTTGCCAGCGCGTTGCCGTTGCCCGCCTCGATCGCCAGCCAGCTTTTGGAGAACCCGCCATAGCCCGCATCCTGACGGAAGATCGCGCGCGCGTCCGCCGGTTTGAGGCTGGCGCGATAGGGGGAGTGGCCGCGGTCCTTTACCTCAATCTGTGCCAGCAGGATCCGGGCTGCGGGATTGCCTGCGCTGGCATGCTCGGCCAGAAGGGCAAGGCTGTCTCGGTCGTTGCCAGATAGCCAGAGATCGATGGCAGCCTTCAGCGGGCCTTGTTGGGCCATGGCGGTTGCACCGCAGCACAGCCAGATACTGATGCAGAGTGCGCCGAATTTCATCATTGCCGTGCGAGACCCCATTGAAAGATCAAATCCAGTTTGCTAGCGAAATCGCAGATGCCAACCGGGACCGAATGCCACCTTGATGTCAGCGCATCATTGCCGCTAGCGTAGAGGTGTTCAAGGAGAAGCCAATGACAGCCCGCATTTACAAACCTGCCCGCAACGCCATGCAGTCGGGCACTGCCAAGACCAAGCACTGGGTTTTGGAATTTATCAATGAGTCTGGGCGCGATGTGGACCCTTTGATGGGCTGGACTTCTTCAGGTGACACGCAAAGCCAGGTGAGGCTAAGGTTTTCCTCCAAGGAAGCGGCGATGGACTACGCCAGCGAACATGGGATCGATGCGGTTGTGGTTGATCCGCAGTCACGCAAACCCAACGTGCGCGCTGGTGGATATGGCGAGAACTTTGCAACCAATCGTAGAGGGGCCTGGACCCATTGACACAAGGGCGCGTGCGCATTCTACCAGAGATTGCCTGCGAAAAATTTTTATGATTTTTTAACATGGCCTTAGCCGGGTGTGTGTCGGCTGCCATTCCTGTTGAGCAAACTCTCCCTTGTTACTGAAACATCCAAAGGATAGGGCGGTTCCATGGAGGAGCGCCAAACAAATCGCAGCCACGCACGTGGTCTCTTACGGCTTGGCATGCCGCTGGTTGGCAGCCATGTGGCACAATATGCTATCACGCTGACTGATGGGATCATGCTAGGCTGGTACTCGGTCGAAGCGCTGGCCGCCGAGGTTTTGGGTGGCACATTTTTTTTCATCATGTTCATTGTCGGCTCGGGCTTTGCGCTGGCCGTGATGCCTATGGTGGCTTCTGCCATGGCCAGCGGAGAGGTTCGGCAGATCCGGCGTGTCACTCGGATGGGGGCCTGGGCCTCGATCCTCTTCAGCCTGTTTGCGATCCCGCTGATGTTCTGGTCGGGGCCGATCTTCGTTCTGATTGGGCAGGAGCCAACGATCTCTGAACAGGCGGGTATTTACCTATCCATCGTGGGCTTTGGCATCCTTCCTGCGCTCCTGGTTATGGTACTGAAATCCTATCTGGCCGCGCTGGAGCGCACGCAGGTCGTTCTATGGATCACACTGGCGGCGGTGGGTTTGAATATCCTTGTCAATTATGTCTATATTTTTGGCAATTTGGGCGCGCCTGAACTGGGTATTCGGGGGGCGGCCATTGCCTCTCTCGTGGTCAACTTTGCTTCGCTTCTGGCGCTGATGGGTTACGCAGCTCTGGCCACGCCCGAACATACCCTGTTCAAGCGCTTCTGGCGACCTGACTGGGAAGCGCTTCGCCAGGTCACGCGTCTGGGCTGGCCTATCAGTTTGACCAGTCTGGCGGAGGCGGGGCTTTTCGCGGCCTCGACAGTCATGGTGGGCTGGCTTGGTAAGGTGCCACTGGCCGCACATGGCATCGCGCTGCAAATTTCGTCGATAACGTTTATGGTTCATCTGGGCCTCTCGAACGCGGCCACGGTGCGGGCGGGCCAAGCGTTCGGCCGCAAAGACCGCGAGGGGTTGGCGGGTGGGGCCAAGGCCGCGCTGATCCTATCGGCAGTGTTTGCACTTTCAACCGTGGCCGTTTTCCTGACTCTGCCCGAAACCATGATCGGACTGTTCATGAGCCCAACTGAGCCCGAACGCGATTCCGTTCTGGCCGTGGGCGTTGGGTTTCTGGCAGCGGCGGCTTTGTTCCAATTGATGGATGCCGCACAGGTGATGGCGCTTGGCCTCTTGCGTGGTGTTCAGGACACGCGGGTGCCCATGGTGATTGCGGCGGTCAGCTACTGGATTATCGGAGTACCGGCCAGCTATCTACTGGGCTTCATTCTGGGCTTTGGTGGGATTGGCGTGTGGCTCGGGTTAGCCATCGGGTTGGCGTTTGCGGCGGTTCTGCTGCTAAGCCGCTTCTGGGGCTGGTCTGCGCGCGCCGTGGGTTAAGTGGACCCTCCGGAGGTAAAATCTTTTGTAGATGTCCGGCCCGATCCGTGGTGGTTTTGCTCTCGATTGGTTCAGGGTGGATTACAAGTATCTTTGGAAAGATGAAGATTTAGACCGTGAATTGAGCCTCTGTCGCGCCTGAAAGCCGCAGCAATTCGGCGGGCGCGATTGGAAAGACGTGGCGGGGTGTTCCAGCCGCGGCCCAAACGGTACTAAACGCCAGTAGGCGCGTATCGAAGAAGGCACGCGGCGGGGTCAGGTGGCCCACGGGTGAGACCCCACCGATTGCAAATCCGGTCTGGGCCCGGATCAGCATGGCATCCGCCTTTCCCAATGGTTCACCGACGAGTGCGCTGGCCCGGGTTGGGTCCACCTGGTTGCTGCCTGCCGTGACAAAGAGGATCGCCACGCCGGTGGTTTCACCCTGAAACATGATGGACTTGGCGATCTGGTCGATCCCGCACCCCACTATTTCGGCCGCCATCTGGGCCGTTTTAGCCTCGCCGACCTCGACTGGTTCGCTGCCGCTGCCTGCGGCCAGAAGGGCGGCCTTCACACGTTTGAGGCTTTTTGACATGGGCTGTTCCTTGGGGTTTGCCTGTGCTCCGCTTCCTATCTCATGGCCGCGCGCCATTGACCAGAGAGTGGCGATCGGCACAGTGGAGCCATGACACTTGCCGCTCGTATGACCCGCTGCCCCAGGCCCTTTGACCCGGAACAGGGGGCGGCAATGCGTGCTCTTTTACCGGGCCTGTCGCCCGAACATCTGGCTCTTGTTGAGGGCACCGCCGGGTGCAGCCCCTATTTGCGGGGCCTGTGTCAAGGCGAAGCGGATTGGTTGGGCGAGGCGATGGATGGCCCAGAGGCTGCTTTCGAAGCCCTACTTGCCCAGGCTGCTGCGTCCCCGCCCGACCAGGTGAACCAGAGCCTGCGGAAGGCAAAGCGGCGTATCGCTCTACTCACTGCGCTGGCCGATCTGTCGGGGGTCTGGACGCTTGAGGATGTCACCACGCGGCTAAGCCGCTTTGCTGATCTGGCGGTCTCGTGCGCGCTGCGGGCCGCGCTGGCTGTGGAAGTGCGGCGGGGCAAGCTGCCGGGGGTGTCGGCCGGGGATGAGCTCTTAGATGCTGGTGGTATGGTGGTGCTGGCCATGGGCAAAATGGGGGCGGGGGAGCTGAACTATAGCTCGGATATCGACTTGATTTGTCTTTTCGATGAAACCCGTTTTAGCAAGGATGACTATGACGAAGCGCGCGGTGCTTTCGTTCGGACCACGCGCAAAATGTCGGCCACGCTCAACGACCGTACGGCGGAGGGCTATGTCTTCCGCACTGACCTGCGACTGCGCCCTGACCCTTCGGTCACGCCGGTCTGCATGGCCATGGCGCGCGCCGAAAGCTATTACGAAAGCCTTGGGCGCACATGGGAGAGGGCCGCCTATATCAAGGCGCGGGCTGCTGCCGGGGACATTGCGGCCGGAGAACGGTTTCTCAAAGTGCTGACGCCTTTCGTATGGCGCCGCCATCTCGATTTCGCTGCCATCGAAGATGCCCATAACATGCGCCTGCGCATCCGTGCCCATAAAAATATCGGCCGTGAGATTTCTTTGCCCGGTCATAACATGAAACTTGGCAGGGGCGGCATTCGCGAAATCGAATTCTTCACCCAGACCCAGCAGCTGATCTCGGGCGGGCGTGATCCCGACCTGCGGGTCAGGGGTACGGTGGAAGGGCTGTCGCGGCTGGCGGACAAGGGTTGGGTGCCGGACATCGTTGCGGACCGTCTGTCGGATAATTATCGTTTTCATCGGATGGTCGAGCATCGCCTGCAGATGGTCCATGATGCACAGACCCAGGAATTGCCGGGCAACGGGGACGGATTCGCGCGACTGGCCGCCATGATGGACCGAACCCAAGCTGATCTTGAGGAGGAACTCCTCGACCGGCTGACTGGCGTGCATGGTCAAATCGAAGGCTTCTTCAAGCCTGATGATGATCACACCGTCCTGGAGGGTGTGGCCTCGGCTGAGCTGGATCAGACGCTGATCGCGCGGTGGAACAGCTATCCGGCCTTGCGCTCGGACAGGGCGGCACAGATCTTTGAGCGGCTAAAACCTGATATCCTTTCGCGGCTTGCGGTGTCGGTCGATCCCAAGGCGGCGCTTTTGGCCTTTGACGGTTTTTTGTCGGGCCTGCCTGCGGGTGTGCAGCTTTTGTCAATGTTCGAGGCGCGGCCCCAGTTGATTGATCTGCTCGTTGACATCGTGGGCACCGCACCTGGGCTTGCGCAATACCTGTCGCGCAATGCCCGCGTGCTTGAGGCGGTGATCGCCGGGCATTTCTTTACCCCGTGGCCGGGGGAGGTTGCATTGCGGTCGGAACTTGATGGGCATCTGAACGCGGAGTCGGATTACGAAAACCGTCTGAACACCACGCGCGCTTGGACCAAGGAATGGCATTTCCGTATCGGCGTGCACCACCTACGCGGCCTGATTGGGGCAGCGGAGGCAGGCCGCCAGTATGCCGATCTGGCCGGGGCAGTTGTTGGCGCGCTTTGGCCAAAGGTGCTGGAGGCCTTTGCCTTGAAATATGGCCCACCACCGGGACGAGGTGCCGTGGTGGTGGCGATGGGCTCTCTCGGCGCGGCCAAGCTGAATGCCAGTTCGGACCTCGATCTTATCGTGATCTATGATGCCAGCTCTGACGAGGTGTCAGAGGGGCCGCGATCGCTGGCCGCGCGGACATATTACGCGCGCGCCACGCAGGCATTGATTACGGCCTTGACGGTACCGATGTCGGAAGGGCGGCTTTACGAGGTCGACATGCGCCTGCGCCCGTCGGGCAACCAGGGGCCCGTAGCGACAAGCTGGGCCGCGTTTCAGGCCTACCAGCAGGACGAGGCCTGGGTGTGGGAACACCTCGCCTTAACGCGCGCGCGGGTCGTAGCGGGACCAGAGGCGCTGGCGGCCGATGTTGAGGCGTTCCGCGTGGGTCTTCTATCTAGGAAGGGCAACAGGGGACGGGTGCTGAGCGGTGTGGCAGATATGCGGACGCGGATTGGGCAGGCCAAGGTGCCGCAGAATAGCTGGGACACCAAGCTGGGCGCGGGGCGTATGCAGGACATCGAGCTCATGGCCCAAGCAGCCGCGTTGATCGCGGCATCGCCCTGTCGGGACGTGGTAGCAAGCCTTGCGGCGGGCCGTGCAGATGGCGTGCTGGGGGAGATGGACGCGCAGGTGCTAAAGGCGGCGTATGAGCTATGCTGGACCATCACACAAGTGGCGCGACTTTTGGGCGGTAGGGCACTTGAGGTCGACAAGCTGGGGCAGGGTGGGCTTACGATGTTGCTGCGTGAAACGGGGCAAGACTCAGTTGCGGCCCTGCAGACTCTGCTTGACGAACGGGTTGGAGCGGCGGCAAAAGTGATCGACGCTGCCGTGGAAAAGTATGAGGGCGAGAGTGATGGAACGTGATCCGCTGGACCCCAAGGACTTGATCCGCGAGGCCTACCAGATTGAGGGTATCACCGGGGGTGAATGCCGGTCGATTTTCCTGGACTGGGCTTTGTCCTTGCCGGATGGAGAAGATGCACGCCCGGCAATCGCAGCGCTGATCGCACGCTACGCTGGGGCGTTCGGCGACCATCCCATGACCGAAGTCTTGCGCGAAGGACAGCAGGCCGCCGCCCGCCCACGACGTCGTGGCGGGTGGAAATCGCGCGACCGCTCCATGATAGATTACAGCTAAGACCGCTGCTGAGCCGTAAAAGACCTTGAAGCAATACCCGTACCGGGCTTGTGCCCTAGGATCTTGCGGCTGAAGTGGGACTTCCTTGTGCAAAGACATGGCGCTGTTAAAGGTCAGGCCCGGGTGCTGGAGGCGCCTAATGTCGCTGGGTTTATCTTGGCATATGCAGACCACCAGCGGGGCAAAACGTCCCAATAACCCCTGTTTTGCACCCATTTTGTCTAAAATGCGCCTCAATTGGTGGGCAATTTTGACTGACCAAGGACGGAGCCATGTCCGTCAAGACCCGTAAAAAACGGGCAGGGCAAGGCACCTCGGCACGAGAATGGAGGTTGCCATGAGAGTTTTGAAGCTGATGTTTGCGCTTGTTGCAGGTGCAGTCCTTACAGCCTGTTCTGTTGCGCCCGAAGCCACGCGCAACGCCCCATCCACCCTGACCACACAGGAACTCGCGACGGCGCCCGCGCCGACCTCGTTCAATATCCAGTCGGTGCGCGTGAATGTGCCGCGCTCACTGGTCGTGTCCGAGGCAAATCGCTATTATCCAGGCGGGGATATCGTCTGGCGTGAGGACCCGCTGGGCGACCGCCATTTGCAGGTGCAGAAGATTGTACAGGATGCCATGATCCAGGGCGTAAAGTCTCTGACGCCCGGCAGTGTGCCCGCGATGCTTGACATTGAGGTTACGCGCTTTCACGCGCTGACCGAAAAGGCCCGCTACACGGTGGGCGGTGTACATGCGTTGCAGTTCAAGATGCTACTGCGCGATCTCGAAACAGGTGAGGCGTTCAGTGAGCCGCATTTCGTCAAGGCAGATTTCAAGGCGCTGGGCGGTCAGGCAGCCGTTTATGCCGAACAGGCCGGCCAGACGCAGAAAGTGCGCATCACAAACCATCTCGCCGGTGTCATCCAGATGGAACTCACCCAGCCAGGTGGCTATGTCGCCGAAAATATGGGGCTGATCGGCGTCTTTAACTAGATCACGTCTTTCCCGAACCAGTGAACTTGCTTAAGGGGACGGTATGACACCGTCCTCTTTGCCTGTGATCCGCCTCAAACCCAAGGCCAATGCCCGCGCCATCCGCCATGGCAGTCCTTGGGTTTATGATAATGAATTGGTTGTGGACCGACGCACCCGCAAGATCGTCCCGGGCACTATTGCCGTGCTCGAGGATAGTGGGCGAGAGCCCCTCGCGCTGGTGGCAGTCAATCCCAAGTCGCGTATCATGGCGCGAGTGCTCGACCGCGATGTTACGGCACGCATTGACCAGTCCTGGCTGACAGTCAGGCTGCGCGCGGCGCTTGGGTTGCGCGAAAAGCTTTATGATCAGCCATTCTATCGCCTGATCCATGCCGAGGGCGATGGCCTGCCTGGCGTGGTGATCGACAGGTTTGACGATACGATCGTTCTTCAACCAAACGCCGCTTGGGCCGAACTTTTGCTGCCCGAACTGATGCAGGCCCTGCAGGATGTGACGGGTGCGACACATGTGCTCAAGAATGCCGGTGGTCGGTCGCGGGCGCTGGAGGGGCTTGATGATGAAAATGCCGTTCTGGCCGGTCATGCGCCCGACGCACCGGTCGAAGTGCCGATGAACAGCGCGCTCTATCTGGCCGATCTGATCGGAGGCCAGAAAACGGGGCTTTTCTTCGATCAACGCTGCAACCATGCCTTTGCCGCACAGGTGGCGCGGGGCGCACGGGTGCTGGACGTGTTTTCGCATGTGGGCGGATTTTCTCTTGCTGCGCTGGCGGCGGGCGCTGCTGAGGCGCTGGCCGTAGACGGATCGGCGGCAGCGCTTTCGCTGGCCACGCAGGGTGCGGAACGGATGGGTGTAGCAGACCGTTTTTCGACGCAGCAGGGCGATGCCTTCGACACCCTTACGGCCCTCGCCGAGGCGGGCGAGGTATTCGACCTCGTGATCTGTGACCCACCTGCCTTTGCCCCGAGTAAAAAAGCGCTCGATGCAGGCCTGCGCGCCTATGAGCGGGTGGCGCGGCTGGCGGCACCTCTTGTGGCTGAGGGTGGCGTTCTGGGTCTGTGTTCATGTTCCCACGCCGCCGACCTGGCCCGGTTCCGGACCTCCAGCGTACGTGGGATTGGCCGGGCCGGACGGCGCGGGGCGCTGATCCATACCGGATTTGCCGGGCCAGACCATCCCCAGCATCCGCACCTGGCAGAAACAGCCTATCTCAAGGCTTTGTTCTTCCGGGTATGAAGGCACTGCTCGACACCTGCGTGATCTACCCCACCGTGATGCGACAGATGCTGCTGGGCGTTGCCGCGCAGGGTGGTTTCATCCCACTTTGGTCAGCGCGCATCATCGAGGAATGGCAACGGGCTGCGGCAAAGCTGGGCCCGGATGGTGTGGCGCAAGCGGGGGCCGAGGCGGTGCTTCTGGCGCGGGATTGGCCTGCGGCAGAAATACGCTGGCCGGCTACGCTGGAGGCCCGCCTGTGGCTGCCCGATCCGGCAGATGTACATGTGCTTGCGGCTGCCATTGCGGGCAGCGCAGACATGATCGTGACTGTAAACGCTAAGGATTTTCCGCGTGGCATTTTGGCTGAGGAGGGTTTGTCACGAGTGGATCCTGACGGACTCCTGATTGGTATACATGCAGCGCAGCCCGAGATGGTGGAGGCTGCGGCTGCGCATGTTCTGTGCGAGGCCAACCGTATTTCGGAGCGAAGCTGGGAAAGGCGCACGCTTTTGAAAAAAGCGCGGTTGCCGCGTTTGGCTAAGGCGCTGGACCGGGCAGGGGCCTAGACGATCCTACGGCGGCCCGTTCGTCAGCCCTTGTGGGTCTGCTTCGCTTCGTGCACGAAACGCACGAGCTGCCGGGTAGAGCTATCCTTGTCCGATCCGTCCTGCTCACCGCTCAGGATAGGGGCCATATCCTTGGCTAGCACCTTACCCAGTTCCACTCCCCATTGATCAAAGGAATTGATCCCAAGGATAGCCCCTTCCACGAAGACCCGGTGTTCATAAAGTGCAACGATCTGGCCTAGGCGATAGGGTGTGAGCTGATCATAGATCAAGGTGGTCGACGGACGGTTGCCCTCAAAAATCCGATGCGCGGCCTGTCTGTCCAACTCGGCCCCCTCGAAGCCTGCCGCCTGCATGAGCGTGCGCGCCTCATCTAGGCTGCGCCCGCGCATCAGCGCCTCGGACTGTGCGAGGCAATTGGCGACAAGCAACGCATGGTGATGGTCCAGGTCCGTTTCATGCCCCATCGCAGCAACCATGAATTCACAAGGCACAATCCGCGTGCCTTGGTGGATCAACTGGTAGAAGGCGTGTTGCCCGTTGGTACCCGGCTCGCCCCAGACAACCGGCCCGCTGCCGCCCTCAACCGGCGTGCCTTCCATAGTCACGCCCTTGCCATTGCTCTCCATCTCCAGCTGCTGGAAATAGGCGGGCAACCGGGCAAGGCGTTGGTCATAGGGCAGCACGGCACGGGTGCCATACCCACAGACATGGCTGTGCCAAAGCCCGGTGAGCGCCAGCATTACCGGCATGTTTTCTAGCGCAGGCGCGGTGCGAAAATGGTGGTCCATCGCCGCACCACCCCTGAGAAATTCATTAAAATGCGCCGGCCCAATCGCGATCATCAGTGACAGGCCAATTGGCCCCCACATTGAATACCGCCCGCCGACCCAGTCCTCGAAGCCAAAAACCCGTTCTGGTGCAATTCCGAATGCGCTGGTCTTGTCCTCAGCACTTGAAAGCGCCGCAAACTGCGCGCCGGGTCTGGCCACCGCCCCAGCCATCCATGCCCGTGCGGTTTCGGCATTGGTCAGGGTTTCGATTGTTGTGAAAGTTTTTGAGGCCACGATCACCAGCGTGCGCGTCGGATCAAGTCCGGCCAGCGCATCCGCAATATCGGCGCCATCCACGTTCGAGACAAAATGACAGCGCGGACCGTTATGGTAGGGGCGGAGCGCGCGCGTGCCCATTTCGGGGCCCAGATGTGAGCCGCCGATGCCAATATTGACCACATCTGTTATCGCGCCGCCCTGACCCCTGAAAGTGCCAGAGCGGACATCTTCGGCAAAGCGACCCATCCGCTTCAGGGTCTCTCGCACAGTGGGCATCACATCCGCGCCTTCGACCAGCACAGCCTCGCCGGAAAGGTTGCGCAGCGCGGTATGCAGGACAGCACGGCCCTCGGTCTCGTTGATTGGCACTCCGGCAAACATCGCGCGCGCCCGCGCCTCGACACCACGCGCGCGCGCCACCTCCAGTAGGCAGTCTCGTGCGGCTTCTGTCATCGTGGTCTTGGAGTAGTCAAAAAGCATACCATCTGCGGCGACCGAAAATGCGCCCGCACGGCGCTCGTCCTCCAAAAGCTCCGAAATCGACGCCGCCGCCTTGCCCTTCAACGCGTCCCACATATCTACACCATACCTCGCTTCCTGTTTCTTCTGACTGCCAAGTATTCCTGGGGAGGTTCCCCGAACGGGTGTCGGGGGCAGCGCCCCTTGATCACGCGGCCCAATGCACCTGGGCCCTGTTCAGGATGGCCGCCACTGGGGCCTCGTCTGGTGGCAGACTCTGCGCCTTGTTCAACGCGGCGCGCTTCGCATCCCCGGTAACCACCAAGTGGAGCGAAACGGCCCCTTTCAGGACGTGTCCTGACAGGCTTAACCTCACCTCTGGCTGATCTGCTGGGCGGAGAACGTTCAGCACGGGCGCATCCGGCGCCAGCGCCTGTGCCAGACCCGGAGCGCCGGGAAACAGCGAGGCAGTGTGCATATCGGTGCCCATGCCCAGCAGGCACAGATCAATGGGCAATTGTGGTGCGATCACCTCTCCCAGCTTGCTGGTAATGTCGTCGGGCGTCTCACCCTCTGCATAAAGCGCGACCATACTCGCTGCACCCGCGTGACCTGTCAAAAGCCGTTCGCACACCAGTCTAGTATTTGAGCGGGGGTGATCTTTCGGCACCCAGCGTTCATCGCTCAAAAGCACCGTCACCCGTGACCAATCCATATCGACCGCGCTGAGCTTGTCAAAAACTGGTCCCGGTGTGCTGCCCCCCGGGACCACGAAAAGCACCCGTTCCTTGAGATCAAGCGCCATGCGGAGCTCTGAGGCCAACGTATCCGCCAGACCCAAGGCGAGGAGCTCCTTATCGGGATAGTCGATCACCCTCATGCCTTAATCTCGCGCCAGCGACGTCCATCGCGGTGCATCAGCATGAGCGCATCATCAGGCCCCGAACTGCCAGTTGCATAGGCTAGCGGCGCCTCGCCTCGTTCTTCCCATCCCCCGATTACAGCATCGGTCCATGCCCATGCGGCTTCCACCTCATCGCCGCGCATGAAAAGCGTCTGATTACCCCGGATCACATCCATGATCAGCCGCTCATAGGCGTCAGGGAAATCGGCATCCTCTGGGCCAAGCGCCTCAGCAAAGGTCATGTCGAGGGGTACATCAATCAGGCGCATGCCCCCCGGGCCGGGTTCCTTGATGGTCACGCCCAGTTCGATCCCCTCATTGGGTTGCAGCTTGATGGTCAGAATATTGGAATGATGCCCGCTGACTTGGCCAAAAATTGAATGGGGGGCATCCTTGAAAACAACTGCAATCTCGCTTGCGCGTTCTTTCAGTCGCTTGCCCGTTCTCAGGTAGAAGGGCGTGCCGGCCCATCGCCAGTTGCTGACCAGTGCGCGTAGCGCCACGAAGCTTTCGGTGGTACTATCACGATTGCCCACCTGGTTGTGATAACCGGGCTGGTCGCCACTACCCTCATATTGCCCGCGCACCACGTCATCGGCCTCAACCGGGTCAAGCGCGCGGATCACCTTCAGCTTTTCGTCACGCACTGCGTCGGGGTCGAACTTGGCCGGCGGCTCCATTGCGATAAGGCACAGAAGCTGCATCAGGTGATTTTGCATCATGTCGCGCATTGCGCCGGCGCGGTCGTAATAGTCGCCGCGGGTGCCGATGCCGACCTCTTCCGCCACGGTGATCTGGATATGGTCGATATACTGGCTATTCCAGAGCGGCTCGAACAGCATGTTGCCAAAGCGAATTGCCATCAGGTTCTGGACGGTTTCTTTGCCGAGGTAATGATCAATCCGGTAGATCTGATCCTCGGTGAAATGCTGCGCCAGCGTAGTGTTGAGGGCGCGCGCCGTCTTAAGGTCGCGGCCAAATGGCTTTTCCACCACGATCCGCGCATTGTCATCAACCATACCGTGATGGTGCAGCCGGTTGGCCAGCTCTCCAAAGAGCCGGGGCGCGACGGAGAAGTAGTAGGCGCGAATCCGTCCTGGCCGCGCCAGCCCGGTTAGAGCCTGCCAGCCCTGATCACCTATTGCATCAAGTATGACGTAATGCAGTTTGGCCAAGAAGGCCTCGATGCTCGAGGTCTGGCCAGCAGGCGTTTCGCAGATGTGGCCTTCGTTGAATTCGGTAATCGCATCGGCCACGAAACGGCGGTACTCTGTGGTGTCCATGACAGAGCGTGATGCGCCGATGATACGCACGTCATCCTCGATTTGGCCGGCACAGAAGCGCCTGAAAAGACCCGGTAAAATCTTGCGCCGGGCCAAATCGCCCGTACCGCCGAAGATCACCAAGTCAAAGGGATCGACGGGGATAACGCGTGAAACCATCATACTCTCCTTCAGAGGTCCAGCGCTGAACAGTCAGTACGCATGAGGATGCCTTGTTCGGGCCCTGTTGCGGGACGTTCACGAACCTGTCAGCGAAAGGCGATTGCATTTCCTTCCAAAAAGAACAGTTTAGTTGTGAAAAGCAACGATAAATCGACCCAAGCCATGAAAGATGTCGCCCCGACAACTGCAAACGAGGGCAAGTTCCTCGATCCTGCGATCACCGCCACGGGAGAGCGGCGCGCCCATGTGGCTTTGACCCGGCCCGAGACGCTTTGGTTCAACACCGGCACGCTGTGCAATATCGAGTGCCTGAACTGCTACATCGAAAGCTCGCCCAGCAATGACCGGCTGGTTTACATCACAGAAAAAGAGGTGCGCGACTACCTTGACCAGTTGGATGCGCGTGAATGGGCCTTGCGCGAGATCGCCTTCACCGGCGGCGAGCCTTTCATGAATCCCGAAATGATCGGTATGGCGCGTGCATCTCTTGAGCGGGGGTACGAGGCGTTGATCCTGACCAACGCCATGAGGCCGATGATGCGCAAAAGTATGAAGGCGGGTATTCTTGCGCTCGCGGCTGAGTATGGTGAGAAGCTGACGCTGCGCATTTCGGTTGATCACTGGTCGGAAACGCTTCATGACAAGGAACGCGGCAAGGGTAGTTTTGCGCGGATGATTGAGGGAATGATCTGGCTGCGCGACCACGGCGTGCAAATGACTGTCGCAGGCCGCACTGTTTGGGGTGAGAGCGAGGCTGACGCGCGGCATGGATACCGAGCGCTGTACGAAAAACATGGGTTTGATATTGACGCGATGCATCCCGGCAAGACGGTTCTCTTCCCCGAAATGGATGAACAGATCGAGGTGCCCGAGATCACGACCGCCTGCTGGGGCATCCTTGATAAATCGCCGAATGACGTGATGTGTGCCTCCTCGCGGATGGTGGTCAAACGCAAGGGTGCGGCCCGGCCCACCGTTCTAGCTTGTACGCTTCTGCCTTATGATCCCCAGTTCGAGATGGGCGAAACACTGGCCGAGGCCGAGGCGCCCGTCAGCCTGAACCACCCACACTGTGCGAAGTTCTGTGTCCTTGGGGGCGCAAGCTGCTCGGCCTGACGCGCCAAAAGGTTTTTGGTTTTGGCGGGGATGTTTTGAGCCAGAAGAAGCATAAGACAAGCCCCTGTGTTCTGGGTGTTGGTATCTAGGGGACTTGGTCGATCTTGCAATCGCAACAGTGTTTTAAATGAGGTCTACACGTGCGAAGCTCCGGCCTTAAAGGCGATGGGGCCAGAGGTTTTTCCAGCGGAGCATTGTTCGATGTCAGCCGTCCAATGGGGAAACTTGTGCGCGGCAGCCTGGTATAGCGGTTTTGGTCGCTTGGCGTTGGCTGCGCCAGCATCGAAATATCGCCAAACAGGTTTAACACCCCAAGCCTTGCCACGATCATGGCGAACCTAGCATGAAAGGTTACTGGCGCAGGCGTGGGTCTTTTTGACAGACCCATGTGGTTTTGTTCGCTTGTCGGGGCGGGGGGTTACTTTTTGATATAGGCGACGATGTTGAGGTCGATCTCATCAGCCACAAAGCCGGGAAATCCGCTGGCCCCGAAGGCGGATCGGCTGATCGAACCAAGAAGCTGGACGATTAAGCGGCTGCGATCAGTGCGCGTGGTACCCTGCTGGCGGTAGAGCCCGGCTTTCAGCGTCACGGGTCGGGTGACGCCGCGGATCGTCAAGTCGCCCGTGACATCTGCCCCCCGCAGGCTGCCCTGGATCTGAGTTGAGCGAAAGCTGATCTCTGGGTGGTTGCTCGTGTTGAGAACATTTGGCCCCTTCATGGCTGATGTCATGAACAGTGTTCCAGCACTGGCTCTGGCGGCATTAAGCGTCACATCCACCCGGCTCGCGGAGATATCTTCTAGGTCAAGCTCCATTACCGCACGGGTCACGGGCATCCGGCCGTGGCGGTCATTGCCCTGGAACTGGAAGGTGAAGCCGACAATGGATTGGTCCATATCAAGGCGATAGGGCTCTGGCCCTGCAGAGACGGGCAGTGCAAGCCATGCAACCAGGCCCAGTGAGAAAAGAAAACGTACCATGACACCTGAAAGGTAAAAAACTTTTGTGGTGTGGCCAGTCACAATCTCTCACCTGGGTGCGAGGGTGCCATGTGTGAGGTCCTGCAAGGCCCAGTCACCGGGCCCGCCGGTGAGGTGCCAGTTTCGGGGCGGGGCGGTGCGAGCGCGGCGGCGCGACAGGTGCCAGGAAGCGGCCCCGGGCCGATGTGCTTGCGCCATGTGCCACCGGGTCTCGATTCCAGGTGCGCCGCCCTCGCCGGGGGTCAGGATCACGCCCAGGGGCGGCGCGATCCCCGCCTGCGCACCGGTTTCGGCGGCCAGGTGCAGGCGACGCACGGGCGTCATGGCGGGCGGCTCGGGCAGCTCGGCTACGGCCAATGGGACGACCCCGCTGCGCAGTACCTCTTCAAGCGTCCAAAGCAGGTCCTCGGTGCGGCGCACCGAGATGAAGGTGAAGCGTTCCGGCGCGGCCAAGGTCAGCATGCCCTCGGGGTTGAGGGCCTCCTGCTGCCAAGAGGGTGCAATCCAAAAGACCGGGCCAGACATGGCCCCAGCCACCAGCAAGGCCAGCATATGCCGAGCGGGGCCACAGATCTCATGGGCACGCGCGCGGGGCAGGGTGATCTGATCCATCAGGGTCAGAGCAGGGCCGGGGCGGTGCGGCTGGCGGGAAAGAAGCGCGGAGGCGGGCATAGGGTAAATGTAGAATGTTCATGATATGTTCTCAACCCCCTTGGTGTTCGCGGTGCCGACCCATCAGAGCGGCTGAGCGGCCCTGATCCCGTATTGCACCCTGCCTACCAATCCCCCTAAACTGTGCCAAATCTGATACCTAAGGATCCACACATCATGCAGAAAAACCCACTCGGCCGCACTGGCATCGAGGTCAGTGCACTTTGCCTTGGCTCTATGACCTGGGGCACCCAGAACACCGAGGCCGAGGGCCACGGCCAGATCGACATGGCACTCGATCACGGCATCGACTTCATTGATACGGCCGAGATGTACCCAGTCAACCCGATGCGACCCGAAACAACTGGGTTGACAGAGACAATCATCGGCACTTGGTTTGCACAGACTGGACGAAGGGATGACGTGATCCTGGCCACAAAGCATTCCGGCGCGGGCTTCAAAGGCGCCCGTGATGGTGCGCCGATCACCGCGAAGACAATCCCGGAGGCCATTGACGGCTCGCTCAAACGTTTACAGACGGACGTGATTGACCTTTATCAGTTCCACTGGCCCAACCGGGGCAGCTACATGTTCCGACAGAACTGGACGTTTGATCCTTCCGGACAGGACCGATCCGCGACCATTGCCCATATGGAAGACACGCTCGACGCATTGCAGCGCGAGGTGGAAAGGGGCCGTATCCGGGCATTTGGGCTCTCTAATGAGAGTGCCTGGGGCACCGCCCAATGGCTGCGCATCGCCGAGGACTGTAGCGCGCCGCGCGTAGCCTCGATCCAGAATGAATATTCTCTAATGTGCCGCCTTTATGACACTGACCTTGCGGAGTTGAGTGTCAATGAAGACGTGGGTCTTTTGTCCTTCTCGCCCCTGGCGGCCGGGTTACTGACGGGCAAGTATCAAGGCGGCGTTATCCCAGAAGGATCGCGCATGTCCATTGTCGACAATCTTGGCGGTCGCCGGACCGAACGCGCCTACGCGGCAGTGGATGCCTATGTTGCAGTGGCTCGAAAGCATGAGCTTGATCCCACGCAGATGGCTCTTGCCTGGTGCTTGACGCGCCCTTTCATGTGTTCGGCAATTTTTGGGGCAACCACGCAGGCACAATTGCAAACCGCCATCGGCGCGGCGGACCTGGTACTAAGCCAGGAGGTGCTGGATGATCTAGACGACACCCACATGGCGCATCCGATGCCTTACTGACTTGCCTTGATACCACGGTATGATTTTCTTTTATAGAAAATCCTACCGTGGTTGGGGTGTCTCCTAGCGTTGTTATTTGGCCTCTTGAGAGCATTACGCGGGTTTATTTCAAGCCTCCGTCGGAAGTATTTTCGACCAGAAAGAAGCAGAAAAGCTTGGTTTACCGGCCTGAGGCGCGTTTAAGGAGTTCGGCGGCATCGGGGTGATCGAGCAGCGCTTCATTGACTTCATAATCCAGATGGCGGCGGCCGTCATGGCCGATCAAGGATTGCGAAAGTCTTTCCTTTAACTCGCGAGGCAGAGCTTCACGGGTCCGAATGTCGACAAGGAAGGTTTCGGCCGAGATGCCTTCAGCGAAAATGATATGGTGACGATCGAAGAGAATCTGGAAATAGTCGACAAACCCGCCATGTTGACGCACAACGGTGTCGCCATTCACGAGATGGCGCGCGCGCACTAACACTTCCTTGCGGCCTGCGCCAAGCGCGTCGAATCGCTGGTAAACAAAGAGGCGGTGATCGGGGCTGACGATCAGGTCATGTTCATTGTGTAGCGTGCCCGCTTTGATCCGGATCGGAGCGAATTCGCCTACCGCGCGCACGGTTGACTGGCCAATCCAGCGGATCGCCTGTGGCCCGTCATCGCGGGTTAGGACCATATCGCCTACCACCAGCTCTTCGATCGGTTTCTGGATGCCAGAGGCCATGGTGATTTGCGTACCGCGCGAAAACGATACGCATGCCACTTCCGCAAATTTGCGCCGTGCCCGGTCGCGGCTGACACCGACCAGCGCATAGCCGGTCTTGGACGTCATATGTGCCAGTGGCAGTGCCATCACGTTGGCCACGTTGCCGTCGCCATCCACTTCAACCAGTACGATCATTTCGGTTGTCAGCCCAGTGCTGGCCATCAGCGTCAGACAGCAATCTAGATACAGCGCAGACCCCGGTGTGCCAATTTCGGTCCCGCACCCCACGGCCATAGAGCCATCCTCGCGCGTCTCGACCGATAGACGGCGTGTCTGCGCACCCTCTAGCAGTTCATAGGTTTCGTCGAGATCAAGTTCTGCGGCGAAAGATAGCGGATCCCCCATGTTGGCCCCGCTCACAACTTCGAAATCCGTCCCCTCAAAAACGGGAATGGATTGAACTGGGATTTGGCTTGCAGCCAGGGTCTGGTCGGTCATTATAATACTCTTGCACTCAATCATGGCGCGGAGGCGCACTTAGTTAATTGAGTCTGAGCCTAGTTTAGATTTGTGGCGCCTTATGGTCAATTCCTCGGTGTTTTACTGGCCATGCCCTCTTGTATGATGATAGCGTTTGCAAAACACGAGACCAGCGCATGTCAATTGGGCGCCTGTAAGTGCCTAAATACGCGGACTGTTGCGTGAGCTGCTGCACAAGGGTCTGACAAGGAGGGGACAGCATGGATCTTGGAATCAAAGGCAAACGGGCGCTTGTCTGCGCGTCCTCGAAGGGGCTTGGGCTTGGCTGCGCGCAGGCACTAGCGGAGGCCGGTGTGGACCTTGTGATGAACGCCCGTGGCTCTGAGGCGCTCGATGTAGCGGCCGAGGCGATACGATCCACCCATGGCGTATCGGTGACCACTGTGGCAACCGATGTGACCACGCCGGATGGCCAGGCAGAGGTGCTGGACGCCGCGGGCGCTTTGGATATCCTTGTCAACAATGCAGGTGGACCGCCCCCTGGCATGTGGACCGATTGGGATCGTGACGATTTTATCAGGGCGCTCGATGCCAACATGCTGACACCCATTGCTTTCATGAAGGCGCTTTTACCTGGCATGATGGAGCGTGGTTGGGGGCGGGTGGTCAATATCACCTCTGTCTCTGTCAAGGCCCCCGTGCCTGTCCTGGGTCTGTCCAATTCGGCGCGCGCCGGGTTGACGGGCTATGTGGCAGGTACTGCGCGTCAGGTAGCGGGCAAGGGCGTGATCATCAACAACCTGCAACCGGGTATTCATGCCACGGACCGGGCCGTGGCGCTTGACCAAGGTGCGGCCAATGCGCAGGGCATCAGCCCTGATGAGGCCAAGCTTCAGCGGTGTGAGACCATACCGGCGGGCCGCTACGGCACCAAGGAAGAATTCGGCGCAGCCTGTGCTTTCCTGTGTAGCCAGCATGCTGGCTTTATCGTCGGTCAGAATATCCTGCTTGATGGCGGGGCGACCAATACCACCATGTAAGGGCGGGGCGCAGACGCTCGCAGTTGATGCAAAAAAAATGACAATTGTCCCATTGGAACCCAAGGCCGGCACTGAGCATCTGGCAGACTGCACCTACGGCACCGCGCGCCGAGACGGGCAGAGCGTGGCACTTGCAGCTGACCTTTTCCTGCCGCCCAAAGCAAGCCGGCCTGCGCCCCTGTTGGTGTGGCTTGGCGCTGATATTCTATCGTTAAAACGCCCCGGCCACGCCGGTCATCGTATTCTCGCCAGCCGCCTTACACGTCTCGGTGTCGCTATGGCCGCGCCAAGAGTGCGGGTCGGGGCAGGGCGCGCGGATCTACGCAAGCATGTGCTTGAACGCCTGCCTGAGATCGAACGCCAACGTGATATCACGGTCCCGCCTGCGCTGTCCTCCTTTGCCGCGCTGGCGGCGGTTGAGGATATCTGCACCTTTTTGACTTGGGTTGGCGAAGCTGGAGCGCGGCATCACCTGTCAGGCAGAGTGGTCCTTGCGGGCTCCTCGATCGGGGGGGCAATGGCCTTTCACACGGGCTTTGTCGCCCCCAGCTTGTGGCTGGAGCGCCCAAACCCGGCGGGGATCATGTCCTTTTCGGGCAGCAGTGCTTGGCCCGGGCTTTACATGCCGGGTCGATACAAGGTGTTTGCCCTGCACAGCCCCACGGACCAGCGCATCCGCATTGATCAAGTGCGCGCCATGGCTCAGACCGATCCGGCGTTTGAGCTGATTGAATGTGTCGAGCAGGCGCATGGCTCCCTTGGAATATGGCCTGGTGAGGCGCTCGAAGAAGCCAGCCAACGCATCGTGGCGAAGGTGAACCGGTGGTGCAAATAATATGTGACATTTTCGGAAAGGGGCCGCCGCCCTTTTCTTGACCTGTGGCCTTATGATCCGGGCGCAACGTCAAAAAGTCTTCACGTTTGCGCCAAGCCGCTGAAATTGGGTGGTCCGGTCAACATGGGCCCGGTACACCGTCGCGGACCAAAACTGTCTTAGGGAACGCCCATGCACGCCACCTTCGTGATCGTTATCTTTGGCCTGATCATTCTAGCAAGCCTTGTCGTCGCGCCCCGTCGTGCCTCGGTCGAGGGTTTTTTCAGTGGCCAGGGCGCCGATGGCCACTCGCCCACACTTTGGGTATTGGTACTAAGCCAGGTCACCACATGGATCTTTGCACGCTCGTTGATGAATTCTGCAATCCTTGGCTATTACTATGGGATCTGGGGCGTGCTGGCCTATGCCGCCTATTACGGCTCCTTCCTGACAGGGGCGCTGATCGTAGATAGGTTGCGCCAGCGCGGTGCAGGGTCGGTTCAGGACTGGCTAAAGGAAGCCTTCGGAAAAACTGGCCAGCACTGCTACAACATCGTGATAGGTCTGAGGTTACTGTCTGAGGTCTTCGCCAATTTACTTGTCGTGGGACTTATATTTTCCGCGGCCTTACCCGAGGTTGGTCTGGCCAGGGAGGCCTCGATCCTGATCGTGGCTGTTCTTGGGCTGGCCTATAGCGCCTGGGGCGGGCTGATCGCGGCACTGCGTACGGATGTGTTGCAAATGCTTGTCTTTCTGGTGGTTTTTACCGCGGCATTTGTGGCGCTGATCATCAGCCCTGGTTTCGATATCGGTGCCGTTATAAAAGCCAGAGGTGTGGCTGGGGCCTGGAATGGACAAATCCTTTTGCTGGTGGCCTTCCTACAGGTCTTTTCTTATCCCGCTCATGACCCGGTGATGATGGATCGAGGCTTTATTGCCGATCGCTGGACCACACGGGCGGCATTTCTGCATGCGTTCTGGCTGTCAACGGCCTGTATCATT
Organism: Roseovarius sp.; assembly: GCA_963691795.1. Classification (GTDB taxonomy): domain Bacteria; phylum Pseudomonadota; class Alphaproteobacteria; order Rhodobacterales; family Rhodobacteraceae; genus Roseovarius. The sequence goes on from OY829373.1 coordinate 2,540,316, forward strand.
GCGTTTGGATTCTTCGGCATTCAGGCTTCTTTGGAGGGGGCGGAATACGAGATGCAGCTTCTGGGCACGTGGTCAACCATGTTCCCGGCTTGGATTTTCGTGGCCCTTCTGGTCTCGCTCCTGATCAGTGCGCTGAGTACGCTTGACAGTGCGCTGGCCAGCGCGGCGCGCCTCGTTGTGGATGAGCTGCGCCTATCACCGCGCACGCTGGCGGGGGGACGCATGGCGATGGTGATCTTCATGCTGGCTGGGACGGTGCTAACGCTCTGGGGGAACCAGACACTTTTTGATGCCGTGGCGGTCAGTGGCACGGCAAGCATGTTTTTGACGCCCGTGCTGGTGGTGGGCCTGTTCATGGGCCGCGACGTTTCCATCTGGTCCTATCTTGGCGCTTTTGGGGCGGCCATGGTCGGGGCATGGGCCTATTTTGCGCGCGATGGCGTGATCTGGTCGACCATTTTGCCCGACGGTCACAAGTATGAGCAGTTGCTCACCATCTGTATCGGAGTGCTTTTCATCGGCTTTGTGTCCGTCCTGAGCGGGGCGCGCAGGAAAAATTGAAATTTCCGCCCCTTCCTGTGGTCATGAAAGCATGATTGTCCGTCGAAACGATAGGTTTTTGCCCTAATATCTTGCCTCGGAGTCGCTTTGGTTCTTCCAACCTGCTTGCGGACGGCTTAGATACGGTTGACGAAATTCAAAGGAACCCGCAAAAAGCGTATTCCGATGATGGGAGAGAAAACATGCTGAACAATATTGGCCTTCCGGGCATTCTTTTGATCGCAGTGGTCGTGCTCGTGCTCTTTGGCCGTGGCAAGATCTCGTCTCTGATGGGCGAAGTGGGCAAGGGTATCACCTCGTTCAAAAAGGGCGTGGCCGACGGCAACAAAGAGATCGAAGAGGCCGCCGACGCCGATGCAGCCGATATGGCGCGTGACGTGACGCCTGATCAGGAAAAAGATAAGGCCTGAGCCCCCACATGTTGGATCTTGGCTGGACCGAGCTGCTTGTCATCGGCATCGTGGCACTGATCGTTGTGGGACCCAAGGACCTGCCGGGCATGTTCCAGGCAGTTGGAAAGTTCGTGGGCAAGGCCAAGGGTATGGCGCGCGACTTCTCAAAGGCGATGAATGACGCTGCGGATGATGCTGGGGTCGGCGATGTTAAACGAACGCTCAATGCAGCCTCCAACCCAGTGAAATCTGCCATGAACGAGGTCAAGAAAACGACTGACAGCTTCACGGCGCAAACCATGGCCGGGCCTGTGCCCAAAAGGGCAGAAATGACACCAGAACGGGAAGCCGTTGCCGAAAAGATCCGTCAGAAATCTGCTGAAGTAGCAGAGGAGCGCATTGCGGCAGAAGCAGCAGACAAAGCGGCGCCCAAACCAGCCGCTAGTGGTTCTGCCAAGAAACCGGCTGCCAAGTCGCCTAATGCCAAGAAGTCGGCTCCGGCTAAAACGTCTGCAAAAGCAGCAGCCAAACCCGCGGCTAAACCCAAAGCGGCTCCAAAGAAAACCGCCGCGAAGGCGGCCCCCCGCAAAAAAGCGGCGGAGAAGAAGGCATGAGCCAAACTACAGGCCCAGACGACGAAGTCGAAGAAAGTTCCGCCCCTCTGATCGAGCATTTGGCGGAGCTGCGTACTCGGTTGATCCGTTCTGTCATCGCGTTCCTCGTGGGCATTGTGCTGGCCTTCACCATGGCCGAACCGATCTTGCAATTCCTGCTTGCCCCTATCGAGGAAACCCTGCGCGAACTGGGTGATCCCTCGCCCACGATGCAATATACCTCGCCGCAGGAATATCTGTTTACCCTGTTCCGGATCTCGATGGTGTTTGGCTTTATGTTGGCCTTCCCGGTTATCGCCCACCAGATGTGGCGCTTTGTGGCGCCGGGCCTTTATCGGTCCGAAAAACAGGCCTTTTTACCTTTTATGATCGCATCGCCGGTAATGTTCTTTCTTGGCGCAGCCTTTGCCCATTTTGTGGTGACACCGCTGGCCATGGCGTTTTTCTTAGGTTTTGCCGATGTAAGCTCGATCTTTGCCAACCTGATGGCCAGCGTCGTCTCTGCGCCTGAAACATTGCCGGTTGTGCCCGACAACTTCGCCGCAGTGGTGCCCGAAACCGATGAAGGCATCCGCATCACCTTCTTTGGCAAGGTTAATGAATCTCTCGACATCACACTGAAATTCATCATCGCGTTTGGTCTGTGTTTCCAGCTGCCTGTTCTGCTGACGCTCATGGGTAAGGCCGGGCTGGTCAGTGCCGAGGGACTGGGCAGCGTGCGCAAATATGCAATGGTTGGCATTCTTGTGCTCGCCGCACTGGTGACACCGCCCGACGTGATCACCCAGTTGATCCTCTTCACCGTCGTGTACGGCCTTTACGAGATCTCCATTTTCCTTGTGCGCCGGGTTGAAAAGGCCCGCGAGGCTAGAATGCGCGCCGAAGGGATATGGTTCGAAGACGATGATGAGGAAGAGGACGAAGCGGCAGCCGACCTTCTGGAAGAAGAGTTCGAGGATCAGCCGGTGGTCGACGACAAATCCGATGAGGCCAAGTCGTGAGCGACCCGCTTGAGCGGATTGCAGACGCGCTGGAACGGATGAGCCCGGCACCCTTGGCTACGCCTGATTTGGCTGGTGCTGATGCGTTTGTATGGCATGTGGACCCCGACCGTCTCAGCCCTGTGCAAGAGGTGAACCGCGTCGACATGGGCCTTCTGGTCGGCATCAACCGCGCCCGCGACACGCTTCTGCAGAATACCGAACAATTCGCCCGCGGCCTGCCTGCCAACAACGCGCTTCTCTGGGGCGCGCGGGGCATGGGGAAGTCCTCGCTCGTCAAAGCGATACATGCGGCAGTTCTGGCCAAGGGGCTGGCACTCAAGCTCGTCGAGCTTCAGCGTGAGGACCTAACCTCGGTGTCGCGCCTGCTTGGGTTGCTGCGGGAAAGCCGGGAACGGTTTGTCCTCTTTTGCGACGATCTCAGCTTTTCCCATGATGACCAACATTATAAGTCGCTGAAAGCGGTGCTGGATGGGGGCATCGAAGGGCGGCCTGAGAATGTGGTTTTCTATGCGACGTCCAATCGTCGTCACTTGATGCCGCGCGACATGATTGAAAACGAACGCGCCAGTGCGATCAGCCCGTCTGAGGCCACTGAGGAGAAAGTGTCGCTGTCAGATCGTTTTGGGCTCTGGCTGGGCTTCCATCCGTGTGATCAAGATAGTTACCTCGCCATGATCCGGGGCTATTGCAACGCCCACGGGGTCGAAATTGACGACGATACCCTTCGGGCTGAGGCGATTGAATGGCAGGCCACCCGCGGCTCCCGCTCGGGCAGGGTAGCGTGGCAATATTTCACCGATCTTGCCGGCCGAAAAGGCGTTCGTATTTAACTTTCTTGCCTTTGACGAGGACATTTTCAAGCCAGAAGAAATACAAGGCAAAGCCCTGCTTCTTTCTGGTCCGAAATACCTCGGGGGAGGCGCCTGAAAGGCGGCGGGGGCAGCGCCCCCAGTACATCCTGATCAGTTCAGATAAGGGTTGGGGTCGACGCTGTCGAAGCCTTCACGCACCTCGAAATGTACGGCGGCCGCTCCATCGCTGCGGATTTCGGCAAGTTTCGCGCCGCGGCTGACATTTTGACCCTTGCGCACGGCCACGTTGCCGAGGTTGGAATAGACCGTCAGCAGGTTGCCTGCATGCTTTACCACGATGATTGGTACCCCGTTAGTATCTTCAGTGATGGCGGCCACGGTGCCATTGGCTGCAGCGCGCACGGGCGTGCCGGGGCTGGCGGCGATGTCGATGCCCTCATTGCGGCCTTTGGCGTAGTCACGCACGATAGAGCCCTCCACCGGCATGATCATCTGCGCTGAGCTGACCGGTTGCTGGCCGCTGAGGTCTGGTGCGGCGACGGTTTCCACCGGTTCAGACGCAGGGATCGTCACCTCGTCGGGCAGGGGCTGGGACGCGCTTGGCGGTTCGGGCGTTTCTGTGCCTTCCCCGGGCAGCGATGTGGCAGCTGGGTCCAGCGCGCTGCGGGGTTCCTGCGGCAGGGCAACGGGGATCAGTAGGTATTGGCCTTCGCGCACTGAGAAATCGCTGCCCAACCCGTTCCAATCTGCCAGTGACCGGACCGACACCTTGTAGAGGCGCGAGATGGAATAGGCCGTTTCGCCCCGTGCCACCCGATGACGCACGGGTTCCGTGCCTGACACGCCGTCAGGCTGGCCCGGGGCAGATTGCAGCGGGGTGGCCGTAACCGTTCCGCTAGCTGCCGAGTCGGCTGCGTTGATTGCATTGCCTGCCAGCGTTGTGATGTCCACTGAGCCGGGTGTGATCGGCCCGCCTGTGGGTTCTGTCACACGGTCGGGCAGGGCTACGATTTCCCCATCGCGCAGCGTGTCACCGGGTTGCAACCCGTTGAAGCTGGCGATCCGAGACACATTCCCGCCCACCCGGGCCGAGAGGCTTTCCACTGTGTCACCGCGTCGCGCCACTGCTACCTGATAGCTGGGATATGAAATCACACCACGCGAATCTGGCTTGGGACGATCTGCTGTTGCCTCACGGGCCGCATCAGCTGTGGAGGGCGCATTGCCAAACCCGCCACGCATATCGTAATCCAATGGTCCGCTACAGGCCGCCAGACCCAGAGCCGTACCGGCCAGAAGGCCATAGGCTGGTACACGTGTCATCTCGATCGGCTCCTCATCTTCTTTTCAGGCGCGTGCTCCTCATGTGGGGTCTACAGGCCTGTCATCAACACTCAATATATTACAACGACTTACCCGTCGCGCCCGATCCCTTCGACAAGGGGGACGAAACGCACCGGTATCAATTCATCATACTCATAGCCCGTATCGGAGCGTACGACGCGGATCAAGCTTTGCACAGCGTCCGACTGGCCCACTGGCAAAACCATGATACCCCCGATCTTCAACTGGGCCAAGAGCGGGCCGGGCGCATCCTCGGCGGCGGCCGTGACGAGGATACGATCGAAAGGAGCCTGGTCGGGCAGGCCAAAACTGCCATCGGCCGTCACAGCCGTAATATTGGTTAGGTCCAATTCGCGAAAGAGTGCAGAGGCCTCGTTCACAAGCCGTCTGTGGCGATCCGCCGTGTAGACGCGGCGCGAGAGTTGGCTGAGGATCGCGGCCTGGTAACCCGATCCTGTGCCTACCTCCAGCACCTTCTCGCGCCCTGTCAGCTTCAGCGCCTGTGTCATCAGGCCCACGACCGAGGGTTGCGAAATCGTCTGCCCACAGCCGATGGGCAGGGGCATGTCTTCATAGGCGCGGTCAGCGAAATGGCCGCGCACGAAAAGGCCACGGTCGATCTTCTCCATGGCTGACAGCACCTTGGAGTCTGTCACACCGCGCGACCGAAGTGCGAAAAGGAATTGCATCTTGCGTTCGGCGATATGGACAGAATCGGTGGTCATTCGATGGATTTTAGCGCATCTATCGCGTCATGGGCCGTCAGGTCCGCGCGCATCGGCGTGACAGAGATATAACCGTCGAGATTGCTGGATGCATCAGTGTCCGCGCCGGAAGGGTCCTGTTGATTGCCGCCAGTAATCCATAAAAACCGTCGGCCCGAAGGCGAGGTTACAGGCTTCATCCCGAACCGGCCATGCCCACGATAGCCCTGCCGCACTGCCTTCAGCCCCTTCACGTCGGCGGCGGGAACGGGTGGAAAGTTCACGTTGTAGAAAATGCCGTAGTCGGATTTATCCCACACCGCGTGGTCGAGGATTTTTTGCACACAGGAGAGGCCATGCACACGCGCGGTCTCAAACTTGTCCTCAAGGTCGCGGTTGAGTGGGCCGTAATACTGGCTGAGTGCGATGGCAGGCACGCCCTGCAAGGCGCCTTCCATGGCCGCGCCGATCGTGCCCGAATACATCGCATTCTCAGCCGAGTTGTTGCCCCGGTTCACACCTGAGAGCACCAGGTCGGGGGGGGCGTTGGTCATCACATCATGGAACGCCGCCAGCACGCAATCGGCCGGAGAGCCTTCGGCCGCAAAACGACGCTCTCCGAGTTGAGAAATCATCATTGGGTGGCTGAAGGAAATGCAATGCCCAACCCCCGATTGCTCGAAAGCGGGTGCCACGGTCCAAACTTCGCCTCCCGGTCCGGCAAGATCAGTGGCGATCTGATGCATGACTTCAAGTCCCGACGCTGCGATGCCGTCGTCGTTCGTGATAAGGATACGCATGGTACTTGGCCCCGGTCCTGCCCAGAATTGGTTTTAGACGTGTGTAGCCTTGCGCTGGATGTGGAGCAAGCAAAGAGCCGTGTTTTTGGGGTTTGATGCCGCCGTGACGCACGGCACGCCCATTTTTCAAAAAAATACAGCTGAAATCTTCTGAAGATGTTGTGCCTGTTTCACTGTCACCCTTGCGCACAGTCCACACATTTCAGCGCGGCTGGGTCAAGGTGCAGCCGTTCCGGGGCTATATCCTCTCCACAAGCTTCGCAATAACCGTACTCACCCTCGTCTATCCGCGCCAGTGCCGCCATGAGCCGCCCGCGTTCGGCTTGCTGCCTGGCGCTCGTAGCCTTGGCCATAGCCTGGTTTTGCAGCGCGTCCATCCGGCTCAACCGGCCCACGGCCTGTTGGTCGAGTGTGACAATTGCTTGGCCTGACTGGCCCAGCCCGTCCTCAGCCTCCAGTTCGGCCAGCCGCGCCTCGATCCGCGCGCGCAATTCAGTAATCTCGTTATGATGCATTTTCATGAACCCTGTCATCAAGGCTTTGCATTTTACCAATCTTACCTATCTGTTATAGTCCGTCTACCGAAGCAGGAGCGATGTGATGGCCAAGACACGCACCCATGTGAGTGAACTGGACCCAGTCTGGGAACAGATTAAGCGCGAAGCACAAGAGACGCTGGATAGCGAACCTTTGCTGGGTGGGGTCGTGCATTCGTCTATCCTGCACCACACTTCGCTCGAATCGGCATTGGCCTACCGGGTGTCAATGAAGCTGACATCAAATGAGCTTTCAGAACAGATTTTGCGGGAAATTTGCGATATGGCTTACAGCGAGGACCCCGACGTGGGTATTTCCTCGCGCGCGGATATCGTAGCGGTCTATGACCGTGACCCGGCCTGTGATCGCTACATCCTGCCGCTGCTTTTTTTCAAGGGCTTCCAGGCGGTGCAGGCCTACCGGGTGGCCCATTGGCTGTGGAAGCAGGGCCGCCGCGACATGGCGCGGTTTTTGCAGATGCGCTCGTCCGAGGTGTTTGGCGTGGACATTCATCCGGCGGCACGCATCGGTAAGGGCATTATGATCGACCACGCCCATTCAATCGTGATCGGGGAGACAGCCGTTGTGGGCGACAACGTTTCCATGCTGCATTCGGTAACGCTTGGCGGTACCGGAAAGGAAGAAGAGGACCGCCACCCCAAGATCGGCGACGGTGTTCTCATCGGAGCCGGGGCGAAGGTACTGGGCAACATCAAAGTCGGCTCCTGCAGTCGGGTGGCCGCTGGCTCAGTCGTGCTGCAAGAGGTTCCGTCCTGCAAGACCGTGGCAGGTGTTCCTGCGCGGATCGTGGGCGAGGCCGGATGCGATCACCCATCGGTGGCCATGGACCAGTTGCTGGGCGTGAAATAGTGCGCTCTGCCCGGTCCCGGGCGCGAATTCTTTAAACAGCGTTTGCCACACTTTTGTGAAAACTGTGTGCACCTTCCAAAGATTTGATCCAAAAGGAAAAGGCCGCATCCGCTGCGGCCTTTCTGCTTTTGTTGAAATCTAGAACCGTTCCCGTTTCTGACGTCGCTCATTAGCATCGGCTTGGGTGGTTTTTCGGGCGCGCTTATAGGCAAAGACCTCATCGCGTTCAGTCCAGTTGTAGCGCGTATCCTTCTCGGCGATCTCCCAGAACAGCTCTCCTCCGTTGCGCCAGGGATCAAGGACAATAGCCTTTTCCATCGGATCCCCACGACGGCCCAGCATCGTGGTTGAGTGCTCTAGCCGGATATTGTTGTAATTCGCAATAGCGCGGTGGATCTGAAGCGTGCGAAACCGTTCTCGCTGCAGGCGGTTGTCAATGTCATGCGCCCAGTGCCAGCACAGCCCGCGCGGCTTGGTGCCGAAGTTAACCTTGCTGTTGTGTACGAGCGGACCGTCGACAATCTCGTACTCGATTACCAACTGGTCGACATATGTGTAAACAACACGCGCTGCGCGGGCGGCTTCACTAGGATCGACGTCCGGACCCAAATCAAGGAAGGCCTGCGTCAGTTCCTCAATGTCATTGGCATGGCGTTGCGCCGATGTGTTGTAAAACGCCTGATCAAATTTGACTGGTCCAGAATACTGCGAATTCGCAGATCTTGTGGTCACTTCAGGTTCAGTCGCAAAATCAAGTCCCACGGAGGGAGAGGTGTTCGGATTGCTTGCGCAAGCTGCAACTACCCCAGCGAAAAGCAGTGGAAGCGCGCGTTTGACCAATACTTTCATCTAACAGCCTCAAAAAAGTTTCTTGAGCACACTTAACTTCATCGCGTGTGCGTGTCGATCACATCAGATGCGATACGCGCCGAGGGTTGCTGGCGCGCATCAGTTCTGGGTTCATAAGCCCGTCAGCCAGCGTTCAGACCAGCATCGTCATCGGATTTTCAAGATTTTCGGTGATGTGTTTGAGCAATTCCGCTCCGAGCGCCCCATCAATCACCCGGTGATCAACTGACAACGTGACGGACATTACGGTGGCGATACTGAGTTCGCCATCTTCGCCTACGACGGGCTTCTTGACGCCAGCACCCACCGCGAGGATCGCACCATGGGGCGGATTGATGACAGCGTCGAAATTGTCGATGCCAAACATGCCAAGATTGGAGATCGCAAATGTACCGCCCTGGTATTCATGGGGAGCTAATTTTCGATCTCGGGCACGTGTGGCAAGGTCCTTCATCTCGGCCGATAGTGCCGAAATGGACTTCATCTCAGCATCCTTGAGTACCGGTGTGAAAAGTCCGCCCTCGATGGCCACGGCTACGGCCACATCGGAAGGCTTGAGCTTGAGCACTTTGTCACCGGCCCAGACTGCGTTGCAATCGGGGACTGCCTGAAGGGCCTGCGCGCAGGCTTTGATGATGAAGTCGTTGACGCTGAGTTTCACGCTACGGGCCTCAAGCTGCTTGTTTAGCTGGCTGCGGAACTTGAGTAGCGCATCCAGCTTTATATCCCGGCGCAGGTAGAAATGTGGAATGGTCTGCTTGGCCTCGGTGAGACGAGCGGCAATGGTTTTGCGCATCCCGTCCAGCATGACTTCCTCGTAGTCACGGTCCTGGTACATGGCGACCACGGTGTCTGAAGATAGCCCGGTTTGAGCTTTGGCTGCTGCAGGAGAAGTGGCTGTGGTGGCAGGTGTTGCAGGGGGCGCAGCAGCAGCAACGGGCTGCGTGCCCGGCTGTGTCGCCTCGACATCCGATTTGACGATACGGCCATGGGGACCTGTGCCCTTGACCAAGGCCAGGTCGACGCCCTTTTGGGCCGCAATGCGCCGCGCCAGGGGTGAGGCAAAGACGCGGGTCCCCGAGGCACTAACTGGCGCGGCCGGGGCAGGGGTCGGTGCCACGACCGGGGCAGGGGCCACATCCGCGTTTCCAGGGGTTGCCGTGGTCGGTGCAGCGGCTGTTGGGATGTCGTCGGCGCTGTCGCCTTCTTCCAGAAGCACCGCGATGGGGGTGTTTACCTTCACACCTTCGGTGCCCTCGGCCACAAGGATCTTGCCGATCACGCCTTCATCGACGGCTTCGAATTCCATCGTTGCCTTGTCGGTTTCAATTTCCGCTAGAAGATCACCAGAGGCTACTTCATCGCCCTCGTTGACGAGCCACTTGGCGAGTGTGCCCTCTTCCATTGTGGGTGAGAGGGCGGGCATCAGGATTTCGGTTGCCATGTCTACGTCTCCTCTTACCGGTAGGTCACTTTATGAACCGCTTCGAGCACTTCGGCGGTCGAGGTTAGGGCCAGTTTTTCAAGATTGGCGGCATAGGGCATCGGAACGTCCTTGCCCGTGCAGTTGATGACGGGCGCATCGAGCCAGTCAAAAGCGCGTTCCATCAAAACTGCGCTCAGGTGGTTGCCGATAGAGGCCACGGGCCAGCCTTCTTCGACCGTGACGCAACGGTTGGTTTTCATAACCGACGCAATAACCGTGTCATAGTCCAACGGGCGCAGAGTACGCAGATCGATGACCTCGGCGCTGATGCCTTCACCGGCCAGAGTTTCGGCGGCCTCAATTGCGTAGGTCATGCCAATACCGAAGCTGACAATGGTTACATCGGTACCCTCGCGTGCGATGCGAGCTTTGCCAAAGGGTATGGTGAAGTCATCGAGGACTGGAACCTCGAACGTTTTGCCGTAGAGGATTTCGTTTTCCAGGAAGACGACCGGGTTGGGATCGCGGATCGCGGTTTTCAAAAGGCCCTTTGCGTCAGCAGCCGAATAGGGCTGCACGACTTTGAGGCCAGGTACCTGGGCGTACCAGGCGGCGTAATCCTGTGAGTGCTGGGCAGCGACCCGGGCCGCGGCGCCGTTGGGGCCGCGGAAAACAATGGGGCTGCCCATCTGGCCACCGGACATGTAGAGCGTTTTGGCAGCAGAGTTTATTATTTGATCAATGGCTTGCATGGCAAAGTTAAATGTCATGAATTCCACGATTGGCTTCAGGCCGCCCCAAGAGGCGCCGACACCGATCCCGGCAAAGCCATGCTCGGTGATGGGTGTGTCGACCACGCGCTTGGCGCCAAACTCATCTAGCAGGCCTTGCGTGATTTTGTAGGCGCCTTGATACTCGGCCACCTCCTCGCCCATGACGAACACTGTGTCGTCGCGGCGCATCTCTTCGGCCATGGCGGTGTTGAGCGCTTCGCGCACGGTCATGGTCTTCATTTCCGTGCCCTCGGGCCAGTCTGGGGCGACGTTGGATACCGCGGTGGCAGGTGCAGCCGCGGTTGTGACAGGGGCAGGCGCCTCGTCCGCTACTGCGGGGGCGGGCTCGGCCGGGGAGCTGGCAGGAGAAGCGGCAATGTCGTCAACGCTTTCGCCCTCTTCCAGCAGAACCGCTATGGGCGTATTCACCTTCACGCCCTCGGTGCCTTCAGCGACGAGAATTTTGCCGATTACGCCTTCGTCAACCGCCTCGAACTCCATGGTGGCCTTGTCGGTTTCAATTTCGGCCATGATGTCCCCAGAGGCGATGCTGTCCCCTTCCTTGACCAGCCATTTGGAAAGCGTGCCTTCTTCCATCGTGGGCGACAGTGCGGGCATGAGAATTTCGGTTGCCATGATCTTGATCCTTTCCGTCTCAGGCCTGCGCCACGTTGGCGTAAATGTCTGTCCAAAGTTCTTCTATGGCCGGTTCCGGGCTTTGCTTGGCGAAATCGGCCGCCTCGTTCACGACTGCCTTGATTTCCTTGTCGATGGCCTTCAAATCCTCTTCCGTCGCATGTTTACCAGCCAGCAGAAGGTCGCGCACATGTTCGATTGCGTCCTTTTCCTCGCGCACTTTCTGGACTTCTTCGCGGGTACGATACTTGGCTGGGTCGGACATGGAATGACCGCGGTAGCGGTAAGTTTTGACTTCCAGGATGTATGGCCCCTTGCCCGAGCGGCAGTGGCCAACAGCTTTTTCACCCGCTTCCTTAACCGCCAGCACATCCATGCCATCGACCGCCTCACCAGGGATGCCGAACGCTTCGCCACGTGTGTAAATGTCGGGGGTGGAGGTGGAACGCTTCTGCGAAGTGCCCATAGCGTACTGGTTGTTTTCAATCACGAAAATCACTGGCAGTTGCCAAAGCGCTGCCATATTGAATGTCTCGTAAACCTGCCCTTGGTTTGCGGCGCCGTCTCCAAAATAGGTGAATGTCACGCGGCCATTATTGAGGTACTTGTCCGCAAAGGCGAGACCCGCACCAAGCGGTACGTTCGCCCCAACGATTCCATGACCGCCATAAAAGTGTTTCTCGGTGCTGAACATGTGCATCGAGCCACCCTTTCCTTTGGAGAGTCCGCCCTCACGGCCTGTCAGTTCGGCCATGACACCGCCCGGCTCCATGCCGCAGGCTAACATGTGGCCGTGGTCACGATAGGTGGTGATGCGCTTGTCATCCTCTTCCGTTGCCGATTCCAAACCCACAACAACGGCTTCCTGTCCGATATAAAGGTGACAGAACCCACCAATCAGGCCCATCCCATACAGCTGACCGGCTTTTTCCTCGAATCGCCGGATCAGAAGCATGTCCTTGTAGAACGCTTTGAGTTCTTCGGCGGATGCATTTGGTTTTGCAGGCTTTTTCCGGGTCGCCATCGGTGGTTTTCTCCTTCGGAAGTGCAATAGTTTAATGTTAAACTATTACTAACACACGCGAAGCCTATCTGGCGAGAGCGATTTTGCCGCAGGGTCAACGGACCAGTTTCTCAGGGGGTTAGGCGGGGTGAGATCAGCGGATCACGATCTCGTCGGCGCGGATCATGCCGAGCACATCGCGGGCTTGCTGATCAAGAAGGTCGAGGTCCAGATAGGAGTCAGAGAGTCGCTTGGTCAGGTTCTCTATCTCGGTCACCTGTGCCTCAAGCGCGCTCAGCCGGGTTTCGAGCGCACGTTCCTGCGCCTCAATCTCGGCCCGTCGGAAGAGGCCGTAATCACCCTGAACGGCGGCAAAAGTGAAATAGCCGCCAACCAGAAGCGCGATTATCACAAAGACGATGGCCCCAAATGCGGGACGTCTACGATGGGTCATGAAATCTGACTCTGCCTTAAAATCTGTCACCTCTTTCGGGTGATCTACAGAACCATGACACAGCCGATTCGTTTTGTGAATCCCCTTTTGCATCAATTGCTTTGATGGGAATCATAAAGTCGAAAGTGACGCTTCTGGGTCACATGGGGTCAAAACCGGGCGCCACAATGTCCGGTCTATCTTGTTTCTTTCTTATACAGGCAAGTGAATGTTGAACCGTTGCCTAAGCGCCTTGTCGAGCTCAGGATCGAACCGGGCGGCAGAGCGTTGCGACAGGATCGCCTCCTTGCGGGCAATCGCGGACTGGTTGAGATTGGGCTTGCCCTTCTCGACCCATTCCTTGGGCGACATCCGCTCACCTGTGCTGGGATAGACATAGTCCACCTCCATCCGCGCCAGCGTCTGGCTGGTGCCTAGGTAATGACCCGGTCCTCCGAGGCAGACCTCTTTGACCTGATCAATGGCGAGAGTTTCGTCATTTACCTCGATTCCCCGCACGCAGCGTTGTGCATGGCCAATCAAGTCGTCGCCAAGGATCAGGGACTCATGGCAGAACCCCAACAGAGAGGCATGCATCCCCGCCGCCTCGTAAACCATGTTGAGACCAGAAAGCCCTGCCATGACGTTGGAACACATCTGCTCCCAACCGGCCTGCATGTCCGGTAGCTTTGCGTCGGTGATCCCGCCTACAGCGCCACCGGGCAGGCCGTAGTAGCTGTGCATCTGGCTACAGCCCGCGCTCAGCAATGCCTGTTCGCCCGATCCGCCCGTCATCGCGCCCGTGCGCAAATCCAATCCAAAGGGCCAAGTGCCGAAGATAGCCGGATGACCTGGGGCAACCGCGTTCACATAGACCAAACCGGCGAGACATTCTGCCGTGGCCTGTGCAATGGCGCCTGCGATAGTCGAAGGCGTCGTGGCCCCGGCCATGCCGGCTGACAGCAGCAGCACTGGCATCCCGCCCTTGATGCATTTCTCCATCACTTGGCAGGATTCTGTCGCAAACTTCATTGGTGGTACGACGAAGCAGTTGGAATTGCTCACGAAGGGCCGTGCGCGCCAAGCATCTTCGCCACCGGCGATCATGTGTAGCATTTCGAGCGCGTCTTCGATGAAATCAGGGTCCGAGAAAGAGGCGCCGACATGCTTCGTAGTGCCTGCGCAGCAGGCATAGATGGTGTTGAGGTCCATCTCCCGATTGTCGAGGATATCGCGGGCCACCATGGGGCGCTGGCAGAAATGAATGTTGTCGAGCACGTCACAGATGCGAGCTGCGTCATGCAAATCCTGCAAGGTGCTGTCGCGATAGTTGCGTCCGTCCACATCCACCATGTTCACTGCAGCTCCCGCCGTGCCGTAATGTACACGGTTGCCGCTCAGGTCGAGGTCATGCTTGCCGTCACGACTGGGGAGTATGATAGAGCGGTTGGCCAGCGTCAGCGCGTGTTCAACAACAGCGCGAGGAAAGCGGATACGTTCGTCATCGCCCAGGATGGCACCGGCGCCGACCAAGTAGTCAATGCCTGATTGTGGCGCGTCGGCCAGTCCGACCTCTTCGAGAAGCTGCAGGGCGGTTTCGTGAATGCGTTCGATATCTGCATCCGACAGGATTTTGAGGGTGGTACTTTCCATCCCCGGACGGACAGAGCGCATTTCCTCAGATGGCGGCGCGGCGCGGCTGGCACGGCGGGCAGCGCGGCCCCCGGAACGGCGAGACATAGGTTTATTCATGGCACATGATCCTTTTGGAAAGCATTGGAAAGAGTTTGGAAACCCCTTTAAGGCCTTCCCCGTGCCGCACGACCCCGCACTGCGCCGATCGTGTAGATTACCAATGCGATCTTGCAAACAGGCGACATCGCATCCTCCCTCATTACGAAGGATGATACATGATTCCCGACCTCAGACTATTCAATTTGCGACTAGCTGGTCTGATGCCGACATTTGAAGGTAGCATGCTAAAGCACAGGTTGCGTTGACACACTTTTCAAACCGGCCCGGATCACGCCCGTGGGTGGGGCTTCCCGGTTTCCGCGTCAGGTGGTCAGGTCTGTCACCAGCTCGATGATCGAGCCGACCGCCCCCACCAGCCGTTCATCATTCACTGTTAGAGCGACCCGCAAATGTCCTGCCGCCGCCTGGCCAAAGCTTTCGCCGGGCATAACCGCCACGTGGTGCTCATCCAGCAAGCGGTTGGCAAAACCGTCGCCGCTCAGACCGGTGTCGCGAATGTCGAGCATGACGTACATGCCCCCGTCTGATGGGATTGCGCGCAGGCCGTTCATACCCTCCACCATCTCCATCACAAGGTCGCGGCGGCGGTGAAAGGGTTTGGCCACCTTGGCCTCGAACGCATCGCCCTTGCCTAGGGCATAGAATGCCGCCTCTTGGATGAACCCCGCCACGCCGTAGGTCGTGTTGGTCGAGAGGTTGCCAATGTGGAAAATCACCTCTTCGGGCGCGATGATCCAGCCAATCCGACTGCCTGTCATTGCATGGCTCTTGGACATCGAGCCGATGACCATCGTGCGTTCCACCATGTCGGGTAGGGCCCTCGGGCTTAGATGCGTGCCGTCCCAGACCTGCGTGTCATAAACTTCGTCCGAGATTAGCCACATGTCGTGGTCTTTCACGACGCGGGCGATGCCGGTCATCGTCTCCTCAGTATAGATCACGCCTGTGGGGTTATTGGGGCTGTTGATCAGCAGGCTGGCAGCGCCTGGTTCGGCGGCTTTGGCAATATCGGCGGGGTCTGGCTGAAACATCCGGTCAGCCGAGGCAGTCACGGGGACCGCCATGCCGCCGACGCTGCGGATCGTTCCGGGATAAGTGGCGTAGTAGGGATCAATGAAGAGTGCGCGGTCGCCTTCGTCACAAGTTGCGGCATGAGTGGCAAAAAGCCCACCCTGACCGCCAGTGACCACTAGGACGTTGTCGGGCGTGGTCTTGACGCCGGTGCGCTCGGTCACCCGCGCGGCAATGGCACTGCGCAGGTTCACGGCACCGCTGAAATTAGAATACCCGGTCATCCCCGAAAGCGCCGCCTCATGCATGAGGTCGATGATTGAAGCATCGGTGCCCACATCATGCTCACCGATCGTGAGATGCACCACATCGGTGCCTGCATCCGACATCTGCTTGGCCCGGTAATACACATCCCAGCCATCTGACCCGCCCGCGTTGATCCCGGTGATCCTTCGCGACAACTCCATGACGCTCTCCATCAATTTTAGGGGGGCGCATCCAGCGCCAATGCCGC
Organism: Roseovarius sp.; assembly: GCA_963691795.1. GTDB lineage: Bacteria > Pseudomonadota > Alphaproteobacteria > Rhodobacterales > Rhodobacteraceae > Roseovarius. The sequence continues at coordinate 2,556,354 of OY829373.1, forward strand.
GCCAGTAGGATCAGCGCCTTCGGGGCGTGTCAATCAGAAATCTTGGGCGTGCCACTACAAGCGCCTTGACCGTCACAGATGACGCCCTTATCACCGCGTTCATGACTGAAACCGCAAATATCATTTGCTGTATTATCCGCTGACATCGTCAGGCGGGCCGGTCTTCTATTCCATCCATGATCGCAAGTTGCTAAGCCCGCTCCGGTGATGCCTGTGGGTTTCGCGCATGTAACGAGGGCGACCATGACAAAGATACATCTGCACAACAGTGCAACCCGCCGCAAAGAGCCGTTTGAGCCGTTGGACCCCGCACATGTCCGCATGTATGTCTGCGGTCCGACGGTCTATGACAGGGCGCATCTGGGCAATGCCCGGCCCGTGGTGGTGTTTGATGTGCTCAACCGGTTGCTGCGGCATGTCTATGGGGCCGATCACGTCACCTATGTGCGCAACTTCACTGACATCGACGACAAGATCAACGCGCGTGCGGCTGAAACCGGGCGGCCTATCTCGGACATCACGGCGGAGACCACGCAGTGGTTTCTGGATGACATGGCCGCCCTCGGCGCTTGGGAACCTGACGAGATGCCCCGCGCCACGGGCTACATCCCCCAGATGATCACGATGATCGAAGGCCTGATCGCCAAGGGTCATGCCTATGCAGCCGAGGGCCATGTGCTCTTTGCCGTGGACAGCTGGAAGGAAGGTTACGGCAAACTCTCAGGCCGCTCCGTCGAAGACATGATCGCCGGCGCAAGGGTCGAGGTTGCGCCCTTCAAGAAAAACCCGATGGATTTCGTTCTGTGGAAGCCGTCCACCCCCGATCTGCCGGGCTGGGACAGCCCATGGGGACGCGGGCGTCCGGGCTGGCATATCGAATGCTCCGCCATGGCGCACGATTTGCTGGGGGACAGTTTCGACATCCATGGCGGTGGCAACGACCTGATGTTTCCCCATCATGAAAACGAAATCGCCCAAAGCTGCTGCGCCCATCCCGAGGGGACGTTCGCGCGCTACTGGCTGCACAACGAGATGTTGCAGGTGGAGGGCAAGAAGATGTCCAAATCCTTGGGCAATTTCTTCACCGTGCAAGACCTGTTCGGGCAGGGTTATGTGGGGGAGGTGATCCGTTTCGTCTTCCTGTCAACGCATTACCGCAAGCCGATGGACTGGACCGCCAAGAAGGCGGAAGAGGCGGCCAAGACCTTGCGCAAATGGTACAAACAAGTGGGGGATGTGCCCCGCACCGCTGCGCTGGATGATCAGGTGCTCGACGCGCTGGCCGATGATCTGAACACGCCGGGCGCGCTGGCCCGCTGCCATCAGCTGTCAGCGGGGGGAGAGGTCGAGGCGCTGGCGCGTGTGCTGCATTTCCTTGGATTAGTCGGGGAGGGAATTCCCGAATGGGCGCAGGAGGTTGCGTTTGACTTCTCAAGCCTGGAAGCCAAACTGGCCCAGACCCGAGCCGAGGCGATGGAAACCAAGGATTTCTCTGCCGTGGACCAGATGAAAGCAGCCCTTGTTGCAGCAGGTGTGGAAGTGAGGATGAGCAAGGCAGGTGTGGAGCTTCTGGCAGGTCCAGAGTTCGACGCAGCCCAGCTGGAGGCGTTGACGTGAGACATGTAACTGATCTGCGCAGCGTGACGGGGTTCCCCAAATGACCCGCGAACGCCTCTCCCTCTACGACACCACCCTGCGCGACGGGCAACAGACGCAGGGCGTGCAGTTTTCCGTACCCGAAAAACAGGCCATCGCGGAAACGCTCGACGCGCTTGGCCTCGACTATATCGAGGGCGGCTGGCCCGGCGCCAACCCCACTGACAGCGCCTTCTTTGAGGTCGCTCCAAAAATCCGCGCCACCATGACCGCCTTCGGCATGACCAAACGCGCAGGCCGCAGCGCGGAGAATGACGAGGTGCTGGCAGGCGTCGTGAACGCAAGCACGCCCGCCGTCTGCCTTGTGGGCAAAACCCATGACTTCCACGTAGAAAAGGCCCTCGGCGTCTCGCTGGCGGAAAACACCGATAATATCGCTCGCTCGGTTGAGCATCTTGTGGGGCAGGGGCGCGAGGCGCTGTTTGACGCCGAACATTTCTTTGACGGCTATAAATCCAACCCTGACTATGCCCTGACCGCCCTGCGCGCGGCCTATGAGGCGGGCGCGCGGTGGGTCGTGCTCTGCGATACCAATGGCGGCACGCTGCCTTTGGACATCGCGGAGATCACCCGCGCGGTCATCGCGGCGGGTATTCCGGGCGATCACCTCGGCATACATACCCACAACGACACCGAAACCGCCGTGGCCGGGTCGCTTGCGGCGGTGGAGGCGGGTGCACGCCAGATCCAAGGCACGCTCAATGGTCTGGGCGAACGTTGCGGCAATGCCAACCTGACGGCGATCATCCCAACGCTGCTACTGAAAGAGCCCTACGCCTCCCGCTTTGAAACCGGCGTGACGCTGGAGGGCCTCGCCGGGCTCACCGCCGCCAGCCGCCAGCTGGACGAAATCCTAAACCGCGTGCCCCTGCGTCAGACGGCCTATGTCGGCGCATCGGCTTTTGCGCATAAGGCCGGGCTGCACGCCTCGGCCATCGAGAAGGACCCAAGCACCTACGAACACATTGACCCCGGTGCCGTGGGCAACACACGCATCATCCCGATGTCAAACCAGGCGGGCAAATCCAATCTGCGCCGCCGCCTGTCTGAAGCCGGCATTGACGTGGCCGCCGATGACCCCGCCCTGCCGCAGATCCTGGAAGAGATCAAACGGCGCGAAGACAACGGCTATACCTACGACACCGCGCAGGCCAGTTTCGAACTTCTCGCCCGTCGGATGCTGGGGCAACTGCCTGAGTTTTTCGAAGTCAAGCGCTACAAGGTCACTGTTGAGCGGCGAAAAAACAAACATAACCAGATGGTCTCACTCTCCGAGGCTGTGGTGGTGGTAAAGATTGATGGAGAAAAGAAACTCTCGGTATCTGAATCGTTGGATGAGCACGGTTCTGACAGGGGACCTGTGAACGCGCTCGCCAAGGCCTTGGGCAAGGATCTGGGGCGTTACCAGTCGGCGATTGAAGATATGCGCCTTGTCGATTTCAAGGTCCGCATAACGCAAGGCGGGACCGAGGCGGTCACCCGCGTGATCATTGACAGCGAAGACGCCACCGGGCGGCGCTGGTCCACCGTGGGGGTCAGCGCCAACATCGTCGATGCGTCCTTCGAGGCACTCCTCGATGCGATCTTCTGGAAGCTGGACCGCGATGGATGAAGACACCATCGCCTGTGCCGATCTGGTCCGGCGGGGCGACCCGGACCGGTTCTTGAGCGTCATGGCCGCCCCTGTGGCGGCGCGGGCGCGGCTCTTTCCGGTCTATGCGTTCAACGTGGAAGTGGCGCGCGCGCCCTGGGTCACCAAAGAGCCGATGATTGCCGAAATGCGCCTTCAATGGTGGCGCGATGTTCTAGATGAAATCCGCGCTGGCGGCCCGGTCCGCCGTCATGAGGTGGCGACACCGCTTTCGAAAGTGATTGATGCAGATGGCGCGGCCCTGCTCGATGACTTGATCGAGGCGCGCCGCTGGGACATCCATTCCGAGCCATTCGAGGATGAAGCGCAGTTTCGCGGTTATCTTGACGCCACAGCTGCCGGTTTACTGGTGGTCGCCGCACGTGCGCTCGGCAATCAGGTAGACGACCCGGCGCGAAAGGCGGGTAGAGCGCTTGGCCTTGCCAACTGGTTGCGCGCCGTGCCCGATCTTGAGGCCGCAGGCCGCATCCCCCTTGTTGACGGACGCCTAGACGCGGTGCGCGCGCTGGCCGTTGAGGGGCTAACTTATCTGAAAGCCGCCCGGGCCGCCCGCGCGCAAATAACCCGCGCGGCTCGGCCCGCGATGTTAAGCCTTTGGCACACTGGCCCCATTCTGACCCGCGCCCGGAAAACACCTTCCATGGTTGCCAATGGCTTGGTCACCCCTGGTTACTTGCGCAGCCGCATCACCCTCATGTCTCGCGCGACCACCGGTCTCTGGTAAAGAAAATATGCCTCCGGCGGAGGTATTTATCACCAGAAAGAAGCAGAGCGGTGTCACTGGCTTCTTTCTGGTTACAAATACCTGAATCCTTCCAATGCAAGCTGTGCCAAGGACCGGTCAGGCCGCGCGCCGCTGCAATATGAGCCAGATTAGCGCGCCGCCTGCCAGCGCGAGGAACGGCGCCATCGCCACATTGACCGAGGCCCATCCTGTGACAGCATCCCCGCCCGAGCAGTTCATCAACCCACCCGAGGCGAGCGAGGCCAGCGTCACGCCGCCAAATACAATCAGATCGTTCAGTCCCTGCATCCGTCCCCTTTCATGCGGTGCATGGGAAGCGGCGAGCATGGCCGTGGCCCCGATGAAACCGAAATTCCATCCAAGACCAAGCAAGACAAGCGCGACGAAGAAGTTCCCCAGTTCCACTCCTTGCAGCGCCACCGTCCCAGCCCCCGCCAGAATTGCCAATCCAGTACCGACGATCTTTTCCGCACCAAATCGCGCGATCAGATGGCCGGTGAAAAACGAGGGCGCAAACATGGCGAGCACATGGCCCGTGACGACATCCGCGGCATTGCTCGTAGTGTATCCGCAGCCCACCACCGCCAGTGGGGTCGAGGTCATTACAAGGTTCATCAGCGCGTAGGACACTGTCGCACAAACTACTGCGACAGCTATCTTGGGTGTGCGCAATAGCTCAAGCCGGGTGCGGCCGCGCGGCGCGCCCTCAGGCGCGCCTGTGGGCTTTGGAATGTCGAGAAACAAAAACAGCGTTGCGCCCAGCACATTGATGGCGATCACAGCAAAGTAGGTGCCAATAAACGGCACCACCATCGCGTCCGCTGTCACTTTTACCAGTTGTGGCCCAATAATAGCGCTCGCAAGTCCACCTGCCATCACATAGGAAATAGCTTTCGGTCGGAACGCCTCGCTCGCCGTATCAGCGGCGGCAAAGCGGTAAAATCCCTGCGCCGACATGTAAACCCCGGTGATCAGGCTGCCCAGAAGGTACAGTGGGAAGGACGTAAGGTAGAGACCATAGGCCCCAATCACAGCGCCAAGTGCGCCCGCACCTGCACCTATCATGAAACCGGTGCGACGTCCGTATCTCTGCATTGCCGAACTCATGGGCGTGGCCGAGATCATCGATCCAATCACTATCAGCGAGATGGGCAAAGTGGCGAAACAGATATTACTGGCTAGCGATTGGCCTGCAAGCCCACCGACCACGAAGATCATCGCCATTTGTGAACCCAAAATAGCCTGCGCCAGCACCAGAACCGCTACATTGCGGCGTGCACGGGCATCAGAAGGTTGGGGCATGGGTACATCGGTCATGGGCCCCGTGCTAGACGTCTCGCCCGGGCTGCGCAAGGGCTGCGTCAGGCGGCGTCGATCACATGGGCGAAACTGCCGCTCACCCGTCCAAGGCTCAGGCCCATATCGGGCAGGCCGACACCTTCGGCATCGCGCGCTTCGAAAAGAGGCGCGCCCTCAGCCTTTTTCGTCGTGGCATAGTGAAATTCATGCGCCTTCAGAGGCGCCTTGAAGACGCCCCTGAGTGGTGTGAGGTCCCGGTAGCCCAGATGTAATTTACGAGTGGCAAAAGAGGTCTCCAATCGCAAAAGCCCTGCCATGGCATGGCGTCTGCCGTCCGCATCAATCAGCCCATCACCCAAAACCATGTATCCACCACATTCACCATATATATCAGAGTGATGTGATGCATTCTTTAGACTCTTCAGGAAAGTATCAGACGCCGCAATGCGCCCAGCGTGAAGCTCTGGGTAGCCGCCGGGCAGGAACACCAAACCAGCCTCAGGGACAGGTGCGTCTGCGAGCGGCGAAAAGGGCCTGATCTCGGCCCCGGCAGCGCGCCAGTCCTGAAGGAGATGAGGGTAGGTAAAGGCAAAGGCCTCATCCTGCGCCATGGCAATGATCTGTGCCGGTGGCGCCAGCTGGGGCGCGAAGCGGGTCTGCGGTAAATCTGCTGCAATGGCCATAAATTGATCCCGGTCAAGGCTCTCTGACAGGCTATCCGCGGCCTGGTTCAGAAAAGCGTCAAGATCTGGGCGCTCAAAGGCCTGTACAAGGCCCAGATGTCGGGATGGCTGCGCGAGCTCAGGTACCCGCCGCATAGCTGCCAGAACTGGCTGCCCTGTCGCCTCAAGCGCCCGGCGCAGCATCGCCTCATGGCGCGCGCTGCCCACGTTGTTGAGGATTACACCCGCCACATGCACAGCTGGGTCATGGCCCGCAAATCCTGCCACTAACGGCGCAACCGATCCCGCCATTCGGCCCGCATCCACGACAAGTACCACCGGCAGGCCCAAGTCCTGTGCCAGATCGGCCACCGCGCCCTTGCCATTGGGCGGGGCCCCGTCAAAAAGCCCCATCGCGCCCTCAATCACCAAAAGCCCTTCCAACGAAGCCAACGCGCGCACCCGCTCCGGCGTCATCGCCCAGGCGTCGAGGTTTAGGCAGGACCGCCCGCAGGCTGCCTCGTGAAAACGCGGATCAATGTAATCGGGCCCCGATTTAGCGCCCCGAACCGAGATGCCCTCTCGCGACAAAAGGCGTAGTAGCGCAAGCGTCACTGTGGTCTTGCCCGCCCCAGAAGACGGCGCCGCAATGATTACACCCCGGCCCAAAGTGCCGTCCCTTGCTTTATCTTTTCAGAAATACTCTTGGGGAGTCGCCGCCGGCGATGGGGGCAGCGCCCCCTTAACCACATCAAGAGGCCTCTGCCGGACGCCCCCGGTCCAGCGGATCGGTGTTGCGGGGCGCCTCACCGGCCATCATGCTCTGCCAGTCCAGTACTTGCCGCATAAGGACCGAGCGACCGATACACAGGATAGAAGGCGGCGCCATGTCCTGCGCTTCGATATCAGCGGCCATTCGAGACAGTGTTGTTTCCAGAACGCGTTGGTCGCCCGTGGTGGCAGAAGACACCACGGCGCAAGGCTCATCTGCCGCGCGCCCGGCATCGATCAGCGTAGTGCTAATCTGGGCGGCATGTTTCATGCCCATGTATATTACAATCACCTGGCTACCCTGGGCAATGGCCCGCCAGTCGAGCGAGCTTGGTGCCGCGCCGGACTGGTCATGGCCAGTCACGAAAGTGACTGACTGGTTCACATCCCGGTGCGTGACAGGGATCCCGGCATAGGCCAGTCCGCCGATCCCGGCGCTTATGCCCGGAATGATGCGGATCGGCACACTGTGCTGCACCAGCGTCTGAGCCTCTTCCCCACCGCGTCCGAAGACAAACGGATCACCACCCTTAAGCCGCAAAACGCGCTTCCCCTGCCGTGCCAGATCGACCAGCCGCAAAGAGATATCCCGCTGCTTGGCCGAGGGTTTGCCGCCGCGCTTGCCTGCATAAAGTAGCTCGGCCTGCGGGGCCCATTCCAAGATACTGTCTTGCACGAGCGCGTCGTAAATCACCACATCCGCTTGTCTCAGCGCATTCACTGCGTGCAGCGTCAAAAGCCCGGGATCGCCGGGCCCGGCCCCGCACAGCCAGACCCAGCCCGGTTCGAGGGCGGGCCAGTCATTGCCAGGAAGGGGAACTGATTCACTCATATACCGTGTATGCCCGCTAAGTGGTTCGGGGGAAAGACCATGAGCGACCATATCCTCATGCCGGACCGACAGCGTGGCATGCGCTTGCCCCGCATTCTGAACAAGAATATGTTCAAAATCTTTTCAGTTTTGTTTCCATACCATCGGTTTTCCCAATTGGCCTGATGGCACCGCAGGCCTATAGTCGGCACCAGATATGGCCCGCAAACCAAACACCGAGTTGCGCCGCGGCTGGACCACGGGCGCCTGCGCCACCGCAGCGACGCGGGCGGCGCTGATGGGGCTATGGGGCGAAGGGCGGCCTAGCCGCGTGCGCATAACCCTACCTCGGGGCGAACGCCCGTTCTTCGATCTCGCCCATTGGGACGAAGGCGATGGCTGGGTGGAGGCGGGCGTGATCAAGGATGCCGGAGACGATCCTGATGTCACCCATGGCGCACTCGTCAAAGCTCGTGTCAGCGCCTCCGAAGGCGGTGTGTGCTTTGCCCGAGGCGAAGGGATAGGGGAGGTCACCAAACCCGGCCTTCCGATTGCGCCTGGTGAGCCCGCCATCAACCCTGTCCCACGACAGATGATGACCCAAACAGTCGAGGAAATGGCCCTGCGCCTTGGCCAGTCCCCGGATATTTCCATCGAAATCTCTATCCCAGGAGGCGAGGAGATTGCCGCCAGAACATGGAACCCGCGACTTGGTATCAAGGGCGGTCTGTCGATCCTTGGCACCACAGGCATTGTGCGGCCCTTTTCGTGTGCGGCCTGGATCGCCTCGATCCATCGCGGCATCGACGTGGCCCGTGCCGAAGGCGTGCCCCATGTAGCGGGCTGCACCGGGGCGACCAGTGAAAAGACGGTGCAGGCGCTCTACGATTTACCAGATCATGCCATGCTGGACATGGGGGATTTCGTCGGTGGCATGCTTAAGTACCTCGCCCGTAATCCGGTGCCGCGCATCACCATCGGGGGCGGCATCGGCAAGCTGACCAAGCTGGCCCAGGGCGCCCGTGATCTCCACTCTGGTCGTAGCCAGGTGGATTTTGGTGCACTCTCGGAGGTTTTGGACGATTTGAATATTTTGAGCATGAACACAGCCCTTGAAGTATACGAAAAAAAAGGAAATTGTTACTCGAATTGGGTTGCGGAAAACGCCTTGCAGCAGGTTAGATCCATGATCCCGCACGCCATTGCCACAGACATCATCGTGATGGATCGCAGAGGTGCGATCATCGCGAGGGCCGGATCGTGACGCTGCTTTTGCTTGCCGGAACGCGCGAGGCGCAGGAGATTGCCACGGCCTTGGGTGATCAAGGCATCGACGTACTCGCCTCGCTTGCTGGGGCCACGCGGGCGCCAATCCGTCTAGACGTGGACACCCGACGGGGTGGTTTTGGTGGCGAAGATGGCTTCCGCGCCGAGGTAGCTGCGCGGGGTATCAGCGCCGTGCTCGACGCCACGCACCCATTCGCGCATCGCATCTCTAACCGAACGGCGCTGCTTTGCGCAGACATGGGCCTGCCCTATTGCCAACTCCTGCGTCCGCCCTGGCAACCAGAGGCGGGTGATCTTTGGACGCAAGTGCCCCGGGAAGAGGATGTAGCGACACTCGTTACACCCGGTCAGACGGTGTTTCTTGCCACAGGTCGCCAGACGCTTGAAAGGTTCGTGGGTCTCACACATGCCCGCCGAATGATCTGCCGCCAGATCGATCCGCCGACCGGACCCTTTCCCTTTCCCAACGGGGAGTTCCTGATCGGGCGCCCCCCTTTTTCTGTCGAACATGAGGTGGCGTTGTTTCGTGATCTTGGGGTGGACTGGCTTGTTGTCAAAAACGCTGGTGGTCACGCGTCGCGCACTAAGCTTGTCGCGGCACGTCAGTTGCAGATCAACGTCGCCATGATCGCACGCCCGCCGCAGCCCGAAGCCATACAGGTGGACAGTGTCGAGGATGCTCTTGCGTGGGTGGCGGCGCTTTGACAAGTCGGATCATTGAAACGCGAGAGGATGTTGAGGAGGGGGCCGAGTACCTCGCCTCGATTTGCCCACGCATGGCCCATGCACGTGAGCTGACTGGCCCCTTGCCGCTGCGCCGTAAGCCTGAAGGCTTTGCCGAACTCCTAAGCGCGATTGTCAGCCAGCAGGTCTCTACCGCGTCAGCCGCTGCGATCTGGGGGCGGATGGAGGCAGCAGGCCTCACCGATCCAAGCCGCGTGATAGCCGCCGGCGAGGAGGATTTGCGCGCCGTTGGCCTGAGTCGTCAGAAGATACGCTATGCAAAAGCATTATCTGAGAAAGATATAAATTACAGCGCCCTGCAGGGTGTAGCTGATGCTGATGTTGTTGCTATCCTTATCGAAGTGCCCGGCATCGGCACTTGGACTGCCGAGATCTATGCCATGTTCAGCCTGGGCCGTGCGGATGTCTTTGCCCATGGTGATCTGGCCCTGCAGGAAGCAGCCAGGATGCTTTACGGTCTGGAGGAGCGCCCGAATGAACGCCAGATGCGTCAGATAGCCAAGGTCTGGAGCCCGTGGAGATCGGTTGCAGCACGGCTCTTATGGGCCTACTACCGAGTGTGTAAGCAACGGGAAGGAATCCGATGACACGCGTTCTGCAAGCTGGCCGCAAGGGGCCGCATTCGGGGGAAACCCGGTCTGTCGTGGTGTTCCTGCATGGTTACGGGGCCAATGGCGCGGATCTGTTGGGAATTGCAGACGTGCTGATGGAGCATTTGCCCGATACCCTCTTTGTTGCCCCCGATGCGCCCGAGACGATCCCGATGATGCCCTCCGGCCTGCAATGGTTTCCAATTCCATGGATTGATGGCTCGTCAGAGGAAGAGTCGGAACGCGGCCTAATGGCGGCGGCCGAAGATCTGAATGCGTTTCTCGATGCGCTGATGGTAGACGAGGATGTGTTGCCCGAACAGGTGGTTCTCTTCGGCTTTTCGCAAGGCACCATGATGGCGCTACATGTTGCGCCGCGTCGCGAGGACCCGATTGCCGGCATAGTGGCCTTCTCGGGCCGTCTGCTGGCGCCGGAATTGCTAAAGGATGAGGCGATAAGCCGTCCGCCCGTTCTGCTGGTTCATGGCGACGCCGATGATGTCGTGCCGCCACAATCCCTTCCCGAAGCGGCAGAGGCGTTGCAGGCGGCCGACTGGCAGGATGTCTACGCTCATATTATGAAAGGCACAGCGCACGGGATTGCACCCGACGGCCTGTCGGTCGCGTTGGCCTTCATGCGCGACAAGCTAGGCCTCTGAGCTGGGGCGCGCAGGTCAAGCCGCGCGGGTATCCAGTCCAGATCAAGCGCCCCATCTGCGCCCAATAAACCTCTATCACCCAATATCACTGTACTGCCATTGTCACGCTCCCGATTCCTGACTATCCCAACCGGACACACGGGACCTTTCGAACAGGCAGGCTATGGGCCAGATTTTCAAATGGCTGTTTCGCATCGCAGGTGGATCCATCCTGCTGACCGTTCTTACGGTCAGCGTGATGTATTTCCTTCTGTCGCGCTCTCTGCCCGAATATGACAAGACCCTGCGCGTCACCGGCATCTCCGCTCCGGTTGAGATCGTGCGCAACAATGCAAATGTGCCCCATATCTTTGGGGCCACTGACCGCGATACCTTCTTCGGGTTAGGCTATGTCCATGCCCAGGACCGGCTCTGGCAGATGGTTATGCTGCGCCGTACCGCGCAGGGCCGCCTGTCTGAGATTTTTGGTGCTCAGACTATTGAAATTGACAAGATCTTGCGCCGCTTCGACCTTTACCGTCAGGCCCGCGATTCCGTCGACGTTCAAGACGCCCGCACGCGTGATGCGCTCTCGGCCTATGCGGCGGGTGTCAATGCCAGGTTGCAGGAAATCAATGACGACGCTCGTGGTCGAGGCGCACCCGAGATGTTCCTTTTCAATCCGCCACTGTCTCCCTGGCAGCCTGCCGACTCTATCGCGATTGTTAAGCTAATGTCCCTGCAACTGGCAGGGCACCTGCCAGAAGAGGTGCTTTATGCGCGCGCCTCGCTTCTTGTTGACGATGAACGGCTGGCCGACATCATGCCACTGGCCCCCGGCACTGCTATTGCTGATCTGCCGGATTATGCGAGCCTCTTTCCGGGGCTGCGCCAGCGCACGCACCGCGTGGCCCAGACTGATCTGACTGAGAACCCCCTTTCGCCCTTCGCAAAACGGGGCTTTGCCGGGGCCTCCAACGTCTGGGCCGCGGCACCCCATCGTTCGGCTACAGGCGGCACGCTTCTGGCCAATGATCCGCATTTGCAATTCACCGCACCGGGCATATGGTATCTGGCGCGGATGGAACTGGCCTCGGGCGGGGTGATCGGGGGTACAGTACCCGGCGCGCCGCTCGTTATGGTGGGGCGCAGTGACAGGTTGGGCTGGGGGCTGACCTCATCCTACATGGATGACCAGGATCTCTATATCGAACGGGTAAACCCCGATAACCCCGACGAATACCTGACACCCAAAGGCTACAAACCCTTTCGCACTGAGAATACGATCATCCGTATCAAGGATATGGACCCGATTACCCTGACCCTGCGTTGGACGGAAAACGGACCTGTTCTGCCCGGCACGCATTATAATCTGGCAACTGTCACGCCACCGGGGCATGTGGCTTCGTTGGCTTGGACAGCGCTTTCGGGCAATGACACCTCGATAACGGCGGCCATGGCGTTGATGCGCTCGCAATCGGTGGCCGAAGGGCTGCGTGCGGGGCGGTTCTTTGTGGCGCCGACCCAGAACCTGACGCTGGTCGATGAGACGACCATAGCCATGAAAACCATCGGCGCCACGCCCAGTCGCCACCCTGATCACGAGACGAAAGGCCGGATGCCCAGCCGGGGCTGGGTGGCCGAAAACCGTTGGCAGGCGATGGTACCATTTTCGGGCAACCCGGAATTCATAGCTCCCGTGGGGGGTATTCTTGGCAACACAAACAATAAAATAGTGGATCGAGAATTTCCAAATCATTTGAGTTATTTGTGGGGTGATACTCAACGTATATATCGCTGGGAGCGCCTAATGCAGATCCGTGAGGTTCACACCCGCGATAGCTTCATAGAGGCACAACTTGATACGGTCAGCTTTACCGCTCGGTCCCTTTTACCACTCATCGGCAGAGACTTGTGGTTTACAGGCGAGGCCGCGCCTGAGGGCACGACCGAAAACAAACGCCAACAAGCGCTTGCGCTGCTCTCAAGCTGGAACGGCGAGATGAATGAACATCTGCCCGAGCCCCTGATCTATGCGGCCTGGATGCGCGCACTGATGGATCGCCTGATCCGTGATGAGTTGGGGCCGCTTGCAGATCAGTTTACCCACCCCGACCCAGTCTTTATCGAGCGCGTCTTCCGAGACGTGGATGGCGCGGCAGAGTGGTGTGATATCCGCCAGTCTACTGATCAGGAAAGCTGCGTTGACATAGCCCGGCTGGCGATCGACGATGCGCTGGTTTGGATCGGGGACAATTATGGCTCGGCGCTGGAAAGCTTGCGATGGGGCGATCTGCACCAGGCCACCCATGACCACCAGGTGCTCGGCGAGGTGCCAGTGCTGCGCTATTTCGTGAATATTCGACAGTCGACCTCGGGCGGGGACAACACGCTGCAACGGGGCTTGACGAAGGGGAGCGGTCCTGACCCCTATCACAGCACGCATGGCGCAGGCTATCGCGGGGTGTATGACTTTGCCGATCCCGATAGCAGCGTTTTCGTGACCTCTACTGGGCAGTCGGGCCATTTCCTGAGCCGGCATTACGATGACATGGCCCAGCTTTGGCGGCGGGGTGAGTATATTCCGATGTCGCTCGACCCCGAATTGGCCCGGGCGGCTGCCGTGGGCGTGACCTGGCTAGAGCCGCGTGATCCCTAATCCAAAGGGCGCGTGCGCATTCTATCAGAGAATGCACGCTGGAAACTTTCGAAGATTTCGTCCACTCGCATAATTTGACCCGATGGTTTGGGGCGGTTAGCTTTGGTAGCAGCAAACTGGCAGGACACCCCAATGCTCGACCATCCCCTAGCGCGTGTCTCAAATCTTCGGGTCGAGTTTCAGGCCCGCTCGGGTCCCACTACGGCCGTAGAGGATCTCTCCTTCGACGTTATGGCGGGCGAAACGCTATGCATCGTGGGCGAGTCTGGGTCTGGCAAGTCTGTTTCGGCGCTTTCTCTCATGCGACTGGTAGAGTTTGGTGGCGGTGAAATCACCAGCGGCGCGATCCTGCTGGACCGGGGTGATGGAGGGCAGGCGGATATCAGCGCCCTGACCGAAGTGGAGTTGCGCAAGCTCAGGGGCAACCAAATAAGCATGATTTTTCAGGAGCCGATGACAGCCCTGAACCCTGTTTTCACAATTGAGCGACAGCTAACCGAGGGGCTGCGCCTCCATCAAGGGCTGTCGATGGCTGCCGCGCGCACCCGCGCGCTTGCGCTATTACGCGACGTGCGCCTGCCCGAACCTGAACGGCGTTTGAAACAGTATCCACATGAGCTTTCTGGCGGTATGCGGCAACGGGTGGTGATCGCTATGGCCTTGACCTGCCGTCCCCGTCTGTTGATTGCGGATGAGCCGACCACCGCGCTGGATGTGACCACGCAAGCCGATATCCTTTTCTTGATCGACCGCTTGAAGCGCGAACATGGTACAGCGGTTGTGTTCATCACCCATGACATGGCTGTAGTGGCCCAGATCGCCGACCGCGTGGTGGTCATCCAGGAGGGGCGCAAGGTGGAAGAGGGTGCGATTGAAGATATCTTCGCAAATCCAAAGAAAGATTATACAAAAATACTTTTATCCGCTGTTCCCAGATTGGGTAGTATGACTGGTAGGCCACCGCCTTATGCGCCCGCTGACGCGTCTCCTGTTCTACGTGTGCAGAACCTTGTCACCCGCTTTCCGGTGCGTGGTGGGCTATTGCGGCGCACCGTTGCTCAGGTTCATGCGGTCGAGGATGTGTCTTTTGAGATCAGGCAGGGGCATACACTTGCGCTCGTTGGGGAATCAGGCTGTGGAAAGTCCACTGTAGGGCGGTCAGTCTTGCGGCTGGAAGAACCCATACGTGGCGGGCTGCACCTGGATGACGTGGATCTGCGCGCGCTGGATGCGGAAGGGCTGCGGCAGGCGCGTCAGCATATGCAGATGATCTTTCAAGACCCCTTTTCCAGCCTTGACCCTCGCATAAAGATTGCAGAGCAAGTGTCAGAACCAATGAGGAATTTTGGACTGGGATCAACTCAGGACCAAGCCGATAAAGCAGCCCTGCTTCTTGACCGGGTGCACCTGTCTACGCAGTTTCTTGACCGCTATCCCCATCAGCTTTCAGGCGGTCAGCGCCAGCGGGTGGCTATTGCCCGGGCGCTTGCCCTTAACCCGCGCCTGATCGTTGCTGATGAGGCGCTAAGCGCTTTGGATGTCAGCGTGCAGGCCCACGTGCTGGACCTGCTTCTGGAACTGCAACGGGACTTGGGGCTGGCCTATTTATTCATCAGCCACGATCTGGCGGTGGTAGAACGGATCAGCCACGAGGTGGCGGTCATGTATCTGGGTCGCATCGTGGAACATGGGCCGCGCGCAGCCGTCTTTGAAAACCCACGGCATGCTTACACCAAGGCCCTCTTGTCCGCGGTGCCAGTGGCCGATCCAACGTTGCGCAACGACAGGGCCCACGTCGATTTCAAGCCGGTTCCGTCCCCGCTGCACCCGGCCGGGTTTGAACCTGAACCAAACCGCTATGAAGAGGTGGCGCCGGGGCACAGAGTTCTGGTATCTGACAGTGGATATTGATTAAAGGATCACCCATGCCCGTTAAGAACCGCTTTGCCGAACTCCATGCTGATATCACCGCATGGCGCCGCGATATCCACGCCAATCCTGAACTCCTCTTTGACACGCACCGCACCTCGGCGCTGGTGGCTGAAAAGCTGCAAGCATTCGGTTGTGATGAGGTGGTCACAGGGCTGGGCCGGACCGGTGTCGTGGGGGTGATCCGGGGGCGTGAGACGAGCTCGGGCAAGGTGGTGGGTTTGCGGGCCGACATGGATGCGTTGCCGATTGAGGAGGCAACAGGCGTAGATTATGCCTCGGAAACCTCTGGGAAAATGCATGCCTGCGGTCATGACGGGCACACGGCGATGTTGCTGGGTGCTACGCAATATCTGGCCGAGACGCGCAACTTCAACGGCACGGTGGTGATCATTTTCCAACCCGCAGAGGAAGGCGGCGGGGGCGGCAAGGAAATGTGCGATGACGGGCTAATGGAGCGGTTTGGCGTGCAAGAGGTCTACGGGATGCACAACTGGCCCGGCATGCCGCTTGGGTCGTTTTCGATCCGCCCTGGACCGTTCTTTGCAGCCACCGACAAGATCGAGATCATGGTCGAGGGCAAGGGTGGGCACGCCGCAAAACCGCAGGAGACGGTGGACCCTTCGGTTGTTTCGGCGCATTTGGTGACGGCGCTGCAATCTATTGTAAGCCGCAATGCCAACCCGGTGGAGCAGATTGTGGTATCCATTACCTCGATGGAAACTTCGTCGCATGCGTTCAACGTTATCCCCTCGTCAGTGCGACTCGCCGGTACGGTGCGCACGCTGTCGGGTGAGTTGCGCGATCTGGCCGAAACCCGGATGGGAGAGTTGTGTAGCCATATTGGTGCTGCCTTTGGGGCAGAGATCACTCTGGACTACGAACGAAACTATCCGGTCATGGCCAACCATGACGCCCAGACGCAATTCGCCGCTGAGGTGGCGCGCTCTGTTGGGGGATCATGCGATGAGGCACCGCTTGTCATGGGGGGGGAGGATTTTGCCTTCATGCTGGAAAAACGACCCGGTGCGTATATCTTAATGGGCAATGGTGACAGCGCACCCGTGCATCATCCTGAATACAACTTCAATGATGAGGCGATCCCTATGGGTTGCAGCTGGTGGGCGGAGATTGCAGAGCAGCGGATGCCACTTTGACTGGGCTTGGGGGGTGCTTCCGCCGTCGCGCAATGCGCGCGCCTCTCGGAGTACTTGGGGCCAGATAAAGCCTGGTCAGTAATTGGACCACATATCGTTATAAACCTCTTTTATACCAGTAGCTTCACGGGCGATACTGAAGTTCAAGTTCGCAATCTCGCAAGCAGCGAGGGACATCTCGTGAAGGCGGGCCCTGTTGGTCAGGATGTCATTCAGATGGGCCAACGTTGTTTGGGTGTCATCATCTGTGATCACACCAGCGCGGCCTTGCGAGGAAAAGCTGCGATAATACCCCTGATCGGTGGCCACAAAAGGCACGGCAGAGGCCATACCTTCGAGTGGTGTCATCCCATAACCCTCATAGCGGGGTAACTGGACCACGAGGGAGAGCGCGCGCATCAACTCGGGCAGGGCGTCGGGCGCAACCTCTCCGGGAAAGAGAATGCGCTCAGCGAGGCCGGCTGTTGCGATCTGCGCCTTGAGCCTGTCAAGAAACCCCTGGTCGGACGTGGCGGCGCGGCCAATTACAAGCGCGGTCAGACCGGGATGGTCCGGCAGCAGCCGGATCATAGCCTCCACGAACCGGTCAGTGCCTTTTTCGGGGCGGATTCGCCCGACCGTCGCAATACCAGCCGTGCCAGGAAATCCGGTGGCGGCCCAGGCGGCGGCGCGGTCTGGGGCGGGGACGAAGCGGGCTGTGTCGACGCCGTGGGGCACAACGGCGCGGACATTGGGCACGAAGCTGGCAGCCTTTTCGGTGGTGGCAATGACCGCGTCCATCTTCGAGATCAGCCAGCGGGGATAGGCCGAATGTAACCGGATCGCCGCAGACGTAAAAACAATCCGTATGGGCAGTCGCAGTACGTCTCGTGCCCAGATCGCGCGGCGCATCTCGGGGTTGCGGCGCACATGCCAGATGGTGAAGGCCTTGCCCGGTGGCGGGGTACGCGACAGGTGCAGGGCTTGCTTGTGGGGGATTGGCGCAGGTGCGCCGGGCAAGGGGTGACCCACGAGGCGCATGTCGAACATCGCCGCCTGTTGGCGCACGACAGCTGCCGCTGTGGCCGAGACCCCGGTGAAATTACGGTTAAAATTGGTGACGATCAGTTCCGGCACGGGCGGTTTTCCTGTTGCGCTGTGCCTTGCCTACCCCAGCCCAAGCGCCTTGGAAAGGTCGTCAACGATGGTGTCGAGCCCTTCCGCTTGCGTCTCGACCAGCCCGGTGGCGCGGGTTTGTAGCGCGTGGCGGGCCGTTGTATCGTCAAGCAGGGTAAGCACCTGTGCGGCGAGGGTGGTGGCATCGCGCGTCTCGCAAGTCGCCTCGGCTGCTCTGAAATCGGCATAGACTTCTGCGAAATTGGCATAGAGCGGACCGTGGATCAGGGCTGATCCGGCTTGTGCTGGTTCAAACGGGTTGTGCCCGCCAACAGGGGTGAACGACCCGCAAAGGCATGTGATAGGGGAAAGCGCGTACCATAGTCCCGTCTCCCCCAGCGTGTCGGCGAGGTAAACTTGGGTGGCTGCATCAGGCGGTTCACCGGTTGAGCGCTGCGCTATTTTAAGGCCAGCATCTTGCGCCAGTTTGCGGATGTCCACCGCCCGTTCCGGGTGGCGGGGAACCAGCAGCAAAAGTGCATCTGAGTGTTGGTCGAGAATGGCTTGGTGGGCCGCTATCACGATCTCATCTTCACCGGGATGGGTGGAACTGGCTAGCCACAGGGGCCGTGCGCCGAATGCTGTATGCATCCGGGCCTCTTCGGCCTTGTCAACGGGAAGTGGGGCGGCGAGAGATTTTAGATTATGACCTGCGTTGGCGTGGTCCAGCCCGAGATCATGCAGGTGGGTGGCTGTGCGTGCGTCCTGGCAGTGGATCATGCGAAACTGGTTCATCAGATGGCGGGCCGTGGCGGGTGCGCGCTTCCAGTTGCGTGCCGACCCATCCGAGATACGCGCGTTCAAAAGTGCCATCGGTACCCCCGCCGCTCCAGTCTGGCGCAGCATGTTGGGCCAAAGCTCACTTTCGACAAAGGCGGCGGCGTCAGGTGTCCAATGGGCCAGAAATCGCCGCACGGCTGAGGGGCGATCCAGCGGGGCAAACTGGTGCTGGCAGCGCGGCGGCATGCGCCCGGCCAGGATCTTAGCGGATGTGGCGGTACAGGAAGTCAGCAGGAAGGACAGTTGCGGATGACACTCGCCCAGCCGGGAGATCAGCTGCAGGACAGACAGGCTTTCCCCAACGGAGGCCGCGTGAAACCATATCAACGGGCCTTGTGGGCGCGTCCGGGTGGCGTAGCCGTTGCGTTCGGGCAGCCGATCAGGGGTTGTGCCCTGCGCCCGAAGTTTACGCGTGACGGTTGAATACGCCAAAGGTCCGACCAGTGTAGAAAGCCCGGTGTACAGCCGAACAGGCAATGGCACGGAGGCCATCAGCCGCCGGTGTGGCTCATATGGCGGGACATCTGGCCGCCGACCTTCTGTCTGGAATAGTCGAAGTCATGACCCTTGGGCTTGCGCTCAATCGCAGCGCGGATCGCAGCCTCAAGCGGGGCATCGTTGCCGGGCGTGTTGCGCAGCGGTGCGCGCAGGTCGGCCATATCTTCCTGTCCAAGACACATATAAAGCTCTCCGGTGCAGGTCAGGCGCACGCGGTTGCAGCTTTCGCAAAAGTTATGCGTCAGCGGCGTGATGAAGCCAATCTTCTGCCTGGTTTCTTCCAGCTTCACATAGCGCGCCGGGCCGCCTGTGCGTTCGGGAATGTCTGTGACGGTGAAGTGATTGGAAAGGCGCTCACGCAGGTTGGATAGCTTCCAATATTGGTCGAGTCGATTCTCATTTCCAATATCGCCCATCGGCATCACCTCGATAAAGGTAAGGTCCATGTCGCGGCTGTCACACCATTCCACCAGTTCAAACAACTCATCCTCGTTGAAATCCTTCAGGGCAACGGTATTAATCTTAACCCGCAGTCCGGCCTTCTGGGCCGCGTCAATCCCCCTCAGAACCTGCGAAAGGCGGCCCCAGCGGGTGATCGCCGCAAATTTCTGCTCGTCCAAGGTATCAAGCGAGATGTTCACCCGACGCACCCCTGCGGCGTAAAGGTCGTCAGCAAACCGTTCCAGCTGTGAACCGTTGGTGGTAAGGGTCAGCTCCTGCAAGGTTCCTGCTTCAAGATGGCGCGTCATATTGTTGAAAAACGTCATGATTTCGCGCCTGACCAGCGGTTCGCCCCCTGTGATACGCAGCTTCTGGACGCCCATGCGGATAAAGGTGGAGCACATGCGGTCCAGCTCCTCCAACGTGAGGAGTTCCTTCTTGGGCAGAAAGGTCATATTTTCCGACATGCAATAAACGCAGCGGAAATCACATCGGTCGGTTACGGAAACGCGCAGGTATGAGATGGCGCGCTGGAAAGGGTCTATTAGCGGTGCAGTCATGAGAGTAAGTTACGGGCAGAGCACGAGGCTGGCAAGAGCGGTTGCGCGATTGTGCCGCGGCTTTGTTGGCCATGGGGAGAGAGCATGAAAAACCGTATAATTATGGGTGTGATTATAGTGGGTTTGGCAGGGTGTGCGGCGGTGCCGGATGGCTTTCTAGGTCAGCGCCAGAAACCCGAACCCGCGGTGTTGGTGACCCCGGCCGCGGTGGATGAAAACGGCATTTCCGAAAACGCCCGCACGGTCGAGGAGTTTGACACCACCTCTGCCAGTGAACGCGCCGCCGCGCTGGAGGCGGCGAATGTGTCCGGTGGGGAGAAGGATCTTGGGCTGACCATCGCCTCGCTTGGCGACGTGACGGAACCGGGGATCTGGCTCAAGACGCCCTTAGTGAATGCGCCGGGCAGGGGCCGGGTTGTCTTTGCGCAGAAGGGCACGGCCGTGGCGGTGGACCTGATCCCGCTGGAGGGGGCGCCGGGGGCGGGCAGCCGCATTTCATTGGCCGCTATGCGCCTTCTGGAGGCAGATCTGACATCCTTGCCGGAAGTGCGAGTATACAAGGGAGGATAGGGCCTCCCGGCCGCGTCGATAACGATATCGATAGAACTTGAGGGTTTTTGGAAAGATGAATTTGGCTAAGATACTATATTTCCAAATATTTCAGATATTTAAGGGCTGTTATTCGACTGTGACGGATTTTGCCAGGTTGCGGGGTTGATCCACGTCCGTACCCTTTGCGACCGCGGTGTGATAGGCCAGCAGCTGGGCCGGAACCGCGTAAAGAATAGGAGAGATGACCGGGTCGCAAGGTGGCATGATCAGGGTGTTCCAGACCCCATTCTGCGCATCGCTTGCACCGTCGGAATCGGTGACAAGGCAAACCTTTCCTTCGCGTGCCATGACCTCTTGCATGTTGGAGACGGTCTTGTCGAACAGCGCATCCCGGGGCGCGAAAACGATAACCGGCATGTTGTGGTCGATCAGTGCAATCGGCCCGTGCTTCAATTCACCTGATGCATAGCCTTCAGCATGTATATAGCTGATTTCCTTGAGTTTAAGTGCACCTTCCAAGGCGAGTGGAAAGAGCAGGCCTCGCCCGAGAAAAAGCGCGCTTCGGGCCTCGGCAAGGCCGGAGGCAATGGACTTGATTTCTTCGCAATCGTCGAGCGCGCGGCGCATAAGCGCAGGCAGGCCACGCAGGGCCGAGAGCGTGTCGGCAAAGCGTGTGTCGTTCAGTATCTCGCGGTCGCGCGCCGCCTTGAGGGTTAGCAGCAACAGCACCAGAAGCTGGCAGGTAAATGCCTTGGTCGAGGCCACGCCGATCTCCGTCCCGGCATAGATGGGCAGCGCCAGCTGCGCTTCACGCGCAATCGAGCTTTCGTCGACATTCACTACCGCCACCGTATGTGCGGCCTTGTCGTCGCAGTAGCGCAGCGCGGCCAGCGTATCGGCGGTTTCGCCTGACTGGCTGACAAAAATGGTCATGGTGCGCATGGGGATGGGGGGTTCGCGATAGCGAAATTCCGACGCAATGTCGACTTCCGCCGGCAGTCCCGCCACCTGTTCAAGCCAGTATTTCGCCGTCAGACAGGCATAGTAGGCGGTGCCGCAGGCCACCAAGGTCACACGGTCTATATCCTTGAAATCAGGACATTTCGTGTCAATCTTGATATCGCTGCCATCCTCAGAAAGGTAATGCGTAAGCGCGTCGGCCAATACCACGGGCTGTTCGGCGATTTCCTTGGCCATGAAGTGCTTGTGCCCGGCCTTGTCCATGCGCACACTGTCAACCTGAACCGTGCGCATCGCCCGGTTTGCCAGCTGGCCGTTCATATCTGTGATCGTTACGCTCTCACGGGTCAGAACGGCGCAGTCGCCCTCTTCGAGATAGGTGATCTTGTCGGTCATGGGGGCGAGCGCAATGGCGTCAGAACCTACGAAAACTTCCCCTTCGCCGTGGCCTACAGCCAGCGGGCTGCCTTTGCGGGCGGCCACGATCAGATCTGCCTCCCCTTCAAAAAGGAAGCAGAGCGCATAGGCCCCATCCAGCTTGGAGAGCGTTAATTTCGCGGCTTCCACCGGGTCCATGCCCAGCGCCATGTGATGTTGGGTCAGCAGGGCCACGGTTTCGGTGTCGGTGTCGGTATCAAAGCCAACCCCGGCGGTGGCCAGCTCCTCGCGCAGCTCGCGGTAGTTCTCGATGATGCCGTTATGTACAACCGCAACTGGCCCGGCCCGGTGAGGGTGGGCGTTCGAGACATTGGGCGCGCCATGGGTGGCCCAACGGGTGTGCCCTATCCCAGCCTTGCCGGCCAGTGGCTCATGCACCAGCAGATCGGATAGATTGTAAAGCTTGCCCACTGCGCGCCGTCGATCCAGAACGCCGCCGTTGATCGTTGCGATCCCGGCGCTGTCATAGCCTCGATACTCCAGCCGTTTGAGTGCTTCCACGAGTACGGGTGCGACCTCGTGATTGCTCAGAACCCCGACGATACCGCACATCAGCCTGCCTCCTGATCTTTCTTTTTCTTTTTGGCGCGCAGCATATCCATCAACTTGCGCGCCATACCGGGCTTGTTGGCCTGCAGCCCGCGGGCAATGGCCAAGGCTTCCGGTTCGATATCCTTGGTGATGACCGAACCAGACGCCGTCATCGCATCATCGCCCACTCGCACAGGGGCCACCAGCATGGTATTGGAGCCAATGAACACCCGCTCTCCGATTTCGGTGCGGTGTTTCATAACCCCGTCGTAATTGCAGGTGATTGTGCCTGCGCCGATATTGCTATTCTTGCCGACATGCGCATCGCCCACATAGCTGAGATGGCTGATCTTTACGCCTTCCTCAAGCTGGGCATTTTTGAGTTCGACAAAATTGCCGATCTTCACATGTTCGGCCACTTCTGCACCGCCACGAATGCGGGCGAAGGGGCCAATGACAGCATCACGGGCGATGTGGCAATCCTCAAGATGCGAAAAGGCGCGGATATGCGCCCCGGTTTCCACGGTCACACCGGGGCCGAAGACCACATTCTGTTCCACGACCGTGTCGCGGCCCAGCACCGTGTCATAGGCGAAGTGCACCGTCTGAGGCGCGCTAAGCGTTGTGCCGTTCTCCATCGCCGTATCCCGGGTGCGAGCCTGGAAGGCGGCCTCTGCCTCAGCCAGTTGGGCGCGGGAGTTGATGCCGAGCGTTTCGGCTTCGTCACAGGCGATGGCGGTTGCGGAAAGGCCCTCTGCGCGGACCAGTTCGACAATATCGGTTAGGTAGTATTCGCCCGCGGCATTGTCATTTTCGACCCTGTCCACCAGATCCATGAGGAGTGATGCGCGGGCCATGATAATGCCAGAATTACAGAATGATATCTGACGTTCTTTATCTGTAGCGTCCTTGAATTCAACGATCTTCTCAAGCTGTTCCCCGTCCATGATCAACCGGCCATAGCGGCCTGGATCGCGTGCATCAAAGCCCAGCACCACCACATCATGATGCGCGCGCGCCTCACTCATGCGGGTCAGGGTTTCGGGCTGAACAAAGGGCGTGTCACCATAAAGCACGACCGCGTCGCCGCTGAATCCTTCGAGCGAACTCCGCGCCTGAGCCACCGCATGGGCGGTGCCGTTCTGCGCTTCCTGCAACACCACCTCGGCCTCTTCGTCATGGGCGCGGGCGGCCTTGCTCACGGCCTCGGCGCCGTGGCCTGCAACGACGATCACGCGCGCCGGTTCAAGTGTGGCGCCTGCGCGCATGGCGTGCACCAGCATTGGCGCCCCTGCAATCTGGTGCAGTACTTTGGGCATGTCGGATTTCATCCGTGTGCCTTTTCCGGCTGCGAGGATAACGAGAGCTGTCGTCATAAAAGAGTTTCGCTTCCAATTGTCGTTCGCAGCTTTTATCGGGATGCCAGAGCCGCGCAAGCCTTTGTCGCATCAAACCTTGTTGCGAAGTGACATAATGGTTAGCGGAAACATGCCAATGTGGAGGGTAGCACAATCATGCGAACGGTAGTCTTTGATCTGGACGGCACCCTGGCGGATACAAGCGGGGATCTTATCGCCGCCGCCAATGCCTGTTTTCGTGCCATGGGAGAGGGCGACCTGCTGGACCCGAACGCAGATGCCGCCACGGCCCTCCGCGGGGGGCGCGCCATGCTCAGCCTCGGGTTGGACCGGTTGGGCCGGGCCGGGGATGAGGCTGAGGTTGACCGCCAATATCCCCGCCTGCTTGAGGCCTACGAGGGTGCGATCGACCAATTTACCGTGTTCTATCCCGGCGCGATGGAGGCGGTAGAACGCCTGAAATCCGATAGCTATAAGGTGGCAATCTGCACCAACAAGCCAGAGAAACTGGCGCGTATTCTGCTCACAAACCTTGGCGTATTGGACCGGTTCGATGCGCTGATCGGGGCCGATACGCTTCCTGTGCGCAAACCGGACCCGGAACCCCTTCACGAAGTGGTGCGCCGATCGGGCGGTGATGTGGCGCGGTCGCTTCTGGTGGGGGACACGATCACGGATCATTCTACCGCGCGCGCGGCGGGGGTGCCATCGGTTCTGGTAACCTTTGCGCCTGGCGGCAGCACGGTGGCCGAGCTTGAGCCGGATGCGCTTCTGGACCACTTCGATGACCTTCCGAGGCTAGCGCTGCGCCTGCTTGGACCAGCGTAACAGTTGACGAGACCCGGTAGAGGCCCCAAAACAGACCAATGCAGGATGTATTCAAAGGCAATTTCACCCAGCAAGAGCCGATCCCGGAAGAGGGCATCACGGCTGCGATCGAGGTGATGCGCAGCGGGCGCTTGCATCGCTACAATCTAGGCCCGGGCGAGGTGGGCGAGGTGGGCCTGCTTGAGCAGGAATTCGCGGCCTATGTGGGTTCGAGATACGCTCTGGCAGTTTGTTCTGGCGGTTATGCGCTGGCCACGGCGTTGCGGGTTCTGGGCGTTGTGCCGGGCCAGAAGATTTTAACCAATGCTTTTACCCTTGCGCCTGTCCCCGGCTCAATTGCCAGCGTTGGTGCGGTGCCGGTGTTTGTAGGTGTAACAGAAGACTTGGTCATCGACCTGGAAGATCTGGAGGCCAAAGCGGATCAGGCGGATATTCTGATGCTAAGCCATATGCGCGGACATATTTGCGATATGGACCGTCTGATGAGGATTTGTGACGCAGCCGGTGTCACAGTGGTTGAGGATTGTGCCCACACAATGGGGGCTGCGTGGCGCGGCACGCTGTCTGGGCGGCATGGGGCTATCGGCTGTTACTCGACCCAGACATACAAGCACATAAACTCGGGCGAGGGCGGGTTTCTTGTGACCGATGATGACACACTGATGGCGCGGGCGACGATGCTCTCGGGATCTTACATGCTTTATGGACGCCACGGTACGGTGCCCGGGGCAGAAGTATTTGAGGATGTTAAATACACCACGCCCAACATCTCTGGCCGAATGGACCATCTGCGCGCGGCCATCCTTCGGCCGCAACTTGCCAAGCTGGATGCGCAATGCGCGGCCTGGAATGACCGCTACCGCGTCGTTGAGGTGGGACTGCAGGATACCCCTGGACTTACATTGGTCGCGCGTCCTGAAGAGGAGCAATTTGTGGCCTCCTCTTTCCAATTTCTTTTGTTGGACTGGCCCGATGCCGCAATTGACGATGTGATTTCGCGCTGCCTCGCGCGAGGGGTGGAATTGAAATGGTTCGGTGGGGCCGAACCCGCCGGTTTTACCAGTCGCTATGACAGCTGGCGCTATGCTCCCAGTGAAGCAATGCCAAAAAGTGACCGCATTTTACGCGGCATTTTGGACATGCGACTGCCGCTGACCTTCTCACTTGAAGATTGTACCCTAATCGCGAGGATCATCCGCTCTGAGGTCAGCGCGGTCTACCAGGAACAGGCCGCCTGATCCCTATCCCAATCCTCGCGCCCGCCGCGCGATCGGGCAAAAGGTATTTTTGACCAGAAAGAAGCCCGTGGTCTTTCTCTGAGACCTTCATCTTTCGCAAATTACTTCCACGAGATACGCGCGGTATCCAAATCACGACAAGAGAGTGATTGAGGCGTGCAGGTGTGAAGCCCCGGACAGAAGGTGGCAGGGGCAGCGCCACTATGCCACGTTTGGATTGACCTGTGGTAGCCGCATGGGTATATAAATGAACAAGTGTTCAATAAATCAGATTGGGAGGCACCCATGTTCAACGCAACCATGCGTTTCGATTTGGGGGAAGATGTGAACGCCCTTCGGGAGATGACGCATCGCTGGGCGCAAGAGCGGGTCAAGCCCTTAGCGGCTGAGATCGACAGTTCCAACGATTTCCCGGCAGCGCTTTGGCAGGAAATGGGAGAGCTGGGCCTTCTCGGGATCACCGTTCCCGAAGCCTTCGGCGGCGCTGATATGGGGTATCTTGCCCATACCGTAGCAATCGAGGAAGTGGCGCGCGCTTCGGCATCCGTGTCACTCAGCTATGGGGCGCATTCCAACCTTTGCGTAAACCAGATCAATCTGAACGGCACGTCCGAGCAGAAGGAAAAGTACCTGCCTGGTCTGGTCTCGGGGCGCCATGTCGGTGCCCTGGCTATGTCAGAGGCCAGTTCGGGCAGTGATGTCGTGTCCATGAAGCTGCATGCTGCCAAGCGCAACGATCATTACCGGCTCAATGGCACGAAATACTGGATCACCAACGGCCCCGATGCCCATACCCTCGTCGTCTATGCCAAGACCGACCCCGAGGGTGGCTCAAAAGGCATCACCGCTTTCCTAATCGAAAAGACCATGGCTGGTTTTTCTACCAGCCCACATTTTGACAAGCTGGGCATGCGCGGGTCGAACACAGCTGAGTTGATCTTCGAGGATGTGGAAGTGCCGTTTGAAAACGTACTGGGCGAAGAGGGGCGCGGTGTTCAGGTGCTAATGTCGGGGCTCGATTATGAGCGCGTGGTGCTGGCTGGAATTGGGCTGGGCATCATGGCGGCCTGCCTGGATGAGATCATGCCCTATCTCGCTGAGCGTAAGCAGTTCGGCAAGCCAATTGGAAGTTTCCAGCTGATGCAGGGCAAGATCGCTGACATGTACACTGCGATGAATTCTGCACGGGCCTATGTCTACGAGGTGGCCAAGGCCTGTGATCGGGGCGAGGTGACCCGACAAGACGCCGCCGCCTGCTGCCTTTATGCCAGCGAACAGGCCATGGTGCAGGCCCATCAGGCCGTGCAGGCCATGGGTGGAGCCGGTTTCCTCAATGATGCGCCGGTGGCGCGGATCTTCCGGGATGCAAAGCTGATGGAGATCGGTGCGGGCACGTCAGAAATTCGCCGGATGTTGGTTGGACGCGAGTTGATGGGCGCTATGACGTGAAAAAATGTCTACTGATCAACTTTATTGCGGTGACACCTGTTGTTGCCCAGGACCATGTGTTTGCCCCAGACACTACGCGGGCCTGCCTCGCGGAGGCTACGGATAGTGCGGCGAAACAGGTTTGCATTGGTCAATCGGCTGAGAGGTACATGTCGGACAAGATGGGTGGTGACAGCACCTACGGCATGGGGGGGTGCCTTTCGTCGGAGCTTGAGTATTGGGACGTAGCGCTTAATGCCACCTACAAGCAGGTGCTGGCCGAGGCCAAGCATGACGATGACGACGCCAAGATGTCCGAGATCGGGGCAAGTGCGCCCAGCCAGGCCAATGCGCTGCGCGACATGCAGCACGCCCGGATCACGTTTCGGGATGCGACGGGTGATTATGAATATTCCCAATGGGGTGGCGGCACCTGTGGTTATCCGGCGATTGCGGCCTGCCTGATGCATAAGACATCAGAGCATACGCTTTACCTTGAACAGTCGCGACTAGGTGGGTGATGCTGCAAAAACCCGCATCATACGAGGCGCTGAAAGAAGCATTTGACTGGCGTCTACCGGATCGGTTGAACATGGCGCACCAGGCCTGTGACCACTGGGCTGCGATTGCGCCCGAGCGGGTAGCGATCCGTGATCTCAACCGGGGACGGAAGGAGATCAGCTATGGCTGTCTGCGCGCCATGGCCGATGCATTGGCCCATGGATTGGTGGCACAGGGTGTTGTGCGTGGGGATCGCGTTGGTGTGCTGCGCAGTCAGGATGCATGGTGCGCTGCAGCTCATTTTGCAATCTGGAAAATTGGCGCAATTTCAATTCCTTTGTTCAAGCTCTTCAAGCAGGATGCGCTGACGAGCCGAGTGCGGGATGCCGGTGCAAAGATCGTGATCAGTGATACCGAGGGCGCGCGTCTGTTGGACTGCCTTCCCGAGGTTCTAGCATATCAGCCAGAGCAACAGGATCTTCCAGATCGTGTGTTTGAGACGGTCTCTACCGGTCCCGAGGACCCTGCCGTTCTGATCTACACCTCTGGGACGACGGGCAGCCCCAAGGGCGCTCTGCACGGGCACCGTGTGTTAACGGGCCACATGCCGGGGGTGGAGCTGTGCCACAACTTCTTGGGCCAGCCGGATGATTGCTTATGGACCCCGGCAGATTGGGCATGGATTGGCGGGCTTTTCAACGTGTTGATGCCGGGGCTGGCCTTGGGTGTGCCCGTGGTGGCGGCGCGACTGGCAAAATTCACGGTTGATGATTGTTTAAGAATCGTCCGAGAGGGCGTTGTTCGTAATGTATTTTTCCCACCTACGGCCCTGCGAATCCTGAAGGCGGCGGATTGCCGTGTGCCGGGCCTGCGCACCGTGGCCAGCGGGGGGGAGCCATTGGGGGCTGAGATGCTGAATTGGGGGCAAGAGGCATTTGGGCTGACGATCAACGAATTCTACGGCCAGACCGAATGCAATATGGTTGCTTCAAGTTGTATAGCGCTGTTTGAGCCCAATCCGGGCTGCATGGGACAAAGTGTTCCGGGCCATGACCTTGCTGTTTTGGATGCAACCGGTACGCCTACCCAAGGCGAAGGGGATATCGCGGTGCGCCGCGGCTCGGCCAGTATGATGCTGGGCTACTGGAACCGCCCCGAGGCCACGGCAGAGAAGTACAAACACGACTGGATGCTGACCGGGGATCGCGGCACGTGGGACGGAGGGTACCTGCGGTTTATTGGGCGTGAGGATGATGTGATTACATCCGCTGGCTACCGAATTGGCCCGTCCGAGATCGAGGATTGTCTGCTCAAACACCCCTCTGTTGCCACGGTGGGCGTGGTGGGAAAGCCTTGCAGCGTCAGAACCGAAATTGTGAAGGCTTACGTGGTACTCAAACCCGGCGAAATGCCGTGCGATGCTCTGGTAGGTGCCTTGCAGGATTACGTCAAAGAACGCCTCGCAGCATATTCATATCCAAGGGAAATTGAATTTGTGACGGAACTTCCGATGACTGTAACGGGCAAGATCATTCGGCGGGAACTCAAGGCCCGGGCGACTGCGGAGAGTACAGCATGAAACTGCAATCCCAAGTAATGATCGGATCCGAGGATTTTGCCCGTAACCGCGCGGCCCATCTCGATGCACTTGGCGTGGTACAGGAGGCTGCGGCTCTTGCCGCTGCGGGCGGTGGTGAGGCCTCTCGTGCACGCCATGTTGCACGTGGCAAGATGCTGCCCCGGGACAGGGTCGCGGGCCTGCTCGATCCCGGCAGCCCATTCCTTGAGGTGGGCGCAACTGCAGCCCATGGGCTGTATGACGGTGTGGCTCCGGCTGCGGGCGTGATTGCGGGCGTGGGGCGCGTTTCAGGCTGTGATTGCATGATCCTATGCAATGACGCCACAGTGAAAGGTGGTACCTATTACCCGATGACAGTCAAGAAGCACCTACGCGCACAAGAGATTGCGCAGGATTGCCACTTGCCATGCATCTACCTTGTCGACAGCGGTGGTGCGAACCTGCCCAACCAGGATGAAGTCTTTCCCGACCGCGATCATTTCGGCCGGATTTTCTACAATCAGGCCAATATGAGCGCGCGCGGTATTCCGCAGATTGCAGTAGTAATGGGGTCTTGTACGGCGGGTGGCGCCTATGTGCCCGCGATGTCGGATGTAACCATTATCGTGCGCGATCAGGGGACGATTTTTCTGGCCGGTCCGCCGCTTGTTAAGGCCGCGACGGGAGAGGAGGTCTCGGCCGAAGATCTGGGCGGGGGGGATGTGCATACCCGACTTTCCGGCGTGGCCGATTACCTTGCCGAGGATGATGCCCATGCGCTGGCGCTGGCCCGGCAGGCGGTGGCCGGGCTGAACCATACGCGCCCTGATAGCGTGGCTTGGGTCACGCCAGAGCCACCAGCCTATGATCCAGAGGAGTTGCTGGGCGTCGTGCCGACCGATCTGCGCACGCCCTATGATATTCGGGAGGTAATTGCCCGCGTGGTCGATGGGTCCCGTTTCGATGAGTTTAAAGCACGGTTCGGTGAGACGCTGGTCTGTGGCTTTGCCCATATCGAGGGCTGCCCGGTGGGGATCATCGCCAATAATGGCGTGCTCTTTTCGGAATCGGCCCAGAAGGGTGCGCATTTCGTAGAGCTTTGCAGCCAAAGGCGCGTGCCGCTGGTCTTTTTGCAAAACATCACCGGCTTTATGGTGGGCCGACAGTATGAAAACGAGGGTATCGCGCGGCATGGGGCTAAAATGGTTACAGCGGTGGCGACAACGGCTGTGCCCAAGGTGACCATGGTAGTGGGCGGCTCATTTGGCGCTGGTAATTATGGAATGTCAGGAAGGGCTTACAGCCCACGCTTCATGTGGTCTTGGCCAAATAGTCGGATTTCTGTGATGGGTGGGGAACAGGCTGCAGGTGTGCTGGCCACTGTGCGGCGTCAGGCGCTGGAGCGCAGGGGTGAGGATTGGTCCACCGAGGCCGAGGCCGCATTTAAGCGCCCCACAATCGAGATGTTCGAACGTCAGAGCCACCCTTTATATGCTTCGGCCCGGCTGTGGGATGACGGTGTGATCGACCCCCGCAAATCGCGGGAGGTTCTTTCCCTGTCTCTGCGCGCGGCGCTGAATGCGCCGATCGAAGAGACGCGGTTTGGTCTGTTCCGGATGTAGGGCTGGGGTGTTACGCGATGGATATGACTATTTTTGGAATAATGAAGCAACAGGGGCTAGAGCTTTGCCATTGGGGTCTGTGTGGAGATTTTGATGTTTGATACGATCCTGATTGCCAACCGTGGTGAGATTGCGTGCCGTGTGATCGATACGGCGCGGAGGATGGGGGTGCGCTCTGTCGCGGTCTATTCGGATGCAGACCGGGGCGCGCGGCATGTGTCGATGGCCGATCAGGCCATCCATATTGGTGGCGCCGCACCGGCGGATAGCTATTTGTGCGGCGACCGGATAATCGAGGCGGCGCTTGCCACGGGCGCGCAGGCGATTCACCCCGGTTATGGTTTTCTGAGCGAGAACCCCGATTTCGTGGATGCGGTCGTGGCGGCCGGCCTCGTCTTTATTGGCCCATCGGCCAGCGCCATCCGCGCCATGGGTCTAAAGGATGCCGCCAAGGCGTTGATGGAGAAGGCTGGGGTGCCGGTGGTCCCTGGGTATCATGGCGACATTCAGTATGATGATCATCTCTCTGAAGAAGCAAGGAAAATTGGCTATCCAGTTCTGATCAAGGCCGTCGCGGGTGGTGGCGGTAAGGGGATGCGATTGGTCGAGGTGGCAGACAATTTCGCCGATGCGCTTGCCTCGGCCCGAGGTGAGGCAAAGACTGCCTTCGGGAATGACGCCGTACTTGTTGAAAAATTCGTAGGCAAGCCTCGCCATATCGAGGTGCAAGTCTTTGGCGATGGCAGTCGAGCCGTCCATCTTTTTGAGCGCGACTGCTCCCTCCAGCGTCGTCACCAGAAGGTCATCGAGGAAGCCCCTGCGCCGGGCATGACTGAAGAGATGCGCTCGGCCATGGGTCGGGCCGCCGTTCGTGCAGCCGAGGCCATCGGCTATGCTGGTGCTGGAACCGTGGAATTCATCGTCGACGGCAGCGCAGGTCTGCGCGCCGATAGATTTTACTTCATGGAAATGAACACCCGCCTTCAGGTCGAACATCCGGTGACAGAGGCGATCACGGGCGTTGATCTGGTGGAATGGCAACTTCGGGTGGCCAGTGGCGAGGGGTTGCCCTTCGCACAGGAGGAGCTGACTATCACAGGCCACGCCTTCGAGGCGCGGCTTTATGCTGAGGACGTGCCAAGGGGGTTTTTGCCAGCAACGGGCCGTTTGAGCCATCTGAGATTTCCCGGTTCCGTGCGCTCGGACACCGGTGTGCGGGCAGGAGATGAGATTTCACCCTATTACGACCCAATGATTGCCAAGCTGATCACCCACGGGCCCACCCGTGCGTCAGCACTTCAAAAGCTTTCGGCCGGGCTAGAGGGATGCGAGGTTGCTGGAACCGTGACCAACCTCGCCTTTCTGGGCGCACTGACCCGGCATGCGGGTTTTGCTGCAGGCGAGGTAGATACTGGGCTGATCGAGCGTGATATTGAGGCGCTCGTGCGTGAGCCTGAGGTGCAGGCGACTGATCTTGCGCTGGCCGCTTTGGCGTCTGACGGACTGCTGGAGGGGGGCATGCCCGTCACCGGTTTTGCGCTTTGGGGACCACTTTGGCGCATTGTCGTTTTGCGCCGGGGTGAGGAGGAATGGCCTCTGCGCATCGCGAGCTTGTCGGCCGATGCCCATGATGTTGAGGTCGATAGTGCAGTGATCGCGGCCCGCCGACAGGGTGGCCGCTGGTTACTGAACGATGCCGTAGCGCCCCGCGTGGCCGTATCTGGCACGCAGGTGACGGTGTTTCGTGACCACGGCATAGACTTTGAGCGGGTCGACCCGCTTGAGCGTGAGGCCGGGCAGAACGCTGGCGCCAACGTGATCGAGGCGCCGATGCCGGGGCTGTTAAAGCTTCTGGCTGCGCAACCTGGGCAGGCGGTTTCCAAGGGTGACAGGCTGGCCGTTCTGGAGGCTATGAAGATGGAGCACGCGCTGCTGGCCGCTACGGATGGTGTTGTAGCCGAGGTACTGGTTGAGGAGGGTGCACAAGTCACGGCCGGGGCAGCGCTTATCCGATTGGAGGAGGCTGGCGTATGACAGCACGCGCGGTGCTGCACGGAGAGGTCTATAGCGTTTACACGCGATCTGTACGCATGGTGCTTGAGATAAAGAATGTCAGCTATACCCTAAATAAAATTGATCCTTTTGATCCAAGTACTGCCGATGAATTGATCCGGTTGCATCCTTTCCACCGCGTTCCAGTCCTGCAGATTGGCTCGTTTCACCTGTATGAAACGCAGGCTATATTGAACTATGTGGAGGACGCATTTGACGGCCCCAAGTTGCGCCCTGTGTCGTTTGAGGCTGTGGCGCGAATGCGACAAGTCATGGGAATTGCGGATAATTATTTCTACTGGCCGTTGGTGCGGCAGGCTTTTTCGCATCATGTCTTTGATCCGCTGATTGGCGAAGTAGGGGACCCGTCTGAAATCGCCGCGGGGTTGGCGGCCGCGCCGCGTGTTCTTGAGGCGCTTGAAGAGATCGCGCAAGAGGGGCTTACGCTACGGGGTGATGGGCTGACCCTGGCGGAATGCCACCTCTGGCCGATGATGGAGTATGCCCTGATGGTGCCCGGAATTGCCACGTTGCTGGATGCCCAAGCTGCCCTTGCAGCTTGGGTCGACGCAATGCGGACGGATCCGGTTTCCATCGCTACTAAACCTGACTTGAGCGCCTTAAAAGGATGACGCAAATGGCAGAATATGTTGAGATTTTCGAGGTGGGGCCGAGAGACGGATTGCAGAATGAAAAGCAGTTCATTCCCACGGTTGACAAGATTGCACTGATTGACAGCCTTAGCCGCGCCGGGTTTCGCCGGATAGAAGTGGCCAGTTTTGTAAGCCCCAAATGGGTTCCACAAATGGCAGACGGGGCCGAGGTTCTGGCTGGGATCACACGCGTAGCAGGGCTGCGATACGCCGGGCTGACGCCAAACATGCGTGGATTCGAAAGCGCTCTGGCTGCCAAGGCTGATGAGGTGGCTGTCTTCGGATCAGCATCTGAGGGGTTTTCCAAGGCCAACATTAACACCACGATTGCCGAGAGCCTTGAGCGGTTCGAGCCGGTGGTTGCAGCAGGGCAGGCGGCAGGAGTACCGGTGCGTGGCTATGTCTCTTGTGTCAGCGATTGTCCCTTTGATGGCCCAATTGCGCCCGAGGCGGTGGCGCGCGTATCACAAGCGCTGTTCGAGATGGGCTGTTACGAGATCAGCCTGGGTGACACGATCGGCCAGGCCACGCCAGAGCGGATCGAGGCCATGTTGCAGGCGGTTTTAGAGGTAGTGCCGGCAGATAGGCTTGCGGGGCATTACCATGATACGGGTGGTCGCGCGCTGGCCAATATTGAGGTATCGCTCGAGCAAGGTGTGCGTGTGTTTGACGCCGCCGTGGCTGGGCTTGGCGGCTGTCCCTATGCGCCGGGTGCAGCCGGGCATGTGGCAACCGAGGCGGTGCATGACCGTTTGAACGAGTTGGGGTTTGAGACGGGTCTTGCGCCGGATGTGTTGGCGGACGCCTCGCGCTTGGCACAAGGGATGCGACGCTCGGGGGTATCAGAGCATGTTTGAAACAGTTTTGCTGGAGCGTGACAGTCGGGGCGTCGCCACACTTTGGCTGGACCGGGCGGAAAAACACAATGCACTCTCGGCGTTGCTTATCGCAGAGCTGACGCGCGCTGCCACCCTTCTGGCTGAGGATGACACGGTGCGCGTGGTCGTGCTGGCTGCGCGAGGGACCAGTTTCTGCGCGGGTGGTGATCTTGGTTGGATGCGAGAGCAGTTTAACGCGCCGCCAGAGACACGTGCGGCCGAGGCCACCAAGCTGGCGCGCATGTTGCAGGCGCTCAACACATTGCCCAAGCCGCTGATTGGGCGTGTGCATGGCAATGCCTTTGGCGGCGGTATCGGTATGATGAGCGTCTGTGACGTCGCAGTCGGTGTTGAAGGTGTTTTGCTGGGGTTGACGGAAACCCGGCTGGGGCTCGTCCCGGCTACGATTGGGCCCTATGTCTGCGCCCGGATGGGAGAAGCTAACGCACGGCGCGTTTTCATGTCGGGCCGGCGTTTTGGTGCCGCCGAGGGCGTGCGCCTTGGTCTTTTGGCCAAGGTTGTGGCGGAGCATGATCTAAATGCGGCGATCGAGGAAGAGATTGCCCCTTATCTCGACTGTGCGCCTGGTGCCGTTGCACGCTCCAAGGCGCTTTTGCGCACGCTTGGCCCTCGGATTGACGAGGACACGATTGCGCTCACGATAAGCGCGCTTACAGAGGCTTGGGAGGCCGGCGAGGCCCGTGAAGGGGTTGCGGCCTTCTTTGACAAGCGCAAACCGGGTTGGGCGCAAGACTGATCGCTGCGCCTACCGAGACGCGGGTGAGGGGGCGCTGCCACCGTCGTGCTTTGCACGACGCCTCATGAATCTTTGTCGCTAGAAGAAACAGGGGCGCAGGATTTAGTTTCTGTCTTGGTTAAGAATACCCGATGAGGGACTTTAGTCTCCGGGGGCGGGACCGAGACCGGTGTGCTGCACATTGACCCTCAGGCTGGCGGTGTTAAAGGTCGCGCAAACGTTGAGGATGCGAGAGATGCAGCTTTTTACCGAGATACGAACCCTGGTGCTGGCGGCGATTGCCGATTTGCAGGCGGCCGGCGATCTGCCCGCCGATCTGGCGACAGAGGCCGTCGCCGTGGAGCCACCACGCGATGCTGCACATGGCGACATGGCGACCAATGCAGCTATGGTCCTGTCCAAGCCTGCCAAGATTAAGCCACGCGATATTGCCGAGAAGCTGGCCGCTGCTCTGGCCTTTGACGCGCGGATTGTCAGCGCAGATGTGGCTGGCCCGGGCTTTCTAAATCTGCGGTTGGCGACCGATCAATGGCACCGCGTGATTGAGGCTGCGCTGGATGCGGGTTCGGATTTTGGCCGCTCAGACATGGGGCAGGGCGCGCAGGTCAATGTGGAATATGTCTCGGCCAACCCCACGGGCCCGTTACATGTGGGCCACACACGCGGTGCGGTTTTTGGCGATGCTCTGGCAAGCCTGCTGGATTTTGCAGGCTACGAAGTGACGCGCGAATACTACATCAACGACGGCGGCGCGCAGGTCGATGTTCTGGCCCGCTCGGTTTACCTTCGGTATCTTGAAGCGCACGGGCAATCCGTGGCCTTTGAGGATGGCACCTATCCCGGGGATTACCTGGTCCCGGTCGGGCAAGCGCTGAAGGACAAGGTGGGCGACGCTTACCTCGGTCAGGATGAGGCTGTCTGGCTCGCGGAAGTGCGCGAATTTTCAACCGAGGCCATGATGGATCTGATCCGGGAAGATCTGGCTGCGCTTGGCGTTAAAATGGATGTATTTTACAGCGAGAAATCGCTTTATGGTACGGGCCGGATTGAAGATGCCTTGGCCGCATTGGAGGCCAAGGGTCTGATCTATGAAGGCGTGCTGGAGCCCCCAAAAGGTAAGCTTCCCGAGGATTGGGAGCCGCGTGAGCAGACGCTGTTCAAATCGACCGAACATGGCGATGACGTGGACCGGCCGGTGAAGAAATCAGATGGCAGCTGGACCTATTTTGCGCCTGACATTGCCTATCATTATGACAAGGTTTCCAGAGGTTTCGACGCTCTTATTGATGTATTTGGTGCTGACCACGGCGGCTATGTTAAGCGGATGAAGGCCGCTGTTAGTGCGCTGGCTGATGGCCGGGTACCGCTCGATATCAAACTCACTCAGCTGGTAAAGCTCTACAAGAATGGGGAGCCCTTCAAGATGTCCAAACGCGCAGGCACATTTGTCACCCTGCGCGATGTTGTGGATCAGGTGGGCCCGGACGTGACCCGCTTCGTGATGCTCACCCGTAAGAACGATGCGCCGCTTGATTTTGACTTTGACAAGGTGCTGGAGCAGTCCAAGGAAAATCCAGTCTTTTACGTGCAATACGCCCATGCTCGGATCTGTTCCGTGATACGAAAGGCGCAGGCGGCTGGCATCGACGTCACCGATGCCACACTGCGGGGCGTGGACATCTCTGGCCTGACCCATCAGGCAGAGCTGGCGCTGGCCAAGAAGATGGCTGAATGGCCCCGCCAGGTGGAGATTGCTGCCCGTACCCATGAGCCGCATCGCGTGGCTTTCTATCTTTATGATCTGGCCAGTGAACTACACGCGCTATGGAACCGAGGTAACGATGTTCCAGAGCTTAGGTTCCTTCAAGAGGGTGATCCGGCCACAACACAAGCAAAAATCGCTCAGGCCAAGGCCGTTGCCGTTGTACTTTCTGCCGGTCTTGGTATTCTTGGCGTCGAACCGGCAAAAGAGATGCGGTAAACCGCACGCAAACAAAAAAGCCGGTCTTGTGAGGCAGCAATAGGACCGGCGGCACTGTACCGCTGGCAGAGGCGAGGCAGAGCATGACACAGGTTGGCATTGACGTCGAATCCCGGACAGGTTGTAAAACCAGATCAAACCCGCCCCCAGTGGGTCAAAATGCGGTTTCGGCGGGTGGTCTTGTCCATGCCGTGGGCGCGGTCTTATCGCTTGGGCTAGTTGTGGGCGTTTCGATCTGGGCGTATCAGCTGATTTCACGGGATGTGAGCGGGGTGCCGGTTGTGCGCGCCGCGGAAGGTCCGATGCGCATCCAGCCTGAAAAGCCAGGCGGCAGTCAAGCTGATCATCAGGGCCTTGCTGTCAATGACGTAGCCGCTGAAGGGTCGGCAAAAAAACCCGCAGATCGTCTGATTCTGGCTCCGGCGCCACTGGATCTGACGCAGGATGATGTGATCCCGCAAGAACCTGCGCTTGAACGTGCGGCCCAAACTGAGGCGGCGGACGTCCCCGCAGATACACTTGATCCTGTGCAACTCGCAGCGGTGGAGGCCCTGGCCAATCGGCTGGCTGATGGGATTGATCCAATTGCTGCCG
This sequence comes from Roseovarius sp., assembly GCA_963691795.1. Taxonomy (GTDB): domain Bacteria; phylum Pseudomonadota; class Alphaproteobacteria; order Rhodobacterales; family Rhodobacteraceae; genus Roseovarius. The sequence goes on from OY829373.1 coordinate 2,594,316, forward strand.
AGGACTTGGCCCCGCTGCAGGCGGCGGAGCCTGTGCCCGATGTCGCACCTGACGCCAACCCGAAGACAGAAGACACCGTGCTTACGCAACTGCCTGCTCCTAGGGTAGAAGGCGGGCTTGGCCGGTCGCTGCGCCCCAAATTGCGGCCCGCGCGCCTGACCGAGGTGCCTAGTCTTGACGTGATTACCTCCCAGGCCACGCTCACCTCGGTCAACACGGACCTTGATGTGGACCCAGAGACGATCCCTGTGGGCACCCGGCTGGCCCAGCTTGGCGCCTTTGCCAGTGCCGACATTGCACGGCAGGAATGGGACAGCCTTTCAAACAAGTTCGGAGATTACCTTGATGGGAAGGGCCGGGTGATCCAGAAGGCCACGAGCGGAGGGCGCACCTTCTATCGCCTACGGGCCACCGGATTCGAAGACCTCAATGACGCGCGACGGTTTTGTTCGGCGCTTGTGGCCGAACGGGCTGAATGTATCCCGGTCGTAACACGGTGAGCCAGTTTGGCGCGACCATCCTCGACCCGGAAGGGACAAGGCTCACACTGGACGAAAAGCGTTTTTTTGCAGAAGCCAATCCTTTTGGATTTATCCTTTTTGCCCGTAGCATAGACACCCCTAATCAGGTTCGTGCGCTTTGCGCAGACCTGCGTGACAGCGTAGGTCGCGACGCCCCGATTTTCATAGATCAGGAAGGCGGTCGAGTGCAGCGGATGCGCCAGCCCCATTGGCGCCCATGGCGGCCCCCAGCGGGTGAGATTGCTGCGGCAGGCCCTAATGCGGAAGAGGTGATGTATGTGCGCTCCCGCCTGATGGCGGATGAGTTGCGCGCGGTGGGGATAGATGGCAATTGCGCGCCGCTGGTCGATGTGACCTGTGCGGCCACCCATGATTTCCTGCTTGATCGTTGCTATGGAAGTGACCCTGCGACCGTGGCCCGGATCGGGCGCGCGGTGGCCGACGGTTTGTTGGAGGGCGGTGTGTTGCCCGTGGTAAAGCATATGCCTGGCCATGGTCGGGCGACGGTGGATAGTCATTTCTCCCTGCCGGAAACCGATGCGGCGTTTGAAGTGCTGGAAGCCACGGATTTTGCGCCTTTCCGGGCGCTCAACATGTTGCCGCTTGGTATGACTGGCCATGTTGTGTTTTCAGCACTCGACGACCGACCAGCCACGCTATCGCCAGTGGTGATGCGCCATATCCGGGAGGGGATCGGCTTTGACGGGCTGATTATGACCGATGACATCTCGATGAAGGCTCTGGATGGGGGGCTGGAGGAGATCGCGCAGGCCTCTTTGGCGGCGGGCTGTGATGTGGTGCTCCACTGCAATGGAACGCTGGAGGAGCGTCAGCGTGTGGCCGATGCCTCTGGCATGATGTCAGATGTAGCGCAGCAGCGGGCGGAACGTGCCCTTGGCGCCCGGAAAACCCCTGTTGAGGTTGACATTTCGGCGCTGGAGGCAAAGCTAGGTGCGTTGACGACCCAAGGCTAATCTAAGACCTTACAATGGTGCAAGAAGACGACTTCGACAGGGGCGCGCCCGATCGCGTGGCGGACCGCATGGCTGCGGAGGCGTTGATTCTGGACATTGACGGCTTTGAAGGCCCGCTTGATCTGTTATTGACGCTGGGGCGCACGCAGAAAGTGGATTTGCGCAATATCTCTGTTCTGCAACTGGCGCGGCAATATCTTGAGTTTGTTGAACAGGCCAAAGAACTGCGGATCGAGCTGGCGGCAGACTATCTGGTCATGGCGGCTTGGCTGGCCTTCTTGAAATCGCGTCTTCTGCTGCCGCCCGATCCGGCGGATGAGGGACCCAGCGGGGCAGAACTGGCCGCGCATCTGGCCTTTCAGCTTGAGCGCTTGCAGGCGATGAGAAAGATGGCCGCCAAATTGATGGCGCGGGATCAAATGGGACGGGATTTCTTTGTCCGTGGCATCCCCGAGGATGTGACCCGCGTGCGTAAAGTGCACTATACGGCCACGCTTTTGGACCTGATGCAGGGCTATGCGCGCATTCGCACCAAGGACGAATTCCGTCCCTACGTTATGGACCGAGAGGCGTTGCTGACGATGGAACAGGCGCTGGACCGGTTGCGGTCCTTGATTGGGTTTTCAGGCAGTTGGACGGATATCATCAGCTTTTTGCCCGATGATTTCCGAACCGATCCCGCGCGCCGGCGGTCAGCGACGGCCTCTACATTTGCGGCCTCGCTTGAATTGGTAAAGGAAGGCAAGCTAGAAATCCGCCAGAGCGAGGCCTTCGCCCCGGTCGAACTGCGCCGGAAGGACAACTGACATGGTTGATGAGCCTCTTAATGACAGCCTCTTTGAGGCTCCACCCATGGCTGAGCAAGAGCGGATGTGCGAGGCGATCCTGTTCGCCACGGCCGAGCCCATCACCATTGCCGATATGCAAGCCCGTATGCCCCATGGCTGTGATGCAGCTGAAGCGCTGAAGCAACTTGGTAAGCGCTATGAAGGTCGTGGTGTGCGGTTGGTGAAGGTGGGTGATGCCTGGGCCATGCGGACAGCGCCGGATCTTGGGTTCTTGTTGCAAAAAGAAACGGTTGAGACGCGAAAGTTAAGTCGCGCAGCTATCGAGACGCTGTCTATCGTGGCCTATCATCAGCCCGTGACGCGCGCCGAGATCGAGGAGATCCGAGGCGTATCGGTGAGCCGTGGTACAGTGGACCAGTTGCTGGAACTTGAATGGATCCGCTTTGGCCGCCGTCGTATGACGCCGGGCCGGCCCGTGACGTTCGTGGTAACGCAGAATTTCTTGGATCATTTCGGTCTGGAAAGTGCGCGGGATTTGCCAGGGCTCAAAGAGCTGCGCGCGGCTGGCCTTCTTGACAATCGTCCGCCGCCGGGGGCCTTGCCGGAGCAGAGCGAGGAGGGTGGGGAAGCACCCCAGACGCAGGATGAGCTTTTCGACGAAGAGTGATTATGCCGCGACTTTTCGACCTTTGCCCTAAAAAATGCCACGTTTTACGCCTATATTAGGAACAGGCAGCGATGATGAGGGCGAATAATGAACGTCGACAGAATGATTCAAATGGCCATCAACATGGTTCTTCGCAGGGGCATGCGGAGGGGTATCGATGCGGGTTTCAATGCGATGGCAAACCGCGAGGCTAGCAAAGCAGAGAAACCCGAGGGCGGAGCGCCCAATAGCCGTAAGGCGCAGCAAAGGATGCGCCAATCGATGCGAATGGGCCGCAGGCTTGGCCGGTTCTGAGCAGGGTTAAAATTTTTAACATTGTGGACGCGCTCTGTGAATGAGTGCAGAGCGCCCGCGCATTTGTTGGCTTTGCAGCAACCCCTTGGGGATACTTTCGGTCAGTTGAACCGGAGGCGTTGGATCATGCTTTGAAGTGTTTGGAGAGCTTGAGACCCTGTCCCTGGTAATTGGAGGCGATGCCGGCACCGTAAAGCTGGCTTGGAATATCGGCCATGCGTTCATAGACCAGCCGGCCGACAACTTGCCCGTGCTCAAGCACGAATGGTGCTTCGTGGCAGCGCACTTCCAGCACGCCGCGTGATCCTGCGCCGCCTGCTTCTGCCCAGCCGAAGCCTGGATCGAAGAAGCCTGCATAGTGCACTCGGAACTCGCCCACCATTGCCACATAGGGCGCCATTTCGGCTGCATGCGTGGGAGGGATGACAATCGCCTCGCGACTCACAAGGATATAGAAGGCACCTGGATCAAGGATGATCCAACCTTCGTCGGTGTGCACTTCTTCCCAGAATGCCTTTGGGTCGTAGTGGGCCAGCTTGCCCAAGTCGATCACACCCGTATGGGGTTTGGCGCGGTAGCCCACTAATGTGCCGCTTGCGGGTTTCAGGTCGACCGAGAAGCCAAGACCATCGGAAATCACCGCCTCACCCGACACGATGGGTGTTGTTGCGTGCAGCGCCTTCAATTCGGCATCGTCGATCACAGTCAACCCGTCACGGAAGATCACCTGGTTGAGCATCTGGCCGGTTTGGGCAATGACGGAAAAGCTTTGCGGGCAGATTTCCACGTAAAGCGGGCCGGTATAGCCGTCGGGGATGCGGTCGAACTCTGTCCCGTGGTCGGTGATGATGCGGGTCAGCAGATCAAGCCGTCCAATGGAGGATTTTGCACTGGCGGCCCCTGTCACACCCTGGGGCAGCGCGAGGCTTTCAAGCAGGGGCACGACATAAACGCAACCCTTTTCCAGCACGGCGCCCTCAGTCAGGTCGATCCGGTGCATCTCGAAATTATCCAAACGCTCTGCCACGCTACGCGATGCCCCAGCCAGAAAGGAGGCCCGCACACGGTAAGCCGTACGCCCAAGCCGCAGATCGAGGCTGGCCGGTTGTACCTGACCGTCCGCAATGGGCACGCTGGCCGTGATCTGGCCATTTTCCACCATCTTCTGAAGTTGTTGGCTGGCCAGAACGCCCGTCATTGCGCTTTCCTTACATCGCCACCGGTTTGGTCCGGTGCGCCCCACCTTGCACAGGTGGCCTCTCATGCGTCAATGGCCATAGTCGCATTGGGTTTGGGGGCGGTATTTTGGTCGGGCTAGCAGGGTTCGAACCTGCGACCTCCCGTCCCCCAGACGGACGCGCTACCAGACTGCGCTATAGCCCGACGTTTGCGCCTTCATACTGTAATTGAGCGTGGCGACAAGGGGGAACAGACGGCAATTCAAGATTTTTCCGAGTGATCAACTGTGGTTGGCCAGATAGGCTTTGATCTGTTGCATCACGGGGCGCAGTGCGGCGTTGCGCGATTGTAGATGCTCTTCGGGTATGCTCGCAAGAATACCAAGGATGTCGGGCATGGGGCGCTCTGCCTCCTGCTCGGCAGGACGGATGATTTCCACTGGCCGAGTTGAGACCTGTGTCGCGGGCTCGGCATCTGCTTCTGGCTGCGCCGGGGTGGTAGTGGCGGCAGTTTCCGTCGCAGGTTCAGGGTTTGGCTCTTGCGGAGCTGGGGTGGTGATTTGAGACAGGAAGCCGGGCAGGGGCTCATCTTCGGGGATAGCGCTTTCGGGCGCAGGGTCCTGCTGCGCCTTACCCGTTGTTTCGACTGGAGCCGCAGCAGCTACGGGCTCAGGGGCGGGCGCGGGTCGAGGTTCGGGCTCGACATAGCCTGCACCGTAGGTTGGGTGATCTGACAGCGCAGCCACATATTTCACGCCTTCCTGGCGTAAGAGCTTCTGTACGCTCTTGATGGTCATGCCGTCTTCGTGCAGCAGTTTCTTGATCCCGCCCAAGAGCATCATGTCTTGGGGCCGATAATACCGCCGCCCCCCTGCGCGTTTGACGGGTTTTACTTGGGTGAACTTGCTTTCCCAGAACCGCAACACATGGGCTGGCGTGTCCAGCCATTCTGCCACCTCACTGATCGTGCGGAATGCGTTTGCGGATTTGCTCATGCGTGCAGGGCCTTAAGACTTATTGCCTGCCGCCACGCGGTCCTTCATTAGGTGGGAAGGCCGAAAGGTCAGGACCTTGCGCGGGTTGATCGGGACCTCTTCGCCGGTCTTGGGGTTGCGACCGACGCGGGCTGTTTTTGAGCGCACGGAAAATGTACCAAATGACGAAATCTTGACCTGTTCACCGTCTGCTAGGGCGTCAGACATGTGGTTCAGAACGCTTTCAACCAACTGAGCGGAATCGTTGCGGGACAGCCCGACTTCCCGAAATACCGCCTCGCTTAAATCCATTCTCGTCAATGTTTTTTCAGTCATATTCTTCCCTCGCCAGTTAACGAATATTAGTGCGCTTGGATTTTCCGAGTCAATGTCAATGACTTGGCCGCAGACCTTTATGCACGTTGAAAAACCCAAAAAATGGTTTTTTTACCAGCGAAGAACCACCGAACCCCACGCGAGCCCGCCGCCAATCGCCTCTGAGACGAGCACATCGCCGCGTTTGATCTTGCCCTCACGCACCCCTACGGCCATGGCCAGTGGGATGGATGCGGCTGATGTGTTGCCATGTTCCTGCACAGTGACGATCACGCTGTCCATGGGAATGCCCAGTTTCTTTGCGGTGCCTGCGATGATGCGAATATTGGCTTGGTGGGGGACGATCCAGTTGACCTCATCGTGGCCCATGCCGATCTTGCCAAGCGCGGTGTCGGCGGTGAAGGAAAGTTTCTCGACTGCCTGACGGAACAATTGGTTGCCCTGCATCCGCAGCTTGCCGGAGGTCCCGGTGCTCGAGACGCCGCCATCGACATAGAGCATGTCCTTGTAACGCCCGTCCGAGTTGAGATCGGTGGCTAGAATGCCACGATCGGCATTGGTCCCTTCGCCTTCCTGCGCGCCCACGATCAGCGCGCCCGCACCATCACCGAAGAGCACGCAAGTGGCGCGGTCTTCCCAATCCATGATGCGGCTGAAGGTCTCTGCGCCGATCACCAGCACGCGGCTGGCCTGACCTGACACCACGAGCGCATTCGCATTAGCCAGCGCGTATATGAAGCCTGCGCAGACCGCCTGAACGTCAAACGCAAAGCCCTTGGTCATGCCGATGCGAGACTGCACCATGGTGGCGACAGAAGGAAATGTCAGATCCGGGGTGGAGGTAGCGACAAGCACGCCATCGATGTCATCGGCGCTTAACCCGGCATTGGCCAGCGCATCCTGCGCTGCCAGCACGGCCAAGTCAGAGGTTAGCTGATCTTCGGCGGCAAAGTGGCGGCGTTCAATGCCTGAGCGTGTTTTGATCCATTCGTCCGAGGTGTCCAGTATCTCTTCGAAGTAGGAATTGGGGACAACGCGTTCAGGCAGATAATGTCCGATGCCTTCTACAACGGCACGTATTGTCATTCGATTTCACCGTTGTTGCGGGAGGCTTCGGTTTCAGCATCCTGATCAAGCATAGCGGCAGATGCAACCCGTGCCGCCAGCTTTTGGGAAAAGCCCGACTGGCCTAGCTGGAATGCCAGTTTGACGGCTGCGGAAACACCCGTCGCATCTGCAGCACCATGAGATTTTACAACCGTACCGTTTAAACCCAGGAATACGCCGCCATTAGCGCGGCGTGGGTCGATTCGCTTCTTGAGGCGTCTTAGCGACGTCAGCGCGAGAACTGATGCGATGCGCGAGAGCGGCGTGTACCGAAACGCTTCTTTCAAAAGGTCTGAGATCAGGTTGGCGACACCTTCACCTGTCTTGAGTGCGATATTTCCGGAAAACCCGTCCGTTACCACCACGTCACAGGCCGTACCTGTCAGGTCTCGGCCCTCAACGAACCCCACAAACTCGAACTCAGCTGTGCGGGCGTTGGCGGCGATGAGGTCATAGGCCTCTTTCAACTCAGAGCGGCCCTTGTGTTCCTCTGTACCGACATTGAGAAGACCCACGCGCGGGCGGGGCAGGTCAAACCCGTTGCGGGCGTATGAGACGCCCATCAGAGCATATTGCATCAAGTCCTTTGCATCGGCGCGTATATCGGCGCCACCGTCGAGCATGATGTTGAAACCTTGAGGGTTCTTGGAAGGCCAGAGCACAGCGATGGCGGGTCGGTAGATGCCAGGCAATTTGCGAAGCCGCACGACCGACATCAACATAAGCGCGCCTGTGTTGCCGCAAGAGACACAGACCGTTGCCTCACCTTGCCGCACCGACTCGATTGCTGACCACATCGAAGTTGACTTGCCCTGCCGGATCACTTGGCTGGGTTTTTCATCCATCGACACGACATCCTGCGCGTCGCGGATTTCGCAAATTCCCTTAAGGTCTTTGCGCCGGGCCACAAGTGGTTCGAGCACGGCCTTGGGGCCGTGCAAGATAAATCCGATGTTGGGGTTCTTTTTCGCGGAAAGACTTATTCCGGCGACCACGACCGACGGCCCTAGGTCGCCACCCATAGCGTCGACTGAAATAATCGTACGATTGGAGGCTGCCTGTGACTGATCCGGTGATGCGGTCATGAGGTCGACCGTCCCCGCTGAGCTTAGGCTGCGTCGTCTTCCAGATCGACCTCGTCGACCATGGCGACCACTTCGCGGTCGGCATAGTGACCACAGGCCGCGCACACGTGATGCGGACGCTTGAGTTCCCCGCAGTTCGGGCACTCATTCGGGTTGGCAGCAACCAGCGCATCATGCGCCCGACGATTGTTCCGGCGGGACTTGGAAACTTTGTTTTGTTGGACGGCCATGTTGCCACCTCGGTTCGCTATGGGCCTTGGCCCGTGTTTCAATGAGTTGATGCCGCTCTTAAGGCGGGGTATGCCGCAGGATCAACCCTAAAATCCAGTGAGAGCGCGAAAATACAGATAATCGCCGCATGGGCAAGGGGATTTTGGGGTTATTTCCCCTCATCCTCGAGCTTTTTCTTGAAATCTGCCAATGCTGCAAACGCCGATGGGCCGCCGTTCTGAATCGGATCGGCCCCCGCAGGCCGGGCTTCGGTTTGCTCTGCTGCAGCCCCCTTGGCGCGGGGATAGACGGGCAGACCCAGCGCAAGTGCCTCTGTCAGGACGGAAAAAAGGTCTACTTCCTCGCGAAGCGGATCAATACTTTCATCCTCGGGCATCTCCACCTCGTCGCCCTCTTCTGCCTTGGGCGGCCAGACCTTGAGAAAACGCCGCGTCACCTCCTCCTCGAGCCGTGTGGTCACGGGCTCCAGTGTGACCACGCAGGGCTGAGTAACAGTGCCGCCCAGCCGCCCGGTCAGCCGCCAGTCTTTTTTGCCATCAGCGACGATTTTACCATGTAGCCGCAGCTTGCGCAGACCCAAAAGTCCCAATTCATCGCGCAGGCGCGCCAGGACCTCGTCATCGGGTCTGAGGTCGAAGTAATAGGCCCCGTTGGGCGACAGTTTGCCGACTGGGACTGGGTTGAGATGCGTATGAAGGCCGTCCACGCGGTTTTCCCTATCCGTTCTTGAAAACATTCCCTAGCTTGTTGTAATCCGGATTGAAAGCAATGGCCGGTACAAAACGCAAAGGCAAAGTTCATGCGTATAACTCTTTGGTGTGCCAGATTGGTGGCGTTGATCTGTGTCATAACGGCGATGGCCTGTACATCGCAATATCGCAATCATGGGTATGTCCCTTCGGAAGAGACGCTGCGCAACCTTGTCGTGGGGGTGGATACTCGTGCGACGGTGGATGATCTTGTTGGCACGCCCTCTACCTCTGGTATCCTGAGCGAGGGAGATTACTACTATGTGCGCAGCCGGATCCGCGAATACGGTGTGCGCCGACCCGAAGTGATTGATCGCCAAGTGGTCGCCATCAGCTTCAACAGTAATGACACGATTGCCAATATCGAACGCTTTGGCCTTGAGGACGGGCAAGTCGTACCGCTGACACGGCGGGTGACAGACAGCTCCGTTGTTGGCAACGGCTTCCTGCGGCAGGTCTTTGGCAATATCGGCAATATCGATCCAAGCAGCGTGTTCAATTAAGGGTGCGGATGATGGCCGCGATGGTTCGACAAGGTCGATATCAGGCCCGCATCGCTGAAACGGACGGAGATATTCGCAAAGCGCAGGCCCTTCGGCATCGGGCGTTTCATCCCGAGGGTCCGGAAACTGGCCTTGATCGGGACGAGTTTGACGCGATCTGTACCCATATCCTTGTGGAAGAGGCTGCCAGTGAGAACCTTCTTTGCTGTTTCCGGATGCTGCCGCTAACCGACGGTGGAGAGATCGAGCGCACCTATTCGGCCCAGTTCTATGAGCTCTCCGCCCTGCGCCAGTTCAATGGCCCGATGGTTGAGATGGGGCGGTTCTGTATCCGGCCCGGGGCCAATGACCCCGATTTGCTGCGTGTCGCATGGGCGGCAATGACACGCTATGTTGACGACAATGGCGTGGAAATGCTTTTCGGCTGCTCATCGTTCAAGGGGACCGATGCCGACCCTTATTTTGACGCCTTCGCTATGCTCAAGGATCGCCACCTTGCACCGCGCCGCTGGTTGCCGCGGGTCAAAGCGCCGTCGGTGTTCCGCTTCGCTCAGAAGTTGCGCCGCACCAAGCCGGATGCCAAGCGCGCCATGCTGGGAATGCCACCTCTTCTGCGGACCTATCTGCTGATGGGTGGGTGGGTCAGTGACCATGCTGTCGTCGACCGGCAGATGAACACGCTGCATGTCTTTACAGGACTTGAGATTGCCGCCATCCCACCGATGCGCAAGCGTCTTTTACGGTCGGATGTGGGCTAGGGCGGTTTTATTTTAGGCTCGAGGCAAGCAGGGCGAGTGCGTGGTCGCGGGCTCTTGCGCGCACTAACGTGCGACCCAAGGCGCCAAATTCAACCGTTTCAACGCGGGTGGCGTGGCCCTCCCGTGCCAAGCCAAAGCAGACCCGACCTTCGGGTTTGTGTTCGGACCCGCCGGGACCAGCGATGCCTGTGATAGAGACGGTCAGCTGCACGGGCGCGCGGCGTAACGCGCCCTCGGCCATTTCAAGAGCCACTTCTTCGGACACCGCACCATGTAATGCAAGGGTGTTTCCGGAAACGCCCAAAAGTTCTTTCTTCGCATAATTGGAATAGGTTACAAAGCCACGTTCAACCACATCAGATGATCCTGGCACATCTGTCAGCGCAGCGGCGACCATGCCACCGGTACAGCTTTCGGCCGTGGCGATCATGACGCCTGCGCGGCGCGCCGCCTTTAATATGTTGGCCGTGGTCATAGGCCGATCACACCATGTGCCAGAAACGCAAGAGCGCCTACGCCAAGCGCTGCAAAGACGCCCGCGATCACGTCATCAAGCATGACCCCAAGTGGATCATTGCGTCGATCGGCCCAGCCCACGGGGCCTGGCTTGGTTATGTCAAAGAGCCGGAAGAGAGCGAAAGCCACGACCCAGCCAGGCCACATGTCTAGCACTGACGCGTTGCTATGCATCAACCCGATAGAGACGGGCAGAAGCGCAATCCATTGCCCGACAAGTTCATCCACTACCACCTCGGATGGGTCGTGATCCTCTTGACCGGCGGTGACCTGTGCCGTGGCCCAGACGCCCAGTGCAAAAAAGACTGCAATACCAGCACACAGCATCACGGGCCCGCCCAGTAGATGCAGGGCAAACCCAAGCGGCAGCGCGGCGAGAGAGCCCCATGTGCCCGGAGCCGGCCGGAGATGGCCAGTGCCGAATACAGTGGCGATAAGGGAGGCTGCAGATGTCATGGGTCCTGATAGCGCGACGGGGTCGACCCCTGCAAGGCCAGCCTTGGCTGGATTGTGGTAGCCAAGCAGGTACGTAAATGCACAAAAAATAGGCGAATATGTGCCGCCCATAGGTTTAAACATCATGTTTTATTGCCGTATCACAGATGACCACCTAGAAGCGGAGTATCGCTCAAGGATTAAGCAAAAATGCAATTTGTGCCAAACCTGCCACCGGATCCCCCGGTTTTTCTGGCCCCAATGGCTGGAATCACGGATTTGCCGTTTCGACAACTTGTGTCGCGGTTTGGCGCAGGGCTTGTTGTAAGCGAAATGGTGGCGAGCCAGGAAATGGTACAATCGAAGCCTGGAGTGCGGGAGAAGACAGAGCTTGGCCTTGGCGTGGCCAATTCGGCCGTGCAGCTTGCGGGTCGCGAGGCGTACTGGATGGCCGAAGCTGCGCGACAGGTGGCCGATCAAGGCGCGCGCATCATCGACATAAACATGGGGTGCCCTGCCAAGAAGGTAACCTCTTCAAGCGGGTCAGGGGCCAGTGGCTCGGCGCTGATGAAGGACCTTGACCATGCACTCACGCTGATTGACGCGGTGGTGGGCGCGGTGGATATTCCGGTGACACTCAAGACCCGGCTGGGTTGGGACGACGCACTGCTCAATGCGCCAGAGTTGGCGCAGCGGGCCGAAGAGGCTGGGATCTGTATGATCACCATCCATGGGCGAACCCGGTGCCAGTTCTACAAGGGCCATGCCAATTGGGCCGCGATCCGCTCGGTCAAGGAGGCAGTGTCAATTCCGGTGATTGCCAACGGTGACATTACAAGCCCTGAAACTGCACGTGAGGCCTTGGTACAATCGGGTGCTGATGGCGTCATGATCGGGCGGGGTGTTCAGGGCAGGCCATGGCGTTTGGCTGAAGTGGCCGCCTCCCTCTATGGCGCGCCCACACCGGACATCCCCAACGGTGAAGACTTGGCGGACATGGTGTGCGCGCATTACGAAGCGATGCTTGAGTTCTACGGCTCGGAACTTGGCGCGCGGGTGTCCCGCAAACATCTGGGCTGGTACATGGATGCGGCTGGCACAGGCGTTACGTTACGCAAGGCCGTCCTTACGGAAAAGTTGCCCCAGACAGTGCTTGCCTTGATCCCTCAGGCTCTTGCAGATGGTGAAAGGATGGCGGCATGACCGGTGCGGACGACGCAATCTGGATTTCCCTTCCCGTGCCTGCAGTGATTGTAGACGGCACGGATAGTATTGAACGTATCAACCCGGCGGCTGAGGCGTTTTTTATGTCCTCCGCCCGGTCGCTGGTGGGCCTGCCCATCTGGGACAGGCTGGCAGTGGATGCGCCGCTTGAGCAGGCGATGGAACGGTCCCGTGACAATGGTGGGCCGCTTTTTGTCAATGATGTAGACATCGGCACTGGTGACCGCGCGCCCGTGCAGTGCAACCTTCAGATCGCGCCCCTATCAGGCGATGACGGGTCGATGCTAATCCTGATTTCACCCCGCGAGCTGGCAGGTCGTGTGACGCAAAGCAAATCAGTCAAGGCGGCCGCTAAGTCGGCGATTGGCATGGCAGAGATGCTGGCCCATGAGATCAAGAACCCGCTGGCAGGTATTACAGGCGCAGCGCAGTTGGTGTCTATGAATCTCAGCTCGGAAGACTTGGAATTAACAGACTTAATCGTGAGTGAGACCCGTCGAATTGTTAGTCTTCTGGAGCAGGTCGAACAGTTTGGCAACGTGACTGCGCCGCAGCTTAAGGCGATCAACATTCACGACGTTCTGGACCGTGCGCGGCGCTCTGCAGTTGTAGGGTTTGCCGCCGACATGACAGTGATGGAGCGCTACGATCCGTCGCTTCCACTGGCCTTGGGCGATCCCGATCAACTGCTTCAGGTCTTCTTGAACCTGATCAAGAACGCCGCTGAGGCCGCGCACCAAGGCGGGGGTCGCATAGAGCTGCGCACCTATTACGAACAATCTTTGCGCGTGCGGAATGGAAACGGGGGTGGCAAAACACTGCCCCTGCAAATCGAGATTATTGACGATGGCCCTGGCCTGCCGCCTGATATTGCGGGTGACGTATTTGAGCCCTTTGTGTCAGGGCGGGAGAACGGTACGGGTCTGGGCCTTGCGTTGGCGGCTAAGATTATTTCCGACCACCACGGCTGGCTTTCGGTCAGTTCTACGCCCGGGCGCACGGTGTTCCGAATCTCGCTTGCGCTAGCACCTAAGGATATGGAGGAAGCTTAATGGACGGCACTATTTTGGTCGCAGATGACGATCGCACGATCCGCACGGTTCTGACGCAGGCGCTCACCCGCGCGGGCTGCAAGGTGCACGCCACCAGTTCGCTGACCACGCTGATGCGGTGGGTGTCGGAAGGAAAGGGCGACGCGGTGATCACCGACGTGATGATGCCCGACGGCAATGGGCTTGAAATGCTTCCCAAGATTGCCGAGGACCGCCCCGGCTTGCCAGTAATCGTCATATCTGCACAGAACACCATTATGACTGCCATCCAGGCCGAAGAGGCGGCGGCCTATGACTACTTGCCCAAACCCTTTGATTTGCCCGACCTGATGAAGCGCACCGCACGCGCCATTGATGCTCGGGGGCGGGTATCGCAGGCTACGGAACAGGGCGAAGATCGCCCTGATGAGCTTCCCCTGATTGGGCGCACGGAAGCGATGCAGGGGCTGTATCGCGTGGTCGCGCGATTGATGAACACGGATCTGCCGGTGCTAATTACGGGCGAATCCGGTACGGGCAAATCTCTAATTTCGCGAGCTATTCACGATTTTTCCGATCGGCGCACTTTGCCTTTCGTAACGGTGACCGCAGCCGATCTGACCGATCTGGAAGGTCCGGCCAAGGTCATGTCACGGGCCAAAGGGGGAACAGTTGTACTGGACGAGGTCGGCGACCTGCCGGCGGATGCACAATCCCGTGTTGTGCGGATGATGGATGCCCCCGGTGATCACGTCCCCCGCTTCATGGCAACAAGCCTAGGCCGTCTGGCTGACAAGCTGGAAAGTGGCACGCTGAGAGAGGATCTCTATTACCGGCTCTCGGGCGCCGTGGTCGATGTGCCGGCACTGCGCACCCGGGTCGATGACATTCCGCTTCTTGTCGAACACTTTATGGCCCGGGCCGAGCGTGATGGTGCGCCCGCGCGCAGCTTGTCGGTTGAGGCAATGGAGCTGATGCGCGTCTACAGCTGGCCCGGTAACGTGCGCCAGCTTGAGAACATGGTTCAGCGGATCGGATTGACCGCGCGCGGCCCTGAGATTTCCCGCGCGGAGGTTGAAGGCGTATTGGGCAACCAGCCTGCCGCGGCACCTGTCGTAGGGCAGGGTGGTGGTGAAAGCCTTTCGGATTCTGTTGAGCGGCACCTGCGCCGTTACTTTGACCTGCACGGCAATACCCTTCCGCCCCCTGGCCTTTATGCCCGACTCCTGCGGGAGATGGAGGCGCCGCTGATTGAGATCGCGCTCGACGCAACCCGTGGAAACCAAGCGAAATGCGCCGATCTGCTTGGGATCAATCGCAATACTTTGCGCAAGAAGATCAATGATCTGGATATTCGCGTGACTCGTCGCCGCAAGTTGATGTAAAACTGCAACATGACTGTTGCCAAAGCGGCAAATATTCCTTCGCTTTGCAACATATTGAGGTCGCCTAAGCAGGCATCAACTAGGTGATGGGGGATCACAGTGGCGGCGAGGACACGCCAACTGTCGTGGGATACGGTGAGCCGGATCAGGCGGTTACGTCGGGTGCAAACTTTGGCGACCTTTAGCCTTGCGGTGATGGGTCCGGTCCTCGCGCTTTTAACCTATCTGGTCATGGGGCCGCTGGATCAGGGCGCTTCGTCCAAATATCTGCGCTTCGTTCTCCTGCTGGACCTGATTTACGTCATCATGATCGCGGCGCTTGTACTGCAACAACTTATCCAGATGGTGGCCGCAAGGCGGCGGCGCTCTGCTGGGTCGCGATTGCACCTCCGTCTGACGGGCGTTTTTGCTGGGATGGCGCTTTTGCCTACGATTGCGGTGGCCGTCTTTGCCATGCTGTCGGTGAACATGGGTCTTGAGGCATGGTTTTCAGACCGGGTAGGGCGCGTGGTAGACAACTCGGTTCTGGCCGCGCAGGCCTATGAGGAAGAACATCGCCGCGACCTTATCACTGATGCGCAGGCGCTGGCGTCTTTCATCAATGCCACCAACCGGGCTGCAGTTTTCCTTGATGACGGAGAGCTGCGCCAGATCCTTTCGCGCGGGCAACGCGGCATTCAGCGGGGCTTGCGAGAGGCCTATATCATTGACGGAACAGGCGACATCCGCGCGCGCGGGGAACGGTCGTATCTGTTTGATTACGAAGAACCTTCGGACGACGAGATTATTGAGGCGAGCGAGGCGGGGGTTCTGGTCATAAGGGATTGGGATAACAATGAATTTCGCGCGCTCATGCCGCTGGAAGAAATACCAGACCGCTACCTTTATGTCAGCCGCAACGTGGATGGTGCGATCCTTTCTTTGCTGGATGATACAAAGGAAACGGCCGTCTTTTACCAGCAA
Organism: Roseovarius sp.; assembly: GCA_963691795.1. Lineage (GTDB taxonomy): Bacteria > Pseudomonadota > Alphaproteobacteria > Rhodobacterales > Rhodobacteraceae > Roseovarius. Next base: position 2,610,035 of record OY829373.1, read on the forward strand.
CGGGAAAGTGAACGGGGTCGGGTTCTGTTCGAGTTCGGGCTTCTTTACCTTGGCTTTGCCGTTATCCTGATCCTTGCGTCAATCTGGCTTGGCATGTGGTTTGCCGAACGCCTCTCGCGTCCGGTGGGGCGGCTTACAAGTGCGGCACAACGGGTTGGGGATGGAGATTTGGACGTGCGGGTACTGGAAGAGGAAGGCGATGACGAGATTGCCATGCTCTCCACCTATTTCAACCAGATGACCCGGCAGCTCAAGGGCCAGCGAGACAGGCTGTTATCGAACACCCAGCAAATCGAACGCCGTCGCCGTCTGTTTGATTCGGTGCTTGGGTCGGTTTCTTCGGGCGTGGTTGGGCTTGATCCGGATGGTCGGGTGGCATTTGTGAACCGGGCCGCCGAGCGCCTGCTTGACTGGGAAGAGGATGCGCAACAATCGCTGGCGCTGAGCGTGGCGATCCCAGAATTTGCCACTTTGTTCGAAAGGCTTCAGGGTACGCTGGGCGGCTTTGCGCAGGAAGAAATCAAGGTCAGCCGGGGCGGACGTCAGGAAAACCTTCTGGTGCGCATGTCGACGCGACTGGGCGAAAGTGGCGCGCTTGAGGGTTATGTGGTGGCCTTTGACGATGTGACCGATCTTGTCTCGGCCCAAAGGATGGCGGCTTGGGGTGACGTTGCGCGCCGAATTGCGCATGAGATCAAGAACCCTCTGACGCCAATCAAACTGTCGGCCGAGCGCATCAAGCGCAAATTCTCCCGCGAGTTGGATGAAGAACAGGCGGCCAATCTGGAACAGCTCACGGATGTAGTTGTACGTCAGACCGATGATCTGCGCCGGATCGTGGATGAGTTCTCCAAATTCGCACGGATGCCAGAGCCGGATACGCGGTCAGAGGACCTGACCAAACTCCTGCGCGAGGCGGTGGTGTTGCAGGAAGCCGGCCAGCCTGACGTGCGGTTCGTGACAGAGTTGCATGATGGCGCAATCGGGGCGGAGGTGGATGCCACGATGATCAGCCAAGCGCTGACAAACCTGATCAAGAACGCAGGTGAAGCAATTGAATCTCTTTACGAGCGTGGAAAGCCACGGGGGCACGCTGCTGAAATTCGGGTGGTGAGCCGCGTGGAAGGCGACGAGGCGGTGATCTGCATCTCGGACAACGGGATCGGTCTACCGGAGGACCGCTCTCGTCTTTTTGAGCCATATGTGACAACGCGCGAGAAGGGCACTGGTCTTGGCCTGCCGATCGTCAAGAAGATCATTGAAGAACATGGTGGCACACTGGTGCTCGAAGATGCTGTGCCATTTGCAGACGGGGCGCATCCGGGTGCTATGGCCGTGGTGAGGTTGCCGGTGCTGGCTGGGATTATTGAAGAAGAAACGGATATGAAAAAACAAACGGTGAGAGGATAGAATGGGCGATATTCTGATCGTAGATGATGAACGTGACATTCGTGAGCTGATCTCAGACATCCTTAAGGATGAAGGGTTCAGCACGCGTCTGGCCGGCAATTCCGACGAGGCGATGAACCAGATTTCATCCGAGCAGCCTGCACTTTTGATCCTCGATATCTGGCTGAAGGACAGCAACATGGACGGGATTGATATCCTCAAAACCGTCAAGCGTGATTACCCGGATGTACCGGTTGTAATCATCTCGGGTCACGGAAATATCGAGATTGCGGTCGCAGCGATCAAGCAGGGCGCTTATGACTTCATCGAAAAACCTTTCAACATCGATCAGTTGCTAGTCGTCATTCGTCGCGGCATGGAAACCAGCCGATTGCGCCGCGAAAACCAAGCGCTTCGGCGCCAGGGGTCTGAGCCGTCAGAGATGATGGGGGATAGCCCCGCTTTCCGCACCCTTGTTTCGCAGCTTGACAAGGTAACCAAATCCAATGGCCGTGTGATGCTGAGCGGGCCCTCGGGCTGCGGTAAGGAGTTGGCGGCGCGCTACATCCACGCCAATTCCAACCGCGCTGACGGACCGTTCGTGTCGGTCAGCTGTGCCTCAATTGAATCGGAGAGGATGGAAGAGGTGTTGTTTGGGCGCGAATCCGATGAGCGGGGCTCGGAAGGGGGATTGCTGGAACAGGCCAATGGCGGGGTCATCTATTTTGACGAGGTGGCCGATATGCCCATTGGCACACAATCCAAGATTCTGCGGGTGCTGGTCGACCAGACCTTCCTGCGCGTCGGTGGTGCGGAAAAGGTGCAGGTGGATTTGCGGGTGATTTCATCGACCAGCCGCGATCTAGAGGCGGAGATCGATGGGGATCGTTTTCGCCGGGAACTGTACCACCGTCTAAATGTGGTTCCGATTGACGTTCCCAGCCTCGAGGAACGGCGTGAGGACATTCCCGATTTGGCCGCGCATTTCATCGATATGCTGAACCGTGAACAGGGCCTGCCGCAACGCGATCTGACCCAAGAGGCAAGCGCGCTTTTGCAAACGATGAGTTGGCCAGGCAACGTGCGCCAACTGCGCAACGTGATTGAGCGTGTGTTGATCCTTGGCGATGGCTCGGGCGAGATCGAGGCACGGGAGTTGCCAGGTGAGGTGGAAACGCCAGTCGAGGATGGGCGCGTGGTTCTGTCGGGCGCGGTGGCCACTATGCCCCTGCGCGAGGCGCGCGAGGCGTTTGAGCGGGAATACCTGCTGAATCAGATCAACCGTTTCGGCGGCAATATTAGCCGTACAGCAGAATTCGTCGGCATGGAACGCAGCGCTCTACATCGTAAGCTGAAGTCTTTGGGTGTAGTGACGGGCAACAGGGCTGTAAGTCGCGCGGAGCAGGAGATGGCGGAGAGCTGAGTGTTCTCAATACCCGCCCCGGGGTTGACCCGGGGCCTCGTGGGGACAGAGGAAAGCGAGGTCCCGGGTCAAGCCCAGGACGGGGTTTGCCCTTTGGCCGGGCGCGCATTTGACTAAAGTCGTGTTCAAAAAAACCGGACAGTCATAAAGAGATGATTCAGATCGGCGCAAGTATTATTCGCGCCTATTGGAGAAAGAAACAATGCTGTAAATGCTTGTTTTTATTTTATTTTGGCAACCTAAGTTTCATGCACTTGCGGAACAATTCCATCTTTAGTTTTTTGCTAACGTTACTGTAAGTTGTGCACAAGTCTAAAGTCCTTTGGAAGGCAAAGCGAAGAGCCAACTATGAATGCGCTAAATCGGCTTGAACGGATGGAGAGGTGCTTAGAGTGACAGTATCGCTGTGTGCTTTGAGGAAAAGCAGAATGTACCATGGAAGAATTTATGAGTCCTATTTTGAAGTTTCTTGGGATTTGGGCGCTTCTCCTGCTGTGGCTCGTAATTGGTTATGACGGAGATACAGGCACTTTTTCATTTTCTTCACAGCTTGGCGTGTCATTCGTAGGGTTAGCCTCAATTGGAAAGCTCACAAGAGACATTGCTGCTGCAAAGAGTGTTCGCAATGCTTCAAAAGACTATGAAAAGGACGGTTCGATATGAGCGACACTTCCCAAATTGAGCCAGAGCAGACCAACGATCATTCCGAGGAAGGTTCAATTACCGAATTGCTGCCCTTTTGGTGACAGCTTTCGCGGTAAGTGAGGGGGGAGTTTGTAGCAGATCAAATTGAAAAAATGCGCCCGAAGTATTTCAAGAGAGACTTCAGCAAAACACCCCTCGCGACGCCCCCGTGCGGAATCAAGGGCGAAGCCCGCCGCGCGTTCGCCAGGCCGCCCCCTGGCCTGGCGAAGCGATGAAGGCAGCGCATCGCTCGGGTTTAGTTCGGATTCTGCACCATAAAGTGCTGCTGTTCCGCCGTTGGATCGCCACGCCACGGCCTGTCGAACGCGCTCCGTTGCGACTGTTTTTGAGCCGAAGTGTGAGTTTTGCTAAGGTCTCTTCAAAGATTTCGGGGCGTTGCGCGGGGTTCAGGCTTGGCGAGTTCGCGATCGATGATGCGTTCAAACACGCCACGCGGTTTGGTCGTACGCGCCAGGAGGTCATAGAGCACCGGCGTTACGAACAGCATCAGCACCGATGCCATCAGAAGCCCCGCAATGATCACCGTCCCAATGGCCGACCGGCTTTCGGCCCCCGCACCACTGGCCAGCACCAGCGGCAGCGCGCCGAGCACGGTGGAGGTCACCGTCATCACGATGGGCCGCAGCCGCAGGGCTGAGGCCTGCAACACCGCCTCGCGCACCGGCATGCCCTTGTCACGCAGCTGGTTGGCAAATTCCACGATCAGGATGCCGTTCTTGGCCACAAGTCCCACCAAAAGGATGATCCCGATCTGGGAATAGATGTTGATCGACAGCCCCCCGATGGCAATCGCATAGATCGCGCCTGCAAGCCCGGCAGGCACCGTCAACATGATGGTCACCGGATGCACGAAGCTTTCGAACTGAGCTGCCAGTACCAGGAACACGATCACAATCGCCATAATCAGCACCACGCCCACGCCTGAAGATGTGTCCTTGAAGGTGCGCGACTGACCCTCATAGCCTAGCTTTGCCCCGGCGGGCAGGATTTCGGTCGCGATCTGTTCGATATCATCCAGAACCGCGCCGAGGTTGTAGCCCGGGGCCACCGTCCCCGACAACTGGATCGAGGGCAGGCGGTCATAGCGTCTGAGCGAGGGCGCGGCGGCGTTTTCCTTCAAGGTCACAATCGCGCCAAGGGGCACAAGGGTCGTGCCGTCGCCCGCCCGGATGAAGATGTTGTCTATATCCGAGGGGCTGTCGCGGTCGCGATCTTCGGCCTGAAGGATCACGGGGTATTCCCGCCCGCGACTGACAAAGCTTGTCACCTCGCGCGAGGCGAGCATGGTTTGCAGCGTGGTCGCCACCGCCTCGATGGGGATACCAAGGTCATCGGCGCGGTTGCGGTCGATGTCGAGATCAAGCTGCGGCAGGTTTTCTTCGTAGTTGATGTCGGGGTTCACAAGGCCCGGTATCTCGCGCGCCCGTTCTAGAAGTTCGGTGGACCACTCCTGAACGCTGGCAAAGTCAGGGCCGCCGATGACAACGCGCACGGGTGTGGAATTGCCGCGCAGGCCAAGGCCCGCAGGGGTGACGGGGAAGCCGCGTGCCACGGTGACCTTGCTCATGTTGCGGCGGATTTCGCCCACAAGTTCGTCCACCGACATCTCGCGCTTTTCCCATGGCACCAGCCGGTAGACCACGAAAGACCGCCACGCCCGGTTGTTCCAGCCGGTGAAAGTGAAGACCGTTTTGATGACGCCAGCCTCGCGGTAGGGTTCCAGAATATCCTCCACCTGTTTCGCGGCGATGTCGGAATGTTCGACCGTGCTGCCTTGCGGGGCGGTAAGGGGGACAAAACCCACGCCTCGGTCCTCCTTGGGGGCCAGCTCACGGGGAAGGCCCTCGTAGAACAGTGCAGCACCTGCGGTGACGGCAAGCGCGAGGGCCAAAACGACAAGAGGCATACGCAGGGCTTGTGCCAGGATGTTCTGGTAAACCCGCGCCACGCCTCGGATTTTATTGCTGTCCTTGGGCGGTTTCTTGGGCTTCTTGAGAACGCGTGATGCAAGAGCCGGGCAGGCGGTCAGCGCGACAAAGGTGGAGATCGCCACGGTGCCTGCCAAAACCCAGCCGAATTCCACGAAAAGCCGCCCCACCTGTCCGGGCATGAAAGACAGCGGGATGAACACGGCGATCAGTGTGACGGAGGTGGCGATCACAGCGAAGGTTACCTGCTCGGTCCCTCTGAGCGATGCCACCAGTGGGCTTTCGCCGTTTTCGATACGCCTTTGAATGTTTTCGAGCACCACGATGGCGTCATCTACCACGAGGCCAATAGCCAGCAGAAGTGCTAGAAGGGTCAGCGTGTTCAATGAAAACCCCCATGCCCCGATTAGGATGAAACAGCCTATGAGGGACACCGGGATGGCTACTACGGGCACGAGCGTGGCGCGCGGAGACCTTAGGAAAACTAGAATCACCAGCACCACGAGCGCCAGCGAGATCGACAACGCGATTAGGACCTCCCGGATCGACGCGCCCACAAAAAGCGCATCATCAGAGCCCACAATGATGCGCATGCCTTGCGGCAGCGTTGGAGTGATATTGACGATCTCGGCCCGCACGGCTTTAGAAATAGCAATGGTGTTGGACTGGCTTTTGCGCAGCACGGCGATGCCCACAGCGTCAGAGCCATTGGTGCGCACGATGGTTGATTCATTTGCAACGCCGGCCTCTACCCGTGCCACATCGCCCAGACGCACGGGGTAGCCGGCCACCCTGTCGATCACCACGTCGCGGAAATCATCCAGTGTTTTGAGGCGACTGTTGAGGCGCACGGAGAGCTGGCGGCTTTCGGATTTCACAACGCCCGAGGGCAACTCGACGTTGTTGCGCCGAAGCGCCTGTTCGATATCTGTCACGGTCAACTGACGCGCAGCCATGGAACGACGGTCGAGCCAGATGCGCACCGCGAAGGGGCGTTGGCCATAGATACGCAGGTCCGCCACACCATCGATGGTCGCAATGCGGTCTGCGATGAAACGGTCGATATAGTCGGTGATTTCGGCCGTGGTCATGCGGGTCGAGGTGATGGCCAGCCGCATCACCGGGTCGGAATCTGCGTCACTTTTTACCACGCGCGGATCGTTGGCCTCTTCCGGCAGGCGTGACTGGATGCGGCCTACGGAGTCACGCACGTCTGCGGCGGCCGTTTCCACGTCTGTACCGGTTTCAAACTCCAGCCGGATGATGCTGCGACCCTGTCGGCTTTCCGAACTGATCGAACGCAGCCCGGTGATGGCTGATACGGCGCCCTCAATAGGTTCTGTGATATCGGTGTCGATCACGTCTGGCGCAGCACCTGTGTATGTGGTGTTGATCGTGACAATGGCACTGTCTACATCGGGCAATTCACGCACCGGTATGGATTGCAGCGCGGCCAGTCCGAACACGAGGATCAAAAGGCTAATCACAGCAGCCAAAACCGGGCGGCGAACCGCGATGCTTGGCAGAGTCATGAGCCGCTATCCCGGGTCGGCGGTGTGCCGTTCTGGGGCTCGAGCACGCGGATCGCCTTGCCATCCTTGACCTGTTGCAGCCCGCGCACCACCACCTCGACGCCTTCCTCAAGCCCTGAGTGCAGCGCCACCCAGCCATCACGGCGCTGGCCTGTCTCGACCCGCATACGGACCGCAACACCATCAATGGCGGCAAAAACATAAGTTTCCGCAGCCTGAAAGACGACTGCTTCTTCCGGAACAACCACGGCGTTGGTTTCACTCAGTGTCAGTGTGAGCGACATGAACATGCCCGCAGGCAACAGGCGATCTGGGTTGGGAATGACGGCGCGGGTACGGAAGGAGCGGCTGATCGGCTCGATTCGGCTGTCGAGCGCGGTGATTTGGCCGTCAAAGTTGCGTCCTGGGAATGCGGCACTGCGGGCGGTGACATGTTGACCGATGCGCACTGTTGCAAAGAGGGTTTCGGGAAGGGAAAACTCGATCTCCACATCGCTAAGGTCATCGAGCGTGGTGATGGTTTCGCCCGCATCAATCCACGCCCCAGGGTCAATCTCGGGCAGGCCAACGACGCCGCTGAAGGGGGCGGTGATAGTGCGATTGGCAAAGCGCTGCTCGGCCCGGTCAAGCTGGGCGCGTGCCTCGGCAAGGCGGGCGGTGGTGTCTTCAAGCGTGGCTTGGGAAACGGCGGCTGAGCCAATCAATTGTTCGACCCGCTCAAGAGCCTGCTGGCGTTCTATGACACGCGCCTTGGCTTCGGTCAGATCGGCACGTTGAATGTCGGCGTCCAGCCGGACCAGAACGTCGTCCTGCGATACATCTTGACCGGGGACTAGCAGCATCTCGATCACACGTCCGTCTGCTTCAGGAACGATAGCTACCGACTGACGCGCGCGGGTTGTGCCCACGGCCTCGACCGTTTGCGCCATACTGCGCATCTTCGACGTGGCCAGCTCCACCGTCGCCGGACGGCTTGGGCGGGGGGCGCTGGCAACCTCTTCAGTGGCACCATAGCGCGACCATGCCTCGTACCCTCCATAAGCAAGACCTGCGATAACGATCAGAAAGAAAAGCTGTTTGCCCAGTGACATGGCTGTTCCAATTCACGCTGCGTCTGTTCAGCGCCCCGCCACATAGGGTAGCGGATATGGCCCCGATGGCAACGGGCAGCCGTGTCAAAGGGGCGCTCTCGCTTCACAGTTACGCGATCCTGCATCTGCTTGACCGTGGCGCGCAAGCGCGATAGCCCGCCGGCATGGCCCGTTCACCGCTTCTGCAACTCTCTGACTTATCGCTGACTTTCGGCGGAAACCCCCTTCTGGATGGGTTGTCGATGACTGTTCATACCGGAGACCGTGCGGCCCTTGTAGGCCGCAACGGATCGGGGAAATCAACGCTGATGAAGGTGATGGCAGGGCTAGTGGAGGCCGATCAAGGCACCCGCGCGCTGCCGCCTGGCACATCCGTGGGGTATATGGAGCAAGATCCCGATTTTGCGGGCTTTGCGACGCTCGGCGATTTTGCGGTAAGCCAGTTAGGAGCTGCACAGGAACATCTGGTGATGAAAGCCGCGCAGGGATTGGGCTTTGATCCCGCGCTCTCGCCCGCCACGGCCTCAGGCGGGGAACGCCGCCGCGCGGCACTGGCCAAGCTGATGGCGGAAGGCCCAGACCTGATGCTGCTGGATGAGCCAACCAACCACCTGGATATTCAGGCAATTGCCTGGCTGGAGGGGCAACTGGCGCAGGCCCGTGGCGCCTATGTGCTGATCAGTCATGACCGCGCCTTCCTGCGGGCTCTAACGCGGTCGACCTTCTGGCTGGATCGCGGGATGATGCGGCGTCAGGACAAGGGGTTCGAAGCGTTCGAGGCTTGGCGCGTAACTGTCTGGGCTGAGGAAGATCTGGCGCGTCACAAGCTCGATCGCAAGATAAAGGCAGAGGCCCGGTGGGCCGTTGAAGGCATCAGCGCGCGGCGCAAGCGCAACCAGGGTCGAGTGCGCGCGCTGCAGGACCTGAGGGCTGAACGTGCCGCCCAAATCCGCCGTCAGGGTACAGCGGCGATGCAGCTGGAAAGTGGTGAGCGCTCTGGCCGCAAAGTGATTGAAGCAAAAGGAATTTCAAAAGCCTACGAAGGAAACCTCATTCTCAGAGATTTCTCTCTTCTGCTGCAACGCAAGGACCGTGTTGCCTTTGTTGGGCCAAACGGGGTGGGCAAGACAACGCTCTTACGGCTGCTGATGAAGCAGGAGGAACCCGATAGCGGTTCGGTGGTGCATGGCACCAACCTTGTGCCTGCAATTTTTGACCAGACCCGCGCTGCGCTGGACCCGGATATGAGCCTTTGGGACAGTATGACCAGTGAGACGGACATGGCCGTCTCTGGCCGGTCGGACCAGGTGATGGTGCGCGGCACGCCCCGGCACGTGGTGGGTTATCTCAAGGACTTTTTGTTTGACGAGTCGCAGGCCCGCGCCCCGGTGCGTTCTCTCTCGGGTGGGGAGAAAGCGCGGCTTTTGCTGGCACGACTGATGGCACGGGAAAGTAACCTGCTGGTGCTCGATGAGCCGACAAATGATCTGGATATCGAATCGCTCGATCTGTTGCAGGAGTTGCTGGATGACTATGACGGTACAGTGCTTCTGGTCAGCCATGATCGGGATTTCCTCGACCGAGTGGTGACGCAAACTATCCTGATGGAGGGACAGGGCCAGGTGACGACCTATGCCGGGGGCTGGTCAGACATGTTAACGCAGCGGGGTGATGTGCTGACGCCTGTTACTTCGGGAAGAAAGCCTGCGAAAACCGTACCGAAACTGAAAGCCGTCACGTCGAAACCTGGAAAAAAAACGGGTCTCAGTTTTTCAGAGCAACACCGCTTTGAGCGACTGCCTGATGAGATGGACCGGTTGGGGGCCGAGATCGCCAAGCTGGAAGAGCTGCTCTCGGACGCGGAGCTCTTCACCCGTGAGCCAGTGAAATTCAGGAAAGCGAGCGAGGCGCTGGCGGAACGCCAGTCACGCTTGATGGAAGTTGAGGAAGACTGGCTCGTGTTGGCGGAAAAGGCAGAAAAGGCAGACTGACGCGAGGCCTTTGATTTTTAGACTTCGGCAGGGGTATCTTTGGCAAGAAGAAGCCATAAGCGATATCGCCTCTGTTTCATCCTTCCATCGAAACGTCGGGGGCCGCCAAAGGCGGCAGGGGCAGCGCCACCTCGGACGGTAAGATTATTGGTTGACCGTCTTGATATCGTCTTCTTCGTTCGTCTCGATCCATTGAGCAAGCGTCTGGAAAAGCTGTTCGGTGCTGCGTGCCTCTATAGCCTGGCGTAAGGATTGCACGGCATTTGCCATTTCGATCTCGGAGAGGTGTTTTTCCTGTGCCCTCATGATCTTGGGGTGGGGCGTGGTCAGCATGTCGGACCCAATAAGAAGTTCCTCGTGCATCTTTTCGCCTGGACGCAGACCTGTGATCTGGATCTCAATATCGCCCCTAGGGTTCTGCGCGTCCCGCACTTTGTGCCCCGAGGTTTCAATCATCTTGCGCGCCAGTTCACGCACCGGCACGGGCTTTCCCATGTCAAGCACGAATACATCACCGCCGCGCGCAAAAGTCCCAGCGAGAAGGACCAACTGTACGGCCTCGGGGATAGTCATGAAGTAGCGTGTGACATCTGAATGGGTCAAAGTCACCGGCCCGCCGCGGGCGATCTGTTCGTGAAAGAGTGGGATGACCGAGCCCGATGAGCCCAGCACGTTGCCAAAGCGCACCATTGAGAACCGTGTTGCGGAGGAGCGGGTCGCGAGGTCCTGGACCAGAAGTTCTGCAAAGCGTTTCGAGGCACCCATAACGCTGGAGGGGCGCACGGCCTTGTCGGTGGACACCAAGATGAAACGGTCCACCCGGGCCGCACGGGCTGCATCAGCTACAGTCTTTGTGCCGAAGACATTGTTCTGGATACCTTCAAGTGCATTGTGCTGCACCAGCGGCACGTGTTTGTAGGCGGCAGCGTGCAGCACGATGTTGATCTTGTGCTCACGGAGCGCAGCCTCGACCAGTGCCTTGTTGGTGACTGAGCCCAACACCGCGCTGATCTCGACCTTGCGCCCCATCGCGCGCAGTTCGCGGTCGATCTCGAAAAGGGCCAGTTCGCTGTGGTCCATAAGCACCACGCGGTGCGGCTTGCACATCACAAGTTGGCGGCAAAGTTCGGATCCGATGGAGCCGCCGGCCCCGGTGATGAGGATATTCTTGCCTTCATAGGTGTCGGACACCCCGGGCAGTTCCTCTTCCAGACCGTCGCGCCCAAGCAATTCGTTGATGTCGACCGGTTGTGTGTCGGACAGGCCGCGGACAGCAGAATTCGCCACCAGGTCAGCAAATGAGGGCAGGGCATGGACTTCGCACCCGATGGCGGCAATGCGCTTGGAAATGACAGATCGGCGCGCGCGGGCAACGCTTGGCATCGCCAGCACCACGCGCTTTACGTTTTTGCGCTTGATCAATTTCTCCATCTCGGACGGTGGCAGTACCTTTAGCCCTGCAACCAACAATCCCTGCAGGCGGCGATCATCATCAATGAAGCCCAGCGGCTCGACCGCGTCATCAGTGGCAAGGGCGGTGGCCAGTTGTTGACCAGTTTGTCCTGCGCCGTAGATGAGAATGGGCATTCGTGGGTTACCTCTGGAATAGATTGCCAGCACCAGACGGCGCAGTACCAGCCGGGAACTGACAGAGAGAATAAGAAAGATCATGGCCGTGACCACGAACACCTTCGCAGCTGTACCCTGTGGTGCGGTGAACATGGCACTGACTACACCCACAACCAGCAGAATGCAGGCCACAAAGGCCGCCTCAACAACACCCTGCATCTGGTATGCATTCAGCTTGATTTTATGCAGGCCAAGGAGGACGATTGCGGTTGTACCGATTAATAGGAGCGCTGCAAGGTCTGTTCCGACCGCGTAGGTGTAGTTCCAAGCCGTGCCATCGGTGATGATCAGAGCACGCGCCATCATGTAAGCCACGGCAATCAGCACAACATCTACCGTAAGAATCACAACACGTTTTTGCTGCCGTGACATACTCACGATCAACCGGTAAGGAACGCTCAGTTTTGGCACACGACCGCTCCTTTTCGGGGTATCTATTTGCCGGTTGCTGGCGGGCGCGCACCCAACTCAACCACATGATCATACACCAAAAAACGCCAAATACTCAAGGCTGGCTTTTCGTACTGTCGCGTTGTTGCCCCAAAATGTGCTCGAGGAGGCGACATTGCGCCTACTTTTTGCGCATCCGGAAAAGTACGCCTGCCATGGTTTGCCAGATTAGCAGAGCGTCGTAACAGGTGGAGCGGTTGCGCGCCCAGATCAGGTCAAGGCGCGCTTTGGTTGGTACGCAGCGGGTAAGATAAACGTGGTCAGTTTCCATGGGCGTTTTGCAAGCTGAGAGGAGGCGCTCCTCGTGGCCGTGGTAATGAAGCGTGGCCAACCCCGTTACACCTGGTCTGTTGCGCAGAACCTTACGGTAAAGATCGGGGCGCAGCTCTACGTAGCGGCGTAGGGGAGGGCGCGGACCAACAAAACTCATGTCGCCGCGCAAAATATTGAAAAGTTGTGGTAATTCATCAAGCCGCCTTCGCCGCAGCATGGATCCGGTGCGGGTAATACGAACGGATTTATCGCCGCCAGACACGCCAGCGTCATTGGCGATGGTTGTCATGGTGCGGAATTTCCAGAGGGTGAAGCCTGTGTCAGGCGTTTTCATGCGCTCGGAGGCGTAGAAGATTGGGCGCCCATCCCGGACTAGTATGAGACATGCAACCACCACGAAGGGTAGTATAAGGATCACGGCCAGAATCAGCGCAAGGATCAGGTCGAGCAGTCTTTTTCCCAAGGTCATGGTGTCTACAGTTTCACGTCGCGCTCAGACGGTCCAGATGCTTCCAGTCGCGGATCATCTCGTCGGCAGTGCTGTACTGAATGAGCCCGGGCAGTAGTGCCATCATCCGTGCCACATCCAGCGTCGCCTCTGGTATCGCCGTATTGGGCGCAGTGGACCAGTCGAAAGGGCAGCCGGCAGCGCCCAACAGGGCGTCCATGGGTAAAGCTTTTGGTGCTGCAACGTTTAAGACTTCTGGCCAAATATCTGATGGTAAATCTAAAAGTGCTTTCAGAACGGCCAAAAGATCGGTGGCGCCAATATAGCTGCGTAGGGGACCTCTTCCATCTGGGAACTGATCCACCCGTGCCGAGACCTCGCCTTTTAAGGCAGGAGCTAGGCTGTCTGCCCCAACGACATTGCCTAGGCGCAGGCAGATATGGGTGATGTCATTCTGACCCTGATGCTGCGCCACGGCGGCTTCCATGTCGCATTTGGCTTGTCCATAGGCCCCGGTCTGCCCGGTGGGATGATCCTCATTCATCTGTGTGCCGGGCCCATAGACGGCGGCGGAAGAGAGGTGGATCATCCGTCTTGCGCCAATCTCCTGAGCGAGGGTGATACCTGTTTCAACCAGCTTTGTATTGGCTCGGAGCGCCTCTGCTTGTCCGCCCGTCACACCCCAAAGCGCGATAAGCGCCTCGCACCGGGGCAGGACGGCAGATGACATGCCCGGTGACCAGCGGACATCAGAGCCGGGGCTGCGTGATTGAAATACAAAACGCCTTTGCGTTGTGGCGGCTGTTCTATGGGCTGCGCGCAGCAATCTGCCCAGGCGTCCACCCGACCCTGTGACCAGAGCGCAACCCTTTTGAGGGATTTCAGTCACGAACTTGCCTATCCTTGGTGGTCCACGAAATTTCCATTGTCTCATATAGGTTTCATGCGGTACTGAACACTAGACAATAACGAATTGGGGTAGAGCAATTGGCGTGGATCACACGTAGCCTCGTTATAGCACTCGCAGCACTTTGCCTTGTGGCCTGCGCGCTACCTCGGACAGCGGCAATTCAACAGGAAGTTGTAAGTCAGAAGGGTTCAGAGAACCCGACTTTTCAGGTGGTAGAAGTAACTCGTGCAGCTGGGGCGCAGATACAGAGTTGGCCCAAATCGTCGTGGCATGAAGACCGTCCTTGGTTTCATGCCGATCGTGGGCCGGACAGTTCTCTAATCCAGACCGGCGACGTTATCTCGGTAGTCATTTGGGACAACCAGCAAAACTCCTTGATATCGGACGGGCAGAAACAGACACCAATCCCACCGCTGAGTGTTTCTTCATCCGGTACGGTGTTCTTGCCATATGTGGGTGATGTCCGTGTACGCGGCTTGACGTCGGGGGCCGCCCGCGACAAAATTCAAGCAGAGATGGAGATGATCGTACCGGCAGCCCAAGTACAGTTGAGTCACACGCCAGGGCGCAACAATTCGGTCGATTTAGCGGCGGGTGTAGGCAAGCCGGGGCGCTATCCGCTAGAAAGCCGCAACACCCAACTGCTGAGCGTGATTTCCATGGCGGGAGGTGTCAATCCCTCATTGCGTCATCCGCGCATTCGTCTTCAGCGCAATGGTCAGCTTTATGAGACGCGGGTTGACGCAATTCTTGAAAATCCAAGCCTGAACATCCGTCTGACGGGCGGTGATCAGATCGCTATCGTAGAAGATCAGCGCACGTTCAATGCAGTGGGCGCTAGCAGGAACCAGACGCTGGTGTTTTTCGAGAAGGAAAAGATGTCGACGCTTGACGGTGTTGCCCTAGTGGGTGGGGTTGATGCGCGGCGCGGCAACCCGCGTGGGGTTCTTATTCTGCGAGAATATCACCCGCGTGACTTGACGCCCGGACCGCGTGGTCCTGATATTCAGCAGGTGGTATTTTCCTTTGACCTAACCGGGGCTGATGGTCTTTTTGCTGCACGCAACTTTATGATTGAGCCCAATGACACCCTTATGGTCACCGAATCGCCGATCACCTCGGTTGAGACGATATCTTCGATCATTGGGTCGCTATCCGGCATCGGTCTAACCTTCCAACGCGTATCTGAGTAAACAACAGAGATGTGTCTACACTAGGAATTCCTGCCGCCTGATCTGAACTTTTTCGCTTGCAGTAATTGGAGCCCCGCAAGGTATAAGGCGCATGAAAAACAGCGTATGGTAGGCTTGCCTTGCCTTCATGTCCTTGTGCAAGGCCCGCGCCCCGCCACTGCGCTAGAACATCAGGGAACACAGCGCCGCCTTGAACGTCATGTGGCGAACCGTAGCACAGCAACACAGCACTAGTAAGGTTCACGCCCTTTGATACCTGCTTCAGATTACGCGGCACTGCGGCGCTTGGCGCAGGAAAAAGCAGGTAAACCAGCAGGAAGATTTATTGAACCAAGGGCACTAAGCCTCAGGTAGAGCCCGGCCATGAAACTCAGCGCAAGCAGGGTTTACGGAGTAGCGTAAAACAACTTGCGCCAGACCCATCGGCAGGATCTACAAAAAGTGGATAGCGCGGTTCAGTGCGTCGATGACGCCACAGGCCGCTGCCAAAAACAGGACCCGATCAGTATGCTGATTAGATTGAGGCCGCATTGATCAAACCCGCCGTTGCGCCGTACTGCCACGTTGCATATCCCTTTAATCTGGCTGGGGACAATGTTGTTTGGTTGTGGTAACGACCGCTCGAAAAGACGATTTTGATCCGTCAAACCCATAAGAATTTAGACGAGCTTTTGTGGGTTGTGGATTGCCCGCCCAGATTACAACCAATGCAAGCCTCAGTTTTCTGCGGCTTCGGAGGCGTTTTCAATGTCGTCCTCATCGCCTTGTTCAGCAATCCAAGCCACGCTTACAACCTGTTCGCCCTTACCGGTGTTGAACACTTTCACACCCCCGGCCGAACGGGAGCGGAAGGAAATCCCCTCCACCGGCACCCGGATCGACTGACCGCCCGAGGTGGCGAGCATGATTTGGTCCTCGCGCTCCACCGGGAAGGAGGCCACAAGTGGCCCGCCACGCATCGCCTTATCCATAGCCTGAACACCCATACCCCCACGCCCGCGCACGGGGTAGTCATGGCTTGAGCTCAGCTTGCCAGAGCCGCCATCAGTGATGGTCAGGATTAAATTTTCGGCCGCGCGCATCTCTTCAAACCGTTCATGACTGATGGAGGCATCTGCACTGGCCTCGTCGTCACTCTCAGCCTCGTCCTCACCTGCTCCTTCCGCAGCACGGCGCATCTTGAGATAGGTGGCGCGTTCGTCCGGCGTGGCTTCGAAGTGGCGGATCACGGACATCGACACCACGCGGTCATTGCCCTGCAGCCTGATACCGCGCACCCCAGTCGAGTCGCGGCCCTTGAAGACGCGCACTTCGGTGGTTGGGAATCGGATCGCGCGGCCGGAACTTGTAACCAGCATCACGTCATCGTCTTCGCTGCAGATACGTGCGTTGACAAGGCGCGTGTTCTCATCTGGTAGCTTCATTGCAATTTTGCCATTGGCGCGGACGTTCGTGAAATCTGACAGGGCGTTGCGACGGACATCACCCGCACTCGTCGCAAAGAAAATCTGCAGTGTGTTCCAATCCTCTTCCGGCACATCTACGGGCATTATAGCCGCGATGGAGACACCCGGAGGGATAGGTAGAATGTTTACGATGGCCTTGCCTTTTGCCGTGCGACCACCAAGGGGTAAGCGCCAGGTTTTCAGCTTGTAAACCATGCCATCAGTGGCAAAGAACAAAAGCTGAGTATGGGTGTTGGCCACGAAGAGGGTGGTGACCACGTCTTCTTCCTTGGTCTGCATCCCCGATAAGCCCTTGCCGCCGCGCTTTTGCGATCGAAAATCGGCCAGAGCAGTGCGTTTTATGTAGCCGCCTGAGGTGACAGTGACGACCATGTCTTCGCGTTCGATCAGGTCTTCGTCTTCCATATCGCCGGACCATTCGACGATCTCTGTCCGGCGTGGGACGGCGAATTGATCTTTCACGTCTTTGAGTTCATCCGCGATGATCTGCATGATACGTTCGCGGCTAGCGAGGATGGCGAGGTATTCCTTGATCTTGCCGGCCAGTTCCTGCAACTCGTCGGTGACCTCACGCACGCCCAGTTGGGTCAGGCGTTGCAGGCGCAGATCAAGAATGGCGCGGGCCTGTGTCTCGGACAGGTTATAGGTGCCGTCTTCATTGGCTGTATGGGTCGGATCATCGATCAGTGCGATGTATTCAAGAATGTCCTGCGCGGGCCAGCGCCGGGTCATCAGTTTGTGTCGCGCCTCGGCTGCATCGGCAGAAGATCTGATGGTCGCAACCACCTCATCGACATTGGAAACGGCAACGGCCAGACCGCAGAGGATATGGCTTCTTTCGCGTGCCTTTCGCAGGTCATAGGCTGTGCGACGTGCGACAACATCTTCGCGGAAGTCTATGAAAGCACTAAGGAAACCACGCAGGGTTAACTGTTCGGGCCGCCCGCCGTTCAAAGCCAGCATGTTGCAGCCAAAGGAGGTCTGCATCGGCGTAAAACGGTAAAGCTGGTTCAGAACCACCTCGGGGGTGGCATCTCGCTTCAGTTCGACCACTACCCGCACGCCATTACGATCGGATTCGTCCTGTACATGGGCAATCCCTTCGATCTTCTTCTCGCGCGCGGTCTCGGCGATCTTTTCGATCATTGCCGCTTTGTTGACCTGATAGGGGATCTCGTCGATGACAATCGCGTAGCGGTCTTTGCGGATCTCTTCCACCCGGGTTTTGGAGCGGATGATTACGCTACCGCGGCCTTCAAGGTAGGCTTTGCGCGCGCCGGAGCGGCCCAACATAATACCGCCGGTCGGAAAGTCGGGTCCCGGCACGTATTCGTTCAACTGCGCACTGTCTAGGTCGGGGTCATCAATTAGCGCCAGCGTGGCATCCACCACCTCGCCGAGGTTGTGGGGCGGTATATTGGTAGCCATACCGACCGCAATACCCCCTGCACCGTTGACCAGCATGTTAGGGAAGCGGGCAGGCAGGACGGTAGGTTCGCGGTCTTTGCCGTCGTAGTTGTCCTGAAAATCGACCGTGTCTTTTTCAATATCCGCCAGAAGGGAGGCGGCGGGTTTGTCCATGCGTACTTCAGTGTAGCGCATTGCGGCGGGATTATCGCCATCCATGGAGCCGAAGTTGCCTTGCCCATCAAGCAAGGGTAGGGACATTGAGAAATCCTGCGCCATGCGCACCAGGGCGTCATAGATCGCGCTGTCGCCGTGGGGGTGATATTTACCCATGACATCGCCCACAGGGCGGGCTGACTTGCGATAGGGCTTGTCGTGACTGTTTGAGGTTTCATGCATTGCGTAAAGGATGCGCCGGTGCACGGGTTTGAGACCATCGCGCAGATCGGGAATCGCACGAGAGACGATCACGCTCATCGCGTAATCGAGATAAGACGATTTCATCTCATCGGTAATGGACACCGAAGGCCCATCATATACGGGGCGATCTGGCGTGTTTTCATCTTCAGAATCAGGGGTTTCGGGCGTGTCGTTCAAGTGTCGTCCTGCCTGTTCACGTGACTGCTATATCTTGTTGGCTCAAGTATATCAGAGGCAGGATATGGGGTGCAATCCCTGTGAGGACACCGCTTTGGCAGCCACAGGGTAGAACTGATAACATACTGTTTTTATTGAAAAGTAAATTGATTTGGGCATGATGTAGAGAAAGGTCAAAAAAGGGGCAGGATATGGCGATGAGCGAGACGGAAATGATGCTAAAAGGCTACGGGCTGACCACGGCGGAATTCTTTTATCGTATGCCCGATTACACGCATGTTCTGAATAGTTTCATCTGGCAGGAATACGACATCGCACCAGACCATCCACGACTGTTTGATTTTGTGGCTTTCTGGCAGAGGGAAATCGAGGGCCCGTTACACTCTGTCTCTTTCACTCACCGCAAAATGATCTCTCCCGGTGAGTGGCGGCAGGTGGTGGGTGAGTTTACCTTGCACTGATCCTTGTTCTCAGAATGGGATTTCAATCTTCTAGGGGCCTTAGAGCACATTTTACACGATTTTAAGTACTTGGATGGCGACGTTTATGGAATAATCCTAGTGTACTTCATGCCTTCGAGCGAGGCTCCTACAAGGGCGCCGGCCTGTCCGAAGACCACCGCAAGAACGGGGGCACTTGTGGTCGTCGTGTCGGCCCGTAGGTTGCCGCCCTGGTCGTTGAACACATATTCCACATCCGCGCCCGCGACCCAGCCGGAAGCACGTCGGAATCGGGACAGTGACTCCTCAGTCATGAAGAATAGAACATGGGCAAATTGTTGTGCGCCGATCTGTAAGCCAACGCTGCCCTTGGTGGCGGAGTAATAGTCTACTGTCGCCCCACCAACCCGCAGCGCGCCGCGGCCGTAGCCACCACCCAAGATCAGCCCACCTTCCGTGACCAGCGGCATAACCAGTTTGCCCGTTGACTTGGCATCAATTTCTGTCGCTGCAGGGAAGTTTGTGAATAGATAATTTAGCGTCGCGTCCACGCGGGCGTCAATTTCTTGGGCTTTGGTGCTGCCAATGCCATTGCCGCACGCCGCCAGTGCTGGCACAGCTGCGAGTGCAAAAGAGAATTTGCGTCGGGAAATGCTGCTCATGGTTCTACCTGTGATCTGCCTGATTACCGCGCCGGATTTTTCCGGTCTCCGCTTATCATATAGTATTGAAATGCGGCTGTCATGCGGAAAGCGGGGGATAGGCGGGAAGTTGCAGCCCCTCTATATTCATACCGCTTTAAGTAGTGCTGATCTTTTTTATTTAGCAAAAATAATAGTTTGAGTTATGCAGTTTATTCGGGTGCGGGTCTTACCCGATGGCCTTTGCCACGACTGGTGCAAAATAGGTCAGAACACCGCGACAGCCTGCGCGTTTGAATGCCATGAGGCTTTCAAACATCGCGCGATCCTGGTCGAGCCAGCCATTCTGTGCCGCAGCCATGATCATCGCGTATTCTCCCGACACCTGGTAGGCGAAGGTAGGTGCGCCGAAAGTTTCACTAACCCGTTGGCAGATGTCGAGATAGGCCATACCGGGTTTCACCATGACCATATCCGCGCCTTCCTCTAGGTCGCGGGCCACGCAGCGCAGCGCCTCATTCGAGTTGGCGTTATCCATCTGGTAGGTCTTCTTGTCGCCTTTGAGTGCGCTTGACGCGCCCACGGCATCTCGGAAGGGGCCATAAAAGGCCGAGGCGTATTTCGCGGCGTAGGACATCAGCATCACATTAGGATACCCATTGCCCTCAAGCGCCTCGCGCAGCGCGCCAATGCGGCCGTCCATCATGTCGGAGGGGCCGATAATGTCCACGCCTGCCTCTGCTTGGCTAAGAGCCTGTTTTACCAGTGCCTCAACGGTTGCGTCATTGATGATTTCGCCATCTACCACAAAGCCGTCATGGCCAGTATCTGAGTAAGGGTCGAGCGCCACGTCAGTCATTATGGCAATATCCGGAACGGCCTGTTTGATCGCGCGTGTAGCGCGGTTCGACAGGTTATCGGGATTCCAGGCCTCCGCGCAATCGGCGGTGCGATTTTGGGCCTCGGTGTAAGGAAAAAGACAGATCGCTGGAATGCCCATATCGGCCGCCTCGCGCGCGGCCTCTACCACACGGTCTACGGAGCGGCGTACTACGCCGGGCATGGAAGGCACCGGTTCTTCCGCGTTATTGCCTTCGCGCACGAAAACAGGCCAGATCAGATCGCTGACAGATAACGTGGTTTCGGCCACAAGCGCACGAATTTCGGCGGATTGGCGGGTTCGGCGCAAGCGGGTACGGGGAAACGGGCCTTGGGTTGGGCGCATGTTCGATGTCCTTTTTATCTGTCAACCTTGAGTGACATGAACGCGCATACATCTCAAGGGGTAGGAATCGCCGCCAAGCACAGGTAAGAAAAGCAAACACAAGTCAGGGCACGGGCTAGATAACGGTCCAGACAAACAGCGATACAACAGGCACACCGAGACTTTCGTGGATATTTACTTGCAAATATTCGAGCTGATCGACATGCGCAGTTTCAGCAACCTTTGGTTCTGGATCATGCTGGCGGTCATCTGGTCTACGACCAGCCATTGGGTGCTCGGCGTACCGTGGGACATGATCACCCTAGCAAAGCGTAAGACCGAGGAGCGGCAGATCATCCTGGACGTGGAAGTCATGGCCCGGATCAATGCCCGTCGCATCAGCCACATCGCGGCCGAGTCGGGGCTGCTCATGGCGGGGTTCGGGTGCTTTATCCTGACGATGCTTGTCCTGCTAGGGTTCGTTTATGATCACGAATTCTCGCAAGCGCTGTTTCTACTTGGGTTCCCGATGAGCCTTGTCGGGCTTGTCTCGGTCGCCACATCGCGGTCGATTTTGCGGGAAGAGCTTGAGGGTGAGGCGCTGTTCAAGATGTTGTCGCGTCACCGTGTCATCACGCAGGTGATCGGGGTCGTGTCGATCTTCGTGACGGGTCTTTGGGGCATGTTGCAGAACATGTCCAACAGCGTGTTGCATTGATCGGGCGGACTTGGGGATGGAAAAGGCCGCAAAACTGATCCTGGGCGGCGCGCCCGAAGGATATGACGCCAAACTTGTTCTGGACGAGGTCGGGAAAAGTGACGGCGCGGTTATTCACGTGGCTCGTGATGACAAGCGCATGGCGCAGATTGCGGAAGCGCTGCAATTCTTTGCCCCTGACATGCCGGTTATCCAGTTTCCTGGCTGGGATTGCCTGCCTTTTGACCGGATCTCCCCCAATGCCGATATCTCTGCCACGCGGATGGCGACGCTGGCGGGGCTGGCGCATGGGGCGCTGGACCACTTCGTTCTGCTGACCACGCTGAACGCTGCCACACAGCGCGTCCCGGCACGGGAGGTGTTGCAGGATGCCTCCTTCACCGCGCATCTGGATCAGCGCATTGATGAGGAAGCGTTGCGCGCCTTCCTGGTGCGCATGGGGTTCGTGCAAAGCCCGACGGTGACGGAGCCGGGGGATTATGCCATTCGCGGCGGGATCATTGACATCTTTCCACCCGGAGAGGGTGGGCCGGTGCGTTTGGACCTTTTTGGAGACATGCTGGATGGGATCCGGCAGTTTGACCCGGCCACGCAGCGCACAGTTGCAAAACTCGACAAGGTGGAGCTTGCGCCGGTAAGCGAAGTCATCCTCGACGAGGCTGCGATCCGGCGGTTCCGGCAGAATTACCGGATCGAGTTCGGCGCGGCGGGCAGTGATGATCCCTTGTATGAGGCCGTAAGCGCAGGGCGCAAGCAGGCTGGGGTTGAGCATTGGCTGCCGTTTTTCCATGAGAGGCTTGAAACGATTTTCGACTATCTGCCTGGCGCTTCAGTCACGTTGGACCATCAAACGGATGCCGCGCGTGATGCGCGTTGGGATGCTGTCAGCGACCAATATGAAACGCGCCGCCATGCGCTGGAACAACGGGGGCGGACGGATAGTGTCTACAAGCCCGTCGCCCCGGGTCAGCTTTACATGGATGACGCGGCTTGGCAGGGGGTGATGGAGGGGCGGCGCGTGCTGTCCTTCAGCCCACTGGCGCAAAGTCCGGGGCCAGGTATTCTGGATGCGGGTGCCCGGATTGGGCGAAATTTTGCACCAGAGCGCCAGCAGGAAACCGTTAGTCTTTTCGGGGCCTTGAAGACGCATATAGTCGCGAAGATTGAGCACGAACCGGTTGTGCTCGCCAGCTATTCCGAAGGTGCGCGAGAGCGGCTAGAAGGGCTTTTGGAGGATGAGGGCCTGGCGGGTGCGATCACGGTGCGTGATATTGCTGGCGTGGGCAAGCGCGGCCTGCATCTGGCAGTCTGGGGTCTTGAGGCGGGGTTCGAGGCGCCGGGGCTTACGGTCATGTCCGAGCAGGATATACTGGGCGAGCGCCTGATCCGTACGCCGCGCAAACGCCGCCGGGCCGAAAACTTTCTCACCGAGACGCAAAGCCTCAGTCCTGGTGATCTGGTGGTCCATGTGGATCACGGGATTGGGCGCTATCACGGGCTTGAGGTGATCACGGCGGCAGGTGCGGCGCATGAGTGCCTGCACTTGGAATATGCCGAAAGCTCCAAGCTGTACCTGCCGGTGGAAAATATCGAACTGCTCAGCCGCTATGGCCATGAGGAAGGTCTGCTGGACCGACTGGGCGGCGGCGCATGGCAATCCAAGAAGGCCAAGTTGAAAGAGCGCATTCGCGAGATGGCCGAGCGGCTGATCCGCATTGCCGCTGAGCGGGCCTTGCGCAAGGGCCCTGTGCTGCAACCCGAACATCATGCATGGGAGGCCTTTGCCGCACGCTTCCCCTATCAGGAAACCGATGATCAGCTAAAGGCCATCGAGGACGTGCTTGGTGATCTTGAGGCGGGCGTGCCGATGGACCGGCTGGTGTGTGGAGATGTAGGCTTTGGTAAGACCGAGGTGGCGATGCGAGCAGCCTTTGTGGCAGCGATGCAAGGTTATCAAGTGGCGGTAATAGCACCAACCACACTGCTGGCCCGCCAGCATTACCAAAGCTTTGCCGAACGGTTCCGCGGCTTTCCCATCAACGTGCGCCCCCTATCGCGCTTTGTCTCGACCACTGAGGCCAACGCCACCCGCGAGGCGATGTCGCGAGGGGAAGTAGACATTGTCGTTGGTACTCATGCGCTACTTGCCAAGGGCTTGCGGTTCAAGAACCTTGGGCTTTTGGTCATTGACGAGGAACAACGTTTTGGCGTGGCCCATAAGGAGCGGCTCAAGCAGATGCGCTCGGACGTACATGTTCTGACGTTGACGGCCACGCCGATCCCCCGCACCCTACAACTCAGCCTCTCGGGTGTGCGCGATCTGTCGATTATCGGCACGCCGCCGATCGATCGTCTGTCGATACGGACTTATGTGAGCGAGTTTGACACTGTCACGATTCGTGAGGCGCTGTTGCGCGAACATTATCGCGGAGGGCAAAGTTTCTTCGTGGTGCCGCGCATCAAGGATTTGCCGGACATTGAAGAATTCCTGAAAACGCAGGTGCCAGAGGTCAACTACGTCGTGGCTCACGGCCAGATGGCGGCAGGCGAACTCGACACGCGGATGAATGCCTTTTATGACGGCAAGTATGGTGTGTTGCTGGCTACAACGATCGTTGAATCGGGGCTAGACATTCCATCAGCCAACACGATGGTCGTGCACCGGGCTGATATGTTCGGACTGTCGCAACTTTACCAGATCCGGGGCAGGGTTGGTCGTTCGAAACTCAGGGCCTATGCCTATCTAACCACCAAGCCGCGCGTTCGGCTAACGCCAGCCGCGGAAAAGCGGCTGCGTGTGCTCGGCAGTCTCGATACGCTTGGCGCGGGCTTTGCGCTGGCCAGTCAGGATCTCGATATTCGCGGCGCAGGCAACTTGCTGGGCGATGAACAGTCCGGCCAGATGCGTGATGTGGGCTATGAACTGTACCAATCGATGCTGGAAGAGGCGATCGCAAAGATCAAGGCAGGCGAGATGGAAGGACTGTCGGATGCCGATGACCAATGGGCGCCGCAGATCAACTTGGGCGTTCCAGTTCTCATCCCCGAAAGCTACGTGCCCGATCTGGACGTTCGACTTGGCCTCTACCGCCGCCTGAGTGGATTGCAAAAGAAAGTGGAACTTGAGGGCTTTGCGGCCGAATTGATTGATCGGTTCGGCAAGCTTCCGCGCGAGGTGAACACACTGATGCTGATCGTGCGGATCAAGGCGATGTGCAAGAGGGCGGGTATTTCCAAGTTGGATGGCGGCCCAAAAGGGGCTGTCATCCAGTTCCATAATGACAAGTTTGCTTCTCCCGAGGGCCTCGTCGCCTTCATTCAGGATCAGAGCGGCATGGCCAAGGTCAAGGACAACAAGATCGTTGTCCGGCGCAACTGGAAAAGTGATGCCGACAAGATAAAGGGCGCCTTTGCCATTGCCCGTGATCTAGCCGAGAAGGTGGTACAGAAAAAGAAGGCTGCAAAAACTGCATCACAGGCCAACACCTAAGAACGGTGCGTTAGCGCGCTTTTTACCCTTCGAGGACAGCTTCGCCCCCGTTTCCAAATGTGGGGGGTGATCATGAAATCGGTTCAGGATATCGCAAGAGAGATCGTAGTGCGGGAAGGCGGGTTCGTGAATGATCCCGATGATCCCGGTGGGGCTACAAAATATGGTGTGACGATTGGAACGATGCGTCGTCTTGGCCTTGACCTGGATCGCGATGGCCGGGTTGGCCTGCGCGATGTGCGTATGCTGACGCTGGAGAGGGCTGAGGCGATCTTTATCAGGCACTACTATGAGAAGCCCAGCATCGATAAGCTACCAGAGGCTTTGCGCCCAAGTGTTTTTGACATGTATGTCAACGCAGGCAGCAATGCGGTGAAAATCCTGCAACGACTGTTGCGCCTGATGGGGCAGGACGTGGCCGTAGACGGCGCAATTGGGCCGCAAACGGTTGCGGCAGCCCTTGCAGCGTGGCGGGCCGGGCCTGACCACCTGGTGGATGCCTATGGAATTGCGCGGCGCAATTACTATTTTCGACTAGCTGATCGCAGACCCGCCTCGCGTAAATACGCGCGGACAGTGGCCGGGGGCAAGGGTGGTTGGATCAAGCGGGCCGAGGTCTTCATATCGCCCCGCTATCACATGACAGGGGCAGAGTTTCAGGCACGGGTGGCATCATGGGGCTGATCAGCACGATTTTCAATTTTCTCTTCGGAGGTGGGCGCAACGTGGTAGTGGACACTGCAGAGGTCTTCCGCGTCAATGCCGAGGCCGCAGATCAGCGTGAGGCGGTATTACAGGCGGCGGCACTGGCGCAGATGGCGCAGGAATTTCAAACCCCTGCGCGTGGTGCGTTTGATCGAGTGATTGATGGGCTTAACCGCATCCCGCGCCCGGCGATGGCGCTTGGAACCATGGGGTTGTTCATCTCGGCCATGACAAACCCAGTGTGGTTTTCGGAACGGATGCAGGGCATTTCACTGGTGCCCGAGCCGATGTGGTGGCTTCTTGGCGTCGTGGTCAGCTTTTACTTTGGGGCACGTCATCAGGCCAAGGGTCAGGAATTCCAACGCTCTCTGGCTGAAACAATGGCCCGCACGCCCCAAGTGGTACGTAATATTGAAAGCCTGCGGCAACTGTCTTCTGATACGCCCCAGAGTGCCGAAACCCGGACCGACAGCGCTTTGGAACTGGCAGTCGTCAAGGCCGAGGCGAACCCCGCGCTGGAAAACTGGCGTAAATCTGCGGTTGATCAACGCAAACAGGCTGACAGCTGAGGGTGGTGCCTGACTGGCCAGACGCAGAATGTTTTCTCTAATCAGCTGTGTGGCGATCTAGGCCAAAGTCTTAAAGCCTGATGGTCTTGTTCTTGGGGAGAACTGCCAAATTATGGTGAAAAGCTTAAATCGGTTGACAGCCCACGGTTGAGCAAGCAGGCTACACTCCGCGCCGGGACACATCAATTGATATGCGATATCGTTGACCCGTTGTATTTGGAATTTTGAACCAATAGGGAAGTTTAGCGCCATGAAAACACTAAAAAAGATCGGCCTTTCGGCTGGGATATGCCTTGCGACCACGTTTTCGGTATCTGCGAATGCAGAGGATGAGGCGGCCGTTCTGCCGAAGGCGGGCGACAATATTCAAGAGTACCGCCGTGCCGGTGAGTGGATGATCTACGAGAACCAGACCAGCGGTCACTGCTTCATGACCCGCTCCGACGAGGAATCGGGAAGCGCGGTTCAAATGGGGATCACAAAATCGGGTGCCTATGGTTACGTCGGTGCGTTCATCAAAGGTGCCGAAGTGGAAGAGGGCATCAAGGACGTAGCTGTTGAGGTCAATGGCAACATATATGTTGGCGAATCCAATACGGCGGTGAACCTGGCGGATGGCTATAAAGGGGGCTATATCCTCAGTGACAACAAACAACTTCGCCTTGATCTGGGCAAAGCTGATGAGATGCACATATTCCCTGATGCACCCTACTCTGTAACAGTCAAACTCAAGGACGCGCACAACGCGATCTTTGAGGTTCGTAAGTGCACGGATGAGCTTCAGGCAGGTTAAGCCTTCCGAAAGACATCGTGAATTCGGCCCGGGTCCTGCTTGTCAGCGCCCGGGCTTTTCTAATGGGATTGCCTCAACTGCGCGACAGGATAGCAGCGTTTTGCAGAGCCGAAATGGCCCAAAGATTTCCGCCGCATTCTTTTTAAGATTGCGTACGCTTTGCGCGTCCACCAGAGAGGTCGCGAAAAGGGACAATCTGCGTCAATTGGGCCACTTAATTAGCCCAGCTTCGGTTGACCCTTTTCGGACGCAAAGATATGGTCTCGCGCAAGCCAGCGTGATGGCTTCATCTGACGCGCCAGCATGAAAAGGAGCAGCACGTGGAAGAGATGCTCAGGGAATACCTCCCGGTCCTCGTCCTTTTGGCAATTGCCATTGGTTTGGGGCTGGTTCTGATCCTCGCCGCTGTGGTCATTGCAGTTCGAAATCCTGATCCCGAAAAGGTCAGCGCCTACGAATGTGGATTCAATGCCTTTGATGATGCGCGAATGAAATTTGACGTACGCTTCTACCTTGTGTCGATCTTGTTCATCATTTTTGACCTTGAAATCGCCATGCTGTTTCCGTGGGCCGTGGCCTTCCAGTCTGTAAGCATGGTGGCGTTCTGGTCAATGATGGTGTTCCTCGCGGTGTTGACGGCCGGGTTTGCTTATGAATGGCGCAAGGGGGCAATGGAATGGCAGTAGCGGCGGAACTGAACCATGCGGGAGCAGACCGTGAGGTTGCCACCCAGGATCTAAATCGGGAATTGCAGGACAAGGGCTTCCTGCTGACTTCCACCGAGGACATCATAAATTGGGCGCGCACCGGCAGCCTGCACTGGATGACGTTCGGTTTGGCTTGCTGTGCGGTGGAGATGATGCATACCGCTATGCCACGCTACGACCTTGAGCGGTTCGGCACTGCGCCGCGCGCCAGCCCACGCCAGTCGGACCTGATGATTGTGGCCGGAACGCTAACCAACAAGATGGCGCCGGCCTTGCGCAAGGTATACGACCAGATGCCCGAGCCGCGTTACGTGATTTCGATGGGGTCCTGCGCCAATGGGGGCGGGTATTACCACTACAGCTATTCAGTGGTGCGCGGCTGCGATCGGGTCGTGCCGGTCGATGTCTATGTGCCCGGCTGCCCGCCCACGGCGGAGGCGCTGGTTTACGGCATTTTGCAGCTTCAGCGCAAAATCCGCCGGACTGGCACGATTGTGAGGTGATCAGATGAGTGGTGCACTGAACGAACTGGGCGAGATTATCGGAATGAAGCGCGCCGACTGCGTGTTGGATTGGCGTGTAACCCATGGGGAACTGAACATGACCGTCGCGCTGGCGGGACTGTTGAGTTTCGTAGAATTCCTAAAGACTGACCCGAGTTGTAAGTTTTCAACTCTTGTGGATATTACGGCAGTGGATTATCCCGAACGGCCCAAGCGGTTCGACGTGGTCTATCACTTCCTGTCGATGTACCAAAACCAACGTATCCGTGTGCGTGTGCCGATCCGGGATGATGACATGGTCCCCTCGATAACTGAGGTGCACCCCTCGGCCAACTGGTTCGAGAGGGAGGTGTTCGACATGTTCGGTATCCTCTTTTCCAACCATCCCGATTTGCGGCGCATCCTGACCGATTATGGCTTCCGTGGATATCCTCTGCGCAAGGATTTTCCGACAACAGGCTATACTGAGGTGCGTTATGACGAAGAGCAAAAACGCGTTGTCTATGAGCCGGTAAGCCTTGTTCAGGAATACCGCCAGTTTGATTTCATGAGCCCGTGGGAAGGCGCCGAATATATCCTGCCGGGAGACGAGAAGGAAGACGCTGCGCAATGACGAAAGAGGAACCGACGGGAGGTTTCCAATGATCTGGGTCATTCTGATTTCACTGGCATTTGTTGTGCCGTTCTGGAGGCTTTTGCCTCGGTACGGCGTGTCCAAATGGTGGTCGGTCATGGCCTTTTTCCCGCTCTTTGCGCTCGCGTTGTTGTACATCATGGCGTTTGTCGCCGAACCGAGAGGTGGTCAGGAATGATGGATGGATCCAAGGGGTTTCAGGATACCCAGACCAACGAACAAAAAATCCGCAATTTTAACATTAATTTCGGCCCGCAACACCCTGCAGCACATGGTGTTTTGCGGCTTGTTCTTGAGTTGGATGGCGAAATTGTAGAACGCTGCGACCCGCATATCGGCCTGCTGCATCGCGGGACTGAGAAGCTAATGGAAAGCCGGACCTACCTGCAGAACCTTCCGTATTTCGACCGGCTCGATTACGTGGCGCCGATGAATCAGGAACATGCCTGGTGCTTAGCGATCGAAAAGCTTTGCAAGGTTGAGGTGCCGCGCCGCGCAAGCCTGATCCGCGTGCTTTACTCCGAGATCGGCCGTATTCTGAACCACCTGCTGAATGTCACCACGCAGGCAATGGATGTCGGCGCTTTGACCCCACCACTCTGGGGGTTTGAAGAGCGTGAGAAGCTGATGGTGTTTTATGAGCGCGCCTGCGGGGCGCGACTTCACGCCGCTTATTTTCGGCCAGGTGGAGTTCATCAGGATATTCCTGATGCTCTTATTGACGATATTGAGACATGGGCCAAAGAATTCCCAAAGGTTGTCAAAGATTTAGACGATCTGCTGACTGAGAACCGAATATTCAAGCAGAGAAATGCTGACATCGGTATTGTGACTGAGCAGGAAATTCTGGATTGGGGGTTCTCTGGAGTCATGGTTCGTGGTTCCGGCCTCGCGTGGGATTTGCGCCGGGCGCAGCCCTACGAGTGCTACGACGAGTTCGAGTTTCAGATTCCGGTTGGTAAGAACGGCGATTGCTTTGATCGCTACCTCTGCCGGATGGAGGAGATGCGCCAAAGTCTGCACATCATTCATCAAGCGATTGCCAAACTGCGTGCGCCTGATGGCAAGGGCGATGTGCTGGCCCGTGGCAAGCTAACACCGCCCAAGCGGGGGGAGATGAAGACCTCGATGGAGGCGCTGATCCACCACTTCAAACTTTACACCGAAGGGTTCCATGTGCCTGAGGGTGAAGTGTATGCCGCGGTCGAAGCACCCAAGGGCGAGTTTGGCGTCTATCTCGTTGCCGATGGCACCAACAAGCCTTACCGCGCCAAGCTGCGTGCGCCGGGCTTCCCGCATTTGCAGGCGATGGATCATGTCGCGGGCGGGCACCAACTGGCAGATGTTGCAGCAATAATTGGTACGATGGACATCGTGTTCGGGGAGATTGACCGGTGAGACTGCGCCGAGAGGTTTTTCAGACGCTTCCTGCTCTTGTTCTGATGGCGGCCTGCGGTGCGACGTCGCCGGGCGGCATTTCAGAGGCGAATATACAGGCATACATGGCGGCTGTGGCCAGTATTGGCTGCGAACTGCGATATGATTCGGACTATGCACCTGTGGAATTCCAGACCGGACTTTCCCAAGCGCAGGTGCTTGAGATTACAACCTATATGCTTTCCCGGGGCCGCGCCGTGCGGCTGCCCGAGGGAGGCGTGCGGTTGACAACGGGGGCCTGTGCCTGATGCTGAGACGACTACACCCAGAACAACCTGAAAGCTTTGCCTTCACTGAGGCTAATCTTGACTGGGCCAAGGCGCAGATTTCCAAGTATCCCGAGGGTCGCCAGGCCAGCGCAATCATCCCGCTTTTGTGGCGTGCACAAGAGCAGGAAGGCTGGCTCACCCGTCCGGCGATTGAGAATGTTGCTGATATGCTGGGCATGGCCTATATCCGGGCGCTGGAAGTCGCCAGTTTCTACTTTATGTTTCAGCTGCAACCTGTTGGAAATGTGGCGCATATCCAGATTTGTGGTACAACCTCCTGTATGATTTGCGGGGCAGAAGACCTTGTCGGGGTCTGCCGAGAAAAGATCGCGCCAAATCCTCATGAGCTGAGTGCGGATGGTAAGTTCAGCTGGGAAGAGGTGGAATGCCTCGGGGCCTGCGCAAACGCTCCCATGGCTCAGATCGGTAAGGATTATTTTGAGGACCTGACGGCGGAACGTTTCTCGGCCTTACTGGACCAGATGGATGCTGGCGAGATGCCCGTGCCGGGACCGTCCAATGGGCGCTATGCGTCCGAACCGCTGGGGGGCCTGACATCTCTGCAAGAGTTTGACAGCGGAAAGACGCGCTACAATGCCAGCGCGCAACTGGCCACGGATATTGGCGACAGTATCAAGCGCATCGACGGGACCGAAGTGCCGCTTGTCGCGCCCTGGCGTGACAAAGGGGCCAATCACGCGCCCGCCGCGCCGTTAGTCAAGGTGGCATCCTCGAATGGTGGCAGGCCTGGTGCTGAAACAGCGCCCAAAGCCACGCCGAAAAGTAATACACCGAAGGCTAAAAAGCCTCGCTTCCGAAAAGAACCGCGCAAGGCTGGGCCAGATGATCTGAAACGTATCAAGGGCGTTGGGCCTAAATTAGAAGCGCTGCTGCATTCTATGGGCGTATTTCATTTTGATCAGGTCGCCGCGTGGGATGACGCGCAGGTGGCCTGGGTGGATGACAATCTTGAAGGCTTCAAAGGCCGGGTCAGCCGCGACGAATGGGTCGAGCAGGCCAAGGTTCTTGCAGGTCAGGGAACATCAGAAAACAAGACAGACGCCTAAAACAACGGTAAACATCTATCAGCGAGGGTCACAGGGAACCTCGTGCAAGCGAAAAACAATAAAGGGAAAGCCTGTATGTCGAACGCTAATGCCAAGCAGCAATGCTTGTTGGGATGCTGCATCATGGGCGCGCTGTCCGGTTTGGTCTGCTTTGTCATGATGCTGATGTTTTCTGAATATAGTCTGACTGGTTCCATTTTCATGGCACTGGTTGTTGCGGGGATCAGCTCTCCGTTGATGATCTTTATGTTCTGCCGGGAACTGCCCCCGATAGGGACGGCGGCACAGCCTGCATCCGTGCGTCAGGATGAGCCTGCTCGACCTGTACCCGGGGCGACCACAACACCGAAACCCGTGGCTGTACCCGAACCAAAGCAAGCTGCGGCGGCCAAGCCTGCATCCGCACCCGCCGCGGCAGCACCGGCAGCGGCGTCAGATGATGGGGACAAGCCTGAGGGATTGACAGCTGCGCGTGATGGAAAGGGCGATAACCTAAAGGAAATCAAGGGTGTCGGACCAAAACTTGAGAATCTTTTGAATTCCATGGGGTACTACCATTTCGACCAAATCGCCGGATGGAGCGCCAAAGAAGTGGCATGGGTTGATGAGAATTTACAGGGTTTTAAAGGTCGTGTCAGTCGGGATGGTTGGGTCGATCAGGCCAAAATCCTCGCGGCGGGCGGTGAAACTGAATTTTCCAAACGCGTCGATGACGGCGATGTATACTGAGTGAGCGAAACGAATGAAAAGAAACGACCCAGCCGGACAGAAAGGCCGACAAGCTGCTTTGGTCATCGCCGGGACGGCGCTGGCCTGGGTATTGTTCGGGCTGATTGCCGAGAAGGAGGGTTTCAGCCAGGAGTTCCGGCTGATCTTCGACCTTCTGGCGCTGGCTGGGTTCCTATTTGCGTTTTGGCTCATTTTCCAAATCTGGCGGCAACGTCAAAACGGGCAAAGGTAGCAGCGGGATGCTAAGTGATCAGGATCGGATTTTTACCAACCTATATGGGATGCATGACCGTAGCCTAAGGGGGGCTATGTCGCGCGGTCATTGGGATGGCACGGCTAAAATCTTGCAGAACGGGCGGGATTGGATTATCGACAAGATGAAGGCCAGCGGCTTGCGTGGCCGGGGTGGTGCGGGGTTTCCGACCGGTCTGAAATGGTCCTTCATGCCCAAAGAAAGCGATGGTCGTCCGGCTTACCTTGTGGTCAATGCCGACGAGTCTGAGCCTGGCACGTGCAAAGACCGCGAGATCATGCGCCACGATCCCCATACGCTGATCGAAGGCTGTCTGATCGCGAGTTTCGCGATGAATGCCCATGCCTGTTACATCTACATTCGCGGGGAATACATTCGTGAACGTGAGGCGCTGCAAAACGCGATTGACGAGGCTTATGAGGCCGGTCTGATCGGGCGCAACGCGTGTAAATCCGGTTGGGATTTTGACCTCTACCTGCATCACGGGGCAGGGGCTTACATTTGTGGGGAGGAAACCGCGCTTCTTGAAAGCCTTGAAGGCAAGAAGGGAATGCCAAGGATGAAACCCCCATTTCCGGCAGGCGCGGGGCTTTATGGCTGTCCCACCACGGTCAACAACGTGGAGTCGATTGCCGTTGTGCCCACCATTTTGCGCCGTGGCCCGGAATGGTTTGCAAGCTTCGGTCGGCCCAACAATTCCGGCACCAAAATCTTTGCCGTCTCGGGTCATGTGAACAACCCTTGCGTAGTGGAAGATGCCATGTCGATTAGTTTTGAAGAACTGATCGAAAAGCATTGTGGCGGTATTCGTGGCGGTTGGGGAAACCTTAAGGCCGTGATCCCGGGCGGGTCTTCTGTGCCTTGTGTTCGGGGCGAGGCGATGAAAGACGCCGTCATGGATTTCGATGCGTTGCGCGAGGTAGGTTCTAGCCTTGGGACAGCGGCCGTGATCGTGATGGATAATTCCACCGACATCATCAAGGCGATTTGGCGGCTTTCGAAATTCTACAAGCATGAAAGCTGTGGTCAGTGCACGCCCTGTCGGGAAGGTACTGGCTGGATGATGCGCGTGATGGACCGCCTTGTGCGCGGTGAGGCCGAGGTGGAAGAGATCGACATGCTATTTGACGTAACCAAGCAGGTCGAGGGCCACACGATCTGTGCCCTTGGTGATGCGGCGGCCTGGCCCATCCAAGGGCTTATCCGCAATTTCCGGGACGAGATCGAGGATCGGATCAAGGCCCAGAAAACCGGCAGGATCAGCGCGGTCGCGGCGGAGTAAACCTCATGTGGTGGGTGAGAAGTGATAACGGTAGGTTGACTGCCCTGTCCGGTGGTGCGGCATGATTAAGCGGTATGAATATATCGGCGACGATGTTGTAGCCGACATTCGGGATCGATACGGATTTGACGGTGATCTGGCGTATTACTTTGCGCTCAACAAGACGCATCTCGTGCACAAGTGGCACCATTACATCCCACTGTATGACCGCTATTTTGGGCGGTTCCGGCGCAAACCTGTTCGAATGCTGGAAATCGGTGTGAAGGATGGTGGCAGCCTACAGATGTGGCGGCGGTATCTGGGGCCGGAGGCCATTATCTTCGGTGTTGACATAGATAAGAAGTGCGCAGCCCTCAACGGGCTTTTCGCGCAGGTGCGCATCGGGTCTCAGAATGATGCTGCGTTTATGGCCTCTGTCATCGATGAAATGGGTGGCGTGGATATCGTCTTGGATGATGGCAGTCACCAGATGGATCACATCAAGGCCTCGCTTGAGGTGCTGTTCCCGCTTATGTCGGAGGGTGGTGTCTACATGATCGAAGACCTGCACGCGGCTTATTGGTCGGGCCATGGGGGCGGGCTGGACGCACCTGCGAATTTTTTCAATACGGTGCGACGGGTCATTGATGACATGCACAGCCCCTATCACAACAGCGATACACTTGAACCCGCGCTCGCGGGGGCGGTGACAGGGCTGCATATTCATGACTCAATTGTGGTGATCGACAAGGGCCGGGTGTCTTTGCCCGTGCATTCCAAGATTGTGTAGTGCATATGCGGGGCGCGACGGTATACCATATGGCTTACAGGGGCAAAACGGGGCTTCTTGAACGCATGAATGACGCGCTTACCAAGACAAGCGAAGGAGCAACGCTGTGACGGCGACTGCGAAAACCTGCCTGGGGCGGATCGTCCCAGTCCTGCTTATTGCGGCACTGGCCGTGTCGGCCTGTGGCCGCAAGGATGAAGAGCGAATTCTGTTCGACGGCTATGAGTTCAAGGCCAAGAGCGACAATGCCAGCAAGGACGACCGCAAGATGTTCACGGTCTCGGTCAAGCGCGCGGATCAAAGCATCCAGGGCGCGCTTGAAGCGGGCCGTCATGAGGGCAAATCCTATTGCCTTAAGAACTATGGCACGTCCGAGATTGCCTGGACACGCGGCCCCGATGATCCGGGCGCTGCGGCCTATGTCGATGGCAACCGCCTGACCCTGTCGGGGACCTGCGTGCTTTGGTGATATCAGCGGTCATATCAGCGGGATCGCGCCCATGTTATTGCATAGCAAGGGGCCGAACCTCCACCTCTGGGACAGCGGGGCGCGCCGTTTTGGCGTGTCCTCGTTCCAATAGGTATGGAGGTGTCGTATGACCCGTGTTTTGACCATCGTTCTTTGCCTTGGCCTTGGGGCCGGTGGCGTATCTGCCAGTGCTCAACACTCCTTGAAGGACGAGGTAGATATCAATCATGGCCTGTTGATCATGGCCGTGGCCGACAAGATCCGGCGTGAGTGCAACAGCATCGCAGGTCGCATGTTCCGGGCGCAGAAATTTGCAAAAGACCTCAAAGCCGTGGCTGAAGCACGCGGCTACAGTATGGATCAAATCGAGGCCTATGTGAACGATCGTTCCGAGAGGGCCAGAGTGCGCGCAGAGCGCAATGTCTATTTCGAATCTCAAGGGGCCAGCAATCTCGATCACCAGAGCCTGTGCGTTCTGGGACATGCCGAGATAGCCCGCAAAAGCCAAATCGGCCATTTGCTAAAAGCGAAGTGAGACCCAATGTCAGACACGCGGAAAATCATCATTGACGACCAGGAAGTTGAAGTTGACGGGGCCCTGACCCTGATACAGGCCTGCGAACAGGCCGGAGTCGAAATCCCGCGGTTCTGCTACCATGAGCGGCTGTCCATTGCCGGCAATTGCCGCATGTGCCTTGTCGAGGTGGTGGGCGGTCCACCAAAGCCTGCGGCCTCCTGCGCGATGCAGGTGCGTGACCTACGCCCCGGTCCAGAAGGTCAGCCGCCGGTGGTCAAGACTAATTCCCCGATGGTCAAGAAAGCCCGGGAAGGGGTGATGGAGTTCCTGCTGATCAACCACCCGCTGGATTGCCCAATATGTGATCAGGGTGGGGAATGTGATTTACAAGACCAAGCAATGGCTTACGGGGTAGACTTCAGCCGTTTCCGAGAGGCCAAGCGCGCTGTTGATGACCTCGATCTTGGTCCTTTGGTGGAAACCCACATGACGCGCTGCATATCTTGCACGCGCTGCGTGCGTTTTACAACTGAGGTGGCGGGCATCACCCAGATGGGCCAGACCGGTCGGGGAGAGGATGCCGAAATCACGTCCTATCTTGGAGAAACGCTCAACAGCAACTTGCAAGGTAACATTATTGACCTGTGCCCGGTGGGTGCGCTGGTAAGCAAGCCCTACGCCTTTACTGCCCGTCCATGGGAGTTGACCAAGACAGAAACCATTGACGTGATGGATGCCCTTGGTAGTAACATCCGTGTGGACACTAAAGGCCGCGAAGTCATGCGCATGTTGCCGCGCAACCATGACGGTGTTAACGAGGAATGGATTTCCGACAAGACGCGTTTTGTCTGGGACGGTCTGCGCCGTCAGCGCCTTGACAAGCCCTACATTCGCGAAAATGGCCGACTGCGTCCCGCCGGGTGGGGTGAGGCACTGGCGCTGGCCGCAGAAAAGATAAATGGCGCCTCTAAGGTTGCGGGTCTTGTGGGCGATCTGGCCCCGGTTGAGGCGGCTTTTGTGCTCAAACAACTGGTTGAGGGCAAAGGTGGTGTAGTCGAGTGCCGCACCGATGGCGCACATCTGCCTGCTGGCAATCGATCGGCCTATGTGGGCACGGCGGCAATTGAGGATATTGACGCTGCAAAAACGATTTACCTGATTGGAACAGACCCATCGCAGGAAGCGCCGGTTCTGAATGCGCGCATCCGCAAGGCGTGGCTCAACGGGGCGCGGGTAACCCATCTGGGTGCGGAGTGCGACCTTGGTTACGACGCGACCTATCTGGGATCCGATGCCGCCAAGCTGACCAACCTAGTAAAGGCGGCGAAACCTGCCGACAAAGCCATTGTTATCGTGGGGCAGGGTGCTTTGCGCATTGCGATGGGTGAGGCAGTTCTGGCCTCTGCCATGGCGCTGACCGAGGCGCTTGGCGCGGGTATGCTCGTGCTGCACACGGCTGCGGGTCGCGTGGGTGCGATGGACGCGGACTGCACGACCGAAGGCGGTGTTGCTGCGGCGATGGAGGGGGCTGATGTGGTCCTGAACCTTGGTGTGGATGAGCTCACCATCGCGAATGGCCCTTTCGTCATCTACCAAGGCAGTCACGGTGACCGGGGTGCGCATCGGGCGGATGTGATCCTTCCGGGGGCGGCCTACACGGAAGAACAGGGGCTTTTCGTGAACACCGAAGGGCGTCCTCAACTGGCGCTGCGTGCGGGGCATCCTCCGGGTGAGGCTAAGGAGAACTGGGCCATCTTGCGTGCGCTTTCGGGTGAAATGGGTGCGGCCTTGCCGTTCGACAGCCTAGCGGCGTTGCGGCGCGGCCTGGTGGAGGTTGCACCGCATCTGGCAGGCATCGACAGCGTGGCCAAGAATGAATGGGTTACGCTACCGCTAGATATCGCTCCGTCTGGGCAACTGGTATCGGGGGTTGCCGATTTTTACCTGACCAATCCAATCGCGCGGGCTAGTCAGTTGATGGCTGAACTTTCTGCCGGGGCTAAGGCTCGGGCTGAACAACCGGTCGCCGCTGAGTGATGCAGACAGGGCTTCTCATAGCCGCACCGATGCTGGCCAGCGCGACCTTTCTCGCTGCATGTGCCGCGCCGTCGGGTGAGGGTGAACTGGTGAGCCGGTTTGATCCGGATTTTACACCAGACTACCGAGGTGTCGAAACGTACCTCCTGGACGGTGATCTGGTAAATTTTCAGGTTGAGATGACCGGAGCGCGTGACATTTCCGACGTGGACCGCTACGCGGAGTGCGCGGCGGCGCAATATACGCTCATTCGTGGATTCGGCTTTGCCCGTCACGTTCGTACCAACGTGGTCGAGCAGGATGGCGTTTGGCGCGGTGACGCGATCTATACAATCTCTTCGTCCTTGCCGGACGGGGTCAAGAAACTCGATGCCGAAATTGTCGCGCAGGATTGCGCGGAAAATGGCATCCCCATGGTCTGAGGCGCGGATGGCAGATTTCTTTTCCACCCCCGGCGGCATCCTTCTGATCATCGTGGCACAATGCCTTGCGGTGGTCGGTTTCGTGATGGTTTCCCTACTTTTCTTGGTCTATGGCGATCGCAAAATCTGGGCCGCGGTGCAGATGCGACGGGGCCCTAATGTGGTGGGCACTTACGGCCTTTTGCAGACGGTGGCCGACGCGCTGAAATACGTCGTCAAGGAAGTGGTTGTTCCGGCTGGAGCCGACAAGACTGTCTTCATGCTGGCGCCCATGGCAAGTTTCGTTCTGGCTGTGCTGGCCTGGGCGGTGATTCCGCTTAATGACGGTTGGGTTCTGTCCGATATCAATGTGGCGATCCTGTTTGTCTTTGCTGTGTCCTCGCTGGAGGTTTACGGCGTGATCATGGGGGGCTGGGCGTCGAATTCGAAATATCCGTTTCTTGGCTCGCTGAGGTCAGCTGCGCAGATGATTTCCTACGAAGTCTCAATTGGTTTGATCATCGTGGGCGTCATCATCTCTACCGGGTCGATGAACTTTGGTGCCATCGTGGGCGCGCAGGATACGGCTTACGGGTTCTTTGGCTGGTATTGGCTGCCGCATCTGCCGATGGTGTTCCTATTCTTCATCTCGGCGTTGGCCGAAACCAACCGCCCACCCTTCGACCTGCCTGAGGCAGAATCGGAACTGGTAGCGGGATACCAGGTCGAGTATTCCTCAACGCCGTTCCTTCTGTTCATGGCCGGGGAATACATTGCCATCTTCCTGATGTGCGCTCTGACATCTCTGCTTTTCTTCGGCGGCTGGCTGTCGCCAATTCCGGGCATTCCGGATGGTGTGGGCTGGATGATTGCCAAGATGGCGTTCTTCTTCTTCATTTTCGCTATGGTC
The DNA here is from genome assembly GCA_963691795.1 of Roseovarius sp. Lineage (GTDB taxonomy): Bacteria > Pseudomonadota > Alphaproteobacteria > Rhodobacterales > Rhodobacteraceae > Roseovarius. The sequence continues at coordinate 2,649,011 of OY829373.1, forward strand.
AAGGCCATCACGCCGCGCTACCGCTACGATCAGCTAATGCGCATCGGCTGGAAAGTCTTCCTACCGCTGAGCCTGGCTTGGGTGGTGATCATTTCGTTCCTTGCAAAATTCGAAGTGCTTGGCGGGTTCTGGGCCCGTTGGGCGATCGGAGGGTAATCGCATGACACAGATCGACTATGGACGTGCGGCGGGGTATTTCCTGCTGAAAGACTTCGCAAAGGGCATGGTGCTGGGCCTGAAGTATTTCTTTGCCCCCAAGGCCACGCTGAACTACCCGCATGAGAAGGGCCCTCTAAGCCCGCGGTTCCGGGGCGAACACGCACTGCGCCGTTATCCCAACGGAGAAGAGCGCTGCATCGCCTGTAAACTCTGCGAGGCGATATGCCCCGCGCAGGCGATCACCATTGATGCTGAGCCGCGCGACGACGGTTCGCGCCGGACGACGCGCTATGACATCGACATGACCAAATGCATCTATTGTGGCTTCTGCCAGGAGGCCTGCCCGGTCGATGCCATTGTCGAGGGTCCCAATTTTGAATTTGCCACTGAGACCCGCGAAGAGTTGTTCTACGACAAGGACAAACTGCTCGATAATGGTGAGCGGTGGGAAGCTGAGATTGCCCGTAACCTGGAAATGGATGCACCCTACCGATGAGTGACGTCAAGAATCCCTTTGAGGTCATGATGGTCCAGGCGCAGGAGATGGCGAAAGCGATGAACCCCGCGCTGGCCACGTTCTCACCCAAGGATTTCGAAACTCTTTGGCCGACCATGCCCAAAGAGATGATGGAGCTGTCCTTTGGTAAAGGCCTCAATAAAGATGGGCTAGATGCCAAGACGCGGCTTTTGATCACGCTCGCGGGCCTGACCATGCTGGGCGCGCAATCGGACACGCAGATCCGCTTGACCGTGCGCCACGCGCTTGAGGCCGGTGCTACGCAGGATGAAGTGGCCGAGACCATTACGATGATGTCGGTTTTTGCCGGCATCCCCTCGATGACACGGGCGATGGAACTGGCCCGCGGTGTATTTGATGAGCTGAAGGAGAAAGAGACATGAGCGTTGCAGTGATGTCATTCTACCTCTTCGCGCTGTCCGCCCTGGCGGGTGGTTTGTTTACAGTGATCAGCCGCAACCCGGTGCATTCGGTGCTGTGGCTGATTCTGGCCTTCATCAGTTCGGCGGGACTGTTCGTTCTGCTGGGTGCGGAGTTCGTAGCGATGCTGCTGATCATCGTCTATGTCGGCGCGGTCGCGGTATTGTTTCTCTTCGTTGTCATGATGCTTGACGTGGATTTTGCGGAGTTGAAGGCGGAGATGGCGAAGTACATGCCCGTCGCACTTCTGATCGGGGTGATGCTTTTGATGCAGCTTGGTCTGGCATTTGGGAACTGGCAGATGGCGGAAGGGGCTGAGACCTCTTTGCGGGCGCCTGCACCTGAGGGGGTCGAGAACACGGCCGCGCTTGGATTGATCCTTTATGACCAGTATTTCCTTCTGTTCCAGTTGTCGGGTCTTATTTTGCTGGTCGCCATGATCGGCGCGATTGTTCTGACCCTGCGCCACCGGGCGGATGTCAAACGCCAAGATGTTCTGGCACAGATGTACCGTGATCCTGCCAAGGCGATGGAACTCAAGGACGTGAAACCGGGGCAGGGCCTCTGACGGATGCGGATGCGCGTGGCATATCCCTTGGCGGTGGCAACGATGATGCTGCTGGGCACGGGTGGAGCGGATGCCCTGGCCCTGTCGGATTGCGCGCGTACCACGCATATCTCCCACGGTGGGGAGGATATGCACATGGACCTGGGCGAGGGTCGGGTCATGTGGCGGGACTGGTGGTCGCAGGAAGGCACGGCCACGGACTATACGATCATGGACTGCGCGCCGGGTGAGGCCCTGCGCTTTCGCACCGCTGAGACGAACATGGGTGGGCGCACGCCCTTTGATCGCACCAATGATGCGTTGGACGTGGTCGACCGCCATGAAACCGGCGCGCGGGTCTTCGCCACGCTGGAGCGGATCGCGGGTGATCTGGATCGGATCGCGCGGGACGTGACACGGGACATACGCAGCGATGAGGCCTGCGCCTGCGCGGCGCTTTACGGCGATCTTCGCGGCGAAAAGACGAAATTCGAATTGGACCGGGCCTTGGACTAAAGGCGCGGCGGACTGACAAAAATACGGGGCACATGACCCCCAGGAACGGAAGAACCGAGGGACGACATGATTGGACTGGAACACTATTTGACAGTGGCGGCGACGCTGTTTGTCATAGGGATTTTCGGGTTATTCCTGAACAGGAAGAACGTGATTATCCTGCTGATGTCGATCGAACTGATGCTTCTGGCGGTCAATATCAACCTTGTCGCCTTCTCGGCCCATCTGGGGGATCTGGTGGGGCAGGTCTTCACGTTGTTCGTTCTGACCGTCGCCGCCGCCGAGGCCGCGATCGGGCTGGCCATTCTTGTCTGCTTCTTCCGGAACCGCGGTACAATTGCGGTGGAAGATGTCAATGTGATGAAGGGGTAGAAGGATGGAACAGATCATCCTTTTTGCGCCTCTTGTCGGGGCGATCATTTCTGGGTTTGGCTGGAAGTTCATAGGTGACAGGGCCGCCCAATGGGTGAGCACAGGGTTCTTGTTTCTCGCGGCACTGCTGAGCTGGATCGTCTTCCTGAACTTTGACGGTGACACTCAGCAGATACATGTGCTGGACTGGATCCAGTCGGGCACGCTTGATACCGCCTGGGCGATCCGGCTAGACCGGTTGACGGCGATCATGTTGATCGTGGTCACCTCGGTCTCCGCGCTCGTTCACCTGTATTCGATGGGCTACATGGCCCATGATGAGAATTTCAGCGAGGACGAAAGCTATCGCCCGCGCTTTTTTGCCTACCTGTCACTTTTCACATTCGCCATGCTCATGCTGGTCACTTCCGATAACCTTGCGCAGATGTTCTTTGGCTGGGAAGGTGTGGGTCTGGCCTCGTACTTGCTGATCGGTTTCTACTACCGCAAGGCCAGCGCCAACGCTGCGGCGATCAAGGCTTTCGTGGTCAACCGGGTGGGGGATTTCGGCTTTGCACTTGGTATCTTTGGCCTCTTCTACCTCACTGATAGCATCAACTTTAACGACGTCTTCGCTGCTGCACCTGATCTGGCCAACACGCAGATCACGTTCCTCTGGACGGACTGGAACGCCGCCAATCTGTTGGCCTTCCTGCTGTTCATCGGCGCAATGGGCAAGTCGGCGCAGTTCCTGCTGCACACCTGGCTGCCGGATGCGATGGAGGGCCCCACGCCCGTCTCGGCCCTGATCCACGCCGCGACCATGGTGACTGCGGGGGTCTTCCTTGTCTGCCGAATGTCGCCGATCTTTGAGTTCGCGCCCGAGGCCAAGATGATCGTGGTCTATATCGGCGCAATCACCGCCTTCTTTGCCGCGACCGTGGGTCTTGTGCAAAACGACATCAAACGGGTCATTGCCTATTCGACCTGTTCGCAGCTGGGCTATATGTTCGTGGCTGCTGGTGTAGGCGTCTACTCGGTCGCGATGTTTCACCTGTTCACACATGCCTTCTTCAAGGCGATGCTGTTCCTCGGGGCCGGGTCGGTCATCCACGGGATGCATCACGAACAGGATATGCGGAACTATGGCGGCCTTCGCAAAAAGCTGCCTATCACCTTCTGGGCGATGATGATCGGCACACTGGCCATCACGGGTGTCGGCATTCCGCTTACCACGATCGGGTTTGCCGGGTTCCTCTCCAAGGATGCGGTGATTGAAAGCGCCTATGCCGGAACATCCGGGGGCTTTGCCTTCTGGGCGCTGGTCATTGCCGCACTCTTCACCAGCTTCTACAGCTGGCGCCTGATGTTCCTGACCTTCTTCGGCGAGCCGCGGGGCGACCATCACACCCATGAGCACGCCCATGAAAGCCCAAAGGTCATGCTGCTGCCGCTGGGCGTTCTGGCGCTTGGCGCGGTCTTCTCGGGCATGATCTGGTACAACAGTTTCTTTGGCCACACCGACCAGGTCGCGAAGTTCTTTGGCGTGCCTTACGCGGAAGAGCATCACCATGATGAGGACCATGGCAAAAAAGACGACCATGGCGATGATCACGCCGATGATCACGGTGACGAGCATGGCGAAAAGCCTGCGGAGAAGAAAGACGGCAAGGACAAGGCCCACTATGCCTTCACCGGCAAGCCGGGTGAGGGCGCGATCTATACCGGTGAGGGCAACACCAACATGAACGACGCCCACTATGTCCCGAAATGGGTCAAGGTCAGCCCGTTCGTGGTGATGGTGATCGGATTCTTGTTTGCCTATTGGTTCTACATACTCAACCCGGCCATGCCCAAGGCGCTCGCCGCCTCGCAGAGGCCACTGTACCTGTTCCTGCTGAATAAGTGGTACGTGGATGAAATCTATGACGCCATCTTTGTGAACCCTGCTAAGAAGCTGGCCCATTTCCTATGGAAAAAGGGCGATGGCGAAGTCATTGATGGCGCGTTGAATGGTCTGGCGCTTGGGATCATCCCGTTCTTCACCCGCCTCGCCGGGCGGGCACAGTCGGGGTACATTTTCACCTACGCCTTCGCGATGGTGATCGGGATAGCGGTGCTTGTCACCTGGATGACATTCGGCGGAGGGGTTGAATAATGGATAACCTTCTCTCGATCACGACCTTCATTCCGGCCATCGCGGCCGCGATACTCGGCCTGTTCCTGCGGGGCGATGATGAGGCCGCACAGCGCAACGCCAAGTGGGTCGCACTGATTGCAACCTCGGTCACGTTCCTTGTCTCGCTCTTCATCCTGTTCGATTTCGACCCGAGTGACACCGGCTTCCAGTTCGTGGAAGAGCGCGAGTGGCTTCTGGGCCTGAAATACAAGATGGGTGTCGACGGGATCAGCGTTCTTTTCGTCATGCTGACTACCTTCATCATGCCGCTGACCATCGCGGCCTCGTGGAATGTGAAGACCCGCGTCAAGGAGTACATGATCGCCTTCCTTGTGCTGGAAACTCTGATGCTGGGCGTCTTCATGTCGCTCGACCTTATTCTGTTCTACCTCTTCTTCGAGGCAGGCCTGATCCCAATGTTCCTGATCATCGGGATCTGGGGTGGCAAGGACCGGATCTATGCCAGCTTCAAGTTCTTCCTTTACACCTTCCTCGGCTCGGTCCTGATGCTGGTGGCCATGGTCGCGATGTTTTACGATGCGCAGACCACGGATATCGAAGCGCTGATGAGCCATCAGTTCAGCTCTGACAGCTTCTCGATCCTTGGGCTTTACGTGGTGGGTGGCGCGCAGACGCTGATGTTCATCGCGTTTTTTGCAAGCTTCGCGGTAAAGATGCCGATGTGGCCGGTGCACACCTGGTTGCCGGATGCACACGTTCAGGCCCCGACGGCGGGCTCTGTTGTGCTGGCGGCGATCCTGCTGAAGATGGGCGGCTACGGTTTCCTGCGCTTCTCAATCCCGATGTTCCCGGTGGGGGCAGAGGCGATGACGCCGTTGATCCTGTGGATGTCGGCGATTGCGATTGTCTACACCTCGCTCGTCGCGCTGGCGCAGGAGGATATGAAGAAGCTGATCGCGTACTCATCCGTGGCCCATATGGGATATGTGACGATGGGGATTTTCGCGGCCAATCAGCAGGGTATCGACGGTGCGATCTTCCAGATGATCAGTCACGGCTTCATATCAGGTGCGCTGTTTTTGATCGTGGGTGTGATCTATGACCGGATGCACACGCGTGACATTGATGCCTATGGCGGGCTGGTGAACCGCATGCCGGCTTACGCGCTGATATTCATGTTGTTTACCATGGCTAACGTGGGCCTGCCCGGCACCTCTGGGTTTATCGGGGAGTTCCTAACACTGGTGGGTGTATTCCAAGTCAATACTTGGGTGGCCTTGGTGGCCACGGCGGGTGTAATCCTGTCGGCGGGCTATGGCCTATGGCTCTATCGCCGCGTGGTTTTTGGCCCATTGATCAAGGAAAGTCTGAAGTCCATTACAGATATGGATAGCCGCGAACGGGCCATCTTTGCGCCCTTCGTTGTGATGACCCTTCTTCTGGGTGTATATCCCAGCCTTGTCACAGATATCATCGGCCCCTCAGTTGAGGCGTTGATCGTCAACTATGAAACGGCCCTGTCCTCTGCTGCCTCGGCGGTCGAGCAGGCAGCCGTGTCTGAATAACGGAGAGCCGCAATGCAGGCCGATCTGATTGTCATTCTTCCCGAGATCCTGATCGCGGTCTACGCCATGGTCGCGCTACTGGTCGGGGCCTATACCAAGCAGGATGAGATATCTGGCCTGCTGACCTGGGTGACGGCGGGGGTCATGGTGGCCATTGCCTTCTATATTGGCACCACGAGCGGTGGCGCGCGGGAGGCCTTCGGTGGCATGTTCCAAGATGACGGGTTCGCGCGGTTCTCGAAGGTGGTGATTCTGCTATCTGCCGCGGCAGTGCTGGTGATGGGGCAGGAATACATGACCCGCCGTGGGATCATGCGCTTCGAGTATCCACTGCTGATTGCACTTGCGGCCATTGGTATGATGATGATGGTCAGTGCGGGCGATCTGATGGCGCTTTATATGGGGCTCGAGCTACAATCGCTGGCGCTCTATGTCGTAGCATCGCTGCGGCGTGACAGTGCAAAATCGACTGAGGCGGGCCTTAAGTACTTCGTACTGGGCGCGCTAAGTTCGGGTCTGCTGCTGTATGGCGCCTCGTTGACCTATGGGTTTGCCGCGACGACGCTTTTCTCTGGCATCATCGAGGCGGCAGACGGACAGGCGCCTTTGGGTCTGCTGATCGGTCTGGTCTTTGTACTAGCGGGCCTGGCCTTTAAGGTCTCGGCCGTGCCGTTCCATATGTGGACGCCGGATGTTTATGAAGGTGCGCCGACGCCGATTACCGCGTTTTTCGCCACGGCACCGAAGATGGCTGCAATGGCGTTGTTTGCCCGCGTGGTGCATGACGCTTATGGTGGTGTGGTGGCCGACTGGCAGCAGGTGATCGCGGTTTTCTCGCTCGGCTCGATGTTCCTGGGCGCGATTGCTGCCATCGGGCAGCGCGATATCAAGCGGCTGATGGCCTATTCCTCTATCGCGCATATGGGCTATGCGCTGATGGGGCTGGCTGCTGGCACGGCCTTTGGCGTGCAGGCGATGCTGATCTACATGGCGATCTACGTGACGATGAACGTGGGTACCTTCGCCTTCATCCTGTCGATGGAGCGTGATGGCCGTCCGGTGACGAGCATCGAGAGCCTCAATCTCTATTCCAAGTCGCAACCCGGTCGGGCGCTCGCCATGCTGGTGCTGATGTTCAGCCTCGCTGGCGTGCCGCCGCTTCTTGGCTTTTTTGGTAAGCTCTACGTGCTTCGGGCCGCGTATGAGGGTGGGCTCGCCTGGCTGGCGGTGGCCGGTGTGATCGCTTCGGTCATTGGGGCGTTCTACTACCTCAGAATTGTGTATTTCATGTATTTTGGCGAGGAAACCGATGGCGTCGAAACTGGAAAGTCTCCGGTCTTGGGAAGCTTTCTGATGATTTCAGCTACGATCATGGTCGTTGGGATCATCAACATGTTCGGTGTCGAGGGTCTGGCGCAGGCGGCAGCGGCGACGCTTGTCAACTGAACCCTGCGCGTCTTGTGGCGCCCTGTGGGACGCCTCCGGCAGGAGTATTTTTGGAAAGATGAAGGGTCTGGTCTGGCCGGAGGGATATGGCCGACGCATTTTGCAGGTGGTGGATAGCACCAATGCAGAGGCGGGCCGCGTAATGAAAGAACTGGCGGGGCCGGAATGGATCATGGCCCATCACCAGACAGCCGCGCGGGGCCGGCGGGGCCGGGCCTGGGCAAATCCTGAGGGCAATTTCGCCGCCACTTTAGTTCTGCGGCCCGAGGGGCCGCCTGAGACGGTGGCGCTTCGGTCATTCGTGGCTGCACTTGCGCTTTTTGATGCGCTGGTGGCAGTGACCGGACGGGCAGAAATTTTCAGCCTGAAATGGCCCAATGATGTGTTGCTAAATGGTGGTAAGCTGGCCGGAATTTTGCTGGAAAGTGCAGGGATGTCCGGGCGACATGCCGAGCATCTGTTGATTGGGATCGGTGTCAATCTGCGTCATGCCCCAGCTCATACTGAGTTGGAGCCGGGCGCGGTTCGACCCGTGGCGCTCTTGTCTGAGACTGGGGTCGAGGTCGATGCGTTGAGTTTCCTTGATCAGTTGGCGGCGTCCTATGCCCATTGGGAGGCGCAGTTCGTTACATATGGATTTGCCCCTGTGCGGCAGGCCTGGTTGATCCGGGCAGCAAGGCTTGGAGAGGTCATTACCGCCCGCACCGGCACCGATGAGATCATCGGCAGCTTCGAGACGGTAGACGAAGCCGGGCAACTTGTTCTATTGACCCCAAAAGGGCGACAGGCGGTCGCGGCAGCAGATGTATTTTTCTGAACGGAAGGTGGCCCATGCTCTTGGCCATTGATTGCGGCAATACAAATACGGTCTTCTCGATCTGGGACGGCTCTCAATTCCTGTGTACGTTGCGCACCTCGACTCATCACGCGCGTACAGCGGATGCCTATTTCACATGGTATTCGACGCTGGTCAAACACTACGGTCTGGATGTGGACATCACGGATGTGATCATTTCCTCCACCGTGCCGCGCGTCGTCTTTAACCTGCGGGTCTTTGCGGATCGTTTTTTCGGCTGCCGTCCTTTCGTGGTCGGCAAACCCGATTGCGCCTTGCCCGTCGCGCCGCGCGTGGATGAGGGCACGATTGTGGGGCCGGACCGGCTGGTTAATTCGGCGGGGGCCTACGATCGGCATGGCGGCAACTTGATCGTGGTGGATTTCGGCACCGCGACAACATTTGACGTGGTGGCTCACGATGGCGCCTACGTGGGCGGTGTGATCGCCCCCGGCGTGAACCTATCGCTAGAGGCGCTTGGCGCGGCGGCCGCGGCCCTGCCACATATTGACGTGACAAAGCCGCAGCAAGTGATCGGCACCAATACTGTTGATTGTATGCAGTCGGGGGTGTTTTGGGGCTATGTGGGCCTTGTGAATGGAATATGTACGCGCATCAAGGGGGAGTATGACGCCTCGATGCGCGTGATCGGAACTGGCGGGCTTGCGCCGCTTTTTGCGCAAGGTGACATGCTCTTCGATACGATCGAAGACGATCTGACAATGCATGGGCTGACCGTGATTCATGCCCATAATGTGAAAGGCTGAACAAACAACATGAGCAGTAAACGCGTGGTCTATCTGCCCCTTGGCGGGGCGGGTGAAATTGGTATGAACGCCTATGTCTACGGCATAGGAGAAGAGGGCAAGGAGCGTTTTATCCTTGTTGATCTTGGCGTGACATTTCCGGATATGGATGGCACGCCGGGGGTAGACCTGATCTTTCCTGATATCTCGTGGCTGGAAGAACGCCGTGACCGGCTGGACGCGGTGTTCATCACCCACGCGCATGAGGATCACGTTGGCGCCGTGGCGCATTACTATGACAGGCTGGGCGCGCCTATCTACGCGCGCGCCTTCACCGCCAATATTGCGCGGCGCAAAATGGATGACAAAGGTCATCCCGAGCGCGCCGTGATCACTGCGAACGAATGGCCTGACGTGGTCGAGGTTGGCGACTTCAAGGTGGGTTTCGTTCCCATTTCGCATTCCATACCCGAAAGCTCAGGTCTTGTGATCGACACTCCGGGTGGTCGCATAGTGCATTCGGGTGACTTCAAGATCGATACCGATCCTGTGGTGGGAGAGGCCTTTGACGAGGGGCTCTGGACTTCGCTGTCAGAACCAGGCGTTCTGGCGCTGATGTGCGACTCCACCAATGTGTTTAACGGCCATGAAGGCCGATCGGAAAGTACGTTGGGTCCAGAGATCGAAAAGCTTATCGCGGGCTCCAAGGGTATGTTTGTTGCCACGACATTCGCTTCCAACGTGGCACGCGTCAAAACGCTCGCCGTGGCGGCAGAGCGGGCTGGGCGCTCGGTCTGTTTGATGGGACGTGCGATGCGGCGGATGATTGAGGCCTCGGTCGAGACGGGCGTTCTGACCGGCTTTCCCAAGACGGTGAGCCCCGAGGACACGCGCAACATACCACGCGAAAACCTTGCGCTGATTGTCACTGGAAGCCAGGGCGAGAGGCTTGCCGCCTCGGCCCAATTGGCGCAGGGCAAGTATAACGGCGTGGAGTTGAAAGCGGGGGACACGTTCCTCTTTTCTTCAAAGACCATTCCAGGCAATGAGCGGGGCGTGAACCGGATCATAAACCAGTTCAGTGAGAAAAGCGTGGACGTGGTTGATGACAGCAGCGGGATCTACCATGTATCGGGCCACGCCAACCGGCCTGATCTGCAACGGCTGCACCGGATGGTGAAACCGCGCATCATCGTACCGATGCATGGGGAACATCGCCACCTGCGCGAACATGTGAAGATCGCCAAGGCGGCCGGGTTCGAGGCCGTACTGGCCCCCAATGGCACGATGATCGAGCTAACTGGCCCAAGCCCTTCGGTTGCAGAATATGTCGAGACGGGGCGGGTCTATCTGGATGGACAGGTACAGATCGGCGCGCTTGATGGGATCGTGAGGGACCGCATTCGCATGGCGCTCAACGGGCATGTAGTGGTTAACGTGATCCTTGATGAGGAAGATGAACCTTTGGGCGAGCCCTGGTGTGAGATCATGGGGCTGGCAGAAACTGGCAACAGCCGAGCGCCACTGGTTGATGTGCTGGAGGAGGATCTGAGCCAATTCATGGGGCGTGCGGGTGACAAAACGTTGACTGATGACGATAAGATCGAAGAGGGTATGCGCCGGATCGTGCGCCAGACCTCTCTGGTTGAGATTGGTAAGAAGCCAGAAGTGACAGTGATCGTCAGTCGCTTAAGCTGAGTAAGAACGGGGGCGCTGCCCCCGCCGCCTGTCGCGGCCATCCTTAGTATTGGCTGAAAAGATGAAGCAGGGGCGCGTGTTTCTGCTTCTTTCTGGTTAGAAATACCTATTTTCAGACGTGGATCGCTGCGTCAACAGGCTTGGGTTGTATAACCTCCGTTGCCATCTGCATAGGCGCATTCATTGGTTTGGGCATTGGTGGCGATCAAAGTGCCAGCGGCGGCACCTGCGACGGTGGCCGCGGCCAGCCAGCCATCGTCGAGATCGAAAATCTTGCCTGCGACAAAGCCCGTACCCGCGCCGATGGCAGCGCCGCCGACCTGCGCTTCCTGCACGCTGGACAAGCAGCCGGACAGGATGAGGGGGATAGCGAGAAGCGTAAGTTTAGCGTTTTGGGCTAACATGGTGACGACCTTTTTCTATGGGCAGTGTTTAATGATCTTAGGAAGTATCCGGCACACGAGGAAGCGGAACCTTCTGGCGTGGCAAAAGTTTGCTATCGTGAGGGCTCAGTTCGGCGTGTCCTCGCCTGAGGTTTGGCCTGGCAGGGGGTTGCCTGGTGCGATTAGGGTTTCCGACAGGGGGGCAGGTTCTTCGGTTGGGTCGGGTTGGCGCATCTCGCGCAACCCGATATACACGCCACTGCCGATCACGAGCAACATGCCAATAACTGTATTGAAGGGGGGCAGCTCGGCCCATATGATCCATGCAAATGTGGTCGCCATTGGCAGGTAGCAGTAGTCAAAGAGCGAGATTTTGCTGGGTTCGGCGACTTGGTAGGCGCGCGACAGGAGCACGTAGCCTGCCAGCCCGGTCAGTCCGATGCTGACAAGACCAAGAAGGTCCTTGGTTGCGACGCGTGGCCATGACCACCGCATGTGTCGGAACTCATCTCCAAATTCCACAAATGTATTCATACCATAGCCCAGAGCTAAAACGACGGGCCCTGACCACACAAGGGTATAGAGCCCGACTGTCAGGCTCGATTCACGATCGCCAATAAGGCGGGCGAGAATTTGCGAGGTGGCGTAAAGGAGCGCCGAGAGAAGGGGCAGAAGCGTAATCCAGGAAAAGACCACGCCTGTGGGATTTACCGCGATCAGCACGCCGGTAAAACCTAGGATCAGTGCGCCGATACGGTGGCGGCCAATCCTTTCGCCGAGGAACACCACAGCGAGAAGCGCGATCATGAGTGGGGCAGAAAAGAAGATCGTGGTGGCCTCGGCGAGGCCCATGAAGGGGAAAGCCATGTAGAACACAGCAAAGCCCGTGCCGAACAGCGCCCCCCGGATTATGTGCAGGCCCATGAAGCGTGTGCGCAGTAGATGTGGCCGGCTAAGGATCAGGACCAGCGGCACCATGATCGCAACGGCCATGCAAGAACGCATGAAGAGCAGCATCCAGATCGTGTAGTCCCCCAAGTAGGCCTTCATCAGCGTGTCCTGGGCAGCAAAGAAAAGCATGCCGATCAGCACGCAGGTGATGCCGGTCATGGTCCGGGACGGAGCTGCAGCTGTGAAGGACGTCAGACTGGACATGGCGCGACGCTAAGCGCGCATGACTGGCGCGTCTTGTCCATTTGCGACCGTATGTCGTTATTTGGGTATGGCTGTTGAAAGCAGCCCTAAAAGGAAATGGGCCCGCGCAAATGCTGGGCCCATCTTTGATTTGTCAAATTGTTGTTATTAACCACGGTTCATACGGTTTGCGATTAGGTCATCAACCACTGCCGGTTCCGCAAGGGTCGAGGTGTCGCCCAAGGCGCCGTAATCATTCTCGGCAATCTTGCGCAGGATACGGCGCATGATCTTGCCAGAACGCGTCTTGGGCAGGCCTGGGGCCCATTGGACCAAGTCGGGGGAGGCGATTGGCCCTATTTCCTGACGCACCCATGTGCGCAGCTCTTTACGCAGTTCTTCGGTCGGTTCCTCGCCCGTCATCAGCGTGACGTAGCAATAAATGCCCTGACCTTTGATATCATGAGGATATCCCACAACGGCGGCCTCTGCCACCTTGGCATGGGCGACAAGGGCGCTTTCAACCTCAGCTGTACCCATGCGGTGGCCTGAGACGTTGATCACATCATCCACCCGTCCTGTGATCCAGTAGTCGCCATCCTCATCACGGCGGCAGCCGTCGCCGGTGAAGTAGTAACCTTTGTAGTCCGAGAAATAGGTCTTCTCAAACCGTTCATGATCACCCCAGACGGTGCGCATCTGACCCGGCCAGCTATCCTTGATACAAAGCACGCCCTCGACGCCATTGCCCTCGATTTCCACGCCAGAGGCCGCATCCAGAACGATGGGTTCGATCCCGAAGAAGGGTTTCATGGCAGACCCCGGTTTGGTCGCGTGTGCGCCAGGCAGGGGGGTCATCAGGTGACCTCCGGTTTCGGTCTGCCACCACGTGTCAACGATGGGGCAGTTTCCTTTGCCCACCACATCATTGTACCAGGCCCAGGCCTCGGGGTTGATCGGTTCTCCCACGGTGCCAAGAATTTTGAGAGAGCTTAGATCGCAAGAATCCACAAAACTGTTGCCCTGACCCATCAGAGCACGGATCGCGGTTGGTGCTGTGTAGAACTGGTTCACCTTGTGCTTTTCGCAGACTTGCCAAAAGCGGGAGGCATCTGGGTAGGTCGGCACGCCCTCGAACATCAGGGTGGTTGCGCCGTTGGCCAGTGGACCATAAACGATATAGCTATGTCCCGTGACCCAGCCGACATCGGCTGTGCACCAATAGATATCCCCCTCCTGATAATCGAAGGTGATTTCATGCGTCATGGCCGCGTACACCAAGTATCCTCCGGTCGTATGCACGACGCCCTTTGGGGCCCCGGTAGAGCCGGAGGTGTAGAGGATAAAGAGCGGGTCTTCGGCATTCATCTCTTCCGCCGGGCAATCGGCGGAGGCCTCTGCGATCAAGTCACCGTAAAAGAAATCGCGCCCGTTTTTCATGGGGACATCAGCGCCCGTGCGACCAACAACCAATGTTTTTACGTCGCCTGAAATCTCAAGCGCCTTATCGACGTTTGCCTTCAGCGGCGTGTTGCGACCACCGCGTGGTGCTTCATCCGCCGTCACAACAAGGGATGCCTCACAGCCCTGCACACGAGCAGCAAGCGCCTCGGGTGAGAAACCGGCGAATACGATTGAATGGATTGCACCAATCCGCGCACAGGCCAGCATGGCATAAGCGGCCTCGGGGATCATTGGCATATAAAGCACGATCCGATCGCCCTTGCTGATGCCCAGGCTTTTATAGACATTTGCCAGCTTGTTCACATTCTCTGACAGCTGCGCGTAGGTGATGTGCTGGGCGTCATCGTCGGGGTTGTCTGGTTCCCAGATGATTGCAGTCTGGTTCCCACGTGTGGCCACATGACGGTCAACACAGTTGGCAGCTATGTTGAGGGTACCGTCTTCATACCAATTGATGGACACATTACCAAAGTCATAACTGACATTTTTCACCTTGGAGAAGGGCTTGAGCCAGTCGATACGCTTTGCTTGTTCACCCCAGAAGGCATCTGGGTCGGCCACAGAGGCCGCATACATCGCATCATACTTTGCTTCATTGATATGTGCAGTTTCTGTCAGGGTGTTCGCGGGGGGGTAGGTCGTGTTTTCAGACATGGCTTTGCTTCCATCTGTCCCAGTTTTAGTATTCTGACCCGCCCCAGTTCGTTTGTCGTAGGGGCGGGTGTCTTTATCGCGCCTTAGATGGCGAGGTATTCGGCCCGTAGTTCGTCGTTCTCCAAAACTTCTTCGGCGGTGCCGTCGAAAACGATGTTGCCGGTGTCAAGTATCACCGCACGGTCGGCTAGCTCGAGAGCGCGGATAGCGTTCTGTTCCACGATGATTGTCGTTATGCCTTGTTCTTTGATGATACGCAGTGTTTTTTCAATTTCATCCACGATCACCGGCGCCAGACCTTCGTATGGCTCATCCAGCAGAAGCACTTTGATGTCACGGGCCAAGGCACGCGCCACGGCAAGCATCTGTTGTTCTCCGCCTGACAGTGTCACACCTTCCTGCTTCCGACGTTCTGCAAGGCGTGGGAACAGTTCGTAAAGGCGTTCCAGAGACCAGCCGATGGGAGGCGCGATTTGAGCCAGCTGTAGGTTCTCCTCGACCGTAAGCCCCGGGATGATTGAACGATCTTCCTGCACAAGTCCGATACCCGCCTGCGAAGCTTGGTAGCTTGACATTGTATGCAGAGGTTCGTGGTCGAGCCAGATCTCACCGTGATTGACCTGTGGGCTATCCATCCGCGCAATCGAACGCAGAGTAGTGGTTTTGCCCGCGCCGTTACGTCCCAGAAGTGCTAGGATTTCACCTTCGTGCACGTTGAATGACACACCCTGCACAATGTAGCTTTCGCCGTAGTAGGATTTCATATCCCACACCGAAAGATATGCAGGGGCGGTTTCAGCGCGATTCACGCCTTTTGAAAAGTCGGGTTTCACGTTCATTGCTACGCTCCCTTACACGCTTTCGCCGAGATACGCTTCGCGTACCTTGGGATGGCCCTTGATATTGTTGGGCGTGTCTTCAACCAGTGGACTGCCCTGGGCCAGAACGGTGATCCGTTCGGCCAGAGAGAAGACCACATGCATATCATGTTCGATAATCGCGATTGTAATGTCGCGCTCGTCCTTGATTTGCTTGAGAAGGTCGATCGTATTGTTTGTATCCGCCCTTGCCATGCCCGCCGTGGGTTCGTCCAGCAGCAGAAGACGTGGTTGCTGGGACAGGCACATTCCGATCTCGAGCCGGCGCTTGTCACCGCGCGACATGGAGGCAGCGTGCATATGGCGCTTGTCGGCCATGTTGAGGCTTTCCAGCATCTGCTCGGCCTGCTCGATGATATCCTTCTCATTGTCCGTCTTTTCCAGCGCGTGCAAGCGGAAGGCCCCGTCACGAGCCGCCAAGATGGGGATCATCATGTTTTCCATCACCGTCAGATCGCCAAAGATTTCAGGTGTCTGGAAAACGCGGCTGATGCCCATCTGGTTGATCTCAAAAGGCTTGCGCCCCAGCACGCTTTGCCCGTCGAACATGACCGATCCTGTGTCGGGGATCAGCTTGCCGATGAGGCAGTTCAGCAATGTGGACTTACCCGCCCCGTTAGGGCCAATTATGGCGTGCACCGTGTGTTCGTTAACTGATAGGTTCACATCACCAAGGGCCTGCAGACCGCCGAAGCGCTTGTTGACGTTCTTGACCTCTAGAATTCCCATGGGCCCGTCTCCTTATTCTGCAGGGGTGGATTGAGGGGCTTCATCGGAGTCCTTGGACTTGCCGCGCCGGAAGAGCCTGGCAATCCGTTGCCCCCCTTCGACAAGGCCCCCTGGCAGGAAGATCACAACGGCCATGAAGATTATGCCGAGTGTGAGATGCCAGCCCTTGCCGACGAAGGGATAGACAATCGTTACGATGAAGTCCTCGATCCCATTGGGCAGGAAGGCAAACCATTCATGAAGGATATCCTTGTTGATCTTGGACAGGATATTTTCCATGTATTTGATCGCGCCCGCGCCAAGCACAGGGCCGATAAGCGTGCCCACGCCGCCCAAGATGGTCATCAAAACTACCTCGCCGGACGCAGTCCAGAACATGCGCTCCGGTCCGGCCTGGGTATCCATGGCCACCAGCAGACCGCCGGCCAGCCCGGCATACATGCCGGAGATCACGAAGGCCGCCAATGTGTAGGGCCGCGCATTTAGGCCGGTGTAGTACATCCGGGTCTGGTTTGATTTCACCGCGCGCAGCATCACGCCGAACGGAGACCGGAAGATGCGGATCGAGATGTAGAAGCTGATCAGCATAACAACGGCCGCAATGTAGTACCCGGAATTGAAGGTGAAGAGCCAATCCGCGAAATGGAGTTCAAAGCTCTGGCGCATGTCCATTCCGAACAGATTTGCGCGCCCAATCTCACCGTCTTCAAGATTTGACAGAAGTGGACGGTCTGTCGGCTTGATCTGCAGCCCGGTTTCACCGCCCGTGATCGGTGTAAGAACCGAATAGGCAAGGGCATAGGACATCTGAGCAAAAGCTAGTGTCAGGATCGAGAAGTAAATGCCTGACCGTCTCAGCGAGATATAGCCAACGGCCACGGCAAAGATGCCCGCGACGATGACAGCCATGATAATGGCGGGGATCACGTTGAGCGTCAGCAGCTTCATGGTCCACATCGCCCCGTAAGACCCTACGCCCAGGAAGGCGGCGTGTCCGAAGGACAGGTAGCCCGTAAGACCGAAGAGTATGTTGAACCCGATCGCAAAAATCCCAAAAATTACAAAGCGCTGCATCAGGTCGGGATAGCCCGCGTTGAACTGCGCCATATTGGATCCTTCGGGAAAGGGATTCAGGATGAAAGGTGCCAGCATCGTAAGGATCATTACGATGATCAGCAGGCGGAAATCTTTTTTGTCTAGTCCGAGCATCGTTTAGTCCTCCATCACGCCTTTTTTGCCCATCAGGCCGCGCGGCATCGTCAGCAGGATGATTATGGCCACAAGGTAGATGATAATCTGGTTCAGGCCCGGCAGGATCTCGAGCACTTCGCGCATTGAGGCAAAGCTTTCCAAGATGCCCAGCACGAAACCTGCAAGCACCGCGCCCGGCAAACTGCCCATGCCACCGACAACGACCACGACGAAGGAGATAACAAGGAAATCCATACCCATGTGGTAGTTGGGCGAGTTGATCGGCGTGTACATCACTCCGGCAAGGCCTGCGACCGCCGCCGCGAGGCCGAACATGATGGTGAAACGCTTATCGATGTTAATGCCCAGCAGGCCCACGGTTTCGCGGTCTGCCATACCGGCCCGCACGACCATCCCGAAGGTGGTGAATTGCAGGAAGGCAAAGACCGCACCGACAAGAACCATGGCAAACGTGAAGTAGATGATCCGCCAGTAAGGGTAGATGATCAGGTTAGGATCAAAGCCCAGCATGGCGCCGAAATCGAACGACCCCTGGAACGCGTCGGGTGCAGGGGTCGGGATAGGATTGGCGCCGTAAAAATACTTGATGATTTCCTGCATGACGATGGCAAGGCCGAAGGTCACAAGGATCTGGTCCGCATGCGGACGCTTGTAGAAGTGCTTGATCAAGCCGCGCTCCATCACGACGCCGATCATCATCATGATCGGTATCGCGAAAATGATCGCCAGTGGGACAGACCAATTGATGATGGCCGCTCCGGTGGCTTCTCCGAAGTAGTCATAGACATATGGAATATCGACCTTGAGCGGATTGCCGAGGAAGTCGGTTTTGGTGTCATCGATGACTTCACGCGACAATGTCAGGATACGATTTAGCGTGACCGCGCAGAAAGCGCCGATCATGAACAGCGCGCCATGGGCGAAGTTCACCACGCCCAGCGTGCCGAAAATCAGCGTCAGGCCGAGGGCAATCAGCGCATAGGCTGAGCCTTTGTCCAGGCCGTTCAGAATTTGTAGGATAATGGCTTCCATCGGACTGCCCCTCAGTACTCAGGCGCCCCCCAAAGTGGCGCGGGGTAGGGTGGGCACGTGCTGCCCACCCTGAGGTTTCTATTGCCTGTGACTTAGGCGCCCGGATTGCAGGAGCCCAGAGTGGCCTCTGCACCACCCATCTGTGGGTGATCAGGGTTGTAGGTCACTTGCTCAACTGGTGTCACTTCGACGATTTCCAGTAGGTCGAATTCGCTGTCCGGGTTCTCTTTACCCTTCACGACCAGCACGTCTTTGAAGCACTGGTGGTCGTCGGCACGGTAAAGCGTCTTGCCATTGCCCATACCGTCGAACTCGAAGCCCTCAAGAGCTTCGCCAACGGCACATGGGTTGAACGAACCGGCCCGCTCAACGGCGTCAGCATAGAGCATGCACTGCACGTATGTGGTGTGCGCAGCCTGCGACGGCGGGAAGCCGTACTTGGTGCCGAAGGATTTAACGAACGCCTTGGAGCCTTCGTCCTGCAGCGACCAGTGCCAGTTAGTGGAGCCAAAAATGCCTTTAACGTTCGCGCCCGCACCCTTCGCCATGAGGCGGGAGTAGAGAGGCACGATGATCTGGAAGTCTTTACCGTTCACCTGCTTGTCGCGCAGGCCGAACTGAACCGCGTTGGTCAGCGAGTTCACCATGTTGCCGCCGTAGTGGTTCAGAACCAGCGTATCTGCGCCGGACTGCAGAACTGGCGCGATGTAGGAGCTGAAGTCGGTCTGTGTCAGCGGTGTTTTCACAGCTGCAACGGTTTCCCAACCCATGGCTTCGGTCGAGGCCTTAACGGCTTCTTCCGTGGTGTAACCCCAGTTGTAGTCAGCTGTCAGGTGATAGGCCTTCCGGTCGGTGCCGTATGCATTGGCCAGCACCGGCGCTAGAGCCGCACCAGACATGTAGGAGTTGAAGAAGTGACGGAAACCGTTGGCCTTGCGGTCCTTGCCGGTTGTATCGTTGGAGTGGGTCAGACCCGCCATGAAAATAACGCCGGCCTCCTGGCAGAGCGCCTGTACGGCCACGGCCACACCGGAGCTTGAGCCCCCAGTGATCATGATTGCGCCGTCTTTTTCAATCATGGACTTCGCAGATGCCCGGGCAGCGTCTGCCTTGGTCTGCGTGTCGCCCGTGACGTATTCTACTTTCTTGCCTAGGATGCCGTTACCTTGCAGAGCTTTGGATGAGAACGTGCTCATCATGCCGCCGTCGCCACCACCATTCAGGTGCTCAACGCAAAGTTCATAGGCGCGCAGTTCGTCGGCACCTTCGTCCGCGTAGGGACCGGACTGGGGCACGTTGAAGCCCAGGGTCACGCTGTCGCCTGTCGGCTCGTTGGTGAAGGCCGCAGCAGACTGGGCGGTGAAAATCGTCGGCAGCGCAAGGCCAGCACCGGCAACGGTACCAGTCTTGATAAGACCGCGACGTGTTAGATCAGTTTTGGACATGGATATCCTCCCTAATTGAACGGACCGGAAGGCTCCTCTTTCCCCCCCGGGTTCGCACATTTGTGCTGGCACAGTATCGCCGCGAGCAAGAAAACAGATCAATAAGCGGCTTTTGAGAAACAATTTTTTTGTAAATAAATGGACAGTTGAATTGGTAAAATTGTAAATTTCTTTGTATGCTGTGCGGGATGTTACCCAATACAAAGGGAAAAAGATGGTTGAACGTGCCTCCATGGTGGGCAGCCGGATCCGGGAGCGGCGGTTACTAAAAGGGATGAAGCAGACGGAATTGGCGCGTATAGCGGGTATTTCGGCCTCCTATCTCAACCTGATCGAGCACAATCGCCGCAGAATCGGTGGCAAGACCCTCAATCATCTCGCCGACATCCTTGATGTGTCCACCGCACTTCTTTCTCAAGGTGCCGAGGCCACCCTGTTGAACGCACTGCGCGACGCCGCAACCCCTGACGCCAGCGCCAACACTCCAGCCCCTGAACTGGACCGGGCGGAGGAATTTGCAGGCCGGTTTCCCGGCTGGGCCCAGCTTGTGGCCGACCTTGCCCAGCAGCGCGATGACCTGACAAATTCCGTCAATGCCCTGACCGATCGCATTGCCCATGACCCGGAGCTTGCCGCCTCTCTGCACGAAGTCATCTCGACAGTGACGGCAATCCGTTCCACCGCCTCCATCCTGGCTGATGGTCAGACGCTTGAGCCGCAATGGCAGGGCCGTTTTCATCGCAATATCAACGAGGATAGTGAGCGACTTGCCTCGGAAGCTGAGGCGCTGGTGCGCTATCTTGAGGGCGCTCCAGGGTCAGAGATGACCGTGCGCTCCCCGTTGGAGCAATTACACGCGTTCATAGCCCAGCATGGGTTTCACTTTTCAGAACTGGAAGGTGTGGGGGCATCGGCGCGGGTTGATAGGCTGATCGCGCGCAGTGAGGTATTGGGCAACGACGCGGCGCGGCGCATGGCGCGTAGCTTCCTGCAGCAGTATGTTGAAGATGCACACGCCTTGCCAGAGCGAGAGATGGAAGAGTTGATTGGGCGGATTGGTCTAGATGTGGATGCGATTGCCGCGCTAACTGGGCAGGGGCTGGCGCGGGTGGCGCGTCGTCTGTCGAGCCTACCGATGGAGTTGGTAGGTCCGGTTGGTCTGTTTGTCTGTGACGGGACGGGCCGGATGATTCTGCAAAAGCCGGCGTTGGGCATCGACATATCGCGCACTGCGATGTCCTGTGTCCACTGGCCGCTTTATGAGGTGCTTACGGGCGCGAGCCGGGTGGTGCAGCGCCGCGTGCGACAGGACGGTGCACGCGTGCTCGCATTGGCGGTCTCCGAAGAGATGCGACCGGCAGGTATAGACCGGCCTGCGCTGTATCACGCGCACATGCTGATCCTGCCGGACCCTGGTCCAGATGCAGCGGGCAAGCTTCTCGATGTGGGGTCGACATGTCATCTTTGCAGCTTTGGTGCCTGCGATAGCGGAAGTTTGGTGTCTTGAGGGTGGGGTGAAATCTTAAGGGGAACCTAGGTAATGGTGATATTTCCGTTTGATTTTAATTGCATGGAAGTTTTTTCGACATGCCGCGAGATGGATACCCAACACTTGTTCAGGTGAACCTTGTCGCGACACATCGGGCAACCCTCAAGCGACGTGCAGGTGGTGATCTTGGACGAGGCCTGCGGGTAGGCCTGTCGAACGCGTGGGGGTATTTCCCTTGTTTAACACGATGCCGTGGTCAGGGGGGCGTACCTTTCCCAAAATAATGGGTTCGCCAAGCGTGTTCTTTGTAAACTGGTTTTGACACTTAACGGTGCATTGGGGATAGTAGGCCACAAGCGGGAAGTTGCATACAATCGGAGGGGAGGCCGGTTGCATGGGCAAATCAGTCATTGTGATCGAAGATGAGCGTAACATTATCGAAGCGATCAGCTTTGTTTTGTCACGCGACGGATGGGATGTGGCCACACATTCTAACGGCCATGACGCCATAGATGCCGTGCGCCTTCGAAGGCCAGATATCGTGATCCTTGATGTCATGCTTCCTGGCAAGAGTGGCTTTGACATCCTGCAGGAGATCCGTTCCGACAGCGAGCTTGGTCACACGCCCGTGCTTATGCTTACCGCCCGGGGTCAGGAGAAGGACAAGGAGCAGGCTGAACGCGCCGGGGCCAGTGCCTACATGACCAAGCCTTTCTCGAACATGGAAGTCCTAGACACGGTGCGCAGCCTGGTCGCGCCATGAGCCGCCAAAAGCCTGCAATCTTTGTGCAACAGCACACCTATCGCCGCCGCCGCATCGCCGATGCGGCGCGCCTGCTGCCGATCCTTGGCGTGATCCTTTTCATGGTGCCTCTTCTTTGGATTAACGGGGAGAGTGAGACGCGGACTACCACGACCATGATCTATGTCTTTGGAGTTTGGGCGGGCTTGGCTATCGTGGCGGCCATTCTCGCGCGCCGGCTGGGACCGCTGAAGGATGGGACAGAGGGTGACAGTGATGCAGGGGATGAGCGCTAGATGGCGACGCTCAACATCCTTGTTCTTGTTTGCCTCTCCTATGTGGCGCTGCTCTTTGTCGTGGCCTTCATGGCCGATCGGGCGGCACGCCGGGGCCGGGGGCGGTGGCTGCGTTCTCCGGTGATCTACACGCTTTCGTTGTCGATTTATTGTACTGCCTGGACATTTTACGGCGCCGTCGGTTTCGCAGCGCGGTCGGGGCTTGAATTCGTGACGATCTACCTTGGCCCGACGCTGGTGATGATTGGCTGGTGGTGGACCCTGCGCAAAATGGTTCGCATCGGGCGCAGCCAGCGCATCACCTCGATCGCTGATCTGCTGAGTTCGCGCTTTGGCAAGTCAAATACGCTTGCTGTCTTTGTAACCATCATCGCTGTCATTGTGCTGGCGCCCTATATTGCGCTTCAGCTTCAGTCGGTCACTTTGTCTTTTTCTACCGTGGCCGCCACCGATTTCATTGCCCCTGCCGATACCAGTGGAGAGCGCTCGACTGCGCTTTGGGTGGCGGCGGGACTGGCGCTTTTCACGATCCTTTTTGGCACCCGCAATCTCGACGCCAATGAACGTCATCATGGTGTGGTAATGGCCATAGCCATTGAGGCGGTGGTCAAGCTTGTTGCGTTGCTGGCGGTGGGGATCTTCGTGGTCTGGGGTATTTCCGGCGGTGTGGAGGAGACGCTGGCGCGTATAGATGCCTCTCCCATTTCAGCCTGGGATGTGCCGGGTAGCCGGTGGGTCGGGCTCACCCTGCTGTCGGCGGCTGCCTTTATCTGCCTGCCCCGGATGTTCCAGGTTATGGTAGTGGAAAGCGACAACGAGGACCACCTACGCTTGGCGTCGTGGGCGTTTCCGGTCTATCTCATGCTGATGAGCCTCTTTGTCGTGCCCATTGCTGTCGTGGGGCTCGACATGCTGCCGCCCGAGGCGAACCCTGATCTTTTCGTCCTCACCCTGCCATTGATGGATGGGCGCGAGGGCCTGGCGATACTGTCTTTCCTCGGCGGCTTCAGTTCGGCCACGTCGATGGTGATCGTGGCGGCGATTGCACTTTCCACGATGGTATCGAACCATATCGTCATGCCGATCTGGCTGCGTGTCACCGGGGGCAGCGCAATGGTTTCAGGCGATGTGCGCACTGTTGCACTGCTGGCGCGGCGGCTGTCGATCGCGGTGATCCTATTCCTGGGGTACCTCTACCTAGCGCTGTCTGGCGGGGGCAGCGCCTTGGCGGCGATTGGCCTTATCTCGTTTGCGGGGGCCGCACAGTTTTTACCAGCCCTGATGGGTGGGCTGTTCTGGAGAGGCGCAACTCGCAGCGGGGCAATGGCGGGCCTGAGCCTTGGGTTTGTGATCTGGCTCTACTGCCTCTTCTTGCCAAGTTTTGGGCCTTCGATTGTTTTGCCACAAACGGTCTTTGACTATGGCCCCTTCGGTTTGTCCTGGTTGCGACCCCGCGCGCTTTTTGGGGCCGAGGGGATTGACCCGGTGCTGCATGCCGTGATGTGGAGCCTGCTGCTCAACGCTGGGGCGTTCATCCTTGTCTCAATCCTCAGCCTGCCGCGCCCGTTGGAGCGGCTGCAGGGCGCGCAGTTCGTGAATGTGTTCGACCATTCCTCCACCCCTGGCGGCTGGAGTGGCGGGCCCGCGCAGTCCGAGGACTTGATGATCATGGCACAGCGGATCATGGGTGCCACCGAGGCACAGACGCTTTTTTCGGACGCCGCAAAGCGACAAGGGCTTGGTGGCTACCTGCCCGAACCATCTCCGGATTTTCTCAACCGGCTTGAACGAGAACTCTCTGGTTCGGTGGGCGCGGCAACGGCCCATGCGATGATTTCGCAGATCGTGGGGCGGGCTACCGTTTCAGTCGAAGACCTGATGGCGGTGGCGGATGAAACGGCCCAGATCATGGAATATTCCAACCGGCTCGAGGCCAAGACCGCCGAACAGGAACGCACCGCACGGCAATTGCGGGAGGCCAATGAGAAGCTGACCCAGATCTCGGTACAAAAGGATGAGTTCTTATCGCAGATCAGTCACGAGCTGCGTACACCCATGACCTCTATTCGGTCATTTTCGGAAATTCTGCGCGACACCGATCGGCTAAGTGCGAAGGACCGTAACAAATACGCCTCGATCATCGAAGATGAGGCCAAGCGCCTTACCCGATTACTGGATGACCTGCTCGATCTCAGCGTACTTGAAAATGGCCAGATCGTGCTGAACACTCAGACTGGTACGCTTGCGGATCTGCTCGACCGGGCGATATCGGCCACAAATGCCACCGATGAAATTACTATCCGGCGTGAGGCGGAGGCGGAAAAGGCGGTGCTAACAACCGACACGGATCGTCTGGTGCAAGTGTTCATTAACCTAATTTCCAATGCCCGCAAGTATTGTCGCGCAGAAGTGCCGGAGCTGATGATCCGCCCTAGTATCCAAGAGCGGGACATCGTGATTGACTTTGTCGATAATGGAGAGGGAATTCCCCGCAACCAGCAGGCAGTTATCTTTGAGAAATTTGCCCGTGTCGGACAAGTCGAGGCCGGAGGGGCGGGGCTTGGCCTTGCTATCTGCCGGGAGATCATGATTCGGCTCGAGGGGTCGATCTCTTACGTGCCGGGTCAGGCCGGTGCCGCTTTCCGTGTGCGCCTGCCGCTGGAGCCTGCCCGCTTGCCCCAAATGGCACAATAGCGCTTGAGGTTTCGGGTTACAGATTTTTGATCTCTTGGTAATCGGCTGGTAACCAAACCCACGCTAGGCTGTCGTAATCCCGGGAAATGCAAGAGGTGTCAGTGATATGACAACTGGCGGTGATATCTCTGTCATGCATAAGAAGGCCCGCAGCGGGCGGGCGGAGATTGATACCCATGAAATGACATGGGCCAAGGCGATCCGGCTGTCGCTGGAACGCTTGTCTGACCGTTTGCTCAACCTACCCCTGACCGTGAGGGCGTTGGACCAGACCCGCCACCCGCTGGCAGGGCTTGAGGCGCTTCTGGGGGACGGGGACAGGATGATCATGCTGCTCGAAGGGAAGGGTAGTTCCCCCCATGGGCGCGGTGTGGCCATGCTGGGACGTGGCCTTGTCCAAACCATGTTGGAGGTGCAAACGCGCGGGTATGTCACCCGGGCCGATCTTGACACGCGGCCCTTCACCAATACCGATGCTGCCGTGGCCGCGCGCCTGATTGACCCAGTGCTGGCCTCCGTCGATGTGATGATGGAAGAGGGGCGGCAGGACTCGGGCAAGTTGGACCTGCGTTTCGGGGATCGGATAGGGGATGTGCGAACGCTTTTTCTGGCCCTCGATGCACCGGATTACGAGATGTTTCAGGTCACGATTGACGTAGATGGCGACGCGCGCAGCGCCGATTTGATCCTCGCCGTTCCTGCCGGCTTACTGGCTGCACCCACTCTCGCACCAGAAGGGGAGACAACAGCAGAGGACGGGTTCGAAATTAGTGCGACGGCGCTTTCAGCCCCCGTGACGCTTGATGCGGTGCTCGATAGGCTTGAGCTGCCATTGTCGCGCATCTGCGCATTGCGGCCTGGCGATGTGCTGGCCATCCCGGGCAATGTACTGGAGCGGACGGAGCTTCTGGGCACTAAGGGGTTTTTGCTGGGCAAGGTCAGCCTAGGCCAAATCAACGGGTTCCGTGCGGTGCGGCTTGAGATCGATGACGATGGCCCACCAGTTCTGACACCTCCATCTTTAGCCGCACAGGAAGGGATTGAGTATCGCGCTGCGTCCCCGCCTGCAGAGACTTCGGCTCTGACACCTCTCATTAACCTCGCATCTGAGGCCCCCGATCCAGACCCAAGGCCAAACCTCCCCGAAGCGCCCGAACCTACGCTTGAGGCGCTGGCACATGATTTGGAATTGCCTGACCTTGCCACGGCGGACCCTCTGGCAGATCTCAGCTATCTGTCCGAAATGTCGACTATCTGAACTCTGTGGTCTCGCGATCTTTCTGCCATTGTTACGGATACGCAATTTGATCACATCGTCCAGCAAACGCGCTTGAGAAC
Organism: Roseovarius sp.; assembly: GCA_963691795.1. GTDB lineage: Bacteria > Pseudomonadota > Alphaproteobacteria > Rhodobacterales > Rhodobacteraceae > Roseovarius. The sequence continues at coordinate 2,675,441 of OY829373.1, forward strand.
GATGACCTGCCTTGCGTGTTAAGCCCGGTTTGGGTCTAAATCATCCCATCAAACTAATTCAGGGATGCAACCTTGTCCGAGCAGGTCCAGACACGGGTGGAAAACGGCATCGCCATCTTGCGGATTAATCGCCCCCCCCGCAACGTACTCTCGCTTGCGCTATGCCGTGACTTGCTGGAAGAACTGATCAAGGCAGAGCAGGACGCAACCGTTTCCGGTGTGGTGATCGCGGGGCAGGGCGTTGGATTTTCCACGGGCATGGACTTGATCGACTTCGCGTCTGGGGGGCACGCACCCAGTGTTGCGCGCTTGGGGCAGCACATGGATCAAGCCCAGAAACCAATTGTTGCAGCCCTTCATGGCCCGGTTATTGGTGCGGGGCTTGAGCTCGCACTTTGTGCCCATGCGCGGGTGGCTAATTCCAAAACAATGATTGGAATGCCAGACGTAGCGCTTGGCCTTATTCCCGGCGGTGGGGCCACGCAACGTCTACCGCGTGTCCTTGGTGCGCAGACCTCTCTGGAATTCCTGCTTTCGCGCCGTCCTGTCGAGGCCACGCATCAACGCTTTGACGCGCTCTTTGATCAGATCGTACCCTCGGATCAAGAGGGCGTGGCCATAGCTCTTGCGCAGTCGCTGGCTGAGACTGGCATCTGGACGCGGTTGCGCGATCATGAGCGCGGCCTGTCCGATCCGGCTGTCTTTCAATCCTCTATTTCTGATCTGCGGGTCAAGATTACTAATTCTGACAGCCCGGAAAATGACATCGTCGACTGTGTGGAAGCTGCCCAGCTTCTACCTTTCGACCAAGGGCTTGAGTTTGAGGCAGTGCGATTCCGTGAACGTACCAATACCCCTCATGCTCAGCTTCTACGGCACGCTTTCGTGGCTGATGCACGCGCCCGCAGCTTGCCGCCCGCGCTGGCTTCTAATGCGCTGAAGGTGGAGAAGGTGGTGGTGCTAGGCCGCTCGGCTGATGTGGCGGATCTCGCTGCGATGGTCTTGTGGTTGGGTCACAAGGTCTGGATCGAAAGCGGTACGCCCAATATGGCCAAGGCTTTGGCGGATCTGACCCTCAAACGTCTTGACCGACCTGAGTTTAAACACCCACCGGGGCAGGCCAAACCGGCTGATCGTCTTACGGTTGGTGCAAAGGGGACTGAGATCGAAGAAGCCGACATGATCTTCGACACAGGAGAGCTGACGCCGGACCCGCCAGCCGACCTCAAGGAGGGGGCGGTCTGGATCGTGACCTCGGGCAGCATCTCGGCGGCGGAACGGGGGCAGGAGGTATCGGCAGAACGGCGCACGCTGCGGATGCGTAAACTTCTCAAGACTGCCCATCTGGTTGAGTTGAGCGCCCCGGCTGCGACTTCCAACACCACTGTTGCGACGACCCATAGGGCGCTCTCGGCAGCGGGACAGAACGTGGTGATGACGGCAGATGTGCCGGGGGGGCTTGTGGGTTCGCTCTTTTCGGTGCTATCGCGCTGTGCGCTTGTCATGCTAGCGGCCGGGCAGAAACCCGGTGATGTTGAAGCCGCCGCGCAAAAGCTGGGACTGCGGCAGGGGCCTTTGCAGATGATGGATGTGCTGACACCCGCGCGTTCGCTACACATGATGCGGCAGGTTTTTGAACATCGCGAGGCCCCGCTGGCACCACTGCGGCTGCTTTCGGACCGGATTGCGGATGCGACGGCGGATAACGAAACGGTGGGCGATCACCTACTGGTCTTCCACATCCATGCTGGGCAGAGTTTCTCTCGCGATCCGGAATTGCAGGGCTGGGTGGACGAATGGCGTGAAGAGTATCCCGAAAGGGCGCGGACCTGGCCGCAGATGCCGTTGGAACGGGCAATGCTCTGCGCTTTGGTCAACGAGGGTGCGCGGCTGAATCGCAAGCGCGTGGTCCAGCGGCTGTCAGATATCGATCTGGCGGCGGAAAAGGGGCTCTTCATGGACCGCAGCAAGGGGGGGCCGTTGATCCAGGCGGATCTTCAGGGGCTTTTGGGACTGGCTCGCAGCATGAAGGCGCTTGAGCCGCTTGACCCAACACTTTGGGCGCCTGATCCGTTGGTGGTGGACATGGTCAAGAATGGCAAGCGGTTCTTCTAAGGGCTTAACGCCTCTAATAGTCGGGTTGTCAGAGCGGAAAAGTGGCCCGCTTCAGGAAAAGGTGATCCCTAGAACCACGATCATGAGACCCATCACAGATAAAAACAACGATCCCGTATTGATCGGTACGACCTGTTGCAGAACGGCCTTGAGTTCCTCATCGCTGAGCCCCGCTTTGCGAGCGTTCCAGACGCGCTTGATGCAATAGACCAGCCCGCCAAGCCCTATAAGCGACACCGCCGCACCTACCCAGATCAGCCATTCCATATGCGCGTTCCTCTCAACATTTGGTTCGCCTAACCCGTCATGACATCACGCGCAAGGCCGGTTGCCTCTTGCGGGCGTCAACGTCGCAGCCTAAAGCGAGGAGGCGCGTTCGCACAGGGCAGGGAGACAGCAAATATGAGTGATACATCAACTGACGCGACCTACCGCGTGACCGCAGACGAACTGCGCCAGTTCATCGAGCGTTTTGAGAGGCTCGAGGCCGAAAAACGCGATATTGCAGAGCAGCAGAAAGAGGTTATGGCCGAAGCCAAGGCGCGCGGCTACGACACAAAGGTGATGCGCAAGGTGATCGCGCTGCGTAAGCGTGATAAAGATGACATCGCTGAAGAGGAAGCTGTGCTAGAGATGTACAAGGAAGCGCTTGGCATGTGATCGCCGAGCGTCTTACGGGGTAATAAGCGTTACTCCGGGCACACGCGCAATGTTAAAGACATCTTCTTCGTAAAGCTCGGTCATCTGATCGATCATGCCGCTAGTCCAGCCGGGAATTTCATATTCCTCTTCCATCGCTCCCGCATCCACGAACTTGTCAAGGAAGGCAGCTATGACGCGGCGTTTCTGCACTTCCGTCATGCCAGGATGGCCCTCGAGATAGGTTTTGAACCGCTCTATCCCCTCGGTCGTCATTATTTCCTTGAGCAGATCATATTCCCCCTCGAAGGCCTGCGTGGGATCAAGACCGCCCATTTCCCGGACCAGCTCGGCCCAGATCAGGGGTGTATCCTCGTTGCACCAGACTGTGATGGGGATATCCGGGAGCTGGGCACGGATGCGTTCGAAAAGTTCCGACCAATGGAAACTCAGTGGATCATAGCCGCGAAAGAGATCTTCGATCGAGTTGAAGTTGGTCATGTCCAGTAGCGCGGGCATGAAGCTGGCGGGATCGCGCACGGCGAAGAAAAGCTCAAGCTCATCATCGGGTAAAAGCTGACGCATCGCTTCGAGCCGCGAACAAGAGGCGGGATAGAACATCCGCTTGACGGCCATCTTGTGGGTTCCAAAGAAGCTGTCATTGGATAGCACCAGCCGTTCAACGTTATAATGGGGAGCGAGCACCCGGCGCAGGGCCGTGCCTGCATCAGCGGCTACGCCATCGCCCGTGGCAGCCGCAATCGTGTCGCGCAGCTGCAGACGATAGCTGTCGGGGTCTGGCACAGAGGTTCCTACCTCTTCCAGCAGCTTGGTATTTTTTAAAAGGCAGGTCACAAGCCTGTCTTCATCCGTCACATGTGCGCCTGCGTGAAGAATGATTTTCATGGATGGTCCGGCTGTCTTTTGAAGAATGTCGTGCGTAATATACTCAGATTTCAAGTGGCTGCCAGCGAAACTCGTGACCTCACAGACTCTAATGTAAACGTGATTGGCGGCATTGTGGACGACGCGACATAGTCTGCACGTTACGTGATGCTTTCGGAGCGCCGCGCAATGCACTTTATGTTGAAAGGAACCCCGGGCATGAACAAACGAGTCCTACAACGCCACCGCAGTGTGATCGCCGCCACAGCGCTTGCTGTGGGTATGATTCCCGCCATGCCCGGGCTGGCCCAGCAGGGTGTGGAGTTGCCCGCCTACGTAATCGCTGAATTCGGCGCGCCGCCGATCGTACCGACCGCGCCTCTCTCAGAGGACCTGACTAGGGCGGTGGAGTTTGCTTTCGTAGACAGTATGGAAAACTCAAGTTGGGGCCGCGACCAAGAGATTGCTCTGCAGGAGATCGGTCGCTCGGGCGATGTTCGGTTGGCTTGGATCATCTCGGACATGATGCGCTTCATTTCAAGCCGGGGGTTGAATGAACAGCTGTCTGAGGCAGCTTCGCGCCTCACAGGCAAAGACATTCCCACCAACAATGGCTGGGGAGTGCTGACTGATACGCTGATCGCCTGGGATATTCCGGCGCCGCCCAACTATCTGGCAGTAAAGCGGTCTATATTCTTGTCCGTTTTACCCAGTTGGGAGAGGATTTTCGTTGAGGGAGATATCGATTGGCGTCACGTCTCATGGGGTGGTGTGCCAATTGATGCGCGCGCATATAATGCCACCCACGACCCCTGTAATTGCATACCCGCGGCCGACAACCCTGAAGTGGTCCCCGCGCAGGAGGCCAGCTGGCTGCGCGATAATGACGTAGTGTTCGGGATCGAGATCAACGGAGAGAGCCGCGCCTATCCCCGCCGGATCATGGAGGTGCGTGAGATGATAAATGACACGCTGGGTGGACGTGATCTGGGTATTCCCTATTGCACGCTTTGTGGAGCGGCGCAGGCATACTTTACCGATAATTTACCTGCGGGTGTGAAACGCCCCATCTTCCGCACTTCGGGATTGCTGCTTCGTTCAAACAAGGTGATGTATGATCTGGAGACATATTCAGTGTTTGACACGTTTGTCGGCCATGCGGTGACTGGGCCCCTACATGAAAAAGGCATAAAGCTACAGCAAGCGAGTGTTGTGACGACCGAATGGGGTGCTTGGAAACAGGCTCATCCCAACACGACGGTCTTGGTGGAAGAACTTGCCCTTGGCCGCAATTTCGACTTTCGGCGAGGGCGCGATGCAAATGGCCCGATTTTTCCGGTAGGCGATGTTGACCCGCGTCTGCCAGTGCAAGAAGACATCATCGGAGTTATTGCAGCTTCGGGCACGCCAGTAGCATTTCAGCGCTCACAGGCGTTCTTGGATTTACAAAATGGTCGAGAGGTGACTTTCGAGAATGTGCGCCTGCAACTGGATGCCGGTGGTGTTCGGGCCGTGGATGAAAATGGCGTTGACCTTGGAAGTCACCAAGCGTTTTGGTTTGCCTGGTCACAGTTTTATCCCGATACAATCTTGTGGGGTGAATAGGGCCCACGCGCTACTCCATATAGACGCACTTCACGTGGGCACCGTTCCAATTGGAACGGTGCCCGTATGTTTTACTGAGTGATGGCTTTTGTTTCGAGGTACTCGTGGAACCCCAATGGGCCTGCCTCGCGTCCATTGCCCGACTGCTTGTATCCACCAAATGGAACATCATAATCGCCAGCATTTCCGTTCACGTTTATCACGCCCGCACGCAGTTTACGGCTAACGCGATGAATGCGTTCGCTGTCACCAGATTGAATATAGGCGGCAAGCCCGTATTCTGTATCGTTTGCAATATCTACAGCCTCGTCTTCGGTATCGAAAGGCAGGACTGCAAGAACTGGTCCGAACACTTCTTGCTGAGCGATTACCATGTCATTGTTTACGTCTGTAAACACGGTCGGTCGGATGTAGTAACCCTTGTTGAAACCCTTTGGCAGACCAAGTCCACCCGCTGCTAACTTTGCTCCATCATCAATGCCGGCTTGGATTAAGCGTTGGACGTGGTCAAACTGTTTCTTATTAACAAGTGGACCGATATGGTCCCCTTCTTCCATTGGATCGCCTACAACGCAATTCTCAACCTCTTTGGTGACAAGCGCAACGACCTCTTCATAAACCGAACTTTCGACCAACAATCGTGAGGCCGCATCGCAGGATTGACCATTGTTGATAAAGCAACTGTCAACGGAGATTTTCGCGGCTTCCGCCAGATCAGCATCGGCGAAGAGCAGGTTTGGCGATTTGCCTCCCAATTCCAGTGAGACGCGTTTGATCGTATCTGCGGCAGCCTTCGTTACAGCTTTTCCTGCGCGGGTGGAGCCAGTGAAGGACACCATGTCGATATCGGGGTGTGATGCGATTGGCTCACCTACACCGGGCCCATCGCCGTTGATCATGTTGAAAACGCCCGGTGGGCAGCCTGCTTCATCCATGACTTCGGCCAGCATGATTGAGGATAACGGTGAATACTCGCTGGGCTTAAGAACCATTGTGCAGCCCGCAGCAATTGCCGGGGCAACCTTGATCATGACCTGATTTACTGGCCAGTTCCAAGGTGTGATCATTCCTACAACACCCACAGGTTCATCCACGAGTGTCGATCCACCGCGCAAGGACGGGCGTTCGAATTCATGGGCTTTGAGCGCTTCAATTGCAGCTTCCATGTGCCCTGTGCCTACAGGCATATGCACTTCGCGCGAGAAAGATATCGTTGTCCCCATTTCGTGGGGCATGATCCGGATAAATTCTTCGGCGCGTTTTGCGTATGCGTCCATCATGCGTTCAAGAAGGGCGACACGATCCTCCACTGTGCTGAACTGCCAAGTCTTAAAAGCCTCTTTGGCAGCAGCCACAGCAATATCGACGTCTTCGCTTGTTCCCATGGCTATTGTGGCGATCACCTCTTCATTTCCTGGGTGAATAACGTCAAACGTGGATCCGTTCACCGGGTCGACCCATTGGCCGTTGATGTAGAATTTTTGAATATTGCTCACGGCAAGCTCCCTGTATGTCATCCTCTTCGAACCCTGAAGATATGGCTATTGGGTGGCTTTACCAGACTGGTTCGACGACAAAATTCATAAACCACAACCCGTTTGAGTCCAAACTTTAATCGATTTGCTTTGAGCGCAGTATTTCGCAGGTGACTTTGGGCTGGAACGATCAGAAATCGGCGGCTACAGCATTGCTAAAACATTAAAAATAAGCGCCTTTAATTACGTTAAAGAACCTGGCTGGCCATGCCCATTTGCCAAAACAATTTTCTAGGTTTTGTATTCCGGACGTTTGAAGTTTCCGTATCCGTGCATCAACTTTTTGTTCGCTTGCCAAAGGGCTGGTGGTCAAAGGATCTGGCCAAGGAATTCCTGTGTGCGCGGATCGCTGGCTTCGGTGAAGAACGTTGCGGGTGGCCCATGTTCCACGATCACGCCGCGATCGGTGAAATAGATGTGGTCTGCCACTTCACGCGCAAAGCCCATCTCGTGGGTGACGAGGATGCAGGTCATGCCTTCCTCGGCCAATTCGCGGATCGTGACCAGCACCTCCTTTACCGTTTCAGGGTCCAGCGCTGCCGTCACCTCGTCAAAGAGCATGACATCGGGGTTCATCGCAAGCGATCGGGCGATAGCCACGCGCTGTTGCTGGCCGCCTGATAATTCACCGGGATAGCTGTTTTCCTTGCCCTCGAGCCGTACCTTCTTAATCAGTGCCCGGGCGCGGGTTTCAACCTCTGCCTTGTTTTGCTTAAGCACCTTGATAGGCGCCATCATCACGTTCTCAAGTGCGGTCTTGTGGGGGAAAAGGTTGTACTGCTGAAATACCATCCCCACCTTTTTGCGCAGCTCCAGCTTGTCGAGTTTTGCGTCATGAACTTCCTGCCCTTCGACCTTTATGGACCCGCCCTGAATGTCGTTGAGCCCGTTGATGCAGCGGATCAGGGTGGACTTGCCGGAACCTGACGGCCCAATAATGCAGATCACTTCTCCTTTCATAACATCCAGAGAGATGCCTTTCAGCACCTCCAGCGTGCCAAAGCTTTTGCGTACGTCGTTGAGTGAGATGATTGGTTGATTGGGGGTCCAGTCAGCAAGGGTCATAGTTTCACCGCGAATTTACGCTCCAGCCGCATGGTGAGCCGGGCGATGGGATAGCAATAGGCAAAGAACAGAAGCAAGGCGAAGCCAAAGAAGGGGACAAGAAGCTCGGGGTGGTTATCCTCTGCTTCCATAGCCTGACGGCTTAGAGTGATGATTTCTTCAATGCCCAGAAGGCTGCAAAGAGGGGTGGCCATAGTTAAGATGGCGTACCAGTTCATCCAGGGCGGCAGCATCCGCTTGTAGCATTGCGGCAGGATGATCTGCCACAGGATCTGGCGGCGGGTGAAGGCAAGGCTTTCGGCCGCCTCCCATTGCGCTGTGGGCACTGATTGCACCGCGCCGCGCACCACCTCGGATATATTGGCCATAACCGGCAGGCTGAGGCCGAAGACCCCCTTCATCCAGTCGGGGATGCGGAAGGTCTGGCCCAGTATGGTGATCTCGAAGGGCAGAGCGAGGAGCACGATGAAGAGAAGCACCAGCCAGGGCGAATTGCGGAAGAGCTGCGTGATGAACCAGGCTGTCATACGCAGCGGCTTTAGGGGGGAAATCTGCGCCAGCCCCAGGGCCGCGCCCGCCACCGTACCGATGGCCATGGCCAGCGCGGAGATTAGGACATTGAACAGAAAACCCGACATCACGAGGAAGGGCATCCAACGCCAAAGCGCACCAAAGGCGTCGCCGGTGCTGTAGCGGGATTGGGCATAGACAATCGTGGGCCAGATCACGATCAGCGCCATTGCAGCAAAAGGCGTCCACCACTGCAGCCCCGCGAGCCAGCGGGTGAAGATGTAGCCATCGGGCGAATGGGCGGCCACGTCGAAGGGTTTGAGAACCGCCATGCCGCCCTTCATGTCGCTCCTGGCGGGGGCGTTGATGCCGGGGATGCGTTTCATGTGCCATACCCCGGGATTTTCATGGATTTTTCCCAACGGTGCATGCCGAAGACCAGAATGGCCACCAGCCCGACATAGGCCACGAACAAAAGCAGCATAGTCGGGTATTGTGCGGACGGGTAGTCGTTCCAGATCGTGACGGAGTGATAGAGCAGTTCTGGCACGGCGATGGCGAAGGCCTGTGTCGTGGTCTTGACCAGATTGACGAGGTTGTTGTTTAGCGCGGGCAGGCAGACCCGGAAGGCCAGTGGCAGCACGACGTAGATATAGGTTTGCAGCCGTGAGAAGCCGAGCGAATCCGAGGCCTCGACCGTGCTTTCCGGCACCGCTTCGATCCCGGCGCGGAAGATCTCAACGTTGAAGGCCCCGGCGAAGAAGCTGAGCGAGATGATAGCCCAACCCACGTTGGAGATGATGGGTTCCACCGTCCAGCCATCCTCGCCCGTGACGACCGGGGTGAACTGGCCCAGGGCGAAATAGAAGAACAGAAGCTGCACCATGGGGGGCGTGTTGCGGAAGAACTGGATGTAACCCTGCACGATGGACCGCACGACGGCCGAGCGCGCGCCTTGCATCCATGCGCCAACCAACCCAATCACGACCGAGAAGATAAGGCACATGACGCTTAGCTTGATCGTCATCCAGAGGCCCGCGAGGATCTTGTTCTGCTGGCGATCTTCGTACATCCAGATGAAGTTCCATCGCGGCGCGTCGGCCGCGAGTTCACGGAAGAAATCTTCCATTTAAAACCACCCCATAGTCAAAAACGCCCTCCTGGTTGGTCCGGAAGGGCGCAAGAGGCGATTATTCGGCCAGCCAGTCACCGTAGCGTTCGGCCTTGTCGGCCAGATAGGCGGTCGGCTTGATGCCCCACTTTTCCTCAAGCGCGATCAGCGTGCCGTCCTGGTGCCAGTTGTACTGCATGCCAGACATGAAGTTGCCGAAAACACAGTTCTGTTCTTCCAGCGGCACAGCCAGACCCCATGGGTTGTCATCTTCTGAGGCCAGCGGCATCTCGAATTCATCCCAGTTACCGGAAGCCAGGTCAGAGCCGATGGAGCTGTCATCGTAAACCCAGGCCACGCATTTCTTGTCGCGCAGCGCCTGCTTGGCTTCGGCATTGCCGGTGAAGGCCACGACTTCGACGTCATAGCGTTCTTCGACGATCTGGTTATAGAAGGCGCCCTGCTTGCCGCAGACTTTCTTGCCGGTCAGATCGGTCCACTTGGTAAAGCCAAGCGCCTTGGGCGACATCACGTTGGTGCCGGAGGTGTAGTAGTTCGGGCCAACGATACCCACGATCTCACGCCGGTCGGCGCGGTCGGACATTGTGGCGATCATGAGGTCTATTTTGCCCTGTTCCAAAAACTGCATCCGGTTGGACGACTGCACTGCGACCAGCTCCAGCTCCACACCCATGGCGCGCGCCACGTCTGCAGCCATGTCGATTTCCATGCCGACGATGTTGCCGTCCTCATCACGGAAGCCCCAGGGCTTGTAGTCGGCCTTCACGCCAACCACGATCTTGCCGCGCTCCATTACGGCATTCCAGCGCTGGTTGGTGCATTCGGCGATGACGGCCGTGGCCGAAAAGGCCGCCAGTACAACGCCGCTAACGGCTGTATTCAAAATAGACTTCATGACTTTACTCTCCCTAATCTTCTCGTGTGTATCTTTCACGCCAGTATTCGTTCAGTTTGTGATTTTGCTGTTCTACTGCAGCAATGTGTCTTTGGGCCTCTGGTCCCATTTCACGAAAGACAAGGTCCAGAAGCGTTTCAAAAACCAATGTGGAGGGCGCGTGCGAGGGGAAGAAGAATGGCCCGTCTGTGCCGACGAAAAAACTGTGATCAGAGATCGCCGCAAGCGGGGACATCGTATTGTCTGTTAGGCAGATCAACGTGCAGCCGCGGTCCGCCACATGCTGCGCCATTTCGACAGAGCGAGCCGAATAGGGGCTGATGGAAGTGACGATGCAGGCATCCTGTGGACCAAGTGCTGCAATCTCCGAAGAAAGTCCCTCACCAGAGCGGCCTAGCGCCTTCCAACCTAGAAGCGAAATGTTGGAGACATAGGTGACGTAATCCCCGATCCCTCGGGCGCTCATCTCGGCAATCAGGACAACACGGCGCGCGTTTGCTAGAATACGAGCCGCCATGTTCAGCTTCTCGCTATCCATTCGGTCGACCAGATATTGCATATTGCGCACCATCGCCTGTGTGTGTTGGGCGATCAAAGGTGGGTTCTGAGTTTCGTCTACTTCCTCAATCGAACGAGCGCGGTCGGCAAGTCGGGTCCGCGTGGGTAAAAGTTCCCTACGACACAACTCGCGCAGCTCGTCATAGGAATGCAATCCAATGGCTTTTGCCAGCCGGGTGAAGGTGGGCGGCGGTAGGCCTGCGGCCTCGGCCACGTAGCGCTGTGACCGGGTAGCGACATCTCCAGGATTCTCAACAATATAGCTGGCTGCGCGGCGCAACTGAGGGCTAAGCCCTTCAAGACGCCCATGGGTAAGTTCTGACAATCCTAGAGGAGGAAAGGGACCCATATCCTGCTGCAATCCTTACAAAAGTACTATAAATTGAAATGAAAATTTCAAGATTCGTCAACAGGACACCGTCGTGTCTTTCGACTTTGGCATCCTTGTCGCAAAATCAGGCCAATTACCTACTGGGACCGGTGTCACCTTGTTGGAAAAAATAGTCCATCCGCTTTGTGTGCGAAAAATCACTGTTCTGATGGTTGCAACCGATGCTTTGTCTGAGGCAATAGAGGTGGTGCTTTCCAATGAGAATGCCAACAGAGGTGGACGGGACGCTGGGCGAGAAACTGAAACTTAGGGAATTCGCGCACCGAGAGGGCTGGCCGGCCTTTTTTGGTGTGATGTTGGGCAGCGCGATTGGGCGCTCCTCGGGCTGGTCCGAGCGGTATTGGACGCGTTTGCTTGGCTTTCTCATCTTGCGCGTGCGCCGCGTGCGCCAGGTCACGCGCCAGAATCTCGAGATGTGCTTTGCCGAAAAGTCCAAATCTGAGCTCGACAAGCTTGAAGAGCAATCCTGTCGGGAACTAGCGCGTTCCGTAGTGGAGACTTTCAAGATTTGGTTCCCCCCCGATCCGGCAGTGAAACCCTACACCAAGGTCACCTATCGCGGGATCGAACACTTCGAGGCGGCGATGGACAAGAATTGCGGGATTATGCTGCTGAATTGCCACTACGGATCTCTTGATCTAAATGGGTCGTTTTTCAGCCGTCTCGACCGGCGCGGTCGCCGTGTTGTGGGCGTCTACCGCCAGCCTACCAACCCTAATGTCGACCGGGCCCTGCGCTACGGACGCTCGCACATGTCCGACCACACGATCCCGATCAATAAACCCCGTGAAATCGTCGCAGAGCTGCGTGCTGGCAACATTGTCTGGATCGCGCCCGATCTTGAGGCCAGCGGCCCGGGGTCAGTCTTTGTCGATTTTTTCGGTGTTGCGGCGTCGACCACCACATGGCCCTCGCGGCTGGCCTCCATGGGTCGTGCCGTCGTCCTGCCCACGCGTCACCACCGCGTGTCGGATAAGAGCGAATATGTCTATGAATTCCTGCCCCCGTTCGAAGCCTTCCCATCCGAGGACTGGGCCGATGATGCGCGCCAGTTTAACCAGTTTGTAGAAGGTGTAATCGAGCAGAACCCCTCCATGTATTGGTGGTGCATCAAGCGCTTCAAGCATCGCCCGGATACAGACAACACCTCGGATAGCAAGTGAGCGACAAAACCGCCTCCTCCAGCCGTGGGGCTGTGTTCGACTGGATCGCTAATATCATTGCGCGCAGCGTGATCTTGGTTGCACTCGCTTTGCCCCACAAGATGCGCCTTCGCTGGTTCGGCTGGATGGTCGCTAAGCTGGTCGCCCCCATCGCGGGGTTCAAGAAGCGGGTGGGGGAGAACCTTGACCTTGTCATGCCCGAACTCAGCGAGGTTGAGCGCAGCGCCATTTATCGAGGTACCGCTGAGAATGCCGGGCGCACGATGATCGAAACCTATGCCCATGACGATCTCGAAGACATTTGTGCCGATATCGACTTATCTGGCGAAGGCTGGGACAGGATCGAGGCAGCACGGCGGGATGGCAAACCCATCATTTTTGTGAGCGGCCATTTTGGTAATTACATGGCTGTCGTGCTGGCCTTACGGGCGCGGGGCTATCACATTGGATCTGTGTACCGCCCTTTCAGCAACCGCCACTATGATGCCCATTACCGCGCTGCGCTGGAACGGATCGGACCCACTTTTGCGCGTGGTTCCAACGATATGGCGCAGATGGTACGGTTTCTGAAATCAGGGCACCATGTGGCCATGGCCGCCGATCAGCATTTTTCAAGCGGGGCCGACCTGACATTCTTTGGCCATCCCGCCAAATCCGCTACAGCGGCGGCACGTATGGCGCTGAAATACGACGCACTTCTGGTGCCGGTCTACGGCGTTCGGCGCGAGGACGGCGTACATTTCGACGTGGTGATTGAACCGCCTGTTGCCAAAGGCACCCCCGAAGAAATGACCCAAGCTCTCAACGATAGTCTCGAGGCCATAATCCGCAAACACCCCGACCAGTGGCTTTGGACCCACCGCCGGTGGCGCTGATATCTTGGACGAGTTGCAGGCTGATGCGGTTGAAGCGATAGATATGACCGCAAATGCCAATGCCTCGCACTGCATCGAACTGCAAATTATCTTCGACGAAGCTTGTGACTATCTTTGCACATTTAATTTTCTGAAAATGTTCTTGATTGAGCTGGACCATACCAGTGGTGTGGGTTTGGTCATTTACAACATGGCATTGTCCTCGTTTCAGGTCAGTTTTGTCGTGGCCTGCGGCCAGTTCGCTGCCTGGTCAAAGTCGATCAATACCCTGTCGTCAAGGTGACCCGAACCTCTCCCCCTTTAGAAATCAAGCAAACCTGTCCGGTCATAAGTTTCTGGTAATCTGGATCTGTCAACTCAATCACCGGGACGTGTTTATCGTAAAGACTTGCCGCAACCATCGCGCCCACCGCGATGTTCACATCCGCCGAACGCAAGATCACCGCTACGGGGCCAGAGCCATTGCGAATGCTCTCCGTCACCCCTGCAGGCGCCCCGGCAGAGCCAATGCCGTGGGTCATGACCAGCACTTGGCCTCTCACTGTTTGACCGCGCTGTGGGTGGCTGGCCTCCAGGATGCGCCCTTCCTGCGGGTCGAACCCACCCCAGAAGCTTACTGGTTTCTCCAACACAAGCACTGGGCCTTCGGCGGTTCCATCGTTCAGAACGCGCGCAGTCAGGGTGGGACTACTCATCTTATGCGACCTCCGCCCATAAAAGCTCACCCGCCACGGCAGAGCGCACGCAATCCTCGAGACTGCCAAACCCCACCTCGATGGGCAGCATTCCTGGGGCGTAAAAGGCCCATTTGGCTGAGTTGGTCATCACCCGGCCCCGGCAGGCCCGGACGGCGGGCGTGAAATAGGTGCAGGTGTCGGTAAGAACTTCCACGCCAGCGCGCTCGATCGGATCCATTAGCCCCTCGGCGCGGGCGGCCTCGGCCACGAAGCGAGACGTCGAGACCATCATGGCTACATCTCGATGCACCGTATGCCCGTCAATGGCGGCAGCAAGGCGACGAAATTCCATGAGCGAGAAATGCGGTGTGCCAAGTGCCACCATGTCGAGCTTGCCCTGACGCGCGGGAGAGAGATCGCGCTTGGCTTCGCGCAGTATCTCTGGCGTGACCTTGAGCGTCCAATCCGGGGTGTGGCCCTGAAAGGCGGTCTCGGCATCTGGGGCCTCGGGGGTGACGCCGATGGCGTGAAACATGGCCACCCCACCAGACGCGCCCCCTGCGGCGGCCATCCCCTTGAGGCTATCGAGCGGCGTATCCGTGGGTAGCCCCCTGACCACCGGGATCTTGTGGCCCACGCGGCGACCCATGATGTAGCCGATCAGGTGGCAGGCCTCTTCTCGACACAGAATGTCCGCGCCAAGATCGGTCAGATCGATTTCTACCTGCCCACGCCGCCCCTCGGGACGGTGCAACCCGGCATAGGGCACCCGGCCTAGCAGGGCGCAGCAGACATCAAGAAAATCCCCGTATTTCTGCGTGCGTGCACCGACAACAGCGTTGTAATAGGCCACGGCGTTGGATTCTGATCCGATGATCTGATCACCGAGCCTTGGGCCGCCGGGCAGTTGATAGGGCGCACAAGTCCAAACGGGGCGGCAGCCGATCCTGCGAAAGATATCGGCCAGTTCGCGCGCGCCGTTGACGAAAGTGGGATCGCTTTGCGCCCGGCCATCTTCCTGTAACAGGCTAACAGGCAGGGTGTTGCCCCAGATTGGAACAGCAAATCTCGCGCCTTCGCGTTCCAGCATGCGGGCAAAATCAAGATGGGCCTGACCGTTATAAAAACATGCATCTAGATGGGCAAACGAGGCATCCACGAGGTGCGTTGCCCCCCAGATCTCACCCGCGCGGCTGACCAGTGACATTGCAAATTGGGTAAGCGGGCCTTTATGGCCATTGAGACTGGCGCGGTCTTCGGGGCTAAGATCCATGCGCGACACGCTCCTGTTGGGGCCGGTATGAGACCTGCCCGCGTTTCTACGAAAGTGTTAGCTCAAACGCCGTGGCCTTTCAATTGAACGCCCTGTGCATGTTGCAGGTCTCATGCGCCATGGGCAGTTATAGCCTGTTGTCCTGACCGTCCGTTGTGATGAACTCCTTGATCCCCACTGGGACGCCCAACGCATTCAAATGTAGTGCTACTTTTGCGCCCCTTTGGAGCCGAGGAATTGTGTCAGCAACAAAAGCACTGTCGACAGTATCACCATAATCGTTGAAATAGCAGCGATGGTCGGATCAATATAGTCGCGAAGCGCAGCGAACATGTGCTTTGTGAGCGTCGCATTTGCTCCGCCCGAGACGAAAATCGCCACGATCACCTCGTCAAATGAGGTTAGGAACGCCAGCAGCGCCGAGGTAATCACTGAGAACCGGATTTGTGGCAGGGTGATCAGGAAGAACGCCTTGGTGCGCGTGGCGCCGAGACTACGGGCCACCTGCTCTTGATCGAGGTCATAGGTTCGCAATCCTGCCGTTACTACGATAATGACAAGCGGCAGCGCCAATGCTGAATGCGCAAGTACCAGCCCAAAGATTGTGTTGTTTAGGCCCACGCGGCCATAGGCATAGAATGTACCAATGGCGATCAAGATGACTGGTACGATCATGGGTGTGATCAGCATCAGGAAGATTGCGCGCGTGGCCTTGTGGCGCGACACGAAAAGCGCGTAGGCCGCCATGGTTCCCAGCGGAGTGGCCAGAAGCATTGTTAGAAAACCCACTTGGAAGGACGTACCTGTCGCGCGCATCCATTTGGCAGACCCCAGATACTCTTCATACCAGCGCATCGACCAGTTGGATGGGGGAAATTCAAGATACTGGGAGTCCGAGAAAGACATGGGAACGACAATAAGGGTTGGGATCACAAGCAGCAGCATGATGATGCCAGCAAGCACATAAAGCCAAATACGGTTGCCATGGGTGATCTGCGTGTCTGTCGCCGGACGGTTGAACCAGTGCATCACTCCCTCCCGAAGATTGCAGCATCCAGCTTAAAAAAGCGCGCAGCCAGATAGAGGGTGAGGGTGGTGGCCACCAAAAGTACCACCCCAAGCGCGCTTGCCGCGCCCCAGTCAAACTGGTTTTCAAGGATCGCTGTAATCTGGTTGGAGACCATGATCACGCGCCCTCCACCCAGAACGGCGGGTGTCACGTAAAAGCCAAGGCATAGAACAAAGACAATGAGAGAACCCGCCACCATGCCGGGTAACGAAAGCGGAAGATAGACGGTCCAGAACGCCCGCACCGGGTTCGCACCAAGGTTGGCTGCGGCGTGCATCATGTCTTTGTCAATCTTGCGCATCGCATTGTAGAGCGGCAGCACAAGGAAGGGCAGCATGATATGGGCCATACCAATCAGTGTGCCGGTCATATTGTGGACCAGCTTGATGGGCGTCTCCCAAAGGCCCAGTTGCATGGCAAATTCATTCAGCAAGCCTTTCTTCTGAAGCAGCACGAGCCACGCATAGGTGCGTACCAGAAGCGATGTCCAGAAGGGCAGTAGCACCGCCAGCATAAAAACACCCGCCCATTTTGGCGGCAACTGCGCTAGGAAAAACGCCAGCGGATAGCCTAGCGCGATCGAAATCAACGTAGTGAGGATACTCACCTGAAAGGTGGTGATGAAAATCCGGTAATAGGATTTGTACTTCACCATCTTCTGGTAATTCTCAAGGGAGAAGCCGCCGTCATCGCCCAGGAAAGAAAGGTAGAAAAGCCATGTCAGCGGGATCAAAATGATCAATACGATGGTGATCATTGCTGGGATCACAAGGCTTAGGATCGACCATTGCTCTTGCGTGTGCTGACGTTTGAGGGCGCGCGCATTCATCGCCTCGTCCTGCTCATACTTTGCCATCACCATCATAACTGCCCGCCGGGAATGGTGATTATGTCATTGCGGTCCAGCCCGACGGCGACCGCGTCGCCCACGGCATATGCAGCCCCTGTCGACCCCTGTCCTGTGCCGAAGCGCACAGCCAATTGAACCGTATCTTTGATCGATACCAGCGCCATCTCGGACTCGCCCTGAAATACTTTTTCCGCCAGCGTACCCCTGAGAACGATTTGTGTGTCATCCGTAGACGTATCGGCCCCCGCAAAGAATAGCCGTTCGGGGCGCACGACCATGGTCCAGTTTCCGGAACCATCGCCGCTTTGCGCCGTGCCAACCTTATGGCCCATGAAACTGAGCGCACCATCGCCGTCACGGTCCAGCGGTAACATGGTGGATTCCCCAATAAAATCTGCGACAAACGCATTGGCCGGCCTGTTGTAGATCTCTTCCGGCGTACCAAGCTGAACCAACTGGCCATCGTTGATCACAGCGATCCGGTCCGACATGGTCAGCGCCTCACGTTGGTCGTGGGTTACGTATACGGTTGTCACGCCCAGCTTGCGATGCAGGTGCTTGAGTTCGATCTGCATGTGCTCGCGTAGCTTTTTATCGAGCGCCGAAAGCGGTTCGTCCATCAAGAGGATGCGCGGGCCGAAGACAAAAGCGCGGGCCAGCGCTACGCGCTGCTTCTGACCACCTGAAAGTTGGTCGATGTTGCGCGCGCCAAAGCCGCCAAGCTGCACCGTCTCCAGCGCTTCCTCGGCCCGTATGGCGCGTTCAGAGGCCGAGATCCCGCGCAATTTCAGTGGGAAGGCCACGTTCTCAACAACGCTCATGTGCGGGAACAGGGCGTAGCTTTGGAACACCATCCCGACATCGCGCTTATGCGGTGGTGTCAGGATCACTTCCTGTTCGCCAAACTTGATACTGCCCGAGTCGGGCCGGTTGAAGCCCGCAATGGCCATCAAAAGCGTGGTCTTGCCGGACCCGGACGGGCCAAGCAGGGTGAGGAATTCCCCGCTGGATACATCTAGATCAACCGTATTGAGCGCATAGACCGGACCATATGTCTTTGTCAGATTGCGAATTGTAATGGGCAGCGCGGTTTGTTTCTGGGCAGCGTCAGACACGAAAGCAACTCAATGTTTTAAAATGATAAGTCCGCCGGGCACCTGTTATGCCCGGCGGTAGGATGGAGCGGTAGTTACTCGCTCAGCATCTCGATATACATCTCCAGCGCTTCTGCCCGATGCTCGGCGTACCATTCAAGACTCACCGGCGCCATCATCGGCACGTTGCTAGGATGCGACGGAAGCGACTCGATCAGTTCTGTCGGGGCAGTCGTGATGTCATAGGCAGCTTTGTTCGTCGGCCCGTAGGTGATGTAGAACGGCAGGTTCGCCTGGTATTCGGCCTTGGACACCTCGGCCAAGAACTTCATCGCCGTTTCCTTGTTGGGTGCACCTTTGGGCATGGCAAAGCAGTCATAATCCAGCAGTGCCTGGTTGAAGGTATAGCCCACATTGGCCCCGTCCTTGGCGGCGTTGTCGAAACGTCCGTTCCAGCCGGTGGTCATATCGACCTCTTCATCCTTCATCAGCTGGGCCTGCATGGCGCCCGATTCCCAAAAGACAGCAATATGAGGTTTCAGTTCACGGATCTTATTGATCGCGCGTTCCTTGCCCTCGCGGGTGGATAGAACGTCATAGACATCCTCCGGTGCCACACCATCGGCCATCAGCGCCGGCTCAAGCGCACCGTCGACATTATTGGCGCGATAGGCGCGGGTGCCGGGGAACTTCTCGACATCAAAAAAATCTGCCCAGCTGTTGGGCGCGCCTTCGCTGCCCGGCTCACCATATTTCTCCGTGTTCCAAGCCATGACGGTTGAGAACACGTCCGAACCCACGCAATAGTCTGTGTAGGTGTTGGGGTAAAAGGTAGAGACATCGACCACGTCATAATCAATCTTTTCAAGGCAACCCTTTGCCGCCGCCGCCGCCGCGCCACCTGACCCTGTCACCACAAGGTCCCAGGTGACCGCGCCGCTTTCAACTTGGAGGCAGGTTTTGGACATGCTGGCGCCAGACTCACGAATGATCTCGATACCGGAGTTTTTGGACGCGTCATTGAACAGCGCTTTGTCTTGCGCTTCCCCATAGCTGCCGCCCCAGGACACAACCGTAATCGGCTCTGCCGTGACCGTGGCGGCCATGACAAAGGTTGCCGATACGCTGGCGACAAATCCTAATTTGGCTTTCTTACGAAGTTCCATTGTTATTCCTCCCTTTAAAAATTGGATTTTTTATTTTCCCGTAACTTCAGGGTAGAAATGACTGATTGAGTTGTCCATTTCTTTGTTCATCAATTACGTTCTGTCGGCCAACTCCAAAATTGGGTTATTACGAACACGCGATAGAGGGTATTACATCTTCAGTCTAACTTTTCGCGCTTAGGTTCGTCGGGTACGAAAGACGGTCAGAATTTAGTTGCTTGTCCTGGTGGTAAAGTGCGGGTCCCGGCTGGGGCAAAAGGGCAAAAAATTTGGACGCGGCTGGCACTGAGGCTTATCTTGAGCGTTCTGTCGCAAAAAAACATCGACCCAGCTCTGTGCACTTATCAACAGGTAACTGACCCCAGAAATGCGAGAACGGGGCGCGGGTTGGTGAAATTTCAGGGAGGATGCTTCGTGATGAAACGGATATTAGTGCCCGTACGTGGGGACGGTATGGGTGAGGTTTTACTGCGGTTCGCATCGCGTCTGGCACATCGGCACAAGGCGCAGATCGTAGTCGCCCATTGCCGCGTGCAGCCCGAGGACCTGTTGCCCTACGCGGGCATGATGCCGTCATTTGCGCGCAAAACGATGGTGGAACAGGCAACTGAACTGGCCAACCAGGAAGAGAAGGCACTGCGCGCGGATCTTCATCGATTGGCGATGGAGCTTGACCTGAAGGAAACGGAAGATCCGGTTAGTGGATATGCTTCTGTGACCTTTGTGGAAGAGTTCGGTCGCATGGCTGACGTAATCCAGCATAATGGTCGCTTGTCCGACCTGATCGTGGTGGCCCAGCCTGACCGCGATCGCAATCTTGGCTCAAATTCGTTGAAATCCGCGTTGTTTCGAACCGCGAGCCCAGTCCTGATGTGTCCAAGGGGCCAGAGCCCAGATGAAGATTTTAGCGCGCGGGTGGCGATTGCCTGGAATGGCTCACTCGAAGCTGCACGCGCAGTTCGGCTTACTCTGCCTATGGTTGCGGTCGCGGATGAGGTCACGATTTTGTCTGGAGGGAAGGGCGTGCTGCATGGTGCTACAACAGACGAATTGATCGCATACTATCGTCTACGAAAAATTGAAGCTCAAGTGAGTTGGTTCGAGTCTCAAAACCCACAGAATGTTTTGGTGCAAAAAACCATCGAGGCGAACGCAAATTTGTTGATTATGGGGGCTTATGGACACAGTCACGGGCATGAAACGCTTTTTGGTGGAAACACGCAAACCATTGTAGATAATTCAGAAATTCCGGTTTTGATGGGGCATTGAAGTAAAATTTCAACACGAAACATTATAACCCTTGAAATGCTCTTTGGGTAATTTAGTTACTCCCCCAACGTGCGCGGCGGACGAGACCGCTGCCATGGTCTACGTACGGAAGGAGAATTTTATGTCGATAACAAAACGAGGCCTGTTGGGTTTTGCGGCGGCGGCCCTGATTGGAACTATGCCGCTGGCGTCACTCGCCGATGGGTGGAAACCTCGCAAGCCGATTGATTTCGTAATCATGGCCGGAGCAGGCGGCGGCGCAGACCAAATCGCTCGTTTTATCCAGTCTGTGGCAGAGAAAAGCGATATGACGCCGCGTCCACTGGTGCCCAACAACAAGGGTGGTGGATCTGGTGCAGAAGCACTGATCCACGTCGACAATGCAAGCGATCCCGACCACACCATATTGGTGACACTGAATTCGTTCTTCACCACACCGCTGCGTCAAGCAAATCTTGGTATCGACATTCAAACCTTCACGCCTGTCGCAATGATGGGTGTCGATCCGTTCGTTCTGTGGGTTCATAAGGACAGCGGCATCACCACCTTTGATGAGTATGTGTCGAAAGTTAAATCGATGAACGGTGATTTCGTGATGGGTGGTACGGGTGCCGGTCAGGAAGACTCGATCGTTATAGCGTTCATGTCCGGAGCATATGATTTAGACATCAAGTACATCCCCTACGATGGCGGCGGTGCCGTAGCGAAAGATCTTGCCGGCAAGCAGATCATGGCAACCGTGAATAATCCCGCAGAAGCCAAGGGATTTTATGAAGCCGGTGATTTCGTACCTCTTGTGGCCTTTTCGGATGAACGTTTGCCAGCCTATCCAGACGTACCGACAATGATCGAGATGGGGCAAGACTTCTCATACTACAATCAACGTGCCGTTGTGGGCGCACCAGGCATGTCGGATGAGGCCGCGGCTTACTATCAGGATCTTTTCACGAAAATTTATGATTCTGACGAGTGGCAGGGATACCTGACATCCGAGAGCCTTTCCCCGCTCTGGATGGATGCGGGCGCGCAGCGCGACTACTGGCAGGTTCAGGTGGACAACCACAAGACGCTTCTCGAGGCTCTGGGCAGCTGATACCAGCAGGTAAAATTTTGGGCAGGCGGCAACGCCTGCCTTTTTTGACGACCCAAAGAAGTTCTTAAGACCAATGCGACTGGGTGAAATTTCCCTTGCCGGCGTGCTGGCACTTTTCTCCACCTACCTGATGTGGAAAAGCGCCGAGCTTCCCGTCGGCTATATTGCGGGCCAAGGGCCAGGCGGAGGGGCCTGGCCTTTCTGGCTTTCGGCGATCATGCTGATCTGCTGTGGCTTCATCGCTTTCAATTGGTGGCGCGGCACGTCGCCTGCGTCGCAATCGGATGAGCCGATGTTAGATGGCTATGGTTGGCGAATGTTGTTTCTTGTGGGTGGTGGGATCGTGGGGTTCGTTGCGTTGGTCAACGTGGTTTCCATGTATGGCGCGATTGCCGTGTTCCTGCTCTACTACACCCGTTATCTGGGCCGTCATTCCTGGTCGCTCTGCCTGCCCCTGTCACTGATCTCACCAATTGCTTTGTTCTTCTTTTTTGAGGGTGCAATGCGGATCACCATGCCCACGGGCATGCCCTTCATGGACCCGATTTTTGACGTTGGGTACGAGATTATCTATTAACCTGCGCCCTGCGATCTGACGACGCCGGCCAAACGGAAAGCCCTGACCCTCATGGAAGTTCTTGCGCTGCTTGGAAGCGGTATGCTTCTTGCCTTGGAGCCGTTGAACCTGATGCTGATTATAATTGGCGTCTCGGTCGGTCTGTTCATTGGTGCGATGCCGGGGCTTGGGTCGGTCAACGGCGTGGCGATCCTCCTTCCAGTGACATTTCTGGTGCCGCCTGGCGGAGCCATCATCTTTCTCGCAGCGATCTATTATGGCGCAATGTACGGTGGGGCAGTGTCCTCGGTCACATTGGGCATTCCCGGTGCATCGACGGCGGTGGCCACGACCTTCGATGGCAGACCGCTGGCACGGCAAGGCCGGGCGAGCCTTGCGCTTGTGACGGCGGCCGTCGCTTCGTTTATCGGGGGGTCTGTGGCCAACATTCTATTCACGCTCTTTGCTCCGGTTCTAGCCGGTGTTGCCTTGTCCTTTGGCCCGCCTGAAGTGTTTGCCCTGATGCTGCTGGCCTTTGCAACATTTGTGGGGTTGGGTGGTGATGACATTCCGAAAACTATATTCTCGATTTGTTTTGGCCTAGTTCTAGGGGCCATTGGCTTTGATCAGATCTCAGGTGAGCCGCGTCTGGTCTTGTTTGAGATGAAAGGTTTCTTGCAGGGGATCGGCTTTCTTGTGCTGGCTATCGGCGTCTACGGCATCGGAGAAATGCTCTGGACCATTGAGCAGACGCGTGGCGAGATCACCAAGACCACGCCTAAGATGACAGCGAAAGGCATGGCTTCTGACACCGGGGAGGCGCTCAAGAAGGGATGGAAGGGTACGGCGATTGGTTCTTTCCTTGGCTTTTTTGTAGGAATTTTGCCCGCCGCGGGCGCGACGCCCGGATCGCTGATGTCTTACGGCGTGGCCAAGATGGTTTCGCGTAAGCCCGAGGAATTTGGCAAGGGCAGCGTAGACGGTGTGGCAGCGCCTGAGGCGGCCAATAATTCTGCCTCCACCGGATCGATGTTGCCAATGCTTACACTTGGTATTCCAGGTTCTCCCACCACTGCAATCTTGCTGGGCGGCATGGTAATCTGGGGTCTGGTGCCTGGTCCCCGTCTTTTCGTGGATGAGACCGAGTTTGTCTGGGGGCTGATCGGATCCTTTTATATCTCGAATGTGGCGGCACTTGTTATCAACCTGGCCTTCATTCCGCTCTTCATTTGGATGCTACGGATGCCGTTTACGATTCTAGCGCCGATGATCTTTGTACTATCGATCGCGGGCGGCTATGCGGCGACGCGGGACATGTTTGATATCTGGCTTATGGTAATCTTCGGGATAGGCGCATTCTTTCTGCGCAAGTTCGACTACCCGCTAGCGCCTGCCGTGCTTGCGATCGTGCTTGGCCCGATTGCCGAACCGACGCTGAGGCAATCTCTACTACTCTCATCGGGCGATCCTATGATCTTCTTCAATCGTCCTATTGCAGGGCCGATCACGATCGTTGCGCTGATCCTGATTTTTCTACCGCTCATAAAGCTGTTGCACTTGAAAAAGGCTTAGGTCAGGCCAAAACAAACCCGCATTCGGTGAAAGAATGCGGGTAGAATTATTTAGTTGAATTGATGCCTTAACTGTAGAGACCGGCCACTTTTGCACGCAGCTGAACAAGCCCCAGCACCGTATCAATGATCGGTGTTGGCGTCCCAGTCACGCGGCCCAATTCCTGAACCGAGGCGACCAACGCATCAATCTCCATTGGGCGACCCTGATCGAGGTCCTGCAACATCGACGTGCGATGCGCACCCACGGCTGCCCCCCCGTCAATCCGGCGATCCACGTCGATGGGGAACTTTACGCCTAGCTTTTCGGCCACCTGCTGGGCTTCGACCATCATGGCCCGCGCCACGGGGCGGGTGCCTTCGTCGGTACAAAGTACATCAAGGGTCGCATGGGTCAGTGCCGAAATCGGATTGAACGACAGGTTGCCCCAAAGTTTTACCCAAATCTCATCGCGTAGCTTGGGACGCACGGGCGCTTTTAGTCCGGCTGCGCTTAGCGCCTTGGAAAGTGCCAGCGCCCGTTCGGACTTTGTGCCATCGGGCTCACCCAGCGAAAAGCGGTTGCCCTCGATATGCTTGACCACGCCGGGTTCGACGACCTCGGCAGCGGGGTAGACGACACAGCCCAGCACCTTGTCAGGCCCAAACCCATTCCATTGTGCATCGCCAGGGTCCACCGTGGACAGGCGTGTGCCTTCAAGAGGGCCGCCGACCTTGTGAAAATACCACCACGGTACGCCGTTAACGCCTGAGACAATCGTTGTGTCTGGCCCGATTAATGGTTGCATTTTGCCCACGACCGGAGGCACGGAATGAGCCTTGAGCGTGACGATCACGTAATCCTGTGGACCCAGCTCTGGCGGATGTTCTGACACAGTAACCTCTTGTGTTGTCGTCTCACCGTCCTCGACCAGCGTTAGACCATGGGCTTGCATCGCAGCAAGGTGTGGACCCCGCGCCACAAGGCTTACATCCGCCCCGACCTGCGCCAGCTTGGCCCCCATGTAGCCGCCAATCGCACCGGCCCCAAAAATACAGATCTTCATGCTTCAGGCCCCTTCCACAAGCCCCAGCTTTTCGGCCAGACCGATGCGTTGCAGCTTGCCCGTCGCGCCCTTTGGGATTTCATCGAGGATCATGACTTTGCGCGGCACCTTGAAATCCGCCAACCGCTCGGAGGCAAAGTTGCGGATATCACGTTCTTCGGCCGCCTGACCGTCTTTGAGGACAACGGCCGCGGCGACCTCTTCGCCGAGCTTATCATGGGGCAGTGCAAAGGTGACAACCTGCGCAATGGCCGGATGGTCAGAAAGAATGCCATCCACCTCTAGCGGGCTGACTTTCTCACCACCGCGGTTGATGATCTCCTTTAGGCGGCCCGTCAAAGACAAGTAGCCTTCGTCATCAAACGCGCCTTGATCGCCGGTGCGGAACCAGCGCTTGCCATCGGCCATGAAGAAGTTCTTTTCATTAGCCTCTGGGTTGCTTTCATAGCCGGGCGTCACGTTGGGCCCGGAAATCACAACCTCGCCCACGGCTGCATTGTCCAGGAGGATCGGATCGTCCTCATGCGCGATCCGCACCTCCGGACCGGCAGCCACACCGACAGCGCCAGGCTTCTGTGCCTGAGGTGGTAGTGGATTGGAGCACATCTGATGCGCCGCTTCGGTCATGCCGTAACCTTCAATCACTGGCGCGCCGAAAGTATCGGCCAGTTTTGTCATTACGGGGCCGGGCAAAGAGGCAGAGGAGGACCGCAGAAAGCGCAGCTTGGCATTTTCGATGATGTCAGCGTTGCGACCAGCACGGGCAAGGATCGTCTGATGCATGGTCGGAACGGCAGTGTACCAGGTGGGTTCGGCATCGCGCAGCCAACCAAAAAAGCGCAGAGCGTCAAAGCCTGGTGCACACCAAACTTGCCCGCCAGATCCCAGCGTTGAAAGCACTGCTGCGATCAGTCCATGGATGTGGAAAAGCGGCATGACGTTTAGGCAGCGATCTGCTTCTGTCAGGTTAAGCGAGGTGGCTATGTTTCCAGCTGAGGCGGCGACATTCGATTGCAATAGCGGCACAATCTTGGGGCGCGACGTGGTTCCGGATGTGTGCAAGATAAGGGCGACATCATCTGCATCAGGCGTGGTCGTATCGGTGGAGCCAAGACTCGTTGCAGAGAGGGTAAATTCCCCTGCTGGCTGGTTGTCATCGGTGCTCAACCGAATGATCGAGATCCCTAGTGATTTGGCCGCAGCCGCTGCTGGACCGTCCTCATCCTCCATCAGGATTATCGCTTTGGCACCAAGGTCTTCGAGGTAGAATTTGAACTCCTCTTCCCGGTAGGCCGGGTTAAGTGGGGCTGTCACCGTGACCTGTGCCACTGTTACGAAGGCAGCCGCCATTTCCGGGCCATTGGGCAAGACAATCGCTACCCTGTCACCGCGTCCAACACCAGCGGCATGAAGGGAGGACGCCACGCGGCTGGACAGCGTCCGAAGGCCATCATAAGTCAGCCAGCTCCGGCCCGGTGCGCCGATGGCGGCGGCGTTACCGTCATGTTCGGCGATGAGGTCTTTGACGGTGTGTGACATGGGAGCTCCTGATCTTAATTTCTAGCGCGTAGAAATAGATCGATTATCTGATTTCACAACCGTGTTTTTAGTCGTTTGGAAAACGCGCGCGACCCAACCATTTCGGGCTATTCCGCGCTCAGGTCATGCCAATCCTGTCATCCGTCGGTACTGACTTCGTGTGAAGCGTCGAGTGCGGCACTGAGATCGGGTATCGCGATAGCAGAATGATGCGCCCATGTGACGGAGAACAGCGCGATACCGATGGCAAGCACGCAGGCTGACCCTGTCACGCGCGCGGCTGAAATAAAACGCTTTTGCCCCGTTGAGCCTTTGCTAAAACTTCGTTCTGCCCACCCCCGGCCCCACAAAGCTGCGATGCCGATGACAGACATGGCCACCGCCATGCCTGCTGAGATGCACAGGACCATCAACACGGCTGGAAGGATCAGGTCATTAGCCAGCCCAAACAGCATCACGATCAGTGCTCCGGTGCAGGGTACGATCCCGATCGATGCGGCAATCCAGCCGCCACCCCTCGGCGTCTCTGCCGCTGTTACAGCTGCTTCACAGGCTGCACAGCCCTGATGGGAATGGTCATGATGGTGGTGGTCATGGTTGTGATGATGCCCATGGGTATGCCTGTGATCACGATCATGCGTCTTTGATCTACGTCCCGTCAGGATAGAAGCGACGGCCTGCCAAAACATGACCGCGCCAATGGCGATGATCAGGCCATAGCTGACCAGCCGGATCGCGCGATAGTCTGAGGGTGCCGTTCCCGTGGTCTGGCGCAGCACGAAATCCAGCGCAAAAACTAGCACGATTGCAGACATCACATGGATAATGGCGATCCGCATGCCCATGGTTAATCCCCGGCGCAGGCTGCCACCAGTGCCAACAAAATAGGAAATCACCACCGTCTTACCGTGTCCTGGCCCCAGCGTGTGCAGGGCGCCATAAGCAAAAGACAAAAGCAGCGCTATGATCAGCGCCTTGGCAGATCCACTTTCTCCTACCGCGGTCAGGCTGTCTGTGAAGAGCGAATTGACCCGGATCTGGACCCGCGAAAGTAACGGCACTTCAAGTGCTGAGGCCGCTGTAATCCGACCCGGTGTTCCCGAGACATCTGCTTGGTCTAGCACATAGGAAGCCGCCACCAGACGGCTGCCATCAACCAGAAAAAGAGGGTGTTGTGCGGCCTGATGTTTCAGCCGTCCGGCTACACGCACCGGCTCGTAGGGTTTTTTCAGGCTTAGCCCCGCGGGGTAGGTGATATGGATTATCTGGTTGGGTGGCGGGGCAGGGGTGTGGATGCAGGCCCCGATCCAGGGCACCAGCAGGAACTCCACTACTTTTTCGCCATCACGCGTGAGCGGTAGTACGTAGCCGTCAATCACTGTATCCCGGTCCAGAAGGTCACTTGCAACCGGGGGCCAGTCCACAGGTTCGGAAAGGTCCACCAAATCGCCGCTATAGGGCACAGGAGCGGATACCGTTCCCACGGGTACAAGAGCGTCCCATTTGATCAGGTCTTTGGCTTGTGCGTGCGAAAAAGACGGCAGCACAAACGCGCAAATGACTGCCATAACGAGGTATGCCAATGAAAAGGCACCGGCTTGGCGCGTGGCGGTCATTGCGGTTTTCCTTTGTTCACTTGGATTTTATCCTGACATTGCTGCTGTGGTGGTCAATGGCTTAGTCGAATGGCCTTTTGGAACAGGTTGGTACTGGGCCAAATATAGCCGGATTGGCGTTTATCGCTAAAGTCAGGCAGGTTCCTCTTTTGTGGCATCATCCGGCGCAAGACGCATCCGCTGCCCGCGTAGCATGTCGAAACTGCGTTGCAACTCCTGGTGGCTAAGATCACGGGCAATCACTACGATACGGCTTCGCCTGTCCCTGTGGGGCCAGCGTTCGAGTTGCACCGGCGGGTCAAAGATGTGTTGGACCCCGTGAAACACGAAGGGTGCTTCGATACCCTCGAGGAATATGATCCCTTTCACGCGTAGTATATCCGGCCCACGCAGGGCGACGAGCGTGTCAAGCCACAGATCGAACACGTCATCTTTTATTGGGTTCTCTAGTATGACAGAGGCGGTTTTGATCTGACTGTCATGGTTGGAATGGTTGTGACTGTGATCGTGATCGTGATGATCGTCATGATCATGCACGTCCTCATCGGTGACCCACTCCAACACATCCTTCCGCAGTGCATCCGGGCGCAGGGCACTCAGACCACAAAGTTGATTAGTGACGCCGCGACCTTTCACAGCATGCAGAATACGCGCATTGGGGTTGAGCGACTGTAGTCGATATTGCGCGGCTGCTATCTGCTTTGCGGTTGCAAGGTCGGTTTTGCTCAGCACGATCAAATCGGCCAGAGCCACCTGGCTTACCGCTTCTACCTGCGCGTCAAGCGTGGCGCAGACATGGATGGCATCCGCCACGGTTACCACACCGTCCATCTGGGTGTTCTCAGCCAGCACAGGGTTGACCAGCAGCGTGTGCAGGATTGGGCCAGCATTGGCCAGTCCAGTAGTTTCGATCAGCACACGCTCGAACGCTAGTTCCCCTGCCGTGCGGCGCTCCAGCAGGTCGGTCATGGTCTGCGCTAGATCCCCCCGGATCGAGCAGCACAGACAGCCTGACTGCATCAGCAACACCTCATCGCTGACCTCGGCAATCAGGTCGTGATCAAGGCCGACATCGCCGAACTCGTTCACGATCACGGCGATGGGCCCAGATGAGGCGTCAGACAAGACGGCATTTAGAAGCGTCGTCTTGCCCGACCCCAGAAACCCCGTGAGCAGTGTGACAGGCACACGACGTTCTGCCATCTCAGGAACCAAGCGCGCCCGCAAGAGTGATCGCGTTGTGGCGCATCATGTCAAGGAAGGTTGCTGCAGGACCGTCACCCGATGACAGAGCGCCAGGGTAGAGCGTACCGCCAATTACGGCGCCGGTTTCACTGGCGATCTGTTCCAGCAGCCTGGAATCGGTGATATTTTCGATGAAGACAGCTGAGATGTTTTCATCACGCATCTGTTCAATGAGTTCCGCCACATCCTTGGCCGAGGCCTCTGATTCCGTGCTGAGACCTTGAGGCGCCTTGAACGTCAGGCCGTAATCTTGCCCGAAGTACTGGAACGCATCATGTGAGGTAACAACCGTTCGCTTATCTTCTGGAAGGGCTGCCATGAGTGCGGTGATTTCTGCATCAAGCGACTCCAGCTCTGTAACGTAAGCCGCGCGATTGGTAAAAAATACACCGGCATTAGCGGGGTCTGCTTTGGCCAGCCCCTGCGTGATATTGTCGACATAGACCTCCACGTTTCTGAGACTTTGCCAAGCGTGAGGGTCATAGGCGCCGTGATCATGGCCATCATGGCCGGCATGTTCTTCATGATCATCATGGCCTGCATGCTCTTTTTTGTGATCGTGATCGTCATGGCCCGCGTGATCGTCGTCATCGTCGTGGTCATCATGCTTGGCGTGCTCTTCGTCATGATGTTCGTCTTCATGTTTATCATGATCGTCATGCTTTTCGTGATCATGGTCATCATGCTTGGCGTGCTCTTCATCATGATGTTCGTCTTCATGTTCATCATGATCTGCATGTTTTTCGTGATCATGGTCATCGTGCTTGTCGTGATCATGATCTTTATGCGAGGCATGATCCTCGTGGCCGTCATGATCTTTGTGCTCATCGTGGTGATCGTCATCTTCACCATAAGCGATGGCTTCTATCCCGTTTGTAGCGACAATCAGGTCCCCATCGAACGAGGCCGCCTCAGTAAGGCGTTCTAGCCATCCCTCAAATTCCAGGCCATTTATGATCAGTAAATCTGCCTCGCTTACCGTTTTAGCGGCCTTCGGGGTGGGTTGGTAGACATGCGCATCGCCATCCGGCCCCACCAGCGTTGTCAATTCGATCTTGTCGCCGCCTACAACGCCAACCATGTCGCCCAGGATCGAGAAGGTGGCTACAACCTTGATCGGCTCATCTGCACGCACTGTTCCGGGCAGGGCGATAGAAGCTGCGACAAGGGCGGAGGTCATCATGAGTCTACGGTTCAACATGGGGTTCTCTCTTAGATTACAAACTTAGGTTTCGAATTGACGACGCGGCATGTTCTGGGCGATGGCGCCTCCGACCGGGCCGATAATAAGCGACAGGCTGTAGACGATCCCTGCAACAAGGATGATCGCTGGGCCTGACGGTAGGGAATAGTGGTAGGACAGAAGAAGCCCTGCAAAACTTGACAGGATCGAAACGCCCATAGCTGTCAGGATCAGCCCACCGATGCTGGCTGTCCAGAACCGTGCCGCAGCGGCGGGAAGAATCATTATTCCAACCGCCATCAGAGTGCCTAGCGCATGGAAGCCCGCCACGAGGTTTGCCACCACAAGGCAAAGGAAGGTTAGGTGCGTGACCGCACTCATCCGGCTCACCGAGCGCAAGAACTGCGGATCGGCGCATTCTAGAACGAGAGGGCGGAACAGGATTGCCAGCGCGAGCATAGACAAGCTGGCAATCGAGCAAAGAAGCATCAGCGCGGCATTATCAAGGGCAAGAACTGTACCGAAAAGGACATGCATCAGGTCCACATTGCTGCCCCGGGTCGATACGATCAAAACCCCAAGCGCCAGTGATATCAGATAGAAGGCTGCAAGGCTGGCATCTTCGCGTAGCGCTGTGATCCGCGACACAAAGCCCGAACCGATGGCCACAAGCATTCCTGCGATCATGCCGCCAATGGTCATTGCCCCCAGCGACAGACCAGAGATCAGGAAACCCACCGCAGCCCCCGGCAGGATTGCGTGGGCCATAGCGTCTCCGGTCAGGCTCATACGGCGTAGCATTAAGAACACGCCCACGGGTGTTGCGCCAATAGAAATCGCACTGCACCCTAGCAGGGCGCGCCGCATAAAACCAAAATCGGCAAATGGCGCTATCAGCGCGTCCCAGATCATGCAGCTTCTTTTCCACATGTGTGGGGTGAGCCGGCGCAGGCCTCGCACATGGCCCTGGCGCGCAGGTGGTTCTCAGACGTCATTACCTGGTCCGTCGGCCCATGAGCCACCAGTTCGCGGGCCAGCATCAGGGTCTGCGGGAAATGGGTGTTGACCGTGTCATGGTCATGCAGCACGGCCAGCACGGTACGTCCTTCGTTATGCCAACGCTGGATGATCTCGACAAGGTCGGCCATCGTGCGTGCGTCAATCGCAGTAAAGGGTTCATCCAGAAGGACCAGTTGAGCGTTTTGCAAAAGCAACCGGGCAAAAAGGGCGCGCTGCATTTGTCCCCCTGACAGCGCGCCGATGGCCCGGCTTTCCAGCCCGGTCAGCCCCACCGCAGCAATTGCTTCCTTCACGCGGGTGCGCTGCTTGCGCCTCAACCAACCTAATGCCCCCAGTTCTTTCCAAAGTCCCATGGCCACAAGGTCAATGACCGAGATGGGAAAGCTGCGATCGATATCGGACTGCTGCGGCAGATAGGCGATGTCCTCGCGGGCGAATCCGCTGATATTGATTTGTCCTTCAATCGGGGCCAACGCTCCTGTCAGCCCCTTGAGCAGGGTGGATTTGCCAGCCCCGTTTGGGCCGACAATGGCAGTGAGAGAGCCCTCGGCAATATCAGTCTCAAGCTGCTGGACCGCAGGCAGGCTGTCATAGCCAAGCGTCAGATTCTGAAATTCAACGGCCGCGCTCATAGCGCACCCGGCGTGGAAATGGCCCAGAAGTAGCCCAGCCAAAGCAGGGCAGCCAAAAGCGATGCAATGGCCAGTCGGGGCAGGGCACCCACCAGTAAAAGTCGAAAACTTGTGTTGTCCGGTGTCATACCGATCACCCTTTCCCGTCGCACTGGTCCCGCTGTGCAAATGACAACCAAACCCCTAGAATCTTGTGCCGAAAGTCATTGATCGTTTTATGTTACAACATAACATGAAGCAAGGCAGGCCTACCTCGCATTTCATGAAAATGAA
Source organism: Roseovarius sp. (assembly GCA_963691795.1). Taxonomy (GTDB): domain Bacteria; phylum Pseudomonadota; class Alphaproteobacteria; order Rhodobacterales; family Rhodobacteraceae; genus Roseovarius. The sequence continues at coordinate 2,707,981 of OY829373.1, forward strand.
TTGTTGCGAGGGCATAACAATCGCCCTACCAAATTACAATTAAGCTGGCAGGGACGGTGACCCCGCCCCCATAGCTCTGCTCAATGGCGTAATCAAAGAGGGAACGCATGGAAATGTTCAATATGGGCCGGGTGCCTCCGGTCACGTTCGGGGCTGGTCGCGTCGTCAAGGTGCCGGGTATGGTCAAAGGCTTTGGCGGTGGACCGGTTCTCGTGATCGCCGATGCCATTTTGGCAGAACTCGGCGTGACAGAGCGGCTTTCAGATGACATGGGTGCCAAGGGCATTGCCTGCGAAATTGCGGCCGATGTTGCAGGGGAACCCAAGGACACATTGGTCGACAGCCTGTGTGCCAAAGCGCGCGACATGGATGCGCAGGTTATTATTGGTATCGGCGGCGGGGCGGCGATGGATGCCGCCAAGCTGGTGGCGGCGATCGCCCGCAGCGGCCAGCCTGCAAGTGACTTCGCACTGGCCGCCCAGCCCATGCCCGGCAACGGTATTCCGGCCATTGCAATTCCAACCACAGCCGGCACAGGCTCAGAGGTGACGCGCACCTCGGTCGTGTCGCGTTCTGACGGCTGGAAAAGCTGGTACTGGGGCGAAGAGCTCATGTTTGCCCAGGCTGTACTGGACCCTGAGCTTACGCTCAGCCTACCACCTGCGATCACCGCTTGGACGGGTATTGACGCGGTGGCCCATGCGCTTGAGGGTTCGACTGCGCGCTCCACCAGCCCGGCGGGATTGCTTTACGGTTTAGAAGCGTTGCGCATCCTTACCGAGCACCTGCCGCGCGCCGTGGCGAACGGGTCCGACATAAATGCACGTAGCCATGTTCTTTGGGCTTCGACCGTGGCCGGACTTTCACTGCACAATTGCAACACGCATATGGGCCATAATCTTAGCCATGCGCTTGGCTCGTTGGCGCGGGTACATCATGGGCTGGCGACCGGTTTGGGTCTTGAAGTGGCACTGCCCTGGCTTGTCGCGCGCCCCGATGGGGCCGAAAACTATGCTCGTGCCGCGCAGGCGCTTGGCGGTGCAGCAAAGGCAGGGGCCCTGCCGGGTGCGCTCTCTGCCCTGATGCGCAACTGTGATATTCCCGCCCAGCTGCCAGTAGAATGTGTCGGCGTCACGGCAACCGCGCTGGCCGTCGAGATGAAGAACGAAGCCAATCGCGGCATGTCCCAGAACGCGGCCTGTCTAATCAATGATGTCGATTTGGACGAAATGGCGGGTATGATGATGAACCTTCCTGTGGCTGGACAGGCCGCCTGATAGAGCGGGGCACGCGGTAATGAGCGATACTCTCCCACTCTGGCAATGGAGCGCGACAGAAATTGCACAAGCCACCCATGCCGGCCAGCTGTCAGCCAGCGAGGTGACGCAAGCCGCCCTGAACCGCATGGAGGCGGTCAACCCGTCGCTCAACGCCGTGGTCGAGCCCCTTGCGGAGCAGGCCCGCGCAGCTGCTCTTGCGCTTGACAAAAGTGACACGCCCAAAGGTCCGCTGCATGGCGTGCCGGTCACGATCAAGATCAACGTCGATCAGGCGGGCCACGCCACCAGCAATGGTGTTCCCGCCTTTAAGGATATCATAGCGCCTGAGGATGCGCCCCTTGTGCGCAACCTCAAGGCTGCAGGCGCAGTCATTATTGGACGCACCAACACGCCTGAGTTTTCGTTTCGTGCCGACACTGACAATCCGCTTTTTGGTCAGACACACAATCCTTGGGGACGACATGTGTCACCGGGTGGATCTTCTGGCGGCGCGGGATCGGCAGTCATGGCTGGTATGGGTGCGCTGGCCCATGGCAATGACATCGGCGGTTCGCTGCGGTTTCCGGCCTCGGCGAACGGAGCGGTAACAGTGAAACCAGGTCTGGGTCGTGTCCCCGCCTACAACCCCAGCCAAACGGCCGAGCGGGGGATGCTGGCGCAAAGCATGTCGGTGCAGGGCCTAATCACGCGCAATGCTGCCGATCTGCACCTATCGATGCCCACGATGATTGCTGCGGATGCCCGTGATCCTTTCCACGCGCCCTTGCCCTGGCGCGGGCTGGCATTGGAGGGCCCCATCCGCGTGGCATTTTGCCGGGAGGATTTCGGATTTGGATTGCAGGCGGATGTGGCGCAGGCACTGGAGGCGGCAGCCTCTGCGCTGTCGGATGCGGGCTACGCAGTGGAAGAGATCGCGGCCCCACTTGCGCGCGAAACTGGTGAGATGGGCTATCGCGCGCTGATGGGAGAGGTGAAAGCCCTTCTGGGTGATGATATCCGCAGGCATGGCTCGGATGAGTTAAACGCAATTTTTGATGCATATTACCGCCACTTCCCGCCCTTCGAGGGAGATGACCTTTTACGGGCCTTCGCGCAGCGGGCATTCTACGCTCGTGTCTGGTCGGAGTTCATGCAGGACTTCCCACTGGTGCTAACGCCTTTCATGCTTAGGCCTTTCTTTGCGCCAGGCCGAGATACGGAGGGGACGGATGGTGCGCATGAGGCGCTTGGCTTGGCACATTGGTCCTTCGTGATGAATTATATCGGATTGCCTGCCGGAAACCTGCCGACCCATGTGGCCAACCTGCCGCAGGGCCGCCAGCCTATTGGGGTGCAGATCGCTGGGCGGCGCTGGCGCGAGGATCTAATTGTTGATGCCATGCAGGCTATCGAGACGCGCATACAGCCCGTTTGTTCCCAACTCTGGGCGCAGATGGACGCAGCCTCGTAATCTATCCCTGCACGTTTTGGGGGCAAATTGTCATATTTCAGCGCCAAAATATGCGTTGGGCTTTGCCTGATGGAATGAATTTGGCTAAACCCTTAAGGCAGGCCGCGACATAACGGTGCTCTGGGGCAGAACGGGGTTTGATGGCAAGATCGCTTGATCTTATCAAGGTAGGCGGGGAGTGCCTCGGCGCTTTGGCCGAAAGCGGGATAGAGGTCGACATGGTCTCAGACTTCGCGCAGGCCGAGGCGATTATTCGGTCCATCGGTAAGGATGTTTTAACAGCGAAGCTGTCTGGCCAGCACAATGATTTTACCGAGCAAAGTGGGTTCTGGCTTTTTATGCGAGAGGACGGGGAATACGTCACTGGACTGGCCACACGCTATGACGTAATTGGACAAGAAGGTATGGGCGATTACATGAAGCGCACCATGCGGCGGCATTATCCGAACCCCACGGGCGAGACATTGCTGGAATTCACCAATGCGCTACCATCGCAATTTTATGGCCATATGGCCTATATCGGAGAGCTTTTTGTCAAGCCCGACCGCCGTGGGAGCCGCCGGAAGCTGCGCTATCTAATGTTTCTGATGCACAGCTGTATCGCCACCAAGTGGAAGGTGGACTGGATTTATGCGATGATGCGCGATCGCGATGTAAAGGCGGGTTTTGCGACCAGCTATGGATTCACCATGCAATTGCCGGGAGTTGCGAAATGGGCTCGGCCTGTGCCGCCCGGGCGCGACGATTCTGAATGGCTGGTGGCTATTTCAGCGGCGCATCTCGATCATATGATGCGCCACTACGCGGGCTCACTCCAAAGCTTGTGAGTAGTTCAGCACGTATTCGTTGCCCCGGCTGTCCCTGACTGGCAGCAATAGGCGCTTATAAGAAAAGCGCAGAGGGAAAGTGTGTCCAGGCAGTTCCACGTCAATCTCTTCGATCGACAGTTTCGGTTCGCCCTTGGAGGCCTCCACATGCGCCACGCGCACCTTCTCGATCAGTGCTTCGTCGAAGGTGGTGAAGAGGTGGCGCAGGTGGTCAGCAGTTTGGATGCCGAATGATTGTGCCGCTAGGCTGTTGTGGCCTACACGGTAAGGTTCTGGCAGGGTGCTATCGACGCGAGGCGCCATGTAGAGATCCACATGCTCAGACAGCTTGTCGAAGTTGTTAAGAAGTCCGCGCTGCTGGTGCCACCATGTCAGCACGTCATCAAGCAGTGGTTTGACCCCGCGGCGCGAGAGTTTGCGATAGGTCTCCTTCGTGACTGTCGTAAGGATCTTTTCCGCTTGGGCCGATACGACATGTTTGTCCAGATCGTCGCTGAAAAGCGTTACCTCATCGGTCAACCCGGCCATTTCATTTGGGCTTAATCCCAAGGCAGAGCAGATCTTCAAGACGCTGGAAAAGCCGGGGTCGCTTTTGGTAGAAAGCAGATTGGATATGTAACGCTCTCCCTGGCCAATTTGGACTGACAGGCTTTTGAAATCGTAATCCGAATTCGCGATGTACGACTTTAGGCGGTCATGAAAATCAGGCATGAATTATCCTAAATTACGGATCGTAGGTCCCTTATATTGACATATGATCAAATATGTCAAATATTGGGGTGCGTCTTGTGTATTGGTGAGGAAAATAGGACGAGTTATCTGACGCCGGGTGGTAATCCAGCTTTGAGGGCCGTTTTTGCCACCCGCTCTTTTTCCTGATGGCACATTGTTTCGTGCTCATCAGTCCTTTATCCCAACAGACCTATCCTCAAAAGGGTCAAGTCTTTTGGTGGGTTTCTAGTTATGGTCTAACTAAACGTAGCTGTATGTGACTCGTCCACGAGGTGGGCGGCCTGGGACTTGTGACGTATTCCCTCGGTCTTTGATTCATCGAAGGAAATTTTTTCACACTTGGTCATTTTTTGGGGCATCCGGTGCTTGACGGGGCGAGGGTGGCGGCATAGAACGCGCAGACGCTCGGCTGTGCCGGGCAAGCAGTGGGCGGTTGTAGCTCAGTTGGTTAGAGTGCCGGCCTGTCACGCCGGAGGTCGCGGGTTCGAGCCCCGTCAACCGCGCCACCGCTGCTTATCCCGAATAAATCCCTTATTCTTTTACCCTTAGAATGTTTTGGACGTTTTGTTTGTCACGACAAGGGATATAAAAAAACCTGTTAGTTCGATTCTTATTGCAATGGAGCGCGTTCGGCGAGCCACAGTGTGGAGTTCCAACTTCTGAACCGAGGCGCTTTATGAATCAGTTGTGTTGCTAAGCCAGCGCCATGCGCAGTTGGCACCCATGGTCAGGACGTAGACGGCCTATCGAACGCGCAGCAGGCCTCGCCGTCGATTCTACGCTTTGCTGTAGCAAGGGAGTGTTTGCCTGACGCCGTTTGAAAGATAACGGGCTGTGCCCTTGGTCAATTGCCAAAAAAATCCCGCAAAGCTTTGATAGTATCCCGCGGATTTGTATCTATAAAGAAATGTCCTCCGCGTAAGCCCTTGACCGTCATGTTGCTTAGCTTCGGTGCCCAACATTCAGCCATGTCATAGGACTTGCCCATCGCGCCATCCGCGCCGTAGAGCACAAGGGCAGGGCAGGTAACCCTTGCCCCTAGATCGGCGGCATCGTCGTCGAAATCAACGCTCACCCCGGCACGGTAATCGTTGCACATGCCGCGGATCGTGTCCGGATCACGCCAGGAGATACGATAGGCCTCTATCTGGCCTGTGTCGAAATCCTCGATCTGGGCTGCGCCCCAGCCCAACAGGCAGGAATGGTAAAAGGCATCTGGATCATGAGCGATCATGGTTTCCGGGAAGGGTTCGGGCTGGGCAAGGAAGAACCAGTGGTAATAGGTGCAGGCTACGTCACGGCGCAGCGGGTCCAGCAGAGTATGGGTCGGCAAGATGTCCATGACGCACATCCGTGACACCCGCTCTGGCGCATCGAGTGCCAGCCGATGCACCACGCGTCCGCCCCGGTCATGGCCCGCCACAGCGAAGGTGTCGAACCCCAGATGGGACATCAGCGCCATCTGGTCGCGCGCCATCATGCGAAAGCTGTACTCCGCCACCTCCCGGGGTTTGCCACTTTGGCCGTACCCTCGCAGATCAGGGCAGATCACCCTGTAGGATTGGGCCAGAGCAGGCGCTATTTCGGACCAGAGCGCACGGGTCTGGGGAAACCCGTGCAACAAAAGCAAAGGCGGGCCGTCTCCACCCTCGGACCAGCTGACATCGACGCCATCAAACGTCTCAATGTAATTCGAGAAGCCTGTTATATGCAATGGGATCAGCCTTTCGACAGTCGGTCCAGAACCCGCGCCCAGCTGCGCGTTCCTTTGTGAAAGCTTTCCACGTTGTACTTTTCATTTGGGGAGTGGATCGCATCATCTTCAAGTCCAAAACCGATCAACATCGAATCAAGCCCAAGGATGTCGGTGAAAAATCGTGTCACAGGTATTGACCCACCCATGCCTGAAAACACCGCTTCTCGGCCCCATTCATCGGAAAGCGCCATTCGGGCCTTCTCAAATTCTGGCCGGTTGGTGTTCATCACAGAGGCCGGTGAGCCATCGAGGTTATTGTCCCAGGTGATCCGTGCATCTGTGGGCAGGCGATCCTCCACATGTTTGCGGATCTTGGAGCGCAGAGCATCTGGGTCCATCTGGCCCACAAGGCGGCAGGTCAGTTTGCAATGGGCCTCGGCCGGGATCACGGTCTTGGTGCCCACACCCTGGTAGCCACCCCATAGCCCATTGATCTCAAGCGTAGGTCTTGCCCATTGCTGGACCAACGCACTATAGCCGTGCTCCCCATGGGCTTTGCTCATCCCTACCGATGAGAGATACTCATGCTCGTCAAAGCCACAATTCTCCCACTGACGCTGCAATTCGGCCGGAACCTCTTCGACACCTTCATAAAAGCCCTCCACAGTGACGCGGCCAGTTTCGTCATGGAATGAGGCAATGATACGCGAGATTTCCTTAAGCGGGTTTAGGGCAGGGCCGCCATAATGGCCCGAATGCAGATCGATCAGGGGACCGTGAAGCGTGAACTCATCTTTCAGCATACCACGCAGTTGTGAGGCAATCGAAGGTACGCCGGGCGCCACCATGCCCGTGTCGCAGACCAGCGCCAGTTCGGCGGATAGTTCTTCTCTGTTGGCTTCGAGGAAGGGGATCAGCGAGGGCGACCCTGATTCTTCCTCGCCCTCAAAAAAGAAGGTCAACTTGCAAGGCAGAGACCCCGTCACGTCCTTGTAAGCGCGGCAAGCTTCTACGAAGGTCATCAGCTGACCTTTATCATCGGCCGCGCCACGGCCCCGGATCACTTGGCCACTGGGTGTGTCTTGAATTTCAGGCGCGAAAGGCTCGGTCTTCCAAAGTTCAAGCGGGTCGACGGGCTGTACATCATAGTGTCCATAAAACAGAAGATGAGGGCCGTCCCCGTCTATATGGCCCACGACCATGGGTTGCCCCGGTGTGGGGCGGGCTTCGGCCTCGACCCCGATGCTTTTTAAATCGGCCACCAGCCAGTCGGCGGCGCGCTGGCAATCGGGATCATAGGCCGGATCGGTGGAGATGGAGGGAATGCGCAACAAGTCTTTCAGGCGTTCCAGCGATTGGGGAAGTTGATCATCAATGCGGGTAAGTACGGCGTCGATGGACATTAAAGTCTCCGGCTTGGATGAGAGTTTGGCGTTGACCCTAGGTGACGGGTTTGATGGCTGCAAGTGGGCTAAATGTCGGCTCGCTTGATCTGGGTCAAAGCGTGGGGCGTGGCATTTTGTAGCCTGTCCCTTAAGCGAGGTTCGAAATAAACAGCGCCGACCCTATTTCCTGCCTTGCGCAACGCGGGTATGAGATTGGGCGGCGCACCCAGGACCTATGTGTTCAAGGAGACAGACAGGTGGATTTCGAGGCAAAGTTAGATCAGGCAATCACACGGTTGCATGATGAGGGCCGCTATCGCACGTTCATCGACATTGAACGCAGCAAGGGTCAGTTTCCGCATGCCACATGGACGCGTCCTGACGGTTGTGAACAGCAGATCACCGTCTGGTGTGGAAATGACTATCTTGGCATGGGTCAGCATCCGGTGGTTCTGTCCGCAATGCATGAGGCGCTTGGCGCCACTGGCGCGGGATCGGGCGGCACGCGTAACATTTCTGGCACAACCATCTACCACAAGGTGTTGGAAGATGAGTTAGCAGATCTGCATGATAAGCCTGCTGCGCTTCTTTTTACCTCGGCCTACATTGCAAATGATGCAACGTTGTCGACCTTGCCGAAGCTTTTCCCCGGGCTGATCATCTACAGTGATGAACTGAACCACGCCTCTATGATAGAAGGTATTCGCCGCAATGGCGGGTCAAAGCGTATTTTTCGGCACAACGACCTCGATCATCTGCGCAGCTTGATGGCTGCTGATGACCCTGCTGCGCCCAAAATGGTTGCGTTCGAATCCGTTTATTCGATGGATGGCGACTTTGCACCGATCTCCAAGATTTGCGACATTGCCGATGAGTTTGGCGCGCTGACCTATCTTGACGAGGTCCATGCCGTTGGAATGTATGGCCCGCGCGGCGGTGGTGTTTCCGAGCGGGATGGCCTTTCGCATCGCGTTGACATCATCAATGGGACGTTGGCAAAGGCCTTTGGTGTGATGGGTGGCTACATTGCAGCGAGCGCTAAAATGTGTGACGCAGTAAGGTCGTATGCGCCGGGCTTCATATTTACGACATCGCTGCCCCCTGCGGTGGCGGCTGGTGCAGCGGCCAGCGTAGCGCATCTGAAAACTGATCAGGTTCTGCGCAACCTGCACCAAGAACGCGCTTCAATCCTCAAGACTCGGCTTAAAGGTCTTGGCCTGCCACTCATCGACCATGGTAGCCACATAGTGCCCGTGATCGTTGGGGACCCGGTCCACACCAAAATCCTCAGCGATATGCTGCTTGAACGCCATAGCATTTATGTCCAGCCCATCAACTTTCCTACAGTGCCCCGGGGAACGGAGCGTTTGCGTTTTACACCATCGCCAGTGCACGGCAGGTTTGAAATGGATGCTCTGGTGCGCGCACTTGATGAACTTTGGAGCCACTGCGCGCTGAATCGCGCCGATTTGTCCGCATAAATCCACAGGGTGTGCAAAACTTCTTGCTCTATGCTAGGCGTCTGTAAGCAAAATAGCACAATCCGAATCGACATTTGGACAGTAGGCGTTGGATCTAAGGGGCAGGTGCATGGTCATTCGCCGTCGTAAAGCAAAGCTGGAAGAGAGCATGGAAAAGCCAACCCGTGGCTTTGACGCGTTTGAGCTGCGCCTTGGCGACCTGATGCGCGGAGAGCGTGCGACGATGGGTAAATCCCTTTTGGATGTGGAACGCGAAATTCGCATCCGCGCTTCCTACATCGCCGCCATCGAAAATGCCGACCCCGATGCGTTTGATACACCCGGTTTCATCCCCGGCTATGTCAGATCCTACGCGCGCTATCTTGGTATGGACCCGGATGATACGTTTGTAAAATTCTGCTCTGAATGCGGTTTCTCGGTTGCCCATGGTATGTCCGCCGGAGCGTCATCGGTACGAACTACAGACGGTGTCTCGTCTAGGCGCGTTTCTGTCCGTGCCAAAGATCCGCTGATTGAGCCCAGCACGCCGTTCGTGCCTGCACGCGAGAGCATCTTAAGCGGGGTTGAGCCTGGGGCCATTGGGTCTGTCGTGGTGCTGGTGGGACTGATCGCGGCGATCGGATTCGGGGGATGGACAGTACTGAACGAAGTGCAGCAGGTTAGGTTTGCCCCGGTCGAGAACACGCCGGAAGTGCTAGCCGATCTCGATCCGCTCAACAGTTTGAGCGTTGCAGGCGTCGGGGCAGGGGCAAGCACTGGCTTTGCCAGCCCGTCGCTGTCCCTCTCGGCCCAAGAAGATGTGGACAGAGTTTACAGGCCCGAGGCGCTGGACTTGCCGGTGATCGTGGCACGTGATGCGCCTATTTCGACGCTTGATCCTTCTGATGTGGGCACGTTACGCCCGCAACTAGCAGAAACGGAACCGTCCGATGCGGTTGAGGCAGCGATTGCAAGTGTGATGTCGCGGTCTGACACTACACCCACGCCTCAAGTTCTGGCCGATGCCAAGCCCGGGGTTCAGGTGGTGGCGGTACGCCCGGCTTGGATCAGGGTGACGGCGGCAGATGGCAGTGTGATATTTGCTGGAACGCTCAATGCGGGTGAGACCTACGAGGTTCCTGCGCTCGAGCAGCCACCCTCGTTACGGGTAGGTGAATCTGGTGCGGTGTATTTCAAGGTGGCCGATGCACATTTGGGCCCGGTAGGACCGCGCGGTGTGGTTACACGTGATATAGCCCTTGCGGTGGATGCCCTGACAGAGCGGTTCGATCTGGCTGATCTTGACGCGGATGAGGATCTTTCAAGCTACGTCGCGTCGCTGGAATTGTCCAAAGAGTAGGCAAGACGTCTTTCCGAACAGTGTAGATCACGGTATTTTAAAATTCGGTTTCGGGACATTCCATTCTTCTCCACAAGAAAATTATCCGACCAGTGGGTTGGGCATCATTGGAATAATATTTGGACGCGCTAACCTGAGCCGCGGATTTGGCGCATCTGGGCGTTATATGGGTTTGCGCAATCACCTGGACGGGTAACTTCATTCCGATAATGTCAACAAGAAGCGCTGTCTCTTCTTCGGAAAATTTAGGTAAAACAACCGCATAGGCTAGGTTTTTTACCCACCCTGTGTCTATCCTCTCCTAAGGTTCCCGTTCCAACAACCTCCCCAAGATACAGAGGCATCACTATGGGCTGGTAACCTCTGGCTCTTTATCTCTAGCGTCACCACGCGGCGCCTTTTGCTTGCTGCGCGCCGCACCTCGAGGGCGGCCCTGCCCACGAAATTGGGTTTGTCCATCTGAGCGAACCGCTCAATCCCGGTCTCAAGGGGGTCGAACTCCATCAGGATGTCCGCCTTCCAGTGCAACAACCGTTTTTCTAGCCGCATCGCATCTACTGCGCGGACTCCGAACAGATTCAGGCCATGGGTTTCTCTAGCCTTGCGTAAGGCAAGATCAGTCGCATAGCGTTGGATATTCGACACGTGGACCTCAAAGGCCAGCTTGTGTGAGGAACGCACACCCTTAATCACCGCGGGAGCAGTTCCGATTCTGCCCTCGCGCACGAAGAGCCAGGGGAACGCCTCTGCCGACCAGTCTGTACGGCTCATGGCCTTACTCTCCCCTCGCGCGTGAACCGGTTAGAATGAGGATCTAGGGTTCATTGGTCAGTGAGCGGATGGTGACTTCCTCACCCTACCGCAGATGTACGCTCAGCCTATCCATGTCATGCCACTCCATGACTGCCGCAGAGCTGTACCATACCCGACCGTCTGGAAGCTGCGAGACCACGTCGACCATCTCAGTGAATCGGAAACTATACGTTTCCTCTAACTATGGCGTTGATTTGTAGAAATCTGCGACCTTTCAACTATTTGTAGCGGTAAATTCAGCTTTGTAAGTAGATAGGCAAGGCGTTAAAAATGATGTCTTGGCGGGCCGTCCAGTTGGGCGATTTTAATGGGAAGAGTGGAAGCAGTATCTGTTGCGTTCGTCCGGAATGAGCGCCTCCTTTGGCACGCAATCATTAGTGTAGGTGACAGGACAGTTCGCTACCGTATGGATACCTGCTCTCATATGCGCAGGCATGTGTATAAAAGCACCCGCTGCCAAATCCATACTACGCGCGATTGAGATTGTGGTGCTAAATGCCGTATCGGCACAGGTGTTCAGCGGGCTGAGCCTGCCTTCGGGCGTTATGACCTCTTTGATAAATGCCAAAGCGATTGATGCACAATATGGGGCCTAGACTTGCGTGACTTCGCTTGTATGAGCGAACCTGATTTATGGAAGGTCTGGCATAATGGCCTTACTACTTAAGGTTTCGTGGCCTTCTTGCCGGATGACGCGCCGCGATCTATGTCCTATCGCGCCCTGCGCGGGATTGTAGTGACGCCGGAAATCTTAGGATTTGAGGTAACTTTTGATGGCGTGCTGACCGTGGCATAGCTGGAACTTCCCCACGACGCCGTAAACTGGATAGGGTAGGGTGCCTTCGATTTGGCGTTCGTTCAAGAAATCCAGCTGCGCGTTCAACCCTACCCACGGTAGCATTATTGGGGCGTTGGATGATGTTGAGGGGATTAAGCTTGTACTGGGCGCATTCAGTAAACTGGGCGCCACAGCCTTGAAGCCGGCATTCCTATGTCGCCAAATGTCCTAAATGGTGGAAGATCAAGATTGGCTGATGCAGGTGTTCCCTCGTTTTTCCTTGGCAGGACGCCCGCTTTTACGTTTTGCTGGTGCAAAGACCATAAAGGAAAGGACCTATGCACATGTCCGACCCGGCGTTTACCATCGGTATAGAAGAGGAATACCTCCTTGTAGACCGCGACAGTCTCGACCTTGCCGAGGCGCCGGAGGCCCTGATGCAGGCCTGTCAGGCGGAACTGGAAGATCAGGTTGCGCCGGAGTTCCTCAAATGTCAGATCGAGATCGGCACCAAGGTTTGCGCCTCGGTTGGCGAGGCGCGGGAAGAATTGCGCCGCTTGCGCTCCTGCGTAGCTAAGCACGCCGCGATGTATAATCTCGCCCCGATTGCGGCCTCCTGTCATCCTTTCTCGGACTGGCGCGATCAGCACCACACGCAGAAGGACCGCTACAACACCCTTCAGGAAGAACTGGCTGGGGTGGTAGAGCGGATGCTGATTTGCGGGATGCATGTGCATGTGGGCATCGAGGACCCCGATCGGCGTGTCGACCTGATGAGCCAGTTGTCATACTTTCTGCCCCATTTGTTGGCGCTGAGCTGTTCGTCACCTTTCTGGCAGGGGCGCGACACTGGGCTGCATAGCTACCGTCTTACCGTCTTTGACAACCTTCCCCGCACGGGCCTGCCGCCTAATATGTCCAGCTTTGGTGAGTACGAGCGTTCGGTCAGCGTGCTGACGGATCTGGGCGTTATCGAGGACAGCTCGAAGATCTGGTGGGATCTGCGACCTTCCTCTAAGTTTCCAACGTTGGAGACGCGGATCTGTGACGTGCAACCGCGGTTGGAAGACACGCTGACGCTGGCAGCAATGGTACAAGTGCTGACCCGGATGCTTTGGCGGCTTGCAAAGAAGAACCAGCGCTGGCGGACATATGATGCATTCCTCGTAGCAGAGAACCGCTGGCGGGCGCAGCGCTATGGCACATCGAAGGGGTTGATCGACCTCGGGCGGGGAGAAATAGTGCCCATGGCCGATCTAATGGAAGAGTTGATCGAACTTGTGGCGGAGGATGCCGAAGCTTGTGACGCCATGGACGAGGTGGCGCGCACAAGAGATATCGCGTCCAGTGCCACCAGCGCGGCGCGCCAAAGGGCGGTCTACACGCATGCCATTGCGGACGGGCACACGCGCGAAGAAGCCCTGCACGCCATGGTAAGGCATCTGACAGAGGAGTATCATGCGGACTTGTGACAACGGCCAGCAGCACGGCGTCACCCGCTCTTAGTGGCGATCCCGGCATATGCTGTGACTATGACTGGGACGGCACGCCGGTGATCCATGAACTTATGCGGTGGACGTGGTAGACTTTTTGAGGGTTGGGGCAGACACTGGGCCAGATGGTCAAGCACCCTGTGCGATCCACGCGCTGCGATCGAAGATAAACCCTGTGCGGCGATTGCTCACCGGCAGGTCTTTGTGGTCCAAAGATGTTTATAAGTTTGTTGCAAGCTCAGGAGCTCAAATCATTTTTGAAGCGGGGCACTCGAGGTCCATTTTGGGATCGTGTTGGTGGAGGCATCTTTGCCCTCAATCCCATCCCAGTTGTCCTCAGCCAGCGCGATGTTACCGGGGATGTCCTCTTCCCAGAAGTCTACCACGTTTTCGGTGATGTTGAGGTAAAGCTTGCCCTCTATAATCCGCCACAGGTTTGGATTGCCCGGCACCTTGCCGCCCTTGGAGACACCATAGGCGCAGTGCCCGTCATACTGTGGAGCAAACCTTGCCGGATCGGCGAGGAACGTGTCACGATTGGCTTGGGATGCGAACGCGAAGGTGGCGCCGTTGAAATCCGCTGTGATATCTGCGCGACCCGGCACGCCCTTTGGTTGAGCATTACCCACGGGTGATTGCTCTAGACTGAAATAGGCGACCACATCATAGCCCGACACGGCAAAGCCCGTTTCGTCTATGTATTGTGGTCCAGCAAATGCTGCCCCTGAGAAAAGGGCTGTAGCTATGACGGCGGTGATGTGAAACTTCATACCAAAACTCCATGATTGATGTTTGGGATGTATCGAACTGGCCGAGCCTTGAAACCCGGTCTCTCCGTGCTGTGAAGGATGTGTAGCGAATTGTGAGGGATTGAAACCATCCGGTTAGCGTAAACAGTAACAGGGGCTGACAATTCCGTTACGTTTTGTAGCACCCTCTAGATATGGCGGACGCAAAGACACTATTCATTTCACACTAGAAGGCCGCAGATGGCCGAATTCGTCAAAGAGGAGTTTGACATGGCACTAGACCCCAAAGCCCTAGCAGTTGCCGGCGCCGTCGCCGCGGCCCTCACCGGCTCTACTGTAAGCCCCGTTCTAGCCGACGCCAAAGAGAAATGCTTTGGCGTTTCGCTGGCAGGTGAAAACGACTGTGCCGCGGGTGCTGGCACCACGTGCGCTGGCACCTCCACCGTAGACTACCAGGGCAACGCCTGGACGCTGGTGGATGCGGGCACTTGCGCCGAGATAGATCTGCCCGCGACAGCAGATGGGACACCGCGCAAGGGTTCTCTCGAAGAGTTGGACCGCGATCTTCCTGCATAAATCAATTGCCTGCGCCTCGTGCACCAGGTGCGGGGCGCAGGGCCTTTAAAGGATGTTTGACGAATGCTTGATACCCGATTTACACCTCAGATCGATCTGCCCGCCGCGCCCGGCGTGGGCTACAAGGCCAAGCACTTCTCCGACATCCTGAAGAATCCAGGATCCGTGGCTTGGCTCGAAGTGCATGCGGAGAACTACATGGGCCAGGGTGGCCGCCCCCTCGCGCAGTTGCGCCACATGGCGGAACGCTTTCCCATTTCCGTCCATGGTGTGGGCCTGTCCATTGGCGGTGAAGCGCGGCTTGATCCAGATCACCTTGACCGGCTCAAGACCCTGTGCGACAGGGTCAAACCCGCCAGCTTCTCTGAACACCTTGCTTGGTCGACCCATGACACTTCCTATTTCAACGATTTGCTACCCTTGCCCTATACTGAGGCGACGCTGAACCGCGTGTCTGACCATATCGATGAGGTACAGGAGGCGGTGGGCCGTCGTATGTTGCTGGAAAATCCCTCGTCCTATCTGTGGTTTGAAGAAAGCACGATGAGCGAGACGGATTTCCTAAGGGACGTTGCGCACCGTACCGGCTGTGGCCTATTGCTAGATGTCAACAACGTCTTCATCAGCGCCACCAACCTTGAGATGGATGCCCGCGCCTACATTGACACCTTTCCCCTGACACATGTGGGCGAAATCCACCTTGGTGGGCATGATGAGGAAGAAGACGATCATGGTGCGCCACTGCTGATCGATAGCCATGGGCGCGAAGTGGCCGATCCGGTTTGGGAGCTTTACGCCCATACGATCGCCAGCGTTGGGGTGCGCCCTACGCTGATTGAATGGGACAATGACGTACCAACCTGGTCCGTTTTGCGAGCTGAGGCAGACCGCGTGGCGCATTACCTAGAACAGGTTCCTGCATGAGCGTGTCACAGTCTCTATTTACGAAAGCCCTGTTCGATCCTGATAGTCCACGTCCTGCCGGTCTTGCCGATGGGCAGGGTCGCGCGGCGGGTCGGCGCTTTGACGTCTATCGCAACAACGTGGTGCAGTCGCTGACCGAGGCGCTTGAAGTCGGGTTCCCGGTGATCCGCAAGCTGGTGGGGGAGAGTAATTTCAAAATCCTTGCCCGTGCTTTTGTGCAACAACATCAGCCGTTCTCGCCCATGCTGATGTTTTACGGAGCCCAGATGCCGGAGTTCCTCGAAACGTTCGAGCCGACGTGTGGCATCCGTTATCTGCCTGATATGGCCCGCCTAGAGATTGCGCTGCGTGAAAGCTATCACGCGGCGGATGCCGATCCTGTTGATCCGGCCCGACTGGACAACATGGCGCCCGATAAGTTGATGCGTGCCCGTTTTGCTTTTGTCCCCGCTCTGCGCCTTATCCAATCCGACTGGCCTATTCATGCAATCTGGCAGTTCAATACTGAGGAGGGCGCGCCCAAGCCCGAGATGGTTGCACAGGACGTTCTTGTCCTACGACCCGATTTCGAGCCGGTAACGCATCTTCTGTCTCCCGGTGTTGGGGCCTTTGTGGCCGCTTTACGGGATGGTGCGCGCCTCGGCGCGGCCGTTGCGATGACCAGTCAATCGCACCAGAATTTTGACCTCGTAGCCGCACTTGGCCTGCTGATCAGCGGCGGCGCGATCCTCAATATTGGAGAGAAATCATGACGCGTATAGTTACCCTACCGGACGCGGCGTTTTCGTGGCTTGAGCCATCTTCGATCGCGGTATTGACAACGTTGGCACGGTTTCTTTTCGCGGCGGTGCTCTTCATGTATTTCATCAACTCGGGCCTTACCAAGGTGCCGGACGGGGCAGCCAACCTGATTTCACCCAGCTTCAACGCATTCGCGCAGATCTTCCCTAAGGGCGCCGAGGCGGTCAGTTATGACATTAGTCAGGCCAGTGCGTTTCAGAAGCTGGTGTCACTGGCTGGCACATGGGCAGAGTTTATCCTGCCGACTCTGGTTGTCTTGGGCCTTTTCACCCGTGCAGCTGCCTTCGGAATGATCGGGTTCATTGTGGTGCAGTCGCTTACCGACATCGTGGGCCATGGGGCCGATCTGGGTGCCTGGTTCGACAAGGCGTCTGACGCGGTGATCCTCGATCAGCGCGCGCTTTGGGTGTTCCTGCTTCTCTACCTTGTGTTCAGGGGGGGCGGGCCCTTGTCGCTTGATCGGGCGATTGGCGGCACGGGCCCCCATGATTACGAGCTGACGGACTGAGCAGGGCATGTAAAGGTTTGCGGATCACCTTGCGCTTATCTTGCCAAGATTAATCTGGCGGTTGCCTCGCTGCGCGGGGTACGTTACCGATTTCGCGCATGTTTGCTGACCAAAGGAGCCATGCCATGCGCATCGGTCTTTACCCCGGCACTTTTGACCCGATCACACTGGGTCATGTCGATATTATCCGCCGCGCTGCCGCTCTTGTGGATCGGCTTGTGATCGGGGTTGCGATCAACCGCGACAAGGGGCCGTTGTTTTCGCTCGAGGAACGGGTGGAGATGATTGAGGCCCAGTGCAAGAAACTTTCCGAGGTGACGGGAACTGAAATCGTGGCTCATCCGTTTGAAAACTTGCTGATTAACTGTGCGCGTGATGTGGATGCTGGGATCATCATCCGAGGTCTGCGCGCGGTGGCGGATTTCGAGTACGAGTTCCAGATGGTGGGCATGAACCGGGCGCTTGACTGCTCGATTGAAACGGTCTTCCTGATGGCGGACGCGCATCATCAGGCGATTGCCTCCAAGCTGGTCAAGGAAATCGCTCGACTGGGTGGGGATGTGTCCAAATTTGTTAGCCCAGCGGTACGCAAGGCGCTTTTGATGAAACTTGGCAAGGCCTGACGATCAGCGCCAGAATGCCAACCACTCTATCAGATCGGTCAGCTTGCGCGCCAAGAACAGTGTGCCGTCCCAATTGAAACTATAGGCATCAATGGCCAAGGCAGTCACGATGATCAGGCCAAGTATGATGGCAAGTTGGTTGGTCATTTTCTCTGCCCGTTTCGTGCATATGACAAGGGTATGCCAGACTGCGCCGTCCTCAGCAATTGTCGTGAATGTTGCATCTGACCGAAATATTCAGCCTGGGACTGGGGAATGGTGTATTTGAAGCCCAGTTACTGGGAAAAGGGCGGTAGGCTTTTTGCAACTGTTTTCGTCATTCCTTGCTATTAATCCGGTCTTGGTCTGCGTTATGTCTACGAAGGCGGTATGGGCGATACGACGGCCTTTTATTCCAGCTACTTGCGACAGGCCTTGACGGATATTTGTAATACCCCTATCCACCACCATCTCTAAAGAGAACATGATTCGTAACCGGGTCTCACCCGGCCGCGCAATCGACCACCTGAATTCAGCTGCGGCCCGGGCGGAATGCTTCGGGCCTACGTTGTGAAAAAAGGTTCTGGAGCTACGGAACCGCAACAAAAGGATTACGACACTTGGCACGTATCGCCGGCGTGAACATCCCGACCCACAAACGGGTCCCGATCGCCCTCACCTACATCACCGGAATTGGCCATGCTTCGGCCAAATCTATCTGCGAAGCCACGGGTATCGACCCGACCCGCCGCGTCAACGAGCTCTCGGACGCTGAGGTTCTGGCGATGCGCGAGCACATCGATGCAAATTTCTCTGTTGAAGGGGATCTGCGGCGTGAAGTGCAGATGAACATCAAGCGGCTGATGGATCTCGGGTCCTACCGCGGTCTTCGCCACCGCCGAAACCTGCCGGTCCGTGGCCAGCGCACCCATACCAACGCCCGTACCCGCAAGGGCCCGGCCAAGCCAATCGCTGGCAAGAAGAAGTAAGGGGGCATAGAAGATGGCACGTGATACCCGTCGGAAACGTAAGGTTTCTAAGAACATCGCTACAGGCGTGGCGCATGTTAATAGCTCGTTCAACAACACCAAGATCCTGATCTCGGATGTGCAGGGCAACGCGATTGCGTGGTCTTCCGCCGGCACCATGGGCTTCAAGGGTTCGCGAAAGTCGACACCCTATGCTGCCCAAATGGCCGCAGAAGACGCGGGCCGCAAGGCACAGGAACACGGCATGAAAACCCTTGAGGTTGAAGTGCAGGGTCCTGGTTCCGGTCGTGAAAGCGCTCTGCGCGCTCTGGCCGCTATTGGGTTCAACATCACATCGATTCGTGATGTGACACCGATCGCGCACAACGGATGCCGCCCGCCGAAGCGTCGCCGCGTCTAAGATTTTGTTTAATGGGGCCGCGTGAGTTTCACGGCCCCATTCCGTCATTTTTAAACCTCGGGCGTTCTCAGCCAATGGACATGGGGCTGAGTACAGGAATGGAGGGACCGCATGATCCATAAAAACTGGGCTGAACTGATCAAACCGACACAACTGGATGTTAAACCGGGCAATGACCCGATGCGTCAGGCCACTGTGGTTGCTGAACCGCTGGAGCGCGGCTTTGGCCTTACCCTCGGCAACGCGCTTCGCCGTGTTTTGTTGTCGTCGCTGCAGGGTGGTGCCATCACCTCTGTGCAGATTGATAACGTTTTGCATGAATTTTCGTCGGTTGCGGGCGTTCGCGAAGATGTCACAGACATCGTACTGAACCTCAAGGGTGTAGCCCTGCGCATGGAAGTCGAGGGTCCCAAGCGGGTGTCAATCTCGGCCAAGGGCCCGGGCGTTGTCACCGCGGGTGATATCTCCGACAGTGCGGGCATCGAGATCCTGAACAAGGAACATGTGATCTGCCACCTCGACGATGGCGCGGACCTGTTCATGGAACTGACCGTAAACACCGGCAAGGGCTATGTCGCCGCTGACAAAAACAAGCCGGAAGATGCGCCCATCGGCCTGATACCGGTCGACGCGATCTATTCCCCGATCACGCGCGTCAGCTATGACGTACAGCCGACACGGGAAGGTCAGGTTCTGGATTACGACAAGCTGACCATGAAGATCGAAACAGACGGCTCCATCACGCCGGATGACGCCGTGGCCTTCGCCGCACGTATCCTGCAGGACCAGCTGTCGATCTTCGTCAACTTCGAAGAACCCGAAGCGGCTGGCCGTCAGGATGAAGATGACGGACTGGAGTTCAACCCACTTCTGCTCAAGAAAGTGGACGAGCTGGAGCTCTCCGTGCGTTCGGCCAACTGCCTGAAGAACGACAACATTGTCTATATCGGCGATCTGATCCAGAAAACCGAGGCAGAGATGCTGCGCACACCGAACTTCGGCCGCAAATCTCTGAACGAGATCAAGGAAGTGCTGTCTGGCATGGGCCTGCATCTTGGTATGGATGTCGAAGACTGGCCGCCGGACAACATCGAAGATCTGGCAAAGAAGTTCGAAGACCAATTCTGATCTTCCGTAGGCCGGGGTCAACCCCGGCTTACACCCCCTGGGCAATTCCGCCCCAAGGAGAGTCGGCAGACACGCATCGCCGGCCAGACAAAGCAAAAAACGAAGTAAAAGGACTGATACAATGCGTCACGCACGAGGTTACCGCCGCCTGAACCGCACCCATGAGCACCGTAAGGCGCTGTGGGCCAACATGGCCGGCTCTCTCATCGAACATGAACAGATTAAGACGACCCTGCCCAAGGCAAAAGAGCTCAAGCGCGTTGTTGAAAAGCTGATTACGCTTGGCAAGCGCGGCGACATGCACGCGCGCCGTCAGGCAGCCGCTCAGCTCAAGCAGGACATGCACGTGGCCAAACTCTTTGACGTGCTGGGCCCGCGCTACCAAGAGCGGTCGGGTGGTTATACACGCGTTCTGAAGGCCGGCTTCCGCTATGGTGATATGGCGCCAATGGCGATCATTGAACTGGTAGATCGTGACGTAGACGCCAAGGGTGCCGCAGACCGCGCCCGTGTGGAAGCGGAAGAAGCAGCCGAAGAAGAATAAGATCTTCACTAAGTCGAACAAAAGAAACCCCGCCAATTCGGCGGGGTTTTTTCTTGCAACCGTTATGAAGTGCGGATGGGGTACACCCCACTCTACAGCCCCACGTTTTAGCCGATCCGGCCCATTTCAACAGCCACATCCGCCATCCGGCATGAGAAGCCCCATTCGTTATCGTACCAGGCCAGCACGCGCACGAGGCGGCCACCTGTTACGCGCGTTTGCGCGGGCGCGAATATTGAGCTTTCCTCAGTATGATTAAAATCCACGCTGACCTTAGGCTCAGGGTCGTAGCCCAGAACGCCTTGTAAGTTGCCCGCGGCGGCTTCGGCGACAACTTCGTTCACGTCTGCTTCTGTCACATTTTTCTTGGCAATAAATGTAAGATCAACGGCCGACACATTCGGTGTAGGCACACGAATAGCAGACCCGTCCAGCTTTCCTTTGAGATCCGGCAGCACTTCACCAAGCGCCTTGGCGGCCCCGGTAGAGGTGGGGATCATCGACATGGCTGCCGCACGCGCACGGTAAAGGTCTTTGTGGCGCCGATCTAGCGTTGGCTGATCACCTGTGTAAGCGTGGATCGTCGTCATGATGCCGGACTCGATG
The DNA here is from genome assembly GCA_963691795.1 of Roseovarius sp. GTDB lineage: Bacteria > Pseudomonadota > Alphaproteobacteria > Rhodobacterales > Rhodobacteraceae > Roseovarius. The sequence goes on from OY829373.1 coordinate 2,729,082, forward strand.
CCGATGCCTTCATGCAGGACCTTGGCGACGGGGGCGAGGCAGTTTGTGGTGCAAGACCCGTTCGAGATCATCCTCTCACCGATTTTTAGATCGGCGTGGTTTACGCCGTAAACAACCGTGCGGTCCACGTTCTTGCCCGGTGCCGACAACAGAACTTTGCCCGCACCGCGCTCCAAATGCGCTTTGGCTTTCTCGCCATCATTGAATTTACCGGTACACTCCAGAACCACATCTACGCCTGACCAGTCCAATTCATTCATGTCATAGGTGGAATACATCTCCATCGGGCCGCGACCCAGATCCATTGAACCTTCGCCCAGAACGATATCGTTTGGAAAGCGACCATGTACGCTGTCATATTTTATGAGGTGCGCCGCTGTTTCCAGCGGTCCTGTGGCATTGACCTTGACCACCTTGATGTCGTTGCGTGTGCTGGTAGCGATGTGGGCCAGCGTGGCACGGCCGATCCGGCCGAATCCGTTGATGCCGACAGTGATAGTCATGACGAAAATCTCCTAAAGCGGGTGCTAGGGGCCGTATAGACGGGGCGGCGAGGAGCGGAAAGGTGAAAACCCGATGATAGCGGTACCGTTATCGCAAAACCTTCGCTGAATCTTGTCCCGGTTTACAAGCGGCAGTCGTCGGGTCAATAAATGCATAGTCGGACATATTGGGTGCGGCAGGGGATGCAGGGCAGGAACGAGTAGATTATGAGTGGACTTCTGGCACTACTTGATGACGTGGCAGGTATCGCCAAGGTGGCGGCAGCTTCGGTCGATGACATTGCGGGACAGGCGGCCAAAGCCGGTGCCAAGGCGGCCGGCGCCGTGATTGATGATGCGGCGGTGACACCAAAGTATCTAAAGGGTTTTGCGCCTGCGCGGGAGTTGCCGATTATCTGGCGCATTGCGCGCGGCTCGTTCATCAACAAGCTGGTCTACCTACTGCCAGTTGGGCTGGCGCTGTCGACCTTTGCGCCATGGATGATCCCCCCGCTTCTAATGCTGGGTGGGGCCTACCTGTGCTTCGAGGGCGCCGAGAAGGTGGCCCATGCGCTTGGGTTTGGCCATCATAACGAGGGCGGGCATGACGATAGCAAACCGAAAGATCCTGTTCATCTTGAAGAACAGCGAGTGTCAGGGGCCATAAAGACCGACTTCATTCTTTCAGCTGAGATCATGACCATTGCGCTCGCCGCAATCCCGGAAAGTAATTTCTGGCTTGAGGCGGCGACACTGGCGCTTGTCGCAATCGGCATAACAACAGCAGTTTACGGTGCTGTAGCTTTGATCGTGAAGGCTGATGATGTGGGGCTCTTCATCGCAGAGAACGGCCGTCTTGGCGTAACCCGCGCTCTTGGACGTGGGATTGTGCGTTTCATGCCGAAATTTTTGTGGATGCTGACCGTGGTGGGTACTGCAGCCATGCTTTGGGTGGGTGGTTCAATTATACTGCACGCCTTGGCCGAGATGGGCTGGAGCACAGTTTATGACGGGATCCATCATATTGCAGTCAACGTTGCGGCGACTGCTGGAGAGGCAAAGGGCATTGTTGAATGGACCGTTACAGCTGGCCTTGATGGGGTTCTGGGGCTGGCTATCGGGATTATCCTGATCCCAATCGGCACAAAGGTCATCTCCCCGCTATGGGCCCGGATCACCAGGCTAAACCCGCTAGGCTGACAGAACGGACGCCGCGGTTTCGTCTGGCCAAAACATCCCAGGGGACCGAGCAACGCGCGATGGGGGCAGGGCCCCCAGCCGCATTTCAGAACTTCGCTAGAACCTTTGAAAGATTTTGACTCCTGCCCTCAGAGCAGCGTTTTAACCTTGGCCACGGTTGCCTCAGCGCTAATTCCAAACTTCTCGAACAGCGTCTCTGCTGGGGCTGAGGCGCCAAAGCCCTCCATCCCAACGAAACCTACCTTGTCGGCCTTGCCGCCGTCACCATACAGCCAGCGGTCCCACCCTTGGCGAACACCGGCCTCAATGGCCACGCGCACCCTGTTGCCCCGGCCCAGAACACGGCGACGATAGGCCTCATCCTGCGCCTCGAAGAGTTCCCAACAGGGCATGGATACGACGCGCGTACCGATCCCCTCGGCCTCCAGCGTCTCACGCGCGGCCATGGCAACGCTGACCTCCGAGCCTGTGGCCAGCAAAACCACCTGCCAATCGGCGCTCGCGTCAGCTATCACGTAGGCTCCGCGCGCCGAAAGGTTGGAGTTCTTATGCTCGGTCCGTAACGTCGGCAGCCCCTGACGGGTGAGCGATAGAACCGATGGCGTTGTTTTTGTGCTTAGCGCCAGTTCCCAAGCCTCGGCCGTTTCCACTGTGTCACAGGGTCGGAACACCATCGTGTTGGGCGTGGCGCGGCTTATTGCAAGATGTTCGACAGGTTGGTGCGTCGGGCCATCCTCGCCCAGGCCGATGCTGTCGTGGGTCATCACGAAGATCGTTGGAACCTTCATGAGCGCCGCTAGCCGCATCGAGGGGCGGGCATAGTCGGTAAAGCACATAAACGTTCCGCCATAGGGGCGGATCCCGCCATGGAGTGCCATACCGTTCATCGCGGCTGCCATTCCATGTTCGCGCACACCATAATGGATGTAGCGGCCCTTGCGGTTGTCTGTATCAAAGACGGTCATATCCGCGGACTTGGTGTTGTTCGAGCCTGATAGGTCGGCCGAACCGCCCACGGTTTCTTTCATCACAGGGTTTACGGCGTTCAGCACAATCTCGCTTGATTTACGTGTTGCCACCTTGGCCGCGCCCTCGCTTGCGGCTTTCTTGACGCCACGAATGGCCGCTGACAGTTTCTTGGGCGCGTCGCCCGCCATTACGCGGGCAAACTCGGCCTGACGGCGTTCGCTCACCTCGCTGAGGCGGACTTTCCAGGCGGCGTGTTCGTCTGCGCCTCGTGCGCCGATGACTTCCCACGCGGTTTTAACGTTTGCAGGGACCTCGAACGGGCCGCCAGTCCAGCCATAGACTGCCTTGGCGGCTTTCAGTTGCTCAGGGTCTGTCAGCGCGCCGTGCCCTTTAGAGGTGTCCTGCGCAGCATGACCCAAAGCAATATGCGTTTTGCAGGCAATCATCTTTGGGCGCGTACCGGCTTGAGCCTGTTTTAGTGCGGCGTCGATGGCGTCGGGATCATGGCCGTCCACCTCGATCACCTGCCACCCGGCAGAACGAAAGCGCCGAACTTGATCGGTGGTGTCCGCCAGTTCAACCGTGCCGTCGATGGTGATGTTGTTGTTGTCCCAGAGCACAATCAACTTGCCCAGCCTGTGCCGTCCAGCCAGTGTAATCGCCTCCTGGCTGACGCCTTCCATCAGGCAGCCGTCGCCAGCAATTACATAGGTGCGGTGATCAACCAACTTTTTGCCGTAGTTTGCACGCAGTATTTCCTCAGCCATCGCAAAGCCCACAGCATTGGAGATACCCTGTCCCAGAGGGCCAGTGGTGGTTTCAATCGCAGAGTGCAAAAAGTTTTCCGGATGACCGGCGGTTTTCGCGCCCCATTGACGAAAATTACGAATCTCGTCGATTTCCATACCTTTGTAACCGGTTAGATGCAGAAGCGAATAAAGCAGCATTGACCCATGCCCCGCAGACAGGATGAACCTGTCGCGATCGGGCCAGTCCGGCGCCGAGGCATCGAATTTCAAGTGTTTTTCAAAGAGAACCGTTGCCACATCCGCCATGCCCATCGGCATGCCAGAATGGCCGGAATTGGCCGCGTGTACTGCATCCAGCGTCAAGGCGCGGATAGCCGCGGCTTTGGTCCAATGGTCGGGGTGGGCGGTGCGAAGGGCGGTAATGTCCACGGGAAAAGCATCCTTTAAAGGTCACGCGATGAAAAGTGCATAACAGTCCCAAGCCAAAGTTCAAGCAGGCTTCGTGCGTCAAAATAGAGGGGGCGCATTTTTCCCAGCGTTTATGTAGACTTGAACGGCGACGTTTAGGTAACGATTCGTATTGGGTTTCTTGTATTGGATGAATTTGAGCATTAGAGGTGGAAATATGGGTCAGATTGAAGAGCTTCAGGGCCGAATAGCAGCCGCACTTGATCGGATCAGCCAAGGCCTTGATTTGCAAGCTAACACGCTCGCAGACCCCGAAGACATCGCTGCGATGCGCGAGGCGTTGGACGAAGAGAAAGTGGCGTCCGAGCAGCGCAAGGAACGCAATAAGGCGCTGCATGCTCGTGTCGAGCAGCTCAAGGAACGCAATAAGGCGCTGCATGCTCGTGTCGAGGAGTTGGAGGCGCAGCAGTCCGCTACTTCGCCGGAACTTTCGAGCGCCGGGGATCTTAGTGGGCTTAAGGACGAACTGTCTGATCTGCGTTCAGAAAATGAGCGGATGCGCAAAATCAACGCCCGGCTGCGTGCGGCCAATGAACAGAATGTAGGCGAACCTCATTTGATTAACTCTGGCGTGATGGCAGAACTGGATAGCCTTAGGGCAGCGCGAAAGGTCGACCGGGCGGAGATGGCCGCGATCCTAACCGCGCTTGAGGCAGCGATTGGCTCTGACAATGAAATTCAAGGAGACGCGTAATGCCTGAGATTGGGATTGAAATCGGGGGCCGTGCGTTCGAAGTTTCCTGTCAAGAGGGAGAGGAACATTACCTCAAGTTCGCGGCCAAGATGTTGGATGAGGAGGCCTCTGTCCTGACCGCCCAGATCGGACGTATTCCCGAGGCTCGGATGCTTCTGATGGCGGGTCTGATGCTGGCGGACAAGACGGCCGCGATGCAGGACAAGCTGCGGGAGGCCCAGGACAAGATGGCCGAAAAAGAGGCCGAGCTTGAACAGATGCGCAACTCGCCCCGTCCGGAACCCAAAACGATCGAGGTTCCGATCGTGCCGGATACAGTCACCGATACCCTAGCCGAGATTGCCGCAAGAGCCGAGGCGCTAGCCGATCAGTTCGACGGCGGAGACCGGACCTGAGCGGCCGGCCAGACTTAACTATAGGGACACATCGCTGCCGCAGATGTCGGGATATCAGGTATATTCAACCAGAGATAAGCAGGGCGTGCCCGGCTATTGCATTCTTAAAGCTCCGTCAATGCGGATCACCTCGCCGTTGAGGTAGTCGCTTTCGACAATGAAGCGGGCGAGGGCGGCATATTCCTCGGGCTTGCCGAGGCGTTTGGGGCAGGTGACATCCTGCGCCAGCTGATCCTGCACCTCTTGAGGCAGGTTCATTAGCATGGGCGTGAGGATGATGCCCGGTGCAATGGCCATAACACGAATGCCTTCGCGGGAAAGATCACGGGCCATGGGCAGGGATAGCCCAACGATGCCTCCCTTTGAGGCCGCATAGGCAGCCTGCCCTTTCTGACCATCGAAGGCTGCGATTGAGGCTGTGTTGATAATAACGCCGCGCAGCCCGTCCTCGGTTGGTTCATTGCGAGCCATCTCGACTGCCGCGAGCCTCGCCAAGTTGAAAGAGCCCACGAGATTGATATCGATGGTGCGTTGAAAAAGCGCAAGATCATGTGGACCGTCCCGCCCCAGCGTCTTGGCCCCGCTTGCGATCCCGGCGCAGTTGATCGCGCAGGTGATCGCACCCATGGTTTGGGCCCCCTCTGCTACAGCAGCGGAAACGGAAGCCTCATCGGTGACATCGGTTTGTACGAAACGCGCGCCGATCTCGGCTGCAACCTCGGGCCCTCGCTTGGTGTTGCGGTCAAGGATCGTGACCTTTGCTCCCTGGGCGCGGAAATGGCGGGCTGTGGCTTCCCCAAGGCCGGAGGCGCCCCCCGTAATCAGTGCGGCGGTTTGATCTATGCGCATGGCGGTGCAGTCCTATCGTGAAATGAACATATGTTCAATAATATGACGATGTATGTCTGTCAAAGCCGTGGTGCGAATAGGTAGGGCAGGCGGTCCTCAGCTGGGCCTATGCAAGAGCCGGGCGGTAATTATAATGCTAATTACTGTTAATAGGATGCGGATGATGTGATGCAGGGTAACAAAGGCTGGATTGGCCTGCAGTGACAGGGCCACCAGCGACATCTCGGTGACGCCACCGGGGGCGAAGCTTATCAGAAGTACGTCAAACGGTTCACCCGTCAGGGGGATCAGCGCGATCGCGAACAGGGCCGAGACGATTAGCATCCCTCCAACCGAGATAAGCGACAGCCCAATCCCCCGGAGGATCAGCTCTCTCGCCAGTCCCTTAAACCGCATACCAAGCGCGGTGCCCACGATGACCTGTGCCAAGTTGATCAGCCATTCCGGCATATCAATTTGGATCACCCCAGTCAGGGTAAGGACGGCGGCAACAACCATTGGACCGGTCAGCTGCTTGGCTGGCAGGCGTAGTATTTGCCCCAAAAGCGCGCCAGCCATCCCCGCCAGAGCCACAAAAGGCAGTTCGGTCCATGACACATCCCCGCGCGATAGGCTCATCCCTGCCGCACTGCCCACTGGTCCACCTAGCCAGATCGATAGGCCGATGGGTAGCGCTGTCACCACGGTGATGATGCGCAGGAATTGCTGCAGGGTCAAACGCGCCACGTCGCCACCGGCTTCCTCGCCCATAGCCAGCGACTCAAACAATCCACCGGGCGAGCCTGCGTAAAAAGAGGTGACGCGGTCATACCCGCCAAGCCTGCGGAACACCCAGAAATTATAGGCCTGGCAAATCAGTACGAACAGCGACAGCGCCGCAAAACTTAGCGCGAGGCGGCCGGCATTGGCGAAAAGTTCGGGCGTGACCTGCGCACCAATAATAAGCCCGATGACTGATATGAACACCAAGCGCAGCCGGGCCGGGAAGGCATAGCCTTTGGGCAGGACACCCGGCAGGGCCATCGCCACGGTGCCCGAGGCCAGTAGGGGGCCAAGCATATAGGGCAGGGGCAGGTAAATCCAATCCGCCAGTTCCCCGGCGCCGAGGCCCATGAGGGACAGGATCGTGGTTGTCAAAGAACGCATTGCCCCATGAAACATTCTGGCGAACCTCGCGCAAGCCGCTTGCGCATTCACCACAGGTGGCATCTGCGCATTTCAAATGCGCGCAGGTGGTGGCCCTCTGTTCTATCCTGCGATAGGGTCGCTTAAAACGATCAAGGCCGACCAGCTAGCATGTTGCGCAAAGCAATGGAATTTCTGAAGCGGCGCGGCGGACGCATACCTGCCGTACCTGCCGCCCCGCCCTGGGACGTGGCTGAGAACGGCTTGCCCTTCTGGCCCAATCACGCCGACCAGGTGGTCGCGCGGATTGCGGCCCACAAGGCGAGACTGAAGATCATGGTGCGAGTTAAGGATGATCTGCGCCATTTCAGGCATTGGGTCGATCACCACGCCCCGCTGGTGGGTCATGAAAACCTGATCATCTTCGACAATGAAAGCCAGAATCCGGAAATGCTGGATTATCTGCGCGCGCTGCAAGACCGATGTGTCGTCTGCACGTTCGCCGGCTATCACAACGCTCTGAATATACCCTACTATTTTATGCCTCTTTACGAGGCGATCAGAGACAGTTCGGAGGCCTATTGTCTTATTGATACCGATGAGCGCCTCTGCTGGATGCTGGATGCCGAAACCCTCGCTCCGGCGGAGCGGTTCCTGGATTATGTGATGGCGGCGGATTTCGGGGGTGAACAGTTCTTGCCAGGTTTTTGGCTGCACAATCAAACCGGCCGTGCGGACTTGTTCCACATGGTTGAGAACGGCAAAGACCTTCTCTTTGGCTTGGTGGGAGGGAAACCAATACTGTCGTCGAAGATGCCGATCCCGAGGTTTCTGAATCACAACTGCCAGCTCGAATTGGACGCTCCTAGCGGGATTGGTGCAACCAATCTTTTGGTGGTACATCTTAGGGTTCTCTGGCCGGAAGAGCGTACACGTATCAACATTGAAAAAATGAAGAAACATGGTGATTTGGATGCCTCTCTTGATGAAAAAGAGGCAGTTGATTTACTCAAAAGGCAGTTCAAATCGGGTGATTTGATTGGCAATCCCGAAAAGTGGACCCGCGAAATACTCAGTTTCGGGGATATAGGGACGGACGAAGGCGACAGTCTGTCAGACGGGCTGGTACGGTTGAGAGAGCTGAGTTTGGAACACGCTAGCGATGTGCAACGGGCGGTCCTGCAATCTATGCTTAATAATCCAGGTATAAGCTTTGGGCAGAACTATGCCGCGCATAGCAAATACGCTGACACTCAAAAGCGCGATTGACGCCTTTTGCACGTGGACATTTCAGCCGCAGGGCAATCTCGGCGCTAACCGCCGCGAAGCCCTGAAACAATATGTGCAAAAAGGCCCTTTGAGACTTCATTGCGTCCAGCCCTTTCGCTGAGTTCGCTCAGGATATCACGGGCTAGCTCAGACGCTTTTCCCGATCTGGGGTCATTTGTCGGGGCACCGGATTGGAGATCACCTAGTATCTCAAGCGTTTCGAATGCATGCTTTGTACTTTCCTCGTCCGCGCCAAGGCGCTGTTGGATGATTTCCATAACGGCCCGGACCTGATCAAGCGAGGCATGATCCGCCCGGTTCTCACCCGTACTCGACCAGTTTTCCAGAATCTGAAGTGTCTGAGCAATCAGGTCGGGCAGACCGGTATTGGCCGTCTTCACATGATGGCGCAATGCCGGATCTATAAGGTTGAGGATCTCGTCACTTGCGGCGTCGATGGTCTTGGGAAAAGGCAAGGAAAGGCTGGCACTCACCCGATTAAGCAATCTCAGCGGGTTCGCGATCAGCGTGTCGTAGTTCGTGAATGTACGGGGCAGGTCGCGCGTGGCCCTTTCTGATTGCAGCACGTGTCCAAGCCAGAGCAGAAGGGCGTGTTGCGCCGACAGCCCGTCGCGGGCCGCAAGAGATTGGGCCACCTCTACCGGATGACGATGGGTGTTGAGAATGACAAGTCTGTACCCTGCCTTACGCAGAATCCGCCGCCAGAGGGGTACAAGTTGGCAGATGCGGGGGTCCTTGATCGAGATCAGGGGCGCTGTGCCAAATTCATCCAAGACCAGCGACATACCCTCGACCACCTGGGCATCACGATCGGGGCTTTCGAACCAGTCTGGGCTGATTAACTGCCAGGACCGCCAGTTCCGGCCAGCAGACTCAAGCAAGCGGTTGTTCAATCGGACGAGTGGCAGCGACTCAAAAAACCCCTTGAGGTTTTCCTCTTGCGTTGGAAGCGGCGTAGCCGGCTGCGGGCAGCCTAGGGCCGTCAGAGAGCCATTCAGAACGGATGTGCCTGACCGGTGCATCCCCAGTACAAGGATGGCTGTTCCGGTGCCTGCGGGAGGATCAATGTCGGTCACTGCGGCTTGCTGTCTTAGAGGTCGAAATAGTTCTATCCTTCGGAGCCGTACTGCAATAAAGGCGAAATTACTAGCCGAGAGGGCCGTAGAGATTCATGTTTGGCTTGTCAGCAAAATCTTGAAACGGCATGGCGTATCGGCCAAGGTTATCAAAAGCCCAAAGAAATTTACGGGACCAAGCAAAAGAGGGACCAACTTGAACCAAAAAAATCTATTTTGGTTCGGGGGTGTCGGTCTGTTCCATGTTCAGCCGGGAAGATACCTCTGTCTAGACTGTATAGACCTTTGAGATGATGACCGCCGATGTCAACCAGGTGGCCGATGCCCTTGTCAATGACGGACGGGTGGTAATTCGGGGGATCGCCTTTGACACCAATAGTGATTAGTGGACGGGCGTGGCCCAGGTCTCTGTCACGAGGATTGGGCAGGTTGTGCAGAATTTCCCGGCACTCAAGCTAGCCGTAGTGGGGTATACAACACAGGTGATTTTAATTCGAACCTCACGCTTTCGGAGCGTCGGGCGCAATCCTTTGTGTCGGCCTTAAGGGATGATTTCGACATCGCCAACGATTGTCTCGCTGCCATTGGCGCAGGTGAGCTTGCATCAGTGACCGACAATGAGAGCGATTATGGCAAAAGCCTGAATATTAAAGTTGAGCTTTTTGTCATAAATAATTGATAAGTTTTAAAATATATAGAATAGAGCGTGCAAGAAACTTGAAAGATCGCGCAGCGCATAAAAGAAAGTAACACAGAGAGGTTGCCATGCTTCTATGGTGTGTACACTGAACGAGTGCAGGGCCTTACTCAGGATACGGTTGGGCGTGCGCGCATGTACTTTATGCCTGACTAAAGTGCTGGGACCGCCGTTTTCATCTGCTTTTTTGTTCTTGCTAGGATACTCAACCACGATCAGATCGATAGCGCAAAGTGACGCACAAAGTAAATTCGCGTGCGTAACTTGTCGTTGATCTTCATTTTTTTCCGACAATATAGCGCAGCTATCCGGTCTGACGCTTGCCATTGCGGTACCAAAATCCCAGTCTTCAGGCTAACTGGGAACAGATTGATATGGAAGGATCTGAAACATGTCGGGATATATCCTGTACGGGTACCCGGAATCCGGATCGGCTGCGGTCGAAGTTGCAATGGTTGAGGCGGGTATAACGTTCGAGATGCGCGTTCTTGACGAAGAAGCTGGAGAGCTGCAAAGCGCTAAGTTTCTTGCCATTAATCCGCGTGGGCAAGTGCCTAGTCTTATCCATCCCGACGGTTCGGTGATCACCGAGGTTCCGGCTATACTTCTGCATCTGGCGGATGCGCATCCGGGATGTGGGCTGGCACCTCAGCCGGGCACAAGCGCGCGTGCACAGCATGACAGGTGGCTTTCCTTTCTGCATGCCAATTGCTACGAGGGCGTGTTACGGTTTTTCTACACTGAACGCTATACAACCGACCCGGCAACGATCGGTCCTGTTCGTGGTGCGGCATTGGCCTATGTCGTTCGACATTTCAACCTACTTGCGAATGCGATAGACGAAGGACCATTTGTTTTCGGCGACGCCCCCATGGCTGTGGACTTCTTGATCTGGATCATGACCACATGGCTGGTCGAGGAGGACTTGACTGGTCTTGACGCCAAAATCCCGCGCCTGGCAACCGCTCTTGCGGCACGGCCCAGGCTGGCGGAGGCGATCGCTCGCAACACCTAAGACACCACCTTGAAAAGTCATGCTGCAGTGCATCTGCCCTGCGCACTATCCAGGCTTGGATCACGTTGGTACCAATGGCGGTTCAAGGTTTGGTATATTGGTTTCGCGAAAAGGTCTGGTAAAATCAGAACAATACAGTTTGGCAGGGATGACAAAACTGCTGTGAAGCGCGCTCCGATGCATTTATCAGTACTTAAGCTGATGCGCCTTGAATTAAGTTTGGAACAAGCGAGTGACCTAATACGCATAGGGTTTAGAATTGTGGGACGAGGTCGGAAACTGTCGTATGGATGCACAACCTAGTACGCGATTTCGACCATGAAAGCTGCGTCTAATGGCCCTGCGTTCTGGATGATACTCGCAACACGGCGTTCGTATGCCAGAAGCCGCCCAGTATCGCGATGTACCGCTGCTCTGGATTTCACTTTGATGTGACTGCTGAGGATGAGGTGCTTAAGACGAGGAATATGCTTTTTTACTAGTGCACCAATCCGATGGTTCCTCATGGCCCATTACGATTGTGTCCAATAATCTTAGATATGTGATTTATGAAGATAATGTTTTTATCTTGTTGTTAGGTTCCGTGGTCGAACAGCGGTTCGTGGTTTGGGATCTGTTGCAGCGGCGGTTTGAAGCGCATTTACCAGGTAGAATGGGCGATTGCGGGGTGACAATGAAGGTCAACAGATTGTTTCTTAAGGCGGTATTTTGGCGCGTTTGTGCTTGATCGCTATCTTGGCGCTGGTTTCTGCGCTTGGCAGTTTGGTTCGGTTACTTCCTTGGCCCATCTAGGCCCACGACAAGAAAGGATTTGCCCAGTGATCCGTGACGTGTCTTTTGATGTTAGGTGGCTGCTCAAAGAGCTCGACATACGTGGTTTAATCGGTGTTATCCCGTCGAAAGCAAATCGAAAAACTTAGCGTTACTATGACAAGGATGTATTAGACTAGCGCCACCTTGTATTGAATTATTTCGTAAACATAGCAGAGTGCAGAGGCATAGCCACGCTCCATGACAAGATTAATTGCAGCTATGCTTCATTCTGGATCATCTTCGCAACTCTTATGGCGTCACGCTTATTGTCCTCGGTCCGTAGGTCTGAACCGTTGCACCACACTGTGTTCGATACTCTTCAAGTTTGCCGGCTTCACTTCAACTAAGCCCTTGGTGATGTTGTATTTTACATAAGAAGTCTTAATAGGCGCCTTTACCCCCTATAACTGCACCGAGCGTGCTCGTAAGAATTGTCAGGTCCAGTTTTAAAGAAGATTGATGAACGTATTTCAGGTCCAGTTCGATCATCTCTTCGAACCCAACCTCCGCGCGGCCTGATATCTGCCACAACCCTGTGATACCTGGAAGAACACTATGCCTAACGTGCGCATGTTGTGGATACAATGCAACTTCGCTAACAAGAGCCGGTCGTGGTCCGACAAGGGACATGTCGCCTTTCAGGACGTTGATAAGCTGAGGCAATTCATCAAGGGACCAGCGCCTTAAAAAACGTCCTACGGCAGTTATTCGAGGATCTCGTTTGATTTTTAAACACAGTCCCTCGCGATCACTCATATGCTCGATTTCTCCCCGGAGATGTTCCGCATCTTGATACATTGAGCGAAACTTTATCATACTGAACACCTTGCCCCTGTGACCCACTCGTTTCTGAAAGAAGAAGACAGGGCCTCTGGAACTAATTGCTACAGAAGAAGCGATTAGCACTAATACCGGAAATCCGATCAACAACAGAGTTGTTGCCATGGAAACGTCTAACAGCCGCTTCGTGGCAGGGACCTCAACGCTTTTTCGAGAGTCTGTTGTGTCCAAGCTGATCATGGTCATTCACTTCTCCAATCTAAAAATATCAAGTTTGAATTGCGAGCCAGGGGTCGCCGGACAAAGCCTTTCGTACAACGGCGATGCTTCCGTTGTGGGGTAGGGCGTCCAATCGGTCTGCTTGTGAGAAAACGATGGGCCGGTGGTCAGATGGGGTAAGGACAAGGACACCAACGTCCGAATTTGAAAGAACAAGACTGGCGGACAATCGGCTTTGTAAGCATCCGACTGATACGATCACGACGTCGAAGGATTGCGATGCAGTCGTTATGGCCGATCGAACCATAATGGCCGAAACCATCCGGTCATCTAACACCTCATCAGCACCAGCATTCAGTTCCCAGAGGTTAGGGGTCTGCTTGGATGGCCTTGCGTGGGCAGTATCCCCGGCAAGAAGTTCTCGCCAGCCGAGTGCTTTTTCGTCATTGCAAGGCTTGCCGATATCTGCATCGACAAACAGTGTTTTCATTTGTGCCCTGGCAAAGCTTTTCGCCAAACTTCGGGTGAAACAAGTTGTTCCGTCTTCTGCAACTTTTGTGACTGCAATAACCGGGGCTTTCCCCACCAATCTTGGCTTGCGCAGGCTGTATAGTTGCAACTCATTGCGTAAAAGATCAGCAGCATGATCATCCGCCTCATTGGCATCGGTAACCTGCTTCACCGGAACACGATCTTCGATAGGCACAAGGCTTTCGGCGAACCGAATACGTTTGTCCCGTAGACCTGTGCAAAGGACAAAAGCAAATGCGAGGAAAATGCCGCCCACAAAGCCGCATGCCATCAATACCTTGCGTGAGTCTTCGGTGGGGCGCACAGGGTTTGATGGGGGTGACATGACCACCGCGTAACCTGGCAGTGCCCGTCCTGCTTCCAGCCCTATGACTTCAAGAGCCTGCCGGGTTTCTTCCAAAAGCCCTTCGGCTTCCTGAATTTCGTTTGCCAACCTATCGAGATCGATACGTCTGCGGTTAAGGTCACGGGCTTCGGCTCGCGCAACATCAAGCTGCCCCGAAACCTTTTTGAAAAGCGACTGGATTTCGACTTGCGTGTTCTGATCGCCACCCTCCGTCACATCCGTGAGGGCGCCAGTTTGTCCCAGGACACGAATTTGCTCGCGCCTGTCCGCCATCGCTTGTTCGATCACTGCGATCTCTTCAAGCTGGGCCTGTTCTTTCTGCTCAAATCGTGTGTTGGAATATTCTGAGTATCCCGATCGAAGGCCAGCCAGTTCACTCATTAGCTTCGCGCGCTCAAAATTCAGATCAGCCATTGCCCGATCGAGAAGCGTCGCACGCATGATTTCCTGATCTGAGGTATCTGCGGACGAGCTTGCGTTGTCGGCCTGAAGCGCGGCAAGCGTGGCGGCCACTTCAGACTTGCGGGATGCAAGTGCATCAATCTGTGCGATTTTCTCGATATGCGCCTTGGCAAGGGCACTGAGCCCAAATTCACCACCGACTTCTAGCTGGTGTTTTCTGAGTGCATTCAAACGAGATTTAAGGTTAGCTTCTCGAGATTGCAGTTCCGACAGACGAACCGAGTTGCGTATCTCTTCTGCCTCTGTTTTCAGGTTGAGATATGATGCAATAACTGCGTCTAATTTCTGACCTGCAAATTCACGGTCCTTGCTCAGCGTTTTTAAGATGATTAGGCTGTCAGATCGTTTGATTTCAATTGACCCGGAGAGATGCGCAGGTGTCAGGCCATTGGTTAGATCAGGTCTGACAGCTTTTAGCTCAGAAACGGATCGAACCATGACAGGGTTGGAGGCGACATAGGTTGTTTCCGCTTTTACGAAACTGTCAAAAGTCTTCAGAACCGAGGCATTTCCGGTGTCATAGAGAATGTTGGATTCCTGCGGGTAAACTCTAAGAATTGCCTGGGACTCATAGAGCTGAACACCTGAGATATACCCGGCCCCAGCAAGAGCCGGACCCAATAAAATCGAAGATCCAATCACAGCTTTCCAACGACCACGCATTGTGCGAGCCAGGGCCGCCATCGGGTTGGCAGGTACATCTTCAACTGGCGCAGCGATGGGAATGTCTTGGCTGTCTTCATATTTGTGTGTAACGGCCGCGATCATGATCCTAGCCCGCTGTCCGGGTTGTGCAGTCGCGTTCCCAGACATCTGGTGCCGATCGGAAGGGCAGAGCCAAAGAAAGTCGAACACAAAGATTCACGAGCGAAAACACAATAACTGGCAGAACAGCAGAAGGTGTGTTTGCAGCACGGTACATAACACGGAACCCATTGTTCCGCTCCGGTTTGACCAGGCCAAGCGAAGAGACCTCTTGCGCGCCTCTCAGGCTTCGGCGCCGCACATTCATAAGACTTGTCAGTGTTTGAGGGGCGCGGGCGGTGAACGAGCAGCCCTTCACGAACACACGTTCATCATGCGAAAAACTTCTGCGAATATACTCATCATCCGCAGTGATCTTTGGCAAAGGGAAGATACGCATCGCTGCCTGGGCGGACAACGCAAAAAGCCCACCAAACTTCCCTTGATCAAAATAGGGATTGGTGCGCCAGCCCCTGTAGTAACTTCGTACTATGGATGTCGCCTGGTCAGTACGTACGTCCATCTTACCGCAGGCTGCCATAGCTCCGGTACGGTTTAGGGTGGCCACAAGCGCGGTCAGTGACTCTGCTGTTACGTCCAGATCAGCGTCGAGGCATACGATGGGTGCGGTTTTGTCTGCGCGTTCGAACCCCAAGTTCAGTGCATTGCATTTCCCGGCTTCCGTAGTTTCGATGATCTCAAGATCAGGAAGCACAGATCGCGCCTTGGCAGTTGTTGCATCGCTGCAACCGTTTGCAATCAAAAGTATGCGAAAAGCTTTCCGGCACAGACCGCGCGACATGTGAAGAAGCGTGCGGCCTATCACCGTCGCTTCATTGTGCGCTGGTATTAGAATGGTGGCAACTGTCATGTTGGGCTTCCGTCTTGCGAGCTGAGCTTGGACGTGCGCGTTCCGGCCTCAGACCAGACGAATTTCCGAACCGTTTCGATCAATGGATCTAGGCCTGACGCGTTCGTAAATTCGTTCGGAAAATGGGTGTCAAACCCGCGCGAAAGAGCAAGGTCGAGCGTTTTGTGAAGAGCTTCTCGGTCTTCGACCACGGTCACGTTGGAGAGGCGCACCATTTCTCGTGCTGTGTGCACCTGATGATTAGTCCGGTGTTCTCCAAACTTTGTGCGCCTCGGCATCAAAACAACCGGTTTACCGAGTTCTGTCGCTGTCAGAATTGTTCCCATACCCGCATGCGCCACAATCAGGCGTGCTTCGGTCAGATGCTTGTTGAATTCAGTCTGGCCGAGTTGCTGCACTGTTCTGATGTGTGAAAACCTGCGTTTGCTGGATCCGGATTGAGCCATGATCGGTACATCCGGATTATGCTGAGCCCATGTCTCAAGACCTTCCAGCAGTCGGTCGAACGGTAGTTGCGTGCCAACTGTAGCGAAAATCATCCCGCGACCCCGCTGTTCAAATGACCGCGCCGCAGTATTCGGCACCGGTTCTGGCCGCCACGGACGGCCACTGAGACAACACGCGATCTGCTACTCCCAAAGAAAGTCGGCCAGAGATAGACAGGTCTTCGGAGTTCGCGATGGAGTCGATAAACATGGTGCGTGCGCCGATCAGACGCGCCAGCTTTATGGCCAGGAAACCGCCTGCCGCACCGGTTGAAACGACTACATCGGGGCGAAGACGCAGCAAAATGAATGTCAGCTTGGCAAAACACAGGATGAGCCTGAGAGGCGTCGTTCCGTTGGCATCTGGAAAGACATGTACACGTGATTTACCAACTACCTCAAAGGACGATGCGTCAGGGGTTGCAAAATAAATTTCGGCCCCGGAAAAGGCCGGAAGAAGGCGACAAAGTTGGACCCAGTGACCGCCACCAGACGACACCGCCAATACGACAGGTCGCGTCTTTTTTTTCTTGGGCATCTATCGATTCCATAATCTTTTTGGCACTAACAGATTTATGGATATCTTGATTTAAGGCGCTGATGTTATTGAGTAAAAGGCTGATTTCGGGTCAACTTTGGATGGGTGAACCTACCCTTTCGCAGTGATCCTGAAACCGTTTGGCCAATGGTGATATCCTTGTAGAGATCAACAAGCCCAGCGGCCTTGATGGACCATGGTCCTTCGCGTGAAACCTTGTTTCTTGCGCCTTCCCCTAGTTCATGTCTCAGTGTTGGAGAGAGTGCCAAACCTCGCAAAGCTGCCGCGATATCCCGTGCAAAGTCATCTGGGTTTGAAACCGGAACCTTCATCCCGGAAGATGCATCAATGATCCAAGATGGCCCGCCACGGTCCGCGGTAATCACCGGCAACCCGTGGCGCATCGCTTCGTACAAAACGCCACCGGAAGGCTCTCGAAAAGACGGGAAACAAAACACATCATGTGTTGTGTAAAGGTTCTCCACATTTTGGCGCGGAACCTTGCCCAGGAAGGTAACACGATCACTGACACCTAGTCGTTTTGCTTCGTCACCGCAGGGTTTGATGTCCTCGCCAGCGCCAGCACTTGTTAAGCGCACGTTGGGCAAGTCCTTCATTAAAGCAATGGCCCGCACTGTATCCCGTAATCCTTTAGTGCGAACGCCGCGGCCAACATGGAGTACATTTAATCGACCGATCGTACCCTGCCGTATCTTTGGTGGCTCAACGTGGTCTATGCCTAGTTCCAACACTGGTTCAAACCTCTGAAGGGGTATGTCACCAAGCACGTCCCGAACATAGGGCGCGACACCCAAGACGCATGCAGCATTTGAGTACGTGGACCTTAGCCAACGGTCGTATTTGAACCGGAACTTGTCCAAAGCCCGAAGGCGGGTGAAAAAAGGCGCGTTAGATGCCTCCGATGCAAATGTTTTTGGTGTTCCGAGCGCACCACCAAGTGGTCCGATGATGTAGGGTGTGTCTAGATCCCGAAGGGGGGAGGGATAGCGCGCCGCAATTGGCATCAACTGATGTGCTATGTCAAAATTATTTCCAGACCTGCGGGCTTTGCGCATCCACGTCCTGACATGTCGTGCAAAAACCGGCCAGGCGGGTTTCAGCATAGCATTAAGTCGTTCGTTGGATTGCGCCCAGCGCGGCTCGGGCCATGTCACTACGCGGGCCTGGGGCAACTGAAGCGTCAGATCGGGGCGCCTTTCCCGTTGGAATGACAACACTGTCAGATCAACACGTTCGGACAACGCCTCTGCCCATTTGTAAGCGACGTAGGCTTCCCCTACATCCGTGGCGTCTATGTTTGGCGCGATCAACAACACTTTCATGATTGAACTACCTTGACTGCTAGGGGCCATGCCTTTGGCAGGTCCGCAACCACCCGAGCAAAATGCATTGCCCTAAGATCTGCTCCTGGCCGCCTAAGAAGGCTAAGCATCGCCCAGAACATCGCGCGTGATGCGTTGTGCCCTGCGAGCAAAATGAAACAGATCACACCTGCGGCAAGGCCGCCGTGCTTGAGGTGTAAACGTGTTGTTCCCTCGGTCATCAATACATCGCGACGGTGGTTCAATTTCGCTACAGACCCATTTCCGAAATGCGTGATCTCGGGAATGGGAACGAAAACAAGCTTCCAACCCGCATCTGCGAACCGCCGGCACCAGTCCGTTTCTTCGCCGTAGAAAAAGAATGCCTCGTCAAGCAATCCTACCTTTCGCATGGCAGAGCTGCGCACGAACATGGCTGCACCCGAAATCACATCGACCGTGCGCTCTGTCCGCCTATCCCATCCTGTCATACGATAGGCATCCAACCTCTTCAGTCGGGTCAACCCGAGGGTTTGCATTGCAAGGAGTCGTAAGCTCGGAAAAGCACTACAAGAAGGTTGTACGCTTCCATCTTCATTTAGGACCCTTGGACCCATAACACCAACAGTTGGATGCTGATCCAGCCACTCGATGGCATCTGGCAAAACCCGACCATGAATCAACGTATCGGTATTCAGTAGCAGGATGTACCGGCCAATCGCGTGCCTTAACGCAAGATTATTGCCGCCTGCAAAGCCCAAGTTCGTTATGCTCTCAATCAGTTTAACCGACGGAAAGTCCTGCCGGACCATTTCGCATGAGTGGTCGTCAGAGGCGTTGTCGACAACGATTACCTCTATCTGCTGCTGATAAATCCCCTCAAAAACCGTTTGGAGGCAGTTGTGCAGCAGGTCGCTTGTGTTCCAGTTTACGATGATGACGGAAAGGTCCATGATTTTCTCCTGTCTTCAAGTCTTTAGAAAAGACGCGCCGTACGAGGTGTTGGGCCCGTCGCGCGATATCGTTGGTGGCGGCTGATCTGCTGAGGCTTTGCATCCAAAAGCCACGCCCCCGATCCAATAAGGAAGAAGAAAAGGACAAACAGGCCATTCCAGAGATGAACCGTTGCAGCGGCTACGGTGATCCCGAAGAGCGTGAAAGCCCACGCATGACGCGCGTGGCGCCACTCTTTTGGGAGGGCCTTTCGTTGGCCAATCGTCCAGATCAAGCCTAATAGGAAAATGACGAGGAAAAAGAACGCAGGCAGGCCGTAGCGCATAGCCGTTGCCAGCCAGAAGTTGTCAATACTATCGGACATCCAGCTAGGGCGTGTCCAATCGCCAAGGCCGATGCCGAGAAGCGGATATCTCGCAACTTCAGCCGTTCCATACTCGAAGATCAGGATACGGTTGTAGGCTGATTGCTTTGAGAAGGTCAGGTAATTAACAAATACGTGGAAAGGGGTTTTCACCGAAAACAGATCTATGACCACATATGCAGCCGCGAATAGGGAAAAAAGAGCAGCCCATCGCCCTTGCACTCTCCCGAGGATGCGCTCCCAACCACAAACGAATGCCTGCGCCATCAACACGACATAGGGACCACCAGAGGCGGATAGAAACGTCGCGATCACCACAGCGATCACCTTGGCCGCGCCCCTCAGGTTCAAGAGATTCTTTTTCGCTACAACAAAGTAGGCCAGTGAAAAGGACGACGCGCAGAACACGCCATACAGGATGGGATGGTCAAACGGTCCAAAGGCCCGTTCTAAACCCATTCGCGGCTCAATGAACGGCGCGCTTGGCCCGCCCACTGCGCTCGAAATGCTGTCATGGAGAATATGAATACCTGTCACGGCTTCGGGAATGGTGAACAAAAGCGTTGCTACCACCAACCCGACATAAGCCCGTGACATGGCGGCAAAGTCATCGTGCGTTCTGATGTACAATCGACCCAAGAGATATGCGCCAAGACACTCTACGATGTATATACCGCCTGACTCGATCCCCTGTCCTAGACCGCCCCAGCGGATCAACGCCAAAAGGGCGCAAGCGCAGTGTGCCATTAACAAGCCGTCAAACAGATGTATCCGTCCCCGACGCCCCGAAACCAGCAAGACAAGCATTGGAAGGATCATCAGCAGAAGAAGCACTCTGAAAGATGACAAACGCAACCCACCAAGGGTGATTGACGCAACTGTGGGCACCATCATTGCGACCAGGAAAAGCGCCACGGGAATTGGAACGCCAAAGAACGTCGATGCGGATATGCGCGCGGTGGCCATGGTCTATGCCCGGATCAGGCGCGATTGCAGACAGGATTGTTCAATCCAATGCCAACTGATCAGGGCCAGGGGGTAGGTGGCAACTATACTGAGGACGGCAAGCGGAAATGCCCCAATTCCAGGCAGGATACCGACAATCGTTTGCGCAACGGGCCAGCCATAAATGTAGAGACCATAAGAGGCGTCACTGCGCAGTCTGATTGCAGGCAAACACAGTGTGACACAAACCATTCCAAATGCCGCCACTCCGACTGACAGTGGATTTGGGACAATCAGGATCAAGATTGCCCCGCAAAAAACTGTGCCTGGGCCAAGCAAAATTTTAGTGCGCCAGCGATGCGCGGCAATGCCCATGGAGAAAGCCCAGAATAGTGGTGCGAAGGTCGAAAGTCGTCCGGGCAGTGCATCATGCGCCACGCAGGCCACTGCTGACGCGACCAACAGCACGATAACGCCCATGGCTCTGTTGAGAGAACCGGTCCACACGAGCAAAGCGCAGAGAACATAGGCGAAGACTTCATGTGCAAGGCTCCACAATGGTCCATTCACGACACCGGGATATGGATTTTGGGCAAAGGCGTCTGTCAGACGATGCTCTATCGAAATGAGCGTGATTGCGCGCATGAACCAGCTGACAGCTTCCTGTAGATTGGCGGTGGCACCGCTGATCATGGCAAGGCCGAGTGTTACAAGAAGTGCTGCGCCAAGTCCTGGCAGGATACGCCTCGCACGGGCCGTCCAGAATTGACATGGTGTTTTGCGCTCTGCACTGGCTGTGATCAATAAGCCTGACACGAAGAAGAACGCACCAACGGCCCATCCTCCCAAAGACACGCCGGTGAGCTGTAGTAACGGTTCCGGAGTGTCTGGACCGAGCGCAAGCGGCCACGCGTGACTAAAAATAACGGCAACAGCCAGACCCTGTCGCAATACATCAAGGTTACGACCCCTTGGTGACATCATGGCGTCAGAGAGGGTCAACGCGATGCCTCCGAAATCTTGGTTGCGCGCCAAAGTCGATCACGGACGACCCGCTTCCATGTGCCTAATACTGTTTTGATTTTTTGTTTTGTGGACAAGCCCAGCCAAAGGCTAAACAACCTCTGGCCCCGATCCTTTGGTTGGGGAAGGCCCAGGGCGCGCATCGCGAGACGTCTGCCCCAAACTGCTCCATGCGTGGAGCTAAGGTTTGGTTGAGCTTGTAAAATTACATCACGTGATCGCAATTCTGCGGATATGGCACCTGCTTCAATGGCCTGTTCCACAAAGGTCCACCCGCGTTCCGTGCGTGCAATGATGAGCGAGCGGCCCGCATCTGTGTTGCCTGCGGGTGGATTGTGCCATGGGTCACCGACTGAGATATCGGCAAAAGCCCCTGTGTGATCAGCGCACACTCTGCACCGCCAGCGGCGACCTACTTGCAGGATGGAGCCCCATCCCTGGGCATAGGGGATGCCTTCGCTTGTTTCTTCGGTCCCATCAGCGTTGCGCCATGTGGCTTGCATTACGCCGGGCCACCCGTGACCACGATACCGTAGGTCCGTAAGCGTGGCGGATTTTGGAACGTTCAGTTGATCCAACAATCTGTCAGTGGCCAGAACATTCGGTGCGCCGGCGCAGAAAATCGCAATTGTCAGTGGCACGCGTCCGGCCAAGCCCGCGTGGTTATCTTTAGCTTTGTGGACACTTGCAACGTCACAGGGTTTCCCGACGAAAACCACAGGTTCATTCCCTGCTGCAATCTGGCTCAATGCCTCTGCCGGGCTGGCCTGTGCGTAACGCGATCCTGCCCCACGCATAACGTCCAAACGATTGCGACTTATGACGGTTTCGTTCAGCCTTGGATCATCTGCGCGGGCTGCAACATGAGCCACACCGGCGGCTGTCCCACAGTTGAGGGCGAAGTCTGACAAAGCTGTAACGACCCCTCCGGAAGACCCTCGAAACCTCATTTCAGGATCAGTTGCAAACCCTTCCCATGATGACAGGATAGGACCCCACGCCGCGTCGATTTCATCGGTAATGCTGAGATTAGACCAATCTGTACTATCCCCTGCACATACGCGCTTAGCCGCCATTGCAGCACACCGACCTGCCGGTGATTGATCCACGACGGGGCGGCGACCATGTTCTGGATCATCGATCATCTGGATCAAGTCGGGAAAAACGCCCGCGCATCCACCGCATCCAGTACAGAGATTGCGGCTCACCATGCGGGAAATCGGGTCCAGTTTCATGAGATTGCTTCCTTAAACTGGTTGTGGGCCAAGGAGCCCTTGCGCAACGTATATGCGCGGTAGGTTGCACCTGCTTCACCCAAGGCCGCGGCGGCGGCTATAGCGGCCATAGGCAACCCGGCTGCGGCGAAAAGGAGGGCAGGAATGACCGCAAAGGCGCGAATGGCATTGGCCCGAGCGGGGTCGCCCGTACGGCCGGTTGCTATGGCAAGCAATGAAAATGGTGTCCGCATCGTTCTGAAGCCGGCAGCGGTGGCCAAGGACAGTGTTAGCATTGCATCAGGTCGGAACGCATCGCCATAAACCAATGAAATCATGAAGGGTGCGAAGGCAACGAATGACGTGACAAGGCCCAAGCCAAGAAAAAAGTGCCAGCGCAAGATACTGTGCCAAGTGTTGGAAAAATTGTATTTCGGCAGTGCGCGGCGCAACCTTGGCAGCACGAGGGACGAAGCTGCCCGACCAACGATCTGAGAGGGGAGCAGTGCCAGTTGCAGCGCAACACCGTAGATCGCGACAGAAGACCAATCAAAAGCATAGGCAACGATCAGGCGATCTGCATAGAAGGTCAGGAACATCAAGCCTGCGTTCAGGATTAAAGGCGCACCGAATACCCAGCAACGCCGAAGCGTTGCGATCGAAACCTTTAATCTGTACGCGCGGTTGGCCACGGCGTGTGACAAAATCAGGTAGGCGAATGCGTGTGTAATCAGGATCACGCACATGGCCCGGTAGTCAGGAAAAATCCACACGGCCGGACCGAGGCATATCAGCATTGCCGACGTGGCCCCACCTTCCACAACTGCCATTTTTGTATAAACGAAATGACGTTCAGCTCGGCGATAATCCAAATGGGTGAAGCCGCGCAGCAACGGGACAACAGCAAGCGCTGCAAAGGCAAATGCGCTTGGACCATCCGCAAAGGTCAACGCCGCGATTGGTGCCAGGATTATGAGAAGACCCGCACTGATCCATCCCCTGATCATTGCTGCCCCATGCAATTGAGCCTGCAAAAGACGCTGGTTGCCATCAGGCGCCTGAATAAGCAGGCGGTCAATGCCCACATCACTGGTCATTTCGATCAGGCGCACCACCAACGCAAGCATCATTGCGCGGCCAAGCTCATCCGCGCCCAATGACCATGCAAACGCAATAGACCGCCCAAGAGCGGCTGCTTCCGCAAGGACGGGAATGGCCCACGCCAATGTGTGGTTGGTGGAGCAAAAGCGCACCATGGGATCAGAGCCCGACTTGTCGCGCAATGATGTCCATCTCTCGCTCTGCACGCGTACGGATGCCTGAGAGGCGTTTTGCCAGCGCGGCCCTGTTTGCGTCGCGTTTGTTGAAAGAGCAAAGCGCTGTTGAAACCAACTTGGCGGCGTTCAACCGACGCAAATCTGCAACGTCCTTGCCAATACCACATTGGTCAAAAACACCCTGCGCCTTGTCCGTATAACCAAGCCCTAGGGTCGGTGTGCCGGATGAAAACGCTCCGATTGTGGCATGCATCCTTGCACCCGCAAACCAGTCAAGACGCGCCAAGATCCATTTCAATTGCATGGCGTTCAGCGAGTCTTGTAAAATGTGAACGCGCCCTTCTGCCAGCGACCCAAGGCTTTTCCTTAGTCTCTTTGCGGCACTCAGATCGCTTTCGGCATCCGTCTGCGGTTTGTGCACGTGAGAAATCAAAAGAATACGTACATCTGGGTTCGTCACCAGAAGTGCTTGCGCCATCGCTTCCATCTGATCGCAGTGCGACGACGCAAGGCCAAAAGTTTGTTGTGACGAGGAAGCATCATTGCACAACAGGCCAGACACATTCAGTCCTGCCACTGGAAAGGACCGGTGTTTCGAAATACAGTTTTGTATCTCACACGGCAGGATTCCGGGGTCGACCTGTGGAAGTGCCACGGCGACATCAACACCCAACCTGTGTCTGCGTGGATCGAACGCGCTGCCGAGCTGATCCTGAAGAAATTTATAACTTTGTACATCCCTGACCCAGACCGCGTATGCTTTCCGAAGAATAGCAACCGCTTCTGCCTCCGTTTCTGGTTCACGAAACGGACCAAGCTTCTGTGGTAGAAGGACGAGAGGGATGCCTGCATCGAGAGCCATACGCTTGGTTAGTGCCATCGCCTGAAATCGTTTGCGTCCGTATATATCCGTAAAGCTGTCACCACCCGAGATATCGAGGACGGCACGAGAACGCACCACCGCACGAGCAGGAGCGCTCAGGCGAACTCCCAGTCGGGTCATGGCATGCGCCGTGCGCAGGTTGTCACCACGCCAGAATCGACGGTTATGTGTTAGCCCCACCAGGTTCACAGATGCATAACCCCAGTCGGCATGGCGGAAACCCCGGCCGTGGTCGGCGACTGTAACTTTGACCGCCCCTCGTTTATAGAGGCCAGCCACAACGGAATGGCACAAGGCGCTAACGCCTTGGTTCCCAGTGTCGGGTGCCGCGTTCAATAATGTGATCATAGGACCCCTCGTGCAGATACATCTTTAATACTGTGCACAGACCCAATTGTCCGAGGCGTAACAGTCGAACTTGCATCCCCGCTGGTCATGTCAGGCTATCCTTTCGGATAGATTAGGGTTACAAAAAAAACGCCGATGCGAGGAGCACCGGCGCATCAATCTGACCACGCTAAAAAAATTAAACCAAGTTTCTATCTCGGGCGATCATTGCCGCGTGGGTCCTGTTTCGCGCGCCCAGTTTTCGGCATAACGTTTTGGCGTGAAGCTTCACTGTTGCTTCATGGATGCTGTAATCCCTGGCAATTTCCTTATTGGAGTGGCCTCGACATATTCCAAGGAGTACTTCCAGTTCTCGCTTGGTCAATAACTCTGCGGCCTGTTGTTCCTTGTTTTGCATGAAGTTAAATGGTGCATAAATTTCGCCGGCGGCCATGAAGCGAGCGGCGCTAATCATCGATTTGGAGCCAAGTGTTTTTGGAACAAACCCGGCAGCACCTTCTGCGATCGCCTCTTCCGCCAAAGCCCGGGTTGTTGTTCCTGACATCAGGGCAACAGGTTTTTCCTCGCTTGATGCAATCATCTTTTTCAAACCGCAAAGTCCATTCATGCCCGGCATGTTGTAATCAAGAAGTACCAGGTCAAATGGACCTTTTTGGTTAACTTCTTCGATAGCTTCGGGAAGTGTACCTGCAGTAACAACTGATGCCTCACCCTCCGAGGCCAGAAACGCGGCAATCGTTTCTCGAACCAAGTCGTGGTCATCCGCAACCAAAATTTTCATACCTCTTCCCCTAGCAGCAAAAAATCCAACAAACTGACCTATACTTTTTATGTATTACAAGGTGGCCCAATAGAACTAACAAACTGTTCCTTTGAATAGCATTTGTACCGTTACGCTCTCAACAATTTTGCACGGCGCCAATTCAGGGCATTCGCATGTCAAACCTATACGAATGGGTATATTCCAATTCCTTTAGTCAGATGACGAAGCTTTATTTTCGTGCCAAAAGTTTTGACAATCAGCAACCGGAGATCCTTGATGTTTATCTTGTCGAATTACGTGTACAAACATGCCACTTTGACCATGGCACTTTTGGTTTCGTTTGCTGCGACGAATGCCAAAGCTCTTGATCCCGCCAATGGTCAAGTCGTCTTGACGATAAACGGCCAGATTTCGGAAACAAATGCTGGCGACACCGCGCAGCTTGATTTGAATATGCTCAAGAAACTGGCACCTGAAACGTTTGAGACGACTACTATATGGACGGAAGGGGTGCAAACGTTCACTGGGGTGGAGTTGATAGACCTAATGGAAGAGATTGGAGCGTCGGGCACCCAACTGCGCGCAACAGCCGTCAACGATTACGCTGTTGACATCCCAATAAGCGATGCAATCGAAGGTGGGCCTATCGTCGCGTTTCAGCGAAACGGTGAAGATATGAGCCTACGCGATAAAGGTCCTTTGTGGATCGTTTACCCTTACGACAGCACGGCAGACTATCGGTCAGAATTGATCTATTCTCGTAGTATATGGCAATTGGATCGTATTGAGGTGCTGCCCTGATAAGTAAATTGGAAAAACCGGGTAATGGTTTTGCGAGTGGCGGGAAAGGCAGGTTCAACCGTACATCGCTGATAGTCGCCGGTGTACTCATTCTTCTGGCACTTGTGGCTGTCCTCGTGCAGCTTAATCAAGATGCTTTCAGGCAGACAGATGCTTTGGCCTCTGCAAATACCGACAGCACTCAATGGTCGCTGGCGCAGTCGGACATTGAAATTCTATCATTGATTACGGCGATTCAGGCAGCGGAAGCTAGGCCAGATGGTGACTTGTCAGATGTCAGAAAACGGTTTGATGTTTTCTATAGTCGTGCGCGTATTCTGTCTGACAGCCCGTTGCTTGACACTCTGCGAGAAGATCCAAAAGTCCTCGAAGGTTTGAACAATATCGAACTTTTCCTTAAAGACGCTGTTCCATTCATTGATGGCGACGATGAAAGCTTGCGGGCAGTGTTGCCCAGCCTGCGGCAAAGAAGTCAGGCCGCGCGGAACGACGTTCGCGAAATAAACTTCAAGGGCATAAGGGTTCTGTCTATTGAAGCGGATACGCAACGCAGCAGTATTGCGAGGACATTGAGGCAGGTCTCGACCCTGACCTTTGTTCTGTTCACCGTTTTGGTCGTTGCGGCCTGTCTATTAGCCTACTTTTTCCTTCGTGCACAGCAACGCGCTGAAGATCAAAGCCAGATGCGATCCCATCTTGGGGCCATGGTGTCTACGTCGCTAGATGCGGTAATTGCGGTTGATGCCAGTGGTAAGCTGATCGAATATAATGGCGCTGCTGAAGATATTTTTGGCTACACCCGAGAGGAGGCCATGGGCCAACAAATGGAAGATCTATTCATACCCGATCACATGAAAGAAGGGCATAAATTGGGTATGGAACGATACAGAACAACACGCGAAAAGCATGTTATTGGAAAGGGCCGTATTCAACTTGAAGCGCGCCGCAAAAACGGTGACGTTTTTCCGGTGGAGCTATCTATCGAAACAGCCATGTCAGACGGTGGGGAAATATTCGTTTCCTTCCTGCGCGATATCTCGCGTCGGCTGGCCGCTGAACAGGAATTGATCAAGGCGCGGGATGAAGCAGTGGCTGGTGAAAGGGCCAAGGCAGATTTAATCGCTGTAATGAGTCATGAAATGCGCACTCCGCTCAACGGAATGCTAGGAACGCTAGAGTTGATTGATTCCGAAAAGCAAAGTGAAAAGCATCATGAGTATGTTGAAATCATTCGTGCTTCTGGGCGACTTCTGCTGCATCACGTGGACAATGTGCTTGAGATATCACGTGCAGAAGCCGGCAAGATAGAGATCGAAGAAACGTCTTTCTCTGTATCTGCAATGGTGCGTGAACTTGTAGAAAGTCAGCGCAGCGTGTCGGAACACCGTGGCAATTCAATTTCCCAAATCGTTCAGATGCACGGTGATGATTGTGCTATCGGTGACCCCACCCGATTGAGGCAGGTCTTATTAAACCTGATTGGCAACGCAATAAAATTCACTTCGAATGGGTCAATCACGGTTGAGGCCAGGCGCCTGGCTGGCGATGAATGTAATCAGATCGAATTCCGCGTCACGGATACTGGGATTGGCGTTCCTAAAGAGGCACGGGAACGGATTTTTGATGACTTTGTTACATTGGATCCATCCTATTCACGCGCCGTAGGTGGAACCGGTCTTGGCCTTGCCATTGTAAGACGACTTGTCGAGGTCATGGGCGGCGAGGTTGGCCTGGAAAGCTCAACTGGTTATGGAAGCAGCTTCTGGGTGCGACTGCCCCTACCAGTCGCCAACAACGCCGTTGCTGACGAAAAAGATAAATCCGACCTCAGCATTGCTTCAACCCAGTGCCCAGCCGTAGCACCATTGAAAATTCTTGTTGTCGAGGACAACCAGATCAATCGTACCGTCGTACGCGACCTACTGGTCAAAGACGGCCATCGCGTGACGGAAGCATTTGACGGCAGGTCTGGCGTTGAACGTGCCCTTGACGACAATTTTGATCTGGTTTTGATGGATATTTCCATGCCAATTATGGATGGTGTTCAAGCAACGCGACAGATACGCGCAAGCGAGCCTCCAAATACGCACCTTCCTATAATCGCACTGACGGCGCATGCAGTGCCAGCCGAAAGGGAACGTTTTATTGCCGCTGGTCTTGATGACGTTGTAATCAAACCAATCACACGACAAAGTCTTCGAGAAACGCTTGCTGCGCACTCTAACGGTCCAAGGCAAACAAAATTAGAGGTAGATGGTCCCAATGATAGTTCATTTTATGCGACGGTAGATCATCTACATTTGAGAGAACTAACCAGCTCGCTGGGATCCGAAAAGATCCAGAACTTGATAACCGAATTCCTGCGTGAGTGCGATGAAGGCATTTCTGAGATTGCCGAGAAGATTTCTGAAGGTGAAAATGGAGATGAACTTAGGAAACAGGTTCATCACCTCGCGGGTTCGTCCGCTATCGTAGGGGCAGAGGCTTTACGTGCTGCACTCGTGGATGTTGAAACCAACATGGTTGAGGGGAAGATAACCACCGCCTTGGACAGTGAGACTGTGACCACTCTTTTGTCACGCACTGAAAAAGAGCTAAAGCTCCACCTGACAAACGTTCTTAATCCCACCCTTATCAAAGCTGCTCAGAAATAGTCAGTTTTCTTTTGCTTTTTAAAAACCACGTCCTGCCCATATCACTTGGTATCATGTAGAGAAGGAGCAAAAGACTGCTAACATTTGGTCCCTTAGCCCTCTGTTTAAAAGATAACGAAGTTTATCGATTCCACGTCATCGCTTGTTAAACCCGCGAAAAGAACCGTATCCTCCTCCTCGTAGTGCATCACCATACCATGATCTTCCTCTTCCCATGATATGTCTGATGTCTCCATCCCAATCAGGCCCACACTATCTTCTTCGGTGTTAAAACCCTTGACCACGTCTTGGCCATCTTGGCCTTCAAAGACGAAAGTATCGGCCCCAGCGTCACCACTCAGAAAATCATTGCCCTGTCCACCATCAAGAACGTCGTCTCCTTCTCCACCGCCAAGAGTGTCATCGCCAGAACCGCCCGATAAGCTGTCTGCACCATCGTGTCCGATGAGTTTATCGTTACCAAGATCGCCGTTAATTGTATCATTGCCGCCCTGGCCGTTCAGGTTGTCATCCCCGCCTGCACCAGATAGATCATCGTCGCCACTGTTACCAATGATGTGATTGTTGGTTGCATTTCCTATGCCCGTATGGTCGCCGCTGGCAGTAAAAACCAAGTCTTCGACATGTTCCAACAAGCTGAAATCAGCCTTGGCATGCACGACATCGTATCCTTCATCTTCAAACTCTATCACTGTGTCCAGAGCATCTGAAACCTTGTAGGTGTCGTCGCCCTTACCACCATATGCGACATCAGCGCCATCATTGCCGACCAAGAGGTCATTCCCCTCACCGCCGAACATCGTGTCATCTCCAGCGCCAGGACATAAGGTGTCATTGCCGGTTCCACCATCGACGATGTCTGCATCTGATCCACCGTGCAACTTGTCGTTGCCAGCGCCTCCGTACAATTCGTCAGAACCATCATTTCCGTGCAGTTTGTCGTGGCCTTCGCCACCAAACATGGTGTCATCACCATCGCGACCCATCAGGTTATCGTTGTTGGCGTATCCGTTGATTATATTAGCCTTTTCATTTCCAACTATCATATTGCGCGCAGCGTTCCCAGTTGCTGTTGTTGCGCTTGATCCTTTTGAAAGCCACAAGTTTTCCAATTCGTCGCCCAAGGTGTAATCAACCTTGGATTTGACTGTGTCGGTACCATCCCCATCAGCCTCGGATACAACGTCTTCAGAACTATCAACAAAATAGGTGTCATTGCCCGTTCCACCCAACATCGTGTCTGCACCAGTGCCCCCATCGAGCACGTCGCGGCCATCTTCGCCCTTAATCAGGTCGTTGCCGTCTTTCGCGCGGATGAAGTCATTTCCGGTCCCTCCATACACGTCGTCATCGCCTGCACCTGCGAAGATTTTATCATT
Source organism: Roseovarius sp. (assembly GCA_963691795.1). Classification (GTDB taxonomy): domain Bacteria; phylum Pseudomonadota; class Alphaproteobacteria; order Rhodobacterales; family Rhodobacteraceae; genus Roseovarius. The sequence continues at coordinate 2,759,807 of OY829373.1, forward strand.
GCCCCCATAGCCCAAAATAACATCATTAAGCCCGTCGTCTCCGTCAATTTCGTTACCGTCCGCATCCGTAAATGCAACCATGTGGTCGTTCTCGCCTCCCCCCTGTACAGGAGAGGTTGAAATGGTCAGTGTACCAGTATCCGTGATGCCGCTTTCATTTTGGATCGTGTATGTCAGCGTTTCTACTACGTCCCTTGGTGTAGACCCTGGCACCACGTTTACTTTGCCTTCCCCCAGATATGTTACAACCTCGCCGTTGCTCAGGGTAAAAGTATTCCCGATAGACACGTCTTCCCCATTGAGATGGGTGAGTGTCAGAGTTTCATTTTCCGAAACCTTATCGTTTGCGAGGAGGTCAACAATGGCCCCGTCGCCTTTTGCGGCGAGGTCGATTTGATCGTCCTCCGCCACTGCAATTGTGAGGACGGGCTCTTTTAATAGAACCGTTGATGCGGTGTCTATTCCAAGGAAGGGGTCAATCCCTCGGATATCCATTGCGCCATCATTACTCGTTACACTAGGAGCTTCTGCTAGTAGCTCCAGGGCAAGAGCACCGTCCTCTCCGGTTATGACTTTGTAAAAGCCACCGGAACTCGGTGTTGTGCTATCAAGGTCGTGATCGGCATTATTGGCACCGATATAGACGTTTCCTTCACCATCAACGATCGTGGCGCCAAACGCACTGGAAGGTATACCGCTCAGCGTTTCGCCATCAACAATAGTGTTGAGGATCGGTTGTGTGGTAACGGAAATCTCACCACCTATGTTGAACTCCGAAATATCGATCGCAACCAAAGTCCCATTCAGACCGGGTGCACCACCATGTGATGCGCCGTAGAAGGTTTGCGTTCCCGGCTCATAGGCCAAATCTGCCAATCCCCGGGTCGCAATACCAAGGTTTGGCAAATCGATAGTTGTAGACACAAGGCTGCCATCTGCGTTGGTCTGGGAAAGGTCATAAACGACTGCCTTGGACAGGCCTCCGTTGAATGTCCAAAGATTTCCCTGATCATCGACATCGCCAATATAAGATCCCATTTGACCGTCAGAGACCACGTAGGTGGCACCCCTGGCGTCCATCGCAATTACATCGTTTACCGCGATGGTTGCGCCTGTCTCATCTACACCGGCCGAACGTGCAAGACCGTAGATCAGATCGTCTTCCGAAGAATAGCCGATAGCATTGATCCTAGCTGCGGCCGGTGTTTCCGTGTTCGTGTACCCATTGGTATCCAAATCGAACTTTACCAACTGCCCATTGAGGACTTGGTAGATGTAATTCTGCCCAGGTGCGAAGGCATCGACGGTTACTTCATTGCCCCCCAAGGTCAGTGTCTGTTCGTAGGATGGTACAACTCCGGACGTATCTATTGAGCTGTCCGACCCCGTGTTTACGCCCGTAATGCGGAAATCCAGATCAGCCGGACTACCCGTCCCCTCAAGATCAAACGTGTAGGTTTGAAATACACCACCTTGGTGTAAGAAACTTCCAATACTTTCCCCGCCGAAAGTGATATCCACAGTAACATTTTGAACGTCGGCAGCTAGGTTGGCTGCCAGGTTGAATTCCAGCTCGTAGGGCACTCCAGCGAGAGTTTCGACCGACGTTGACAGAACAGCAAACCCATTTTCATCTAACCCTCCTGTCCAATGATCCGAAACAGCATATTGCGTGAAGGTAAGCTTCTCACTTGCGTCAGGTAAAAGATTGTCCACTAGAGGTTCCCCTAACCTTGGGCGATATCATCACCACGTAACTTCGTGCCGCCCTGTTAGAGGGCTCGACCTCAATTATTATTGGTCAAATCAAGCCTGCTTAGAGCATGGTTTGAAACAGTGTCATCACAGTCACATAAAGTAGGCTGCTCAATGATTTGTGGATTGTCTTGGGTGCAAAAGGATCGTCACATAACCATCCGTAGCTCTAGTTATCTCATAAGGGTATCGATGGCTGTGCAGCTGTCGATCAAGGCACCTTTTTGGTATTAGAAAATAGCGATGGATTTACATCCAATATTGGGCTCCGCCGCACGTTGTTTCCCACATCGACAAGTATGCGAGTAGTTATCCAACCAAAGTGAGTTGGTTTATCGCTTTGGTTGGGAAACAGAGCTTTGAAGTAGAATATCTCAACCAGTTGAAGGAACGGGTCAATGCGGAAGAACGGTTTGTTGAAAGGAACGATAGATTACGTGGCTCTTCATCGAGCACACGCGTCGGCTGAACTGTTCTGCAATCATTTTCCGTTAGGTTTTAAGTAATTAGTACAGAAAGCTCACTGCTTTTTTTGTCGACAGATTCATTTTTTGACATAAAAGCGCAGGGCGAGGTGGAAATCCAAGCTGTCAATTTGTTCGCACGGAATGATCAGCCCCATCTAAGTGGTCCGGTTTGAATGTTAGTGCATGATTGACCTGGGATCCATCGGGACGATGGTTTCGGGAGCCGGTGGGCGGTAGCCCAAAGCACTGTGGGGCCGCTTGGTGTTCTAGTGTTTCCTCCATTGTTCGATCAGGATTTGCGCTTCTCGAAGGGAGTAGAATACTTCTCCGTTAAGCAGCTCATCTCTGAGGCGGGCGTTGAAGCTCTCGCAGTATCCGTTTTCCCAGGGAGAGCCGGGCTCGATGTAGGCTGTCTTGGTACCCACGGCTGCGATCCAGTCTCGGACGGCCTGAGCAATGAACTCAGGACCGTTGTCTGACCGGATGTAGGTCGGCACGCCGCGAAGGATGAACAGGTCCGTCAACGCGTCGATCACCTCGGTCGAGTTCAGCTTCCGCTTCACTCGGATCGCCAAGCATTCCCGGCTATGCTCGTCCAGGATATTGAGTGTCCTGAACGTTTTTCCGTCATCAGTTCTGTGATGCAAAAAATCATAAGACCAGACGTGGTTCCGATACTCCGGTCTCAGCCGGATGCATGACCCATCGTTCATCCAGAGTCGCCCCTTCTTCGGTTGTTTCATTGGCACTTTCAGCCCCTCGCGCCGCCACAGACGCTCGACACGCTTGTCGTTCACCCGCCAGCCCGCATCCCTAAGCAGAGCGGCAATCCGACGATAACCGTAACGACCATATTGCCGAGCCAGTTCGATCATATCGGCCACCAAGTGGTCTTCGTCAGCACGTCCAACTGGCAACCTTCTCTGCGTGGATCGATGTTGCCTCAAGACACGGCAGGCCCGCCGCTCCGATATGTGGAACTGGCTTCGCACGTGGTCGATGCAGCTTCGGCGACGCGAAGGGCTCAGAAGTTTCCCTTTGCGGCCTCAGACAGAATGAGTTTGTCCAAGGTCAGATCCGACACCGCTCTCCGAAGGCGATCGTTCTCCTTCTGAAGACGCTTAAGCGTCTTCAGTTGGTCAGTTCCCATACCGCCGTATTGCTTACGCCAGCGGTAAAAGGTCTGCTCTGTTATCTGCACCTGTCGAATTGCATCAACGCGCGGCACTCCTTGGCCACACAGCACCTCAACCTGCCGTAACTTCGTGACAATCTCTTCCGGCTTGTGTCGTTTGATTCCCATCTTTGATCCTCCGTTTCCTAACAATACGGCCGGACCACTCCAGTGGGGGAGGATCACTCCTAAACAACAAAACCTCAAATTTCTGTAACTGGATGGAAGTGATTTCAGAATCAAATCATTGTAATTAACATATAATATAAACGTTCGTAACTCCGGAAGTGGAATGCTTCAGTGATAATGACAAAATGCGAAGGTCACTGACTACAATGAGAATGCCCGCCTTTGCAGACGGCCGTAATCGCGAAGAAAACATGTGACATCTTTAGGCAACTTGTGTTTCATCCATGACCTCTGCAAATGCCTTGAAAAACTTCGCCGCCAACTTTTTTGCTGTACTCTGTATTAAGCGGCTCCCCAGCTGAGCGAGTTTTCCGCCGATTTCCGCTTTGGCATCATATCGTAGGATTGTTTGATCGCCATCCGCCTCAAGTGTAACGTCGGCACCGCCCTTGGCGTGGCCCGCAGTCCCGCCATTGCCGTGGCCAGACAGAGAAAAAGTATCTGGTGCGCCAGCAACATCGAGAGTTACTTGTCCACCGAAGCGCGCTTTGACGGGGCCAACCTTTAGTACAACTTTCGCTTCTAGATCGGTGTCAGAGGTTTGGATCAATTCCTCGCAACCCGGTATGCATCTTTGTAGAACTTCCGGATCATTGAGAGCTGCATAGACAATATCTTTGGGCGCGTTGATTATGATTTCGTCGCTCAGTTCCATGCGGTTATCCTTTCTAGCAACAAGGGAATTTGATACGCATCAATATCTCGACCGTATGTTTGTGGGGCGCAATTTTTTCAAAGCAGTTATTAATTTTGCGCGCATCATGCGTGTGCTTCCTCTGCTGTTGGAACAAGCGTGGATATTGCGGCATAGTCCGCTGGAATATCCACGTCTTTAAAATAAGCATGTTCTGAACATGGCACCAGGTCGACCAGATCAGGGCGTGTGCGCGTAAACTTTCCGCATCCTGGGTTCTGGTCGTCCTGAAGCAAGGCCGGCACCAGCGACCCGGGAATGATGATTGGATTTCCCCGATCCTCGCCGTTGTAGGGAACAGTGATTTTTTTACCGCCCGCGTCTATATGGATCCGGATTAGGTCGCTCAGATGGCGCCGACAAAGCCATGGTTGGTCAGCCAAGCCGACAACCACGTGATCAGCGCCAAACACTGTGCGTAGGCCTATTGCAACAGACGTCGCTTGGCCTACCGCAAAATCTGGGTTGTGGACTGTTCTCAGGTCCAAATGGCGCAGCGTAGCTGCAACATACCCAGCTTCAAAACCTGTGACGACCACAACCTCATCGCATGTGTCAATATAGGCATCCAGCGTACGCGCGATCATGGGTTTTCCCGCTACTGGCAAGAGCAATTTATTCTGTTTTCCCATGCGTCTGGATAAACCAGCGGCTAGAATAACTGCGCTCACCTTACTCATGGTGAGCCACCTTCTGTCGGCGTACTCGGGTGAGTTCCGCAAGAATAGAAAGTGCGATTTCGTCTGGCGTAATCGCCCCGATATCCAGCCCGGCTGGTGCGCTTACGGCCGAAGTCGCTTCTTCAGGATGTCCTGCGTTGACCAGTTTTTCGGAAAGCACTGCGAACTTTCGCGCACTTCCAACAAAACCTACATAGTCTGCGTTAGCAGTAAGTGCTTTTGTCAGCGCTTCTCGATCGCCTTGCCCCTGCGTTGCTACAAGGATGCATCTGCGGTTTGTAGGCGGTAAAAGATCGTCGGAATTATTTGCTTCGGTAACACGCCAGTGAAATCCAGGCGCTATCCGGGCCAAAGCTTCCGCGACAGGCGACTTGCCATATATGACCAACTCCGGAGCTGGGATCGAAGGCTCAATGAAGATATCGACGGTGCCTTTCGATGGGCATCCATTGCGAGAGTAGCGTACGCCCTCAACTTCGCTGCCTGCCACAACGCCGCTGCGTTGCAGCTCTTCTTCAGGCGCCACTGATATGAGCTTGGGCGCGCCATCCGCAACAGCCTCTAGTGTTGCCTTGCGCACAGCCGCGCGTGTACATCCACCGCCTAGCCAGCCGCTAATGATTTCGCCTTCCGCGGACAACAGAGCTTTCGCCCCTGGTTTTGCCGCCGTCGATCCGACTGTTCTTATGACCGTGGCAAAGGCATAAGTTTCTTCGCGCCTTTCCATGGCGCTCACGGTCTCGGCCATGGCGGGGTCAATGCTGGCCGCTGTAATCATAAGCGCACCAATTCTGGTTCAAGAGCGGCTAGGTCATCAAGCGTATTGGCCGCCGAGAAAAGATCTATGTGTGGCAGTGCCGCTGCCATCCCGGCAGCAATGGGTTCATAGTCCCGCCAGCCTTTGAGCGGATTAAGCCAGATTATCCGCGCACCGCGTTTGTGGATCCGTTCCATGGCTACCCCAAGTGCGTGCGCGGGTCCCGTGTCAAACCCATCCGATAAGATCAGAACAACGGATCGACCATCAACAAAATTCTTGGCGTACGTTCGAGAAAATTGATCAAGGCAGCCACCGATCTGTGAGCCACCACCAAAACCGTCGGCCATAAGCGACATCCGCCCGATCCCACGCATCAAGTCCTTGTCGCGCAGAGCCTCTGTGATGCGCACCAGACGAGTATGGAACAAATAGGCGTCCGACTTTGGATCAGCGCGCAGCAACCCTCCTAGAAAGCTTAGAAAAACCTGGGCGTAAACGCTCATAGAACCTGAAACATCGCAGAGTGCCACGATGTTGCGCGTTCGATCCGGCCTGGTGCGCCGTACCAGTCGAATAGGCTCACCACCGGTGCTGAGACTGTGGCGAATGATCCTGCGAAAATGAAGATGTCGACCCTTTCGTGAGATAACCCGGCGGCGAGACCGTCTGTCACGCAACGTGGCGCCGATCTGGCGTGCAACCTTTTCGGCCTCTGCCACATCTTCCGGACGCACAAGATCGCGCAAGTCCTTACGGCTAAGGTTGCGCGTTTCAACAGCGACGAGTTTGCCCATTCCATCGCTTTCCGCATCACCTTGATCCCCATCTGGCGCTAAGACCGACCCGCTACCGCTTGTGTCATGGTTGCCTTCTGAACGCCGGTTAGAATGGACGGCATCGTTGCCTTTGTTCGTGCTTGGTGCGACCCGTTGTTTGACGCGGCCTGCGTCCATCCAGAACGCATCGAAGAGTGCATCAAAATGGTCAGCATCATCCCGACATCCAGCACAAACCGCTTTGAGCGCGCGTCGTGCATTTTCTGGTTCTGCTGCATTCACTTGGGTCAAAGCCTCAAGCGCCAACGCTGTTTCCGCCACGCCCACTGACATGCCGTTCGCGCGCAGGTGACCAAAGAAACCCACAACTCTGGCCGTAGGCCCAGGGTCACGTCCTGCAAATCGGGTTACGCGGGTCATGCGGCCCGTCCCGCCAGCCTTGCTGTCACTTCGTGCGTGACAGCGGCCTGATCCTCTTGCGTCTTAAGAAGCGTCTTAAGAGTCGCTTGCAGAAGCTTTGGATCTGAATTCAAGTCGGCGATCCCAAACCCCATCAAAGCCGCCGCAAAATCAAGCATCTCTGCGACGCCAGGCACTTTTTCCAAGTCCTCCGAACGCAAGGCCTGCACGAAGCATACGATTTGGCGAGCAAGCCGCGCCTCTACGCCCGGGCAACGGGCTTGCAGGATGGAAACCTCAGACTCCACAGTGGGATAACCGATATGTGTGTACAGACAACGACGGCGCAGAGCGTCAGAAAGATCGCGTGTGCCGTTGGCCGTAAGAACGACGATGGGTTTAGATGTCGCGCGGATCGTCCCAAGTTCTGGAACTGTTATTTGGAATTCTGAGAGAACTTCGAGTAAGTAGGCTTCAAACTCTTCATCTGCGCGATCGATTTCATCGATCAGAAGGATCGGTGATTCAGGTTGCCTGATTGCAGCCAATAGTGGGCGTTCGAGCAGAAACTCTTCTGAGAATATTCGATCTTCTACTGTGCGACCGGTTTCACCGGCTTCAGCAGCGGTGCGGATGGAAAGAAGTTGACGTTGATAGTTCCATTCGTAAATGGCCTGAGCTGCATCTAACCCCTCATAGCATTGCAATCGGATAAGTTGGGTTTTCTGTGTTGCAGCGAGCACCTTGGCAACTTCGGTTTTTCCCACGCCTGCAGCACCCTCAAGAAGGATTGGACGCCCAAGCGTAATTGCGAGATGCAATGCAACAGCCAGATCGTCCGAGGCGACATACGCCTCGGACTTCATTTTGGACTGGAGTTCGGTCCAAGTCATAGGGTTTAGCCGTGTAAGCCCAGCTCGTTAGCCGTTCTCCAGATGCGCCAGTGATCGTGCGGCATATGCGTTTGACGCAGCCCAAAGGCGCGGAATGCGTCATGCACTGCATTGGAGAAGCATGGCACACCGCCTACATGAGGGCTTTCCCCAACTCCCTTGGCGCCAATCGGATGATGCGGTGACGGCGTCACTGTATGATCGGTCTCATAGTTTGGCACTTCCCACGCTGTGGGCAGGAAGAAGTCCATCAATGTCCCCGTCTTGCAGTTGCCGAGGTCGTCATAGGCAATCTCCTGACCCAGTGCGACAGCGAGCGCCTCTGTCAGGCCGCCGTGGATCTGCCCCTCAATGATCATCGGGTTGATCCTCGTGCCGCAGTCATCCAGTGCATAGAAGCGGCGGATATCGACGACGCCGGTGTCTACGTCAATCTCCATCACACAAACATATGCCCCAAACGGATAGGTCATATTGGGTGGATCGTAGTAGCTAACCGCCTCCAGACCTGGTTCGATGCCCGGGATCGCCTGATTGTAGGCGGCAAAGGCAATTTCCTTCATCGTCTTGAACTTCTCAGGAGCGCCCTTGACGACAAAGCGATCGATGTCGAATTCTACGTCATCGTCGTGAACCTCAAGCAGGTAGGCCGCGATCATTTGCGCCTTGGCGCGGATCTTGCGCCCTGCCATGGCCGTGGCCGCACCCGCAACCGGGGTGGAACGGGACCCATAGGTACCAAGACCATAGGGTGCGGTATCCGTATCTCCTTCTTCGATTGTGATGCTGTCCGCGGGCAGACCTATCTCAGAGGCAAGGATTTGTGCAAAGGTCGTTGCATGACCTTGGCCCTGACTGATCGTGCCCAGACGGGCAATCGCAGATCCGGTCGGGTGAATGCGAATTTCGCAGCTGTCGAACATGCCGAGGCCAAGAATATCGCAGTTCTTCACTGGGCCAGCGCCGACGATCTCGGTAAAGAACGTAAGGCCGATGCCCATCAGTGACCGCGTCTCGCCACGTTTGAACGCCTCGATCCGTTCGGCCTGCTCTTTGCGCAGCCCTTCATAGTCCACCGCCTCAAGCGCCTTGTCCCAGGCGGTGTGATAGTCACCGCTGTCGTATTCCCAACCGAGAGCTGACTGGTAAGGGAACTGCTCTTTCTTGATGAAGTTGATCCGACGCAACTCGGCTGCATCCATGTTCAACTCGATGGCCAGAACTTCGATCATCCGTTCAATGAAATACACCGCCTCGGTCACACGGAAGGAACAACGATAGGCCACACCTCCGGGTGCTTTGTTGGTGTAGACACCGTCAACCGCCAGATAGGCCACGGGGATGTCATAGGACCCGGTGCAGATGTTCATGAAACCAGCCGGGAACTTCGTGGGGTCGGCGCAGGCGTCAAACCCACCATGGTCTGCAGTGGTGTGGCACCAGAGGCCAAGGATCTTGCCTTCTTTTGTTGCGGCGATCTTACCCTTCATCCAATAGTCGCGGGCAAAGGACGTGGACATCAGGTTATCCATCCTGTCCTCGATCCACTTGACCGGTTTGCCCGTAACGATGGAAGCCACAACCGAACAGACATAGCCCGGGTAGGCTCCCACTTTATTGCCAAAACCGCCACCGATATCGGGCGAGATGACGCGTATGTTGTGCTCCTCTATCCCGGAGATCAGTGATACCACAGTCCGGATCGCGTGCGGTGCCTGAAATGTGCCGTACAACGTCAGCTTACCATTCACCTTATCCATGGAGGCCACACAGCCACAGGTTTCAAGCGGGCAGGGGTGCGTACGGTGATAATACATCATCTCTTCCGCAACGACTGGCGCGTCATCAAGTACCTGTTCAGTTGACGCCTGATCGCCCACTTCCCAGGTGAAGATGTGATTGTGGTGCTTACGAGGGCCATGCGCCCCATCGGGAATAGAGCCGTCATCACCCATTAAGTCATCGCGGAGAACCACGTCAGATTTCAAGGCTCCGAATGGATCGACCAAAACCGGCAGTTCTTCGTAATCGACAACAACCGCTTCAACGCCATCAGCCGCAGCGAAACGGTCTTCTGCAACGACAAACGCAACTTCTTGACCCTGAAACAAAACTTTGCCGTCTGCCAGCACCATTTGCTTGTCGCCTGCAAGGGTTGGCATCCAGTGCAGGCCCAGAGGTTCGAGATCCTTGGCAGTGAGGACGGCCAGGACCCCCGGAATCTCTAACGCGGCAGAAACATCAATGTCTTTGATCCGAGCATGCGCATAAGGCGAGCGGACAAAATCACCGGCCAACATGCCGTCAAGTTTGATGTCATCTACATAATTGCCTTTGCCCTGAGTAAAGCGAGCATCTTCAACGCGTTTGCGGGAACAGCCCATTCCCTTGAGATTGGCGACGCGATCTTCGCGGGTTGTGACCTCGTCTTTCATTCTGCAGCCTCCTTCATTGCCTCAATCTGGGTTGCGGCGGCTTTGATAGACTTCACGATGTTCTGATATCCAGTGCAGCGGCAAATATTGCCGGCCATGCCAAAGCGAATTTCTTCTTCTGTCGGGTTGGGGTTTTCCTCGAGCAGTTTGCACGCCCGTGTGATCATACCAGGTGTGCAGTATCCACACTGAAGGCCGTGATGTTCGCGGAAAGCCTCTTGCAGCGGATGCAGGGCATCCGGGCCACCGATACCCTCGATCGTGGTAATTTCCGACCCGTCGGCTTGCGCCACAAACATTGTGCAGGCTTTGACCGACTTTCCGTTTACATCGACGGTGCAGGCACCGCAGTGGGATGTCTCACAACCGATATGGGCTCCAGTGTAGTTCAGGCGCTCGCGCAGCGTGTAGATCAAAAGTTCACGTGGCTCTGCAAGGAATTCCTCTTCCTTGCCATTCACCGTCAGTTTAATGTGCATTTTCTTTGACATTTTATTAAACCCTCCCTTCGGCGCGATCCCAAGCACGGGTAATCGCGCGCTCCAGGATGATCCCTGCCACATGTTTTTTAAACGCGACCGGGCCCCGATTGTCTTCTTGTGGATCAATGTCACCTAGCATGGCCTCAACGGCCTTGCTTGTGGCCACGCTGTCGATCGTGGTGCCTTCTAAAGCTTGGCCGGCGTCTTCGGACCAGATCGGTGTATCACTAAGGTTAGTCATAGCGATTGAAGCGGCCACACATGTACCTTGATCGTTGGCTAGCGTGACCGCGGCTGCGGCAGTTGCATAATCACCAATTTTTCTTTTTTGCTTTTCATACGCATAGCCACTGCCATGAAACGGCACGATGACGGTGGTGAGGATTTCTTCATCCTCGCGTTCGGTCATGTAGGCAGCTTCGTAAAATTCACGCGCTGCGACCATGCGCTCTCCGTTAGGACCCACCAACACAAACTGCGCATCAAGACATTGCATCAAGCCCGGCATGTCGTTGCCAGGATCACCGTTGGCCACGTTGCCACCAACGGTTCCCATGTAACGTACTTGAGGGTCTGATATCTGTAGCGATGCTTCGCGCAGTATGGGACAAACAGCTGCCAACTCGTCATTATTGATTAGGTCGTGTTGGGTTGTCATCGCGCCAATTCGAACTTCGCCTGACCGAATGTCGATACCGTTTAGTTCCTCGACTGACTGTAAATCGATGAGATGTGGGATTTCTGCCATCCGTAGCTTCATCATAGGGATAAGGCTGTGTCCACCCGCCATAACCCGAGCACCATCTCCATGTTCTTGTAGGATTTCGAGTGCGCCCGTAATGGTATCTGGGCGGTAGTATTCGAACGCTGCTGGAATCATCAATCTCCTCCCTGATGTGACTCTGGCTTAGAAATTCATAATTTGGCTGCCGCCTCTGACTGCCAGAAAACTCATGAGAATCAGCTTTTTTGCACGAAATGCGCATTTTTGCTCATGAACTGCGAGTTTGCTTACCTAAGGCTAAGCTAGAGGTCTGTTCTGATGAAACTAAATGGTTAGTGGCAACATGTTTGGGGTCTTATTAAAGACTGTAGGTTGCACATTCGTTTCAAATGCCAAGTACTTGTTGAACCGCTTTGAGCTTTGACCGGCTGACCGGAACCTGTGGGCAGTGTTTGGCCTTGAAGAAACAGACACCATTGTCTTTCTTGCGCTCAAACGAGGAAACTTTTTCAGGGTTCACTACATAACTGCGATGTACCTGAACATGTCCTGCTTTCGTTAAGCGCTTCGTGGCCTCTGTGATAGGCAATGCGCAAAACAGACGGTCCTCATCCGTATATACTTGTGTGTAATGGCCATCGGCGCGGACAAAATTTACATCTTCGGGTGGAATGAAGATTTTACTGCCATCTTTCTCGCAAGGAATACGAATTTGTGAAGCAATAACTGTCTGCGGTTCGGCTGTTGAAAACACTTCCTCAGAATACCCGTCAGCAACCAGTGGCGACAGATAGGCCGTGCTTACCCAAAGAAACGTACCAAAAATCACAAAGCTTGAAAGGATGACACCAAGCGCAAGGACCTCATTGCTCATGGTCGGACCGAATTCAACAAGACCTTCGACTTTGACGAACTGAGTTTGATATGTCGCTGCGAAATGTACGGTTGCAACTGCAACGCCAAAGCACAACGTACCCAAAAAGATGTTGCGGTTTGTTCGCTCACTATACGCAACCCAGATTGCGGCGATGCACAACGCAATGGAAAGAAAAACCGAGATCACCACACCTGATGCCGTGTATATTGCGCGGCACAGCTCCAGCGCGGACATCCCCACATAATGCATCGCGGCAATCCCCACTCCAACAAGAGCACCAGCTAAGACGATATGGATTGCGCGACGCTCAGTGAAGTGAAGTAAAATTAAAGCTGCGGCAACAATGAGGATAGCCAGCAAAGCCGATGACAGCGTAATGGCTGCGTCGTAGTAAAACAGGAAGGGCATTTGTAGCCCAAGCATGGCCACAAAATGCATTGACCAGATTCCACCGCCCAAGGCCACTGCTGCCAACGCTACGGCAATTTTTTTCTGTCTGACGGTCTTAGAAGATAACTCCTTGGTAAGGCTAAGGCCCGTAAAGCCGGAAATCAAAGCGATACCAACAGATGCAGCTACCAGTCCTGGACTATGGCTCACATACCAAAATGACATAAGGTAGTATCGCTTCTCGCGTGAGACTAATCAACATATGCGAGCGCGAGGTTGAGCGGCTTTTAGACTTTCGTTCAACTACAATCCAGTTTTCATCGAGCTGTCCGCCTTCAGCGCCTATGCGGCCAATTAGGACACTTTGATAAAAGAGAGTTTGTGGCTCATCGTCACCATGATCAGCCCCATCTAAGCGGTCCGGTTTGAATGTTAGTGCATGATTGACCTGGGATCCATCGGGACGATGGTTTCCGGTGCCGGTGGGCGGTAGCCCAAAGCACTGTGGGGCCGCTTGGTGTTCTAGTGTTTCCTCCATTGTTCGATCAGGATTTGCGCTTCTCGAAGGGAGTAGAATACTTCTCCGTTAAGCAGCTCATCTCTGAGGCGGGCGTTGAAGCTCTCGCAGTATCCGTTTTCCCAGGGAGAGCCGGGCTCGATGTAGGCTGTCTTGGTACCCACGGCTGCGATCCAGTCTCGGACGGCCTGAGCAATGAACTCAGGACCGTTGTCTGACCGGATGTAGGTCGGCACGCCGCGAAGGATGAACAGGTCCGTCAACGCGTCGATCACCTCGGTCGAGTTCAGCTTCCGCTTCACTCGGATCGCCAAGCATTCCCGGCTATGCTCGTCCAGGATATTGAGTGTCCTGAACGTTTTTCCGTCATCAGTTCTGTGATGCAAAAAATCATAAGACCAGACGTGGTTCCGATACTCCGGTCTCAGCCGGATGCATGACCCATCGCAGAGGCGACGTTGAGTTCAAGACGCAAGGGTACTGGCGCTTTCGCGGTTTGAACGACAAGTAAGGACACAGGTAGCAAGGAGACTGAAATTTGAAGCTTGTTTTAAGTACTGGGATGTCTGACGTCATCGCCAATCACAACGTTGCAGAGATGTTGCAGAAAACAAAAGCAGCCCTGGAGAGCAGCCTGTTACTCTCTTGTTATCCAAGAGAGATTTGGGCTCCGGCGGTAGGGCTAAGTCAAGGCTCATAAATTCGCCTAGTATCGAACTACGCTATAGCAATTGGTAGGCAACTGTTGACCGCTGAAAAACGCCGGTCAATGCGGGGTAGATGCTCTCAGTGACGATTAGTTTTCGTCTGGCTCATCCAGTGGCTTTTCTGGAAGCTCAAAGCCCGGTGGGGCTTCAGAATCGCCGATCTTGGCAGACCGAGCGGCATCACTGCCCTTCAATACAAGAAGTTTGGTAGTATCAATCATTTTGAGCCCATCCCTCAGTTCTCATGTATCAAAAAACTATTGAAATTCCTGCGCAAGTCCAGACCCAATTTCACAACTACCTGCATGCAAGCCTAACCATTTTTCTGGCTGCATAGAATTTTACGTGCTGTCATTTGTAACTGGTGCCAATCAGTAACCGCAGTTCTGATAATTGCTGCTCATGCATTCTCTAGCCATAGCTTGAGCTTTCTCTATGGCTTCTTGGGTCATACCTTTGGCTAAAAAGTCCCTGTTGTCCCCGCCAAGTTCATTCCCGTTGGCACTCCCAATGTTATACCACATATGCGCTAGTATATTGTCTTGGAGAACGCCATGTCCTTGGTCGTACATATACCCTAGGTTGGTTTGTGCTCTAGCAAATCCTTGTTCAGCAGCTTTACGGTACCAACTAGCAGCTTCCTTGTAATCTTGAGGAACTCCCTCTCCTTGTTTGTACATTTGCCCCAAGTTGATCAGCCCCACCTGAGTGGTCCAGTTTGAATGTTAGTGCATTCTCGGCCTAGTTTCCATCGGGACGATGGTTTCGGGAGCCGGTGGGCGGTAGCCCAAAGCACTATGCGGTCGTGAGCCTCCCCCACTGAGTTGGTCCGCCCCTATAGTTAGGAAACGGAGGATCAAATATGGGAATCAAGCGACACAAGCCGGAAGAGATTGTCACGAAGTTACGGCAAGTTGAGGTGCTTTGCGGCCAAGGGATGCCGCGGATTGATGCGATCAGGCAGGTGCACATAACCGAGCAGACATTCTATCGCTGGCGTAAGCAGTATGGCGGCATGGGAACCGACCAACTGAAAGAACTGAAGCGCCTGCAGCAGGAGAATGATCGGCTGCGTCGTGCCGTATCTGACCTGACACTGGATAAGCTGATCCTGTCGGAGGCAGCACGGGGAAACTACTGAGCCCTTCACGTCGCCGTGCCTGCGTTGACCATGTGCGAAGCCAGTTCCACGTCTCGGAGCGTCGAGCTTGTCGTGTCTTGGGGCAGCATCGGTCCACGCAGAGGCGGTTGCCAATTGGGCGTGCCGACGAGGATCGTCTGGTGGCGGACATGATTGAGTTGGCCCGCCAGTATGGTCGCTATGGGTATCGCCGGATCGCAGCTCTGCTGAGAGGTGCAGGCTGGCAGATCAACGACAAGCGGGTCGAGCGTCTGTGGCGGCGCGAGGGGCTCAAAGTGCCCATGAAACAGCCCAAGAAAGGACGGCTCTGGCTGAATGACGGCTCATGTGTTCGATTGCGTCCAGAGTATCGCAACCACGTTTGGTCATACGACTTCGTGCATCACCGAACTGATGATGGAAAGGCGTTCAGGACTCTGAACATCCTGGATGAGCATAGCCGGGAATGTTTGGCGATCAGGGTTAAACGAAAGCTGAACGCAACCGAAGTGATCGACGCGTTGACGGACCTGTTCATCCTGCGCGGTGTTCCTGCCTACATCAGGTCAGACAACGGGCCGGAGTTCATTGCGCAGGCCGTCCGAGACTGGATTGCCGCCGTCGGCGCCAAGACCGCCTACATCGCACCAGGCAGCCCTTGGGAGAACGGTTATTGCGAAAGCTTCAACGCCCGCTTCCGGGATGAGTTGCTCAATGGCGAAGTCTTCTACTCACTACGTGAAGCCCAAATCCTGATCGAAGAATGGAGGAAGCATTACAACAAAAAACGACCGCATAGTGCTTTGGGCTACCGCCCACCGGCTCCCGAAACCATCGTCCCGATGGAAACTAGGCCGAGAATGCACTAACATTCAAACTGGACCACTCAGGTGGGGCTGATCAGTGTTGGAGATCAACAAGGCGCACCGGTTCTTCACTGACATCTACGCTTCGCCGGCGGCCGACCGCTTCCTACGGGCTGGCTTGGAGGTGCTGTTGTTCTCCATGGGCGAGGCCGAGTTGGATGCACTTGGCAACAAGGACAAAACCAACTTCTACCACGTCGAAAAGGCCGCGTGGTCGGAGCGGATGGAGGTCGCTTTGGACGCCCTACATCGCTTCGGTCACGACAGTGACTACACAGATGCGTCCGACGGGGACGACGCCGTCACTGAAGACGTCGCTGCAGAATAACGGTCTTTGACAAAAGGGAGCGGGTCGCCATCTTTTGGCGGCCCGCGAACCCTGTTATTGATAAGCATGGGCAGCAAATCAAATATCAAAAAGACTGGTCCTCAGGAGTTCTTCCCGTCGGCCCTGTCCGGTGCAGATCGCGACCGCATCCGTCAGATTGTTGTTGAGACCGCGAACTCGGGGAACGAAGTGCGGGCGTCAAGTTTTCGCGCCGCTTCTGAAACCGCCGTCGCTGTTGAGGCCGACGAAGATCGGACCGAACGCCTGCGTTTCGCCGTAGCGTGTTCGATTTTGGCCGATCTCTCTGAGCAGGGTTGGAAACTGGAAACCAACGATCACCATGTTCTGGTGGAGGCGGCTTCGTTTGATCCAATGGATGGTGAAACCATCGATCATGCCAAACGGCGCATTCGAATGGGCCTGCAAATGGCCAGTAATCGCCAACTTGCTCAGGATTCGGTCCGTGAGTTTTTGCGGAACATGGAAAGAGAACGGGAATTCAAGGGGCGGCAGGTTTCAATCACCACGCTGATCGACGATGGCAAAGAACTTTCTCGCGAAATTTCAGAGGCGCTACAGAATGCGATTGATAGCCCCGCTGAGGCGTTGGGGCGAATTATACGCCCGGTTGTACAGGAATGCGCCTCCGATGAGCGGTGCAAGTACACGGGCCTGAGACTGCAGGACGTGTGGCGATATTTTAGATACACGTGGTCTCTGGAATATAATCCATTGCCCGGGCGGACGCAGCGCTTCTTGATTAGGAACGCCGCTCGAAAATCGAGACCAGTAATTGGTATAGCAATGCTTGCTAGTCCGACGGCGAATTTGGCGAGCCGTGACAATTGGATCGGTTGGCAGATTGACCAGGTATGTCATTCGCTGATGGAAGGCTCCGTCGAACCGCGATTGGTCGCCCGACGTCTGTACAATAGCCTCAAGGAGGCAGTAGCGGAAATCAGATCGGACGATCTGCTCGCCCTCGATGACCTTGAAAACCCTAGTTTCGAAACAGTCCTGAAGCTTGAAAGGATTGCGGCACAAGCTGCCGCGCAACGTCGTATCGACTTGGAGGGCGAACAGCAGAGCCACCTAGTTGATATCCGCAATGTGGATAAGGAGTCATTGACCGACGAAGGCTGGTTCGAGTTATCAAATACGGCGTTGTTTAAGAAAAAGAGAGCAGAACAGCTGGTGCCGTTGCTGCGCGCAATTGAGACACTGCAGGGGTACGGAATTCGAAGGGAGCCGGTCACGGCAATTTACCGGGCCCTTGTCGAGAAGCCGGGACAAGAGGCGATCAGAGTTGCACTTAATGAGATCAAAAAGCGTCGCCTCGCAACTGAAGTTGCTGATCTGGCCGTTTGTGGCGCGGTGGCGCCATACAACGCCTTGCTTGGTGGAAAACTAGTCGCGCTCGCGATGTCGTCGAGAGAAGCGCGCAATTTGTACAAAAAGCGCTACGGCGATCAAGTTAGCGAAATTGCATCTCAGATCGCCGGGAAAGCGGTTGTCAGGAGTTCGGACCTTAAGCTCATAACCACAACTAGTCTCTATGGGGTCGGCGGAAATCAGTATTCTGGCTTGGCGCTACGGCAGAGTAAGTTTCCTGAATTAGCGTCAGATGTCATCTGGAAAAAATTGAGAAGTGGCAGCGGCGTTAGCATCACACACGTCAGCGACCTGACAGTTGATCTGATGCGTCAACTTGGAATCGCTGTTTATGGCCGCCGCCGCATCAACAGCGTTTTCGGGGAGGGGAGCAGCCCGAGGATGCGTCAAGTCCGTGAGGGGTTGAACCTGATCGGCATTAATGACGATTCACTCCTTAAGCAATCTCATGGCCGAAAAGTGTACGGTTGCGAGCTCTTCAACGGGGCACGGGATGAAATGCTGGGATTTTCGCGGCGAACGCGTAACCGGACAAGTTCTTCAATTCGCCAAATCTCAATTGGATGGATAGAGCGATATCTCACTCCTTGGGTGAGACGAGAAGGAAAACTCGAAGCGCTGGCCAAAAGGTCCAAAGACGAAATTGAGATCGACCTTAAAGGTCGAATTGCCGAGGGCGACCGTACCTCATTTCAACCCTCGAAAAACGGTGCTTCGGCGCGTTCAAGCACCGCTTCGATTTCGGCGGCGAGCAATGGGCTGACCTCAAGTGAACTGGACTCCGCAGACCTGATTGATTCAAGCACCACTTGAAGCATTCGGTAAAGTTCAGGAGCGGTCCTGATTAGGCTTAGACTCCGCTCAAAACGGTCAATTTTGCTTCGACTGCCGGAAACAATCGTGGCGACATGGAAAGAGTTTATGGGCGAAAGGCAGAAAAGATTTTTCCGATCGGATTCGACGGTATCGGTAATATGCCATGGTCCTGTGAGTATCGTTGACTGATTTTCTGCCGCGTCTGCTGTGTAGACCTCTGGTTTCATCACGGACTCCCGTTCGAATCGATTTTTGTCATTATCGGTACCAGCCGTATTTGCTGCAATGCAGCAATTTTGGAGATGAGGCTGCTCAAATCTTGATGCTCAATCTCGGCGGGACCGCCTTATCGTAGAATATCTATTGAAATCTGTGGTCCGATCACCAAGTCAGTTGTGTTGCTCAGTACCTTTTCCGAGGCTGCGCCCCAATCCGCTCAAAGCTGATTGCCTTACAGGAAACCAACCAAACTAGGTGCCGGTTTCCTTGGAGGCTGGTGTCTCCAACATAAGGAGATAGCCATGGGCTATTTTACTACCGTCGGGATGACTCCCGAAGAAATTGCGGCGGAAGCCGCCGAAGCCGAACGTGAAACGGCAGAAGCTGAAGCCAAACGACAGGCAAACTGGGAGGCTAAGCTCGCCCGCAAGAGCAAGGATAGTAAGTACTACTGGCGAAATTCGGCGCGACGTAAACACGAAACGGCGTTGCGTCGGGCAAGGGCGCTAGGTGCAGTCAGCAATGAACTTTCCGAGGAACAAGAGGCCGAAATCCTCGCTGTGTACCAAGCCGCTGACAGCCTGAGCCGTGTAACTGGTATTAGGCATGAAGTTGATCATATAGTTCCACTGGTCGGAAAGAACAAAGATGGCGATTTCGTCATTTGCGGTTTGCATATCGCGTCAAATTTACGGCCGGTGCCTTGGTCATTGAACAGAAAGAGAGGAGACTGGTTTTATATCCGAGACGCGGAGCGGAAGTTCCCTTCCCGCGCTCGTGCCGTTCGTGAGTCGGCTGAGCAAAAACCCCACGACGAAGAAATCCCGTTCTGAGCCAACCTAAGCGTCTCAACGTTGCAGAAACGTTGCAAAAAACAAAAGCCGCCCTTCGGGGCGGCTTGCCAATCGCTTAATCTCAAAGAGGATTTTTGGCTCCGGCGGTAGGGATCGAACCTACGACCAATTGATTAACAGTCAACTGCTCTACCGCTGAGCTACGCCGGACCACGAAGCGCGATATAGCAAGTGACCGAACGGGCGTCCAGTGGATTTGTTGCAAAATTTACATCTGTGTTTACAGACGGGTGAAGATGGTGTGTTCCGACAAAACACCCAGAGGCTGGACTCTTTTTCTGCCATATAAATCAATCAAATGCGCCAAAACGTTGCGCTCTGCTGCCGGCAGGAGGGCTGCGGGTGTTTCGGTGTAGATCGCCTTCGCCAGCGCTGAGGCATTGGCAGAGCCATGCTCAAGCTGTTGCAAAATGGCGGCTTCCCGCGAGAGGCGGTGCTCGATCAGCCAGTCAAGCCGCGCCATAGGGGTCTCAATCGGCGCGCCGTGGCCAGCGTGAAACACCTCTGCGCCCCGCGCGCGCAGGCGGCGACAAGAATCCATGAAGTCGGTCAGATCCCCATCGGGTGGCGAGACCAGCGAACTGGCCCAACCCATCACTAGGTCACCGACAAACGCCATATCGCCCATCGCAAAGGAGAGGTGATTACCAAGATGCCCCGGTGTCCAAAGTGCGGTCAGTTCCCAATCGGGACCGCCTACAGTTTCTCCATCTGTCAGCAGAATGTCGGGGGAAAAATCAGGATCGATGCCTTCGCCCGCATCCGCAAGGCCCGAGGCGGCCAGTTCCGTCATAATTGCGCTTCGCCCGGTGCCGGACGCCCCAAAGGCCAGCACGGGCGCGCCTGTGGCCGCGCTCAGCCGACGCGCCAGAGGGGAATGGTCCACATGAGAGTGGGTCACGAAGATGTGGCTGATCTGCTGGCCAGGGTCCAGTGCTGCGAGGATCGCCTCAAGGTGCCCTGCGTGATCAGGGCCGGGGTCGATCACTGCAATGTCGCTTTGGCCAAGAAGATAGGTGTTTGTGCCCCTAAACGTCATGGGCGAGGGGTTGGGCGCCAGTACGCGGCGTAGGCCGTTGTCAAGCGTCTCGGCCACGCCGACGGACGGGTTGAAACTTCTGTCGTTCATCGCTCGCCTCCGCAGCCTGTGCGCCTGTAATGGAAAAGCGGTTTTCACCGCGCGTCCCGCGTTTTAGGTTTAGCCATGAATTTTCGCTGGCTCAAACCCTATATGCCCAGATCGCTTTATGGGCGCGCCATCATGATCCTGCTTTTGCCGGTGGTCACCGTAACGCTGGTGGTTTCGGTGATCTTCATTCAGCGCCATTTCGACGGTGTGACCAGCCAGATGACCAATTCAGTCAGTCGTGAGGTGCGCTTAATGCTGGAAAGCGGGCTAAGCGCAGAGGAGTTGGCGCAATCAGATATGGCGCAGACCTTGCTGATCGAGGTGGCGCCGATTGCTACTGGGGATGTTCCACAGGCTGATAAATGGCGCTGGTATGATTTTACCGGCGCAATCGTAGTGCGCGAGATGCGCCGGCTTGTGCCCCGGTTGCTTGCCGTGAACTTGCCCGATGACCGTACAGTGCAGCTTTATTTCTACAACGTTGACGGGCCGATGCTGATGACATTTGACCGCCGCCGCGTCTCAGCCTCGAATCCGCATCAGCTATTGGTGAATATGGTGTTCTTTGCCATCCTGATGACAGTGATCGCCTATTTCTACCTGCGCAATCAGCTGCGCCCCATCACACGGCTGGCCCGAGCAGCAGAAGCCTTTGGCCGGGGGCGGCATTTAAAGTATCACCCCTCTGGCGCGATTGAGGTACGGGCGGCTGGAACTGCCTTTCTTGAAATGCGAAACCGGATCGAGCGGCAGATTGAGCAGCGCACACTTATGCTGTCAGGGGTCAGTCACGACCTGCGTACGCCTATCACGCGGCTCAAGTTGGGTCTTTCGATGCTGGATGAGGATGAACGCGCCGATATGGAGCGTGATGTCCATGACATGGAGCGGTTGATTACCGAGTTTCTCGAGTTCGCCCGTGGTGCCTATCAGGGTGAAATGGAAGACACAGACGCCAATGCTCTTGTTCGCCGCGTGGTCGAGGATGCGGAACGGGCGGGCAGGGAGGTCACGCTGGTGCTGACCGAGGGTGAGGGCGTTACAAGCCTTCGCAGCGATGCTGTGCGCCGCGCGATCGAGAACCTGATCAATAATGCCGTTCGCTATGGCAACTCGGCGGAGGTATCGGTGCTGACTACTGATAAGACACTGCGGATAAGGGTGGAAGATGATGGCCCCGGCATCTCAAAAGAACAACGCGAAGAGGCGATGAAGCCCTTTGCACGGCTTGATACCTCGCGCAATCAGAACCTTGGGACAAGTGTGGGGCTTGGCCTGTCGATTGCAGCCGACATAGCCCGCGCCCATGGTGGCGCGATCCGATTGGGAGAAAGCGAGCGTCTGGGCGGTCTAAGGGCGGATTTTGTCATCGCGCGTTAAAGAACCCTTTTTGATGTTTTGTTGTCTGCTTTCCCAAGTGGTCTGGACCACACAAACTTGATCGTGTCGAATTGGAAGCTCTTTTGAATTTACATTTTCTCTTAGCGCCTTGTCGGCAGTTTCGTTGTCTCTTTGCCCCAGGACCGCTGCATCCGACGATAAGTGTACAACTAAATGGTGTAACGGGGTCGTTTACTTTGACGCCTGCCACTTCAACGGTGGCGGCAGCGGTTACTTAACCATCAGAAACACATCCCCAAGTGAAATGAAGCAGTGTAGGTCCTTGTTTTTCAACGATGGCACCACGCACAAAGGATGCAAGCGAGTGTTCCGAGCCGGCGATCAGGCCTCGTTTTCACGTTTTGTATACGCTCCTATGAACAGCAGCTTTAATCGCGTGGAAATCGTGGGGTTGTTACTGCTCTGAGGGGCAGGGGCTGTTACTGTTTAACCGTCTCTATCGTCCCAATCAAGCTGAACAAGCAATGCCTCGGCCCAGACCCTATCGGCTATCTCCGCCTATCTAGGGAATGGTGCGGATACGACCTGGCGTGCGCCGGTGTGGCGGATACATCAGCCCCTGTTGCGGGTGCTGGATCGCTGTGAGTTCAGTGGCTCTGCATTTTTTCTTTTCCAAGAACCTGCAGTGCAGGCTCCGTAAAAGCCTTAGTCAGACAGCCACCGGAACGGTATGGCGCGGAACAAGGGCGAATTCGTCACGCCACGGCCTATCGAGTATGCTCTTTTTCGCGCAAGGTTTAAACGCAACACGCGGTGCGTTAGTAACGAACGTCTACTCTTTGCGGCGTCTGAGCTCATCTGAATCGCTCAGCTATGCCTGTGGGAAGCACAATGTATAGCCAAAGTCAGACAAACAGACCAAACATGACGAATGACAGATGAAAAATATGCCATCTCTCATCTGGAACTCGAAAATTGCAGTTTACCTGCCCTGATCCAAAGCGCCCAACGCCGTTGCAAGGTCCCCATAGCCAGTAAAGCGGTACTCAAAGACCAATCCCAGCCTTTCGGCACAATCGCGCGCTTTATCCAGCAGTGCCGCATCCTCAGTCTGCGCTTGGTAGACCAACTTGGTGTAATTCCCAAAAAGCGTATCACGTAGCTGAGGGTGGCGGTCGAGACCCATGGGTTTCCACACAAAAGCATCGAACTGCTTGACCAGAAAGTCTGTCAGGAAAAACGCCGTCAGATCGTCATCGCCGCGCGCGGCGAAGGCCTCATTGCCCTCAAAAAAAGAGTAGCAATGCGGTCCGGCAATCATCTCGACCCCCAGCGCGTTGCATTTGGCCTGCAAGAGCCCCCCCGTGCCACAATCGGCATAGACCACAAAAATCTGTGTGTATTCATCGCGGTGTTTCAAAACCATATCTTCCACCGCATCGGTGATCTTTTCGGGGAAAAGGTGGTATTTAGCGGGCAGACAATGCAGCACCATGTGATCCCAGCCATTCCTCTTCTGTAGCGCTAAGATCTCGCGCGCTAGTGCTCCACAGGCTATTAGAAGGATTTTCCCACTACCATTGGCCGCAAGCCCATCCTCGGTGAGCATGTCATCGGTCAAGGCCATATCCGTGCCTTTCAAGTTTTGACAATACTCTTATTGCGCATCCAGTACGAAAAAAGGCGCAGCCCAAGACTGCGCCTTTCCAAAAAATATGAGCATCAAAGCCCCCCAACTCATCCTGCGGCGAGTTGATTGTGCTTGCGTCCGACCAGTTCTTTTGCAGTTTCCACCGCCACGGCGGCGTCCCGGCAATAGGCGTCTGCGCCAATAGCCTTGCCGAACTCTTCGTTGAGCGGCGCACCGCCCACTAACACGATGTATTCCTCGCGCAGGCCCTGTTCGATCAACGTGTCGATC
The DNA here is from genome assembly GCA_963691795.1 of Roseovarius sp. Lineage (GTDB taxonomy): Bacteria > Pseudomonadota > Alphaproteobacteria > Rhodobacterales > Rhodobacteraceae > Roseovarius. The sequence continues at coordinate 2,783,712 of OY829373.1, forward strand.
ACGACCTTCATGTATGGCATCGTGGTGGTCAAAAGCGCCGACATGCCAAGGATATCGGGTTGCTCGGTCTCCAACGCTTCGAGGTAGTTCTCGACCGGGTTGTTGATGCCAAGATCAACCACTTCAAAACCCGCACCTTCCATCATCATCGACACTAGGTTCTTGCCAATGTCATGGATGTCGCCCTTGACGGTGCCGATCACCATCTTGCCTACTCGCGGTGCACCGGTCTCCGCCAAAAGCGGCTTGAGGATCGCCATGCCACCCTTCATTGCGTTGGCGGCCAGAAGCACCTCTGGCACAAAGAGTATCCCGTCGCGGAAATCCTTACCAACGATGGTCATACCACCCACAAGCGCTTGAGTCAGGATCTCGTAAGGCTGCCATTTCCGCTCGAGAAGGATGTTCACGCCTTCTTCGATTTCTTCCTTCAGACCATCGTAAAGGTCGTCAAACATCTGCTGGACAAGCTCTTCGTCATCCAGTTCCGAGAGGATGATGTCGTCTTCTTCGTCTGACATTGGGATGTTCCTTAATAGGTCGGGCCAATGCGGACCCGGTGTCGCAATTTTCCCCTGTATCGCCAAATTGACGCAGGCCAACTTGGCAAATAGCGACATTGGTCGCATTCGATCCGACTTTTACACGGGAAAATGTCGGCGGTAAGGGTCAAACTTTTCATAAAAGCCATGAGTTTATTGAAAGAGTTCTTGTTCTGTTCTATTTTTGGGTCATGACGCAAACGCCCCCTGCATCCGAACATACCCTAGACCCCCGATCGCGATGCCCGGGACGGGGGGCGCAAAGCAACGCTTCGGGCCGGTTCGAAGGACAGCGTCGTAGTTTCGAAGATGACGGCTGGGCTTTGGAAAAAGACAAGGCGGTCTTGCGCACAACGGTGGCAATCGAAACACCCCGCTCGGTTATCACGTATAATCGCTCTCCAGATTTGTCCTTCGACCGCTCAATTAATCCCTACCGGGGGTGTGAGCATGGCTGCATCTATTGTTTTGCCCGTCCCAGCCATGCGTGGCTGGGCCTTTCGGCGGGGCTTGATTTCGAAACCCGCCTGATCGCGCGCCCTGATGCCGCGCGCGTACTGGAGGGTGAGTTGCGCAAACGGGCATACCGGCCTGCGACCATCGCTATCGGGACAAACACCGATCCCTATCAACCGATCGAAAAAAACCATGAGATCATGCGTGATTGCCTTAAGGTGTTGGACCGCTTCAACCATCCGGTCGCAGTGGTCACAAAGGGCACGCTTGTGGAGCGCGATATCGATGTTCTCTCGGATATGGCGGCCCGTGGTCTGGCTCGGGTTGGGATTTCGCTTACCACGCTTGATACGACCCTGTCGCATCGGATGGAACCGCGCGCGCCAAGGCCTGCGCGGCGTTTGCAGACGATCGCACGTCTGGCGGAAGCGGGAATTCCGGTGCGTGTGATGACCTCACCCATCATTCCGGGCCTCACCGATCACGAGTTGGAGGCGATGCTGGAAGCCGCCCACGATGCCGGCGCAAGGGCCGCGTCCTGGATCATGTTACGCCTACCGCAGGAGGTGTCACCGCTGTTCCAGGAATGGCTGTCAGAGTATTACCCCCACCGGGTGTCGCGCGTCATGGGCCATGTGCGCGACATGCACGGCGGGCAGGATTATGCCGCCGACTGGGGCCGCCGGATGCGGGGGGAGGGGGCGTATGCCGCTATTATTGGTGCACGCTTTAAGCGGGCGGTGCGGCATTTGGGGCTGAAGGAACGGATGCCGGGTTTGCGCACGGATATTTTCGCGCGGCCGCCAGGGCCAGGGGACCAGCTGTCACTGTTCTGATCATTGCTTAAAGGCCGGAATTTTTCCGAGAGACCTTAGCAAAACGCCCCTCGCGGTGGTTCGCGCGGAATAAAGACTGCAGGCCGCGCGTGTGCCAGGCTACCCCCCTGACCTGGCAAATGCATTCTGTTTAACCCCAAGACTGAGCTGACGAGAACCTTTCGAAGAGGTCTCAGAAATCGTCGCGCCACTCGAACCCGCCAAAGATCGACTGGGTCGAGCCGCCAATCCCCGTCACACCGGCGCGAATGTCAAAGGCCGCCCCGCTATTGAGGAAGAACTTCGCCCCGGCCCGCACCGTGCCTGTCAGATCCGTGTCCGTCAGCTGCTGGCCTGTGCTGAACACCTGAGACGGGCGGTCTGTATAGCGGATCATCGCGCCACCAGTGAGGGTCACTGTCTTGGCCCAGTCCAGTTGAGAGGCGAAGGTCTGCGACAGGTCCAGACCCGCGAACGCGGTGCCGAACACGTCATCATCCTTGGGGAAGAAATTCGCGGCACTGTCCACGAACGCCTCAGTCGAAGAGGATACGAGACCGACACCAAGCGAGGGCACGATCTTGATCGCGTTGTCCGTTTCGTACTGGCGCGAAATTTCAGCATCCAGCGTGGCATAAACCCGGTCGAACGACCCCACACTGCCCGACACGTTTGTTTCGTTCTTGGACTTCTCGATATAGAACGACACCGCGCCATAAAGTTCGGTCCCGAGAGCATACTTCATGTAGGCACCAGCGCCGATCCCGTCGGTTTCCAGATCGGTATTCGTAGTCGGCGTGATCTGCCCCGTCTGGGCGCGCAGGTAGGCCACATAGGCTCCAAGGTCGAGCGTATCATTCGCCGCATGAACGATCCCCAGCCGCAGACCCGCTACGTAACCATCGCGGGAGGCAGAGCCGGTCAAGTAGCCGACCTGCCCATCGGTCCAAAGCCATGTGCGACCCTCCGAGCCAAGCGGAACACCACGGGTGGAAAAGCGGATCATGTTGTCATTGGTGCCGCTGAACGACAGCGGACCGATTGGGTTGAGGTCCCGGGTTGGTCCAGGGTTTTCGGCACGCTGTTCATTGTTCAGATCGCGGCTCGCCTGTTCGTAGGCGCGCAGGCTTTTCTGCATTTCCTCTGTGAACCGATCGAGCCCGCGATCCTCCATGACCGCCTCAAGGCTGTCGATAAACGGGCCCATGTTAGGCACCAATCCGGTTTTCGCCGCGCTCATATTGGTGGTGATTGCCACGCGGAGCGGATCCGTCGCATCAAGTCCCATTTGCTGGAACAGATCCAAGATTACAACATTTGCGCTCACTTGCGCTTCTGCTGCTGGTGAGGGAATGACGAACTCCAACAGGTTGTTGTCCGCGTTCTGGTTTCCGGGAAAGCCGCTGGGCGCAGTGTTCTGGCGCGCGGAATCCAGCGCGTTGACCGCCGATTTGACCGCCGCGATGAAATCCACACGCGTTTGCATGGGAACCATCATTGTGATCGGCGTTGTCGGCGTATTGGGATCGGGCGGGGTGTTGGGATCCGTAGGTGTAGGTGTAGGCGTTGGAGACGGCGTAGGGAACGGCGAGGTCGGGGGCGGTAACACCGTTACCGGGACAGGAATACAGCGCACGGTGATCGTCGCCGATCCACCCGGACCCGCTTGGATATCCGCCGAAATCTGAACCGGGCCACCGACAGTGATGACGTAGCTTCTGACAAGCGTTCCGGTGTCACCGCTAAACACTGTCACCCCCGGAGGGTCGATCAGCAGGAAGGAGTTCGAGGCATCGCGGATTTCACCGACAATCTCATCCCCCGCCTGAAGGGTGAAAGTGGCTGTCTGGGTGGTTCCGTTCATACCAGCGGCGACACTTTGGTCGAGGAACCCTCCGATGTCCGAACATGTCCCCATGCTGGACTGTGCCCGCGCCCCCTGCGGTGCAAGTAACACGGCCGACACGGTGGCAAAGGTTGCAACGGTCATCCAGTTCTTGATTGTGTGCAGCATAGGACCCCTCCCAAAAGCAGTTGCTGAGGAGTTTCAGAACCTCAATGCTACGGTGCAAATCAAAAAAACCCCATTGCGATAGAGTGGTGGTGTCTGTTGTTCTGTCGCAACGAAAAAGTGGGCCACTTGGGCCCACTTGTGCATAAGTCTGTGGATAACTCTGATCTGTCCGCAATGTAGAATTTTGGGGTGACTCAATCGTCTAAATTTGATCGAATCATCCCGCCCGACGGCGACGTGCGCGCTCTCGGCGGGGCGGGGCCGCGCCCTGTTCCGTTCCATCCACAGCCGAAGAGAACGCCCCGATCTTGTCCGCAATCAGCTCAAGCGACGGACTGTGCGATTTGGGCTGCGTCTCAAGCGCCTCGCGCATGTGGCGCAAATGCTCAGCCATCGTACCGCAGCACCCGCCGATGATCTTTGCACCCGCATCGCGTGCCATCACAGCATAGTCCGCCATAAGCTCAGGTGTGCCATCATAGTGGATGTGGCCATCCACGTATTTGGGAATACCCGCGTTTCCTTTGGCGATGATTGGCTTTTCTGTGCCCTGCGCAGCAAAGCCCAGAACCGTTCGCAAAAGATCAGAAGCGCCAACGCCACAATTGGCCCCAAAGGCGATGGGGGCATAATCGATCTTGTCCACCATCTCTGCCATTGCGGCCGAGGTGACGCCCATCATTGTGCGCCCAGCCGTGTCAAAGCTCATCGTGCCGCACCAGGGCATATCGGCGAGCTTGAAGGCCTCTGCCGCGGCACGATATTCCTCGGGCGCCGAAATTGTTTCAAGCCAAAGAACATCCGCGCCGCCTTCTTTCAGGCCCTCGGCCTGCTCATGGAACATCTCGACCGCCAACTCATGTGTCAAAGCGCCCATCGGCGCCATGATTTCACCTGTGGGCCCAACAGAACCTGCAACGATGACATCCCGATCCTGCTTATCGGCGACCTCCCGACCGATCTCAGCCGACATGCGCGACAATTCCCGCGCGCGCTTTTCCGCGCCATGCAGCTTGAGCCGAGCGGCATTGCCTCCAAACGAGTTGGTCAGGAACAAATCGCTGCCCGCATCCACCGCGAGACTATACAGCTTCTCAATCCGGTCGGGATGTTCCTCGTTCCACATTTCCGGCGCGTCGCCAGAGCTTAGACCCATGTTGAACAGGTTGGTACCGGTTGCTCCATCGGCCAGGATCCATTCCCGTTCTTCCATCATCCGAGACAGTGCGTCGCTCATGTGGTGTCCTTTTCAAAGATTGTAGGGGCATGTCCCACAGTCTTCGCGCGCGCGCAAATGAGAAAGGATCATGTTCTTTATGAGCAGGACTGTAGGAGCAAAGCGATAAACAAAGTCGTTCACTAAGGGCGAAATAGAATTATTTATATCTATTTCAATTAATTAAACCTCGTTCATCACCTGGTTTTTGGCAACTTTCAAAAGCTCATCCATCTTGGCGCGAATGGTGTCCTCATCGGCGAGATCGCCCAAATCTTTGGCAACTTTGCGCACGACATCATCGTGCCCGGCTTCTTCAAAGTCTGATCTAACAACCTCCATGGCATAGGAATTTGCTGCTTCGTCAGCCTTTCCCAGAAGCTCAGCTGCCCATAGTCCCACCAGCTTGTTACGGCGCATTTTCGACTTGAAGATCATGTCCTGATCATGGGCATATTTGTTTTCAAATGCATTCTCGCGATCATCAAAAGTCGACATCTTGCTGCTCCGTTACTTATGTATTTTACGTTAAATACATGTGCAGCGCAGACCAGTTCTGCAAGGGGACAGGGCAGGGCGCTGAGCCATGCGGTAGTTCTTGCAGCGCATTGTCGCTTGGATTAATAGAGCCACACGCGGGGCGCAGTGGCGTTTGGTCGCGTTTCAAGATTTTGAGGTCAGCATGGCACGACGCAAGAAAATCTACGAAGGCAAGGCGAAAACACTGTTTGAGGGACCCGAGCCGGGCACAATCGTGCAGTATTTCAAGGATGATGCGACAGCCTTCAACGCTGAGAAGAAAGACGTGATCGACGGCAAGGGTGTGCTCAACAACATGCTGAGCGAATACTTCATGACCGGGCTGACAAATGTGGGCATCCCGAACCACTTCATGAAGCGGCTCAACATGCGCGAGCAGTTGGTGCGCACCTGTGAAATCATTCCACTGGAAGTGATTGTGCGCAATTATGCGGCCGGATCCATGTCCAAGCGCCTGGGCATCGAAGAGGGCACACAATTGCCGCGCCCAATAGTGGAATATTGCCTGAAGAATGATGATCTGGGCGATCCGCTTGTGACAGAGGAACATATCGCGGCATTCGGCTGGGCTAGCCAGCAGGATATGGATGATATCCTGAGCCTCGCTCTGCGGGTGAATGACTTCCTGTCGGGCATTATGTACGGCGTCGGGATCAAGCTGGTTGATTTCAAGATTGAGATCGGACGCGTCTATGAAGGCGATTTCATGCGCTTGATCGTCGCCGATGAGATTAGTCCTGACAGCTGTCGCCTCTGGGACATCGAAACCGGCGAGAAACTTGACAAGGATGTGTTCCGCCGCGATCTGGGTTCGCTTACGGATGCCTATTCCGAAGTGGCCAAGCGTCTGGGTGTCATGCCCAAGAACGCGACGCAGCTTTCACGACCGACGCTCATCAATTGAGCCCGGTCACTTTAGACAGACCCGGATGTTCCGGGGGGCAATAGAGGGCGAGCAATGAAGGCACGTGTGCATGTAATGCTAAAAAACGGGGTTCTGGATCCACAGGGAGAGGCCGTGCGCCACGCGCTTGGTTCCATAGGTTTTGACGGGGTTGAGGGCGTCCGACAAGGCAAGGTAATCGAACTGGAACTGACCGAAACGGACAAAGATAAGGCCGAGGCCAGCGTAAAGGACATGTGTGAAAAACTTCTCGCCAACACGGTGATCGAAAGTTATTCGGTGGAGGTAACGTGATGCATGCCGCCGTGATCGTCTTTCCTGGCTCTAACTGTGACCGGGACCTGCAAATGGCGCTGGAGCAGGCTGGGGCCAAGGTATCGATGGTTTGGCACAAGGACACCGAACTTCCGACAGGCGTCGATGTGATCGGCATTCCAGGTGGATTTTCCTTCGGCGATTACCTGCGCTGCGGGGCGATTGCGGCAAACTCTCCGATCTGCCGGTCGGTTGTGACCCATGCAGAGCGTGGCGGTTATGTTCTAGGCGTCTGTAATGGGTTCCAGGTACTGACGGAAACGGGGCTCCTGCCGGGCGTTCTCTTGCGTAATGCGAAGTTAAAGTACATCTGTAAAGCCATTGAACTTAAAGTTGAAACTTCCGATAGCGCCTATACCACAGGCTATTCCGAAGGCGAGGCCATCACGATCCCGATTGCCCATCACGATGGCAACTACTTTGCCGATGACGATACTGTAGCGCGCTTGGAGAGCGAAAATCGCGTGGCGTTCCGCTATGTCGACAATCCCAATGGCTCGATCAATGACATAGCTGGTATCCTTTCGGAGAACCGTCGCGTGTTGGGCATGATGCCCCATCCAGAGCGGATGGCGGACCCGGTACATGGCAATACCGAGGGCCAGATCATGTTCTCGTCGCTGGTGGGGCAACTCGAAAACGCCTGATGGCTTGAGACCATGCGCCCTAAGGCGTACTTTACCCCCATGATGCGCTTTAAACGCAAATTGCGGGCCACCTTTCACAGTGCGACACGCAGCACATTAAGCTGGCGTTCACGCTTGGCGCTTGTGGTTTTGTTAATCTTGGCGGTTTCAGTGATATTGGTCACCAACCGCCTTTTGACAGACCGTTTCACCGAAAATACACGCAATCGCGCAGAGTTGCGATTGGTTCTTTACAGTGGCAACCTGCTAAGCGAACTTCGACAGAATGCGATTGTGCCTCAGCTTCTGGCTCGTGACCCAACCCTAATTGCCGCCCTGAAGAGTAATGATTTCAGTCTTTCGTCGCAGCGTCTGATTTCGTTTAACGAAGAAATTGCAGCTGCCTCGCTGACACTTCTGGGAAAGGATGGCCGCGTGGTAGCGTCAACAGATCGCGAAACGATTGGGCAGTCATACTCAACGTCCCCCGTTTTCGTCGATGCGTTGCGATCAAAAGACAATATTTTCAGTATTATAGAGGATGATTCTAACAGATTTCGTTTCTTCTATTCTCGAGTTGTCGAAACTCAAACTGGTTTGGCAGGTGTCATTCTTGTTGAGGTTGATTTGGGACAGTTCGGCCAGACCTGGGCCGGAATTTCCGAAGCTATCCTTGTCACGGATGCGGAAGGACGCATCATCATTGCGACCGAACCGCGCTGGCGCGGTCTTACCACCGAAGAGGCGCTGGTGCGTGAACCTGCAGGCAACGCAATCCGGCGTGTCTTCCAGAATACTGTCGAATGGGGACCCGTGCCGCCCGACGCCTATGTGCGAGGCGAAGCCGTCATGCGCACCGATGGACGCGTTGCGTTCCGGGGTTGGCGCATTTCCAGCTTCACCACCTATGCCAGCGTACGCGAACGCGTGAACGGCGTTTTGGCGCTCGAGATTATGACGTTCGCCATATTGCTGGCGCTGGCGTTCTACCTGCTCAACCGCAAGGCTACGTTTCGCTTGGCTCTCTTTCAGAGAGAATCAGCAGAACTTCGCGCATTGAATGCCCGTCTGCAGCGGGAAATTGCCGAGCGTCAGAGGGTGCAGGAGAACCTCGCCGTAGCCGAACAGACCCTTGCGCAAAGCTCCAAGCTTGCGGCTTTGGGTGAGATGTCAGCGGCCGTCAGCCATGAATTGAACCAACCTTTGGCAGCCATGAAGACCTATCTCGCCGGTGCGCGTCTTCTGCTCAACCGAAACCGCCCTGATGAAGCGAAATCTTCCTTCCAGCGGATCGATGATTTGATCGAGCGTATGGGGGCAATCACCCGTCAGCTGAAATCCTATGCGCGGCAGGCGGGGGAGGAACTTACCCCTGTAAACATGCGTGATGCGCTCAATTCTGCACTAGCACTCATGGAACCGCAGTTGCGTCAAAGGCAGGTTACAATCACCCGCACAATGCCTGATGATGACGTAATGGTTCTGGGCGACCGGGTGCGGATAGAACAGGTTATGATCAATCTTCTTCGCAATGCACTCGATGCGACTAGCTCGGTGGAGGATGCGCAAATTGACGTGATCCTTGCTTTGGGCGAAACGGCCTCTCTTACTGTGCGTGATAATGGGGTGGGGTTGGAGAATATCGAAAACCTGTTCGAGCCCTTCTACACCACCAAGGAACCCGGTGAGGGGGTCGGCCTAGGGCTTGCCATTTCTTCAGGCATCGTGAACGACTTAGGCGGGCGCCTGACGGCGCGTAACGCTGCGGCGGGAGGGGCTGTATTCGAGATGCAGTTGCCTATCTTGACCGAAAGCACTCAGGCCGCTGAATAGGTCCGGGCAATGCCTGGCAATGGAGGGCAGATATGCCAAACGCCATGAAAATCGCCATCGTCGATGACGAAAAGGACATGCGTCAGTCGATCAGCCAGTGGTTGGCGCTGTCGGGATATGACACCGAAGCCTTCCCGAGCGCAGAAGAGGCGCTCAAGGTCTTGGGGCCGGATTATCCTGGTATCGTAGTAACGGACATCCGGATGCCCGGCATGGATGGTATGCAGTTCCTGAAGAAGCTCATGGGTAGCGACTCTAGCCTACCTGTGATCATGATCACAGGTCACGGCGATGTACCAATGGCGGTGGAAGCGATGCGCATTGGCGCTTTTGATTTCCTTGAAAAACCCTTCAACCCTGACCGGATGAACGAGCTGGCGAAAAAGGCCTCGAATGCGCGGCGGATGACGCTTGATGCGCGCGCGTTGCGCCGCGAACTCAGCGATGGCGGGCAGTTGATGCGCAAGCTGATCGGCGCAAGCCCCGTGATGGAGCGTCTCAAGGAAGATGTGCTCGATCTGGGACAGGCGGATAATCATGTTCTGATTGATGGCGAGACCGGTACCGGCAAAACGCTTGTGGCGCACGCTCTTCATGCCGTGGGCGCGCGCGCTGGTAAGAAGTTCGTTCTTGTGCCCTGCGCCGCCCTCGAAGAGGAGATGCTGCTTAAGCGCCTTTTCGGGCCTATGCTTCCCGAGGATAATCAACTTCCTGCCGTGGAGGAGGCGCGGGGAGGTACGCTGGTGCTTGAGGATATCGAGTCCCTGTCAGACGCCGCACAGGCCCGCCTGTTGACCTACATAAATGAAGAGGGCACGCCGCCAGAAACCCGTATCATTGCCATTTGCAACATGCAGGAACAGGACCGCACCTGCGAGGATGCGCTGCGCGCTGACCTGTTCTATCGCCTGGCAAGTTTACGTATCACTATTCCGCCCTTGCGCCAGCGTGGGGAAGATATCCTAACGCTTTTCACGCGATTTGCTGACCAATTCGCTGAGGATTACGGCTGCGAGGCGCCGCAGGTTAACGCCCAGGAGGCAGCGCAGTTGTTGCAGGCCCCATGGCCCGGCAATGTGCGCCAGTTGATAAATGTTGCTGAACGCGCCGTGCTTCAGGCGCGCCGGGGAAGCGGCACGATTGCCTCACTTCTGATGTCGGACCATCAGGAAATGCAGCCGGTGATGACTACGGAAGGCAAGCCGCTGAAGGAGTATGTGGAAGCGTTCGAGCGGATGCTGATCGACAACACGATGCGACGTCATAAGGGCTCGATTGCCTCGGTAATGGATGAGCTTTGCCTGCCGCGTCGGACCCTTAATGAGAAGATGGCGAAATACGGATTGCAGAGAGCGGATTACCTTTGAAGTTGCTAATTCTTTCAAAGATTGCGTATCCCGCCAGTTTAAAGCCATTTTCACCATTGAATTTTCCTGCCCTCACGCATTAGGTAGTAAGGACTGAGGCAAGTATTTATGCCCGGTTGAGAGTTTCGCTGCCCCTGGCCGGTGCAGGATCAGACATCCGCATGGCTGGGCAGGACGATTAGGCCCTGTTGGGCTGACACTACGCCTGAGCGCCACGACACATGATGGCACATTCAGGCCCGAGTTAGGCGCCCAAAAGGCGCCGGAGTACAAGAACCGCGATGACGCGCGTGCGACAATCTGAGGCTAAAGCCGGCGGTTTCCCAAGCGGAAACCCGGGTTGCGCGCTTGCAATCGCCCCTAGGACAATGCCGCCACCTGAAACCGGCCTGCAAATGCGGGCCGGTCTGGTGAGGTTGAATATAGTACCATGCCAAAGAAAATGCTTATCGATGCCACCCACGCGGAAGAAACGCGCGTTGTGGTGGTCGATGGAAACAAGGTTGAGGAATTTGACTTTGAATCCGAAAACAAACGCCAGCTTGCTGGCAACATCTATCTCGCAAAAGTAACTCGCGTAGAGCCGTCGCTTCAGGCGGCCTTTGTGGATTATGGCGGAAACCGGCACGGTTTTCTCGCCTTTTCGGAAATTCATCCCGATTACTACCAAATCCCTGTAGCCGATCGTGAAGCGCTTCTGGAGGAAGAGCGCGCCTACGCCGAAGCGATGCGCGCCCGCGATGACGAAGAAGAGAAACCCAAGCCCAAGCGCCGCTCGTCTCGCAAATCTGCCTCGACCAAAAGTGATGATGCGATAGCCGTTTCCGATGAGATTGAGGGAATGGAGACCATCTCGCTCGACGAGGATGGCGAAGCGGGTGACGAGGGCGAAGGCCTGTCCCCGATGGCGACCGTAGCGGACACACCTGTCGAAACACCCGGCGCTGATGAAGATAATGGCTCGGACGATACCGAAGAGGTATCTGACGCGGCCGTTGATCCGGCTCCCGTTGTGGAGGACACGGATGCCAAAGCGACTGACGCCGGTGTAGAGGACGGATCCACAGATATGGCTGAGGAGACGGATGATACCTCTGACGAGGAGGTCGATCAGGACGACGACGAGGGCATTGAGAGCGAAGACGACAGCGAAGGCGAGGATCGAAAGCCGCGCCGCTCGCGCAGGCGTCGTGGGTCGCGGAAGAGGGCTGATGCGGCCTCTAAGGATGACAGTATCGAGGCCGTGGCTGATGATGATGACAGTGACGACATCCGCCAACCGCGCAAGCCTCGCGCGCGCCGCTACAAGATCCAGGAAGTCGTCAAGGTGCGCCAGATCATGCTGGTGCAGGTTGTCAAGGAAGAGCGTGGCAACAAGGGTGCGGCCCTGACCACCTATCTGTCACTGGCCGGTCGTTATTGCGTGCTCATGCCCAATACCGCCCGTGGTGGTGGCATCAGTCGCAAAATCACAAACGCCGCAGATCGTAAAAAACTCAAAGAGATCGCGAACGAAATTGATGTACCAACTGGGGCAGGCCTCATCGTACGCACGGCCGGGGCCAAGCGCACCAAGTCAGAGATCAAACGTGACTACGAATACCTACAACGCATGTGGGAACAGATCCGTGAGCTCACACTAAAATCCACCGCGCCTGCGCAGATCTACGAAGAGGGCAACCTGATCAAACGCTCGATCCGTGACCTCTACAATCGTGAAATCGACGAGGTTTTGGTAGAAGGCGAGGCAGGCTACCGGGCGGCTAAGGACTTCATGAAGATGATCATGCCGTCGCATGCCAAGAACGTGAAGCATTACGGTGATGCGATGCCACTATTCGCGCGTTACCAGGTGGAAAGCTACCTCAGCTCCATGTTCAACCCTACAGTTCAGCTGAAATCAGGCGGCTATATCGTGATCGGTGTGACCGAGGCGCTTGTTGCTATTGACGTGAACTCGGGGCGAGCCACTAAAGAAGGCTCGATCGAAGAAACTGCACTTAAGACTAACTTGGAAGCCGCCGAAGAGGTTGCGCGCCAATTGCGTCTACGCGACCTTGCCGGTTTGATCGTGATCGACTTCATCGACATGGACGAACGTCGCAACAACAACGCAGTTGAAAAGCGCATCAAGGATAAACTGAAATCCGATCGCGCACGCATACAAGTTGGTCGCATCTCCGGTTTTGGCTTGATGGAGATGAGCCGACAGCGCCTGCGCCCAGGCATGATCGAGGCGACAACCCAGCCATGTCCCCATTGTCATGGCACGGGGCTAATCCGGTCTGATGACAACATGGCCCTGTCGATCTTGCGCCAGATCGAAGAGGAAGGTGTGCGCCGCCGGTCCCGCGAGGTGCTGGTGAAATGCCCAGTGGGTATTGCTAATTTCCTGATGAACCAAAAGCGCGAACACGTAGCCCAGATCGAGGCGCGTTATGGATTGTCCGTGCGTATTGAGGGCGATCCGTCTTTGATCAGCCCGGATTTTGCGATCGAGAAGTTCAAAACAGCCACCCGAGTCGTACCAGATGCAGCGCCTGTCGTGTCAGCGGATATGTCGCTAATGGATGATATTGACGAAGCTGAGGATGCAGTCGAAGAGGATAACGCTGAAACTGTTGAACTGGACGGCGAGGACAGCAAACCTCGCAAGCGCCGTCGCCGCCGTCGTCGTCGCTCCAAGTCCCGTGGTGAAGGCGACGAGGATCAATCGACTGAGGCGCAGGAAGCTGCTGAGGGCGATGAGTCCGCCACGACGGGAGAGACCGCATCGGAAGATGCGGTTGCAGATGGCGCAAAGGGTGGCAAGGAAGATACTGAAGTAAAAGAAGAAAAGCCAAAGCGAACACGCCGCTCACGTAGTACAAAGAAAACCGCGGAAGACGCGCTGGCCACAGCAGAGCCTGACAGGGCTTCGGAACCCACAGCGGATGCCGCAGTGGACGCGCAAGCCGAGGCCGTGGTGGAGGAAAAGCCCAAGCGCAAACGCGCGCCAAGGAAGAAAAAGACCGAGGAGTCTCCAACGCCTGAAACGGAAAACGTGGTAGAAACCCCGGCTGAGCATGCATCGGATCCCGTTCCTGAACCTGCGACGAAACCAACATCTGAGCCAGTGATTGAAGAGAAAGCTGGTCAGTCAGACCCTACCCTTGAACCGGCGGTGGCGTCGGAGCCAGTTCCGGTCGAGGCAGAGGCCCCATCGGAGCCTGCGAAACCCAAACGCCGCGGTTGGTGGTCTAAGGGGTGAAAGTTGTAAAACTGAGAGTTAGGGGTGGATACTAATCCACCCCTTTTCCTATCCTGGGCTGGTAAGACATTGCGGAACTTAATCCGGCCCTACACTTTGCGCACGCGATAGACCGTGTGGTCGTCCGCTTCCGCCGCCTCAACGAACTCGTGGCCTGATTCCCTGCAGAAGTATGGAACATCGATCGCCGCGGCAGGGTCATCGGCCAATAAGATCACAACTGCTCCCGCATCCTGCGTTTTCAGACGTTTGCGTAGCTTGAGCACGGGCAGGGGACAGAGCATCCCCCGGGCGTCTATGATTTCATTCTTCGTCATAAGCGGCAGATAGGTCCCGATTGTCACATAGTCCACAATCTTGTGACCGATCGCGCAGTGACGCGCCACAGGGAATGGTCTAAATCTCACCCCATGTTCGGATTTGAAATCATAGACGCTGCCATTGTGCCGGCCATGATGATCGCGCTTTTTGCTGGGCTGATCTCTTTCCTTAGCCCTTGCGTGCTGCCAATCGTGCCACCCTACCTCGCCTATATGAGTGGCGTGACGCTAAGTGATCTATCTTCTTCTGATCAGCCGCGTTCGCGCGCGGTGGTGCCCGCGCTTTTCTTCGTGCTCGGACTTTCGACAATCTTTCTGTTTCTAGGATTTGCGGCCTCCGCTGTAGGTATCGCGATCTTACAGTATCAAAGCTATTTCAATACGATAGCGGGTATAATTGTGATGATCTTTGGCCTTCACTTTATCGGGATCTACCGGATCAAGATAATGGACCGTGAGGCACGTTTCGATGCGGGCGAACGGGGTGGATCATCTTTTGGAGCCTACATCTTGGGTCTTGCTTTCGCCTTCGGCTGGACACCGTGCATAGGTCCGCAACTGGGCGCTATCCTGTCGCTGGCGGCCTCTGAGGGTTCGGTGACACGTGGCACGTTGTTGCTTGCGATCTATGCGCTCGGCCTTGGCGTGCCTTTTATCCTCGTCGCGGCCTTCTTACCTAAGTTGGGCGGCCTATTGTCATGGATGAAACGAAACATGGAAAAGATCGAAAAGGTCATGGGGCTTTTGCTTTGGACGATTGGCCTTTTGATGCTGACAGGCGGCTTTGCCAGCTTCTCCTACTGGTTGCTTGAGGCCTTTCCCGCGCTCGCCCTGATCGGTTGAGCCTTACTCTCGCCCAAATGCTACGCTAGACTAAACGTCTGACGAGGTGAGAAATGAGCAGCTCTCCATCCCAGACCGTCCACAGGCGGCGCGTTTTCTATGTTCCCGGGTATGATCCTATTCATCCCCGTCGCTATCGTGAGCTTTATCGAAAGGAAGGCGCAGAGCAGGCCAAGATTTCTGGCTATGAGATCAAACTCGAGGGGAAAACGACGTCTGACAGATACGGCTGGACAGTGCATGGTCAGATGAATGGGCAGGCCACGGAAACGGAGTTTGAGGTACTGGTCTGGGCCGATATCGTGCGTGACAGCATGGAGACAGGTATCATCGGCACGTACCTTGCATTGGTGCGCACGGCTTGGGTCTATATCACGTCCGGTGCGCTCTTTCGGCTGATGCGCCTTCGAAAGGGACCGGTGATTGCGGCGCTTTATCCGGTGGGGTTTCTGCTGGTGCAACTGGCCCTTGCGTTGCTGCTGGCCTGGGGGCTGGGGCAGCTTCTGGCGTTTGTACAACCCTGGCTCGTTTGGGGCGGTTTTTTCGCCGTGCCGTTCGTGCTTGACTGGTTCCGGCGCAAGGACAACAAGTTTTTCGCCTATTACCTGATGCATGACTATTCCTATTCTGCCCGCCATCGCGGCGCTGAACCAGCTGAGCTAGAGGCGCGGATGGCTAAGTTTGGGCAGGCCATCGCTATGGCCTTACGGGAGGATGTGGACGAGGTTCTTGTGGTGGGCCATTCCTCAGGTGCACACTTGGCTGTGTCGGTCTTGTCCGATGTGATCCGGGCTGGCCAAGTGACAGATGCAAAACCTGTTTTATCATTCCTATCGCTGGGGCAGGTGGTCCCAATGGTGTCTTTTCTGCCCGATGCGCATCGGCTTCGGGGCGATCTGCATTATCTCGCCGCTCGGTCTGAGCTTATGTGGGTCGACGTTACCGCCCCGGGCGACGGCTGTGCATTTGCGCTGTGTGATCCCGTAAGCGTCTCGGGCGTCGCGCCCGAGGGCAAGCGCTGGCCCCTGGTGCTCTCGGCGGCCTTCACCCAAACGCTGAGCCCGGAGAGGTGGAAAAACCTGCGCTGGCGCTTTTTCCGGCTGCATTTCCAGTATTTGTGCGCCTTCGACCATCCTGGTGACTACGACTATTTTCGTATCACGGCGGGACCCTTGACATTGGCTGACCGTTTTGAAGCCCGCCCGCCATCGCCGAGCCGCATCGAACGGCCTATCAACACGTACACAAGTATCGCATCATGAGCGCTATTCATCCCCCCAAACCCCCATCCCGTGAGGGGCATGTGTCGTTCCGGCGCTATATCCGCCTCTTTCGCGAGGACATCCTTTCAGCCCAGCCTGCGCGGCTTTACCGGGCGTGGATGGCAGAGTTCAAGACGCCGTTCTTTCGATCCTACCTTTGCAATCAGCCACAATTGGTGGATTTGGTTCTCAAGGAACGCCCCGATGATTTCCCCAAATCAGACCGTATCCGCGAAGGTTTAACACCACTTTTGGGTAATTCCGTCTTTGTTACCAATGGTGAGACATGGAAACGTCAGCGACGGATTATTGATCCGGCCTTCGAAGGCGGACGGTTGCGCGACACGTTTCCTGCAATACTACAGGCTGGTCAGGGGGCCGTGACGCGGATGACGGCCTTGGCCCATGGCGATCCGATCGAGATCGAGGCCCAGACCAGCCACGCCGCCGCCGACGTGATCTTTCGCACGCTCTTTTCTATTCCCATCGAGAACGAGGTGGCGACGCGGGTGTTCGAGGAGTTCCGCGAACATCAACGCACGCAACCGGTGGTCAACTTGGGCGCGCTTCTGCCACTGCCCCGATGGGTGCCGCGCCTGCATCAGCGCCGCACGAAGGAGACGGCGGCGGTGATCCGGCGGTTGATCACCCAGCTGACGCAAACACGGATGGAGGAGATCACGGCAGGCACGGCCCCCGATGATCTGGCGACCAAGATCATGACGACCGAGGACCCCGAAACGGGTGAGAAATTCGATACTGATGAGATGGTCGACCAAGTGGCGATCTTCTTTCTGGCAGGCCATGAAACAAGCGCTTCGGCGCTCGCTTGGGCCCTTTACCTGATGGCGCTCTACCCGGAATGGCAGACCCGCGTGGCGCAGGAGGCCGAAGAGGTCTGCAATACGATCGGTCCAAGTTTTGGCGATATGAGCAAGCTGCGCCTTACCCGTGACGTGTTCCGCGAAACCCTACGGCTCTACCCGCCGGTGCCGATGATGGTACGGGAGGCCGCTTGTCCCGAACGGTTTCGCGATCGCCCGGTGCGCAAGGGCAGTCAGATCGTGCTTAGCCCCTGGCATCTGCACCGCCATGAACGGCTGTGGGACCGACCGGACGATTTTGATCCCGAGCGGTTTGGCACGGAGAACGGTAAGGCCTGCCTAAGGGAGGCCTATTTGCCGTTTTCGGCAGGGCAACGTGTGTGCACCGGCGCGGGTTTTGCGATGATCGAGGGAACGCTGCTTTTGTCCATGCTGATCCGGGCTTGCCGGTTCGAGGTGGTGGAAAACAGGCCAGCCATGCCCGTGGCGCATCTGACGGTTCGGGGCAAGGACGGGATTTGGCTGAAGGTGACGCCCCGGCAGGATTAGGACCAGTCGCCAAATATCAGATGAAAAACGGTTTTTCAGGGTGATGCAAAATCTTTGAAAGATTTTGGGCTGAATTCTTTCAAAGAATACGTTTGCGCCCGGTTGGGCGGGGCAGCTCGAAATAGGCCGTGTCGCACATCTCGATCCCGCCATAATCGAAGTTCTGTTTTTCCAGCCGTGTCTGTTGAAACCCCAGCTTCTTGAGCAACTGCACAGATCCGGTGTTACGCGGATCGGCCTCGGCCGTCAGCGCGGGGACGTCCGGAAACTTTGCGAAGGCGCGGGGGATGATGGCCTCCATCGCCTCAAAGCACAGCCCCTTGCCCCAGTAATCACGGTGCAGGATGTAGCCGACCTCGGCCTTGGTCCAGCACCCGGCTTTGCCGATGCATTGCCCGTCCAGATCAAGAATGTACTCTTCCCGATCCGACCAGTCTGCTGTCATGAACACCCTCAGGAAATCGCGCGTCAGGTCCCGCGTTTCAAAGGCTGGACGTTCCCAGTAGCGCATGGTTTCGGGATCAGAAAAGATTTCATGTAGTGCTGCCAGATCATCGTCTTGCGCTGGGCGCAGGGTCAGGCGTCTGGTCGCGATCACACTGACAGCCGCGCCGATTGCGCGCCGCGTTCGCGATAGGGGGTGGTGTTGTAATGGGACCGGTAGCATTTGGAGAAATGCGAAGGGCTGGCAAAGCCGCAGGCCAGTGCCACGTTGATTACGGTCATATCCGTCTGCATGAGCAGGTTGCGAGCCTTCTGCAGCCTTAGTTCCATATAATACCGCTTGGGAGAGCGGTTGAGGTAGCGCCGGAAAAGCCTCTCAAGCTGGCGCGTTGACATGCCAACATCTTTGGCGAGGATCGCAGGGCTAATCGGTTCTTCTATGTTAGACTCCATCATGTGGATGACTTGGCTCAGCTTAGGGTGGCGCACGCCAATCCGGGTAGGAACAGACAGGCGCTGCGTGTCCTGGTCGGTGCGGATTGAGGCATAGATCATTTGGTCGGCTACCGCATTGGCGAGCTTCTCGCCGTGTTGATCAGCAATCAGTTTGAGCATCAGGTCAATCGACGACGTTCCGCCCGCCGTAGACATGCGATTGCCGTCTACCACGAAGACCGATTTTGTCAGCTCCACATCTTCGAATTCTTCGGTGAAGCTGTCGTGGTTCTCCCAATGGATCGTCGCCTTCTTGCCGTCCAGCAAACCGGCACGGGCCATGACATAGGCAGCTGTGCACAGCCCCCCGACAGTCAAGCCCCGGCGTGACTCTCGTCGTATCCAGTTGAGTAATTTTTTGGTCGTGGCCAGTTGAATATCCGTACCGCCACATAACAGGATCGTATCGTCGCGCCCCAGATCGTCAAGCGCCATGTCAAGCTGAAACCGGGTTCCCGCTGAGCAAGGAACCGCCTCGCCGTTTTCACCGGCAAAAACCCACGTGTAAAGCGTTTGATCCGCCATGCGGTTGGCAATGCGCAGGCAATCAAGTGCTGCAGCGAAACTGAGCAAAGAAAAACCGTCAAGCAACACGAAAACAAATCGCCTTATCCCCCGATCAGAGGCAATTACGATCTTTTCAGGCTCTGGCTGCATTCCGACTCATTTCCGAGATTGAGCGATACACATTTCAGGTTCCATGAATATGCCGTGTTTGCAAGGGTGTGTCGCACGGTCTGCATAGAGAAAACACTTCTTCTATGGTCACCGGATCGCTTGTCTTGTATATGAAGTTTTCGGTTTTTGACGCGGAGAACTCACATGACCCAGTGGCACAAGACGGATTGGCGCAAGAAGCCCCGAATTCAGATGCCGGACTACACGGATGCAAGTGCGCTTGCAGGCGTTGAAGCGCGGTTGTCGCAGTATCCGCCGCTGGTTTTTGCAGGTGAAGCCCGTCGTTTGCGCGCCGCCTTGGGTGACGCGGCCCGTGGTGAGGCATTCTTGTTACAGGGCGGTGACTGTGCCGAAGCGTTCGATCAGTTCTCGGCCGATGCGATCCGCGATACCTTTAAGGTGATGCTACAGATGGCGATGGTTCTGACCTATGGCGCCAAAGTTCCGGTCATTAAGGTGGGCCGTATGGCGGGTCAGTTCGCAAAGCCCCGCTCGTCGCCCACTGAGGTTGTCGATGGCGTGGAACTGCCCAGCTACCGGGGTGACATCATCAACGATCTGGCTTTCACGCCAGAGGCACGGATCCCTGATCCTGAGAAGATGATGCGCGCCTACACGCAGGCCGCCGCTACGCTTAACCTGCTGCGCGCATTTTCGACTGGGGGCTATGCGGACGTACATCAGGTTCACGCTTGGACCCTTGGCTTTTCGGAAGGTGAAAAGGCCGAGAAATATCGCGATATGGCGAACCGTATCACCGATACGCTAGATTTTATGAAGGCGGCCGGTGTCGATGGCGAAAGCGCGCACACGCTGCAGACGGTCGATTTCTACACCAGCCATGAAAGCCTTCTACTGGAATATGAAGAGGCGCTGACGCGTCTTGATTCCACTTCTGGCAAATGGCTGGCAGGCTCAGGTCACATGATCTGGATCGGTGACCGTACGCGTCAGCCTGACGGCGCACATGTGGAGTTTGCCCGTGGCGTGCAAAACCCGATTGGCCTTAAATGTGGCCCCTCGATGGAGGCAGACGATCTCAAGCGCCTGATGGCAACGCTGAACCCCGAAAATGAGGCCGGTCGTCTGACGCTCATCGCACGTTTTGGCGCAGGCAAAGTTGCAGAGCATCTGCCACGTCTCATTCGCACCGTCCAAGAAGAAGGGGCGAATGTGGTCTGGGTGTGTGATCCGATGCATGGCAATACAATCAAATCGGCCACGGGTTACAAGACCCGCCCCTTCGACGCTGTTCTTCGCGAGGTACAGGAATTCTTTGGTATTCACCGTGGCGAGGGAACGATCCCCGGCGGTGTGCATTTTGAGATGACGGGTCTTGACGTTACCGAGTGCACGGGCGGAATGCGGGCCGTGACCGAAGAGAACCTGTCAGATCGCTACCACACTGCTTGTGACCCGCGTCTCAATGCATCGCAATCGCTGGAACTGGCCTTCCTCGTTGCAGAGGAGCTTTCTGCACTGAGGGTGAGCCGGGAAAACAGCAAGGCGGGTTAAGCAGCCATCCCGTTGAACAATACATTGACCGGCAGGTGCGAAAGCCCTTGCCGGTTTTTCATTTGGTATTGTCGCTGACCACAAGCCGGAGATGAGAGGGCCCACCGGGTTTGGGCGGGGCGAGGCGGAAAGGCTGTGCCGAGGAATTGTACTGATTATCACCAGGACCTGCGATACGTTCCAGCCGGCTGGATATAACAGTGAAGCGGCGCGGTGGTTTGCCGATCCGCCCTTGCGCCTTCAAACATCCGATGGCCCGGTTAACATCCCCCATTTCATCCCTCAATGGCAGGATCAGCATATCCGCTTCGATCCGAGGTTTCCCGAGCTGGGCCGGTGAATGCAGCGTGGCGCGCAAGATCGCTGGGGCGTCAAACATCTGCTGAATCGCGCGGGTCATGGTTTCGCGTGCCTCGTGCTGCAGCATGGCGCTAAGCGGCATGCTTCGGACATCCATGCCTGAAAGCTCTGCCAGATGAGAGCCCGCCACGCGGAACCGGACCAAACCCGGGGCAATAGCCGCGACGATAAAGGCGTTGGGTAAGAGAGTTGAAATGGCGCGCGGGTCGATCTCTGTCCGGCGGGGCACGCCTGTATTGCGGCGCAGGCTGTACCAATAGCGGGTTAGGGCGCTGGTGTCGAAGCGTTCCTTGGCTGGTTCGGGCGCTATGCTAAAGACCGGAGGGATGAAATCGGACATTGGGATACCTTTGCCTGTTAGGGTCGGCAACTCTGGGGAAAATGGACTAAGTCCCAGCGGCGCCCTAAGTGCCTGACATTATGGGATCAATTTGCCATAGATTTTTACTTAAATGGGCATGAACCTTAACTTTTGGTTAATCTCACTCGTTTCGGGAAGTGTGAGTTCTGGAACGAATTTTTGAAAAGAATACGGGCGCGCTTGCCCTAACAAGGGGCATTGATTACCACATCTTTACCGCAATCTACCTTTGGGAGTGGCCCTCTTGTTGAAATCCATGACAGCCTTTGCAAGCGCCCGGGGCGCCCGAGACGCGTTTTCCTGGACGTGGGAACTGCGCTCGGTCAACGGTAAAGGCCTTGATCTGCGCCTGCGGGTGCCAGACTGGGTGCCGGGGCTTGAAACAGGCCTGCGCGACATGCTTGGCAAGCGGCTAGATCGGGGAAACGTCACGCTTGCGTTGAAGCTATCCCGCGAGGAAGGTGCGGGCCGACTGGCGGTGAACCCGGCTGTACTTGCCGACGTCCTGCAAGCCATAGACACGGTGGAGACCGCCGCGATGGACAAGGGCATCACCCTTGCCCCTGCCACGGCGGCTGACGTCATCGCTGTGCGCGGCCTGCTGGAAACGGGCGCTGCCGACGAAGATGGCGCGGCCCTCTGCGAGCTGCTGCTGGCAGATGCCGCTCCAGTGGCGGAGGCTTTTATCGCGATGCGCGCCAGTGAAGGGGCTAAGTTGGGCGAGGTGCTTACGGCGCAGGTGGATGAAATCGAAGCTTTGACCGGTGAGGCTACGACGATTGCCCAAAACCGGCGCGCTGATATGGCGGCTGCGTTTCAAGAAGCGCTGGCGCGGGTCACTGAAGGTGCGACGAATGTAGATGAGGGCCGCGTAGCGCAGGAGTTGGCGCTGCTGGCTGTCAAGGCGGATGTGACCGAAGAACTTGACCGCCTGCGCGCGCATGTGAGTGCCGTACGGGAGCTGCTTGCGGCGGGCAGCCCGGTGGGCCGCAAGCTTGATTTCCTAGCGCAGGAGTTCAACCGGGAGGCTAACACGCTCTGCTCCAAGTCGCAGCACACGGAGTTGACGCAGGTCGGGTTGGCGCTCAAGACCGTGATCGACCAGATGCGTGAGCAGGTGCAGAATGTGGAATGAGTTTTTGGGTGGCAAAAGCTGGGCAATATGCCCCCAGACCCCCGGGCTAATTGTAATAAGAAAAAATGCAAGCATCGGGGTGCGGTAATGCGACGTGGATTACTGATTATCTTGTCATCGCCGTCAGGGGCCGGGAAGTCTACCTTGTCGAAGCGGCTGTTGGAATGGGATCCTAAGATTTCGTTTTCGGTGTCTGCCACAACACGCACCCCGCGTGAAGGCGAGGTGGATGGGCGTGATTACCACTTCATGACGCAGGACAGGTTCCGCTCTGATGTGGCGCAGGGCGAGATGCTTGAGCATGCTGAAGTCTTTGGTAACCTGTATGGCTCTCCCAAAGGACCGGTCGAAGCCGCGATAGGGCAGGGGCATGATGTTCTTTTTGATATCGACTGGCAGGGCGCGCAGCAAATCCAGAACTCTGCCCTTGGAGCGCATACGCTTTCGATTTTCATCTTGCCACCTTCGATTAATGAGCTTCGCCGCAGGCTTGAGGGCCGCAGCCAGGACAGCGCCGAGGTGATCGCGGGCCGGATGCAAAAAAGCTGGGACGAGATCAGCCATTGGGGGGAATATGACTATGTCCTTGTCAATGATGATCTGGAAAAGACAGATGTCGATCTTAAAGGTATCTTAACAGCTGCACGTCTCAAACGCATTCAACAGCCCGGTCTGAACGCGCATGTTCAAGGCCTACGTCAGGAATTCGAGGATATGTCATGACCATTTTTGCTTTCGAGGGCAACACGCCCGCTATGGCCGAGGATTGCTGGGTAGCTCCAGATGCCAATGTCATCGGCAAGATCGTGGTTGAGGAGGCGGCCTCGATCTGGTTTGGGGCCACGTTGCGCGGCGACAATGAACCGATTGTTCTGGGCGCAGGGAGCAATATCCAGGAAAACTGCGTGCTGCACACCGACATGGGCTTTCCCCTGACCATCGGCAAGGGTTGCACCATCGGTCACAAGGTCATGCTGCATGGCTGCACCATAGGCGATAATAGCCTGATAGGTATGGGAGCCACGATCCTTAATGGCGCAAAGATCGGCAAAAATTGCCTGATCGGGGCAGGGGCGCTGATCACCGAGGGCAAGGAAATACCAGATTGCAGTCTTGTCATGGGCGTTCCGGGTAAGGTGGTGCGGACACTGGACACTGCCGCTATCGAGGGTCTGCGCAAGAGCGCGCTTGGCTACCAGGCCAACATGCGGCGCTTTCGTGACGGGCTGTCACCAGCCTAAAATGGGCGCCATGCTATGAGCAATGACACTATCTCAGCACTTCTCAACGCACTGCCAATCGCAAGCCTGTTGGTTGGACGGGGTGAGCGGGTGCTCGGCGCCAATGACAAGGCGGTCGCGCTTCTGGGCGAAGGCATCATTGGGCGTCATTTCATCACTGTTCTGCGCCAGCCGGCCATTCTGGATGCAATCGAGGCTGCGCTGAGCGTGCGCGAAAAGCGCACTGCACGCTACCTGTCGAATGATGGCGCACAGGATACCGCGTTCAACGTCACGTGCGCCCCGGTAGAGATGGATGCCGTTCGGGGGGTTCTGATCAGTTTCGAAGATATCACCCAACTGGAACAAGCAGGTCAGATGCGGCGGGATTTCGTGGCCAATGTCAGTCACGAATTGCGTAGCCCGTTAACGGCACTGCTTGGTTTCATTGAGACCCTGCAGGGCCCTGCGCTTGGGGATCAGGCGGCGACGACACGTTTTTTGTCGATCATGCAGGAAGAGGCGGGCCGGATGGAACGGCTTGTGCGCGATCTCCTATCCCTCAGCCGCGTCGAAGGGCAGGAAAGAGTGCGCCCCACCGATCAGATCGATCTATCGGATACCATAATGAGCGTGACCCACGCGCTCAAACCTTTGGCTGATGAAAACAACGTAACATTGGTTACTGACCTGCCTAAGGATGCCATCATCGTGCCTGGCGACGAAGACCAGCTGCGGCAGGTTGTTACTAACCTCGTGGAGAACGCGATCAAATATGGCGGGCGTGACAGCAACGTCTATCTGGAGCTTTCCGCAACGCAACAAGAACCCACCCTGCGCGGAGCAGCGGCGGTGCTCAGCGTGCGCGATCAGGGTCCGGGGATCGATCCTATGCATGTACCGCGCCTGACCGAGCGCTTCTACAGGATCGACAATCACCGCTCACGTGAGATGGGGGGGACCGGGTTGGGACTAGCCATTGTAAAACATATAATAGGTCGCCACAGGGGGCGGCTACGGATCGAATCGGTGCCAGGTCAGGGTACAGAATTCCGGGTGGTTTTGCCCCGAGGGATACAGTCCCTACGGCGTTCACGCAGGCTGGGCACAACCTAGACCCTATACAAAACCGAAATTTGTCCAATTGAACCTAGCCTGACATAAAACTGTTACATAACCGTAACAAAAGCGTCGTGCGAAGCGATTAGCGGAGCGTGGAGGCCATCGACATGGGTGGCCAACATTACGATATCAGGAGTTATCAATGTCCTATGCAAAGCTGACCGCCTCTACCTTGGCGATCGTTGCTCTTTCCGCCACCACTGCTGCTGCCCGAGACAACGTGCAGGTGGCTGGTTCTTCCACTGTTTTGCCTTACGCCTCCATCGTGGCCGAGCTTTTCGGCGACAACACAGATTTCCCAACACCGGTTGTGGAGTCTGGTGGCTCTTCGGCTGGTCTGAAGCGTTTCTGCGAAGGTGTTGGCGAAAACACCATCGACGTCGCGAACGCCTCCCGCGCGATCCGTGAAAAGGAAATCAAGGCCTGCGCTGAAAACGGTGTCACTGACATCATGGAAGTGCGCATCGGCTATGACGGCATCGTGTTTGCCAGCCAGATCAGCGGCCCCGCCTTCACCGCATTCGAGCCGATCGACATCTACCACGCTCTGGGCGCCAACATCGTCGTGGACGGTGAAGTGGTCGCAAACCCATATGAGAACTGGGCTGATTTCAACGCGGCGCTTCCAGCCGTCGAGATTGCAGGCTATGTTCCAGGCACAAAGCACGGTACGCGCGAAGTCTTTGAAGACAAGGTTCTGCTGGTCGGTTGCGAAGCAGCGGGTGCGTTTGACGTGTTCCTCGGCATGGTTGAAGGAGATAGCGAGAAGGCCAAAAAGAAAGCCGCTGAAAAGATGTGTATCGACGTACGCACCGACGGCAAGTCCGTCGACATCGATGGCGACTACACTGAGACACTGGCCCGCATAGACGCAAACGTAAACGGTGTTGGCATCTTTGGCCTGTCCTTTTACGAAAACAACACAGACAAGCTGAAAGTGGCCACCATGGGTGGCATCACTCCTTCAACTGAGACCATCGCCACAGGTACATATCCGGTGTCGCGCCCGCTCTTCTTTTATGTGAAGAAAGCGCATATCGGCGTGATCCCCGGCCTTAAGGAATTTGCCCAGTTCTTTACGGCGGACGAAATTGCAGGTCCCGATGGTCCACTGGCAACCTATGGCCTCGTCTCTGACCCGGAACTGGCCGACACGCAGGCCGCTATCGCTGACGAAGCCACCATCGGATCGGGTTCGTAATCCCAGCAATTAAGTCTTTAAACCGGGGGTGGTTCTGCCGCCCTCGGTCGTACTGAGACGACAACAACGAGACAAAGCTCCAGGGGGACACATGCCATTGTTCTGGCTCATCATGGTGGTTCTGTGCATAGCCACAATCGGTTATGTTGTTGGGCGCAGTCGGGCTTATGCCTCTGCCGGGGGTGAAAGCCGAAATCTGCATTCACTTCCAGCCTATTATGGCTGGAATGTTGCGCTTAAGTCTATGGTGCCCGCCTTCGGCTTGCTGATCATCTGGTTGATTGCACAACCTATTTACATCAGCAGCACCGTGGCCGCCCAATTGCCAGACAGCGTTATTCCCGAAGGATCCACCCGTGGTCTTGTCATGGCCGAAGTGCACCGCACCGCTGAAGGGATCGGGAATGCTATCGCGCAGGGGCATTTGGATGAAGGCACGCTGGACACCGGTGATGTGGACCTCGCCCAAGTCACACAAGGTCTCAAGGATGCTGGGCAGATCGTGACATCCGAAATCACGCGCCCTGTTCTGAAGGCCGCGGAGTCATTCCGCACCATGACATCCGGTGGTACGATCTATATGGATATCGCGGTGCTGCTTGTGACCCTGTTTGGCTTTTTCTGGGCTATGCGGGAAACCAACGCCGAGTTTCGCGCCCGCAACGTAGTGGAAAACGGTGTTAAGGCACTGCTGATAGCCGCTGCCTCCATCGCCATTCTAACCACCGTTGGTATCGTGCTGTCACTGATCTTTAATACGATCGAATTCTTTGGGCTTTACCCCGCATCCGAATTCTTCACCAGCCTAACATGGGCGCCCAGCTTCTCTGGTCGGGGCGGTGGATCGGATCTTGGGTTGATCCCGCTTCTCTGGGGAACATTCTACATCTCTGTCGTCGCGCTGGCCGTGGCCGTTCCCATCGGCCTTTTTGCGGCCGTCTACCTATCTGAATACGCAACACCAAGGATGCGCGCTTTTGCCAAGCCCATGTTGGAGGTTCTGGCAGGTATCCCCACCATCGTTTACGGCCTCTTTGCGTTGCTAACCGTCGGTCCACTTCTGGTGAGTGTATTTGGTGACAATGGGATGGGCTGGATGCAGTCAGGCACCTCTGTCATGACGGCCGGTTTAGTCATGGGCATCATGCTGATCCCTTTCGTCAGTTCGCTCTCGGATGATATTATCAACTCTGTTCCACAGGCGATGCGCGATGGCTCGTACGGGCTGGGAGCTACCAAATCAGAGACGATAAAGCAGGTTGTTCTGCCCGCAGCCTTGCCAGGCATTGTGGGCGCGGTCCTATTGGCCGCGTCGCGCGCCATCGGGGAGACCATGATCGTGGTCCTTGGCGCCGGGGCCGCTGCCAAGCTGAGCCTTAACCCCTTCGAGGCCATGACCACCGTAACCGCCAAGATCGTGAGCCAGCTGACAGGCGATGCCGACTTCGCCTCACCGGAAGCGCTGGTGGCCTTTGCCCTTGGTATATCGCTTTTCATCATCACGCTGGGGCTCAACGTCCTTGCCCTCTATATCGTGCGCAAATACCGGGAGCAGTATGAATGACCGATATGAGAATGGACAGTGCAGCACCCTCTCGCAAGGGCTCCCTGACCGCCAACGACGCACGCACCCGTAAGCGCAATGCAGCCGAAGCGCGGTTCAAGGCCTATGGCATCGCCGCAATCCTTGTGGGGATTAGCTTTCTCGTGGTGCTGGCCGTGGCGATCATCAGATCTGGTGTGCCCGCCTTCACACATACGGTGGTCGACGTTGAAATCACCGTAACACAAGACGAATTCGAAGCTGCAGAAAGCGAGCTTTTCAAGACCAAGGCCTACTCCCAGATCTTTATTGGTAAACTTAAGGCGCAATTGGATGAAAAAGGTCTCGACCTTGAGATCGACCCCAAAGGGATCGAACGCATCCTGGGCAAAATCGGCGCGGACTTGCGCGAGTACTACCGCGAGAACCCCGATGCCCTCGGTCAGCCTACATGGTTTGAGCTCTCTGCCGCTTCCCGCGTGGATGGGTACTTCAACGGCCGTGTCACTCGCGACACTCTCGTGGAAAGCCGCTTTCTGATGTTGGCAGACCTCGACCTAGTAGATGCGTTGTATGAGGCCGGAATTATTAAGGGCGCGTTCAATTGGAATTTCATCACCGGTGCGGATTCGGGCGTGGACAACCCCGGCGGTGCCGGCATAGGTGCTTCGGTCATCGGGTCGTTTTTTATGATGCTGGTGGTGCTGCTTCTTTCGTTGCCCATAGGGGTTGCGGCCTCGATCTACCTTGAGGAATTCGCCCCCAAGAACCGCTTCACCGACCTGATCGAGGTCAATATCTCTAACCTCGCTGCCGTACCCTCGATCGTCTTTGGCATTCTGGGCCTCGCAGTTTTCATCCAGTTCATGCATCTGCCGCAATCGGCACCGCTGGTAGGCGGGTTGGTACTGACGCTGATGACGCTGCCCACGATTATTATTTCAACCCGCGCCTCATTGCGGGCTGTGCCGCCTTCCATTCGCGATGCCGCTCTTGGCGTTGGAGCGTCAAAAATGCAGGCAGTCTTCCAACACGTGCTGCCGCTCGCCATGCCCGGCATCCTGACCGGTACGATCATCGGCCTGGCTCAGGCGTTAGGAGAGACTGCACCGCTTCTTTTGATCGGGATGGTGGGTTTTGTCGCCCGTGGCTATCCCGAGGGCATTGTGGCTGGATTCACAGATCCCAACTCGGCCATGCCGGCACAAATCTATACATGGGCGGCACGTGCCGACGTGGCCTTCTATGACAAGGCCTGGGGTGGGATCATCGTTTTGTTGATCTTTTTGCTTTCGATGAACATTCTCGCCATCATTCTCCGTCGCCGTTTCGAGCGCCGCTGGTAAAAAGGGACGGCAACCATGTACGATACACCAACAACGGAGCGCGACGTGACCACCAACGAGATCAAATTCGCCGCCAAAAACGTGCAGGTTTATTACGGTGACACACATGCTATTAAGGATGTGAATGTCCAGATCGAAGACCGTACTGTGACGGCCTTTATCGGTCCGTCGGGCTGTGGCAAGTCCACCTTCCTGCGCTGCCTGAACCGGATGAATGACACGATTGATATCTGTCGCGTCGAAGGCGATATTCGCCTTGATGGGGAAGACATTTATGACAAGCGAGTTGACCCGGTGCAGCTGCGCGCCAAGGTCGGCATGGTGTTTCAAAAGCCCAACCCTTTTCCCAAGTCCATCTACGACAATGTTGCTTATGGGCCGCGCATCCATGGTCTTGCCAACAACAAGGCAGAGCTCGACGACATTGTTGAGAAATCCCTGCGTCGCGGGGCTATTTGGGATGAGGTAAAAGACCGCCTTGATGCGCCAGGAACTGGCCTGTCAGGAGGGCAGCAACAGCGCCTCTGCATTGCCCGCGCGGTTGCCACGGAACCCGAGGTCCTGCTGATGGACGAACCCTGTTCGGCTCTTGATCCAATTGCAACAAGCCAGGTTGAGGAACTGATGGATGAGCTGCGCAAGAACTATTCGCTGGTGATCGTGACCCACTCGATGCAGCAGGCCGCGCGGGTCAGCCAAAAGACCGCTTTCTTCCATTTGGGGCACCTGGTGGAGTTTGGCGAAACCGGTCAGATCTTCACCAATCCCAGCGACGAACGGACCGAAAGCTATATTACCGGACGTATCGGTTGACGCATTACGTGAGGACATGAGACCCATGCAAGACACCCATATCGCATCCGCCTTTGATCGTGATCTCGAAGCCATTCAGGCCCAGATCATGAAGATGGGCGGCATGGTGGAAGAGGCCATTCTCAACGCTGCCACTTCGTTGGAAACCAATGACGAAGAGCTGGCCGATACCGTGCGTCGTGGCGATGCCGCCATTGATGCGCTGGAAGAACAGCTCAACGAAGAGATCGCCCGTATCATCGCGCTGCGCCAGCCCACTGCGGTAGATCTGAGGATCGTCCTGACCGTCCTGAAGATGTCGTCCAATCTTGAACGGATCGGCGACTATGCCAAAAACATGGCCAAACGCTCTACCGTGCTGGCCAACATGGGGCAGATCTCGGGGGCAGCGGCGTCGATCCGGCGGATGGCTAAGGAAGTAGAGCGGATGCTTAAGGACGTGCTTGACGCCTACATCCAGCGCGATCCCGACATGGCCCATGAAGTGATCCAGCGCGATGAGGATCTGGACCAGATGTATAATGCGCTTTTCCGGGAGTTCCTGACTTTTATGATGGAAGATCCGCGCAACATCACCGCCTGCATGCATTTGCATTTTATTGCCAAGAATACCGAACGCATGGGCGATCATGTGACCAATATCGCCGAGCAGGTGATCTATATGGTCACGGGCGAGCAACCTGACGAAAAGCGCCCTAAAGGCGACACGACCTCACTTAGCACCTCCATCACGCAAGGCTGACGGGAAAATTAGGACACCGATTATGGCTCAGGAACAGCCAAGTGTATTACTTGTAGAAGATGAACCGGCGCAACGTGAAGTGCTGGCCTACAACCTGGAAGCTGACGGTTTCGTTGTCTCCACAGCCGAGAATGGTGAAGAGGCGTTGCTTCTGGTGGCAGAAACATCGCCGGATATCATCCTGCTTGACTGGATGCTGCCTAATGTTTCGGGGATTGAGGTCTGTCGACAGCTCAAAAGTCGCAGCGCCACCAAGGGCGTGCCGATCATCATGATCTCGGCCCGCTCGGAAGAGGTGGACCGGGTACGGGGACTTGAGACGGGTGCGGATGATTATGTGGTCAAACCCTATTCCGTTGTCGAACTGATGGCACGGGTGCGGGCGCAGTTGCGGCGTACGCGGCCCTCGACCATAGGAGAGCGGCTGGAATACGACGATATTGTTCTGGACTCCGAAACCCATCGCGTGTCGCGCGGAGGAAAGGGGCTCAAGCTGGGCCCGACAGAGTTTCGTCTGCTGTCTACCTTTATGGAAAAGCCAGGCCGGGTTTGGAGCCGCGAGCAATTGCTCGACCGGGTTTGGGGCCGCGACATATACGTGGATACCCGCACGGTAGACGTTCATATCGGGCGACTTCGCAAGGCGCTTTGCAGCCATGGCGGCGATGACCCCCTGCGCACCGTACGCGGCGCAGGCTATGCGCTTGGATAAACGCAGGTTAGACTAGCGGGGTAGGGCGTCTTCATCCCCGGTCTGGGTGGCGAGCCAATCCCGAAAGATC
Source organism: Roseovarius sp. (assembly GCA_963691795.1). GTDB lineage: Bacteria > Pseudomonadota > Alphaproteobacteria > Rhodobacterales > Rhodobacteraceae > Roseovarius. The sequence goes on from OY829373.1 coordinate 2,815,145, forward strand.
AAGAGCGCACGGTCGCGGTCCTTTTCCTTGGGCCAGACCAAGTGATACGCCCCCGGTACCGGCGTCACTCCGCCCCATACTGGTACAAGTCGACCAGCCGCGATGTCATGCTCTGTCAGGTAATCGGGTAGAAGCGCGACCCCAATGCCATGCACCGCGGCCTGAATGATTGTGGCGAATTGGTCATAGATCATGCCAGAGACACGCTCCGCCCCGATCCCCTGCGCCTCGAACCATGCGGGCCAGGCATCAGGCCGGCTTTCTATATGTAAAAGCGGCAGGTCCAGTAGATCCGCCGCTTTGGTTATTGTTATATCCGAGAGAAGATGAGGTGCACAGATAGCGATTACACGTTCTGTGCGCAGTTGTAGAGAGCCCATTCCAGACCAATGTCCGTCGCCGAAAAATATAGCAGCATCATGGGGTTCTGTATCGAAGTTAAATGGTTTGATGCGGGTTGTCAGATTCACGGTTACATCGGGATGCCGCCGCGCGAAATCCGCAAGCCGTGGCACCAGCCAACGCATCCCAAAGGTTGGTAGGATTGCGAGGTCAAGGCTCCCACCAGAGGGATTGACCGTCAGACGCAGCGAGGCCTGCGTGATCTTGTGAAGCGCGGCCCGGATTTCGGCAGCATAGCCCTCGGCATCTTGCGTGAGCATAAGCCGTCTGCCATCGCGCACCATAAGATCAACGCCCAGCTGATCTTCGAGCGACTGCAACTGACGGCTGACCGCACTTTGCGTCAGGTTCAACTCCCGCGCTACGGCGGTCGCACTGCCTAACCGGTCCAGGGCTTCCAGCGCGCGCAAGGACGCAGTCGAGGGAAGCATACGTCTGGACAAGCCCGCCATATATGATGTTTCCTCATGTATTAATGCGAAATATGCACTGTTTATCGCGCTTTTAGGTCGGTATACAGCTTATAATTTGCAATTTACGCATATGGAGACCGCACAATGAGCCTCGATGCCGCACCTTTGAAAGCCAAGGATAAGCCTGATCTTGGATCTTTTGACTGGGAAGATCCGTTCTTCCTTAATGACCAGCTGTCCGAAGAAGAGCGCATGATAGCCAGCAGTGCCCGCACCTTTGCTACAGAGGTTCTGGCCCCAAGAGTGAAAAAGGCTTTTGCCAACGAGCTGATTGATCCCGGCATTTTCCGCGAAATGGGCTCCATGGGACTTTTGGGCACGACCATTCCGGAAGAGTATGGGGGGCTTTCGGCCGGCTACGTCAGCTATGGTGTCGTCGCGCGCGAGATCGAGCGCATCGATTCAGGTTACCGCTCTATGATGAGCGTCCAGTCGAGCCTGGTCATGTATCCGATCTACGCCTATGGCAGTGAGGAGCACCGCCAGAAATACCTACCAGGGCTGGCCTCTGGTGAACTTATCGGCTGTTTCGGCCTCACGGAACCCGATGCGGGTTCCGACCCCGCAGGAATGAAGACCCGCGCGGAAAAGACCGCGACGGGCTACAAGTTGACAGGGTCCAAGACGTGGATTTCAAACAGCCCAATTGCCGACGTTTTCGTTGTCTGGGCTAAGTCGGAGGCCCATGACGGTAAAATCCGGGGCTTCATCCTCGAAAAGGGCGCCAAAGGTCTGAGTGCGCCCAAGATCGAAGGTAAGTTGAGCCTGCGCGCCTCTGTTACGGGTGAGATCGTGATGGACGGTGTTGAGGTGTCAGAAGATGCGCTGATGCCTAATGTTCAGGGTCTCAAGGGTCCGTTTGGCTGCCTGAACCGGGCGCGGTATGGCATTGGCTGGGGCGTGATGGGCGCGGCTGAATTTTGTTGGCATGCCGCGCGTCAATATGGACTTGACCGGCACCAGTTTGGCCGGCCTCTCGCCAATACACAGCTCTTCCAGAAGAAACTGGCCGACATGCAGACCGAGATCGCGCTTGGCCTGCAGGCCGCCCTACGCGTTGGCCGCCTGATGGACGAGGCACGCGCCGCGCCTGAGATGATTTCAATCATCAAGCGCAACAACTGCGGCAAAGCGCTGGAGATTGCGCGCATGGCCCGCGACATGCATGGCGGCAACGGCATTTCGGGTGAGTATCAGGTGATCCGTCATATGATGAACCTCGAGACCGTGAACACCTATGAAGGCACCCATGATGTACACGCGCTGATCCTAGGGCGCGCACAGACGGGGCTTCAGGCCTTCGTTTGATACACTAGGGCAGGGCGCGTTCCGCACAGGAGCGCGCCCCCACGCTCTCAAAAATCTGTGCAAAAGTGCACAACTAATGTTACAAACGCACCCTTTGTTTGATCGCACATGAAGATTACCTGACGCTCGATTGTTTAACGAGCGGACGAACTTCATGGCCCACGCGGCGGAAGCAAGATTTACCGAAGGTAACCTATTGCGACATGTTTCTTTCATGTCGCTGACATCGAGCATTGGATTGATGGCAATCTTTGCTGTTGATCTTCTGGACATCATTTTTATTTCGATGTTGGGCCAGAAAGAACTGGCGGCAGCGGCAGGGTACGCATCTTCGCTGATGTTTTTTGCCAGCGCGATCAACATGGGGCTGTCCATCGCAGCTGGTGCGCTGGTGTCCCGAGCGATCGGTGCAAGTGATGTAGATGATGCCCGTGAATTTGCATCTATCGTAGCTATTTTTTCAATAATTACAGGTATTTTTCTGCCTTTCCTAATGCTGCCTAACCTGACTTTTCTGCTGGGTCTTGTTGGCGCAGACGGAGAGTTGATCGCGATGGCGAGCGGCTATCTATGGATCATCTTGCCCAGCACTGTGCTGTCTGGCCTCTCAATGACAGCGGTTGCAGTGACCCGGGCCTATGGCGACGGACGGCGGGCGATGTACACGTCGCTCGTGGGGGCGGGTGTGAATGCAGTGCTGGACCCGCTCCTAATCTTCTCGTTCGGTATGGGGCTTGATGGTGCGGCTTGGGCCACTGTGATTGCCCGACTTACCACGACAATCTGGGCCATTTACCCAGCAATCCGCTATTTAGACGCCTTCACCATTCCGCGCGTGGCCTGTGTGCGCCGGGATGTAAAGCACACCTGGGATATCGCGTTTCCAGCTGTTCTGGCCACCATTGCAACGCCCGTGGGTGCAGCTATCGTGACGCGGGAAATGTCCAAGTTCGGCACTGATGCTGTGGCCGGTATGGCCGTGATTAACCGGATGATTCCAGTGGTTTTTTCGGTCGTGTTGGCGCTTTCGGGCGCGATTGGGCCCATCATCGGGCAGAATTTTGGGGCAGGGCGCCTCGACCGGGTGCGGGAAACGTTCTTTGACGGATTAATCTTCGTGGCCATCTATGTCGTACTGGCCACGACCGTCCTTTTCGCATTGCGAGAACCGATCGTGGATCTGTTCGACGCGACGGGACAGGCGCGGGATCTTCTGATGTTGTTCTGTGGACCACTTGCGCTGGCCATGGTCTTCAATGGTGCGATCTTCGTGTCCAATGCCTCTTACAACAATCTTGGCCATCCCGGCTATTCTACATGGGTCAACTGGGGGCGTCAGACCTTAGGCACATGGCCGCTGGCCATTCTCGGTGGCGCGTACTTCGGGGCGGAGGGCGTTCTAATCAGTCAAGCCGTGGGCGGTGTTCTCTTTGCTGGGATCGCAGTGTGGGTCAGCCTCCGCATGATTGAGAATCCTGCGCAGAACCCATTGCTTCCACAGTTTGACTACCGCCTTCAACGCACACATATTTTGTGCCATCGCTGCAGTCGTTCATGAAAGCGGTTTTGCTTGGATGAGTGGGGCGTTCTTCTTTATGGGATCAAAGGTTGTTGCGACCGGGTGCATAAAACGTGGCGTTTCAGTAATTTATAATGGTGTGCTAGTTATTTCAGATGAAACTCAAACATGTGAACTTGACCGCACGATGCGCAAATCGTCTTGCCGCTTTCTATCAGGACGCTTTTGGGTTTGCTGAGCGAAGGCCACCAAAGAGGTTGTCGGGTGAGCACATTTCTCGGGGTAATGGGCTGCAGAACTCAGACATCTGCGTAATTTGGTTAAGTATAAACAATGATGACGTCCCTTTTCTGGAGATCATGGAATACAGAAATACGATCAACAGACAGAAGCCAGAAGTGAATGAACCCGGATATGGCCATCTTGCCCTTGAGGTAAGAAATTTGTCTGAGAGCGTCGAAAACGTGCTTCGGTTCGGTGGATCATTACAAGGTGAAATTACAAACTTTGGAACCTCCGAAGTGCCACTCCTAATAGTCTATGTGCGCGACCCGGAGGGTAACATTTTGGAGCTAGAACAAACTTCATGCCAATTTGGAGGATCATAGCGAGCTAGTCCGACCAAAACTGGTCAAACCGTCTTGTAAAGATCAATAATGGTTTCGTTCTCAACCGCTTATATAAACTAGGGCTCATAGCTATCTGGCAGGATACGGTTTTGCTTGCTAATGAAATCTACCGCGATGATGGAAATTTTTAAGGTGTAAAGCGCTGGATACATAGCCGCTGGCCATTCTGGCCGACGCGTATTTCAGGACGGAGGGCGTTCTAATCGGTCAAGCCATGGGCGGTGTTCTCTTTGCTGGGATCGCAGTGTGGGTCAGCCTCCGCATGATTGAGAATCCTGCGCAGTACCCGTTGCTTCCACAGTTTGACTATCGCCTTCAACGTACACACGTCTTGTGGCATCGGTGCAGTCGGTCATGACAGTGTCTTTGTGTGGTTGAGTGGTGTGGAGTAACTTGTTGGACTAAGGAACGTAGCGACATCCCTGTAAAGATGCTAGGCGGCAATTTTGGCGAGCCTTTGAGCACAGAGAGCTCAAACATTATAGAGTTGGAAAGCCTTGTGCGCGAGGTCAGCCCAATTGCAGTCTTCTAGATTGCTATCCCCCAACACCCTAATGGCACACCCAATCTTAAGCCTCTAGAAAATACAGTTACTTTAAGCTTGTGCGAATTAGGGCTGTTGGAACAAGCTTCACATAACCCATGAGTGCAATATTGTGATAGATCATCATGCCAATTGGAGGCGACGAATTTAGGTGTATCTATTCAACTAGAGGTCGCGTCGAATACATCATGCTGCTTTAACATTGTTAGGTTGAACACGCAGTAGAGAACCTTGTTGACCAAGATAGCATAAAGCTGCGTTTGCGGCATTGCGGATGCGCTGCCGTTGGCCCTCCCTTACCGACAATGTGCTCTATTAGAATGAATGGACAATCGTGCATGGCCTGCCTTGGTACGCCATTCTATACTGAGCCCGAGCAGACACCAATCCGTCCAAATCCGGAAAGTTAATTGCGGATTTTTTCCTCGATCGCGGTTGAGGATTGGCCTTGGAAGTAAGGCATGACGATCACGCTACCGCCCTGGCTCTCGATCAGTCTGCGCCCTTCTGCGATCTGACTGTCATCATGGCTGTCGCTTTCCATCAAGATATTGGGTTTGAGCTTGCGGATGTTTTCAAAGGGCGAATAATCTTGTTGTGCAACCACGACATCAGCATATTTGATGGACTGGGCCAATTCCAAGCGCTCGGAAAAGCTCAATATCGGCAATTTACCTTTTTTTCGAGTACCGCTTCGTCGGATACAATTCCTACAATTAGTCGTCCGTCCGGGCCTGCAATCGCCTTTGAATTTTTCATCATCAAAAGATGCCCGCGGTGAATGATATCGAGAACATAGTAGGAGTAGACAATATTCATTAAGGGTCTCCTTTGAGAGAAGTGCTTCAGATAAGCTTGGCTCGGATGCGGCTGGCGATTTGGTCTAATGCGAAAACTGTTATAAAGATCATCACTAGAATGGTCGCAACATGACCATAATCGAACATGTCATAACGTCCTTTCAATTCCTGACCAATGCCGCCTGCTCCGACGATGCCGATGACGGTTGCCATCCGCACGTTGCGATCCAGGATGTACATATTGTAGGCGACGTATTGTGGTAGTACTTGTGGCAGAACGGCGTAGCGCAAAGTTTTGACCTTCGATACGCCAACAGCGCGCAAGGCTTCTTGTGGTCCTTTGTCAGAGTTCTCGATGTCTTCGGCGTAAAATTTACCAAGAAAACCAGCCGAATGAAGAGCCAGCGCGAGAATGCCAGCGATCGGGCCAAATCCAAACGCAAGGACCAGAAACATCGCCGAAATCAGCTCAGGAACTGCACGAAACAGGCTGACCATCCCGCGCGCGATGGAATAGGCGATCCTGTTTGGGGTGTAGTTAGCAGACGAAAAATAGGCCAACGGGATACTAATGAGTATTGAAAACAGTGTGGCCCACATTGCAATCTCGATGGTTTCCAGCATTTTCTTGGAAACATGAAGCAGATACCCGATCGGATGGTAGAGTACTTCGCGAGTTGTGACAGTCTTTTCAATCGCCAAGGTTTCCGGATCCACCACAGTGTTGAAGGTTTCTTCTGTCCGAATGCTGGCGAATGCAGGTAAGTTTTCAGGATCGAAATTCTCGATACGCGAAATCTCTGTCACTTCCGAGATCTGTAGCGGGAACATTGATTCCGCGACTTTTTTGGTCCCATTGACGACCTGAGAAGACTCGTTGAGCCCAAAGACATTTCCGACCGCCTCGCCGATCAGGTAGAACATGCGATCAACTTCGCTATTCTTACCCGACAGACCCATAACAACTGCAATTACTAGTATAATTAAAACTGTGCGCGAGCCATATGGTGGCGTCAATTGCCATTCGGACGACCGCCTGACAGGGTGAAGGGCCGAGGTGGGTTTCTCATTAATGGACATCGACTTCCCTAACGCTTTCGCTCATGGGCGTGTCCCGACATCGTCCAGCACACTTTCGACAGTCGACGTCTTTAGGGCAAGCTCGCCTTCGGGATCATCATAATTTTTGTAGATCAGACCCAGGGTCGTATTATCAACTTCGTCTGGCACAAGATCAAACACCACCTTGCCACCCTCAATGCCGACAATCCGGTCGGCAAATTCTCTGGCAAGATCAACCTGATGAAGACAGCACAGGATTGTGCAGCCCCGGTCTATGGCAATGCTGCGTAAATGTGCCAGAACTTCACGACTGGCTGATGGGTCTAGGCTGGCAATAGGTTCATCTGCAAGGATGACCAACGGGTCAAGCATCAGACTGCGGGCAATTCCCACGCGCTGTTGCTGGCCACCCGACAACGCGCTTGCGCGACGTTTCAGATGCTCTTCCCGAAGGCCGACGAGCTCGACAAGCTCACAGCATTTCCTACGGATAGCAGTGGGAAACCAACCGATCAGTGCCATAAAGAATGACACATCGGCCAACGCACCAGACATTACATTTGTCGCGACACTGGAGCGGCCTGACAAATTGAATTCCTGGTGAATCATTGACACCTTGCGCCGGATGTCGCGCAAAGATCTTGGGGTCAACTTGGCTCCATCAACAGTGACCTCACCCTGCGTGGGGGCGACCAATCCGTTAACCAAGCGGAGAATGGTTGACTTACCTGCTCCTGAGTGGCCCAAAAGCACACAGAATTGGCCTTTGGGCACCTCAAATGATACGTTGCTCAGCGCAACAGTTCCGTCAGGGTACGATTTTGAGATGCTGTTGAAGTTTATCACAGTTCGTTCCGATCTGGAGTGCTGCGCTTTGCGGTTTTAATTTTCCGACGCGCGCTTCAGCATTTCGCCTTTGACTTCGTCGGTCACGAGGTCAAGCATTTCTTGAACGGCCGCAAAAGTTTCATGGCTGATGTCTGACGTGTAACGGTCAACAAGAATGCCACCAAATCCGCGGATCATTTCGGGGGTGATATTTGGATCATCGTGAACAGTGTCAAACCCATTTCGCAGGCGTTTCTTGATGTCTTCTGACAATGTGGGCAGCATAATAAAGGGCGGGTAGGGAATTGGCACACTGCGAGCAACCGGAACAGCTTCTTCCGTGTTGACCGCCCCTTGGTTCACCGCTTTTGGTAGGAATTGAAAGACGCGGCAGAAACATCAACATGCCCTTGCGTCAGTGCGTTCAAACTATTTGCGTGGCCGCCGGTCAGGAAGATTTTTGATAGATCACGCGCTGGGTCAACACCGGCTTTGATCAGCATACCTACCTGGATTGTAAAGCTTGAGGATGAGTTTACATCGCCAAAGGCCATTGACTTACCCTTCATGTCGCGCAGATCAGGTAGCTCGAAACCCGGCTGCGCAAAGAAACCTGCATAATAAACAGACTCGCCATTAAGAACTGCCACGGCGAGAGGTTCAGCAGCTCCTTTTTCGGCAGCCTGCAAATACAGTGTCGGGCCAACGAAGGCGATGTCGACCAGATTGTTCACCATACCTTCGACAACTGAGGCGTAGCTTTGGCCCACGCGGATTTCGAACTGCAGGCCTGAGGTCCGGGATACAGCGTTGAAAATTGGGGCGAAGTCAGCCTTTGTGCCGTCTTCGGTGCCGCCATCGGTTGGAACTAACATTACGCGAAGTGGAGCTTCAGCCGATCCGGGTGTTCCGGCCGCAACTGGTTCAACAGATTGAGCGCTTGTGGGTTGTGTGGATGCGAAGGAGACAACACATGCCAAAATAGCCAACAGGTAAAGAAAGGTACTTTTCATTTGGTATCCTCTGAAAAAGCAGTATGTCTTGTCGTCTGACCTTTTTTACGCGCTATTACAACGCCCTTAATCAATAGAAAAACGTGATCCACGATCAATATCGACCTTCAGTTTCGAAATAAGCTTCTCAGCCGTTTCATAATCCCCCCATCTCATGTCTGCTGATCATCAGTAAATCTTTAGGGCAGAGTGACATTCCTGAATTGCTCAAAGGTGATTTTTAAGCTTTGCGGCTACATAAACTTGTTGCAACCAAGTAGAAATGTCACTCGGTCTGCAAAGCAGAAGTGTCACCAAAGGGCGCGACAGGAGCAAAGCCTGACAGGGCGGAGACCTCAGATATCGCAGCCCTGGCTGGCTTTGCGGGGGCAGTAGAGCTGACGTTGAGTTCTGAGCAGCTATTGTTGAGACTGGGTCGGTTTTACGAGTTTAGCTTTTTGCTTCGGTCAGGGCTTTTAGGCGCGCTTCCAACTTATCGACAGTCGCTTCAATACTCTCTTGATCAGTGCGCAATTGGAAGTCGCTGTAAGTGCGAGCACCATAGCCTTCGTGGATCATTTCCGCCATTCGTTCGCATTCATATTGTGAAAACGACCTACCACGCATTTCACTTGTGATGTTCTCTAGTGACGCTTGGAGACCAATTAGAAGCACCCTGGCTCCTTTGCGTTCAAAGTGTCTTCTGAAGTAGAGCCAATCCAAACAACGCACTGGTCTACCAACAAAAACAATTGGTCGAGTTTCCAGTGCTTTGGTGCTCGCGCTGAGTATTAAGCGACAGGTGGTTAAGCTTGAGCAATACCAGGGTTTACCTTTCGCCTTGAAGTCGTCTCCATCCAGGAAAGCTCCTCCAAACCGCACCGCCAACCGGCGACCCATTGTGGATTTACCGACACCAATCGTGCCGTCCACTAAGACCACAAATCTTCCAAACATGACTTTCTCAGAAAGCTACTTGTTAGCTTATTATATTTGGGAAAATGTTACTCGGAAAGGCTGCTTTATCTCGCGCAGCTGAACTATCCGGTTACCGACGGAGTGTCAGCCTTCGGTTTGTCCGGTGTCTCGTTTGCTCTCTCGGCACGCCGACGCTCATAATACGCTTCCATTTTTGAAGGGCGTCCTGGTGGACGACGACCTGTCTTCTCGTAGCCGTTCTTTGCACTGACGGGTTTGACCTTTGGCGGCGGCGCAGCCTTCTCCTGTTCTTTCTTGATATAGGCCAAGACAGCCCTGAGGCGTTTGTTCTCAGTTATTGCCGCATGGGTGACGCGCTGTTGGAGAGGATCGAAGATGCTGCAGGGCAGGGCGACGCCTTTGGCACGGACTTGGATGCGCCCGTCCGGCATCTCGTACACGTCCACATATTTGCCAACCAAACCACGTGTCAGATCGTTGACTTCGAGCCGGATGCGCTTGCGGTCATACTTCAGCGTCAAATCCTTGGTCACGTAGCGTTTGTCGCGAAGGCAGAAGACTTCGGCAAGGCGGTCAGGCTCAATGTTTAAGGCGCGATGCAGGTTGTCTGGTTTGGCCGGAGCCTTTGCAAACTTGGCGTTGTAGCGCTCGATGAATCCCGCAAGAAATGCGTTGCCGTCATCCATGTTGGAGATACCCGCGAGGCGCAGTTCTTTGACCAATCGGTCTTGCAGCGTGCGGTTGGCGCGCTCAACACGGCCTTTGGCTTGGGAGGAATTGGCGCAGATGATCTCGATGTTCAGCTCGGCCAGGGCGCGTCCGAATTGCGTCATCCCCGTCATGTGTTCATTGGGTTTTGGAACCCGAAACACGGTGTGCTTGTCGCTGTAGAACGCAACTGGGCGGCCATGCTTCAACAAGTAGCTTTCCAACGCTTCGAAGTAACTGAAGGTGCTCTCTGAGGTCACGAACCGCAGTTCCATCAATGTGCTGGTGGCATCGTCGACGAAGACGAGAAGGGTGCAGGGATCGCCTCGATCCTCGAACCAACGGTGGTCTGAGCCGTCGATCTGGATCAGCTCGCCAAAGCATTCCCGGCGCAGACGCGGCTGGTGAAACGTCCGGCGCTGTTTGCGTGACAACCAGATGCCATCTTCCTGCATCCATTTGCGGACTGTCTCGCGTGAAACTTTGAAGCCGTGATGTTCCGTCAGCATCTCTGCCGCCAAAGTCGGCCCGAAATCCGAATAGCTTTCCTTGATGATACTGAGCGCATAGTCGCGCTTGGCATAATGAATGCGATTGTTCGGAGGCTTACCGCGCGCCTTATGTCGGATCGCCGATGCGCCATCTTGTCGATACCTCTTCAACAACCGGAAAATCTGTCGACGCGTCAGGGCCAACATGTTCGCTGCATTGTCGACGGTCAGCCGTCCATCATCGACCTGCGCCAGAACCTCCACGCGGTTCAACTCGCGCTCGCTCATCATCACCCATCCCATGTCCGCTCATCCTCATTGATTTTTGAGGGCAGAGTGACATTCCTGAATTGCTCACGGGTGACATTTTAGCTTTGCCGCTACATAAACTACATACGCATAATATGTATTATGTTAAATATTTAAAAATCCAAGTATCCTTATTTGCAAGTACCGCGCGACATAGACGGTATACGTTATTTATGCCGGCTAACTTATTGTTGAGGTTCTATACTCACCTAAGCCTAAGGCCAGTAACGCGACCGCTATTCTAGTAAAAAACACGACACAAAAAACAGATCTCTCGACATGCACCTGTGAAATCTGTTTAACACTGTCATCACACAGAGAAGTTCCATGACGTCAATCTTGATCCTGAACGGCCCAAACCTCAACCTTCTGGGCCAGCGCCAGCCGGAAATCTACGGCGCCACGACACTTGCTGATATAGAAGCGAAGTGCCGTGCCAAGGCGGATGCGCTGTCTGTGTCGCTGTGGTTTGAACAATCGAATTCCGAAGGCACTTTGGTTGATCTGATCCACGCAGCCAAGGGCCAGCATGACGGTATAATCCTTAATGCCGGGGCTTATACCCATACGTCAATCGCGCTGTTGGATGCGATCAGCTCAGTCGAAGTGCCGGTGATCGAGTTGCACATCTCAAACACCTACGCGCGGGAGAGCTTTCGCCACACCTCCTACATCTCGAAGGTTGCGCTTGGGGTGATTTGCGGGCTAGGCCCTTTTGGCTATGAGTTGGCTCTTGAGGCGATGCATGAGCATCTAAAAAACATTAAATAGCCATCTTAAAAAATATTGTTATATATTATTTTTATGCGTCTTATGGGTTTTTTATTTTGGCCCTTGGCTAGGATAAGACATTGCTGGATAATGAAGATCCCCTGGGCCAAATGGAACTGCATTCGGGATGATGCATGAACGCCTCCCCAGATTGTGCGGTCATGGTCCTGTCGTACCGACTTGCACAACCGGATTGAAGCGTAGACGCAAGGACCGGTTAGGTGACGGGTTTGGTTCAAAAAGGTCGCGAAAATGTCTGATAAACCGGCCTAAAACACTTGTCGCCCAAATGTGTATTGTGCCTGGGCCTGCGATCAGGGCAGCATGGCAGAGGGTAAGAGCGACGCCGCGCTAATTTCTTCCGGGTTGCTGCCGCCCTGCAATGCATCCAGTGCGACAGGGGTGCCTTCGAGCGAGGCGCCCTGCCCCAAGAATACACGCTCAAAAGCAATCTGCGGGCCTATTTCACAGTTGTCGGTATTTTATGGTCACGGGCTTGAATCTCGACTTCGGTCATGGTGATGATGTGCACGGTAGAGCTGATCAGGAGTTCCATTTTCTGCATCAGACGCTCTCGGATCACGCCATCATCACTGTCGAGCGCACTAACATTTGCTCGCTGATATGATTGTCAATCAGGCCTTCAAGCTCCCTGAACGTGGGTGCGCGTTGCAGGGTCTGGCTTTGAATCAGACTGATATCGACCTCCGCCTTGGGATCTGGATCATTCAGCAGGAAATCAACTAGAAAAGCCCTGTCCCAATCGGCAGAAAATGCAGCAGTGGCAGGCCCAGAGAATGGAACAGAACCTGCACGATGCGTGTTACTTTTGTACTGGGCATAGCGCCTGACGGAGCGGGCTCCATATCGCCAGGAAGCCTTAACCATCAGGACAGGCTTGGGAAGTAATCCTCGCAGCTGCCCTCGCGGTAGACATCCGCCGTACAGCAATGCAGCCCACCGCCAAAGGCATAGGCATCACGCAGCTCCACCTCGACCACTTCCATTCCCAACTTGTCCATTTGTTCTGCCTGGTAAACCTCCGATTTCTCAACGCAAACCGTCTTTGGGTCCAACACGAGAACGTTCATAGAAAGCCATACGGACGAATAGCAGAGAGGCGGCGGCGTGTTGTGCGAGGGCTGTGCGGCATCAACAATGTCCCAGCCATTTGCTTCGAACATCTCACGCTGATCGCCGGGCAAACGGCGCTGCGGGTTGTTAAGGATTAAGCCAGGGCGAAGGGGCGTGAAAGTGGCGTCGATATGAATCGGGTACGGATCGCCGGGAAAGTTCACGGTGTGCACGCGGTGCTCAGGATAGTGACGGCGCAGCCATTCGATTCCCTTCAGGTTGGTGGTGAAGCCGTGCTGCACAACCAAATCACGGCCAAAGCGCAGCACATCGGCGGCATCAAAGAGCGGTTCTTCCTCTGTAGTGACAAAGAACTTCTCGGCTGCCCATTTCAGACGCTTCTCTACGCCGATTTTCTCTGACAGGTAATCGGGATGGTAATCGGCATCCGTAAGGCGCGGCTTGGGCGCGGCTTCGTGCCGGAAATTGGGATCATCGTCCCAATATTGCTGCATGAGGGGGCGGTAGTTGAGGTATTCGAACCACCGGCAGCGGTAGGACATGGTCGCCTCGAGGATTTCGCTGCCGACGGTCAGTAGCACATCACGGGGCGGCATGCAGCCAAACTGGCTTTCAGTGTGAAAATCAGGTGTTGTGACAGGTTTGGAATGATCGATTGCGTCGGGACGGTCCACCTTGATGCCACGTCCTCTCAGCTGGTTGGCGAAATTGTCAAGAAGCTCATTGGCGCGGTCGATCGTTTCCTGCGGGCGACGGCCCCACTGGCCACGCATGTCGCTGTCCTCGGGAACCTTGGCGTCCAGTGCGGGTTCCTCGGGTGGGATATGGCAGTCATCGGCGCGGCCCACGATAACGTGACGCAAGGGATCCCACTCATTCCAAGAGTTTACGATCGTTTTTTCAGGTGACCACGACATGGCGCTACCCCCGTCTTAAAGGAGGTGAAGGTGGGCCCCTCAATCTCCCGATTGAAAGTCCCGGCGTGCAGGAACGTGGAATGCGGCAAAGGGCCCTACCCCTCCGGCGACGCCATCGCCGAAAGCCATCACAAAACTATAGCATGTTGCGTTGATTTGCAAAATACACTTTGCCCTTTTGGGCAGTGGCGCATCCTTTAAAAGAATGCGCCTGAAATCTTTAGAAAATTACCCAACGGCGCAAAAGGTCAATTATTCAGCCACCAGAGGGGCCACCTTATCCGCTTCACCAAATCCCTTGGGTACTGGCACATCCCTCAAGGTAGCCGCGCGCTTTTGCAAGGCGCGGCCGATTACCACGCGGCTGATCTCTGTGGTACCGTCCACGATCCGCAGCATCTGGGCAAGCCGTGACAACCTATCAAGACCGTAAGGCTGCAAGAGACCCATGCCTCCCAAAACCTGTGTGCAGGTGTTGGCCGCCTTTACCGCCGCATCAGGCACAAAACGTTTGGCATGTGCGGCCATGAGAGGACCCTCAGGTGTACCAAGCGAATCTGCCGCCTTGCGATACAATAGGCGGGAGGCCTCCAGATCAGTGGCCACCTCGCCCAGCATCCACTGGATGCCATCAAGCTCGATATTACGGCCGCCAAACATCTTGCGGTTCTTGGAGTAGGACAGCGCGGTATCTAGGGCTGCCTGCATCAAACCGCAGCATCCTGACGCAATGGACACCCGCGCAATGTCGATGGCCATGAGAGAGCCCTGGAACCCCTGCCCGATGGGCAAGATGATATTGTCTTCGCTCACGACGACTTGGTCGAGATACATCTCGGACATAGGCAGGAAATTGTAGGACGGTGTTTCGTAAAGTGGCCCAAAGCTAAGACCCGGCGCATCGGCTGGAATGGCGATCATGGCCATGTCTTTGTGGCCAGGAGCATCGCTGGTTTTTACAACGGTAAAGTAAACATCAGCCTCGTTCGCGAGGCTGACCCAGGCTTTCGCGCCACTGATCGTCCACGTACCATCGCGGTTAATCGTAGCGCGCGTGTACATCTTCATCGGGTCCGACCCTGATTGCGGTTCGGTAAGCGCGAAATTGGCCAGTTTGCGGCCCGAAGTGAGATCTTGCGCCCAGGCCTGCTTGAAAACCTCAGTGCCGTAGCCGCACGCTGCAAAGGTACAGATGTTGTGCATGGACAGTGCAAAAGCATAGGCACCGTCGCCAAGGCCCAGCTGTTCGTAGACCTGGATTCCCTCAGCCAGTGAGAGACCTTGCCCGCCCCAGTCTTCGGGCGCATAAAGCCCGGTCAAACCCGCAGCGCCTGCCAGGTCTGAGGCCATGCGAGGCCAAACCTTTACGGCATTCCACTCATCCACATTGGGCGTGATAACCGTTGCCGCGTGATCGCGGGCAGCAGCGAGGATCGTATCCAGTTTTTCCGACATGCCATTGTCCTTTAAAAGCAAACCTGTCCTGTCGCGCCAAACCGCATTTCCCGGCCTGCCGCATGAGATATCGCGTTTCTCAGCACTTGAGATATATTTTATGTGGACAGATACGGGCTTTGGTTGGTGGTATCCATCTCAGCTCATGACAAAATACTTTCCAAAAGTGACAAACTTATGCCCGACGCGTGTCTTTGCGTCTATAACTGCTTGGCGTTGAATATGTCCAACGCAAGAAAGCCTTGTGGAAATTGGCCGCAGAGGAAAAGCCGAGATCAAGGGCAATGTCCTCAATGCTTTTGCGCCCTGTCTGAAGGTGGCTGATTGCGATGTCCCGGCGCAGCCCGTCCTTGATGGCCTGAAACGAGGTGCCATCTGCCTCCAGCCGGCGCATCAGGGTTCGTGGGGTCAGATTCATAGCCCGCGCGGTGTCGGTAAGGTTGGCCTCTTGCCAGCCTATGATGCTTAGGTGATGGCGCACGCGCAAGGATTGGGTGTGCTGGCTTGAGCGTGTGAAGATCCAGTCGCGGGGGGCGTTTTCCAGAAAAAGATCGCGATCGACGGCACTGCGCACATGAACCGGGCCCGCTCTGCCCATGTCGAAGGTTATGGCGGTTTCAGCCGCCTCAAACGTCACCGGAGCGGGGAAAATTACGGTATAATCTGCAGCAAAGGCAGGACGTGGAAAGGCAAAGACAACAGCGTTGAGCGGGACCTCTTGGCGAGCAAGCCATGACATCAAACCATGGGCGAGCTTGAGGATAAGCATGTGACCAAAGCGCTGTGGATGCTGTTCTGCCTGCGGGACCAATCGGAGCGTCAGGGTTTGATCATGTTCGGTCAATGCAAACTGATAGTCATCGAGTAGCAGGTTCCAGAAGGTCGAAAAACGGTAGAGGGCAGATGGCAGCGTGGTCGCCTCGCGTACGGCGTTGAGCAGATGCTGTAGGGCGCGTGCCCGGATCGGACGGGACCACAGGCCCATCATTTCGTCCCCCGTCTCCACCGCTGCCAACTGGTATAGACGCACGATCTGATCTAGCGTAACGCGCCCATGCTCTGCTTCGGCAGAAAGATCGGCGCGTTCCAGCAGGCATTGATACTGCGCGGGCGAACAAAGCGGGCGTAGCGCGGCGAGCCAGTCCGCGATGAACGGGCCCGAGACGGTCGAATAAAACGTTGGCCTTGAATGTGTCATCCTGATCGTAACGTTACAAATGAGTCGCTTTGCAAACAGGCGCATTGCGCATGCCAGCTTGACGCTACGCGCTATTACTGTGCAAGTGCTCTAATGTGACTGGCTCCTTTTTTGAAGGCGTTCCAAGATGACTGCACCGCTGCCCATCACTATCCTTAATGGCTTCCTGGGGTCCGGAAAGACCACCCTGCTGCAAAGCCTCATAGTTCAAGCCCGCAGCCTTGACGAGGTGCGTCTTGGCGTGATCGTCAACGAGATGAGTGAGCTTGACGTGGACGGGCGCATCCTTGATGCCAGTGAAGTTCTGTCGCGCGAGGATGTGCTTTTCGTCTCAATCCCAGCAGGCAGCATCAGTGGTACTTATGGGTTAAAGAAGTTTTCTGAAGGTATTGAAAGATTGTTAGAAAATGGGGCTTCGCACATTGTTATAGAAACCTCTGGCAGCGCACATCCCTGGCCCCTGCTGGAGGCAATACGGCAGCGCGCGGATGTCCGGCTACATGGTTTTTTATCGGTGGTGGATACGATCACGCTCGCCCAGGATCATGATCTTGGGCGGGCAATTGTACCATCTGCGTCCAAAAATCTTGCTGCCGGGCAGCGCGGGGTCGAGAACTTGCTGGCAGAGCAGATCATGTTTGCCTCGCGAATTCTTCTCTCTAAGATGGATAGGGTCGCGATGGATACCCTGCGAAGCGTGGCTGAGGCCATTCATCCCATCAATCCTGGTGCAGATATAGTGGCGATGAAATGGGGCAATGTGAGCCTGTCAGACGTGCTGGCCTTGCCGCCATACGATCATACGCGCGTAGCCATGCTAGGGGCTGAGCTGACGGAGTGGGACGCCACCAATGGCACAAGCTCGATGGCCAGTGCAGAGGATTACCGGATCGGCAGCATTGTGATCTCGGACCCCAGGCCTATGCATCCGCAGCGCCTTTGGGATGTCTTTACCCGGTCTCTTGGTGAGGGCATCTATCGCAGCAAGGGATTTTTCTGGCTGCCAAGCCGAGACCAATTGCAACTTTTGTGGAACCAGACAGGCGGGAGCGTTGGGCTTGAGATTCTGAACTACTGGAAAGTGGCGGCGTTGGAGGATGAACACCTCAACCTTATGGCCGAGGAACGTGCCGAAATGCGCAGACGGCTTAAGGAACTGTCGCCTGAGTTTGGGGATCGCCATTGCCGTCTGACGGTGATTGGCGATCGAGACGGGTTGGAGAATTTTGCCGGTGCCGTACGCGGATGCCTATGCACAGATGAGGAAGTGGCCAGTTGGAAGGCGGGACATGCGTTCGAGGACCCATGGCCCAAAGCGACCGCGCGGTTGATGTAGAACGCGTTCGCATTGTTGAAAATAGCGATTTCAAAATTCCAATAATTTTCAGTGTGTTGTATTTTTATACTAAAGTAGGTCATGAAAAAGGGCGCCAAAAGGCGCCCTTTAAAAAACGGATCAAAAAGATCAGCCGCCGGCTGCGGTCTTGGCGACCTCTGCAGCGAAGTCCTCTTCCTTCTTTTCAATGCCCTCGCCCACTTCCAGACGAACATAACCAGTCACTTCCGCACCGGCTTCCTTGGCGGCAGCGGCAACCGTCAGGTCGGGGTTGATGACAAAGGCCTGACCCAGCAGCGTCACTTCGGCCATGTACTTCTTCATCCGGCCTTCGATCATTTTCTCGATTACCTGCTCCGGCTTGCCAGACTCGCGGGCTATATCAATCTGAATCTGACGCTCTTTTTCAACGACCGCGGGGTCAAGTTCGGCCTCGTTCAGGGCGGCCGGGTTTGTGGCGGCGATATGCATTGCGACCTGCTTGCCAAAGGCTTCATCGCCATTCAGCGCAACCAGCACACCGATTTTGCCCATGCCGTCTGCTGCGGCATTATGCACGTAAGACACCACTGTAGAGCCTTCAAGCGCGGCCATCCGGCGCACTGACATATTTTCACCGATAGTGGCCACTGCATCCGTGATCGTTGCTTCGACTGTCTTGCCATCCATATCAGCTGCTTTGAGTGCCTCGACGTCAGAAACACCAAGTGCTGCACCGGCAACACCGGCTACCATGCTCTGGAAATCGGCGTTCTTAGCAACGAAGTCAGTTTCAGAGTTCACCTCAACCGCGACACCTTTGCCACCGTCAACCTTGACAGCCACAAGACCCTCTGCCGCGGTACGGCCAGATTTCTTGGCCGCTTTGGCCAAACCCTTGGTGCGCAGCCAGTCGACCGCGGCTTCCATGTCGCCATCGGTTTCAGTCAACGCTTTTTTCGCGTCCATCATACCTGCGCCAGTGCTGTCGCGCAGTTCTTTCACCATTGATGCTGTGATCGCCATTTTGGCTCTCCTAAATTCAGATCATGATGCGCGGCGGGATACCCGCCACGCGTGTCGAATGTGTGACGAAAGGGCTTTAATCAGCCCTCAGAGGTCTCTTCTGCAGGGGCTTCGGCGGCGGGGGCTTCCTCTACCGGTGCCTCTTGCGCGATCACCTCTTCGACCGGAGCCTCTTCCATGGCGCCCATGTCAACGCCAGCCGCTCCCAACTGGGCGGACATACCGTCAAGTGCAGCACGAGCGGCCAGGTCACAGTAAAGTGTGATGGCGCGCGCGGCATCGTCGTTACCGGGGATGATGTAATCAATGCCATCTGGTTTACAGTTGGTGTCCACAACAGCCACAACCGGGATGCCCAGCTTGTTGGCTTCGGCCACGGCCAGGGCTTCTTTTTTGACGTCGATGACGAAGATCAAATCCGGCACGCCGCCCATTTCGCGGATGCCTCCAAGGCTGGCTTGGAGTTTAGCCTGCTCACGCTCGAGCCCAAGGCGTTCCTTCTTGGTCAGACCTTCGGCACCGCCAGAGATCTTTTCGTCGATCTCAGCCAAACGCTGGATGGACTTGGACACGGTCTGCCAGTTGGTAAGCGTGCCACCCAGCCAGCGATGGTTCATATAGTACTGGGCACATTTTTCAGCCGCTTCCGCGACGGGACCAGCGGCCTGACGTTTGGTGCCGACGAACAGAACACGGCCGCCCTTTGCGACGGTCTCACGCACTACGTTGAGCGCTGCGTCCAGCATTGGCACGGTCTGTGTCAGGTCAAGAATGTGGATGCCATTGCGCGCGCCATAAATAAACTCACCCATGCGGGGGTTCCAACGCTGCGTCTGGTGGCCGAAGTGAACGCCAGCTTCAAGCAGCTGACGCATGGTGAACTCTGGAAGAGCCATGGTCGTTTCCTTTCCGGTTTACGCCTCGGTACGGGGTGAGAAGCGGATGCTTCAACCGGTGGACTATCGGGGATGTCTCCCCCGAAGCCCGCCCATACCTGCGGATTAATGGCCGCGCGTATAGCGCTTAAATTTAGACGGTGCAAGCCCCCTCAGGGCATGTCTTCTATCCGGAGAAAAAGATACGTGGCAGAGTGAGCGGCCTTATCCTTCAGAGCAAGCGATACGCGTGTACTACGGCCCAAGAGAACCACCTGATCATAGCTGTCAGGGTGATTAACCTGGCCCTCAGCGGCACGGCTTTCCTCAAAACAGTCGATCAGTGCGGTTTGTGCCTTTGCGAAGGCATCTTTGGCGGCTGGGGCGCGGTACTCGAAAACCCATTGACAAAAGAGCGCATGGCGCCCGTTCTCATCGATGTAATTTCCACATTGCACTTCAGATGCCAGAACAAGTTTGCTGGGATCAGCGAGGGGATCGCATTGTGCCTGTGCGATGACCGGCAACACCAGACAGGCCAGCACACCCAAGTTTGTCCTTAGGCCCAGAAATCGCATCAATACCCCTCCAATTCGTCGCGGATCACGGGCTCTAATTCCGGTGCGCCGGACACTAGGATCGCATTGAGATCAGGATGGCCAACCGGAGAGTAAAACCATTGATCTTGCGTCCAGTAAAGCAACCAGACCCCACAATGGGCTGTCAGACCACAGTCGGTTCGGTCCACTGCATCTTCTGCTCTTTGGGTAACAAGCGCCCACGTCCATGGCCCAGTTTGCCCGGAGATGAAGTTGTTGGGTGGATCGAACATCACGCCGGTATGGTCGAAGGCGCTGGTCACATCGGGGTTGGAAAGCTGGATGCGTACCTCTTCGACCGTCAAATCGGTGGCGAGGGCTGTTTGAGCGATAAGGCCGGGTTGAATATGAGCCAGACGCGTCTCGTGGTTCATGCGCTGAAGGCGCTGACGATTGAGAAAGTCGATACGAAGTTCGCTGGGCGCGGCACTCAGATTGATAAATTCTGAGATTACCTGCGACTTGCGAGCCTTACCCGAGGGGGCAAAAAGCACGGAATTGGGCAGATTTGCCGCAAAGGCTGCCGCCACGAAACAGGCAAGGCCGGTATAGATGATGAGCTGTCGCAAAGGCGCTTTGTCCAATGGTTAAATCAGTGCCTTTTCTACAGTCTGCACGCTAGGCTGCAAACAGGCCTTCGCAGCGATACCGCGAGCATGCAGAGCGGGAAAATTCTAAAAGACTTCGAGCAAATTCTTTTAAGTAATACGTCCACTGTTAGGCAATGAGCGCTTGCGCCCAAGGCGCAGGGCGGCAACATGGGGCATATGTCGGGTGATATTCTTTGCATAGGTTCTGTTTTGTGGGATGTGATCGGGCGGACACAACGCCAGATGCGTGAGGGATCAGACGTGGCTGGAGAAATTACCCGGCTGCCGGGGGGTGTGGCGCTAAACATTGCTATGACCTGCGTTCGTTTTGGATTGCGTCCGGTGCTGCTTAGCGCCGTGGGGCGGGATCGCTCGGGTGAGGAATTGCTGGAACGCTGCGCCGAAATGGGAATCGAGACATCCCATATCTACCGCGCCCCTGACCTGGCCACGGATCGCTACATGGCCATCGAGGGCCCTGGCGGTGTGATTGCCGCCATCGCCGATGCCCGAACGCTGGAACACAGTGGAGCGGCAATCCTGTCGCCACTTTTGGATGGTGCGCTTGGTTCGCCCGAGGCACCCTTTAGCGGGATCGCGGCGCTCGACGGGAACCTGACCCTCGGCCTCCTCGAGGAGATTGCACAGGGCAACATGCTGGCCTACACCGATATGCGCATCGCACCGGCTTCTCCGGGCAAGGCTGACCGGTTGATGCCTTTCGTCAATGCAGGGCGCGGTGTTCTTTATGTTAATTGCGAGGAGGCGGGCATTATTTGTGGGACCAGCTTTGCGACCGCTGCCGAGGCCGCGCAGGCGCTGATCGCGCAAGGTTCAAGTCGAGCTTTGGTCACGCACGGCCCTCATGAGGCGGCTGATGCCACATCAAAAGGTGTTGTCACCGGCACCCCGCCCCAAATCACGGTTCGACGGCTGACCGGGGCGGGTGACACATTCATGGCTGCCCATATCGCGGCGGAACTGCGCGGAGCAGACCGTCGATCGGCGCTTCAAGCTGCACTGAAGGCATCGGCGCGATACGTATCAGAGGATGGCAGTCCATGACCAACATTACACCCTCATCTGAGGTAGCCACTGCACTTCAGGAAGGACGCCCCGTGGTCGCGCTCGAGAGTACTATAATAACCCACGGCATGCCTTGGCCGCGCAATTTTGAAACTGCTCTGGAAGTGGAGCAAACCGTTCGTAATAACGGTGCGGTCCCAGCGACAATGGCGGTGCTTGGGGGACATCTTCACGCTGGAATGACCAAAGATGCACTCGAGGACCTTGCACAGGCAAGTGATGTAGCCAAGCTGAGCCGCGCTGACTTGGCCGCAGCCATGGCGCTTGGCCAGACCGGTGCAACCACAGTTGCGGCCACGATGATTATGGCCCGCCTTGCCGGGATATCAGTCTTTGCCACGGGGGGCATTGGCGGGGTGCATAGGGGTGCCGATGAAAGCTTCGACATCTCTGCCGACTTACAGGAACTGGCGCAAACTCCGGTAAGCGTTATTTGCGCCGGTGCCAAGGCCATTCTCGACCTGCCCAAAACGCTGGAGGTGCTAGAAACCCTGGGCGTACCGGTGATTGCCTATGGGCAAGATGCGTTCCCGTCCTTCTGGTCGGCAACCTCTCCCCTACCCGCGCCTTTGCGTATGGATGACCCCGACACCATCGCCCGTGCGCATCTTCTGCGCACTGAACTGGGTCTGCCGGGGGGGCAGCTTGTCGCCAACCCGATCCCGAAGGCATATGAGATTCCTGCCGAGACCCTCCACCCGATTATCGAGGCTACGGTTCAAGAGGCTGCGGAACAGTGCATCGCAGGCAAAGAGGTAACGCCATTTCTCCTGTCGCGGATTTTCGAGCGCACGCAGGGCCGTTCTCTCGACGCCAATATCGCGCTTGTGCTCAATAATGCGGCACTGGCGGCGCAAATTGCCGTCTGTCTTGCTCGCCGGGTCGGTCAAGACGATGACAGCCAGACCTGATAGGATAGTTATTGTACACGCAAGCGCTTCTGCTTACATGTTTGCAGTGACCCTCTTGAAGGCCAAGGAATGAACACGCCCTTTGACGACGAAAAGCCCCATGTGAAAAGGCCCGGCCGGTTTGCCGGTCTGCGGTCCAGCTTCCTAACGGGCATTGTCGTGATAGCTCCGGTGGGGCTGACAATTTGGTTGGTGTGGACGCTGATAGGTTGGGTGGACAGCTTTGTCCTGCCGCTGGTGCCCGCACAATTCCGGCCTGAACAATATATTGGCATCAATCTGCGCGGTGTTGGGCTGATCTTCTTCTTGGTTTTCACCATCCTGGTAGGCTGGATTGCTAAGGGGTTGATCGGCAAATCTCTGATCACCTTTGCCGAAAGTCTCGTGGACCGGATGCCGGTTGTGAGATCGATCTATTCGGGCGTCAAGCAAATCGCTGAGACTGTCTTTGCCCAGTCCGAGCGCAGCTTCGAGACGGCCTGCCTGATCGAGTACCCCCGCCGCGGCATTTGGGCCATTGGGTTTATCTCTACGCAAGCAAAAGGCGAAGTGGCAGACAAAGCAGGGCACGGCGGTGATATGCTAAGTATATTCTTGCCAACGACGCCAAACCCAACCAGTGGATTCTTGCTCTTTTTTCCCCGCGAAGACATTATTGAGCTTGAAATGTCGATTGAGGAAGCGGCCAAGCTCGTCATTTCGGCGGGTCTTGTTTATCCAGAGCATCCTGAACTTGTGGATAAAGTAAAAGCAGCCTGAAAAGTGCTATTAGCAGCTTTAGGTCGACTGGAAACAAGGCGTTTTCCAGATCTAAACTTTAACGACCAAGCGGCAGGTGAAATGCCCTTTTGAAGAAAGCAAATGAGTAGACATGTCTTTATGATTGGCCATTCCGCTGCCGGCAAGACCGCCGTCGTACAACATCTCGATGATCTGTACGAGACATGCGACATGGACATTTACCTGTATGAAAACAGCAATATCAAAATGAACACAAACGCCACCCAACCATATGCAGATGAAACGGCAGATGAGGTGGTAGAAAAACTTGTCGCGCAAGGGGTGCAGGTCGTGGCCACAAGTGTATCACGCACATTTGTCAAGGCGGTGGGCCGCTTTAGAGACGCGCCACGGATCGATCAGGCGGATATAACGGTGATGTATCTGAGGACTACGTCGCCCGATCGTCACCGGGAGCGATTGGAAAAGCGGCCCTCGGTGGGACATATGCGCCACAAGGCGGCTATCGCCCGGATCCTTAGTACAGCCAATGCTTCTGACGCGTTTTTTCTCGCCCATGCAGACTACACTTTGGTGATCGATGAAATAGGCATTGAAGAAGTGGCACGAATTATCAGGGGACTTCTTGAAGCTGAGAATTGAAGAATTAAAATACGAGTCCCAAACGAGGTATTTCAACAACAAATGCAACTCAGAAGATCACCAGAACATATAGGTTGATTTGAGACTTAAACAGAGCTGTAAAAGTCACAGGCCCACGATATGATCGTCTGCACTTCAGAGAAATGATTGACGTTTTCGAGCGATTACTTTTAACCACGCGTATCTCTCCCTAGGCACAGAAAACTAGTAAATAAAAAGACAACAAGAAGAGCGCGGTCAATACTGGAACTCATATTATTCAGTCGGTAACATACCGCAGTTGCCCTCTCAGTTTGCTGTATTTGCCCTCTCAGAGGCGTCGGATGTCAACTACGTCATAGACGTGGGATGCGGCAACGGGCGCGACAGTTTCTTTTTTGCCCGCCATGGCTTGCCAGTCCTGTCGGTCGACAGTTCGACGTCGGGAATTGACGATATTCGTATACGCGCAGACAAGGCCGCTTTACCAATTTCGCCACTTGCCGTCTCTGTCGGTGATCCAGCTTTGTGTTCGAAGGTGGAAGATGCTGTGTCAAGTGCAGGTTTGGCCGGTAACGTCATGATATACGCTCGCTTTTTTATTCAGGCGATCACTGATGAGGAACAGGATTTATTCCTTGATTTCTGCGCAGCCTATCTTGCAAAGCGTGGTGGGTGCTTGGCTCTTGAGTTTCGCACCCCAATAGATGAGAACCTCACAAAAGTAACCGGCGCACATTACCGCCGATACGTTGATCCAGTTGATTTTCTCGCTGAGCTGTTCAAACGAAATCTTAAGGCCACGTACATGGTGCAGGGTTTAGGGTTTGCCAAGTACAAGATGGACGACGCCCATGTTGTGCGCCTTCTGATTGAGCGCAAGGCAAAGTAACCTTTGGGATAGAGGATTCTTTTTGGTGCTTGAGCAAATACAGGATACCAACGATATCTTCGCGCAACTCACTCATATTTGCGGGCCATGTATTTTCGGGGGTGATAGTTTCCGCAACCTAACGCTACCAGTCAAGAAGTCGGCACGTTTCGTAAAAGTGTGGTTGCCCGGTACACAAACCCTACACTTCAACAAACTTGAACTGTTCCTCGAAGGCCAGACCCGCGAATTTTTAGATTACACTCTGACAGCCAGTTCGATTCACCCCCCGGCCCATCCGCAACCAGTCACAAACCTCGGCCTTGGTCTGCACACGGCAAATGAGAAAAATCCCTACGTACAGCTTGATTTAGGCACCACTCGCCCCCTCGAGACAATCCGTATCCGCAACCGGAAGGACCTTCAAGCAAAGCGGAACTGGAGTTTAAGGGTTGAGCTTTCCGAAGATGGGCACGCGTGGCATGTCCTGCATAATCACCGGAGCTTTGTCGATGAGACAGAGAAAATAGCCCGAAATTTCGTTGCGTATATAAAAGATGCCACGCAGCGCACACGCGCTTCAGCCTATCTGGACGGCTTGATACACTGGCTACGCGGCAATTCCATCACCCGCAAAGTGATTGAGGATCAGTGCGCGGCCCGTGGGCTGGATATGCAGGTGGCGCGACATGTAGAAAAACAGATCAATGAGAACGTTATGTTCGATTTTGGCCATGAAATCACAGGGCATGGCATACACAAGACCTTCCGTTTTTGGGGTGATGAGGATATTCGTGAATACCTGACTAAGACAATGGATGTTTGTCACCATCTTCAGGAAATTTCTCCATTTACATGCGTTGGATATGGTGGGGTGCTCGGGTATGTGCGTGATGGAAAGCTGATACCTCATGATGATGATTTGGATCTCATCATAGGTTTTAAACGCAGTGATGAAACGCCCACAATCGCAGCGGCTCTGGCCAAGACCGAAGCTTTTCTGCGGACTAAGGGCTGGAACGTGTCTGGCGATATGCTTAGCCATCGTTGGGTGAAAGTCTGGCGTGAACGTAACATCGATGTCTTTGTTGGCTTGATCAAGGATGAATTCACTTCGTTTTTTCCGGGTCCACGACGCCATATTCTCACAGAACAAGTCTTTCCAACTATCGCTGGAAAGATCTGTGGGGTTGATCTGCTGCTTCCACGCAACCCATTCCACTATATCGAAAAAGTCTATGGCGAAAGCTGGCGTACACCGCAAACCGGGTTCAAACACGTGTGGACTTCGGAGCATTTCAAAGACATTTTAAAATAACGTGTCTGATTGTGGTCAGCCAACCATCGCCATTCGGTCGAAAAATACTTTTCACTCGAGACGCCGACCTCATTATCAATAAAGATGTTTTCCGCAGTACGGCTCACGGATTAGGACCTGGCAGCATTACCGGCTGTTAGCAATAATGCCACGCGCTCGTGTATCCCTGTTTAAGGTCGTTTATAGCGATCAGACACCCAAAGATCGTTTTCATTACGTCACCGGCCAGTTTTTTCATTCCAGCCATAGTTAAAAACCCATCATTCACTGCGTAAGATGAAGCGCCCTAGATCGTAGTTAGTTGGAGGCGTTCATTCTGAAGCATGCGCTATAGTACTCTTGAAGGGATATCAGTTTTGAAACGACAGGTTCAAAAGGTATCACCCATAATCAAGCAATCTATTTCCTAAGATCTGTTCTCGGTTAAAGTATTGACGATGTCGTGGGTTTGGTTTTTCTGATCCTACAACGCGGTCCATCCCCCATCCACGCTAATCGTTGTGCCCGTAACCTGAGCTGCGGCCTCTGAGCACAGATAAAGAACCGTGCCGCCAATCTGTTCCACCGTGGCAAATTCCTTTGAGGGCTGGCGCGTCAGCATGACATTGCGGATCACATCCTCCCTGCTCATGTCATATTCCTTCATCGTATCGGGGATCTGCGCCTCTACCAGAGGGGTAAGCACATAGCCGGGGCAAATCGCATTGGCAGTGATCGCCTCCTCGGCAGTCTCCAACGCAGTTACCTTGGTTAGCCCTACGACCCCGTGCTTGGCCGCCACATAGGCCGATTTGAACGGACTCGCTGTAAGGCCATGGGCTGATGCGATGTTGACCACCCGGCCCCAACCGCGTTCGCGCATCAACGGCAAGGCTGCAGCCGTGGTATGAAAGGCTGAGCTCATATTGATCGCGATGATCGTATCCCATTTTTCAATCGGGAAATCAGGGATGCCCGCGACGTGCTGAATGCCGGCGTTATTGACGAGGATGTCACAGCCCCCCGCGCTCTTGATCAGTGCGCGGCAGGCCGTAGGGTCGGACATATCGGCCCGAATGTAACGCACCTTCGTACCATGCGTCTCCGCCAGCTTCGCGGCGAGGGCGTGGTCTTCTTCCTGATCGGTAAAGGAATTGAGCACCACATCGGCCCCGGCGCGCGCCAGCTCGATTGCAGCACCCAGCCCGATCCCCGAATTTGATCCCGTGACAATGGCTGTTTTCCCGGCCAGACTCATGACATTTGTCTCCCATGCTTGATCCTCAGAGACAGTGCCATGCTGCACTTGCAAAGTACACCTGCGATGCCTGAATACAATTCCAGAGCAACGCAGACCAGTAAAGCAGGGCGAGCGCACGAGAAAAAAAAACGCCGGCACGAAGCCGGCGTTAAGTTATTGAGGCAGGTTTCATACAGGCAAGAAACCTATCGAGCAGTAATTTGTGTATAAGACAAAGATCGCCACGATCCAAGCTAAAAGTTTGAAAACCCATTTCAGGATGATTACCGTTCTAGTCAATGAAACAAGGTGTTACCGGGATTGTTGCCAAATTGAGACCAGATTTTTTCATGATCAGACGCGTTTTTTCCACCGGAATCGCGGGCATTTTTGCGCTCCTTCTTGCCACTGCACAGGCGACATCAGAGCCTTCTCACGCCATAGCCATGTATGGCGCGCCCGCGCTACCACATGATTTTGTGTCCCTGCCCTACGCTAACCCGGACGCACCCAAAGGTGGACGGGTGGTCACAGGCAATGTCGGCAGCTTTGATACTTTCAACTCGTTTACCCTTAAGGGCAATGCGCCTTGGCAGCTTCGTTTCCTGACACATGAGACGCTCATGGCGCGGTCCTGGGACGAACCATTCACACTTTACGGGCTTTTGGCCGAATCAATTGAGACGGGTCCGAATCGTGAGTGGGTCGAGTTCACGCTCCGCGAAGAGGCCCGATTCTCTGACGGGACACCCGTAACGGTCGAAGATGTGATTTGGTCCTATGAGACTCTCGGCACGCGTGGGCATCCCCGCTACCAAAGCTTCTGGTCCTCAGTGGAGCGGATTGAGGCGACAGGAGCCCGCAGCCTGCGTCTGACTTTTAATCGCGCCGATCGGGAGCTAGCACTGCTGGCCGGTTTGCGCCCGATACTGAAAAAGTCCCAATGGGACACGGCCGAGTTCGAGGCCGCGCAGATTGACGACATCCCGATTGGCTCTGCCCCCTATATGGTGACCGACTACGAAATTGGTCGCTACACCGTACTGCGCCGCAACCCCGATTACTGGGGCCAGGATTTACCAATCAATCGCGGCACGGCCAATTTCGATGAAATCAGGATAGAGTTTTATGCCGATGGTGCCGTCATGCAGGAGGCGTTCAAGGCCAAGGCACTTTCTTACCTGCGCGAGTTCAACGCCGAACGCTGGGCCACGCAGTATGATTTTCCGGCCGTCGAGCGCGGAGAGATCGTTCTGACCGAAATCCCCCATCGCAAACCCTCGGGCATCACAGGATTTGTTATGAACACACGCAACACGCCGCTTGACGACTGGCGCGTGCGGGAGGCGCTGATCCAGGCATTCAATTTCGAGTTCGTCAATGACACGCTAACCGGCGGACGACAGCCGCGCATCAGCTCCTATTTCTCCAATTCTGAACTGGCCCTGCGACCTGGCCCGGCGGAGGGGCGCGTGAAAGCGCTGTTAGAGCCGTTTGCCGACGACGTGTTCCCAGGTGCGCTGGAGGGCTACAGCTTGCCCCAAAGCGACGGTACCAAGCGTAATAGAAAGAATATTCGCAACGCGATGGCCCTTCTGAACGAGGCGGGTTGGACTGTCCAAGAAGGAGTTCTGAAAAACGTCGACGGCCAGCCTCTTGTTCTGGATGTCCTGCTCAAACAGGACGCACTGTTGGCACAGGCGCGCACCTACATGGATATTTACGGACAGGCGTTGAAGCGGTTGGGTATCACACTTGAAGTCGAAACCACGGACAGTGCGCAATATAATGCCTGTATCGCAGAGTTCGATTTTGACCTGACATTCATGCGCCGGGCGTTATCGCTGTCACCGGGGAATGAGCAGAGGGCCTATTGGGGTTCGCAAGACGCCTACACCCCTGGCACACGTAACCTGATGGGTATGGCCTCTCCGGCGGCGGACGCGATGATGGATGCGATGCTGGCGGCAGAAAGCCGAGACGATTTCGTGGCCGCTGTGCGCGCGCTAGACCGAGTGTTGATTTCTGGTCGCTACGTCATTCCAATTCACCAGTATTCGGTTGGACGGATTGCCCATCTGGCAGAATTGAGTTATCCACAGGACAGGTTGCCAGTCTATGGGGACGGTGTTTGGTTCCTTCCGCATGTCTGGTGGTTTGAGGCAGATGAGCAATAGAGGCCGCAAAGGCCCCAAGGTGAAACAATGAAAAAACTAGTTGCTATAGCGTTCATCGCTGCGGCCCTGGCAGGGTGCGCGACGGTGGATGGCGTTGGTCGCGACATCTCAGGTGCGGCGCGCGGCGTTCAAAGCTGGTTCTGATCCCAGCCTTTTGTTGATCTGGATGGTCTTGTGCGCTTGCGCAAGACTGCTTATCTGTGCGCTTTTGTCTATCTTTGCCTGCAAGCCTCTTTCTTACTGTGCGGCTTTTTCTGTTACCACCATCACACTTTGCGCCCCGGCAGCGCGCAATTGCCGTGCGATCTGAACCAACCTCTCTGCTGAAAGTTCTCGGTCCGGCACAAGCCGGACTGTTTGACGCTCTTCTTCGGTGCGGGCATTGAGGAAAATGTCGATGCCCGCGATCTCCTGACCGCGATAGCTGAGCCGGCCGTCTTCGTGGATCACGATCGTGTCAGGGGGTTGTGTGCCTTCCAGATCCGCCGTGCGCACCAGTTTCAAATCCCCATCCAAAGGCTGTGAGATTGTACCGGCCACTAGGAAAAACACGAGCATCAGGAAAACCACGTTGATCAACGCAATCGTGGGTTCGCGTCGTGAAGAGTGCCGCTTTCTTCGCATCATCCGCCCAATACCGTCACGGAAATCCGCTGCACCGGGCGCAACACCACTAGAAGGTCAGTCAGGCGCTGCGCATTCACATTATCCCGCAGGCTGACCAGCACGGGCAGCGTATCCTCGTTATCGGCGCGCAGGGCGTTCAGTGCCTCTGGTAGCCCGTCCAATGTCATGTCCTGGCCATTCAGGCTGACGCTGTCGATACCAAGCCGCAGGAAAGTTGGGCGCGTCTCAGACGTCACACCCGATGATAGTGCGGGCGCGGCTGCAGCAAGCTCAACCTCCGAGAATCGCGAAAACGTAGAAGACAGCATAAAAAATAGCAGCAACAGGAAGATAACATCAATCAGCGATGTCATCGCAAGCTTGCGCCGCGACGATCGCTTACGCAGGGCCAAAAGCCGCCTCCTGCCCTGCTCTTGCCACCCTACCCCGGCCTTGCGGGAAAAGGATCGTGGCAATCGCGCGTTCCGCGATCACGCGTTCTCGGTCCATGCGGCTTTCAAACCAGCTGTGCACAATCGAGGTAGGCATGGCGACCGCAAGCCCCACCGCCGTTGTAAGCAGAGCCACCCAAATGCCGCCTGCCAGCAGCGAAGGATCTACCTGCGAGCCCGCCTGCTGCATGGATTGGAACGCCTCGATCATCCCCAGAACCGTACCAAATAGCCCAAGCAACGGGGCCAGTTGTGCCACGCTGTCCAGCAGGCGCATCCCACCTTCCAGTCGGGCAAAGCGGCTTTCGGCCTCGGCCTCAAGCCGGGTCTGGTCCTGAGGCGTGGCGGTAAAAGCCATGTCAACGACCGGCGCAAGATAACTTTTTGAGCGTGTCAACGCCGCCTGCGCCCCGGGCCTGTCACCCTGATCCCAAGCGCGCACGGCTTCAGCCAGTGCTTTGTGGCGACCAACGCCTGCTGCGGAAAACTGCCAAAGCTTGTAGAGAATAACAGCCGTAGTCAGGATAGCCACCCCGATGAGGATGACCACCACAGGTCCGCCAAGTGCTACGACACGTTCCAATGCATTGAAAAGCCCATTCATCCGATGACCTCAATCGCGGTGCGTGTGGTAAGGGTCAGACCCGCTTCGCAAGCCTTGTCATCGAGATCTGGGGCTTCGCATGTATGCGCACCGTTGATAAGCACCTGACCCAGCGTGTTGCAATCCATGCCGCTGATTGAAAATTGTCTTACGCGGGGACGGTCTGGCGGCAGTGTTCCAAAATCAAAAAGCGTCAGGCGATCAACCTGACCGGCACTGTCAAACAGAACCGTCTCATACACCGCCTTTTCGATCGCCGCACCATGGGTGTTGAGCACAAGAAAACTAAGTTTGCAGCCACTTTCACCGGGTTTGACGGTGTTAAGCTCGATCGACACTGAGGGCTTTGCAATACCGTCCTGTGCATGGGCTGCGACGCCCAGCATGGATACCATCAGCGCGACGGCGGAAGTAAGGCAGAGTTTGATGCACATGGTGTCCCCGAAATACCGATTTAACAAAGGTGTAACGTGCCCAACCAGAGCGTCAAGCACTCTGGTCAATCTGACCGGTCACCGGTGTGATTGCGAGGGTGGTACACGCAAACGTGTAGGCTGCTTCAACGGGTATAATCCCGCGCCCCGTTCAGGTCAAAATAGCCCGGGAGAACACTAGCCAGCACACGAAATACAATCTGGGCGGCGCGGGCGCGATCAAAATTCTCAGGATGCAGCATAAAATCACTCCACATGCCCTCCATCATGGTCAGGATGGCGATGGACATGTCGCGGGCCTGTTCAGCGCCTTCGGGGCAGCCGGTCTGCCTGAAAATATCTGAAAAAGAGTCAACGGTCATGTTCTGCAGAAACCGATCGCGGGTGTCACTGAAGATGTGGAGCGCCGGGTAGGCCCGCACTGCGCCACGCAATTCATGCCAGATGCGGGTCTTTTCCTCGGTCAGGCCTGTTGGGCCAAGATCACATAGGATCATGGCCTCAATCTGGAATTGACCTTCTGGGCGTGCTTTGACGAGATGAGCCTTAAGAGTGTCGTAATAGTCGTCTGCAGCAGCTTCTGCCGCAGCGACAATTAGATTTTCTTTGCCTTGAAAATGCAGGTGGATCATGCCGCGCGATACGCCTGCGCGAGCAATGATCTCGCTCACGCTGGTGCGGATTAGGCCAATCTCAACAATTGATGCAATCGTGGCGTCAATCAGGCTTTGCCGATTGTCTCGTCTGGAGGGGTTGGTTTGAACGCTCGTATCCACGCCCGTGTCCTGAAAATATACCTTGATCAGAGTGATAGCATAGAGAGCCGTTGACATTACAGGCCCAAATCGGTAAAAATGGACGATCGTCCATTTTTATGACCCTATCCTGACCGATGCGCTGCGAACCCGTGCGACTTACTTTTTCGAGTTCAGGTGAGGTATTAATCTGTTTCTGGGCGACATGAATAGTTTCACGAATTCAGGTCGATCTGACGTAGAGAGGATTTGCAATGAAGGATCAGGGCGCAGGTACAGATTGGCTGACGGAAGATCTGGCGACGCTGCTGGAAATGCAAAGCGAAGGTTATGCGCTAACGCGGGGGTTTTATACCTCGCGAGAAGTCTACGAGGCCGACATCCGGACCTATTGGAACCAGACCTGGATCTGGGTGGGGCATGTGTCGCAACTTCCCCAGAAGGGTAGCTATTTCCTGTTTGAGTACGGACCTGAATCGATCATCATCGCGCGCGATCGTAAGGGAGAGATTGGGGCCTTCGTTAACATGTGCCGTCACCGTGGCGCGCGTGTCTGTCAAGAACGTGCGGGCAGAACCCATTCCTTCACTTGCCCCTATCATGCCTGGGTCTATGAACTAAACGGCAACCTGCGTGCCGCGCGGGAGATGGATGAGGGGTTTGACACCTCCGAGCATGGCCTGCTGCGCGCCCACATTCGCGTGTTTGAGGGGCTGATCTTCATCTCAACCGCTGAAACACCACCCGCGATCGAGCCTGGCATGGAGACGCTAGGTGCCCATTTGGGACCGCTAAAACTTGAGCAGATGAAGATTGCGCACGAGGCTTCCTATCCGGTACCCGCCAACTGGAAGTTGGCGGTTGAGAATTACATGGAATGCTATCATTGCAGCCCGGCGCATCTGGATTACTCGATTTCGCATAGCCTCAAGGATCCGCGCTCAATCACGCCAGAGTTGCTGGCCTCTATGAAGGCGGCCTGCGCGAAAGCTGGGGTCGATGAGGAGGTTCGTGCCTTCGTGCAGAATACCGATCCGAGTGATCCGACACTTGAAGCCTATACAGGGCGGTATCCATTATATCCAGGTTTCAAGACTGGCTCCAAGACCGGAGAGCTGGTGGCGCCCCTCTTGGGGGATTTGCAGGCGCCATTCGATGCAGCTTGGGACATTCAACTGGGGATGATCAACAACCTTCTCATCTATTCCGATCACGTCGTGGGCTATCGCTTTGTGCCCCGCGGGGTGCAGGAGACAGATATCCAGATGGTCTGGATGGTGCGCGAAGATGCCGAGGAAGGGCGGGATTACAATATCAAGGATTTGACATGGCTGTGGCACATGACGACCCTCGATGATGAACGGATCATCCGCGTCAACCAGGAGGGGGTGAATTCCTATCACTTCCGGCCAGGTCCCCTGTCTCGCATGGAAGATTTCATCTGGGATTTCTACCGCAGTTACCTTGGCATTCTGCGCGCAGGTCATCAGGAACATTAAGACCTGTAGGCCGGATGGGATGAGTTTTTTGTCCTGACGCAAAGAATATTGTTGCGCCATATATCGTCCCGTCACAAAGCTGCACTAAGCATCGCGTGCACTCAGAGGGGAAAGCAGCATGAGCAGTGTGGCATTCGAGCGGCCAGGCCGGTTCTGGCGAGGCAACATCCATACCCATTCTTTTCTGTCCGACGGCGTGCTATCACCCGCTGAGGTGTGCCGCCGCTACCGGGCGGAGGGCTATGATTTCATATCTCTGACCGACCACATGGTAGGGATCTATGATTATCCCATTTCTGATACCGAAGCGTTCCGAAGAGACAATTTCACCACCATTCCGGGCGCTGAGCTACATTCGGGCGCGATGGAAAATGGGGAGATCTGGCATATTCTGGCCGTGGGTCTTCCTTATGACTTCGCACCTGCGAATGCGCCTGATTTCGGGGTACGTACGGATCAGGAAAGCGGGGCCAACCTTGCGGCGCGGGCGCGGGCTGCAGGGGCATTCGTGGCTGTGGCACATCCAGAATGGTCAGGCTTGACGACAGCGGATGCCCGCACCATCCATGCCGCCCACGCGGTAGAGGTTTACAATCACGGCTGCGCCGTGGGCTGTGACCGCCCACACGGGTTTTACACACTCGATCAACTGTTGAGCGAAGGGCGGCAACTGACGCTGTGTGCTACGGATGACGCGCATTTTTCCGAGCCGGATCATTTCGGCGGCTGGGTGATGGTTAAGGCCGAGGAGAATGAGCCAGAGGCACTGGTCGCTGCGTTGAAAGACGGTGCCTTTTATGCTTCGACCGGGCCCGAAATCCACGGGGTGCATTGGGAAGATGGCGCGGTTGAGGTCGAGACGAGCGCTGTGGCTTCTGTCATCGTGCAGGGGCAAGGATCAGCGACGCAGGCTGTGCATGGGGCGTCAATGACGCGCACACGGATAGAATTTGCACGGGTTGCACCGTCGCCCTGGTTGCGTGTGACTGTGGTGGACGCCGCTGGACGGCGGGCCTGGTGCAATCCGTTCTATCCGGGGCTAAACGACCGTTCTGAGGCTCCAGCGGGCGCGGCTCGCGTGTGATGAGGCGCGCCCATGGGGATTACTATTACTCAGCCGCGACTGTGCTGGCCGAAACTGCCTCGACCCTAACCGCCGAGAACTTGAACTCAGGTATCTTGCCGTAGGGATCAATCGCCGGGTTGGTCAGGATATTTGCTGCTGCTTCAACATAGGCAAAGGGCACAAATACCATGTCCGGTGCAACCGCCCGGTCCGCACGGGCCATGATCTCGATTGATCCGCGCTTGGTGGTCAGGCGCACCTGCCCACCTGGCTCCACGCCCATCTGGCGCAGGGTTGAGGGATGAAGCGAACAGTTCGCCTCAGGCTCTACCGCGTCAAGAACCGTAGCGCGGCGCGTCATAGACCCGGTGTGCCAGTGTTCCAGCTGGCGCCCCGTGGTGAGCACCATCGGATACTCTGCATCGGGCAGGTCATCGGGTGGCACCACGCTGGCAGGGGTAAAGCGCGCGCGACCGTCAGTACGTGGGAAGGCGTCGCCAAAGACCACCGTCTGGCCAGGATCTTCAGGCGAGAGCGACGGATATGTGACTGCCCCATTGTCCAGCCGCTCCCAGGTGATGTTGTCAAGGCTGCGCATATTGAGCGACATCTCGGCATAGACCTCTGACGGGTGGGTGTAGGACCAGTCGAGGCCACAACGCTTGGCAAGCTCCACCTCGATCCACCAATCTTCCCGCGCGGTACCGGGCGGCGAAACAGCCGGGCGCAACATCTGCACCGTTCGGTTGGTGTTGGAGACTGTGCCAGATTTCTCATACAAGGCTGAAGCAGGTAGGATCACATCGGCATAGTTCGCCGTCTCGGTGATAAAGATGTCCTGCACCACCAGGTGATCCAACTTGGCCAGTGCATTGCGGGCATGTTCCACATCTGGGTCCGACATGGCCGGGTTTTCACCCAGCACATACATCGCCTTGATATTACCCGCATGGACGGCGTCCATGATCTCGGTCACGGTCAGGCCCTTTTCACTGGAGAAATCGCCCGACTGCCAGACCTCGGTAAAAGCAGACCGCACGCCATCATCCGTTACCGTCTGGTAATCCGGAAGAAACATAGGAATGA
This sequence comes from Roseovarius sp., assembly GCA_963691795.1. Lineage (GTDB taxonomy): Bacteria > Pseudomonadota > Alphaproteobacteria > Rhodobacterales > Rhodobacteraceae > Roseovarius. The sequence continues at coordinate 2,851,436 of OY829373.1, forward strand.
GCCCTGCATCAGAGGCGCCCTGTACGTTATTCTGCCCCCGAAGCGGGTGAAGCCCGGTACCAGGACGGCCTACATGGCCGCACATCAGCGCCAGTGAGATCAGGCAGCGGGAATTATCCGTGCCGTGGATATGCTGGCTGACACCCATGCCCCAAAAAATCATTCCCGCCTTGGCAGTAGCAAAATCGCGCGCCACCGCGCGCAGCGTCTCGGCTGGGATACCGCAAAGCGCTTCCATCTTCTCTGGCGGGAACTGCTTAAGGTGCTCTTTCTCAGCCTCCCAATTTTCGGTGAACGCTTCGATGTACTGCTGATCATAAAGCCCTTCTTCCACAATCACGTTCATGATCGCGTTGAGCATCGAGACATCCGCCCCTGGCTTGAATTGCAGCATATGCGTAGCGAAGCGGCGCATGCCCACGCCGCGCGGGTCCATAACGATCAACTTGCCGCCGCGCTTGGTAAACTGCTTGAAGTATGTCGCCGCCACGGGGTGATTTTCAATCGGGTTAGCCCCAATGATGATTGCCACATCAGCATTTTCAATCTCATTGAAGGTCGCAGTTACAGCACCGGAGCCCACGTTTTCGATCAGTGCCGCAACAGAGGAGGCATGGCACAGCCGCGTACAGTGGTCCACGTTGTTATGGCCAAAACCCTGTCGGATGAACTTCTGGAAGAGATACGCTTCTTCATTGGTACATTTAGCCGAACCAAACCCAGCCACCTCACGCCCCCGGCCCTTCAGACCATCAGCCGCAAAATCCAGCGCTTCATCCCAAGACGCTTCGCGGAAGAATTCCTGCCAGTTGTCAGGATTGACGTTAAGGCCCTTCTCAGGCGCATCCTGACGCCGTATGAGCGGCTTGGTAAGGCGATGCTGGTGGTGGATGTAGTCATAGCCAAACCGGCCTTTGACACAGAGACGACCCTCATTTGCGGGACCATTGATACCCTCGACATACTGCACCTTGTCATTCTTAACCTTGATCGAGATCTGGCAGCCAACACCACAGAAGGCACAGACGCTTTCCACCTCGCGATCAAAATCGCTCCGGTCACCCACTTGGTTATCATCCATTATGCTCGACGGCATGAGCGCGCCCGTGGGGCAGGCCTGCACGCATTCCCCGCAGGCGACACAAGTGCTGTCACCCATCGAGTCGGCAAAGTCGAATGTCGGATAGGCATCATGCCCGCGCCCAGCCATACCAATCACATCATTGACCTGCACCTCACGACAAGCACGTACGCAAAGGCCACACTGAATACAGGCATCCAGATTCACACTCATCGCGACATGGGTGTCATCAAGCAACGGAATGCGGTCCTGTTCCAGCTTGGGATAGCGGCTTTCAGAGACGCCATTCAGATCGGCCATGTCCCAAAGATGGCTGGCCTTGTCATGGGCCCTGTCCCGCTCCGGCTGGTCTGTGACGAGCATCTCGACCACCATCTCGCGCGCCTTGGTGGCGCGGACGGTGTCTGTATGAACCACCATGCCGTCCTGCACCGGACGAATGCAGGAGGCGGCCAGCGTGCGCTCTCCCTCGATCTCAACCATGCAGGCGCGACAGTTTCCATCGGCGCGATAGCCTGGTTGCGGCTTGTGGCATAAATGCGGGATCACAAGGCCTCGGCCATGGGCCGCTTCCCAAATGGTGTAGGTGTCCGGGACGGTGATCTCTTCACCGTTGAGGGTAAATGTGACAGTCTGGGTTTCAGTCAGGTCTCTCATTGATCCCCTCCCTCAGATTTCATCTGCAAAATGTTGAATGGTCAGCTTGATTGGGTTCGAGGCCGCCTGCCCCAGACCACAGATCGAAGCATCCGCCATCATCTGGCATAGATCCTCCAGCAGTGGCTGGTCCCAGCTGTCGGCCTGCATCAGCTTGACCGCCTTTTCACACCCCACCCTGCAGGGCGTGCATTGGCCACAGCTTTCATCTTCGAAGAACTTCAGCATATTAAGAGCCGCGTCACGGGCGCTGTCTTGGTCCGAAAGAATGACAAGTGCAGCAGACCCTATGAAAGTGCCGTATTCCTGAAGCACGTCGAAATCCATAGGAATGTCGGCAATGCTGGCAGGCAACAAGCCGGCAGAGGGTCCACCGGGCTGATATGCCTTGAAGCTATGACCATCGTTCATGCCACCGCAGGCCTCGATAATGTCGAGGATGGTCGAACCCGCAGGCAGCAGATGCACTCCTGGGTTCTTCACACGGCCCGAGACCGAGTAGGAACGCAGCCCGATCCGCCCGTTTTTTTCAACGCCGGCGAGGATGTCCTTACCCTCGCGCATCACGCGGGCGACCCAGTATAGCGTCTCGATATTGCTCACGAGCGTGGGGCGGTTGAAGATACCAACCTGTGCCACGAAGGGCGGACGATGGCGAGGTAGACCGCGCTTGCCCTCAATCGACTCGATCATCGCGCTTTCTTCGCCACAGATATAGGCCCCTGCCCCGCGGCGCAGGTCGATATAGCCCTTAGCAACCAGTCCCGCCTCCTCAAGCGCGGCAATCTCACGGCGCAGGATTTCTAGGACAGCGGGGTATTCGTCTCGCATGTAGATAAAGCAGGTTTCCGCCTCAATCGCCCATGCGGCGATCAGCATCCCCTCAAGAAACAGATGCGGCGTTCGTTCAAGGTAGTAACGATCTTTAAAGGTGCCGGGCTCGCCCTCATCACCGTTTACGGCAAGATAACGCGGACCGGCCTCAGCCCGGACAAATCCCCATTTGCGCCCCGAGGGGAACCCGGCACCACCAAGGCCACGCAGACCGGAAGCAAGGATTTCATCTTGCACAGTGTCGAAATCGCCGCTCTCGCGAAGCTCTTCAAGTTTTTCGTAGCCCCCCACGGCGCGATACATGTCAAAGGTCTCGTAGTCTGGTATATGGGCGTGGGTGTCGCCCTTGGCGATGGCCGCATGGACCTTTTCCGGGGTGGCGCGGTCGATATGGTTATGACCAATCTCTAGCACTGGCGCTGTGTCGCAACGCCCCATGCAAGGCGCCCGCAGCACGCGAACCTCAGAGGCATCAAGCCCATCCTCCAATGCTTGTTTCAGCGCCTCAGCGCCCGCCATTTCACATGATAGACTATCACAGACACGAATGGTCAACGCGGGTGGCGGGGCCTCTTCCTCGCGGACCACATCGAAATGGGCGTAGAATGTTGCTACCTCGTAGATTTCGGCCTGCGATATTCGCATTTCTTCGGCCAGCGCACGCAGATGCGCAGCGGATAGGTGACCGTATTTATCTTGGATAAGATGCAGGTACTCTATAAGAAGGTCCCGGCGGCAAGGCGTGTTGCCAAGCAGTGTGCGAACTTCGTCCCAAGCCCGGTCCTCAAGCTGCCGACCCTTTGGGGTATGTCGTCCCTTGCCCTTGGTAGACTTCCAAACACCGCCACGATCATCGAGTGCCATTCTTTTCTCCGGTTCCTGTTGAGTGCCATGGTGTACCAACGTCCATGACATCAGAATAATAGATGATCAAATCGTATTTTTGGAATGCTTGATAATTATTTATTATCAAACTCAGCGGCCGCTGCAGCGCGTAACGCATTGCTGATTATGGCATTCTTGGACTGGCGCGGCACGATAAGGCTAATCTCCTTTTCCACGTCAGGTTCCACCAGGTTGAGTACGGTCAGATCAGAGTAATCACCCAGTTCCTCGATTAGGACCTTGGGCACAATGGCTGCGGCTACTCCAGCTCGGGCAATAACAATGGCGGCATTAAAGCCGTTTGATTCAAAAACCACGCCGGGATGCCCCCCAGCTTCTAGAAAGGCTCGGTCGATGATCTTACGATTCTGCATCGAAGGCTCAAGCAGAGTGAGCGGCAGTTCGGCCGCTTCGGTCCATCTGATGTGCTTAGCATGGCCCGCAACCATGGCGCTGGGCGCGATCAGAACATAGCGTTCGCCATAGACATGATCGACATGCATCAGATCGTTCGAGACGCCGTCGCTGTAAGTCATACCTGCATCAAAGTCGCCATCTTCGATCCCTTGCTGAATGGCCAGTGATGAGGCGGTGACAATGCGTGTGCGTATGGTTGCGTGCTCGGCCCTCAAGCGCATGGCAAGCTGGGCGGCCATGGCCACCGATGTGGGAACGACACCCAGCACGACAGCGCCCGTCACCTCGCCCCGGCTAACCCGGATTTCACGCTCAAGTGTTTCGGCGCGCTCAAGGATGTCACGGGCATGGGCCAGCACCTTTTCGCCTTCGGGTGTAAATTGCTGAAACCGGTTGCCACGCTTGACGATGAGCGCATTGAGATTGGTTTCAAGGTTGCGGATACGCATGGAAAAGGCGGGCTGCGAAAGGCCGCAATCCTGCGCAGCACGGGCAAAATGCCGGCTACGAGCAAGCGCCACGAGGCATTCGAGGTCCTTGAGGTCGATCACGGGCGAAGGCTCCGTTCTATCCAGGGTATTGACCTACGAGTATCAGAGCAAAGGCTCAAAACGGCAACGGGTCAATTGGCATATAGCCTTTTGCAAATCACGCATTTCGTCTTCTTTCTGGTCAAAAATACCTATCCTAAACGGGCCAGCCGCGCCTCCCGGTAGAGCATGAAGAGTCCACTTGCCACGACAATGCCCGCCCCCAGCAATGTCAGCGGGTCGGGCCAATCTCCGAAGAAGAGATAGCCCAGTACCATGGCCCAGATGAGGCCCGTGTAGCGGAAGGGCGCAACAAATCCGATTTCGCCCGTGCGCATTACCAGAATAGAGAAAAGATAAGCGCAGATGATCGCAGCCGCGGCGGCCGTGGTCAGGCCCCAATGGCGCAGGTCCATCGGAATCCAGGTTTCGGGCAGGCTCATCAATCCGAAGGTGGTCATGATCGTGAAAGATGTCACCAGCGTTACAAGGAAGGACGGGGTCAGCGGCGAGAGCCGACGCGTGGCAAGGTCGCGTAGCGTAATACTGCAAATTGCGGCAATTCCGTATAGCGAATAGATCGTGAAATCCTCCGCTCCGGGCCGGATGATCAGCAGAACCCCCACAAAGCCTACACCAATGGCCAGAAGCCGCCGCCAGCCGACCGGCTCTCCGAACAAGGCCGAGGCGGTGAGTGCAATCACCAGTGGCACAGCCTGCAGAATGGCAGTGATATTGGCCAGCGGCATATTGAAAAGCGCCGTGAGAAAAAAGTAGGCCGTCACCGCATCTGCGCATGAGCGCAGCACAATCAGGGACCAATCACGCCGGGGCAGCCGAACCTTAAACAGGCCCATGCGCCAAGCGATAACCGAAATCACCAACGTTGTCATCACGCCGCGCAGGAAGAGAAGCTGAAAGAGCGGCACCTCGCCCGCCATGAGCTTCATGAAGGCATCGTTGATGGTGAAGGCAGCCATCGACCCCATCATGAAACCTGCGGAGTTGAGATTGTCGGAGCGCAGCATTATGGTTGTAAGCCTTAAGGACAGGGCGGGGGCCAGCCCCCGCACCCCCGGAGTATTTTCAAAAAGATGAATAGCCTGAGATTTGATCTATACCAAGGGTATCGGCTTAGAATGTCAACCGATCGTTGAGCTGGCGGTGCAGTGTGGGATTGGCGGCCAGTACGCCCTTAACCTTGGGGATGGGGTTATTGAAGACAAGCCGCCCACCCGTGCGATCCGAGGTGCCTGCGCGCGCCTCGCGCAGGATCAGATCACCGGCGGCCACATCCCATTCCCAGCTGTCACGGAAGGTCAGCATGGCGTCGAACCTGCCCTCAGCCACAAGTGCCATACGATAGGCCAATGAGGGACGATAGACGCGCGTAACCTTGGGCGGGGTGCCGTGCCAGTTCTTATCCTCAAAATTATGTTTGACGGAAAGAACCTCTGCCCCCTCTAGCGCATCACGATCCCCGACCGTGATCCCGTCACCGTTCAGTGAACTGCCTTGCCCCATGGCTGCTGCATAGAGCATGTCGCGTTTTGGCAGGTAGATCACAGCCGCGATTGCCTGTCCGTTCTCGACCACTGCAAGCGAGTGCGCCCAGGTGTTGGAACCTTCGATGAAACTGCGTGTACCGTCGATGGGATCGACCACGAAAACGCGCTTGCGGTCAAGGCGTGCAGTACCGTCCTCGCTTTCCTCCGACAGCCAGCCATAGTCAGGCCGCGCTGATTGTAAAATATCGTGGAGTACCTCGTTGACCGCCAGATCGGCCTTGGTCACGGGTCCCGCACCATCAGGTTTTTCCCATGCCTCCACGGTGTCGACCGAGTAGCGGCAAGCCACCTCTCCAGCGGCACGGGCCGCGTCTATCAAAAGCGCGAGATCAGTCACCGGCAAGGGTCAGACCTTCGACAAGCAGAGAGGGCACAACCCGGCTGAAATGTGCACGCGCGTCATTGGCCGGGACGATCCTACGCAGCATTTCTGGCAGCGAGCCTGCGATGGTGCATTCGTTTACAGGATATGCAATTTCACCCCCCTCTACCCAGAATCCCGAAGCGCCCCGGGAATAGTCGCCCGTATTGGGGTTGATCGTCGACCCTATCATTGAGGTTACCAGAAGTCCTGTTCCCATCTCGCGCAAGAGCGCCTCTTGGCTCTGGATGCCCTGCGTCAGTTCCAGGTTCCAGGCCGAGGGGTTGGGCGGGCTGGAGGGGCCGCGCCGTGCGTTGCCGGTAGGTTTACAACCTAGCTTGCGCGCAGTGGCGAGATCTGTGATCCAGCCGCGTAGAACTCCATCTTCGACCAGCGCGCGTTTACGGGTGGGTAGCCCCTCGGCATCCGAGGCGCGCGAGGCAAAAGCGCGGGGGCGGTGCGGGTCCTCGACCAGGCTGATCCCGTCCGGCAGAACCGGCTGATCCATCCGATCGCGCAACCATGACGCGCCACGTGCCACGGCCTGACCGTTCGCGGCACCCAGCAAGTGGCCGATGAGCGAGCCAGCGATGCGTTCATCATAAAGCACCGGGAAGGCGCCAGTCTTGGGCTTGCGCGCGCCAAAACGGGCAACGGCCCGCTCTGCCGCTTCACGCCCAATTTCAGATGGGTCGCGCAGATCAGCATGGTGAATGCGGCTGTCGTTGTCGCTGTCACGCTCCATTGCTGCACCTTCACCTGCGATGGCAATCCCATAAAGGCTGCTTTCGGAGCGCGCATAGGACTTGGCAAACCCATTGCTTGCCGCAAGGCTGATCTGGCGGTGACCCTGCGCAGCTACTGCTGCCTGCACCTGCGTGACACCCTTGACCGCCATAGCGGCCGCTTCGACCTCGAGCGCCGCAGCTTGCAGCGCCTCGGGTGACTGTTCGGGCGCGTCGTCATACTGGTCGAGTGTGGCGGGGTCGCATCCCTCCCCCAACTGGTCCGGGTCGGCAAGCCCGGCATGCGGGTCCTGCGGCGCTTCCAGCGCCATGGCCACAGCACGTTCTGCAAGGGTGGCAATTGTGGTGTCGTGGGTGTCAGAGGCCGAGACACAGGCCTGTCGCCCATCGATTAGCACGCGCAGACCGATATCAGTACTCTCCGAACGCTCTGCCTGTTCAAGCTTGCCCTCGCGCACGCCAACACGCAGGGATGTGCCACTCAGTGCCATGGCATCGGCTGCCTCGGCGCCTGCCCTACGGGCGGCTTCCAGCAGACGATCAGTGAGCTGTTCAAGAGTTTTGGTCATGTACGACCCTTTGGCTTCAAGTTTTTCGATGTTGTTTGCGCAAAGAGGTAGACCGCGCATAGCGGTGGCGCAAGGCCAACCCAAAAGGAAAGGCCGCCCAGTGGGGCGGCCCTGCCCAAGATCTTTTCCGTTTACTGGATGCGTTGGCCGTTGGCGAAGACCTTACCGTTGCCTTGCACTTCTATAGTCGAGCTAAGCGTGTCCGGCTCACTGCCCGCAACTGCGAAGAGACCCATCATCATGCGTGCCCCAGTCGCCTGCTCGCGTGGGATCAACCCCATGTCCACCAGCTTGTCGAGTAGTGCATTGCCCCCTCGCAGCATCAGATTCACGCTGCCGGTGGGTGCGGGAAACCCATCAAACGAGGCGAGGTCGGAATTGTCGAAGGTAAAAGCCCCCTCACCAGTCAGTTCGACCCCAGCCGCACTGATCTGCAAGGTGTCGAGGTTGAGCGAGTTCAGCTCTCCCGGAACAATCTCGTCGCTATCCAGTAACAACACCTGCGCGGGATCGAAGAAATCCGCTAGGACTGTGACTGTGCCGTTTAACACAAGGGCAATGGTCGCTGGATCACGTGGCAACTGGACCGTGGGATCGAAAATACCCCAGATCAGGTCGGACATCTCGAAGCCGGCGATGGTAAAGCCAAAACCGAAATCCTGTTGTTCGTCACTGATGCCGATGGGCATATCAACTTCAAAACCCGTTTCGGCTGCTGAGAACTCGACCGGGAAGGGAATGTCCCCTCCCGCCATCGCAACATTCATGCCCTCAGAACCGATGCTGTAGGAAAACTTATCCGCGTTCATGGTGATGCCAAGCCCCGCGGCGTCAGAGCTTGAACTGTACTGAAAAACCTCACCATCTTCGTTGAAGTTCACGTCGATGCTGCCACCGGTAAAATCAATCTCGCCATCCACTTTGAAGCCTGCTGCCATCATGGCGGACATATCCTTGGGAGCGGCGTTCTCAGGAAGGGCATAGACACCGTCGCTGGTCATGCTATCGGCGCCTGCACGCACCACAAGGCGCCCCTCGCTGCCTTCAGGGTCTTTCACATCAACCAGAATGTTGATCGCCCCGGTCGTGATCTTCTGCGTCATCTCGCGCAGCGTGCGCCCCGATGAGGTGGAAGCACCATCAAAGTCACTGGCGGAGAACTCGACCGTGCCAAGGGTCGACATGTCGATGGTCACCCCCTCGGTCGTAAAATTGTCCACGGTGATGCCCAACTTGTCTGCTGAATATGCATAGTCAATATTGTCAGGGTCGCCTGAGACCGCCACTGAGAGACCTTCGGTGGCATAGGTTGCAGCCACATCGACGGTTTCGCCCTCAAGATCATCTATGGTGACCGTAAGGGGTAGAACTGAGGGCCAGGACATGGATACTGTGCCGTCGCCGTTACCAGAAAGAGACAGCTCAGGTATGGTGAGCGTAAAAGTGACATCTTCTTCTGGCACCGCAATTGTCATCGTAATGTCGGAGACATTCAGATCGTTGCCCTCGGGGCTCTCAATGGCAGAGAGTTCGTAACCGCTCGCCTCCATGTAGCCGCGCCAGTCGTCCCAGACCTGTTGAGCGGTCAGATCCGCCAATGCAGCCTGCGCACCTAATAAACTGGTCAACGCAGTGGTGCAGATCGCCGAGGCTTTAAAAGAAGTCATGATCGACCCTTTCGTTTTTTGTTTTCCTGTGTAGCTTCGACCCATCCCCCCGACGGGTCAAGGGCAAGTTGGCTTGTAACTTATTGCGAAGTAAGCACGGTTGCGTAAAAAGGAATGACTGAAATGAACATGAGCTCGAAAACGGTGTTGATCACTGGCGCAAGCCGCGGGATCGGGGAAGCGACAGCGTATGTGTTTGCAAAGGCTGGAGCGAATGTTGTGCTGGCGGCACGCGATACCGCTGCAACGGGTCGTATCGCGGCCGAGATTGGTGATAAAGCCCGTGCGATTGCCTGCGATGTCAGCAGATTTGACGATGTCGTAGCGGCGGTGGCCTTGTGTGAAAATGCCTTTGGCAGGTTGGACGTGCTCATTGGTAATGCCGGAGTTATTGAGCCTATCGGCCAGATGGACAGCCTCGATCCCGAGGCATGGGCCAAGGTGATCGATGTCAATCTCAAGGGTGTTTTCTTCGGGATGCGCGCAGCAATCCCGGTGATGAAGGCGCAAGGCAGTGGCACGATCATCACGATCAGCTCGGGCGCGGCGCATAACGCACTGGAAGGCTGGAGCCACTATTGTTCATCCAAGGCTGGTGCCGCGATGCTGACGCAATGCGCCGACAAGGAAAACCGCGGCTCGGGTTTGCGTATAATGGGGCTGTCACCCGGCACGGTAGCCACGGAAATGCAGCGCGAGATAAAGCGCAGCGGCGTAAACCCGGTGGCGCAGCTGGAGTGGTCCGACCATATTCCGCCCAACTGGCCAGCGCGTGCACTCCTATGGATGTGCGGACCTGCAGGGGATGACTATTTGGGCCAAGAAATCAGCCTGCGTCAGGAAGATATTCGCCGCGCGGTGGGCCTGATATGATCCGGCTTACCAAGGAAGAAGGTTTCTGGATCGCGACGATTGACAGGACAGAAAAGGCCAACTCCCTCACCGAGGAGATGCTGACCGAGCTGGCTGAAATTGCTGAGGCCGCAACGCAGGCGCGTGCCCTGGTGTTGACCGGTGAGGGGAAAGTGTTTTCCGCCGGGGCCGACCTTGAGGCGGCGCGAGCAGGCCTGGCGCTCAGCCCGGTGTGGGAGCGCCTCTCAGGCGCGATGGCCGCCCTACCCTGCCTGACGGTTGCCGCACTCAACGGCACGGTGGCTGGGGGCGCGATGGGCATGGTATTGGCCTGTGACATACGCGTGGCTGTCTCCGGCGCGAAAGCGTTCTACCCGGTGATGAAGTTGGGTTTCCTGCCACAACCCTCCGATCCGCCTCGCATGTCCCGGTTGGTGGGGCCAGCGCGCACCAAGTTGATTTTCATGGGTGGCCAGAAGGTTGACGCGGCCACTTCACTGGAATGGGGACTCTTCGACAAGGTTGTGGAGCCGGGTGACCTGATGGAGACGGTGCGGGACTTATGTGCCGATACAATCGGCGCCAGCGCCAGTCACGCCGCGGCGATCAAGCGGTTGTGCGAGGGCTAGGCGCGATGACGGTGGCGCATTTTTTGCGGGAAAATACTGCAAAATTTGAAGATTTACGGGTACAGCGCACTTTTTCGAGTATCAGGTTGGCGCCTAGGGTTCGACATAGGTATTTCCAACCAGAAAGAAGCAGGCGGTTGAGCCCTTGACTACCGTCTTGCAATCACCCGAGCCATGTCGAGCATGCGGCACGAAAAACCCCACTCATTGTCATACCAGCCAAAGACGCGCAGCAGGCCACCGGTTGAAACAGAGGTTTCCATACCACACATCACGATGGATTCAGGCCGCGCGCGCAGGTCGGAGCTGACCAGTGGTTGTGTGGTCCAGCCAAAGACAGGAGAACTGGCCGCCGCCTCTTGCAGGAGCGCGTTGACTGCCTCTTCTGTGACGGTCTCTTTGATTTGCACAGTGAGATCGATTGCGGAGACACTCGCAGTGGGCACGCGGATCGCGCGGGCCTCAATCCGACCTTTGAGCTTGGGCAGGACCAAACCAGTCTGATGCTGGGCGCTGGTGGTGGTGGGCACCATTGATAGCGCAGCCGCGCGGCTACGCTCGGGGGCGGCGCGGGGTTTATCCACAGTGGGCTGGCTGCCTGTGTAGCAGTGCACCGTTGTCATCTGTCCACTGACGATGCCAAACGCTTGATCCAGTACGCGCGCGAGGGGTGCAAGCGCGTTTGTGGTGCAGGACGCGTTGGAGATGATCCGTTCGCACCCCAGTTCGCCTTCATTGGCGCCCATGACCAGCGTTATATCAGCCTCGGGCGACGGCCCCGACACCAGAACTGTTCCCGCCCCAGCCAAGAGCCCTCGTTCGGCTACCGTCCGTGTGCCACCCATGCCAGTGCATTCAAAGACGATATCTACACCCGACAGGTCAAGGCGGGTCAGGTCCGGTTCAGCATGAAAGGCAAAGGCGCAATCGTCGACAATCAATTTTCCAGGCGCAGTCGAAACCGTTCCACCCCAGCGTCCGAACACACTGTCATATTCAAAGAGATAGGCGCAGGTATCAAGTGGTTCGATGTCGTTGATCAGGACTACCTCAAACTCAGTTCTTCTATGGGCAAGGATACGCAACAGGGTTCGGCCGATACGACCAAAACCATTTATTGCAATGGTGATGGGTTTGTTGGTCATCATGCGCTCCAGCCTGAAGGTCAATATTATTGACTTTTTATGTCACCTCAGTTCAAAAACCAGGCTTGAAACGAAATTTCATCACCTTTTACCACTTGTCCCGATGCGCCCCTGCCTTAGCCTTTAACGGGCCAATGAAAAGGATCCAATCAATATGGCCAAGACCCTATTCGCCCTCGCTGGGGCAAGCCCACCGCTTACACCTTTGTCGAAGGCGGTTTTGGTGCTTATCGATATCCAGAACGAGTATTTTGAAGGCCCCCTGAAATTGAGCGGTGTGGAAGAGGCCACCGCGGCCGCCGCGGGCCTTCTCGCACGCGCCAGGGCAGCGGGCACGCCTGTCATTCACATCCGTCACAAGGGTCAGCCCGGTGGGGCCTTCGATCCAAATGCGCCGCGTGGGGCGATCCATGCTTCCGTCGCGCCTATCGAGGGGGAAACGGTCATCGACAAGACCTTACCCAATTCCTACGCCGGCACCTCCCTGGCAGAGGCCATGTCCACCTATCCCGACCGTCAGCCGATTTTTGCTGGCCATATGACCCATCTATGCCTGTCGGCCACGGTAAGATCCGCGCTAGATCATGGGGCGCTCGCTACGATTGCGGTGGATGCGACCGCCACGCGTGATTTGCCAGATCCCATGGGTGGAGTAGTCGTCGCGGCAGATGTGCACAGGGCGACAATTGCAGCACTGTCAGACCGCTTCGCTGTGCCTGCAAAGACAAACGATATTCCGGACTAGAGTTGCGGTGCTGTTCAGACTGGGCTCAGGTCATCTTCTTGAGGGTCTGGGCGGATTGATCACGCACGCCCTTTAACTCCCGCATCGCTTCTTCCAACTCATCGCGCTGGGTGGCCAGCGCCTTGAGCTGACCGTCGGCCAGATCGATCCAATGGCGCAACTGAGCTTCAGTCCCCTCTTCCTCATAGATGAGCAACCATTGCCGGATGTCCTCGAGGGCAAACCCCCATTTGCGCCCCCTAAGGATCAGGGTCATCCGCGCCATTTCCCGTCGACCGTAGAACCGAGACCGTCCATCGCGCGCGGGGCTGAGCAGCTCAATATATTCATAATAGCGCAGAGTCCGCGGTGTCACGTCGAACTTGGCGCACATTTCCTTAAACGATAACTGCGTGTCTGCCATGATGCCTCCCGTTGATGAAGTGTACAGAGGATGGAAGTTCCGGGCAACTGTCGGTATTACGGTTGATGACTGGACAGGGCCATAGTGGCCCTAAATAAAATGGATATTTCCCATGAGCGGACCCGGTATCAAAGCCACCCAAGCCTTCATCGAGGCCCTGCCCCATTCCAAGGCCCTTGGCATGCAACTTGTCTCGGTCGGTGAAGGCAAGGCAGAGATTGCCATGGATTACGACACGCGCTTCATCGGCGATCCTGATACAGGAGTAATCCATGGGGGTGCCGTGTCGGCCTTGATGGATACCTGTTGCGGGGCGGCAGCCATGTGTCATCCGGATGTGGGCGGGGTCACGGCGACCCTTGATTTACGGATCGACTACATGCGCCCAGCGACACCAGGTCAGCGGATCAGGGCGCAGGCGGAATGCTATCACGTCACCCGCTCGGTCGCCTTTTTGCGAGCGCGGGCAATTGATGATGATCAGGACCGCCCCGTGGCTTCGGCCACCGGCACCTTCACCGTGGGAGCCTCTTGATGGCACGTCCGCGTCCAGAACCGGTTCAGGTGGTCAAGCAGCGGCGTGACGCCGCACTCAATGCGCTGGTGGAAGGCGTGCCATACATCCAGTTTCTCGGTATCACCTTTGATCGCCGCGGGGATGAGCTGACCGGTATTCTGCCTTATGATGACAGCCTTATCGGCAACCCGGCGCTGCCAGCCCTGCATGGCGGGGCGATTGCAGCCTTTCTGGAGGTTTCCGCCATCATTGGCCTAAGCTGGTCGATCCTTTGGGATGATGTGGAGCGGGGGCAGCTTGACATCGAGGCGCTGAATGCTGGGAAGCTACCACGCCTGCCAAAGACAATCGGGTTCACGGTAGATTACCTGCGCTCGGGCCTGCCACGCGACAGCTATGCTCGCGCTAAGGTGACTCGCTCGGGCCGGCGCTACGCCAGTGTTCATGTTGAAGCCTGGCAGGACAATCGCGCCCGCCCGCACGCACAAGCGACTGGCCATTTTCTGATGCCGCGACGAGATGGCTGAGAGCCTCCAGGATGTGACACACGCGAGGGTCCTACGAATCGCGGTCCCCATTGTCATCTCAAATGCAACCGTGCCGCTGCTTGGGGCCGTGGATACGGCTGTCGTGGGGCAGATGGGCGCTGCGGTTCCTATAGGGGCGGTCGGGATCGGCGCTATTATCCTGACCTCGATCTACTGGATTTTTGGTTTTCTGAGGATGGGCACTGTGGGTCTGGCCAGCCAAGCGCTTGGGGCCAGTGATGCCGGGGAAATGCACGCCATCCTATCGCGGTGTCTGCTGATCGGGCTTGGCGCCGGGGTCATGCTGATCGCCCTCCAAATCCCGCTCTTTTACCTTGCATTCCTGATCTCACCTGCCAGTGCCGAGGTAGAGGTTTTAGCGCGGGATTACATGGCCGTTCGCATCTGGAGCGCGCCGGCTCTGATTGCCATGTATGGTGTGACCGGCTGGTTGATCGCGCAAGAGCGAACCGGTGCAGTGTTGATCATACAGCTCGCAACAAATGGGCTGAACGCAGCGCTCAACATCTGGTTCGTTCTTGGGCTTGAAATGGGTGTGACGGGCGTGGCCTGGGCCACTTTCTTGGCCGAGTGGATCGGGCTCACGATCGGGCTCTGGATGTGTCGTGGTGTATTTGGACTGCGCCACTGGCGCGACGTGACAAAGGTGTTTGCAGCGGCTCCTCTGGCACGTATGGCGCGGATCAACCGAGACATCATGCTACGTTCGATGTTGCTGCAAACGATGTTCCTATCCCTTGTCTTTTTCAGCGGGGACCTTGGCAATGTGACACTGGCGGCCAACCAGGTGTTGTTGCAGTTTCTCCATATCACCGCCCATGCGCTTGACGGGTTTGCATTTACGGCCGAGTCTCTCGTGGGTCAGGCGGTTGGTCAGCGTAATACAGCCCGCATACGTCGCGCCGCTTTGCTAAGCTGCGGTTGGGGTCTCGTAATCGCTGCAATCATCGCTCTGATGTTCTGGGTGTTTGGTACGCAGATCGTCGCGATAATGACCAACGCAACCGATGTGCGGGAGATGGCGGCGGACTACCTGATCTACTTGATCATTGCCCCTCTGGCAGGCGTGGCCGCTTGGATGCTTGACGGGGTATTCATAGGGGCCACAAGGGCGCGGGACATGCGCAACATGATGGCGATCAGCGCGATAGTCTACGCGGCGGCCGTGGCAACCCTTGTGCCCCTGTTTGGCAACCACGGGCTTTGGGTGGCGCTTTTGATCAGTTTTGTAGCCCGTGGTATTACATTGGGGCTCCGCTACCCTGCACTGGAGCGTGACGCGCAGGGCTAGTGGCGCCTTAAGAAGACCTACGGATCAGGCCCCCATCCTTTCAAAGCGCAGTTTTTCGCGACCACGAGGCTCCAGGCAAGCCTGTTCAGGTATTGTTATGCTGCAGACGTCAGTACCTTAGCCCTATAATTCTTCACCCTGCATATGCTGCGCCGCAGCGCGGCCCAGCAGGTAGGATAGGTCCTCATACATCTGGTCGAACACCGCAAACAGCGCACGATTGAATTCCCGCCCAGCATCAGTGCGCCAGAACCTAGAATATTCCGCCAGATCGGCCTCCGAAAGCGGGCTATAGGCGGTCAGGTAGTAGGCCTGGATCCAGCTACGGCTGTCCTCACGCACACTATCTTCCTGTGTCCAGACCTCGCTGAGGATGTCCTCCTCCCCCATGTCTAGCGCGCCGCCATCGACCATACCGCGATAGAGCATCAGGTTCGAATTCAGGATACCCATTACATTATATTCAATCAGGTCGCTATCTGCGATCATCTCGTTGATCTGGCTCACGATTGGATCATTCCCACCAGTCAGATCCTCAAACTTGTCCCGCGCCGCCATTTCCAGCGCCTCATCAAAAAAGGCCTCCCGCGCGGCCAGTTCAAGTGATACGATCTCGCCTCCCAGATCCGAGGCAAAAAACGTTACAAGGGGCTCCAGATCTGCCTCACTCAACTCGTTGTCGAGCCGTTCACTTAGCACGGCGGCCATCTTTTCTGTGTTGTATATCTGGCCTACGCGCAGCCGCCAGCCTGGTGTGTCGCCGTCCTCCATCATGTCGGTGATCAGGTTGGAGCCATATAGCAACCCCTCCTCGCGCATGGTCTGGACTGTATCGTCCAGGCGAATAGCCTCCATCAACTGTCCGAATTGTGCACTCCGGTCGGCTAGGACCGCGCCGCTTAGGCTTAGCAGTGTAAATGCACACGTCAGGACCGCACAGGCGGCGCGACAGATTTGCACGCTCACAGTTCCTCCGCCGGGTGCAGATCGGCGAGTCGTACGGCAAGAACCTCGAACCGGTTTGCCATGATCTCGAACTGCACAGCGTTCATCAGCTGATAGACCTGTTGCATCTTGAAATGTTCAAGCGCCTCGGCATAGGCAATCAGATCGTCAGTGTGGATGTCGCGATAGGTATAAGCGGCACTGGCCAGCCCCCCGGCTTCAAGGTCAGCCAGCATAGCCGCCTCGTCGGCTCGGATAAGATCGCGCAGCGCACCCTCATCAATGGCATAACCCAAAGTGCCGGCATGAGACGCCGCCATCAAAAAACGCACCATCACCTCCTGTACAGCGCGCAGGCTCTGACCACTGCCATCCACCGCTGCGTTCAGGCGCGTGAAGGTAGCGCGCCGCGCATCATCCTCAGCCATAGCCGCCAGCAGCTCCATTCCGTGCATCCGCTTGGCGTCGCTGTGTTCCTCGGCATGTGCAGAGTTCTCCACTGCCACCAGACGGAGGCCTAGGGGTGAGGCATAAAAGGCCGCCGCATGGCCCAGCAAGTCCGGTGTAAGGGTCTGGGAAAGCATGTCTTCGGCCATCGAGAGCATCTTGTCACTTTCGAATACCTCGCGCGAAACGCGTGTCCAATCATGGCCGAAATCTTCTGCATTCTGGCCCAGAAGCGCGGGCGCATGCTCGGCCGAAAAGCGGATACTATCGAGCACGACATCAAAGCCCGTCACCTGCAGGAACGCCTTTACGTTATCGCGGTCCACGGCCCGCGCGGGCTGTACTGTCACAGCCAAGCAGAGCCACAGCAGGCTGCCCCATATCACGACGTTTTGGTATGTATTCCGCATACCGTCTGCTCCCGTTTTTTTTGACGCTGTTCAAAGCCTATTCGAATTCTCATATGAAACAATGCTAAATCACGCCCCCTGAAAACAAGGGGCCGGTCCATGGCGGGTTGAGAACAACACTAAATGGCGTGGTGACGCAAAATTGGGCTTGTACCCCGCACGCATATTCCCTAGTCACAATCACGCTTGGAGAGGTGCCGGAGTGGTCGAACGGGGTGGTCTCGAAAACCATTGTGGGTGCAAGCCCACCCAGGGTTCGAATCCCTGTCTCTCCGCCACAATCTTCACCGTAAAACATAATTTTTCTTGTGCCAACTGGCCCTATATTACCCTGTTTTGGGGCCAAATCAGCCCAATTTCCAATGTAAGCCATGCTAAACCACGTTTTTTGGGAGAGCGTCATGCCCGACACGCAACCCCGGCATGCCATACTGTTTGAGCTGATCCGTCAGCAAAACCTTGCGACCGAGCGCGCGGCCCTTTTTGCCCCTGCCAAATCGGATGACACCTGGCAGGAGTTTTTCACGAAAAATGCCATTAAATCCCTCGGAATGTAACACGTTCCAAGCCATCAGCTTATCTCCGGTGGACGGTGACAAAGAATCCTGCGGCTGACAAAAGACCGGTGGCAAAAAGGCGCAAAATCCAAAAATCTGGGAGCTTTTTCCAAAAACCACTCACGATCCCGTTGATCAAACGCGCTGTTTTCTGGAGATATAATCGCGCAGCGTTAACCGGATCAAAGCCAGACGTGGACCACGTTTAGCCCCGGAACCCCGTTGCCACAACGAATTTCTCTGAGCTGTCGGACCGCGACGCAGGCGGCTTAACATTGGCCACCTTGGCAAACCGCTGCTTGAGAAGCTTCTGCAGCTCTCCCTCTGCCCCACCTGCAAGCACCTTGGAGACAAACGTGCCGCCATCTTCCAAAACATCGAAGGCGAGATAGGCCGCAGCCTCGCAGAGCGCGATGATGCGTAGATGATCAGTCTGTTTGTGCCCACTTGAAGCTGCCGCCATATCTGACATAACCACATCAGCGCGGCCACCAAGCCATGCCTTAACCTTGTCGTCAGCGCCATCTTCCATGAAATCAAGCTGGTGCAACTCGACCCCGGTGATCGGCTCTACCTCCTGCAGATCAATGCCAAGGATTGTACCCTGCGGCTTGCCCAGATCGCTGCCAAGGGCGTTGACCCGTGGCGCCGCGACCTGGCACCAGCCACCCGGCGCGCATCCCAGGTCCACAACCCGCGCTCCAGGTCGCAGGAAGCCAAACTTGTCGTCTAGTTCCATGATCTTAAACGCCGCACGGCCGCGGTATCCCTCGGCCTGTGCGCGCTTCACGTAAGGGTCGTTCAATTGGCGTTGCAACCAGCGGGTCGAGGAGGCCCGCCGCCCGCGCGCCGTCTTGACTTTGACCTTCAGATCACGTTGTCCGCGTCCTGAGGTGTTCTTTCCATCCGGGGTTTTAGCCACAAGCTGATCTCCTTGCTGAGCGGCATACAGCGCCATGTCGATACGCTCAAGGGTGGGGCAAGAACGTGTTTGTGACGTTCAGACCTGTTTAGTCGTCCAAAGGATCATCTTCGAGCACACCGTCGGCTGACATCAGCGCATACAGGATCCCTTCCCGCAGGCCCCTATCAGCCACGGAGAGGCGATCCGTCGGCCAGCACCTGAGCAGCGCCTGCAAGATCGCGGCGCCTGACATAATCAGCGCTTGCCGGTCTGTGCCAATGCGTGGGTCCTTGCGCCGCCCGGCGGGACCAAGAGCAAGGTAGCTGCGGATTACCTTGTCAATTTCTTCGGAGGTCATACGCAAACCGTCGACCTTATTGCGGTCATAGCGCTTCAGCCCCAAATGGCTGGCCGCCACTGTCGTTACTGTGCCAGAGGTGCCGACGATCTGGAACCCGTCGCGGGGGGGCTCATTTTTGTAGGGGGCAAATTCAGCAAGGTTTTCTTCAAAAAACCAACTCATAAGCGCAAAACGTGCGCCGTCATCTTCCACATCGCTGAACTGGTCACGCAGGGTCGCCACGCCCAGAGGCACCGAGATCCAGTCCACCACTTGCGCGGCCGAACCTTCGCCTGGCTTGGCCTCAAACCCATTATGCATCCTCATTATGGACTGCGCTCTCTCTTGCGGGGGAACGCGCGTCAGGTCGATCCACACCAGTTCGGTCGAGCCGCCACCGATGTCTACGACAAGCAACTGTTCAGTCCGGCGGCTGACCAGCGGGGCGCAAGACACGACCGCCAGCTGTGCCTCTTCCTGCGGTTTTATTATGTCCAGGGTCAGCCCCGTCTCACGCCGCACCCGCGCCATGAACTCAGCCCCGTTTGTGGCGCGCCGGCAGGCCTCTGTCGCGACAAGGCGCATGCGTTTGACTTTGTTGCGCTTGAGTTTCTGCTGGCACACGCGCAGCGCTTGAATGGTACGCACGATCGACGACCGCGACAACTTACCCGTCTTTTCGAGGCCAGAACCCAGCTGAACGGATTTTGAGAAGCTATCCACGACCTCAAACTGGCTGCCCACAGGTCGGGCAACCAGCATACGGCAGCTGTTTGTGCCCAGATCCAACGCAGCATAAAGCGTTTGTTTTCTGGGCCGGTTCAGTGCGGGGCTCTCAACCGTATCTGGGATAGCGCCCGCACGTCCGGAACGCTTCGGCGCCATCTTTTCACGCCTTCCATATCGAGTTGATCTAAAGGTAGGCGCTGATCAGCGATGACGCAAGTATTAGCCGCATCACGTAATGATGATGAAAAGGTTTCAGGTTCACACCCATGGCGCGGCTAGCCAACACTGTTTAGTCTGTACTGAAGTTAAATTAGCCCTGCACTACTTCTTTCTGGGCGCAGGGCGGCGATTGTGGGGCGTGTCGCAGGAAAGACCCGTATTGTCGAAAATCGACCCCGTAGCAGACGTCGCCTGGATTAGAGAAAGACAACTTGGGATGAGGAATCACAAATGGTTGACGTAACCGTGGTATACTGGCGCGATATTCCCGCGCAGGTGATTGTCGGTAAGGGACGTCGTGGCGCAAAAAAACAGCTGCCCGAACGGTTTGAACAGGCCATTGACGCAGCAGCCATGCGGCTTGGTGCAAAAGACTCTGACGCCTACCTGGCGGAGTGGCGCAAGGCGCCGCCCTACCAAGTCGAGGGCGACGCCACCGAGGTGGCCGAGGCTGAAGCCGCCCGCCTCGAGGAAGAATTTGATCGGGAACGGGTCAGAAAGCTGATCGCGAACAATGGCTGGGCATAACCCTGGTCACAGCGTATGGGAGGCCGTCATGGCTCTTTTAAACTTCAAGAAACGCGATGCTCAGGTGCCTTCGAACAGCGCCAAGATGGAAGCGTTGCTTCAGGGCTATTCGATCGAGGTGATGCCGCGCACGGCCGAGAAGGTGGATGATTTTCGCGCGCTTCTACCTAAAGGAACCCGGGTCTACATCGCCCACATCGAAGGAACACCGATTGAGGACATGATCGCCACCGCCAAGCGCCTGGCCGATGACGGCTATCCCGTCATGCCCCACTTCCCGGCGCGTATTATCAAGGACCAGACAACGCTCACGGACTGGATTGCTCGGTACCAGGGTGAAGCAGGTGTCGATCAGGCACTGCTACTGGCCGGTGGTATTGCTAAACCGCATGGGGATTTTCACTCTTCCATGCAGCTGATGGAGTCGGGTGCTTTCGACAAGGCGGGTTTTAAACGCCTGCACGTGGCAGGTCATCCGGAAGGCAACAAGGATATTGATCCCGACGGCAGCACGCAAAATGTCGATGAAGCCCTAAAGTGGAAACAAAAATTCTCGGAACGCACCGATGCCGAGATGGCTTTGGCCACGCAGTTTGCCTTTGACGCAGGCCCCATCATCGAATGGGCCGACAGCCTGAAAGCCGCGGGAATCAATATACCTATCCATATCGGCATCGCGGGTCCCGCCAAGCTACAGACGCTCATCAAATTCGCCATCGCTTGCGGGGTTGGCCCATCGCTGAAGGTTCTTCAGAAGCGTGCGATGGACGTGTCCAAGCTTCTGCTTCCCTATGAACCAACGGATGTCCTTTCAGATCTGGCCGCCCACAAGGCCGCCAACCCAGATTTCAATATCACCCATGTCCACTTCTTCCCGCTGGGCGGGATCAAGACAAACGCAAACTGGGCCATCGAGAACGGTGGCGCTTCGACCAAACCAGCCAACGTCGCCTGAAGGATACCCGAATGACGCGCACGATCGTTGAAAGCAAAACTAAGACAGCCGTGATCGGGTTTGACGAACCCTTCTGCGTAATCGGCGAACGGATCAATCCGACGGGCCGCAAGAAACTGGCAGCGGAACTGGAAGCAGGGGATTTCTCGACCGTGGAAAGTGATGCGCTGGCACAGGTCGCAGCCGGTGCGACGGTTCTCGATATTAACGCAGGCGTGGTTTACAATTCCAATCCCGATCCAAACCAGACCGAGCCGCCGCTGATGACCAAGATGGTGGAACTGGTGCAGGGCCTCGTTGATGTGCCTCTTTGCATTGATAGTTCGGTCCCAGCAGCTCTTGAGGCAGGTCTTCAAGCCTGTGAAGGGCGCCCTCTACTGAACTCGGTCACCGGAGAAGAAGAGCGCCTGGAATTTGTCCTGCCACTGGTGAAGAAGTACAATGTTCCAGTAGTAGCGATTTCGAACGACGATACCGGCATTTCCGAGGATCCCGATGTGCGCTTTGCCGTGGCAAAGACCATCGTGGAACGCGCCGCTGATCATGGCATTCCGGCCCACGATGTCGTTGTGGACCCACTGGTAATGCCAATCGGTGCCATGGCCACTGCAGGCCAACAGGTCTTTACCCTTGTACGCCGCCTCCGCGAGGAACTCGGTGTGAACACGACTTGTGGTGCCTCCAACATCTCCTTCGGGTTGCCAAACCGCCATGGCATCAACAATGCGTTTCTGCCAATGGCGATGGGGGCGGGGATGACCTCTGCAATCATGAACCCAGTTGCCCTGCCTGTGAAACAAGCCGACAAGGATGCCAAGCGCGCTGCGGCCGAGGCGGCAGGAATCGTGATCCCCGAGGGACTGGATGATGAAACCTTTTGCCAACTCTTTGGGCTAGGTTCTACCCAGTCGCGCGCCGGAAAAGAGATGGAAGCCATCCGCGCCGCCAATTTCCTGACCAATAACGACCCCCATGGGGGTGAATGGATCCGCGCCAACAAGCCCGCTGCCAAAGAGAGCGAAGAGGGCGGCCGCGGTGGCCGGGCTGGAGGACGTCGTCGCCGTCGAGCTTGATTCTTAAATTTAGGAAAAGGCCAATAAACCCTGCTTGTTACGCGGGGTTTTTAAATTTACAGCTACGCTATAAGCTGCCCCTATGACAGAGTTTGAGATTGTTCCCATAGACGCCAGCCTATCCGAAACGGCATTCCTTTTGGTGACAGAGGTCTTTGCCATATCAAGCACCATCCACAAAGCAATCAGCACCGATCTTGAGGAGTATCGCGCCTATCTAAGGCCCTATTTCCTAGCGATGTTGACCGAAGGGGTATCGCTGGCGGCGATCGACCAGGATCAGAGGTGCATGTTGGGCTGTATCATTGCAACGGATATCTATGATCAGTTGGGAGGAGCGTCCCCATCCGGCCCTTTCGGCTCAATAACGGCGCTGACCTATGCCCTAGCAGCAAAATATCTGAACACGCGGAATGTTTCGGACAGTGAGGCCCTGTTAATCGACATGGCGGCCGTGCACCCCCATGCTATGGGTCGCGGTGTCTACAAGGCGCTGCGTAGGGCGGTCCAGGATAAAGCAAAACGGCTTGGCTGGCGTTACGTGGTGGGCGAGTTGTCATCGACAGCGACACAGAATGTGGTGCTCAACCAGTTGGGACATCGCGTGGTCGCAGAAATTGCGTTTAACACGTTTGAATGGGGCGAAACTCGACCATTTGCGGGGATTTTTGAGCCACGCAGTATAGTTCTAGCGGAAGGTAACCTTTAAGAACGTTATGTAAAACACTAAGTTATTGAAGTTTACTGTTTTGAGCAGCCACAACCTTTGCCAGACTGTTCACGCTCTGGTACCGGGTCATACCCGGTTCCACCCCAAGGATGGCAGCGCGTGATCCGCTTAAGAGCCAGCCAACCACCTTTCAAGCCCCCATGCTTTTCCAGCGCTTCCATCGCGTAGGCGCTGCAGGTTGGCTGAAACCGGCAGTTATGCCCCACCCAGGGCGATCCGATAAGGCGATAGGCCCGCACAGGCAGAGAAAAGATCCATGCCAGCGGGGTCATTTGGACTCGTGCAGCTTGCGCAAGGCTGCCCGGAAATGGGTCAACAATTCCTCGAACGGCTGCTCTCCAGTGGCTCCTGCCCGACCAATCAGCGCATAATCCCAGCCAGGCCTGCCTTCTTGTGGCAAAACAGTTCGGGCGACCTCCCTAAGCCGCCGTTTGGCACGGTTGCGCGCAATGGCATTGCCCACCTTCTTGGAACAGGTAAAGCCTACGCGCGTCTCATCGCGCCCATCCTTGCGATCGCGCCCCTGTACCATCATCGTGGGCGTGGATTGTCGCCGCGCCTTGTTCAGTGCAAGGAAATCGGCGCGTTTGCGCAGCACTTCAATAGAAGAAACCGCCGGAGGCGTATTCCCCGAGGTAAAAACGGGGGCCACCGGCGGCGTCAATGTCTTGAACCTGAAATATTGCTTGGCGCGATTACGCGCTCAGTGACTTGCGGCCACGGGCGCGTCGCGCGTTCAGGATTTTACGGCCTGCCTTGGTAGCCATACGCGCACGGAAGCCGTGACGGCGCTTGCGAACAAGGTTCGAGGGCTGGAATGTGCGTTTCATCGCTCCGGTCTCCGGTTTTATGGGCAAGAAGCAGCGGAATCGCCTGATGCCCTAGAATAGTTAGAAGCCCGGTCTATAATCGGCCCTTTCAGCCAAGTCAAACCCGCTAAACCGGCTTTTGCAACAAATCGCAAACTTTATCCACATGGCAATGTTACAAGGATGCGGGTTTTGTTACCGCATTCTCACCTTGGATCACCCCCACGTGAGGGCACTAGCGTGAGGCGCACTAAACTAGCATGTAAAGGAAAAGATAATCAAACCGGAAGACGACATGGAGAATGTGAGCCCCAAGGCACGCCCAACGCTTATGCGGCACCTACCGCTGGCTTTGATCATCTCGGCGGCTGTTGCTGGGTACTTTACACTGGGCGATGTTCTGAGCTTTGACACACTGCGAGACAATCGAGAGACGTTGCTGGCCTTTCGGGATGCACACTTCTTTGCCCTCGCTGCCGCCTTTATGGCCATCTACATCATCATCGTGGCTTTCTCCCTGCCAGGTGCCGCTGTGGCCTCGGTCACGGGGGGATTTCTTTTTGGTCTCGCGCTTGGAACGACTTTCAATGTAATCGCTGCCTCAGTCGGGGCGATCCTCATCTTCCTTGCCGCCCGATGGGGCTTGGGCCAGACGCTGGCGGCTAAGATGGACGCGTCGGAAGGTAGCCTTAAAAAAATTAAAGAGGGTTTGCGCGAAAACGAGGTCAGTGTGCTCTTTCTTCTGCGCCTGGTTCCGGCGGTACCGTTCTTCGTGGCCAACTTGCTACCCGCACTTGTTGGCGTGAGTTTCATAAACTTTGCCTTCACCACGGTCCTGGGCATCATCCCCGGCGCGCTTGTCTTCACTTGGATCGGGGTCGGACTGGGAGAAGTGTTTGATCGCGGTGAAAGCCCCAACTTGTCCATCCTATGGGAACCGCAGGTGATTGGACCGATCGCAGGGTTGTGCGTGCTCGCGGCGCTTCCCATCGTCATCAAAATCCTGCGCGGCAAGAAGGGCGTCTGACTATGGAACGCATCAAAACTGATCTGCTCATCATAGGTGCTGGGTCTGGCGGGTTGTCCGTGGCAGCAGGTGCTGTCCAGATGGGCGCAAGCGTTGTCCTGCTGGAGGGGCACAAGATGGGCGGGGATTGCCTAAATTATGGCTGTGTGCCCTCAAAGGCGCTGCTGGCAGCGGGCAAGGCCGCTTATGGTCAAGCCCACAGCGAGGCATATGGCGTAGCAAACCAGAGCCCAAAGATCGATTATGCCGATGCGAAGGATCATGTTGCTGACGTAATCGCCACCATCGCCCCCCATGACAGCGTGGAACGGTTCGAAGGGCTGGGTGTCAAAGTCATCACCGAGTTTGGGCGCTTCATCTCCCCCACCGAGGTAAAGGCTGGCGACACCATCATATCTGCGCGACGCGTTGTTATTGCAACAGGTTCGCGGCCTTTCGTACCCCCAATCCCAGGGTTGGACAAAATTCCTTACGAAACCAATGAAACCCTGTTCGACCTGCGCGAGCGGCCTGAGCATTTGCTGATCATCGGCGGCGGCCCAATCGGGATGGAGATGGCACAGGCCCATGTACGGCTAGGTAGCAAGGTCACCGTGATCGAAGGTGACAAGGCCCTTGGCAAGGACGATCCGGAACTGGCTGCTATCGTGCTGGAGCAGATGCGCGCGGAGGGCGTTGAGATTGCCGAAAACGCACTGGCCCACGAGATTACAGGTGAGCCCGGCAACATTACCGTCACGACTCAGGACAAGCGAAGCTTCACCGGCTCTCACCTTATGATGGCGGTGGGTCGTAGATCGAATACAGAACGACTCGACCTCGACAAGGCGGGGATCAAGACGACGCGCACAGGCATCGAGGTCGATGCCAGCCTAAGGACTACCAACAAACGCGTCTATGCCATTGGCGACGTGGTAGGCGGGCTGCAATTCACCCATGTGGCGGGATATCATGCTGGCGTAATCATCCGCTCGGCCCTCTTCGGTCTGCCAGCCAAGCAAAGTACCGCGCATATTCCATATGCGACCTATACAGACCCTGAACTGGCTCAGGTCGGCCTGACCGAGGCCGCCGCCCGCAAGGTCCACGGTACGGCACTTGAGGTCGTGCGCTTTGATTATAGCGGCAATGACCGCGCTATCGCCGAGCGTAAAATCAGGGGGTTCATAAAGGTCATGGTCGTAGAGGGCCGCCCAGTGGGAGCCTCGATCGTAGGGGCGCAGGCAGGTGATCTGATAAGCCTGTGGTCCCTGACAATCGCTAACCGGATGAAGATGGGTCAGATCGCCGCGATGGTCGCCCCCTACCCGTCTTTGGGTGAGATCAACAAACGTGTCGCTGGGGCCTATTTCTCTCCCAGACTGTTTGATAATCATAGGGTGAAACAATTTGTGGGGCTGGTGCAACGCTGGCTTCCTTAACCCAGGCAGGTAATGAAGTTCCTAAAGACACTTTCGGGACGGTTTCTGGTTCTTACGGCGATCTTCGTAATGATTGCAGAGATCCTTATTTTTGTCCCGTCCGTCGCGCGCTTTCGTGAAGAGTTTCTATTGGGCAAGCTGGAGCGGGCGCAAATTGCCTCTCTCGCACTTTTGGCCAATGACCAGATCAGCGCGGATTTGCAGGAAGAACTGCTGCTGAATGCCGGCGTGTTCAACGTGGTGCTGCGCCGGGACGAAGCGCGCCAACTGATGCTGTCGGCACCGATGCCAGCCCCGATCGCCACCACCTTCGATCTGCGCGATCCCCCGGCTACAGTGCTGATCCGCGATGCGCTGTCCCGCTTGACCAACCCCGAACCGGAAGTGATCCGCGTGATCGGCCAGCCCGGGCGCATGGGCGGCCTGCTGATCGAGGTGACCCTCGAGACGACCGATCTGCGCGCGGCCATGCTGGAGTACGGCGTGCGCATCCTGATCCTGTCGGCGGTGATTTCGATCGTGACAGCATTTCTGCTTTTTCTCGCGGTGCGCGCGCTTCTGGTCAAACCTATCCGGCATGTGGTGGGGACTATGGCGTCCTATGCAGATGCGCCCGAAGATGCCCGTCACCTGATTTCGCCTTCCGCTGGCGTGACAGAACTGCGTGAGGCCGAGGATGCACTTTTGTCCATGCAGACCCAGCTGACCGGGGCTCTCAAGCAGCGTGAACGCTTGGCCCAACTGGGCAGTGCCGTGGCCAAAGTCAGCCATGATCTGCGAAACATCCTCACCTCCGCCCAACTTTTCACCGACCGCATCGAGATGAGCGAGGACCCAACTGTCAAACGGATGGCCCCCAAGCTTGTGAATTCAATCTCCCGCGCGGTAAATCTGTGCGAAAGCACCCTCGCTTATGGCAAGGCAGAAGAGCCCGCACCGCGACTGGCAGATATCAACCTTGACGACCTGGTGCAGGATGTCTTCGACGCCGAGCGCCTTGCCGTGGGCGAAGCTGATATAAGCCTCGCCGCCGACCTGCCAGTCGCGATGACCGCAAAGGCCGATGGCGAACAGCTGTACCGAGTGATCTCGAACCTCGTGCGCAACGCCCGTCAGGCCATCATAGTAACTGGCCAGCCCGGAGAGATCAGCGTCACAGCCTCTGAGACGGAAGAAAGCACGATCATACGCGTTACTGATACTGGGCCGGGCCTTCCACCCAAAGCACTTGAGCATCTGTTCAAGCCGTTCCAAGGCGGGACAACGCGCGGTGGTACAGGGTTGGGCCTGTCGATTGCGCGCGAATTGGTGCGGGGACATGGGGGTGACATGATGCTTACTGCCACGGGCGAGGATGGTACCCAATTTGTGATTACCCTGCCCCGATCAGACACAGCAGGGTGAGTGAGACCGCCCATCAGTTCGGTCAAACGTCACCGCGCAAAATAACATGCACAGGACCGCCACAAACCCCTTGCATCACGCTCGCGCAGGGTCTACACCCCCGCCCGGATGGACCGATAGCTCAGCTGGATAGAGTACCTGACTACGAATCAGGGGGTCGGGGGTTCGAATCCTCCTCGGTCCGCCACATTTCCTTTCATAGTGAAAATTGGGTATAAGCGTGCACGCGTTACTAAACGCGTGCCAAATGGAAATCCTGCAGGAAATGTAGGCTAATTCAAGATTGATCAAGCGTCTGATGTCAGCGCCAATGGGACAGTCTGGGTAGATGTAATTAGAGGGAGGGTTTCTAGGACATTGTAACCGCCAAGAAGTGGAGACGAGACGAAACCTAGAACCAAACAGAGGCTTGGGGAGAACGTCGTCGAAGGTATCCGCCAAGCCACCTGGATCGAGTACTCACTGTGACAGAAAACCAGGATTGTGTTAGACGAACTAAAGGACAAAGACAGCATTGCCGAGCTACACCGCCGCTAGGGCATTACTCACAGACTCTAATAGAGCCTGTCGAAAGAGTTTCTGGAATCTAGCAGAAGCGTCTGGCGCGTCATTCAGCGCGCGTATCGTCGGATTGCGGGTCTACTGAGAGATGCTTGCTGGCAAGTGAACGACAAGCGTGTTGAACGCCTATAGTTGCATGAAGGGCTCAAAGCGCCGTTGAACAGCGCCTGTAAGCCGGCAGTATTAATCGCTAGAACAGCCATTTTGATCCAATAGCTCCTTGTTCGGCTTAACTCTAGAGACTGCATCGGCGATATTGATTATCTCGGTTATTTCTTCGACGAGCGCTACGCGTACAAACACGTGAATTGATCATTCGACCCGCAGTTTGCTAGTCTCGCGCATGATGAACATCAACCAACTCAAAACCCTTCTGGCTGTCATCGAGCACAAGTCCTTTGCCGCTGCCGGAGCGGTAATCGGCCTATCGCCTTCGGCTGTCAGCT
Organism: Roseovarius sp.; assembly: GCA_963691795.1. Taxonomy (GTDB): domain Bacteria; phylum Pseudomonadota; class Alphaproteobacteria; order Rhodobacterales; family Rhodobacteraceae; genus Roseovarius. Next base: position 2,880,386 of record OY829373.1, read on the forward strand.
TGCAGATCAAGGCGATGGAGGAAGAGTTGGGCGTGACCCTTTTTGACCGGATCAAGCGTCCACCGGTTCCGACAGTACGTGGGCGCGCGCTGGCCGAACATGCGCAAAAGACGCTGGCACTTTTCGACGCTTCTGCCGCCATTGCACGGGGGGAACTGGTGCGCACCAATCTGGCCATCGGGGCGGTGCCCACGGCGCTGGCAAGTTTTCTGCCCGCCGGGCTCAAACAGCTCAAGGCGACCTATCCAGCTCTTAAGATTGAGGTAAAGAGCGGCATCTCCGGCACTCTGGCGGCAGGATTGGCAGATGGGGACGTTGATGTGGCGATCTGCACCAGGCCACTCAACCCGATTCCAGGGCTTGACTGGATCGCCATCGCGCGTGAGCCCTTCGTCGTCGTGGCACCCGTCCATGCCAAGGGGGAAACATGGCAAGATCTGCTGCGCGACAACCCGTTCATCTGGTTCAATCGTAAGACATGGGCCGGACAAAGCATCGAGGATGATCTCAGAGCCCGCAGGATCGACGTAAAAAGCATGATGGAAGTGGACTCGCTGGATGCCATCACCAACCTCGTAAGCGAAGGCCTGGGCGTTTCTATCGTGCCAGTCTGCAAGGGGCGGCGGCCTTTTTCGAACCGATTGCGCACCCTGCCCTTCGGAGATCCCGTATTCACCCGCGAGATCGGTGCATTCACCAGCTCTGGCGGACGCTCGGATCTGGTGATCGACAGCTTTATCGAAGCGTTGCAGTCATCCTGACCCTCAAAGACCGGGAGACGGCGCGTTATTGAAAAGAGTGCGGACAAAATCTTTTCAAGATTGCATGGTGTTGTGGAACAGTGCGTCGCAACATGCCTTGACAGCTCGCCGATACCTTAATCGTGAGAAAAGCTCACGTAAGAAACGAGAAAACAATACTAGCATAAATTCTTCTTGATCCGCTAAGCTACCTACGTGAAACAAGGTGAGCGTATCATGAACCACCAAGCAATAAGCCCCGGCGCCCCCTCTTTTGAGCTTTCTGACCGACAGCGCGAGGTGCAAGCCCGCGCGCGCCATATCGCGCAGACCATATCGGCCCCAATGGCCGCTGAAACAGACCGGTCAGAACAATATCCAAAGGCCGTGGTCGATGCCATGACGAAGGCAGGGCTCATGGGGATGAGCGTGCCCAAAGCCCTTGGTGGACCCGGTCACAGCTATTTCGACGTTGCTCTCGTGGTCGAGGAGATGGCGGCGAAATGCGGCGTCTCTGGACGGATTGCTGTTGAGGGTAACATGGGCGCGGTAGGTGCAATTATTGCCTATGGAACGCAGGCGCAGAAGGAAAGCGCGGCCTCTCATGTTCTGGACGGCGACAAACCCGCGATTTGCATCACCGAACCCAATGCCGGAAGTGCGGCGACCGAGATGACAAGCACGGCGGTGCGTGATGGCGATACTTGGGTGCTCAACGGCAAGAAGCACTGGATCACAGGCGGCGGCGTTTCAAAACTGCACCTGATCTTTGCCCGAGTGATTGAGGATAGCGAGTTCAAAGGCATTGGCGGCTTCATGGCTTACCTTGGCGAGGAGGGTCTGCTGATCGGTGAGCGCGAACCGACGCTTGGCCTGCGCGGCATTCCAGAAACAGAGGTGACCCTCGATAACCTGCGCCTGCCGCTCGACCGTCTGATCACCCCACCCGAAGGGCTCAAACGTGGTTTTGCGGGCCTTATGAATGCCTACAACGCCCAACGTGTGGGCGCAGCAACCGTCGCGCTTGGGATAGCGCGAGGAGCGTATGAGGCCGCAGTGGATTTTGTTAAAACGCGCGAACAGTTTGGACGCCCGATTGCCGAATTCCAAGGCCTGCAATGGATGGTTGCCGACATGGCCATTCAAATCGATGCTGCTCGTATGATGATCTGGCGCGCGGCGGCAAGCGCCGAGGTGCAACCCGCCGGCTTTCCCGACCCGATGCTCGCCGCACAGGCCAAAATCTTTGCCTCCGAAATGGCTGTCAAGGTGACCAACGACGCGCTGCAACTGCATGGGGCGCGTGGCTATTCACGTAATAATTCGGTTGAAAGAATGCTTCGTGATGCACGGATGTTCACAATCGGGGGAGGAACCGCGCAGATGTTGCGTAATTTGGTTGCGGGAAAAGCCCTCAATATGAAAACACCACAGACGCGGGGTGGTTATCTTCAGAAGGACCTAGATGGCTGACGACATGACGACGCGCCAATCGGCATCAGATGTGATTGCCGAACGGCTCTACGAGGCGGGCTGCCGCCATGCCTTTGGGATACCGGGCGGTGAAGTGCTGGCGCTGATGGATGCGCTAGATCGGGCAGGGCTGAAAGTGGCCTTGGTCAAACATGAAAATTCAGGCGGTTTCATGGCCGAGGGCACGTGGCATGCAAGCGGCGCGCCCGGGGTTCTTTTCGCCACGATTGGTCCGGGAATCGCCAACGCTGCCAATGCCATCGCAAATGCTTGGCAGGACCGTGTGCCGATGATCGTGCTGACTGGCTGCGTTCCGGCGGTGGAGGCGCAGACCTATACCCATCAGGTTTTTGATCACATCAAGTTTCTGGAACCCGTCACCAAGGCCGCCTTCCGGGTGGAATCAGGAACGGCCGGGATTATTATCGACAAGGCCGTTACCATCGCTACCACGGGCCGTCCCGGCCCGGTTGTGCTTGACGTCCCAATTGATATTCAACGCGAGCTGTTCAACGATTGGCGCAAACCACGTGGCATGGCCCCTTCAGCCATGGCGCCTTCCGGCGTTGATTTGGACACGGCCCGCAACTGGTTGGCAGAGGCAAAGCGACCCGTAATGGTAGCCGGGGTCGACGTTTTGACCCAAGGTGGAACCAAAACCGTGGCCGCCTTCTGCCGCGCACAGAACATCCCATTAATCACCACCTACAAGGCCAAGGGTATACTGGATGAGAACGATCCACTGGCACTTGGCGGTGCCGGGTTATCACCTGTAGCCGACAAGATCCTGCTGCCTTTGGTCAAGGATTCCGATTGCCTGATCCTCGCTGGGTACGACCCGATTGAGATGCGCATCGGATGGCGCGACCTCTGTGCCCCGGGTCAACGCGTCATCGACATCGCAGCCGAGGTGAACACCCATTACATGCACCAATCCGCCCTGAATTTCGTGGGCGATGTGGCTGCGACACTGACAGCGATTGGTGATGGCCAATCCCCCTCCCCCTATGATGAAGACGATATTGCCGATATCAAATCAAGCCTGCGCGATGCGTTCAACGTAGATGAAGACTGGGGACCCGCAGCCGTGGTTGACGAGGCGCGAAAGGCCTGCCCGGCCGGAACTGCGGCCACCGCTGACAGCGGTGCGCATCGCATCGTGATGAGCCATGTCTGGCAGTCCGATCACCCCCATGGCCTGATGCAATCCTCGGCGCTCTGCACCATGGGCTGCGCCGTGCCTCTGGCCATTGGCCGTAAAATGGCCGAGCCGAGCCGACCTGTTGTGGCCTTCGTGGGCGACGCAGGCGTGGAGATGTTCCTCGGCGAACTGGCCACCGCACGCGATCACAAGCTAAGCGTGCCAGTCATCGTCTTTGTCGACGAGCAGCTAGGCCTCATCGAGCTCAAGCAGCGCGGCAACCAGATGGCTAATCTGGGCGTCGAGTTCCCCGGAACCGATTTCACCGCTGTCGCTCGTGCATTGGGGGGCGAAGGGGCCACCTGCCGCACACGGGCGGAACTGAATGCCGCAATCAAGGACGCGATGCGGCGAGACACATTCACCCTGATTTCAGCCGTAATAGGAAGGAATGCTTACGATGGCCGTATCTGAAGCGATACCTACTCTGAAAGTTTACACCGATTGCAGGGGCGTACCCGTGTCTTACCCCGACACCAAGGCAATAGAAGGCCTAGAACGGGCGATTGAGATGTCGCTGTCTTTCCGAGGCGACGCGATTGCACAAATCAACCAGGTCCTGAAAGATCATCCCGATTTTATCATGGGCTGGCTTTTTAAGGCGGGTTGGCTGACCCAGTCGATGGAGACACGGATCTATGACCTAATGGTCAATTCGTTGCACGAAGCGGAGAAACGCCTAGATCAGGCCAATAACCGCGAAATCGGCCACTATGAGGCCGTCAAGGCATGGATCAACGGCGATTTCTTTGGCGCGGTCCAAAAATGGGAGGCCGTCCTGGTCCAATACCCAATGGACCTGCTGGCGATGGAGTTGGTGCACTACACCGACGTTCTGCTTGGCGATATCGCCGGGCAGCGGGACGTTGTGGCGCGCGCCTCGACCCTATGGGACGAAAGCGTGCCAGGTTATGAGTTCGTGCTGGGCTTCTATGCGTTCGGACTTGAGGAAAATCGCGACTTTTCTCATGCAGAGGAACTGGCGCGTCAGGCGCTGGCGATCCGGCCTGATCACCCTTACGCCGTGCACGCGGTCGCCCATGTAATGGAAATGCGGGGCCGCCAGATGGGCGGTGTGCGCTTCATGAATGACCGCGCGGCCCAGTGGGGCACATCGAATTTCGCCAATCACCTGTGGTGGCACACCGCGCTTTATCACCTCGACATCGAGGATTACGATCAGGTCTACAATATCTTCGACAATCACCTAGATTCCCGCCAAAAAGATGGCAACAAGTACGAAGAACTAGACGCCTCTGCCCTGTTGTGGCGGATCAACCTTGTTGGTCAGGAGTCGGGCGACCGTTGGAAGCATCTTGCCGACAAGTGGGAACCTGCCGCGCAGGACACGCTTTATGCATTCAACGATGTCCACGCGATGATGACATTCGTTTCAGACGGGCGGGTCGAGGCGCAAGAAAAACTGCTTTCAGCCAATGAGCGTTATCTCGAAAACGCTTCTGACGCCAATGTAGCGATGAGCCGGGAAATTGGGATGCCGTTCTGCCTGGCGATGCGGGATTTCAAGGACGAGAACTATGGCGCATGTGTCGATCGGCTGTTGCCCGTGCGGTATATGACGCACCGACTGGGCGGTTCGTTTGCACAGCGAGATATCATCGGCTGGACCCTCCTTGAAGCCGCCTTGCGCGCGCGTCGCTTCGATCTGGCGCTGGCGCTGGCCAACGAACGGACAGCTTTGAAACCCAACTCGGCCCAGAACTGGCGTGCCGTGGCCCGATCCTTCAAGGGTCTGGGAGATACCTCTAACGCCGACCGGGCCACGGCCAAGGCACAATCGTTAATTCTGGCATGACAAAGCACACACCTGCCGCCCGGCTGGCCAATGTCCGGCCGTCCATGATCCTGGGCCTTGTCCAGAAGGCGCGGCAACTGGCCGCTCAGGGAAACCCAGTGATCGACCTCGGCATTGGTGAGCCTGACTTTACCACGCCCGACCACGTCAAACAGGCCGCGATCAAAGCCATGGCGCGGGATGAGACGCGCTATACTGTCGCCCCCGGCACCATCGCGATGCGCGAGGCGGTGGCAGCCAAGCTGAAGCGCGATAACGGCTTGGACTATGACATCACGGACATCACCGTAGGCGCAGGCTGCAAAAGCATCATCTTCAACGCCATGATGGCTACGCTCAGCCCGGGCGACGAGGTGATCATTCCCGCCCCCTACTGGTCTTCCTACCCTGATATGGCAGCCATGGCCGAGGGCGTGCCAATTGTGGTCAATTGCCCCCAAAGTCAGCGCTTCCTGATTTCAGCCGAGCAGTTACAAGAGGCCATCACTCCGCGCACCCGCTGGCTGATGCTCAATTCCCCCAGCAATCCGACGGGCGGCGTCTACACCGGCGCACATCTGGAGCGGCTGGCCGAAGTCCTGCGCAAACATCCCCATGTTAAGGTGCTGAGTGATGACATCTATGAACACCTGATGTTCGACGGGCACCGCTTCAAATCAATCCTCGATGTGGCTCCAGATCTAAAGGACCGCGTGTTGATCGTGAATGGTCTGTCTAAGGCCTTTGCAATGACCGGTTGGAGGATCGGCTATGCCGCGGGGCCATCAGAGATCATCAAGCAAATGAACGTTGTCCAAAGTCAGAGCGTAACCCATGCCTGTTCCATCTCTCAAGCTGCAGGCGTGGCGGCCCTCAACGGACCAACGGATTTTTTCCACACTCGCGCAGCCAGCTTTCAGAAACGACGCGATATCGTGGTCGCAGCGCTTAACTCTGTTGAGGGTCTCTCCTGCATCACACCGGAGGGTGCGTTTTATGTCTATCCCGATTGTTCTTCAGTGATTGGCAAAATGACGCCAGGCGGTGTGACGCTGGCGTCAGACGTGGATTTCTGCACCTACCTGCTGGAAGAGCATTTTATTTCGACCGTCCCCGGGGCCGCCTTCGGGCTATCGCCCCATTTCCGCATCTCGACCGCTGCTTCGGAAGAGAACCTAACTGAAGCCTGCACCCGGATCGCCAAAGCCTGCGCGCTTTTGACCTGAGCGCCGCGCCACAACTCAAAACTTGGAAAACGGAGCGTATTCGACGGCCACGGCGGCACAATTGATACTTTGAACAGCAGCAGCACTCAGTAGCTGAGGTTTCGGACATAACAAAAGCTATGAACAGGTGGCGCCCCTGAGGCGGGCCAAGGGGCGGCCCCGCAAATAGGCGTCGGGCTTTGCACTTCTTCACCAGGATTGGGGCGCGAGGGGTGGATCGCAAAGGTGCTCATCGCTGTATAATGAGCATCGTCAGAGATAACCTGGAAGTCCTTAAGCAAATCCTCCAGACAAACTCTATCCCGGAGCCTTTCAAAAAAAACCGAGCGCCGAAATCGCTCCCAAAACCCACAGCTTTGCATTTGACCGAATCGTTAACGTAAGGTTAACGTTCCAGACAGAGGTTGTACGGCGCAAAGCTATTTTTCGCCCCATTGACCCTTTTTTGAATGTTTCGGTCAGTTCGATGCGCAGAGAGTGACAGGCCCTCTTAATCGCCCCGAAACTACATTCCCAAAGTTTGACGCAGTGTACCATCCGCTTGGGCACTATTTGGAGACACCGATGACCAAAATATTCGACAAGAACACAACCTACACTTCAACTCTGGACACTCTGATCGCCGAGGCCCTCGCCGATGAAAGGATTGACGCACCAATTAGCCGTGTGACCCAGCTAATCTATTACGCCTACGACGGGAACGAAGGGAACGAGGGTAACGAAGGGAACGAGGGTAACGAAGGGAACGAGGGTAACGAAGGGAACGAGGGCAACGAAGGGAACGAGGGCAACGAAGGGAACGAGGGCAACGAAGGAAACGAAGGGAACGAAGGCGACGAAGGAAACGAGCCCGGCATATCTTACGAAGGTGACCCCTCCTCCTGGTCCTGGTACACTTATGACGCGAGCCAAGGGAACGAAGGGAACGAGGGCAACGAAGGTAACGAGGGCAACGAAGGAAACGAGTTCGGCTCCTTCTTCTTCTCCACCCGTTACGCCTTCGATGGCAACGAAGGCAATGAGGGTAACGAGGGCAACGAAGGGAACGAAGGGAACGAAGGCGACGAAGGAAACGAGGGCAACGAAGGGAACGAAGGCGACGAAGGAAACGAGGGCAACGAAGGGAACGAGGGCAACGAAGGGAACGAAGGGAACGAGTACGGCTTCTATTACTATTACTTCTCTTATGGGAACGAAGGGAACGAAGGGAACGAAGGGAACGAGGGCAACGAAGGAAACGAGGGCAACGAAGGGAACGAAGGCGACGAAGGAAACGAGGGCAACGAAGGGAACGAAGGGAACGAGTACGGCTTCTATTACTATTACTTCTCTTATGGGAACGAAGGGAACGAAGGGAACGAGGGCAACGAAGGAAACGAGGGCAACGAAGGGAACGAAGGCGACGAAGGAAACGAGGGCAACGAAGGGAACGAAGGGAACGAGTACGGCTTCTATTACTATTACTTCTCTTATGGGAACGAAGGGAACGAAGGGAACGAGGGCAACGAAGGAAACGAGGGCAACGAAGGGAACGAAGGCGACGAAGGAAACGAGGGCAACGAAGGGAACGAAGGGAACGAGTACGGCTTCTATTACTATTACTTCTCTTATGGGAACGAAGGGAACGAAGGGAACGAAGGTAACGAAGGTAACGAAGGTAACGAAGGTAACGAAGGTAACGAAGGTAATGAAGGTAACGAGGGTAACGAGTTCCTGTACTGATTTTCCACACTGGGCCTGCTGATCCCTCAGTACCCCATAAGATAAGGGCCGCACTCACGCCAGACGCGGCCCTTATTCATTCCAGTGGAATTTTTGAATTTTGGTAATAATAGAGAAAATGTAATAACTTAATAGAGCTTAAGGGCCACTTTTAATGCGTTCCAACTATCGTTTGATCAGCCCTGCAAGTGGCATTCTCCCCCCAAAGAGCTGCACGAGGTCCGAAGGCGTCTGGCTTAAACCCTGTCCCAAAACCAATGCCTGTGCTAACGGGTAATTCCATGCATAATCGTAGGCACACTCGGGATATGGCAGCGCCTCAGCCAAAAGCTTGGCCTCGACTGTCATAGTACGAAACACACGCAATGCCTCGAATGCAACCAAATCAGGCGCCCAAGGAAACGCCTCTTGCGCCAAATCGGCACACGCCCAAGCCTCGGACAGAAACGCGCAGACCTCACGTGTTGCGGGCGGCACTTCGTGCTCCGCGCTTGCTATAATTTGAACCACGTGACCAAATTCATGCGTCAGAGCCAGTACATCCTTGATCTGTCCCTCCCATGGAATATACGCATAGGGAAGACCCTGCCCGTCATCATTCAAAGTGAATGCCTCCTGGTAACGCGTTGGTGGGATTTGAAAATCCACCCGGACTTTTACAAGCGCTACGGCGACGGCATCTGAAAGTCCCGGCACATGGGCGCGCAAGATCGCCCCGCAAGCCTGCCATATCTCATCTGGTGCTGTATCCACTGGATGGTGGCCAGAAACGGATGCAGGTTTATCGGGGACGGAAATGCGCCCCAGCAGATTTTTGCACAACTCAGCCGTTAGATCATGCCGCTCTAACCAATCTGACATGGTGTGCTTCGGCACAACTGTACCTGACCCTAATTCAGCCATATCTCAGCTCGGACAATCCATGACTGGACCCACCTTGTAGGTCAGCGGCTGGCCCGGCGGGAAGATATTGTCGCTGATATACTCCACGCGGTGACCAGTTGCGGCCAGCGTTTGCTCGGTATCAATGGGCGGAAGGCGATCGGGATGGTGCAGGATGGCAAAAGCAAAAAGTGCTGTTTCCGCCAGATCTTCGCGCTGCGGCGAATCTTGAGCGTACCTAGTCAAAAAGCTCTCGTCGGCTTCCTGAGCCGCCACCCAGGCGGGTGCAAGACGGTGCGCGTCATCAAGCGAGGCATGGACAGCCTCGTGAAACAAGGTCTCTTCCAGATGGGCATAGCTTTCGCGCTGTGTCGCGCGGTCGACATAGGCCACCACCTGCCCTGTTCCAGCGTGAAAGCCCCGGTTACCGCCATGAACGCTGAACCGCCTGATCCCCACCCGTAAGACCGAGGGCAACCGCCCTAAGGGCACAGCAAAGCGCAGAGCCTGCTGACGGGCGACTTCGGGGTTTTCAAACTCGGGATTAATCGCAATCTCGATCCGAGCGCCGTCGGAATAGAGCGCCTCGAACAAGAAGGCGTTGACTACTGGCTCACCGTTCACGCGCTTATCCCAGATTTGCCGCGCTCCGCGATAAACTGAGCCAAGACACTTAAACGTGGTCGGATCATCGGCACGAACGATATCAAACTCGGTATCTGCGGTTGAACCATAGGGCGGACCAGCAAAGCCATTTTTACAGGACAACACAAAAAATACCAAAACAATCACAGGCAAAAGAAAACCGTACCGGCTGTAAAGAATGCTCACCATGCCAACAGTTTTTCCCGTCTTTTCCATAGATTGCAAGCCAAGTGGAAACTTCATGACGTTCGTTTTTGTACTTGTAAACAGTAAGAAAACATTCTGTGGCGTTGTTTCCTGACTAAAGGAGAAGATGAACGACCTATCATTTTTGTTAGGTAGCTTTTTTAGTAGGTAAATGCGAGCAGATTGAAACTATTCGATTACAGTCGTTCAGAAGACACAGAATGAAAAACAGTCTCTTTCGTATTTTTGTTACGTTGAAATTGTCCGCAACGCTTGCGATCATAAATTTATAAATTTCAGGTACAGAAATATGACCAAAAAAAGCTATAATTTCTCACGACGGGACTACTTTCCAACAACCGTCTTTCAGATCGATCTCGACGAGCCAAAAGTGCTCAACCGCCACTTACTGCACCATATTTATGATGAACGTGACCGCGATCAGGAAGGTTTGATGCGCTCAAACTACAAGGAGCTTGGCGGCTGGCATAGCCACAACAACCTCCATCGCGAAGAACCCTACCGTGAGCTTGTTGAGTTGATCGGTGCTAGTACGGAAAAGATGTCCGAGGATATGGGTTACGACCCAAAATGGGCGCTCGGGATCGGCTCCATGTGGTCAATCGTTAACCCTCCCGGAGCGGCTAATCGCGCTCATATCCATCCCGGATCACTCTGGAGCGGTGTCTACTATATCCATGCGCCCGAAAACTGTGGCGCGATCGAGTTTGTCGAGCCGCGTACCATGCACCTGATGCTACAGGCGCGATACAAACCCAATGCAAAGCGTAAGCGCGACCAATGGACCAAGGTTCGGTATACGCCAAAACCTGGACGCTTGCTGATTTTTCCAAGTTGGCTCTATCATGGGGTCGACCCTAATATGTCGCAGGAAACCGATAAAGCGGGTGATCGCGTGATAATAAGCTTCAACGTCAACCAGATGAAAGTTCCGAAGCGCAACTGAACCATAAAGACGATTTACATAACCCCGGCATTTTGAGTGAGGGGAAGACACTATGCCAGACCAGAACTTGGACCATTCGGCCAGGGCCGCCCTGCGCGGTGGTAGTGTCCTATTGTGGATTGCTTTCGGGCTCAGCCTTGTTGTCAGCATCCTACATCTGGCCGGACCTCTGTTCATTATCCTGATCTATGATCGAGTTCTGACATCGCGTTCCCAAGAGACACTTTTTGCGCTCTTAATCATGGTGGCTGTACTGATCGTCACGTTGGGGCTGCTGGATTATTCGCGCAAGCGTATTGTGGCCCGGTTTGCAGCTCAGTTCCAAGAGCGCCTTGAGCATACAATCCTACGCGCGGCCGAGCGAAGCGCAGTTTTCCCCCCCCGTACTACGAAGCCCTCCGTAGGGCTGGACGAGGTCGACTACCTGCGTGGGTTCTTCCACTCTGGCGGGCTGCTCACGGTGATGGACTTCGTCTGGACACCTATGTTTGTGGCAGTTCTCTTCCTGCTGCATCCCGTAATCGGATACCTGACACTGGCCGGATTATTGGTCCAGATCGCTTTGGTCTGCATCCAACTTGCCTTTGTCGGCGGGCGTGAGGATCGCAACAACACCTCAGCTCAGCGCATAAATGACCTTAAAGACATTGTCCTGACCTCGCGCGAGATCCTGCGCAGTCAGAAAATGGCGCCAGGGTTCAAGGCGCGTTGGCTTGAAGCGCGTGAACGCGGCCGCGACGACGCGATTGCCCTGCGCGATTGGACCGCTTGGTTCGACCAGATGACAAAAGTGGTGATGATGCTTGTGCGCTATGGCGTGCTGGCTGCGGGCGCGTGGCTGGTTCTTAACAACCAGCTGAGCGTGGGCGCCATGGTCGCCGCGGCCTTCCTAGTCAGCCGTGCACTTGTGCCCGTTAACAGCTTTATTGGCACTATCCCTGCCATCTTCCGCGCTCTTAACACATGGAAAAGCCTGCGTAAGACGCTTCTAAAATGGGAAAGTTCCACTCACGAGGCGTTCACAACACGCCCCGCCAATGCCAATCTGCGACTAGCTGTGCAACGGGTCTCTTTGAAATCACCATTGACAGACGCCATCACGATCCAGCAGCTGAGCCTTACTGTCGAGGCCGGTACGGTGACTGAAATCATCGGCCAGTCTGGCCAAGGCAAGACCGCGATTGCAGAAGCCTTAATGGGTATAGGCCAGCGCGTCAGTGGTACGATCCTGATCGACGGTACTCATATCGACCGCATGAGCGACGCGGACATGGCAACTGCGATAGGTTACGTGCCCGAGACACCCCGGTTCTTCCCAGGAACAATTACCGAGAACATCTCTCGCATGGATCCAGACATGACCTCAGCAAAGATCGAGGAGGCCGCCCGCAAGTCCTGCCTACACGCCCGTCTAAGCGCGCTCTCCAAGGGTTACCAGACCGAGATTGACGCTGCTGCTTCGATCCTACCTCGCGGGGAGAGACAACAATTATCGCTGGCACGCGCACTCTACCAGACGCCGAAAATCCTACTTATTGATGAAATGGACACGATAATGCTGGAACGGCTGCCAGAGACTATGGCCAAGACGCTGCACTCCGTCACAAACCGTGGTGGGGCGATCATCTTTCTCGCGCGCAAACCCATTGATCTTAATATGGAACGATTCCAATACTTTATAGAGAACGGCATCCTTAGTAAACCACGCAAGATCATCGGTGGTGCAACGAATGGTGGACAGTCGCAACCCATGCAAGCCAGCGGCAAGGTTGCCGTAATCGGCGGTGACGCCAAATTGGGAAGGGCTGCGCAAAATGACTGACCCAATACAGCCCCGCCCCCGCCTGACTTGGAACACGCGTTTTCCAATGATGCTCAGCTTCGTTGTGCTCGCGTTGCTTGTCCTTTTGCTTGGGGTATGGGGTATGCGGGCCAGCATCGCCGGCGCTGTTATGGGATCTGGAAAGATAGAGGCCTCAAAAATCATGACCGCTGTGCAGCATCCTGTGGGCGGCGTGGTCAACGAGATCCTTATCACTGACGGCGACAGGGTCGAGGCCGGTGATGTCGTGGTCCGGCTAGAGGATGCACAAATCCGGTCTGACCTTGCAGTGGCCGAGGACAACCTGTTTGAAGTTTTAGCTAATATCACCCGGTTGGAGGCTATCATTGATGGCCGCGCAGAATTGGATTTGTCGGCCGAGCTTTCGCATGCCGCCGAGACAAGCCCAGAGGTGGCCATCTTGCTCAAACGCCAGGCGCGGCAGTTGACGGCCCACTACCAGACCATGAAGACCGAGACCAACCTGCTCGATAAGCAGAAATCGCAGGTCAATGCTCAGATCTTGGGGCTTGAGGCGCAGGTTGCCGCCAAGAACGAAGAAATGCGATATATCATTTTGGAGATGGCGCGCCTCGATAACCTCGAAAGCCGAGGTCTGCTTAAACAGGCCGACCGCTTCAACATGCAGAAATCCCAAACGGCAGTGGGTGGTGAGGTTGGCCGTCTCAACGCCAAGATTGCTGAAATGCGCGGCCGGATGGCTGAAATTGAGCTTAAGCAACACATGATCGAACCTAAAGAGATACGCATTGCTGTGGCAGAGCTTTCCCGGCTGCGCCCGGAGCGTACCAAGTATCTTGAACGCTGCGCTTCACTCAGGCAGCAATTGCGTAAAATGGAAATCACTGCGCCAATCTCAGGCCGGATCCATAATATCAGTATTCAGGGGCTGCGCTCTGTCGTGGTAGCAGCGCGGCCCCTAATGATGATCGTGCCGGACACGCAACCAAGAACAGTAACCGTGCGCATCCGTGACACCGATATTGATCAGGTTGCGCTCGGGCAAAGCGCTAGCCTAAAGTTTCGCGCCTTTGATGGACGCAACATGCCGATCATACTGGCCAATGTAAAAACTGTCTCAGCTGACGCCCTGATGGATCAGACAACGCGTAAGCTTTACTACAACGTTTCGCTTGAATTCGAGGACAGCGAACTTTTGAAATTAGGTGACCGGGAACTTGTGCCTGGAATGCCAGTAGAGGCGTTTCTCTCGACCGAAAGCCGTACTCCGCTCAACTATGTACTGCGCCCCCTTAAGACCTATTTCGACAGAGCCTTCCGTGATGCATAAATCGCTACACAAACCTTGCCCCGTCCCAAAACCATATGTGAAAAGAGCAACATAACATGGCAGAAGCCCCGGTTTACATTGGTGCCGTACTGCTGGCCGATCAGGCCAGGATCGTTTTCCCAACCCCTCGCATGATTGGGCGCGGGCGCGAAAATACGCCACTGTCAGTGGCTGCGGTGCAGGCCTGTCCCGCCGTCAACACATACGAGTCCCGCTGTGCCGAAATCCTGTCACCTTTCTCGATGCGGCTTAGATGCATCAAGGACAAAAACAGCTATGCGGTTCGTGTCGTGCCCGATGGTACGCGACTTTCAGACCGGCTGGTCAACAAATTCGTCAACGTCATGAGCCGCAAACAATGGCGTCATGAGGAACGCCCCGTCATCCAGGTCTCGATCCCATGGCTCTTTGTCTGTGATGAGCCTTGCTATGTTACTCAGTTACCTCCCTACATGGCGCATTCCTTCTCAGAGTTTCCAGGTCTATTCATAAGTGGCCGATTCCCAACGCATATATGGCCACGCAGCTTCAACCTTGCCTTTGAATGGACTGATTTGTCTCGGGATTTGATAATCAAGCAGGGGCAGGCGATATCGTACGTACTTTTTGAGACACAAAGGCCCGAGGCGCCTATCGTGCTCAAGCGGGCGCATCTGACGCCCGAGTTGGAGGAATATCGCAAGAATATCGAGGGCACGCCAGAATTCCGGTCCGGCAGCTTCCTTATGATGGACGATGTAAAAGCGCGCCGCCCTGAAAAACTTCTAAGCCTGGCGGATTAAGCGATGTTCGTTAATTCCATTCGTGCCCTTCGCTACGCTGATGGCGTCGTATCCTTTGAACTGGTCCTGCACGACGTCAGGGACAAGAAAAAAATTCTCGACACTGTACGGATCGATATCCCGTATGACAACTTAGTCAACGTTAATGGCCTTCTTGGGCAGGAACTCAAGAAGATTGGCCAATCCCACGCAGCATGGCTGCGGTTTTGTGCTGACAGGATGGAGGGCAAGCTTCCTCCGCCGGCATTAGAAAACAAAGAGAAAGAAATTCATAGGACCAAGGTGGCGGACAAAAAGGACGAAAGGCCCAAGGCGGGCCGTTTAATAAAGAAGGTCTGAGGCAACCTGCTTCGCCCGGCTTGGTTTGCACCTAAACGTTAATGAGTCTGCGCAAAGTATGTTTTCAATCAGGGCTAAACGAAATCTTAGACTACCGCAAAAGTCGGCACCTCCTAATTCTACCGTTTTGGCGTAACCTCTGCGGCAATGAGAGGTTAAGCATCGCGCGAGCTATATTGCCTAGAGAGTTTCGTTGGCCACGGCCTTGATGACAATGGCATATCAGGACATTTTCTTAGTGCCACTGCGGACCAAATGTTACTCGAAATTCGTACCTTAAGATCAGATTAATGTGCTGACCTATGACCGTGACCCCGCTATGGCGCCAATTGCGCAGGGCTGCTACATCATCAACATCAAGCGCACTCGATCACGCCTCGCTTCGAGATTAAGCCCTGGCTGATGCTGTCGCATGTCGCCAGTGAGCTGACCTACAAAAATGACACAGGTATGTATTTCGCATCCGATGAGATAAACTTTGCCGATCCAGCCGTCTCGCACAACCCGATCTCGTTCATCGAACACATAGATGCGCCCGTAGTCGCACTCAAAGGGTACGAGTTGATGCATCGCGGGGATCTTGAGCCCAAGAAGGTCTCAAACCGCAAACCGATCCTCGCGCAGCGCGAATTTGTACGTATCAAAACTGCCCGCTCCAAACCCAGAATCATATGTCGCCTAGTCTGGTGGTGCTCGGGCGGGCTGGAACACATCAATACCAAAGATTCCGTGCGCGCTATGGAGGAACTACTTAATATCGGGCAGGATGGCATCGTCAAAATCGTCTACGGTCAATCCCTGTCCCTTTCTACGATAGTCGACATGCTGGCAGAAGTCTTCGGCCAAACGGCAGTATCCAGCTATGTCCCTTCGGCCCGGCCTTCTGATCTGGGGCATGTGAATATCGGTAACGATAAGATGATGGCCCGGCTCAGCTGGAGGCCAGAGACTGATCTGCACCCCCAGATCAAACGCTAAATGCCCTGAGTTGAGCAATCGTATGCGGCCTAGAAGAACGATGGGGCGGTTCTATGATATTTTTAAAGAGTAATAACGCCGATCCTAAGCACAGGTGAAGGCGGGCAACGGAAATGGTTGATGACGTGGAATTGATTCCAGCAAAGGACATGGACCTCAAGAACGTTAATCTTACTTCGAAACTCATGGAGGACCTCGACCAAATCGTTTTCTTTTGTGGCCTCTTGGGTAGGAACTTAAGAAAATTGGTACCCACGCAGCATAGCTGCGGTTTTGTGCTGACAGGATGCAGGATAAGCTCCCGCCGCCACCCGTGCCAAAACCAAAGCCAGCTAAAAAAAGGATGAAAAGCCAAAGGCCGGGTGATTCATCAAGAAAGTATAAGGCGCAGTCCAGCTTGGGTGTTGTCAAACCACGCACCCATTCAAACAGTGTGTTGTCTCGAGTCTGTACTTCCTTATTTTTCCTTTTTGGCGTAGGGCCCAAGTTTAAGAGAGGTGAAAAATCACCCGAGCAGTACCGCCGAGAGGTTTGAGTATGACCACTGCCTTGATGACCATGGCGTATCAGGACAATTTCTTTCTTCCGCTATGGGTCAAGTACTATTCGCAATTCGTGCCTAAAGATCAGATCTATGTCCTGATACATGACCGCGACCCGGCGCTGGAGAAAATCGCCAAGGGCTGCAACATCATCAACATCAAACGCCCCCCGATCACGCCGAAATTCGAGGTCAATCGCTGGCTGATGCTGTCCCATGTGGCCAGTGGCCTGACCTATCAATACGATACAGTGATGTATCTCGACACCGATGAAATCGTGTTTGCCGACCCTGCCGTCGCCGACAACCCGATTGAGTTCATAGACAAGATTGAAGCGCCGGTCATTTCCCCGCAGGGATTCGAGGTGATGCATCGCGGCGATCTTGAGCTAAAGAAGATCACCAATCGCAAGCCGATCCTCGCACAGCGCGAATTCGTCCGCATCAACACGGCCTATTCCAAACCCTGCATCATACGCCGTCCAGTCCAGTGGTGTTCCGGCGGGCACGCGGCCACGCATCCCAAGCTGCACCTGGCACGTGATCTGTACCCCATCCACCTGCGCTTCGTGGACGAAGACATGTACCGCGACAAGATGCGTGGCAGGCGCGAAGCGACCGCCGATCCGACGACAGGAAAGAGCGTGCCGGGTCTGGGCGGTGCAAACTGGAATGTCACGGATGAGAAAGCCGAGGGCATGATCCGCAAGATCCGGGGCTGGCCGATCAGAGATATCGACCGCCTGACGGACCTCAGACCCTTCCGTATGTTCCAGAAGAAATTCGGGGAAAAGCAGCGCGATGGCTACCATTTCGGCCCATTCTATATCCAGAAGCGTCTTTTCCGTCTGCCGGATCATATCCGGACGGCCTTCTGAGGCCGGGCGCCATAAAAGGAGCATATCGTGGCAAAGGACCCCATAGTCGTCATTGGCGGAACCGGGTTTTGCGGCCCGCACCTGGTGCGGCATTTCCTTGATGCGCGCCATCCCGTCCGGGTGATGTCACGCCGGGGGGCAAGTGGGCTGGACCCGTGGCAGCGTAAGATGCTCAAAGGGGCCGAAATCCTGCGCGGCGATATGAGCAACCCGTTCGATCTGACCAATGCCATTTCCGGGGCCGAAACCGTTGTGCATGCGGCCTCCGCCTCAAAATCGCGCAACTCGGACGTGGCCATTGAAAGGGATATCGAGATCAATCTGAAGGGCACAGTAAGCATCATCCAGACAGCCGCCGCCTGCGGGGCAAAGCGGCTTTTGTACCTGTCATCTGCCGGGGCGATCTATGGCATCGGCCAGGGTCGGCCTTACATTGAATCCGACACCTGCCAGCCACTGTCGAGCTATGGCATCGTGAAACTAGCTGCGGAAAGCTAAGTGAAACATCTTGGGGCATCGGCGGGACTGTCTACCCTGATCACGCGCATTTCGAATCCCGTGGGCCCCGGTCAGACGGGGGCAGATGGACAGGGCGTTGTCGCGGTCTTTTCCCGCCTGATTTCCATGGGGCAACCTTTGCGCCTGTTCGGCGACGGCTCTGCCGAGCGGGATTACATCACCGTCGAAGAGGCCATGCGCGCCGTTCAGGAACTTCTGGACATGGGGCAGGAAGGCATCGTGAACATCGCCTCGGGCCAGTCCCTTTCAATCTTGTCCATGGTGGACATGCTGGAAGAGGTGATGGGCCAGACCGCCGAACGCAGCTACGTCCCCTCTGCCCGCCCGGCCGATCTGGGGCATGTGCATATCAACAATGACAAGATGGTGGCCCGGCTGGGATGGAAGCCGGAAACCGATCTGCGCCCCCAGATCCAGAGCTATATCTCATGGGTCGAAAACACCAAACAGGCCGAGGCGCCCTGACGGGATGTAGCGCATGTTCCCCGAACAGGTATCATTTAGAAAAAAGTGCAGGTGACAGGAATGACGGACGACGTGAAGCTCAAGCCCGCAAAGGACCGGGACCTGAATCTTCAGAATGTCAAATTGATGTCAAAGCTGCTGAAGGGTCTCGACCATTTCATATTCTTCGGAACGCTTCTGGGGTTCGAGCGTGAAAGAAACGTCATCCAGGGGGATGATGACATTGATATCCTGATTGACATCAAACACCGCGAAGAGGTGGCCGATATCATGCGGCACAGGCGCTTTCGCGGCAATATCGACCGCCAGACGAAGCGCTGGCCCAGTTTCCTGAGCGTGCGCAGACCGGTTGAGGGGCAGCGCACCATCATCGACATTTATTTCTATGACAATGATGCGGACAAGGATTTCATCGTCGAGAAATGGAATTTCCTTGGCGATTTCTGCAATCCCGAAAGTCATATCCATATTCCGAAATCCATGATCTTTCCCCTCAGGCAAGAGAAGATGGCGGGCATTGACGTGTCCGTTCCTGCCGATCCCGCCGCATGCTGCGTCTTCCTCTATGGGGAGGGCTGGAATGTCCCGCGGCAGAAGGGGACGGAATACAAGATGATCGTGGATGGCAATGCGCCCAAACTCGTCCCGCTTTGAGGGGCCCACTGGCATGATCGGCGCGGGTGCACGGAAAACCTGAGTTCCCGGATTGATTTGCGCAGCAAGCTGCGGCACGGTGAAACCACCAGCCGGGAGGGGATTACATGCGCAGTGTCGCGGGAACCATAGGGGCAATCATCGGGGCCGCCTGCCTCGCCGCCACAATGGCGGCGGCCGAACCGAGCGGCACGTTGAAGTTTGCTCATGATATCGGCTCCGGTACCTTGTCGAGCCTCGATCCCATTGCCAACGGCCGTATTCTTCCCCTGACCGAAAAACTGATGAGCCGACTGGTGCGCCCCGGCGTCGAAGGCATCCCACAGCCCGACCTCGCCACCGCATGGGCATCGAACGAGGATGGCACGGAGTGGACCTTTGCCCTTCGGGAGGGGGTCAGCTTCCATGATGGCAGTACCTTCGATGCGCAAGACGTTGTCTATTCCCTGAACCGTATCCTTGATCCTGAAACAGACAGCCCTGCCCGCTCGGTCATATCAATGGTGTCGAGCGTCGAGGCCGTGAATGACATGACCGTGCGGATCAACCTGTCCTCCACCTTCGCGGACCTGCCGCTGCAATTGATGGACCCGCGTCTTCGGATCATCCCGGACGGATCAGGCGACACGATCGGGTTCGAGGGGATCGGCACGGGGCCCTTCAAGGTTGAAAAATTCGACGCCGACGGCACCACGATCCTGACCGCCTTCGAGGGCTATTGGGAAGGTGAGCCGAAGCTCGCCCGGATGGAGGTGATCGGCATCCCCGACGCCAACACGCGGCTTCAGGCGTTCCTCGCTGGTCAGTTGGACATGGCCCGCGGTATCCGCCCTCTGGTGCGGCGCGCGCTGATGCGTTCTGACAAATACGTGGTGCAGGAAATCCCAACTGGGAACTGGTCGGGCCTCGTATTCCGCACCGATGTCGCCCCGTTTGACGATGTGCGCGTGCGGCGGGCGATGCGTATGGTTGTGGACCGCGAAGAGATGCTGAAACTGGCGCTTGATGGCGGCGGCATAGTTTCTTGCGATACGCCAGTGGGACCCTCGGATCAGTACCGAGCAGATATGGAATGCCCCCAGGACCTTGAAGGCGCACGCGCCTTACTGGCTGAGGCAGGCTATGGCGACGGCCTCAAGGTCCAGCTCCATGTTGCGGCGATTGACACAACATGGGAGGCGATGGCCCTTGTGTTTCAGGATCACGCCGCCCGGGCAGGGATCGAGGTCGAGATCGTAAATGCCTCGGCCGATGGGTACTGGTCGGAGGTCTGGATGCACAAGGATGGCTTTGCCACCAGCTGGGGCGAGCGTCCTGGCGACCAGGCCCTTAACGAACCCTTCCATTCAGGGGCAAAGTGGAATGAGAGCTATTTCAAAGACACGGGCTTCGATGACAAGATGGCACGCGCCCGTCAAGAGCTTGATTTCTTCAAGAGACGTGAATTTTACGTCAGCGCGCAGGAATATCTCGTCAAACGCTCCGGCACGTTGATCCCGTTTCACCGAACCCAGCTTGTGGGCCTGTCACCTCGGGTGAAGAACCTGCCCGCTTTTAAAAGCGACCGCATCCGCTGGCACGAGGTGACGGTTGAAGACCCGCACTCCTGACACAGATCGGAAAGTTGTTAAAAACGCCGTTCGTTAAGCGGCAACCCGGCAGCTTGCAGTATTTTAAAACAGGGGCGTTGTCCTGCGCCCTTTAGATCGACATTAACTGATCAAGCCGGTGTGTTTTGAAACACCCGCATTGGATTCCGCCCTTGCTCAGTAGTTTCCGGCGACATATTTTGCTATGGCAGCGCCGCGCGAATTAACGTCAAGCTTTTGGTAGATCGCCTTGAGGTAATATTTGACCGTGTTTTCAGAAAGTCCAAGCCGGGCCGAAATTTGAAAGTTGGTTAAACCGTCCACAAGTAGCGCAAGAATTTCATGTTCGCGGCGAGACAGGCTGTCAGCATTTTCGGCAGTAAGCTTACGCAGGATTTCAGTCGGCACTATGGAATGCCCTTCAATCAATTTACCCAATATTTTTGGCAGGTTGGTCAGGATCTGACCCATCATACAGATCGAGTTAGCGCCAGACTTAATGGCTGTTCGGATGAACGCAAATTCCGCGTCCTCAGCAACAACAACGACCATTACCTCCGGGAATTGCTTGCGAACCTTTGCCAGAACAGTGGTCAGATCCGCGTCCGCGAGCCGCACCCCAAGGACTAGGATCGTTTTTCCATCGCAAGCCGAAAGAAGACGCTCAAGACCCGGCATGTCTGTCGCAAACTGTCCAAGCCGAACTTCGTTCATGTGTGATACAAGTGAACCAATACCCTGACAAACAATGAGTTGACGGTCTGCTACAATCACCTCAGGCCGCTTAGAAAGCGCTTCATCTGCCCCTTCGCCAAGCGGTAGGTTCAGATCATCCATAGCCTGATCATACATCAGACCTTCCTCCTGATCTTCTACGACTGGAGTAATATATGGCGTGGAAACCCATGAAAACAAACAAAAAATAGGTATGCATTCGTATGCGGTCGCAAATCGAGACTGCCGACCACCCGAAGGGGTGGTTTTTCCCTACCCAATCGGCGCCGTTAGTCCTCCACTCGTTTGCAACGGATAGCCCCTCGGGCGTAGCGCGTCCGGCCCACACGCTAGATAACAAGTTAAGTGAGTACAAAGGAGATCCTTATGAACGGCAACCAGCACCTTTTCATTCCCGGGCCAACAAACGTTCCCGAAAATATTCGCCAGTCGATGAACGTGCCCATGGAAGATATGCGCGCGCCAGATTTCGGGGAACTAGTCTCGGGCTTGCTGCGCGACCTAAAGAAGACCTACCGAATGGAACAGGGTCGCATGTTCATCTTTCCGTCCTCCGGGACGGGCGCGTGGGAATCCGCGATCCAGAATACGTTACAGGCCGGTGACAAAGTACTGATGTCGCGCTTTGGCCAGTTTTCACTCCTGTGGGTAGACATGGCCGAGCGCCTCGGTCTTGACGTGGACTGCGTCGATGTAGAATGGGGCAAGGGTGTTCCACTTGAAGAATATGCCAAACGTTTGGAAGCCGATAAAAACCATGACATAAAAGCGGTCTTCGCCACACAGAATGAAACTGCAACCGGTGTGACGTCTGACATCGAAGGCGTTCGGAAGGTACTGGATGCCACGGGCCATCCGGCGATGCTGTTTGTGGATGGCGTAAGCTCCATCGCCTCAATCGAGTTCGAGATGGACAAGTGGGGGGTCGACCTCGCAGTATCCGGCTCTCAGAAGGGATATATGCTACCCGCCGGCCTTGGCTTCCTTGGCGCGTCCGAAAAGGCGCTTGAGGCCAACCGTGCGATTGGAAATGCCGGCATGGCGCGGTGCTACTTTAGCTTTGAGGATATGATCAAGCTGAATGACACCGGTTACTTCCCCTACACGCCTGCCACGCAACTTCTGCGCGGCCTGCGCTGCTCGCTTGATACGATCCTCGAGGTAGGTATGGACGCCGTTTGGGCCCGTCACAACCGCCTTGCCGAAGGCGTGCGTCAGGCTGTGGGTGCCTGGGAAGGTTGTGAGCTGGTCTCGCGCGGGCCGGAATGGGCCTCGGACACAGTTTCGGCGATCTACACGCCCGAAGGTATTGATGCGCGGGCTGTGATTTCCGGTGCCTATTACAAATACCAGACCTCTCTTGGCACCGGGTTGAACAAATTGATGGGCAAAGCGTTCCGAATCGGCCATTTGGGGTCGCTGAACCCGGTAATGCTGTGCGGCGCGATCTCCGCGGCTGAAATGGCACTGGTCGATGCTGGCGCTATGATTGAGCCCGGCTCCGGTGTAGCCGCAGCCCAGAGCCACTTCCGTGCCACGACACCGGCTACGATGATTGCAAGCGCAAAGGCGGCCTGAACAAAATGACAGACTTGAAGATCCTGGTGACCCGGGCTTGGCCGAAAGAGGCCGAGGACCATCTATTGGCGCAAAATCTGGGAGACGTGACCCTGCGCCACCCGGACACCTCCATGGGCAGCAATGAATTTATGGAAGCCGCTGCGACGCAGGACGTGATCATGCCCACCGTGTCCGACAAAATACCGCCAGAGTTTTATCCGGCGGCGAAGGGCAAGGTGAAGATCATGGCCAACTATGGGGTCGGGTTCAACCACATCGACATAGATGCTGCGCGCGAGAATGGCATTGCGGTGACCAACACGCCCGATGTACTGACCGATTGCACTGCCGATCTTGCCATGGGTCTGATGCTAACCGCCGCCCGGCGGATTGGCGAAGGAGAGCGCGAGACCCGCGCCAGCAACTGGGAGGGCTGGCGGCCCACCCACATGATCGGCAAAAAGGTCACGGGCGCCACGCTTGGAATCGTAGGTTTTGGCCGAATCGGTCAGGCCATGGCGCGCCGTGCTCATAACGGCTTTGGTATGCGCGTGGTTTTTCAGGATGCCTGGAATGTACCAGAGGAGATCAAGGCCGCCAACGGAAATGCCGAGCAGCTTGGCTCGATTGCCGAGGTCGCCACACAGGTAGATTTCTTGTCACTGCACATGCCGGGCGGGGCCGATACGTTCAAAATGATCAATTCGGATGTGTTCAATGCGCTCAAGCCGGGCGCGATCCTCGTGAATTCAGCACGCGGTGATGTGGTGGATGAGGACGCGCTTTTTGCTGCACTTGACAGTGGACAATTGGCGGCTGCTGGGCTGGATGTGTATCACGGCGAGCCTGCCCTCGACCCTCGTTTCTTGTCCTATGAAAATATCGTACTCGCCCCGCATTTGGGTAGCGCAACGGATGGGACACGAATCGGTATGGGGTATCGCGCGATCGACAACCTCAAGGCCTTCCTGGAAGGGCAAACACCAGGCGATCTCGTCACCTGAGTGGTATACGCAAACTTACTGATGACAATTAAAAATCGGGCCACGAGCGAACTTTGTGGCCCGATTTTTTGTATCGACTTGATACGATATCTTTTAAGGCTCATCGCCGCCTACACCGTCCGGATGATAAAACACAACCCACTGGAAATGAACTGATTTTTAGGTTTCATTCGAGCCATAAGGTATTGAAAATGTTATAGTATCATATGCTTGATAATTCTGTATCTACTATCGCGTTTCCTGTCAGATACCGCCACCATGGGCTCTGCAGTCAAATTTTCGTTATATAGAATTCTTCCGAACCAAAATCTGTGAAATCATATATCTGATCGTTCTTTACGATGCCAGGCTATCGCCCGAACATTACCCTTTGATGATTTGAAATGGGCCCTGTGTTTTTGAAACTTAACCTTCGTTTCATAGTGCCCCTACCTCCCACATCTCTGTGTCCCAATGCACTCAAACCGGGCCAGAGTGGGTAGGACCCCCCTACCCGATCCAGCCCTTATCCCAACCCCACGCAGATCATTTTTACCCGGCCGAAAGTGTCGGTGGCATTGCGACTATGAAATATTCGTTAGGACGACGCAGTCGAGCGTCGTTTGTCAAAGGACCAAGACCAAATGAGTTACACGCTCCATCCGCTGAAAAAGCAACGCCTGCAACGCTCGGAACTTGCCGTGCCTGGCTCCAACCCTTCAATGATCGAAAAGGCCGCCGATACGGATGTTGACTACATCTTTTTCGATCTTGAGGATGCTGTGGCCCCCCCCGATAAGATCCAGGCACGCTCGAACATTATTCAGGCGCTGAATGACATCGACTGGAAAGCCAAAGGCAAGACCATGTCGATCCGTATCAACGGGTTGGATACACATTACATGTATCGCGATGTGGTAGAGATCGTGGAGCAGGCCGGTCAGCATCTTGACACGATCTTGGTGCCCAAGGTGGGCGTGCCAGCAGATCTCTACACAGTAGAAACCATGGTCAGCCAGATTGAAGAGGCTATGGGTTTTGAGCATCAGATTGGGCTTGAGGCGCTGATCGAAACCTCGCTCGGCATGGCCAATGTGGAAGCAATTGCGGCCGCCCCCGGCCGATTAGAGGCTATGCATTTTGGTGTGGCCGATTACGCTGCATCCACGCGGGCGCGCACCGTAGTGATTGGCGGTCTCAACCCCGACTACCCAGGCGATCAATGGCACTTTGCCCTCTCACGCATGACTGTAGCCTGCCGGGCCTATGGGTTGCGCGCCATTGACGGGCCCTTTGGTGATTTTTCCGATCCAGACGCCTATGTTGCTTCGGCCAAGCGGGCCGCAACTTTGGGCCTCGAGGGAAAATGGGCCATTCACCCCACGC
The DNA here is from genome assembly GCA_963691795.1 of Roseovarius sp. Lineage (GTDB taxonomy): Bacteria > Pseudomonadota > Alphaproteobacteria > Rhodobacterales > Rhodobacteraceae > Roseovarius. Next base: position 2,905,766 of record OY829373.1, read on the forward strand.
AAATCGATCTGGCCAACAGCGTCTTTTCTCCGCCAGAGGCGGAAGTGGCGCGCGCACGCCGTATTATAGCGGAATTGCGGAAAGCCGAGGCAGAGGGCCGTGGGGCAGCTGCACTCGATGGGAAGATGATCGACGCGGCCAGCGAACGTATGGCCAACAACATCATCGTTGTGGCGGATGCAATCGCCGCCAAAGGCTAACCACAGGAGGATATTGAAATGGACATCCATGAATATCAGGCCAAGGAACTGCTCAAGAAATTTGGCGTAAACGTGCCGCGCGGCGGTATTGCCTATAGCCCAGAACAAGCCGTCTATCGCTGTTCGGAACTGTCAGGAGACAAGTGGGTGATCAAGGCCCAGATCCACTCTGGCGCGCGTGGCAAGGCAGGCGGCGTGCGCATCTGTTCCTCTGAGGAAGAGGTATCAGATGCAGCACAATGGATGCTGGGTCGCAAGCTGGTCACACACCAAACCGGACCACAGGGCAAGCTCGTCAACCGGCTCTATATTGAGGAAGCGACCAATATTGCGCAAGAAATCTACCTGGCCTTCGTGATGGACCGTAAGCTCGAGCGGGTGGTCGTCGTGGCATCCGCCCAAGGCGGGATGGAGATCGAAGAGATTTCGGCCAATGAACCTGAATCAATCATTCGGTCCGTTGTCGACCCTGCGGTGGGGATGCAATCCTTTCAGGCCCGTGAGATCGCCTTCCAGCTGGGGCTTGAAGCGCCGCTGATCGCACAGGCTGTCAAGACGATCATGGGCTGCTACGAATTGATGAGTGACACCGACGCCAACATGGTCGAGATCAACCCACTTGTGGTCACAACGGGCAATGAGATCGTAGCCCTTGATGCCAAGGTTAGCTTCGATGAGAACGCGCTTTTTCGGCATCCCGACATCTCCGAGTTGCGCGACAAGAGCCAGGAAGATCCGCGTGAGACCTACGCCGGCGATCGGGGGCTTAGCTATATTGGACTGGACGGCCGGATCGGCTGCATCGTGAACGGTGCCGGTCTGGCAATGGCCACGCTCGACATGATCAAGATGGCCGGCGGCGAGCCTGCCAATTTCCTCGACGTGGGCGGCGGAGCCAGCCCAGAGCGGGTGCTGATGTCCTTCAAGGCCGTGCTGAACGATCCCAACGTGGACGCGATCCTCGTGAACATCTTTGCCGGGATCAACCGCTGCGACTGGATCGCCGAAGGCGTGGTGCGGGCAGTCCATGAACTGAAAATCACAATGCCACTGGTCGTGCGCCTATCAGGTACGAATGTCGAGGAAGGTCAGAAGCTTCTGGCAGAAAGCGGTCTGAACATTATGACCGCACGCACGTTAGAAGAGGCCGCCAACAAGGTGGTGGGCCAGTGGAAAACTGCACAACTGAGGGAGGCCGTCTGATGGCGATCATTATCAACTCCGACACGAAGGTTCTTGTGACCGGCTTCACGGGCCGCATTGGCAGCTTTCACACCCAGGACATGATCAACCATGGCACAAATGTTGTGGGCGGTGTGACGCCCGGCAAAGGTGGCTCGACCCATCTGGGGCTGCCGGTTTTCAATACTGTCAAGGGTGCAGTCGCGGAAACGGAAGCCGAGCTAGTGATTAGTTTCGTACCCCCACCTTTTGCTGCCGATTCCATCATGGAGGCCGCCGATGCGGGTATCAAAACCTGTGTCTGCATCGCAGATGGTCTTCCCACCCAAGACATGATCCGCGTGAAACGTTACATGCGCCGCTACAAGGAAGAAAAGCGGATGCGCCTGATCGGGCCAAATTGTGCCGGTGTAATCACACCCGGCCAAGCTTTTGCGGGCCTGATGCCGCCCCATATCTATAAGCCCGGTCGCGTAGGTATCGTGGGACGTTCGGGCACCTTGGGGTACGAGGCAGCAAGCCAAATGTCAGAGCGTGGGATTGGCGTGTCGTCTTCGATCGGAATCGGTGGCGATCCTATCAATGGATCAAGCTTCAAGGACATCCTTGAACTCTTTGAAAACGACCCAGAAACCGACGCCGTAGTTCTGGTGGGTGAGATTGGCGGCCCGCAGGAGGCTGAAGCTGCAGCCTACATTCGTGACCACATGACCAAGCCCGTGGCCGCCTATATCGCTGGGCTTTCGGCGCCCAAGGGGCGGCGGATGGGCCATGCGGGCGCGATCGTATCGGCCTTTGGCGAATCCGCTCAGGAAAAGGTGGATATTCTGAAGGAAGCTGGCGTATCGATTGTACCGACGCCTTCCTCGTTCGGGGATGTTGTAGAGAAGATGGTCGCCTAGGCTTACGCCTCTGGACGATCAGCTGTGGACCCCGGCACTCCTGATGGTGCCGGGGTTTTTCATTTGAGCCACCCGCGCGTCCACCCTGACCGTCCAGCCTCGCTTATCCGGGGTAAAGCGCAGTAAACTTGTCTTCTAGGTAGGCCATCAACGGCGCCGCACTTGGTGCACGCCCACATGAATGTTCGATGGTCTCCCTCGGCGTTCGCAGCCCACCATGGGTTTGCAACGCGTCGCGCAGCCAATCCGTCGCAGGGCTGGGATCACCTTCGGCCAATGCTGCATCAAGCCCATTCACCTGTTCGCGCATCGCGGCATAAAGACAGCCTGCATAGACATTGCCAAGACTATAGGTCGGGAAGTAGCCGAAAAGCCCTACCGACCAGTGCACATCCTGCAGCACGCCGTTAGAAGGCTTATCTACCGCATAGCCAAAATCCGCCTCAAAACGGTCATTCCAAGCCGTTTCGAGGTCACGCGCCGTTAGGTCGCCCTGCACCAGCGCACGCTCAAGATCGAAGCGCAGCATAATGTGGAGGTTGTATTGCACCTCATCAGCCTCAGTCCTGATATGGCCGCGATGCACGCGGTTTACAGCTGCATAGAATGTGGCCTCATCGGCTATTCCAAAATTACCAAACCGGTCGCGCATTTGGCCAAAGAGCCAGCCGCAGAACGGTGCGCTGCGGCCAAGCTGGTTTTCGTAGATCCGGCTCTGGCTTTCATGCACGCCCATCGACACGCCACGGCCAAGCGGTGTCAGCCGGTAAGCCGGGTCGATCCCCTGCTCGTAACAGGCATGGCCCGTTTCGTGGACGGTTGAATAGATGCAGTTAAACGGATCACTTTCCGAAATGCGCGTGGTGATACGCACGTCATCACCGGAGCCTGACGAGAATGGATGTACCGCCAGATCTAGCCGCCCGCGGGTATTGTCATAGCCAAAGCGCGCCGCGATCTCGTTGGCCAGTGCAATCTGCACCTCGCCTGCGAATTTGCCTGACACGGACGGGCCCGGGACTGTACCAAGCGCGCGTTCGCGCAGGGCAATCAGACCCGGGCGCATGTCATCGAAGATGGCCTGAAGCTCCACCGCTGTGATCCCCGGCTCATAGTCGTCGATCAGCGCGTCATAGGGTGCGACATCACCTTCTGCCAGCGCCTGCGCCTCCTGCAATCTGAGGCCCACGACCTCTTCAAGCACAGGGGCAAACAGGGTCATGTCATCGTTTGCGCGCGCCTCGGCCCAGATGCCCTGAGAGCGACTGGTGAGACGCGCGAGGGCCGTGGCCAGATCAGCAGGCACCTTAAGGTTGCGGTTATAATCTCTTTGAATGTGACGCAGGTGGGCCTTGGCCACCTCTCCCTCGGGACGGGCGGCGGCAAGCCACTCTCCCACCCTTGGGTCAGTTCGCCGGGCGTGAAGGATCGCCTCCATCGCACCCTGCTCTTCAGCGCGCTGTTCGGCCGCGCCGGAGGGCATCATCGTCTCCTGGTCCCAACTCAGCCGGCCTGACACCTGGGACAGCGCCCGTGTCTGTCGGTCATGGGCCATTAGGTCGTCAAACGCTGTCATGAGAAGGGGTTATCCTCGGATGGATTGCACAATGGGATACTGGCATAGGAACCGCGCGCGCAGAACCAGAACCCAAAGAAACACGGCCAGAAGCTGATGCACAATGGCGATCTGCCAAGGGGCCGCATAAAGTACGGTCACGATGCCAAGGACCACCTGGGCCACCATGGCGATCATCACGGCATTAAAGGCCACTCGGGTGGTCAGATGCGCGCTGCCCTGACCCTTGCGCCACACAACAATCGCATAGATGAAAAGCAGATAGGCCGTCATGCGATGGATGAACTGAACAAGGCCCGGGTTTTCAAAGAAATTCCGCAGGCCCAAATCCGCCATCCAGAAATCAATCGGAAGAAAACCCCCTGCCATCAGGGGCCAGTCGGTGAAGGTCCGACCGGCATCAATGCCAGCCACCAGCGCGCCAAGCAGGATTTGCAGGAACAGGAAGTGCATCAGACCGGTCGATATACCAAAAAGACGCGCCTCTCGGCTTCGGCGGGCCTGGATCAGGTCCCGTTCCTGTCGTGTGATCTGCAGTACAAACCATGAGATGAAGCCCAGGATCACAAAAGCCAGCCCCAAATGCGTGGCGAGCCGATAGCTGGCCACGTCAAGCATCGTCCCGGTCAGGCCCGACGACACCATCCACCAGCCGATCGCCCCCTGCAGACCGCCAAGCCCACCGAGAAGCGCAAGCCGCCCGGTCCAGCCTGATGGCATACGGCGCGTGAGCAAAAGGCCGAAGAAGCCCAGGGCCCAGACAATGCCAATCACTCGGCCCAGTTGGCGATGACCCCATTCCCACCAATAAATGACCTTGAATTCCTCAAGGCTCATCCCCTTGTTCTGCAATTGATATTCGGGAATAGAACGGTACTTTTCAAACTCGACATCCCAAGCCTCGTTACTCATCGGGGGTACGGCGCCAGTGACAAGGTTCCATTCGGTAATCGAAAGCCCGCTATCGGTCAGTCGGGTCAGGCCACCCACTGAGATCATCAGCACCACAAGGGCAAAAAGTGACATAAGCCAGATCCGTACAAAGCCCCGCGCGCCCTGGCGGCCTTGGTCAATCACGCCTGTTATAGGCGCAGTGCGCGTGGCTGTTTCGTCGGAGACATCTTCGAAAATACTACGTTTGCCGCTCATGCTGGGTGCGATCCTTACTGCGCCTTTTGCCAGAGACTAGTGCGACCCCGGCGGAGCTTCAACCGACCCTACACTACCGATCTTTCCAGCGCACCATTTGTCGCAACACCCCGTGCAACATCTGCACATCAGACCGGGTGAGTGGCATCCGGCTCCACATATTGCGAAGGTTGATCTTCATGCCCTCGGCCTTGGCAGCCGGGAAAAAGAACCCTGCCTCATTCAATGTCGCCTCGTAGTGCTCCGACAGTGTCTCCACGTCTTTCTGGCTAGCCCAGTCTGCCTGCCCCATCTCCATGCGTTCGGCTGTAATCTCAGCCTGCGCCCGACGCCACTCATAGGCGGTTAGCAGAACACATTGAGCCAGATTCAGGCTGGGAAACTTGGGGTTCACAGGCACGTTAATGATCGCATTAGCCCGGGCGATATCGTCATTTTCCAGACCCGCTCGTTCAGGTCCAAAAAGAACACCCACCTGCTCACCCTGCCCGATCTTCTCAGCCGCGATTTGCATGGCGCGTTCGGGCGTGACCACCGGCTTGGTGAGGCCACGGGGGCGGGCCGTGGTGGCGAATAGGGTCTGACATCCCTTGACCGCGTCCGGTACGGTCTGGGTGATCTTCGCCTCATCCAACAGCCGCCCTGCCCCGCTGGCCATGGCCACGGCCTTGGAATTAGGCCAGCCATCGCGTGGCTCGACAATCGCCATGCGGTCCAGTCCGAAATTCCACATGGCCCGCGCGGCAGCACCGATATTTTCACCCATCTGCGGGCGCACAAGGACGAAAAACGGTTGAGGGCTGTATGTGTGCATAGGCCTGTGATCCTTTGTTTACCTGTCCCATAGGACAGCAAGAGGCGAGTGAAAAGCCCGGGGGGCCCGAAAACCGTTTGCAGCGCGGATGGACAGAAGGCGGTCAACCGCCGTATACGAGGCCACGACCACGAAGAAGAACGGCGAGAACCCATGTCAGATACATCGTCAGCGCCAGAGCAGCCGCAGATCTACCTCATCACTCCACCCGAGATTGAATTGAGCCAGTTCCCCAGCCATCTCGACAAGGTGCTGGCAACACATGACGTGGCCTGCGTGCGTTTGGCGCTGTCGACTCATGACGAGGGTGCACTGTCGCAGGCCGCAGATGCTTGCCGCGAGGTGACCCATGCGCGCGACGTTGCCCTGGTAATAGAGACACATTTCGTACTGGCAGAGCGGCTTGGGCTCGATGGTGTGCACCTTTTGGATGGGGCCAGACAGGTACGCGCAGCACGCAAGGCGCTTGGTGCGGATGCCATTGTAGGCGCCTTTTGTGGCGGCTCACAGCATGCGGGGCTGTCTGCGGGCGAGGCAGGTGCCGATTATATCAGCTTCGGACCCGTGGCCGCCACGGGACTTGGCGACGGGACCCATGCAGAACGGGACCTCTTCGAGTGGTGGTCTCAAATGATTGAACTTCCTATCGTCGCCGAAGGCGCATTGAGCGCAGACATCGTTGCAGAGATGTCTTCAGTCACAGATTTTTTTGGGATTGGTGAAGAGATCTGGGATACATCCGACCCTTCAAAGGCCCTAAAAGCGCTGACCGCTGGTATGGGTTGATCACCCTCTAGCTGTAGCGCTTACGCGGATGACGATCACACGGGCGGGTTCAGCCGCTCAGCCGTCGCGCTTCGGGCATTCCGGAACGTACCGTTTGCTCTAGGTGGCGCGCGAGGGATTTACGATCAGCAAAATCGCGCACTGCCACAGCTGGGTGACAGATCACGCGCACATGCCCCCCGCCACCTGCCGCAAGTACGTTCAACGCGTGGGGGCCAAAGTCCATATCCCCCCACCAGCCGAAAAATCGCGGATCCTGCCCGGACGGGCTCGTGTAGACCACAGTTAACGGTTGTACAGACACCACATCCCGTAAAGACTGATCAAAGAACGCCTGAAACAGCGTTGTTTTAAATGGTAAAACACGAAATCCATCTGTTGATGTGCCCTCGGGAAAGAAAAGCAGCCTGTGGCCCTCCTTCAGACGCGTCTCAAACACATCCTGTTGCGCCTTCGCCAGTTTGCGGTCACGGGTGATAAACACGGTGCCCGTGATCCGCGCCAGAAGGCCAATCCCCGGCCAACCTGCCACCTCGGCTTTTGACACAAAGTAAATCCGCCGCACCGCGTTCAGCGTGAAAATGTCCAACCAAGAGGAGTGGTTAGAAACCAACGCCCCCGCCTCCTTCATAACCTGACCTTCCACCGTTTGGCGAATACCCAGAATTAGAAGCGCAAGACGACAAACGATCACCGTGATGGTCGGAGTCCAGGGGCGCGACAGGCCGAAAAGCGGTCGTTCCACGAAACGCATCAGGCCCATCACGATCACACCGCTCACCAATACGAGGATCAGCGGAAGAGCGCGCAACACAACCCGCGCCCAGCCAGCGGCCGTTATTCTAACCCCAGGAGGTTCAAGATCTGGCGACCACGTGAAGCTCACCCGGCAACACCCTTTGTATAAATGTTTTTCTGCGCCTCATTCATCCGGTGCGTATCCATCACGAGACAGATATCCGTCGTATTGAACGGATGGTCCACGAAGGCGCCATCCCCAACATATCCGCCAAGCCGAAGATAGGCCTTAAGCAGCGCCGGCACCTGCCGCATAGCTGCAGGCCGGTTTATCTGGTCTTCGGGCATAAGGTCCATAGATTGGTAATGCTCCTTCTGGGCCCTGACGCGCAAAGCCTCAGGCGCCAGATGGCGGTGGTACAGCAGGGAAAGAGGCTCTGCCAGGGCATCGGGGTCGGTGCCATGAAAACTGGCCACCCCAAACAAGATTTCCACATTATTTTCAAGTATGTATCCTGCCAGACCATTCCACAGGTGAAACATCCCCTCACCACCACGATAGTCCGGTGCAAGGCAGGATCGTCCTAATTCCAGCAACCTGCGGCCAGAACGTCGCAGCACGCTAAGGTCATACTCATCTTCAGAATAGAACTGGCCCGCTGCCGCTGCATTGGCGTCCAGAAGTAGGCGGTAAACCCCCACCACCGCGTTCTCTTTCGCCGTGTCGATTAACAGAAGATGATCGAAGAAGGGATCGAACTTATCCTGCTCAAGACGGGCGTCATGGTCGACCAAAGGTCCGTCTCCGCCAAGTTCCGTCACGAAGACATCATAACGCAGGCGCTGCGCGGCCCGCAGGTCGGTGGCATCTCTGGCAAGTCTGACTGCAAAGCGCTCGTCACCCGTGACCATCGCCGTCCCTTTCTTTAAGGGCGTTTTAGGCCTCCGTGGCGGCCAATACAACGGCCCTGACACTCAAATAGTGACAAACAACTTAAGCGTGTGTTAACCATTTAGAAACCGAACGTGTGCAAGAAACACATTAAGACGGCATGCCGCCAAGCAAGGGAAGACAGCGTGCAACACGGCGACGATAAACTTGCAAGCGCAATCAGTTCACGAATTTGCCATGATCTAATCAGCCCGATCGGCGCGGTGTCCAACGGGTTAGAGCTGTTGGAGATGGCCGGCCTGCCCCCCGGTCCGGAGATAGAGCTCGTAAACCAAAGCGCGCACCACGCATCGGCCCGTGTGCGCTATTTTCGGCTGGCATTCGGAGCGACCAAAGGGTACCGCGGCGCGGATGCCAATGATATCGCCAATTCGGAGGTCAAGGCCATTTTGGCCGCCGTGTTCGACGGCAGCCGAATCGTGGTGACATGGCAGGCGCGTGACGACCTGCCCAGACCTCTGGCCAAGGCGTTATTGCTGGCGGTGATGTGCGCTGAAACAGCGCTGCCCGTCGGAGGAACGATAGAAGTTACGCAGAACGGCCCCGATTGGTTGATTGCCGCGCGAGGCGCAAAGATCAAGACGCTGCCAGAACTTTGGGGTATACTACAGGGCGATCAGGCCCCCGCCGATATCGCGCCGGCGGCCGTGCAGTTCGTGCTTTTGCCTGGGGCTGTTACCCGGATTGGGCGAGGCCTATCACTGACCATCACGGAGGATGGCCTTCAAATCAGCCTCTGAAGCGCCCAAACACGTTCCCTACCCCCGGACGGTGCCATCTCCTTCGACAAGGTATTTGAAGCTGGTTAGCTGAGCTGCTCCCACGGGTCCGCGCGCATGCATCTTGCCCGTTGCTATGCCGATTTCGGCGCCCATGCCAAATTCGCCCCCATCGGCGAACTGGGTGGAGGCGTTGCGCATTAAAATGGCACTATCGAGTTCCGAGAAGAAGCGCGCGGCAGCGGTGTCATCTTCTGTCATTATGCAGTCGGTATGCTGGGAATGATGGGTGCGGATATGCTCTATCGCCGTATCAATATCCGTCACGCATCGCGCGGCGATGATGCTGTCAAGATATTCCTTGCCCCAGTCTTCGGCCACTGCCGCAGTGGTACCATCTACCCCCTGCAAGTGCCCATCGGCACGCACTTCGACCCCCGCCTTTAGCAGCGCACTGACCACGTCCACACCGAGTGTGTCCGCCACATCCTGATGGATTAAAAGACACTCTGCCGCACCACAGATGCCGGTTCGGCGCGTCTTGGCGTTGAGTACCACGTCAAGCGTCTTGGCAGGGTCCGCCGCCTTGTCGATATAGATATGCACGATCCCTTCAAGATGGGCAAAAACCGGCACCCGCGCCTCACGCTGTACAAGGCCTACAAGCCCTTTGCCGCCACGGGGAACAATGACGTCAACCGCACTTGTCATGGTCAAAAGCTCGCGTACAGCGGCACGGTCACGAGTTGGGACCAGTTGGATCGCATCCTCAGGCAGGCCCGCCTTGCGCACGCCGTCTACCATGGCTGCGTGGATCGCACCGGACGAGTGAAAACTTTCCGATCCGCCCCGCAGGATTACGGCATTGCCGGATTTTAGGCACAACGCGCCTGCATCTGCCGTCACATTGGGTCGGCTTTCATAGATAACGCCAATCACACCCAAGGGGGTGCGCACCCGGCGAATACGCAGGCCAGAAGGTTGATCCCATTCTGCCAGAACCTCGCCCACGGGGTCGGGCTGGCCTGCCACGGCACGCAAACCTTCGGTCATGCTCTTGATCCGGTCCTCGGTCAGCAAAAGTCGGTCGAGCATGGCATCCGAGAGGCCCTTTTCACGTCCGAATTCCATATCCTTGCAATTGGCTAAAATTATAGTGTCCCGCGCATCCCAGACCGCCTCGGCCGCGTTTTCAAGCGCGGCGCGCTTGACCTCAGCAGAAGCGGTGGCCAATTGTGCGGCGGCGGCTTTAGCGCGCGCGCCAATCTCAGCCATAACAGCGGGGATGTTGTCGAAATCTTTCATCGCGCTCTATCCTTATCTCTCGGGGAATAAAGTAACACTGACTGGTGTTAGAAAGCCAGATCATCACGATGGATAAGCGGACCACGTGAAGGATACCCCAGAACCCCTTCTATTTCATTCGTTTTTAGGCGTTTTATCTTATCCGCATCTTGGCGATCATAGCGCGCCAGCCCCTGCCCCAGAACCGATCCAGTTTCAGAGATCACTTCAACCGCATCACCGCGAGAAAATTGGCCTTCCACGGCGCTGACCCCTGCAGGTAAAAGGCTGCTGCCATCGCGTAGGGCGCGTTCCGCACCAACATCAACATGAATACGGCCCTTGGGCTTCATTGCAGCGATCCACTGCTTTCGTTTCTGGCGCGGATCTCCCTGCGCCATAAAAAGTGTTGATGAAGCGCCATTTTCAAGCATTGTCAGAGGCTTAAGAACCGAACCTTCAGTGATAACCATGTCGCAACCCGCCGCCGTCGCCGTCTTGGCGGCCAAGAGCTTAGTCTTCATCCCACCTTTGGACAGACCAGATCCGGCATCCCCCGCCATACTCTCAATCTCGGGCGTGATCACAACGACCCGATCAAAGCGTACGGCCTGCGGATCACTGGCAGGATTGGCGGTGTACAAACCATCCACGTCGCTAAGCAACACCAGCATATCCGCCCCCGCTGTCACCGCCACCTGTGCGGCAAGGCGATCGTTGTCACCATATCGGATTTCATCGGTGGCCACGGTATCGTTTTCATTCACGATGGGCACCGCGCCCAGCGTCAACAATTGGTCCAGGGTCGCGCGGGAATTGAGGTAGCGGCGGCGGTCCGCGCTGTCTTCAAGTGTTACCAGCACCTGCGCTGCCCTTAACCCGTGATCACCCAGAGCCCCGTCATAAGCATGAGCCAATTGGATCTGTCCCACCGCGGCGGCGGCCTGCGATTGTTCAAGCGTGAGCTCCGTCATCGGCAGGCCAAGGGCCCCCCGGCCAAGCGCGATAGACCCAGACGAGACAAGGATAACATCCGTCCCCCGCGCCCGAAGCTGGGCCACGTCATCGGCCAGCGCCGCCAGCCATTCAGACCGCAGTGCCCCTGTGGTTTTGTCCACCAAAAGCGCCGACCCGATTTTGACAACAACCCGTTTGGCGGAACTCAGGGTCGCCATGGCTCGGCCTTCATCTGGGTTGCGTTCGCAACCTCGCGCGCCTCGCGCATCTTAGCTCGCACAGCCCGCAGCACATCCGTCACACCTTCGCGGGACACACCCGACATGAGCAAAACCGGACCCTCGCAAATCGCCTGCAATTCCTCGCGCAGAAAGGCACGTTCTTCGTCGTCCAGCGCATCGATCTTGTTCAGAACAGTGACACGCGGCTTGTCAGCCAGCGCCTCTCCATAGGCCTCTATCTCACGAATGATGGTGCGGTAATCTTCATCCATCGTGCCAGATGTACCGTCCACCAAATGAAGCAGCGCCGAGCAGCGTTCAACATGCCCGAGGAAAAGATCACCCAGTCCCCTGCCTTCGGACGCGCCATCGATAAGGCCCGGAATATCAGCTACCACGAATTCTGTTTCATCCACGCCAACAACGCCAAGGTTGGGATAGAGCGTGGTGAAGGGGTAATCGGCAATCTTGGGGCGCGCGTTTGACGTTGCAGCCAAAAAGGTCGACTTGCCCGCATTGGGCATCCCCAACAGCCCCACATCGGCAATCAGCTTTAGGCGCAGCCAGATGGTCCGCTCAATTCCCGACTGACCAGGATTTGATCGGCGCGGGGCCTGATTGGTGGCAGATTTGAAATGTAGGTTGCCAAAGCCACCATTGCCACCGCGCGCAAGCTGGATGCGTTCACCCACCTCGGTCAGGTCGGCGATAACCGTCTCCTGATCCTCGTCAAGGATTTCGGTGCCTACTGGAACCCGTAGCACGATGTCATCACCATCCTTGCCCGTGCGCTGGCGACCCATGCCGGGCTGGCCGTTTTTGGCAAAGAAATGCTGCTGGTAGCGGAAATCGATGAGCGTGTTCAGGCCCTCAACGGTTTCCACCCAGACAGAGCCGCCTTTGCCGCCATCGCCGCCGTCCGGTCCGCCATATTCAATGTACTTTTCCCGCCGGAAGCTGATGCAGCCACCGCCGCCCGATCCGGACCGGATGTAGACCTTTGCGAGATCAAGGAATTTCATGGCTTGGCCTTTCTGAGCCGCTTGTGGGTGGCGTTACTTTATTACGCGTTATGCTTCAAGGAAGACCACGCCGCGCGGGTCAGTTCCATGGTGGTGTGCGGCACCTTTTCGTTGCGGGCCGTGCTGAAGCCCATGTTGTGGCCCGTCGGGTGGAACCCGGCTTTTTCGAGCACACGTCGGGAGCCGTGGTTGCCGTCAAAGAAGCCCGATGAGAGGGTATCCAACGCGGGATCTGTGAAACGCCAGTCTATGACGGCGGCGACAGCCTCGCTCATGAGACCCTGCCCCCAGCTTTCGGGTTGCAGGTAGTAGCCCAGGATATCGTCCACACCAACCAAGCCAATCAGCGCGTCGTTTTGGTTGATCGCCCAGACAAAGGCTTCGCCGCCCGCCTGGACCGTTTCGATAAACGCGTGCGCATCAGAGAGGTTATAGGGGTACGGGACCGGATTGAGCCACTTGGAGACCTCATAGTTCCCGGCAATCCGCACGATCGCGTCGGCGTCGTCACGGCGGAGCGGGCGCAGGATAAGGCGGTCTGTTGTCAGGCGCGGCGGGTTGCGGGAAAACCAATCGGTGCGGGTCAGCTTGTAAGTCTCGCTGTCTGTCGGCTCATTGCGCGCCAGGGCATGCTCAACCTCTTGCACGGCCAGAGTGAAGCCGAATTTCATCAGGATGTGCTTTGAGGGCGCATTGTCGGCCCAGATATCGGCATGCACCTCCTTTATGCCAAGATCATTGAAGGCATGCGACAGGGCGGTTTGTGCAGCTTGGGTGACAATGCCCCGCCCGCTGTGGTCGGGGTGCAGCATATAGCCCAGTTCGCCACGCACCACAGACACCGTCCCGATAAGCGCGTCCTCCTGACATATGGCCCAGACGAACCCGTCGCCCTCAAAGGGCATGCATCTTTTCCGGGTGAACTCTTCTTCCGGGGGCCAGGGCCAACTGCCAAGATTGCGGGTCACATCCCAAAGGCTGACCAACCCATGCAGGGCGTCAAAATCTTGCGGGCGCACCGCACGATATGTGACGGCCCAGGCGGTCATTCCCTGAGCCGGAGCGAATAAGTCCAGGTGCGGACATTGGCATCCCGCGCCACGGAAAAGCTTTCGGCGTCGCCCAGATAGGCAAAGCCGCAATTGGTCAGCACGTGCGCGGACGCGGGGTTGTCTTGGAAGACAGAAGCGAAGATCACGGGTACATCTTGAGGATTGGCGGCGATCATGGCGGCCACGGCCTCGGACGCGATGCCGGTGTTCCAAAAGGCAGGCGCAATCCAGTAACCGACCTCGGATCGGTCGCCTTCGATGCGCTCAATGCCAATGAGGCCAACAAGCTCTGCCCCGCCGGATTTGGAGCTGTCGATGACCCAGACATCCTCGGACCGATCGGTGGCATGGGCGCGCGCGATAAAGCTTTCAGCCGCGCCCGGCGGCAGAGGATGTGGGATCGAGGTGGTCATACGAGCCACGCGTTCATCTCCGGCATAGAGCGTAATGAGACCTGCGTCAGACGCTTGCAACGGGCGAAGGACAAAGCGCTCGGCCTCGATAACGGGCTGATCTGCGGGTGTCTTGATGATCTCTTCAAGTATCATGTGCTCTCTCCTCCTGAAGAATGGGGCGCGTGAATAAGGAATAGGTCAGCATGGCGCAGTCTCCCAATTACGCCGATGCAATTTCAGCCCGACAAAGGGCAAGTCTTTCTTTTGTGGCTGGCAGCGATGCGTACCACGCTCTGTTTCCTGGAAACCCAGCTTGTCCAGCACGTGGGCCGAGGCCGCATTACCCTCAAAATAGCCAGACGCCAGTTCGGTCGCTGTCGTATCTTTGAAAAAATCGCCGATCATCGCGCGGTCGGCTTCTGTCGCAAAACCGCGACCCCAAAAGCTGCGCAATAGCCAAAATCCAAAATGGGGCTCTCGACTTATGGATCCTACCATTTCACCGCCGTACTCAATGGCGCCAACGTCCGGCCACCGACTCGATCCGTCGTCTTTTGTGAGACGAACATCAGACCTTTTAAAGGGGTAAGGCGGATTGGACAGCCACTTTACAACACCATAATCATTGAAGCCGTCGAGCAGCACGTCGGAATCAGCGTCCTTGTAAGGACGCAGCACCAAACGCGTTGTTGTGATCATGTCCGGCATGGGACAGCTCCAAAATGAAGAAGGGACCGGCGTTTGCCGATCCCACTGATGTTTTTCAAAACGTCTTAAGGTCGGCTTACTCCGCAGCCTCCGCCACTGGAAGCACGGTGATGAACGTACGGCCCTTGAGACCTTTGTAGAACTTCACAGAACCTTCCTCGGTTGCGAAAAGGGTATGGTCTTTGCCCTGGCCTACGCCTTCGCCCGGCCAGAATTTGTTGCCACGCTGACGCACGATGATGTTGCCGGGGATCACAGCCTGACCGCCATATTTTTTCACACCAAGGCGACGACCGGCAGAGTCGCGACCGTTACGGGATGAACCGCCTGCTTTTTTATGTGCCATCTCGTCTCTCCTTAGCCTTTAGCCAGTTCTTTGGCCTGTTCGATCCAGCCTTCACGCTCGATCCGACCCTTGAACGACAGTTGCTCGTCAATAGCAGCAACATCCGCCTCCGTCCATGCCGCGACCTGCGCGAACGTCGTCACACCGGCAGCGTGCAGCTTCTTCTCTAGCGCGGGACCAACGCCCGACAGCTTCTTGAGGTCATCCGCGCCCGCGTCAGCCTTAGAAGCTTCTGCCTTGGGAGCAGCTTTCTTGACCGGCGCTTTCTTTTTAGCGGCAGCCAAAGCCACGGCAGCTATCGAACCTGCACCCACAGCAGCCTTTACACCAGACTTATCGCCACCCTTTTCGAGGATGTCCGTCACCCGCAGCACGGTCAGCTGCTGACGGTGGCCCTTCGTACGCTGTGAGCCGTGCTTGCGGCGGCGCTTCACGAAGTGGATGACCTTGTCACCCTTTACCTGATCGACAACCTCGGCCTGAACAGCCGCGCCATCGACGAACGGAGCGCCGATCACCGGGGCATCGCCACCAAGCATCAGAACTTCGTTGAATTGAACTTTTTCACCGGCATCTGCTGCAAGCTTTTCCACGCGGAGCATATCGCCCGACTGGACCTTGTACTGCTTGCCACCGGTCTTGAGGACCGCAAACATGTGCATTTCCTTTTCACTTCCGCGTCCTTTGGCCCCCATTTAGGGTGTTTCGGGGTTTCCCCGCCTCGGACCGCGCGCCTTTTGTATCGGCGTCATTAACAATAATTTACCGCATATTCGGCAAGAGCCGCGTATATCGGGGGATCGGCTTCCGAAGTCAAGAGGGAAATGGCGGCCTATGCTGAGTATGGCCACCCGTCTTTATGGGCTCTGCCACTGCGATCTTTCAGGGGCCCATCACCCACTAAGTTACCTTCATTTAAGGCTGCAGGTCTGGTCCTGCTTCCTTTTGGTTCAAAATACCTGAAAGTACGCTCGCCGAGGCCTTTCCCAAATTATCGTCAGGTGTGCAATCATGGGCTCTAATGCGGCAAAATGCCAGTTGCACAGCAAGTTGACCCGCTCTGACATTACGTAAACCAATAAGTGACGTTACGTATCGGTTACGTAAGCTTGCGAAGTTATTGTATCCGTCAAGTACAACGCACAGCTCAGGCTCAGAGTTATCAAGCACGGATCTGAAAAATGACATATGAAACCATGACAATACGGCAGATGTGCGATGCCTTCGATGTAACGCCACGGACGCTAAGATTTTATGAGGCAAAAGAATTGCTATTCCCAACACGGGAAGGACAAAAGCGCCTCTTCACCCGCCGCGACCGCGCGCGTCTGAAACTGATCCTGCGCGGCAAGCGTTTTGGCTTCCGCCTTGAGGAAATCCGCCAATTACTAGAGCTTTATGATCGCGGGGACCAGCAGCTGACGCAGTTGACACAGACATACGGCCTTGCCCAGCGACGCCTAGAAGACCTCAGAAGCCAGCGCGACGATCTCGATTGCGCGATTGATGAGCTACGCGAACAGATGAAATGGGGCGAAAAGATGATCGCCTCAATCCGCCTGTCAACCAACGCGGCCAAAGCCGCGGAATAACAAGCGAAAAAAACGGACAAATACGGGGGCACCGCCCCCGCCATCCAACACCGAGGAGCACAAGACATGCCGACCTACACCCCCCCGACAAAAGACATGCAGTTTCTGCTGCACGAGGTTCTCAACATCACCGCAGCAGATACGCCCGGCTATGATGAGCTTGAAGCTGAATTCACCGGCGCCATCCTCGATGAGGCGGGCAAGCTGGCTTCAGAATTGCTCGCACCACTGAACGTGGTGGGAGACACCGAAGGCTGCAAGCTGGAGAATGGCGTTGTGCGCACGCCACCGGGCTTCAAGGCCGCATTTGATGAGGTGCGTGAAGGTGGCTGGCCAGGTCTGGACCTACCGGAACAATATGGTGGCCAGAACATGCCGTTCGTACTTGGCACAGCTGTCGGTGAGCTGTTTTCAGGCGCAAATCAGGCCTTCACTATGTACCAGGGCCTGACCCATGGTGCAGCCTCAGCTATTCTTGCCCATGGCACAGACGAACAAAAAGATCGCTACCTGCCAAAGATGACAGCCTGCGAATGGACCGGCACCATGAACCTGACCGAACCCCATTGCGGCACCGATTTGGGCTTGATGCGCACCAAGGCCGTGCCGCAGGGCGATGGCACATACAAAGTATCCGGCCAGAAAATCTTTATCTCGGCAGGTGAGCATGACATGTCCGAGAACATCATCCACCTCGTTCTGGCTAAAATCCCCGGCGGCCCTGAGGGGATCAAGGGCGTCTCACTTTTCATTGTTCCTAAATTCAACGTCAATGATGACGGTAGCCTTGGCGCGCGCAACGGCGTGAGCTGCGGCAAGATCGAAGAAAAGATGGGCATTCACGGCAACTCCACCTGCGTCATGAACTATGACGAAGCGACGGGTTTCCTGCTGGGTGAGGAACACAAGGGCATGCGCGCTATGTTCACCATGATGAACGAAGCGCGCCTGGGCGTTGGCATGCAGGGTGTGGCACAGGCCGAAGCGGCCTATCAGAATGCGCTGATCTACGCCAAAGACCGCCTTCAGGGCCGCGACATCACCGGCGACAAGAACCCCGACGGGCCAGCCGATCCCCTGATCGTGCACCCGGATGTGCGCCGCGCGCTGCTGGACCAGAAAAGCTTTGTCGAAGGCGGCCGCGCGTTGCTGCTGTGGGGCTCGGAATTGATTGATCGCGCGCACCGCTCAAAGGATGCCGATGCCGACGGGCTAATCAGCCTGCTGACCCCGGTGATCAAGGGCTTCCTGACCGATGAGGGCTTCGACATGACCGTGCGCGCGCAGCAGGTCTATGGCGGGCATGGCTTTATCGAGGAATGGGGCATGTCGCAATTTGTCCGCGACGCGCGTATTGCGCAGATCTACGAAGGCGCGAACGGCGTTCAGGCGCTGGATCTCGTGGGCCGTAAGCTAACCCAGTCGGGCGGCAAATACGTCATGGCCTTCTTCGATGAGATCAAGACCTTCCTCAAGGAAAACAAGGACAATGAAGCGTTGCAGAAAGACTACCTTGCCCCGCTGAAGGCGGCTTCGAAGGATTTGCAGCAAGCAGGCATGTTCTTCATGGAAAATGGCGCCAAGAATCCCAATGCCGCGCTGGCGGGCTCTTATGACTTCATGCACCTCATGGGGCATGTCTGCCTAGGGCTGATGTGGGCACGTATGGGGAAGGCTGCACATGAGGCGCTGGAAAATGGCGCGTCCGATGAGGCCTTCTACAAGGCCAAGCTGAAAACCGGGCGCTACTACATGACCCGCCGTCTGCCTGCGACCGCCATGCACCTTGCGCGCATTCAAAGTGGCGCAGACCCGGTGATGGAGTTGGAAGAGGCAGCGTTCTGAGCCAGCTGTACCAAGCGCACCAACAAGAGAGAGGGATCCCATGTCAACCTGGATGACAGACGAGCATCAAATGCTAGCAGAAATGACGGCGAAATTCATCACCGATGAGTGGAGCCCCCAGTTCGAGCGCTGGCGCAAGCAGGGCGTGATGGATCGCGACACGTGGCAACAGGCCGGGGAACTCGGCCTGCTCTGCCCCTCGATCCCAGAAGAATATGGCGGGGCCGGCGGCGATTTTGGCCATGAGGCGGTGATCCTGATGGAGCATAATCGCGCCAACCTTGCCAGCTGGGGCCACCCAATCCACTCCGGTATCGTAGCGCACTACATCCTGTCTTATGGCTCTGAAGAGCAAAAGCAGCGCTGGCTGCCCAAGATGGTCTCGGGCGAGATGGTGGGCGCGCTGGCAATGACGGAACCGGGCGCCGGGTCTGACCTCCAGGGAATTAAGACCAAGGCAGTTCGGGACGGTAATGCCTACCGGCTTTCGGGGCAAAAGACTTTCATCACCAATGGCCAGCATGCCAACCTGATCGTGGTGGCCGCCAAGACGGACCCCAAGCAGGGTGCGCGGGGTATCTCCATGGTCGTCGTGGAAACTGACGGTGCCGAAGGGTTTTCGCGCGGGCGCAACCTTGACAAGAACGGGATGAAGGCCGCGGACACGTCCGAGCTTTTCTTCGACAATGTTGAGATCCCGCCGGAGAATATCCTTGGCGGCGAGGAAGGCCGTGGCTTCTACCAGATGATGGAGCAATTGCCCCAGGAACGCCTGATCATCGCCTGCTGCGCGCAAGGCGCCATGGAAGGCGGCGTGGACCGGACGATTGAATATGCGCAAGAGCGTCAGGCCTTTGGCGATAATCTGCTGCAATTCCAGAATACACGTTTCAAGTTGGCCGAATGCCAGACCCGTAGCAAGGTGGCGCGCGCGTTTCTGGATGAATGCATCGCAGAGCATCTGCGGGGCGAGTTGACGGTCGAGAAGGCCGCGATGGCGAAATACTGGATCACCGAGACACAGTTCGAAGTGCTTGACGAATGCGTTCAGTTGCACGGCGGGTATGGCTACATGGCGGAGTATGACATCGCAGAAATGTGGGCCGACGCGCGGGTGCAGCGCATCTATGGCGGCACAAACGAGATTATGAAAGAGCTGATCTCTCGCGCATTTCAGCCCAAGCGGTTGTCCTGACTATGGGTGTGGATCATTTTTCATGCCTCTGGCGGGAGTACTTGGGCCAAAGGCGCGGGGACAGGTAGGACTGTAATGACCATCCAACTTTACTGCTTCGGAGAAAGCGGCAACGCCTACAAGGCCGCGCTAGCATTGGAATTGTCCAAGCTCGACTGGGAGCCTGTTAAAGTGGACTTTTTCGGCGGTGAGACGCGCGGAGAGGCCTACCGGAGCGACGTTAACACTATGGGCGAGGCCCCCGTGCTGGTCGACGGAGACTTCAAGACCAGCCAGTCAGGTGCAATTCAGGCCTATATATCGGAAAAAACAGGAAAATTCGGCGGCACGACGCAAGAAGAGCGTTATGAAATCCTCCGCTGGGTGCTGTGGGACAATCACAAGCTCTCCAGTCAGGCCGGGATGACGCGGTTCCTGATGAACTTCCTGCCCGAAGACAAGCGCCCGGCTGAGGTGATCGCCTTTTCACAGGGCCGCCTCAAGGCCGCCTACCAGGTGCTGGAGGCGCATCTCGAAGCGCGCGACTGGATTGTGGGCGGAGCCATCACAAATGCCGACATCAGCTGCTGCGGATACCTCTACTACCCCGAGCCCTTCGGCTTCAACCGGAGCGAGTGGCCCAATATAGACCGCTGGCTTGGCAATATCTCTGCCCTGCCCGGCTGGAAACACCCCTATGACCTAATGCCCGGCAGCCCTGCTGATCGCGCTTAAGAAAGGATAAACCGATGACGGAAGCCTATATATATGACGCCGTGCGCACACCGCGCGGAAAAGGACGCAAGGATGGCGCGCTGCATGAAGTGACGGCTGCGCGGCTAAGTTCGCAGGTCCTGAACGCCATGAAAGAGCGCAATGGCCTCGATGGTCACGCTGTCGAGGACGTGATCTGGGGCAACGTTACGCAGGTCATGGAACAGGGTGGCTGTCTCGCGCGGACAGCCGTGCTTGCATCTGACCTCGATGAGAGCATCCCGGGTCTTGCCATCAATCGCTTTTGCGCCTCGGGTATGGAAGCGGTCAACTTGGCTGCAAATCAGGTCAAGGGCGGCGCAGGTGATGCCTATATTGCCGGTGGGGTAGAAATGATGGGCCGCGTGGCCATGGGCAGCGACGGCGCCGCTATTGCAGTGGACCCATCCATCGCGATGGAAACCTATTTCGTGCCACAGGGCATCTCAGCAGACATCATCGCGACCGAGTACGGATTTACGCGTGATGATGCCGATGCGTTGGCCGTCGAAAGCCAGAAACGCGCCGCAAGCGCTTGGACAGACCATCGTTTTGACAAGTCGATCATTCCAGTCAAGGACGTCAACGGTTTGACCATTCTGGAAAATGACGAATACATGCGCCCAGGCACCGATATGCAATCATTGGGCGGTCTCAAGGCCAGCTTTAAGGATATGGGCGAAGTGATGCCAGGCTTTGACGCCGTTGCAAAACTTAAGTACCCGCATCTGGAAAAGATCGAACATATCCACCATGCCGGCAACAGCTCTGGCATCGTGGACGGCTCAGCCGGTGTGCTGATTGGCAACGCAGAATTCGGCAAGGCATATGGTCTCAAACCGCGTGCACGTATTCGCCAGACCTGCAAGATCGGTACCGACCCTACAATTATGTTGACTGGCCCCGTGCCCGCCACCCACAAAATCCTTACCGATGCGGGCATGGAGATCGGCGACATTGATCTTTTCGAGGTCAATGAGGCCTTCGCCTCAGTTGTGCTGCGTTTCCAGCAGGCTTTCGATGTCGACCCCGCAGTGATCAACGTCAATGGCGGCTCCATCGCCATGGGTCACCCGCTGGGCGCCACAGGCGCTATCATCATCGGCACGCTTCTTGATGAGCTGGAACGCTCGGACAAGGAAGTGGGACTTGCCACGCTTTGCATCGCATCCGGAATGGGTGCGGCTACAATCATTGAGCGCGTCTGACGCGGACCGACAGGAGAAAAAGAATGGCTGATTTCACACTGGACAAAGGCGCCGACGGCGTTGCCGTGATCACCTGGGACACGGTTGGCAAATCCATAAACGTCATGAACATGGAGGGCTGGCCCGTGCTGGAGGCCCTCGTTGACGACGCGTTGGCAGATGATGCGATCAAAGGGATCGTGATCACATCCGGCAAGGAAGGCTCATTTGCGGGCGGCATGGACCTTAACGTCATTGCCAAAATGAAAGAAATGGCTGGCGACAGCCCGGCGCAGGGTCTGTTTGAAGGTCTGATGGATATGCACCGCGTCATGCGCAAGATCGAACGTGCTGGCATGGACCCCAAAACCAATAAGGGTGGCAAGCCAATTGCCGCAGCCCTGCCGGGTACGGCTCTTGGCATTGGTCTGGAAATTCCGCTGGCCTGTCACCGCATATTTGTAGCAGACAATCCTAAGGCCAAGATTGGCCTGCCAGAAATTATGGTTGGTATCTTCCCCGGCGCGGGCGGCACGACGCGGCTTGTACGCAAGCTGGGCGCGATGGCGGCTTCACCGCTGCTCCTCGAGGGCAAGCTGAACGATCCAAAGAAGGCCAAGGCCGCCGGTGTGGTGGATGAGGTTGTCCCGGCCAATGAGTTGCTGGACGCCGCGAAAGCCTGGGTTCTGTCCGAGCCAAAATTCGTGAAACCATGGGACGAAAAAGGCTACAAGATGCCTGGTGGTGCACCCTATCATCCGGCGGGCTTCATGACCTTCGTGGGCGCCTCCGCTATGGTCAACGGTAAGACCCAAGGCGCATTCCCAGCCGCCAAGGCGCTGCTGAGCGCAGTCTATGAAGGCGCACTTGTGCCTTTTGACACCGCCATTAAGATCGAAGCGCGGTGGTTCACCAATGTGCTGATGAACCCCTCTTCCTCAGCTATGATCAGATCTCTGTTCATCAACAAGGAAGCCCTAGAGAAAGGCGCGAACCGTCCGGCGGAACCCGATCAAAAGGTCAGGAAGGTTGGCGTTCTGGGTGCGGGTATGATGGGTGCGGGCATTGCGCTTGTATCTGCCATGGCAGGTATCGAAGTTGTGTTGATCGATCAGAAACAGGACGCAGCAGACAAGGGCAAAGCCTATACCGAGGCCTATCTCGACAAGGGTATGAAGCGCGGCAAGGTGACCGAAGACAAGAAGGCCGCCGTTCTGGGCCAGATCACCGCAACCACAGATTACGCAGCCCTTGCTGGCGCGGACTTGATCATCGAGGCCGTATTTGAGGATGTGGGCATCAAGGCGACGGTCACCAAGGACGTGCTCAAGCATGTCGGCGACGATTGCATATTCGCCACCAACACCTCTACCTTGCCAATCAGCGAACTGGCCAAGGCTTCCGACAAGCCCGAACAGTTCATCGGCATCCACTTCTTCTCTCCGGTTGAGAAAATGCTTTTGGTAGAGATCATCAAGGGCCAGCAGACGGGACCGCGTGCGGTGGCCAAGGCGCTTGATTATGTGCGGCAGATCAGGAAGACGCCGATCGTGGTCAATGATGCACGCTTCTTCTACTGCAACCGCTGCATCATCCCCTACATCAACGAAGGCATCCGCATGGTCGCCGAGGGTGTTTCGCCCGCGCTGATCGACAATGCAGCCCGTCAGCTGGGTTTCCCGGTGGGGCCGCTGCAACTGGTTGATGAAACCTCGATTGATCTTGGCGCAAAAATTGCACGCGCCACGAAATTGGCCATGGGCGATGACTATCCGGATGGGGCTGTGGACGAGGTGATCTTCTGGATGGAAGGTGAAGGGCGTCTGGGACGCAAATCCAATGCGGGCTTCTTCGACTATGACGAGAAGGGCAAGCGGCAGGGCTACTGGACCGGACTAGCCGAGAAGTTCGCCCCGGCCGAGGATCAGCCCGACCTGATCACGGTGCAGCACCGGCTGATGTTCGTACAGGCCCTAGAGGCTGTACGGGCCCTGGAAGAGGGTGTGCTGGAGGATATCCGCGAAGGCGATGTGGGTGCGATCCTTGCCTGGGGTTTTGCGCCCTGGACAGGCGGACCGCTGGCTTGGCTCGACATGATCGGTGCAGCCTATGCAATGGAACGCTGCGATGCGCTCAGTGCCGCACATGGTGCGCGCTTTACCACTCCAGCTCTCATCAGGGACCTTGCCGAGAGCGGCCAAGGGTTCTACGACCGTTTCACATCCGTGGCGCAAGCGGCCTGATCGGCGAACGCATCTTCCAGACTATGTGGCCAAAACTTTTGGTCCCATGGCTGGAATAGGCCATTAAAAAACAAAGTAAAAAGGCGGGGACAACCCCGCCTTTTTTGCATTTGGCAAAGGTTGGTCCATCGCGCCTATTGCACTTGCGTTTTCCGGGTAAAATCCTAGGCTGTTCCCAGATCAATTGATCCACAGGGAGAAAATAAAATGAAGAAACTGCTTGCGACAACCGCGGCTCTGGCGCTCGGAACGGGTGCGGCACTGGCAGATGGCCATGACGTGAAGATTGGCGTGATCCTGGGCTTTACCGGCCCGATTGAGTCGCTGACCCCCCATATGGGTGCTGGCGCGGAACTGGCGATGGCCGAGGTCTCCGAGAGCGGCAAGCTGCTTGATGGCGTGTCCGTGACAGCAGTGCGTGCCGACAGCACCTGCATCGACGCCGGTGCCGCCACAGCGGCCGCCGAACGTCTTGTCACAGCCGAAGGAGTGAAGGGCATCATGGGCGCGGACTGCTCCGGTGTGACTGGCGCGATCCTATCTAATGTAGCGCTTGCCAACGGCATGGTCATGATCTCACCGTCTGCCACCTCACCGGGCCTTTCGACAGCCGAAGACAATGGTCTTTTCTTCCGTACTGCGCCCTCTGATGCGCGCCAGGGTGTGGTCATGACGGACGTACTGATCGAACAGGGTATCAACGAAGTCGCCGTGACCTACACCAACAACGACTACGGCAAGGGTCTGGCTGATGCATTCGCCGCCGCCTTCGAGGCTGCGGGTGGCACAATCACCATCAATGCCGCTCATGAAGATGGTAAAGCAGACTATTCTGCTGAAGTTGGCGCGTTGGCTGCCGCAGGCGGTGACCGGCTTGTTGTAGCAGGCTACGTGGACCAGGGTGGCAGTGGCATTGTCCGAGCCGCGCTCGACTCCGGTGCGTTTGATACGTTCCACTTTCCCGACGGCATGGTAGGTGAGGCACTCGAGACCAACTTCGGTTCAGAGATTGATGGCTCTACAGGTCAGCATCCGGGCACGGACAGCCCCGGCGCCGCAGCCTTTGAGGATATGGCGGACGGGTTTGACGGCTCCTCGCCCTTTGCCAAGGAAAGCTATGACGCAGCTGCACTGATCATGCTGGCAATGCAGGCCGCAGGATCGGTTGAGCCAGGTGACTACAAGGATCACGTCATGGACGTGGCCAACGCACCGGGCGAAAAGATCTTCCCGGGCGAGTTAGCCAAGGCGCTTGAAATCATCGCGGACGGCGGTGATGTGGACTATGTCGGCGCCTCGGCGGTTGAGCTGATCGGCCCGGGCGAAAGTGCGGGCAACTACCGCGAAATCGTCTTTGAAGGCGGCAAGATCGCGACAGCCGGCTATCGCTGATCAGTCCTGAAAAAACCCGTCCCCGGTTTGCATTCGATTGCACCGGGGACGGGCTGCCTGTAAGGGACAGCACCGAGGAACAACGCCGCGGGGGACAGGCATGATTTCCGTTCAGGACGTCCATAAGCATTTTGGCGGCTTCCGCGCCGTTGACGGTGCCACTATGGATATTGCCCAAGGCTCTATCACTGGGCTGATCGGCCCTAATGGTGCGGGCAAAACCACTCTTTTTAACGTAATCGCCGGTGTTCTGCCACCCACCTCAGGCAAGGTGGTGATGGCGGGCGAGGACATCACTGGCCTGCCACCGCATGACCTGTTTCATAAGGGCCTTTTGCGCACATTTCAGATAGCCCATGAATTCGCCTCCATGACCTGTCGCGAAAACCTAATGATGGTGCCGGGCGGACAATCGGGGGAAGCGCTCTGGAACACGTGGTTCGGACGCAAGCGCATTGCGGATGAGGAGCGCGCGCTGCGGGCCAAGGCCGATGAGGTACTGGAATTCCTGACCATCGAGCATCTGGCCGAACACAAGGCAGGCCAAGTGTCGGGCGGGCAGAAAAAGCTGCTGGAACTGGGCCGAACGATGATGGTCGATGCGCGGATCGTCTTTCTGGATGAGGTCGGCGCGGGTGTGAACCGGACGCTTCTGAACACTATTGCCGATGCGATCCAGACCCTGAACCGTGAACGGGGATATACTTTCGTGGTGATCGAGCATGATATGGATTTCATCGGCCGTATCTGCAATCCCGTCATCTGCATGGCCGAGGGCAAAGTGCTTGCACAAGGCACGCTGGATGAGATCAAGGCCAATGAACAGGTGATCGAGGCCTATCTGGGCACAGGTTTGAAACACAAGGACAAGGTGGAGGCGTAAGAATGAAGACCAGCGTCTCGATAATGGGGGCTCTGCCCCCGTCGCCCTTGGTGACACCCCCAGAGTGTTTGTGGAAAGATCAAGCAGGAGCCTGTGCGCATGGCTGAGCCGTTTTTGATCGGGGAGGCGATGACCGGGGGCTATGGGCGCTCGGGACCGGATATCTTGCATGATTGTACTATCTCGGTCGAAAAGGGAGAGATCGCCGTAATTGTGGGCCCCAATGGCGCCGGAAAATCGACTGCGATGAAAGCCGTCTTTGGCATGCTTGATCTGCGCGCCGGCCAGGTGCGACTGCAAGGACAGGATATTTCGACCCTGACGCCGCAGGCGCGGGTGGCACGGGGGATGGGCTTCGTTCCGCAGACCTCAAACATATTCACATCCATGACGGTCGAGGAGAACCTGGAAATGGGTGCCTTCATCCGGGAAGATGACATCTCGGGCACGATGGAGCAGGTTTATGAGCTCTTCCCGATCCTAAAGGACAAGCGCCGCCAGCCAGCCGGAGAGCTATCAGGCGGCCAGCGTCAGCAAGTGGCCGTAGGTCGCGCCCTAATGACGGAGCCTTCGGTCCTGATGCTGGATGAGCCCACGGCGGGTGTGAGCCCGATTGTGATGGACGAACTGTTCGACCGGATCATTGAAATCAGCCGCACTGGTCTATCGGTGCTGATGGTGGAACAAAACGCCCGGCAGGCGCTTGAGATTGCCGATAAGGGCTATGTGCTGGTGCAGGGGCGCAATGCCTATACAGGCACCGGAAAAGACCTGCTGGCCGACGCGGATGTCCGCAAGAGTTTCTTGGGAGGATAAGACCTATGATCCGACGCATTGTTACCCCGGTCGCCCTGATCACCCTGATGGCCGTAAGCGCCTGCCGGGGCGGTTCCGAGGCCACGCCTGCCGCCCCGCTGGTCACGCATGACGCATTCGTAACTTCACTGAACGGGGCCTATATCTGGAACTGCACCATGACGAATGAGGCCGGAAACGGACAGTGGCAATTCGTGCTTTCGAAAAGCAATTCAAGCCGCTGGACCGATATCATCCTGCAAGAAGCGGGCGCGCGCTATGCCGAGGATATCGAGACGCGCAAATTTGGCGCGGCCGTGGTCTACACACTGCGGGACCGTAGCAAGGTTCTGATCGCCGATGATGGAGAGGCGCGCGGCGAGGGTCAGCAATCGACCAAGCCCCACGACTTCCCACAAGGTCAGTGTCAGAGGGGCAACGAGGCATGATATACGCTCTGGCCTATATCCCTGCCCCCATGATGGAACAAACCTGACATGGATTTTCTGAACGCCATAGTCGCGCTGACAAATTTCGTGCTGATCCCGGCCATTGCCTATGGCAGCCAGCTGGCGCTTGGAGCGCTCGGGGTTACCCTGATCTATGGCATCCTGCGGTTTTCCAACTTCGCCCACGGTGACACGATGGCCTTCGGTACGATGGTGACGATCCTTGCGACATGGTGGTTGCAAAGTATGGGCGTGGCGGCTCCATTTGGGTTGCCCACAGCCCTTCTGGCCCTGCCCTTCGGAATTGCCGGCTGCGCGGTACTATTGCTGTTTACCGACAAGGCCGTTTATCAGTTTTACCGGGTGCAGAAGGCCAAACCGGTCATCCTGGTCATTGTTTCCATCGGCGTGATGTTCGTGCTCAACGGCCTTGTGCGTTTCATCATTGGCCCCGGAGATCAACGCTTTGCCGATGGGGAAAGATTCATTATTTCAGCCCGTGAGTTCAAAGCCATGACGGGCCTGAAGGAAGGCCTCGCGGTTAAAACCTCGCAAGGGATCACGGTGATCACGGCGGTGATCGTAGTGGCCTTGCTCTTCTGGTTTCTTAACCGAACGCGCACCGGAAAATCCATGCGCGCGTATTCGGACAACGAAGATCTGGCACTGCTCTCGGGCATCAACCCCGATCGAGTGGTCATGGTAACTTGGCTAATCGTCGCCGCACTGGCGACCATCGCTGGCGTGCTTTACGGGATCGACAAGAGCTTCAAGCCCTTTACCTATTTTCAACTTCTCCTGCCCATCTTTGCCGCCGCTATCGTCGGTGGTCTGGGCAATCCGCTTGGCGCTATTGCAGGCGGCTTCGTGATTGCCTTCTCGGAGGTGTTTATCACCTATGCGTGGAAAAAAGTCTTGGGCTATCTGATGCCTGAAAGCCTTGAACCATCGGGTCTCGTTCAGCTTCTGAGCACGGATTACAAATTCGCAGTCAGCTTTGTAATATTGCTGATAGTTCTGCTCTTCCGCCCAACGGGGCTCTTCCGGGGGAAAGCGGTATGAGTGCAAACCTGAAAAATTTAGGGCTCTTTGCTCTCGTGGCCGGGCTGATCGTCCTGACTGGCGTGATGCAAAGCTGGAACACGGCCCTTTTGATCCTAAACATGGGCCTGATTTCAGCGATCATGGCCCTTGGAGTGAACCTTCAATGGGGATTTGCGGGCCTCTTTAACGTGGGCGTCATGGGCTTTGTCGCACTCGGAGGGCTCGCGGCTGTACTGGTCTCGATGCCACCCACGACCGAGGCCTGGGCTGCGGGCGGCTTGCCGGTTCTGGCCGGGCTCGCCCTGGGGGCGGCAGTGATCGTGGCGGCCGTGCTGGTCATGCGTAAGCTAGTGCCGGGCCATATGCGCACAGGCGTGATGCTTGTTGTGCTGATCGGTGGTTTCTTCGCCTATCGCGCGGTATTTGATCCCGGTGTGGCCGCAGTCGAGAGCGTCAACCCTGCACTGACGGGGTATCTTGGCGGGCTCAAGCTGCCAATAGTGCTAGCATGGCCCGTGGGCGGTATGCTGGCAGCTGGAGCGGCTTGGATCATCGGCAAGTCGGCTTTGGGGCTGCGCTCGGACTATCTGGCCATCGCAACGCTCGGGATTGCCGAAATCATCCTGGCCGTGATGAAGAACGAAGACTGGCTGGCGCGGGGTGTCAAAAATGTGGTCGGCCTGCCCCGGCCCGTGCCCTATGAGATCGATCTGCAGCAGGATCCGGGCTTTGTGGACCGGGCCCAGAACTTGGGCCTTGATCCGGTTCTGGCTTCGTCGCTTTTCGTCAAGCTCAGCTATTCAGTCCTTTTTACCATCGTTCTGGTGATCATTCTTGTGATGGCGCAGCTCGCACTGAAAAGCCCGTGGGGCCGTATGATGCGCGCAATACGCGACAATGAGACTGCGGCTGAGGCCATGGGCAAGAACGTAACCGCGCGGCATTTGCAGATTTTCATCCTCGGCTCTGCCGTGTGTGGCGTTGCAGGCGCGATGATGACCACGCTGGATGGGCAGTTGACGCCCACCTCTTACCAGCCGCTGCGGTTTACATTCCTGATCTGGGTGATGGTGATTGTCGGCGGGTCGGGCAACAATTTCGGGGCCGTTCTGGGCGGATTCCTAATCTGGTTCCTCTGGGTGCAAGTGGAACCGATGGGACTTTGGCTGATGGAAGTGATCACAGCGCCCATGGCGGATGGTAGCGCACTGAAGGCGCATCTTCTAGAAAGTGCGGCGCACATGCGGTTGCTGACTATGGGAGTTGTGCTGATCCTCGTGCTACGCTTCAGCCCACGCGGGCTGATCCCCGAGAAATAGCCCGTCAATGCCCCTGCCAAAGGCAGTTTTGGGTGGGGCTCCACATAGGTAGCACAGCTCCTAGGCAGGCCTGTAAAGTTCACTGGAATTTGATCCAGAGTTTTGTGAAAATCAGATGTCGCAGGGCAATGGCCTAACAGCTTAGCACTGTATCGACTTGGGCACCAAGGCGCTGGTTGATGACAAAACCAATGTCATTTCGACCAAGGCCGCCGACAACGGCGACTGAACCGACCTGTTGGGCCGAGTGGCCAGTCCGGGCAAGAGCTTGCCGGCCTCCGGGAGGCCGGAACGCCAGTTCCGGTACGTGATACGGCCAGGCCATCACATCCTGCAACTGCCGCGTTAGCAGGATATCGATATCGGCATTGCTGCGAGTCCAGCCTTTGTATCAACAGATCTGGTTCAATAGGTACGCCGTCCAGACCCTTCTGACCGGGCGGTAGCCCAGATCAAGTCCCGGGGTAGTCCTCGGCCTTGTTGGTGTCGCGCTTGTATTGCAGCCAATGCCCACTTTCAACGACCGGGCGCCCCGTCACATCCTTGTTGTAGAGATAGGTCCAAACCTCCACATCCGGCGAAAGGAGCCGGATCCTGACCCTAAGATAGAGTGAGGTGCCAGGATTGCTCGGATCATAGCGCTCAAACATGTCCAGACGCGCGACCACTGCCACGTCGCAAATGCGATAGAGACCTCCATGTACAACCTCCTCCCCCGCCACGCAGGCCGGGTACCAGCCCATATCCCGCAGATCACCCCGAAAGGTACAATCCTGCACGAAATCCAGCGCCTGCGCGAGGTTGAGCTCCTCATAGGGGCGTTCACCACGTTGAAGCGAGCCGTAAAACATTATCAGGTCATTTACGACCACATCGCCTGCCATATCTTTTATCCGATACATAAAAATGGTGAGGGCCCTGTATCACTACAGAGCCCTCTACCTGTCCAATCCCTGTTTCGGGTCAGTCCATGGCCTTGAAATTGAACTCGCCACCTTCTTTGATGCCCGAGGGCCAGCGGGCCGTCACGGTCTTGGTGCGGGTGTAGAATTTGAAGCTGTCGGGGCCATGCTGGTTAAGATCCCCGAACATGGATTTCTTCCAGCCCCCAAAAGTGTGATAGGCCAGCGGCACCGGGATTGGCACGTTGATGCCTACCATGCCGATGTTGATGCGATGCGCAAAATCGCGCGCGGTGTCACCGTCACGAGTGAAGATCGCAGTGCCATTGCCATATTCGTGGTCCATAGCAAGGCTAATCGCCTCTTCGTAAGAGCCGGCGCGAACGGTCGACAGAACCGGGCCGAAAATTTCCTCTTTGTAGATATCCATATCAGGAGTCACCTTATCGAAAAGGTGCGGACCGACAAAAAAGCCGTCCTCGTAACCCTGAAGAGAGAAGTTGCGGTTGTCGACGACCAGTTCCGCACCTTGCTCAACACCAGTCTCGATCAGACCGAGGATACGCTGCTTGGCCGCGCCTGTTACAACCGGCCCCATATCGACATCATCGCCAGCCGTGTATGGGCCAACTTTCAGCTTCTCGATGCGCGGCACGAGCTTTTCGATCAACCGGTCGGCCGTTTCCTCACCCACAGGGACTGCAACCGAAATGGCCATGCAGCGTTCGCCTGCGGCACCAAAGCCTGAGCCCACAAGCGCATCTGCCGCTTGATCCATATCGGCATCAGGCATAACGATGAGGTGGTTTTTCGCGCCGCCGAAGCATTGGGCGCGCTTGCCGTTTGCCGTCGCGCGGGAATAAATATACTGCGCAATCGGGGTAGAGCCCACGAAGGAAACGCCACCAATCAGATCATGATCCAGCAGGGTATCGACCGCTTCCTTATCGCCGTTGACCACCTGAAAACAACCCGCAGGCAAGCCAGCTTCGACGAAAAGCTCCGCCAGCATGAGCGGCACAGAAGGGTCACGCTCGGACGGTTTGAGGACCACGGCGTTACCACAGGCGAGCGCTGGACCAACATGCCATAGCGGCATCATTGCCGGGAAGTTGAACGGCATGATCGCCGCCACCACACCAAGCGGCTGGCGCATGGAGTAGAGGTCAATGCCCGGACCCGCACCGTCGGTGTACTCGCCTTTCAGAAGATGTGGAGCGCCAATACAAAATTCGATGACTTCCAGACCGCGCTGCAGATCACCCTTGGCGTCAGGAATGGTTTTGCCATGTTCGCGGCTCAGTGCCTCGGCCAGCTTATCCATGTCGCGCTGCATTAAGCCGACCATGGCCATCATCACACGCGCCCGACGCTGTGGATTGGTGGCTCCCCATGCCACCTGCGCCTCGGCGGCCTTCTCTACGGCATCGGCGGTCTCTGCCGCGCTTGCCATTGGGCATTTATACTGCACTTCACCCGTGGCCGGGTTGTATACGTCGTCGAACCGGCCGGAGGTACCATTGACCTGCTCGCCGTTAATGAAATGGGTGAGTTCTGACATCGGATGTCCTCCAAGTGAAAATTGCGCGCAAGTTATCGTTGCAAAAATAGGTGTAAAAGATGTAATTTCTCAAATGTATCTTGCATTATTGCAATACCTCGGGAGGCCTGTACAATGCGCCCACATTGGGATGACTTGAAAGTATTCCTGGCAGTCGCCCGGCTTGAGACCCTGTCGCGGGCGGGACAGGCCCTGCGACTGGACCCGGCAACAGTCAGCCGCCGGATCGCGCGGCTTGAGACGGGCTTTGGCGCAGCACTATTTTCAAAATCACAGAACGGGTATGCGCTGACTGATGCGGGCCAGCGCCTGATGGGGCCCGCGATGCGGGCCGAACAAGCGATGGAGGAGGCGGCAGAGGAATTGCAAGGCTCCGCTACAGGGCTTTCCGGTCAAATCAGAATCGGTGCACCTGATGGGGCGGCAAACTTTCTGCTTCCACAGGTGTGCGACCAGATCGGGCGGGAGAATCCAGACCTTGAAATCCAGATTCTCGCCCTGCCCCGCATCGTCAACCTGACACGGCGCGAGGCGGATATGGTGCTGGCCGTGAGCCCGCCCTCGGCAGGTCGGCTGACGGTACAAAAAGTTTCGGACTACAGGCTGCACCTTGCGGCAAGCGAAGCCTACCTGGCCCGTCACAAAACGATTGAAACGCTCAGTGATTTAACGAAGCACCGGGTGATCGGCTATATTCAGGACATGATTTTTGACAAAGAGCTGGACTATCTGGGTCAGGCCGGGTTGCAAGAGGTGGCGTTGGCGTCAAACTCCGTCTCAGTACAGCTAAACTGGATCCGGCAAGGCGCGGGGATAGGCGTTGCCCATGACTTCGCCCTGCCTGTCTATCCTAGCCTACGTAAAGTCCTGCCCAACCAGATCAGCCTGACGCGCAGCTTCTACCTGATCCGCCATGCCGATGACCGAAGGAGGGACCGGCTCAACCGCTTTTCCGAGATGCTGATCGCGGGATTACGGGCGGAAGTGGCAGCCCTTGAGGCCCAGACTTGACAGGCATGCCTTTGCTGGCTGAGGCTGGTCCTAGAAAAGCCAACAGGGAGTAACACCATGCTTGTTCAGCAAATCCTGACGTCCAAGGGCGATGACGGCGTAATCACTATCACCGAAGAGACGCCCATTTCAGACGCGGCAGAGATCCTGGCTGAGAAGCGGATCGGCGGGCTGGTTGTGACCGATGGGGCATCAAGCGTGCGCGGGATACTGTCGGAACGCGACATTGTCCGTTCCATCGCAGTGCGCGGGGCAGTGTGCCTAGGCGACAAGGCTCGGTCGATCATGACGCGGAACCCCGTCTTCTGCGGGCTTGACGACAGTTCCGACACAGTTTTGACCCGGATGACAGAGGGACGTTTTCGACACATGCCAGTGGTTGAAGGCGGTGCGCTGGTAGGGATTGTCACCATCGGGGATGTGGTCAAAGCACGCCTTCAGGAGCTCTCGATGGAGAATTCCGCGCTTGAGAGCATGATCATGGGCCACTGAGGTCACTGCGACCCATCTCGGGAGACGCAGAATTTCAGGATATACTGCGCAGGAATAAGACGCGTTAGCGTAGAGCCTGTCGAAGGTCCCCAATCAAATCACCCGCATCCTCGATCCCGATGGAAAGTCGCAGAAGGCTCTCGGGAATTCCTGATTGTGGCTCGATACTGGCGCGATGCTCCACAAGGCTTTCCGTCCCACCCAGCGAGGTGGCCCGGTGGATCAGCCGCAACCGGCCTACAACCGCCAGCGCCTCGTCACGCCCGCCCCTGACCAGAACAGACATCAAGTATCCCGCCCCGCTGCACATCTGCGCACGGGCCAGCGCGTGGCCGGGATGATCTGACAAGCCGGGATACCAGACCGCTTCAATCATTGGATGGGACATCATCGCCTCAGCCACGGCCTGCGCATTGGAACACATCCGTTCTATGCGCAACGGCAGGGTCCGCATGCCCCGCAATAGCAAAGACGCCTCCATCGGCCCCAGAAGCGGGCCGGCCTCGGCCCGGTGGGCGCAAATCTCAGCCCAGATCGGCGCGTCGGCGTCTCGGCACGACAGAACACCTGCAAGAACATCAGAATGTCCATTGATGGCCTTAGTGGCCGAATGCATCGAGATATCGGCCCCAAACGCGAGGGATTGTGTCAGAACAGGCGTGGCCGCAGTTCCGTCAACTACCAAAACCGCACCAGCCGCATGGGCCGCTTTCGAGATCTGCGCGATGTCAGAGATCTTGAGCCAGGGGTTTGAAGGCACCTCGATCCAAACCAAATCGGCCGGATCCTTCAAAGCCTGTGTCACTGTGGCAAGGTTGGATGTATCCACCACGTCCAAAGCGATCTCTCGCCGGGCGCAAAACCTTTGCACCCAATGCGTCACACCCCAATAGATCCCCGATTGCAGAACCACGCGCGCACCTGTCGGCAGGGTTTGAAACACCGCCGCCACAGCCGCCATACCCGATGAGAAGAGCCGCGTTGCAGCGGCACCTTCCAGCTGACGCAAGACCTCTTCAGCCTGCGCCACCGTGGCATTGCGATCCCTACCATAGCTGCCCTCACCTACGACCGTATAATCTGGGGCGCGCTTAAAGGTTGTGGCCAGTTCGATACCCGGCACAATCGCGCCCTGCACACCGGCCGCACCTGCCGCATGGGCCGCGATCGTAGCGGGTTTGAGGGGGATGTCAGTCATATCTTTCTAATCTCCTCCTTGCCCCATGACCTCATCCAGCATCAACAGGAGAAGCGCGTTGCCCTCCGGCCCCAAATGCACCTTGTCAATGTAAAGCGGCTTGCCGTCGTGGGCATAGTCACACACGCCGCTTGCGCACATCACGTCATGTGGGCGGATATGGATGGCACTGTATTCTTCTGCCGCCGCCTCGATCGCCGCCACGGTGCGGCCATTGCGTTTTTCGAAATCCTCAAGCGTATGCACCTGGGCGGGTGTGCCAAACCGCAGAGACCGTAGCATCGCCTTTGGCACTGAGCTGCGGTATTCTGGAAAGTGGTTGATCACGATCACACGGTGGCGTTGGCTAAGCCGAGCCAGAACCTGATCGAGGCCATCCACGAAGGCCGGGAAGTTCTCGGGTGCGGCCTTGCCACTTTCCGTTAACAAAGGCACCTGCCCTGGCGCGTCATTGCGATTGCCGTAGCCTTCAGAATAAAACGACCAGCGGCCCATCAGGAACACATCCATCGGTGGGGCATCGTCCAGATAGGCAAGTATCGCGCGGTTGACCGCCAAACATGTCGCACGCGGTGCAACACCCACCAGCGGCGCACATGCAGGTTCGGTGGCGATGACGCCGCTCTGCCCTCGCGCGCGCCCGTAATCATCGAAGGCCCAATAGGCCGAGTTGACCATGCTATCGCCCCAGACCATGAAATCGGGGACATCCCCTTGTGCGCCAACATGGCAAAATCCGTCCAGATCAGTTTGGCTCCAGCACTGGTCCCATCTGTCATGGGTGTTCATTACTTCGGCTTTCAAAGCCTCAAGGCGCGCATCCTCCCCCGCGCCTGCCTTGCCTGGCTGCATGTAAAGATACGCCGAGAACCCGAACATCACCAAGCAGAGCACGGCAAACATTGCATATAGCTTTCGTTTGCCCGTCGCGATCGGGATGCGGCGGATCGGATTTTCGATCAGATGGTAGGAGAGCGCCCCAAGCGCAATCGCCACTAGCGTCAGCACCGCGCGTAGCTCATCTGTCATCTCGACGCCGTAATAGACCGCGCCTACGATCACTGGCCAGTGCCAGAGATAGGTGCCATAGGAGATCCGCCCGATATAGGCCATGGGCCGGGTGGATAGCATACGCGCGGCCAGGCTTGTCTCAGGCGTGGCGAAGGCCACCAAAAGCACCGTACCCGCCACAGGGATCAGCGCTGCCCAGCCAGGATAAAGGTAGCTGCTATCGAGCAAATAGACAGGCGCCAGTACCAGCACGATCCCGACCAAAGGCGCAAAGGGCAAGGTTCGGGGGATCAGCCGGTGATATATCGCCAGAAAGATCAACCCACCCGAGGCTAGCTGCCAGATGCGGAAGGTAGAACTGAAGTAGCGCTCCTCCTTGTTATAGATCAAGTCGCCGGAAAAAAGCGCCAAGGCCAAGGACACTGCAAAGAGCACGCACAGCACCCAAATAAATGCCACACGGCTGCGCTGCAGCAAAAGGATCAGGACTGGCAGGACAATGTAGAACTGTTCTTCAATCGAAAGCGACCAGGTGTGCAGGAACGGGTTTTCATGGGCGGGGCCAGCGAAATAGCCCGTGGAATTGAGAAGGTTGAAGTTATTGGTGAAGGTGATCGAGCCAAAGAACCCATCTGCCACCACCTGCATCTCGGAGCGCAGAAAAAATGCGTTCGCCACAAGAGCCGTGACCAAAAAACATGCGCCATAAGCCGCGGCCAGACGGCGGATGCGGCGGGCAAAGAAATCACTGACGGAATACGTCCCTGCCTCAAGCCGCATATAGGTTTGTCCGCAGATCAAGTAGCCCGAAAGCACAAAGAAGATGTCCACGCCCACAAAACCGCCGGCCATATCCGGGTAGCCCACGTGGAACAGAACAACGCTCAGCACCGCAATCGCTCGCAGGCCATCCAGTTCCTTTCGGTAGGTCATGTCACTCATGTAAGGCGTCCAGTGGAGAGGTTCATAGGCTGTAAAGCCGTCCAGGGCCCTGCCCGCCCTTGACGCCCGCCTGCCGTAGCACGTGCCACAGCAGGGCCGAGTTAGAGCTGATCACCGGCACACCAAGACGGGCTTCTGCCACGTCAATGATCCCAAAGCTACGCAGGTTGGTACAACTGCTGAACACGGCCTCAACCCCCTCGACTTGGCCGACCTCTTCGATTGCGGCGAGGGTGGAGCTTTCGGCAATCCGCGCCACGCGACGGTCATCACGCTCACCAAAGCTGAGTTCGGTGAGCACTTCGATCCCGTTGCGCTCAAGAAAGGCCCGCATAGGCGCGACGACTTCGGCCACGTAAGGCGTCACCATCGCGATGCGCTTCGCTCCTAGGGCCGCGAGACCAGCAATAACGCCACTGATTGGGTTCGTGACTGGCACGCCTGGTTTAGCCTTGTGCATCTGCGCCGCCACTGCATCGGGCCCAACAACGACAGAGGCCGAGGTGCAGCCATAACCGATGGCATCCAGTTCTTCAGGCAACAGTTCGACCGAGGCCGTCATCCGCGCCTCCATCTGCGCCAGCGTTGCTGGTGTGACCTCAGGGGCGCATTCAATTCGCGTGTGATAGATCGAGATATCCTGTCCCGCCACCACCTGGCGCGCCTCATCCTCAAGCGACGTGTCAGAGCTAAGAACCACAAGGCCGATCCGGTGGACTTTGCGCGTGTCAAGTTCGTAGTTCATGCACACTCTCCAGGTACGCTCAGTATTCCACCGCTGACGGCGGCGTGCACGCCCGTTGTACCGGGGCATGAGGTAGGCCAGCCGCGCGCGACCCGCACGGCAAGGTATCCAAAGGCCTGCGCTTCCAGCATATCCCCGTCCAATCCCGCATCCTCAACCGGCGCGACCTCGCAATCCAGCGCTGCGCGCAGCATGTCCATTACCACCGGATTGTGCCGCCCACCACCCGTGACAAGCATCTGCCCGGGCGGTTTGGGGCAATGCTCCATGGCGCGCAGAACGGCGGCTGCACTCATCCCCGCAAGTGTTGCCACAGCATCGGCATCCCCCAGTTCGCGGACAAGGCCGATCATCTCGGAAAAAGCGTCCCGATCAAGCGACTTGGGTGGCATGCGCGAGAAGTAAGGATCATCGAGGAAAAGCTCCAACGCGCCCTGTGCCACCGTGCCCTGCCGGGCAAGTTTACCGTCTTTGTCGAAGGCCTTTCCGCGACGCGCCATCATCAGATCATTGATCGGCGCATTGGCCGGCCCGGTGTCAAAGGCCAGAAGAGCGCCTTCTTCCTCCGCTTTCTCCTTTGCGGGGTCCACCCATGTCAGGTTGCCCACCCCGCCAAGGTTCAGAAAGGCCAGCGGTGCTGTGCCCCCCATCCACTTGGCACAGGCAAAATGAAAAAAGGGCGCAAGCGGCGCCCCCTCCCCGCCCAGTTGGATATCGGCACTGCGGAAATCCCAGACCACCGGGGTGCCAAGCCTATCGGCCAGCGCTGCGCCATCTCCGATCTGATGCGTACCTCGACCGCGCGGTTCATGCGCAAGGGTCTGGCCGTGAAAGCCAATAATACCAGCACCCTCAAGCCGGCCAAGTATCTCCGCATGCGCATCCTCCACCACCTGCTGGGCTTCGTCGGTGTCGTCGTCATGCCACTTACCCAGGGCCGCCCTGAGCGTGGCGCGCTCGGTGTCTGTGTAGGGACGATAAGCGCTGTCGCCAAAGTCAAAAATCTGCAGTCCGTCGGTATTAATCAAGGCGGCATCAACCCCGTCAAGCGAGGTCCCCGACATTGCGCCAAGTGCCCAAATGCGGCCCGCCTTCAACATGCTCTTTCCCTTACGCCAAAGCCTGCCTATACATGCCGCGCGAAAACCTCATGGACAAGCACAATGACCTACCATCCCAAATCGGACTTCATGACAGTCATGATCGAACGCGGCTTCCTGGCGGATTGTACCGACTATCAGGGGCTGGATGAGGCGCTGACCTCAGGGGTGCGCCCGGCCTATATCGGGTTTGACGCTACAGCGACGTCCTTACATGTGGGATCGTTGATCCAGATCATGATGCTGCGGTGGTTTCAGAAGACGGGTCACAAGCCAATCACGCTCATGGGTGGTGGGACGACCAAGGTGGGCGACCCCTCTGGTCGGGATGCAGAAAGATCACTTCTGACGCAGGACCAGATTGCGTCCAACATCGAAGGTATTGGCCGGGTCTTCAAGCAGTACATGACCTATGGCGACGGCGAAACCGATGCGCTTATGCTGAACAATGCCGAGTGGCTAGACCATCTGAATTACATCGACTTTTTGCGTGATATTGGGCGGCATTTCTCGATCAACCGGATGCTTGCCTTTGAAAGTGTAAAATCGCGGCTGGACCGCGAACAATCACTGTCTTTCCTTGAATTCAACTACATGATCCTACAGGCCTATGACTTCATGGAATTGAACCGTCGCTATGGCTGTGTGCTGCAGATGGGTGGATCGGACCAGTGGGGCAATATTGTGAACGGGATCGACCTCACTCGGCGCGTTTTGGATCAGGAGATATATGGTCTGACTTCGCCCCTGCTGACCACGTCTGATGGCCGCAAGATGGGTAAATCGGCAGGCGGTGCAGTGTGGCTAAATGCTGAGATGTTGAGCCCCTACGAGTTCTGGCAATTCTGGCGCAACACAACGGATGCCGATACGGGCCGGTTCCTGAAGCTTTACACGGAACTGCCGGTGGAGGAATGCGACCGCCTCGGCGCATTGGCCGGGTCAGAGATCAATGATGCCAAGATCATCCTGGCCAACGAGGTAACGACCCTATTGCACGGGGCAGAGGCGGCCAGGACG
This sequence comes from Roseovarius sp., assembly GCA_963691795.1. Lineage (GTDB taxonomy): Bacteria > Pseudomonadota > Alphaproteobacteria > Rhodobacterales > Rhodobacteraceae > Roseovarius. Next base: position 2,945,427 of record OY829373.1, read on the forward strand.
GCGGAAGCCACGGCACGCGAGGTGTTTGAACAGGGCGGCAAGGGCGATGACCTGCCGACGCTGGAGCTTTCGGCGGCAGATGTGGCAGAAGGTATTTCCGTGGTGCAACTGATCGTTAAATCGGGGCTGGCAAAATCCGGCAAAGAGGCCAAGCGCCTGATAGGTGAGAATGGCGCACGCCTCAACGATGCACCGTTGACAGATGCAGGGTTGATGCTCGACGCGCAGGCGCTGGCGGATACAGTAAAACTTTCGGCAGGAAAGAAACGTCACGCCCTTGTAAAGATCACATCATAAATATTTGTTATATAATGGTATTAATTAGTATCAAACATCGGGAATCCTTTTTCGCCCTTGCACCCGTAGCGACGAGGTCTTTCAATGGCGTTTGACCTTTCTCGTCGCCTGACCGCCGAGGCCCTTGGCACAGCTCTTCTGGTCTGCACTGTTGTAGGATCTGGCATTATGGCCGATCAGCTAAGCGACGATGTTGCCGTCTCGCTTCTGGGCAACACAATCCCTACGGGAGCAATCCTGGTGGTGCTGATCACGCTTTTTGGGCCCATATCAGGGGCGCACTTCAATCCAGCTGTGACTTTCGCTTTCCTTCTCAAGGGCGATGTATCTCTGGATATTTCCGCACTCTACGTGATTGCGCAAGTGGTCGGTGGGATTACCGGCGCACTTGTCGCCCATGGCATGTTTGATCTTGATATCGTGCAAGTCTCCTCGACCGTCCGAACCGGTGCCGCGCAGTGGTTTGCAGAGGCGGTGGCCACGTTCGGGTTGGTGGGTACTATCCTCGCGGGGTTGCGGTTTAGGGCGGATGCGATTCCGTGGCTGGTGGGGCTGTACATCACAGCCGCCTATTGGTTCACCGCCTCAACCTCATTTGCCAACCCCGCCGTGGCCATTGGGCGCGCGTTCACCGATACGTTCGCAGGGATCCGTCCGATCGATCTGCCTGGCTTCATCATAGCCGAGATGGCAGGCGCGGCCATTGCTGTAGTGCTTTTTGGCTGGCTTTTGCTTGCTGATCGCGAAAAAGAGGAGCCGTAAGGTGACGCAGGTTGTCATCCATCACAACACAAGATGCAGCAAGTCCCGCGAGGTTCTTAACATGATCCGGAACGCGGGCCTTGACCCTGTCGTGATCGACTACCTCAAGACAGGTTGGACCCGCCCACAGCTTCTGGCGCTTTTTGCGGTGGCTGGACTGACCCCGCGGGAGGCCTTGCGGGACGCACAATGGCCGTCAGAGGAGCTGGGCGCGCTGGACGCGACTGTATCCGATGAGGCGGTGCTGGAAGCGATGGTGGCCGATCCTGCCTTGGTCAACCGGCCGATCGTCTGTACGCCAAGGGGCGTGCGGTTGTGCCGGCCCGTCGAGCGAGTTCTAGACTTACTGGAGACGTAAGCACGCATACTCGTCCGCCGAACGGATCAGCCTCGCCAAAGAATGGGATCAGTTGCGTTCAGTGAGGGCATCCCTAAGCAGCGTCGTGACCACTGCCGGGTCCACATCTGCCGTAACAAAGGCCTGCCCGATACCACGCGCCAGAACAAAACGCAGTTTGCCATCCACCACTTTCTTATCCTGTCCCATTAGATCAAGCAGAGCCGCTGCATCTGGCAAATCACCATTAATATCAGATAGATCAACCTTCATATTCATGTTGCGTAGATGTGCCCGGACGCGGCTTGGGTCTTCCTGCGCGCACAGCCCCATCCGCGCAGACAATTCGAATGCCAGGGCACATCCTATCGCCACCCCTTCGCCATGCAAAAGCCGGTTGGAATAGTCTGTTGCCGCCTCAAGCGCATGGCAGAATGTATGGCCAAGATTCAGAAGTGCGCGATCCCCCTGCTCGGTCTCGTCGCGCACCACAATATTAGCCTTCATCTCGACCGAGCGACGCACGGCCGCAATCCGGGCAATCATGTCGCCGGCGGCCAAGGCCGGACCATTCTCTTCCAGCCATTTAAAGAAGGCGGCATCTCCCAAGAGCCCGTACTTGACGACCTCACCATAGCCAGCCAGAAAATCGCGCAGCGCAAGCGTACCCAAAACATCCGTATCAGCCAGCACCAGGCTGGGCTGATGAAAAGCACCAACCAGGTTTTTCCCCTGCGGCGAGTTAATCCCGGTCTTACCGCCCACGGAGCTGTCCACCTGCGCCAAAAGTGAGGTCGGAACCTGTACGAAGCGCACCCCCCTGCGCAGCACCGCCGCTGCAAATCCCACAAGGTCGCCAATCACGCCACCGCCCAGGGCAATCACCACATCTCTGCGCTCGATCTTCTCGGCCAGAAGCCACTCCACCGCGCGCTCAAACGGGCCCCAAGACTTGGTGGCTTCCCCGGGCGGCAGGCTCAGATGGGTTGACGTGATCCCCGCCTTCAAAAGGCCCGCCTGAAGGCCACCCAGATGCAACGCACCAACAGTGTCGTCAGTGATAATCGCCACGCGTGGGCGGTGCAGCAACGGGCCAATCAATTCACCCGCACGGGCCAGAAGTCCCGGGCCAATCAGTACGTCATAGGCGCGCCCCTCAAGGGGCACATGAACTGTTTCCATCATATCATGCCAGCTCCAGCACATCAGGCCGCGTTAGCAGCGTTTCAACGACCTTGCCAGCCATGTCATCCAGCGAATACGTCGGGTTTGCGCGTACCGACAGATCAGCCGCCTGATAAAATGGCACGCGCGTCTCGTAGATGTCCTTCAGTGTAGCATAAGGATCAGGAGTGCGCAGCAAAGGTCTGGTATCCTTGTGCTTTACACGACCCCACAGCAGTGAAAGATCAGCGTTCAGCCAGACAGAGACACCCTTGAGCGATATGTTCTGACGGTTACGCTCAGCCAAGAATGCACCACCGCCCGTGGACAGGACACCGCTTTTGCCTTCTAGCAGGCGGTTGATCACCTCGGCCTCGCGGTCGCGGAAAAACGCCTCTCCGTCCCGGGTAAAAATCTCGGCGATGGTCATTTTGGCGGCCTCTTCAATCTCGGTATCCGAATCGAGAAATGGCACATTCAGCCGCGCTGCGAGCGCTCGGCCAACGGCCGTCTTACCTGCGCCCATCATTCCAACCAGAACTACGGTCTTATGCAGCCTGAATTGATCCGGTGCGTCCACGCCTCGGCGCTCCCTTGCCAAAAATACAACGATTGTTATTGAATGACGTGATCTTGCAATAAAGGCCAGCTATAACTGCAGCAACGACAACAAAGACTGAGAATGAGGCAGTATGTTCTGGATAATAAAATGGCTATTCATCCTTGCCGTTCTGGGATTTTTAGCGCTTGTTCTCTATGCCTATGTGGGCCCCTTTTTCGGGGCTGACTTTTCCCCCAACGAACAGGAAATCAGGCAGGAACTGATCCTTGAGACGCAGTAATCTATGGCTGATTTTCGCTTGTCTTCCTGGTCTTGCCTGGGCTGAGGATCCACTTTCGGCCATTGACTGGCTAAAAGAACCGCCCCCCATCACCGTGGCCCAGCCCCTGATCGAGCCCATCGGGGAACCCGAGGCCTACCAGGGCACACAAGTGCCGTCAGTAGACGTCACGCCGCTAGAAGGGGCGCGGGCCGATGCGGTTGGGCTATTGCCCTCAGGCACGACCGGATTGCCGCTAAGCCTGTGGGAAGCCAGCACCACGCAAGAGGTCATCGAGGGGATAGAGCGCCTGCCTGATGTGCCTCTGCCCGCCTTACAGGCGCTGATCTACACCCTGCTTCTGGCCGAGGCCGATCCGCCATCGGACACGGCTGAAAACGCCCGCTTTCTGCATGCCAGGGTGGATGCGCTGCAACATTACGGCGCGGTAGATGCCGCTCTATCCCTGGTGGAGCGGGCAGGCCCCGAGACACCGATCCTGTTTGATGACTGGATGCGCCTGAGCCTGTTGCGCGGGACCGAACAAAAGGCCTGCCGCCTGCTCTCTGTTAATCCAGTGCTTTCGGAGAGCTATGAAACCCGTGTATTCTGCCTTGTGCGCACCGGGGACTGGCCAACCGCGGCGCTGATCTATGACACTGCCGCAATCACCGGCAATCTTGATCCAGACACCGCCGATCAATTGGCGCTTTTCCTTGATCCGGAACTGGCAGAAGACACACTTGACTTGCCCCCACCGCGAAATGTGACACCACTTCTTTTTCGCCTGCACGAGGCCAACGGCTCGCCCCTCCCCACCCGCACCCTGCCACGGGAATTTGCGGCCGCGGATTTGCGCGGTACCATGGGCTGGCGGGCCGAAATCGAGGCGGCAGAACGTCTGGCGCGCACGGGTGCGCTCCCAGCCAACCGACTGCTGGGCCTCTACACCTCGCGCCGACCGGCCGCGTCAGGCGGGATATGGGACCGAGTCGCCGCCTTGCAAGAGTTTGACCGCGCGATGCTTTCCGGCGACGATGCACGAATTGCAAAGGCATTACCAGATACCTGGAATGACATGAAAAGCGCAGGTCTCAGCGTTGTTTTTGCAACACTTTTTGGCGAACGGTTGGCACGGCACAATCTACCCGGACTAGATGGAACAGTCTACGAAATTGGACTTCTTTCGCCTTCTTATGAAGCGCTGTCTACACCAAGGGGCACCCCTACGCGCCACGCACGCTTCCTTGCGGGGGTGGCCCTTGGTCAACCCGATGTCAGCCTTGCCCAGACCGCAACCGAACAGGCCATAGCACGGGCTTTTGACGCCACCGCCCCGGCTCGGAAGTATGCAGAGCCGCTCTCGGAAGGGAAGCTGGGGCAGACCATTCTGGACGTGATCACGGATCTCAACCGCTCCGTGTTGGGTCAGAGCGGGCAGATTGACGGAGCTTTGGCAACGCTGCGCTTCGTGGGACTAGAGGATGTCGCGCGTCAGACGGCGCTGCAAATCCTGCTGTTGCCACCGTCATGAGCACCCCCGACACATGGATCATCCCCTTTTTGGAGGCCCGCGCCGCAGAAACCGGGGCGGCGCAGAACACGCTTCTGGCCTATCACCGCGATCTGCAAGATTTCACGGGCTGGCTGGGGCACCGGGGTGAACAGCTTGCGAATGTCACACAGGACGGGATTGAACGCTACCTGATAGATTGCGATGCCCAAGGTCTTTCAAAGGCGACCCGCGCGCGGCGGCTTTCGGCCATCAGGCAACTCTTTGCCTTCGCCTTCGAGGAACGGCTGCGCTCTGACAATCCGGCCTTGCGGATCAAGGGTCCGGGCCGCGCACGCCGCCTGCCCAAGACCCTGACGGAAAGTGATGTGGACCGCATTCTTGAGGCCGCGCGGCAGAAGGGCAAATCCAAATCGATACGCCTGCGCAATACTTGCCTGCTGGAGTTACTTTATGCCACCGGAATGCGAGTGAGTGAACTTGTCTCGCTGCCGATGTCGGCCGCGCGAGGAAGTCCGGACATGCTTTTGGTGCGCGGAAAGGGGGGCAAAGAGCGTTTGGTGCCCCTATCGAGCCCAGCCAAGGCATCGCTTGCGGCATGGCTTGCCCATCGCGATGAACAAGAGGCGGATGCGCGTAGCAAAGGCCGCCTGGAATCGTCCTTCCTTTTTGCATCACGCGGAAAGGAGGGACATCTGACTCGGCATGCATTCTACACTCTCATTAAGGGCTTAGCATCCTTAGCTCACGTTGATCCAAGCCAGGTCACACCTCACACCCTACGCCATGCCTTTGCCACACACCTTCTAGCCAACGGTGCCGACCTGCGCACCATACAGACACTTTTGGGTCATGCAGACGTCGCCACAACCGAAATCTATACCCACGTGCTCGACGAACGTCTGCGCCAGCTGGTGGAGGATCATCACCCGCTGGCCAAAACATCGCGGCGCAATTCCGGCGGTAACACGTCCTCAGAAGGCCAGTGACCGCTTTCAAGGGCAGCGTGGTAGCCTTGGGTCAGGCCTGCCTCCTCCATCATGATGCGCGCGCGTGCGTGGTCGTAGGTGAGCGTTCGAAACTTGGCCAGCCCCTTCTCAAGCACTACAAATTCTGTCCGATTCCCGCCATCATTGGGTGGCATCCCGATCACCCCGGCATTGATCCAGCGTACACCTGCCACACCCCTTTCAAAGGCAATGCCGGAATGACCCGCGATCACGATGTCGACAGGACCAGCAAGGGCGCGGACCAACGCGACCTCTTCTGCAAAAACCGACACATCGCTCACCGACCAGATAAATCGGCTGACATCGCTGATGCCCCCGTGGATCACCGCACAACGCTGGCCTGCCTGCGAGAAGGTGATCATGTCGGGCAAACCGGTCATCCACGTCCGGTCACCAGATCCGATGGCGGCATTGGCATGGGCAAACCACCCCACCGACAACAAATCACAGGTGCTGCCCGCCTCGAACCCGCAGCCACAATCACGCGCGCCTGCCGCAAGCTGATTTTCGCAGTTGCCCGCCACTACATGCACGCCCGCCTGCCGCAGTGTTTGCACGGTACGGGCCGGATCACCGCAATAGGCCACCAGATCACCAGTGCAGATGCATGCATCCGGCTTGATACCAAGGGCCTCAGCATGGGCCAAAAGCGCCTCTGTGGCTTCCAGATTCGAGTATGGACCCCCGAAAAGCAATATTGGCGTGTCAAATTCGCCCAAATCCAGCAGTTTCATCGCTGCTCTTCCTTGAATGACGGGCAATCGGACCCCATAACGCAAAGTGATAAAAGGACGATGCTTTGAATGGAACCCTCCTCTTCTGCTGTGATTGACGCGGCTTTCTGGATCACCTCCGCCTCTATTCTTCTGCTTCTGATACTGTCCGCCTATTTCTCCGGCAGTGAAACCGCGCTGACAGCCGCCTCGCGCGGCAAGTTGCGCGCGCGTGCGGATAAGGGGGACAAAGGCGCACAGCAGGCGCTTGACATCACCGAGGATAATGAACGGCTGATCGGGTCTGTCCTGCTGGGCAACAATCTCGTCAACATTCTAGCCGCCTCGCTGGCCACGGCCATGTTCACCCGGCTCTTCGGAGAGAGCGGCGTGGCACTGGCGACGCTGGTAATGACCTTGCTGGTCTTGATCTTCGCGGAAGTCCTGCCAAAGACCTATGCCATCACCAATGCAGAGGCTGCAGCCTCACGCACCGCACCGATCATTCGCGTGGTCATCAGTATCTTTTCCCCCATCGTATCGGCTGTGCGACTTCTAGTGCGGGGTGTTCTTGGTCTTGTGGGCGTGAAGATCGACCCAGACAGCAACATCCTTGCGGTGAGAGAAGAGATCGCAGGCGCGCTTCACCTGGGCCATTCAGAGGGTGTGGTCGAGAAAGAAGATCGCGACCGGATCCTTGGTGCGCTGGATTTGGGCGAGCGCACTGTTGATGAGATCATGCAGCACCGTTCCGGCATCGAAATGATCAATGCCGATGACGAGCCCGAGGCGATCCTGAACCAGTGCCTGACCAGCAGCTACACGCGCCTACCGGTCTATCGCGATGATCCCGACAATGTCATTGGCGTTGTACACGCCAAGGACCTGCTGCGCGCGGTGCACAAGCTGGTTACTGCTGAGGGTTTGTCCGCCAGTGCGTTGACCAAATTTGATATTTGCAATGTGGCGATGAAACCATACTTCGTCCCGGAGACTACGACGCTTGATGACCAGATGCGCCAGTTTCTTCGCCGCCGCGCGCATTTTGCCCTTGTGGTAGATGAATATGGTGTGCTGCAGGGCCTTCTGACGCTCGAGGACATCCTGGAAGAAATCGTGGGCGAGATCGCGGATGAGTTCGATATCGACGATGACCTCGAAATCAGCAAGACTGAGGACGGCCAGTTCTTGGTGGAGGGAGCGATGACCATTCGCGACCTCAACCGTGCGACGGACTGGAACCTGCCAGATGATGAAGCCAACACAGTGGCAGGTTTGGTAATCCACGAAGCCAAGATCATTCCGGACGTCGCACAGGTTTTCAATTTTCACGGTTTCCGTTTCGAAATCATTGAGAAAATGGAAAATCGGATCAGCAAGATTAAGATCCGCAAGTTGTGATCAGGGACCAAAGTTTTCAACGTGCTTTCAAGACATCCAATTAATGGATGCGTGCGAGCACGGCCTTGGCCGCTCTTAAACCTGGCGCATCACCTCCCCGTCCAAGCCGCTCCATCGTGACGCGCATCGCGTCATGTTGCGGCCCGGGGTCACCAAGCAGTTTCAAAAGCGCAGGCGCGATCAGATCAGGGCGGCACTCCTTGCCCAACAGCTCTGGAATGGCGCGCGTCTCTGACACGAGGTTCACAAGCGTCAGCGTGTCGATCAGCAACATACGAGAGATAATCTCTCGCGAGAGCCAGCTGGAATCATAGGCAATCAACATTGGCGTATCGGATGCAGCAAGTTCCAGCGATACCGTTCCAGAGGCAGCTAAAGCACGATCTGCTGCACCAAAAGCACACATTTTTTCAGATATACAGGCTTCAATATTCATGTTGTCCGGCGCGATGATCAAAGGGGCACCAGGCCAATTCGACGCCATTTCTCGCACCTGTGAGGCTCGTGGGCCTGTGGTCGGCATGATCACGCGCAGATCGGGGTGTTTGGCACAAACCAGCTCAAGAGCTGCTCCAAAGCGTGGACCAAGACGGGCAACTTCCCCACCTCGCGAGCCAGGCAAGACCAGCAGCAAGGGCGCGTCACCCAAAGCGTGACGGGTCTTGAAAGCAGCAACATTTTCAGAGGTTGCCACCGGTTCCGTCACCACGGGGTGCCCGACGAAATCACAATTCACCCCAGCGGCCTCGATCAAGGGCGGCTCAAACGGTAGCAATGCCAGAACCTGATCGACCACACCCGGCAGCCGTTCTGCCCGTTTTGGGCGCCACGCCCAGATTGAAGGAGCCACGTAATGCACTGTCCTGATCGCAGATCGTGCCTTGACGTCACGCGCCACACGCAGGCTGAATTCTGGGCTGTCAATGGTGATCAGGACATCCGGCTGGAAGGCGAGAACCGCCTCGACCGTCTCGGACAGCCTACGGCGCAAGTGCAAGTATTTGGGTAAAATTTCAACGAGGCCCACCACGCTCAACTCATCCATGGCAAAAAGCGAAGAAAGCCCCTCAGCCTCCATCAACGGACCACCAACACCAGCAAACTCAACCGTTTCAAGGGATCTGAGCCCTGCCATGAGCGCTGCACCCAGCCGGTCGCCCGACGCCTCGCCCGCGACCAGGAAAACCCGCACTTAAAGTGCCCTCGCATAAAGGAAAAGTCCGGCCTCTTCGACCGCAGTCAGCGTTGCCTCCCGTTCAAGAATTAGTACCTTGTCGGTCTCTACCACTAACCCAGCTAACCCTGCCCCAGCCACCGAGGCGATGGTTGCTGGGCCGATGGTAGGCATATCCATACGAAGGTCCTGCCCCGTCTTGGCCGCCTTGACGTAAACACCCTTGTGCCCGCGGCGATACCCTTGAGGCGTGGCCGTTACAAAACCCAAAAGTGCGTCCGTGCCCTGAACCGTCTCGACCCCAAGGCATTGCCCACCCGCCACAACACATCCCTGCCCAATATCGAGGTCAGAGATCCCACGCAGGATGGTGATGGCGCGGGTGATGTCGGCCTCCTGACCCGCATCCGGGTCGGGGCCAACGCGCAACCCCGCCTCGGCGACCAACCCGGGCAACACGTCGCGAACGCCCACCACGGCAAAGCCCTGTTCCTCGAAGATATCGATCACCGTGCGTAAGAGCCCGTCATCACCGAGGGCCATGGCGGCCATCAAGCGGGGTGCGATGATCATCATCTGGGCATCAAACGTCGTTGGATCAAATTGTGGCCGGGTGAGGGCCCCGGCAAAGATCATACGGTCCACGCCCTCGGCCTGCATCGCCGCAAACAGCGTACCGATCTGTTCCAGCCGGTGCTTGTGAGAGTAGTCCTCCAAGGCGCTCGGGATGCCCTGCAGGGTTATCACCATGGCATCGGGATGCGCCTTGGCCAGCATAACCGGCAGCGTCCCGGCACAAGCCAGAATGGCAAGACGGCCCGCCATATCAGCCGCTTGAACCCGGTGTCAGGAAAGAACGATCTGAGGAGGCGGTGACGAAGTCTACGATCTGGCGGACATAGTCGCTGTCAGTTTCCTCACCGAGGCGCCGCGCACGATCCTGAAAGGTGCCTTCGCCCTGCGCCAGCATCTGGAACGCGGCCCTTAGCGCGGTGATATCAGCACGCGAAACACCACGCCGCTTGAGTCCAATCAGATTAAGGCCGTCCAACTCCCCCCGCGGCGCCTGCACAAGGCCATGCGGAATCACGTCATTGGTTACCATCGTTACAGCACCAATGATCGCGCCATGCCCGATACGCACGAATTGATGCACGCCAGACAACCCGCCAATGATCACCTGGTCCTCGATCACGCAATGGCCCGCCAAGGCCGCGTTATTGACGATAATAACCCGGTCGCCCACCAGGCAGTCATGGGCCACGTGGCAGCCCGCCATAAAGAGGCCGTCATCGCCCACACGGGTGACGCCCCCACCCCCATCAGTGCCGGTGTTCATCGTGACATGCTCGCGGATACGGTTGCGCTTTCCGATCACAAGGCGCGTGGCCTCTCCTTTGAATTTGAGATCCTGTGGGATTTCCCCGAGGCAGGTGAACGGAAAAACAACCGTCTCTTCCCCAATCTCGGTCTTGCCTGCGACAACCACGTGAGACTTGAGCTCCACCCCGTCGCCCAGCATGGTGTCGGAGCCGATATGACAGAAGGGACCAACCCGAACGCCTTGCCCCAGCTGGGCACCGGGCTCAATCACCGCACTGGGGTGTATGTCCGTCGCCACCGCACTCATCCGGCTTTTTCTCCGGTCATATCCATCATTGCAGTAAACTCCGCTTCACAAGCCAGTTCATCACCGACAACGGCCCGGCCTTTGAATTTCCACACCTTACCACCGGGTTTGCCGCGCAGGGTTTCAATATTCATTTCAAGAACGTCACCCGGCGTCACCATGCGTCTGAACTTGCAGTTCTCAATGGCCATGAAGTAAACCAGTAGGTTCTTGTCCTGCATATTGAGCGCCATGCCCACCATCACCGCCGCTGTCTGCGCCATTGCCTCCGCGATGGTAACGCCTGGCATGATCGGGGTGCCGGGGAAATGGCCTTGGAAATGGGGTTCGTTCATCGTGACATTTTTGATGCCGCGCGCGCTTTGGTAGCCGTCGATATCCACGACCTTGTCCACCAGCAAAAAGGGATACCTGTGGGGTATAAGCCGTTGGATCATATGAATATCCGCGGTAAGCAACGGCTCTGTCATGGGGTGTCCTTTCTGTTGGCCCGGCAATTGCCCGTGCCTATCAAGGGTGCACGGCCTGAGCAAGTCATGTGATCGCGGTTCCTCAAGGCGCGAGCCAAAGCCTTCCAAAGGCTTTGGCCAAGTTCTTCTAAAAGAATGCAGACGCGCTGTGCCTAATCTTCCCCAAGGTCGCTCCCGTCGAACTCTTCATCAATCCGCGAGATGGCGCGGTCCGTCAGATCCACAGCATCGGCGCGCAAGATCACCGTGCGTTGATCCAGTAGCACCACACCGCCCGACGCACGCATGAGGTCCAGAACGATCGCATCCACCTCGCTCAGGAACTCAATCGGCAGCCTTTCGCGGTCCCGCTCTAGGTCACGTACGCGGCGTTCGGAGTCGCGGCGGATTTCCTGCACGCGTTCATCAAAGGCATCCGCCATGGCGCGGAATTCTTCCGGGCTGGTTTCGGCACGAATGTCCGTTAAGCGCTGTTCTTCAGCTTCCAGCTCTGCCTCAAGGCTGCGATTGCGCGCAGCAAGTGTATCGCGCTCCGCCTGATGAGCGGCCAGCATGCTCTTGCCAAGAAGGGTCTGCTCAAACATGCGCTCAGGATCAAGAACCAGGATCTCGGACTGGACGACCCCAACATCCTGAGCATCCAGACTAAGTGGCAGCAGCCCCAGCCAAATCAGAGCCGCAACCGCGAAGGCGCGCCCTGGCTTCACGATCAGAAGTCCGTGCGAACCGAGAAATCGAAGTTGCGTTCGATGTCACCCGGTTCCTTCTGTAACGCCTCAGTGAAGTCCATCCGGATTGGACCAAAAGGTGATTCCCAGAAGAGCGAGACCCCAATCACGTGGCGTGGTTCAAACCCGGTCGACTGGGCGATACCCACCGTGTCCACATTCCAGATCGAGCCGATATCGTAGAACGCACCACCCGTGATCCCAAATTCGCTGGGCAGGCCCAGCGGGAACTCCGCCTCGAACTTGGCTGCAGCAAACAAGTTGCCACCAAGGAATTCGTTGTTCTGGATCGGACCGATACCGTTAGGGTCGAACCCACGGATGACCTTTTGGGTGAAGCGATCCACCGCACGGCTCTCAAAAGGTTGGTTGAAATCGATCGCGCCATATTCAAGAACACCGCGCAGCAGGATTTCTTCGTTGAAGATCCGGCGTTCGCCGACGAAACGGGCTGTTGCCTTCATGAATTCTTGATCCCCCCCCAGCCCGGCAAACTCAAAATCTGTTTCGACAAGCACACCAGCATTAGGGTTCAGACCCGTGTCCCGGCTATCAAAACGGTAGCCAAACCCGATGGCACTAGCCACCTGGCTGCCGCGTGCAACCTCAGCCGCCAATGTCGGAGAAATGCCGCGGTAGTTGTCCATGTCTGAAAACTCGGCGCTATAATATACATTAAAGCGCGAGCGGTCTGACAGCGGGAACGCCAGACCAGGACGGAAAGTTGCCCGAGAGGTGTCAAACAAGCTGTTATCCGCGCTTGTTTCCACATAAAGCGATGAAAAGCTAAACGCCACGTCACGGCCAAGGAAGGACGGTTCCACGAATGAAAGTGAGTAGTTCGCACGGTCGCCGGACAACGAGATATTTGCACCAAGCCGCTGGCCGCGGCCAAGGAAGTTACGTTCCTGAAGGCCAAGCGTGATGCCAAGCCCCGCATCCGACGAGAAGCTGCCACCGAAAGTCAGCGAGCCAGTTGTCTGTTCCTGCACCTCCACATCTACGATCACCTGATCGGGGCGGGATCCTTCGCGCGCATCTACGTCTGCGGCAGAGAAGTAACCGAGGGCACGGATCCGGTCAGCCGTCTCACGGATCTGGCGCGGGTTGAAGGGGTCGCCCTCGACCACGTCGAACTGACGACGGATCACACGGTCAAGCGTAGTGGTGTTACCCTCGATGTCGATACGCTCGATGAAAATCCGGGGACCACGTGTCAACTGAAAGTCTACGTTCAGCGTCAGATCACGGTCGTTCCGCGTAATGACGGGCTCAACCCGCATGAAATCCACTCCATTGGAAATGCCAAGACGCTCCATCCGCGCAATCGAATTTTCCACATGGGTGGGCGAGTAGATCACGCCCGGCTTGATCCTCAGCACATCTTGGTACTCGGCCGCATTCACCTCGGGCAGGTCACTGCTCGTGGTGATGTTACCAAAGCGAAACTGCTGACCTTCCTGAATATTGAAGGTCACAAAATAGGCGTCGCGTTCGCGCGCCAGCTCTGCGTTGGTACCAGTGACGCGGAAATCGACATAGCCGCGCGAGTTGTAGAAATCAGTCAGAACCTGCTGATCGAAAGCCAAACGATCCTCGACAAAGATGTCGCTGGAGATGAGCGCTCGCAGCAGACCAGCCTGCTTGCTTTCGATCACACGACGCAGGCGGCGATCAGAATAAATCTGGTTGCCCACAAAGCTGACCCGCTGGATTTCGATGCCTCGGCCTTCAAAGATCTCGAAAACAAGGTCAACGCGGTTGTCTGAGCGGCGGATGATCTTGGGCGTAACACGGGCAGAGACCCGGCCATTTTGGGCATAAGCCTTAGAAATCTCGGCGGCATCCCGTTCCGCACGACTTGGGCTAAAAACCTGACGCGACCGGCTTTCAACTATGCCAGCCAGATCATCATCCTTAATCTTTTTGTTGCCCTCAAACGCGATCTGGCTGATTGTCGGGAATTCCTCTACCCGGATGGTCAGCTGACCGCCCCGAGGAATGACTTCAACAGTTTCGAACAGCCCACTTTCAAGAATTCGCTGATATGCATCATTCAACTGCCCGGCAGAAACAGTCTCACCACGCGCAATTCCGGCGTAGGTTATGATGGTTTCGGCGGCAACACGCTGATTGCCCTCAATAGAAAGAGAATTGAACCTGTAGGTCTGTGCGTCCACAGAAGTGGTCGTGATCACGGTTACAAAAAGCAGCATGAGCGCTGCTAGCCCCCGCCTAAGGGCTTTTTGTTGGGAGACCCGTCCTTGGCGCACTGCTCGCCAGACGTTCTTTATATACATTTTCTAAACCCAGTCAGACATCCCAGTATGACAATTTCCTACCCCGTCACGGCCAGGTTGTCAAAGTTCTGATCGCTATATTTGGGGTCTAACAGGCAACTGGCACCATATGGCGTTGCCCAAGGGTAACATATTCAGAACGAGCCGAGGAAACCGCCAAGAATTAGCGCCAGTAAAATAGCACCAACGTAACCGATGCGGTCTTTATTCACATCCATCAAAACGTTCATTCCGCGATAGCCGTTTACAATCTGTTGCATGGTGCTGCCTGACATTAGAATTTCCAAGGCCGTTTGACCCCGAAAATACGGCGCAAATCCGTAAGAAAATGTGTCAGAAATGCGGCCTGCTCACAAACTTGCAGCTTTTCCGCGCCCTCATGGGCAGAAAATGTCGTTGAAGAGCGCAAATGCCATCAGACTTAGCACCAGCATAAGGCCCGCGGTCATCAAGATGCGCAGGATGGAATCACTTGGCGCGCGGCCAGTGACCGCCTCGTAGGCGTAAAACACCAGGTGCCCACCATCGAGTACAGGGATCGGAAAGAGATTCAAAAGCCCCACGGCGGTGGACAACACCGCAATAAACCAGATGAAGTTTTGCGCCCCTTGGCTGGCCATGGCGCCGGAGACTTCGGCAATTCCTACCGGGCCTGACATGTTACAGGTGCTGATCGCGCCAGTGATCATGTAATAAAGTCCCGAAAGGGAACTGGAGATCACGCGCCAGACCTGAGCCGTACCATCAGCCAGCGCAGCGAAGGGACTTAGCGCCTCGGTTGCGGGCTCAAACGCCAGACCGCCCGAGATGCCGATCCGCCACTGTGTTTTGAAGCCACCCTCAGGCTGCGGCTCATCCACACGGCGGGGGGCCAGTGCGAAGGTCAGCATTTCCCCAGCCCGCCAGACATCAAGCTCTAGCACACGCCCGTTCGAGCTTTCGACCACCTGCTTGAGCTCATCAAAAGCAACGATGGGTGTCCCATCGACGGCTACAATCACGTCTCCGGGGCGCATATCGATGTCAAAGGCGGCAGATTGCGGGGCCAGTTGCACTACGAGCGGCGGCATCGGGTAAGGGCCAGCCACCGTGAACACAGACCCATTACGCTCCACCTCATATTGCAGCAGGGCGTTATAGGGTAGCATTTCGACAAAAGCGGTAAAGGCCTCTGGATCTGCGTGGTCACGCGCAGGCACTGTCTGGTCATTGATGCTGATCAACTGATCGCCAGTTTCCAGCATAATACCCTCGTAGGGCAGCGGCTTGAGTTCACCAACCGCCAAGGGCTCAATCGCCTTGCCTTGCGCCATCATGACGAGGGCAAACACGGCGATCGACAGGATAAAGTTAAAGATAGGTCCCGCCGCGACGGTGGCCGCACGCGCCCAGAGCGGCGCGCCCTGCATGGTCTTTCGGCGATCGGCCTCAGATATTTCGGCATATTCGTCTGACGCGGTACCACTGGCGGCATTGGCATCACCCATGAACTTGACGTAGCCCCCAAAAGGGAGGGCCGCGACCTGCCACTGGGTGCCGTGTTTGTCGACACGTGAAAACAGAACAGGCCCAAATCCCAACGAAAAGACCTCTGCTTTGATCCCGCACCAGCGTCCAACGATGTAATGGCCATATTCATGTATCGCTACAATCACGGACAAGGCCACAACGAAAGCCACAATTGTAAAGAAGAGCCCACCGAACTGGGGAATAAAGGCGATACCGTCCAACGTCTGCTCCTACCCTGTGATTTCTGATGCGTTCTGCTCAGCACGTTTCTGAGCGAAGTGGTTTACCTAAGACCCAGTTTCAAGCGAAAAATGTAGTTCTTGTTATCCTGTTGCCATGGTAAGTTGTGCAATCAAGATGATTAGCGCGGCCAACGCACCGCCCATCAGCCCGTCAAATCGATCCAAAACACCCCCATGTCCAGGGATTAGGTCGGAGCTGTCCTTGACGCCCGCGCGCCGCTTAACCGCGCTTTCGGCGATGTCACCCATCTGGGAGGCAAAGCTGACCAAAACCGAGGCCATTATCAACGTCGACCCCACTCCTAGAACCGGGGCCAGCATCCAGCCAATGACGGCGGACGCAATCCACCCTGCGGTTGTACCGGACCATGTTTTCTTGGGACTAACGGCGGGCCAGAACTTTGGCCCACCCAAAAGCCGACCTGCGAAATAGCCGGCCACATCGGTGGCAATGACCACGCAGATACACCAGAAAAACCAATTAAACCCACCAATATCTCGCAGCATCATGATACCGATGCAAGCAATAGTGATCCAAACATAATACATAAAAAACATATACTTGTCTCGCGAAACTCTACCACTCGTGATAACGCTCGCCGCGATGATCAGGGGAAAGATGAAAAAAGCAGGTAACAGCTGCGACATGACCAAAGTCGAGGTGGCCAAAATACCATCGGCCCGGGGACGCGACGCGTTAAACATGCGAGCGGCTTCCCAAACCATCAGCCCGCCGACAGCGCAGACCGTCAGCCGAAAAAGCCAGCCGCCAAACCAAATCGCAACTGCCCCGACAGCCATCATCACGACCGCTGACAGAATGCGCGGCATCAGATCCTGCCACTGGCTTGATGCGTTCATGCGGTCACAGCGCCAAAGCGACGATCACGTGCGCCGTAGCTCTTGAGGAGGTTGGTAAAAACTTCAGGTGTGAAATCGGGCCAAAGCGTATCGATGAACTCGTATTCTGCATAAGCCGACTGCCACAGAAGAAAGTTAGAAATACGTGCCTCTCCACTGGTGCGAATAACAAGATCTGGATCAGGTAAAACATAAGTATCTAAATACTTTGGAAGCGTTTCCTCATCTATATCGTCAGGATCCAATCGTCCCGATGCCACATCCTGAGCCAACCGTTTCGCCGCGCGCGACACCTCATCGCGACCACCGTAGTTAAGCGCAATCGTCAAATTGGTCCCGGTGCAATGCTTGGTCATCTCCTCAGCCTCGTCCATCAGGTTTCGCAGCTTGGCATCCAGACGTGGACGATCCCCGATAAAGCGAACCCGCACATTTTCTTTAACAAAGGCTTGCATCTCTTTCATGATGTAGCGGCGGAATAGGCTCATCAGCCCGGCCACTTCACTTTGCGTGCGCTTCCAGTTCTCAGTCGAGAACGCGAAGATAGTGACGTATTTCACGCCGAGATCCGGGCACGCTGTCACTATCTCCCGCACGCGGCGTGCACCCGAATGATGTCCGAACAGCCTTGGCCGGCCACGCGCCTGCGCCCAACGGCCATTGCCATCCATGATGATGGCCACATGCCGTGGGCCGCCTTGAACAGCACCCGCATTGGTTGTTTTAGCAATGCCCATCCTAGACCTGCATGATTTCGGACTGCTTGCCCTCTAGAGCGTCATCTATAAGCGCAACGAAGCGATCCGTCATCTCCTGAACCTCTGTTTCCCAGAATTTCTGGTCATCCTCGCTCATACCGTCGGATTTGGCCTTTTTGATCTGGTCCATCCCATCCCGGCGTACATTGCGCACCGCGACCCGCGCGTTCTCGGCGTATTGAGAGGCGACCTTGGTCAATTCGCGACGGCGTTCTTCGTTCAATTCGGGGATCGGCAGCATTATGATGGTGCCGTTGAGCTGTGGGTTGATCCCCAAGCCGCTTTCGCGGATGGCCTTTTCAACCTTGCCCACCAACGACTTGTCCCAAACATTGACTGTAACCATACGTGGCTCTGGCACGTTCACCGTGCCCACCTGGTTGACAGGTGTCATCGCGCCATAGGCATCCACCATAACCGGATCAAGCATAGAACCCGAGGCACGTCCGGTGCGCAAAGACGAAAATTCCGTACGCAGCGAGACCATCGCACCCTCCATCCGCCGTTCAAGATCGTCGGTATCCAGCATAAACTCGTCAGACATGGGGCCTACTCCTTCCTGCGGGTCTTCTTTTCTTATACAGGCCTTTTAGCCTTAGCCATGCACCGTTGTATAGGTGCCCTCGCCCGCAAGGATAGAGCGGAAGCCGCCCGGCTCATCTAGCGAGAATACGATGATCGGCAGATTGTTGTCACGGGCCAGAGCAATGGCACTGGCATCCATCACCTTCAAATGCTGGCTGAGCACGTCGTCATAGCTGATGTGATCATAGCGCACAGCGTCGTTATGCTTTACCGGGTCTTTGTCATAGACGCCGTCGACTTTCGTTCCCTTAAAAATCGCCTGACAGGCCATTTCCGATGCGCGAAGCGTGGCGGCAGTATCAGTCGTAAAATATGGGTTACCTGTGCCTGCTGCGAAGATGCAGACCCGCTTTTTCTCAAGGTGACGCACGGCGCGGCGACGAATGTAGGGCTCTGCCACTTCGTCCATGCGGATAGCAGTGATCACCCGGCAAAACACGCCAATCTTTTCAAGCGCGCTTTGCATGGCCAGCGCGTTCATCACGGTGGCGAGCATGCCCATATAGTCTGCCGTCGTCCGCTCCATGCCCTGGGCAGACCCTTGGAGTCCACGAAAAACGTTGCCGCCACCAATAACCATGCAGACTTCCACACCCATATCATGGACGGTCTTGACTTCGTTGGCGATGCGCTCAACCGTGGGCGGATGCAGGCCAAAGCCTTGGTCACCCATCAGCGCCTCACCGGAAATCTTCAACATAACCCTTTCAAACCTTTTGCCTGATTTAGCGTGCTGTGTGGTGTTGGTCGGGTCCTGTTCTCGCATGGGCTGGCCTTTTTTGGTCGCTCGTCTGGAAACTGAACGCAAAATGTCGGAAAACCTGCTGGGGTTCAATGAAAGAAGCGCCCACAGGGGAAGATTGATGCAGAAATTCCGGGCCCTTAGCGGTGGCGAATTTGGATGACGCTTAACGATGTGATCCACAGATGCGCCGACGCGCCGAATCGCCCCGTGCTGATCGCCGGACCGACCGCGTCGGGCAAATCATCCTTGGCGCTCGCCATTGCCGCCGATCAGGGGCGTATGATCATCAACGCCGATGCCATCCAAGTCTTTGAGAACTGGCGTATTTTGACTGCTCGTCCCTCGCTTGAGGACGAGGCACGCGCGCGCCATAAGTTTTACGGCCACGTGCCGGGAGATCAGGACTATTCTGTCGGCGCCTGGCTACGGGAGGTGCGTCCACTTCTGTCGAATGACCCAGCCCCGGTGATCGTAGGTGGCACGGGGCTCTATTTCACCGCGCTCACCGAAGGGCTAGCCGAAATCCCGCCGACGCCACCGGAGGTCCGCGCACGGGCTACGGCGTGGCTGTCAGAGGGCGGTCTTGATGGGATGACCAAAGCGCTCGACCCCGCCACGCGAGTGCGAATCGACACAGCCAACCCGATGCGCGTTCAGCGCGCATGGGAGGTATTGCAGACCACCGGGCGTGGGCTGGCCGATTGGCAGGACAACACCGCACCCCCCGCTCTGCCCCTTTTCGAGACCATCGCCTTCGTTATGGACGCACCCAAGGAGTGGCTGACGCCAAGGATCGAACAACGTTTCTCTATTATGCTAAAGGACGGCGCCCTTGATGAAGCACGCACCAATCTCAACAGCTGGAACCCGGCACACCCCTCTGCCAAGGCCATCGGAGCAGCGGAGCTGATCGAGGTGGTGGCGGGACGGTTGCCCCTTGATGAGGCCGAGAACCGCGCCACCATCGCTACGCGCCAGTTTGCCAAACGGCAAAGGACATGGTTTCGCGCTAGGATGAAGGACTGGAACGTGATTTCAGCGCCCAATCTATAGGAATTCATACATTTTTACCTTTCAAAGTCGGAAAATAAGATCAAATATATCAAAAAAACGATCAGGGTTCGATTGAGCGAAATGGCAAAATATGCTCAGGTGATGAGTATCCAACAATGGATCGGCAGCGAGGGGTGGCGTGCGGAACTGCCTCATAGCCGGGGCCATCACGCAATGCTCTGGGTCACACGCGGTCAGGGCCGGGCGGTAATCGACGGTGTTTTGCGCGGGATCACTGTGCATACCGCGGTTTGCATTCCGGCCGGCACCCTCGTGTGTCTGGATCTGGGTAAACAAAGCTTCGGAACCGTCTGTACCGTCCCGCAGCACAGCCCCGTCCTGATGCCAGATCAACCCACCATCCTGCGAGTGCGCGACGCGCTGGCACAGACAGAGCTATCGGCCCTGCTCGAGACGATGCAGCGCGAACAGACCGCAGCTCGTCCTTTCATAGACGAGGCTATGAATGCCCATGCCACCATGCTGACTGTCTGGCTGCGCCGCGCAATCATAGATCAGCGTGACGACCGGATGGAACTTTCGGCAGCACAAAGATTAACTATGGCTTACACTGCATTGATTGAAAGAGACTATACCTCGGGTCGACCAATGGCAGAGTATGCCAAATCTCTTGGCGTTACGCCAACTCATCTAACCCGAGCCTGCCGGACATCGGCCGGGATGACAGCCTCTGAATTGTTGACACAGCGCACGGTCTACGCGATGCGCGACCTGCTGGAGACAACAGATCACCCGGCCAACAGGATTGCAGCCATGCTGGGGTTTAAGAGCGCGGCCTATTTTTCTCGTTTCGTTTTACAACATACAGGTATGACGCCGACGGCCTTGCGGAAAGCGGCCTTGGACGCGACAGATTTGGACTAAGTAGAAGTGCGCAATGTTGATCAGCTGCCCCAGATAACCTTCACGTAATTCTGGGTTTCATCGTAGGGTGGCACGCCGTCATATTTCTCAACCGCCTTGGGCCCAGCGTTGTAGGCAGCCAGCGCCAACTTCCACGACCGGAACGTGCGGTATTGCTGCGCCAGGTACCGTGCACCACCTTCCAGGTTTTGGTAGGGATCATGCGGGTCGACCCCCAGCAAATCCGCAGTGCCGGGCATCAGCTGGGCCAGCCCTATCGCGCCTTTGTGGGACACCGCTTTGGGATTCCAACCAGATTCCTGCTGTACGAGACGTAAGAATAAATCTTTCGGAATTCCATGACGTTGCGCGGCAGACTTTGCCATGTCGAGGTAAACACCCTTGTACCGCCCGTCATAGGGCTGCGCGCTGCCCCACTTAGTTGGCGTAATAAAGGACGGCGTGTTGAGCGCGATGGTTGATGCGGTCGACTGACGCGCGCGCGTATCAAGAACGCTCGTCTGCGACTTGAAGATTTTCTTCTTGTTGTTCGACCCGAACAAATCCGCCTGCGCTGGAAGCGCAGCCGTAATAGCCGAGATAAACAAAATGCCTGCCACGGTTTTCATGCCCGGCCTCACCCCCAAGGTTAAATGCTGTGCAATATACGCGGCTTTGGCACAATTTCCAGCACGCTCCCGTCGATCATACCCCACAGGCGGTTTCTCACTTACGTCCCAGGCCCATTAATCGCTTCTTCACCAGTTTACGATGGTGTAACCACTAGGCGACGAAAGATTCTGAGGGAGTGAGCAAATGGCCGGATCCGTAAATAAAGTCATCCTCG
Source organism: Roseovarius sp. (assembly GCA_963691795.1). Taxonomy (GTDB): domain Bacteria; phylum Pseudomonadota; class Alphaproteobacteria; order Rhodobacterales; family Rhodobacteraceae; genus Roseovarius. The sequence continues at coordinate 2,967,211 of OY829373.1, forward strand.
TGGGCAATCTGGGCCGCGATCCTGAAATTCGGACATTCCAAAACGGCGGCAAGGTCTGCAATTTACGCATTGCCACATCCGAAAACTGGAAAGACCGCAACACCGGAGAACGCCGAGAACGGACTGAGTGGCACTCCGTCGCGATATTCTCAGAGCCACTGGCGCGCATCGCTGAACAATACCTACGCAAAGGCTCCAAGGTGTACCTTGAAGGTCAGCTTGAGACACGCAAATGGCAGGATCAATCCGGTCAGGACCGCTACTCCACCGAGGTGGTGCTGCGTCCCTACCGCGGGGAGCTCACACTACTAGACTCACGTGGCGGCAGCGGTCAGGGCGACAGCTTCGGCGGTGGTGACAGCTATGGCGGTGGAAATGTGGGCTATGACAGTGGCCCCTCCCAGGGCAGCCAAGCCCCGGCACCCTCACGGGACTACGACGACGAAATCCCGTTTTGATACGGCCATCAGGCAGGCGGTGGCGTGTATGCGCCACCGGGCCTGATTGTTTCGTATAGCTCAAAATCCTGCGCGAACTTGCGGCGCAGCTTCTGTTCCGTTGCTTTCGAGATACTGAGGTCTTCGGAAGGGGATTCATTGACGCGATCCGTCACGATCTGAGTTTCAAGCCGATCTTCCAGAAAAGTTTTCAGGCCGTCCTGATCCTCATATCGAAATACATGCGTCACCGCCGTACCATTCTGATGCGGGCGCAGAAACCGCGCCTGTGATCCGACATTGGCATAGGGTGGTGGATCACCCGCGGCATAGGCATCAACGAAATCATCAAAAGTTATGTCCTTGGTGGAGGTTCTCTGCCCATCCAGAAACGGGCGCTTGCGGTAACGATACCAGCTTCCCAGCCAATCCAGAGGTTCCCGCATCACCGCCAGAACGGTCAGATCCTCGCCCACGAATCTCTCGAAAGCAGGGCGAAAAAACCTGTTGTAGCGATAAACCGGCGCATGCTTGAGCTCCGGCGGGTCGCGTACAATCATCGTAGCAATTGGTTCAAGCGCCTGCTCATAGGCCGTCGTTCCAGTTTTCGGTACCGATAAAAACACTAGTTTTGCCTTTAGAAACATCAACATGATTTAAGCAGGCCTGACACTCTTTCGGTTTTCGTGTGAGCGTAAACCACTCCTTAATCTCTGTCAGAAAAAACTGGGATAGAACAAATTTATCTTGAAATGTTCTCTTTTTGTCTACATACCGAACGGAACAAGAGGTGAACGAAAGCAGCGATTGCCGCCCCGCATCGGGTGTGGAATAAGAAAGGGACGAACATGGCAACGGCAGATCTCCTGACAATGAACGACAAGTCAAAAGCAGACAAACAAAAGGCGCTCGACAGTGCGCTTGCACAGATTGAACGCCAGTTTGGAAAAGGCTCGATCATGAAGCTGGGCGGGGACAACCCCGTCAAGGATATCGAGGCCACGTCGACCGGCTCTCTCGGTCTGGATATTGCGCTTGGTATTGGCGGCCTGCCCAAGGGACGGATCGTTGAGATCTATGGCCCCGAAAGCTCCGGCAAGACGACGCTGACATTGCATTGCGTAGCTGAAGAGCAGAAAAAAGGCGGGGTTTGCGCCTTTGTCGACGCGGAACATGCGCTTGATCCAGTCTATGCGCGCAAATTGGGCGTTGATTTGGATGAGTTGCTGATCTCTCAGCCCGATACCGGCGAACAATCGCTTGAGATCGTGGATACGCTGGTGCGCTCCGGCGCGGTCAGCATGGTCATCGTGGATTCGGTGGCCGCCCTGACGCCCAAGTCCGAGCTTGAGGGCGACATGGGCGACAGCAGTGTCGGCGTGCAGGCCCGCTTGATGAGCAAGGCCATGCGCAAGCTCACCGGCTCGATCAACCGCAGCAACTGTACCGTGATTTTCATCAACCAGATCCGTATGAAGATCGGTGTCATGTTTGGCAGCCCCGAGACAACAACCGGCGGTAACGCGTTGAAATTCTACAGCTCCGTTCGCTTGGACATCCGCCGCATCGGCTCCATCAAGGACCGTGATGAGGTGGTGGGCAACGCCACGCGCGTCAAGGTGGTCAAGAACAAGGTCGCCCCGCCCTTCAAGCAGGTTGAATTCGACATCATGTATGGCGAAGGCATATCCAAGATGGGGGAATTGCTGGACCTCGGCGTCAAGGCAGGCGTGGTGGAGAAATCTGGAAGCTGGTTCAGCTATGGCGATGAACGGATCGGCCAGGGCCGTGAGAATGCCAAGCAGTTCCTGAAGGACAACGGGGCCATAGCGCTTGATATCGAGGATCAGATCCGCGCCGCCCATGGTCTGGATTTCGACTATGACGGCCGCGCTGATGATGACGGTGATGACATCCTCGAAGGGTGATCGCACCCATCTGACACCTGCGCGTGGCCGACACGTGCCGCACTAGGTATTTTTGACCAGAAAGAAGCAGGGGCGCGTTTCCTGCTTCATATTTCTCCAAATACTCCGGGCGACTCCCTCGGAACGGGTGACGGGGGCACAGGCCCCTTCATTTCATTAGGTGCAACGATTGTTCGCCTTCCGGTGGACAGTGCGCGGTTGCAGGAGTACATCGTCATGGCAATTCAAACCGCCCCCTAGGACGAGACCCAAATGCCGACCCTGAACGAAATCCGCTCGACCTTCCTGAACTTTTTTGACCGCAACGATCACGAAGTCGTCGCAAGCTCCCCGCTGGTGCCGCGCAACGACCCGACACTGATGTTCACGAACTCCGGCATGGTTCAGTTCAAGAACCTGTTCACCGGGGTTGAGCATCGTGATTACAAGCGTGCCACCACCAGCCAAAAATGCGTGCGCGCCGGGGGCAAGCACAATGACCTCGACAATGTGGGTTACACGGCGCGCCACCATACCTTCTTTGAAATGCTGGGGAATTTCAGCTTCGGCGACTATTTCAAACAGGAAGCGATCCCCTTTTGCTGGGACCTGCTGACAAAGGATTTCGGGATCGACAAGTCCAAACTGCTGGTCACGGTCTTTCACACCGACGACGAGGCAGCCGAGATCTGGAAAAAGTACGCAGGTCTTCCAGATGAGCGGATCATTCGCATCGCCACCGATGATAATTTCTGGTCAATGGGCGCCACCGGACCTTGTGGGCCTTGTACAGAAGTCTTCTATGACCACGGGCCCGAGATCTGGGGCGGCCCCCCGGGCAGCCCGGAGGAAGATGGCGATCGGTTCATTGAAATCTGGAACCTTGTTTTCATGCAGAATGAAAGGTTTGAAGACGGGTCTATGATTGATCTTGAGATGCAGTCGATCGACACCGGCATGGGGCTGGAACGGATCGGAGCTCTCTTGCAGGGCAAGCACGATAATTACGACACCGACCTTATGCGTTACTTGATAGAGGCAAGTGCCAATGCCACCAGTCAGGACCCCGACGGCCCTGGCAACGTGCATCACCGGGTGATTGCTGACCACCTGCGGTCGTCGTCGTTCCTGATCGCCGATGGCGTCATGCCCTCGAACGAAGGTCGCGGCTATGTCCTGCGCCGGATCATGCGGCGCGCGATGCGTCATGCGCATCTGCTGGGCGCGAAGGACCCGGTGATGTACCGGCTGGTCCCGGCCCTCGTGCAACAAATGGGCCAGGCCTTCCCGGAACTGGGACAGGCGCAGGCGCTGATCGAGGAGACGCTGAAGCTGGAGGAAACCCGCTTCAAGCAGACACTGGACCGGGGCCTGACCCTGCTGGACGACGCGCTGACCGATCTGCCGGAGGGCAACGCCCTGCCCGGCCGTACCGCGTTCAAGCTCTACGACACCTATGGCTTCCCCCTTGACCTGACGCAGGACGCGCTGCGTGAAAAGGGGTTGGAGGTTGACGTGGCCGGTTTTGACGAGGCCATGGAAGAACAGAAAGCCAAGGCGCGCGCGGCGTGGTCAGGCTCGGGCGAAGCGGCGGATGCCAAGATCTGGTTCGACATTGCCGAGGCGCAAGGCGTAACGGATTTCCTGGGTTATGACACAGAGACCGCGGAAGGCCAGATCGTGACGCTGGTGCGCGACGGGGCGGAAATCGACGCGGCGACTAAGGGCGAAAGCGTTCAGATCGTGTTGAACCAGACGCCCTTCTATGGCGAATCCGGCGGTCAGGTGGGCGACACCGGCCTTCTTACGACCGAGAATGGCGCGGCCCGGATCACAGACACCCGCAAGGCTGCGGGCGTCTTCATCCATGTGGCCGAGGTCACGGAAGGCACGGTCACCAAGGGCGATGCCGCCCGGCTGGAGGTCGATCACGACCGCCGTGGCGCGGTCCGGGCCAACCATTCGGCCACGCACCTGCTGCACGAGGCGCTGCGCAACGCGCTTGGCGATCACGTGGCGCAGCGCGGCAGCCTGAATGCGCCCGACCGTCTACGCTTTGATTTCTCGCACACCAAGGGGATGAGCAGCGGGGAACTGGCGCAGGTCGAGGCGGAGGTGAACGCCTATATCCGTCAGAACGGTGCGGTAGAGACGCGGATCATGACACCAGATGATGCGCGCGAGATCGGCGCGCAGGCCTTGTTTGGTGAAAAATATGGCGACGAGGTGCGTGTCGTGTCGATGGGGGTCGAGGCGGGCTCTGGTAAGGGTCTCGACGGAGAGACCTATTCGCTGGAGCTGTGTGGCGGCACGCATGTGCGCCAGACCGGCGATATCGGCGTGTTCGTGACGCTCAGCGAAGGCGCCTCAAGCGCAGGTGTGCGCCGGATCGAGGCGCTGACCGGACAGGCGGCGTTTGATCATCTCAGCCAACAGGGTCAGACGCTGGCCGGTGTTGCAGCGGCACTAAAGGCGCGGCCTGAGGATGCGGTCGAGCGTGTGCAAGCGTTGATCGACGAACGTAAGGCGATGACGGCGGAATTGGCGCAGTTGCGCCGCGAATTGGCGATGGCCGGTGGCGCCAGCAGCGGCGGCGATGCAGCACAGGCCAAGGATCTGGGCGGCGTGCCCTTCCTTGCGCAGGTACTTTCAGGCGTGTCAGGCAAGGACCTACCACCGCTGATTGATGAGCACAAATCGCGCATGGGCAGCGGTGCGATCCTGTTGATCGCCGATGCCGGCGGCAAGGCGGCAATCGCGGCCGGTGTCACCGAGGACTTGACGGGGCGCGTCTCTGCGGTTGATCTGGTAAAGGCAGCCGTGCCGCATCTGGGTGGCAAGGGTGGCGGTGGCCGCCCCGATATGGCCCAGGGCGGTGGCAAAGATGTAGAACACGCCGACAAGGCAATTGAGGCAGCAGAGCAAGTGATATTGGCGGGCTAAGAGGAGGACCCGGCGATGACAGCCTACGTGATTGCCCGGATCAATGTGACTGATCCGGAAGACTATCAGACTTACGCCAGCCAAACTGTGGCGCTGGCCGAGAAAGCCGGGGGGCGTTTCCTGGTCAAGGGTGGCGGGCAGACCGAGCTTGAGGGTAATGCCCCTGACCGCCATGTGATCATCGAGTTTCCCGACCGACAGGCTGCGCTTGACTGGTACAATTCGGACAGCTACCGCCGCATTCTGCCGATTGCCCTGTCCAGCAGCGAACGCGATATCGTGGTTGTGGATGGGTTCTGACCCGCCCAACCCCAAAGAAGACCAGCAAGGAGAAAAGTATGCCCGCTTTGTGGATCGCCCATGTGACCGTTACGGATGAAGAGGCCTATGGCCGTTATGCCAAACTGGCAGGCCCTGCAATCGAGGCCCATGGCGGCTATTTCATTGCGCGGGCCGGTCACTACGTCCAGTTGGAAGGCACTGACAGGCCGCGCAATGTTGTAGCGAAGTTTCCTTCTGTGGAAGCGGCCGAGACCTGTTACCATTCCGACGCCTACCAAGAGGCGCTATCCCATGCCCTCAATGCGGCAGAGCGGGAATTGGTGATCGTGGAAACCACCGAATAGCCCCACGGAACACCACCACAAACACCCATGAAGCCCGGCCTTTCCGGGCTTTACTTTTCGTACTGTTCATTGGCTGCGACGCCGCTGAGCCCGCTAAGTTCTGGATGCGCACCTAAAACTGGGAACAAGTTAAATATGTCTACCGATTGCGATTAGGCGCCGATTTCATCGTTTCACCGGGCAGCATGCATGCCACCCGGCTTGATCTTGGGCCGGTCAGGCAGTCTTGGCCCGACGCTTGCGTTCGTGCGGGTCGAGATAGCGCTTGCGCAGGCGCAAGGCCGTAGGCGTCACCTCGACCAGTTCATCATCGTTGATATAGGCGATGGCCTCTTCCAAACTAAACTGTACATGTGGCGTCAGGCGCACGGCCTCATCAGAACCAGAGGCGCGCACGTTGGTCAGCTTCTTTCCCTTAAGCGGGTTCACTTCCAGATCATTGTCGCGGCTGTGTTCCCCAATGATCATGCCCTGGTAGACCGGGGTTTGCGGGCCGATGAACATGCGTCCCCGCTCTTCAAGATTCCACAGCGCATAGGCGACGGCCTCCCCTTGTTCCATCGAAATCAGAACCCCGGCGCGCCGCCCCGGGATCGGGCCTTTATGAGGCGCCCAGCTGTGGAAGACGCGGTTCAGGACGCCCGTGCCACGCGTATCGGTCAGGAATTCGCCATGATAGCCAATCAGCCCGCGGGACGGGACAAGCGCCACGATCCGCGTTTTGCCGGTGCCAGCCGGTTTCATCTCGGTCATTTCACCCTTGCGGGCACCCGTCACCTTTTCGATCACCGCACCGGAATAGTCGTCATCCACATCGATTGTGACTTCTTCGATCGGCTCAAGCGTATTGCCATTTTCATCCTTGCGCAAAAGGACCTGTGGGCGAGAGATTGACAGCTCGAACCCTTCGCGGCGCATGTTCTCGATAAGAACACCCATCTGCAATTCACCTCGACCCGAGACATCGAAAGCCTCCCCACCGGGGGTGTCGGCCACGCGGATGGCAACATTGGACTCCGCCTCTTTCATGAGGCGATCGCGAATGACGCGAGACTGCACTTTTTTACCGTCGCGGCCGGCAAAGGGCGCGTCATTGATGCCGAAGGTAACCGAAATGGTGGGCGGGTCGATCGGTTGCGCCTCAAGCGGATCATCCACGGCGAGCGCGCAGATTGTGTCGGCTACGGTAGCCTTGGACATGCCAGCAATAGTCACGATATCGCCCGCTTCGGCCTCGGTCAGGTCCTGCATGGTCAGGCCACGGAAGGCCTGGATGCGGGTGACGCGGAATTGTTCGATCTTCTGGCCGATGCGGGACAGGGCCTGCACCGTGGCCCCCACCTTGATCCGGCCAGATTCAATGCGCCCGGTCAGGGTGCGGCCCACGAAGGGGTCAGAGCCAAGCGTCGTGGCCAGAACGCGGAAATCTTCCTCCACCCGCGCGACCTGTTTGGGCGCGGGGACGTGGTTTACGATCAGGTCAAAGAGCGCGCTCAGATCCTGACGCGGCCCGTCCAGGTCATGATCGGCCCAGCCGGAACGGCCCGAGGCGTACATATGAGGGAAGTCCAGCTGGTCCTCGTTGGCATCGAGGTTGGCAAAAAGGTCGAAACATTCATCCAGTGCACGGTCGGGTTCGGCATCGGGTTTGTCGACCTTATTGAGCACCACAATCGGGCGCAGGCCAAGGGCAAGTGCCTTGGAGGTGACGAATTTTGTCTGCGGCATCGGGCCTTCGGCAGCGTCCACCAGCAGGACAACGCCGTCAACCATGTTCAGGATCCGCTCCACCTCGCCCCCGAAATCGGCGTGGCCGGGGGTGTCGACGATGTTGATGCGCGTGGATTTCCATTCGACCGAGGTCGCCTTAGCAAGGATGGTGATCCCGCGCTCGCGTTCTAGGTCATTGCTATCCATCGCGCGCTCATCCACCGACTGGTTGGCGCGGAATGCCCCGGATTGCTTCAGCAATTCATCCACGAGGGTCGTCTTGCCGTGGTCCACGTGGGCGATGATCGCAATATTGCGCAGGTCCATTGATCTATCTCCGGGGGTAGGTTGAGCGCGGCTTAACTGCACTGGCCCGATTTGGCCAGAGGGAAAGCGCATCAGGCGCCTGCAAGAAGGGAATCAGGCGGAGATTTGTGCCTCAACCGTCTCCACCAGCTCTGTCAGAGAAAAGGGCTTGGGCAGAAATACTGACGCGTCATCGCCATCGGGAGTGTTTGACACGCTATCGGCGGCATAGCCTGATACAAAGACAACCCGTATTCCCTCTCGGAACTGGCGGGCATGGCGCACCCAACTTGGGCCGTCAAGGCCTGGCATGACCACATCCGTGACCACCACATCCACCGCAAGGCTGCTATCACGCATCAGTTCTAGCGCCTCCTCGCCGGAAGCCGCCTCAACCACCGAAAAGCCACGCATCCGCAGGGCGCGGCCGGCAAAGGCGCGCACCGGGGCCTCATCCTCGACCAGCATGACTACACCGTTGGGTTGCCCGATACGGGCCACTTCCTTAGGTTTTGTAGCCTTTTCGGTGGCGACAGCATCATGGGCTGGGAAATAAAGCGTGAAGGCCGCCCCCTGCCCCGGTGTGCTGTCCACGAAAATGAAGCCACCGGTCTGCTTGACGATGCCATAGGCGGTCGACAGGCCAAGCCCCGTACCCTCCCCCTGTTTCTTAGAGGTATAAAAAGGCTCAAACACCTTCTCGATCTTGTCCTTAGGTATGCCCACGCCGTCATCCTCGACCGAGACAACAACATAGCGCCCCGAAGGCATCACCACGCGGTCCCGCGCCAGAGGGTTTTTGAGCCAAAGGTTCTGCGTGATGATCCTGACCTTTCCACCCTCGGGCATAGCGTCACGTGCATTGACAACGAGATTCATCAACACCTGCTCCAACTGGCGCTTGTCGGCGCGCACTGCCCAGAGGTTTGGGTCATGGCGCAGCGACAGTGATACGGTCGCACCTACAAGACGGTTCAGCAGATGAGTCACATCGGCAAGCATGTCGCGCAGATCCATGACCTCGGGGCGCAGCATCTGCTTGCGCGAAAAGGCCAGCAACTGCCCCACAAGGGCAGCAGCGCGGTTGGCGTTTTGGCTGATCTGCATCAGGTCGGGATGGGTCGGATCATCAATACCGTGACGCAGCAGCAGAAGGTCACAATGGCCTGAAATTGCCGTCAGCAAGTTATTGAAATCATGGGCCACACCACCCGCAAGCTGGCCAATTGCCTGCATCTTCTGGCTTTGCACAAACTGCATCTCTAGCGACTTTAGTTTAGTGGCATCCTGAATGACGGCAATCAGGATTGTCTTACCTTTCTCGCGCACGGGATTTAGTGAAACCTGAACGAACACCTCCTTGTCTTTACGCCGCATCTGGAGCGTTTCGGGCTGGCGCAAGACACGCCCCTCCACCCCGTCGCGTAGCCAGTCAGCCATGGGGCGCCCCGGCCCCTCCATTAGGTCGGACAGTCGACGCCCCGCCCCACTGCTGACGCCCAGTAGTTCCCGCGCAGGATGGTTAGAGAGTTCAATAATTCCATCCGCCGTAAGCCGCAGGAGCGGAACGGGCAATTTCTCAAGCAATGACCATGCGCCGCCGAGGTCATGGATGCTGTCCTGCTCGGGTACGAGGCCGATCCGGTGGCCTGGGCCGTTCCTACCAAGATCGAATACGAAACAGCGGCACATCCCGTCACTGGTACGGATGTCGTTGGATTGCCCCAGTTTGAGAGGCAGATTGGGACAAAACAGCGCCGGTATCTCTGCATTGGCGCCAAGCAACGCCCGGGCTGCGGCATTGGTACGAAGTACTGTATCCTGATCGTCAAGCGTGATGGTGGCAATGGCATCACCACCCTTTTCCAACACATCCCAGTCATGCTGCGCGCGCCACATTACCCAAACCCTATCAAGCGCAATCGCCGTGATCACCTTACCCGCTATCTCCTGCTGCGCATCCTGCCTGGTCAACGCAGAGCGCGTCAGCGCCGCTAGGGCATCCCTGTCCTCAATCGTGTCACTTGTCACAATGTCCCCGATCGTCCCACCCTCTAGCGGTCCGAACACTTTTTGTGCGGCCGGGTTAGCGTGCATCACCGTCCCATCACGCAGACATAAAATCGAAGGCAAGGGATCGCAGGCCAATCTGCGCGCATGCTGCGACAGTCGCATTCCGAGCAACCATTTCATCACCATGGGACCCAAGAAAACAACCAGTGAAGCAATTACGAGAACGGCCGCAACCAGAATAAAGGTAATCTGAACAAAATAAACGGGAGACACGACGGCCGCGGCTGCAAAAAGAAGGGCCGCACCAAGGACTACCTTGCTACGGGGTCTCAGCGATGTCATCGCGGTTTCCAGAGGGAACACTTGGTTCACCGGGATGCGCACATTTGGGACCTTTCCTTGCCTCTCTTTGGATCAACTGTTTCGCAAAACCCTTAATCTCAACTTAAGAACCACGGAAATAACACGTCAAGGTTGTAATTCAGATTCTTGCCCTCTAAAAAGGTGTGCTGCGAAGAATCCATCACCCGACGGGCGTACCGGCCAATGGTTTTTTGTCATGCAGCGCCAATCGGTATTGCACTTAAGAAAATCTGCGATCTGCGCGTCGTTTTCCCGTCGCAGGACAGAACATGTGGTGTAGATCAAGTGCCCCCCGGACACGACCAGACGAGAGGCCATGTTTAGAATCTCTGTCTGAATTTCAATTAGTTCGGCAAGGCGCGCCGCTGTCAGACGCCACTTGGCCTCGGGCGCCCGCCGCCACGTGCCACTGCCCGAACAGGGAACATCGCAAAGCACAACATCAAAGCCACCCGCCTGCGCGACCTTCTCCCCACCGAGCCGCTGAACACAGACCCCGGCCCGCCGCGCCCGATCCGGCAGATCGACCATCCGGCCAGGATCGGCATCATGGGCAAACCACTGCGCCTCATGGCAAGCCGCCAGAGCAAGCGTCTTGCCCCCTCCCCCGGCGCAATAGTCCAAAACACGCCCGCCCGGGGGCACGGAAATCTGCGCCATGGCGGCCTGACTGCTAGTGTCCTGCAACTCGACTGCACCATCAAGATAGGCCTTTGAGGCGCGAATCCTACGTTCGCCTTCAGTGACATGCAGGGCGGTAGGCACCAACTCGTCAGAATAAGTCTGGATGCCATCTTCGGACAGGATTTCGGCGGCTTGCGACCGAGTTCCCTTGCGCGTGTTCACGCGCAGGGAAATGGGCGCGCGGTGGCGTTGGCCCGTGGCCGCCTCAAGCGCGGCTGCGCCCAAATCCTCCTTGAACACCGCCCAAAGCCAATCGGGCAGGTCAGCCTTTTCTTCAAGCGATTGTGGTGCGTGTCCCAGTTCGGCTTCCTGCGTTGAAAGCGGTGGAGGGGCATGGCCTTCACCAGTAAAGATCGTGGCTGGATCAAGGCCCTGATCCCGCAGGGCCCCCAGCATGACCTGCCGGCCCGACACACCCCCGCCAAGTGATGCGTAAGAACGTTTACAGCGCAGCGCTTGAAATACATGATCGCGGATGGCGGCCCGGTCTTTCGATCCGGCAAAGCGCGCGCCTCTGGCCCAACGGGTCAGTGCGTGCTCGGCCGATTGGCCTGCAAACACCTGATCCAGCAGCGCTATAGCGGCAGAGACGCGTGCAGCCGGCGTCATGAATTCACATTCATTTTGGCAGTCAAAATATTGATATTATTTATATTACCCAACTCGATAATTTGGGCTTTCACGGGTGATCTGAACATCATGGACATGGCTTTCCTTCAGGCCCGCGCCAGTGATACGCACGAATTCACAGGCCGCGCGCATATCGTCCACGGTGGCACATCCGGTATAGCCCATGGCCGCCCGCAACCCTCCCACAAGCTGGTGGATCACTGTGCCCGCCGCACCCTTATAGGGTACTTGGCCCTCGATTCCCTCGGGCACAAGCTTGTCGCTGGCGGCATCCTTTTGGAAGTAACGATCCGCGCTGCCCCGTGCCATGGCCCCAAGCGAGCCCATACCACGGTAAGCCTTGAAGCTGCGGCCTTGGTACAGGATCACCTCACCAGGGCTTTCATCTGTCCCCGCCAGCATCGAGCCGACCATGGCGCAAGACGCCCCCGCCGCGATGGCCTTGGCAAAATCGCCAGAAAACTTGATGCCGCCATCAGCGATTACGGGCGTATCCCCTGCCGCCTTCGCACAATCCATGATCGCGGTCAGCTGCGGGACGCCCACACCGGCCACCATGCGCGTGGTGCAGATGCTGCCTGGGCCAATACCCACCTTGACGGCATCCGCACCGGCGCCGATCAACGCCTTTGTGGCCTCGCCAGTGGCAACATTGCCCGCCACGATCTGAACCTCGTTCGATAGCGCCTTGGCACGCTCAACGGCTTTGGCCACACCCTCAGAATGGCCATGGGCGGTGTCGATCACAATCATGTCGACACCAGCATCCACCAGCGCGGCAGAGCGTTCAAACCCCGCATCGCCCACAGTTGAGGCTGCTGCCACACGCAAACGCCCCAATTTATCTTTACAGGCCGTAGGGTTAAGCACAGCTTGTTCGGTATCCTTCAGCGTCAAAAGGCCCGTTAGTTTGCCTTGCGAGTCGGTCACCAGCAGTTTCTCGATCCGGCGGGCCTTCATGAGGGATTTGGCCTCTTCCAAGTCGGCTGGTTCCTGTAGGATCGCCAGGTCGTCAGACGTCATCATCGCATGCACGGGCGTGTCATCAGATCTCGCAAAGCGCATGTCACGGTTGGTGACGATGCCCACAACGCGGCCGTCCTCGTTTACGACCGGGAAGCCAGTGAAATTGTAGCGCTCGATCTGGACCTTGGCATCCGCCAGGGTCTGGTTCGGGGTGAGCGTAACGGGGTTGTAGACGATGCCGGATTCGAACCGTTTGACGCGGCGTACCTCACGGGCCTGTTCTTCGACATTGAGGTTGCGGTGGACGACGCCTATGCCACCAGCCTGCGCCATGGTGATGGCCATGCGGGATTCGGTCACGGTGTCCATGGCAGAGCTCAACAAGGGGATGTTGAGCGCGATTGAGGCCGTCACCCGTGTCCGCGTGTCCGCCGTGTTGGGCAGCACCGAGGACTTTGCAGGAACAAGCAGAACATCGTCGAAGGTCAGAGCCTCACGAATCTCCATCACGTTTCTCCATGGTCAGATCGCTTGGCACGTCCCTATCGCATGGGTGCGGGGGAATGGAAAGGGGGGTCTGCGCGACGGACCGAAATGCCGCGAAACGGGGGGGTCGGCTTTGCGTCGGTATAGCGTCGGTATTGCATCGGTGCGATTTATGCACGTGCATGCGGCTGGCGATGGCAAAATCTTTCAAAGATTTTGGCCGTACTTTTCCGAAACAGCGCCCCCTTTGGAAGGTCAGACGCCTAGAAGCTCTTTCACTTTCGCCTCGATATCCGCAGCTGTCATACCGGCCGTGGCATACATATCTGCCGGGCTGGAATGATCTATGAAGTGATCGGGAAACACCATGGATCGGAACTTCAGGCCGTTATCGAATACACCCTCTTCGGACAAAAGCTGGGCCACGTGGCTGCCAAACCCTCCGACCGAGCCCTCCTCGATCGTGATCAGTGCCTCGTGACGGGCCGCCAGATCAAGGATCAGCGCCCGGTCCAGCGGTTTGGCGAAACGGGCATCGGCCACGGTTGGCCTCACGCCTTGGCTCGAGAGCGCCTCGGCCGCCTGCATCACCTCGCCCAGTCGCGTACCAAAGGACAAAAGGGCCACGCCTGCACCATTTGCTACGATTCGACCCCTGCCAATCTCCAGCACGTCACCCTGCTCAGGCAGCTCCACCCCCTGCCCCTCGCCCCGCGGGTAGCGGAAGGCGATAGGACCTGCGTCATGGGCCACAGCGGTGGCCACCATGTGGGTCAGCTCTGCCTCATCGGCGGCGGCCATCACGACCATATTGGGTAGGCAGCTGAGAAAGGCAATGTCGAACGCCCCGGCATGGGTCGGGCCATCGGCCCCCACCAACCCCGCCCGGTCGATGGGAAAGCGCACCGGCAGGTTCTGGATCGCCACGTCGTGGATCACCTGGTCGTAGCCCCGTTGCAGGAAGGTGGAATAGAGCGCGCAAAACGGCTTCATCCCACCCGCCGCCAGACCGGCGGCAAAGGTCACTGCGTGCTGTTCGGCAATGCCCACATCGAAACACCGACCCGGATGCGCCTGCTCAAAAAGGTCGAGCCCCGTGCCATCCGGCATCGCTGCCGTGATTGCACAGATCCTGTGATCGCGCCGGGCATGATCAGTCAGCGCTTCTGCAAAGATCTTGGTGTAGTTTGGCGCGTTGGAACGTTCCTTGCGCTGCTCGCCTGTACGCACATCAAACTTGGCACGGGAATGACCAGCGTCACGGGCCTGTTCCGCGGGGGGATAGCCCTTGCCTTTTTTGGTCAATACGTGGATCAACACTGGCCCCGTCGCTCTTTCCTGCACCGTGCGCAGCACGGGCAAAAGCTGATCCATGTCATGACCATCAATAGGTCCAAGATAGGAAAAACCCAAGTCTTCGAATATCTTGCCGCCGAAAGTTGTTGTCCCCAAAAGCGCCTCTTCGGGGTTGGGCAACAAGGGAGCCGCGGCCTTGGCCGCGGTCTTGAGTTCTTGGAACGCCTCCTCATCAAAGAGCCGGGAGAGATAAGCCGACATCGCACCAACCGGTGGTGCAATGGACATTTCATTATCGTTGAGGATCACGATCAGGCGCTTCTTGAGGTGGCCTGCATTATTGAGCGCCTCGAAGGCCTGTCCCGCGCTCATCGCGCCATCCCCGATGACGGCAATGGCATCGCCCAGCCCCTCGGCGCAGGCCCCGCCCAGATCACGCGCCACAGCAAAGCCAAGCGCCGCACTGACGGAGGTGGAGCTGTGCCCGGCCCCGAACGGATCAAAGGCGCTCTCAGATCGCTTGGTGAAACCGCTGAGGCCGCCCTTCTGGCGCAGGCTCAGCATGGCATCGCGCCGCCCGGTCAGGATCTTGTGGGGATAGCTCTGATGGCTAACATCCCAGATGATCTTGTCCTTTGGCGCATCGAACACGTGATGCAGCGCCACGGTCAGTTCGACCACGCCAAGCCCCGCCCCCAGATGCCCTCCTGTCTGGGACACAACCCAGATCGTTTCATCCCGCAGCTCACCCGCTAGCTGCACCAGTTCAGTGTCGCTGAAGCGCTTAAGATCAGCCGGGCCTTGCACCTGATCGAGCAAGGGGGTGTGCGGGCGGTCTGACACCGGGGATCCTTTCCTGAAGCGGTTGGGCCAAAACGATTGAGCCAAGAGCGTCAGATTGTGCGCGACACCACAAAACCTGCGAGATCACGCAAAACGTCAGCCTTGCTGCCGTATGGAGATAGAGCATCCGAGGCCTCTTCGGCAAGGGCATGAGCGCGCGCCTTAGCCGCATCCAACCCCAGAAGTGACACGAAGGTGGCCTTGCCTGCGGCGGCATCCTTGCCCACGGCCTTGCCCGCCGACTGGGCATCGCCAATCACATCGATAATGTCATCACGGACCTGAAACGCCAGCCCAAGCGCGCGGGCATAGACCTCAAGCGGGCCTGCATCCGCTTCGACCATGCGAGGACCGGCAGTAGCAGCCCATACGATCAGCGCCCCTGTCTTGCCCTCTTGCAGTGTGGTTATGTCTTGCAGCGAGAGTGGCGTGGCAGCGGTTTCGGCAGCAATATCCAGCGCCTGCCCCAAAACCATCCCCTGCCCACCCGATGCGCGCGCCAAGCTCAGCGCCAGATCAGCGCGGGCGGCGGCGGTTTCAGCACCATCGGTGTGCGCGGCCAGCTCAAACGCCAGCGCTTGAAGCGCGTCACCCACCAGAACGGCCGTCCCCTCATCCCATTTCACATGCACCGTGGGCTGACCTCGGCGCAGATCGTCGTTATCCATGCAAGGCATATCGTCATGCACAAGGCTGTAGGCATGCATCGCCTCGATCGCACAGGCGGGCCAAAGGGCGCGGTCAGGCGCAACATCATGCAGCAATGCGCCCTCATGTACCATCAGCGCCCGGATGCGCTTGCCACCCGAAACGGCATAGCGCATGCCCTGTGCCATATTGGTGTTTCCGAAGGGGGCGAGGACTTGGGCAAAATGCGCCTCTACCCGGGCGCGCAGGTCTTCAGCCTTGTCCTGCACGATCTCAGAGCCCCTGAACCGGGGTCTTGCCAGTGGGCACGCCATCGCCATCAAGGGTTAGCTGGGCCACTTTCTCTTCAGCCTCTTTCAGCTTGGTTTCACAGCGCTTTTTCAACTCGGCCCCGCGCTCATACAGGGCGATGGATGCATCGAGCGCCACGTCGCCGCGTTCCAGCTGGCTGACCACCTGTTCCAATTCCTTCATCGCCTCTTCAAACGACATCTCAGCCACGGGGGTTTCGGTCATATCATGCCTCGGGTTAAGTGTTTCGTTCCTACCACCTTAGCGAGGGCGCACGGCGGGTTCAATTCACTCGCGCACCGGATAAGGCGTGCAATCCGGTTGACGGGGGCCGGGCCGGGCTGACAGGGTGCGGACATGAGCCGTAGCACCTCTTCGCTTCCTGATCTTGACGCGCTCTCGGCGCTAGTCGAGCGGCTGGAGGGTGTTCCAGAACTGGCGGCGGTGACACTTGAGGATGCGATCCGCGTCATCAACGGTAAGCGGGCGATCTTTGCTGGCAGCTATGCGGGAACGCCCGCAATCATCCGCTTCTACCTTGATGAACCCCGTGCCTACGCCCGCAGGGACTGGGAAGAACTGACCCGCTTATGGGCCTTCATGGCAGACGGCATACACCGGGTAAACAAGCCCCTCATTCATTACCCCGATCTGGGGCTGGTGGTGGTGCGCAAGGAACCGGGCAAGCCAATGCTGGAGGCGATCTGGCAGGCCGAGCCTGAGGCGCGCGCGTCCTACATGCCCCAGGCCGCAGACTGGTTGCGCCACTACACCGCCCCAACCGAGCGCTATGCGGCCATGCGCGCGCCTTCTTGGCTCACCAAGGCTGAAAAGCGGTTGACAAAGCAGGCGTTTGCGCGCCTGAGGCCACTTCTCTCAGCCCTTCAGGTGGAGCTGCGCCGGCTGGTTCCGGCGATGGTGGGAAAGGAGTGGCGCGTGGCGATCTGCCATGGGGATTTTCACCCAAATAACCTTTTGGTTGCCGAAGACGGGCTCATTGGGATCGACACGGGCGGGTCAGCAAAATTGCCGATTTACAAAGACATGGCGCGTTTTACGACCCATATGGGGCGGCGCGGGCTGCACCCTTCGGGCGAGGTACGCTTTGGCGTGGACAACGGCACGCTCGAAAGTTTTGCCGCAGCTTTTAAACTAGATGCTTTCGAACGCGAAGTCTGGCTGCCCTTCATGATCGGGATCGAGGGGCTGTTGCGGGTGGAGACCGAAGGCCTGTCGCGGTCTCGCATCCGCCGTGCGATGACCTTCTATGAGGGTCTGCTGGAGGACCTACGCGGGATCGACCCGTGAATTGCGTCTTTGCAAAGCTCCTCGCAGCGCCTATATCGGGGGTGTTCCTTCGGGGACTATGGACATAAACGCGCTCGCAATAAGCGGATCGGACCCGGGGGCGGTACCCGGCGGCTCCACCAAATACCTTCGTTGGGGGATCTTGGGGCCGAAACAGGATCGACGAACGTCTAAAGGAGTTAGCTTTGTCCCGGTGAGATACCACCGTTATCGGTTCACTAAGCATAATTGCCAACGACAATCGTGCTCCGGTTGCTCTCGCTGCGTAAGCAGTGCGAAACACCGAAAACTTAAGCCCAGTCCTCTAGCCAGGGCTGGCGGGGTTCGCAGGCACCTGGCAACAGAAGCCTGCACTTCTCCATCCTGTTTTTCCGCCCACGACACGCGTCCATCAAGGATCGGCCAAGGATCAGCGCGTGCGCCTTGCGAAAGGCCAGACCCGTTGTCTAGGGTTGCGCCATGCAAATCACTCGCCTCACCCCCTATCTCGTAGCCCCAAGACCCAGCCCCGATGGCTGGTCAAAGGGCCAGATCACCCTGCTCGTCAAACTTGACACAAAGGAGGGCCTGATCGGCTGGGGAGAGGCTTATGCCCTTAGCCATCGCCAGGAAGCCATCTGCAAGATCATGGGCTATCTCGGCGCGGTTCTGACTGAACTGCCGAACGCCAGCCCCCGCGCCTTCATTGAACATGTCGCCACACCCATGGCCACCAAACACCCAAGCATTGATTTTGCCGCTGCGCAAAGCGCCATTGAAATCGCGCTTTGGGACCTGCTGGGCAAATCCACGGGTCTGCCACTGCACGCGCTTCTGGGTGGCGCGATCCAGTCCCATGTACCAATCTATGCCAATGCCTGGGACAATCCCGTGCAAGCACCACAGGCCATTGCAGAGCGATGCGCTATGATGCGCGAGCAAGGTTACCGCGCAGTCAAAATCTACCCGATGCGACAGCCAACCCTGGACCTTTCGGAAGAAACCGTGCGCCTGACGCGCGAGGCTATCGGCCCTGACGTGGACCTCATGCTCGATTTTGCCTGTCAGAAAGACAGCCGCCGTGCCCTCAAGGCCGCCCGCTCCTTCGAGGCTTATGACCCCTACTGGATCGAAGAACCTGTGCCTGGCGACGACCCCATAGCCCTTGCCGATTTTCGTGCCCGCACCGATCTGCGTGTGGTCACGGGCGAGCGCCAGGCGGGCCTGCGCCACTACCGCGACATCCTCCATCACCGCGCGGCAGATGTGCTCAACCCCGATATCGCAGGCGTGGGCGGTATCCTTACCACGCTGGAGATCGGCACCCTGGCGCAGGCCCATTCCACCCTGATTTCTCCGCATAGCTGGAACTCGACCACCGTGGCCTATGCCGCAATGATCCATGTCTGCGCGGTCATGCCCAACGCAATCTATGGTGAGCTTTACTACGACTATCTTCACCTCGGGATGGAGTTCGGCTCGATTGATTGCGCGATGGAAAATGGGGCCTGCACCCTGCCCTCGGCACCCGGGCTGGGGGTCGAGATCGACGAGGCCGCGCTTAAAGCGCTTTGCCTGAGTTGAACACACTGGGTCCTAAGCGCTTTCGATTGGACAAGGCCACCATGCAGGGCAGCCATTTCGGGATCTCTGTATGTGTTGAGCTGGGAAAGCGCGACAACCGGGTTGGAGCAGCAAGGATTGCGCGTGCAGGCGGGCGTGATCATCACGCAAAGCGGCACACACAGCCCCACCCGCATCGACGCGAACTGTCTAAATGGCGAAACCACACGGTCCTGCGCCATCGCCCGTACCACCTGTGCGACCCTTCAAGGCCTCCGGCACAAGCCGCACCCCATTCCTCGGCACGCTTCTCTGACTTGCGTCAAACTCTCTTGCTTTTTCTGGCTCAAAATATCCCGGGAGCGCCGTACAAAGCATGACAGGGGCAATGCCCCAAGTTCTTTTTCGAAGAACACTTCAAAATCTTTCCAAAATTTCAGCCCTGCGTTGACAGGCAGGCGCGAGACTGATCAAAGTCGCGTCAAATCCCCCCCGGACAAGTGACGCCTGTGCCCATAGACATCCCCCTTGCCACGCTCTTCAAGGTCTTTGGCCGCATCGGCCTTATCTCCTTCGGGGGGCCCGCGGCACAAATCTCTCTCATGCATGGCGAAATTGTCGACCGCCACCGCTGGCTGAGCGAGGATCAGTTCCTGAAGGCTCTTTCATTCTGCATGCTGCTGCCGGGGCCAGAAGCGATGCAGCTGGCCACCTATGCTGGCTGGAAGCTGCGCGGGGTGCCGGGCGGGTTGATCGCGGGTCTTTTGTTCGTGCTGCCAGGGGCAGCGGTGATCTTTGCGCTGGCCTTTGGCTATGCGCTCTATGGGGATCTGCCGCTGGTCCATGCCGTGTTCGCGGGCGTGCAGGCCTGCGTGGTCATTATAGTGCTACAAGCCCTTTGGAAACTTGCCCAAAAAGCACTCAGAGGCGCGGCAAGCTGGGCACTGGCCGGGGCCGCCTTTGTGGCACTCTTCTTTTTGTCGGTTCCCTTTCCCCTGATCATCCTGACAGCGGCCGTGATTGGGATGGCGATTGGTCTGGGCAATGATGCGCCAACCGGAACCGCACCTCCTGCCGTGGTGATCGAGGCCTCACAAAGCTTGCGTACCGTGGCCATATGGGGCGCACTCTGGATGGCGCCTGTGGCTCTGGTCTGGTGGCTTGATCAGGCCTTCCTAACGCAGGTTGCGCTCTTTTTCTCACAACTTGCCGTGGTCACCTTCGGGGGCGCATATGCCGTGCTGGCCTATATGACGCAGTCGGTGGTAGAGACCCATGGCTGGCTAACCACAGCACAGATGATCGACGCGCTTGGGCTGGCGGAAACCACGCCGGGGCCTCTAATCCTTGTTACCCAGTTCGTCGGTTTTCTGGCGGGTTTTGCCGAGGACGGACTGGGCCTGGCCATTCTGGCTGCACTGTTGACGCTTTGGGTGACGTTCTGTCCCTGTTTCCTATGGATTTTCGTAGGTGCGCCTTATGTGGAGACCCTGCTGAGCCGCCCGCGCCTGCGGGCCGCCCTTGACGCCATTTCGGCCAGTGTCGTGGGGGTGATCCTGAACCTCTCGCTTTGGTTTGCGCTGCATGTCCTCTTTGACGAGATTGGCACCGGGCGTTTCGGGCCTGTAATCGATCCCGCCACCCTCTCACTGCCTAATGCGGGACTTGTGGTGCTGGCGGCCATTTTGTTGATCCTCCTCAGGGTGCAAATGATCCCTGCTCTGCTTGTGATGGGAGCCATAAGTGGTGCGCTTGGCGCGGCGGGATACTTTTTCGTTTGACGCCGCCGGCTCACCACGGTCTGTTAGGGGGGTAGATTCCTTCCGCTGCTAATGGGAACCAACGTACCCATGTCTCGTACCATCGATTACGGAAAACTGATGCACAACGCCATGCGTGGTCTCATTCAGGAAGTCCTGATCGACGTGCGTGACAATGGCCTGCCCGGGGCGCATCATTTCTTCATCACCTTCGACACCACCCATCCGGAGGTCGAGCTCGCATCCTGGCTAAGGGACCGCTATCCCAGTGAAATGACCGTGGTCATGCAAAACTGGTTCGACAATTTGGTGGTGGAACAGGATTGTTTTTCGGTGACGCTGAATTTCGGTGATCAGCCAGAGCACCTGCTGATCCCCTATGACGCAATCCTGACCTTCGTGGACCCATCGGTAGAATTCGGCCTACGGTTTGAATCTCACGAGGACGAGGACGACGAGGAAGAGCTGGCCCCCTTCACCGAGGTGGCAGAGGTCGACGAGGCTGAAGATGACCCGGACGACAAGACCGAAGCCGAGGTGGTCAGCCTCGACAGTTTCCGCAAGTAAAAAGCCAAGCTCAGGGGTCGTCTGCCCCTTTGCACCTCTGGCGTGAGCGCGATAAGACAGGGCAACTGATTTGCAGGAGCCCAAGATGACCCAAACCCGCACCGAAACCGACAGCTTTGGCCCCCTTGAGGTGCCCGCAGACAAGTACTGGGGGGCACAGACGCAGCGGTCGATCATGAATTTCCCCATCGGCTGGGAAAAGCAGCCTGTCGCGGTGGTGCGTGCCCTTGGTGTGATCAAGAAGGCCTGCGCGATGGCCAACAAAGCCCAGGGTACACTGGATGCCACATTGGCCGATGCCATCATCGAGGCCGCTGGTGAGGTTGTGGCAGGCAAGTTTGACGACAACTTCCCGTTGGTCGTGTGGCAGACCGGATCAGGTACGCAGTCCAACATGAATGCCAATGAGGTGATCGCCAACCGCGCCATCGAAATCCTGGGCGGTACAATGGGCAGTAAGGACCCGGTGCACCCCAATGATCATTGCAACATGGGCCAATCCTCGAACGACACCTTCCCCACCGCGATGCATATCTCCACTGCCATGACAGCGCGCGATGTGCTTTTGCCGGGGCTGAAAAAGCTGCATGCGGGGCTGGAAGCCAAGGTTGCCGCTTTTGACGGGATCATCAAGATCGGCCGCACACATACGCAGGACGCCACCCCCCTGACGCTGAGCCAGGAGTTTTCCGGCTATGGCCACCAGGTGGCCATGGGCATTGCACGGATCGAGGAAGCTTTGGGCCGGATCTATGAGCTGGCGCAGGGCGGCACGGCTGTGGGCACAGGGCTCAACACCCGCGAGGGATGGGACACCACGGTAGCGGCCAACATGGCCGAGATCACCGGCCTGCCCTTCGTGACCGCCCCCAACAAATTCGAGGCGTTGGCGGCCCATGACGCCATGGTGGAGATGTCGGGCGCGCTGAAGACCGTGGCGGCATCCCTTTTCAAGATCGCCAACGACATCCGCTTCCTCGGCTCCGGGCCCCGCTGTGGCCTGGGCGAGTTGGTGTTGCCCGAGAATGAGCCAGGATCGTCAATCATGCCAGGCAAGGTGAACCCGACGCAATGCGAGGCGCTGACCCAGGTCTGTGCCCATGTGATGGGCAATGACGCAGCCGTCGGCTTTGCCGGTAGCCAGGGACATTTTGAGCTGAACGTTTTCAAGCCGATGATGGCCTATAACGTGTTACAAAGTATGCAGCTTCTGGGTGATGCGGCTTCGGCGTTCACCGACAACCTGATCGAGGGACTGGATGCCAACCGGGACCGGATTGAAAAACTGATGCGCGAGTCGCTGATGCTGGTGACGGCGTTGGCGCCCGAAATCGGCTACGATAACGCCACGACCGTGGCCAAGACGGCGCATAAGAATGGTACGACCCTGAAAGAAGAAGCGATCAAGCTGGGCTTTGTGGATGAAGAAACCTTTGATCACGTGGTACGGCCCGAGCAGATGATCGGACCCAAATGACCAACACACCGATCAATCTGAACCGTGAAAGGAAGGCGCGCGCTAAGATGAAAAAGCGCGCGCAAGCCGATGAAAATGCGGTGAAGTTTGGCCGGAAGAAGTCGGAAAAACTGCGCAATGCAGCACAGGTTGCATCGCTGGACACCAAGCTTGACGGGCATAAGCGCGAAACATGAGCGCGCGGCCCGTCAAACACTCTCTTACCTTGCGCGGCCACCGGACCTCTGTTTCGCTCGAGGCCGAGTTCTGGACCGCCTTCCGGACAATCGCCGAGGCACGCGGCCAGCCCCTGAATACGCTGGCCGCTGAGATTGACGAGGCGCGTGGCACCGATGCGGGACTTGCATCGGCTATCCGGGTATTTGTTCTCAAACACTATCAAAACCGCCGATAATCTACGCCACACCGCCTTATCTGTTTGCGCGGCAGGTATTTTTGACCAGAAAGAAGCAAGGGTCCGTGCCCCCCTTTCTTATGGCTGAAAACATCCCAAGGGATCCGAAAGAGGTGACGAACATATAATATCTATATCAATCATTAATTTATTACATTTTGTTCAAGTATGAAATCTATGCATTCTTGGCCTGCACTTGTTCCAGGTCCTGCTGAAACGGGGCCAAAATGGGTTCGAGGTCTTTTATGGTCAAGCGTATCCGCAGGTGTTGCGGGCAGCTCCAGTCAAAAGCCCTCAACCACAGCCTGTCATTGCCGGGGCCCATCCGGCAGCACATGGCCATACATAGGCGTTAAACCTTGCACATGCTTCGCCTGTCGAACAGGCTTAGAGAAGGCTTTTTCCAAAAATGTCTGAGCCACAGGCCGCCGCCTTTTATGGATCAGAGGCTTTGAAAGGTGGCCTGCTGTTTGGCGTTCCAGCGGACGGTCAGGTGATAGCCCTCTTCTCTTTGAGTTTCCGCCTCGACCAACCCTTTTTCAAAGAGCCAGGCCCGCTTACGCCCGTCAGCATAGCCCAGCAATAGTTCAGTCACTTGGGTTGTGCCGGAGATGCCTGCGCGTACCGCCTCGACAAAGCCTTCCAACCCCTCACCCGTAACAGCCGAAAGAAGCAGCACATCCTCAGCCCGCGTAGCACGGTTGCCCATCACTTCACGGTCCTCTGACGAAAGCCGGTCAATCTTGTTCCAGACCTCGATTTGGGGGACGTCCTTATCAACGCCAAGGCTGTCCATGATGGCGCGCACATCATCGGCCTGCTCTTCCGTTTCGGGGTGGGAGATGTCGCGTACATGGACGATAAGGTTCGCGGCTGTCACCTCTTCCAGCGTCGCGCGGAAGGCGGCAACGAGTTCGGTAGGCAGATCTGAGATGAAGCCTACCGTATCGGACAAGATCACCTCGGGCCCGTTACCAGGCAGTGCGATGCGGCGCATGGTGGGGTCAAGCGTGGCAAAGAGCATGTCCTTGGCCATGACAGATGCGCCGGTCAAGCGGTTGAAAAGCGTGGATTTTCCAGCATTTGTATAGCCCACAAGGGCAACAATCGGAAATGGCACCTTGGCGCGGGCGGCGCGATGCAAGCCACGGGTTTTGACGACCTTGTCAAGCTGGCGGCGCAGGCGGACGAGTTGTTCGTCGATGGCCCGGCGGTCAGCTTCGATCTGGGTCTCGCCGGGGCCACCGACAAAGCCCAGCCCACCGCGCTGGCGCTCGAGGTGGGTCCAGGCGCGCACAAGCCGGGTGCGTTGGTAGGAGAGTGCCGCCATTTCAACCTGCAAAACCCCTTCGCGGGTGGCCGCGCGGTCTGAAAAAATCTCGAGAATAAGCCCGGTCCGGTCGAGCAGCTTAGTCCCCAGTTGCTTTTCGAGATTGCGCTGCTGAACAGGCGTCACTGGCCCGTCAATCAGGATTAGGCCAAGGTCATGGTCATCGACAAGGCGGTGCAACTCCTCAATCTTGCCTTTGCCGAAAAGCGTTCCGGGATGGGGGCGCGGCAGGCGCACGACATCGCTGCCCAAAACTTCGAGCCCCGGCAAGGCATGAGCAAGGGACACGGCCTCGTCGAGGGCATGCGCCGGGTCGCGCCGGTCGGATTCTGTCGGGATGTCGGGGTGCAGGACCCAGGCGCGCGTCTGCGTCGCCTCGGTCAGGCCCATGTCAACACAAGATCAGGACGCGGCATCGTCACCGTCATAAAGGTTTACCGGCTGGGAGGGCATAATCGTAGATACCGCATGCTTGTAAACCAACTGGGACTGACCATCGCGGCGCAACAGAATGCAAAAATTGTCGAACCACGTGATCACACCCTGCAGCTTAACACCGTTAATCAGGAATACGGTGACGGGGATTTTCGTCTTACGCACCTGGTTGAGGAAGGCGTCCTGCAGGTTTTGTCTATCTGTTGCCATGGGTTTTAAACCTTTATTTTTTCAATTGTTCTTGCCGGCGCCGCGGATCGGCACGCCCTCGATCTGGCGCGAGTATGGAGGCAGGCGGCGAGAGTTTCCAGTGCAAAAATCAACTGTATGATGTGGGGGTGATGTCGCAGGAATTCGCGGGGCCTGCCCCCGTCACTCTGCTCACACTTCTCCGATCGTATTTAAAGGAAGATGAAGCTAGGATCAGGAGTGGAATGAGAACGCGGCCGCACCCTTTCAACGGCGCCAGAGGGCGGGGTTGAACAGGGCAATGATGGCCAGTGTTTCAAGGCGGCCCAGCAACATGGCTGCGCAGAGCACAAGCTTGCCCGCCGCGCCAATATCGAGCACCGAAATAGGGGTGGACGTCGCATTATCGATGAGGGGCCCAGTGGTGGAAAGCGCCGCGATTGCGAGGACAATGGCGGACTCGAAATCCTGCCCCAAGAGCGCCAGCACCACGGTGATCAACGCAAGTGTCAGAGCAAAAAGCATGAAAAATATCCAGGCGATGAACGCCCCTTCGCGTCGGATGCGCCGGGTGGTTGCCCCTGAGCGGCCAACGGAGGAGGGATGCACCAGCCGGTCAAGCTCTCGCTGGCCGTTGAGGTAGAGCGCATACACCCGAAGCAGCTTGACCCCGCCCGCCGTGGTGGCAACCCCGCCCCCCACAAGCGCCAGTCCCAGCAGGATCAGCCCCGGCGTGCTCAGTCCCGACCAATCCTGCGCCTGATCCCAGGCCGTGCTTTCAAAGCCAGCCGTCGTCAGGAAAGACAGCACGGTGAACATGCCACCCCAAAGCGCAGAGAGTGCATTCGAGAGGTTTTCCTGTTCATCAAAGTCAAAAGCCCCCAGCCAGTGACGCGAAAAAAGCAGCAGTGGAACGGCCAGTACCAGCACCAAGCCGATGCGGAACTCCGGGTCCGCGCCAAGCCCCTGCTGGGCAGGCGTGACGGTATCCTTGGAAAAGGTCAGCCGCGAAAGTCCAAAAATCAGAAAGAAGAAGATCACCCCTTCTCCCACAAGCCCACTTTGCATACCCTCAAGCCCGTCCATGGGCGAAATGCCGGACGTGGCCAATGTGGACATGGCAATGATCGCCGCCACTGTGGGCGGCGCCTGTGCCACGACAAGGCAGAGCCAGAGCACAAAGGTCAGCCCAGCATAAATCGGGAACAGCTGGGCGCCGATCTCGGTGATGCGGCGCGCAGCACTGGCGCGCTTGAACCGGTCGGAACGTTCACGCCCCTGTCCCGGCTCGGCCCGGGCGGTCACCTCGAACCCACCGAGATTGAGCGGCGCGAGGATTGCCGCCGCAGCGACCCAGATCAGCAGCCCCCCCATCCAGCCCACCAGCCCGCGCCAGAGGTGGAGCGCCTCAGTCAGACGATCCGCCTCGAAAAGCGGCACGCCCGTGGTGGTGAGAGAAGAGACCATTTCAAGATAGGCGTTGAGGTAGGAGGTCGTCTCGAGCCCCTCGTAAAAGGGCAGCGCCAGGAAGAGCGGCAGCACTGTATAGGCCAGAAAGAGCGAGGCGAGGTTGTCGAGGTCCGAGATGTCGCGCAGCTTGCGCGAAGAAAGCGCCAGCGCGATCATACCCAAAACCGCAAAGCCGATCAGCCCGGAATAAAAGAACACCCGCGCCACCGAATGATCTTCATGGGCCAGCGCATGGCCGGCAGGTACAAACATGGCCGCAGCGAAAAGGCCCGTCAAAGGTAGGATCAGCGGAAGGTTTAGAAGCCGGGTAAACATGGCTTAGAAGAAGTCGATGGAGACCTGAAGAAGCTGCTCCACCTGCGCAACATCAGAGGCCAGCGAGAAGATCACCACCACATCGCCGGCCTCAAGCCGCATCTTGCCGGTGGGTTTGACGATCTCCTCACCCTTGCGCACGCCCGCCACAAGCACACCTTCAGGGAAGTTGATGTCACGGATCATTGAGCCCGCGATAGTTGAGGTCGAAAGCACCTCAGCCTCGATCATCTCGGCCTCGGCATCGCCCACGGAATAGACTGCGCGCACACGCCCATGGCGGATATGGCGCAGGATAGAGCTGACAGTTGTACCACGAGGATTGATATAGGCGTCGATTCCAAGCGGCTCCATCAGTGGCAAAAGCGTGGGATCGTTGATCAGTGCGATGGCAAATCTGCACCCTTCGGCCTTGGCGCGCACGGCTGCGAGCATGTTGGTCTTATCGTCATCCGTCACCGCCAGAATGGCATCGGCGCGCGCCACACCCGCCTCTGCCAGCAGCACGGCATCAAGCCCGTCTCCGTTGAGCACGATGGTCCTTTCAAGAATTTCGGCGGCGCGTTCGGCATTTTTGCGGTCGCGTTCGATTACCTTGGCCTTGGTCCTACGTTCGCGCGCCTCAAGTGCCTGCGCTACAGACAACCCGATATTGCCACCACCGATGATGACCAACCTCTCTTGCGTATGGAAGGATTTGCCAAACACCTCAAGCGTACGGGGAATGTCGTCAACGGGGGCAAAGACGTAAGCCTCATCATTGGCGAAAAGCTGGTCATTGGCCTCGGGCGCGAAAAGCTTGCCGTCGCGGCGTACGCCCACGACGATCACACGTAGGCTTGAGAACAGGTCATTGAGCTGGCGCAGCGAAGTATTCAGGATCGGGCAGTCCTCTCCCAACCGCAGGCCCATGAGCTGGGCATCGCCGTCAAGAAAGAGTTCGGTATCAAAGGCCGCGGGCGCAGCGAGGCGCTGCATGGCGGCCTGCGCCACCTCCAGTTCGGGACTGATCACCACATCGATGGGCATGTGATCGCGGCGGTAAAGATCAGAATAAATTGCATCCAGATAGGACTGCGCCCGCAGCCGCGCAATCTTTCGGCGGATGGCAAAGACGGAATGGGCCACCTGGCAAGTGACCATGTTGACTTCATCGGAATGGGTGGCGGCGATGATCATATCGGCATCGCGCGCGCCTGCCTTGTCGAGAACATCAGGATAGCTTGCAAAGCCCGTTAGGCCCTGCACATCAAGGGTTTCAGCCGCACGGCGCACGAGATCGGGGTTGTTATCGACGACCGTCACATCATTTTTTTCGCCGCTAAGGTGACGGGCGATTTGCCAGCCTACCTGCCCGGCTCCACAGATGATGACCTTCATGGGGCGCACCCTAACCAGTGTCGGAACCTTTGCATGACAGAACCTTGTGAAAGGGTCAATTGTCAACTTGGAAGCCGGATCTGGACCAGATTGAGGTTGATCGTTTCGGGGACAATAGGGTGTAGTGTCAGCGGCAGGACTTTGCGAGGCTCGGGATATGAAGCGCTTGGGATTAGGGGTGGTGTTAGGCTTTGCGTTGACCGGGCCGGGCTGGGCACAGGAGGATGGCACCTCTCCTTTCGGGGACTGGGACCGACAGGGCGCCTCGGTTCTGATGAATGAGAGCAAGGCGATCGAGGCTGCAAACCTGATCCGGCGGGGCCGCGTGATACCGTTGGGACGGGACTATTCTGATGCAATGCCAATGCGTAAGGGACAAAAGTTTACGTTGACTGGCACCGATGTGGCGGTGCGAGAGACCGATGAGGTTGTTTTCTACGATGGTCAGCTAACAGCCACGATAGGCCAGATGGGCACACGGCTTGTGGGACTTGGGCACATGCGCTCAGGTGGACCCGGTGGGAGGTTTTACAATGACTTGCAAAATTCTGATGTTGTTGGTGAAAACGGGCTTATTGACCTCGGAATTGAACATGTCAAACCCTTCTTCACTCGGGGCATCATGATCGACATGGTCACGCAGCGCGGCGGCCCGATGGAGGCCGGGGACGAAATCACAGTGGCCGATATCGAGGCCGCTCTGGACTGGCATGAATTGCGTGAGCCGGGGCTGGGTGATGTGGTGGTGTTTCACACGGGCTGGGGGCGGCATTGGCTTTCAAATGGGGAGAGATATCTATCTGGTGCGCCCGGGATTGGGGCGGAGGCCGTGGCCTGGCTGATTGAACGGCGCGTGGCGCTTGTGGCCTCGGACAGCTGGTCGGTGCCAGTGCAGCCCTCTGGGGGTCCGTATTCTTTTGCGCTGCATCTGGAGCTTTTGCAAAAAAACGGAATTTTCTTGCATGAAAATCTGGAGACAGAACGGTTGATCGATGCCGAAATCGCGGAATTTGCCTATATCTTCGCACCCTTGAAGGTCGAGGGGGCAACCGGCAGCCCGGGGGAGCCTTTGGCAGTCTACTGAACAACCGTTGCGCGTCCCGGGCTTAACACGAGCACTTGCAATCAAAAGCGCAACATCCCAATCCTTGACATCGCGGGTAAAGCCCTGGGCACGCAGTACAGTCTTCGAAAGAATTCGCGCCACTGGCAAAGGAAAAGGCCGCTCAGCAGAGCGGCCTTTGCAATACTCACAAGGTCGGGCTGAGTTAGCCCACCAGCTCCAGACCGGAGAAGAAATATGCGATCTCAACCGCTGCCGTTTCGGGCGCGTCAGAACCGTGGACTGAGTTTTCGCCGACAGATTCGGCGAATTCCGCGCGGACGGTGCCGGGGGCCGCGTCAGCCGGGTTGGTGGCGCCCATGACTTCACGGTTCTTGGCAATCGCGCCTTCACCCTCGAGAACCTGAACCACGACCGGCTCACTTGCCATGAATTCGCACAGCTCATCGTAGAAAGGGCGCTCGGCATGTACGGCGTAAAACACGCCCGCTTGCGCTTTGGACAAATGAATGCGCTTTTGTGCGACGATGCGCAGGCCTGCATCCTCGAACTTGGCGTTGATCTTGCCGGTCAGGTTACGTTTGGTGGCATCGGGTTTGATAATGCTGAGCGTGCGTTCGACAGCCATGGTGATCTCTTTTCCTTGATGGTTTGGCATAAGCGGCACCGGGCATGAGTAGCCCCGCACCTTGAATAACGCGGCCCCACTATCACGGTGTTTGCGCTTTGAAAAGCAGGGATTGATCCGGGAATTGACGCGCCTCTCCGCTTCAGGCATTCGGAGGCCATGTTGCGGATTGACAATATCAGCTATGCCGTTGCGGGCCGCCCCCTGCTAGAGCGGGCCTCAGCCGTGATCCCCGACGGGCATAAGGTGGGTATCGTAGGCCGCAACGGAACAGGCAAGACCACGCTCTTTCGCTTGATCCGGGGCGAGCTGGCGCTGGAAAGCGGGGATATCCACCTTCCCAAACGCGCGCGCATCGGTGGGGTCGATCAGGAGGTGCCGGGCAACGAAGTTTCCTTGCTGGACACTGTATTGAAAGCCGACACGGAACGCTCTGAATTGCTTCAGGAATCCGAGATCGCCACCGATCCAGGCAGAATTGCGGAAATCCAGACACGGCTGGCCGATATTGACGCCTGGTCGGCAGAGGCGCGGGCATCGAGTATCCTAAAAGGTCTCGGATTTACGACTGCCGAACAGGCCATGCCCTGTTCAGCTTTCTCAGGCGGGTGGCGGATGCGGGTGGCACTCGCGGCTGTGCTTTTTGCCGCGCCGGACCTGTTGCTTTTAGACGAGCCAACCAACTACCTCGACCTTGAAGGGGCCCTGTGGCTTGAAAGCTATCTGGCGCGTTATCCGCACACAGTGCTGGTGATCAGCCATGATCGCGGGCTTTTGAACCGCGCCGTAGGCTCGATCCTGCACTTGGAAGATCGGCGACTTTCACTTTACCAAGGGGGCTATGATCGGTTTGCTGAAACTCGCGCCGCGCGGCTGGCTGCAGCAGAAGCAGAGGCCAAAAAACAAGAGGCACGGCGGGCGCATCTGCAATCTTATGTAGACCGGTTCCGCTACAAGGCCGACAAGGCAAAGCAGGCGCAGGCGCGGATCAAGGCGCTGGCGCGGATGCAGCCTATCACGCGGCCCGAGGAAGCTGCATTGCGGACCTTCAGCTTTCCTGCGCCAGAACCGTTATCGCCGCCCATACTTAGGCTGGATGGCGCGGCTGTCGGCTATGACGGACAGGCTGTCCTGAACCGCCTCGATTTGCGAATAGATCAGGATGACCGGATCGCACTTCTGGGGCGAAATGGTGAGGGAAAGTCTACTTTTTCCAAGCTTTTGGCTGGTAAACTTGATGCGCTAGAAGGGCGCAGTTACGCGACCTCCAAGCTTCGTATTGGGTATTTTGCGCAACATCAACTGGAGGAATTGCGCCCCGAGGAGACCCCGCTCGACCATATCCGGCGGATGCGGCCCGAGGAATTGCCGGGCAAGCTACGCACCAGACTGGGTGGCTTCGGGATTGGCGCGGAACAGGCCGATACGCCTGCGGGTCAGCTGTCTGGTGGGCAGAAGGCCAGGTTAAGCCTGCTTCTGGCCACGCTGGACGCACCGCATATGCTCATCCTCGACGAGCCGACCAACCACCTCGACATCGAAAGCCGGGAGGCTTTGGTGGAAGCGCTGACAGCCTACACCGGCGCGGTGATCCTCGTGAGCCATGATATGCACCTGCTGAGCCTTGTCGCCGATCGGCTGTGGCTGGTTAAAGACGGTCGTGTGACGCCATTTGATGGGGATCTGGAGACCTATCGACAGATGCTTTTGGGGGCGGATGACAGTGGCAAGCCCTCCAAACCAATCCCGACCAAACCCAAACGCCCCTCGCGCGATACGATCCTGGCCCTGCGCCAAGACGTGCGGAAATGCGAGGAGCGGGTGGAGAAGTTGCAGGTCATGCAGGACAAGATCGCCACGAAACTGGCCGACCCGGCGATGTATGAGGATGCGCGCGCGGGCGATATGGCCGAGTGGCAGAAAAAATACGCCGAGGTGATGGATGGCCTAGACCGGGCGGAAACCCTGTGGCTGGCCGCGCAGGAGCGGCTGGAGGCGGCAGAGGGCAGCTGAACCCTTTCAACGCAACCATGCGCAGCTTATATCCCGGTTATGGATAATTTTGATTTTGGACAGCTGATGTATCTGGTTCTGCTTGGCGGGGCCGTGGTGATCTGGTTTGTGGCGAGCAACCGCAATAGCATGAATAAAGTACTGCAACAGGCTGTGATATGGGGGTTTTTGTTCATTGGATTGATTGCAGCCTATGGGCTTTGGGACGATGTGCGCCAGACAGCCAGCCCGCGCCAATTGGTATCGGCAGTTACGGGCCAGATCGAGTTGCCGCGCGCACCCGACGGGCACTACTACCTCACGGCCGAAATCAACGGTGCTGCCGTGAACTTCGTAGTGGATACAGGCGCAACGGATATTGTGCTGAGCCAGGCAGATGCAAAAAAGGTGGGGTTTGATCCTGAAACGCTCGATTATATCGGACGGGCAGCCACGGCCAATGGTGAGGTGCGGATTGCACCTGTAACACTGGAGCGTGTGTCGGTCGGGGGGATCGATGATACCAATCTGCGGGCCTTCGTCAATGAGGGCGATCTGGACGGTTCACTTTTGGGAATGGGATATCTTCAACGGTTTGATACGGTGGAAATTTCTGGTGGCAAGCTTGTTTTGACACGAGAGTGATCCACTTTTCCGGCTGCGAAGCCTTGAAAGGCGTACAGGCTAAAAATTCATCATCTACAAGGTTTTACGCGGGCATTTTCTCGGCCTTCTTTTCCCAGCGGCCACTTTCCTCAGACCAGTATTTCGCCGCGCAGCCTGCATCGGTCAGCGCTTTCCACTGACCGCGCGCCGTGGACAGCGCCGTCTCATCATTTCCATCGAACAACACGCAGACCCTCTCCAGCCGGGTCACTTCCTCAGCACTGACTTCTGCCCCATCAACCGTCATCAGGCATTGCGGATCATTGGGGCTGTCTTGAGCAACTGTAAGAAGTACGGGTTGGCGCGAGTCATATGCGCCACCGGCTAGACCATGGGGCAAGAAGCCCTCCTCCGGCCCGAGCCAGAGCTTCTGGTCCAGCCAGTCCATCCGCGCCGTATCAACGCCGCGCACCACCACCCGCCACCCAGCCCCGCGCGCCTTGTCGAGCAGCATGGGCAGCGTCGCCTCAAGCGGGCGACGGGTCAGGTGGTAGAAATAGGCAGACCCCATCAGCCGTTTTCGTAGCCATCTGCCACAAGACGATTGAGCGCCAGAACCCCCCAGCCGGTGGAGCCTTTGGGCGCCATGGCCGTGTCCTCGGTCACGCGGGCGACACCCGCTATGTCGAGGTGAATCCATGGCACATTGTCCTGAATGAAACGTTGCAGGAACTGCGCCGCCGTAATCGAGCCGGCCGCACGGCCGCCTACGTTCTTCATATCGGCGATGCGGGATTTGAGCATTTTGTCATAGGCATCCCCCATTGGCATTCTCCATGCACCCTCATCCTCACCCGCGGCGGCGGCGAGAAAGCTGTCGCAAAAGGCATCATCGTTGGAAAATACGCCTGCTTTCTCATGCCCCAGGCCAATGATGATGGCGCCGGTCAGTGTGGCAAGATTAATCACACCGGCCGGTTTGTAGTGTTCCTGGGCGTACCAAAGCACATCGGCCAGAACGAGGCGCCCCTCGGCGTCGGTATTGATGATCTCAACCGTGTCCCCCTTCATCGAGGTGACCACGTCACCGGGCCGCGTAGCGCGATCGGAGGGCATGTTTTCCACCAACCCCACAAGCCCTACCACATTGGCCTTGGCTTTGCGGGCCGCCAGCGTGTGCATAACGCCGGTCACAACACCTGCCCCGCCCATGTCCATTGTCATATCTTCCATACCGCCTGAGGGTTTAAGGCTGATGCCACCGGTATCGAACACGACACCCTTGCCCACAAGCGCGAGCGGCGCCTCGCCTTCCTTGCCGCCCATCCACTCCATGATCGCGACCTTGGATGGGGTGATCGAGCCATGGCCCACAGAAAGCAGCAAGTGCATGCCCATCTCGCGCAGCTCATCTTCGTCGATCACGCGAACCTTGAGGCCGAGATCGGTCATAGCCTCGATCCGGTTGGCAAATTCCGTGGTGGTCAAGTGGTTGGCGGGTTCATTGACCAGATCGCGGGTCAGGAACACCCCTTCGGCCAGCGGACGCATGGCGTCCACGCCTGCTGACGCAGCGTCCGGATCGGCAGCCATGAGCGTGACCGGTTCGCTTAGTTTTTCCTCGGATGTTTTATGGGTCGTAAAGGCATAGGCGCGCAGCATGAGACCCAGCGCCAACTCATCAGCATGCAACCGGCCCAGATAGGCCACCAGCATTGCTGCATCGCCTTTCGTCTTGCCCAGCGACGCCCCCGCCTTGCGCGTCTCCGGTGCGTTGATCGGACCAGGCAGATAGACCAGGTCAAGCGCCTTGGCCGCCATGCCCGACGGGAACGCCATCGAGGTGGTTTCACCCGCAGACAGTTTCGACCACCCATCGGACGCCACAAGACGCGCAACTGCGCCACCCGTGAGGTCATTGGCATGCTGTCCCGCTTCGTCCAGCGTGCCGTCTCTGTCGACGAAAATCGCCACGCGACCCTCGAACGTGCCGATCTCGTCTAGATCAGCGGCCGTTGCGGTTATGGAAATGGGTGCTGGCATGGGTACTCTCCGAAAAAGTGGGGCAGATTTGCCAGAGTCCTAGCGCGCTGTTCATTGGTTGACCAGTTAGCAGTGGTCCCAACCTGTCATTTCCGCTAAATTCTCGAAAAACAAGAAGCGTGGGGGTAGGAGCGTGACCAAATTCGACAGGTATGTTCTGTCGCAATTTATGGTGCTTTTTGGCTTTTTTGCGCTGATTCTGGTGTCGATCTTCTGGATCAACAAGGCCGTGCGCATGTTTGACCGGCTGATCGGGGATGGACAGCCCGCCTGGGTGTTCCTGGAATTCACGGCGCTGACTTTGCCGGGAGTTATCGGCATGGTCTTGCCGATCGCAGCCTTTGCGTCAGCGGTCTATGTCACCAACCGACTGAGCACGGAGAGCGAGCTGACAGTCGTGCAAGCCACGGGGTATTCGCCCTGGCGCTTGATCCGTCCAGCAGCCGTTTTTGGCGTGATCATCGCGGTGATTATGTCCCTGCTAAGCCATTACCTGATCCCCAGCAGCCTTGGAAAATTGCGCCAGCGCGAGGCGGAAGTGCGCCAGAGCGTCTCTGCCCGGTTTCTCGAGGAGGGCGAGTTCCTGCACCCTGCCCCGGGCATCACTTTCTACATCCGAGACATCACGCCTGAGGGTGAACTGCAGGACGTGTTCCTGTCGGACAGGCGGGATCCCGAGAACTCGATCACCTACACCTCGACCCGCGCCTACCTTGTGCAGGACCCGGATGGTACCAAGCTGGTGATGGTGGCAGGGTTGGCGCAGACGCTGCGGGGTGAGGGATCACGCCTTTACACCACGCATTTTGATGATTTTTCCTACGACATATCCTCGCTGATCTCGCAAAACCCGACGCGGCTTAACAAGGTGGAGTTTGCCCATACCGGGGATCTGATCCTGAGGGCGCCACAAGTGCTGGAACTGACGGGCGCCACACCCGGAGAGTTGCAGTTCGCGCTGCACAACCGCTTTGTGCAGGCGCTGATGTGCGTGGTGGCCACGCTGATCGGCTTTGCCACGCTTCTGCTGGGCGGGTTCAGCCGGTTCGGGATCTGGTGGCAGATCGTGATGGCCTTCGTGCTGCTGATCACCGTAAAGCTGGTCGAGGGCAGCGTAACCGGCGTGGTGATTGCCAATGCCGCCATGTGGCCCCTGATGTATGTGCCAGCTGCGATGGGACTTGCCATCACGGCGGTTCTTCTTTTCTTTGCCTCAAATCCCGGACTTTTGCGCAGGTTGGTACCGTTCCGGCACGTGGCGGGGGATGCGACATGATCCTACATGCGTATTTTGCCCGCAGGTTCTTCTGGACATTTGCACTGATCATGCTGGTCTTCGCAGTGCTGATGGCGCTGGTCGACCTGGTCGATGAGTTGCAGGATTTTCCAAACTTGAGCTTCACCGAAGTGCTTGAACTGGTGCTTCTCAATATCCCATCCGAAAACTACGAGATCCTACCACTGGTGATCGTGCTGGCCACGGTCGCACTTTTTGTGCGGCTTGCACGGTCCTCGGAACTGGTGGTCGTACGCGCCGCGGGCCGTAGCGCATTGCGCAGCTTGGCCGCACCCGTGGTCGTGGCCGCCATCATCGGCGGATTGTCGGTCACGATGTTGAACCCTATCGTCGCGGCCTCAGCGAAGCGCTATAACGACCTCATCAACCAACATGTGGGCGGCGGGGCCTCGATCCTCGTGATCGCCTCAGAGGGCCTGTGGCTGCGCCAGGGCACCCCCGAAGGACAGACGGTTATCCATGCCGAGCGGGCAAGTTCTGACCTGACCGTCCTTTTTGATACGACTTTCATGCAGTTTGCACCGGATGGCACACCAGACCAGCGGATAAAGGCCAAGGCCGCGCGACTGCAACAGGGAGAGTGGGTCCTTTATGACGCCAAGGTCTGGGATCTTGCCCGCGGCGATATCCCTGAAGCGGGCGCACGGCTGGTGGAGCAAATGCGCCTTAGCTCGGACCTGACACAGGATCGGATTATCGACAGCTTCGGCAAACCGGAATATATTCCAATTTGGGATCTGCCCGCCTTTATCGGACAATTGGAAAGCGCCGGTTTCTCGGCTCGACGCTATGACATGTGGTACCAGATGGAATTGGCGCGACCAATCTTTCTGATGGCACTGGTGATGGTGTCAGCCGCCTTTACGATGCGGCCTGCAAGGCTTTCCAACACCGGACTGTCGGTGCTGACCGCCGTTCTGTTGGGCTTTGGCCTGCATTACATCCGGAATTTTGCACAAATCCTTGGGGAGAACGGGGAGATACCTGTAACTCTTGCCGCGTGGGCGCCACCCGTGGCGTCCTTCCTTCTGGCCGCGGGCATCCTGCTGCATATGGAGGATGGATGAGTATTCGCCACCATATCACGGCCTTTGGGCTTCTGGTGGCCATGGCGCTTCCCGCTGCTGCGCAAACAACGCAGGAGCCTCCTCAGCCCGCTGTTCTGGTGGCCGATGACGTGTTCCTGGAGGGCAATGAACGTCTTGTCGCCACGGGCAATGTCGAGGCGATGTACGAGGGCCGCCGCCTTCAGGCGACGAAGATTATCTATGACCGAGCCAGTGATACGCTCATCCTGACCGGCCCGCTGGTTATCCAGGAGGGCGACGACCTTATCGTTCTGGCCGACGCCGCCGAGGTCGATGAAGCCTTTGAAAACGGCATTCTGCGGGGCGCGAGACTAGTGATGAGCGATCACGTCCAGCTGGCCGCGCAGGAGATGAACCGCACAGGCGGGCGCTATAACCAGCTTGTTAAAGTCTCCGTTACCTCATGCCAGGTCTGCGATGACGGCAGACCGCCTCTGTGGCAGCTGCGCGCCAACCGGGTGATCCATGACCAGGTGGAACAACAGCTTTACTTCGAGGACGCGCAGCTGCGTATCATGGACACGCCAGTGTTCTACCTGCCCCGCCTGCGCCTGCCCGATCCGGCGCTAAAAAGGGCCACGGGGTTTCTTGTGCCCTCGCTCTTCAACTCTACGCTGCTGGGGACCGGGGGGCGGGTACCATATTTCATCCGGTTGGGCGATCACCGTGACCTGACGCTGACACCGTTCCTGACCAACAAGACCCGCACGCTAGAGGCCCGTTACCGGCAGGCTTTCCGCAGTGGCCGGATCGAGTTTGAGGGCGCGTTTTCGGATGATGACGTCACCACATTGGGCTCTCGCGACCGACGGGGATACATTTTCGGCAAGGGCGAGTTTGATCTGGGCAACGACCTGACGCTTCGGTTTGACCTCGAGTTTGTCAATGATGACACCTACCTGCTGGACTACGACTATTCCGAGAAATCCCGCCTAGACAGTCAGGTCGAGATCGAGCGCGCCTCCCGCGAAAGCTATGTCCGCGCGGCCATCACCCATTTTCAGAGCCTGCGGCCACTGGAATCCAACTCCACCCTGCCCACACTGGTGTTGGATGGCGAATATGAGAGGCGCATTTTTCCCACGTCTCTGGGTGGAGAATTGCGGATCACCAGCGATGCGCACACCCATCGGCGCAGTTCGGACTTTGCCTTTGACGGGATCGACACGGACCCCTGGGCCGATGGCCGCGATGTCACGCGGCTGACGCTTGAGACCCGTTACCATAAGAACTGGACCATGCCAGGCGGGGTACTGACCAAGGTCGCGGGCGGGTTAGCTTTTGACGCCTTCCAGATTGATAAGGCAGGCGTGACAAGCCTGTCCTCGACCACGCAAGTCACCCCCTCTGTCGAGGTCGAGCTACGTTGGCCGCTTCTGCGCAACTCTAAAGGAGCTACGGACGTGATAGAACCCATCGTACAGCTTGCGTGGGTTGGTGGATCAAACGCCTTTATTCCCAATGACGAAAACACCCGGATCGAATTTGACGAGGGCAACCTTTTCTCTACCTCGCGCTTTGCCGCGCCGGATCGGCGGGAACGGGGACTGATGGCTTCCTACGGGGTTAGTTGGACCCGGTTCATGCAAAGCGGCTGGCAGAGCGCTTTG
Organism: Roseovarius sp.; assembly: GCA_963691795.1. Lineage (GTDB taxonomy): Bacteria > Pseudomonadota > Alphaproteobacteria > Rhodobacterales > Rhodobacteraceae > Roseovarius. Next base: position 3,005,854 of record OY829373.1, read on the forward strand.
GCGTTTGGGCAGCTGGTACGCGACGAGGACCAGAACGAATTCAACGGCGTTGACAGCTTCACCAACTCCTCGGGCCTCAACGGCAAAATTTCGGACCTACTTGTGGCGGGCCAGTTGAAAAGCAACAATGGCCTTGTGTTAACGGCGCGCAGTCTCTTTAACGGGATCAACGACACCACCAAGGCCGAGGCCCGCGCCAGTTGGAACAATGAGCAGACAGCCATCGGCGCTACGTATATCTGGCTGGAACGCGACCCGGCCGAGAACCGGGCGGCGACGATCTCTGAATGGGCGTTCGATGCCTCTTACCGGCTGTCGCAGCATTGGATTGGCAGCGCAGACTGGCGCTATGACGTGGCCACCGACAATTCGGTGCGCGCGGGCGTCGGACTGACCTATCGCAACGAATGCGTCGATGTCACCCTGTCGGCGTCTCGCCGCTTTACCTCTTCAAACTTCCTTGCACCGTCCACAGATATACGCTTAACGGTTGGGTTGAGGGGCTTCACCACCAAGGCGGCGGACCGAAGCTATACGAGATCCTGTTCGAACTAAAAGGAGCAGACCAGCAGATGCGTTTTGCGATTTTCCCCATGGTGCTGGCCGCTGCGATGTGGCTCACCAGCCCCGTTGCGACGCAGGCGCAGGGCCTGTTCGAGCCAGTGATCAAGGTCAATGAAAAGGTCATCACCCGCTTTGAGATCGACCAGCGAGCTCGGCTTCTAACACTGTTTCGGACGCCCGGCGATCCGGTGGAAGTAGCTCGTAAGCAGCTGATCGAAGACCGGCTAAAGATGCAGGATGCCGAAACCATCGGCCTTGTGATCAGCGAAGGTGCGCTGTTGGATTCGATGGATGAGTTCGCCGCACGCGGGAACATGGAACTGGACGAGATGATCAATGCGCTCGCCGATGCCGGGGTTGAGGAAAGCACGTTTCGTGAGTTCGTGCGCGTTGGGGTGACCTGGCGCGAAGTGATCACCGCGCGTTTTGGCGGGCAGATCTCTGTCAGCGAGGAAGATGTGGAGCGTGCGCGGGTCGCTTTGTCAGGCACCAATTCTGTGCGGGTGCTTCTATCCGAGATTGTGTTGCCGATCCCGCCGGGTCAGCTTGAGGCGGTGATGGAGCGGGCAGAGACGATCAGCCAGGTAGAGACGCAACGGGATTTTGAGGTTGCCGCGCGGCGCTTCTCGGCATCGCCCACGGGCCCCACGGGCGGGCGGATGGACTGGACCTCGATCACGGATCTGCCGCCGCAACTTCGCTCCATCGTGCTGGCAATGGCACCAGGCGATGTGACAGAGCCTATCACGACCGAGCAGGCGATCATCCTGCTGCAGATGCGTGATATTGCCGAAACCAACAGCCCTGCCCCGCGCTATTCCGAAATCGACTATGCAATGTATTACATCCCCGGTGGCCGAAGTGAGGCTGGGCTGGCCCGCGCCGCGCAGGTCGAGGCAAAGATAGACACTTGTGATGACCTTTACGGCGTGGCGCAGGGTGAGCCGGAAAGCACGCTTGCACGCGAGGCGCAGTCCCCTGCCGAAATCCCCAATGACATCGCCTTGCAACTGGCACAACTGGACCCCGGCGAGGTATCAACTGCGCTCACACGCACCAATGGACAGACGCTGGTCTTTTTGATGCTTTGCGGCCGCACGCCGTTGATTGAAGGCCAAGAGGGAGAGGGGCCAAGCGTTCAGGAACTCACCACATTCGTGCAGAACAGCAGGCTAGAATCCTATTCCAATGGCTACCTGGCCCGGCTACGCGCCGAGGCCCGGATTGTTGGGGAGTGATGCCAGCACCCGTTGCGCTGACCTGTGGTGAACCTGCAGGAATTGGTCCTGAATTGGCCGTCTCGGCCTGGGAAGCACTGAAGGGCGCGGTTCCGTTTTTTTGGATCGGAGACCCTACGCATTTGCCCGATGGTACGGCTATCGCTGCGATTACTGACCCCGCAGAGGCAGGCGCCGCGATGGCCGATGGCCTGCCCGTTCTGGAGCATGACTTCACTGGCCCGATGACCCCCGGCAGACCCAGCCCCGACCATGCGCAGGGCGTGATTGACGTCATCGCACGGGCGGTCAATTTCACCCGGCAGGGGAGTGCGAGTGCCGTCTGCACCGCACCCATTCATAAGAAAGCTCTGCAGGACGGTGCGGGGTTTGCCTATCCCGGTCATACGGAATACCTAGCCGCGCTGGCTGATGTGGAGGACGTGGTCATGATGCTGGCCAGCAACTTGCTGCGCGTGGTGCCTGCTACGATCCACATTCCCATCGCCGAAGTGCCCGGGGCGCTGACACCCGCAGGGCTTGAGGCCACGATCCGCATCACCGAAGCCGCGTTACGCCAAGATTTCGGGATTGATGCGCCGCGCATTGCCGTGGCGGGGCTGAATCCACATGCGGGCGAAGGTGGCAGTATCGGTCGTGAGGAAATCGACTGGATCAATGACTTAGTGGTGCAGCTGTCCGCTGAGGGGCTAACTTTGATAGGGCCCATGTCGGCCGACACGATGTTTCACGCCGCCGCCCGCGCGCGTTATGACGCGGCAATCTGCATGTATCACGATCAGGCACTAATCCCGATCAAGACGCTGGATTTCGATCTGGGGGTCAATGTAACGCTGGGGCTGCCCTTCGTGCGCACCTCGCCGGATCATGGCACCGCTTTAGACATTGCCGGTCAGGGCAAGGCCAACCCCACGTCCACCATTGAGGCGCTGAAACTGGCGTACCAGATGGCCGGGACGCGCGCGCCATGAGCGGCATAGATGCTCTTCCTCCCTTGCGGGAGGTCATCGCAGCCCATGGTCTTTCAGCTCGCAAGGCGTTAGGACAGAATTTTTTGCTGGACCTGAACTTGACAGCCAAGATTGCACGTCAGGCAGGGGATTTGAGCGGATCAGACGTGCTAGAGATCGGCCCCGGCCCGGGTGGTCTGACCCGTGGGTTACTGGCCGAAGGTGCGCGCCGGGTGCTGGCCGTGGAGAAGGACACACGCTGCTTACCCGCACTGGCCGAGATTGCCACCGCCTATCCGGGGCGTCTAGAGGTGCTGGAGGGGGACGCACTGGCACTCAATCCTTTAGCGCATCTGACCCCGCCAATACGGGTGGTGGCGAACCTTCCTTACAACGTGGGCACCGAGCTTCTCGTGCGCTGGCTGACGCCGGATCAATGGCCACCCGTTTGGGAAAGCCTGACGCTGATGTTCCAGAGAGAAGTGGCTGAGCGGATCGTGGCGGAGCCCGGCAGCAAGGCCTATGGCCGCTTGGCGGTGCTGGCGCAATGGCGCAGTGAGGCGCGGATCGTGATGCATCTACCGCCGGGCGCATTTTCGCCGCCACCGAAAGTGTCAAGTGCGGTGGTCCACCTGACCGCTCTGCCTGCACCACGGTTCGAGGCAGAGGCCGCATTGCTGGAAAGGGTGGTGGCCAAGGCGTTCAACCAGCGCCGCAAAATGCTGCGGGCCGCGCTGAAGGGCCTTGTGCCAGGTGTTGAGGATTGTTTGACCGAGGCCGGGATCACCCCAACAGATCGCGCCGAAGTGATACCAATCGAGGGGTTCTGCGCATTGGCGCGAGCAGTGAAGACACAGCTGAGTTAATCACGCCCCCAAGACCCTAGCAGACAAAAGCGCGCGAATAACTCGACCAGGTGTGTCCCGCGCCTTATTCGGCCGCAGCTTGCGGATCGGAGTCGCCACCCGCCTCCGGCGCACCGGAGGCACCGTCATCCTCTGAGCGCGGGCGCCTGGGTTTGCGCGCACGCCGGGTTTTTTCCGGCATCGGCTCATCCATCGTGGACTCCGGCGTGTCGACCAGGTTGCTGTCCCCGTCCCCACTGGTATCTATCACCATGTCGCCAGAGCCATCCTCGACCATGTCTCCGCCGTTGGCTTCGCGTTCCTGCCGCTTGGCACGTTCACGATCCCGCTCTGCCTGGCGCTCACGGTTATGACGCTCCTGTTCCTCGCGGCGGACCTCCTGCTCTTTCAGGGCAACGCCCAGAAGACGCAGGTAGTGTTCTGCATGCTGTTGGAAGTTTTCTGCCGCAACCCGGTCACCGGCCAACTGTGCATCTCGCGCCAGTTGATTGTATTTGTCGATGATCTGTTGCGGGGTACCGCGCACCTTACCTTCTGGGCCAGAGCTGTCAAACACACGGTTGACTACATTGCCCACGGACCTGTTGCGGTTAGATTTGTTACGCGATCGTGACTTTGAAGATCTCATATTCAGATTTCAGCCCTATGCTTAAATCGCCGTTCGATCCGCTTCGCGCCCCATGCGCATCTATTTTTCCGGATCAACCATGTTTCGGCTTGGTATCAAGGTGGACCGCTGATACCAGCATCCAACGTCTTGCTGCCCTATGTGTAAACATGGCTGGGCTTCTCTTACAAGAGGGCTAGCCGCATTTTAGCAAAAAACCCCTAAAAAGTGGCGATTAAATGCCAGAATGTCACGCTGACGTATCCGGCAGACGGCCCTGCACCACCCTGTCGCGCCCATCCAGATCAGGCAAAATGTGGATCTGCTCCAATCCGGCCTGCTGCATCAAACCGGCCACCGCAGGCCCTTGGGTCCAACCTGTTTCTACCATGAGCCAACCGCCCGGGCGCAAGTGATTTGCCACGTCACGCACTATGGCACGGTAAGCCTCAAGCCCGTCGGCCTCATCGGTCAACGCGATGCGCGGTTCAAAGGCCAGTTCGGGGCCTAATACCGTCATCTCAGCCTGTGAAATGTAAGGCGGGTTTGACACGATCAGGTCAAAAACACCGTCCACTCTATTAAACCAGTCAGAACAGAAAAATTTGGCCCGACTGTCGACCCCAAGACGCTGGGCATTGTCGGCCGCCACATCAAGGGCGGCATCCGAGACATCCACACCAACCCCCTGCGCGCCATGTCGCGCAGCCAGAAGCGACAACAGGATACAACCTGATCCAGTACCCAGATCAAGGACCCTTTCAAAGGGCACGGCAAGGGCAGCGCGCACCAAAGTCTCGGTTTCTGGCCTTGGATCCAGCACATCACGGGTGATGCAAAACTCATGCTCATAAAAGGCTCGAAGCCCAAGAATGTACGCCAGGGGTTCACGCGCGCAACGCCGCGCAGACATCGCGGCAAGACCATCCTCGGCCTCAAGCGGGAGGGGATCGGTCTGCATCAGGCTAACCCGATCCTGCGCCACGCCGAGAGCCGTGGCCATGATCAGCCGCGCCTCCCGCGCTTCACTTTCGATCCCGGCAGCAGCCAGCCTCCCACGAAGATCGGTCAGCGCCTCGCCTATGGTGCGGCTCACCCGTTCATCTCCGCCAGCGCGGTGGCTTGCGCATCGGCAATGAGCGCATCGATGGTCTCGTCCAGATCTCCGCCCACAATCTGATCCAGCTTGTACAGCGTGAGCCCAATGCGATGATCCGTCATCCTGCCTTGCGGGAAGTTATAGGTCCGGATGCGTTCCGAACGATCGCCAGAACCCACCTGTGCAGCCCGGGTTTCAGAGCGTTCATCATGGGCCCGCTGGCGTTCGAGATCATAAAGCCGGGTCTTGAGCACCTGCATCGCAATCTCCCGATTGCGGTGCTGGGACTTCTCGGAACTGGTGACGACCAGCCCGGTGGGCAGGTGCGTGATGCGCACGGCGGAATCTGTGGTATTCACATGTTGCCCGCCTGCTCCGGATGCGCGCATGGTATCGATCCGCAGATCGCTTGCGTCGATCTGGATATCCACATCCTCGGCTTCGGGCAGCACGGCGACGGTAGCGGCAGAGGTGTGGATGCGCCCCCCGCTTTCGGTTTCCGGCACGCGCTGCACCCGGTGCACGCCGCTTTCATACTTCATCCGGGCAAACACGCCGTCGCCCTTGATAGCGGCGACCACCTCTTTGATACCGCCCAACTCGGTCTGGTTCTCCTCGATAATCTCAAACCGCCATCCGCGCGCCTCTGCATAGCGCTGGTACATGCGCAGCAGGTCACCGGCAAACAGCGCAGCCTCTTCCCCGCCTGTACCGGGCCGAATTTCGAGGATCGCAGGACGGCTGTCAGCCTCATCCCTGGGCAGCAGGGCCAATTGAAGAGCGGCCTCCATCTCTGGCAGGCGTGCGCTGATCTCGGCGCGTTCCTCTTCGGCCAGTTCGCGCATCTCGGGATCATCCAACATGGTCTCAGCCACCTTAAGGTCATCAAGCGCTTGGTGAAAGGCACGGATCTCCTCGACCACGGGGCGCAGCTCGGCATACTCGCGGCCAAGCCGGGCGATGTCACCGCTACCTTCAGCCATCTGCGCTTCGATGAACTCGAACCGATGGATGATTTCACTGAGTTTGTCCAAAGGCACCATGGATTGGGGTCTCTCGCATTCACGGGTGTTGGTCAAGGGCTGTGGTTTTGCTATCCTGAGGATATGCTACGTTACAGCCTTCTTTTCATCTTCATTATGGCCACTCCACTGGCGGCCGATGTCCAGCATAATGGCAAGACGGTGGATTGCTACTGCACCGACAGCGCTGGTGAACGCATCGAGCTGGGAGAAATGATCTGCCTGCATGTGGACGGGCGGTCGTTTACGGCACAATGCCAAATGTCACTCAACAACCCGATGTGGCGCGCGGTAAGCGAGGGCTGCTTGTCCTCATGATCCGGACAGCGCGGCCAGCCATGCATCGACTCGCGCGGCGTTAACCCCCATATCGCTGGCCCCGAAGCGCAGGCGTGCGTGGATTTCAATGCGCGTCCCGACCTGTCGGATAGTGGTGTAGTCGGGAAAACCGATGACGCGCGTGCGGGTGACATAGGTGATCATGCCCTCCTCAAGAGAGCCGCTCAGCACCTGCGTGCGCGGCGTGGCAAGCGCAATGGCATGCAGCCGGGTGAGATCGCCCTCTTCGGCCTCCACAACCCTGAGCGCTCCCCCCATCTCATCACGGTTGTCCATATCCTCAGGCAACGCGTGCCATCGTGCCGGATCGCTTGGCGCAAACCGCACATACAGCCCAGCGACAATTGCCACCGTGAGAAGACAGATCAGGAAAATACGCATCAACCCAGCTTCATCTTTCCAGCAACACCCAAAATCCCACCTCTATCGCCGGGTCCAACCCCACAGACAGATGAGCTCCATCGCCACATGCGCCCCAGCCACGGCAGTGGCCCCGGTGGGATCGTAGGACGGGTTCACCTCCACGATGTCGCCGCCCACCATGTTGATGCCCGCAAGATCACGCAACAGGATCGCGGCCTGACCCGAACTTAGCCCCCCCCAGACCGGTGTGCCGGTGCCGGGTGCAAAGCCAGGGTCGAGACCGTCAATGTCGAAGCTCAGGTAAACAGGGTGATCGCCCACGATATCACGCACCTTCGCCGCAGCGGCGACAGGACCCGCCTCATGCACCTCGCGGGCATCAATCGTGTGAATGCCAAGCGTATCTTCGTTGTAGGTCCGAATGCCGATCTGCACAGATTTCTCCACGTCGATCAGACCCATCTTGACGGCCTTGTAGAACATTGTGCCATGGTCGATCCGATCCATGTCGTCATCGGGCCAGGTGTCGGAATGGGCATCCACCTGCACCAGGGCCAAGGGGCCATATTTTTCAGCATAGGCCTTCAGGATCGGAAAGCTGATGAAGTGGTCCCCGCCCATCGTGATCGAGGTGGCACCGGCGGCAAGGATGGTGCGGATATGGTTGGTCAGACGATCGGGAAAATCACTGACCTTGGCGTAATCAAAAGCCAGATCGCCATAATCGACGATATCGAACTCTTCCAACGGGCTGTAATCCCCCCAGCCATAGGGCGGATCGAAGGGCTGCAGCGTGCTGGCTTCGCGGATCGCGCGGGGGCCCATTCGGGTACCGGTACGGTTGGTAACGGCCTGATCAAAGGGCACGCCCGTTACCGCCACCTGCACGCCGGTCAGGTCCTTGGTATATCGCCGCCGCAGGAAAGAGGTGGCCCCACCAAAGGCATTCTCAAACGCCAATCCCTTGCGATCAGGTCGCGCAAAGGCCGCATCCACATTGGTATCCGCATCCTTGAGGGCCATCGCCTATCTCCTTCCATCTGTCATCCCGCGCCCCACATGCGAGGCACGCCCGCAAGGGAGTGACGAGCGCGCCGCCTATGCCAAAGGGTGCGCCTCTTCCACCAACCGGGCAAAAAACGAGGCCCCGACAGGGGCCACCTCATCATTGAAGTCAAAGCCGGGATGATGCAAGCCCGGGCCCTCCCCCTGCCCCAGGAACAGATAGGCCCCCGGACAGACATTGAGCATGAACGAAAAATCCTCTGCGCCCATCTCGCGCTCGCGGGTCGTGAGAACCGCCGCCTCACCTGCCACATTGCGCGCCACCTCGGCGGCAAACTCTACCTTTCCAGCATCGTTGATCGTCGCCGGATAGCCCTCATCGATCCGCAGAGAGGCCTCCACTCCATAGGCCGCCGCCTGCCCTGCCACTATCGCCTCCAGCCGGGTCCACACCATGCGCTGTACATCACGCGCAAAGCTGCGGATCGTGCCGTTGATGTAAGCCTCTTCGGGAACAATATTCTCAGCGCTCCCGGTATGGATCTGCGTCACTGACACCACCAGGTCATTGAGCGCATAATGGTTACGGCTCACGATCGTTTGGATAGCCTGCACCATGCCTGCAGCCGCGACCACCGGATCGCGCGTCTCATGCGGGTAAGCCCCATGCCCGCCGAAGCCCTTGATATCGATATGAAACGTATCCACCGCCGCCATGATCGGGCCTGCACAGGTGTGAAACGATCCCGCTTCCGCCCCCGGCATAGTGTGGAGCGCATAGACCTGATCGATGCCATAGCGCTCCATCACGCCCTCTTCGACCATCACCTTGCCACCACCTGGGCCCTCCTCGGCCGGTTGAAAGAGAACCACGACCCGACCCGAGAAATTCCGCGTCTCGGCCAGGTATTTCGCGGCTCCCAAAAGCATCGTGGTGTGGCCGTCATGGCCACAGGCATGCATCGCACCGGGCACCTCAGAGGCATATTCCACCCCCGTCGCCTCCTCGATCGGCAGCGCATCCATATCCGCCCTCAGCCCGATCACCGGCCCCTCGGCCCCGTCCCGGCCCTCGATCACCGCCACGACGCCGCTTTCAGCCACGCCGGTCTCGATTTGCGTGATGCCAAACTCGCGCAGCCGCGCCACCACGAACGCCGCCGTCTCATGGCAGTCAAACCCCAGCTCCGGGCGCGCATGAAGCGCCCTGCGCCAGGCGGTCATCTCATCGGCAAAGCCGGCAATCCGGTTTATCACGGCCATCTCTGGACTCCTTCGCCCCAACCCGTCAGGGTCGCGCCAATCCCATATTGAGTACCCCAATCCATGCCCGACGATCCCCTCATTCACAACCCCCATGGCGGCCTGCCGCGCCTGCTGGAAATCATGCGCCGTCTACGCGACCCCGAAACGGGCTGCCCCTGGGACATCGAACAGGATTTCGCCACCATCGCCCCCTACACGATCGAGGAGGCTTACGAGGTTGCCGACGCCATTGAGCGCGCGGCATGGGACGAGTTGCGCGATGAGTTGGGTGATCTGCTGCTGCAAGTCGTGTTCCATGCCCAGATCGCCAGTGACAAAGGCTTTTTTGCCTTTGACGAAGTGACAGACGGGATTTCCGACAAGATGGTCGCCCGCCACCCACATGTGTTCGGGGATGAAAGTCGCGACAAGTCCGCCGAACAACAGACACGCGACTGGGAAACCGTCAAAGCGGCTGAGCGTGCGTCAAAAGCACAGACCGGTGTGCTGGACGGCGTAGCCCTAGGCCTGCCCGCGCTGCTGCGGGCCTACAAGCTGCAAAAACGCGCCGCCCGGGTTGGATTTGACTGGCCAGATGCCTCGCACGTACTTGCCAAAATTACCGAAGAAGCCGCGGAGCTTGAAGAGGCCGCTGCCACCCTGCCCCATGAAAAGGTCGAAGAAGAGATGGGTGATCTTCTTTTTGTGATGGCCAATCTGGCGCGCCACATGAAGGTCGATCCCGAAGCCGCCCTGCGCAAAGCCAATGCCAAGTTCATCCGCCGCTTCGCCGCAATCGAGGCCGCACTGGCCAAAGACGGCCGTACCCCAGACCAATCCAACCTTGAGGAAATGGACGCGCTCTGGGACGCAGCCAAAGCTGCCGAACGCACCTCGTAAGGCGGTGTTCACCTCGCCACACCCCTTGCCAGATTGCAGTTATACCTCTTACGATCAGACCGATAACTGACCCGGAGCCGGCCCATGCGCATACTCATCACTGCCCTCTGCCTCGCCCTGCCATCCGGCGCAATGGCCGATGCGTGCCATGACGAGATCAAAGCACTTTTCGTAGGCCCGCTTGACCCGTTTCAGCGCCCGCCCCACCGTCAGATCACCAAGGTCTTCGATGCACAGGGCAATGAAATCCGGGAAATGCTTAGCATCGTTGAGACCCCGATGCGCACCATTGCAGGTCAGCCCTCGGCCAACTGGTTTACCATGTCAATTGACGACAAGGTCTGGAACGGCCCCTCAGTCAAAGGGCCCTGGACAGATACTGGGGCTTTGATGCCCGCAGACCGCGACATGGCCATGCAGCGAACCAACATCGAGCTGGCTGAGAACCTGACCGAGACGCAATGCCACGGGCCGGATGAAACCGGACTGATCGGCTATACATATCGGTCTGTTACCGACCCAGATGCAAATGGTGGCTATTTCGGATCGCTAGACCGCATCAAACTGGACCCAGAGCGCAACCAGATCGTCGAGTTTGACCGTACCGATTTCATCAGTTCCTGGGCGCCAGATGTGTCAAAGGAACGTTGGCTGATCACAGTTGAATTCGACCCGCTGATCACCGTGTCGCCACCCTAATCCCGTCGCCTGGAGCCTTGTCAGGCCAATTGGTTGCCCTGTGATAGGCCTCCGCCACCTCCAGAACAGCACGATCCCTGCCCGGAGCACCGATCAGCTGCAGCCCCATGGGTAGGCCTTGAGCACCAAAACCTACGGGTACGGCCACCGCCGGGAGCCCGATCAGGCTGGCTGGGATCGTGACTTCCATCCATCGATGATAGGTATCCATCGCCTGACCCGCAATCTCACCGGGCCAATCCAGCGTCAGATCAAAGGGCCAAAGCTGGGCCGTGGGCAAGGCTAGAACGTCATAGCGCTCAAAAAGCGCTATGGCCGCGCGATACCAGTCCGAGCGTCGCAGACTCGCCCGGTGCACATCCATAGCCGTCAGGGCCAGACCTTGCTCAATTTCCCAGATCATGTCGGGCTTGATGCAAGCGCGCGCCGCGTCGTCGGCGTAAAGGTCCTGTAACTCGGCAGCCAGCGTAAAGGCGCGCAATACGACCCATGCCTCCCAAAGCACCTCCCGCGCCATGGGTGGCGCCAACGGGGTCACCGTTGCACCCTGAGCCTCGAACACACCAAGCGCGGCCTCGCAACAGGCCAAAACACCCGCCTCTGTCGGATAGGCCCCACCCCAGTCGCCCAGCCAGCCAATACGCGCGCCCGGCCCTGCGGGCTTCAGCACCTCGCTGGACGCGGCATCGGACATCACGTCCAGCAGTAGCGCAAGATCATCAGGGCAGCGCGCCATGGGACCGCGGGTCGACAGACGATGGAGGTAAAGATCCCCCCCCTCAGCCCCAGCCACCAAGCCCTTGGTCGGGCGCATGCCGTACACATTGCACCAACCCGCCGGGTTGCGCAGCGAACCCATCATATCCGAGCCGTCGGCAATCGACATCATCCGCGCCGAGAGCGCAACCGCGGCCCCACCCGAAGAGCCACCACAACTGCGATCCAACGCATAAGGGTTGCAGGTCGATCCATGCACGGCGTTGAACGTATGCCCGCCCAAACCGAATTCCGGTGTGTTGGTCTTGCCAATGAAAATCGCACCCGCCGCCCGCATCCGCGCCACGTGGGGATCGTCCTTTTCAGGCATCTGCCCCGCATAAATAGGAGAACCCTGGCTAGTCGGCATCCCCTGCACATCAGCCAGGTCCTTGATCGCCGTGGGTACACCTGCCAAAGGTCCGCCCGCACGGTCCGCCCTGTCCACCGCTCTCGCCTCGGCCAAAAGCGTGTCGGCTTCCCGCATCGAAACAACGGCATTGAGCCCGGGGTTGACTGCCGCCACCTGCGCCAGCACCGCCTCCATTACAGCCTCGGCCGAAAAATGCCCAGCAGCAATGCCTGCCGCCTGTGCCCTTGCAGTCATTGACAAAAGACCGCCTTCACTCACCTTGCACGTTTCCCTGCTTCATCTTTCCACAAATACTCCGGGGGGTCGCGCAACGCGCAACAGGGGCAGAGCCCCCCTACATGTCATCCCCTTGCGCCTCAGCCCGGCTTTTGCCGCTCACATCCATCGCCAGTGTGGCTGCCATGAACTGATCCAGATCACCGTCCAAAACCCCCTTGGTGTCGGAGGTCTCGACATTCGTACGAAGGTCTTTGACCATCTGGTAGGGCTGAAGAACATAAGACCGGATCTGGTTGCCCCAGCCTGCATCACCCTTACCCGCATGGGCTTCGGCAATCGCCTCGTTCCGCTTGTCGAGTTCCATTTGATAAAGCCGCGATTTGAGCGCCTTCATGGCAATGTCGCGGTTCTGGTGCTGCGATTTCTCGGAGCTGGTCACCACGATCCCCGTTGGGTGGTGGGTGATCCGCACGGCCGAATCCGTTTTGTTTACGTGCTGGCCACCGGCACCGGAGGACCGGTAGGTGTCGACCCTAATATCAGAGGGGTTCACTTCGATCTCGATATTGTCGTCAACCACAGGGTAGACCCAGACAGAAGAAAAGGATGTATGACGCTTGGCGGCGCTGTCGAAGGGAGAAATACGCACCAAGCGGTGCACGCCGCTTTCAGATTTCAGCCAGCCATAGGCATTGTGACCGCTTATCTTGTAGGCGGCCGATTTGATCCCCGCCTCGTCGCCCCCACTTTCCGATTGCAATTCCACAGTATAGCCATGCGCCTCTGCCCAGCGAACATACATCCGCGCCAGCATCGAGGCCCAATCACAGCTTTCCGTCCCCCCCGCGCCGGCATTTATTTCAAGGAATGTGTCGTTGCTGTCGGCCTCTCCATTCAGCAGCGCCTCAAGCTCCTTAGCCGCCGCCTTCTTGGCCAGCGACTTGATGGCTGCCTCGGCATCTGCGACGACCTCGGCATCCTCTTCGATCTCGCCCAACTCAATCAGTTCAACATTGTCAGAAAGGTCCTGCTTGATCCCGTCATGGGTGTCGATCGCATCCACCAACGCCTGGCGTTCGCGCATCAGCTTTTGCGCATTGGCTGGATCATCCCAGAGGTTTGGGTCCTCGACCCGCGCATTGAATTCCTCAAGCCTGTGCCGGGCGGTATCCCAACCCATGCGCTGGCGCAAAAGTTCAAGCGAGTTTTCAATCTCTGCCACGGTCTGTTCAATCTCGGCGCGCATTGCGGCGGTCCTTTCCCTGCTCGAGACAGGGTGATAGCAAGCGGTAGGGAAATGGACAAGATGACTGACGACCCGCGCAAGACGTTTGTGACAGGGCTTGCCCCGCGACTGGCGAACCGTTTGGACCACTACGGCGCCCGTGACCCTCAGTTGATCAAGGATACGCATATCGCACAAATTTTGCGGGTGCGCCTGAAGGACGGGAGCGCGGCGGCCCTGAAGCTGTACCACGACAGCACCATGGGCGGGGAAGCGTCCGGTGTCCGGCTTCTTGCCGCCGCACAAGGTGGTGTGGCCGTTCCGGTGCTGGGTCATACCCGCGACAGCCTTCTGATGCCATGGCTTGAGGGGCCCCGGCTGGGCGATCTGATCCGCGACGGGGACGGTGCAAAAGCCGATGCCATTCTGGTCGAGACGGCGCTGCGGCTGCACCGGGCCGTACCCGGTGATCTGTCAGGTCTTGTCCCGCTTGAGGACAGATTTCAAAGCCTGTTTGACCTGCGTTTTTCATGGGCCTGCCCCGGCCCGGCCAAACGCGCAATGCGCCACGCCACCAGCCTCGCCCGTACCCTGCTGGACCAGGCCAGTGCGGAGCGTGCCCTGCATGGCGATTTCCACCATGACAATGTGATCGTCACAGCACGGGGCCCCGTCGTGTTTGACGCAAAAGGCGTCTTCGGGGACGTCGGCTATGAGCTGGCCAACGCGTTCCGCAATCCCGGGGGCGCGGAGGGTTTTGTTGGCTCTGCAGATCGCGCCCAAAGCCTCGCCGCCCTGGCATGCGAGCACCTGGGGGTCGCGCCACAAACCCAGTTGGCCTGGGCCGCCGCCAAGTGTGCTTTATCCATAGCATGGCGGACGGATGGCACCCTGTCAGAGATCGATCCCGACATCGACCTTCTTGACATGTTCCTCGGCCTGAGCGTCCCCGCCTGATGCCGCCGAAAACTTGTCTTTCACCGTTTCACCGCACAGCGTCAAAAAGCCACGAATTTCTGCAAGAGACATCTTGTCAACGCCGCAAGCCTGCGCTACTCACCCGGGGCCGATCAGGCAGTGCCCCTATAGCTCAGCTGGTAGAGCAACTGATTTGTAATCAGTAGGTCCGCGGTTCGAGTCCGTGTGGGGGCACCACTCTTACGACGACTCCAATTGGGAAATCATAAGGGTAGCAAAATGACTAATTTGGTCGAAATCACACAAGAATATGTCGAACTAAAGGGTATCAACCCCAAGCCTGTTTTTATTGCGGTAAATAGGTTGGTTGCGGTCTGTGGTTCTAAGACTGTGGAAGAATATAGCCGCAGGGATGCCAGAGTTTTTGTCGATAGTTACAAAGACGTGAGCAGATTCGGTAAAGTAACTACCACAACACTCCGTAGAAGGCTCAACAGTCTCAACGCAGTGTTTAATTACGCAATCTATGAATTGGGCCTACCACACAGAAACACTTTTTCACGGATAATCATCAAGGACGAAGGTAAAGACGCAGCCCCAAGAGAACCATTCTCCGTAAAGGAACTTGAGAAGCTGTACAGCTCCTCTCTAGCCTATGGCAAGCTACGCTTGATCCTGCCCATACTTGAAGAGATTGGTTGTCGGTTATCTGAGGTACTTGGGATGCTGAAAGATGATGTTGTGGAAGAAGATGGTCTGCTTGGTGAGGATCAGTCATCGTATATGATTCACATCAGAGAGAATGACGTGAGAGGGCTTAAGACAAACAGTTCCAAGAGATCGCTACCAATCGTATCGGAGACCTTCGTCGATCACTACAACCACCGACGCTACCACGAGAGCCTGCAGAACCTCACACCCGCCGACGTTTACTTCGGACGCGGCGAAACCATTCTGAAACAACGAGAAAGGATCAAACGGAAGACCATCGAAACGCGACACTTGCTTCATCGCAAAACCGCCGCATAATCAAAACAAAAAGATGAGTCAGACCCTCTCTTAGCTCAGGTTGCCAACTGGCCCAAAATCTTCGACGACAGACAATATTTGAATTTGAGCCAAAAAAGCGAGATGCCGAAGCACCCCGCGTTTCTCGCGATAATGGTTGAACGCTTGGTTTACTCAAATGGTCTGGACAGAACAAAGTCCTTCCCACCGGCGTGGCAACCTGAACAAAGCGCGGCACCATTCTCGGCGGGGACAGGTACTTGCGAGGGGTCTTCTGTTGAAAGGAACTCAACCCAGAACCATCCTTGCCCACCGTTGCTATTTTCGTCAGTTTTCTGCATTACCGCCCATCCAATCAGTTCGGATCCATTATCGCTGAAAAGATCTTTGACGATCATGGAGCCTTTTGGATGCGCATCGTCTCCTGCCTTTAGGGACGCCGCAACACCTTCTGAGAAATATGCCTGCACTGGCTTGCCAAAATTCACGTGTGGGCCCGCTGACGGGTGTTGCTCTGGTTCAGCCAAAGGAAAATCTTCTTTGTAAGCTCCACTTTGTAGATATGTGAACAGTTCTTCAACGTCGGTTGAAACTGGAAGGGGCACTGCTGCAGCCTGTTTTATGCTGGGGCCGTCTGGACTTTCTTCCTTAGTATTCGATGCCTCCTCTTCCCCGGCTTTATCGCGGGAGTCACTTATCCTCGGCTCGCTGTCGCGCAGGACAGGGTAGAATTGTGTGAAGACAAAGTCGTTGGCTGCCGACGCCTCATGGCAGGCGTTGCAAGAACCAGCAGGGAAAGGCTGAGCCGCGTCCGCCCATTTACGGGGGTCCTCGCCGAAATTGTAGTAGACCCATCCGCCCGGGTCGTCGAAACGCTCGGTGTCTTTGACAGTCAGCTCAAAGCCTGTGTATTCACCGTTGAAATAGCCGCGGCCAGAAACCGCCTGGCAGGATCCATTTTCTTCACTTCGATCATAACAGTCATCGCCTTCGTAAAGATGTGTGCGCACCTTCGCCAACTGCGTACCATTGGCGAACTTTCCGGTATCCTTGAAATACTGGAATGCAGATGGCTCGATGTAGACACTGTGAAATTGCTGAAACGACGCTTGGCCGCCATTTAAAGCATTGGGCGTCAAGGGCGAGCCCACAAATACCCAAGTCTCCCAGTCGATTGGCCGTACAACAGAGCCGTCTTCGTTGAATTCAGGGCCACTGACCAAGTCCTGAGCAAAGGCCGCAAGCCCCATTCCAGACACAACGGCCGTTGTGATGATTAGTCTTGTTATTGCTAGCATAAGCTTGCTCTCCCAGTCGAGTTACTGAGCGGCCCCGGCAACGTGCTAAGGCCAACCCTGGCCTCAATCTTACTTTACGAGTTGGGCAGTTTTCCAATAACCACAGGGAATAAGCTGTATGCCTTTGAAGGCGCAGACAGTCCGATCCTGATCCGGTGTGACGTCCTTTACTTTGAACTATCGCTCCTGGTCAGCTAATCGTTTTCTTTATGTTTTGGTCTGCTCCAGTCAAATTCTTTTGCCAGGCTCAATATCTGCCTAACTTCGCGGGGTGTCCCTGACCCTGAGACCGCAACCAGAGTGACATTCCTTCCCAGATCGAGACCCTTTACTCCTCTAAGGACGATCCCTTGCACGATAATAGAATGCTCAGGCATCGCTGTGATCCCCAATCCATTCGCAACAAGAGTTTGTATCCAGTCCTCCCGCTCGGATTGTATCCGCGGTCGCATAACGATGTTTCGATCTCTGAAATGGTTAATGAACTGAGATCGAAACTCACAGTGAATTCGATCAAGATAGGGTTCCTCGGAAATCTGTTGTGGCGTGGCAATTGGCACACTCGCCAAAGGATAATCCCGCGACATCGCGAGCTTTAGCCGTTCATGGAAGAGTGGCACGGTTGTCAGCTTGAAGTTGGGTGCAGGCGTTTCTGGCAAAATACAAAGATCATATTTGCCTGAGAGAACCTCTGCTTCACCTTCCTTCGGCAGCATAGGTTCGATCGTCAAATCGACCATTGGAAGTTGCCCCAGAATGTGCGACCAGAAGTCAGCAAAGAGACCGGGCGCGATTGTTGTTGCAACGCCAATCGTTAGGACGACACTTCGACCTGCAATGGATCGATCCGCTAGCTCGCGGACCATGTTTAGAATGTTCTCAACCCGGGTGAATTCCACCTGCAGGTCGCGTCCCAAGGCAGAAAGTCTGGTGTCTTTCCCGTCGCGATAAAGCAACGGTCCCCCGAGTTCCTGCTCAAGACGACGAATGGCTTTTGTAAGGCTAGGTTGTGAGACCCCACTTAAGCGCGCGGCTTCAGTGAAATTCAGTGTCTCCGCCAAGTTTAAGAAGTACTTAATCTGACTAATATCCATCTCGCAGATCGCCTCTATTCTTCTCGTTGCACACGCAAGCTCGCCGGAACGCAACTACAGGTTTCACCGTATAGCGTTTGCTTTGATGGTGGTTATCGTTCTTGTTTTAGAGAAGAATAACAAGGAAGTGACGGACCATACTTCACGCTTGTGCCAAATTGATGTCTAATCCTTGAAAGGAAAAGTTGCTGTCAGCGACAATCTCAAGCCGACAGAGCTGCACGACTTAAAGAACAAGTTTTCCAGATATCATCCATTGCATGCACGAGTTCGTCGATTTCAACCCTCCCATGCACTGGAGATGGTGTGAATCTTAACCGCTCAGTGCCACGAGGCACAGTGGGGAAGTTTATCGCTTGGACATAGATGCCATGATCGTTCAGGAGCAAATCACTCAACCTTTTAGTATGAACTGGATCGCCAACCATGACCGGAACGATATGGCTACGATGGTCAATGATCGGTAGACCCAGTCCTTTTAGCCGTAACTTCAGTACCGCTGCCCGTTCCTGGTGCTCCTGGCGCAATTCGGGCGCACGTTTGAGATGGCCAACTGAAGCTGCCGCGCCCGCCGCAACGGCTGGTGGCAAGGAGGTCGTAAAGATAAATCCCGGCGCATAAGATCGGATTGCGTCGCACATCTTGGCGCTTGCTGCGATATAGCCACCCATCACGCCATACGCCTTAGCAAGTGTACCATTAATGATATCGAGCCGATGCATTAGTTGATCACGTTCGGCCACCCCGCCCCCGCGTGGGCCATACATGCCCACCGCATGGACCTCATCAATATAGGTTAATGCGCCGAATTCATCCGCTAGATCGCAGATCGCTTCAATTGGGCCAAAATCGCCATCCATCGAATAAATCGATTCAAAAGCAATCAATTTGGGGGTGTCCGGTTGATCCGCTCCCAGAAGTTTTCTCAGATGGTCCACATCGTTGTGCCGGAAGATGCGCTTGGCCCCGCCATTCCGGCACACTCCTTCAATGATAGAGGCATGGTTAAGCGAATCCGAGTAGATGATTAGCCCAGGAATTAGATTTTTAAGAGTGCTCAGCGTTGCATCGTTGGCGATGTAGGCGCTGGTAAACAGCAAAGCTGCTTCTTTGCCATGTAGATCAGCTATCTCAGCCTCAAGCTGTTTATGGTAAATCGTTGTACCGGAAATGTTGCGCGTACCACCTAAGCCTGCCCCGGTTTCCGCAATTGCTTGCGTCATCGCATTCAACACAACAGGATGCTGGCCCATACCAAGGTAGTCGTTCCCACACCATACCGTAATTTTTTGCCGGGTCCCATTTGGTCGGGTCCAAAAAGCCTGAGGAAACTGGCCATTCTGACGCTCAATGTTTGTGAAGGTTCGGTAACGCGACTCATCGTGCAACTGCGCAAGAGCCTCGTCCAGTTTATCTTCATAGCGCATCTTTTCTCTCTCGTACTAGGTGGCTGCATATCCGGAGAACGGGCGATCAAGCCAGTTTTCCTTCACGTGGAAAGAACTGATGAAGCCCGAAAACGCTTTGGCAGCCCACAGAGTTTCGAAATCGCTAAAAATCACCACCAAGCAATTCGCGGTGTAATCGCCTTCGGCGTTATCGCCATTTAAGACGACAGCTGATACCGCTGTGATGGATCCGCTACGTCCCTTCTTGTAGTCCGACACTGAACTCATCTGCCAATAGTAGAAATCGTTAAGCGAGACGGCATCTGCTACAGTCTGGCCCATGAACTCTGGCGTCAGGAAGTAAGCTTCTGACGTCAAAATAGTATCGCGCGCGACGGCAAAGCCGATCAGACAGGCCAGAAAGCAGGCTTTTTCAAAATTCAGTAATGTGGTGTTGTACACTGGAATATCTGATGAAGTCTCAGCATCGACGCTAAAAACATTGATCTTGCCTGTCGCGATTTCGTTGCCGAAATTTGTAGCGATCCCGCCGGGCAAAAAACTCGTCATAGTCGATATTTTCGGCATCGCTGGCATGGACGCATCCTTCCACTTGGCTTTCTTAACGCTAGACAATCTGTTTGATATTGGCCAATTCCCGTGGAGCATACCTTTGATGCTCAAAGTGAAGCGTACCTGCCTATGGATCAGTCGCTTAGCTGCGATGGATTGTCCTTTACGTTCAAGGATCGGCTCTAGCTATGGAGCGCGGGAAGTAAAAAACTATACGAGAGTTGAGGCCCGATATTTTTAAATAGGATCCGCGGCCTAATCCAAGCGCTGACGCGAGAACTCCAAAGAATTGTTTAGGGTTTAGCATTGATGCTGAACATACTTTTAGAGTGCGCCCCATTGAGCAGTCTGTAAGGCGTGCGCTAATGCCAAAGCGAAAGTCGCTCAAGAATGCAATGCAGTTGAGGCCGCAGATGATCTGGACGATGTGTTGCTTAACAAGCGAGTGGGCTGGCGAGCCGTATCGACAAGGGTGCAGCACTGACTTCATTGGACAATTCGTCGTGTTGAGTATTCAATAACGCGACAACACAACACGCCGATGGAGCATAAAAAGCGCCTAAAACTCCATCATGCGCCAGGTTCAAGGACGGAAGAATTTTGCAAGATGTCAACGAGCTTATAAATTGGTTGCTAGCTGAAGGTGCCAAACATAAAACGCCGGCAGATCTGCTTACCAACTACAGTTTGCGGCTCAGGGAATGCGGACTTCAAGTTGATCAATCGTCGCTGGGTGCTCCGATCCTCCACCCAGTCGCCCAATCTTCCTACGCATTTTGGGATATTAAAAATGGGTCCATTCAAAAATGGTTCGAATACACACCACAACTGATAGAGACGCTAAAGGAGAGCCCAATCTATCCAATTTACACGCGGGGCATAGCTTCCTTTATCCACCTCCGATCAAAAGTCCGATTTGGGCGTTTGCTGACCTACGACGCGCGCGCAAGATGATGTTTAGGGGAACATCCGAATTTACGAGAATAATCCCGGCTGAATTGGGGCAGGCTTTCGTAACCAACTTCGAACCCGACAAATGAGACGGACGGGACACCTCGCTCTAGTAAGGTGCGGGCTTCAATCATTCGCAAGTCTTTTTGGTACTGAAGTGGCGTCGTGCCGGTCACGGACTTGAAGTGCTCGTGAAACGAGGACTGGCTCATTCCTGCGACTTGCGCCAATTCACCAACGACGAGCGGTTCCCGAAACCTTGACCTGATCAACTGGATCGACTTGGCAACCCGACTGGCATGGCTGTCCACCGACAGCAGGTTTCGCAACATTCCACCGATCGGTGACAGGAGAAGGCGATAGTGGATTTCCTTAAGGATCATCGGACCAAGGACCTGCGCATCCATGGGCGCATCCATCAACTCCAGATAACGCACCATCGGCGCTATCCATGCCGGGTCGGCTTTGCTGGCAGACAAAGATGTAGCGTTTACCTTATGCGTCGCAGCCTCTCCCACCTGTTCATACAAGCCTCGCAGGACGCTCAAATCCAATGAGAAGATAAGGGCCTGATAGGGACGTTCCGCGCTAGCCCTCGTAATCTTGGAGGCTACAGGCAAATCATGGCTGACAAGGAGCACGTCGCCCTCGTTCAGCTCGACAAACTGTTGTCCAACACTCATTTCTTTCTGTCCCTGTAGGATCAGACAAATGACAGGATTATAGACAACAGCATCAAAAACTGTGATTTCTTTGCGTTGAAAGATGTGGGCAGATGGCAGAACTCTGCCAGAAACCTCGTCTTCTCGGGCTGCCAGCGCCGCTGCTAGGTGTTTCAGCCGTTCTAGTGACATAGAAAACTCCTTGCTCCAAAGCCCTAGCAAACCAGCGAAGCAAAATCACGAATTAACGCTGATACTTGGAGGAATTGATAAAACTTCTGGAGTATTTGGCAGGACGGAAAGACCTGAAATCCATAGTTTCAAATCAACCACGTATTTGATTGGAGCATCTCATGTGTACAGCACAAACCAAATTTTCCTTGAACGCGGAAACCGCCATCCCCGCAGTTGGGTTTGGCACCTACCTGATCTCGAATGACGATGCCGAAGACGCTATCCATTCTGCAATTGTGGCGGGCTATCGCCATATTGATACAGCCTCGGGATACCGAAACGAAGAAACCGTCGGTGCCGGTATCAGGAAAGGACTTGAGGCCGAGGGGTTGTCTCGCGCCGACCTGTTTGTCACCGCCAAGCTGTGGCCTGGCAATCCAGCCTGGGGCGATGCGCCCAAAACTGCGGTGCAAACGGTCGAGGAATGCGATGCAAGCCTGTCGCGACTTGGTTTGGATTATGTGGACTTGTATCTGATCCACGCCCCTTACGGTGGCGATATGCGTCTTGAACAATGGCGAGCGCTGCTAGAGTTGCAAGCCAGTGGCAAGGCCCTCTCCGTTGGGGTGAGTAACTTTAATGAAAGCCATCTGGATGAGATCGATGCGGCCGGATTACCCATGCCTGATGCCAATCAGATCGAATTACACCCCTGGTCTCAGAAACCAGGTCTTCTGGCTCACATGGCCAAACACGATATTGCGCCAATTGCTTACAGCAGCCTTGTTCCACTTTCCACCTGGCGCATTGAGCCTGGGCAGGACAGCGCCAAGACCCAAGAGATGAAGGAAGATGGTGCGATCTTCCAAGGAATGGCCGAAAAATACGGTGTCTCGGAAGCACAGTTACTTCTGCGCTGGGGCGTCCAGAATGGTTATGCTGTGCTGCCCAAAAGCCTGAATCCAGATCGGATGCGTCAAAACATCGACATCTTCTCGTTCGTGATCGACGATGCCGACATGGTGCAAATGGCAACAATGGATCGCGGCGATGGCGTGGCTTGGGCCACTGGTGATCCCAGCAAGTGATCGCTGTCGCCTTGTCTCATTCAAAAAACCCCAGAACTCATGGAGTGATCGGGCAACGTACTGTTTTCGGCATAGCAGGCGCTTTTGCCTCTACCACCTCTACACCGTTGCGCGCCAAAATAGCATACGATGCGACCACGATTCACAGCGGCATTGCCCTACTCGACGATACCCATGCAACATTGGGCATATCTGAGATGATCGATGATGCCCCAGCGGACGTCTAAGTCACCATAACCGATTTGACGCCCAGCCGGGTTCGAGCTCTGGTACTCTGCTTGGCCCATCCCTGAGCATGTGCTTTACCACGCCGTATCAGGGCCTTGGCTATGCCGTCATTGAGCAGAAGTTCTGGGTTTTCCGGGTTAAGGGCGCGACCCAGATGGACCCCCGCCGTGATGAATTGTGCCTGTGGTTCCGGAACACACCCCCATAACACGCCTGATACCAATCAAGGGCTTGACCACTGTCTATGGCCATCAAGCTTGGCGAACATTCGAACCGAAGCTTAGACCGTTCAGACGTCACATGACGTTTCACGGTAACGCTATGTCACTAACCTGGCAAAAGAGTAACAGCCAAGGCAAAAGCACGATCCTGAAATGCGATCTGGCAACCCTCCCCTGCAGGCTCGAAACAGTCGTTAGCAGCACCGCAGCACTTAGCGGATGTCCAAAATTATTTCTGCGAACGAAGCAAGCGTGTTCAGCAGTATCATTCAGGTCTATTCCCTACTCAAACAAACCATTGATGAACAATAAAAGACGCACCCGAAATCCTGTTGCTAGCCCAGTTCCAAAGTGGAAACTGCGAAACAACCGTGGCTAGGCGCATCGAACCCCCCTTTGTACATACGCGCGGTTTTGAAGCCTGACTGCCACCCTAGCGTATCGCAAAGTTTAGTGAGCGCAACTGACGTATCCGGGACATCCATACTTATAGGTCCGTCAATGCCCTTGGCGGCATGTTCGATCAGTTCGCGTGCGACGCCCACGTCTGCGGCAACTAGTGGACCGATCTTGGCACCAGTTTGGCATGAGCGGATGGTACAAAAGCCAACACTTGCACTTAAGTCACGTTTAACGAAGGTGGTTCTACTGCGACTACCCATCAGCCATGGGCCGAGGTAGTTTGGTTTTGAAACGCCAGATGCTACTGCTTCCATCCGGATCAACACAGGCATATCCTCAGAACCCATGACGTGTATACTTGGGTCAGACCGTCCAGCGATGATCCCAGTATAACGGGACGTTCCGCCGGCATAGGTGAAGCCTGAAGCGCGGTAATTGTCTTGCTGTGCTTTCACACCATCAAGCCCCACTGTTCTGGAGCCTGCATGTTTCAATGCATGCCGCCACAACCCTAGGCCAATTCCGCGCCCACGAAATTCTTCGCGCACGATGTAGAGCCCCAAGAAAGCGAAGGTGGTTGTGTGGTTGACCACCGATATGGATGCTATGGGTTCGTCCTGCTGGTCGACTGCAACGAAAAAACCCGCTGGGTCGGCTGCGTGGAAAGCTTCTGCATCATCTAGGCCAGGGTTCCACCCCTCATATGCGGCCCAATCCAAGATTGATGACAGGTCATCCCGCGTCGCGGTTCGAAACATCGTCATTTTCTGAGTGCATCTTTCAGGGAAACTGGACCGGATGAGCTGTCACTAAGATCCAGTTGCATCAGAAGGTCAAGAAGATGTCCCTTCATTATCACTTCGGCACCATCGGCATCTTGGTCTCGAAGAGCTTGCACTAGCCCCATGTGCGAGGCGGTATCAGACAGGGCACTACGGCGGCGCCAATACAGCGCGATGATTAATGCAGAACGCGCAACCAACTGTGCCAATAGCGTCTGAATCAGGGCGTGGTCGGCAATCCGTGCGATTTGCACGTGAAAGTCGCCTGATAGTCTTAAAGCTTCCCCAACCTCTTCGCGGTCAAGGGCATCCTTCTCAGCTTTCATATGCTGTTCCAGAAAAGCGATATCATGAGGCGTGGCGCGCAAAGCCGCAGCCCGTGCCATAGCCGGCTCGATGAAGGATCGTGCCTCGAAAACCTCGCGAGCTTCTTTAAGTGTAGGCTTGGCAACAAATGCGCCCTTGTTGCGCAAAATTGTTACAAGACCTGTGTGTTGAAGTGAATGCAGGGACTGTCGGACAATCGTGCGGCTGACCCGAAAAATGTCGCAAAGCTCATCTTCCCGTAGTTTCGCACCGGGTTGCAAACGATGGGTGTGGATCGCCTTGGTCAATTGAAGGGCGATCTCGTCTGCGGTTGTGCTTTTTGTTTTCAGGTTGATCGTCACGTGACACCTCCTGCTGTACATTTGCACCCGGGTGAGGTTGCACACAAGCTGCGCACGATTGCACCACAAATCGTATACAATATGCGCCTGTTTTTTACACAACTCCCTTCTCAACCACCATAAATTGAGCACTTTACTTTTTGATTTGGCCCCAAGAGCCAGAATTAGCTTGGTCCCGTAGAAGCGTTTGGCGCAGCTTCAAAACAGGGGCGTGGGGATGAAATGAAGCGACAGATTGACCTTGAATTGATCAGCTTGACCAAGCACTACGGCTCTACAGTGGCAGTCGATGCGATCAATTACCACTTCAGTGCTGGCGTTTACGCATGCGTTTTAGGGCCATCTGGTTGTGGCAAATCTTCTACTCTGCGGATGATAGCCGGACATGAAACTGTCTCGGATGGGTCGATAACGCTTGGAGGCCGGGACATCTCGGCCTTGCCGCCCGCCAAACGTGGCACCGCGATGATGTTTCAAAACTACGCATTGTTCCCGCATTTAAGTGTTCTCGACAACGTTGCCTTCAGCTTGACGATGAAAGGTGTCGACAAAAGCACACGCCACGTGCGGGCCAATGAGCTTTTAGAACTCGTCGACATGACGGCGATGGCGGAACGCATGCCTGCGCAACTGTCCGGTGGCCAACAGCAGCGTGCGGCTTTGGCGCGGGCCTTAATCACGGAACCAGATGTCTTGTTGTTGGATGAGCCGTTGTCGGCCTTGGATCCATTCCTGCGTATTCGAATGCGGGCTGAGCTAAAAAAGTTGCAGCAAGAACTAGGCATTACGTTCGTCCATGTCACCCACGGTCAGGACGAGGCGTTGGCACTTGCCGATGAGATTGTCGTGATGAACGATGCAAAGATTGAACAAGCGGGTAAGACGAGAACGGTTTTTGATGCCCCTAAAACAGCTTTTGTGGCGCGGTTTTTAGGGTCTCACAATGTCGTCGCTATGCCTGAGGGTATCGTCGCTGTGCGATCAGATGCTCTGAAACTAACAGCAGACAAGACAGCGAAGCTGCCAGGCGTGATCACAAATATCGAATATCAAGGCACGCATGTCGCGCTGACCGCTTCTGTTCCCGGCGAACAAGAGGTCACCGCTTTGCTGTCAGATAAGGATTTCTTCGGGAACCCGAAGGAGCTCGGGGAGGCAATTGGCCTCAACTGGGATGCCGAGGCGGCTCACGCCCTGGCTGGATAAATGGACTTTCAATAGAAAAGGACGAAACATGACGACTATTTCGAAAATACGCTATTCGCGTCGGTCCATGCTTAAAGCGGGTGGCGCGGCGGTGGCGGCCGCCGCGCTTCCAGCTCCAATGGTATGGGGACAAGAGACGAAAAACATCACCTTGCGCCAATTTGGTACCGGGGTGTCAAACCTGAATGACGTTGCTCTGAAAGTCAAAGAAGATTTGGGCTTTACGTTGGAAATGACAGCGCTCGACACTGATAGCGTGACGCAACGCGCTGCCACTCAGCCGAACAGTTTCGACATTGCAGACATTGAATACTTCATCTGTAAGAAAGTCTGGGCCGCTGGCAACCTGCAGGCAATGGACACGTCCAAGATTGACAACTACGACAACATCGCGGGCACCTTCCGCAGTGGGCTTTTAACACCAGAAAGCACAATCGCCCAAGGAACGGCTCCGCATACGGTTGGTTTTACCACCGGCGTCAACGGGAAGGAGTTTGTCCAAGAAGAATCCGGCTGGATGACGTTGATTCCAACCATCTATAATGCGGATACCTTGGGCATCCGTCCTGACCTTATCGGCCGCCCAATCAACAACTGGTCTGAACTCTTGAACCCAGAGTTCAAGGGCAAAGCGTCTATCCTTGATATCTCGTCCATCGGGATCATGGACATGGCTTTGGTCGTTGAGTCAATGGGAGAGTATACGTACCCAGACAAGGGCAACATGACCAAAGAAGAGATTGATTTGACTTTGGGTATCTTTACCGAAGCCAAGAAAAATGGTCAGTTCCGCGCCTTCTGGAAATCCTTCGACGAATCAGTGAACTTGATGGCGTCGGGTGAAGTTGTCATCCAGTCCATGTGGTCGCCCGCCATTACCGCCGTGCGCTCGCAAGGTATCCCATGTGTCTATCAACCCTTGGAAGAGGGCTATCGGTCGTGGGGTGGCGGGCTTGGCCTCTCTGCTTCGCTATCCGGCATGGAACTGGATGCGGCCTATGAGTACATCAACTGGTACCTGTCCGGTTGGGTTGGCGGGTACCTGATGCGCCAGGGTTATTACTCAGCTGTACCAACCACTTCCAAGGAGTTCATGTCCGAGGATGAATGGGGCTACTGGTACGAAGGGAAAGAGTCACAAGGCGACATCGTTTCCCCAACGGGTGCAAAACTGGCTGGCCCAGGCGAAGTCCGTGATGGCGGGTCCTTCTTGGATCGCATGGGGTCCGTTGTCTGCTGGAACTCTGTCATGGACGAGAACCAATACATGGTCCGCAAGTGGAACGAATTCATCGCAGCTTAAGCGATGCTCGCCGGAGGGCTTTGGCCCTCCGGCACATAATAAAAACAGTAGAGACAACAGAGGCAGGTTTGCGAAATAATTCGATCATAGGTTGGACTTTATCGGCTCCGCTCACCCTAGTGCTGCTGGTTTTTCTAATACTGCCGATCGTTATGATTGTCGTTGTTAGCTTCTGGGGCGCGACGGAGTGGTCAATTTACCCCGCATTCTTATTTGACAATTATGAGTTTCTTCTGACTTCCGACGTAACATACCGGGTTTTTTACAATACCTTTAAATATGCCGCGATAACCTGGGCGTTGACACTGCTGATCGGCTTTACGATCGCCTATTATCTTGCATTCCACATACGAAGTTTAACCTGGCAAATTGCACTGTTTTTGCTCTGCACGATCCCGTTTCTAACCTCAAACATTATTAGAATGATATCTTGGATTCCATTCCTAGGCCGTAACGGGATTGCCAACTCTACACTGATCTCAATGGGTGTCATCGACGAGCCGCTTGAATGGCTGCTTTTCAGTGATTTCAGTGTAATCCTCGCCTTTGTTCACCTGTACACGCTTTTCATGGTGGTTCCGATCTTCAACACTATGATGCGCATTGATAAATCCCTGATCGAGGCCGCTGCTGACGCGGGGGCCACAGGCCGGCAAACGCTGTGGCACGTCATCATCCCTTTGACCAAACCGGGCATCATGATCGGCACGATCTTCGTTGTCGCGCTGGTCATGGGCGATTTCATCACGGTGCGTTTTATGAGCGGGTCTCAATCCGCAAATATGGGCCGATTGATCCAAAACGATGTCGCGTTGCTACAATACCCATCTGCCTCTGCGACAGCTGTAATCCTGCTTGTCACCGTTTTACTTTTGATTGGCACATTGTTGCGCTTTGTCGACATCAGGAAGGAGCTTTGACAATGGAGCCCCGCCCCAAGTCCTTTTATTTTTTGAGCGCCTTTTTTGTGCTATTCCTAGTCTTTCTCTATGGCCCCACTTTGACCATTGGTATCTTATCCTTTCAAGGTCCCGGCGGCGGCCTGACCTTCCCAATGCGGGGTGTTTCCTTGCATTGGTTCCGTGACTTGTTTGAACAGCAAGCCGTCGGCGATATCTGGGGTTCGTTTAGTCGTTCGCTCGTGTTGGGGCTGATGGTGATGGTCACGACAGTCGTGGTGTCAGTCATGGGAGGACTGGCCTTTCGCAAGCGTTTCGCGGGTTCCACGATACTGTTTTATGCGATTATCACTTCGCTCGTGATCCCCTCGATACTGATCTCACTCGGTGTAGGCCTGATCTGGTCACAATCCGGTCTTCCAGTCCATTGGTCCAGCTCGGGCTTTGGCGCACAATTGACTTGGACCCTGCCCTTTGGCCTGCTCATCATGTTTGCCGTATTTAATCGCTTTGACCGCTCGTTCGAAGAAGCCGCCCGCGACTTAGGTGCCAGCCCTTGGCAAGTCATACGCTACGTGGTGCTGCCCATAATTGCGCCATCCTTAATCGGCGTCGCCCTCTTTGGCTTCACTCTTAGTTATGACGAATTTGCCCGCACATTGCTGACCGCCGGCAGTTACAACACACTGCCACTCGAGATTTTTGGCATGACCACCAACGTGACCACGCCCGTCTTGTTTGCCTTGGGCACTCTGACAACCGTGTTTTCACTGTTGGTGATCGCAGTGTTTTTGCTCGTGGTTTGGATCATAAACCGTCGTAGGGCACGTCACGGGTCCGACGCGGGCCAAGGTCTTGTCTGATGGCGGTGATCATCATTAATCCCAACAGTACAGTCGCAATGACAGAGGCCATGCTGGCGCAAGCACGCAGGGCTGCCCCTAACCAAAATTTTGAAGCTTGGACCTCACATGACGGGCCGCCTGCTATCCAAGGACCCAAAGACGGAGAGAGAGCAACCGAACCGTTTCTTCAGCTCGTCGACCAGGCATCAATGTCTGGGGCGGATGGTATCATCATAGGTTGCTTTGATGATACCGCGCTTGACCAAGCAGCAGCAATGGCCACTTGTCCTGTTATAGGAATCGGCCAGGCATCGTACCATTATGCAGCGCTACGGAACTGGCGTTTCAGCGTTGTGACCACGTTATCCGTCTCAGTTCCCGTCATTGAAGACAATATCCAGCGCCTTGGCCTGAGCCAATTCGTATCAAAAATTCGCGCGTCAGAGGTGCCTGTTTTGGACTTAAACGACGACCCAGACACGGCCTCCGAGATCATCAAGTCAGAGGCTTTGCATGCCCAGAATTTAGACGGTATTTCTGCCGTAATTCTAGGGTGTGCGGGGATGCTCGAAGTGTATCACCAAGTCGAAGCAGCGCTGTCACTGCACACTATCGACCCGGTCAGCTGCGCCGCGCGTTGTTGGAACTGGCTTAATTGACAGGCCTGTCCAAGGAACAGACTGCTTTGATCTTTGGTCATTTGCGAAATCCGCAGCATGTGTCGTCACGAACTCAAAAGGTTGATACCGTTGATTTTCTTCACGCTATAGACCATCCAACTTGTGCGTGGTTGACAATCCGCTCAACAGAAATGGCTTATCCATTTATCACCTGGAAATTTTTACTGGTCTTTTGCGCCGACTTCACGAACACTTGCGTGGCGCATTTTCCAACACTTAGTCGTAAGTTAAAAAGATGTTACGGTCTCTTTCGCGTGGAAATCTTTGCGCATCGGAGCTGCGCCTTCAAAGACGATGATCAACACAGCCAATTACGATGAACGTCACTTTTCAGTTGCCTGCTTGCTATGCCCAAAAGTACGGGCCAGCCACCTGTAAACCTTGTTGCGCACGATGTGGTCGAAGCCTCACACCATTGCCTCTTCAACTGTTTCATACCTAGGTATAGCATCAATGACCAAGACCTTTAATCAATCAACACTTCAATCTGACTTGGGAGAATAACAACAGTTTGCGCTGGAGTTTTGTCTGATCGAAGCACGGTATTTGAACAGTGAAGCAATGCAACGGCCCACTGGTCAGCCCCCTTGCCCCCGCATTTCAGTCTGTAACTGGGAAGAGACCTTGCGGGCGAAGAAAGAGCCATCCGCGACTGCGTTCGCATATTCCTCTTTCGTCAGCGCCATCGGGCCACCATCCTTGTACCACTTGTTGCCAATGTGGAGCTGATCGCTGAAAGGAATGCCGGGCTGGGCAAAGATGCTCTGAAAGACCGTCTCATCAGGTATGAAGGTGGTTTCCAGCCAGTCGGCCGCGTCTGTCGCAGCGCCGCTCTCCACCAGCCATTCGACGACCTCCCGGTGCAGGATTATCCATTGCCGACCGATGAAGTGGCCATAGCGGGCTTTTACCCAAATGAACGGCGGCGAAATGCATCGACTGCAGGGATGTTCAGCCCCGGGGAAAGCGGTCCCGTACAGTCGATATTGACAGCCAGTGTGCAATCTGGGTCCTGTAACCATTCAACATGCGGTAGAGCCGAGATGCCTTCTCCATGATGCTGAATGTCGAAGTAAAGCCGCATCAATTTGCTTTCTTATGACAAGGGTAACAATCGGATAAATCTGTCATCGTCCATCAGTAAAAAACCTGCGACGGTCAAGCAAGACCCTTAAACACGACGGTTTTGCTCGGCAACAATATGGATCAGCGCGCCCGTGATGGCGGCGAATTCGCAACCTACAGTCCCCTCCGTGATCAGGTAGTCCCCGGGCGCAAGCTGCGGCTGGCGCATGGCGGGGCGGCGATCCGGTGGGCTGAACTTAGACGTGTCGACCGCCATTATCGTCCGGCCTGCGTTGCGTATCATGGCAGTAGCAATATCAACCTCGCATTGCTCATGCACCAGAAACCCCTGCTGCGGATCCACGACAGATGCCGATAGGAGGGCGAAATCGACCTGCATCCGCTCGATCACCTCGAAAGCGGAGCGGTCAAAGGCCGCGCCGTCATGATCTCGCAATTGCGTACCCGCCATAGAAACGTTGTTGCCAGGGATCATCGCCAGCGTGCTGGCCACGAAGGCCGAATTCGTCACCACAGTCAGGTTTCTTCGCACCCGCAGCGCCTGCGCCGCAAAGGCGGAAGTGGAGCCAGTATCGATCGCAATACTGTCACCGTCCCGTACGATCTGCGCAATTTCTCGCGCTATGGCGATCTTTGCTGTGCGGTTCTGTGTCATACGGGCCAAAAAGGGCGGATCAAGCGCCGAGCGGGTTGAGATAAGCGCGCCGTGGACCTTACTGATGTCGCCCCGCGTTACAAGCGGCTGAACCACCCGGCGCACGGTCTGGTCGGAGACATTTAACTCCCGTGCCAAGTCAAGCACTCTGATCCGCCCACGAAGGCTGACGATCTCAAGTATCTGCGCATCGTACTTTGACATGGGCGCTTTGGGCCTTCTGCCTTCAGGATGAGTTTTATGCGCATGGTTGACTATGAAGGATCATAAAATCAACAGAATTCAACAATTTTGTAGAGACTTTCAGATTTCCATTCTCCACCTTGGGCTTGGGAAAGGACCTGAAACTTTTCACCAAAAGAGCAAAATCCTACCTTACGCAATATTTTAGGCGGGTCTACTTTTACATTAACCGCGTAAACGCGCCTTGATCCGGTCATCTGTTGTGTTGATTTTTGTTGATTTAATGCGTCGAGACTGCTGAATTTTGTTGGGGAACCGCGATTCTGGCGCAGGCTGGCCGCACTAAGACCATCACGAAGGACATCGGATCATGAGCACCGCCATAGAGCAAGCCGCAGGGCTATCCTGTTTCGACGCTCCAACCGACATCACACCACTGGGTGGCGGGATCACCAATATCAACCTCGCTGTTACAGACGGGAAGCGCAAATTCGTCGTGCGCTTGGGGGAGGATATTCCAGAACACGGCGTGCTGCGCTGGAACGAACTCAGCCTGAGCCGGGCGGCACACGCCCTTGGCGTGGCCCCTTCGGTGGTGCATTCCGAACCCGGCGTGCTTGTGTTGGAGATGATTGAAGCAAAAACATACACAGAGGACGACGTGCGCGACCCAACCAATCTGGCGCGCATCATCGACCTTGTTTCAAAAACCCATCGCGGCCTTGGCCAGCATCTGACACGCCCCGTCCTTGCCTTCTGGCCCTACCAGGTGAACCAGACATATGTGACACGACTTGTCGCAGACGGCTCAGCCCATGCCATAAGACTGCCCGATCTTATGGCCGAACAGGACAAGCTGATGGCTGCCACCGGGCCAGTGGAGCTGGTGATCGGGCATAACGACCTTTTGGCCGCCAACATACTTGATGACGGCGACAGGCTTTGGTTGATCGACTGGGAATATGGCGGCTTCAACACACCGCTTTTCGATCTGGCAGGGCTTGCAGGCAATAATGGCCTTTCCGAAGCACAAGAACGCGCCATGCTGGAGCAGTATTTCGGGGAAGCGTCCGAGGATCGCTGGCGGCCCTATCAGGCGATGAAATGCGCCTCTCTGATGCGTGAGACATTGTGGTCCATGACCTCAGAAATTCATTCTAAGATCGATTTCGACTATGCCGCCTACACAGCCGAAAACATGGACCGGCTCTCTGTCGCCCTGTCCGATTTCCACAACAGCTGAGAAACTGAAATGAATCTGCCTTCCAGCTCAAAGATCATTATCGTCGGCGGCGGTATCATCGGCTGCTCCACCGCCTATCACCTTGCCAAAATGGGACAGGAGGTTCTGCTGCTTGAGAAGGCCGCGCTGACATCCGGGTCCACCTGGCATGCGGCGGGTCTTGTGGGGCAGTTGCGCTCCAACGCCAATGTTACCCAGCTTCTGGGCTACTCGATCGAGCTTTACAAATCGCTTGAGGAAGAGACCGGTCTGGCCACCGGCTGGAAGATGAATGGCGGGCTGCGGCTGGCCTGCAACGAAGAACGCTGGACCGAGGTGAAGCGACAGGCCACGACGGCGCATTCGTTTGGCCTCGATATGCAGCTTCTTACCCCGCAGGAAGCACAGGACCTCTGGCCTTTGATGGACATTGGCGATGTGGTGGGCGCTGCATTTCTGCCTACCGATGGGCAAGCAAGCCCGTCAGACATAACGCAGGCGCTGGCCAAAGGTGCGCGAACCGGCGGGGCAAGGCTTGTGGAGCGCTGCCCAGTCCAGGAGATCATCATCGAAAAGGGTAAATTGTTGGGCGTGCGTACGGCGCAGGGCGATGTGACTTGTGAAAAGTTGGTCCTGTGCTGTGGTCAGTGGACAAGAGAACTGGCCGCGACGGTCGGCGTGACAGTGCCGCTGGTTTCGGTTGAACATCAGTACATGATCACCGAACCCTTCGATGTACCTTCAGACCTGCCAACGCTGCGTGACCCTGATCGTCTGACCTATTACAAGGAAGAGGTTGGGGGGCTGGTGATGGGCGGCTATGAACCCAATGGCATCCCATGGGCGCAAAACGGCATTCCCGATTCATTCGATTTCCAACTGCTGGAAAGCAATTTCGATCATTTTGAGCAGATCGTCGACCTTGCCCTGCCCCGTGTACCCAAACTTCAGGAGACGGGGGTCAAGCAACTGATCAACGGGCCGGAAAGTTTTACGCCAGATGGCAATTTCATCATTGGTGAAGCGCCCGAGATGGATAACGTTTTTGTCGGCGCGGGCTTCAACGCCTTTGGCATCGCCTCGGGCGGGGGCGCTGGTATGGCACTGGCCGAATGGGTCGCCAAGGGGGCGCCTCCCTATGATCTGTGGTCTGCCGATATCCGCCGGTTTGGCCGGCCCCACACAAACACCGACTGGGTCCGCGCCCGAACGCTTGAGGCGTATGGCAAACACTACACCATGGCGTGGCCTTCGGAAGAGCACAGCTCTGGCCGGCCCTGCCGCCGCTCACCGCTGTACGAGGCGCTCAAATCGTCTGGCGCGGTGTTTGGCGAAAAGCTGGGCTGGGAGCGTCCAAACTGGTTTGCCGAAGCAGGCGAAGAGGCCCGCGACATCTACACGTTCGAGCGCCCCAACTGGCATGATCCAGTGGGCCGCGAACACAAGGCAGCGCGCGAGGCCGCAGCACTCTTTGATCAGACCTCGTTTGCGAAATACATCCTAAAGGGTCCAGATGCCGAAGCTGCCCTGCAATGGATCGCGGCCAACCGCGTGGACAGGCCTGTTGGATCGATCATCTATACCCAGATGCTCAATGACAGGGGCGGTATCGAATGCGACCTGACTTGCGTGCGCATGGGCGAGGATGAATATTACATCGTCACCGGCACCGGGTACGCCACCCATGATTTTGACTGGATTCGGCGAAACATCACGCCAGGGCTTGAAGCGCAATTGGTGGATATCACATCATCGAACACGGTGTTGTCACTCTTTGGTCCCAAGGCGCGGGAGATCCTGCAGAGCGTGACCAATGATGATGTCTCCAACCTCGCCCACCCCTTTGGCCGGGCGCAGAGCATTGGCATTGCGGGCTGTCCGGTGCTGGCCATGCGCATCACTTATGTGGGTGAGCTTGGTTGGGAGCTGCATCTGCCTGTGGAATATGCGCAAACAGTCTATGACGCGCTACAGGTGGCGGGTGCTGCCCATGGGCTGCGTAATGCGGGATACCGGGCGATTGAAACACTGCGTCTTGAGAAGGGCTATCGCGCCTGGTCGTCGGACATCGGGCCGGACCATACGCCGGATGAAGCTGGGCTGGGATGGGCGGTAAAGATGAAATCTGGTCTACCCTTCAAGGGTCGTGATGCCGTAACAAGGCAGCGCGAAGAGGGTGTGAAAAAGGTCATGGCGACCTTCACAACCGACAGGAATATCATTCTGTCAGGTCGTGAGACGATTTATCGTGACGGGGTACGCTGCGGCTGGCTGAGTTCTGCCGGCTTCGGTCACACGATCGGCAAGCCCATCGGCATGGGCTATGTTCGCAGCGGGGTAGTGATCGATCACAACCACGTCTTATCTGGAGACTATGAGCTTGACGTTGCCGGCAAACGCGTCGCAGCGCAGGTGACACTGTCCCCTCTATATGACCCGGGCATGGAGCGTGTGAAAAGTTAGGTTCAGGAACACGTATCCGAGTCATGACCCAGGGGCTCACAGCAAAGTTTGCCCCCTCCAACGCCTGACGTTGGACAAGTTTGGCTTACCATGTTTAGGAAAACTTACGGAACAGCTTGGTGCGGTCGAAGGCATCCTCGAGGGCATCATTACGCTCTTTGACCGTCTCCCACATCTGTTCTTGCACCTGGGCAATCACACATTCCAGCAGCACCATATGCGGCGCAAGCGAGTCCCACGCTGAAGGTACCACGATCCGCGCGCCAAAGCTCAGCTCCGCAAGGCGTTGGATAGGTGATCCCCACGGGTCTGTGAAAAGAACAATTCTTGCCCCACGCTCATGACACATCTGCCCGATGGAGAGCGTCGTGTTCTCGTAGCGGCGCACATCAAGCAGCACCACGACATCCCCTTCCCGCAGATCGAGCAGATCATGGGGCCAGGAGCCACCTGGTGGCAGTAGCCGAACATCAGGCCGGATCATCTGCAAATGCAAGTAAAGATACTGCGCCAAGGCGCTGCTGATCCGGCCACCCGCGATGTAGATGCGTCTCTCGGGCTGGCAGAGAAGATCGCAGAAGGCATCAAACTCCACCGGATCAATCTCATCAAGAGTGCGCTGCTGGTTCTCAAGCGCTTGGCGGCCATACCGGTTTAGGATGTGTTCTTCGGGAGCCGAGGCCCGCCAGGTGTTGCGCTTGGCCACAGGGTCCGAGATCATCTCTTTCAACTCATCCCTGAGCGCAGCCTGAAACTGGGCATAGCCATCCAGCCCAATCTTTTGAAGCAGCCGCGTGATGGTCGTGGTTGAGACCTCTGCCCGGACTGCAAGTTCGGTGATCGAGCCGAGACCGGCAATCGGGTAGTCATCAAGAAGAGCTGCGACCAGCTGCCGTTCACTGCGGGTCAGGTCGTCACGATGGGCCATCATCTTCTCAGAAATGATCATTCTGCAGGATCCTTTCATCGCTTTCGGAAAGAAAACCACAAAAACATGCTTTGTGAAAAGATAATTTCTGAAAAATTCTTGACACAAACTTCGTGCGTGAAAATGATTTGACTATGACGACTCTTACACAGATTGATTTCGGTCAACCCGCCGAGGTCACGCTTCATGATCCCGCGCCACGGGTGTTGGTGTTGTGTGAGCACGCCTCCAACTGGGTGCCTGAAGATTTGAAAAAGCTGGGTCTGACGGATGCGTCGCTACAGACCCATATCGCGTGGGACCCCGGTGCAGCGCCAGTGGCGCAGGCGCTGACCTCTGGGCTTGGCGGGATATGCGTGACGGGCAGTGTGTCGCGGCTCGTCTATGACTGCAATCGCCCCCCCGATGCGACCAGCGCTATGCCCGAGCGAAGTGAGATATACGACATTCCTGGCAATACTGACCTGACACCGGACCAGCGTAAGCAGCGGGTGGAAGGTGTTTATGTTCCCTTCTGCAACGCCGTTAAAACGCAACTATCAGAACACCGCGACACCGTTGCGTTGATTGTGACAGTCCACAGCTTCAACCCTATCTACAAGGGACAGCCCCGAGAGGTGGAGATTGGCATCCTCCACGGCGCGGATCCAGGCTTTGCGCACGCGATGATGCGCCATTTCCCAAACGCTCTGCCATTTATCACAAAGCTCAACGCCCCCTACTCCGCCGCCGATGGCGTGGCCCATAGCCTTGACCTGCATGGACATGCCCATGGCCTGCCCAACGTCATGATTGAAATCCGCAATGATCTAATCCGGACCAAAAGCGCACAAACCGCTTGCGCCGCCCTGCTCGCGGATTGGATCGAGGCTACAGCGGTCTCCGAAGGTATACTGAAATGATCCGCGCCATGTCGGCATATGTGCGCATCGTGGATGCCGTGAATTACCGGATCGGGCGGGTGATGATGTGGGGCCTGTTCGGGATGATGGCGATCCTGCTGTGGTCGTCGATCTCAAAGACCTTCTTCCTGCCCTCGCTCTGGACGCTGGAAATGGCGCAGTTCGCGCTGGTCACCTATTACCTGCTGGGTGGGCCTTATTCGATCCAGATGGGATCGAACGTACGGATGGACCTGTTTTACCACAATTGGTCGGACCAGCGGAAAGCCTGGTTTGATGCCTGCACCGTGTTGTTCCTGATCTTCTATCTTGGCGTTCTTCTGTATGGCGGGCTTGGGTCCACCGCCTATTCACTGGGATACTGGGGTGATGCCCCCCTGAGCTTTTTCACCGGTCTCGTGACGGGCACCGAGGAGGTGGGCCGGATGGAACGCTCTTCCACCGCGTGGCGGCCCTTCATCTGGCCGATCAAGTCCATCATGGTGCTGGGCTTCTTCCTGATGCTGCTGCAGGCGATCTCGGAACTGTTCAAGGATATTGGTCGCCTCAAGGGCCATGAATTGGGAGTGGCACCGTGACCCAAGAATACATTGCCCTTTTCATGTTCGCCACGATGATGCTTATGCTTTTCACCGGCCAGCGCGTGTTTGGTGCAATCGGGGCCGTAGCAGCGGTGACGGCGCTAGCGCTTTGGGGCACCGGGGGACAGGACATCCCTTTCTCAGCGGCCATGAAGCTGATGAAATGGTACCCGCTCCTCACACTGCCAATGTTCATTTTCATGGGCTACGTGCTGTCGGAAAGCCGTCTGGCGGATGATCTATACCGAATGTTCCATGTCTGGTTCGGCCCGGTCCGGGGCGGATTGGCGATAGGGACCATCGGCCTAATGGTTCTGGTCTCGGCGATGAATGGGCTTTCCGTGGCGGGCATGGCCATTGGCGCAACCATCGCGCTGCCAGAGCTGCTGCGCCGGGGTTATGACAAGCAGATGGTCACGGGCGTCATTCAGGCCGGGTCTTCCCTTGGCATTCTTGTGCCACCCTCGGTCGTACTGGTGCTTTACGCAATGATTGCCCGCCAGCCGGTGGGACAACTCTGGCTGGCTGGAGTGGTACCTGGGCTGATGATGGCCAGCATGTTCATCTTATACATCTGGATTCGCTGCCGCCTTCAGCCCGAGCTGGGCCCCGCCATGCCCAATGCGGGCGACGTGCCCCGGGCCGAGAAGATCCGCCTGCTGGGCGCGGGCCTGCTGCCGCTTGCAATCTTTGCGGCGATGATGGTGCCTTTCGTGAATGGCTGGACATCGCTGGTCGAAAGCTCTGCCATCGGGGCGCTGACGGCGCTTTTTGCCTCGATCCTCAAAAGGCGGATGAGTTGGGCTGTGCTGGAAGCCTGCGTGCGCCAGACGCTGGGGATTTCGTGCATGTTCATGTTCATCATACTCGCCGCCCTCGGCTTTGGCGCGGTGTTTGACGGGCTGGGCGCGGTGCGTGCCATTGACAGCCTGTTCACTGAGCAGATGGGCCTAAGCCCCTGGATGATCCTGATCATGATGCAGCTGAGTTTCATCATCATGGGCACGTTCCTGGATGACACCGCAATGCTGGTGATCGTGGCGCCGCTTTATGTCCCACTGGTAGGTGCGCTTGGCTTCGATCTGATTTGGTACGGCGTGCTTTACACCATCACCACTCAGATCGCCTACATGACCCCGCCCTTTGGCTACAACCTCTTCCTAATGCGCGCAATGGCGCCACCAGAGGTCAGCCTCGGCGACATCTACCGCTCCATCATCCCATTCGTCGCCGTCATGGTCCTCGCGCTGGCCATCCTCATGGCCTTCCCGCAAATCGCGCTGTGGCTGCCCGAATATGTCTACGGAAAATAACCAAGTCCCCTCACCCCGAGGGGCATTTCAACAAGGAGGTCTATAATGACAACAAGACGTAAGTTTCTGACCACAGCCGCCGTAGGCGCGGCGGCCGCACCGCTGGCCACGCCTGCGATTGCTCAGGGCACCATCAAGTGGCGCATGCAGACCTATGCGGGTCCGGCGCTAGCGGCCCACGTGATCGACCCCGCGATCGAGATGTTCAACAAGATCGCCGGCGACCGTATGCAGATCGAGCTTTTCTACGCCGATCAGCTTGTGCCAACAGGTGAGCTATTCCGTGCCATACAAAAGGGCACGATCGACGCGGTGCAGTCGGATGATGACTCGATGGCCTCACCCACCGATGTGACGGTCTTTGGGGGCTATTTCCCCTTTGCCTCGCGCTATTCGCTGGATGTTCCAGTGCTCTTCAATCAGTACGGTCTCAACGAGATCTGGGATGAGCAATATTCAGCGGTCGGCGTCAAGCATATCAGTGCTGGCGCGTGGGACCCCTGCCATTTTGCCACTAAGGACCCGATCAACTCGCTCGAGGACATGAAGGGCAAGCGGGTCTTCACCTTCCCCACAGCGGGTCGGTTCCTAAGCCAGTTCGGCGTGGTTCCCGTCACCTTACCGTGGGAAGACATCGAAGTTGCGGTCCAGACCGGCGAGCTTGATGGCATCGCCTGGTCAGGCATTACCGAGGACTACACAGTGGGCTGGGCAGATGTGACCAACTATTTCCTCACCAACAACATCTCCGGCGCATGGGCCGGTTCGTTCTTTGCCAATATGGACCGCTGGAACGAACTGCCCGAAGATATGCAGACGCTGTTCAGGGTCTGCTGTGACCAGTCACACTACTACCGCCAATGGTGGTATTGGGGTGGCGAGGCCAACCTGCGTGTCAACGGCACCAAGATGGGGCTAACATCCATCCCAGATGAAGAATGGGCACAGGTCGAAAATGCGGCCGTGGCCTTCTGGGATGAGATTGCGGCCGAAGGCGAGGTGCAGGCGAAGGTCGTCGAGATCTTCCGCAAGTATAACGCTGACATGCAAAAGGCCGGCCGGCCCTATCGCTACGGCTGATTAGACCTCGGGTTTGCCCGCCTCGTTTAAAGTCGGGGCGGGCAAATGTCTTTCAAAAAGATTTGGCAAGAAATTTCAATTTTCCTT
This sequence comes from Roseovarius sp., assembly GCA_963691795.1. Taxonomy (GTDB): domain Bacteria; phylum Pseudomonadota; class Alphaproteobacteria; order Rhodobacterales; family Rhodobacteraceae; genus Roseovarius. The sequence goes on from OY829373.1 coordinate 3,046,212, forward strand.
GTCCCTTCAAGCGGAAAGCAGATCACAATGAGTTTGAGTTTTGAAGAGCTGAAAGCACAGATCATCGCTGGCGAAATCGATACGGTCCTGACCTGCATTGTCGACATGCAGGGTCGCCTAATGGGCAAACGGTTCCACGCCGAAGCCTTCCTCGACATCGCCGAAGATGAAACCCATTGCTGCAACTACCTGCTGGCCACTGATTTAGAGATGGCCACACCGGATGGGTATGCATCGACGTCGTGGCAGGGGGGGTATGGCGATTACATAATGAAACCCGATCTGACCACCTTGCGGCCGGTGCCGTGGCTCGAGGGCACGGCGATGGTGCTGTGTGATGTGCTTGACCACCACACCCATGCGCCGGTGCCCCATGCCCCACGCGAGATCCTCAAGCGGCAGGTCGCACGGGCCGAAGCGTTTGGCTTCACCCCTGTCATGGCCACCGAGCTTGAGTTTTTCCTCTTTCAGGGCACCCATGACGAGATTGCCGCGGGTGACTTCGCCCTCAAACCCATCAGCCAGTACAACGAGGATTATCACATCTTCCAAACCTCCAAGGAAGAGCCGGTGATGCGCCCCATCCGCAACCATCTGCGCGCCATGGGCATCCCAATCGAAGGCTCCAAGGGAGAGGCCGAGGCCGGGCAGGAAGAACTCAATATCAAATACGCCGATGCGCTCGCCACCGCCGATCATCACACGCTGGCCAAACACGGCGTCAAAGAAATCGCTCACCAGGCCGGTTTTGCCGCCAGTTTCCTGCCGAAATGGCACAAGGACCGTGTGGGCTCGGCCTCTCACGTGCATCAGTCCCTCTGGGCCGATGGCGTCAATGCGTTTCACGACGCGGACCGCCCATTGGCCAAATCGCAGTTGATGGATCACTACATGGCCGGGCTGCTGAAATACGCGCCCGACTACACCTATTTCATGGCCCCCTACATCAACAGTTACAAACGCTTCGCCAAGGGCACGTTTGCGCCCACACAAGTGGTCTGGTCCGTCGACAACCGCACCGCGGCCTTCCGGCTTTGCGGTGACGGTACCAAGGCTGTGCGTGTCGAATGCCGGGTGCCAGGGGCGGATATGAACCCCTACCTCGCCTGTGCTGCGATGCTGGCGGCCGGTCTGAAGGGCATTGAAGAGAAGCTGGCGCTGGAAGAGGCTTTTTCGGGCGACGCCTATGAGGGCGAGGACAACCAGATCCCGGGCACTTTGCGCGATGCGCGGGATGCGATGATGGGCTCTGACATGCTGAAAGAGGCACTTGGTGAGGCGGTGATCACTCACTACGCCCGCGCCGCCGAATGGGAAATGGAAGAATTCAACCGCGTGGTCACGGACTACGAAATTGCCAGGGGATTTGAAAAAGCATGACCATGCTCAAATGCATCTCACCGATCGACGGATCGGTCTTCGCGGAACGCGCCACGCTCTCGCTGGACGCAGCACGAGCCGCCGTTGCGGCTAGCCGCACCGCACAGGCCAACTGGGCCGCCCGGCCCTTGTCAGAACGTATTGACCTCGTGATGGCCGGCGTCGCCGCCGTGGGCGCGATGAATGATGAGATCGTGCCGGAACTGGCCCACATGATGGGCCGCCCCATCCGCTATGGCGGCGAATTCGGCGGGTTTGACGAACGCGCCAGCCATATGGCAAAGATCGCCGCCGACAGCCTCGCCGATATCGAGGTGGGCGAGGATGCGACGTTCAAACGCTACATCAAGCGGGTACCGCATGGCGTTGTCTTCGTCGTCGCGCCCTGGAACTACCCCTACATGACGGCGATCAACACCGTGGCCCCTGCCCTGATCGCGGGCAATGCGGTGGTGCTGAAACACGCCACGCAGACCCTTCTGGTGGGCGAACGCATGGCGCAGGCCTTCCACAGTGCTGGCGTGCCGGAAGATGTGTTCCGCAACGTGTTCCTGGACCATGACACGACATCAGCCCTGATTGCCGGCAATGCGTTCGACTTCATCAACTTCACTGGCTCTGTCGGCGGCGGAGCCGCGATGGAGCTGGCCGCGGCCGGAACCTTTACCGGCGTGGGCACGGAACTGGGCGGCAAGGACCCCGGCTATGTCATGGAGGATGCCGATCTGGACGCCGCCGTAGACACGCTGATCGACGGGGCGATGTTCAACTCGGGCCAGTGCTGCTGCGGGATTGAGCGGATTTATGTCCATGAAAGCCTCTATGACGCGTTCCTCGCCAAGGCGATTGCGATTGTCAGCGGCTATAAACTTGGCAATCCGCTGGACCCTGAGATAACGCTTGGCCCGATGGCCAATGTGCGCTTTGCCGACGAGGTCCGCGCCCAGATCACCGAGGCCGTGACAGATGGGGCCACGGCCCATATCGACACATTTGCGGAAGATGACGGCGGCGCGTATCTGAGCCCACAAATCCTGACTGATGTGACGCACGAGATGCGCGTGATGCGCGATGAAAGCTTCGGACCGGTTGTGGGCATCATGAAAGTCGCCTCTGATGAGGAGGCGATTGCGTTGATGAACGACAGCGAATTTGGCCTGACAGCCAGTCTCTGGACCGCCGACCTTGATCGCGCGGCGGCCGTGGGCGACCGCATTGAAACCGGAACGGTCTTCATGAACCGTGCCGATTACCTTGACCCGGGCCTGTGCTGGACCGGGTGCAAAAACACCGGGCGTGGGGGCGGACTTTCTGTTATCGGCTACCACAACCTCACACGTCCCAAATCCTACCATCTAAAGAAGGTCACCTCATGAGCCCGACTGCAAACTTCTCCTACCCCACCGCGATCCGTTTTGGCGCAGGCCGTATCAATGAACTGGCCGAGTCTTGTCAGGCGGCGGGCATCGCCAAGCCGCTTTTGGTCACCGACCGGGGGCTGGCGGAGATGGAGATCACCAACCGCACGCTCGACATCCTCGAGGCCGCCGGCCTGGGCCGTGCGCTTTTCGCCGATGTCGACCCCAACCCCAATGAAAAGAACCTCGTCACGGGGGTTGAGGCGTTCAAGGCAGGGGGCCATGACGGGGTGATTGCCTTTGGCGGCGGCTCTGGTCTCGACCTTGGCAAGATGGTGGCCTTCATGGCGGGTCAGACGCGCCCGGTCTGGGATTTCGAGGATATTGGCGACTGGTGGACCCGCGCAGATGCAGATGCGATCTATCCCAATATCGCGGTTCCGACGACGGCAGGCACCGGATCGGAAGTGGGCCGCGCCAGCGTGATCACCAATTCAGAAACGGAAGAAAAGAAGATCATCTTCCATCCCAAGGTGCTGCCCTCTGTCGTGATCTGCGACCCGGAACTGACGGTAGGCATGCCCGCCTTCATCACCGCAGGCACCGGTCTGGACGCCTTCGCACACTGTGTCGAGGCGTTCTCATCCCCCCATTACCACCCGATGTCGCAGGGCATCGCCCTGGAAGGCATGCGCCTTGTGGTCAAAAACCTTCCCGTGGCCTACAATGAGCCCAGCAGTCTCGAGGCCCGCGCCAACATGATGTCGGCAGCGATGATGGGGGCCACGGCTTTCCAAAAAGGCCTAGGTGCGATCCACGCGATGAGCCACCCGATCGGGGCCATGCACCACACCCATCACGGCACAACCAACGCGGTTTGCATCCCTGCCGTTCTGCAACTTAACGCGCCGATGATCCGCGACCGATTTGACCAGGCAGCGGGCTATATCGGGGTTGAAGGCGGTTTCGACGGCTTCTGCAGTTTCGTCGACCAGTTCAACAGCGATCTTGGCATACCCACGAAGATGTCCGGCCTAGGGGTCGAGAAGCCAGATATGGACCGCCTGATCAAAGGCGCGCTGATCGACCCTAGCTGCGGCGGCAATCCAGTAGAGCTGACGAAGGAAAACCTACGAACCCTCTTTGAAGCCGTGCTCTGATCACGCCAAACCCGCGCGACCAAGTCATACTATGCCGGGGCCTTGCCCGTGAAAATCCAGGTTCAAGGTGCAGGCTTCCCGTCTTATTACCCTTTGGCTTAAATGGGTGCGAGCAATGGCCCTTGTGAAACCAACGCAAGTTTGGTTTCGTGAGCCTTACCACTGAAAGGCTAGGCTTTGTGGCTTGGCCGAACTGGGAGGATAAACATGTTTAAAGTTCTTATTGGCGCTGCCACGGGGCTGGCGCTGACAGCTTCCGCTGTTGTGGCGCAGGAAAAAATGCGGATTTCCCTGCAGTTACCACTCAAAAGCCATTTAGGCCAAAACCTGCTTTTGTTTGAACAAGAGGTCGAAAGCCGGACCGAAGGTGCGATTGACGTGGAAATCTACGACAGCGCGACCCTTTACAAAGATAAGGAAGTGCCCGCCGCCGTGGGCTCTGGCGCGATTGAGGCTGGCGTTGCCTCACTCACTCGCTACGTGGGCGACGCACCGGTCGTGGACGTGTTCTATATGCCCTTCCTACTCAACAGTGAGGATAAGGTCCGTGCCGCCGTGGCCGAAGGCTCTGTCGTGCGTGACACAATTGAAGCCGAGATCGAGAAGACCGGTGGCCAAGTGCTTTACTGGCAGGCCTATGGAGGGGCGATCATGCTGTCGAACGGCGGCGGCATCCGCACTCCGACCGACATGGAGGGCAAGAAGGTCAGGGTGTTCGGTAAGACGCTCGGTGACTTTGTGACCGCAGCAGGTGGCGCACCGACGCTGATTTCCGGCTCTGAACAGTATCTCGCCTACCAGCGTGGCACGGTAGATGTCGGTATGACGGGCGTTTCTGGCGTGAAGTCGCGAAAGCTTTGGGAAGTAATGGACACGATCACCGTCACCAATCATGCCGATATCGAATTCGTCGTGGTTGTGAACAATGACTGGTGGGCCAGCCTCTCCGACGATATACGCAACCACATCAGCGAAGCCGCCTCGGTTGCGCAAGCAAGCGTTCGCGACAAGATGTCCTCAATCGAGGCCGAGGCCTACGCCGCAGCCAAAGAGAACGGCATGACCATCGTGCAGCTCACCGATGACGAGCTGGAACAGTGGAAGGCCGTGTCCCAGCCCGTCTATGACGCTTATCTGGAAGCGGCTGGTGACGCCGGGCAGAAAGTTCTCTCTGCCGCTGGAAACTGACCGAAAAGGACGGCGGGCGGCATTTTCGGATGCCCCTCGCCCTTTTCTGACCGATGCAAATCATTACAACCCTGTCTCGCCTTGCAGGACTTCTGGGCGCATGCCTGATGGCCGCCACCGGTGCAATGCTGACCTATGAGGTCATCGCAAGGTATTTTTTCATCAAGCCCACGATTTGGGCCGCCGAGCTAAGCCAGCTCTGCCTTATCTGGGGTTGTCTGCTGTCGCTTGCCTGGGTGCTCAATATCCGTCGCCACATCACGGTGAACGCCATCACAGCCCTATTGCCACCCGGCGCGCAACGCATCTGCGCAATCCTGTCACTTCTGGTGCTGCTGGCATTTTCGGTAATTGTCACCTTCTGGGGATGGGACATTTTCCATGACAGCTGGGAACGCGGGCGCACGACCGGGTCGCTTCTGAACCTGCCAAGCTGGGTGGCCGAGCTTTCCGTTCCCGTGGGCTTCGGCCTGCTGAGCGCGCAGGCGGTGGTAGAGCTTTTCACCCTACGAAAAACACACCTATCGTCACTGGGGGCAAGCCACGAATGACGATTGTTCTGATCCTGGCCTGTCTCTTCGGGCTGTTGCTTCTTGGCGTACCAGTCGCGTTTGCCTTGGGTGGGCTGGGGCTTGGTATGTTGCTTCTGGGCGGGTTTTCGCCCCTGATGGCCCCTCAGGCCCTGCTTTCAACACTGGATGGGTTCATCCTGCTGGCCGTGCCCCTCTTTCTTTTAATGTCCAACGTGCTTTTGAAAGGCGGTGTGGGGCGCGATCTTTTTGCCGCTGTACAGGCCTGGGTCGGGCACTGGCCCGGCGGTCTGGCCGTCGCCACGATCCTGAGCTGTGGGCTCTTTGCCGCGATCTCGGGCTCTTCGGTGGCTACGGCAGCCACCATCGGCACCGTAGCCATTCCCGAGATGGTCAACCGGGGCTACGACAAACGGTTCGTCTACGGGCTGCTGGCCGCTGGGGGCACGCTGGGCATCCTGATCCCGCCCTCGATCCCGATGATCGTCTTTGGCTTTGTGGCGGAAGAATCCGTGATCGCACTTTTCCTCGCCGGGATCGGTCCAGGGTTGCTGCTGGTGGCGCTCTTCGTGGTCTTTGCGATGATCTATGCCCGCCTCTCCCCCAGTTACACCCCGGTCGAAAAGGCCGACCGGGAACAGCGCGTGCGTACATCTATCCGCGCCCTGCCCTCGCTGGCGCTGGCCATGCTGATCGTGCTGGGCCTCTATTCCGGCGCTTTCACCCCGACCGAGGCAGCCGCCGTGGGATTTGCCGCCGCCATCGCGATTACCGTGTTCTGGCTGCGCACCCTCACATGGGCCGCCTTCTGGGAGGCGGTCAAGGAAAGCGCGATCACCACCTCGGCCATCCTGCTCATCGTGGCAGGGGCGAAGGTCTTCGGCAAAGCCATCGCGCTCTACCGTATCCCGCAGGACATCTCGGCCTTCATCGCCGCCAATATTGACGGGCCGCTGGTCTTCATCCTGCTGGTTTGTGTCGTGCTGCTGCTGATGGGGCTGGTGTTTGAGGCGCTTTCCATGATCCTGATCATGACGCCTGTGTTGCTGCCCGCAGCCATGGGGCTGGGCTTTGATCCAATCTGGTTCGGTATCTTCATGGTGATCATGGTGGAATGCGCCCTGATCACGCCACCTGTTGGGCTGAACCTCTACGTGATCCAGGCCGTCGCACGCGTCTCTTTGGGCGAGGTAGCGCGGGGCGTGTGGCCTTTCCTTATGCTAATGTTGGTGACGGTGGCGATCCTTTATCTCGTGCCAGACCTGGCGTTATATATTCCCTTCAAATGGTGATGACCCGATGACCCAAGCCCAAAAGCTCCGCTCCCTTCTGGCAGAAGACCGCTGCCACGTGATGCCCTGCTGCTTTGATGCGCTTTCCGCAAAGTTGATCGCGCAAGAGGGCTATGCGCTCACTTTCATGTCGGGTTTTGCCGCATCTGCCAGCCGGATCGGCGCGCCCGATCTTGGCTTGATGAGCTATGGAGAGGTAGCCGACCAAGCGCGCAACATCGCCAGTGCGGTAGACATACCGCTGATCGGGGACGGCGACACAGGCTATGGCAACGCGATGAACGTCAAGCGCACGGTGCAGGGCTTTGCCCATGCGGGATGCGCCTCAGTCATGATCGAGGATCAGCTGGCCCCTAAGCGCTGCGGCCACACCCCCGGCAAGGCAGTCGTGGGCCGGGATGAGGCCTTTGACCGTATCCGCGCCGCCGTCGACGCCCGCGAAGAATTGCGCGCCAATGGTCAGGATATCCTGATCCTCGCCCGAACTGATGCCCGCCACGAACATGGGCTGTCCGAGGCGCTGTCACGGGCCGAAACCTTCGCAAAGCTCGGCGCGGATATCCTGTTCGTGGAAGCCCCCCGCAACGAGGCTGAAATGCGCGAAATCTGTGCGGCAGTGCCCACGCCGCAGATGGCCAACATCGTAGAAGGCGGCGAGACGCCGGACCTGCCTAACGTAGTCTTGCACGAAATCGGCTATTCTATTGCGGCCTACCCGCTGTCACTGATGGCTACGGCGATGCAGGCAATGGTGACCTGCCTTCAGTCTATGCGTGACGATCAGCGCCCTGGGCGGATGGATTTCAAGGAGCTGCGCCAGCGGATTGGCTTTGACGACTATTACGAGATGTCGTCAAAATACGTCTCCTCGCAACGGGACAGCTGAGCCATCGGCCGGCGTTCAGAAATTGACGCGCAGGCCCAGGGCAGCCCCATAGCTGTAGTCATCGCCTATATCACCCAGCCCGCCCGATGCGGTCAGACGACCGTAAAGCACGCCGCTCTCGCCAACGTTCCGCTCACCACCCATTGAGACCTCGATGCGCTGGTCGTCAGGGTTGGTGGTGAACGGCACGCCTGCCAATGTCGTGGTGGTTTCATCGTCAAAGGCGTGGATCAGGCTGACGCTCCCAAAAAGGCTGCCCGTCACGCCTGAGTGCTCTGCGTGCAATCCCAGGCGGGCAAAGCTTGTCTCCCCGTCCGAGATAGGGGCAACACCAATCCCTCCAACCGGGCTTGCCACCGCACCCGTGACGCTGGAATGCACAAGTTGAACCTGCGGGATGAGAGAGATGGTGTCGGTATAGTCAAAGGCCTTGCCCGCCTCGATCGACACTGCGTAGCCATCCGCGCTTTGGTTCGTGGCAATGGCTCCCAGCCCGGAAAGTGCCAGATCTGTGCTGAACTGGCTGAACTTGACCATCCCGCTGGCATAGAACCGGCTGTCAGCCAGCCACAGCGTGCTCAGCGTCACCGCATGACCCGTGGTGTTGAGCGATCCAGCCGCCGCACCGGATATCACATCTGCACCCGCATCTTGGTAGGAATAAGAAAACCCGGCGATCAGCCGCCCGTTGGCCCCCTCAAACACGGGGAAATCCATGCCCATCTCAAACTCGACCACGCCCAGGTCAACGTCGGCCCCGGTGGTGCTTTGATCATCATAGAGTGTCTGGTTGCCCTTTAGGCTCATCCAGATGGCGTTTTCCGCCGTTGGTGTGAAGTCAAAGAAGGCGCGCCCCACCTCGGCCCCGTTTGTTCCCGAGCGCCGGTCGTACCAGGATTGGAAGGCGGGGGCCAACGTATTGAGGTTGGTCAGAACAGCGGGATAAGGCTCTAAGACAAGGCTCACTGGGTTAAATCGGACCATGCCTGTCGCATCGAAAGGCGACAGGAAGAAGGATCCGTTGCCGGGTGCAAATTCCAGCGTGTAGGCAAAGGCCCCAAGCGGAAGCGCGGTATCACCAGTCGAGGTCATGACCTGCGGATCGGCCAGCGCAAAATCCCCGGCAGATGCGGTGCCCGTGACGGTAACAAGCCCGATATCTGCAGGCGTCGTGGTGGTACCCTGCGTGTTGAAGGACAGTTTATTCGATCCACTGGTGTTGCCGTTGACCTGCACGGTGTCGGCGGTGCCGGTGGACAGGTTCACATCCAAACCGATCGTACCCGTCCCGCCGAGGTTACCGTTGACGCTCAGCCGGTCGCCCACGACGCTATCATCCAGTGAGATAGTCCCACGATTGGTGACGTCCCCATTCACCGCAGTCATGCCAAGCCCGCTGAAGCCCAGGTTGAACTGGCTGGTTGCGTCAATCGCCAGGTCCCCGTTCAGTGTGAAGCCCGGCTGTGTCGGGGTGAAGGTCGTACCATTGCGCAGGCTGACCTTCGGAATGGTCAGGGACGCGCCCGAGAAGCTGGCTGTACTGTCATCAAACACCGCCTCTTCCCAATTGATCAGCGTGCCATTGATCAGGCCCGTAAACCCGTCAAAGGTCAGGATATCGATAAACCCATCCGCACTGCCCATGTCGTCACCGCCATCAAGCTGCGTGACCCCGCTGATATCAGCATTGCGCACAGTCAGGTTGTCAGAGCCATTGCCAAGCGCCGTTACCCCACTGACCGTCGCCCCGTCGTTGAAAAAGACGTCCGAATTGCCCGGCCCATTCAGGATAGCATGGGTGCCACCGCTGACATTTGCACCACTGTTGACGTTGATCCGCGTCATGCCACCCGGGCCGGTATAGGTATTAATGCCCGCACTCGCCACACCCATGGTCATGCCAGAGACACTTACGGTCAGCAAACCACTGCCCAAGTGCCTTGCAAAGACGCCGTTATCCGCCCCCATCACTGTCCCGTTTACCATCAACGAAGTAGTTGAACCGGCTGCATTGTTAAACGCATAGACCGCGTCTTCCTCGGTCGTTGCGGTGGCGTTATCGACGGTGATGCTCAGCGCACCACCGTTATAGTTGCTAGCATCAATACCCTTGTCACCACCGGTCACAGAAGCGGTACCCATAGCATTCATGGACATGACAGTCAGATCGCCCGTGCCTAAGTTGACTAGGTCGATCCCTTCGTCGCCGCCTCTCACAGTTCCTGTGGTCGTCACACTCAGGCTCATACTGCCATACCCGTTGACAGCGTTGATCCCATCATTGCTTGTGCCGGTGACATTGTCGGCCATAATCTCAAGGCCGCCGCTATAGTAATTGCGTGCATAAATCCCGTCATCACCGCCAGTGACAGAGGCTGTCCCCATGGCGTTCGTGGACTTGATAGTCAGATTGCCCATGCCATAATGATTGGCGCGGATGCCATAACTGTCAGAGGTGACGGCGCCGCTGGTCACAATATTGGTGGTTGTGGTGGTCGCGTCGGCATAGGCGTATATTCCGTCCAACTTCCCGGTCGCATTATCAGCTGTGATGCTCAGAGATCCGCCATTTTCGTGGATCGCCACGATCCCGCCATAGCCTATCGCGCTGGCGGTACCATTTGGATTGGTCACGTTTATCGTGGTATTCCCAGAGCCATAGCCTTGCGCATAAATCCCCGCATATCCCGGCGTCATGGTCCCCGTTGTAGTGCCGGAGACACTGATCGACAGGTTAACCGTACCCGCATTATTTAGGGCATAGATGCCATCGTCGTTGGTGCCGGTGACGTTGTCTGCCGTCACGCTCAGGTTGCCACCGTTGTAGTTTCTGGCGCGAATACCGTTGTCGTCCCCGGTAACAGAGGCCGTGCCCATGTCATTCGTAGACTTGATGGTCAGATCGCCCGAGCCTTCGTTAAGCGCCTCGATCCCGTCATCCCCGCCAGACACCGTTCCGGTCGTGGTGATCGATAGATCATCGGCCAGCCCTCCGTTGTAAGCGGAGATGCCATCGCGGTTGGTGCCGGTAACGTTGTCGGCCTCCACACTCAGGTTGCCACCGTTGAAGTTTCTGGCGCGAATACCGTTGTCGTCCCCGGTGGCAGAGGTGGAGCCCATGTCATTCATGGACGTGATGGTCAGATCGCCCGAGCCATCGTTAAGCGCCTCGATCCCATCACCACCGCCAGATACCGTTCCGGTTGTCGTGATGGTGAGATCGCCGTCACCCACTGAATTGCCGGCATAAATGCCATCGCCATTATCCGCGCCTGTGACAGTGTTCGCCGAGATTGTGAGCGCGCCGCCATTTTGGTTCTTTGCTTCGAGGCCATCGCCTGCATTGCCCGATACGTCATTGGCATTGATCGTCAAGTCGCCAGTGCCCTGATTGAACGCCACCAGTCCGTAAACGCCGCCGGAGACAGTTCCCGTTGTGGTGATTGTGAGGCGTTCCCCTGCGAGGTTATTTGCAGTGATGCCATTCTTGCCCTCACCGCCCGTCACGGTGTTGGCTGTGATGCTCAGATCGCCCGTGCTCTCATCCTGTGCATAGATCCCGTACGCGCCACCGGACACCGTTCCGGTCGATTTGATGGTTAGGCCACCGTCACCCGCTTCATTCTTTGCATAGATGCCGTCCTCATTTTCCCCACGAACGGTGTCGGCTTCGATGCTGAGCGCGCCGCCATTCTGGTTTACGGCGTTGATGCCATCAAACTTGGCGGTGACTTGGCCGTCGCCGCTATTTGTGGCTTTGATGGTGAGGCCTTCCGTGCCGCTGTTTCGGGCAAAAATGCCAGTATCGTCCCCTGTAACAACGCCATGCGCTATAATTGTGAGGCTCGAGCCATCGCTATCATTGCTGCCGTAAATCCCGTCTTCGGCCCCGCCAGAAACTGTGTCGGCTTCGATGCGCACATAGCCACCGCCGGTGTTCTTTGCACGGATACCATTCTGATAACCCGAAACCGTGGCTGTCCCATCGCTGTTGGTTGCAGCAACTTTGAGATTGCCAATGCCCTTATTCGTGGCGGAGATCCCACCTCCATAGCCATACACTGTTCCAGTCGACGTGATGGTGAGACCGCCGTCGCCATTGTTGGTAGCGTTGATCCCGTAAGACCCACCCGTGACGTTACCGTACGTCTTGATCGACAGCTCGGACGTATTGCCATAGTAAGTCACGTCGTTTTTGGCATAGATGCCATCGTAGTCGGCGCCGGTGACGTTGTCGGCCGTGACGCTCAGGTTGCCGCCGTTGTCGTTGTAGGCGTTGATCCCTACGGTCTGACCGGTGACAACGGCTGTGCCCATGTCGTTCGTGGACTCGATCGTCAGGCCGCCTATGCCTTTATGAACGGCGAAGATGCCATCATTCGTATCCGCAGTAACAGTTCCGCGGGTCACAATGCTGGTGGTTGTGGTGCCTACGTCGGCATCGGCGTAAATCCCGACATAAGTACCGGTCGCATTATCAGCCGTGATGCTCAGCGATCCGCCATTTTCATGGAGCGCGGTAATCCCATTAAAGCCCATCGCGGTGGCGTCATAGTCACCTGGATTGGTAACGTTTATCTTGGTGTCCCCGATTCCTTTGCCTAATGCGAAGATACCTGAACTTTCAGTACTCTTCGCGGTTCCCCTGACACTAACAGATAAACTGCCTGTGTCCGTTACTGCATTGATTGCAGTGTATGTGCTGCCAGTGACATTGTCGGCGGTCACGCTGAGGTTGCCACTGTTGTAATTGTAGGCGCGTATCCCGCGGATCGCACCTGTGACAGAGGCGGTGCCTTCGGTATTGGTGGCCTCGATGGTCAGATCGCCACCGCCATAATTACGCGCGTCGATCCCGTCGTCGCCCGCTGTGACGTCACCGTACGTTTTGATCGACAGGGCGTACGAATCATCGCTATTCCGGGCATAGATGCCATCGAATCTGGTGCCGCCAGTGACGTTGTCGGCCGTCACGCTCAGGTTGCCCCCGTTGAAGTTTCTGGCGCGAATCCCTCTATCGTCCCCGGTGACAGAGGCTGCGCCCCCATTCGTGGACGTGATTGTGAGATCGCCACCGCCATCGTTGCGCGCCTCGATCCCGTCGTCGCCCGCTGTGACATCACCGTACGTTTTGATCGACAGATAGGACGTATTTCTTAAGGTCGTAACGTAATTGCGGGCCCTGATGCCATCGAATCTGGTGCCGCCAGTGACGTTGTCGGCCGTCACGCTCAGGTTGCCCCCGTTGAAGTTTCTGGCGCGAATCCCTTCATCGTCCCCGGTGACAGAGGCCGTGCCGTTGGCATTCGTGGACGTGATGGTCAGATCGCCATCGCCATCGTTGCGTGCCTCGATCCCGTTATCCCCACCCGTGACGTCACCGTACGTGGTGATCGACAGGGCGTACGAATCATCGCTATTCCGGGCATAGATGCCATCGTCGCTGGCGCCAGTGACGTTGTCAGCCGTGACGCTCAGGTTGTCACCAAAGTAGTTTCTGGCGTAAATCCCGTAATCGCCCCCGGTGACAGAGGCCGTGCCGTTGGTCTTGGTCGACTTAATCTTCAGATAGCCACCGCCATCGTTGCGCGCCTCGATCCCGTTATACTCACCCGCTACATCACCGTACGTTTTGATCGACAGTGCGAACGAATAATAGCTATTCCGGGCATAGATGCCAATGTAGTCGGTGCCAGTGACGTTGTCAGCCGTCACGCTCAGGTTGCCACCGTTGGAGTTGTAGGCGTAAATCCCGTAATAGCCCCCGGTAACAGAGGCCTTGCCCATGTCATTCGTGGACGTGATGGTCAGATCGCCCGAGCCATAGTTGCGCGCGCCGATCCCTTCCTCCCCACCCTCGACATCACCGGTCGTTGTGATCGAAAGGGCGACCGAGTAGGAATCATTATAAGCACGGATGCCAACGTCGTAGGTGCCGGTGACATTGTCAGCCATAACGCTCAGGTTGCCACCATTGTAGTTGTAGGCGAACATCCCGTAATAATACCCGGCGACAGAGGCTGTGCCGTCGGTATTCGTCTCAACGGTCAAATCGCCTTTTCCATAGTTGCGCGCCTGGATCCCATCCTCCCCACCCGTGACGGCACCGGTCGTGGTGATCGACAGATAGGACGTATTTCCATAGGCAATCACATTATTTCGGGCATAGATGCCATCGTCGCTGGTGCCGGTGACGTTGTCGGCTTTCACGCTCAGGTTGCCACCGTTGGAGTTTCTGGCGACAATCCCCTCAACGTCCCCGGAGACAGAGGCGGTGCCGTCGGTATTGGTCGCCTCGATGGTCAGATCGCCCGTGCCATCGTTGAGCGCATCGATCCCGTCATCCCCACCCGTCACGTTACCGGTCGTGGTGATCGACAGATCGCCCGCGATAAAGGGGGACGCGTTGTACGCGTTGTTGGCGTTGATGCCATCAAGGACCCCAGTAATCGGAGACGTATTTTGGTCGTTGAAATACAGATCACCAGCAGAACTTAGGGTGAAGGCATTGCCGCCCATGCCGCTGGTGTCGATCCCAAAGCCCGGATTTGTCGTGACACTCAAATCGCCCGTGCTGTTGAGCGCTTGGGTCGTGTCCGTGGCAGCATTGGCCGGGTCAGAGCAGATAAAGGTCCCAGGCAGGCCTGTAGGATTGCACTCCCCCGCCATGGCGCCGCCTGCGCCGGTGACCGTAAGGCCCGCCACACCCAGCGCGGCCCCCAGCGCGATCGAAGACACACCAGACGCAACAATGCCCAGTGACGGCGCAAAGCTGGCCGCAACCCCGGCCACCTTGGTCATCCGACCGCCGCGCAGGCGGATATACATGTAATGAGGCACGCCGCGGCCCGGCACCGTCCTATTCGGTTTCGCTGGTTCTGTCGGCTTCACTGTTACTTAATTCTTCTATTGTTCCTGTGATGCCTTCACCAACACGACCCAGAGAACCAAAAAATTGGCCCAAGAGCTCCGCAACTGACCCATGGCATTAGTGCATGATTTGCAAGTGCTTAGCTTGTTGTGTCAAGGGTAATCAGGCTGGCGGCCTCCGATGATCCCGGAGATACGGCCATCGGGCAACGCTTCCCAGGCAAAACCGCTAAATCGTATAGCTCCGCCACCGCGCCGTCGATGCGCAGCCAGTCCACACAGGCGCGCCGTCCAAGGTCAATCACCTGCACACCGCACCAGGGCTCACTGTCGGCCTCTTGAAGCCTTCGATCCAGATCGAGCCCCTCAAATCGCTTGTAGCGAGGCTTGGAGAGGCCGATGAAGGCAAACTGACCCACGACGCACAAACCACGCAGGAAACCTGGGCAGAACATGACCGGCTCGAACCGGCCCGTCCCATCACTTCCCAGCACCACTTCGCCCAGTTCTCCACTGCCCGAGTTCAGCACCCAGAGCCGCCCATCCACCAGGCGGGGCGAGTGCGGCATCGAAAGCCCCTCGCACACGACATTCCCGCTTTGTACATCAATGATCACACCGCCCTCTGCCCTGCGATCACGCCAGCCGTCAATCGTATCAGAGCGGCTAACCGCACTGACATAACGCGGCACGCCATCTTCCATGGCCAAACCGTTCAGATGGCAGCGATCCTCATCCACGAGGGCTGAAATAAAGGGCGGTCGCCATACCTCTTCAAACGCATGGCGGGGATGTGGCCGGGCGAGGCAGTTGTAGCGCGTGTTGACCAGAAGTGCTCGTCCCTCGCTGTCCAGGCCCAGATCATGCGCATCCAGCGATCCCGTCAACTCGGTCCGACGGGGCAGGAAACCTGCATCAAACAGCTCGTTTATCACCTCTCCTTGGTTCAAAACATTTTGGAAGTGAACGATCTGTGGCCCTGCCACCATCGATAGCCCATTCTGGCCGTCATGGCAGAGCCCCATTGGGCGCGGCACCGTGGTCTGGTGAATATTGATACCGCCATCAGGTTTGACACCCACCATGTACAGCAAATTCGACTGATACGAGGTAAAGGCAAACGACACACCAAGTCCTGCCAGTCGCGCAGCCAGTCCCGTAGAAATCGAATAATCGACTTTGGAATCGGCCTCAGCACCCGGTTGCGGGGTCTGGTCTGTTTGATTTTCCGACATGTCGCTGCAATCCTGCGTTAGCTTGCCACTTTGTCCCGTGTCCTCAGGTGTTTGTGATAGGCGTATGTCGATTGTCCGCAATCGTCAACGCCCAGCAGGGTGCGCTTTCCAATATCGATCAGTCTAGGACATACCCACGACCAAAGGGTCGCCTGGCGTCGCCTTTAAAGTGCCATGAACTGATCATTGAAGAGCCATTGCAGCGCTTGGTGTGCCACGCAGCGAACCCTATTGATTTACGTGTAGAAGTGGACTTGAAAGCGCGTGCGTTCGATCCGAACCAGGTTTTATACCACCCTGCGCCGTGCTGAAGCAGAACATATGAACAACACGTCCATACTTTTGCTACCTATGTTTGGGAACCAGCCATCGATTATTGGGCACCAAACGCTGCAGAAGTCATATAAACAATTGATTTTATGGTGGGTCGTGAGAGGCTCGAACTCCCGACATCTTCGGTGTAAACGAAGCGCTCTACCAACTGAGCTAACGACCCGTTGGACGCCTCTTACAAAGACCATGCACGGGACGCAAGGGGGTGGGATCACCCTTGCAAAAAATTCCACAATATTTTTCTGTGCAGATCGCTCTCAGCCCACCATCTGCAGGCAGTTAAAACGTGACAGCAGTTTACAGTGGCAAAGATACGGAGCCGTGTACGCATGTCACGGAAGATTACGCGTGCCTACGGGTTGGCGATCAGCGTCTTTTGACCGCAAATGTCCAGTGGCAGACTGGCATACCTCGCCAAACGCGTAAAACTGCACCTGCCAGTCGCCTACTCGGCAGCCACCTTGCGAGCGACTAACATTTCTTTGAGGTAGCGCCCGGTATGGCTGCGTGGCTCTTCAGCCACATCCTCGGGCGTGCCCACAGCGACAATCTCTCCCCCGCCATCGCCGCCCTCGGGACCGATGTCGATGATCCAGTCAGCAGTTTTGACAACATCCAGATTGTGCTCGATAACCACGACCGTATTGCCATTGTCCACAAGCTCATGAAGCACTTCAAGCAGCTTCTTTACGTCTTCAAAATGAAGGCCTGTGGTCGGCTCATCTAGTATGTAAAGGGTCCGGCCAGTCGCGCGTTTGGACAGTTCTTTCGAGAGCTTGACCCGCTGCGCCTCACCGCCCGAAAGCGTTGTGGCCTGCTGACCCACTTTGATATAGCCCAGACCCACACGGACCAGCGCATCCATCTTTTCGCGGATTGACGGCACGGCCTTGAAAAACTCCTGTGCGTCCTCGACCGTCATATCAAGAACGTCAGCGATGCTTTTGCCCTTGAAAAGAATTTCCAGCGTTTCGCGGTTATAGCGTTTTCCCTGACACGTCTCACACGTGACATAGACATCTGGCAGAAAGTGCATCTCGATCTTGATGACACCGTCGCCCTGACAAGCCTCACACCGCCCACCCTTCACGTTGAAAGAAAATCGTCCTGGTTTATAGCCGCGCGCCTTGGCTTCTGGCAGCCCTGCAAACCAGTCTCGGATCGGCGTGAAGGCACCGGTGTAGGTGGCTGGGTTGGAGCGGGGCGTGCGTCCGATGGGGCGTTGGTCGATGTCAATCACTTTATCGAGATGTTCGAGCCCCGTGATCGTCTCACAGGGCGCAGGCGTTTGGCGCGCACCGTTGAGGCGCATCGACGCTGTCTTGAACAGTGTTTCAATCGTTAGTGTAGACTTGCCACCGCCAGAAACCCCAGTAACGCAAATGAATTTGCCCAGCGGAAACTCTGCAGTGACGTCCTTGAGATTGTTCCCTGAAGCCTTGACAACCTTGACAGATTTCCCCTTGCCCTTGCGCCGCTCTGTCGGGATCGGGATCTCTCTCTTGCCTGACAGGTACTGCCCGGTCACAGACGCCGCGTCAGCAGCCACATGTTCCGGCGTGCCATGGCTGACCACCTGCCCTCCATGCACCCCGGCCCCGGGTCCAATGTCATAAACATAATCTGCGAGGCGGATCGCCTCTTCATCATGTTCGACAACAATCACCGTGTTGCCCTGATCGCGCAAATTCTGCAGCGTAGTCAGTAGACGCCCGTTGTCGCGCTGATGCAGCCCGATTGAGGGCTCGTCAAGCACGTAAAGCACCCCTGTTAGGCCAGAACCAATTTGGCTGGCCAGACGGATGCGCTGGCTTTCACCCCCGCTAAGCGTACCTGCATTTCGCGACAGCGTCAGGTATTCCAGCCCCACATTGTTCAGAAATCCAAGCCGTTCACGGATTTCCTTTAAGATCGCCCCGGCAATTTCATTCTTTTGCGCGGTCAGGTGCTCGGGCACAGAGGCGCACCATTCGTAAGCCTCACGGATCGACATTTCGACAACATGGCCCACATGAAGGCCCGCACCCGGAGGACCGATCTTAACCGCCAACGCCTCTTGCCTGAGGCGATACCCGTCACATGAACCACATGGCCTATTGTTCTGATAACGCTCAAATTCTTCACGGATCCAACTGCTGTCCGTTTCGCGATAGCGGCGCTCCATATTGGGGATCACGCCTTCAAAGGCGCGTGTCACCTGATACACGCGCCCGCCTTCATCATAGCGAAACGGGATTTCTTGATTGCCAGACCCATACAGGAAAACCTGCTTCACGTGGGCCGGAAGGTCCTTCCAGCGAGAATTCTGATCAAACTCATAGTGCTTGGCTATCGCCTCAATTGTTTGCAGGAAATAAGGTGATTTACCCTTGCGCCATGGGGCAAGTGCACCATCGGCGATCTTCAAGGTTTCATCGGGCACCACAAGACGCTCGTCAAAAAATAGCTCCACCCCCAACCCATCACAATCCGGGCAGGCTCCAAAAGGTGCGTTGAAAGAGAACAGGCGCGGCTCAATCTCAGGAATCGTAAATCCACTGACAGGACAGGCGAAGTTTTCTGAGAACGTGATCCGTTCTGGATCGCCCTCGCGCGGCGCGGTTTCCAACACGGCAATGCCATCGGCCAGGTCCAAAGCGGTGCGGAAACTATCAGCGAGCCGCGTCTCAAGCCCATCCTTAACGACAAGGCGATCAACCACCACGTCGATGTCATGACGGAATTTCTTATCAAGCGTAGGGGGCTCATCTAGTTCATAGAACTCGCCATCCACCTTGACCCGCTGGAAACCCTGCTTACGAAGCTCTAAGAATTCTTTGCGATACTCACCTTTGCGGTCACGAACGATGGGGGCCAGAAGATAGGCGCGTGTCCCCTCCTTCATCGTCATAACGCGATCCACCATGTCCTGGACCTGCTGCGCTTCAATGGGCAGACCAGTCGCAGGTGAATAGGGCGTGCCAACGCGCGCAAAAAGAAGGCGAAGATAGTCGTAAATCTCCGTCACCGTGCCCACGGTAGACCGAGGGTTCTTGCTGGTCGTCTTCTGCTCAATGGAAATCGCGGGGCTCAGCCCACTAATGTGATCCACATCAGGCTTTTCCATCATGTCGAGGAACTGCCGCGCGTATGCCGACAGGCTTTCTACATAGCGTCGCTGGCCCTCGGCATAGATGGTGTCAAACGCCAAGCTCGACTTGCCCGACCCCGACAGCCCAGTGATCACGACCAATTCGTTACGCGGAATATCGACATCAACGCCCTTGAGATTGTGCTCCCGCGCGCCACGAACTTCGATATTTTTTAACTCGGCCATGCGACCCCCCGACTACCTCAGCACACAGATAGGGGAATCGCAGCGCTCTTCCAAGATAAAATAGAGAACAAAGTATGAACGCTATGACAGGTTCTGTCAGGAAAGGGGCGCTTTCCGCGCCAAAGCCCAGGAACAGATCGGAAAGTCCTTGTCATTGGTTAGATCATCACTGTCGGGGTAATATTGCGGCGGCCACTCGGCCTCCATGTTGCGCAGCGCAGCGTGGCGGTTGCCCCATTGCTTGGCGGTGATGTCGGATGCTTTAAACCCTGTTTCTATCAGCAGGTTCTTGAGTCCCCGCGCCGACCAGCGCGAACAGTCAATCGGCGCGCCGTGATAGGGGATGAAAAATGGCACGGCGATCCAGAAATACCCGCCGGGATGCAGCATCTCCAACACGTTGCGGGTGGCGGCGTAGGGCCGGTCAAGATGTTCCCACACCTGGTTGGCCAAGATGATGTCAAACTGGCGCGGTTTGCCTGTTTCATCCGTGAATGGACCCTTACAGATGTCATGGCGCGGGTAGCGAAAGCTGCGATAGCTACGAAACTCATACCGCCGCCCATGCTTGCCTGAGATTTCGGCGGCATCCATGTTTTCCAGGTCAAGCGCCCTTAACAACCGTCGGGAGGCGCGCTGCATGATGACGCGGTTGAGACTGGTCATGAAAAAACCACCGATGACATGCGGTTAGTTTCTCACAAAGCCTTCAGAAGTCGACCAACTTTTTTCACCTCAGGCCTCGCGCGGGTTACAATCTCATGATTTCGAGTATTCTGGGAAAGATCAAGCTAACGGGCGCGCGCCCTTCTTCATCTTTTTTCAAATACTCAAAATCCGTCCGAGCCGCCAGGCGTGTCAGATGTGGATCGCGCGGTCATAAGCGTCGAGCACGCTTTCGTGCATCATCTCAGACAGGGTCGGGTGCGGGAAGACCGTGTTCATCAGGTCTTCTTCCGTCGTCTCCAGTTGGCGGCCGACCACGTAACCCTGTATCAACTCAGTTACTTCCGCGCCTACCATGTGCGCGCCGAGCAGCTCACCGGTCTTGGCGTCAAATACAGTTTTGATCAGGCCCTCGGCCTCGCCAAGGGCAATCGCCTTGCCGTTACCGATAAAGGGAAAGCGGCCGACCTTCACGTCATAGCCCTGCTCTTTCGCCTTCGCCTCAGTCAGGCCCACACTTGCCACTTGGGGCTGACAATAGGTGCAGCCTGCAATGCTCTCGGGGCGGACAGCATGGGGGTGGCCACCCGCTATCAATTCAGCCACCATGACGCCCTCGTGGCTAGCCTTGTGCGCCAGCCACGGCGCACCAGCGATGTCACCGATGGCATAAAGCCCTTCCACGCCCGTGCGGCAATGTTCATCCGTGACTACGTGGCTGCGATCCACCTTTACGCCAAGCGCCTCAAGGCCCAAGCCTTCGACATTGCCCACGATGCCCACTGCAGAAATCACCGTGTCAAACTCGTGGGTTTCCACCTGCCCCCCCGTCTCGATATGAGCCGTCACCTTACCATTGTCGCGGTCAAGCTGCTTTACCATGGATTTCTCCATGATCTTCATGCCCTGCTTGACGAAGCTTTTTTTGGCAAAGGCCGAAATCTCAGCATCTTCCACCGGAAGGACACGGTCCATCACCTCAACCACGGTGGTGTCTGCGCCCAGCGTGTTATAAAAGCTGGCGAACTCGATCCCGATCGCGCCAGAACCAATGACAAGCAGTTTTTTTGGCATCCGCGGGGGCATCAACGCATGCTTGTAAGTCCAAACCAAATCACCATCAGCCTCCAGCCCCGGCAATTCACGGGCCCGCGCACCAGTGGCGAGGATGACTGTCTTACCACTGAGCTCTTCCGTCCCCTTGTCCGTTTTGACCGAGACCTTACCCTTTGAAGGCAGCGTCGCCTCGCCCATGATGGTGGTGACCTTGTGTTTTTTCAGCAGGTGACCCACGCCGCTATTGAGCTGCTTGGAAACCGCACGAGAGCGTTTGACAACGGCATCCAGATCGTATCCCAAACCCTCAGCCTTAAGTCCAAATTCGTTGGCACGGTGCATAAGGTGAAAAACTTCAGCACTGCGCAGCATCGCCTTGGTTGGAATGCAGCCCCAGTTGAGGCAGATGCCACCCATGTGCTCGCGCTCGATCACCGCAACCTTTAGGCCAAGCTGCGCCCCGCGGATCGCAGCGACATAGCCGCCCGGGCCTGCGCCAATAACAATCATGTCAAAAGACCGTGCCGCCATAATCATGTCTCCACCGGGTTACTAATTTAGTTTACTATTAAACTATTTTTTTTCAGCGCTCAATTCAGATTAATACGCCCGCTGCGCAATGTCACGGGAAGGCTGTGAAAATATATTATAAACAGAACCTTGTCGCACATACCAGCTTTAGGCAGCATCAGCTTTCTGCAAGGCGCGAACGGTCGAACCATAGCCACCCTGACTGACATAGGCTTGTTCAGGCGCCGTGGATACCCGCGACAGCACCGCGTTGCGATAGGGGAAACGGCCGAATTGGCGGATGACCTCCCGATGGGCGCGGGCGTGCAGCAAGTTGTCCTCGTGGTGGATCGGCATCCGGTCGATCAAAAGGCGGATGCAGCGTTCCTGATCGCAGAGGTTTTCCGAATGCATCAGCGGCAGGTAGAAGAACTGGCGCGCGGGTTCGTCAATGCGCATGTCCCACTTCTTATTGATGGCCGCCTTCGCGGCGGCCAGCGCGTGGGGATCGGTGGCAAAGGCACGGCTGTCATTGCGAAACATATTGCGCGGGAATTGATCCATCAGCAGAATGTAGGCCAGCGTCCCACTAGGATAGGTCAGCCACAGCCCGTAGGTGCCTTCGCCCGCGTTGGCCCAGGCTTCCTCGAACCTATCCCTGATCTTCTGGTCCAGAACCTCTGAGGCGTTGTACCAGCCGCGTGGTCCAACCTCATCAAGCCAGAACTGAAGCACTTCATGTGGCGTGGTCATATTTCACCTCTTATCCCACTCACAATCTCATGAAACTAAAGCCTAGAAACATATGGTTGCACAGTAAAAATTTGTAACAATGGCAACACTGCGTGACTGTGGATAAGTCATGAATTGCGCTCAGGTCGGCGGATTTTCACCATCCTCTTGTGCGGTTTCGATTGCGTACTCAGCGGCGTAGGTCGCAGCCACCGGCGAAGAGGACATAGTTACGATAGCAAAACTGTCGGTGTCCTCGACCGCGGGCGCAGCCCGTTTGGTCATCCGGTAGGCCCCATAGGCTGCTAGTCCGAACCCTAGAACCGCGATGAATAGAAAAAAGCCACGCGGCCCAGCAACCGACATGATCCAGCCGATCACGACAGGACCTGCAACCGCGCCTAACCCGTTGATAAAGACCATACCGCTGGCTGCGGCCGCCATGTCATCGTGGTCAAGAAAGTCGTTCACATAAGCCAGAAGCAACGAATAAAGCGGGTTCGACATGCCGCCAACCATCACCCCGGCCAGTAGCAGCAGGGGAAAGATCCCACCGACTGTCGCCCCGATCAGAGCTCCTGCGCCCGAGACAGCGGCGGCGATCATAATCAGAATACGCCGATCCATCCGGTCCGAAAGCCAGCCGATTGGGTATTGCAATACCAGTGCACCTACAAAGAAGGTCGACACGAAAATCGAGATCTGCGCCACGCTCAATCCGGCCTGCGTACCATACACCGAGGCCATGCCGAACTGGGCCGAAAAGACGCCCCCTAGTAAGAACATACCAACGCATCCGAGCGGAGAAATATTCATCACTTGTTTTAGTGTCAGCGGCTTGGCCGTGCCATGGGCAGGCGTTGGACTGACCGACAGAAGGATCGGCGTGAAGGACAGTGAAATCAGAACCGACGGGATAATGAACAGGATAAACCCACCTGGATCAGCCAACACCAGCAACGCCTGCGAGGTCACGATCCCCGTCATCTGCGCAATCATGTAAGCCGCCAGCGCCTTTCCCCGGTTTTCATTATCGGAGGCATCGTTTAGCCAGCTTTCGGCGGTGACGTAAACGCCCGAAAAGCAGAACCCCACGATGACCCGCCCCAAAGTCCATGCCACCGGATCGGTCAGCGACGGGTACATGATCATTACCGCCGAGATAAGAGAGGCCAGTGCAGCAAAAACCCGCACATGCCCTACCCTGCGCAGTAGTTCTGGCGCCATGCGCGATCCGAACAAGAATCCGACGAAATAGCCAGACATGATCAGCGACATCTCGGTGGTGGAAAAGCCCTCGATCTCGCCCCGAATGCCCAGAAGGGTGGCCTGCATCCCGTTGCCAACCTGCAAAAGCATGATCCCGACCAGCAAGGCCCACCCGTTGGAAAGTACTGAGAACATGATGGTTCCTCCTGTCGCTATCTCCACACTGGTCCATGGCGCAGCAGCTGTCACGGCCATTTTCGACCTGTCCGCGTCACTAAACGGCTGACTTGAATAGGGTTTCAGCGCGGGAACAACAACGACGCATCACCGTAAGAAAAAAAGCGATACCTTTGCGCCACCGCATGCGCGTAGATCGCCTTGATCCGGTCCTGCCCCATCATGGCAGAGACCAGCATCATCAGGGTGGATTTTGGCAGGTGAAAATTGGTCATCAGACCGTCTGCCACCTGGAACTCGAAACCGGGATAGATGAAGATATCCGTCTCGCCGCTCCAGGGTCGGATGGAACCGGATTTCGCAGCGCTCTCGATCAGGCGCAGCGCAGTCGTCCCCACGGGGATCACCCGCCCCCCTGCTGCCTTCGTGGCAGCAATTTCATCAGCGGCTCGATCGGACACCTCTCCCCATTCAGCATGCATCTTGTGGGTCGTTACGTCATCGACCTTGACCGGAAGAAAGGTGCCTGCCCCTACATGCAGCGTGACATGAGTAAAGCCCACACCCATCGCTGTCAGACTGTCAAGCAATTCAGTATCAAAATGGAGCGAGGCCGTGGGGGCTGCCACTGCGCCAGGCTTGGTGGCCCAGACAGTCTGATAGTCTGTCTTATCGCGCTCATCGGCGGCCCGGCGCGACGCGATATAGGGCGGCAGTGGCATCGCACCCGCTTCGTTAAGGGCGGCGTCAAAGGCTTCGCCCTCAAGGTTGAAGCGTAGGATACCCTGGCCATCCTCGCGCCCAACACAGGTGGCGCACAGCCCTGCATCAAACACGATCTCCTCACCATCCCTGATCTTTTTCAGGGGCTTAACCATCGCACGCCAGTTGCCCTCAGGCGTGGTGTCCAGCAGCGTCACCTCGATTCGCGCCCCGGCTGTGCTGGAAGCATCCGGTGCCGATCGGTGGCGCGCACCCCTCAGTCGGGCCGGGATTACCTTAGTGTCATTCAGGATAAGCCGATCGCCATGGCGCAGAAACCCGGCAATATCCGCCACGCGGCTGTCGGTGATCGCGTCGCCCTGCGCAACCAGTAAGCGCGCCGACCGGCGCGGGCGGGCAGGACGGGTGGCAATCAGATCTTCGGGAAGATCGAAGTTGAAATCGGAAAGTTGCATCAGCGGTCCAGATTGGGAGAGGTATCGACCCCTTCACTTTTTTCCTGTGCGCCCTGCCCAGTCTCACCCGGCGGCGTGCGGCGAAAAATCTCACGGAAAAGGCCGGGGGTCAGTACGGACAAGGGGTTGACCTGCACCTTGGGCTTCGTGGCCACGCCGTCAAGATCATAGGTAAAGCCCACAAGTCCTTCCCCCTTCCGAGCAAACACACCACCGATGGCATTGAGGGCATAGATAGGTGAGATGACCCCTTCTATATCCAACCACTTGTTCTCAGGATAATAATAGCCTTCCATCGAAATCCCCATAGATGCGCCGACCGCGCTGCCCGAATACAGCGTCACCTTGTCGGGGGCGAGTTGAAACTTGCCCGTCACATCCGTGAAATGGATACCCTCTCCGCCAAGCTGGTCGAGAATTCCCACGAGACTGATTGCATTCAGAAGCGCCGCCATCGTGGGCGCGTCCTTGATGCGCAGGTTCGAGGCGTCCAATTGTCCCTCGTAGACACCCTTGCCTTCGCCTGGCACTAGAACCAGCTGCAAGGTCCCGTCGCGGGCTTGTTTGAGCAGCTTGGCCGACCGCAGTACGCCGCCCGCATCCTCTGACTGGATAACAAAGGCGGTGCGCCCATTGCGTGGAATGACGCGGCCCGAAATAGCAGCCTGGCCATTCACCTTGCCAGTGAAATCACCCTGCGCCCCGGCTGACATGTCCAGTTGGGCATTGAAATCATTGAGCACGATTTGATCGGAGATCTGCAAGGCATCCAGTCGAAGGGAAATTGGGCCACCCATGCTACGGTTTTGCGTGCCATTGCCCCACGCGCCCAGTGAGGTCCTGCGCAGATCGACCGAGCCGCCCACCACCCGCACAAGCGGCGGATTACCCGCGCCACGGCCTACAAGATCAACGGGGGCATCAATCCAGTCAGCCAGCCTGACGCGGGAGAAATTGGCCTGCTGCAACTGCCCGTCCGGCTCTAGCGTCACACTGCCCTGCACCTGCAACCTGCCAGCATTGAGCCTGAGAACCTCGATCTCAGGAGGCTCTCCCAGACGTCCAGCAACAAAAAGCTCACCGCGCGTCTCGGGCGTGACCGACCAGTTAAGCGGCTTAAGCGCCAGGCCAAGACCCTCCAGATCGGAGGTCAGCCGGAAACTCGGCGGTGTGCCACGTTCGAAATCCATCTCGATCAGGCCACGTCCTGAGCCACTGACACTTCCCGGCGGCAGGCCGATGCGGAATTCCTCAAGGAACCGTTCCGATAGCTCAACCCAGCCTGCGACACTGGCCCGACCGTTGCTGCCCTTTACCAAAGGCATGGTCCAGTCCCCATCAAACGGCAACTGCCCAATGCGGCCCTTGCCACCAAGGCGCAGTCGCTCGGACGTGGCATCCACCTTCAGCTCAGAGGCCGACAGAACCCGGTCTTTGATTAGCTTGTCACTGCGCACATCACGCAGGATACCTGACAAGGTGAATGTCACGTCATCGGGGGTCATGTTGTCAATCACGTTGAAATCCAGCCGCCCCTCCATCATCGCACGACCGTCAGCTACCGTGACGCTTTGCCCCGCCTTGTCTATGAACCCAAAAGGGCCCGCGTTGAGCAATGAGAGCGCCGCAGTAATCGTGCTGTCAGTCCGGAGGCGCACTACGCCAGGGCCACGCTTAATTCGCAAATCGGGGATTTCGAAGCTGGAGCCAGTGATATCGATCCGCCCACCCTGCGCGGCTGTGACATATCCGGCATGGGCGACAATCACGAACTGGTTATCTTTGATCGACGCCGTACCGCGCCCACCTTCGATGAATGGCACATTCTTGATGAACTGCGACTCCATCTTGTCAAAATCAAAGCCCAGATAGACATCCGGCTTTGCTCCCGGCGCAGCCTCCAGAACGAATTGAATATTGCTCAACTCCGCCGATTTTACATTGCGCGTGATCCAATTGCGGGTCTTCGGCTCCAGCCCCTGAGGCCAGAGCTCTAACAATCGTTTGGGCGTAATCTCGGGCACATGAGCCACGGTCGACATCACCCAGCCATCATTTTGCGCAGTCACATCAGCCGTAATGCGCAAGTTCCGGCCCTGATCGGTAATCGACATCTCTCTCAGCGTGACCTCAAACGGATCAAGCCGCAGCCGCATATCAAGCATGACCCCGTCAAACGAGATCGGCGTCTCGTATAGTTCCATAGGGTTGGCCGAGAAAGACTCTGCCTGAAACTGAGAGATCAGCGCGTCGGGCCAGCCATCCTCCATCCCCTCGAGCCGAGTCTTGCCACGGATTTGAGTGGTAATCCACTTGCTTTGCAATTGGAGATCCGTGAAGTGTATCAGCGCGCTGTCCGGGTCATAGGTCAGATCGGCACTGGCATGGTCGAATGCAATCGGTCGAGCGGCTTCATTAGGATGCAACACGCCTGCATCTATATCAAGCGTGGCCCGGAGTGGCCCCAGTTTGCCCGCCTCATCGACCTGCATGGCCAAAGAGCCGGACATCGATGCCTCCAGTGCCTTTAGCCAACTCAGTGCTGGCGACTGGCCCGATATATCCCGCGCAGGCATGTCCTCAAACGCGAAAGTGATGTCCGCCGCGGTAGAGCCGATTTCACTTTCAAAGCCCAACTTAACCGTGGTGGCAAAATCGCGATTGCCCAAAAGCGCAAAGTCGGCCCCGACTGAAAGAAAGCCCGCGTCGCGACTGACAAGAAATTGTGCGCCGTCCACGCTCCAGGCCTGTCCAGCACGCGCATCCTCGTAGCGCAGCGAGAGGTTATCGGCGCGCACCTCCTCTAGAAAAGCAAATTGCGGGCGCTGCAACAGCACATCTACATCGTTGATCATCGTGGTCAGGCTGGCTGCATCCTCCAGCCCACCGCCCATGTCGCCCAGTTGGAGGTCAATCAAACCCTGCACCGAACGTCGCACCAAAACCCGTACGCCCGAGACTTGGATGGAGCCAGGCCGCATGTCTCCGCGCAAAAGAGGGCCAAGTGCGGCCGTGCCCTGTACATCGGAAAGCTGCATCAACGGCGTTCCATAACCGTCTGATACCACGACATTCTGCATGACAAGCCGAGGCACCCAGTTTCTCTCAAGTATGACCGAAAGCTCGCCGAATGCGAGGGAGAGCCCACTAACATCGTCGTTGATTTTCTCAGCCACAGTCGCGCGCACCCAATCCGGTGCTACAATGCGCGTGCCAATCAGCGACATTAAACCCGCACCGACCAACACCATCAGCACCAGCAAAATGCCACCGGCCCAAAGGCCAGCCTTGTGCATCCGCCTGCGGGGCGGTTCTGGGGGTGTTTGATCACTCATGCTCTACATCGAATTAGGCGCGGTCTTTGGCTATTTATTCTGGACCTTCCCGCCCTAATTTGAAACTCAAATATTGCATACAGGAGATCACGATGCTCGAACCTACCCAAGACGCCCCTGATTTCACTCTGCCTCGCGACGGCGGCAATGAAGTAACCCTGGCCAACCAGCGTCCATCCGCAGTGGTTTTGTTCTTCTATCCCAAGGATGACACCTCAGGCTGCACCAAAGAGGCGATTGCTTTTACCGGCCTGGCCGGTGAATTCGAGAAGGCAGGCGTTAAAATCTTTGGGATTTCCAAGGACACCGTCGCCAAACACGACAAGTTCCGCGACAAGCATGACCTTGGCATTCCACTTTTGTCGGATGCCGAAAGCGACGTGTGCGAACAGTATGGTGTCTGGAAGGAGAAGAGCATGTATGGCAAAAAATACATGGGGATCGAACGTACGACAGTCCTGATCGACGGCAACGGTAAGATCGTGCAGATCTGGCCCAAGGTGAAAGTCGCCGGCCACGCTGAAGCTGTACTTGAGGCGGTGAAGGCGCTTTGACCCCAAAAACCCTAGCAGACATGGCGGTTGAAGTGCTTTCGACTGCCGATGGCCGCGCTAAGACGGCCTTGTCGCGGGACCATGCCAAGTCGTGGTTTGCCGCGCGCGGGGCGGGTGCGCCGCTCAAGATCGGGCAATGCGACCCGCCCATGCGCCCCGCCCGGCCCAAAAAGCCAGAACTTCTCAACCCCCGCGACGTGCCACGCCGCAAGCCTGGCACTGTAGAGGGACGGCAGGCAATCCTGCATGCGGTCGCGCATATCGAGCTGAACGCCGTAGACCTGCACTGGGACATCATCGCGCGATTCACTGATGTGAAAATGCCCATCGGATTCTATGATGACTGGGTAAAGGCGGCAGATGAGGAATCCAAGCATTTCAACCTGATCTGCGACTGCCTTGAAGCTCAGGGAAGCTATTACGGCGCGCTTGCGGCCCATGCAGGCATGTGGCGCGCAGCCGAAGACACGGCTGAGGATTTCATGGGCCGGCTTGCTGTGGTTCCCATGGTGCTGGAGGCCCGTGGCCTCGATGTGACGCCCGGCATGATCGAGATCTTTGAGAAGGCAGGCGATGATCAGGCGATCGAGGCGCTCAACGTGATCTATGCCGAGGAGGTGGGGCATGTGGCCTATGGCTCCAAATGGTTCCATTTCCTCTGTGGCCGATACGAAATTGACCCCAAGGACGCCTTCCACGATCTAGTCCAGCGCTATTTCCACGGGCCCCTAAAACCGCCTTTCAACGACGAGAAACGCGCCGAAGCTGGAATAGTTCCCGATTTTTATTGGCCACTTGCCCAAAAAACAGGCACGTAGATCATCCTCACGTTGCACGCCAACCCCTTGTCTATCGGCGATTTTCCGCCATTGCCGCGTCAAACTGCCTATGTCAGGGCACAAACGGTGCATAAGGGTTGCCCCATGGTGTAGCGTTTTGTATCCCATTTCGGGGCGCTGTGGATAAGTACGTGGCCACACGGTTTGTTCCGTCATGTGGTCATAATTTTAAATTTGTGCATGCAGCGTTCGGCGAAGTTAAAGACAAACGGGGTTTTTGTGCGAACACATCTCGGCATCAAGATCCATGCCGCGCTTGAGCGGTACTTTCCCGAGCGGCGCGTGTTCCTGCGCTCGGACACGGATACAAGGTTCATCCGACTGCGCTCTGAGACGCAGTTGATAGCTTTCATCGGTACGACAGGCCTTGTCGCTTGGACAATCATCGCCACGGCTGTTTTGTTGATGGATTCCATCGGCTCGGGCAATTTCCGCGAACAGGCCAAGCGCGACCAACGCACCTATGAGCTCCGCCTCAACGCACTAGAAGCTGAGCGCGACGTTCGCGCGCTCGAGGCGGTGGCAGCACAAGAGCGGTTCAATTCCGCGCTCCACCAGATTTCCAAAATGCAGACAGAGCTTCTGGCCTCCGAAGTGCGCCGTGATGAGCTAGAAACCGGGATCGACGTTATCCAGACCACCCTACGCCGCACTCTTGTTGAACGCGACGCGGCTCGCGCCGAGGCAGAGAGCCTTCAGACCGCACTCTACAGCGGCGACGCCCTCGGCTCGAATGTGCGGACCTCGCCCACAGGCACCGAGCCAATGCAGGCGCTTTTGACCGCCGCGCTCAAGGATACTGCCCGCGAACGAGACAGGATCAACGAAAACGCACAGCAAGCCCTTCGTGATGCCGACGAGATGGCGACCACCATTCAGCTGATGCGCGACCAGAATGACCACATCTTTCGCCAGCTTGAAGATGCCATGACCATTTCAGTAGAACCGCTCGACAAGATGTTTCGCGACGCCGGGCTCGATACTGATCAAATGCTCAAAACCGTGCGACAAGGCTATTCCGGTCAGGGTGGACCAATGATGCCCTTCACCATCTCGACACGCGGTGAGAATCTTTCCCCTGATGAGATGCGTGCAAACCGCGTTCTGGACGAACTCGACCGCCTTAATATCTACCGTATCGCAGCCCAACAGGCGCCCTTCGCGATGCCCGTAAAAGGGTCCTATCGCTTCACTTCGGGCTTTGGGATGCGGTGGGGCAAGATGCACAGCGGCTCCGATTTCGCTGCCCGCCACGGGACCCCCATCTATGCAACCGCTGACGGCATTGTCACCGAGGCCGAGTGGTCGTCGGGATATGGCCGCCTGATCAAGATCCAGCACGAGTTCGGGATTGAAACACGCTACGCCCACCTTTCGCGCATTCGCGTGAATGTCGGGCAAAGGGTCTCGCGCGGGGATCGGATCGGTGATATGGGGAACACTGGACGATCTACAGGCACGCATCTACACTACGAAGTCCGTGTCGGCGGTAAGGCCGTCAACCCCATGATATATATCAAGGCTGCGAGAAATGTTTTCTAAGAGCAAAATCAACGACCCCGCCCCTAAACCCGAATCAGCGCCCAAGCCGGTTTCGGATCCTCGCGCCGAAGCGCCTCGCCCTGAGGCTGCGTCGGCTGAATTCCGCGCAACTGCACCAAAAGCCAAGCCCCCGGCCTCATTGTTGGCCTCGGACCTGCACATCACCGGTAACATCAAGACCATCGGTGACATCCAAGTTGAAGGCACGGTAGAGGGCGACATCCGCGCCCACCTGCTAACCATCGGCGAAGGTGCCACGATCAAAGGTGAAGTCATGGCCGATGACGTGGTCATCAACGGCCGCATCGTGGGTCGCGTGCGTGGTTTGAAGGTGCGCCTGACATCGACCGCGCGCGTCGAAGGCGACATCATTCACAAGACCATCGCCATCGAGTCCGGCGCCCATTTCGAAGGCTCGGTGCAGCGTCAGGACGACCCTCTTAACGCCAAGTCTCGCGCCCAGGCTGCAGCGCCGCAGGCTGCCAACAAAGCGAAACCCGCCGAACCGGCTGCCGCCGCCAAGGGCTGAACAGTCCGCCAATAGCAAGACACCAAAAGCGCCCTGCCCAAGCAGCGGCGCTTTTCTTTTGCGCCGTGATGGGCTGAGCGCCCGCTGGCTCGTGTTAAAACACGCCTTCCCGAACGTCTCTCACCACTGTCACCCGGTTCATGTAACGATATTGCGGCAGGTAATCGGCCACCGCGTAATGCATGGTGCAACGGTTGTCCCACATCGCCAAATCTCCGGCACGCCATCGCCAGCGCATCTGATCCTCGGGCCTGTTCATATGGTTGCAAAGCCACGTCTTGAGTGCGTTGGCCTCATTCGTAGGCAGGCCCGCGATATGCGTGACAAATGCTTCATTGAAGTTGAGAAACTTACGCCCGGTGACAGGATGTTTGACAATCAACGGGCGTACCATATGGCCAAAGCGCGACACCGCTGCATCCAGCCGCGCCTTTCCTGACCCCACTTCTGTATCAACGATGAAGTTGTTCCGGAAATCACCCAGATCGTGAATGGCCTCAAGTTCTTCCAGATCCTGCTTCATGCCGTCTGGCAGGCGGTCATAGGCGGCATAACAGGACGACCACATCGTGTCGCCACCCACCTCCGGTACAACCCTCGCCACAAGGATCGACACAAAAGGCTGCTGCGCCTTAAAGGTTAGATCCGTATGCCAGCTATTGGTATCTGGCGGAGCGCTGCTGTTATTTTCCAACTTCACGATCCGATCGAACCCTTCGACATGCGGATAATGCGGATGGGGTTCGTCCACCTCACCAAACCCGCGTGCCAAAGCCAGATGTGTCGCCGGGCTGATTTCCGTGTTCCGCAGGAAAATAACCTGATGCGCCAGTAACGCGCCGTAAAGCGCCTCCACCACTGCATCATCGGGGTGTTCCCCAATCTCTAAGTCCTCAATCACCGCCCCTATAACAGGTGTCACCCGGGTTATCTTCATATGAACCTCCTGTTAGCCACGCCCCTGCTTCTTCTTCCTTCAAATACTCTGGGGGAGGCGCCGATAAGGCGACGGGGGTAAAGCCCCTTTCCTACTAGCAGTTCAGGCCGATTTCGCCAGTCTCTGCTCCGCAAATTCCGGCATGACCTTGTCAATGAAAAGTCGTAGGGACCTTTTCTGCTGCTCCATATCCATGCCCATCGACGCATAGTAGAGGAACGCATCCGCCCCAAGCGCTTCATGCGCGCGCAGTTTCTCGATCACCTGGTCAGGCGCACCGAACATCAGGTTCTCTTCCAGCATTACGGGATCAACCCGAGCGTTCCCATCAAGCTCCTCCAGCGGCACCTGTTCGGGGAAGCCATTATTGACTGCACCGCGCTGCATCATCAGGTTGCCGAACTGGCCCAGCACATGGCGGATAGAGCCCATGGCGGCCTGCCGGTCGGCCTCATTCTCATAAACCGCGGTATGGCGCATCACAGCCCAAGTGCCGCTGAAAGGCTTGCCCGCCTTCTCCATCGCATCATCAAGACGGCGACGATAGGTCTCCACCTCCGACAGGGGTAATGTGAGCGGCCAGCTAAGGATATTGCAGCCATGCTCGACCGCATACTCAAAAGTAATCGGCGCGCGCGCAGCAACCCAGATTGGCACCTCGCTCTGCACTGGCTTGGGGCACGAGGTGGAGGTCGGGAACTGCCAGAATTCGCCCTCATGAGCATAGTCACCAGCCCAGAGTTTTTGAACCACGGGCAGCGATTCCTGCATGTAGCGCCAGCTGTCACGCTGGTCGAGGCCCGGCTTCATGCGGTCAAATTCCCGTTGGTAAGCCCCAGATCCAATACCGAATTCCAGGCGACCGTCACTCAGCAGGTCCAGCATTGCCGCCTCACCCGCAAGGTTGATCGGGTGCCAATAAGCGGCGTTCACGACGCCGACGCCAAGGCGGATATGCTTGGCATGTTCGCCCCACCAGGTCAGGATCTGAAACGGGTTAGGCGCGATGGTCATTTCAAGAGCGTGGTGCTCAGCCGCCCAGGCCACCTCGAACCCCGCCTCTTCAGCCATTTGCACCATCTCCAGCGTGTGATCACGCACCGCTTTCATATCGGTCTGCGCATTCATGCGTTCCAGATTGATCGCCAGGTGAAATTTCATCGCAATCTCCAGTTCAGGTCGAGGCGGCGGAGCGCGCCGCACGGTTCATCTGTTGGGCATACCAAGCCGCAAACCGGGCCACGTTGGCCTCCAGCAGCGGGTGCAACACCCCTGTGGTTGCATCCGGGCTCTTAAGGCCCAGATGCTGGCTTTCGAGCGCCGGTATGTCTTCGTCTATCGCGGCATCAAGCCGGGTGAGATAGGCCTCAAGCTGCGCCTCAACCCCCTCCAACGCCAGCGTCTCGGGCGGGAAGCAGGAGGTCTGGACCACATGGCATTTGTCAGCCCCAATAGGATAGGCCTCGTACATCCACATTGCATCACGACCGGCCGCAAAGCTCATATTCGGGAACACCCAAGTGTAGCGCACCCCGCGTGTGGCTTCGCCCGTAAGGCCAGGGATCGCGGGCAGGGCCATTTCCTGTTCAGTCTGCAACAGCCCACCCGTGCCTTCTGTTGCCCCAAATTGCGAGGCAAAGGCCCCCTGCACAACCTCGCCCGGCTCAGGCCTACGATAGATCGCGTCAACCGTATCGGGATGCACAAAAGGCAGATGGTAGTATTCGTTGAAAACCTCCAGAAAGGCCTTCCAGTTGCATTTCACCACCATCTCGCGACGCCGTACAGAGACAAGGCCTTCCAAAGGCCAGGGCGCGTGCACATCGGCAAAGGCACCAATCTGGTCTTCAAGCTCAGGCGCCTCGGGGTCGAGGCACAGGAACACGAAGCCAAGCCGCTCTTCCACACGGTAAGAGATCAGACTGTAATCGGTCCTATCAAAACCCTCAGCCTCATCCATGTGCGGCGCAGCGGCCAGACGGCCATCAAGGTGGAACATCCATGAATGAAACGGGCAGCGCAGCCCGGTGCATGTGCCTTGCCCATCAATCAGCCGCGCGCCCCGGTGGCGGCAGGCGTTGGAAAAGGCACGCAGTACGCCCTTGCGATCACGCAGCAAGATGATCGCCTGCGTCGCGATATCCAGAGTGATGTAGTCACCAGCCTTACGCACCACATCCGCACGGCCTGCCACGAACCAGCCGGTGCGAAAGATCGCGTCTACCTCCTGCATGGCCGCTTCCGGGCTGGCATAGCTTTGGGCGGGCAAGGCCGCTGGTGCGGCACCACTTACCGCGCGGGTATCAAGATAGGACTTCCAGTTTACGGTCGCTTCGTCGCGCATTCCTTTTGTCTTTCCCATTTACCGCCGCGTGGAGAGTGGCTTCTTTTGAAATTTGCCACAAAATCTTACTTCTTGAAATTGAATTATTTTGCGAAGAAAATTCGATAATTTCGAATTTTGGAGGCCCCATGAACATCACCGCGCTGCAGACTTTTCTGGCCATTGTCGACACCGGATCGCTTGTGCGGGCCTCACAGGTATTACATGTCACCCAATCAACCGTGACGGCGCGGCTGAAATCGCTGGAGGATGAGATTGGCCAGCAACTCCTCAACCGGCAGAAATCAGGCACCACGCTGACCCCGGCGGGCACGCGACTTCTAGGCTATGCACGGATCATGACAGGGCTCTGGCGGCAAGCCAAATACGAGACCAGTTTGCCGGCTGGCCTCGCCTCAATCTGTACATTCGGCTGCGACCGAGAGCTCTGGCACGGGCTGGGGCATGTGTTCTTTGATCAGGTCATTTCGGAACATCCCGAAATGGCGCTTGCGGTACGTCAAGGCAGCGCGCGCGACCTGGAGGCATGGCTGGCCGAAGGTGCCGTGGACGTAATCCTGACCTTTGACAGCGTCACGCGCGGGGCGCAGACTGTGCACGCCCTGCCGCCCGAACAGCTTGTGCTCTACGCCCGCGACCGCGACACGCGCATAGATGCCGACCCCAAGTACATCTTCGTAGATCATGGCGAGGATTTCCGCCGCCAACATGCAGAGACCTACTACGGCGCAGGGGTTGCGCGGATCAGTTTCGACAGTTCATGGTGGGCACTGCAAACGATGGTAAGCCGGGGTGGGTCGGCCTATCTGCCACAGTCGCTTGCCCAGCCTTACGTCGATCAGGGTCAGTTGCATCAGCTTCCCGAAGCACCGGTTTACTCGCGCAAGAAAAACCTGATCGTCAATGATGCTTCCGCGCTCAACTGGACCTGGTTTGCCCCCCTTGTCGAGCACCTACGCCACACATCTTGAACCGGGCTTTGCCCCGCTTGAGGCTCAAATTCACCTCAGCCCCGTATCTCGACAACGCCGCCAAAGGCCACAGCCCCTTGCCTTGCGCCACGCCCGACCACTGCACTAGCATCATTTGGAACACTCAACAGCAGGAACCGTCCCATGACAGACCCCTATCAAAAATCCATGATGGACAATCTTTATTGGTGGGGTATCCCGACCATGTTCCGCTGCCCCAACCTACTTCCAGAGGGCCAGGACATTGCCCTTGTCGGCGTACCCCATTCCACGGGCAACGGCACCACAGAGCGTGACCAGCACCTTGGCCCCCGTGCACTGCGCCATGTCTCCGCCGTTCAAAGGCGGGTGCATTCGGTCTTTGGCATTGATCCATGGAACACCGCAAAGATCGCCGATGTGGGGGACGTGCCCTTCCCCCGCGCCAACGACAACGAAGATTGCATCGCCCGCATCACCGAGTTCTTCTCCGACATCGACGCAGCCGGGGCACGGCCCGTCTCGATCGGTGGCGACCACTCCATCACCGGTGGTATCGTGCAGGCCCTTGGCCGGGGCAAGATTGCAGGCGAGCAGCCAGTCTCCTTCCTGCATCTGGATGCCCATACTGATGTTTTCACCAAGGTCGACCACTTCCTCGGCGCCAAGAAGTCCGCCGCCCACTGGGGGGCTTACCTGGTCGATCAGGGTCACGTGGACCCTACCCGTTCAATGCAGATCGGACTTCGGGGGCATCCCCGCAGTCTCGACTGGCTGCAGCCCTCCTATGATTATGGCTACAACATCGTAACCATGGCCGAGTTCCGACAGCGCGGGCTAGAAGACGTGGTGGCCCAAACACGCGAGGTCCTCGGCGACCGGCCCGTCTACATCACCTTTGATCTAGATTGTCTCGACCCCACTGTCGCTCCCGCTGTGTCTAACCTAGAGCCTGGCGAGAAAGGGTTCGACATTGA
Organism: Roseovarius sp.; assembly: GCA_963691795.1. GTDB lineage: Bacteria > Pseudomonadota > Alphaproteobacteria > Rhodobacterales > Rhodobacteraceae > Roseovarius. Next base: position 3,083,295 of record OY829373.1, read on the forward strand.
CGAGGCCGTGGGCATCCTACGCGCCGCGCGCGGTCTTAACGTGATCGGAGGGGACATCGTGTGCATGATGCCCACCAAAGACGCCCCCAACAACATCACCGCACTGACCGCCGCGGCCGTGATGTTCGAGATGATCTCATTGATCGCAGAAAATGTCGTGAAATCCTGAGGCAAAACACAGGGCTTGATTCGAATAGGCCGCCAGACTTCTGAAGTTTTAGAGGTGGTCTGCGCTGGATTATTTGGCTCAAATCTGCCTAAGCACCGGTGCCGTCGTTTCCATAACGCACAGATTTTCACAGGTGGCCGGAGAGACTGTTGATATTTCAGCAACAACGAACCAAATCACGTGCGAAGAGGTTGTGGATAACTATGGATTCGGCATGAGTTATGTGAAAGTTTTATTACAGCGTCACATCGGCGCAAGCTGAGGTGGCGCTCTCGTGATGGTCAAGGGAGCGGCAGATGGCCCAGACACCCCCAAAAGATGCCGAGGCAGGCAAACCAGCACCCCAATCCGCGTCATCCAGTAATGGATCGACGCCGAAAACTGTTTCAGCTCGCGTATTTAGCGACTTCGCTGCGATCTGAAACCGGGGGCAAAAGATCAAGTAACACCCTGCGCCAGGGACGCGTGGGGTGGCCCATTACCCAAAACAAACCCATTTAACAATTAGCCGTACTGCGGACCTGACCAAGAGTTTTCGGTCAGATTATAGGTTAATGCCTACGCGCAACACCCAGAAATATATAAAAATACTTTGACCAGGATCTTTCGAGTGGCACCTTTCAAGAAAGCGCTACAATCTCCGCCACCAGATGATCCGGCACTTCTATCCCGCCCCGCGCTGCCGCATCCCGTAGCGCCTGTCGCCCGGCGCCGGGCAGGCGCGCGCCCTCCTGCGCCTCGATCAATCCAAGCAATTCCGACAGCCGACCAGCAAATCCCGGCGCACCCGCATCCGGCGCAAAGGCAATCAGCGTCTGGCCTACGCCGGGTGGCGTGCCCTCGGCATCAAAAAACGAACTCGCATCTGCCGAGTGGTTGGCCCCTGTCAGCGTTGCGCAAAGGATTTCCACGATCAACGCAAGGGCTGCGCCCTTGGCATCTGCCATAGGCAGCATTGCACCCTTAAGCGCCGCCTGCGGGTTCGTCGTGGGCCTGCCCTCGCCATCCAGCGCCCAGTCCTCGGGAATGGCCTCACCAGCTTTGGCTGCCGCCATCACCTTACCGCGCGCCACTTTGGACAGGGACAAATCAATCACCAATGGTGGCGCATCCCCGCGCGGAGCGGCAAAAGCCATTGGGTTGGTGCCAAAGACGGGCACCGAACCACCCCAGGGCGCCATGGCGGGTGGTGAATTAGCCACCATCAGCCCCACCAGCCCGCGCTGGGCCAGCGCCTCCACATGCGCGCCCAGCTGCCCACAATGGTGTGAGCGGTACACGTAAGCCGCCGCAATCCCTGTCTTACGTGCGAGCGGCGTCAAAACCTCGATCGCCATCTCAAGCGCGGGAAAGGCAAACCCGCCACCTGCATCCACTCTGAGCAGCGCCGCTGCCGGTTGCGTTACCTGCGGTACGGCATGGCCATCCACCTTGCCTGAGGCCGCCTGCGCCGCGTAGGACGCCACCCGCGACAGGCCATGCCCCCCCTGCCCGTCCACCTCGGCCGCGACCAGCGCACGCGCCACGGTATCTGCATTATCCCCCGACACACCCGAAGCAACAAAGGCCCGCGCGGCAAGCGCACGGGCCTCTGAAATGGTAAAACGTTCCGCCATCAGGCCGAGCGATAAAGCTTGGTCATCGAAAACTCGCGGTGACCGAGGGCCTCGGCAGCCGTGTGGCGGCCATTGGCGGTGCGGCGGATCATATCGATCAGCTCATCTCCCGCTTCATCAATGGTCATCTCGCGGCGAAGAATACCGGATACGTCGACATCCACATGCTCACCCATCGTGCGCACCGTGCGCGGGTTTGCGGTGATCTTGATGACTGGTACGATCGGGTTGCCAACCACGTTGCCCTGCCCTGTCGGGAAGGTGTGGACCACGGCACCACCGGCCGCCATCAGCGTCACGCATTCCGCAGCAGCAGAGGAGCTGTCCATGAAGTAGAGCCCTTTGCCCGAGGCTGGCTGCTCTGCCGCGTCCAGAATGTCGATATACTGAGAGGTACGCCCGATTTTTTCGAGGTTACCCAAAGCTTTTTCTTCGATGGTGGTCAGACCACCCTCGATATTGCCCTTGGTTGGTTGGCTGTCAGACAAGTCATCTGTTTGATGGGCGAAGATGACATCATCCTGGTAGGCCTTCCACATTTTATACCAGCGCTCACCTACCTCTTCGTTGATGGCGCGCTTCTGACAGATATGTTCGGCGCCCGTAATCTCAGACGTCTCGCCAAAGAAACCATAAATACCCTCGGGCAGCAGCTTGTCATACATGTTGCCAACCGTTGGACAAGAGCCAAGGCCGGTCGTGGTATCTGACTCACCGCATTTGGTGGACACCCAAAGCTCAGAGATATTGCATTCCTCGCGCTGCACCTCGGTCGCCTTGTGCACGAAATCCTTCGCGGCCCAGCTTGCAGCGCGAATGGTCTCAAAGTCACCCTTCTGCTCGATCGAGAATTCAGCCACTTCCTTGCCGGTTGCGCGGATGCCATCAGCAATGCGCTTGGTCCAGCCGGGTTCGATCCCAATGACAACGACCGAGTGCACATTGGGGTTGGCACCAGTGCCAATCATAGTGCGGAAATGCAATTCAAGGTCTTCACCGAACTGAAGACGGCCGTAAGAATGCGGCAGGGCCAAGGTGCCTTTGACGTTATTGGCCACAGCCTCAACCGCCGCGTTCGAGATATCGTCTACCGGCAGGATGGCCACGTGATTGCGGACACCCACGCGACCATTTTCGCGCCGGTACCCCATGAAAGTCATATTGGAATATTTACTCATTGTTTCATATCCTTACCAGCGCTTGGTTTTGCAGTTATGGGTGTGCAGGTGGTACCCCTTGGGGATGTCGGCGATGATCTTGCCGATGTCCTCGCCATATTTGATGGCAGTGTCGCCTTCCTTGAAATCCTTCAGCGCGATCTTGTGGCCGATTGGCACGTCCTGTTCGGCTTTCAGGGTAAAGGTAGAATTATCATGGGTGACGCAAACGAACATTTCGGTGCCGGCGGTCAGCCCTTCGACCACGACCACGCCGACATTGTCTTCGTGTTCATGGACCAGCAGGTGAGGGATTTGTGACATGAGTGTCTCCGTTAACGGGGGGTGGCTTTCACTTCCCTATCATGTATAAGAAGTCTTATACAAGACTAGTTCATGCAAAAGTCTGGATACCCGAGGACCACGTGCAAGACCAAACGCCCTCTATCAAGCCTGACCGACCTCTCTACCAGGTAGTGATCGATACGATCGTGGACCGCATCGCCTCGGGCGCGCTGCAACCCGGCGCGATGCTGCCCAGCGAAACACAGCTTGGGGCAGAGCTTGGTGTGAGCCAGGGCACCGCCCGCAAGGCCCTTATAGACCTCGAGCAACGCGGCCTCGTGCAACGGGCCCAGGGACGCGGCACCTTCGTGCGCATCCAGACGCCAGAAAGCGCACTATTCAACTTCTTCCGCCTGCGCGGCAGGGATGGCGATCGCCCGACGCCCGTATTGCAACACCAGGAAATGCGGCAACGCGCCGCCACGGAGATAGAAACGAAAACCCTGCACAACGCACCCAAGCAAGTCTTTGAAATCAAGCGTCTGCGCGCCTTGCCGGGCAAAGACCGCGTCCACGAAATTGTTTGCGTACCTTGCACGCTGTTTCCCGGCCTAAAGGACCGCGCTCCACTGCCCAACACACTTTACGTTGTCTACCAGCAGGCCTATTCCTGCATCGTGGTACGCGCCGAGGAACAGATGCGCCCGCTTGCCGCCGATGCCGCTACGGCCCGCGCGCTTGGTATAGCGCAGGGTGAAAGCATCCTGCGCATCGACCGCGTGGCCTATGACGCGCTTGACCGCGCAGTTGAGCGGCGCACCAGCTTCATCCACGCTACAGAACACAGCTATGATGTCACACTAAGGTGAGACTTGCGGCAACTACGGGGTGCAACATCGCCCTAAAATGGGCCCAAGACAGTCCATTAATCCCAACCTCAAACAGGTTGTAGATGTCTCTACATCAGATATTTTCGACCAGAAAGAAACAGCAGGCACCTCCCCGCTTCATCTTTCCCGAGACACTCTAGGGGGCGCGCGCAACGCGCGGCGGGGGCAGCGCCCCCTGCCCGATCAGCTATCAAGGTGCGACGCGTCAATCAGGCTCTTGAGGTATTGCCCATAGCGGTTCTTGCGGAACGTTTCGGCCCTTGCTGCAAGCTGATCGGCGTCAATCCAGCCCTGCTCGTAGGCCACTTCTTCTGGGCTGCCAGTCTGGGTACCCTGCCGTTTTTCCACAGTTCGCACGAAATTGCCCGCATCAAGTAAGCTGTCATGAGTGCCCGTGTCCAGCCAGGCAAAGCCACGCCCCATGGTTTCCACAGACAGCTGTGCATCCTTGAGATACATCTCCAGCAGCGTGGTGATCTCCAGTTCCCCGCGCTCGGACGGGGTGACCTGCTTGGCGCGCTCAGGCGCGGTGCCGTCGAGGAAATAGAGCCCCGTCACCGCATAGTTCGAAGGCGGTACCTCCGGTTTTTCGATAATGGCCCTGGCCTTACCATCGACGTCGAAGTCCACCACACCGTAGCGCTCTGGGTCAGCCACGCGGTAGCCAAAGACCGTGCCGCCTGTCTCCTGCGCGCCTGCCTTGCGTAGGATCCGGCGCAGCGCATTGCCGAAGAAAATATTATCTCCAAGAACCAAGGCCGAAGGTGCGCCAGAAAGGAAATCTTCGGCCAGAACAAAAGCCTGCGCCAAACCATCAGGTGAGGGTTGTTCGATAAAGGTCAAATCAACCCCCCATTGACTACCATCCCCCAGCACGCGCTTGAACTGATCCTGATCCTGCGGCGTGGTGATCACTGCGATCTCGCGAATTCCGGCCATCATGAGGATGGTCAGCGGGTAATAGATCATTGGCTTGTCGAAGATCGGTAAAAGCTGTTTGGACACGCCCAGTGTGGCCGGGTAAAGCCGTGTTCCCGAACCACCCGCAAGGATGATGCCTTTTCGCTCACTCATACTGTTCGAGTCCTTATGTCTGAAATGATCTGGTCAAGGGCAACGCGCCAGTCGGGGCGGGTGATGCCAAAAGTGATTTCGGTCAATGAATTGTCCAGCCGGGAATTGAGTGGACGGGTTGCAGGCGTGGGATACTCGGTCGAGGGGATATCGGACACCCGGCAGTCCAGCCCAGCTTTCTCAAAAATGGTCCGCGCGAAGTTGGCCCAGCTGACATCAGGGCCGCCAGAAAAATGATAGATACCAGTTTTTTCCACGTTTTCTGCAAGCTGGCCGGCGATGTTCAGGCATGCCCGCGCGATATCAGAGGCAGCTGTTGGCCCTCCAATCTGGTCACCAACAATGTTGAGCCCGTCACGTTCGGCCCCAAGTCGCAGCATTGTCTTGACGAAATTGTTTCCATGGGCCGACACCACCCAAGAGGTACGCAGGATCGCATGAACACCTCCTGCCTCAGCAATCGCCTGCTCCCCAACTAGCTTGCTGCGGCCGTAAGCACCCAGTGGTCCCGTGGGCTCTGTCGTGGCACGGGGCAACTTGCCCGCACCGTCAAAGACGTAGTCCGTCGAAACGGAAACAAACGGCACGCCCAGCGCCGCGCAGGCGCTCGCCATGGCGCCTGGGCTATCGCCATTGATCACGGTGGCCAGCGCCTCTTCCTCTTCAGCCCGGTCCACGGCTGTATAAGCGGCGGCGTTGATCACCATGGCGGGGCGACGGTCAGAGATGGCTTTAGCACAAGCCTGAGGATCAGACAGGTCCGCCTCCTCACGGCCAAGGCAGATCACGCCCGGATCAGCGGCCAGTTCCCGCGCCAGTTGCCCGGTTTTGCCAAAGACAAGGCAGCTCATTACGTTCTCTTCCCCTACCTATCGCGTGCCGCAATATCGCGTTCGGGCACGCCTTGAAGACAGGCCTCGACCCAGTCAAGGCCATTAGGCCAGTCCAGCTTTGGCAACCCCTCGAACTGCGTATGGAAATCGGCAAAGGACATATCTGTAAGCGTATCGCTCATATCCCGAAGCTCGCGCACACCGCCAGGTGTGGCGTGGATCAGGCCCACCCCGTGATCAATCATGATCAGTCGAAAGGCAAGGCCCGGCGTCGCGGCCAATTCCAGCCCCACTTTCCAGACATCTCCCGTCCAAATCCCGTCAATCCGGGGCACATGCTCTTCCATCCAGGTCCGCGGCACAAGGTCATGTATGCCAATAAACCCACCCTGGCGGATGCGCTTGAGCGCATTGGCCACATCGCGGTGGAGTTGTTTATAGGTGTGCAGCCCATCGAGGAAGATCAGATCAAAGTTGTTGTCATGCGCCGCAAAAAAAACGTCCGAGGTCATCCGATGCGTGCCACCGCGCACCGGGTCAATACCCGTTTTGCTGGCCAGTGGCAGCGAGGCGAAGAGTAAATTCTGATCGCATCCTACCTCGAGATAGTCGATCCCGGGGCCAAGACGCTGGGCCAGATAATTCATCATGGCTATGCGATTGTAGGGTGTGGCTTGCCAGTCGATATCCAGTGTCTCCTCGACCGCATGATGGGCGAAATGCGCCTTGATGGCTTGGCGCTCCTTAGCGCTCATCTCCGCCCAATTCTTGTCGAGTGGCACCTCCACCCCGCCGCCCCCGCTCATTTGGAGACGGTCCCGAGCCGTGTGCCCACACCGGAGCGATCCTGCAGCGGGCGCCACCACGCCTCGTTGTCGAGATACCAGTCCACGGTTTTCTCCAGCCCCTGTTCCAGCGTGACAGAGGGGGTCCAGCCCAGATCCGTGCTGATGCGTGTAGCGTCAATGGCATAACGCAGGTCATGGCCGGGGCGGTCGGCGACAAAGGTGATCTGCTCGCGGTAGGATACGGCGGCCGGACGTTTGGCGTCCAGCAGATCGCAGATCATATGCACAAGGTCGATATTACGCGCTTCGTTGTTGCCACCGATATTATAGCTGCGCCCGATCTCACCCTTTTGTAAAACAGTGAGTAGCGCTTCGGCATGGTCTTCCACGTAGAGCCAGTCACGCACGTTCAGGCCCTGCCCGTAGACCGGGATCGCCTCCCCCGCGAGGGCCTTGAGGATTACCACCGGGATCAGTTTTTCAGGGAAGTGATACGGCCCATAATTGTTGGAGCAATTGGTTAGCAAGACAGGCAGATCGAATGTTTCGCCCCAGGCGCGGACCAAGTGATCACTGGCCGCCTTGGAGGCCGAATAGGGCGAGTTGGGGGCGTAAGGCGTCTCTTCGGTGAAAAGCCCATCATTGCCCAGCGAGCCATAGACCTCATCGGTCGAGATGTGGTGAAAGCGGAACCCATCGGGTCGGCCTTTTGCAATCCAATATGCACGAGCGGCTTCCAGCAGGTTGTACGTACCGGTTACGTTGGTCTCAATGAAATCGCCGGGCGCGTCGATGGAACGATCCACATGGCTTTCGGCGGCCAGATGCAACACGACATCCGGGGCGTGATTGGCAAAGACACGGTCCAGCGCAGCACGATTGCGGATGTCGACATGTTCAAAAAAATAACCCGGTTGGTCGGCGACAGATGCAACATTCTCCGGACAGGCGGCATAGGTGAGCGCATCAAGATTTACGACATCGAACCCTTTAGCGATGGCCCTGCGGACCACAGCAGAGCCTATGAAGCCTGCACCGCCTGTGACGAGAATTTTCATGCATTTCTTCCTGTACCTGAGCGGGCGGTTAAACGCGTTAAAACAAATCAAGGTTGCGCTTTCAATAGTAGTATCGCGGCACCTACCGGGTTCGGTGTGGAAATGTTGCAAAATGCCCCATTCCCGAAGAGGTACGACCCTACCGACTATGGCGCCCATCGAGATAATTTCGTGACAGAAGTAACAGGGGCGGGATAACCAAATCGAATTGACAGCCTGACGGGCTTGCGGTCCTCTGAGGTGGTAAGGCAGTAGGGACAACACCGGTTTTGCGATTTCTTCGATCCCTTCTGGCATCGTTAAGGCGGCCCGCGCCGATAACGGCTGCACCGGTCCCATCGGCTGTGCCCTCACCAAGGCCAAGGCCCCCGCGCGGCCTGGGCCTCAAACGCAGCGACCTGTCGGAGAAAGAGGTGCAGACCTTCCTCAACTTCGTCGCCCGTCACCCCGACCTTGACGACCAGGGGTCCGTTTGTATGCGTTACGCTAGCGCAGGCCTCACCGTGATCCCAGGCCCCGATGATGCTCGCGTGTCAGAGCTGATAGTCGCGGCCCTCACCTCTGCCACTCCGTTTTCAGTGGTGCGGATTGGGGACGGGGAAAGCAATCTGCTGACCTATGGCGATCATCCCGAAACTCCCACCCTCGACAGCGGTGCGGCGCAACAGATCATGTTGGCGCAGAAGATCTGTCCGGCGATGACGGACGATACGCTGACCACACTCAAGGCGCTGATGCACGAGGCCATCGCGCGCGCCGACATCGTCGGGCCACGCGGCGTCGGCCGGCCCTCCAAAAGAGCGCGCCGCACCCCGGAGGAGACGCGCGCCTTCTTTGACATCGAGCCCCGGGGCGTTAGCGGCATCTATCGTGGTACAGAGGCCTGCCTGCAGCTAGCCGAGCGCGGCGCGCTGCGCGACCACGTGATTACGTCGGCCTATCTTTACATCGGCGTGGGGCTGAATATCGGGCGGATCATCCCGGCCGCGCGCCGGGTGATATGCGTGACTGACAAGGCGCAGGCTATCACTAACCTTCAGCGCCGTTTTCCGGCGGTGGAGGTCGAGCACAACGACCTGTCCGCGCTTGTGACCGATTTAGATGGCCTACCAATTGAGAAGATCTTGGCAGGCCTAATGGCCCCACTTGAGGGCGATCTGCGCGGCGCCCTCTGCCTGATCGGCGCAGGCCCCTGGTCAGAGCCCCTTTGCAGCCAGATCAAGGCCCGCGGCGGCGTGGCGGTAGATGTGGGAAGCCTATTCGATCTGTGGTCAGGCATCACATCCAGACCCATTCACAAGGGCGTCCTTAAAACATGGCCGGAGCTTTTGGGATCAGGAGGCAGCCCGGTCTAGAAGCGGGCAAAGTTTCGCAATCGATGGCCCCAAGCAGGTCAAAGGAAAATCTTTCTGCGGCCGGGCTCTGGTTTCGTGAGAAGACGAAGACGTTCTCAGGTGTTTGATCAAACTCGTCTGTGGCTCGCAGGTCATCAGCCGCTGAAACCCGAGAAATCCGACCGTTGTCCGACAAGGGCCATGCAATCTCATGCGATGGAACGCCCTGCCCTGAACGATCTGGTGCTCGCGACGGGACCGGGATCCGATAGATCTCTTTCTTGATCTGAACTCGTTCCTTGGATGTCCTGCTTTGACAGCCATCCCCAAATCCAATACCGCGCACGAAGGCAGGTTCTGCAAGGCGGGTCGAGGATGGCAAATCGCGGCGGCCCTGACGTCTCTGATCGTTCCAGGACCAGCGCGCATGGCCTGAAACCCGCACACTGTCTGCAACGCGACGCAGGGCGACTGCCAGCCAGTCGATCTGGCCCGCATGTTCGGGATTGATTTGAAGGGGAACGGGATCTTCTAGATTTAGTCCGGGGATCTCCATCATCGGGGCGACACGCAAAACGACCAGAGCCTGATCTACACCCTGCCGGTCGATCAGGTGGTGCAAAGATCGCGAGAGCGGGAAGTAGCCGTCGATGAAGTCCTCAAAGAAGAATGCATTGACCGGAACACGGGTCATGGAATGGATGCATCCCACGGGCATCGCGCGCGGCGCTCCAGATCGGCGGCGTGGCTGATCTGCGACCAGTCCTCAGTAGGGGCAACCGCGTCGTTCGACAGCGGCCCTATCAGACTCGAAACATCCCCAAGCATCGGCAGGGCATCGCGATCTCCGTCCTCCAGCGCCTTGATCGCCTGACGCAGCATCCGTCGGTAGCGGATGATGGCCTTGTCCGAGCGGCCAAGATGCTCGCGCGTGCGGTCCTGAATGGCGCCCATGCCCTCGACCGCCCACTGGTCATGTACGTTGATGTCCATCCCCATCCCCGTATAGGTCTCGGTCGCCTGCTCCTGCGGGTCATAGCCGTAATGGTTGGCGCGGTTCTTCTTGGGCGCGTAGGTCGGCAATTCGTGTTCTTCCAACCGCTGCGCGCGCATCAGCGCCTTATTCACGGGATCCTTGAAGCTGGTGAAGACGGTGTACCAATAGCAGTTTTCGTCATCAATTGGCACATGCCACTGGGTGATCGTCATCTCACGGCTCATCGGGATGCAGATCGCCTCGGGGAAGATCTGATTTGTAATACGCACATGGGTCTGACCATGCTCCATATGCCGCAGCGCGGTAATCTTCATGCCATACTCAGTTTCCTCAACATCAATATCGGGGCGCGGATACTCACGTAGCACCTGGGTGACAGTAAGGTTAGTGCGGTCGACCTTGTCACGGAACTGTTTGCCATAGCTGTCAGCGGGGTCTTCGTCTTCTAGGAAACGGTGCAAAAAGGAGGCATGCGCCGGGTCGATACCAATTTCGAGGGCTTGCAGCCAGTTGCATTCCCACAGGCCCTTAAAGGCAAAGACATGACTGTCAGCGGCCCGGAAGCAATCAAAGTTTGGAAAAGCGGGTGGCGTTCCTTCGCCCATGTAAGCAAAGATGATGCCACTTTTCACGGTAGCAGGGTACGAGGGTCCGGCCGGGTCAATCCTGATGTCAGAGGGGTGCGAGACCGCTGGTTCATCCACATGGCTAACACGGGTCACCAGTTCAAGCGCGTCATCCCTGCGCACAAGGGCAAGGCGCTCTCCCATCAGGTTCACCGGAAGGGGCAACCCAATGTCTGTTTCCGCGACCAAGGCTGCGGGCTGCCAGTAGCAGCGCAGCACTGCACCCGCTGTGGTGCCGGGGCCAATACGGGTGATCGTGTCGTTAAGTTGCTGCGGGATCATTGCAAGTCCTCTTCAAGATAGGCCCAGATCGCGCCGCCCTGTTCTTTTACCGGAATGACTGGCGTCTTGATGGCTTTGTACATCTGCGAGCCCTCAGGTTCGGCGGGTTGCTCTATGCATTGCCCCGTGCTGTCGAAATGCCATCCGTGAAATGGACAACGCAGGCCGTTGTCTTCAAGCCGACCATAGCACAGGTCCGCCCCACGATGGGGGCAATGCCGCCCAATCAGCCCAAGCCTGCCATTGTCATCGCGAAACAACACAAAGCGTTGAGAATTAAGCGAGACCGGAATGAGCGGCCGCGGGATGTTAAGTGCCTCACTGTCGCATAAGCGCACCCGTGGCCCAAGGTCGCTTATCTTGATCTCCGATGGGATTGGCGTGTTTTGTTGCATCTTAGCTTGGCCGTTCGTGCGCTATTCGACCGAATGATTGCATGTTGCCTATCGGTATCAGCCGTCTCTTGTCAATATGAAGGCAGCAAATAGAGTGTCTGTTTATGGTTCTCACCGATGTCCAGGTCTATGAAACTGCATTTGCAAAGCCGCGTGGCACTCTTGGTGTCCGTGGCGCCAAGGTGGCCTCTGACGCACCGGGGGCTGCACGATCTCTTGAAGGGCGCGTGTGTGTGCCGGGGCTGAGTGACGCGCATGTGCACATGTTTCCCTTAGCCATGTTCCGGCTGCAGCTTGACATTGCGCAGGCAGGCATACGATCCATTCCCGCACTGCTTGGCGCGCTGAATCAGATCCCGGCAGAACGTCGCTTTGGCGGTTGGTTGCAGGCTGCAGTCCTGATCGAAGACAGTCTTGAGGAAAAACGCCTACCGGACCTCGTAGAACTGGATACGCGATTTCCCGATACGCCTGTCTTGCTGAGACGGTATTGCGGCCATGTGGCCGTGATGAACACCTGCGCCATGCGGGCCCTAGGATTGCATCGGGATGTTCCGCCAGTCGCAAGCGGTGGCTTTGGCCGTACCACAAACGGCGCACTGACAGGCCAAGCCGAGGAAGGCGCCGCCGCTTGGGTCTTTGCACGCGCGCCTGCCCCGCCTGATACGATGATCGTGTCAGAACTCCGCACCGTTTTGGACGAGTGCCTATCGCTTGGCTTGACATCGTTGGTCGAAGCCGCCGTTGGCTTTACACTTAGCTATGACCGGGAGGCAGCGATCTGGGCGGCTTTGCGGGCTGAAGGAGAGGTTCCGGTCCGGCTTGGTTTCATGAACGAACTTACGGCGCAAGAGGCTGCACAGCGCAAACTGTCGCCCGTCTGGGATTGTAACTGGTCCAGTGAAACCCTGAAGTTCTTCGCAGACGGCATCATCGGCGGGCGCACCGGGGCCCTGAGCCAACCCTACTCAGATACAGGCGGACTGGGTGAGATGATGCAGGCCGATGGCGTTCTGGAAGAACAGCTGGCGGATGCCCACGCGCAGGGCTGGCGTATTGCCGTGCATGCAACGGGCGATAGGGGTATCGAGCGTGTCCTGTGCGGCATTGCTAGGGCACAGGGTCAGGACACATCGCGACGCCACCGGATCGAGCATTTCTTTGTCCCGCCACAAGACGGGCTTGCGCGTGCGGCGCGCAGCGGGATCGGCATTGTGACCCAGCCCGGTTTTCTGCACCGCATGGGGGCCAGCATTGCACTTGGCTTAGGCAGCCGGGTCGATGGCACTGTCTATCCCGGGGTCAGCGCTCTGGCGGCGGGGGCACAGCTGGCGTTCAGTTCGGACGCGCCCACAGGCCCACTGTCGCCCTGGAAAGGGATGCGTCATGCTCTGGATCGGATCGGTGCCCATGGTGGCGCAATTGGGCCGGGCGAGGCGGTTACCCGCGCACAGGCGCTGGACGCCTATACTTCAGGGGGTGCTTGGGTAATGCGTCATGACAGATTTCGCGGTAAGTTGACACCGGGCATGGCCGCAGATGCGGTCGTGCTGAATATGGATCCGTTCAAAGCGCCACTGGACGAATTGGAAGAGTGTCACTGTGTTCTGGCGTTGAAGGATGGGCAAGTGGTACGCGACACGCTTTAGCGAAACATGCGCGTGTGAGTCATTTCACGCGCCAGATCGCGCAGGACCTGAATGATTTCCAGCTGTCTTGCATTGCTTTGCACCGTGCGGTTCGCAAACGACGTACCAACAACTGCACCCTTAGGCGCTGCGCGACCAACTGGAACGGATAGGCCAGTTACATTGGCCTCAAATTCATCCACGACGATGCAATAGCCCTGGGCACGTATCTCTTCGACCACCCCGGCAATCTCGCCCGGGTCCATTAACGAGCTTTCGGTATAGCTTTTTATGTCGCAAACTTGCAGGAAGGCCCTTGTCCAATCCGGATCTTCGAGAGCCAGTATCATACGGCCAATGGCACTGTGCGTCAGCGGCAACCGGCTTCCTACGGTAAAGCCGAACGTGACCGGTTGAGCGCGCGGCGCAGATTGGCAGACATAGACCGCGCTGCCCCCATCTCGCAGCGCCAGGCTTGCCGGACCGCCGAGAGCCTCGGAATATCGGTTCAGCAGGGGCTGGATTTCCGATCCGACCGCATTGCCCTGAAAGAAGCTGCCCGCCAGCGTCAAAACCTTAGGGGTCAGCAGGAAATGCCGACCCTCCTGCCGGACATATCCCATTTCCACCAGCGTCAGAAGAAGCCTGCGAACAGAGGCTCTGTCCAGACCAGTGCGCGCAGCCATATCTGCTTGCGTGACATGGGTATTGTTGTCATCGAAGGCCTTAAGAACCTGAATGCCCTTTACAAACGTGGTCGAGATGTTTCGATTAACGGGCTTGGACATCGCGCCTGCACTTGGTGTTTGCGGTATGGTGTTGAGCATAGACAAGGCCGATATCGCGTGCAATCTTTCACGAAAAGTGCGATATTCGACCGCATGTGCGGTTCAAGGATGACGTGGCTGAATTAGGGACAATGATCGATAGTTTGCGGGGCGGCACTCTGGACGCGCTCGATCTTTTGAAATCTGACGATTTTCAAAAGGCGGCCGACTGTATTGACCGTCTTTTGAAAGGCAAAATCGAAACGGTGCGGGTTCTCTTTGCTGATCAGCATGGTATCCTGCGCGGAAAGACCGTTGTGGCCGATGCGCTGGCCTCGATCTTCCGATCAGGCCTTAATCTTCCCAACACGCTGCTGCTCAAGGACACATCCCACCGTACCGTATTTCCAGTCTGGTCCGAAGATACCGCTGGCTTGCCCGCCGGGGCGGGCGATATCCTGCTGGTTCCGGACCCTGACAGTTTTCGCATCCTGCCGTGGTCGGAAAGCTCGGCTTGGATCTTTTGCACACCCGTTGGCAGGGATGGCGCAGCCCTACCCTTTGCGCCGCGCTCCGTTCTGCAGGGCGCCATCGGACAATTGGCAGACATGGATCGACAATTGATGGTGGGGCTTGAGGTCGAGTTTCACGTCTTTTCCGTGACCGACCCTGCGCTCGCGCACGCGGATGCCACCATGCCCGGTCAGCCCGTGCGCACCCAGAACCTGACCCAAGGCTATCAGTTCCTGACCGAGCAGCGCTACGATCAAGCCGAGCCGCTTTTGGATGATCTAAGGCGAATGGCGCAGAAGCTCGGGCTGCCCGTGCACTCCATGGAAATCGAAATGGGGCCCAGCCAGTTCGAATTCACATTTGATCCGGCTGGCCCCCTTGAACATGCCGACAACATGATGATGTTCCGCACACTCGTCAAAGAGGTCTGCGCGCGCAATGGCTTGCACGCCACGTTCATGTGCAGGCCCAACCTGCCCAATTCTGCCGCAAGCGGATGGCATATTCACCAATCCCTGACCGACGGCATGGGGCGCAACATGATGCAGTCCCAGTCCGATGACACGCTCAGCGTCGATGCATCTGGCTGGATCGCGGGGTTGCTGGAGCATGCCGAGGCCTCTTGCCTTCTAACCACGCCCACCGTGAACGGTTACAAACGCTACAAGCCGAACCAATTGGCCCCCGACCGCATCCTGTGGGGGCGCGACAATCGTGGCGCAATGATCCGGGGGTTGATGGCCCATGGCGATCCCGCCAGCCGGGTCGAGAACCGGGCCCCAGAACCGGTTGCCAACCCCTATTTCGTTTTTGCCAGCCAGATACTGCCGGGGCTCGATGGGCTCAAACGCGGCCTGAGCGCCCCTGCCCCCGTGGAAACCCCCTACCTGTGCGACGCCCCGCGCCTGCCCAAAAGCCTGTTCAGCGCGATCCAATGTTTTGAGTCCTCTGATTTCTACCGCGCTGCACTGGGCAGCGCTTTCGTCGACTATCTTGTACAGATCAGGCGCGCGGAATGGGACCGTTATCACCTTGCCATCTCGGAATGGGAACAGGCAGAATATTTCAACCTGTTTTGACAAATCAAAAGCAACCAACTGGGAGAAAAAGACCATGACATTCACTAAAATCGGACGACTTTTTGGCTCAGCCGTTGTTGCGGCGACGCTTGCAACAGGCGCCATGGCGCAAGATGTGACACTGCGCTTCCACCATTTTCTTCCGCCACAGGCCAATGTGCCGAAACTGGTGCTGGGCAAGTGGGCCGAGGATGTGCAGGCCGCGTCAGACGGCAACATCGCGGTAGAAATCTACCCCTCGATGCAGTTGGGTGGCACACCACCCCAGCTTATCGACCAAGCGCGCGACGGGATCGTGGACGTGGTCTGGACGGTTGTGGGCTACACGCCCGGTCGCTTCCCTCGCACCGAGGTGTTCGAGCTTCCCTTCATGATGACCAATGCATCGGCCGCGTCGAAAGCGTTCTGGCAGATGTTCGAGACGCATATGGAGGAAACCGAATTCAGCGACCTCAAGATCCTTGGCACCTGGGTACACGGCCCCGGCCTGATCCATTCCAAAGACCCTGTTGCCTCAGTGGACGATTTGCAGGGCGTCAAGATCCGTGGTGGCTCTCGTACTGTTAACAACCTTCTGGTGGAACTCGGGGCAACGCCCGTGGGCATGCCGGTGCCAGCGGTGCCGGAGTCGCTCTCCAAGGGTGTGATCGACGCCACGACCATTCCTTGGGAAGTAACAGCGGCGCTCAAAGTGCCAGAGCTTGTGGGCAACCACACCGAGTTCGGCGAGGAGTCTCTCTACACTTTGACCTTCGTGCTGGCCATGAACAAAGCCAAGTATGACAGCCTGTCAGACGAGATGAAGGCAGCCGTGGACTCGGCTTCTGGCGAAGCGTTCTCGATCTTCGCAGGCGCCACAATGGAAGAGTCGGACGCCCCCGCGCGCAAACTGGCCGTGGACAATGGCAACAACATCATCCAGCTTGACGATGCGCAGATTGCCGAGTGGAAATCGGCAGCAGAGCCGATTTATGCCGCTTGGGTTGCCGATATGGAAAGCAAAGGTATCGACGGGCAGGCGCTGATTGACGAGGCGCGCAAACTGATCACGGACTATACTGAGTAAAACAGACAAAGCCCTGCGCGAGGCAGTCTTCGCGCGGGGCCACAATCTGGGGGTAGGTTACGTGCGCAGTTTGGTCACAGGCATTTCCAAAGCATTGGCCTTGGCGGGTGGTCTGGTTCTGATGGGTCTCGTTCTGACAACGACGACCAGCATCATTGGGCGCAGCCTCAACACGCTGGGCCACTTTGACGCCATATCAGGCCTTGGCAGGCTAACGGGCGCATTACAAGCTTTCGGCCCTATCAACGGAGATTATGAGCTTGTGCAGGCTGGAGTGGCCATCGCCGTTTTTGCTTTCATGCCTTGGTGTCAACTGACCCGAGCCCATGCAACGGTGGATGTCTTTACCGGCTTTCTGGGACCGCGTTTCAATGCACTGCTGGCTCTGCTATGGGACGTGTTGCTTACGGCGATCTTCTTCCTCGTCACATGGCGCATTGCTATCGCGACAAGTGAAAAGCTGCGGTATGGCGAAACGACATTCCTTCTGCAAATGCCAGTCTGGTGGTCCTATGCGATCTGCACCGCGCTTGCCGGCATCTCGGCCTGCGTTGGCCTTTACGTGATCTGGACACGTCTCAGGGATGTTGCACAGCCAAATGAGCGCCGGATATCATGAACAACCTGGACCTAGGGATCTACTCACTACCGGTCTTGTTGCTTCTGATCTTCCTGCGGATGCCGATTGGCCTTGCCATGCTGACGGTTGGCATGGCCGGGACCACCATTGCGATGGGCGGGCCAACGATCGTGCTGGCGCAGTTTAAGGGCCAAGTTTACACAACCTTCTCAAACTACTCGCTATCGATAGTGCCACTCTTTCTGCTCATGGGACAGTTTGCGACGCTGGGGGGCATATCACAGGCGCTCTTCAAGGCTGCAGAGGCCTTCTTGGGACACCGCAAGGGCGGTGTGGCTATGGCCTCTGTCGGGGCATGCGCGGGCTTTGGTGCGATCTGCGGGTCGTCACTGGCAACCGCTGCCACAATGGGTCAGGTCGCCCTGCCGGAACTGAAGCGCTACGGCTATTCCGGCGGGCTGTCGACGGCAACGCTTGCGGCCGGGGGCACGCTGGGCATCCTGATACCGCCCTCAGTGGTGCTGGTGATCTACGCCATCCTGACCGAGCAAAATATTGCCAAGCTCTTTGTCGCAGCCTTCATTCCGGGCCTGCTGGCAGCCTTTGGCTACATGATCGTGATCCGTATTGTCGTTGCCATCTCACCGGGCAATTCCAGCGTGATGGAGCGCCTGCCGTGGGCGGAACGCCTGCTTGTTCTGGCAAGGGTCTGGCCGGTATTGCTGGTCTTTGGACTGGTGGTGGGCGGCATCTATTTTGGCTGGTTTACCCCGACCGAGGCCGCTGCCATCGGATGCGCAGGCACTGCCCTGATCGCGCTATTCAGCGGGGGGTTGACTTGGCATTCGCTGTCTGACGCCATCCTCAAGACGGCGCAGAACACCGCGATGATCTTCCTCATCGTGCTCGGCGCAGGCTTCTACAACGCCTTCCTCGCACTTACCCATGTGCCGCAGGAGATGTCGAATTTCGTAATCGGCATGGACGTGTCACCCTGGACCATCCTTGTAGTGATCTTGTGCATTTACCTGGTGTTCGGTTGCGTTATGGACAGCCTGTCCATGATCCTGCTTACCGTACCGATCTTCTTCCCCATTGTTTCAGCGCTGGATTTTGGCCTGACACCTGAAGAAACGGCCTTGTGGTTTGGCATCCTTGTCCTGATCGTCGTGGAAGTTGGCCTAATTACGCCACCCGTGGGTATGAACCTTTTTGTCATTGGCGCAATGGACCGCGCGACACGGATCACTGAGACCTACAAGTACATTCTGCCGTTTGTGGCCTCCGACATCGTGCGAACCGCCATCCTTGTGGCCTTTCCGCCACTGACACTGGGACTGATGCGCTTGATCTACTGATGCAGAGCGATGTGTCTGGGCGTATCAGACAATGGCGCGCATCTGCACAAATCACTGTCGCCCCGGAAGACTGCGGTCAGGGCGGAGAACGTTGTGGGAAGTC
Source organism: Roseovarius sp. (assembly GCA_963691795.1). Classification (GTDB taxonomy): domain Bacteria; phylum Pseudomonadota; class Alphaproteobacteria; order Rhodobacterales; family Rhodobacteraceae; genus Roseovarius. Next base: position 3,101,893 of record OY829373.1, read on the forward strand.
GTGGCGGATGTATCGGAACTGGAATCCGAAACTTTCTAGTCTCAAGCATCTAGCGGGACGAATGTCGTTCAAAAACTACTTGCCAGCAATCAAACGGATTATGAACTCACTCTTCGACCTAGCTTTTTCCGTTGAACGTGACCTGCTCCCCTGAAAAGTCCGGCATTTAAGGTTAGCCTGTTCTCCAACTGAGGAGACAGACGATGAAGAGAAGCCGTTTCAGCGAAGAACAGATCATTGGGATTTTGAAGGAGCATCAGGCTGGGCTTGGGGCGAAAGAGCTGTGCCGCAAACACGGGATTAGCGATGCAACTTTCTACAAGTGGCGTTCCAAGTACGGTGGCATGGAAGTGTCCGATGCGCGGCGACTGAAGACGCTTGAAAGCGAGAACGCCAAGCTGAAGAAGATGCTGGCCGAGCAGATGATGGATGTGGCGACACTGAAAGAGATGCTCGGAAAAAACTTCTGAGGCCCGGTTCGAGGAGGAAAGCTGTGGACTGGGCCATGAAGACCAAGGGTTACAATCAGAGACGGGCCTGTTCCTTGGCCGGGATCGATCCGCGGGTGTATCGGCGAAGGTCGAAGCGCGCCTCCGACACGGAACTGCGGGTGAGGATGAAGGAGCTGGCGTCCGAACGGCGACGGTTTGGCTATCGCCGCCTGCACATCCTGTTGAAGTGTGAGGGATGGCAAGTGAACTGGAAGAAGCTGTACCGGCTCTACCGTGAAGAAGGGTTAACCGTTCGTAAACGGGGCGGCCGCAAGCGCGCTGTGGGCACCAGGACGCCCATGGCGATCCCGCAGGGGCCGAACCAAAGATGGTCGCTCGACTTTATGTCTGACGCGTTGGAGGACGGGCGTAGGTTCCGGGTGCTGAACGTCATCGACGACTTCAGTCGGGAATGCCTGGCTGCCGTGGTCGATACATCCATCGGCGGCGCGCGTGTCGCCCGCGAACTGGATCGTATTGCCGAATTGCGCGGTTATCCCTGCTTGGTGGTCTCAGACAACGGGACGGAACTGACGTCGAATGCGATGCTGAAATGGCAGGAAGACCGCCAAGTCGGCTGGCATTACATCGCACCAGGCAAGCCCATGCAGAACGGTCTGGTGGAAAGCTTCAACGGACGGATGCGCGAGGAGTGCCTAAACGAACACCTGTTCCAGTCTTTGCGCCATGCCTGCCGCATGATCGCGGCATGGCGCGCCGACTACAATCACAACCGGCCTCACTCCAGCCTCGCTGGCCTGACGCCATTCGAATATGCTAACCGGTCGAAGGAAGACCAAAACCTGAACAGAGCTAACCTAAATTAGCGGACTCTAAGGGGAGCAAGTCAAACGCGCACTCTGATACGCCACAAGTATCCAATACATTCCGCAGTGGCGCCGGATCACGAATCTCGCGCCCAAAATTAGCAGGACGATTTGGGCTTGGTCTAGAAACGCCCAGTACAAATCAGCGTGTGTAAGAGATCAAAATATCAGTGTGCAAGCCATCGAAATGGTTCAGCTGGAGTAAACTCTTTGGAAACGTCTCCAGCCAAAATTGGATGATCTTTCAAGCCTAGCTTCATGGGCTTACTGCGTGCCGCAAGATTCAAGTTCTCAATATCTACCCAGAACGCATTCGGGCTGACTGCAGACTCGTAATAGTAACGTCCTGCGTCATGGTCCACGACCGAGCGCCAGATTGTACTTGCGATGTTTGGTGCATTTGCATCTGTTATGCCGAGCGGAACAGACGCGTTTCGTATAATCGAGAATGCTGCAGACGTCGCCAGCCTCGGATCTTCGAATTTGGGCACCGATTGCAGATAGAACGAGGTTCTTACAAATCTGTCAGCCGCACGGTTTGTACCCGGCAACATCGACAACCCACCAATTTGTCCCCAATAGGCCGTGAGCGCGAGTTGTTCATCGTAAGTTGGAGAGTTGGTCATAACCTTGTACTCGCCACCATGATGTACAACGAGTTTGCCGTTAACGTATTCAAAAATCGCCGATCCCCCACTTTTGTCTGACAATGAAAGGTGCAAACCCGCGGCCTTTCCATTGGGAAGCGCTGGGGCAATCATTTGAAAAGGTTCATCGGAAAGACCCATGACCGCTTCGGCGACGGTTGCATAATTGTCCAATGCGTATTGTGCCCAGGCACCCACTGAGAGCTTTGGTTTTCCAACGCTGGTCTTAGTGGCATAATCCGCCTCGGCCAAGTAGAGCAGATTTGCAACCAGACCGGCATCGTTCATACCGTCCGCCGTTCCCACATCGTAGCCTGAAAGAGTGATTGATCCATACTTTGATGTCCACTCGATCGACCCTTCCCCAAGGCCACCATCCCTTTCCATACCCTTAGGAAAGGCCCACAAATCAGAGCCAAGATCCTCATACCAATCCATACTTCTTGCTGTAATGAAGGCTTTTTTAGCCGTTTCGTACAAAAGGCGAGTGCACATGTTCCACCCCATTCCCTTTTTGTTTCAAATAACCATTCCCAAATTCACGAAAAATCGTTTTGTCTTGGGAATGTCTGTTCACTTACACGTCAATTAAAAGTGCAAGCTGTTCGTCTTGCAAGCGCTGCGTCTACGATGAATGGCTGTGGTATCAGAAAAATCGTTGGTAAAATCGCATGACAGGCGGTCGGTTGCACATTGCTTTTCAGGCTTCATACGCCGCGTCTTCGCAAAACAGAAGATGGAACCCAGTGGCCAACCGCTAGCCCAAGAATTACATTTTGGCACAACCCTTAGGACCCCCTCATGATCGCTAAGTGAAGCGCTACAAACTCGAAAAATACACCTCGTTGGTTCAATGATCTGATTTTCCAGACCCTCGTCCACAACTTGAAAAGCTCAATGGAAGTGAACCGCTTCTAAGTTGGCTAAAATGGCCCCGTCGGCATCGACCAAAACGAGTTTCTCGTGGTCAATTTCATAATTCACAACGCGATCAAGCAGCTTCAGGAGATCATGTTCCGCATTCGCCAGCGGCTCTATGCATGCCATCTTGGTCGAAGCCACGTTTTCAATCTTTAAAGCGTCACCGTCTTGCGCGAACCTAGCCGAAATCTTGTTACAACCAACCGTTGCCACCAAGCCGTTGCCTTCACCGCTACGGAAAATGATGTGCGGTTCCCGACGATTATTGACCACCACCACATCTTTTCCAAAGATCGAGGTTATCTTCCAGTAAGTATTTACCAAGGGCATATCAGGCATCATATCCTCACAGACTAACTTACCGTCCGTTTGTGCAGTTTCATCACCAGACTTCAGGTCACATCCTGTCGTTGCGCTTATCCAATCACGCAGTTTGTTTACATCGGTATACCTGATGTTTTCGGTCTCTTCGATGCCGGTTGCGTTCGCCTTAACGCCCCCTTTTACGATACCGGCTATACGGTAATCATCGCCATCGACCCCACCAAGGACAAACAAAGGGCCGCCGGAATCGCCGTAGCCTGCTCTTTGAGTTGAACCTGGGATACCAACGCAAAAATCATGAAGATCATCGTAATCAACCCGTGGCGAGTTACACAAAGAGGTTTCTGTAACTTTGGAATTATAAAACAAAAGCGGGTCTCCCTCATGGCCTTGCCCAAGACCAACAGTGGTTGTTGCGGTCCCAACTGCAGGGTCGCCATCAAAGATATGCGCTATCTGAGCACCATAGTGCGTTGCGTCGGCTTCCAACTTCAGCAGAGCTGCATCCACTCGCTCATGCCCCAGCTTGGCAGGTGCAAGAATATAGTCCACGACGCGCAATTTCTTTTCGAACAGGCCGTCAGCACCCAGGTTCACGCCCACAAAGACCGGCTCACCACCGTTCAAGACCGCCTCGTAGGCAGGCCGGCAATGGTTGGCGGTCAGCACCCAATTCGGCGCAATCAATGTGCCACCGCAGGCGTTAATTTCTTTGCCATTTTGGCTTGGAAAGGGGCTGATAGCACGGATCGAGACGTAAGACCGAAACGCTTCTGTATTCGCTTCAATCCCGTCAACGATAGCCATTGCCGGCGTACACAGCCACATCATGGCTACATAAATCAAATGCCTGACCTTCATGTTCAAAACTCCTCCACACTGCCGTAATCATATTGGGAGTAATTTTGCTGTTACAATGTTCCATGACGCCTTGTCATCGTTGCGATGTCTGGCCTTCCACCGCTGAAACCGTTGATAATTTTGCGCCAAGCAATTCATCAGCGCGCAGCACAGGTCGTAGGCCCAGCTAGCAAATGATTGCAATGCCTGCCCCTGCTCAACCCCACCTCAGAGGTCATGGTAGAAGGTGCTGAGTAATCAAAATATGCCCCTACTATCTTATGTCTACCGAATGCTATGGTCGCTCTAAAGCATATTTTTGAACAGGAGATAGCTGTGCGTAATTGGGTTTCAGAAGCTATCAAGAAGATTGAAGCCGACTACCAACGCTCCGCAGACACGCATCTTTTCAAGTTGGATATCCCTAAACTCAAGGATGTCGATATCTACCTCAAAGATGAAAGCACTCATCCGACGGGGAGTTTAAAACATCGCCTCGCCCGTTCCTTGTTTCTTTACGCATTGTGCAACGGCAAAATCTGCAACACCACGACCATTGTCGAAGCGTCCTCTGGGAGCACAGCGGTTTCAGAGGCCTATTTTGCGCGCATGCTTGGCTTGCCGTTTATCGCTGTCATGCCAAGGAGCACCGCAAAGAGTAAGATCAAGAATATCACTCTGTTCGGTGGCCAGTGTCATTTTGTAGACAGTGCAACCCAAATGCACGATGCGGCTACAGCATTGGCAGACCAAACCGGCGGCTATTTCATGGACCAATTCATGTTTGCCGAACGGGCAACGGATTGGCGCGGCAACAACAACATAGCGGAAAGCATTTTTCTACAGATGGAAAGAGAGCCGCACCCAATCCCGCACACTCTCGTCATGAGCGCAGGGACAGGCGGGACATCAGCAACCCTTGGCCGCTACATTCGATATCGCGGTCACGACACACGCTTGGTTGTCGTCGACCCGGAGGACTCTGTCTTTTACGACAGCTACGTTCAGAAAAATCCTGATCTCCACATCACTTCCTCAAGCCGGGTCGAGGGAATTGGGCGACCCAAGGTCGAAAAGTCTTTTCAGCCTGATGTTATAGATTCCATGATCAAAGTGCCCGATGCCGCCAGTGTGGCAACCATACTGTGGCTGGAAACACTTATCGGCCGAAGAGCCGGCGCATCAACAGGCACTAATCTTTGGGGCGCCCTGAATGTTGCAAGAGAGATGATGGAAAAAGGCTTATCGGGATCAGTGGTATCGATCATGTGTGATGGTGGTGATCGCTACATGGACACCTATTACAACCCCGACTGGGTCAATGAAAGAATTGGAAAGACTTGCCTTTACGCCAATGAACTTGAACAGTGGCTTTGATCATGCCGACCCGTTTCTTAATTTAAAAACCAATACCTATGCTATTTTTACTAATCAGAACAAACAGCACAGAAGATGAACGCGGACTGGACGGGACAGAAGACACTTACAGAACGCAGTATTTGACCTTGGAATGGCCTATCAAAATAGAAGCTTCTAGTGACCTGAAGCAAGATTAATCCGCGAAAGCGGTACAGGAGAAAGACAAAGAAATGCCAAAATCGAATAACCTTTTTGTCGCCGCTATTGCGGCACTCGCCCTTAGCTCTCAACATGTGTTGGGCTGCACAGGTATCGTCCTCGACTCTGCTGACGGCGCGACCGTACCCGCACGGACTATGGAGTTTAGCTTTGACATTCAATCGAACATTTTTGCCGTGCCGGCTGGGACAGAGATCGAAACCCTTGCACTGAACCCTGACAAAACTGGCTTCACCTTCGAAGCAAAGTACGGCTTTCTTGGTGCCAACGGGCTTGATATGCCCATCGTCTTTGATGGTTTAAACACCGAAGGCCTATATTTTGGCGCCTTTTACTTTGCCGGGGACGCGGTTGTCCAAGACCTTACAGACGACAATATTGGCCGCGCCGTATCGTCTGAAGAAATGGGCAATTGGATACTGGGTCAGTTTTCTACTGTTGAGGAGGTCAAGGCAGCGCTCCCAACCATTGATGTTGTGGGCACATATGTGGCCGAGATCGACGGATTCGCGCCTTTTCACTATGCCGTCACTGATGCCTCAGGCGCGTCCATTGTCATAGAATACACGGAAAAAGGCCTGAGCATTTTCGATAACACTGTGAATGTGATCACTAACAACCCAACCTATGATTGGCATCTGACGAACTTAAGAAACTATGTTGGTCTACAAAGCGAAAATCGTGGAAAAATGACAGTAGGCGAACAAAGTGTTGCGCCTTTTGGTCAAGGCAGTGGGTTGCTGGGCATGCCGGGTGACCATTCATCCCCCGCACGCTTTGTTCGCGCCGTTGCGTTTGCAAACACGTCTCTGCCCTCCGAAACGGTGGATGACGCCATCTTCAAGGCTTTCCACATTCTGAACGCTTTTGATATTCCGAAAGGTTCGATACGTGAGGCAGACGGAAGTGCCGAATTCGCAGATTACACAATTTGGACTTCGGCCGCCGATACGAAGAACGCGCGCTACTACTACAAGACATACCTCACTCAGAGTGTTGAGGTCATTGACGTAAAAAAAGCAATGGAAGGGATTGCTGAACCAACAACGTTGATCATGGAAAGCGGTTTTGTGGCACGGGACAGAACTGGCGATTTCTGAACATTAAGTTCAGTGTTCATAGTGGTGGTTGGTTCGCCGACCACCACATTGTCTACCGGTCGATCACCGCGCAAACTATTGGCTCTAAAGCTCGCCAAACTGAAACGGTGGTGTTTTCACTTTAGTGAAATCGCGTTTGCCTTCTGCTTGGGCGAACTGCGCAAATTGATGTGACAGTTCTTTCCTATAGCAACGGCGTCCGCGCCTTAACTTCTGGTCCCGGCGGGGTCAGCAAAAACGAGGGCATTTAAGTAAAGTCCGTCTGATCCACGCAGAACGCCAAGATAAATCTCTAAAATCGCTTAAAGTTCTTCTCAAACGCGAAAAACTGTCTTTAAAGTAACTTCAGCATTATCAAAACGGGGAGAATGCTATGAAGTACGGTGTTTCGCTGAGCATGCTTGCGCTTTGCTCAGCCCTTAATTCTAATATTTTGTACGCCAGTGACAGCAGCGACGCTCAAGACGCAGCTAGCGGTCAGGCGGCCGAAAGACCTAACATTTTAGTAATATGGGGCGATGATATCGGGTGGTCTAACCTGTCGGCCTATAACCATGCCGTGATGGGGTATGGCACACCTAATATTGACCGCATTGCTGACACTGGCATGATGTTTACGGATCATTATGCGCAGCCAAGTTGCACCGCGGGGCGGGCCGCCTTCATCACCGGTCAATATCCAATCAGGTCGGGAATGACCACCGTGGGTCAACCAGGATCACCGCTTGGCTTGCAGGTAGAGTCCCCTTCGCTTGCCGAACTGATGAAAGACCAAGGCTATCGCACCGGACAGTTCGGAAAGAACCATCTTGGTGATAGAAATGTGCACTTGCCCACGATGCATGGTTTCGATGAGTTCTTTGGGAACCTCTATCACTTGAACACGCAGGAAGAGTCTGAACAACGAGATTATCAGCGATTTGGGGTCGAGTTTTCCGGCGACATCGAAGCTTATGAAGCACAATTCGGGACGCGTGGTGTTATGCATTGCTTCGCGACGGATGAAATGGATGAAACAGAGGACCCACGCTTCGGGGTCATGGGCAAGCAAAAGTGTGAAGACACAGGGCCACTCACACAAGAACGTATGAAAACGTTTGATGGCGAAGAGATGATCCCACGTGCGTTAGAGTTCATGAGCAATTCTCAAGAAGCAGATGAACCCTTCTTCGTATGGATGAACACAAGCCGCATGCATCTTTACACGCGACTGAGTGATGAGTCGCGGTATCTGGCAGAAACATATACATTCGAAGGCGATTATCACGGCTCTGGTATGATCGAGCATGATAATCAGGTCGGTGATGTGCTCGACTTTTTGGAAGAGTCAGGCTTGGCGGAAAACACGATCGTCTGGTACTCAACCGACAATGGCCCAGAACATGCTTCCTGGCCTTACGGTGGAACGACCCCTTTCCGTGGCGAAAAGATGACCACATACGAAGGCGGTGTACGCGTTCCATCAATGATCCGGTGGCCTGGCGTGTTGCCTGAAGGTTCTGTCTTGAACGGCATGCAAGCGCACCAGGATATGTTCACAACATTGGCAGTAGCCGCTGGGGTTGAAGATCCTGCTGCACATGTGATGGAAAAGAAAAATCAATACATCGATGGCCTCAACAATCTACCCTACTGGCTGGGCGAGGAAGAGCGTTCAGCGCGCACACATATCTTCCATTACTACGAAAGCAAACTGACAGCCGTGCGCATGGGACCGTGGAAGTTCCATTTCTCGACGAAGGAAGATTACTACGCAAACGTAATCCCACGCACCGTTCCGTTGGTATTCAACATCCGGTCAGACCCGTATGAAAGCTACGACACCACAGACTCCTACGGTCATCTGATGCAGAAAGTATCCTGGCTGATCCAACCGATGGGTGTATTGATGGGCAAGCATTTGCAGACACTGAGCGATTATCCACCAGTACAAGGCGGATCGTCTTTCGACATGTCGAATGTTGTTGAAGAATTTATCAACAAAGCTCAACAGTAAGAGCGGAAGCTAGATCTCAATACAGAAAGATGCCGCAAGTGCCTCGTGCATTTGCGGCATCACTTTTTATATCAGATAGTCTAGTAAGGAACATGCTTGTTTTCACGATCAAAGGGGCAGACCAAATGTCTATCCAAGCGCACGCCGCTGCATTTCAAGACGCGCTTTCTAAGCAGCTAAAGTTGAAACTCGTGACACTGGCCCGAATTAGAGACGGCCTGAAAGGCGTACCAACTTGGTCGATTACTGCAGGTTTTGTGCTTGCTGCAAGCGCATCCATTTCTCCCGATCACTCCATGGCAGCAAGTATGGGCCTCACCAACCCCGCTGCCGAGCACTGCGTGTCTGAGGGTGGGTTCTATGGAATGCGCAATGACGATAATGGCAAACGAGGTATGTGTATTTTGGCAAATGGGGATGAGGTAGACGCCTGGGATTTCTTGCGAGACCAAGCAGAAGAAGATCGAGAAAAGAACCAGGTGGGTATTGCGAATCCGGCGGCCTCGTTCTGTATTCTCAACAAGGGAGAATACGATTTGAAGACATCAATCTGTACCTTGCCAGAAGGAACAAAAGTAAACGCCTGGGAGTTTTACCGAGAAGCGCACGCAGATTCAGCCCAGATAGCGAACCCAGCTGCCACCTACTGTATCGAAATTGGTGGAAGCTATGAAATTCGCGATGGAGACGATGGACAATTTGGCGTTTGCCACTTGCCAGATGGAACTGAAGTCGACGCGTGGACGTTGTATCGAGAACACAATTAGGACAACGCCACCGTAGACGACCCATATTTATTTGTTCATAATCAGATATATGTCAGCATTTAGATGCGATAGACATCGATAAATAGGATTGTGTAACAGAAGGGAAAGTAACAATGGTCAGCTTGAAAAGAAGAAGCTTTCTCAAAGCCGCTCTTGTAGGTTCAACGGCGATCTTTGTAGCCTCTGGCGCACTGTCGCAAGTAAATTCTCTTTCGGAGATGGGCGGCGCAATCCTCAACTTTTCGGCAATCACGGTTTTCAAAGCAAAAGAGGTGATTACCCTAGATCCTGAAAATCCGTCAGCAGAGGCGATTGCAGTCGAAGACGGCCGTATCGTTGCGGCTGGTACAATGGATGAGGTTCAATCGTTTCTTGGCGACCTGTCTTACGACATCGACACAACGTTCGAAGATCACGTAATCGTTCCCGGATTTATCGCCCAGCACGATCACCCTGTTCTGGCGGGACTAACGATGTCCTCGTTGATCCTGTCCATAGAAGACTGGGATTTACCCACGGGGAAGTCTCTGGCCCTGAAGGATAAGGACGACTTCATGACCCGTCTGGCTGCTGCCGAAGCGGAAATGGAAGATCCGACCGAACCCCTTCTTACATGGGGGTATCATGCAGCGTTCTACGGCCCTCTCACGCGTAGTGATCTCGACACGATCAGCGCAGATCGTCCCATATTTGCATGGGGCCGATCCTGCCACGAAATGGTTATCAACTCAGCCGCTATGCGAAAGGCCGGCGTCACCAAAGAGCTGATGGAAACGTGGTCGACATCTGAGCAAATGCAATCCGACTACGAGGCCGGGCATTTTTGGGAACAGGGCGTTTTTAAAGTTCTTCCCAATATCGCACCAATGATCGCAAACCCAGATAAATTCCGCGAGGGCCTTGGGATCATGCGCGACTTTATGCATGCCAAGGGCATCACATACGGCAACGAGCCAGGTGGTATCTTGGCCAAGCCTGTTCAGGATGCGGTTAATGCCGTCATGTCCTCGCCATCCATGCCCTTTAGGTGGTCTTTTACCCCTGACGGGAAAAGCCTGATCGCACTGAGCGACAATGATGACCAAGTCATCAAGGATACTGAGGCGCTCAGGGACTGGTACGGCGGGATGACCAGTATGACGGAAAGCACCGTCAAATTGTTCTCCGATGGCGCCATTTATTCATTGGCGATGCAGCTACGCGACCCTGCAATCGGCGACTATAAGGGCGAATGGATGATGGATCAGGGCGATTTTGAACGCGCCTTCCGCATTTACTGGGACGCGGGCTATCAAATCCACATCCATGTGAACGGCGACGCAGGTCTCGACAGGGTTCTGAATACTCTTGAAGACAACATGCTTCGAAACCCACGCTTCGATCATAGAACAGTGATCGTTCATTTTGCTGTCAGTGCACCAGATCAGGTTGATCGGATCAAACAGCTGGGCGCAATCGTAAGCGCCAACCCCTATTATGTAACTGCACTTTCTGATCAATATGGCCGAACCGGACTAGGCACTGACCGTGCAGATCAAATGGTCCGTTTGGGTGATGTAGAGCAGGCAAATATTTCTTGGTCATTGCACTCTGACATGCCAATGGCACCCGGTGACCCCTTGTTCCTTATGTGGTGTGCCGTGAACCGGGTAACCAGCTCCGGCCGAGTAGCTGGACCTGTACAACGCGTTTCAGCAGAGCAAGCTCTAAAAGGCGTCACGATAAACGCCGCGTTTTCGCATAAAATTGAAGACCAGGTTGGAAGCATTCAAACCGGCAAGTTGGCGAACTTCACTATTTTAGAGGAGAACCCGCTAGCAATTGACCCGATGAAAATCAAAGACATAAAGGTGTGGGGCACAGTTCTGGAAGGCCGTACGCAGAAAGTTGGCGAAGCCATTCAAGAGGATGCGATGCTCCCCGGCGAGGGGGAACAAAGTGAAAGTGAATTTGCTGAAAAGCTGTTGAACCACGCATTTTCAGTGGTCCACGCCCATTTGTAACCGGCCATACGACCTGGACCAGCCCCGTTTGAGTAGCCCATTTTGGGTAACCAGTGCATGACCGGCCTCGGATGCATCTTACCGATAGTTTCCGTGGCCGAAGGCTTTTAGGCCAAAGCACCAAGTGTGCGCTTTCTTACGTAGTTCCCTCAATTCTTCGATGAGGTTTTGCACCTCACACAGGCTTTAAAAAAGTTCGCCATTCAAGAACATGCCCCAGAACCTTGCATTCAAGATTCTGTTTATCAGTTTTCCCAAAGAGGCTTTGGATAAATGCAGGCCGTTTTAGCACCTCCCAAGCTGGATAGTTTGCAGCCCATATCATCTTTTTAGACTAAAAACTCGGGTGGTGATTGGCGGCAAGGAGTTTGCGCGTGTAATCGTGCGACGGTCTTTCAAAAATACGATCTGTGGGCCCAGTTTCAAGAATATCCCCCATGTACATGATCGCGATCCGATCGCTGATATGGCGCACCACGTTCAGGTTGTGTGTGATCATAAGGATCGACACACGCGTCTTGTTTTGTATCTCGGCCAGCAAATTCAGAATCTCACCCTGAATCGAGACATCAAGGCCCGCAGTCGGCTCGTCAGCAACGATAAGTTTGGGCTGCAAGGAAATTGCACGTGCCACAGATACACGGCGGGCCTGTCCACCTGATAACTCGTGCGGATATCGATTAGCAAAGTCTTCATTCAAGCCAACAAGCTTCAGCAGTCGGGACGCTTCGGCATCCACGTTGTTGACATGTACGTGATGGATCTTGAGCGGCTCGGTTACGATGTCGCGCACCCGCATCCGAGGGCTAAGGGCACCTATAGGATCTTGGAACATAATCGCGATATCTTTGCGCACGGATCTGTACTGTTTGTGGGAAAGCTGTGTGAGTTCAAGATCATTGAACTTGATCGCCCCACCGTTGGCCTTTTGAAGGCCAAGGATGGCGCGTGCCAGAGTGGTCTTGCCAGAGCCACTTTCGCCCACCACAGCGACGGTCTCACCCTCATGCAAGTGAAGGCTGGCTTTTTTGACAGCCTTGATCTCATAGCCAGTGTCACCAAGTATCCCGCCAAGAAATGGTTTCTCACTGAAGGTCACATCCAGATCACGAATATCCAAAATAGGGGCCTTGTCCGTACGGATTCGATCCACCGGCCCCGTATCAATCGTGATCGGTGCGTCCGGATCATCTGAGGTGGTCGGTAGGCGTCGAGTTTTCGTTTCTATCCATGCCGGATCACAACGCAAAAGCGTTTTGGTATAGGAGTGTTTTGGGTTGCCGAAAACCTCTTTCACCGTTCCTTGTTCGCACACTCTTCCATGGCGCAAGACCATGACGTCATCACAGAGGCTGGCAACGACACCAAGGTGGTGCGTCACAAACATCATCGAACAGCCTATCTCACGTTGCAGCTCTTTAAGCAGCCCGATGATTTCAAGTTCCAGGGTTGCATCAAGGGCCGTCGTAGCCTCATCCGCAATCAAAAGCTTCGGCTTCATCATGACAGCCATGGCAATGGAAATGCGCTGACGTTGGCCGCCAGACATTTCATGCGGGTACATGTTCATGCGTTTTTCGGGTTCAGGGATCCCGACACGGTGCAACACCGAAACCGCCTTGCTGCGTTTGACGGAAATACTATCCCCCGACCGATACTGGATGTCGGTCATCAGATCGCCAATCGTAAGCGTTGGGGTCAACACGCGCAGCGGGTCTTGAGAGATATATGTGATCTGGGTGCCGCGTACATCACGCCACTGTGCCGCATCAAGGTGTGCCATATCTAGCTTGCCAAACATGATGTTCCCTTGAGTAACTTTTGCGAAGGCTGGCGTCAGGCCAAGCGCCGCACGCGCGAGCGTTGATTTTCCGCTCCCACTTTCACCAACCACACCCATGATACGGCCATTGCCAATTTCCATGTTCACATTGGAAAGCGCCTGAACCGGGCCATAACTCAGGCAGAGGTTGTTGACTTGCAATGTTGGAACGACGGGGGTTGAGGCGATGTTCATGATTTAGCGTCTTCCGGCTGATTTGGGATCAAACGCATCGCGGAGCGCTTCACCCAGAAACGTGAAGCCGAGGGTCGCGATTATGAGCGGTACGCCCGCTGCGATCACCAGCCAAGGCGTTCTATTTATGAAACGATACCCTTGGTCCAGCATTAGGCCCCAGCTGGTTTCTGGCGGTTTTACACCAACACCAAGAAAGCTGAGCCCTGCCTCGGCGGCTATGACAACCGGGATATCCATGCTGGCAAGGATAAGCATGGGTCCGATGATATTGGGCAGGACGTGACGGAAGGTGACACGAAACGCACTGGCTCCCATAGCATGCTCGGCGTCGATGTACTCGGATTGTAATACACTCAGCGCCGCCGTCCGCACGATCCGGCCATAGTAAGGCACGGATGTGAAGACCAAGATCCCTATGACAGTGGTCAGACTGGCGCCAAAGAGCGGCCCAACCGCGAGCGCAAGAATAATCACCGGATAGGCGCGTACCGTATCCAGCACTAGAACGATCGAATAGTCGAGCCATTTTGGACCGTAGGCCGCAATGATGCCTAGGATCGTCCCAATTGCAAGCGCGGCCGAAGTGGCAATAAGGGCCACTTTCAGGGCGGTCTGCCCGCCAAAGAGCGCGCGAGAGAACACATCTCGCCCCAATTCGTCCGTACCCAGCAAGTGTTCCCAGCTGGGAGTTTCAAACCGTTGAGTGATATCAATCGCTGCCGGATCATAGGGTGCGATTATGCCTGCGAATACGGACAGAAACACAAGGATAGAGACAAGTGTAAGCCCCATAACACCCATTGGATCGCGCCGCAGCTTGCGGAAGCTGTCGGACATATGGGTCGAGGATTTAGCCTGATCCCGTGTATCCATGCTGGTGGTTTCGAGGGTCATTCCTGGGCCTTCCGAATGCGAGGATCGATCATGGCATTTATGATGTCCGAGAGAGTGACCGTCGCGACCATCAAAACTGTACTGACGAGAACAACACCCATGGTGATCGGATAGTTCCGCTGCGTAACCGCATCGAACATCATCTTACCGATACCAGGCCGGGCAAAGATGATCTCGGCAAAGACCGCGGCACCCAGCATGTAGCCTACACCAATACCCAGAACGGTGATTGTCGGCGCAACGGCGAGGCGCAGCGCATACCGATAGACGACCCATCGCTCAGGCAGCCCGTAGGCGCGGGCATTCAGAATGTAGTCCTCTGCGAGGATTTCTAACATCGCGGATCGCACAAGACGGGATAGGTATCCGATCCAGCCGATCCCAACCACAACAGCGGGCAGAATGAGATGGTGGAGTTGATCCAGAAAGTCGCCTCTGTCACCTGCGCCGATTGCAGGTAGCCAGCGTAGTTGTACGGAGAAAAGGATCATGCCGTATATCGCGAGGATCAGAGAAGGCATAGCGATGACGCTTATGGACAGAATCCCCGCCAAACGGTCCGCAAGCGAATTCTGATGCAAGGCCGAATAACAGCCCAGCGGAATACCAAAGCCCGCCGCTATCAAAAGTGAGGCAAAGATGAGGTACAACGTAAAGGGCAGCTGTTCCTTTATCGAGGTGAAAACATCTCGGCCTGTCTTGATGTCCTGACCAAGATCACCCGTGACGACTCCCGTCAGAAAATTAAGGATCTGGATCGGGATGGCCTTGTCTAGGCCAAGCCGGGCATTCAACGCGGCTTGCATCTCTGGCGTCGATCTTGGCCCAAGCATCATAGCAACTGGATCACCCGGCGCAGCAAGCACCATGATGTAAAGCGTCGTGACAGCGAGCACGATGATCGTGATGCCAAGGGCAAATCGTCTGAGGCAAAACAGCAGCATATCGTTTCCAATCGCTCTGCGCTTTGTGGCGTCTAAGAAAACATCGAGAGCCGGCTTCACTCACCGGCTCTCGGGTCGATCTTTACTATCGAACGCTACTCGGTTTTCTCAAAGGCGTGGAAAATCGGGCGCCCATCCGGCCAGGTTCCTGCCTTTATGCCAGAACGGTACATGATTGTTGCAGGGCCGTTATCAACGAACATATGCGTTCCAGCTTCTTCCAGCATATTCTGCATTTCGACATACATCTGACCACGCTCCGCGTTGTCCGGTGTCTGATAGGCTGCATCCATGAGTTCGACGTAGGCAGGATCGTGGAAACCTTCCCAATTCCATCCGTCAAAACCACCTTCAACAAAAGTCGACAGCGCGTACATGACTTCCGGGTTACCGAACCATGCTTTCAGCGTAAGCTGACGGTCCTTGGTTGGGAATGCCGACAGGTCCCAGTAGGTTGCTTCGTCCATCGCGTTGATCTGGGCGTCCAGGCCAACGGCGCTCAGGTAGGCCTGAATCAGCTGGGCCTGCGTGGAGCGCATACCATAGTTGGCAACCTGAATTTCAACGGTATGACCTTCAAGACCGGCTTCCTGGATCAGGGCCATCGCAGCTTCCGGATCATAAGCATAAAGGTTCGCGTCGCGATGACCAACAACGCCGGGCGCTGCAAAGCCGGTTGCAGGTTCAACATCCATGCCCTCATATGTGACGTCTACAAGCGCTTCCACATCGATCGCGTGTTGAATTGCACGACGCAGGCGTTCATCTGCCAATGCAGGATGCTGCGCGTTGATACCAAGCTAAGTGAAGTCGATGGTTGGG
This sequence comes from Roseovarius sp., assembly GCA_963691795.1. GTDB lineage: Bacteria > Pseudomonadota > Alphaproteobacteria > Rhodobacterales > Rhodobacteraceae > Roseovarius. Next base: position 3,118,067 of record OY829373.1, read on the forward strand.
CGGGTTTCGACAACTGCCTCATCACCATACTGCTCGCGCAGCTGATCGGGGGATGTATTCACCAGTGGCAGGAAATCCAGCTCGCCCGCGGCAAAAGCGATCTCAGCCGCGTTGGTATCAGCCACCGGGATCATCACGATCTCATCAAAATCCGGGGTTTCGCCACGCCAGTTCGGATCAGCCTTAAGAACGATCCTCTCACCCGGAGAGAATTCGGCGAATGTATACGCGTTCAATGTGGCCTTGGGCGGCAATGGCAGTTTACCATCATTTTCCTCGGCTTCCTTCTTCGATACGATCACACCGCCCGTCCAGGCTATGGTCAATTGCCACATTGGCACGGAAGGATAATCCAGACGGATGATGCCAGAGTACTTATCTGTGATTTCCACCTCGACCAGAGCATCGAATTCGCCTGCGATGTAAGAACCCAGCTCTTCATTCTGGTGACGCTCGAAGGAGTACTTCACATCCTCGGCGGTCAGTTCGCCATATCCGTTAGACCATTGCAGGCCTTCCTTGAGCTTGAACTTGATGTTCGCAGGGTCCGACATGTCGATGGACTCAGCCACGTCATTCACAAGTTCCCACTCCGTGCCGACGGCCATGGTCTGTAGCCGAGGCATGGTGTTGTTCATCAGGTAAACATCTGTCGTCGTTCCATAGAACGCAGGATCAATGCTTGCCGGATCGCTAGGTGTGTAGACCCGCAATGTATCCGAACTGGCAGACCCAAAAGGGACGAGCGCAACCGCCATCGCAAAGGCTGCCGCCCCTACAACATGCCCGATGCGCTCGGCAAATCGGGTCGTCAGTAATTTTTTGAGTAGGCGATTGTCTTGCATGCTGTGCTCCCTGTTGTCGTGCAGGTTTGCGGTCCTACGACCGCATCGTTCCGGTCCTGCTGATTGTTCATCTGTGTTTCTGGCCACATGTCGGGACACAAAGTGTCTTCGCGTGGAAGTCACGAATCCCTTAACACGGCGCTCTCGCTAACCTAGGAAGCGAGGGGCATCCGCGAATGACGCACACTTGATCGGTCTTGCGCATTATTGCGCAGTCGCGCCTAAAATCAGCGGATGAAGGCCAAGTTTCAAAATCAAATGCGCATCGCAAGCATCAAAATGCCTTGAAAACAAGCATACCACTTTGAGTGCCTTTAGATGTCTTCGCATACTAAACTGCTGCTAAATTACATTGGGAACTAAAGTTTAGAAATTCACTGAAGTTTGCTTTGTCATCGCAATAACAGAATGCTTTTGTGGCCCCTACGCACTTCTTAGTAGACACTTGAATAGGTTATTCAGACAATTTTCAAATCAGATTTCGTTGCTGTCTTTTGTAAATCAAAGATTTTTTGAATGATCAAACCTAACGCTGGTATGACTAAGGGACACTTAAGGTGCCAACTCGAAAAATTTAAATGAAAAACAAGTAGCCCAATACGAACAACGCAATAAAAACTGTCTCTGCCAGGAGAAGACCAATTGCTGCGCTACCAACATTGAACATATCCTTCAGGGACGTCTTTACGCCAACTGCTGCAATCGCAGCAAGGAGCGCCCAGCGGCTGAGTTGACCAGAAAAATCTGAAATAGATGAAGGGACTAAACCAAGACTATTGATTGTGACAAAACCAAAAAAGCCGATGACAAAAAGAGGTACCAGAGGGGCACGCGTTCCTGGGTCTTGACTGGGCTCGTTGCCGACCCGCAGTATAAACGTGGCAAGAATAATGACAGGTGCCAACATTGCAACGCGCACAAGTTTTACGATCGTTGCAATCTCTCCTGTTTCCTGGCTCACCGAGAAACCAGCACCAACCACCTGAGCCACGTCATGGATCGTTGCACCAAGAAAAACGCCCAAAGCAAAATCCGATAGGCCAAGCTGGGCACCGAGAACAGGATAAAGGATCATCGCAACGGTAGAAAGGATCGTGACACCGACCACTGTGAAGACGAGGCGTTCTTCAGTGCGCTCATCCTTCGACAAAACAGCAGAAATTGCCATTGCCGCTGACGCGCCACAGATAGCCACAGATCCGGCAGACAGGAACGCAAATTTTTGCCGGAAGCCAAAAAACCGTGCACAAAGCAAACCAAAGAGAATTGTGCTGCCAACCGCCATGACGAGCATCACAAGTATTTCCCAACCTAAAGAGACCATCATATGAGTGCTGATCCGCAGCCCTAACAGCGCCACCCCGAGGCGTAGGATAGTTTTGGCTGCAAAATTAATCCCGGCCTTTGGACGCTCTTCTTCAGAGACAAAGTGTAGCGCAATCCCGAACAGAAGCGCCATGAGCATAGCGGGGGCACCATAGTGTTCTGAGATAAACTGGGCTGCCAGGGCGATGACCCCAACTACCATCAGGCCCGGCAAAAGGACTTTAACATTGTGCAGTGTCATCTAACCAATTGCCTTTTTGCGCTGTACTTTCTGATGCTCGTCTTTCTCAAGACCGTTTTCCCACTAGGCTGACATATAGGCATCTCACTTTGACACTCCTCTAGCCATAACAATCACCTGGCGCAGCGATTTTCCCAGATTTATTTCGCTCGCGATGCAGCCCCGCACTTAGTCGACCATTAGGCCAAGCGAACAGATACAATCTGAGATCTGGTTTACGACCTTGTTGGGTGAAGAGTTCACGAAAAAATTAGACCTATACACCTAAAAGGGGCGGACGCCTTCTAACAATCTTCAAACATCAGTATCTCAAAGAACGCAACGCCTTTTGCAGTGCGGGTATTGGCTTCACGAATTGCAGCGCTCAAATGTAGTAGGCATAGGCTCATACTTTGCGAAGGGGCTCATTGGTCAATTGATCCATGAACTTGAGCCTCCCCCACTGAGTTGGTCCGCCCCTATAGTTAGGAAACGGAGGATCAACTATGGGAATCAAGCGACACAAGCCGGAAGAGATTGTCACGAAGTTACGGCAAGTTGAGGTGCTTTGCGGCCAAGGGATGCCGCGGATTGATGCGATCAGGCAGGTGCACATAACCGAGCAGACATTCTATCGCTGGCGTAAGCAGTATGGCGGCATGGGAACCGACCAACTGAAAGAACTGAAGCGCCTGCAGCAGGAGAATGATCGGCTGCGTCGTGCCGTATCTGACCTGACACTGGATAAGCTGATCCTGTCGGAGGCAGCACGGGGAAACTACTGAGCCCTTCACGTCGCCGTGCCTGCGTTGACCATGTGCGAAGCCAGTTCCACGTCTCGGAGCGTCGAGCTTGTCGTGTCTTGGGGCAGCATCGGTCCACGCAGAGGCGGTTGCCAATTGGGCGTGCCGACGAGGATCGTCTGGTGGCGGACATGATTGAGTTGGCCCGCCAGTATGGTCGCTATGGGTATCGCCGGATCGCAGCTCTGCTGAGAGGTGCAGGCTGGCAGATCAACGACAAGCGGGTCGAGCGTCTGTGGCGGCGCGAGGGGCTCAAAGTGCCCATGAAACAGCCCAAGAAAGGACGGCTCTGGCTGAATGACGGCTCATGTGTTCGATTGCGTCCAGAGTATCGCAACCACGTTTGGTCATACGACTTCGTGCATCACCGAACTGATGATGGAAAGGCGTTCAGGACTCTGAACATCCTGGATGAGCATAGCCGGGAATGTTTGGCGATCAGGGTTAAACGAAAGCTGAACGCAACCGAAGTGATCGACGCGTTGACGGACCTGTTCATCCTGCGCGGTGTTCCTGCCTACATCAGGTCAGACAACGGGCCGGAGTTCATTGCGCAGGCCGTCCGAGACTGGATTGCCGCCGTCGGCGCCAAGACCGCCTACATCGCACCAGGCAGCCCTTGGGAGAACGGTTATTGCGAAAGCTTCAACGCCCGCTTCCGGGATGAGTTGCTCAATGGCGAAGTCTTCTACTCACTACGTGAAGCCCAAATACTGATCGAAGAATGGAGGAAGCATTACAACAAAAAACGACCGCATAGTGCTTTGGGCTACCGCCCACCGGCCCCGGAAACCATCGTCCCGATGGAAACCAGGCCGAGAATGCACTAACATTCAAACTGGACCACTCAGGTGGGGCTGATCAGTCGAAACGTGTCAGGTACTGCGAAAATGTTAAACTTTGTTTTGGGCTCAGTGTGACCGTCTGTTGAACCTGCTCTTTTGCGCTTGTGCGGTGCCTGTTACGCTTCTTGAGCAGCGTAAGGCCAAGCGAGGATCGTATCCGTCCGTTCCTTCCGCTCAACCGATCAAAGCGGAACGCAACTTCGCCGTGACATTCAGAAGCTCTTCTGGCTCAGCGGCGGGCGCTTCGCTGAAAGCTAATTCTTTCTGAATGATATAGCGGGTTGATGTGATGTCAGTCTTTTCGTGAAGTGGCAATACATGTGCGTGGGCATGAGGGATGTCGCCGCCGGTATAAAGGAAGGCCGCCCTTTCAACATTAAACATCTTTTTCTGGATACGACCAAGGCGTTGGCCGAATTTCATAATATGTGCAGCGATACCAGCGGGCATGTCATCGAAATAGGGATAATGCACTCGCGGCAAGATCAGAGCATGACCGGGTCGGATCGGATTGAGGACAAGAATGGCAAAAATATCCTCGTCCCGATAAATCTCATGGGAGGTTGGGGCGGCAGAGAGCTGACAAAAAAGACAATTCAGGGACAACGTCGTTAACTTTCAGTACTTATACTGGAATTTGAATGCCCGCAACGCTGCACCACACATTTCCATGGCGTGAGTCCTTCTATGCAATTAATCTTGTTATCGAAGTATAGTTCGAGCGCCTACGTATGTCAGGCTTTAGTATCGAATATTTTCATTTCGATGCATTTTACTAGCTGACAAACAATACACGCAGCATCGTCAACAGCTTCTTCATTGTTTGGGCCAAGCTTATCAATTGGGTTAAATCATGCGATCATACTGTCTGTCTCATCTTCACTCCCTGGTGGTTACGCAGACAGTTTGTTCGGGGGGTGGGAGCCTTCGACAAGGAGGATGATCCTTCTTGCCCTCCATAGAATACCCCAAGATGACCACTATCGATGGTGGACACCACCAGACACTCCATCAAACTGTCAGAGCGGGGAGACCAGACGGATACGGCTCAGTGTCCCGAGTTTGCATTGTAAAATAAAGGGTGCATATCATTATGGTTAATCCAAAAATTTGCTAGGGCTCAAAACGTGTCGCGGATACCTCTTGTGTTTCAGGCACTTGCCATCGACAGTTTCGCGCATAATCGAGCGTACTAAGCAAAAATACTATTCGTCTCTTTTCCAAAGCAAGTACAACACAGCACCGAGCAGGAGAGCTGCCATCGCGTACCATGTAAGCGCATATTGCAGATGATTGTTCTTAAAACGAACGCGTGTCATTCCGCCACGAGGGTAATCCGTGATCGCGCCAGCGTGAAATGAGTCAATGTAGTAGGGTAGAAACAACTCATAGTCACGTGCAGCAGACAGAGCGTCTATATCAGCAGAATACCAGAGATTTTCTTCGGGATCATTCTTCTGCAACAATGTCCCATCGGGTACAGAAATACGCAGCAGGCCGGTGACAGATTGTTGTGCTGCCGGGCGCGTCCACTCCTTGTTTGAGGCGCGTTTCGTCGGCACAAAGCCCCGATTCACCCACAGAATTCCATTTTCCGTGACAAGCGGTGTCATCAGCCAGAACCCCGGGCCGAGTTCCGTTACCGCCTGGATCAACGCATAGGCGTCGTGATCGAAAACACCTATGGTGTTGATCCTGAGATAGGCATCATCCTTATCGGCGTGCAATGGGGCGGCTATGGCCTCTTCGGCCAAGCGGGTATCCACCTGTTCAATGAGATCAAGTTTCCACGTCAAACGCCGCATTTGCCAGTTTCCAAGCAGAACAAAGGTAACGGTCATGGCGAGCGTGAGCCCCACAAGCGTCATGGTAACCCAGAGTGGTCTACCCTCGTGATTTTCCATTATGGCAGGTTGCGCACCCGTTCGATTTGCTCATGTGCAGGCATCATATTGGCATCCAAATGGAACAACACCCAGATAGAGCCAGACATAACGATAACAACAAGCAAAACAGTGAACGCTAGGGACATGGCAATCCAGCCTTCTTGCGCCCTTGCTGTAACGTGCAGGAAATAGTGTATATGGACGATCATTTGCGCAGCACCCAAGGCAAACACAATAAGCACCGCCAAAGTGGTGTTGCTCATCATGTCTCCCATGACGATGGCAAAGGGTATGATGGTCAGAACCACCGAAAGCACAAAGCCTATTACATAGGACCGCTTAGTCACGTGCTGGCTAGAAATCTCACTCATAGCAATACCCCTGTGAGGTAGACCAATGAAAACACTCCGATCCAAATCAAGTCGAGGAAGTGCCAGAACATGCTCAGGCACATGATACGGCGAATGTTTGCTCCGCTCAGCCCGTGCTGATGTATCTGGACCAGTAAAACGACCAACCAAATGCAACCCACTGTCACGTGTAGCCCATGTGTGCCAACAAGCGTCCAAAACGACGACAGAAACGCACTGGCCATTGGGGTGGCCCCAATATGCCAAAGGTGGTGGAATTCGCGGACCTCAAGGCCAAGGAATGCCAGGCCAAACAGGCCGGTGATAACCAACCATTTCACGGTACCTTTCTGATCTTTTGCATCCATCCGCAACACAGCAAAGCCATATGTGATAGATGAGAAGAGCAGCATGAAGGTTGATACGAGAATCCAATCAATCTCAAACAAATCCCGCGGCCCGGGGCCGGCCGCAAAATTACGGCCCAGCACCGCATAACAGGCAAAAAGCGTGCCAAAGATCAGGCAATCACTCATCAGGTAGATCCAGAACCCCAACGTCGTGCGACCTGAGTTGCCATGAGGATCTTTTGGATCTACGTGCTCATGATCGTCGACGACGTAGAACTCGTTGGTATCTTGGGTCATCGTTGTCACGCCAGTTTCGCCATTTGCTGTTTGCGCGCTGTTTCAATGCGCTCCACCTCTTCGGCGGCCACGTTGTAATCACGCTCATAATTGAAGGTATGGGCGACCGCAAAGACGATTGTCCCGATGAAGCTGATTAGTGCAAGCCACCAGATATGCCAGACAAGTGCAAAGCCCATAACGGTTGCCCCACCTGCAATCAGAATGCCGGCTGACGTGTATTTTGGCATATGGATTGGCAGATAGCCACTATCTGGCTGTTTGGCGCCTTTTTTCTTCATGTAGGCCCAAGCGTCCAGCGTGCGTACTTTCGGTGTGAAGGCGAAGTTGTAGTACGGGGGCGGCGAAGAGGTGGACCACTCCAACGTGCGCGCATCCCAAGGATCACCCGTTGTATCGCGCAGCTTCTCGCGGTTTTTGATCGACACCACGATCTGGATGATGAAGGACAAGATTCCACAGGCAATGAAAAGAGCACCAATGAGGGCAACCACGAAGTAGATACCGTAGGCGGTGGTTTCAAACTGGCTGAGGCGGCGTGTGAGCCCCATCAAGCCAAGGATGTAAAGTGGCATGAAGGCAAGATAAAAGCCGATCACCCAGCACCAGAAGCTTACAAGCCCCCAGAACCTGTTTAATTTGAAGCCGAATGCCTTTGGCCACCAGAAGCCAATTGCGGCGAATATCCCAAACACCACGCCGCCGATAATCACATTATGGAAATGCGCGATGAGGAACAGCGAATTGTGCAGCACGTAATCTGCTGGTGGAACCGCCAGCAAAACCCCCGTCATCCCACCAATCACAAAGGTCAGCATAAAGGCCAGCACCCATAGCATGGGCGGCTCATAGCGTATGCGCCCTTTATACATAGTGAAAAGCCAGTTGAAGATCTTGGCCCCCGTGGGGATCGAGATAATCATTGTGGTGATGCCAAAGAACGAGTTTACATTGGCTCCTGCCCCCATGGTGAAAAAGTGGTGTAGCCAAACGATGTAAGACAGGATGGTGATCACCACAGTTGCATAAACCATGGACGTATAGCCAAACAGGCGCTTGCCTGTAAAAGCAGGCACGATTTCGGAGAACACACCAAAGATCGGAAGCACAAGGATATAAACTTCTGGGTGACCCCAAATCCATATGAGGTTCACGTACATCATCGGGTTGCCGCCGAGATCACTGGTGAAGAAATTCGTGCCCACGTAGCGGTCTAAGGTTAGCAATGCGAGCGTCGCAGAAAGCACAGGGAATGTTGCCACGATCAGGATGTTGGTGCACAGCGTTGTCCAAGTGAACACCGGCATTTTCATCAATGTCATGCCAGGCGCACGCATCTTCAGAACAGTGACCACAAGGTTAATGCCTGACAGTGTTGTGCCAATCCCCGCAATGTTGAGTGACCACAGATAGTAGTCCACACCAACTGTTGGGCTGTATTCAAGCCCCGACAGCGGTGGGTAGGCTAACCAGCCGGTGGTCGCAAACTCCCCGATGAACAGTGAAGCCATCACCAAGATCACACCGGAAACGGTGAGCCAGAAGCTAAGGTTGTTCAAAAACGGAAAAGCCACATCGCGCGCACCGATTTGCAGTGGCATGATGTAGTTCATCAGGCCGGTCACAAAGGGCATCGCCACAAAGAAGATCATGATCATGCCATGTGCGGTGAAGATCTGATCATAGTGGTGCGGAACAAGATAACCCTCACCACCCGTCGAACTCATTGCCTGATGCGTTCGCATCAAAAGCGCATCGGCAAATCCGCGCACCAGCATGATCGTTGCCAACACCATATACATGATGCCGATCTTTTTGTGATCGATACTGGTGAACCATTCTGTCCACAAATATCCCCAAAGGCGGAAATAAGTGAGGGCAGCAACGACAGCGAAACCAATCACACAAACGGCGAGGAAAGTGTAAAAAATGACCGGCTCATAAAGCGGTATAACGCTCCAGTTCAGCTTGCCGAAAATGGGGGTCCATTCGTAGGACGCGTGATGTGCATTAGCCAACTGTTTTTCGGTCCTGTTATTTGGGTGTTGTCTGAGGTGGCATTAGTGTCATCGCCGCCACAACAGCTTTATTGTCTTGTTTGCTCATTTGCGGGCGCAGGAAGGATAGGATCGCTTCCGGATCCTCAGCATTACATAATCCCGCAAAAACCTGCCGGTTCCACAGCCCGTCGATGCCGCCACCACCAAGTGCATCCACCATCATCATGTCATTGTTGCAAAGATCATTTTGATCTACGCAGCGATTCACGATGGCATCCCACAATTCTGGATCCACAGAGTCATAGTAAGTGATCGGATGCTTTATCGAAGGTTGGTTCAGTTTCAGCATCGTGGCGCGATCCAGCTCTGCCCCGCCGTCTTTCACTTTTTGCACCCAGTTATCGAACTCATCTGCCGCGAGGCCGTGGAAATTAAACTGCATATAGGTAAAGCCAAGCCCGCTATAGTTGGCAGAGAACCCTTCGTAGACGCCCGGTTCATTGATCACCGCGTTCAGCTCTGTTTCCATCGCGGGCATCGCGTAAATCTGTCCAGCCATGGCCGGAATGAAGAACGAGTTCATGACCGTGGTGGAAGTAATTTGAAATTCAATAGGCCGGTCCACGATCGCAGCCGCTTCGTTCACGCTTGCAACGCCATATTCGGGGTAAATGAAGAGCCATTTCCAATCCAGCGCTACGACTTGCACTATCATTGGCTCTAGTTCCTCATTGATCGGTTCATCTGCGGAAATGCGCTTAATCGGATCGTAGGGGTTAAGTCGGTGTGTCGCGACATATGTGAGCCCGGCAAGGCATATGATGATAGCCAACGGAACCGTCCAGATCACAATTTCGAGCGAAATCGAGTGATCCCAATCCGGCTCGTATGCTGCATCTTCGTTAGACGCTCGGTACTTGATCGCGAAAAAGATCGTAAGGAGCATGACTGGAATGATGACAATTAGCATCAAAACCGTTGAATAGACGATTAGGTCACGTTGCTGGATCGCGATGTCGCCGGAGGGATCCATCACCACCAAGTTGCAACCAGATAATATCCCTGCGAAGGCAACGACGATTAGACTTTTGGCTCGCTTCATGGGTCCCTCCCCAAATGGGGCTTTTCGATGAAAACGGGATCACTAGTGTGTTTCCCTAGCGTCAACACCATCCTAAAACTTGACGAGAAATACGCAAGCATGCTTCATCGTTAGGTAATTATGCCGCATATATCGCAACGCTCTTCCTGCGCTCGCTTCGCGAGAACCCCGTCTAAGGACAGATTTACGCATGGCACATGTAACTGAGACCAAAGCCCATCCCGCAAGTATCGACGAAGTTATTACGACCGTCATTATGGCGCGAGTAACTGATTTCTTTGGATTTTTCGCCTATGCGATTGCTTCGGCACTTGTGTTCCCTGCGCTGTTTTTTCCAGACCTCTCCCAGCTACACGGCACGCTTGCATCGTTTGGGATTTTCTCTCTCGCTTTCTTGGCGCGCCCGTTTGGGGCACTCATTGCCCGTCGGATCGAAAACCGGATTGGGCGCATCGGCCGCGTTGCAACAGCTTTAATGGTGCTTGGGACAGCAACGGTAGCTATCGGGCTGCTGCCTGGCACGCAGGCGCTTGGAGGATATGCCGTTTGGATTTTGGCCGCCTTGAGGATCGGTCAGGGCCTGGGCCTGGGCGGTGCGTGGGATGGGCTAACCCTACAACTGCAATATAGTGCGCCGCCGTCAAGACGCGGGCGTTACGCGATGGTGCCACAGTTGGGTGGCCCCATAGGTTTTGTGATCGCTGCGGCCATGTACTACGTGCTCACCGGATTTTTGACGGAGGAAGAATTTCTGAAGTGGGGTTGGAGATTTACATTTTTTGCGGTTTTTGCCGTGAACGTGGTTTCTCTTTTCGCTCGTATCCGGCTGTTACATACGGATTTCGGCTACGATCAGGATCGCCACCGCGCAACACCGATCCCAGAGTTGTTGCAAAATCAATGGCGCCCAATCCTCATCTCTGCCTCTATTCCGTTAGCAAGTTATGCATTGTTCCATATGATCACAGTGTTTCCGCTTGCCTATGCGATGATCTATAACAATGTACCAGCCCATGAAATTTTGCTTGTGCAATGTTTTGGCGGATCTCTCGGCGTTCTGGCGGTCATTTGCTCTGGCGTGCTGTCGGACAGGTATGGCCGCTGGAATCTGATGATGATCACTTCGGTGCTTATGGCGGTGACTGCTTTGATTCTGGTCTGGATCAGCGCTGATGAAAATGTGTTCATCATCGTTGGCTTTGTAGTTTTAGGGCTGACACACGGACAGGCTGGTGCTGTTTCGCCAAGCCGTTTCTTGGAGCGGTATCGTTATTCTGGCACGGGCCTCGCCACCAACTTATCATGGATCGTGGGAGCAGCATTCGCCCCAATCGTAGCGCTTGGCCTTACAGCAATGTTGGGCGCGTGGGCAGCAGCACTGTATCTGCTATCTGGGGTTCTGGTCACATTGATTGCTCTACTTGTCGCCAAGAATGAAGATAACTTCTGAATAATCCAACTGGACCATGTCCATAAATGGCGCACCCAAAGCGCGCTTAAGGCGATGTCGTTGAACCTAACATAGCTTACTGTGGCTCTGTCGTAGTGGTTTGCAAAGCAGCAGATGGTCTTGAGATTAAGACGCGGTGTTGTAAGGCAAATTGGAATTTGGCTTTCCTATGGCGGTGTTACTGTGGTTTATGCCACGCCAAATTAACGCCAATCTGAAATAACTGCATTGCGCGGCGGTACGAATGTGCGTTGGTTTCAGAGCGACCTTTACCGATAGAAATGGTTGCTTGCTGAAGAGTGAATGGCGACAAAATTCTATAAACTTCGCATACGCCTGAAATACAGAATGGACCACTCTCGTCTTAGAAACAGAAGGTGTGAATTCTCAACACGCTTCATGAGCCACCTATCGGCTTATCGCTTTACCAGCACGCCAAATTCCCGCAAGGAAATCGGAAAAGACCCTGTTCCTCCTCAGCCAAAATTGGTTCTGACAAGACCCGTCAACCAGGCTGTTGAATTGCTAAAGGTCGTTGCTCAATCAAAGAACGAAAAAAGCGGGACATAAAATATGGAAGCTGCGAAGAAGTGGGGGTTTATCGGCTTCACAGCACTCTGTGCAGCTTGATATCAGTGAAAAAACCTAAGCTGAAATACATGTTCGGATTATGCAGTGTTACTGCTCTTCGACTGCTTTCCAAGCATCATTTGCGTGCCGCAGGCGGACCCACACTACTCAAACATTTTTAGTAGTTTAAAATTTGTTGGCGGGTCGTCACAGATACCAAAACCACACTGCAGAAGCGTGAAACCCGCGTTGGCGATACCTAAAAAAAGCATAAGAAAGAAAGCGCCTGCTGCTAGCTTGCTGCCCCCAAATCGTTCCATTTCGACAGCGGTCTTCCCCTTTTCATACTGGCTTTCAAACAGCAACATCAAAGAGGTTCCCAGAATGATCAGGAAGAAGCATATCGCTGCCCAAGTATAGTAGTGCAGCCCAAGAAAAGGTGATCCATAGTGGCCTGTCCCCGGCACGATATGCAGAAGGATTTGGCGGATCGCTGCGCTGGCTCCAAAAATGGCGGCGATAAGCATCAGTGCATAGTGCCGTGGCCTTGGACCATACAACAGGTTTAGACCCAAACCAAAACCGACAGCGACGAAACCAACACGTTGCAACAAGCACAGTGCGCACGGAAGTTCAGACAGAAAAAATTGATAAAAGAAGGCGACAAGAAGCACGATGCAAATCGCAAGCATGCCAATGGCGTTCAAAGTGCGGGACGCTTCAAGCGAGAGTGTCATCGAGCACCTCCTAAAGTTGGATTGTTAACGGCGTTGTTGAGTGAAACTTTAACCAGTAAGCGCTCAGTACGATGCTAACGGCGAAAACCACATAAGCAGCTTTAACTTTGCCGAAATAGCCAAGCAGCATCGATGCTGACAACATAGTGAACAGGAAAGCGATCATTTCTGTCTTCCAGCTAAAAAGATACAGATCGGCAGTGTATTTCTTAAACCGATATTTCCCAAGTATCTTTGTTTGCAGATATTTTGACCGTTTTCATGGGCACTTTTAACTCTTACGGGTTGCTGTCTAACGAATGCGAACTCGACTCAGTTATCCGATGAATAAGTGGGTCTATCCCCAACAAAGTTAACGCCACTCGGTGAGAACGACGCAGAAGGCAACTTCGAGTTTTGTTCGTCTGATGCACGATTGCTGCTGATTGAAGTGATTTGTTGCAACGCTAAGAAAGTTGAAAAACTTTTGAAGACTTCGCATTTGCCGCAAGCGGTGTTTCAACCTCTCTGTTTATCGAATATGAGACCAAACCGATATCACCAGCACTAGATTATCTAATGGCTGACATCGACACCTCGCTCATGAAGCTGATCTTCTGCATTCTAGAGCGACAGCGGGAACCAGACTTATATCCGGCCTCAGGGATATTAGGGCAGATGAGCCTGACCCTCTCTCGGTTCACGCGGCCATGTGTCCTAATAACTCTGACAACGGACAATCCGCGCAAGAAAAAACGCCCCACTGTGAGGCACACTAATTCTTTTTCAATAGCAGTCGGAAAGCATTCGCCGGGCGTTTGAAGTAAGGATGGTCGTCAAGGTTTTGTTTGGTGTCGTGTTCAACCAAATTTCTTTTCAGCAGCTTACCCAGATAGTCGCAATATTCACCTGTGCTCTTTAGACGGCTAAAGTCGCTACCCAAATATGGTCGAATAGCAGCCTTGTCGCCTTTCTCGAAACTGTAGAAACCTGACAACACCACCTGAAAATTTTCGAGAATTGGATCTTGGATGAGTTTTGTTGGTGAGAAGCCAAGGTGATAGTGTTCGTTGTTCTGCCATTGGCGTTTTCGGGCAGCTGCTAATTTCTCATTGTCCTCGCGCTCGTCCTCCATGTGATAAAACGGCGCGTCGAGATACAAATAGCCTCGTGGTTTCACCACTTTGGTTAGTTTATCAAGAAAAGACCGATAGTCCTCAACATGCTCAAGCGTCTGGATTGAAAAAGCAAAATCGAATTGGTCTGGCTCTACCTCTACATCGCCAAGCGACAGCAGTTGGAAAGCAATATTATTATCATCCTCAAGAACATACTCTTTCAAATATGGAGGAATGTAACGCGTGGTAATATCATGGCAAAGTATATGGGATTTGGGGAAAGCTCGCGAAAAGAACGTTTCGTGTGCACAACTGCCTGAACCAAAAGAGCCCACGTTTTTGGGCCTCAACTTCACGCGATCAAGGTAATCTGCCATGGGAACGAAGGATAGCATCAACCGGGCCAGCGTGTGTTGCCAAAAAAGTTCCATTGACGGTTTGGCTTCATCGATAATGGCTTCAAATTTCATAATTAATCCAAAAGTTTCAATGGTTGACTTAAGGCCAACTGCTTAAGTGCTCACTTAAAACGTGATCTACCAGTTTTTCAGGAAATGCAACCTCTTTCCAAGCAACGGCATATACCTTGAAACAATGGTTGAATACAGCTCCAGTGCTATGATCAGTCAGTGTCCAAGGCCACGCTTTGAAGACCCTGAAACGCCAACCATCGGGTAAGGTGTTCTCAATGTCTTGTGAAAGCCAATCTACAGTCATTATGCGTTTATGGTCGTGTGGGTTACTTGAAAATGGTTTGAAATTTTTCAAGTGATCAGGTGCATAGCGCAGCTCTGAGGTTTCAGCCCGTAACTTAAGCTCAGTTCGCTCCCCCGCATCCCAACCAAAAAAATTCGGTGTCGTAAAAAATGCCGCTACGTTCGTTTGTCGAAAAACTGCTCTTAGGAACTCATCATTGAACTCTTCCGGGATATGCTCGACCACTTCCAGCAGAAACGAGAAGTCAAACGCCTCGCCGTCTGAGTACTGTGCAAAGTTGCACCCGTTTAACCCGTGCTTACGCAGCCAAGCTAGTGCATCGGGGTCTTCATCAACTCCCATGAACCTACTATTGGGAAAGTTTTTAGATACAAAGCTTGCAACTGGTCTTTTGTAACATCCGATGTCTGCGACGCTGATGGTATTTTTTATAGCGAGTTTCATAATATCACGCGCAATAGGAATGATTTTCCTGCCGAAGTAAATATGTTCAGCTGCGGCTGAGTTTTCTTTTCTGTTGCCAGACATATTAGTTCTCCAAAATCTCCAGCAGGACACTTAATTCACGCGCTATCTGATCCTGTGAACACCGTTCGCGCACGCTTTTCATTATCTCCAATCCCTGCTGCCAGACTGGTGACCCAAACTCCTCTTTGGCAAAGTTTACCGTGTCTATTGCATCCGATAGAGTAGAGCCCTGAACTAAGAAAGGATAATCGGCGCCTAGGTAGTATCGCACATCACTCTCATCATACTCTGTCAAAATAATGGCACCAGAAACTGAGGCGGTAAAACCTTTCAGGAAAGGTTTAAAACCATCAATGGACCTGTGCTGACGCAAGGCGTAGTGCGCGGGATAGTATTTAAGTTTGTCCAGCCATGTTTGAACGTTAGCCGACGTTTTGGTATCTACGGCAACGAAATCCACAATGTCGGATATCTCGGTTTGATATCGCGCATTTACCAGTTCACCGAAGTAGCCAACCCTAAAATTGATGCTGTTGGTGGGTGTTGCAGAAAGCCTTGGATCAGTATGATGTGTTACATAATGGACGATCTTGTTGGGATACCGGAAAAGTAAGTCCAGATGTTGCCTGATAGACGATGTAACATAAACATCAATAAGCGGGTCTATATCACTTCTGGGTGTGTCATCCACATAGTCTGCGCATATAGTGTTTCGCTTGGATGCGAGGCTCTCAAGTTCCTCGCATGTCGCCCGCTTCAAAAAGCCTTTTGTCAAAACGACAATTGATTCACGGATTTCAGAAATGGCCGTTTCGTTCTCGTAGCGCACGACCCGGTCAGAGAAGCGCTTGGATGCAAAACCTGACAATTGTTGCCCACGCATAAGTGTCGATGCAACCTTGCTTTGGTCTTCACGTCTAAGCCAAACTATTTGGCGGGTCTTTTTCCCAACAATTGGAGCGATTGATCTGCCGCTGTGCTGTGATTGCGGTTCGTTGTGCGGAAGCTTAACGAAGAAATCGCTATGACGACCATCGCCGTGTTTTTTTGGCCAAACACTTGGTCGCGGTCCCATCGTCTCCATCAAATAACCCAGAGCGGGCTGATCACGGCCACCGAACCGCGCCGTTAAACTCCACCATTCGCCCATCATTTTCCACAAGTCAGGGGCCCCAGAGTGCTTTCGAAAAAGCACGTTCGCTTCTAAAAGGCCCGTGTTACGACCAAGCCCTTGTTCCGAGAAAAACTCAGCTTGTTCAATCATGGATTTTGCATTGGCTTTGCGGCGTGTGACGATGGCTTCGATTTCGTTGTACACGTCATCTCGTTCTGGATGTTCCCACGCTACAAATGAGCGACCACGACAGTAGTTTTGCTCGAGTTTCGCGATATCACCTGTAATCAAAACGTTTGCGTCAATGTAGATTGAAGCGTCATACTCAGAGAGGTACTCGAGCGCGTTAATTTTTACATGTCTATTCGACAGGGCGGGATCTGGAACCGGTCTTTCGACTATGACAGTTTTCCAGCCAGGTGCGTTTACTGGCTTGTCGGAAAAACAAAGAAAGTCAAAATCATCCGGTGTAAAAAGAGGGGGCCTGATTAGGTCGTAGTTATCAAAAACTGCTGTGTAGACGGCAATCTTTCCCTTAGCAGAAAGAGCAATAGGCGACCCAGAGGTACTCTCAACTTCTGTGAACCTGCTAGGTCCAATTGAGGACTTACCGATTTGGTCAAAATAGTAGTTGTGCGAGTCATCTAAATTCTCTTGAACCTTCGCGTAGTTATCTCCCAATACTTCTTGTGCAGCCTGCCAATTTCGCGTTCGCATAGCGATTACACCAACCGCTAGTTGGGCACCAATGTCATTTTGCGCCTTAGAGAACTGCTTTAGCTTTTGCCAATAAGCCTCACTCAGCCCAAACGACATATGAACCTGAATGGCCGCGTCAGTTAGACGTTCAAACGAAATCTTTGGCGACAACTTGATTGCATCGGGTGATAATGCCAGCCAAAGGTCCAAGGCGAGCTTATGGTTGCCCGCACCAGACTCAACTTGAGCCAGTTCGAAGGCGACCAAATCTGATTGAGGATAACGGGCGTCCGCATCCACCAGAAGTTCTCTTGCTGCATCGTAGTTTCCCATACGTCGCATACACATCGAGCAAGTTGTGTAAACACCAGGCGTTGCGTCATCAGCAAGTGTTTGAATGATGTATCGATAAACATTAACCGCGTTTTGCCATTGAGCAAGTCGCACAAAATGTGACGCTAGTTGCTTAAATTCTATTGCCAACCGACCCGGAAGTTTCTTGCGTAGCTCGGCAGATTCATTCGAGGGTTGACCGGCTAAACCATCTGCTAAATTCGCTACAAACGATGGTCGTACGCACCGCCCTTCAGTTTTTCCAGTTAGACAAAAGTGAAGGATCGGCGACACTTCTGCACGTGCAACGTCATGATGGTCGGACAGGTAAGCGATCGTACTGAAACTCGGCCCAGGATCTAGCCCAAGTCGTTCGCCTACCAGAATGTAAAATAACGCCACGTTTTCGCAGTCGCGAGGGATAAAGTCGTATGTTTTGACCATCCATATCGGATCAAAGATATCAGATTGACAAAGCGTGAAGACTTTCCCCAACAGATCTACCGATGATAGCGCGATAGGACGGTTTTCTTCTATGCCGAACCTCAAAAAATGGTGCGTAGGATCAATACCGCTTTCCCATACATCGGGATTGGCTTCAATGTATGATCTTTCGTTAAAGTTCACAACTTTGGATAGCTTGGATTTTATCCAATAATCCAGCCAGCTGTCTTTCGTTTCATTTTTCGCAAGCTTGTGTCTGATAAGTAGTGCCAGTTTAAGACTGTTGCTTGAATTAAGAAGAGATTTGACGCTGCTGACACTATCTCTATCAGAGACATCGTTCTCAACAATCTGCAAAAGTCGGTCCGAATAGAGGTCTGAAACCGCCTTTGCAAACTCATCCTTGCGTTCATGCACTTCAGAGCTGCCTATCGAATAGATGGCCTCAAACATTTACACGTCCATTATCTGCCTGTAACGCGAAATTTTTAGTACGATTTGCACTGCTTTACCATCTTACTGTTCCGCGCTGTTTAAATCGGAACAGATGTTCAAGCTTAGTCAATTGAATAATTTACTTACCCTCGTCAACCAAATACCGCAACTGTAAGCTCCAATTTTTTTTTGTGGGGTGCATCAGTAGAACCTAAGCAAAATTTCAGTTTCTGTGTTGGTGTTAAATTTTCTTTTCCAAATGTTGGTCTTTACTCGTTGTATGTCCAGCACCGTCCCATAGCGTGGTATTGCGCCTCCTCGATACGGTCGAAGTGATACCTCCCGACCCATTCCGTACTGACGTTATGTTGTAGGGTTTGGCCTAGGTATTCTGTTGCGGCTTACCACGCTGTATGTAAATCAGACCAATCTCCATGTTTTCTGCCTAGGTCAGAAGCCCGGCAATGAGTATTCGGGACCATTGTCCACGCGAATAGCTAGCGGCTTCCCGCGCTACACTGTAATCTGGTTGAGGGTGCGAACAACGTTCTGACGGTAGCGAGGAATCCACCTCCATAGCCCGTCTCCTTCACGCTCGAAGTCATCTAGAAGGTTCAACTTTCAGCGAGATCGGCCACAAGCAAGCTGATCTGCCATGAAGTCCATCGACCAAATTTCATGGGGCGCTTTTGGCTTTGCCAGATGCTCTGGTTTCTCCAGTTGCATGCGTTTGCGCGGTTTGATCTGAATGTTCAGCGCTAACTCGCGATAGATGCGATAGGCGCGCTTATGGGTCCAGCCAAATCCTTTGACGTTCCACAAATTCGGAAAGCATACGCCAAAGCCCCGCGTCTTTTTCACATACGTCAAAGCAACTAGCCAGTCTGCGATCAACTCTGAAAACGGACATGCCAACTCATGGGGCGCACAAATTTGCTTGTGGGCCTCGCAACGGTTCCAATTGTTCGGATAAAATAAGGTTGATCATCGTCTCCTCAGCCTGCCAACCCCGGCAACACGGCTTTTGCCCCCGTAACAATCATCTCAACAGCAATGGCTAAAAGGATCATTCCCATCAAACGGGTCATGATCATGCGCATAGTGTTCGTCATCACTTTGCCGAAAGAGGACGCGAAGAACAGGACCACAAAAAGTATGGTAAGGATCACGCCAACAACCCCACCGATTCCTATGAGACCCTCAGCACCTTTCGCATGACCCGCGTAAATGATAAGCGTTGCGATCGTGCCCGGCCCAACAATTATGGGAAACGTAATAGGATAGAATGCAAGGCCAGACAGGTCCTGCATATGGTCCTGTTCTTTGTCCGTCCCGTGATGCGATGCTATCTCGCGGCCATTCAACATTGACCAAGCAATATGCGCGAGCACAACCCCACCGGCGATCCGAAACTGATCCACCGTGATCCCAAAGAAACCGATGATCTGCTGACCCGCAAAGATAATGATTGCGCACATAATCGCCGAAAAGATTGTGACCTTGAGGGCCAGCGTGCGTTGCTGTGCGACTGTAAATCCGACAGTCAAAGACAAAAAAATGGGTAAGTTCACGAAAGGGTTCATAATGGCGAAAAAAGCGCCAAAGGCTTTGGTTAGTTCTGCGTAGTCTATAGAAACCTCGGTTGTTTTCGTAACTCTAAGGAAGTCTCAGCACCGAAGCCAGTTTGGCTATCTTATTCATTTGTTGAGGTACGTCCGGCGTTGCGGCTGCCAGCACAGACTTTTGAGGCCAATGCCAATGTCCATCGTAGGTTATTTTAACCAATAGCGGTATAAACTAAGTGGGTGTTCGGCTCACCCACGCCATGATCGAGTGTCTTAGTTTAAGTTGATCGCGACCGCACTTTCACAGAATGCAGTGCACGCAGGTCGATCAATATTTTGAAAAGGAACGCCTTTTTCGAATGCATCTCGTTTTGGGTGATAGGTGGGTAGAAAACGCGCAGTATTCAGAGACTGTCGACCTTCCAAGCTCAACTCAGCAACGACCTCCTTCAAAACGCAGATTTATCCGCGCAGATCTTTAATCTTGGTTGAGATGGTTGCGCGGACTAGGTTGCCCACAAGGCGCATCACACCAGTTTAGCGGGTCTCGTACCAATTGCAATTCGCGCTGTGTGACATGCCCTCGTGGCGGCAAGGCGTGGACAACGGCGCTGCCGACGTGGTGTAGGAACTACATATCGGTAGGCAGTAGCGGCTACCCTGGTTTTCGTCAAAGATATCCCTGTATTTAATTCAGGCGCTATTCAGTGAAGCAACGGAGCGTTTGGTGCTGAGCGCGTCATTGACTGCTTCGATAAGTCGTTCGCGCCCTATGGGTTTCATCAAATGAACGTCCTCTTCTCTGAGCCCATCTCCTTTCAATGCAGCTTCATTGGTATAGCCTGACAGAAACATCACTGGCAAATCCCGATCGAAACCGCGCAAATGCCGGGCCAACGAAGGCCCCTGCATATCCCCTGGCATCACAATGTCGGTAATCAGAAGGTCGACTGGCCCTACTTCGACATATCGCTGTGCGGCTTCATCGCCGCTGGCCGTCTTCGTCACATGATGTCCCTGCGCTTCAAGGGACTGCGCAATAATGTTTAGCACGTCCTCCTGATCTTCGGCGACCAGTATGTGTGCTCTTGGAACCTTTGTGGTGGTTGCGGCCTTCTTTTCAATCGCAGTTGAACCAGACCCTCTGTCATGCGCAGGAAAGAAAAGTTTGACAGTTGTACCAATTCCAGGCGCCGAATTGATAAGAACGTTTCCGCAAGATTGTGTCATAAAACCGTGCACCATCGATAAGCCCAGGCCACTATTATTGCTAAGACCCTTTGTGGAAAAGAACGGCTCAAAGATTTTTGGCATCACATCAACAGGAATACCTTCTCCCGTGTCTCGCACTGCCAACATGACATAGTGGCCAGGCTTAAGGCCAGTTTTCGACAAACCATGCGACGTCTTTTTGACCACCACGTTTTCCGTCTCGATTGTAATGGACCCACCATTTTGCATTGAATCCCGCGCATTGAGTACGAGGTTCAGAAGAGCGCTTTCCGCGCCAGATACATCAGCAGTGACAGGCCAAAGATCGGGTGACAGCGATGTCTCCACTTTGATAGTCGCGGGGATTGTCCTGGACATCCAGGTTTCCATATTCCTGACGAGTTCACCGAGCGAAATCTCTTTTGGGTTGAGGTCTGCACGCCGCGCGAAGTTAAGCATCGACCGGGTCAGTGCAGCCCCGCGGAACGAGGCTTGCTTTGCCGCGTCGATCAGCTCCAGCCTATCGCTGTCTTCAGTTAGATCCTCTAACAGCTCCATGTTTCCCAGAATGACACTCAACAGGTTGTTGAAGTCATGCGCAACGCCCCCTGTCATCTGTCCGATTGCCTCCAGTTTTTGGGCTTGTACCAGCTGCCGCTCCAGCTCGGCGCTCGATGCTTCGGCGTTTTTCTTTTCAGTCAAATTTATGATGCTTCCCCGGATAAGGTCACGGCTTGAGTCAGGAAAGCGCACCAATGAAACCTGGCAGGGCAAGTCGACGCCTTTGAGGGTCTTGTGCATCCATTCAAAGGTCACCATCTCGCCGTCGAGTGCCCTTTTTACATACGACATCGCTGCCGCGTCTGACCGCCGCCCATCGGGTTGAAATTCAGGGCTCAAGTCCAAAGGACCGTATCCGGCAGCCAGTGCTCCTTTGGACAGGCCAAAAAGCGCCTCCATACGGGGATTTACCTCCACAAATTGCACTGTTTGAGCGTCCAAGATCGTGATCGCATCGGGGGCATGTTCCACAAGCAATCGAAACCGTTCTTCTGCGCGCCCTCTCTCGTCCACCTCAGCTCTCAGCTTTCGGTTGACCTCCTCAAGCTCCGTGGTCCGCTTTTCAACGCGCTGCTCTAACTGAACAGATTGCATCAAGGAAGCTCGGAGTTCACGCCAAGATTGAAATAATGAAAATGCCGCAAGACCAAGTAATGCGAGCACCAAGAATATGACGGACCTGTTTCGGATCGACATCTGATCCAAGTGAATGGCGTCATTTTCGGCGTCATAAGCAATCGCTTGCATGGCCACTGCATGGCTTAGGGTTACCAGCCGCCGCAGTTTGGATATCATCGCATTGGTACGCGCGTCGTCGTCTCTCGCAAGCGTGACGAGTTCCGGCTGGAGGGCATCAATCGTCTTAAGGGCCTCTTTTGACAATTCGAGGGCGCCGGGAAGTGAGAGATAAAGATCTCCGCGCAGACTTGGTGTGTCATGCGAAAGTCGGCTCCAAACAATGTCAAGCTTGACGATCAGCGTTTCCGGCGTCACGTTTGGATCGCCTTCGACATACCGGTTAATGTGATCGATAATCTGCAGCAATTCGTAGTCAACTTGCGCGGCGTAGTATGTGAGGTTGCTTCGAAACTCAGACCTGATATCGCGGACTTCTTTCAGTGACGACATCATAATCGTAACCGACGCCCCAACAATGACACTCGCCAGCAGCACCTGAAGAAGAAACAGGATCTTTTTGGTTTTGGACAACTCCGCGCTCCTGCTATTCTAATACTTCCAATGACTTGAGTTGCCAGATTGACCTTGCGTAGTAAAGTTCGCTTCGCAGTTCAGAGTTGTCGGACCAAGGATAAATTACCCAAAGTGGGCCTCTATCGCGCACAGTCATCATGCGACCGTTTTGCCGGGTCGCAACGATGACATTGTACAGATCGGCGTCTTTTCTTGGAATTGAGATTGAGTAGTCATTCAATGCAGTGGCCAATACGACACTGCCTTGCGCTCCGACAGCATTCAGAATGTCACGAAGCCGCACTCCGGTAAAGGCTATCTCTCCCGTGGTCCATGGTGTCTCGGTTCGAACCTCTGTTGTTCCGAGGCTCTCCAATCCCGCAACATCAAAATCGAAAGATCGCTTGAGCGCGCCGTCCATTATGCGCCCGGATATCTCGAGCACGACCGGGCCCTGCGGCGGCTGCAGTGAACTTTCCTGCGCCATCGTCTTCGAGCCAAATAGGGCAGCAACGGCACCAAGACAAAGAGCGATCCAGAGCGAAATGAGCGTTTTTCTATTCAACGGAAAACCTCCTGCAATCTAAGTTCAACCAAAGCACTCTACGTCGTCAGGGTTTTTGGAACCAAAAGCGGCCTGAACTGAGCGAGGGTTTGGCTTATGTCTTTAACTTAATTATTCGGCGTGTCTGCAGTGATACAAGTGTCGCGTTAAAATTGTATTCGGCTTGATGCTTTCGCGTTTTTTGAGAATGGTTTTGTTGCTACCGAAGCAGACGTCATCAGGCATGACGTTGTTTAGGCTCTCCTGGAGCAGGCTTGGCTTGTGGACGACATGGACCTGATCAGAACCTGACGCCCGCAACGCCAAACCAAGCGTGTCCGTTACATCCTCAATCCTCGGCCCACATCTCAGATAACACCATCCGGCACACTGACGAAGGTGTGGTGAGCTGCCGAACTTGCATTACCCCAAAATACAATGGAACATTCCTGTTGTAGCCGGATCGGGAGAACGCTTTCGTAGCGGCAAGTGGCGGAGAGACAGGGATTCGAACCCTGGAGACGGTTTCCCGCCTACACGCGTTCCAGGCGTGCGCCTTCGACCACTCGGCCACCTCTCCGTGTGGCACTCTCTAGCTTGGGGATACCGATCAGTTCAAGCGGTTTCTTGGACAAACCCCACGATAAACGAAGGGGCCCACCCCGGCGAGGGCCGCCACCCCCGTACCACACCTGATCCAGTACCGGGGCGAACCCTTACTTGCCTTTTCACCAACGTTTGGCCTGAATATTTAATCGATCCCAGCAAGCCTGTCCCATGCCCGGCCCTGAACCCCGCACCTGCTTCGCCCCATCTGGTCGGTTTGCATCCAAGCATACCTCGCATCCGCTGTCCTTTACCGTGCTTCACGCATCCCGACCGTACGCCGCATGCACAAGTGCCCCAAACCAAATCCGCACCGACGCGGCAGCAACCGCCAATGTACCGTTAAACAAGGCTATTTATCATCGCCCAAAACCAAGGAAGGGCAGCTGGATCAAAGACGATGTTTGTGAACAAGGCCGTCCCATCACTATCTCAACGATCCGACACAAGAGAAAAACTACACCACTCATCAGCAGCCCCAAACACAGACCCGTCTAAGGAAAGGGTGACGCAGTAAGATGCTCGAGACGAGGAGTAAGCGTACTCGTCCCTACAATTTAAGGCTTGTGGTTCAAGTCCACCGCCCTCCGCCAAAGGGTCCATCATTCAACCAAACAAACAAGCCAAACGACGTAACCTGTCGTTTTGAGGCTTGCCATTTCCCCCCAATAGCGGAGGCTTGCCCAAACGGATTGTTTGGAGGCCCACATGAAAACCACGACACAGGTTGCCATCATCGGCGGCGGCGTTGTCGGCTGCTCTGTCCTGTATCACCTGACCAAGCTTGGCTGGTGCGACATCATGCTGATTGAGAGGTCCGAACTCACCTCCGGGTCCACCTGGCACGCGGCGGGCGGGTTTCACACCTTGAACGGCGACACCAACATGGCCGCCCTCCAGGGCTATACCATCAAGCTTTACAAGGAGTTGGAGGAAATCACCGGCATGTCCTGCGGCCTCCACCACGTCGGCGGGGTGACGCTGGCCGATAACCAGGAACGGTTTGACATGCTGCTGGCAGAGCGGGCCAAGCACCGCTACATGGGGCTTGAGACCGAGATCGTTGGCCCAGATGAGATCAAGAAAATTGCGCCAGTCACCAACACCGAAGGCATCATTGGCGCGCTTTATGATCCGCTTGACGGCCATCTTGACCCCTCGGGCACAACGCATGCCTATGCAAAGGCTGCGCGCATGGGGGGCGCCACGATCGAAACCCACTGCATGGTGCGCGAAACCAATCAGCGGGCCGATGGCACATGGGATGTTGTGACCGACAAGGGCACGATCCATGCCGAGCACGTCGTCAATGCAGGTGGTCTATGGGCGCGCGAAGTCGGTGCAATGGCTGGCATATACGTGCCGCTTCACCCGATGGAGCATCAATATCTCATCACTGAAGAAGTCCCTCAAATTGCGGAAATCATTGATGGCGGTGGTGAGCACCCCCATGTCATGGATCCCGCCGGTGAAAGCTATCTCCGGCAAGAAGGGCGCGGGCTCTGCATCGGGTTCTATGAACAGACCTGCCGCCCCTGGGCCGTGAACGGCACACCGTGGAGCTTCGGGCACGAATTGCTGCCGGACGATTTCGACAAGATCGAAAGCTCCATAGATTTTGCCTATCGCCGCTTCCCAGCCCTCGAACGTGCCGGGGTGAAATCGGTGATACATGGGCCCTTTACCTTCGCCTCCGACGGCAATCCCCTTGTGGGCCCGGTGCCGGGGTTGCGCAACTATTGGTCAGCCTGCGGCGTCATGGCGGGCTTTAGCCAAGGCGGTGGCGTCGGATTGATGCTGGCGCAATGGATGGTCGAGGGCGAATGCGAGCGTGATGTCTCAGCCATGGACGTGGCCCGCTTCGGCGACTGGATCACGCCCGGCTACACCCTGCCCAAGGTGACAGAGAACTATCAAAAGCGCTTTTCGGTGGCCTATCCGAACGAGGAACTCCCCGCAGCGCGGCCATTTAACACAACGCCCATGTATGACGTCTTCGATGGTATGGGCGCGGTCTGGGGCGCGCAGTATGGGCTGGAGGTAGTAAACTATTTCGCGACAGGCGATGAGCCCCGCTACGAAACGCCATCCTTCCGCCGCTCGAACGCGTGGGAGGCCACGCGTCGCGAGGTTAAGGCCGTGCGCGAGGCCGTCGGCATCAACGAGGTGCATAATTTCGGCAAGTATCTTGTCACCGGTCCCAATGCCCGCGCCTGGCTTGACCGGGTCATGGCGGGCCGTATCCCAGCGCAGGGGCGCGTGTCGCTGACACCTATGCTGTCCCCACAGGGGCGGTTGATTGGTGATTTCACTGTCTCCTGCCTCTCCGAGCAGGCCTTCCAGCTAACCGCCTCCTACGGCGCACAGGCCTACCACATGCGGTGGTTCGAGACGAACGAGGCTGAAGGCGTGCACGTTGAAAACATCTCCGACCGTCTCAACGGTTTCCAGATTGCCGGCCCAAACGCGCGCGACGTGCTCGTGGCCTGCACCCGCGATCCGGTGGGCGACATGCGCTTTATGGATGTGCGCAAGGCGACCGTGGGCATGGCCAATTGCCTGATCCAGCGGGTCAGCTATACGGGCGATCTGGGCTATGAAATCTATTGCGATCCAATGTCACAGCGTGCGCTCTGGCAAACGCTCTGGTCCGAGGGTCAGCACCACGGCATGCACCCCTTTGGGATGCGGGCGATGATGTCGTTGAGGCTCGACCGGTTCTTCGGCTCCTGGCTGTCGGAGTTCTCGCCCGACTACACGCCGGGAGAGACCGGCATGGACCGGTTCATCAGCTTCAGGAAAAACGCCGATTTCATCGGCCGCGCGGCAGCGGAGGCCGAGCGCAACGCAGGCTCGGCCCGTCAGCTTGTAGCCCTTGAGGTCGCCGCGCTGGACGCGGACGTGCATGGCTACGAACCCGTCTGGATCGATGGCGCGGTTCAGGGCTTCTGTACCTCGGGCGGCTATTCCCACTTTGCCGACAAATCCATCGCCCTGGCCCTGATACCGCGTCGGCAGGCGTGTGCTGGCCTTTCCGCGAAGATAGAGATCTTGGGAGAGATGCGCCCTGCCACCCTGATCACAGAGGCGCTGTTTGACCCCTCTGGCGAACGTATTCGCGGCTGAACCGAGACCTGTCCAATTGGCTCTGGCAGGACGCCTCCGGCGGGAGTATTTGTGGAAAGATGAAGTATACCGACCTCAATCCCTTAATCTTTTTGCAAACACTGCGGGGTGTTTTTGCCTCGTGCGGCAAAGAGGGGCGGCGCCCCTCCCCTGTATTGGTGCCATGACAGGGTGTGTAATTGTCATACCGGCGGCGGGCGCGTCTTCGCGGATGCGAGGGCGCGACAAGCTGCTGGAGCAGATCGAGGGCGTGCCTCTTCTGGCGCGACAGGCGCGGATGGCGGTGGAGTGTGGACAAAAGGTACTTGTCACCCTGCCCCACGACAGGCCAGAGCGCGCCGCAGCGCTTTCTGGGCAGGCAGGGGTCGACACTCTTGTAGTGCCTTACGCGACTGAGGGCATGTCCGCATCCCTGCGCGCAGGGGCAGGTTGGGCGCAGGACAAAGGGGCTGCAGCTTTGATGGTGCTTCTCCCGGATCTGCCGGACCTGCAGGTCAGTGACCTCAGGCATGTTCTGGATTGTTTTGCCCTGACACCCGACACGGCCTGTCGCGGCGTGGATGCAACAGGGCAGGCCGGCCACCCGGTGATCCTGCCTGCGCGCCTATTTGGGGCGCTTGCCAATCTGACCGGTGACCGGGGCGCGGCCACGATCCTGCAGGGGCAGCCTGTAACCCTTGTTCCCCTGCCCAACACGCGCGCGACCACCGATCTTGACACGCCCGAGGCCTGGGCACGTTGGCGGCGCGGGCTGCCTGACAACTGACATAAAAAAAGCCTCAACCATCACCTGGCTGAGGCTGCTTAACTGAAACCCGAAAACATATCGCCGATCCGATTAAAAAAGGGGACGGCCCGGCACAAAAGCGCGGCCATCCCTGCTTCATTTCGCGAATTACTTCGCCAGCAACCGGCTTTCCTGTTGTGTCAGGGTACGGCGCGCCGATTGATAGGCCTTTCGACCCTCTGCATTGCGCAGTTCAGGGAAAAGCTTGAAAATCTCTTGCCGCTTGCGCTGACCGAGGCTTTCCATCACGGCGTCATCGGGGCGCAGGCTTTCGGTCCAAAAACCGTTAGACAGCACAACCTCGTGGCGATCGAACATGAAATGAATATATGTAACCGCTTCAACCTCAACCACGTCGACACCGTCGATCTCGGTCAGATCTGCCGCGGCTGCCAGCACCTCGGCCTCATCAAAAAAGGCACGTGTGCTTGGGCTCTGGATTAGAACGTTGTGCCAAGGACTGACCAGGATGTCGGCCTCGGGCAGGCCATCTTCCAGCGCGCCCGAGCGGATCAGGACCGGCTTCAGACCTGGCGCTTCGCGCAGGTCTGTTCCGCTCAGGCGGCTTGACCCGATCCACCGAATTTCCTGTAGGCCATTGTCACGGGTAAGCACCCGGTCCCCAACTGTCAAATCTTCAACGCGTTGCTCACCAAAAGGCGTGGCAATCACCGTACCAGGTGTGAAACACGGCACCACATTGGCAAACGTTTCAGCCTTTGTCGCGGGCGTTCCGGCCGCCGATGTTGTCAACTGTTTGTCAGCCGTTGTCATGTCTTCTCCTTCAAACCTGGCCTCGCTGCCATGCGTCACTCAAACTTTTTCCAAACAATTCCGTTCGGCAATCTATTCAATCTCTCAAATGACGTTGTCGCGCCGGTTTATCCCATTCACCCCGATGACAGCGGGGGGCCTAAACCTTTGGCCGCTCGACAAGCCTGCCGACCAGACCCTTGGCGCAACGGGTTTCTCACACGTCACACAGGTTGGTCGCCCCAAACCTAAGAAGTACCCCCCAGTTAGGCACAATTTGAGAGTACCCAACGTCCCACGGCTACGAAAGCGAATTGTGGCCAAAAAGTGCCACACTTCCGCAACGTAATTGCTGTTGAAAGGACGATTTGCGTTTCGCAGATGAGAACAATTATTGCCCTGTGTTCGTAGAAGTTGAATCACTCAGAGGCGTTTTTTCTATGAATTTTATGGTGTTTATACAGATGATACGGAAGTCATGCAGTCTCATCTGGTGCAGCAAAGAACACGCCATGATTGTAGTCTGTTTCCAATTCAACAACAGCATCAAAAGGGCCCAACATAATTTTGGCGCGACAATTATGGCTATTTTTCGTTCATTTGGTCTAGTTTGACGTGTCCAGTCATGGGATTTACTCGGAATTGTTTCTAATTTTAACCCAACCTTAAGCCATTTAGCACGAATCGTGACGCCGACTGCACCCAAACGCAGGATCGTTGGCTGGCATTTGCCCTGCTATCGACACATTTTACTGACGCAAGCCACGCAGATCAGTAGAGCCCACCCGAACTCAGACTGCCAAAGCTCGACTGCTCGCCATCAGCTGTTGGGTCCGTCGAATTAACAACCGGCGTGCCATCTTCATAGTATAGTTGTTCGCCCTCAAATAACTCGAGGTCTTTGCCCATAGCAAATCCGCCGTCAAAGACATACCCAAAGAGCGGCTCCTCGCCCTCGCGGAAGAACTCCGCCACAACGTAGGCACCGCTGGCCGACGGGGGCAGACGAGCACCGCTGAAGCGGTCAATCTTGATGAATTGTCCGCCCTCGGGCACCTGGAACTTACCACCGCCATGCTTCTCGATCGCTTTGCTCATGAAGCTCTGAAACACCGGCCCGCACATGGACGATCCGAATGCGCTGCGCCCCAGGCTGCGGGGCTGATCATACCCGATATAGCAGCCGGCCACGATATTGCTGCTGAAGCCCACAAACCACACATCGCGCGCGTCATTGGTTGTGCCCGTCTTGCCCGCAATTGGCACCGGCAACCGGATCGCGCCCGAGGCAGTGCCACGGTCCACGACCCCCTGCATCATCGATGTGATCTGGTAAGCAGTAATCGCGTCAATAACCTGCTGGCGATCCGACCGGATGCGCGGACCACGGTTGCGCGGCAGATCGGGGTTGTCACAATCTGTACAGACGCGCGGATCGTGGCGGTACACGGTCCGGCCATTTCGGTCCTGAACCCGGTCCACCAGCGTAGGGCGCACACGTTCGCCACCATTGGCGAACATAGCATAGGCTGCCGTCATGTTGTACAGTGTTGTCTCTTCCGAGCCGAGCGAGTTTGCAAGGAACGTACCCATGTTATCATAGACGCCGAAGTCCTCGGCGTAGTCAGCAACCAGTTCCATACCCACTTCCTGCGCAAGCCGGATGGTCATCAGGTTGCGCGACATCTCGATTCCGGTGCGCAGCGGCGTCGGTCCGTAGAACTTGTTTGAGGAGTTGCGCGGCCGCCAGAGGCCTTGGGGCGTGTCAATCTCGATCGGTGCGTCAATCACCACCGTGGCAGGCGAATACCCACTGTCGAGTGCAGCGGCGTAAACAAAGGGCTTGAAGCTTGACCCAGGTTGGCGCTGTGCCTGCGTGGCGCGGTTGAAGACCGAATGCTGGTAAGAGAACCCGCCCTGCATCGCCAGCACCCGACCCGTGTTCACATCCATTGCCATGAACCCGCCCTGCACTTCCGGCACTTGCCGGAGGGTCCAGCGTACGAAATTATCACTGTCATCAGTCAGGCGGCGTACCAGTACCACCTCGCCCAGCTTGAACGTTTCCTGAAAATTCCCCGGCAGCCAGCCGATATCCTTGCGCGGAATGATATGCGGCTCAGCATCTGTTTCCTCGACACCCTCGATTCCTATGCGCATCTGCTGATCCTCGATGCCGAGGATCACGGCCGGGTACCACTGACCATTCAGTGTGACATCCCGAGACACATCCGCCAGTGACAGCGCCTCGCGCCAGGCAGCCTCATTACCCAGTACAGCCTCGGGCAGCACAAGCCCTGTACCGCGCCATTCCTTGCGGTTGCGGTCATATTTCTCAAGCTGGCGCTGCAGGGCATGGGCGGCTTCCACCTGCAATTCGGGATCCACTGTGGCGCGCACGGCCAACCCACCGGTGAAAAACTCGCCCTCCCCGAAATCTATGCTAAGCTGGCGACGGATTTCATCAGTGAAGTAATCACGCGGCGGCAGTGAGTCCCGGAAAGGTGCAAAGTCGCCATTCTGGACAGAGCGAACCGGTTGTTCCACCTCGGCCACCATAACCTCCTGGCTGATATAGCCGTTCTCATACATCTCTTTCAGTACGAAATCGCGGCGCTCCTTAAGGCGCTGCTTCTGGCGCACTGGGTGATAATCCGAAGGCGCTTTGGGCATGGTCGCAAGAAACGCGGCCTCGTGTGGGGCCAATTCATCCAGCGATTTGTTGAAATAGGTCTGCGCGGCGGCGGTGACACCATAAGAATTCTGACCCAGGAAAATCTCATTAAGGTACAGCTCAAGAATATCTTCTTTTTCCAGCGTCTCCTCGATCCGCGTAGCGAGGATGATTTCCTTGATCTTGCGCTCGATCCGACGGTCGCCAGACAGCAAAAAGTTTTTCATAACCTGCTGTGTGATGGTCGAGGCCCCGCGAACCGTCTGCCCTCGCGTCTGCACAGCCTCAAACAGGGCGGCGGCTATGCCACGCGCGTCATAACCCGCATGGGAATAGAAATTCTTGTCCTCGGCGCTGATGAAGGCCTGTTTCACCAGATCGGGAATTTCCTCAGCCGGGGTGAACAGACGGCGCTCCTTGGCGAACTCATCAATGATACGGCCCTCACCAGAATAAATCCGGCTGATCGTGGGTGGGGTGTAGTTGGCCAAGGATTCGTGGCTGGGCAGGTCCTTGCCGTAAACAAAGAAGATCGCCCCAAGGCTTAGCGCCACCATCAGCACAACCAGTGTCACAAGGCTGAAGATGGATCCAAAAAAGGAAAGTATAGCTCTGAACAAGGGGCGTCCTTCGGGTTGCCGATTATTTTACATATAAGAAGCCCGCACCGGGGCGTCAAAACTTCGCATTCTGCGCCGTTGCGTCACAGGCAAACGCTTGCCTATTGCCGCACCAACTCGGCCGAGGCCTGATCGACAATCCGCCACGCCACCACCGCATCCCGGATCGACGCCGCCATCTTGGCCCGCCAGTCAGGATCGCGAATATTGTCGAGGTCGCGCTGGCTCGACAAAAAGCCAACCTCTAACAACACGGAAGGAATATCAGGGGATTTCAACACCGAAAACCCCGCTGACCGCAACGGACGGGAATTGAGCGGCAAATCCTGCGACTCGATGCCCGACCGGATCGCACGCGCCAGTTGCAGAGATCGCGGCTGCGTCTCGGTCCGGGCCAGGTCGATCAGCACATCGGCCACCACGTCATCATTTTCAGTCAGGTCGATCCCCGCGAGGATTTGCGTACGGTTGTGCCGCTCGGCCAGCGCCGCGCTCGCTTCATCCGAGGCGGTGTCGGACAGGGTATAAATCGTGGCCCCCTGCGCACGCCCATTGCTCAGCGCATCGGCATGCAGCGAGATAAACAGATCCGCGCCCAGCTCATGAGCAATGGCTACCCGGCGATCCAGCGAGACGAACAAATCCTCACTGCGCGTGAGCGCCACATCCATACCCCCTGCCCGGATTAGCGCCTCGCGTAGTTCCCGCGCAAAGGTCAGCATCAGGTCTTTTTCGTTGACGCCGTCACGCTCCGCACCCGGATCAACACCGCCATGGCCAGGGTCTAGAACCACCAGAATCGGCCCCTCGGCACCAGCCCGCCCCATCGTGACAGCGGGCAACCCCTGCTCGACCGCCTCCCATCCGGGCAAGGACGGCGCACCGGAAAGAGATGCGAAATCAATTGGATCCACCCTGTTAAGACGGATCTCAACCGTCGCTGCCCCAGTGATCTCATCAATCGACGCATTGGCCGTCTCTACCGCGTAAGGCCCGTTGAGATCCACGATCATCCGCGACCATCCTGGCAGGAACCCGCCCACACGCACGGCAAAGACCACGTCAGAGTGATCCATCGCTTCAATATCGGACCCAGTCCAATCCACTTCGCGGAAGTCCAGCACAAGCCGCTCAGGCTCAGCCAGTGTGAACACCCGGAACGGCACACCCTGCGAAAGATTGAGCGTGATATTCACTCCGTCCCGCACATCCTCAATGACAGAGCCTTGCGCCACAACCCGCGCCAGCCCCGACAACTCCATCGTCTGCCCGGTCCGTGGCCCAAATCCTGCCACAAGCATCACTGCCAGTATCACAAAAAGCCTGATCATTTGCTCTGCCGTCTCACGCGGTCTCGTGGCGAAGCAGTATATACTACGCCGGCCCAATTGCCCACCAAAGATGGGTTTCATCTTTCCAAAAATACTCCCGCGAGAGGCATCAGAGCTGTCGCGCAGCCATGAAGGCCTTGAGACGGCGCAACCCCTCGGAGATATCCGCTGTGCTACGCGCATAAGAAAATCGCAGCGTCCCACCCCCGCGCGCGGGATCAAAATCAAGCCCCGGCGTCACAGCTACACCCGCATCCTCAAGGATTTCCGCTGCAAAAGCCCGGCTGTCATCTGTCAGGTGCGAGATATCGGCATAGACATAAAATGCCCCATCTGGCGGCGCAATACGGTCAAAACCTGCCTCAGGCAGCCCCTTCAGCATCAGCGCGCGATTGGCACGGTAGACATCCATATTGGCCTGCAATTCCTCGTGACACTGCAGTGCCGCCAACGCCGCAACCTGGCTCACATGCGGGGCACAAATGAACATGTTCTGCGCCAGCCGTTCGACCACGCGTACATGGGTTTCGGGCACAACCATCCAGCCCACGCGCCAGCCTGTCATCGAGAAATATTTGGAAAAGGAGTTGATCACGTAAACATCATCACTGATTTCAAGCGCGCTGACGGCCTTGGCCTCATATTCGATGCCATGATAAATCTCATCACTGATAAAGGCGGCCCCCGATCCTTGTGCGGCCTCAATCAAAGCGCCCAGCTTCTCGCGATCCAGCATGGTCCCGGTCGGGTTGGCAGGGCTTGCCACCATCAGACCTGCAAGGTCCAGCCGTGCCAGATCAGATGGTACTGGCTGCAGGCGATGCTCGGGCGCAGTTTCGATATCTACGGGAACCAACCCCAAGGCCTTCAGGATCTGGCGGTAACTGGGATAGCCCGGCGCGCCGATGCCAACACGGTCGCCACTGTCAAAAAGTGCGGTGAAGGCCAGCAGAAAGGCACCCGATGACCCTGAGGTGACCACAACCCGGTCGGGGTTTAGGTCCAATCCATACCAATCCTTGTAAAGCCCCGCGATGCCACGGCGCAGCTCAGGCAGGCCAAGCGAGACGGTGTAGCCCATCGGATCGCTTTGCATTTGTGCGGCCAATGTAGCGCGTGCGCTCTCTGGCGCAGGGGTGCCGGGCTGGCCCACTTCCATGTGAATGATGTGGCGGCCCTCCGCCTCGGCGCGGCGCGCAGCTTCCATCACGTCCATCACAATGAAGGCATCAACTTCGGATCGGCTTGAGTTGCGCATGGATTTTTCCCTAGTTTGCCCCCATCTGTAGAGCGTATGCCCGAAGGGTTGCACTCAAACCAGCAGGATCGTCAATGCAGCTTGTCCGGTTTTTTCTGGCCCTTTGCCTGATCACCTTTTGGGTGACGCAGCCTGCACGCGCACTGAGCCTGCTGCGGGACCCTGACATCGAGTATGCGCTGAAACGGATTGCCGAGCCAGTGCTTCAGGCCTCAGGGCTTGGGGCAACGCGGATGGACATCCTGATGGTCGATCAACGCTCGCTCAATGCCTTCGTTGTGGACAGGGGGCATATCTTTTTGCATTCCGGCCTGATCCTGAAGATGGACAACGCCGCGATGTTACAAGCGGTCATGGCCCATGAGGCAGCCCATATCACAAATGGCCACCTTGCGCGTCGTCCCGTCAACTTGCGCAACGCGCGCACAGCGGCGGGTATCGGCGCAGCCCTAACAGCAGCAGCGGCGATTGCAACGGGGCAAGGCCAAGTGGCCGGTATCGGTGCAGCGGCGGCCTCCAATACGGCGGCGCGGCTCTTCTTCGTGCACACTCGGGCCGAAGAAAATGCCGCCGATCAATCCGGCATCCGCTACCTGATCCGCGCA
The DNA here is from genome assembly GCA_963691795.1 of Roseovarius sp. Lineage (GTDB taxonomy): Bacteria > Pseudomonadota > Alphaproteobacteria > Rhodobacterales > Rhodobacteraceae > Roseovarius. Next base: position 3,152,988 of record OY829373.1, read on the forward strand.
GGCATCGACCCGCAGGCCATGGTGCAGGTTATGAACCTTTTCAGCGGGCAGGAACTGACCGCCGCCAGCCGGCAGGATCCTTATGCCCGTACCCACCCGCTGTCACGCGACCGGCTAAGGGTGATCAAACGATTGGCCGATGCCCATACCGGGCAGTTCACGCCTGACGAAAATTACGACTACTGGTTTCAACGCGCCAAGGGCAAGCTCAGCGCGTTTACGCGCGCGCCCAAATGGACGCTCAACCGCGCAGGCGAAAGCGGCTATGATGACATAACAGCAATGCGCCAGGCGATTGCCTATCATCGCCAGTCCAACCTGGGCCGCGCCATCGCGGCCATGGACCGCGCTATCGAAATCCGGCCCGATGACGGGTATTTCCGCGAACTCAAGGGCCAGATCCTGTTTGAAAGCCGCCAGTTCCAGGGCGCGGTCGAAGCCTATGCCAAGGCAGCAGAGCTTGAACCGAGAAACGCGCTGATCCTAGGATCCTACGGGCGCTCGCTGATGGCGGTCGGGCGCAAGACCGAGGCGATTGAGCTCTTGCGCGCCGCCCATGACCGCGACGGGCGCGACCCGCGCGTGATGCGTGACTTGGCGCAGGCCTATGCGGGGGTCGGCAATACCGGCATGGCCTCCTTGGCGACGGCGGAACGCTATGCGATGGTCGGTAAGATGGAAGATGCAGGCCGCCATGCCAAGCGTGCCTCAGACCTTCTGCCGCGTGGCTCGCCCGCGTGGCGTCAGGCACAGGATGTACTCAGCGCCGCCGAACTGGCCGCGAAACAGAAGAAACGCAAACGTTAGATACACCCCAGGGATCAAGGAACGACCAAGAAATGATTGAACAGCTCAAACCCAAATGGACAGGCCCCCTAGCAGCCACGTTGATCGGGTTGGCCCTACCCGCCTCAGCGCTCGATATAGACAACATGACCGATGAGCAGCGCCAAATATTCCGCGAAGAGATCCGCGCCTATCTCCTCGACAATCCAGAGGTGATCATGGAGGCCGTAGCCGTGCTCGAACAGCGTCAGGCCAATGACCAGGCCAGCGCGGATGCCAACCTGATTGCGTTCCATGCCGATGCACTCTTCAACGATGAACGCTCTTGGTCAGGGGGCAATCCAGAGGGCGACATCACGCTGGTAGAGTTCGTCGACTATCGCTGCGGCTATTGCCGCCGTGCGGCCCCAGATGTGGAGGAACTGGTGGAAAGCGATGGCAATATTCGCATTGTCGTCAAGGAATTCCCCATCCTAGGCGAGCAGTCCACCCTGGCCGCCCGCTTTGCCATCTCGGCGCTACAAGTGGCAGGGGATGAAGCCTACAAATCCATCCATGACGCGCTGATCGCCTTCGACGGCGACTACACCGAACGCAGCCTGCGCCGTTTGGGTGATACACTTGGCTATGACGGCAGCGCCATCGTTGATGGGATGGAAACGCCCGAGGTGAACGAAGTGATCGCCGCCAACCACAAACTGGCCCGCGCGCTGCAGATTTCGGGCACGCCAAGCTTCGTGATGGGCGACCAGATGCTACGCGGCTACCTGCCGCTGAGCGAAATGCAGGCCATGGCCGCAGACATCCGGTCTCGTTGAGACCGTTCCTGGCCCGCGCGGCGGGATCTCTTGGTTCAAGAAAACGACGAGGCCCCGGGTCAGGCCCGGGGCGCGTGTCACCTAAAAGGTCAGCAAGTCTGCAAATGCCTCAAGGTCGGTGCCGTCTGTCAAAGACGACCACATCCGGTCCGACACGCCCAGCCCAATAAGGCTTGCCGCCTTGGCATGGATTTTGTGACGGCGCGCTTCAAGCGGCAGAGGCGCATCCAGATCATGGAATAGCTCGACCTCGGCGCCATCCTTCAGACGCACGAGAAGGCGCGCCTGCATTTCGCTGAGGCTTTCGTCCGACACGACGTCTACCCGGTCGCGCAGCTGCACCAACCCTGGATCGCTACACAGCGCATCCGCAAAGCTGTCCAATCGGGCCGTATCGTAACCGGCCAGGGCCATGGCCAGAACCATGCGATAGCTGAATTTTGCCTCAAGCCCAGTGCGCGGGTTGGCAATATCACAAACGCTGCACCATCTTGGATGGGTGTGAACCGTGATCCCCGCCACCTCATCCGCTGAGCGGTTCAGGCTGGATATCGCCTCAAGCGTCGCATGAAGACCGTGACAGCAGGCATGGAACTTGTGCTGAACGGTAGTGAAAAGCCACGCCTCACCCATTCTGTCAAACGCGCTCTCCTCCGCCTGGCCGTGATGAGTGGGGCCAAAACCCTGCACCGTTTCCAATCCACCGGGTTCACTCACGAAATCACGCGCTGCCAGCAGGGCGGCCTCGACCCCGTTCTGCGCGGCAATGCCAGCGTTCAAAGGCTTGCCCATGGTACCGAACTGCGACTTGAGCCCCGAGGCGCGGGTCGAGACAACACCAAGCGCCATGCGCATCTGATCCCGCGTCAGCCCCAGCAACCGCCCCGCCGCCAGCGTCGCCCCAAAAGCCCCAGCGGTGGCGGTCTGGTGAAATCCTGTCTGGTAGTGATCTCGCCCCAGCCAGAGGCCAAACCGGATCGAGGCTTCGACCCCCACCAGGCAGGCCTCCTGGAAGGTGGCCATATCCGCGCCCTGCCTCTGCGCCACAGCCAGTGCGGCTGGGATCACGGCTACGGAGGGGTGCCCGATATGGGCGAAATGCGTATCGTCATAATCGAGCGCATGCGAGGTGGTACCATTGACCCAGGCCGCCATACGTGCCGGTACGCGCGTGGCGCCTGCTATGATCGAGGCCTCGGGTCTACCGCCCTCCTCACAGGCCTGAGCACGCATCAGCCCTGCCACGGGTTCATCACGCCCGGCGCAACCCACAGCCGCCCAGTCCAGAAGGGATAGGCGCATGACCTCTGCCGCATCACCGGTTTCTGCGGGCGACAAGGCAAACATGGCCAGACGAGATGACAGATCACCCATTATCGTAGAGCGCCTTGGCGCGGTCCTCGAAGGCCTGTACCACCCGGCGCATTGCCTCGTAGAAAAAAAGCTCTGCCGCCGACTGCATCAGACGGTTACGCAGCGCAAAATCCACGTCGAAATGCACGGTGCAGCCCTCCTCTTCCTCCGAGAACTTCCAGTTTGAGACCATGTAACGGAAAGGCCCATCCAGATATTCAGTCGCGATCTTAAACTCTTCGGGCCAGAGCACGACACGGCTGCCGAAGCGTTCGCGAAAGACCTTAAAGCTGATCACCAAGTCCGCCTCCATCACGCGCGAGCCATCGTCCTGCGCCTTGGTGCGCCGCACCCGCGCAGCAGCGGTCCACGGAAGAAACTTGGGATAGGCCTCTACATCCGCCACGAGGGTATACATCTGCTGGGCCGTATAGGGCATGTGTCGAGATTCAGAATGTCTTGGCATGGATCAGCAGCAACCGTAGAATTCGCGTGACAGTCAGCGGTTATGTCTTAGACTAATTGGGAAATTTCAAGGGTGTGATGGCGTTGCGATGCAAAATGCCCCATTAGACAAGTCACAAATGAAGCGGCAGGCCGCTCTGCGCCTCTCGCGGGACAGAATATGAACCCGCGCTGGCTTTTACGAATGGCCAAATGGTCCCACACCCCGCCCAGCACAGCGCGGGTCATACTTGTTCTCGGGGTGGTTGTCCTGTGCCTTCTGATTTTCGCGGTCGATCATTTCATCGGCTTCCCCGAATGGATGCAGGTCGAACCTACCCGGCGTGGGCGCTTTTCTATGCCGGAGTAATATCGGGGGCTTTGCACCCGCCGTGCTTTGCACCCCGCTCGGGATACTTTCAGCCAGAAGAAACAGGGGCGTGCTCAGAAGCCGGCAACCTTGACGCCGTGGTGCCAGCGGCTTTAGTGATCAAAAAGCGGGCCGGACCCAATGGCCTTGCCGAAACGGGGAACACACAGGTGACGCGCGCCGTACAAACTGCATCACTGCTCCGTCATCTGGCGGTTCTGCTCAGCATGGCTATGGTGCTTTTAACATCATTGTCGCTTGCATGGGCACAAACACCTGAGACGACCAGCCCCGCCGTTGACGGAATAAGCGCCGAACTCGAGCGACTTCACACCACAGACGTGTTCCTAGCCCCGGTCGAGATCGAGGGCGAAGTCCTATTTTTCCTACGCGGCTCCACCGTGCTGCCCGCCTCGCGCCGGGCCGAGACTGTCGAGACGCGTATCTACGAAGTGGCCGGAAGAAGCGATGTCATTCCAGTCCAGCATGAGATCAAGCCCAGCGAATACGGGTACGATATCCTGATCGAGGGCGTTGTAGTCACCACCGCCACCCGCGGGGACGCCAAACTTGAGCAAATGGATCTTGAACTGATTGCAGAGCTTCAGGCCAAGGCCATCATGCGCGCAATCGAGACCTATCGCGACAGCCGGACCGAGGAAGCCTATGCCGGGTCAGCCACCGAGGCCGCGATCTACACCGCCTTGCTAATTGTGCTGTCTGCCCTGTTTTTCTGGCGCCGGAGACCCATTTCCGATGCCGTGGGCCGTATAGCCGTTCGGCGGTTTTCCAAAGTGGGCGAGGCCACGCAAAGCGTGGTGCAGGCCGATGCCGTGGCCGCCATCGTGCGCTTTTCGGCCAATGCCGTTTTGTGGATCACCTATTTCCTGCTGCTCTACGCCTATCTTTCCATCGTGCTGCTGGCCTTTCCCGAAACGCGGGTCCTGGCGCAGGTCCTGCTGACGTATATCTCCGAGCCGATCTTCGCCGTTTTCGTGGGTTTCGTGCGTCAAATTCCCAACCTGATCGTGCTTCTGATCACCTTCTTCGTGGCGCGCGCTGCGATCCGCTGGCTCAAGCTGTTCCTGACCAATGTGGAAGCCGGGACCATTAAGCTGGACCATTTCGAGCCCTATTGGGTCAAGCCCACATTCTTTTTGGGCCGCCTGGCGATCATCCTTGTGGCGCTCGTCTTTGCCTACCCCTTTATTCCAGGCTCAGATTCCACCGCCTTCAAGGGGCTAACCATCCTTGCCGGTGTCGTGGTCTCCATCGGGTCCAATACTGTGGTCTCCAACCTGATGGCCGGGCTTTTTGTCATGTATCGCCGCAGCGCCGTGGTGGGCGACCGGATCGAGGTGGATGACACGATTGGCGACGTGATTGAAATCCGCTTTATGGAGACGCTGATCAACACCACGAAGAATGAGTTGGTCAGCATACCCAATTCCCAGCTTCTCAATTCTAAGGTGCGCAACTACTCCAAGAAGGTCGATGGGCCCGGCCTGCTTCTGCACACCACTGTGGGCATCGGCTACGAGGAGCCACCCGAAAAAGTCACAGCAATGCTGATCAAAGCAGCCAAGATGACAAGGGGACTGAAGAAGACCCCCTCCCCCTTCGTGCTGTGGAACGGTCTTGGGGATTATGCTATCAGTTACGAGATCAATGCCTACACCACCCGCGGTTCAAGCCTGCCGCAGCTGACCTCGGACCTGCATGAAAACATCGTCAAGGTGTTTAACGCCAACGGCACCCAGATCATGACCCCGTCCTATGAAGCCGACCCAGACATCCCCAAGATCCCAGCAGACGCCTGGGACGGAACACTGGCCGACCCAGGCAAAGATGCCGCCAAGGCCTGAGCGCGCGGGCCCGTTCCACTTCTACGAAGGAAAGCCGTGCAATCCCCGCGTCACTGACATCTAGGGTCAGGATCCATACAATGGGTGAGAGACAAGTGTCGGCAATGAGCCCAACGGCGACTTTGATGATAACCGAACTATTGTTCGTCAAGCGGCGTAAACTGGACATTCTCTGCAATTGCGAGGTGGTCAGGTGTTTTGGATCGAAATAATCAAAAAAATGAGCTGCAAATCGGTTCAAGTTTGCAGTGTCGCAAGGCGGTTTCGAGCCAATCTCGCATGTGGCCCCGCTATAATTCTCGTAAATGCAATACCAAGCCTTCTTGCCGTCGCCGTAGTGGCTCAGAAGAGGTATCATCGAGCATTCTTGGCTTAGACGCGCAGACCTCATGGAAATTGCTGGATGTATTTTTCAAACCGTTGCAAGCGCTTTCGGACCCGCCTACTCTTGGGGTGATACGAGAAATCAGTACGCATGCGCTCCAATTCGCCGACCAAACGCAATATCTCCTGCGCGAAGTCTAGTTCGCAATGACGTGGTATTCTGCCAAATAATAACATACGCGACATTTGAAGAAATGCGTCGAGCTCGACAAATCTTATAAATGACTTGGGGGTATCAGGCGTTTCTCGGACTAGCTTGAGCGTCCGTTCCCATTGGTCCAGGACGTCCAGTTGATGATCGCTTCTACGCTGCAAGGTTGACTGAGAATGGATGCGGTACCACACCAACGGAGCATCAAATGCCGCAATCTTGCCTGCTGCCATTGTGCATTCGTAACACCAAGGAATATCTTCGTACTTGCCCGGACCAAATCGGATCCGTTTTTCGTTAATCCATCGCGTTCGGTACAGCTTGTTCCATGGGAATGTCACAGAATGAAAAACTGGCTTTTTCTCTTCCAGGGTCTCGTAAATGCCAGGCTCGACACCACCCGTAACGCGTGTTTTTCCCTTTTTGTTTAGAGATTTGCCCTTGAAAACAAACATATCGGCAGACGGTACATCTTCAATAAAATGCTGCATGGAACTCATTGCGTTCTCTGCAAATCGATCATCACCGTCGAGGAAGCAAAAATACGGACTGGTTACTCTCTCCATTCCTGTATTTCGCGCTGCGCCCGGCCCTCTGTTGCGATCATGCTTGAGCGCAATGATCCCAGTGTGTGCATCGCAAACTCGGGCTATGACACCCGATGTGTCATCTGTAGACGCATCATCCACGACAATAATCTGTTCAAAGGGAGGCTCCTGATTCAATGCAGACAAAAGAGCTTCTTCAATATACTTTTCGTTGTTAAACGCGATCAAAACCAAGCTAATTTGTTTGGACATGCTGCGAACCTCTGGCTGTGCATCCGGGTTCGATTGGGGTCTTTTCATTACAAACGGAAGTAGATCGATGTAATCGTCCAGCCGGCTATCAACCTGCACATGTCCGCTTAGCTCTAAGACCTCAATTATTTTCAAAACAAGATCATAACTGTGGAAAACCGCGTCGGCTAACAAAGCCATATGCTTCAGTTCTTCCGGCTCAAGTCGCTCCAGTCTCATTAAAGAACGCAAAAAAATGGCGTCTCCGTCGACAAGCTGGTTTGAATGCCGTCGCTGTCGCAGCCGGGGCGACAAAGAGTTTCCGAGCACGACATCTTTAAAGAAATCAAACTTATGCAGGCTGAAATCTAAGCTGTGTAGCTCTGCGATTTGTTCATGCATCAGAGGCTGGTTCAAATAGATGGGAACCGCTGCAATCTCGCTCATAACGGCAATGGCCTCTTTTACGAGCCGGGTGCCATTCTGGAGGATTGTCAGTTCACTGCCTTGAACATCCATTTTCAAGAAGTCGGCGCGCGCTATTTGCTCGACATCGTCCAACCTCAAAGTTTGTATTTCGATTTCATCTGTAATCGTTAGATGGTCTTCCCAACGACCCAGCAGCGATACGATATCTGGGTTAGGCTTCAAAAGGGATGTGAACCCGCTATGACGACACTCATAAAGCGTGGCCGTATTACCATCACCAATTGCGTACGGCAGGTACGTGCGGTTCGCTTGGGGCGCATTCTGCAATTTCTCAAATGCTGATTGTTGCGGCTCGAACCCAAAGACATGGGCGAAACCAGCTTCGACCACAATGTCATAAGGCGCCGGATTGATAGGGTTCGCACCTATGTCAACAATTACCGTTTGTCGTTGTGGCTCCAAAAAATCGTGTAAATGCCTTAGGCGACAACACTCAATTCCCTTATCAGATGACAGTTTCTGCGCCAAGACTGCTCTACTCACACGGTCTGTTTTGGCCGAGGTTAACAGAGATGGAAGCACGTCCCAAGGCCAAATTCTAACCGTCGGTTCGATACAAGTAGCATGCGCCGTGGCCTGTTGAACAGCTACCAGAACACACAGCATTCGGCACCTGACCGTTTTGAACAGCAGATTACATCGAACTTGCAATGAAGGTTTGGGATGTTGTTTGGTTTTCTGGCCAGCGCTTTCGCCAATGATCGAATGACTGTGGACAAAACAGTGTCGAAGCGGCTTTACATTCAATTGAACGAGCCGAGATGGCAAAAACAAAACCCACGGAGAGAAATGGAAGTAGGCAAGGCATGAGAATTCGAATTGATCACGCGCCGGACTTCCAAGTGCGCTGGACCCGGGAAAACAAGGGAAACAAACCAGTTGCACAGTTACTTGCGGGGCACCACAAGGTATTTCATCGCTTCATCGATACGATGAGTAAATACGAAGACGACTTTCGAAACATCTCCTTAGACACACAGGATCCTCAGGCGCCGCACTGGAACCAGATTTGGTTCTTGCCGATGGATGGAATGAGCAGCTTTTCAATCGTAGCGGACAAAAAGCCCAAAATGCTGCTCGAAATAGGCTCGGGCAATTCGACAAAGTTCTTCGCACTGGCGAAGAAACTACACAGCCCCGATACTCAGATTATATCGATTGATCCCGAACCTCGGGCCGAAATCGATGATATCTGTGATGTTGTGTACCGTGAACGCATGGAAACTATCGATTTGAAGGTTTTTAAGCAGCTCAAACGCGGAGATGTTCTGTTTTTCGATGGCAGCCACAGGGCACTTCAAAACTCAGATGTGACCGTTTTTTTTACCGAGATTTTGCCTCAGCTGAACCCTGGCGTAGTTGTAGGGCTTCACGACATTTTCTTGCCGTATGATTATCCTAGGCAATGGATCAACCGATACTATAACGAGCAATACATGCTGGCGACCTTTCTGTTAGCCAGTCCGAACACGAACGTACTTTGCGCGTGCGCATACATGTATCAAAACATGAAACCTGAACTGGAGGATGCTTTCGGAGAAGGCTTTGCAGACATGTTTCCAGAGCGTGTGGCGCAATTCGATGCGCGGATAAATGGTCTATGCTTTTGGTTTGAGTGCCAACACTTACCTAGCGCCCCCTGAGCAGCCTTAACCAGCCTAGGATAATGCGTTGATCTTGCAGCCACAGCGAATGGCCAGTTCGGTGTTGCTGCATTGCGGTGTGACCCGATCCGTCGAACGGCTGGTATGGGCCGGTCACTGATATCGAATCTATCGCTGCTAACGGCTGCTTTGTCCGCATCACGGCCGTTCGATAAAGAGGATTCCTCTCGGCTCGCTACTGTGATTCATGTTGGCGAGGAGGAGTAACCATGTCTCATCTATTTTGGCTTACTGGCGAACAGGTTGAACAGCTTGCACCGTTCTTTCCGAAGTCACGTGGGGTTGGTCGCGCCGATGACTGCAAGGTTTTGAGCGGGAGTATTTATGTCATCAAAAAACGGGCTGCAATGGGTCGATGCCCCCCTGACTATGGCCTAGACAAGACGCTTTATAATCGGTTCAAGCGGTGGTCAGGAAACAGTGTGTTTGAGCGCATCTTCGAGGCACTGGCCAAGCCGCATATAGGAGTTGGCAACGTCTTTATGATAAAAGTCACCCACCTGAAAGTTCACCGCACAGCTTCCTGCCTAAAAAAGGGGCGATGAGCTGAGGGTGATTAGGCGTACAAAAGACTGCTGTAATACTAAACTGCAAGTCTTGAGACAACCTCGGGTGATCTGTGCGGCTACACCTGACGGGAGGTCAGCGCAGCGACTTCAAGGGCGCAGATGTTTTGCTCAAAGACTTGCTAAAGGACGAACCCCTGATCGTGGTTCATGGAGATGATGGTAACAAAACCCGCGAGATGTTGAGAGGACAGAAGGTTGCACCCTGTATTCCATTAAGGAAGAACTGAAAAGCAACTGTAGAATACTGCAAGGCTACATACAAAATTCGGCACAAGGTGGAAAACTTGTTTTTCAAACTCAAAGACGGGCGGCGTATTGCTGCACGTTACGATAGATGCACCAAAGCATTCCGATCCGCTATATACCTCGCAGCAACACTCATCTTCTGGTTATGAGATGCTGTAACGGGGCCTGCGTCACGCACCGCCGTTGCCACTTGTAAGATCAGTACCGCGCTGTCGCCATTCCCGTATTGAACCCAGTTGGAGGATGACGGGATGAAGCTATTTGTTGGATTGGATGTGTCGTTGGCAAAGATCGCCGTATGTGTGGTCAGCGAGCATGGCCAGATAGTCAAAGAGGCGGAAACTGAAAGTGAACCCGAAGCTCTTGCGCACTGGTTGGAGGAACTTGACGGCAGCATCGCAGCAATTGGCCTGGAAGCCGGTCCGCTGTCGCAATGGCTGTACCGAGGGCTGACCAAAGCTGGCTTTGATGCGGTGCTCATGGAAACGCGTCAGGTGAAAGGAGCGCTGAAGGCGATGCCGATCAAGACGGATCGTCGTGATGCGGAAGGGATTGCACGCCTTCTTCATCTCGGCTGGTTCCGCCCGGTCCACTGTAAATCCGTTTCTGCTCAGGAAACTCGAGCGCTTCTCGGCGCTCGAAAGGCTATCCAGCAGAACATGATCGCTTTGGAAATGTCATTGCGCGGACTGCTGCGGAACTTTGGCCTCAAAGTCGGTGCGATTTCCCGCGGCAGGTTCGAGACACGCATTCGGGAGTTGGCAGATGGCAATCCGATGTTGGAAACCGCTACAGAACCGATGCTGCGGGCCCGAGCGTCCCTGCGACAAGAACTCGCTGGTCTCGAAAAACACGTGCGCCAGTTCGCCGGAGACGATCCAGTGTGCTGCCGCCTCATGACAATGCCGGGGATTGGCGCAGTTGTGGCGCTGACCTTCCGCTCGGCGGTGGATGACCCGTCGCGCTTTACTTCTTCCAAGAAAGTTGGCCCTTGGGTCGGGCTGACACCCTCACGCAACCAGTCCGGTGAACGGGACGTGGCAGGCGGCATTACCAAAGCTGGTGACGTCAATCTGAGGCGAGCATTGTGCCAGGCGGCAACCGTCATGATGAACCGTGGCCGATCAACATGGCTGAGAACATGGGGAGCCCAACTCGCACAGCGGCGCGGACGAAAAATTGCGATGGTCGCACTCGCCCGCCGCATCGCTGTCATTCTGCATCGAATTTGGGTGGATGGCACAACCTTCCAGCCGGATGTAGCGCCAAGAGTGGCTTAACGACAAAAAGCACCGCCCATAGCCTGACTGATCGCAGGCTTTCGAGGTCCCGCAGGGACGTGGTTCTGATGATGCCGTGGTCTGGACTGTCGCTGACTCCCGTCAAGTACGCCTATGAGATGGGCACATCGGAATTGCATCGAACCAGCATCATGTTGGCAGCCGCCGCGCTGACCACGAACCGAAGCATGTACCCCAAGGATCTCAGCCAAAAGCCGCGACGGAAGCCTGGGCGGGCAACGAAAAAAACAAAAGAACCGCTATGGCGGATCAATTGTTTTGAGTGAAACCACTTGACTGGGACGCCCCCGTTACCGAAGTCCTGACCCCAAGGCATGGCCCTTGCTGTTAACATCCTCTTAAGTCCAGCTATCGCCGTTTTTGGCGCCTAGGTTGTGGCAGGGAATGTCTGACGTCAGTTGGGCTTCATCACAGCATTCTGTGTCATCCACGCACGAGACGCCAAAGTTCTAGGTCGTTGCGATGATAACAGGATCCACCGCGGCGCTCACCTGCAAGAGATACAACGCAAAACCGCACAGGGCCGAGGACGTAATTCTGCTCACACAAAGCGCGAAAACTATTGCCTGCGTTCGAAAATTTTCGTTCCAAACCGTGCTACGGTCGTCAAACACTCGGTCAACGTCAACTAGTTCCCGTCACGGATGCGTAGGGCCAAGGACCACAGGGCGTTTTCGCCCAAACCTGTGACCGGATCACCGCTCCGCTTCTAGGGTGATGGTGTACTGGCCATCGCGGGTTTCCAACTCCGTGGAAAAGCTCACATCGCTCTTGGTCCACTCCCATGTCGAAACATTCTCATCATGTGTTACAGTCACCTCTGCATCGCCCGAACGATCAGAAATCCGCTCAGAGATTAAACGCGTCAACGCGGATACATCATCAGTGATCTCCGACTGCGACACCGCCAAAACGCATTTTGTCGACAGTGGATTACCGTCGACGATCATCATCATCCCGTTGTCGCCCATCCAAAATGCGTCAACGTCGCTTGCCTCCAACCTGTCCAGTCCCAAGCTATTGGCCGCGTCTTCGGCACCGCGTTCAATCAGCGCCGGTTGACTGTGCAAACACGCGCTTTGAAACGTCCACTGAAAATCCTCGGCGCTTTGCGGTTCAGCATGTGCAGGGATCGCGGTCCAAATCACGCCACCCAAAAGAAGCCAATTTTTCAAAGGTCGTTTCATCTCGTCAAACCAGTCCTGAGTTTTACTTCTGGTCACCCACACGCCTAGCAGGGTCATCCGCTATCGGGTCAGCGCGGCAGCGTCTACACCATTGGCAAGTAATCCACCGTCAATGGCGCAACCGATGATCGCTTCCAGAAACAACGGCGCGTTCTCCTCGCCGGTTCCGGACACTTCGACGTGATAATTGCCCAGCATGGTCGCGTTTTGATTCTTCAGCACAGGATATCCGAATGGGCCGACGTCAAAGCTGACGTCGCGCAATATGTCATTTTCCATCTTCATATCCCAAAAGTCCCGCCACTGAGAATTTTCCATAACCCGGACCGAAACGGATTGTGTCTGGGAAACAAAGTCGGGATCCTCTGCGGCCAGATCGGGTGGTCGCACATAAAAAATCTCGCCACGCTCCTCACCGATGGGATTGTCATACTGCCCCCAATCGCTGGCGATCACCCAGCCTTCCGGAGGTGCTGGAAAGAGGCTCACCAAGTCCGTGCAGGGCCCCTGTGCCCACGACACCTGTTGGTAAATGGGCTGCGTGGGCACCCAAGTCGTAAGGTCGATATCTCCTGACGCCAGAAGCGCCTGAGCCGCTCCATCCGCTTCGTCATCACGCCGCATGATCTCATCCATGGCAGCGCGGGCATTTTCGACATTATAAGGCTCTGATAAAACGGTTCGTGTCTTGCCATCCTCGGCTGTTGCAGTGGAAACCGCTGTTACTACGAACCAAATTATGCCCAGAACATTAAACTTAATATCTATCATTCGAAGTCCTTAAAAAGGCTCACCGTAACGCGGTTGGGTAAGTGCAGCCGGAATGCGAAAAAATTCAATGAGAACATTGTCACTGTGTTAGAGCAAGGATGCAAGCCTTAAGGAAAACGAGATATGGTCAGCGATCATGCCGCTAGACCAACACCCACCATATCAGGGTGTCTAGCCCTCTGTCTCAGGGCCATGGATATGGTATTTCTCTAAGACGACTTCTGGCGCTGGCAAACGCTTTTTGAGGGCCTGATGTGGGCGGATTTGATGATACTGCTTAAGCAGGTGATTGATTTTGTGATAAGTTTTATCCGTCGTTTTGAATTATTCGGCAGTATGAGCCTTCAGACGTAGCGTCCCGCTGAAACAATCGCTATCACTTTTTTCCGGCATTGATCCTCGTTAGATGCAGATAGGATTGATCTCAATCCGCCGTTAAAGTGGTTTCCCAACACAATGGTTTCGAAACTGCTATTCACCATCGAAACCCATTCAGTCTTTGCGTCCTACACCCGGCTTCAAAACGATCCTTTATGACACGCCTCTTTTTCCATTGCTTACAGTGGTCATGGCGCCGCCTTCGATGCGCATCACGAACGACCTGCGCGAGGCGGAAGTGACAGGGCGTGAGTAGTGGCGGCGGTTTTCGATAGAGGCCAAGCGCTTAGAGCCCTCTATGGAAGAGAGTTTCGGCAGACACTCAGCCTTCACATTTCCAGTCGACAGTCGGAATTACTTTCTGTTGAAAAAGCTTGCGCCCAAGTTATCCGTCGAAATAAAAGTGATACATACTGCCAATGCGCCACCCTCCGGTCGCAGCCAACGATAGGTCGGACAGGGGCGCTTGTCTGTTTGATCCTATAGATCAGCTTGTGCAGGGGTTTGGTATTGTGTTGATCAACTTGACCTCCCAAGACCCCGCACATTCTTAAAAGGTTCTAAGAGCTACAACCGTGTTGCGAATGACCGCCCTGCGTAATCTCGTGGTCCTGAGGTCTTGGACTGCGCTCAAATCTCTGTCACTGTCGCTCGAGAATAGTTCAAAGCGCCCAAGGAGCACTTCCATGACCGCAGTGATGCAGGGTCTGGCACGATTGAGTGCTGTCATCCTTTTTGTTTGTTTGTCCGGTTTCGCCCATGCGCAATCCGAAAGCGCGGCGGATAGCAGCGCCGATACCGGGGCCGATACCGCGTCGATCAACTGGACGGTTTTGACCAATACGCCACGCGACACGCTGGAAGCCTTCATCAGCCTGCGCCACACGCTCGAAGTCAGCCTGAAGGCCTACAAAGACGACAAGAGCTCCGAAAACTTCCAGGCACTGCGTCTTGCGGGTCAGCAAATGAGATCGCTCCTCGACTTGCCATCCAACGCCTCAGTCACGAGCAGCTCTACAGGTGCCGAGACAATTACAGCAATGTTGGACATCTTTGCCCGGATCGGCACCCCTGATCTGGCAGATGCCCCCGGCCGGGAAGAACTCAGGGCCAGTGGGGCCAGGGTCTATTCCGTTCCCAAGACACCTTTCCGTATCGTTCAGATTGCGGAAGGCGAAAGATCGGGCGAATGGCTGTTTGAATCGCGCACCGTAAACGACGCCAAAGCCTTCTATAAGAGTGTGAGAAACATACCAGCAGACCCATCCATCGCGGTGCCGGACTGGCGGATTGTACTCAATCACATCACTGGGCCCATGATCCCCGATGTGCTGGTCTCCTCTATTCCCAGACCACTCAAACAGCCGATCTGGGGCACACCGATCTGGAAAGCAGCAACAGCGATCGTGCTTTCCATCCTCGTACTTGCACTGATTTCACTCTGGCTGCGGGCTCTGCCGCGTCCCAAGGAAGATGAAACCGGGTCAGGCACGCTCTTCCTTCGGGTGCTTGGGCCGATCGGCGTCGGCCTGATCATCTGGGCTGCCTATCAGTTCATGCGCGGTCAATTGAACCTGACCGGTGGCATTGTCATTCTCATCAGCGTGGTTTTATCGCTCATGTTTTGGATCGCAATGTCATGGGCATTCTGGCTGCTGGTCATTGCGTTCACAGAACGGGTTATGGAGAAAACCAACCTGGCCGAGGGCACGATTGACGGCAATATGTTCCAGCTCTGCTCTCGCGTCTTTGCGGTTGTGGGCGTTGTGATCATCCTCGCCTATGGCGTACAGACCATCGGGGTACCGGTTTTGAGCTTGCTGGCAGGTCTTGGGATTGGCGGTGTGGCCATCGCGCTTGCGGCTCGTCCAACGCTGGAAAACCTGATTGGCGGGATCATCCTATTTCTCGACAAGCCAATACGCGTCATGGAATATTGCAGCTTCGGCGACAAGGCTGGGACGGTGGTAAAGATTGGTGCACGCTCAGTCCAGATCATCGCGCTTGACCGGACAACGATCACCATTCCCAACTCCCGCTTCGCGGATATGGAAATCATCAACTGGTCGCGCTGTGATCGCCTCTTCATTAAGCAGACCATCGGTCTGCGCTACGAGACGACAAACGAACAGTTGGAGTACATCACCGCCAAGATCCGTGAAATGTACCACGCCCATCCATTGGTTGATGGCAACTACTCGCGCGCGCTCTTCACAGGGTACAGCGAGTCTGCCCTTAACATCATGATTACGGCTTACGTGAACACCAATGATTGGAACGCATACTTTGCGGCCCGTCAGGATGTTTACCTTAGGATCAAGAAAATCATCGAGGATGCGGGCACCTACTACGCCGTGCCCATTCAGGTGCAATACGCGCAATCGGGTGGAGGCCTGGACCAAGACCGCGCCAACGCGGCTGCCCAAGAACTGGAGGAATGGCGCAACGAAAACTCGTTCCCCTTCCCCAATTTCAGCCCAGAAACAATCGAGAACATCACCAACGTGATCGAGTACCCTGTTCCCGGTTCCCCAGACTACAAAACACCCGAAGAGCTGGCGGCAGAGGCCGAGAAAACATAGCCTTGTTCAGCGCTTGGATATCTACCGGCGGGGCCTAGGTCCCACCGTTTTTCCCTACCCAAAATACAAACGATTGGGCCAAGAAGGTCATGGTCCAACTCATCGCACCCTCAGCAACGCCTCTACTACTTACTTGTCGTCGATTTGGCGCATCGAGGAGAACAGCGCGGAATACAAATATTTCAATAATTTAGGATGAAAATTTCCAAAAAAACGCCCATATTAAATCAATTGGTTACAATGGGAGTTCCAACTTTTTCGACCAACTCTGCCAATCGCAAAACCCCACTTTTGATACGCAAGACCCTTTAAGGATAACGTCGGCGCGTCAAAAGGCGCGCAGGATGTAATCAGGCCGCGCAGCAGGCGGTGCAGTCACCGGAATTGCCAAATCTGAGCCAGCGAGAGTTGATAACTACCAGGTAAAAAGTCAGACGTTTCATTTTTTCCATTCTACTATTTTTGCTATTGTCGTTTCAGCACAACTATTTTTTGAGTGCGACTATTATTTCTCAAATTAAAAGCGGGAGAGAAATATTTATGTCAACAGTAACAGCCACGTGGGTGCGTATGGCTAAAGCCGCAACTAAAATGTCGAACAGCGATTTGGAATGAGCCCCGCCCAACTGAATTGGTCCACCGCTATGTTTAGGAAAACAGGGGAAACAGATGGCAAACAAGCGGCCCAAGCCCGAAGCAATTGTCACGAAGTTATGAAAGGTTGAGGTTCTAACATGGCAATGAATTCCGCGTCTTGACGCGATAAGGGCTGCCCTCGCAACCACACCCTACAGCATGCATTCAATAAGCAAAAATGATATGATGGGTGTATTCTGTCTGAAAGGTCTTCAGACAAGCATTCGAAAGAGGATAGGCTGTTGAGCATTGAACCGATTAAAATGGTACTCGCCGAGGAGGATGGCAAAAAGAACTACTATATGATTGTGCACGGGCTGCGCCGTCAGATCCGATCAGGCCATGGGCTGGCCTGCTATAAATCCTACACGCCACCAGAACAGATCACACCTGAAGAGCTGGTCAAGTACAAACGCGGAGCAGATATGCCGCTTGTACTTGAGGAACGCCCCAAAAAATCCCTACCGATGCGCGACTGGGTGCTGCGCAACTGCAAGGGCAAGGGGCTGGAATTTGGCGCAGGCTATGCGCCGGGCCGAGTACCTCTGGGAACCGAAGTGCGCTATGTGGACCGCTACAACAATGAAGAAATGGCGGCCCATTCCTCAGCAGCCCGTGTGGGCAGCAAACCCCCGTCTCAGGCTGCGGTCGGGATTGATATCATCGACAGTTTTCACAGGATGGAAAAGATCAACCCCAACAGCCAAGATTTCATCTATGCGGCTCATGTTATTGAACATGTGCCTGATCCGATTGGGGCGATCTTGGAAGCGATCAAGCGGCTCAAGCTCGGTGGGCAGCTGGTGCTGGTGGTACCGCATCGTGACCGGACCTTTGACCGCAATCGCCCAGTTACGTCCATCGGGCATCTGCTGCGCGATCATCTGTACCCGTCAGATGCATTTGAACATTGCGTGGACCGGCTGGCCTATGTGTTAACCCCAGGGGCGGCGCTGGTGGATGTGGTGAAACAGGCCAAGAAAGACACCGAAGCCATGCTGGACATGCATCACCACACGTTCACCCACACCTCGTTTGAACCGATTGTGAAATATGTCACCGAAGTCACTGGGATCAGCCACAGCGAGATTGATAGTGGCGAAGATCAGGACGGAATCGAATTCTACGTCACATTCGTCAAATAAGTCCACTTGCGTTAGTCAGCGTCTGTCGTGCACCCCTTAAATCAAGCAAACTTTGGAACAGTTTCTTTGGGGGGCAAGACAAACTTTTTCAAGAACATCCAGCCCGGCATAAAGGTGATAGTTACCCGCCATAAGCTCTGGGAAGTAGCTGTAATATTCCCAGCTTTGGTGCCCGTAAAAGTTCCCAAAAGCCGCCAGACCAGAAATGTTAGCCGGGTGGTTTAATCGACCAGTGCCGGCTCTTTGCCAAGCAAGAGTTAAGCACCCAATAGAAACCACCCGGCTAGCGCACAAAAGTTCTGATCAGCGCTGAGCCATTGATCAGCTTTGCACTTGAAACCTAGATGTGTCCGACATGCTTCATGCGGGTAGCTGCCCAGATGAAACCTTACTTTGATCCTCCCCAACTGAATTGGTCCACCGCTATGTTTAGGAAACGAAGGACCAAGAATGGCGAAAAAGCGACCAAAGCCAGAAGAGGTTGTCTCGAAGTTACGGCAAGTTGAGGTGCTAATAGGGCAAGGGATGTCCCGTCTTGAAGCGATCCGCCAGATATTTGTTGTAGAACAGACGTATTACCGGTGGCGTAAGCAGTATGGCGGAATGAGCGTAGATCAATTGAAGGAACTGAAGCGTCTCCGGAAGGAGAACGAACGGCTGCGCAGGGCTGTTTCTAATCTGACGCTCGACAAATTGATCCTGGCTGAGGCTGCAAAGGGAAACTTCTGAGCCCCACTCGTCGCCGTGCTTGCATTGTTCGTGTTCGTGCTGAGCTGAATATCTAGGAGCGTCGGGCTTGCCGCGTTCTGAGACAACACCGTTCCACGCAGCGCAAGCTACCGATTGGTCGTCCAGACGAAGAACGCTTGGTAGCCGATAGGATCGATCTGACCCGTCAGTATGGCCGTTATAGCTATCGTCGGATTGCAGCGCTGCTGAGAGACGCGGGTTGGCATTTGAATGACAAGCGCGCCGAACGGTTGTGGCGGCGGGAGGGACCGAAAGTGCCGATGAAACAACACACGAAGGGGCGGCTTTAGCTGAATGACGGATCGTGCGTTCGGTTGCGGCCAGAGCATCGCAATCATGTGTGGTCATACGAACTTGTGCATTGCCGCACCGACGACGGGAAAGCGTTCCGGACGCTCAACATCATCGACGAGTATAGTCGAGAATGCCTGGCTATACGCGTGGATCGCAAGCTGAACTCGGGCAATGTAATTGATGTGCTGAGCGACCTGTTCATCCTGCGCGGCATCCCGTCGTTCATCCGTTCGGACAATGGCCCAGAGTTCGTTGCTCAGGCCGTCCAGGACTGGATCAAATCCGTCGGTGCAAAGACCGCGTACATCGAACGAGGCAGCCCATGGGAGAACGGATATTGCGAAAGCTTAAACGCCCGGTTCCGCGATGAGTTCCTGAACGGCGAAATCTTCTATAGCCTGCGAGAAGCGCAGGTTCTGATCGAAAAATGGAGGAAACACTACAACACGAAAAGACCACACAGTGCATTGGGCTACAGCCCTCCGGCCCCGGAAACCATTGTACAGATGGACCAAAGGCCGATCATGCACTAACAATCAAATTAGACTATTCACGTGGGGCTGATCAATCTCACGCAACCCACTTGTTTTCGAGGTGAAGATGATACCATGACGACTATCATCACGTACGGGACGTTTGATCTATTCCATATTGGCCACGTCCAACTACTGCGCCGTGCGCGTGCGCTTGGCGATCGACTGATCGTGGGATGTTCAACGGATGAGTTCAATGCTTCAAAGGGAAAAAACTCCATTTTCACATTTGAGGATCGGGTAGAAATTCTTAAGGCGTGTCGCTTCGTAGACCATGTTCTACCTGAGCGGAATTGGGAGCAAAAGGTAGTGGATATCAAAGAACACGACGTTGACATTTTTGTTATTGGGGACGATTGGGCGGGAAAGTTTGATTTCTTAACTGATGCAAGCGGGTGCGCTGTGGCCTACCTTCCAAGAACTCAGGACATATCTTCGACAGATGTGCGCGATGTAATTAAAGCGCTAGACAATGAAAAGAAAAGTTCGGCGATACAAAGCGCGGAGCACCTGCTTGAGTTAATCAAAGATATTTGAAATTGCGCTTACTTAACGAAGGTCAACACAGGATTGGATGTCTGCATGGAAGGCTCGAAATAAACGTTTCTGCTTGGGCCAGTTAAATGAAAAATATGGATTGGGCGTTTGCCAGTCCGCACCGTAATTCACTTCCAGCATGGACGCGGGGTCTGCAGGTATTGGATAACCGGTGGAATTGTCCTTCTGAAGGGGTAAAAGCTGTGAGCGCTGAAGTTGCCCAAAAGTGTGTGGGTATACGAAAACTTTGTTTTCTTCAATCCAACAAGGGAATAGATCAACCTGAAATGTTCCGATCGGGATAAGCTTGAACATCTTGTCTGAAGCGGAAACCCCATGCTCAACAAGGCCACGGATTTTCAATTTCTCAAACAATGCGACCCATTCGCGTGCTGCCTCGGTTCGCGTAGTCGACTTTAGAACAACCGCAAGGTCAACATCGTCATCATATTCGATCAACCTTCCGTCGCGCACTATGCCAAGCAAGGTCCCGGAATTCAGAAAAATCTGATATCCCATATCTTCAAATCCATCGAGTAATTGTCCTATGTGTCTCAGTGCAAGCTTGTTGTTGACCTCCGAGAAACGGTCCAGTTTGAACCCATGGTGGGTCAAACGATATGGATGAAGATAAGCGCTGATCTGCTCATCAAAATCCCGAAACTTCTGCGACTCCCCGTTTTCCGTTCGTGCTTTCGCCAACCTACTCATCATTCCGACGGTACGTGCTGGGCGTGTGCGACCCGCTACCCGAACAAGAATTGCAGCTTCCAACCACTCAATTGTGTTCGGTTTAGTTTTCAGCTTGTCTAGCTGCTTCACCGTTCTGTAAGTACGAAAGTGTTCTGATCTACCCTCCAAATAATCTATAGCTGTATCCCGTATAGCCTGGATTTTTTCGGTGCCCTTTTTCTTGTCATCATCATTCATAGTATACACTTACGTCAAGATTACTTTGGCGGATGAATCTACAACAACCGGATAGCCTCAATGCCGGAATGAGGCAACAATTTCCTTGCAAGTTACTGTTAAAGAAGAGTTTGTGGATTGCGGCTAGCGGTGGTTCCATCCAACACCAGAGCGAGTTCCCGCTTTGGCAAGATCGTCTGAACGACGTTAAAGCTCGCCTTTATCACAATTCACCAGTTTTACAAACTGCTCAAGGCATTGGATATGCCTGGGGCCAACGCAGTCATAGACAAGGAGCGGTACTCGCTTTTTTGTTTTTCAGGAGCCGGACCGTGATGCATGTCGCTCTGAAACGCAAGCCATCTAACGAGACAAGATCTGATGCAATGAAGCCCTTCCGATCCTGAGTGTTTGATCTCACGGTTTGATGGTGTGATCCTTTTTTTGGAATGGAAGGAAGCATTATGGGACAAGTTCGTCATTGTAGCGCGACCACCACGCATGCGGTCAGAGCAATACAGTGATCGTAAGCCTCGATCGCGGAGCTGAGCCGGGGGTTGGGGATCAACCCCAAGACCGCTGCGAAGTGGCGCAAGCGGCAAACTGTCGAGGATCAGAAGACCGGCCCCAAAGAGCCATGATCAACTGTTCTCAGCGAAGATGAGGAAGCAATGGTTGTGGCGTTCTGGCGGCACACCCTGCTGCCGCTGGACGATTGTCTTTATGCCCAATAGCCGCCGATCCCGCACCTGACCCGTTCTTCTCCGCATCGTTGCCTTCAGCGGCATGGCATTTCGCGTCCTCCAGATGTTGAGGGTGACAAACCGAAACGGCACAAGTTCAAGCGCTACCCGATTGGCTATTTCCAAATCGATATTGCGGAGGTCCGGACCGAGGAGGGCAAGCTCCATCTCTTTGTGACAACCTCTTCGAGCTTTGGCCGCTTGTTGGCCATCTATTTCCTCCGTTCTCCTAAACATAGCAGAGGACCACTTCAGTGGGAGAGGATCACGCTGACGTCAGACAGGTTGCAGCTTTTGAAAGACTTGATCGGCCAGACAGACCCTAAGACCGTTTCCCGGCTTTTAGACCAATTAGCAGCGTCTCCAGCTCGGCCTCTGATCGCCCTTCTAATTCGCGAGAAATTGCGTCAATTAAAGACTGGGCGCGGTCAGGACGAGGCCCGCCATATTTCACCCAGTGTGCGGATTCAGAATACAGCTCCGCGATAGCCTCCAAAGTGAGCGCGTCGGGTTTTTGAACCTGACGCTTGTACCAATTAGAGACTCGCATATAAATTTTTTGTTGATCTTCGCCTAAAATTGTCGAGAGCGCCCTGCACATATCGCGCCTTGAATGGCCGCGTGCATTCCGCAGAGAATCTACTCGTTTCACATAATCTAATTTATCCATGTCCTCAAAAGTAGTATCGCTGCTCAGCTAGTTTCAAGGATAAGCTGCAAATACTAACAGCACTAGTTAACTAACGCTTCTTCAAAGTAAGTTCTCTACATATGCTTGGTTATTAAAAAAGAGCGGAACAAACTTTCAAAAGAGTTAGAACGGGCTGCGCCAAAGTAAGGTTAGTTTAATCCAGGGCGAGACACCCCGACGCTACACCGACCACCGCTTGAACCAAGGCGTAAAAAAGGCCACCGCCCGCCGCGAACTGTCCACATACCGCGCTGTCGTGAATTACCGCGCGAAAGAGGGCTATCTTGTCGGCGCACCTATTGTGTCATTGCCTGACAAACCCGAAACGCAAGAGCGCTGGTTGACACGCCAACAAGTCGCCGTGCTTCTCTGGGCGTGTAGATCACTGCGCGTCGATGGTCGCCAGCAACTGCAAAGGTTTATTCTGTTCGCCGCCTACACAGGCACACGAAAGCGGGCCGCGCTTGCCCTTGGCATCGACATGCCGCGCACAGATTCGGGCTGGACACCCCACCAAATCGGGGCATGGACCGGGCATGAGAGCCTGCAAGAAATCGCGCATTACACTCGCGATGCGAACAAAAAGGCACTCATTACGGGGAAACAAACAGGGAAACCGCGCCTGATAAAATCGCAAGTTATTGATTTTAAATAGATATTTTGAATATTTGGCGCACCTGAGAGGATTCGAACCTCTGGCCTCTGCCTTCGGAGGGCAGCGCTCTATCCAGCTGAGCTACAGGTGCCTAGGCTGGGATATAGCCGCCACATCATCTGGGCGCAATCCGCAAATCAAGGCAAGTTTGCCAAAGTCAAACATGCAAAATGTAAGGGGCTACCGCTATAATAAGCGATAGCCCCTTGGGTATTCTAAGCCTAGTAAGACTTAAGGCCCTACGGCCCCAAATCAGACTGGGTTGCCGTACTTGTCGTAAACCGGAGGCTCGACGATGACGGGTGCTTCCTGCTGCTGCTGCTGTGCGCATGCAGCCATTCCGAACCCTACAGCCATCAGAGTGATGATCTTAACCACCTTCATGGGGCAGCTCCTTTTTCAATAAACACGATTCATATAAAGACGAAAGGAGCGTGTTGTCGACACCAATTTCGCATTACTTAGATGAAAAACCGGGTCATGCCCTAAGAGTTTCACAGGTGTTGCTAAGTTAACGCACATTGGGCCGAATTTAGCCGCTAAATGGATAGAATTCTCTAAACTTTCGGTGAATCACCCCTGATTTTCCACAATCAACAGGTCCTCTCTGGTCCACGATCGGCCAATTCTGGGCTTAATTCACCCAGAAACCCGGATCAGCCAAACAGATCATGGGCAAGTTCGAGCGCATCAATCAGCGTATCGACTTCCCCTTCAGTATTATACAATCCAAAAGACGCCCGACAGGTGGCGTTCACCCCCAGATGATCCATCAACGGCCCGGCACAGTGATGGCCCGCCCGCACGGCGACCCCCTTCTTGTCCAAGATGGTCGAAATGTCATGCGCATGGGCCGCACCATCCAACGTGAATGAAAAGATGGCGGCCTTGCCCGGCGCGTTACCCTGTACCTGAAGCCAGTTTAGCCCTGACAGACGGCGTTGCGCGTAGTCACGCAGGCTGTCTTCGTGACTGGCGACATTGTCCATGCCAAGCGCCATCAGGTATTCGAGCGCAACGCCCAGGCCAATGGTCTGCACAATGCCCGGCGTGCCGGCCTCGAACTTCATGGGCGCATCGGCATAGGTCACCTCATCGCGGTGCACCTCGCGGATCATATCGCCGCCACCCAGGAAGGGGCGCATCTCGGCTGCACGCTCAGAACTCACATAAATCGCCCCAGAGCCAGACGGCCCGTACAGCTTATGTCCCGTAATCGCATAGAAATCACAGCCCAGATCATCAAGCTTGACCGGCATATGCACCGCCGCTTGGCTGCCATCGACCATGGTCGCCACGCCTTGCGAGCGCGCGGCCTCGCAGATGGCTTTGACATTCACCCGCGTGCCCAGAACATTAGAGAGGTGCGAGATCGCAACCAGCTTTGTCTTGGGGCCAATCGCGTCGATAACCTTTTGTTCGTCAAGACTGCCATCGGGTTCGGTTTCCACCCATTTCAGCACGACGCCCTGCCGCTCCCGTAGGAAGTGCCATGGCACAATATTGGCGTGGTGCTCCATGATTGACAGCACAATCTCATCGCCAGCCTGCAAGTTTGGCATGGCCCACCCATAGGCAACCATGTTGATACCTTCCGTTGTGCCCGAGTTCAGAATAATCTCACGCTCATCGGCCACGCCAAGAAAACGTGCAATTATGCCGCGCACGGCCTCGTATTTCTCGGTCGCGATATTGGAAAGCGTGTGCAATCCCCGATGCACGTTAGAATATTCATGCGAATAGGCATGAGTAATCGCATCGATCACCACCTGCGGCTTTTGGGCTGAGGCCCCGTTGTCGAGATAGACCAACGGCTTGCCATTCACTTCCCGACTTAGGATGGGAAAATCTGCACGGACCTTGTCGATATCAAACATTGCCAATCCCTCCGGCGGTCAGACCACCAATCACCGTAGAAAAAATCGCCATGCCGATGGTGAAAGCCAGCAGGGCAATAAGACATACAAAAAATGACTTCATAAAGAAGTCGAACCCCGCCGCGGCGTCTACCAGCAGAATCAACGCCCATAGCCCCCACAGGAAAGCGAGAAACATAAGGATGCCACCTACGGACGGAATGACCAGTGTGACAAAAAAGAGCACAAGCGCCAAAACCAGCGTCACGATCTGAAGCCAGATCATAACAGAGAGCATTTCGCGCACGCCGCCCTGGCTACCAAACATGCTGCAGATCCAGTTGAGTACAAATACTGTGATCACCGACTGGCCCCAGTTGATAACCGCAAACATCAGCGGGGCGCTATAAGCCGGGGACACCATGACAAGCTGACCAAGTTCATCAGGCGGCATCGGCGCCACATGAAAAAGCCCCGAGACCAGCAGGGACAGGATCACGGCCATAAGCATTAGCATCAGCCACAGGCCCTGCATCGGCCAGTTGAGCGCAATCACGTCCTTGCCCCCTTGTCGGGGGTCGCGCAGGGTTGTGCGCAGAAGTACTTTGAACAATTCAAAGGTCATCATAGCGTCATTCCTGGCCCCAGCCTGCCTCAAATAAATTGGACAGCCAGAACCACAAAAATACAATCAACCATATGATGCCCACCCCGGTCAGGCCCGGCCCGGGCCCTATGAAACCGGCCAGCAGGCCATGGGCCAGCAGCAGTGGACTTGCGGCCAAGAAGGACCAGAAAAGCGCAAGTCGCGCATTGAACGACGTACCGCCCGCGCCGAAGGTCCGGCAGACAATATATGTCAGGAAGGCGATAAGATAGAAGGCCAGCGGCGCGATAAACATCCACCCCATTAGCGCCCCTCCCATCAGGGGATTGAGATCCTTATCGGTCAGATGTGCCTCGCGCGCCAGCCGGGGCCATTGGGCCACGAAAGTGAGGATGCAACCGCCCATCAAAATGGCCAGTGCCCTGCCCTCATTCTCACCCATGGT
Organism: Roseovarius sp.; assembly: GCA_963691795.1. Classification (GTDB taxonomy): domain Bacteria; phylum Pseudomonadota; class Alphaproteobacteria; order Rhodobacterales; family Rhodobacteraceae; genus Roseovarius. Next base: position 3,178,926 of record OY829373.1, read on the forward strand.
CATCAGCTTTCGCATCACCCGACGCGGGCCGCGATAGCTCGCAACGATATCGGCTGTGACCGGCATCAGCCGCGACGCCGCGCCAGCCAGGCCTCAAGCCGGCTCACGATTTCGTCGCGCAGGACGTCGTCTTCGATTTCCTCAACCGCCTCTGCGAGGAAGGCCAACGTCATCAGATCGGTGGCAATGTCCTCTGGCACGCCGCGCGCCCGCAGGTAAAAAAGCCCCTCTTCGTCGATCGCGCCACTGGTTGAGCCATGCGAACAAGCCACGTCATCAGCATAAATCTCAAGTTCAGGCTTAGCGAGGAACTGGCTGTCATCATCCAGTAGAAGCGACTGGCTTATCTGGTAGCCATCCGTTTTCTGCGCGCCAGGCTTCACCAGGATCTTGCCTTGGAACACGCCTTCTGCACCATTGCGCAGCACTTTCTTGAACACCTGACGGCTTTCACAGTTGACCGCGTCATGCGTGATAAACACCGTGTCGTCATGGTGGAAATTACCATCGCCCACACAGGCGCCCGCTACATGAGCCACGGCGTCATCACCGGTCAACTCCAGCACGCATTCATTGCGCGTCAGCACGCCATTGGCAGTCAGCGTGAAAGACTTGAACGTACTTTCCTGCCCTAGCCGCGCGAAACTATGTGTGACGGCGCGGCGCTCATGATCACGGCCTTGAGTGCAGATATGGTGGAAAGTTGCGTTGTCGCCCACCTCAACTTCCATGACCTTGTTAAAACGTGCAGCAGCCGGACCATTCTCCAGTACCGTAAGATTCGCACCCTTCTCCAGCTTGATCAAATGATGCAACGTCGCATCAGATGTTTCTGATTTATGGTGATAGATTAGATTAACAGGCTTGCTAGCTTCACCGGAGACATGGATCAAAACGCCATCGCTTGCCAGTGCCGTGTTCAGCGCGGCCAGCGGGCGTTGCACCGGATCCTGCCCGTTGGTTTCCAGCGCGCCGTAAAGGTCCTTGGCCCAGTGGATATCGGTGCGTGCCACGTCGGCCAGACGTTCGATGCTGACGCCTTCCATCGACAGGTCATCGCTCGCCTCGATATCAAAAACACCATCAACGAACACAATTTTCAGGCGGTCCACCTCGTCAAACATAGGCGCGTCCTGACCGTCAACAAAAACCGCTGCCGCAGGCGTGCTGGGTCGCACAAGGGTGTCAGGCCGGGTGTATTTCCAATATTCGTCGCGCCGATCTGGCAGGCCCATTGTCCGCACCCGCTTCATCGCGCTATCGCGCGATGCCTTCAGCCAGGCCCCGCTTTCGGGCACCTTCGCCACCGCCAACCGTGCGTCTGTGGCGTCCTGTTTCTTCTGTGGCAGAGCCATCAGGCAACCTCCTCGAGGATGTCGGCATAACCATTCTGTTCCACTTCAAGCGCCAGGTCAGGACCGCCGGTCTTTACGATGCGACCATCCGACATAATGTGCACCACGTCAGGTTTGATGTGGTCCAGAAGCCGTTGATAATGCGTAATGACGAGAAAGCCGCGACCGGTGTCGCGCAGCGCGTTCACACCTTCAGAGACAAGCTTCATCGCGTCTACGTCCAAACCGGAATCCGTTTCATCCAGAATGCACATCTTTGGTTCCAGAAGCGCCATTTGCAGGATCTCGTTGCGCTTCTTTTCACCGCCCGAAAAACCCACATTCACCGGCCGCTTGAGCATATCTGCATCGATCTTCAGCGTCTTGGCCTTCTCGCGCACCAGCTTGAGGAAGTCTGCTGCGCTCATCTCGTCTTCGCCCCGCGCCTTGCGCTGTGCGTTCAGCGCGGTACGCATGAAGGTCATGTTGCCCACGCCGGGGATCTCCACCGGGTACTGGAAAGCGAGGAAAAGACCCGAAGCCGCGCGCTCTTCGGGTTCCATCTCAAGGATATCCTCACCATCGAGCGTGGCTGACCCGCCAGTAACCTCATAACCGTCGCGCCCGGCCAAAACATAGCTCAGCGTCGACTTGCCCGAACCATTGGGCCCCATGATCGCATGAACTTTTCCGGCTTCAACCGTCAGGTCGACACCTTTCAGGATAGTCTTATCTTCTTCTTCAAGGTCAACCTTCAAACCCTTGATTTCCAGCATTATTTTTCCTCTCAAGCAAATAGTGTAACGGGCTCAGGGCCGCGTCATCATCTCGATTATCGTGATCAGTTTTGTCGGGTCGACCGACATTGGCCGAACCTCGAATTCAGCCATGCGCCCGGTCAGACAGGGCGGGCCAAGATACTCTTCAATCTTGTGGTACAGCTTGCGCGGAACATAGTCGTCGACCAGCAGGCGCACAGGCTTTTTCGTCAGGAACGCTGCCGCCATGGCACATCCAGGTCGAAACCGGCCATCAATCAAGACCACGTCCGGCTGGCGGAATTCGGGCAAGCTCCACACTTCCAGTGGATAGCGGCAAAAGCGTCGATGCTTTTCGGCGTTGACGGGATGTCCCCACTTTTTAGTAGCGCCAATATCGCTCCAAATAATATGAACCTCCGAACCCTTAACGGGTGGGTTGGCGGCAAACCAGTCGCGCATCATCTGCGCCCACTTCTGATCGCTCTCGACAGAGAAAACACACTTGCCCGGCATGTCCGCTGCCATCACAGTCGATCCGCCAGATCCATATTCAAGGATCACCTCCGCCTCCGCGTAGGCCGCGCGCACAAGCTCCCCCTCGGCATCGGGCAAGGTCAGCGTCGGACGCGTCAAGAGGCCCTCATCACTCATCCGAGAACTCCAGCAAATTCGCTTGTTTTCAATGCCATAAGTATCATCCCTTTATGTGCTCCGGCAGGGCCGCCACATAGCCGTCAAGCGGCCCGTCCGGCAAGGCGTCCCTGCGGTCGAGGATATGCAGCGTGAGATCGACACCCTCAAAAACACCATCCGCCAGATGAATAAAACGCGGGGGGGACAAAAACCCCAGCCAACCTGCTGCGTTCGGGATCGGAAATGGTCATAGTCGACAGTCCGTTAACCGGCCTAGGTCAGCCCACGCTGCCTTCCAGCGAAATCGCCACAAGTTGCTGCGCTTCCATTGCAAACTCCATAGGCAGCGCCTGCAGCACGTCCTTGCAGAACCCGTTCACCACCAGCGCCACGGCCTCTTCTTCATCCATACCGCGCTGGCGACAATAAAACATTTGGTCGTCATCCACCTTCGATGTCGTCGCCTCATGTTCCACTCGAGAAGAGTTATTCTTGACCTCAATATATGGTACGGTATGCGCGCCGCATTTATCTCCGATCAGAAGACTGTCGCATTGCGTATAATTACGCGAGTCCTTGGCGCGCGGTGCCATGGAGACCAATCCGCGATAGGTATTCTGCGCCTTGCCCGCGCTGATCCCTTTCGAGACGATCCGCGACCGCGTATTCTTTCCAAGATGGATCATCTTGGTACCAGTGTCGGCCTGCTGGTAATTGTTGGTGATCGCGATTGAGTAGAATTCTCCCTGGCTGTCATCGCCCCGCAGCACGCAGCTGGGATATTTCCATGTGACGGACGATCCCGTTTCCACCTGTGTCCACATAACCTTCGCTCGGTCGCCCCGGCAATCAGCACGCTTGGTCACAAAGTTGTAGATCCCGCCCTTGCCATTCTCGTCGCCAGGGAACCAGTTTTGCACAGTCGAATACTTCACCTCAGCATCTTCCTCGATCACGATCTCGACGACGGCAGCGTGCAATTGGCTGGTGTCGCGCTGCGGCGCGGTGCAGCCTTCAAGGTAGCTCACGTAAGAACCCTTATCGGCTATGATCAGTGTGCGCTCAAACTGGCCGGTGTTCTCCGCGTTGATCCGGAAATAGGTGGAAAGTTCCATGGGGCAGCGCACCCCTGGCGGCACGTATACAAATGAGCCGTCAGAGAACACGGCCGTGTTCAGCGTCGCGTAGAAATTATCGCTGACCGGCACGACTGTACCGAGATACTTGCGCACCAAGTCAGGATATTCGCGGATCGCCTCAGAAATCGAACAGAAGATCACACCCGCCTTCTTTAGTTCAGCTTGGAAGGTTGTGCCAACGCTGACCGAGTCGAACACCGCGTCCACCGCGACCTTACGACCTTCGGCCGGCATTTCTTCTGCCCCTTCAACACCGGCAAGGATCATTTGCTCTTTCAGTGGAATGCCAAGCTTTGCGTATGTTTCCAACAGCTTGGGATCAACCTCATCAAGTGATTTTGGCTTTTCCTCCATGCTCTTGGGACGGGCATAGTAGTACTGGTCCTGAAAATCGATCTCGGGGTAGTCGACCATTGCCCAATCGGGTTCTTCCAACGTAAGCCAATGGGCATAGGCGTCGAGGCGCCACTGGGTCATCCATTCGGGCTCGTCATTCTTTTCAGAGATCAAGCGCACAATATCAGGCGTCAGGCCCTTGGGTGCATACTCTGTCTCAATCTCCGTATCCCAACCGTATTTGTAGGTGCTGACTTCGCGCACGGCGTCGACGGTTTCCTGATCGACCCCATCCTTGACGCTTGTCTCATCCAACGCTGACATCCCCGTCTCCCTTTCTTGCGCCACCTTGGCTTTAAGCAGCCCTGGCGCTGTGTTTTTGCTGTTGCCTTGCCCATGCATCGGCAAAGCGCAGTGTTTCATCTTCTGTAGTGGCCGTGCCAAGCGACACCCGTATAGCGCTCGCGGCCATTCCCGCATCAAACCCCATGTGAGCCAGAACCCGGCTTGCCTTGACCTTCCCGCTGGAACAAGCAGAACCGGCTGAGATGGCAAACCCAGCCAGATCCATCGCCATAACCTGCGTCTCGCCTTTCCAACCGGGCGTAACCATACAGGTCGTGTTAGGCAGCCGTGCCACATCCCTACCTACGAAAATAAGACTTGGGACCAATTCCTCAAGGCGAACTTCTAGAATCTTTCTAAGTTTTTCAACACGGACCCAAACACCTGCTTCCAGATCTCGCATTGCAGCTTCAACCGCAGCCCCGAAACCCGCGATTCCAATGATATTTTCAGTGCCTGAGCGCCGACCCATTTCCTGTCCACCACCAAGGGCAAGCGCAGCGATATCTACACCCTGTTTGACGATCAGCGCACCAACTCCCTTGGGTCCGCCCAGCTTGTGCGCCGACAGCACGGCAAGATCGGCCCCACTCCAAGCAAAGGAAAATGGCAAACGGCCCACGGCCTGCGTGATGTCGAGCAAAAGCGCACCTTCGCGCTCTGCCGGAACATCGCTGATCACACCCGTCTCGGAATTGGCAAGGCCCATGGCAAAAATGCCGGATCCCTCGCCTTCCGCGCGCCGATGCACCCAAAGCGCATCATGGGCCGTTTCCTGCACCGCGACAGGCCCCGGCCACCGGGCCAGAACACTGGCGGCCTCCGTTGCACCGGATGTAAACACGACCTCGTGCGGCATGCAGCCCACGCCCGCCGCCACCTGCGCGCGCGCGCGCTCCACCATAGCGGTGGCCGCGCGCCCCTCGCCATGAACGCTGGAGGGATTTCCAACAACATCCATCGCCGCAACCATCGCCGCACGGGCCTCCTCGCGCAAAGGCGCGGTGGCGTTATAATCTAGATAGGCTCTAACCACGGCCCTGCCCTTCTTCTGGCTGCAAATATCTGGGCGGTGTCGCCTGAAAAACGATGCCGGCATAGCCCTCGATGGCCATGCACTCATTCATCGTCGACAACCGTTAGCAAGCTGGGCACGGCCGGGCATGGGACCAGCGCGTTTTCAATCACGTCGCTCAAGCGGGTCTGATGCAAAAACACGTAAACATGCGCGCTCAGCCCCTCCCATAGCCGGTTAGTCACCGATTGCGCCCGCGACCCGCTTGACCCACCGGAGGCACCCGCGCCCACATGAAGCGCATCAAATGTTTCGTCCACCGCCTCTAGCACATCGCAGACCCGGATCTCTGAAGGCGGCCTAGCCAGCCTGTACCCCCCGCCAGGCCCCCGCACAGATGTTACAAGGTCGGCGCGCCGCAGCTTGACGAAAAGCTGTTCTAGGTAGGGCAGCGAAATGCTCTGACGTTTGGAAATATCACCCAGCGTGACCAGTTCACCGCTCTTGACCAGCGCAATATCCGCCAGTGCTACCATGGCGTATCTGCCTTTCGTGCTGAGTTTCATGGGCTCACCTCACGCGAATTGATTGACCTGAGCGGCTGCAAAGCTTATTTCCCTTGCCACCGGGATAACCCTTGGCGGGTCCTCGGACTTAGAATAGTTCTAAAGAGCCCGAGTATTCACGTCAAGAACTACTCCGGCAGGGACGAAAAAGGGAACCAAACCGCATATGCCCGAGGTCATTTTCCCCGGCCCAGAAGGCCGGCTCGAAGGTCGCTACCACCCACAACGGGAAAAAGACGCACCCATCGCCATTATCCTTCATCCCCATCCGCAATTCGGCGGTACGATGAATAACAAGGTGGTCTACAACTTGCACTATGCCTTTCACAACATGGGCTTCACCGTGCTGCGGTTTAATTTCCGCGGCGTGGGGCGCAGCCAGGGCGAGTATGACCAAGGCGTGGGGGAGCTCTCAGATGCCGCATCGGCGCTCGACTACCTGCAATCCATGAACAATAACTCCAAGCATTGCTGGGTCGCAGGCTTCTCCTTCGGGGCATGGATCGGCATGCAGCTTCTGATGCGCCGGCCCGAGATCACGGGCTTCATCTCGGTCTCACCACCCGCCAACATGTACGACTTCTCGTTTCTCGCCCCCTGCCCCTCCTCAGGCCTGATCATCAACGGAAGCGCTGACCGCGTCGCGCCTCCCGCAGACACGCTGGCTCTGGTGAACAAGCTGCATGAACAGCCGGGTATCACCATCACGCACCAGGAAATAGAAGGCTCGGGGCATTTTTTTGAGGAACCCCATATGGACACGATGATCGGGAACGTAACATCCTATGTGAAACGTCGCCTGACCGAAAATACGAGGTAAGCCATGGGTGTAACCGAAGATCTGGCTGATGACTTGGCCATGCAGGTAATCAAATATGTCGACGCCTCGGGCGACGACAAGGTGGTGACAGAAATTGTGACCCTTCTGGGTGCTACGTCCCAGACTGCGGAGGAGGCGTTTCTCACATCGATGCGAGTGCGCCGTGCCAATATGAAGGCGCGAGAGCTTTTGGCCGACCGGATTAAGGCTTTCAAAGCCTCCCAAAGTACCACTGCCTAAGTCGCACAAAAGTGAAGCCGCCCCAAAATGAAGCCAATCGCGCCCCAAAAGTGACCCAAGACAGAAGACAATAAGAAAAAAATTGACCAAAGTTTAAAATTTTCTGGACAACGCCTTTGCAAACATAGATTTCTCTGGCTCAAAAACTTATGGTCCATCCATTATTTCCCAAACTAAGTACTTATCAAAGAGGGTTAAGAAACCGGGTCGCCCAGCCCCAAGGATAAAACGTCCGTAGGCAAGTTTTATTCCAAGTAACAAGTAATTTCAGATCGTATTTTGCACCGAAAAAGTTTGGTTCATTTCGATCCACAGCACGGAAACGGGGCTGAAGGAGGCAATACGAAATGAACGCCAGTGACAATCTAAAAACGCAAACAAACATCCTTGCGCAATCGGATAGACTTGCCGATGAGTTATGCGAAAAGTTAAAATGTAACGCGACTTACATCAGCCTTTCCCATGATAAGCGACTGTTTTAATTTGGCCTTTCAGGGGGCGATAGATTAGATGCTGAACAGCGCAAACATGAACGCGCCGAAACCGTTTGCGGAAAAATTGCTGACCGAAATCACCCTCTGAACGTATTTGATGCGCGCCTGCATTCCGATCTTGCCCAGTTAGAGCACGTCCGCAACGGCATGATCATCGGCTATCTCGGCCAACCTATCCAGAACGAAGCAGGCAAGGCCGTGGGCGTTATCTGTGCCATTACCGACACGCCCAGAACCTGGTCGGAGATCGATGTTCTCGCCATGCAGATATCTGTGCAAAAGGTCGAGTTCCTGCTACAAAGCGAGTTCTAGAAACACCAGCTCAAGCGCTGCTATGAGGCGCTTGACGGCTATGATGGTATTCTTTCAGCCATTGCCCTCAACACCAATGAACTGGCCTCGGTCCATGGCCCAGACGGAGAGATGCTATTTGCGACCGAAAGGCTTTTGACCGAAGTAAACCCGTGCTTTGAAGAGGTCAAATCCTGCTGGAATGACAATTTCAAACCGCGGCTAGAGCTCAGCTGGGATCGTTGCAACGGGCAGTCAGAAACAGAATTGCAAAAAACAGAAACGTCCTTTGCCAACCCCGGCGCCAAAACCGCTAAATGTGTGATCAAGGGTCAAGCGCCTGGCGCTGGATCATGGCGCGGTCAACTCAAAGGCCGCGCGGGCAACCTGTCCTTCATTGGTTGGGAACCCGAGCAGCCTGTAGTCACTGATCCTCGGGACCTTTATAGACGCCCTGTTCCTTAAGAGCGTCCACAACTTCCCGAGGCATGTAATCCTCATCATGGCGCGCCAAGATCTCGGTGGCGGTAAAGATGCCGTCGCGGTAGCTGCCAAGCCCCACCATCCCCTCATTCTCTGCAAAAAGATCAGGCAGGATACCCACGTAGCGCACCGGCACGCTTGCCCCACCATCCGTCACAGCAAACGTGATCTCTTCTCCCTCACCGCGCACCAGCGAGCCTTCCTCGACCAGCCCGCCAATCCGGAACACTTCCGAGGCCGCGGGCGGTTCAGCCAGCACCTCGGAAGGAGAGCGGAAAAAATTGATCCCGTCGCGCATCGCGTATCCGATTAGCGCAGTGGACACAGCCAGCGCCACTGCGGTGATCAAAAGAATCTGAATGCGCCTCTTTTTCTTGATTGATTTCATCTATTTATCGCGTTTTTCTCATGGAAAAATTGGGGCCAGCATCAGGCCGTCAGTTTCCTCGTATCCCAACATCAGGTTGGCATTCTGCATCGCCTGACCGCTGGACCCTTTGGTAAGGTTGTCAAGCGCGGCGATCACGATTGCCCGACCCTCAATCCGATCTCCTGTCACGCCAATATGGCAGAAATTGCTGCCCCGTACGTGCCGCGTGCTGGGGTGCTGGCCCATGGGCAAAACTTCTACAAATGGCTCGGACGCATAAGCCTTTGACAGGCTTTCATGCACGGCCTCAGGCACCCCCTTTACATAAACAGTGGCCAGTATCCCCCTGTTTGCAGGTAGTAAATGTGGTGTAAATTGCACTTTCACAGGCCGTCCAGCAATCTTGGAAAACTCCTGGTCAAACTCGGCCAGATGCCGGTGAGTGCCTCCAGCGGCATAGGCATAGGTGCCCTCGGAAAGCTCGGCATGTAGAAGATTTTCCTTAAGGCTCCGCCCCGCCCCGCTGACCCCGGTCTTGAGGTCGATAATGATCTCATTGAGATCGATCACGCCATCGGCAATCAGGGGCCGAAGAGCATATTGTCCAGTCGCCGCATTGCACCCGGTGCCCGCAACAAGCCGTGCGCCCTTGATCTGGTCACGGTAGAACTCTGTTAGGCCATAAACCGCCTCTGCCTGGCATTCGAGCGCATCATGCTGGCCGCCATACCAGCGGGCATACGCCTCGGGGTCGTTCAGCCGGAAATCCGCGCTCAAATCGACGATCTTCAAGTCCTTTGGCAGCGCCTTGATCACGGCCTGGCTGGTGGCGTGGGGCAGCGCGCAAAAACATAGGTCGATGTCCGAAAAATTAATCGCGTCAATCGTGACAAGCACGGGCAGGTCCAAGTGGCGCAGGTGCGGAAACACCGTGGACATGGACTGGCCCGCCTTGGAATTGGCCCCCAGCGCTGCAAGCTTCATACCAGGATGGGTGGCGATCAACCGGATAAGTTCTGCACCGGTGTATCCCGAGGCACCCAGAATGGCGATATTATGGGTCATGTCAGACCTCTTTCTTCAAATTTCAGTAGGGATTTAGGCGCAAACCCGGGCCACCGCAACACAGGCACGCCCCGTTCGCCCAATCAGGCAGCGTCAAAAATGATCTGTCGTCGGAGAAACTGCGTCGCCCTGTCCGAGACCCGCCCCGGATCACCCGTGGTCAGACAACACCCCGGAACATCCGCGCCGCCCATGTCGGGGTGACGCTCAAGGTAGTCGGCAAGGCTTGCCGCCACCAGTTTAGCTTGCGATAAGACGGTGACATCTTCACCAAGGGCGGCCTGAAACGCATCTTCCAGAAGCGGGTAGTGCGTGCAGCCCAGAACAGCAGCTTGGGGATGGGGCATCTTGCGCTTGAGCGCGTCTACATGGGAACGCACCAAAGCCTCAGCGAGGACCATGTCGCCCTCTTCAATGGCGTCAACCACGCCACCACAGGCTTGCGCCTCCACATCTACGCCGATGGCGCGAAAGGCCAATTCCCGCTGAAACGCACGACTGGCCACGGTCGCGGGCGTTGCAAAAAGGGCCACGTTGCTGACCGCTACCTCGCGCGGGGGGGAATTGTCGCCCCACTGCCGCTCTGTCAGGGCCTCGATCATCGGGACGAAAACCCCCAGCACGCGCTTGCCCTTCGGCACGCCATCTTCCTGCATCCGGCGCAGCGCAGCGGCAGAGGCGGTATTGCAGGCCAGAACCACCAGGTTACAACCCCGCGCCCAAAGCGTGGTCACATGGGCCTTTGTGAGATCATAGATGTCGTCCGCAGTCCGCACGCCATACGGCGCATTGGCATGATCGGCAAAATACACAAAACTCTGCTCAGGTAAGCGCGCCGCCACGGCATCCAGCACTGTCAGACCGCCCAAGCCACTGTCAAAAATCCCAACTGCCATCGTCGCCTCAACGCACCTGCGCGTTGCCCGTTATTGAAACTCGAGACCCACATCACCCGGTCCGATTGGCCTCGGGCTCAGCTCATACGTCTTCTCGCGCAAAAAGGCCATGAGGGATTTGGACTGCGTCACCCGATCGCCCAGATCATTGGCCATAATTGGCTTGCCAATCCGGACCTTTACTGCGCTGTCGACCCGCCTGCCAAACTCGTTGATCAAAAGGCCCATGCGAAGTGTGACGTGCAAATGGCTTGCGATCTGCCAAAGCCGACTGTTCTGTCCCTCGAAAAAGACCGGAACCACCGTGGCGCCCGACCGGGCGATCATCCGCGCCGTGAAACTGCGCCAACTTGGATCGAGAGGTCGGGTCAGGGGCCGCGCCGAGGTGCTGACCGTGCCACCGGGAAAAATCCCAATCGCGCCACCATCAGCAAGATAGTCCAGCGCCACCTTTCGGGTTCGAAGGTTGAGCGCCATCGCCTCCTTGGTATCATCGAAGCAGATCGGCAGGATCATCCGGTTGATGTCTTGGGCTTTTTGAAACACGCCATTGGCCAGAATGCGGAAATCCCGGCGTGTCTGGCTGAGGATATGGCCCATCATCAGGCCATCAAGGATACCAAACGGGTGATTGGCGATGACAATCAATGGGCCCAAACGTGGGATCGCATCCAGATGCCCCTCCGAAATGTCGAGCGAGAGGCCATAGCGCTCCACCATCACCTGCCAGAAATCGCGGCCTCCCGCGACCTCGTGCTCATAACCGGCAGCGCGCCGGATCAACCTGATCCGGCCAGTCAGGTTTTCCATGGTGCGGATCATCGCCCGCCCCCCACGCGTCTGCGCGGAATACGCATAGCTTATGTCACGAGAGATATTGCGCGCGTGCTGCATGGGCTTGGCCTAGGTTGCTTCGCATCGATTCTAGATTTCCAGAAACGTGATGCGCGATCTTAGCTGAATTTTGCAACAGATCTGTAATGCGCCAGCCGCAAAGTTGAACCGTTCCTCTTCATCTCGACCAGTCGTAACGTACATTCCGGTTGCAATACGCCGCCCACCTGTTCCAAGGTTTGGGCGTGTGACCTACGGGCACCCTATACGGATCACCCTTTTTCGTTATTTTCTGAAAGGGCGTCACAGTATTTGAAAGTATGGTTGATGGATTGGGACAAGCTGAGAATTTTTCACGCCGTCGCGGACGCGGGAAGCCTGACACATGCCGGCGACCAGCTTCACCTGTCGCAATCGGCGATCTCCCGGCAGATCCGTGCGCTTGAAAAATCCCTAAATGCAACGCTCTTTCACCGCCATGCCCGCGGCTTGATCCTGACCGAACAGGGCGAGTTGCTGTTTGACGCCACCCGCGCCATGGCCAAGCGACTTGACACTGCCACTGCGCGCATCCGCGACAGCGAGGAAGAGGTGTTCGGAGAGCTGCGCGTCACCACCACCATTGGCTTCGGCACGCTTTGGCTGGCCCCGCGCCTGCCAAAACTCTTCGAGAAATACCCTGATCTCAACATTGACCTGATGCTTGAGGAACATGTGCTCGACCTGCCCATGCGCGAGGCGGATGTCGCGATCCGAATGAAAGAACCCAGCCAGGCTGACCTGATCCGCAAACGGCTGATGAGCATCAATATGTGCCTCTTTGCCAGCCAGGAATATCTCAAGACCAACGGCCAGCCCGAGGCCCTGTCTGACCTGACCACGCATCGCCTGATCTGTCAGAACCCCCGCTCTGCACAGGTGGGCGCCGGGGCCACATTGGTGCAGGAGTTGATGACCTACCAGGTCCCCTCGCTTCTGACCGTCAACAACTATTACGGTGTGCTCCAAAGCGTGCGTCAGAACCTCGGCATTGGGGTATTGCCCAACTACGTGACACAGGATTTTCCACAGCTTGTGCGGGTTTTGCCGGATGTTCGCAGCGTAGAAGTGCCTGTTTTTTTAGCATACCCATCAGAATTGAGGCATTCTCAAAGAATCGCCGCCTTCCGAGACTTCGTTCAAGACGAGATCATCCTGTATCGGAAAAAGCTTCAGATTCAATCTAATAGTTGAATTCTTGGGCGTTTTAAGCCTGAGCTATGCGTGCAACACATAGCGGACATGTTGCAAATGCAGAATGTTTTTCCTTGATACGTCAGGGGACGGGGCCTAAGTCCGCACCATGGCGGTTGCGGATTGCGCGACCATCATACCTCCCTGTTGGACTTCGGCCGAGCTTAGTGCTCGGCCTTTTTTTTGGGCAATCGGCCTGTTTTGACGGCAAGGTGTTTTGATCTTCTCGTTATGCCGGGGTGAACCTCAGCCTACCGGTAACACTTACGCCACTCAGCTTGCGCTGTAAGATCTTTCCCCTGTCCTCCCAATCATCCTGCGCCCCGCCGCCGATATCACACCAAGACTGGCAGGCTTTCTCCACTGAACCGCGTCAACGCCTGCGCGCCATCTTCCGTGATCACGATATTCTCCTCATGCACCATCAACCGCCCGCTCGCCGTCTCAACGTATGGCTCCAGCGTGATAACCATGCCCGGCGCCAGAACACTTGTCTCCTGTTCTGTCAGCGACAGCCCTTCGGTCAATTGCAGGCCCAGCCCATGCCCCATGCGTCCGGCCCCTTCGCCGCCGCCCACAATCTGTGACATGGCCGCCCAGACGTCACGCGCCATGGCACCGGGTTTGGCCACCTCAAATCCTGCCTGCGTTGCCTCAATGATACGCGCCTGTCCAGTCTGTGCAGTATCGCTGGCATGCCCTACCGCGAAGTTGCGGTCATAATCACAGAAATACCCGCCCAGGATTGCACCCGTGTCGAGCATCAGAACATCACCATCCACAAGCGGCACATCCCCAGCCGGTGAAATCACATCACGATAGCCCGAAGGCCCGGCCCCACCCGCCAGATAAGGCACCCAATCTGCCCCCTCCTCCAGCAAGAGACACTGGAAGTCGCGAAAGACGCGCGATAGGGGCACGCCGACACCGGCAATCTCATTCACCCGGTCAAAGGCCCGACCCGCTACGGCACAGGTCTCAGCAATCCGCGTCACCTCGGCCTCGGACTTTATGGCGCGCAGATCAGCCATAAGGCCCGCATCAGGCAAAAACTCAAAAACGGACGCGGCGCTGACCCGTTTAAAATCGGAAAGCGGCATCCTGAGATGCGTTTCGTACCCCATAGGTACGGCCACCGGGCCGCCCACCTCACCCAACGTTTCAGTCAGAAGGGTCACGCCGTCATCTTCAGGCTCAGGCGCAGACCAGGTGCGGATATCATCTATCCATGTTGACGCCATCAGCGCCTCTCCAATGGACGGGATTACGGCAATGGGTTTGCCCGAGGCAGGAACCACGAGGAACCAGGGCCGGCTGGGCGATTCCCAAAACCGCGTTAGGAACCCCGTAAAATACCGCACATCCGGCTCTGTGGTCAGAAGCAGTGCGCCAAAGCCCCGCTTTGCCATTGCGGCCTGGGCACGGGCGACGCGGGCGGCATATTCCGCCTCTGGAAACCCCTCGCTCATCCGTCGGCCTGTTCGCTAAGGAACACCAGCGCCCGCGCATCTGGGCTAAGATTCATTTCCTTTAGGCAGGCGATCCCTGCCGCGCCAGAGGGCGTGCTAGCCAGACCTTGATTGGCCAGTTCCGGAAGGATGCCCGCCGCCTCTTCTTCGGTCATTAAGGCGAACTGGTCGGCATCGCGTGCCAATTCCTTCAAAGCAATCAGCGACGGCACCTTGCAATCAAGCCGCCCCATGGCCGACACAGGACCGGTTGTCTCAACGGCCTTGCCCGCCCGGATACTGGCCTCAAGCGCAGGCGCATGTTCGGGTTCAACCACGATGATCTCGGGCCCATCCCCCCAGACTGCGCGAAATTGCGCAGCACAGGCACAGGCCAACCCGCCGACCCCGGCCTGAAGGAAAATATGGGTGGGCGGTGCTGGCATCTGGCGCGCAGCCTCGGCCGCCATCACAAGATAGCCCTCCATCAGCCGATGCGGACGCTCGAAATACCCCGGCCAGGAACTGTCGGACAGCAGGGTCCAATCCTCCTCCTCAGCCCGTTGCATGGCGGCCTCCATGCTGGCCTCATAATCCGCACCAGCCCGTTCGACACGCGCACCAAAGCCGCGCAGGCGTTCTGCAAAACTCTCCGGCACGGTGTCCGAGATGAACACCACCGCGTCAGCCCCAAAGCGCCGCGCGCCAAAGGCCAGCGAAATCCCGTGATTTCCTGCACTTGCCGTCGCATAAGTCCGGCCCCGCAACGCCGTGGCGCTGTCCTGCGCTTCGCTGGCAATAGCATCATGGGCAATCACGTAAGCAGCACCAAGTGCCTTGAAGCTACCCAGCCCCATACGCCCGCGCTCATCCTTGACCCAGGCCTCACAGCCCATACCCTCGAGCGGCACAAGTGGCGTCTCACCCGTGATCAGGTGGCTGTCCACTAAGCGCTCAGCCAGATCAGCCTCCACGCTGGCAAAGGGCACCTCCACCAGTACATCTTCAGGCAATCCTACACCCCGCCAAGAGTTTTCCGTCATCTTCATGGCACTCTCCCAATCCTGCTCTCACCATGGCCATTCAACGCCACAGGTCAAGCCATGCTGCCCCCCCTTTCCCCCGGTCGATCAATCGCCTAAAGAGACACGCGACAGGCACATTCATCGGGGGATGAGGACAGATGCAGGAACCAGCCATCACGCCAGAGCTGATCGAAAGCCACGGGCTGAAACCGGATGAGTATGACCGCATCCTCGACATCATCGGTCGGGAACCCAGCTTCACCGAACTCGGTATCTTCTCAGCAATGTGGAACGAGCACTGTTCCTACAAGTCCTCCAAGAAATGGCTGCGCACCCTGCCCACCAAAGGACCGCAGGTGATCTGTGGCCCGGGTGAGAATGCAGGCGTTGTTGATATAGGTGATGGTCAGGCCGTCATCTTCAAAATGGAAAGTCACAACCACCCCAGCTACATCGAACCTTACCAAGGCGCGGCGACCGGTGTAGGCGGCATCCTGCGGGATGTGTTCACCATGGGCGCACGGCCCATTGCGTCCATGAATTCCTTGAGTTTTGGCGAAGTATCACACCCTAAAACCCGCCAGCTTGTGCACGGCGTCGTGGAAGGTATCGGCGGCTACGGTAATTCGTTCGGTGTACCCTGCGCGGGCGGCGAGGTCCGCTTTGACGCTGCATACAATGGCAACTGCCTTGTAAACGCCTTCGCTGCCGGTCTGGCCGACAGCGATGCGATTTTCTATTCCGCCGCCTCCGGTGTGGGCATGCCCGTTGTCTATCTCGGCGCCAAAACCGGGCGCGATGGCGTCGGCGGGGCCACCATGGCCTCGGCCGAGTTTGATGACAGCATCGAAGAAAAGCGCCCCACGGTACAGGTCGGCGACCCCTTCACCGAAAAGCGCCTGATGGAGGCCTGTCTTGAGCTGATGAAAACCGGCGCGGTGATCTCCATTCAGGATATGGGCGCGGCGGGTCTTACCTGTTCGGCGGTCGAAATGGGCGATAAAGGCGGGCTTGGCATCCGCCTCAACCTCGATGCCGTGCCGCAGCGCGAAGAAAACATGACCGCCTATGAGATGATGTTGTCAGAGAGCCAGGAACGCATGCTCATGGTGCTCAAGCCTGATCTTGAGGCCGAAGCCCGCGCGGTCTTTGACAAGTGGGACCTTGATTTTGCCATCGTGGGCGAAACGATTGCCGAGGATCGCTTTCTTGTCATGCATGGCAACGAGGTGAAAGCTGATCTGCCATTAGCCACGCTTTCAGGGTCTGCCCCCGAATATGACCGCCCATGGGATGAACCCACCCCGGCGGAGCCGCTTGATCCGGCCTCCATCGTACAGGTGGACCCAATCGAAGGGCTGAAGGCGCTGATCGCCTCGCCCAACTACTGCTCGCGCGAGTGGGTGTATGAGCAATACGATACGATGGTCATGGCCGACAGCGCCCGCACACCGGGGCTGGGTGGTGGCCTGATCCGGGTGCATGGCACGGACAAGCTGCTGGCCTTCACCTCGGACGTGACACCGCGCTACGTCAAGGCCAACCCGTTTGAGGGCGGAAAGCAGGCGGTGGCCGAGGCCTATCGCAACCTCTCAGCTTTGGGCGCCAAGCCATTGGCCAGTACAGACAATCTTAACTTCGGAAATCCCGAGAAACCGGCCATCATGGGTCAATTCGTAGCTGCTATTCGCGGTATTGGTGAAGCGGTTGGCGCGCTTGATATGCCGATCGTGTCAGGTAACGTCTCACTTTATAATGAAACCGATGGTGCAGCGATCCTGCCCACGCCCACCATCGGCGCAGTCGGCCTGATCAACGACCCAGACGCCGCCATCACGGGTGAAGCCCGCGAGGGCCATGTCGCTCTCATGGTGGGAGAGGCGGCGGGGCATCTCGGCCAATCTGCCCTTTTGGCCGAGGTCTTCAACCGGGCCGACGGCGATGCCCCAGCTGTTAATCTCGAGGCAGAGAAGCGCAACGGCGAATTCATCCGTGACAATGCCAGCATTATCCGTGCCTGCACCGACATCTCCGACGGCGGTCTGGCGCTGGCAGCCTTCGAGATGGCCGAGGCTGCGGGTGTTGGCATCTGCCTCGACAGTGCGGATATGGGCACGCTTTTTGGCGAGGATCAGGGCCGCTATCTGATCGCCTGTGGCTTTGATCAAGCCGAGGCGCTAATGCTGGCAGCCGGGCGCGCAGGCGTTACGGTTCAAACCGTTGGCAAGTTCACTGGCCAGATGGTCGACCTTGGTGGCTCCAAGACCTCGCTAGAGGACCTCTCCACTCTGTTCAGAGGCAGCTTTGACCACCATTTCGGCTAGCCCGTCCGGCCCTCCCCGGCGCATCACCCTACTGGCCGGTGCGCACAAAACGGCGTCAAGCCATCTTCAACACAGCCTACTGGACGCACAGGATGTGCTGCGGGATATGGGCATCGCTGTCATCGGCCCGAAAACCATCCGCCGCGACTTGACTCCGTTGTCGCAGTTGTTGCGCGACGGTGTTTCGCCAGAGGTAGTGCGCGCAGGCGCAAATGGATTTCTGGATCACCATTGCGGCGCGGCGGAGCAGGTCCTGTTGATGGACGAAAACCTGCTCGGCGGAACGGACCGCAAGATGCTCTTGCGCACGACACGCCTGTACCCATGGGCCCCGCGCCGGGTGGAGCGGCTTTTAGATCTTCTCCACGGCCACCATATTGATCTGGCGCTCGCCATCCGCAACCCGGCCACCTTCCTGCCTTCTTGTTGGAGCGAAAGCCTGCGTCTTGGGGGATCGGATGATTTCAGCGCGTTCATTCAGGGCGTCGACCTGACGAAGCTGGCCTGGTCGGGCTTCATAGATCGCCTGCGCGACACCCTTCCCGAGCTAAGGCTGACCCTCTGGCGGTATGAGGATTACTGCGCGCTTGGGCCGGCTCTCTATGCACACCTCCTGACACCAGAGGCGGCACAGGTCATCACCCCCGACCCCAAACGCCGCCGCCCGGGGCTTTCTCAAAAGGCCGCTGACTGGATCGCAGCGCAGGCCAACGTCGACAAGGGCACTGTACAGAAAGCCCGCAAACGCTTCCCCAAGACCACGCCGCAGGATGCCTTCGTGCCATGGACCAAGGCCGAGCATGACGCGATTTCCAAAAACTACGATCAAGACGTAGCCCGGCTGAATGCGCGCAAAGACATCACCCTCTTGCCGCCAGCTGACACCGGCGCTTGAAGCCCCCTGCGATCCAGCCTAAATCTGGGTGGAAAGACGCCAACCAAAAGGATGCAGCCCATGCCGATGATGGCACAGGAAATCGAAGACCTGATCCGCGAAACCTTTCCGGACGCACAGATCACCATCACCGATCTGGCCGGAGACGGAAACCATTACGCGGCCGAGGTGGTTGATGCATCCTTCGCCGGCAAGAACCGCGTCCAGCAACAGCGCGCAGTGTATGCCGCTCTAAAAGGCAAAATGGACGGGCCTTCGGGCGATCTTCATGCGCTGGCCCTGACCACTAAGGCACCAGATATATAACATAAAGAAACGGGCGTAAGCCCCTGATAAAATTCAGGATGATATACGATGAGTGAAGCACAGACCCAGATCGAAGAAACCGTGAAATCCAATGACGTGGTGCTGTTCATGAAGGGCACCAAGACAATGCCGCAATGCGGATTCTCCAGCCGCGTGGCAGGGGTTCTGAATTACATGGGCGTGGAATATTCAGACATCAACGTGCTGGACGATGCCGATATTCGCCAAGGCATCAAAGAGTATTCAGACTGGCCCACGATCCCCCAGCTTTACGTCAAGGGCGAGTTTGTAGGTGGCTGCGACATCATCACCGAAATGACGCTCTCTGGCGAGCTGGATCAGCTGTTTGATACCAATGAAGTGGCTTATGACAAGGATGCCGCCGACAAGATCCGCGAAGCCAACGGTTAAGGGAGCGGGGTATTTCCCCCAGCTATTTCAACCAAGAGACGCAGTTGCGTTACACTCCTGATGTTTCTTCTGACTGAAAATATCCCCGCCCCGATCTTGACCATTGCCAGCACAGCCGCAGGCAGGCCACTGGCCATTGCCAATATATCCGGGCTGGCCACCATGCTATGCGGGATCAGGTAAACCCGATCCCGAGCTATGTTGCCGTCAGCGCCGTCAGCACGAGCGATGGCCACAAAAGCCCCCCCGAGGGCGACAAGATCAAAGAAGTGAATCTCACTCCCAATCCCGTTACCCCCAACACACCAATCACCAGCGAGGCACAAAAGATGATCGACCCGATCAGCGCCACCTGCCGCCCTGCCGTGATCAGCGCAAGCTTTGACCGTGCGAAGGCACGGCGCAAGTCTAACTTCAAGTCGCACCCCACCAAACACAGTACCACACCCACAAAAATCACAAGATTCGCAGCATATTGTGGGGTCACGCCCATCACGAACATACCAACCCGCAGGATAAAAACGGTATCAGGAATACGGCTGAGCCGAACGCGACATCCCTCGCCCGTGGCCGGTCCACCTAGGCCAGGCCGCGCAGCTTAGACCGCCGCGCAGAGCCGTCAATCCCGATCCAGACCGCGCAAAAATAAAGCAGCGCAGGAAGGGCTGCTGCGGCCATTATACCGTGTGTTGGACACCCGTCAGCTCCACCATCACGAAAGCCTCCGGCCCCATCAAAGGCCGTATGATCTGACCACCTGAAGATACCAGATTGTCAGCGCCGGTCAGATGTCCAGGGTGTTTTCCTTTTCCCAGGCCGAGAAATGCGCGACGTAAGAATTCCACTCCCGCATCTTCAGCTTGAGGAACGCGGTCGAGAACTCCTCGCCCAGCATGGACTTGAGTTCCTTGTCCTTGTCGTAAAGCCGCAGCGCGTCCAGCATGTTGAGCGGCAGCTTGGGTGCACCACGCACCTTGTGGCCTTCGGCATACATGTCGATGTCATGCCGCTTGCCCGGATCGGCCTTGGAGCGCACGCCAGACAGACCCGCCGCGATGATCACGGCCTGCAACAGATAGGGGTTCACCGCGCCGTCGGGCAGACGCAGCTCAAACCGGCCCGGGCCGGGCACGCGGACCATGTGCGTGCGGTTGTTGCCCGTCCATGTGACCGTGTTGGGCGCCCACGTGGCCCCCGACATGGTGCGCGGGGCGTTGATGCGCTTGTAGCTGTTCACGGTCGGGTTGGTGATCGCCGCCAGCGCACTGGCGTGCTTCATGATCCCGCCAAGGAAGTTTGCGCCCTTGTCCGAAAGGCCCAGTTCTGCCGTCTGGCTGCCGCCTGTGGCCTCGGTCGCGAAGACGTTTGTCGTGGCCGCGTCACCCGCCGCATCCCAGACCGAGATATGGGCGTGGCAGCCATTGCCCGTCAGCCCCTCAACCGGCTTGGGCATGAAGGTTGCGCGGAACCCGTGCTTTTCGGCGATGGATTTGGTCATGAACTTGAAGAAGCTGTGGCGGTCCGCCGTTACCAGCGCGTCAGCAAACTCCCAGTTCATTTCAAACTGGCCATTGGCGTCTTCGTGGTCGTTCTGATAAGGGCCCCAGCCCAGATCCAGCATATAATCACAGATCTCGCGAACCACGTCATAGCGGCGCATCACAGCCTGCTGATCGTAACAGGGCTTCTCAGCTGTATCGAACTCATCCGACAGGGCAGCTCCATCTGGAGTTAACAAGAAATACTCCGCCTCGATCCCGGTTTTGACATGCATGCCTTCGCGCGCAGCCTCGTCAATCAGTCGTCGCAGTACGTTGCGCGGGGCCTGTGCCACATCTTCACCTTCCATCACCGGGTTGGCAGCAACCCAAGCCACTTCTGGCTTCCACGGCAGCTGGATCACCGAAGAGGGATCCGGCACGGCCAGCATATCGGGGTGCGCCGGCGTCATATCGAGCCATGTTGCAAAACCGGCAAAACCAGCACCTTCTTCCTGCATATCAGCAATGGCCTGCGCCGGAACCAGCTTGGCCCGCTGACCGCCAAAGAGGTCGGTGAAGGAAATCATGAAATATTTTACACCGTTTTCGGCGGCGAATGCGGCCAGATCCGTGGTCATTTTGGTCACTCCCTGTTGTGCGTCTTTATGTACTGAAAAGCAGATCACCGGAGAGTTCCAGTGAACCGCGAGGTTGTCAAAGGGTGATCTTGGCGTGCGCCATCAGAAGCCTGCGCCGGGCATACCGGGATACCAACTTGTGCCCGCCAACGGCACCTTGGCCATGGCCGCGGCTTCCATCGTCAGCGCGGCAAGGTCTTCGGGTTCAAGATTGTTCACGTGGGACTTACCACAGGCCCGGGCCAGTGTCTGCGCTTCGAGCGTCATAACCTTGAGATAGTTGTTCAATCTCCGCCCCGCTTCCACCGGATCAAGCCGCTTAGAAAGCTCTGGATCCTGCGTGGAAATGCCCGCTGGATCTTTTCCCTCGTGCCAATCGTCATAGGCCCCCGCGGTTGAGCCAAGCTGCTTGTACTCAGCCTCCCACTTGGGGTCGTTGTCGCCCAGTGCGATCATCGCCGCCGTACCGATGCTAACTGCATCCGCACCAAGCGCCAGCGCCTTGGCAACATCCGCACCCGACCGGATACCGCCTGACACGATCAATTGCACCTCGCGGTGCATATCGAGATCCTGAAGCGCCGTCACTGCCTCGCGGATACACGCCAGCGTTGGGATGCCCACGTGTTCGATGAACACATCCTGCGTCGCCGCCGTGCCGCCCTGCATGCCGTCAATCACTACAACATCAGCGCCGGCTTTAACTGCCAGCGTGGTATCAAAATAAGGCCGCGCCGCACCGACCTTGACATAGATGGGCTTTTCCCAACCGGTAATTTCACGCAATTCCATGATCTTGATCTCAAGATCATCCGGCCCGGTCCAGTCCGGGTGCCGACAGGCCGAGCGCTGATCGATCCCCTTGGGCAGTGTGCGCATCTCTGCCACGCGGTCCGAGATTTTCTGACCCAGCAGCATACCGCCGCCGCCAGGTTTCGCACCCTGACCCACAACCACCTCGATCGCATCCGCCTTGCGCAGATCGACCGGGTTCATACCATACCGGCTGGGCAAGTATTGGTAGACAAGATGCTTAGACTGGCCGCGTTCCTCGGGGGTCATACCACCGTCACCAGTGGTGGTCGACGTGCCCGCCATAGACGCCCCGCGCCCAAGCGCCTCTTTCGCCTGAGCCGACAGCGCGCCAAAGCTCATACCCGCAATGGTGACCGGAATTTTCAGCTCGATTGGCTTCTTCGCAAACCGCGTGCCCAGTACCACGTTGGTATCACACCGCTCGCGATAACCTTCCAAAGGATAGCGGCTCATCGAGGCACCAAGAAACACAAGGTCGTCAAAATGTGGCACTTTCCGTTTGGCACCGCCACCTCGGATGTCATAGATCCCAGTGGCCGCTGCACGGCGAATTTCCGCATTTACTTCGGGTGTGAAGGTATTGGAATAAATAGGTAATGTGCGTGGTGCCCCTGCATCATCTTTTGCCATGATCCCGCCTCCTCAATACGCGTTGTCGATGTTGAAATTGTAAAGTTGCCGGGCCGATCCATAACGTTTGAACTCTTCCGGCTTGGCGTCGCATTCACCCGCCTCCAGCAGCTCGGCCAGCTTTTCGAGGTGCTCAGGTCGCATCTCTTTCTCAACACAATCCGCGCCAAGGCTTTTGACCGAACCGCATACGAAAAGCTGCGCCTCATAAATAGAATCGCCAAGCGCATCCCCGGCATCGCCGCAGACCACCAGATGGCCACGCTGTGCCATAAAGGCCGACATATGGCCCACATTGCCATGCACGACGATGTCGATCCCCTTCATCGAGATCCCGCAGCGCGAAGAGGCATTGCCTTTGACAACCAGCAGGCCACCGTGCCCCGTTGCGCCTGCGTACTGGCTGGCATCGCCATCCACGATTACCTTTCCGCTCATCATGTTCTCGGCCACGCCAGGCCCGACAGACCCATCGACCCGTACCGTCGCCTGCGCGTTCATACCCGCGCAGTAATACCCTGTTGAGCCGCGCACCTGCACATCAATCGGCGCGTCCAGACCCACGGCAATCGCATGGCTGCCACGGGCATTCACGATTTCCCACGCGGTCTCGTTGCTGCCCTCCGTCGGGTTCTGCAAGGCCGCGTTGGCCTCACGCAACGTGATATCCGTCAAATCAAGCACCTGCATTGGCGCCTCCCCTTGCATACATTCCAGCCAATGTGTCGAGCGCCGCCTGCAGCGTCTCGGCATCCGATTTGTCTTCCCAGGTCCAAGCCTCATCAGCCCCCAGAAAGACGCAAAGCACCGGCGCGCCGGTGATGTAGGTAAAGTTCAGCCATGTTGAAAACGGGCGCTGCCGGTCATCGCTGAGCATGATCCACGGCTTGTTAACATCCCAAAACGGGGCATCGAACTGCAGGTAAAGTTTATTGAGCAGCCCCAGCCCTAGCTTGCCGATCGCATCCTGCTTATCATTGGGCAGCGGCGGGTCAAACCGAACCGATCCGGCTTGCAACACTCCAATAGGCAGCGTCACGACCACAGCGTCAAACTCATGTATGACGCCATCTGTGATCAACGTGACACCTGCATCACCCCATTCAATCGCCTCCACAAAATGGTTGAGTTTGATCTCATATCCAATTGTTAAATTTGGGAAAAGTGCGGCATATCCCCTTGGAAAAACCACATCAGTCCCGGGCAGATCGACGCCTTCTTCAAAGGCCTCTTCCGACAGCTGCTTGCGCGTCATGGCATAGTTCTGTTCGACGCCAAAGGCCTCCCATACCCAATCGGGGATATCCTCATCAGCAACCGGATCGCCTTCAGGCGTCAGAGCGTAGACATCCTCATAATCGGTTTTAACCCGCACCACGCCCTGCGATTTGGCCAGCTTGGTCAGCGGGTTACCCTTGGGCCCGTGAATCCATGAGGCCCCCATATCCATCGGCAATCCCAGGGACATATCCGTCCAAGTCCGCCCACCAATCCGGTTACGCGCCTCCAACATCACCACCTCGCGCCCGGCATCCACCAGATCACGCGCTGCCCCCATGCCTGCCATACCAGCCCCGATCACGCCAATCCGCTTGGCATCGGTTTTCAGAACAGCCGCGGCAGCCTCCTGCCCCGTGATCAGCGCGCCATGCACCATTGCTGGGAAATCATCCGCCACATGTTCACCTGCGAAAAAGACCTTGTCGCCCAGAGGTTCGCGAATGGTCTGCCGATCCTCGTAGACTGCCCCTTTCTTGAGCGCGGAATAGCTACACAGGGCGTAGGGATCTTTGCCCCAACACGTCCGACGATAGGCCACGGGACGGGGTATGCCCGTGACCTGCACATCGGCAGGGATTTGAGTGACGACACTATCTTCGGCGGCCTGGGTCATGCGGGAGATCAGTGCTTCCAGAAATAAACGGTCGCGGGCTCGGGCTCCCAAACATTGGCATCTTCGATCCCGGGCAGGTTCACCAGGGCTCGGTACTCGCTGCCAAAGGCCACGTATTGATCTGTCTCGGCCATCACCGCAGGCTTACAGGCGATCGGGTCGCGTAGAACGCCAAACCCGTCCTTGGTGCCCACCACGAACGTGTAGAACCCGTCCAGATCCTCCAGCCCGGACTCCAGCGCCTCGCCAAGGCTCTCGCCCTCCTGCATGCGCCATGTCAGGTAGGCGGCGGCGACTTCGGTATCGTTAAGTGTTTCCACGTTCACCCCCTGCCGCGCCAGCTTACGGCGCAAGCTGTTGTGATTGGACATGGAGCCATTGTGCACAAGGCATTGGTCTGACCCCGTTGAGAACGGGTGCGCACCCAGCGTGGTCACGGCCGACTCGGTGGCCATACGGGTATGGCCAATGCCATGGGTACCAGTCAGCTTGGGGATGTCGAAGCGTTTCGCTACATCCTCGGGCAGGCCGACTTCCTTGTAGATTTCAATGACCTCTCCAGCGCTCATGACCCGGACATCGTCGCGGCTGGCCTTGAGATAGGCACGCGCCGCGGCAATCTTGTCCTCGGGCAGGTCGATCACGGCATGGGTATCAACGACCCGTTGGTTCACTTGGGCTCCGATGGCGGCTGAAATTTCGACATCCAACCCCTCGAAGCCCGAAGGATCGGCTGATTGCACGGTCAGCTTGCCAAACCCATTACGATCCTCGCCATAAACGGCGATCCCGGCACTATCCGGGCCACGATCTGTCATGGTGATCAGCATCTCGGTCAGCATCTCGCCCAGCTGTGGCTCAAGCGATTTGTCCTTCAGGAAGAGACCTACGATTCCACACATATCAAGCTCCCTAGCAGATTTTGCGATAATTTAGCGCGGCCTCTTAGGGAGTTCAACTACAAGAACTAAATTTTCCTGTGGGTAGAATTTCAAACATCTACAGACTCACGCATCCAGCTCTGCATCCCAGTATAGGAAATCGACCCAGCTTTCGTGCAGGTAATTCGGCGGGAACTTACGTCCCATGTTGCGTAGCTCCTCTGCGCCGGGGGCTCGGGGCGGCTTTCGCAGCGACAGGCCCGCCTCCCGCAGGGACCGGGCACCTTTTTTGAGATTACACTTGGAACAGGCGGCCACCACGTTTTCCCAGCTGGTGATCCCACCCCGCGCACGCGGCACGACATGATCAAAAGTCAAATCCCCTTTCGCACCGCAATACTGGCACTGGAACTCATCACGCAGGAAGAGGTTGAAGCGGGTAAAGGCCACCCGCTTTTGCGGCTTCACATAATCCTTGAGGACAATGACACTGGGGATCCTGATCTGCTGGCTGGGGCTCCGCACGAAGGTGTCATACTCGGCTACGATGCTCACCCTGTCGAGATAAACCGCCTTGACGGCATCCTGCCATGGCCAGAGCGAAAGGGGGTAGTAAGAGAGCGGCCTGTAATCGGCATTAAGAACCAATGCCGGGTGCTGCTTCAGCGAGACCGGCTCGCGTACAAATTCTGTTCTAAAATCTTGTTCCATCAGGCCACCTGCCCCCTGCCCAAAATGATCCCTCATCCTTGACGGCGCGGCCCTAGCAACTCGGGGCCCGCCCCTTGTTCTTTTCACCCACTATATATCGCGTTCCAGACGTGACAAGGCCGTGTTTTCACGGAATATATAGTGTGAAGACTGTGGCCTGTATGTGACAGCTTAAGGCAAGTCAGCTCAAAGGCCGGGCGCGTGGTCCCACACACCTCGAACTTGCCGTCTATATCCCAAATACCCTACGCTCGTCCCATGACTGGAAAGCCCCCGGCCCCAACCGCCCTGCTAGAAGCTGCGCTATATGTTGACGACCTTGACACCGCGGCCAACTTCTATGGCCAGACCCTCGGTTTGAATGAAGAACTGCGCGTTCCCGGTCGCCATGTCTTTTTTCGCGTCGGACAAACCATCCTGCTGATTTTTGATGCCAACGTCACGGCCGAGGGCTCCTCAAACCCCCGCTTCCCCGTCCCGGCCCACGGTGCCCACGGGCCCGGACATCTCTGCTTTGCCGCGTCACGCGCCGAGATTGACCAATGGCGCACCCATCTGGAGACCGCAGGCCATCCCATCGAAGCCGATTTTGACTGGCCGGGCGGCGCCCACTCGATCTATTTTCGCGACCCGGCAGGCAATTCCATCGAAATCGCTGAACCCCGCCTCTGGTTCAAGGACTGACCACCCA
The DNA here is from genome assembly GCA_963691795.1 of Roseovarius sp. Classification (GTDB taxonomy): domain Bacteria; phylum Pseudomonadota; class Alphaproteobacteria; order Rhodobacterales; family Rhodobacteraceae; genus Roseovarius. The sequence goes on from OY829373.1 coordinate 3,205,932, forward strand.
AAATCCTGAAATCACTTTGCTCCCTCCAAAAGGAAACCGCCCCGGTTGTTACGTCCCAGGCGGCCTCAGTCTCACTCAGCGATGATCAGCTTGCGGCGGCAACCGCCCGCTTTGTCATCACACCGACAATATGCGCCCGGTAATCTCCCGAACCATGCAGGTCCGAGATCATATTATCTCCACTCAGGGTCAGACCATTCAACGCATCCGCCGAGAAATTTGCGCTCAGCGCAGCTTCGGCCTCTGACCAACGGAAAACGCCATCATTCGACGCCCCCGTCACGGCCACCCGAACACCGTCGGCAAACTTCGCCACGAAGACACCCACAAGTGCGAAGCGTGACGCAGGCTGTTCGAACTTCATATATGCGGCTGCCTCAGGAACTGGGAACTTGACCTCGGTAATGATCTCACCTTCCTCGAGCGCAGTTTCGAACATGCCTTGGAAGAAGTCATCCGCCGCAATCTCACGCGCATTGGTGACAATCGTTGCACCAGAGGCCAGCGCGCCAGACGGATAACAGGCTGACGGATCATTGTTGGCCAAAGAGCCCCCAACCGTACCACGGTTGCGCACTGCCGGATCTCCGATGTTACCAGCAAGGTCTGCCAACGCTGGATAACCTTTCGAGGCTGCCACATCCGCATGGCAAGTCGCCCCGCCAACACACATCCTGCCGTCTTCGTCAGAGCAGATCCCCTGCATTTCGCCAATCGCGCCCAAGCTTACCAGTTTGGAAGGGCTTGCCAAACGCTGTTTGAGCGTCGGGATCAGGGTCTGCCCCCCGCCCAAAGCCTGAGCATCCTCAGATGCCAGCGCCGCTGCCGCATCTGCGATCGTTGAAGGGCGTTCTAGATCAAATGCATACATTGGTAATCCTCCCTTAACCCTGCATCGCCTGCCAGACCCGCGATGGCGAGACAGGCATGTCGATATGCGTGATGTTGTGCCCACCTGAACACAACGCGTCGACCACAGCACTGACCACCGCTGGTGGTGAGCCGATGGCCCCGGCCTCTCCGCACCCTTTCACCCCAAGCGGGTTGTGCGTACAGGGCGTCTGGCACGAATGATCCACCGCGTAGAACGGCACATCATCGGCGCGTGGCATGGCGTAATCCATGAACGAGCCGGTCAGAAGCTGGCCGTCCTCATCATAGACACAGTTCTCCAGAAGCGCCTGGCCAATGCCTTGCGCCAAACCGCCATGCACCTGTCCGTCGACAATCATCGGGTTGATGATGTTGCCAAAGTCATCAGCGGCCGCAAAGCGTTCCACTGTGACCTTGCCGGTTTCGGGATCAATCTCGACCTCGCAGGCATAGGCCCCCGCCGGATAGGTGAAGTTTGCCGGGTCATAGAAGGCCGTTTCCTCCAGACCTGGCTCCACCTCTTCGATGGGGTAGTTATGCGGCACGTAAGCGGCCAGCGTTACATCGCCCCAAGCCACGGATTTGTCCGTGCCCGCAACGGTGAACTGACCATCCTTCAACTCAATATCTGCGTCCGAGGCTTCCATCAGGTGAGCCGCGATCTTCTTGGCTTTTGCGATCACCTTCTCGGTGGCCTTGACCATTGCCGATCCACAAACCGCGAGCGAGCGGGATCCATAAGTCCCCATCCCAAAAGGCACTTTGGAGGTGTCACCATGGACAATCTCAATCATGGACGCGTCAATCCCTAGCATTTCGGCCACAACCTGCGGGAAAGCGGTCTCATGCCCCTGCCCGTGGCTGTGCGCGCCGACCATGACCGAAATCGACCCGGTGGCGTTCACTCGAACGGTTGCGGCGTCATAAAGACCTGCCCGTGCGCCCAGCGCACCTACAAGGGCCGATGGGGCGATGCCACAGGCCTCGATATAGCAGTTCACGCCCAGACCGCGCAGCTTGCCATTCGCCTCGCTTTCCGCGCGCCGCGCGTCAAAGCCAGCCACATCGGCAATCTCTTCCAGCTTGTCCATCGTGGCCACATAGTCGCCCGTGTCATATTCGACTGCGACGGGCGTGGCATAGGGGAACTCGGTGATAAAGTTCTGACGCCGCAGCGCAATCGGATCAACGCCCAGTTCGCGCGCAGCTTTATCGATCACTCGCTCGATCTGGTAGGTCGCTTCGGGCCGTCCGGCGCCGCGATAGGCATCAACAGGTACCGTGTTGGTGAAGACCGCTTTGACGTTCACGTAAATATTGGGCGTCTTGTAGTTGCCCGCCATCAGCGTGCCGTGCAGGTAGGTTGGCACGCAGGGCGCGAAGGTGGACAGGTAGGCGCCCATGTTGGCGTAAGTCTCTGTCCGGATCGCGGTGAAGTTGTTGTCGGCATCGAGCGCCAGTTCGATCTTGGTCACATGGTCACGGCCCTGCGCGTCCGAAATAAACGCCTCTGACCGGCTGGCCGTCCATTTGACGGGACGGTTCAGTGCCTTGGCCGCAAATGTGACAAACGCCTCTTCCGCATAGTGATAGATCTTAGAGCCGAAACCCCCACCCACATCGGGGGCAATCACGGTCAGCTTGTGCTCAGGGATACCCAGCACGAATGCGCCCATCAGAAGACGGATCACGTGGGGGTTCTGGGACGTCGTGTAAAGCGTACTTTCATCGCCGGCGCGTTTGTAATCACCAACCGCCACGCGCGGTTCCATCGGGTTCGCCACAAGGCGCTGGTTAACCAGCTCCAGCGTGGTGACATGGGCTGCGTTTTCAATCGCTTCGTCAACCGCGCCTTTGTTGTCTTCGATGAAGCCCCAGTCGTAGCACAGGTTGCTGTCTAGGTCGTCATGGACCTTCGTTGCGCCGTCTTCGAGCGCGGCTTTCATATCGACCACGGCCGGAAGCTCTTCAATGTCGATTTCAAGCGCTTCTGCTGCGTCGCGCGCCTGGTCGGCCGTTTCGGCCACCACGGCAGCGATAGGATCGCCAACATGGCGGACCTTGCCTTGCGCCAAAACCGGGTGCACGGGCTCAGCCATAGGTTGGCCATGCTTGTCAGTCACCTGCCAACCGCAGGGAACACCGCCTACCTCAGCAAAATCGGCACCAGTAAATACGCGGATAACACCAGGCATCGCCTCTGCTGCCGTGCTATCGATGCTGTTGATCTTACCGTGTGCCATTGTCGAGCGCACGAACTGTACGTAAGTTTGTCCGTTGATGTTAATGTCGTCGGTGTAGTTACCTGTACCGGTGAGAAACCGGACATCTTCGCGCCGCGGGGTTGCGGCTCCAATGCCTCCATCTGCTGGCATGTGTAGTCCTCCCTAAATGTCTATGATGCTCGTCACCCTAGTACATCAGTCTCGAAAAACGCGACTGATGGGGACGACGAGCGACGTATTGTCGCTTATTCTGCCGCCACGGCTGATACGTCCTGCCCAGCGGCAGACATGATCGCCTTGACGATATTATGGTACCCGGTGCATCGGCAAATATTGCCTTCCAGGTAATCCCGAATCTCCGCTTCTGTGGGGTTCGGATTCTCAGACAAAAGTGCGGCTGCCGACATCACCATACCGGGTGTGCAGAAACCACATTGCAGACCGTGATGCGTCTGAAAGGCCTGCTGAATCGTCCCTAGCGATCCGTCGGCTTCTTCCATTCCTTCGATCGTGGTGACATCTGCTCCGTCGCATTCGGACGCAAATATTGTACAGGATTTAACCGCTTTTCCGTTCATGTGCACAACGCAGGCCCCGCACTGGCTGGTATCGCAGCCCACATGCGTGCCGGTCAATCCAAGCGTTTCCCTGATAAACTCCACAAGCAATGTCCGGCCTTCGACTTCACCGGACACAACCTTGGTATTCACGGTCATTGAGACCTCGGCCATTTGGCATCTCCCTGGGTTGTTTTTTTTGTATATAGCGGAGTTAAGCACGACGCCCAGTGGATGAGAACCCAGTTTTTTGCACCGCGTTCAGGATTTTGGTCGCTGACGAGGTTGTGGACGTGTCGGGATCTCTTTCAAAAGCCCCCCAACGCCCATGGCTGCAAAACCCAAATCATCTGGGGTTTCGCCACATGCGATCCGCGCCAAGATCCAATCGGCCCCATGCAAGACCGGCGATCTGGCCGAACCTGGTAACCCGATTACGGGGCGTGCGCCATGCCGACCCAGAAACAAAAGATTACCGGGATCAACGGGAATACCAAAACGCGTCACCACGCCACCGGCGCGACGCAGCGCTTCCGGCGCCGTGTCACCGATATCCGAAGTGGCCGAGGCCGTGAGGATCAGCACCATATCGCCCTTGGCCACCATGATTGCTTCCGCCAGCGCCACCTCTTCGTGAGGTGTGGTGAGCGTCTCTATCAGGTCCATGCCCAATCCCTGAACACGGGCTTTGATCGCGTCCTGACCTTTCAGGCCAGGACCGCCCGAGACATCCGTGACAATCAAACTGGCCGTGGCAAAGCGCGGCGCGGCCAGACGCAGCGCCCCGCGCCCGGCCTCGGCAGCTGCCTCCAACGCGGCACCGACCACACCGTATGAGATGATCTTGATAGTGGCCGCCATGCCACCGGGATGGATCTGGTGGCACTGGGCCACGGTGGCGATGGTGATCATCGGATCGATCATGTTGGCCGCCGTGATCTTGGCGGCATCCACCAAAATCAGTCCCGGCCCATCGGCAATAATGTTGACGCGGCCCGTGAAGGGCGCGGTCAGGCTAAGCCCCTCTGCACCGCCATGCACGGCACGGGCCAGCACCAGTGCGGCCTCATTCTCAAGCAAATCGCCCGGTTCAGGGCGCGCAACGCACACGTGCGAAAGGTTCTGCGCGGCCAGCTTGGCGAGGTCTTCAGCCTCCAGCACATGTCCCTTGCGCAATCGCTCCCCGGGCAGGCGCACTGAATGGGCCAGCAGCCCGCCCTCTGCCTCGGCCAACGGAACGGGGCCGAATTTCATACGCCTTGCCTTAGCACCTTGGTCATCTGGGCGATAACCGAAACCGCAATCTCAGAGGGGCTCGCCGCACCAATATCAAGGCCCACAGGGCCATGAATACGCGCGATCTCGACATCCGAAAACCCAGAGGCCTTAAGCCGGTCCACGCGTTTGGCATGGGTACGGGAGGAGCCCAGCGCGCCGATATAGAACACGTCCGAGGCCAGTGCCGCCTCGAGCGCCGGATCGTCCAGCTTGGGGTCATGGGTCAAGAGCACAAGGGCCGTGCGCGTGTCCAAACCGAAAGCACGCACGCCTTCATCAGGCCAGTCATGGCGCAGCACCTCACCGGGAAAGCGCCCCTTGGAGGCAAAGCTTTCGCGCGGGTCGACAATAAGCGGATCATAGCCCGCCAAGCGTGCCATGGGCACCAGCGCCTGCGCGATGTGCACCGCACCCACTACAATCAGGCGGAGGGGCGGGTTGTGGATGGCCACAAAGGTTTCACCATCCTCCTCAAATCCAGAGCGGTCCATGCGAAAGCGCGTCTCATGACCATCGAAGGTCAGATGCCCACCACCTTTTGGTCCGGTGACATAGGCCACCGGGCGGCGGGCGGCGCGGGCCTCAACCAGCTGGGCCAGCACGTCCTCAGCCATGATCGTCCCGATGGGTTCCACAAGCACCCGGATCGTACCGCCACAAGCCAGCCCAACGGCAAACGCATCACCGTCGCTGACACCGTATTCGAGCATCACGGGCTTGCCTTCTTCTATCGCATCTAGTGCCTCGGCCACCACGGCGCCCTCGACGCAGCCACCCGAGACGGAGCCCTCGATCTCACCCAGCCCAGAAATGGCCAACTGGCTGCCCACCCGGCGTGGCGCGCTGCCCCATGTCTCGACAACGGTGGCCAGTGCTGCGCCCTTTCCCGCGCGGTGCCAGTCAAGGGCAATCTCGGGGATGGTATCGAACCGGGCTGAGGTTTTGGGTGTTTGGCTATTCATATCAGAACGTTCCCATCAATCTGGCTTTCTCTCCGGCGTCGCCGGGTTGGGATATCACTTGGGCAAGCTGTTCAAGGCTGTCAATGGAGTGGCCTGCACGAAAGCTGTCCACATTCGGAAGCATGGCCCGGATACCAGCCGCCTTGGGCGCAAATCCTTCCCAGCGCAAAAGTGGGTTGAGCCAGATCAGTCTGCGAGCCGCGAGATGTAGGCGCTGCATCTCATTTGCAAGCGCATCGGCATCGTCACGGTCAAGCCCATCCGTGATCAGAAGTACCACGGCACCCTGCCCCATGACCCGGCGCGACCAGTCGCGGTTGAAATCGTGAAGGCAGGCCCCGATGCGCGTTCCGCCTTCCCAATCCTGCGCCTCCTGCCCTGCCGCAGCCAGGGCAGCGTCCACGTCGCGGGTGGCGAGGTGGCGGGTGATATTGGTAAGCCGTGTGCCAAAGGTGAAAGCGTGGACCCGCGCCCAGCCCGCGCCTTTTTCATTGGCAACCGCGTGTAGGAAATGAAGCACCATGCGGCTGTATTGGCTCATCGAGCCAGAGATGTCGCAGAGCACCACAAGATTTGGCCAGCGATCTTTGGGTTTTGCCTTGTGGATGCGGCGAAGTTCACCACCCCGGCGCAGGGCTGCCTTCAGCGTGCGACGCGCGTCGATGCGCGCGCCTTGCAAGCTAGGCTGGCCCCGGCGGGAGGCGAACGGTTTAACTGGCAATGTAAGGCGGGAGAGCATGCGCCTGGCCTGCGCAATTTCATCGGTACTCATTTGCTCAAAATCAAGGGTCTTCAGTTTTTCCTCGGTCGAAATCGTCATCGAAGCGTCGATGTCAATTTCGGTGTCCTCGCCCTGCTCGTCGCCCTCGTCAGGTCGCGCATCGCGGTTGGCACCGTCAAGAAGTGCCTCTGCCGCGCGCTTTTCGGCGGGTTTTGCAACAGGCGTGTCCTGCACGCCGCGCAAAGCTGGCAGCATCATCGCCATCATGTGTTCCATGTAACGCGGATCACGCCAGTAGAGGCGAAACACCTGTGCGAAGACGGCCCTGTCCTCGGCGCGCGAGACAAAGCACGCCTGAAGGGTGAAGAAAAAGTCTTCCTTGCTGGTAAAGCCCGCCGCCTCAACCGCGCGGATCGCGTCGATTACGCGCCCTGGCCCAACGCGCAAACCCGCCTTGCGCAGCGCGCGGGCGAAATGGGTGATGTTATGGGTTAAGCGGGGATGGTCTGGCAGGTCCAGAGCGCGGGCTTCAGACATGTCGACAACGGGGATTTTGCCCCCGCACCCCCAGAGTATTATGGGAAAGATGAAGCATCATGCCGGTTCGAGGGAGGCCCTTGCGTCGTCTAGGATGCGTTTGGCCTCGGAATCTTGAAGTTTGGCGATATCATCTTGGTATTTCAGGATCGCACCCAGCGTGTCAGCGATGACCTCTGGGCTCAGGTTGATTACGTCAAGCGCCAGCAGGCATTTGGCCCAGTCGATGGTTTCGGCCACGCCAGGTTTCTTGAAAAGATCCTCAGTGCGCAGCTTTTGGACAAACGCCACCACCTCGCGGCTTAGGCTTTCAGCCGCTTCCGGCGCGCGGGCCTGGAGGATCTCCATTTCGCGGTCGAAATCGGGGTAGTCGACCCAGTGATAGAGACAACGACGTTTGAGCGCGTCATGCACCTCTCGCGTGCGGTTGGAGGTGAGGATCACGATCGGCGGCTCTGGTGCAGCAATGGTACCCAGTTCCGGGATGGTCACCTGGAAGTCGCTCAAGGCTTCCAACAGGAAGGCCTCGAACGGTTCATCGGTTCGGTCAAGTTCGTCAATCAGCAGCACCGGCGCGCCGCCAGGCTGGGGTCGCATCGCCTCAAGCAGGGGGCGTTCAATCAGGTAGTCCTGCGTGAAAAGCTCATCACTGAGTTTGCCGCGATCAACCTTGCCTGCCGCCTCGGCCGCGCGGATCGCAATCATCTGCCCCGCGAAATTCCATTCGTAAACCGCCGTGGCCGCATCAAGCCCCTCGTAGCATTGCAACCGAATAAGCCGACGCCCAAGTGCCGCCGCAATCGCCTTGGCAATCTCCGTCTTGCCGACACCAGCCTCACCCTCTAGGAAAAGCGGTCTCCCCAGCTTAAGCGCAAGATAGGCAACCGTTCCCAGCGCCCGGTCGCAGACATAGCCCTGTGTGGCCAGTAGCGTCTGAATGTCGTCGATTGAAGTCCACTGGGTCATCTCGTTTATATCCCTGCATGCTCGGCCCTCAGCGTCAAGGACACCGGCATAATCGTTTTCCCGCCCAAACCCGCTTTTCGCGTCTGGACACCGTTGCCATGGTAGGGGCATACTTCTCATATTCAACGCCACATCTTTGCCGGGGGCCCATGCGCGATGAAAGATTTGTCCTCGCTTACGCATGCTGATCTCGCCGGTCTGGGTTGGGACGATTGGTGTGAGCGGCTCGAGGATGTGGCGGACGAGGATGGCTATTGTCAACCGCTTGGCGCAGATCATGCCGCGCTTTTAATTGAAAAAAAACCAATCCTTTTAATCACGTTTGAAACCTTTGAAAGCGTGCTTACCAAGGGCAAGCCGGGACACCCGCTGGTCTGGCCCCTGACAGAAGCACTGGGGTGGTCGCATATGGGGCTTTTCTCGCGCGGCGATACGTGGTTTCGCGATCCGTACGTGATCCACTATTTCGACCGTCTGACCGATGACGGGTTCTTCGACGATTTCGATCAGGTGATCTTTTACGGCGCCGGATCTGCCGGCTATGCTGCGGCGGCCTTTTCCGTCGCAACACCGGGGGCCAAGGTCTTGGCGCTGCAACCGCAGGCCACCCTTGATCCGCGTGTGACAGAATGGGACACGCGTTTCCAAGCACAGCGGCGCCGCGATTTCACATCGCGCTACGGCTTTGCGCCCGACATGCTGGATGCCGCAGCTGAGGCGCGTGTAATCTACGATCCGCGCGATCCACTGGACGCGATGCATGCAAGCCTTTTTACTGGGTTAAACGTAACCAGAACCCGTGCGCGCTTTCTAGGCCCTGATCTGGAGGCATCCCTGCTGCGTATGAACGTGCTCTACCGGATTCTGGCACAAATGAGTTCGGGCAAGCTGACCGACCTTTCACTGGCACGACTGCTTCGGGCGCGTCGCACGGATCGCTTATACCTCAAAGAAATGCGTGTGGCCCTAGAAGAGGCAGGCCGGTTTGGGCTTATGAAAACACTCTGCGAAACGGTCCTGCGTGAATTTGAGCTGCGCGCGATGCGCCGCGCCCTTGAACGCGCGAACAAAGCTTTGGCATGTAGGCCGTCTCCTGACGCTCAGGATACCGATGGCGAAGCCTGAGCAAACTGCCACTGGCCCCGGCAGAAGCAAAGGTGTAAGGCCTGCCACATGAACCAAAGCCTGACCATCGCACGCCCCGACGACTGGCACCTGCATCTGCGCGACGGCGCCATGCTAACCGCCGTCTGCCCCGAAACCACCCGCCATTTTGAACGCGCCATTATCATGCCCAACCTCGTGCCACCCGTGGTAACAGGCGCTCAGGCCGATACCTACCGGACCCGTATCCTTGCCGCGCGGCCCGAGGGCAGCAGCTTTACCCCGCTCATGACGCTCTACCTGACCGAGGATACCGATCCCAACGACGTGGCCCACGCCAAGGCAGAGGGGATTGTCCATGCAGTTAAGCTTTACCCTGCTGGGGCCACCACCAATTCAGCCAGCGGCGTGCGTGATTTCGACAAGGTGCGCCCCGTGCTGGAAAAAATGGCCGAGATCGGCCTGCCGCTTTGTGTGCATGGCGAGGTGACGGATGCTGAGGTCGACATCTTCGACCGCGAGGCCGTGTTTATCGACCGCGTGCTCGATCCAATCCGGCGCGCCACGCCAGGGCTGCGCGTGGTGATGGAACATATCACCACTTCTGACGGGGTGTCCTATGTAATGGCCAATGACAGCGACCTGGCAGCCACGATCACCACGCATCATCTGGTCATCAATCGCAACCACATCCTCGCCGGTGGTATCCGGCCCCACTACTACTGCCTGCCCGTTGCCAAGCGCGAAAGCCACCGTCAGGCGCTGCGGGCCGCGGCCACCTCGGGTGACATACGGTTTTTCCTCGGCACGGACAGTGCGCCGCATACAGATGCCAACAAGGAACAGGCCTGCGGCTGCGCGGGCTGTTTCACGGCGACCAACACCATGTCAATCCTTGCCCATGTGTTCGAGGAGTGCGACGCGCTGGACAAGCTCGAGGGCTTTGCCTCGCGCAATGGCCCGAGGTTTTACCAAATGCCGATCAATAAGACCACTATCATCCTCACCAAGCGTCAGACGCCCGTCTCCTACCCCGCCAAGATCCGCACTGATGACGGCGATGTAACCGTCTTTGATCCGGGCTACGATCTGTACTGGCAAGTGAGCAGCGACTGAGATCAGAAGAGGCCCTAAACGATGACGCAACCGACATTCCGCTCTCGCCTGCGCAACCTGGCGCTGGCACTGCTGAACGCCACGCTCATGCTGGCAGTGCTGCTTGTCTTCGGAGCCTTTCTTCTTCTTGGCCGAGTTCAGGATTTCGCCGCCGACACCATGGCGCAGACCGTCGAGACGGTGGGCGTTGACGTGACGGATCGGATGGCGGCGCAGGCCACAGAAGTTTCAGCAGTGATCAATCAGATCAAGGATGTCGATGTGCGCCTTAAGGCCAGTGCAGCCGCCGCCGACAGCGCCACGGCCGAAGAGATCGCGGGTCTGCGCGCGGATGTGCAGGGCCTTACGGGCGCACTTGACGGGCTGCGTGAAGAGGCGCGCGATGGTGTGGTCTCCAGCGATGTCTCAGTGCTACTTGATCAGATGAAAGAGATCGATCTCGGCCTTCAAGCCAAGGCCGCCGCGCTGGATACTGCCACGGCCGGGGAAATCGTAGGCCTGCGCACGGATGTGCAGGCCCTCACCGGTATTCTAACCCAGACCCGCGATGGCGTGGCTGGCCTGCGGGAGACGCTTGGACAAGCGCTGCGCACAGGCCTGAAGGATCTGCTGATCGACATTGCCAACCGCATTGACCCCATACCCCCGACCAATTGAGGCACACATGATACCCACCGGCGCCCCCTCCAAAGACGAAATCGCACGGCTGACCGCGCGTATGCTGCTTGAAATAAAGGCTGTGCATTTCAACGCCGAGGACCCCTTCACGCTGGCCTCTGGTCTGCCCTCGCCGACCTATATCGATTGCCGCAAGCTGATCTCCTTCCCCCGTATCCGCGCAACATTAATGGATTTCCTGACCGTGACGGTCATGCGTGATGCGGGCTTTGAGGCATTCGACAACATCGCGGGCGGTGAGACTGCGGGCATTCCGTTTGCCGCACTGGTGGCCGAACGGATGGCTCTGCCCATGAGCTATGTGCGCAAGAAGCCCAAGGGTTATGGCCGCAACGCTCGGATCGAGGGCGCGATGCGCGAGGGCGAGCGCGTGTTGCTTGTCGAGGACCTGACCACCGATGGCGGCTCAAAACTCAGCTTCGTGGACGCGATCCGCGAGACGGGGGCCAGCTGTGGCCATACGGCGGTGATCTTCTATTACGGTATCTTTCCAGAAACAGAAAAGACACTGGGTGATCATGGGGTTGCGCTGCATTACCTCTGCACCTGGTGGGACGTTCTGGCCGAGGCGCACGCCTCGGGTGCCTTTGACGCGGCCACTCTGAACGGGGTGGAAGAGTTCCTCAACGATCCCCGCGCCTGGCAGGCGGCTCGCTCTTCGTGAGGTCTGGATTAGGGGCGCTGCCCCCGCCACGCGTTCGCGCGTCTCCCCCAGAGTATGTCCGGAAATATGAAGTCGGGAGGCGCCATCTCTGCTTCTTTCTGGTCAAAAATACCTGATGGCGGAAACGTGCCAAAGGGTATAGCGCCCGGATAAAAAAATATCCGGGGGATCGCGCTCTAATCTACCAGATGTTGACGCGAATGCTTCGCTCATGACACTATATCGCTAGAGAGAACCTATCCACAGCCAATCCACAGAAACATACAATTTGCAACCAAGGCGACGGCGAATGTATGACCAAGGCGTACAGGTGGGACGGGAATACGATGAACACAATTACAACTTTCAACGCCGCAGGCGTTGAAACCACCGACACTGAGACATTACCGCACTCCATCGAAGCCGAGCAGCAGCTTCTGGGTGCGATCTTAACAAATAACGACATCTTTGACCGGGTTGCGAGCCTTATCAACGGGACCCATTTCTATGATCCTTTGCACGCGCGCATCTACGAGGTCGCAGCCGCCCGTATCCACAAGGGCGCGCTGGCGTCTCCGGTGACGCTTAAGACCTTCCTCGAAGATGACGAAGGCCTCAACGAGTTGGGTGGCGCGGCCTATCTTGTGCGGCTGGCAGGTGCTGCCATCAGCGCCTTTGCCGCACGTGACTATGCGCAGATGATCTATGACATGGCCATACGGCGTGAACTGATCGGCCTTGGCCGCGACATCGCAGGCCAGGCCGCGCGCGCCGATGTGACGCTGGAGCCAAGCGACCAGATCGTGCAGGCTGAGCAAAAGCTTTATGCCCTTTCTGAACAGGGCAAATCCGAGACCGGATTTCAGAGCTTTCTCAAAGCCGTTACCGATGCCGTCAACGTCGCCAATGCCGCATTTAAGCGCGACGGCGGGCTAGCGGGCATCTCCACTGGGCTCAACGACATGGACCGAAAGCTAGGCGGGTTGCACAAGTCAGACCTTCTGATCCTAGCCGGACGCCCATCGATGGGCAAAACGTCGCTGGCCACGAACATCGCCTTCAACATCGCCAAGACATACAAGCGTGGCGCGCTGCCCGATGGCGGCGAGGGCGCGGTGAAAGGTGGCGTTGTCGGCTTTTTCAGCCTTGAGATGAGTGCCGAACAGTTGGCCGCGCGGGTTCTGTCAGAAGCCTCCGAAGTCCCGTCTGAACAGATCCGGCGCGGCGACATGACCGAGGGCGAATTCCGCCGCTTTGTTGAGGCGGCCAAGACGCTGGAGGCCTGCCCACTTTACATAGATGACACAGCCGCGCTGCCCATCAGCCAGTTGGCCGCCCGCGCCCGCCGTCTCAAGCGTAGCCAGGGCCTCGACGTGCTGATCGTGGACTACCTGCAACTGGTGCGCCCCGCCTCGGCCAAGGACAGCCGGGTGAACGAGGTGTCCGAGATCACACAAGGCCTCAAGGCCATAGCAAAGGAACTCGACATCCCGGTTATCGCACTCTCCCAGCTGTCACGGCAGGTGGAAAACCGCGACGACAAGCGCCCACAGCTTTCAGATCTGCGCGAATCAGGCTCGATCGAGCAGGATGCAGATGTGGTGATGTTCGTCTTCCGCGAGGAATATTACGCCGAGCGGGAAAAACCCTCGGACGACAAGCTGGAGGAGATGGCCGCCTGGCAGGAACGTATGGAGCGGCTTCATGGCAAGGCCGAAGTAATTATCGGCAAGCAGCGCCACGGCCCCATCGGCTCGGTCGAACTCAGCTTCGAGGGCCGCTTCACTCGCTTCGGGAACCTTGCGAAACCCTGGCAACACGATGGCGACCGGGAGTTCTAGGAGACGGAGCATGCCAGCCAAGGTTTTTCGGGACTGAGGACCAGCAGCGCATGCAGGGGATCACACACACGCTATCCCCGTTGTTGGAAGATACTACCTCGTAAGGCCTGGAAACTCCGACGTACCTTCTCGATACCCTGGAAAAAACGGCAGCGGCTTGCGGGGTGTTGCCCCCCATCACGCCGGTCCTTTTCGGGCAGATGCGCAAGGCCGCGTATTTCTGCCTTTAGGCACCTGACGGCGGTGTTGCAGCCTGTGCAGGCGCTTGCCTGCGCAATCACCCCGACAGCCACTTTGGCAAGGCCGCATGGTAGGGCATGCTAGCGACGCGGGATCAGGACCGTGATCAGAGCCTGTTGCTTTATCTTGGTGCGCTGGCCGCGCTACACATGAACAAGGCATTCGGTGTCGAGGAATTTTATGCCGGCGTGCGGTCCGACAATGCTGTGTCCCGACACGTTTGCCAGAAACTGGGTGTCCGTGACAGCGGGTTTGCCTGCCTCGCAGTTTTCAATCCCTCTTCATTCGGCTTAGGCGGATACACAAAGTAACTTCGGGTGACACAGTCCCAGCAGCGACAAGCGAAGTCCCCAACGGGCTCACTGCCGTCAGTCACATTTCTCCGTAAGGCGGGGTTTCACCCCGCTATGCCTTGCCCGGCGTCGGCGTAAAGAACCAATGGCCCCGATCATGGAACTAGGTGAGCGGCCTCACGACGGGACCGCACGACAAGTGTTGGGACACCGGGACCATGCATGTCGATCTGTTCGACGAAGCGCGGACCCGTTTTCTTCTCGAAGTTCCAGATATACGACAGGAAGTCGCGATCCGGTAACGGCTCCGGGCACCCCTGAGCCATCGCAATCCTCGTGCGCCCGTAGTTCGCCGCCACGCGCCGGGCGAGACCTTTGAAAGCCGTCAGCCGCGACGGGCGCAGCCAGAGGATCAAATCGGCACGGGGGACACGCAGATCAAAGGAGGACGAATTGTTGCCATCCATGATCCATCTTTCTCCCGACACCAAGCGCGCCAGAATGGCCCTCTGATCGGCCTGCTCTCGGATCTGCCATCCGGGCAGCCAATAGACATCACGGTCTATCGACAGATACTCAAATCCGAATTTGTCGGAGAGGCGCAGCGCAAGCGTGGTCTTTCCCCCACCAGAACAGCCAATCACCATGACACGATTGGCGCGCCCCAGCACGTGCCGTGCCTCGAAGAGTGATACGTAATTCGGCATGGGAACAGTCTAACACAACAGAGCGCGTTCGATAGGCCGTGGCGTAGCGACCTGACGGCTGAGCAGCAGCGCTTTATGGTGCAAAATCCTAACTAAATCGGACCAAGGCGCAGGTGGCACCTTTTCGACAGGCGTCGCGCCAGAGGCGCGCCACTAAGCATTGGCACACCTCCGGTGTGACGGACGGCCTGTCGAACGCGCGGCGGCCTGCGGCCTTGTTCCGCGCGGGGGGCTGATGAGGGACGTTCTCTGGTTCCAGACACACGCGGCTTTACCCCGCCACTCCAATCAGGATTTGCGACCGGGTTTCCGAAAGGGTTTGGCGTCCCCGCCCTTGGCCGCGCGCACCTTCACGCGGGGCGGGGCATCGCCCGGTTTGCTGCCCGGCTTGCCCGCCTTGTGACGGGCCTTACGCGCGCCCATGGGTTTTGAGGGGTCGGCGGCGTCCTTCATACGGCGGGGTTTCGGCGCGGCCTCCTTGGGTGCGTCCTGTTTCGGCTTGGTCCGTTTGGGCTTGTCCGTCCTGGCCTTGGGCTTGCCCGGTTTATCCTTGGGCCAATCCTTGCCCTTACCCTTGTCCTTAGGCTTCGACTTACCCTCGAACGGTGGCTTTGCGCCCGCATCCTTCGGCTTGCGCGTCTCGGGCGCGCGGTCCGGCTTGGGCGCGGGCGGCTTACGGTCCCGCCGCTCACCCCGCTCCCGATCGAACCCAGACTTGCGCGGCTTGCCGCCCTCGCGCGGTGCATCGCGATCCGCCGGTGGGCCCTTGGGGGAGGCCTCGAAATCCGGAACACCCGGCAACTCAGTCAGCCGCGCGCCCTGCTCGATGTCCAGCTCCGGGCCCAGCTCCTGCTTCATGCCGGGCACGGCCGCCGCGGAAATCTCCACGAATGTCTCTTGGTACTGCACCCGGATTGCACCGATGGCGTCTTTGGAAATCCCAGCGTTGCGGCACAGCATCGGCAAAAGCCAGCGCGGCTCCGCCCGCTGCTTGCGGCCCAGCGAGAGTGAGAACCACACACTCGGCCCAAACTCGGCATGGTCGCGCGGCTTGCGCTCGGGTCGCTCCTTACGGTCCCGGCGCTCATCCCGCTCCAGCACGGCGCCCAGGATTTCCGGGGCCGAATGGCGCTCCCGGTAAAGCCGGTGATAGGCCGCCGCGATCTGTTCAGCACTGCGGCCCTCCAGCAACTTGGCGGCAAAGCCCTGCTCTTCCTCGGTCAGCGGCGTGTCCCAGCCGGGGTCGGAGAAGATACGTTCCTCATCCCGCGCCAGCACCGCCTCGGCAGACGGGGCCGCGCCCCATTCGGCCTCAAGCTTGGCCCATTTCAGCAGGCGCTGCGCCTTGTTACGCTGCCGCCCCGGCACGATCAGCACCGACGTGCCCTTGCGCCCAGCCCGGCCCGTGCGGCCTGAACGATGCAATAGTGCCTCGCTATTGGTCGGCAAATCTGCATGAATAACCAGCTCTAGCCCCGGCAGATCGATGCCGCGCGCCGCCACATCCGTGGCCACACAGACCCGTGCCCGCCGGTCGCGCAAGGCTTGAAGCGCGTGGTTGCGTTCGGTCTGGCTGAGTTCGCCAGATAAAGATACCACCGAAAATCCCCGGTTCGACAGTTTCGCCGTTAGCCGCGCCACCATGGAGCGGGTGTTGGCAAACACAATCGCCGTCTGCGCGTCATGGAAGCGCAACAGATTGATTATGGCTTTCTCGATGTCTGAAGGTGCGACGTTGAGCGCATGGTAGGCGATGTCGGCATGCTGCGCTTCACGGCTACCCACGGCAATGCGCTGCGTGTTATCCTTCTGATAGGTCTGCGCCAGCTTGGCGATCCCCTTGGGGACGGTGGCGGAGAACAGCAGCGTGCGGCGGCCTTCCGGCGTCTGGTCGAGGATGAATTCCAGATCCTCGGCAAACCCCATGTCGAGCATCTCATCCGCCTCATCCAGCACCACGGCGCGCAGGTCGCTCAGATCCACAACGCCCCGCGACAGGTGATCGCGCAACCGCCCAGGCGTGGCAACGACAACATGCGCCCCCTGCTCGATCGCGCGGCGTTCGGTCCGGGCGTCCATACCGCCCACGGCCGAGGCTGTGACAATCCCGGCCTGTGCAAAAAGCCAGTCGAATTCGCGCCGCACCTGCAGCGCCAGTTCCCGCGTTGGCGCAATGACAAGGGCCAACGGTCCCGCTGCCCGGCCAAACTGGCCCTGATCATCCAGAATGTCATGCGCCATGGCCAGGCCAAACCCCACAGTCTTGCCGGACCCGGTCTGAGCCGAAACCAGCAGATCACAGCCCGCCAAAGCAGTCTCGGTCACGGTCTCCTGCACGGGCGTCAGGCGGTCATACCCTTTCTGTGTCAAAGCTTGCGATAATGTGGTTGGGATACCGGGGAAATCTTGCATGGATCACCAATTGTAGGAAGACGCCCGGCCTTAGTGGTATTTGCGAGGGATGTATAGCCCGCTCAACACGAAACCAGCCACCTTGCGATTTTATCATTTGGAAACCGGGCGCGACCAGCTCCATCGTTGGACCCTAAGACAGGGTCGTACAATTTTGGATCTTTTTGGAAAGATGAATCCAACAAGACATTTTTTCCCAGCACTTCACCCTCAGCCCCATGACATCGGGGGTCGCCCACAAAGGCAAGAAAAGTGCGGACCATCTTGTCAGGCAGAGCCCTGTCAGCCCATGTCCAGCGTGAACAGCTCCTGCCGTTCCCGCACCCCGCGCAGGCGGTACTGGCCCAGGGAGACAAGCTCGGGCACGCTCTTCTTCAGGGGGGTGGCCACATGAGCCGAGATCACGATCGCCTGATCCACCGCGCTGCACATGCCCTGCATCCGCGACGTGGTGTTGACAGCAGGTCCGATCACAGTGAAATCCAGCCGGCTCTTGCCGCCGATATTGCCGTAGAGCACATCGCCCGCATGCAGCCCTAGCGTGAAGCCCGTCGTGGCCAGACCAGCGGCCGCGCGGCGGCTGTTGATCGGACCAAAGGCAGCGCGCAACTCAAGCGCAGCCTCGATGGCGACGCGGCGCGCATCGGGGACATGCTCCATATCGAAAATCGCCAGCATGCCGTCACCCATGAACTTGAGGACATTGCCGCCATGGCGTTCCACAATCTCGACCACCTCGCCAAAATAATCGTTGAGCATCTCGATGATGGCCGGTCCAGGCAAGGTTTCCGACATCTTGGTGAAGCCCTGTAGGTCAAAATAAAGGATCACGGCTGAAATTGTCTCGCTTGACCCACGCGTGATGTCGCCCGAAAGCACCCTGCGGCTGGCATCACGGCCCATATAGGCGGCAGTGATATCCTCGGCCATCAGGCGATTGGCGGCGCATTTCAGCGTCAGGCACAGGGGCGCCAGCGTCTGCCGGATCACATCAAGATGGATCTCCTTAAACCCGTTTGGCGCGTCCGTTGTTGCTGTAAAAACCACCCCTTCCCGACGCGCAAGATCAAGCGAAAATTTTTGATCTTCGCCCATAAATACTCGTTTCGCACCGAAATAGTCCGTGGCACCCTGTGCGCGAATATCATCGAAGATTGGAAAGTCCAGCTCCGGATCGGGCACGTCCAGCCTTTGGCGAATCTCATCACTTTCATGAGTCACCAGATGGTAGATTGGGCTTTCGAGAAACTGCGCGTCAGATTCCGAATCGCGTTGAAAATTCTCCCGCTCGTTACCCTTATGGCGGTGCCAGCGGAAGGCTACCGTACCAATTTCGGGGTGGTGCGCGCGCATTGACAGGTTGACGCGGTGCAACGGCACACCGATCTCAACAAGCCGAACGCAGAATAACTCCAGCCAGTTTTCGACTGGCGTGTTCGAGAGGCCCTGCTGGATCAACCAGTCCGTCAGATCCGACAGCGCCGCTGTTATGTCCACGTTGTCTTGCGTCGGAGCTGCCATCATGTCCTCCTGCCGGTGTTGGACTGCGCGGGGTTGCGTAAGCGTGCACTCGATCTCCCTTCCACTTTGCCACCGCGCTCGACACGACGCAACGCCGCCGCAGTCTTCAGAAGGCTTCAGTCCCGCGCATCGCGCCCCGGGTCTGGACCGGGGCCTCACCGTTGCCCTCGCACCAAGAGGTCGCGGGCCTCAAACCCAGGTCGGGCCGCGCCATTGTCGCCAGATCAGCACAAGAACCGTTGGTCAGAACAGCGTGATCGCCATGTCCTTGACCGTCTCCCGCCAGTTCACCACGCCCACCCAGTTGATCCAGTCGCGCGCGTCCAGCGCCTCATTGACCGCCTGCAACAGCGCTAGAATACCCCAGGCCAGATAGACGCCATGCCGCCTTTTGCGCAGCACCACCGCAAAGCTTAGGAAAATGAACAGGTCCACATGCACATGCAGCAGATCCTGCGACACACCCAGCTCCACCTCGACCCACGCCTTGCTCTCGAACCATACTCTGCGCCAGTCGACGTCCATGCGCCCCACGATAACCAGCACATTTCACAGCGTGAACACATCTCGCGCTCTGGCGCAGCGGGGGGCATTCGGGCTAGAACCGCTTGCAGAAGGCCAGGAAAGGAACCGCAGATGAACATCGAATGGCAACGCGCCGCCGCCTATGTCGTGGTCTTTGACGGGCAGGATCAGATCCTACTCACTCGGTTCGAGGTCGAAGGCCATGTCGACAGCGGCGCCTGGACGCTTCCGGGGGGCGGCATGGAATGGAATGAGCAGGCCCATGAGACGGCGTCGCGTGAGTTGACGGAAGAAACCGGACTGACGGGTCAGATCGGCCCGCTTCTGGGCACCCATTCCAAATGGTACACGGCCGAGCAATCCGCCCTCGGCCAGACTGGCCACGCCCTGCGCCTTATCTTTGCAGCGGCAGACTGCACCGGCACGCTCAAAGAGGACTTCAGCGACGACAACTCCACCGTGGCCGCGGGATGGTTCACGCTTGAGGAAGTCACCCGCCTCTACCGCGTCCCTCTCGTGGATTTCGGGATCGGGCTTGCAGCGGGTTCAGGCTCGAACAGTTAGCCTCGGCAGGACAGACGAGATGGCGCGCGCCCATTTTCGCTCCCATTCCAGCCGCGTTCAGCTAGGCTATCCCCATGCTGACCCGCCGCACCTTTCTGGCCCAATCCGCCGCACTCACAGCCATAGGAGCGCCTGCCATGGCCGCCCTGCCCAGTGACTACTACGTTCCAGCCGAGGAAGAGCGCCACCAGATGACGCTCATGCAATGGCCCGTGGACCGCTACGCCTATGACAGCAAACGGCACATGGAAGCCGTGCAACAGACCATCGCCAATATCGCAAACTTGATTTCCCGGTTTGAGCCCGTCACCATGATGGCCCACCCCGACCACCATTCTGAGGCCCGTAAACGGCTGTCGGGCAATGTCATTCTATGGGACATCCCCACCGATGACCTCTGGTGTCGCGACAGCGGGCCGCTTTTCGCCGTGAACGGGCGTGGCGGGCTGGCCGTCAGCCATATCCAGTTCAACGGCTGGGGCCGCTACCGCCTGCCTTCCGACAACCGCATCAGTGCCGCCGTGGCCGACCGGCTGGGCGTGCCGATCTATGACAGCGGGCTGGTGGGGGAACCCGGCGGGGCCGAGGCCAATGGCCACGGGCTGGTGATGGCCCATGAAAGCAGCTGGATCAACCGCAACCGCAATCCGGGCATGGGCAAACCCAAATGACAGACCGCCTCGCCGCCGCCTATGGTGCGGACCGGGTGATCTGGGGGCCGGGCGTGAAAGGGCGCGACGTGACGGACGCCCATATCGACGGGTTTGCGCGCTTCACCGGGCCGGATACTGTGCTGGCCCAACTGGACACGACTGCGCCGAATGATCCCTATAACAAAACGATGGACATCCTTCTGGCCACGCTCCGCGCCGAGGGCTTGAGGGTCGACACCATTCCCTACGCCTTTGACGGGCGCATTGATGAGGCGTGCTATTACGTCAATTACTACGTCTGCAACGGCGCAGTGATCATGTCCGAGTTTGGCGACAGCGAGGCCGATGCCACAGCCCATGCCGCCATTTGCCGCCACTACCCGGGGCGCGAGGTTGTGGCCCTGAACACCGACCTCCTGATCCCACTGGGCGGCGGCATCCACTGCTCAACGCAACAGGTGCCAGCGGTTTAAGGACGTCTCAATTACGGTACAACAGAGCACGTTCGACAGGCAATGGCATGGCGATCTAACGGCTGAACAGCAGCACTTTATAGTGCAGAATCCGAACGAACTCTGAGCGCAGCGCTGACGTCACCGCTTCGCCAGGCCAGGGGGCGGCCTGGCGAACGCGCGGCAGGCTTCGCCCTTGTTCCGCGCGGGGTCACCGTGATCGGTGTTTCGCGACGATCCCCGCACTAACCTAACCCCCAAACCGGCAACCGCCCGCACAGAAACCACATTCCGCTTGACCAGCGCCACCAGCCTGTCAAAACCCATCGCTATGGGAAGTGCAATGCTGACAATTGACCTCAACGCGCTGGTGGCCAACTGGCAGGCGTTGGATGCAATGACCAATTGCGAAACCGCCGCCGTGGTGAAAGCCGATGCCTACGGGCTGGGTGCCGATCGCGTGGGGCGCGCATTGGCCCGGGCCGGTGCGCGCACCTTCTTTGTGGCTATTGCCGAAGAAGGCGCGGCGCTGCGCCAAGCGCTCGGTCCCGGGCCTGTGATCAACGTCTTCTCCGGTCACATGCCGGGGGATGCTGACATGATATCGGACATGACCCTGACGCCGATGGTCAATTCCATCGACCAGCTCATCCGCCATGTGGAATCCCTGCCCGGCGCGCCCTTTGGTGTCCAGCTTGACAGCGGCATGAACCGTCTTGGGATGGAGCCTGCCGAATGGGCCGCCGTGCGCGATGTGGCGTTGGAACAAAAGCCGGTTCTGATCATGTCGCACCTGGCCTGCGCAGATGAACCCGATCATGACATGAATCCGCGGCAGCTGGACGCCTTCCGGGACATGACGACGGGCCTTGACGTGCCTCTGTCACTGGCAAATACCGGTGGTATCCTGCTGGGGTCGGAGTATCATTTTGACCTCACCCGCCCCGGTATCGGTACCTATGGTGGTTTGCCATTTGTCGAAGCGCACCCCGTTGCAACACTGTCTGTCCCCGTCATCCAGTGCCGCAGTATCGCGACTGGCGAATCAGTCGGTTACGGCAACAGCTTTATCGCCACCCGTGACACCCGCATTGCCACGATTTCAGCCGGCTACGCAGATGGGATCATCCGCGCCATGGGGCCTAAAACCTCTGTTTTCTTCGAAGACACTCCCTGCCCGCTTGCAGGCCGTATCTCGATGGATCTCATCGGCGTCGACGTCACCGATCTTGGACATGATCCCAAGCAGCTGGACCTGCTTTGCGCACATCAGGAAATTGACGATCTTGGCGCAAATGCAGGCACCATTGGCTACGAAATCCTGACCTCCTTGGGTGCCCGCTACGCACGGCGCTACCTCGGCGCATGAACTGGGTGATCCGCTTCCTCGCCTCTATCGGGGCGGCGGTGCTGGGCGCACTTGGCTTTGTCGGACGAATCGCAATCTTTGCAGGCCAGACCCTCAGCCACGTGATCCGCCCGCCGTTTTACCCGAAGGAAATCGCACAGGCGCTTGTAAATGTTGGCTATTTCAGCCTTCCGGTGGTGGGACTCACGGCTGTCTTCACCGGCGGCGCACTGGCCCTGCAGATCTATTCCGGCGGCGCGCGGTTTAATGCCGAGGCCGTGGTCCCCCAGATCGTCGCCATCGGCATGGTCCGCGAACTGGGGCCAGTGCTTGTCGGCCTCATGGTCGCCGCCCGCGTGACCTCCTCGATCGCCGCCGAGATTGCCACCATGAAAGTGACCGAGCAGATCGACGCGCTTGTCACCCTCTCCACCCATCCGATGAAATACCTCACCGTGCCGCGCGTGCTGGCGGGGCTGATCATGGTACCTGTGCTGGTGGGCGTGGGCGATATCATCGGGATCATGGGCGGCTACATCGTCTCCACCGGCTCGCTCGGGTTTAATGAGGCCGCCTACCTCAAAAACACCGTCGATTTCATCGAGGCCCGTGATGTGATTTCGTCGCTGGTCAAAGGCGCGGCCTTCGGCTTCATCGCCACGCTTCTGGGCTGCTACTACGGCATGAACACCGGCCGCGGCGCGCAAGGCGTGGGCCGGGCGACCAAATCGGCGGTGGAGGCGGCAGCGGTGCTGATCCTCGCCGCGAACTTCATCCTTACCAGCGTTTTCTTCACGATATGATAGAGTTACAGGGCGTTCATAAAGCATTCGGTTCCAACCGCGTCCTGCGCGGGGTGGACCTGACGATCCCGAAATCCACCTCCATGGTGATCATCGGCGGGTCGGGCACGGGCAAATCCGTGGCTCTGAAATGCGTCCTCGGCCTGATCCACCCCGATAGCGGGCTGATCACGCTCGACGCCCAAGACGTGACCAAGGGCGATCGCGACGCCTTCCTGGCGCGCTTCGGCATGCTCTTCCAGGGTGGTGCTCTGTTTGACTCCCTGCCCGTCTGGCAGAACGTGGCCTTCCGCCTGATGCGCGGCTCTCTCAAGCGGCCCAACGAGGAAGCCCGCGAAATCGCCATCGAGAAACTCCGCCGCGTCGGGCTGACCCCGGAACAGGCTGACAAGTTCCCAGCCGAGCTTTCGGGCGGCATGCAAAAGCGCGTTGGCCTCGCTCGCGCCATTGCGGCGGAGCCGGAGATCATCTTCTTCGATGAGCCGACCACGGGCCTTGACCCGATCATGTCCGGCGTCATCAACGACCTGATCCGCGAGATCGTGACCGAGATGGGCGCGACGGCCATGACCATCACCCATGACATGACGTCTGTGAGGGCGATTGCCGACAACGTGGCGATGCTCCATGACGGCGTGATCCAGTGGACGGGGCCAGTGGCCGACATGGACCACTCGGGCGATCCCTATCTCGACCAGTTCATCGCCGGCCGCGCCGAGGGGCCGATTGAAGCAGTGCGCTGACGCCATTTCTCACCGACGCCATACCGACGTGATACCGACGCCATACCGATGTGCCAATACGTCCCCACGGCTTGCACCCCGCGTTGCTCGTGTTTACCTGCCTGAGATGCTCAAATATGCTAACCTCGCCCTGCTGATCCTCTTCCCCATCTCGTGGTTCGCCCCCCTGATGCGGGCGGGGCTTTTGCCGCTCTTTGGTCTGTCCGAGATCAGCGTCATAACCGGCCTGCAAAGCCTTTGGCAAAGCGACGTGATCCTGGCCCTCGTCGTCACCATATTTGCGCTCTTCGCTCCCTATCTGAAGACCATTGGGCTGGCGCTCATCCACTTTAACCTGCTTGACACCCGCGCCCTGCCCGGGCTGACCATCATGGGCAAACTGGCGATGGCCGATATCTTCCTGATCGCGCTTTACATCACCCTCGCCAAGGGCATCGGCGTGGGTAGGATTGAGACCGCCTGGGGCCTCTACCTCTTCTCGGCCTGCATCCTCGCCTCGCTCGCTATCTCCATCGCCACCACGCGCGAGGCGCGCTCGAAAGGAAGTGACGAGCGGCTGGACAGCGACGCCAACACCGGGCACTAAGACCCATGGCCAAACTCACCCGCTTTCACTGTACCGCTTGCTCCGCCACCCATGCCAAATGGGCGGGCCAATGTGATGCCTGCGGCGCATGGAATACCATCGTGGAGGAAGCCCCCCTTTCCACTGGCCCCGGCAAGGCCGCGCTGGGTGCCAAACGCGGCACCGCGCTCAATCTCAGCGACCTCTCCACACAAGAG
Organism: Roseovarius sp.; assembly: GCA_963691795.1. Classification (GTDB taxonomy): domain Bacteria; phylum Pseudomonadota; class Alphaproteobacteria; order Rhodobacterales; family Rhodobacteraceae; genus Roseovarius. The sequence goes on from OY829373.1 coordinate 3,230,477, forward strand.
GCCCCACCACCCCGCACCGCCTCTGGCCTGACCGAGTTCAATCGCGTCCTGGGCGGCGGGCTGGTCCCCGCCTCGGCCACGCTGGTAGGTGGTGATCCGGGCATCGGCAAGTCCACGCTGCTCTTGCAAGCCGCTGCAAGTTTCGCCTCCAAAGGAATGAAAACGCTGTATATTTCTGGAGAGGAAGCCAGCGCCCAGATCCGTATGCGCGCCGCCCGGCTGGGTCTCTCGAATGCGCCCGTCAAGCTCGCCACCGCCACCGCCATGCGCGACATTCTCACGACGTTGGAGGCCGAAGCCCCCGGCCTCGTTATCATCGATTCGATCCAGACCATGTGGGCCGACACCGTCGACAGTGCGCCCGGTTCCGTCTCGCAAGTCCGCGCCGCCTGTCACGAATTGACCACCTTCGCCAAGCGCAAGGGAACGGCGGTGATCCTCGTGGGTCACGTCACCAAGGAAGGCCAGATCGCCGGCCCCCGCGTGGTCGAACACATGGTCGATACCGTACTCTATTTCGAAGGAGAGCGCGGCCACCAGTTCCGCATCCTGCGCTCCGTCAAGAACCGCTTCGGCCCTGCCGATGAAATCGGTGTGTTCGAGATGACGGGCCAGGGCCTTTCGGAAGTTTCCAACCCCTCCGAGCTGTTCTTAGCAGGCCGCGGCACGCCCTCACCCGGCTCCGTGGTTTTTGCAGGCATCGAAGGCACGCGGCCCTTACTGGTTGAATTACAGGCCCTCGTCGCCCCCACGCCCCATTCCCAACCCCGCCGCGCCGTAGTGGGCTGGGACGGGGCGCGACTGGCTATGGTGCTAGCCGTGCTTGAAGCCCGCTGCGGTATTCCCTTCGCGGGGCTTGACGTTTATCTCAACGTCGCTGGCGGCATCAAAATCAGTGAACCTGCGGCCGATTTGGCCGTTGCCGCCGCTCTTTTAAGCGCGCGCGAGGATGTCAGTTTGCCCAAGGATACGGCGGTTTTTGGCGAAATCGGGCTTTCAGGTGCGCTCAGACCCGTCTCCCAGACCGAAAACAGGTTGAAAGAGGCGCAGAAACTTGGTTTTACATCCGCGATCGTGCCAAAGGGCGGCAAGCCCGGCGGTGCCACCGGCATAGGGCAACAAGTGTTCAGCGATCTCAGCCAATGCGTGGGCGAGTTGTTCGGCGCGGGCTAGGGACGAAAGGGAGCAGACAGCGAAATGGAAGGCTTCACCATCATCGACGGCGTGGTTGCGCTAGTCATCGTGCTGTCAGGGCTTCTGGCCTATTCGCGTGGTTTTGTTCGCGAAGCACTAGCGATTGCCGGCTGGGTTGTGTCTGCCATCGTTGCATTCATTTTCGCACCGCAGGTTGCGCCGCTGATCAAGGAAATCCCGGTGGTGGGCGGTTTTGTGGCCGAAAGCTGCGAGCTGGGAATGATCGGCGCTTTCTTCGTGGTTCTGGCCGTCGCGCTGATCGTGGCCTCGCTGATCACGCCGCTCTTTTCTTCGCTAGTGCAGCGCTCAGTTCTGGGGGGGCTGGATCAGGGGTTGGGTTTTCTCTTTGGGATTGCACGCGGCATTCTACTGGTAGCAATTGCTTATTTCGTCTACGAAACCGTCGTGACCGCACAAGAGATCGAGATGATTGACGACAGCCGTTCGGCGCGCATCTTTGCCTCCATGACCGGCAGTGTCGAGGATCAAGACCCGGAAGCTGCCCTTGGCTGGCTGACACGACAGTACGACGAACTGGTCGGTAACTGCGACGCCCCCTAGCGGGATACATGAGACACAACCGAACGGTAACGTAAGGTTTGTTTGTCATCAAACCGTGACATATTGGCTTTCACACACTATGTGTGAGGCCCATCAGCTATCCTGGGATTCGGAGCTGCACCTTGTCCAGTGAAACGCCATGCCAAATATCTTCCGACGATGACAAGTTGCGGGAGGAATGTGGTCTGTTCGGTGTCATCGGCTTAGCCGATGCCGCTAACTTCATCGCCCTTGGGCTCCACGCCCTTCAACATCGCGGTCAGGAAGCCGGGGGGATAGTAACACATGACCCCAAGAATGGCTTTAACTCGGTACGACGATTTGGGTATGTGCGCGACAACTTCACCACGTCCGAGGCGATATCAATGTTGCCGGGCGCGATCGGTGTGGGTCACGTGCGCTACTCGACCGCGGGCTCCAAGGGGAACACGGCGATCCGTGACGTGCAACCCTTCTTTGGTGAATTCTCCATGGGGGGCGCAGCGATTGCCCATAATGGCAATCTGACCAATGCCAATCACTTGCGCCGTGACCTGATCCAGCGTGGTTCCATCTTCCAGAGTTCCTCGGACAGCGAGTGCATCATTCACCTCATGGCGCGTTCCATGGGCCAAACGATCCCCGACCGCATGAAAGAGGCGCTGCGCCAGGTCGAGGGCGCATTTTCTGTTGTCGCCATGACCCGGCATAAATTGATCGGCGTGCGCGACCCGCTGGGCATCCGTCCGCTGGTTCTGGGCAAGTTGGGTGAGGCTTCAGTTCTGGCGTCGGAGACCTGCGCCTTGGATATTATCGGGGCTGAGTTCATCCGCGAGATCGAACCAGGTGAGATGATCGTGATCAACGAACACCAGACGGTCGAAAGCTATCGCCCGTTCGAGCCGGTGCGCCCACAGCCGTGCATATTCGAATACGTGTATTTCAGCCGACCCGACTCCGTTCTGGGAGGTAAATCCGTCTACGAGGTGCGTCGCAACATCGGCAAGGAACTGGCCCGTGAAGCGCCGGTCGAAGCCGATATGGTCTGCCCCGTTCCAGACAGCGGTACGCCAGCAGCCATAGGTTACAGCCAGGAAAGCGGCATTCCCTTCGAGATGGGCATCATCCGCAATTCCTATGTGGGCCGGACCTTCATCGAACCGACCGAACAGATTCGCAACATCGGCGTAAAACTGAAGCTCAACGTTAACCGCGCCCTTATGAAGGGTAAGAGGGTGATCTTGGTGGATGACAGCGTTGTGCGCGGCACCACCTCGCGCAAGATCAAGGACATGATCCTTGAGGCCGGCGCAGCCGAGGTACATTTCCGCATTGCCAGCCCACCCACGACATGGCCTTGTTTCTTCGGGGTAGATATGCCCACGCGCGAGGAATTGCTGGCGGCCAACATGACCGAGGACGAAATGCGCGCCTATATCGGCGTGGATTCGCTGCGGTTCGTCTCAATCGACGGCCTCTACCGGGCGGTCGGTGTCCCTGAAGGCCGTGATCCCAAGGCCCCGGCCTATTACGATGCGGTTTTTACCGGTGACTATCCGATTGAACCCAAAGACATGCTCGAAAAAGGGTTCGAACTTAAAGCCGCCGAGTAGAGCGCGCCGCAACGGTACACACATTCTTCAAAAGGTTGCATCTGAAACCTTCTCAGGGTTTTGACCCTGGACCACGCATGTTGCATGGCGCACCCTTTTTGGTCGAAGAAAGTGAAAAATCCAAATTTCCTCACCCAGAATCTTTAAAAATTCTGCGGCGCAGCAATCTTTCGCTCATGACGGGACGGCACCCTTTTCTCCCAGCTCGACCGGGATTATGTCAGCGCCTTCCGAGAACAAGACGCCATCACATGAGCAAACAAGACGACACAACTCCGCTTTCCTTCGTGACCTACCTGTCAGCCACGCAGCGCGACGTCCTGCCGATGGAACGCCCAGTTCTTCTGGGCACCTTCTCGGGTCCCAAAGGCGTCCGCGCCCTTGTCAGACTTCCCGATGGAGCGATCCGTCATATGGAGCGAAACGACCGCATCGGACAGGCGCTGATCCTAAAGGTTGGTGAAGGCTATCTCGACCTGGGGCTGCTGGGCGAGGTGCATCGCCTGCACATCCCCGGACAGGCCTGACACCGCCCAAAGAAAAACGCCGCCCCGAACCCGGAGCGGCGTCTCGCAAACTCGATGTTCGCGAAGATTAGCCCTTGCGCGCTTTAACGATCTGCCAGCCTCCGGCTACGACCATGGCTGCGATCACGGCCTTGATGGCGTCGCCAACTAGGAAGGGCGACATCCAGCCTGCCCAAAGTTCTGGCAGCGTCTTGCCCATAGCAGCGGCGGGCCATGCAAGACCCGGCACGTAGATGAGCAGCGACGCGGCAAAACCTACTATGATCATGCCTAGCACGCTGCGCGACACACCCTTGTCCGCTGCCAGTCCGGCCAGCCATGCCATAGCAACAAAGCCATAGAGGAAACCCGCTGTCGGACCATAAAGCGACGGCAGCGAGCCACCGTTGGAAAAAACCGGCAGCCCCATGGCGCCGTAAGCCAAGTAAGTCACCAACGTGGCTACGGCCAGGCGCGATCCATAGGTGAAGCCGATCACCAGAATAGCAAGCCCCTGCAGCGACATCGGAACCGGCCAGCCAACGCTCAGCTGCGCCACGATGGACAACAGGATAGAGCCCGCCAGAACCAGGCCAACTTTCTTTACAATACCGTCATGTCCAACAACGGCCTTGCTCAAAACTGCATCACTCATGGTGATCCCCTCGTTTGTTTAACGTTCCAGCGCTTTTTCGCTGCAATTACATCAAAGTCAAGCAAATACCCTTGATTTCCGGCCTTCCCAGTGGGAAGGCATCGCGCCATGACAGACAAACGCAATGAAAAACTGGCGCTCGTGACCGGCGCATCGCGCGGCCTCGGTGCCGCGATGGCTGAAGCCCTGTCGCCAGATCATCACGTGGTCGCCGTGGCTCGTACAACCGGCGCGTTGGAAGAGCTGGACGACCGCATCCAGGCCAAGGGCGGCAAAGCCACTCTGGCACCAATGGACATCACCAACATGGATGCCATGGCACAGCTTTGCCGGTCGATCTTTGATCGGTGGGGTAAGGTGGACCTTTGGGTGCATGCCGCCATTCACGCAGCCCCCCTCGCTCCAGCAGATCACATCGACGCTAAGGATTGGGATCGTTCCGTTGCGATCAACGTAACCGCCACCGCGCGCCTTATCCCATTCGTTACGCCCCTGCTTGGCACCGAGGGACAGGCCATGTTCTTTGAGGATCAGGCCGGCACGGGCAAGTTCTTTGGCGCCTATGGCGCCACAAAGGCCGCACAAATCACACTTGCTCGCAGCTGGCAGGCGGAAACGATCAAGACCGGTCCCAAGGTCAGCATCCTTAGGCCAGAGCCCATGCCCACCGCCACCCGCGCCCGATTCTTCCCCGGTGAGGATCGGGATGCGCTAACCCATCCCTCCGTTGAGGCTGCTCGGCTTGTTGCAGATCTGACGTAGGGTGGGGTTTTGCCCCGCTACACCTCGCGCGACGTAGGGTGAACGCCCATCCTACATCCTGCGTACGCACCCGCATTCCTATTAAGAATGCACCCGCTCCCAAAGAAAAACGGGGGGCCTAAGCCCCCCGGTTGAGTTTCGCCACTCAAGCTCTGTTTCTATACCGCTCGGTTTCTGCCTGCGGCCTGAGCGTCGTCAGGGGGCGAGCGCACCCGCCCCGTGTCCCTTGTGTTTCGTCGGGGGCCGGACCCTGCGAGTAGCCCTGCGCCCCCTACGCATCCCCCAGGGGACGCGATCCCTTACATTTCCTTAGCTACACCCGCTTGTCGCGCCGCAAGTGTTGCACTTCATGCAGGTGCCGTTGCGGACCAGCGTGTAGTTACCGCAATCGCCGCATGCTTCACCTTCGTAGCCTTGCATCTTGGCCTTATCCGCCGCCGACATTCCCATGCTCACCAAGGGCGCCGCTGGGGCTGCTGCGGCCGAGGCCGCTGCCACACCACCACCGCTGGCCGTTTCCGGCACCAGTGTCTGCAACGCGCCAATCGGATCACTTGCCGTATTCAGCGCCGTGGCACCAACTGACTGGCCGCCATTCAGAACCACAAGTTCCTGCGGCAAACGTTTGCGGAGATAACCGGTGGAACTGATCTGCTTAAGCACTTCAAGCGATTTGTTAGCCGCGTCCTCACTCATCTCAGAGATGTTGGAGACGCCCTCTTCCTCGCCGCGGCCCAGATCATCAAAGCTGGTGCCTTCCGGCTTCACATGGGCCAAATCAGTCCGGTCGAGATAGCTAACCGCCAGCTCGCGGAAGATGTAGTCAAGGATCGACGTCGCATTACGGATCGAGTCGTTTCCCTGCACCATGCCTGCCGGCTCGAACTTGGTGAAGGTGAAGGCATCCACGAACTCCTCAAGCGGCACACCGTATTGCAGACCCACAGAGACCGCGATTGCGAAGTTGTTCATCATCGCCCGGAAACCTGCACCTTCCTTGTGCATGTCGATGAAAATCTCACCAAGCGAGCCATCACTGTACTCGCCAGTCCGCAGATAGACCTTGTGGCCCCCCACCATGGCCTTCTGGGTATACCCCTTCCGGCGATCGGGCATCTTTTCGCGATGCGTTCTGATGATCTCCTTGACGACCACCTTCTCCACAATCTTCTCAGCCAGCACTTGCGCCTTTTCTTGCGGGGTGCCAGTTTCAAGAACCTCTGCCGCATCCTCGTCGTCCTCGACAAGCGCCGCCGCCAGCGGTTGGCTCAGCTTAGAGCCGTCACGATAAAGCGCGTTGGCTTTCACACCCAGTGACCAGCTCTTCTCATACGCCTTCTGGCAGTCCTCGATGGTGGCGTCGTTGGGCATGTTGATCGTCTTTGAGATCGCGCCTGAGATGAAGCTTTGCGCTGCGGCCATCATAGTGATGTGGCTATCAACATTGAGGAACCGTTTGCCCTTCTTACCGCAGGGGTTGGCGCAATCGAAGACCTTGTAGTGCTCTTCCGACAAGTGCGGCGCGCCCTCGAGCGTCATTGTCCCGCAGACATGATCATTTGCCGCGTCGATATCGGCTTTGGAGTAGCCAAGATGCGACAGCATGTCGAAGGTCGGATCATTCAGTTTTGCGGCTGGGATACCAAGCACGCCGGTGCAGAACTCCTCGCCCAATGTCCACTGGTTGAAGACAAAGCGGATGTCGAAGGCAGAGCCCACGGCGTTATCCACCTTCTCAAGTTCTGCCGGGCCGAAGCCGTGACCGGCAAGCGACGTGTGGTTGATCCCCGGTGCGTTGCCTATGGTGCCATGGCCAACGGCGTAACTCACGATTTCTTCGATCTGGGCAGAGCCGTAGCCAAGGGTCTCAAGCGCCGCGGGAACGGAGCGGTTTATGATCTTGAAGTAGCCACCACCGGCTAGCTTCTTGAACTTTACCAAAGCAAAGTCAGGCTCAATCCCGGTCGTGTCGCAATCCATCACAAGGCCGATCGTACCTGTGGGTGCAATCACCGTGGCCTGAGCGTTGCGGTAGCCGTTCTTTTCACCCAGCTTCAGAGCCTCGTCCCAGCTGGCCATGGACAGCTCAATCAGGCGGCTGTCGGGGCAGTTCTTATGGTCCAGCGGCACTGGCGCCGTGGCCAGAAACTCATAGCCTTCTGTCGCGCCATACGCCGCGTTGCGATGGTTGCGGATGACCCGCAGCATGTGATCCTTGTTCTTAGCATAGGCCGGGAAGGCCCCCAGCTCACCAGCGATCTCGGCCGAAGTGGCATAGGCCACGCCGGTCATGATTGCCGTCAAGGCAGCACACATCGCGCGGCCCTCGTCGCTGTCATAGCCATAACCCATGTTCATCAGCAGGCCGCCAATATTGGCATAACCCAGACCAAGCGTGCGCGTGTCGTATGAGTTCTGAGCAATCTCTTTGGACGGGAACTGTGCCATCAGAACTGAAATTTCCAGCGTCAAAGTCCAGAGGCGGGTGGCGTGGACATAATCCTCGGCCGCGAATGCTCCGTCTTTGTAGAAAGTCAGCAGATTCATCGACGCCAGGTTACAGGCAGTATCGTCGAGGAACATGTACTCTGAACATGGATTTGACCCACGGATCTCACCCTCTTCCGGGCATGTATGCCAAGAATTGATCGTGTCGTGGAATTGGATACCCGGATCCGCACAGGCCCAAGCGGCATGACCCACATCTTCCCACAGGTCACGAGCCTTGATGGTCTTGGCCACTTTCCCGTCTGTCCGGTTGATCAGCGCCCAGTCTTCATCGTTTTTGACAGCGTTCAGGAAAGCATCTGTCACACGGATCGAGTTGTTCGAGTTCTGGCCCGACACAGACGCATACGCTTCGCTGTCCCAATCCGTGTCGTAGGTTGGGAATTCAATACTGTCGTACCCCTGACGCGCATAATCCAACACACGTTTAATGTATGTTTCAGGGATTTGTACGGTCTTTGCACCACGGATAGCGGTTTTCAGCTGTGCATTTTTAGCCGGATCAACGGCATCTTCACTGCTGCCATCCCATGCGCGGATCGCGTCGAAAATATCATTCAGCTTCGCCTCGTGCATCTTGGAACCTGCAACGATAGACGCAACCTTTTGCTCTTCTTTGACCTTCCAATTGATGAATTCCTCAATGTCGGGGTGGTCGGCGTCACAAATGACCATTTTGGCCGCGCGCCGCGTGGTACCACCAGATTTGATGGCACCCGCCGCCCGATCCCCGATTTTGAGGAACCCCATTAGACCGCTGGACTTGCCGCCGCCGGACAGAGGCTCCCCATCGGCACGCAGGGAGGAGAAGTTCGTGCCGGTTCCCGAGCCGTATTTGAACAGTCGGGCTTCACGCACCCACAAATCCATGATCCCGCCATCGCCTACAAGGTCGTCAGCGACGGACTGGATGAAACAAGCATGGGGTTGCGGATGCTCATAGGCGCTGCTCGATTTAGTCAGATCGCCTGTCTCGAAATTCACGTAATAGTGGCCCTGGCTGGGGCCATCGATGCCATAGGCCCAATGCAGGCCGGTGTTAAACCATTGCGGGCTGTTCGGGGCTGCCATCTGGCGCGCCAACATGCACCGCATTTCGTCGAAGTAGGCTCGGGCGTCGTCCTCGGCAGAGAAATATCCACCTTTCCAACCCCAATAGGCCCACGCACCTGCCAAACGGTCGAATACCTGTTTAGTCGAAGTCTCACCCGTTTTTTCAGTCTTGTCACTGACCGGCACAGAGCGCCAAAGGAATTCCGGCACGCCAGGTTCTTTAACCTTTTTGAGTTTCACCGGAACGCCGGCCTTACGGAAATATTTCTGCGCGATCACATCGCTAGCCACCTGGCTCCAATTTGCAGGAACTTCGACATCGTCGAGTTTGAACACGATCGTGCCGTCCGGGTTGCGAATCTCCGAACTCGTTTTAACAAAATCCAACTCTGCGTATGCGTCTTGGCCTGCCTTGGTAAATTTTCTTTCAATTTTCATGCGCTGAAGCCCCGTTTGTCAGCCGTGTCTCCCAGAGTTCAGCCAGTTCGGCCCAACCCACCTTTCAAAAAGATCCTGTCAGCGTCCAATTGACCGCCATTGACCATGTCCTGTGCCGTAAAACGGCTGCGTAACATCGTCTTTCGGCTTCACATCCAATAGATCGGATACTGACCCTACCTTGCGGGTTGCCGACACTATATATTGTGTCTTCGCCACCCTGCGCTACAAACTGACGTATGTTACCATAGGCGGTCAACGGCTTTTTTTACGATCTACCGACAAAAAAACATTGACGGTGGAAACGACGCTGATCCGCCCTCACCAGGGGAGTGATTCATCAAAGTGTTACAAAGCGGTCCCGCATGGCCGCTGGATCCGCAAAACTCCTTTGAAACCTGCCAGCTTATGGTTGTTCGAGAGCCGGGAGCGCGATGAACTATGCGCATATCCCTGAGTGATGCGTTAACCTTGGTTAACGCATCACACCCCTCAAAAAAAAAATTACAGCCAGACTTTCCACAGACCAAGATGGCAGTTGTTGCAACAACAGCACGGGCCATACTGTGAATCGCCGCTACATTATGCTGATGATGAAAAAGAAGTTGAAGTGGTCGGGGCGGCGAGATTCGAACTCACGACCCCCTGTACCCAAAACAGGTGCGCTACCAGACTGCGCCACGCCCCGGACCGTGCGCCTCTCTAGCCGGGTTTCATCGCGTTGAAAAGCGAAAATCGGCCCCTAACGCCGTGGGGCATCGAATTGTTACACAAGCCGCCTCAGCAGGGCCAAGCGGCTTCGTCTTGGAAAATCGCGGGATGACGAAGTACATCCCCTTCTCCAATCCCAAAGCGCGCAGCTACGCCACCATTCACCTCGAGGACATACATGATTCCGCGCCCACCGCTGATCAGGCGCTCAGACAAGGGTTCTGCATTTTCATGGACCTTCCGCACAAGGCCGGTTTGGTCCATAAAGATCAAGTCGAGTGGGATCAGCGTGTTTTTCATCCAGAAGCGCGCGGGATGAGGCCTGTCGTAGATAAAGAGCATACCCGCGCTTTGCGCCATGCTTTCGCGATGCATCAGACCTTGCGCACGCTTCTGATCGTCATCGGCTACTTCTACGGTGAACCGGGCTTCCCCCCAAGCACCACGAAGCTGAACCGCATTGTCCTTGCACTCGCTGGCTATGCCCGTGGCGGGCATAAATCCCAGTATGAATGCCAACAGCCCACCGCGCCAACGCGCCCCAGCCGTCAGTCTTTGTCCAGTGCAGCGCTTTCCCATCCGCAAACCTCCGTCGCCATACGGCCACGCTTACCGTCTATGACACGAATGGCAAGGGCTTCTCCAGATTGCAGGTCCGCCATACCAGAACGGCGTAGTACCTCGACATGGATGAACACGTCTTCTTCGCTGCCAAATGTGTTGGCAAAGCCAAAGCCCTTGCCCTTGTCAAACCATTTGACGCGGGCAGGCTCCAGCGGGACTTCGCGCATAGCTTCAATATCGAGGTCCTCTAGATCAGCCAACTCCGCCACGGATTCGCTTGCCGGCGGGTCGATGGCGAAGACTTCGATGACCTGAACCCCGCGCTGCGTGTGTTGCACCTCAATGTCGATGCCCGCCTGTTCAGCGACCGAACTCTGTCCAAAATTCCGCAAGACATTTGCGTGCAAGAGAATATCAGGGCCACCTGCGTCAGAGACGACAAACCCAAATCCTTTTGCCGGGTCGAACCACTTCACGCGGCCATAAACTCTCTGTGAATTTTCCTTCTGGTCCATCGAAAAGACAGGTCCCATCCTAGCATCTCGCAAGAAGGTATACTGATCAGTTCAGATTAGTTCAATCTCTGAAAATCAATTTGTTTTCAGAGCGTTGTATTCTGTGTTATGGGTTTAAACGGCTGATTTCCCATGCGTTTTCAATCGCTTTTTTGCGCCAGACGAAACGATCATGCAGGCGGAATGCACCATCAGCCCAAAACTCAATTTCGACGGGTTCGATCCGAAAGCCACCCCAGAACGGCGGTCGGGATGGATTCGTGCCCTCCCGCGCGGTAACCTTTGCCACCTCCGCCATAAGCTCAGACCGCGAATTGAGCGGCTCCGACTGGCGAGAGGCCCAAGCCCCCAGCCGGCTTTTGAGCGAGCGGGAATTATAGTAGGCATCCGCCTCTGGCCCTTCTTCACGTACAACAGTGCCCCTAACACGCAACTGGCGGCGCAGGGATTTCCAGTGCAACACCATGGCCGCCTTGCCCGAGGCAGCCAGTTCCTGTCCCTTGGTGCTGTTGTAATTTGTGTAGAACCAAAACCCGTCATCGGTGATGTCCTTTAGCAGCACCATCCGCACATTGGGCAAACCGTCCACATCAACCGTGGACAGCGCCACCGCATTAGGATCATTAATCTCGCTATTTTCAGCCTCGGCCAGCCAGTCGCGTGCAATCTGAAAAGGGTTGTCGCCTGCGAAAATTCCGTCTCGTGTCATGGTCAGCCTGCCAGTGATGTCGTTTGCCTCATGCCCAGCTAGGACAGCGCCGTGCGTAAGGCAAGGGTGACAGTACGGCGCAGGAATGGTGCAAGCATCACAGAATGGAATCGCAAAGCCCACCGCCTTTGCCTTGAAGCAGGCTTGGGGATCGCCTAAAGGAACAATTTAAGATCTGACCGGATGAGGGCAAAAGATGTCAAACGGATTGATGGCGGGTAAGCGCGGGCTGATCATGGGGCTTGCAAACGACAAATCCATCGCGTGGGGCATTGCCAAGGCCTGTCATGAAGCAGGGGCAGAGCTCGCATTTTCTTACATGGGCGACGCGTTCCGCAAGCGCGTAGAGCCGCTGGCGGAACAGTTGGGTGTGACCAACTTGTTTGATTGCGATGTGGGCGACCCAGCCTCGATCGACGTCGCCTTCCAAGGCATTGAGAAGGTATGGGGCAAGATCGACTTCCTTGTTCACGCCATCGGCTTTTCCGACAAGAATGAGTTGCGCGGGCGCTATGTCGACACCAGCCGTGACAACTTCCTGAACACAATGGACGTCTCAGTCTATTCCTTCACCGCCGTGGCACAACGAGCCGAGAAAATCATGAATGACAGCGGCTCGATGCTGACACTGACCTATTACGGGGCCGAGCAGGTCATGCCCCACTATAATGTGATGGGTGTGGCCAAGGCCGCACTTGAGGCCTCTGTCATGTATTTGGCCGAAGACTTGGGCCGTGACGGGATCCGCGTGAACGCGATCTCAGCGGGACCAATCAAAACGCTGGCAGCGAGTGGTATCGGGGATTTCCGCTATATTCTGAAATGGAACGAGTACAATTCCCCCCTACGGCGCAACGTGACGATTGAGGATGTGGGCAAATCCGCGCTTTATCTTTTGTCCGATCTGGGCAGCGGCACAACCGGAGAGGTGCTGCATGTCGACGCGGGCTATCACGTGGTTGGCATGAAGGCCGTCGACGCCCCGGATATCGAAAAGAACTGAACCATGGACGCCGCGCATCTGCTGGCATTCAATCTTGCCCTGCTGGCTGCGATTGCCAGTCCTGGTCCTTCGCTTCTGTACCTGACCAAGACAACCCTGACCAATGGCCGTGCAGCCGGTGTTGCAGCCGCGGCAGGTCTTGCGGTGATGGCCGCGCTCTGGACACTGGCCGCGTTGATGGGGCTCGATGGACTCTTTTCTCTCTTTCCATGGGCCTATGCAGCGCTGAAGACGCTGGGTGCGGCCTACCTGATCTGGATCGCGTTCCAGACCTGGAGACATGCCTGTGACCCGCTGCCCGAGGGCAGTGCCGTGACCTCCCGCCAGCTGGCATTTCTGTCAGGGCTTATGATCAACGTGGGAAATCCCAAATCGGTATTCTTTGCCGCCGCCATACTGGTGGTAATCTTCCCGCCAAACCTTAGCGGGCTCGAGAAATCTATTATATTTTTTAATCATCTGGCGGTTGAAATCCTTGTTCAACCCCTGCTTGCCTTCGCTGTCCACAGGTATCGTGCGCACCCGCTACCTCGCTGCGAAACCCGTGATCGACCGGCTGACCGCCGCCGTGCTGGGCGCGCTTGGATTGCGGCTATTGCTGACACGCTGACGCTTGAAAGGAGAACGATCTTGAGCTCTGACCGACTTCCCCACGAGAAAGGCTTCCACGTCAGTTGGGACCAACTGCACCGCGATGCGCGCGCGCTTGCGTGGCGTTTGCAGGGTGAAACGCCCGAAGAGGGTTGGCGCGCCGTGGTTGCGATCACGCGGGGCGGTATGGCCCCAGCCATGATCGTCGCGCGAGAACTGGACATTCGCACGGTCGACACGATCTCGGTGAAATCCTACGACCACCAGACGCAAGGCGCAGCCGTCATCATCAAGGCCCCCGACGCAGAGCTTGTGGGCGATGGGAAGGGGGTGCTGATCGTGGATGACCTGGTGGACACGGGCCGCACCCTCGACGTGGTACGAGAGATGATGCCCAAGGCACATGTAGCCACAATCTATTCAAAGCCTATGGGACGCGACCGGGTACAGACCTATGTGACGGAAGTGAGCCAGGACACATGGATCTTCTTCCCATGGGATCTGGCGCTGCAATATGTCGAACCCTACCGCGGGACATGACGCGGGCATGTCCGTTCGACTGACCCGCACAGCTTACACCTTCCCGCCACCTATTGTTGCCGCGCGGCGCTGGCTTGATGGCGTCACCTTTACGAGCGACCAGCCTTTGATCAATGTCAGCCAGGCCGCGCCCGCCGATCCTCCACCAGAGATGCTGCGCAAGGTGATCGCGGACGCTGCCCTCAATGAGCCAGACGCGCATTTCTATGGCCCTGTTCTCGGCCTGCCTGAACTACGGGCTGAAATTGCGCGGCAATGGTCCGACGCCTATGGCGGCAAAATTGTTCCGGATCAGGTCGCCATTACCTCTGGCTGCAACCAGGCCTTCTGCGCAACCATGGCAGCGTTGTGCGGCGAAGCGGATGAAGTCATTCTACCAACGCCATGGTATTTCAATCATAAAATGTGGCTCGACATGACGGGTGTGGCAGCGGTGGCGCTGCTGACAGACGACAGGCTGTTGCCTGACCCAAAGGATGCCGCACGTCTGATTACCGATCGGACCCGCGCCATCGTTCTGGTCACGCCCAACAATCCTGGCGGCGTGGAATACCCAACCGAGCTGGTGCAGGCCTTCTATGATCTGGCCAAGGCGCACGGGATCAAGCTGATCATTGATGAAACCTACCGCGATTTTGACGCACGCGAAGGCGCGCCTCATACTGTCTTTCAGAACGAGGGCTGGGCGGATACGTTGATCCACCTCTATTCCTTCTCAAAAACCTTTCGCCTGACTGGCCATCGCGTCGGCGCAGTTGTGGTCCATGCCAAAACGTTGTTCGAGATCGAAAAGTTCCTCGATACCGTTACTATCTGCCCTAGCCAACTTGGCCAGATCGCCGCCTTATGGGGATTGCAGAACATGGCACAGTGGTGCGCAGGAGAGCGGGCTGAAATTCTCGACCGGCGAGCAGCGATTGAAAAATACTGGCCGATGCTGGCTGAAAAGGGCTGGAAACTGCAAGGTCTTGGCGCGTTCTTTGCTTATGTCGAGCATCCCTTTGCCATGTCCTCTGACGATGTCGCGCCGGCATTGGTGAAAGAGGCCGGTGTCCTGCTTTTGCCGGCAACCATGTTCTACCCAAAGGATGAACCCCGCGGCGCGTCCGAATTGCGCGTAGCATTCGCCAATATTGACAGGGCCGCGATCAAAACCCTGTTCACCCGGCTTGCCGCGTTGCCATGGCCCCTTGCCGACGCCGGTGACAGGGCATAGACACGTCCAGAAGTTTGTCTTCTTTTCAGGTGAAAGGTCACTCATGACCAAAAAATCCAATCCTGTCATGTGGGTCCTGATGGGCCTTCTGATCGTCGCGCTCGGCGGGTTCGGAGCTACCAATCTTGGTGGCTCGATTCGCTCTATCGGATCGGTTGGCGATGTGGAGATCGGCGTGCAGCAATACGCCAACGGCCTGCAGCGCGAGATGCAGGCAATCCAAGCCCAGACAGGCAGCGCAATGAGCTTTACGCAAGCCCAAGACCTGGGTGTCAGCGATCGGGTTCTGGCACAGCTTGTCGCACAGGCCGCTTTTGACGCCGAAGCCGAAGAAATGAACCTGTCCATCGGAGACGAAAATCTGCGCAACGAAATCCTCGCCATGCCACAGTTTCAGGGGCTTGACGGAAATTTTGACCGGGATGCCTATAGTTTTGGCCTCGATAACGCAGGCCTGACCGAGAGCCAGTTCGAGGCCAGCGTCCGCGCAGAAAGCGCGCGCAACCTACTGGAGGCCTCCATCATCGCGGGGATCGTCGCGCCCAAGGCCTATTCGCAGTCACTGGCCACGTATCTCGGTGAACGCCGCGACGTGTCGTGGTCCCTGCTGGACCGCTCTGACATCACCACGGGTCTGCCTGTTGCCGATGACGCAACCCTGCAACAATTTCATAGCGACAATGAGGCGTTGTTCACGACACCCGAGGCCAAGCGCATCACCTATGCGTGGGTGACACCGGAAATGATCATCGACACCGTCGAGGTGGATGAAGATACTCTGCGTGCCGCCTATGATGACGCCTATGACCAGTTCAACCAACCCGAACGCCGCCTACTGGAACGTCTGGTCTTTGGGTCCAAGGCCGATCTTGAAACTGCCAAAGCTCGGATCGAAAGCGAAGAGGCCACGTTCGAAGATATCGTGGCTGAACGGGGTCTGGAACTGGTCGATGTCGATATGGGCGATCTGGACCGGGAAGCTTTAGGAGATATTGCCGATCCAATCTTTAACGCTGGCGTAGGTGATGTGATCGGCCCGCTCGAAACATCGTTGGGCCCAGCCATGTTCCGCGTCAACGCGATCTTATCTGCACAGACCACCAGCTTCGACGATGCCCGTCCTATGTTGCGCGAAGAATTCGCCTCCGACCGCGCACGGCGCGTAGTTGACCAGATGATCGACACTGTCGATGATCTGCTCGTGGGTGGTGCGTCAGTCGAAGATGTGACCGAGGAAACGGAACTGGAACTGGGAAGTATTGATTGGCATGGCGGCGTCAGCGATGGTATCGCAGGGTACGAAGCATTCCGCCGCGCCGCCGCTGCGGTAACGGAAAGCGACTATCCTGAAGTGGTAGAACTGGACGATGGTGGCATCTTCGCCCTCCAGTTGGACGAGGTGATCCCCCCTGCTCTGCAACCCTTTGAAGAAGTGCGTGACGCGGTCGAGGCGGCATGGACCGCAGACACTGTAGTTCAGGCGCTTGAAGAATTGGCAGAGCCGCTCGCTAAAAGGCTCAGCAACGGCGAAAGCTTTGAAGACGTGGGCCTCTCCATCGACGGCGCTCAGGCCATGACGCGCAGGACGCTAGATGCTGAAACCCCTGCCGAGTTTGTCCAGATCGTCTTCGAGATGGAAGCAGGCGAGGCGCGGGTGATCGAGGGGGATGGGCGGATCTATGTCCTAAAACTCGACGAGATTAGCCCGCCAGACGCTGATGACGAAGATCTGCAAAGCCTGCGCTCTTTCCTTGAAAACCAGGCAGCATCGGGCATTTCGCAGGATCTCTTCAACATCGTGGCCGAAGATTTCCGCGCCCGTGCGGGGGTGGATCTGGACTATACGGCGATCAACGCCGTGCATGCCAATTTCAACTAGGGAGCCACACGGTTGGAGCTGACCCCTTCCTTTGAAGACTTCGCCAAGGCCTATGAAGCCGGCGAGAACCAGGTGGTCTATGCCCGTCTGGCCGCTGACCTCGATACGCCTGTTTCCCTGATGCTCAAGTTGACCGGCGCGGCGCGCGATGCGTTTGTACTTGAATCTGTTACAGGCGGAGAAGTGCGCGGGCGCTATTCAATCATTGGAATGAAACCTGACCTGATCTGGCAGTGCCATGGTGAACAGGCCCGTATCAACCGTCAGGCCCGTTTTGATGGCGACGCCTATGAGGATGACGCAGCAGACCCGCTGACATCTTTGCGCGCTCTCATCGCGGAAAGCCGGATTGATCTGCCCGATGATCTGCCTGCGGCCAGTGCAGGGCTTTTTGGCTATCTGGGTTATGACATGATCCGACTGGTCGAACATCTGCCAGATGTGAACCCCGATCCCCTGGGCCTGCCCGACGCGGTGATGCTGCGGCCCTCCGTGGTGGCCGTGCTGGACGGGGTGAAGGGAGACGTGGCCGTAGTATCACCGGCCTGGACCACCTCAGGCCTATCAGCGCGCGCGGCTTATGCACAGGCGGCGGAACGGGTGATGGACGGGGTGCGCGATCTGGAAAGGGCCTTACCACGAACTTCGCGCAACCTTGGCGATGCGCATGAATATGCCGCGCCGGTGTCGAATTTCAGCCATGAAGGCTACAAGGCAGCGGTGGAAAAAGCCAAGGAATACATTAAGGCAGGCGACATTTTTCAAGTGGTTCCCTCGCAACGCTGGACCCAAGATTTCCGCCAGCCGCCTTTCGCACTCTACCGGTCTCTGCGGCGCACGAACCCCTCGCCCTTCATGTTCTATTTCAACTTTGGAAGCTTCCAAGTTGTGGGCGCCAGTCCGGAAATCCTGGTCCGCGTCTTTGACAATGAGGTCACGATCCGCCCGATTGCCGGTACCCGCCCGCGCGGGGCAACGCCGGAAGAGGACCGCGCCCACGAGGCCGATCTGCTGGCCGACACCAAGGAACTTGCCGAGCATCTGATGCTGCTTGATTTGGGCCGCAACGATGTAGGCCGCGTGGCCAGGATCGGTACGGTGCGCCCGACCGAGGAGTTTATAATCGAACGGTACAGCCACGTGATGCATATCGTTTCCAACGTCGTGGGTGAATTGGCCGGGGACCAGGATGCCTTGTCGGCCCTCTTGGCAGGCCTGCCGGCTGGAACGGTATCGGGTGCCCCAAAGGTCCGCGCGATGGAAATCATAGATGAGCTGGAGCCAGAAAAGCGCGGCGTCTATGGCGGCGGCGTAGGGTATTTCAGCTCGGGCGGGGATATGGACATCTGCATCGCCCTGCGCACAGCGGTGGTCAAGGACGAAAAGCTGTACATTCAGGCCGGGGGCGGTGTCGTCTATGACAGTGACCCGGAGGCGGAATATATGGAAACGGTCCACAAATCCAACGCCATTCGCCGCGCGGCGGCAGATGCGGCGCGTTTCGATAGCGGAAGTAACGATTGACCCCCAAGGGCGCGCGTTTGACAGGGCCTTGACCGGTGACCCGTTGATTTGGCAGCAGCACTTTATGGCTGAGGCCCAACAAAAGAATGCCGCTGAAATCTTCTGAAGATGTCACACGGACTAAGCGCTCCATGAAAATCGGCCTTGGGCATGACCCTTCGGCCTTGCCTTAGTCTGCGAGAGCGCAGGGCTCAAACCTTAACTTAGTAGATCCCCAGACAAACCCGCTTTCTGCCATTCACGTCTTGCCTGTGCCCGCCCCCCCGGTCCGGATTTGCGCCACACGTGGCTCTACGATCTGTACTTCGTCTGCTTGCGCCTTGACCCCAAGGTCAAACCCAGTGCGCATAATCCGCTGTATCACACGGTCAACAAGGCCCTCATCCTGGGCATTGAACATCTTGCGTTGCAAAAACCAGTAGAGGAACCGGTCATAGTCGAACGTGACCTCCCGCACCTTTTTAAATGCCTCCGCCGCCTCCGGGGCTGTCTCTACGCTCCACGCGCATGCGGCGAAATCCGCACGGCCAAAGAGGATGGCGGGCACATGATGAAAAAGCCCTTCGAAAGACGCGCCTGAACATATTGAAACCGAACAATAAGCCCCCTCTAAAAGGTCATGGACATTGGCCTCGACAAGCCGCACGCCCGGCACGGTGCGGGCTAGCGCCTCCGCTTGAGCGGCAGCGATGGTGTCTGAAAATTTCGGATGCACCTTTATCAGAACCTCGCGTCCCTGCCGGTGCGCCATAACCTGATCAAGCATTTCTGTTTCCATCATGTAGAGGCTGCGCAGTACCGGGTCCGACATGCCTTGCAGAAAGACCACGATATGTTCTTCTGCCAGCGCGCCCTGCCGGGGGGGCTGGTCATGCTTGGACTTGCCCTTTGCGATCAGCCGCCCCCCCAAACGCTCCACGAAGCTGCGCGCGCGGGCCTCAGGGATCTGGCTCAGATCCGGGTGCGCGCGGCCAAGAGAGCTGTCGCACAGCACGCCGCGTTGATCGAGATACCAATAGGGCCACAGATAGGCGATCCCGGTGTTGAGCAGATTGAACCGGCGTAAGAAACCGTGATGGACCAGATGGAAATCGCTTTTCGTATAGTGGCTCAGGTCCGTTGTCGCGGGGCGTTCCACGAAGCGCACAAGTATGCCTCGTGCGCGCAATCCGGGCGCCAGCGTGGCATAGAGGCCAAACCCCTCCTGCCCATAGCGGGCCAGCATGTCGCGGGGAACATGGATCACGATGGCTGGCGACGTCATCCTACCCCCCTACCAGCGACGCACGGTCCAGGACCATTGCACGGGGTCGTCGCGGATTACCTCGGTCATCCGATCGTTAAAGGCCCGCATCATTCCCCGCGTACTGCCCCTATGCGGGATCGGCGTATCCAGCACAGCCCGAAACCGCAGTCCTTTGCCCTGGCGCAGGACGAAACAGGGGATCAGCAGCGCGCCACTGGTCCGGGCCAATTTGGCCGGGGTTAACGAGGTGGGTGCGCGTTTGCCCAGAAAGCGGATCTTTTCACCGCCCCGATCACGGTGGTCCCCCAGCATAACAGCAACATGACCTTCGCCCAAAAAACCCATAAAGTCCTTCAATTTTCCCTGGAATCCCGTCTGGCTACGATGGCTAATCTTGAAGCCCTGCTGCCCGGTCAGGCGCAGCATGCTATCAAAACGATCATCCAGCAGCATGTTGCCCCGCGTCCGATAAAGAAAGCCTGCATCAATGCCCATCTGTTTTAGGAAATGCAGCCCAAGCGCATAGTTCCCTATATGCCCTGTGAGCAGCAGGACAGGATGGCGGTTGGCCACGGCTTCCAAGAACGCCTCCCGTCCCGGCCCGGTGATCTCGGGCGCGGGGCACTGCTTGAGAAGCAACTCAAAATTCAGCATCTCTCCCATGAAGCGACCCTGGGCGGCTTTGATTCGTCGCTCTAAAAAGAGGCGGCGCAGGGGTGACATGTCAGGAAAGGCAGTTGCCAGGTTGGCACGGATGGTATCGCGCTGACCCGAAAGCCGCGCAAAAAGGGCGCGGTACCAAAACCCTACCCACGCCCGCCGCATGTAGAACCCCAAAAACACCGCCCAGCCCCTTGCCTTGATGATTGGGACCAGAATGCGCTGAATTCGGGCGCAAAAGAAGGCTTTAATTTTACATGCACCACGCTTAATCCAACCACATGATGCAGGTGATCTTGTTCAACAAACCCTTCGGCGTGCTGCCGCAATTCACCGACAAGGGCACACAAGGCAGCCCGAGGCCCACGCTGTCGGATTATATCGACATCCCCAAGGTATACCCCGCAGGGCGGCTTGACCGCGACAGCGAGGGATTAATGGTGCTTACGGATAACGGCCGGTTGCAGTCACAGATCTCGAATCCCCGGTTCAAAACTGAAAAGACCTACCTTGTGCAAGTCGAAGGAGAACCGGACGAGATCGCCCTGAAGGCCCTTCAAAGCGGAGTGGACCTGAAAGACGGCATGACGCGGCCCGCAGGTGCAAAGCGGATCGATCCACCAAAGATCTGGGACCGTGACCCCCCGATCCGGGAGCGCAAGACTGTGCCTGATTGCTGGCTTGAACTGACCCTGCGCGAGGGGCGAAACCGGCAGGTCCGTCGTATGACGGCCCATGTTGGCCACCCAACGCTGCGGTTGATCCGCTGGCAGATTGGGAAATGGTCACTGGAAGGGCTCTCTCCGGGCGAATGGCGCGCCTCGGATATCAAGCACGTGTTTTGAACGTCACGGCACACGCGCCGCGCCGCAATCGGGGTCTTGCACTTAATGGGCGAAAGGCTTTGAACCAACTTGGTCAGGCGCAAATTCTTGGGAAAAAAGTACGAAGAAATTTATTGATAACTTAGTGTTTTACGCAGAAACATAAGCTAAAATTGATCCTTAATTACTCAGCCAGCTGCGTCTTCAGCAAGGCCGACACGGGTGCAATCGCCACGCTGCGCGCGCGGTCTTGCAGGCCCCAAAGCAGCAAAGCACTCACCGTTTCAGCACGCAGGCGCCCCACGATGATCACGCCGCCCTCTTCCTGACCGGCGCGAAACGCGGCTTGGTCAAGAAAGCGGCGAATGACTGTTGCGCTCTGATCTTTGCTATCTACGTCACGGAACACCGAAAGCGCCGGAACGCCCTCGCGCGAAATCAGCTTTTGCGCCGTGTCGAACCCTTCTGAAAACAGCACAAGACCATGGCCGCTTTCTTTTAGGATGGGGATCAGTTGCTCACTCGCCTCCCGGCTGCCCTGCACACCAGAGCCCACGCCTTCCATCACGGCCACCGCTTCCGGTACGGCATTCACATAGGTCTGCATCGCCACCTCGGTGTCAGCCGCGCTGGCGCCTTCAGGCAGGTTGACCATCGCCAGTACTTCAAGCCCCGCCTTTCGGTACTTGCGCGCGGCCTCAGCCGCGCCAGGCCAGTCGGCATCGATGGCATAGCTGATCGCATAGGGAAACTCTGCCAGCGCATCATATCCGATCGGGCTATCGCCGCTGTCGATAAGGACAAAGGACAAGAGCGGCTTGCCCTCAAGGTTCTCGAACGGAACGGCAAACCGGGTGAGCGGTGTCTGCAGGCCGCCATCCGCCAACGTTTGCGGATTGGTCGCGACGGTGTTCACCTCGACCCCTTCATCTTCTGTTACCGAGGGCAAACGCCCAGTGGTTACCCCTTCTGCCATGTTGCCTATTGTGCCAGAGGTTTCTGCTGTGGCGTCCTGTTCAGGCTCCTGCGGAAGAGGGGTGGGTTCGGCCATGTCAGCGTTGGCATCCGCTTCGGCTTCCTTCTCGAACGCGCCGCTTTGGTCTTCGATCTCGGGTTGAACGGGCTGGGCGGGCTCGGTCGAAATCGACAGATCCTCTTCCCCGTCTGGGGCCTGCGGGGCCAGGGCTTGCGGGCTGGGCAGAACGGGATCATCGGTATCAAGGTCAAAGCCCGAGCTGTTCGCCCCAGCATCGGGCGCACTCAGACCGCTCTCAGCAAAGCCCATACTGGGCTGAGAGGCCGGTGTAGTATCGGCATCCTCAAGCGACGCTAGGTCATCTGGTTCAGGCGCGGCAACCTGCGCGCCCGCAGATGCATCGGGCGTGTCATCCGACCCGGGAAGGCTGGCCTGCGTATCGTCGCGCGTTTGCCGGAATTCAGACCCGGCGGGAACGTCGACAGTCCCTGCCTCGGGCGGGCCGCCCGTATCGTAAGTCATCAATGATGCCCCACCCAAAACAACGGCCGAAAGAAGACCGCCAGTCAAAAATCCACCAAGAATGCCTGATTTCACGGGATAAACCCCCTGTTTTGCTCGCCCGGGCAGTAATGCGCCTCTTGACGCTGCCTTGCAACCCAGAGCAAGTATACCGCGACACGTGACCACGGCCAAAGGCCAATGCAAACGGACCTGCAAAATGCTGCTCTTGATAGATAATTACGACAGCTTCACCTACAACCTTGTCCATTATGTGGGCGAGTTAGGGGCGGAAGTGGTCGTGCACCGCAATGATGCCTTAAATGTACAGGAGGCAATGGCGCTGAAACCCGCAGGCATCCTTTTGTCGCCTGGGCCGTGTGATCCCGATCAGGCAGGCATCTGTCTTGCGATTACGCAGGCCGCGGCCGAAACGCGCACGCCGCTCATGGGTGTCTGTCTGGGCCATCAGACCATTGGTCAGGCCTTTGGCGGTAAGGTAGTGCGGCATTCCGAGATCGTGCATGGCAAGATGGGCCAGATCACCCATGAGGGTGGCGGCGTGTTCAAAGGCCTGCCTTCCCCCTTCGAGGCGACGCGCTATCACTCACTGGTGGTGGAACGGGAAAGCTGCCCTGATACGCTTGAAATCACGGCAGCACTCGACGACGGTACCATTATGGGGCTGAGCCATAAAGAACTGCCAATTCACGGCGTGCAGTTCCACCCCGAATCCATCGCCTCACAGCATGGGCATGCATTGCTGAAAAACTTCATCGATACAATGAAGGTGCCGGCATGAGCGATATCAAACCTCTGATCGGTGCCGCTGCTGACCGGCCCCTGACCCGTGATGAGGCCGAAGCCGCCTTTGCCATCTTGTTCGAGGGAGAGGCAACACCAGCGCAGATCGGCGGGTTGCTTATGGCCTTGCGCACCCGTGGTGAAACGGTTGACGAATATGCCGCTGCCGCAGCAGTGATGCGTTCAAAATGCAATAAGGTCAAAGGCTTGCCGGGCGCAATGGATATTGTTGGAACCGGTGGCGACGGCAAGGGTACGCTGAATATCTCGACTGCGACAGCCTTCGTAGTGGCAGGCGCAGGCGTGCCCGTGGCCAAGCATGGCAATCGCAACCTAAGCTCCAAATCGGGCGCGGCGGATGCACTTGGCCAGATGGGCGTAAATGTCATGGTCGGTCCCGATGTGGTGCAGAGGGCACTCGATGAGGTGGGCATCGCCTTCATGATGGCGCCCATGCACCACCCTGCCATGGCCCATGTCGGCCCGGTGCGTGCCGAACTGGGCACCCGCACCATCTTTAACATCCTCGGACCGCTTACCAACCCCGCCGGAGTAAAACGGCAATTGACCGGCGCCTTCACCCGCGACCTGATCCGCCCCATGGCCGAGACACTGGGCCAGCTTGGATCGGAACGCGCCTGGCTGGTGCATGGCTCGGATGGGACAGATGAATTGGCTATCTCCGGCATCAGCTGGGTCGCCGTACTTGAAGAAAGTGGCGAGGTGGTCGAAAGGGAACTCCACCCTGAAGAAGCGGGCCTGCCTGTGCATCGTTTCGAAGATATCCTAGGCGGCACACCTGAAGAAAACGCCGTAGCCTTCCACGCTTTGCTTGATAACGCGCCCGGGGCCTATCGCGATGCTGTTTTGCTAAACGCGTCGGCTGCCCTGGTCGTGGCTGGCAAGGCGGATGATCTGAAATCAGGGGCCGAGATGGCCCGCGAAAGCCTCGATAGTGGGGCCGCGAAGGGCAAGATCAAAGCACTGGCCCGCGTTACATCGGAGGCCGCATGAGCACACCCACGATCCTTGAGAAAATCAAAGCCTACAAGTTGGAAGAAGTGGCCGCTGCCAAGGTCGCCATTCCGCTGGCTGAGATTGAAACCCATGCCAAAGAAGCGCCGATAGTGCGGCCCTTTGCCAACGCTCTGGAACAGGCCAGCAAGCAAGGCTTTGGCCTCATTGCCGAAATTAAGAAGGCCAGCCCTTCAAAGGGCTTGATCCGCGAAGACTTCGATCCCCCTGCGCTAGCCAAGGCCTATGAAGAGGGGGGCGCTGCCTGTCTTTCAGTACTAACCGATACGCCCAGTTTTCAGGGCGCACCAGAGTTTCTAAGGACTGCAAGAGCGGCCTGTAACCTTCCGGCTTTACGCAAGGATTTCATGTATGACACCTACCAAGTGGCTGAGGCGCGAGCGTGGGGGGCTGACTGTATCCTGATCATCATGGCCTCCGTCTCGGACGCGCAGGCGGCAGAACTTGAGGCGGCCGCATTCGACTGGGGCATGGACGTTCTGATCGAAGTGCATGATCAGTCCGAACTGGAACGCACAGCGCATCTCAAATCCCGTATGATCGGTATCAACAACCGCAATCTCAACACGTTCGACACCACGCTCGACACCTCGCGCCACCTGTCGCGTCTGGTGCCCGAGGATCGCTTTATCATCTGCGAAAGCGGGCTGTTTTATCCCGAGGATCTGACAGACATGTCCCGCTACGGTGCGCGCTGTTTCCTGATCGGAGAGTCCCTTATGCGGCAAGAAGATGTGACCGCCGCTACCCGCTCTATCCTGTCAGGGGCCACCGCCCCGGGGCAAGGCACGCTATGAGCGGCCTGACCCATTTCGACGCGCAAGGTCATGCGCACATGGTGGATGTCTCCGAAAAGGATGTCACTGACCGGATCGCGACGGCTGAAGGCCACATCAGCATGGCCCGTGAAACATTTAATATGATTACGGAAGGTCGCGCTAAGAAAGGCGATGTCCTATCGGTTGCGCGCCTTGCTGGGATCATGGGCGCCAAGAAAACGCCCGAGCTGATCCCGCTATGCCACCCGCTTCCCATTGCCAAGGTTGCGGTGGACCTGGCTGCCGATCCTGACTTGCCGGGCATTCGCATCACGGCCACGGTAAAGACCACTGGCCAAACCGGAGTGGAGATGGAAGCGCTGACCGCCGTAAGCACCGCCGCGCTGACCGTCTATGATATGGTAAAGGCCGTCGACAAGGCGATGCAGATTGACGGGATCCGCGTCACGCTCAAAGATGGCGGAAAATCAGGCCGGTATGAGGCAACATGATCTCGGTTGACGAGGCGCTTGCCCATCTCTTCGCGCTTGTTTCCCCTCTCGAAGAAGAGGTCGTCGCGTTGGACGCGGCCGCCTCTCGCGTGATGATCCGCAGCGCCAAAGCCAAGCGCGACCAACCCCCCTTTCCAGCATCGGCCATGGATGGCTATGCAATTAGCGATCACGAGGTCCACCCCGGTGCACAGTTCTCCGTGATCGGAGAGGCTGCCGCCGGACATGCCTTTGAAGGCCATATCGGTCCCGGTCAGGCCACCCGCATTTTCACCGGCGCGCCCGTTCCGGAGGGTGCAGACCGCGTTGTAATTCAGGAAGACGTGGACCGTGAGGGCGACCGGATCACTCTGAAAGATAGTCTCGATCCCAAGTCATATGTGCGCCGGCAGGGCTCCGATTTCGCCATCGGCGATATGCTCGCCGCGCCGCGCCGCCTTGGTCCGTCCGACATTGCCCTGCTGGCCTCCATGAATATCCCGCAGGTCACGGTTAGCCGTCGCCCCATCGTCGCGCTGATCTCAACCGGGGATGAACTGGTACTCCCGGGCGACACCCCCGGCCCCGATCAAATCATCGCCTCCAACACTTTCGGGCTGAAGGCCATGCTGGATGCAGCCGGGGCCCATGCCCGCATTCTGCCCATTGCGCGCGATACGCGCCCCTCTCTCGAGCAGGCATTCAAACTGGCGCGGGGTGCGGACCTTGTGGTGACGATCGGCGGGGCGTCAGTAGGTGATCATGACCTCGTGGGCGCAGTCGCCGCGTCCTTGGGGATGGAGCAATCCTTCTACAAGATCCGCATGCGCCCAGGGAAACCGCTGATGGCAGGGAAAATGGGCGACGTGCCCATGGTGGGCCTTCCCGGAAACCCGGTCTCAGCCATGGTCTGCGGACAGGTGTTCCTGATCCCAATGATCCGCGCGATGTTGGGGTTTCCCGCCGAACCCACACCACGATTGTCAGCCCCACTCGCCGTGGACATGCCCGAGGGTGGCCCACGGGAACATTACATGCGCGCCAACATCGACGACAAAGGCCTAACCCCGGCAGAGCGTCAGGACAGCTCGCTTTTGAACGTACTGGCCAAGTCCAACGCCTTGATGGTGCGGCCAGTGGCTGACAGGCCGCGCGAGCGGGGTGAGGTGATGGAGTACCTGCCTCTTTGATCTGGCAGAACATCCACAGTTTATCCACACCTATATTGACACAAAACAAGAACATGCGTAGAACAAACGTAAACGTATGGTCTTCGGAGGACGTGTAAATGCTCACGAGAAAGCAACTCGATCTGCTGGAATTCATCCACAAACGCGTGCAGCGCGACGGTGTGCCGCCCAGCTTTGACGAAATGAAGGACGCGCTGGACCTGCGGTCTAAATCGGGCATTCACAGGCTGATCACGGCTCTCGAAGAACGTGGCTTCATCAGGCGCCTGGCACATCGGGCGCGCGCGCTCGAGATTGTGAAGCTGCCCGAAAGCCTCGGTGGGGATGCTACGGCCGGCTTCGTGCCGCGCGTGATTGAAGGTTCAAAGCCTGAGCCTATTCCCGCGCCTTCTGCAGCGCAACCCGTGGAAGCTACGGTGTTCGACATTCCCATGATGGGTCGCATCGCGGCTGGTGTACCGATTGAAGCCATTGCAGATGGTAGCCGCAATGTGGCCGTACCGGGAGACATGATCAGCGGACGGGCAGGACATTATGCTCTTGAGGTAAAAGGCGATTCCATGATCGGGGCCGGCATCAATGACGGCGATGTGGTGGTAATCCGCGAGACGGACGTGGCCGACAATGGCGATATCGTTGTGGCTCTTGTGGAAGACCAGGAAGCCACCCTGAAGAAATTCTACCGCAACGGCACTGCGATTGCGCTCGAAGCCGCCAATCCGGCCTACGAAACCCGTGTCCTGCCCGAAGACAAAGTGCGCGTGCAGGGCCGCCTTGTGGGCCTAATACGGACCTACTAACGCGCAAGCACGGGCTTTCATCTCAGCCTATCAGGTATTGTGGACCAGAATGAAGCAGGGTTTTAACCCCCTGCTTCATCTTTCGGGGAAGTACTACGGGGGAACGCGCGGCAGGAGGCAGCGACCGCTGAACAAATTGTAGCTGCCTCAACGGGTATTCCAAAGCCGTGCGCCCGTGACCTGTCGGGCTGTAACAGGGATCAGGACGCCGTCTTTCTCAATAAGCGCTATAGCACCTGTCTGTCGCAGGCGGGCGGGCGTTAGGACTTGGCACCCTGTCAGCTCTGGCAAAGTGTCGGGCTCAGAATTGAGCACAACCCACTTCGCCGCGCCACACCCTGAGAATCCATCCGCAGCCTTCTGGCCGCGCAAAGCTATGACAGGCCAGCCGCTGCTGCCCTCCGGCCAACGTGCGAATGCCGCGTCCTGCGTGGCGCTGTCACCGTCATTTTCCAACCAGTTAAGCGCAATGAACCCCGCCCCCCTTGCCCTGTTAAGCGCCCTGCCCTGATCTGTCATCACTCCAATAAGTCCGCCAGTATCAGCAATCAGGACAGCCGGCCGCTCAGCCAAGGCCCACAAGCCGAAGCCCGCAGCCACTGGAAGAAGGCCCACCACACGAAACCGTCCCTGCCAAAGGATCACAAAGAGCGCTCCGAGAGCAATCAGCGGCAGGATTGCAGGGCCGGGGCTTACCACCATGCCCCGCGCGCCCTCAAACCCGGAAACCGTCTGCGCGACCCAAAGGATCCAGTCGAGCCCCAGCCCCATGGCCCAAAGCGGCACCCCTTCCAAGCCAAATGGCAAGAGGCAAGCCGCAAGTACCGCTGCAGGGATGACCAGTACCCCCATCAACGGTACGCTCAGCAGGTTGGCGACTAGGCCATAAGGGGCAAATTGGTTGAAATGTGCCGCCGCGATCGGTGCAGTCGCCAGCCCCGCCACGAGAGAAGATAGGAAGATAGCAACGAAGGGCTGCAACCATCTGGGGCCAAGTCGTTTATCGCGATCCCGGATATGGCTGAACACAGCTACAAGCGCCGTTGTGGCGGCAAAGGACATCTGGAAGCCGGGCCCCAGCAAGGCCTCAGGCTGCAAGACCAAAACGATCATCGCCGCAATTGCCACAGCCCGCAAGGAAATCGCGCGCCGGTCAACCAGAAGCCCGCAGAACATGACAGCCACCATGACAAAAGCCCGCTCAGTCGCCACGTTGCCCCCAGAAAGAGCCAGATAGCCCGCCCCAGCCAGCATCGCCCCCAGGGCCGAGAGCTTCTTCGCGGGGGCCCGCAAACCAAGCCGCGGCACCGCCGCAAAGCCGAGGCGAAAAACCGAGAAGACGAACCCCGTGACAAGCGCCATGTGCAGGCCCGAGATCGCCAGGAGATGCGCGAGATTCGACACCCGCAGCGACGTGAGCGTGTCCTGCCCAATCCCCGACCGGTCACCAGCCATGATCGCTGCCGCGAACCCGCCAATCTCCCCGGGCAGCCGGTCCTGCACATGGCTGGAAAGCCACATTCGTGCCTTGAAAAGCCATTGTCCGCCCCGCGGTGGCGCAAGCACCAGAACCGGCGTGCGTGTGTATCCTACGGCCCCCAGACCCTGAAACCAGGCATGGCGCTGGAAATCAAAGCCAGCGGGCTCTACCGGGCCCGAAGGCGGGGAAAGATGTGCCGTCATGATAACAGTCAGGCCCGGTGTCGGCGCCGTAAACCCCTGCGATCCATGGAGTGCAACGCGCACCCGGTCGGGCGTCCTATCTGGCGCTACATTGGCCAGTCGGACCCGGTCCAGCGTCAGGCGCAGCGCGTCAGAGCCAGACCGGTCCATCCCGACAATCCGCCCTTCGACCGGGCCGTAGTAGCGCCAGCCCAAAACCGGACCCTCAACCATATGGGCGCGCAGCCCCGCCATGCACGTCCCCGCCGCCACAAGTAGCAATGCCCAAAGCAATGGGTCAGACAGCCGCCGCCGCAATGACAGACACCCAGCAGTAAGCACCACGACACCCAGGCAGGCGGCAAAAGCCCACCACTCTGGCTCAAACTTCAACTCAAAATAAAGCACCACCCCTGCGCCAAATGCCACCGGCGCCCATGGAAATAGGAAACCACGCTGATCAAGCCAGGCAGAGATCAAGACATCGGAACGGCGCAAGGCTTGTTTCCCCCCGTGCAGGCCGATAGACAGTCGAAACGCGCCCTTTCAGGGTATCTCCCAAGCCGTTACCGAAAGGTTAATCCGACCGATGTCACAGCCCGTCGTCACCCGTTTTGCTCCGTCCCCCACCGGTTTTCTGCATATCGGCGGCGCACGCACGGCGCTTTTCAACTGGCTTTTTGCCCGTGGCCATGGCGGCAAGTTCCTGTTGCGAATCGAGGACACAGATCTCGCACGCTCCACCCCTGAGGCGACGCAGGCGATCATTGACGGGCTGGCCTGGCTAGGCCTTGACCATGATGGCGAGGCCATCTCCCAGTTCGAGCGCGCCGATCGCCATGCCGAGGTAGCCCATCACCTTCTTGCATCAGGATCGGCCTACAAGTGCTTCTCAACACAGGAAGAAATACAATCGTTTCGCGATGAAGCACGGGCCAAGGGAAGCTCTACCCTGTTTCGCAGCCCCTGGCGTGACGCCGATCCTGCCACATACCCCGATGCGCCCTTTGTGATCCGAATCAAAGCCCCGCAGGACGGGCAGACGCTCATCCGCGACGCCGTGCAGGGCAATGTCACCATCCGCAACGAGCAGCTAGACGACATGGTCCTGCTGCGCAGCGATGGCACACCGGTCTACATGCTGGCTGTAGCGGTGGATGACCATGACATGGGCGTGACCCATGTGATCCGGGGGGATGACCACCTCAACAATGCGGCAAGGCAAATGATGATCTATGATGCCATGGGCTGGCCGGTGCCCATCTACGCCCATATTCCATTGATCCACGGGCCTGATGGTAAAAAACTGTCCAAACGACACGGTGCGCTCGGCGTCGAGGAATATCGCGACATGGGCTACCCGGCCGCAGCCATGCGCAACTACCTCGCCCGGCTGGGTTGGAGCCATGGCGATGACGAATTCTTTACCGATGCGCAGGCGCAGGAATGGTTTGATCTTGGCGGGATTGGCAAATCCCCGGCGCGGTTCGATTTCAAGCGCCTCGACCATCTCAGCGGTCAGCACATCGCTGCTATGGATGATGCTGCACTGCTGCATGAATGGCGCACCTTTCGCGCTGCGATCGGCGAAACCGACTTTACCTCGGGTCAGTCAGAGCTTTTACTGACGGGCATGTACTGCCTGAAGGAGCGCGCGAAGACCTTCTTTGAACTTGCTGACAAAGCAGAGTTTATCTTGACAGACAGGCCAATCTCACCCAACGAGAAGGCCGCGAAAAATCTAGACAATGTATCCCGTGGTATACTGAGTGAATTGACGCCGCACCTGCAAACTGCTACGTGGACTCGCGAAGGTCTTGAGGCGTCTATACAGGCGTTCGTAGACGCCAGAGAAACCAAGTTTGGAAAGCTGGCAGGTCCAATGCGTTCTGCCCTTTCCGGGCGAAGCGCCACACCGAGCGTGTTTGACATGTTGTTGGTGCTGGGGCGCGGTGAATCACTCGCGCGGTTGCAGGATGCGGCTGGCGCTCAATAGGTAGCCCACGGGGCTGTAAAAATAAGAGCAGCTGGGCACGTACCCGGCTTTGCAAAGAGAAGGGAGGACCCCCATGGCGGAGAGCACTAAATCAGCAAAACTGACAATTGACGGGACGGATTACGACCTGCCAATGTTTTCCCCGACGGCGGGCCCGGATGTAATCGATATCCGCAAACTGTATGGTCAGGCAGGTGTCTTTACCTACGACCCCGGCTTTACCTCGACAGCAAGCTGCGATAGCACGATCACCTTTATCGACGGTGGCCAGGGTGAGTTGCTGCACCGCGGGTATCCGATTGACCAACTTGCTGAAAAATCTCACTTCCTCGAAGTCTGCTACTTGCTGCTTTATGGCGAACTGCCTTCAGCCTCACAGCTGGAAGATTTCGAAGGCCGCGTGACCATGCACACGATGCTGCATGAACAAATGCATTTTCTCTTCCGCGGCTACCGGCGGGATGCGCACCCAATGGCTATCATGGTGGGCGTCGTTGGCGCACTCAGCGCGTTTTACCACGACTCCACCGACATAAATGACCCATGGCAGCGCGAAGTTGCCTCTATCCGACTGATCGCCAAAATGCCTACCATTGCGGCCATGGCCTACAAGTATTCGATCGGCCAGCCCTTTGTTTACCCGCGCAACGAACTTGATTACGCCTCAAACTTCCTGCGCATGTGCTTTGCGGTTCCTGCCAGCGATTACCAGGTGAATCCGATCCTGAGCCGCGCCATGGATCGCATCTTCACCCTGCATGCCGATCATGAACAAAACGCCTCAACATCAACGGTGCGTTTGGCCTCTTCCTCGGGCGCCAATCCGTTTGCCTGCATTGCCGCCGGCATTGCGTGCCTCTGGGGTCCGGCGCATGGTGGGGCAAATCAGGCTTGCCTGGAAATGCTGCGCGAGATTGGCACGGTCGATCGGATCCCCGAATTCATCGCCCGTGCCAAGGATAAGGACGACGATTTCCGCCTGATGGGCTTTGGACACCGCGTCTACAAGAATTTCGACCCGCGCGCGAAGGTGATGAAGCAATCCGCCGACGAGGTGCTTGAGCTTCTGGGGGTTGAGGACAATCCCATCCTGCAGGTCGCGAAAGAATTGGAAAAGCAGGCGCTTGAAGATGCCTATTTCGCTGACAAGAAGCTCTTTCCCAATGTGGATTTCTATTCCGGCATCATCCTAGAGGCTATGGGCTTCCCCACCTCTATGTTCACACCCATCTTCGCCGTTTCCCGCACAGTGGGCTGGATTTCTCAGTGGAAAGAGATGATCGCCGACCCACAGCTCAAGATTGGCCGCCCGCGCCAACTATACCAGGGCGAGACGATGCGCGATTACGTGGATATGGAAAAACGCTAACGCAAATCACAACCTTGCGAAGGCCCCGGCAGGTTTCCCCGCCAGGGCCTTTTTCAGTTGCATCAAATTGCACGCGTTTAGTGGCCGCCATATACCCCTGATTTATCCCGGATTAACGCGAATAAGGGCAGACTAAACCACGTTTGACGCTTCAGGACAGTTTCATGCCCGATGCACCCACCCTGCGCCGCCCAAGACCGCCCCGCCTGACACGGCACACCGCGCCTTCGCAAGGGCTGGGCCCGCCAGGCTTCCTGATCCATGCTGCGCATGTCATCCCAATGAACCCTGACCCGGTGATAAATCCACCTGATCCACTGGAACAGGCCGTCGCGTCAGGAAAAATCTGGGAAGAAGGCCACACCCCTGTTGAGATCGACCGCTTCGATGCACGCGAAGATGTCCTTTCGCTTGTTCTTGGCAGATCACAGCAGCCCCCTGTGTTCACCTTACGCAAGACGTGCCATGACAGTTGCGTTCATGTGCTTGCAAATGGTCAGACGCTGGCTCGCATCCACGACATCCCCTCGGGTATCTCCCTATCCGATATCCGGATCCTGAACCTGAAATCCGCGCCATAGGTATTTGCGACCAGAAAGAAGCGAGGGTCATCACCCTGCTTCATCTTTCCTTAAATACCCCGGGGGAGGCGCCTTAAAGGCGACGGGGGCAGCGCCTCTATCCAATCATACTGTCGCGTCAGCGTCCTTCGAATTCGGCCTTGCGCTTATCCAAAAACGCCACGACACCTTCCTTGAAATCCCGCGTCCGACCGCATTTGCCCTGCAGCCGCGCCTCTAAATCCAGCTGGCCATCGAGGCCATGCTCCCACGTCCCGCGGATTGCGCGCTTGATGTTAGCATAGGCCGCCGTTGGCCCGCTGGCCAAGTGCGCGGCCCGGGCACGCCAATGGGTGTCGAACGCCTCGTCCGCCACAGCCTCCCAGATCATGCCCCAGGCATCGGCCTGTTTTGCGCTGATCGGCTCGGCAAAAAGGGATGCACCCATGGCTTTGGCGGCACCCATCTGGCGCGGCATCCAAAACGTCCCTCCCGCATCCGGGATCAGGCCAATACGGGCGAAGGCCTGCAAGAAATAGGCGCTCTCAGACGCGATCACCACATCCGCCGCCAACGCAAGATTCGCCCCTGCCCCAGCCGCCGCGCCGTTCACGGCCGCGATTGTTGGCACCGGGCTGTCCGATATGGCCTTGAGCATTGGCACATATTCATCCCGCAGGACCCGCTCCAGATCAATCTTGGTCGCCAGACCGCCATCGCTAAGGTCCTGACCTGCGCAAAATGCCTTGCCCGCGCCCGTCAACACCATAACCCGTGCATGCCGGGGTGCAAAACGGGCTGCATCAATCACCTCGGCCCGCATCTCAGCACTCAGCGCGTTCATACGGTCTGGCCGGTTCAGGCGCAGCACTGCGATGTCGTTTTCGACCTCCAATTCGATACTCTGGTAGTCTTTCATGTCGCGCCTCGCTTGCTGATCGCCATTGTCCTGCTTGTCCTACACCCGTTCGCCCGACGTTGGAACGAGTATGGCATGTCAGTCCTTCATAATTTCCTCAAGCCGCGCCCGTTCCTGATCCGAGAGCTCTGCCGCGCCCGCATCAATGTCAGAGGCGCGCCGCCGCACGAACGCAAGACCCAGCCCTAACCCAAGCACCAGCATCGCGGGCCCAGCCAGCCAAAGCACCAGGTTGCTGCCCGAGGTCCGGGGTTTGAGCAGTACATATTCCCCAAACCGCGCCACGACATAGTCGATCACTGCCGCGTCACTGTCACCGGCCACCAACCTTTCGCGCACCAGCAGGCGAAGATCACGGGCAAGCGGCGCGTTCGATTCATCGATGCTCTCATTGCGGCACACGAGACAGCGCAACCCGGCCGAAAGATTTCGCGCACGCTCCTCAAGCATGGGATCATCTAGCACTTCATCGGGCTGTACCGCAAAGACCGGTGCGGCCAGAAAACACAAGATAAGGACCAGCTGCTTCATTCA
Source organism: Roseovarius sp. (assembly GCA_963691795.1). Classification (GTDB taxonomy): domain Bacteria; phylum Pseudomonadota; class Alphaproteobacteria; order Rhodobacterales; family Rhodobacteraceae; genus Roseovarius. The sequence goes on from OY829373.1 coordinate 3,265,323, forward strand.
GCGGCCACCTTTGGACCTGAACCCGCGGTCTTTCTGCGCGCCCCCGCTGCCACGCGGTAGCGTCGGTCGCTCAGGGACAAAAGCCCACCCAGCGCCATAAGGATCGAGCCGCCCCAGATCCAGTTGGCAAGCGGCTTATAGTAACTGCGCACCGCCCATCCACCATCCGATTGCGGATCGCCAAGAGATACGTATATGTCGCGCAAAAACCCGATATTCAAAGCAGCCTCGGTGGTTGGCATTTTTGCCACCGGGTAAAAGCGCTTTTCGGGATGCATCGTACCCAGTTCTCGGTCCCCCTTGAAGAGCGTCAGGTTACCCACAGTAGCAACAAAATTGGGGCCCTGGCGTTCTTCCACGGAATTGAGCATCAGCGAATAACCCGCCAGCTCAAAACTGTCCCCGGGATGGGCCACGCGAATATCCTCATCCTCCCAAGCCATCATCGCAGCGATACCCGCTATGGTCACACCAAGGCCGGCATGGGCCACCGACTTGCCCCAATCTGCCCGCGGCAGGCGCATCAGCCGCTGCATACGGTTCCCGGAACGACCAGTCCGGCCCATCAGGTCCATGACGGATCCCGCCACCAGCCAGGCACCCAGAAAAAGGCCAATCGGCCCAAGCGCGCTGCGCCCTGTCTGCAGCGCATAGGCCAACGCGCCTACGGCAAGCGCCAGCACGAAAGCCGGCACCAGCTTGCGGACCGTTTGCCCAAGTTGCGCCCGCTTCCAGGGCAGCATGGCCCCCACAGGCAGAACCAGCCCAAGTGCCAACATGAACGGCGCGAAGGCCAGGTTGAAAAACGGCGGTCCGACCGAAAGTTTGCGATCAAAGGCCAATTCGCTTACCAGCGGCCAGATCGTGCCAACGAAAATCACGAAGGCCGAGACGGCCAGCAGCAGGTTGTTCAACACCAGCATGGATTCGCGGCTCATCAGCCCGAAAACGCCCTTGGACTGCAAAATGCCCGCCCGGACCGAGAACAGCGTGAGCCCGATCATCATGAAGAAGGCTAGGATCAAAAGCAGGAAAACACCGCGTTCCGGATCGGTCGCAAAGGCGTGCACAGATGTCAGCACGCCCGAGCGCGTGATGAATGCGCCCACCATCGAAAATCCGAAGGCAACGATGGCAAGAAGGATCGTCCAACTTTTGAGCGCCTCACGCTTCTCCACTACGATGGCACAATGCAGCAAGGCGGCGGCAATCAGCCATGGCATGAAGGAGGCATTTTCAACCGGGTCCCAAAACCAGAACCCGCCCCAGCCCAGTTCATAATAGGCCCACCAGCTGCCCAGCCCGATACCCACGGTCAGGAACATCCACGCCGCCAGCGTGTAAGGGCGCACCCATCTGCCCCAAGCAGCATCAACACGCCCCTCCAAAAGGGCGGCAATGGCAAAGGAGTACGTCATCGAAAGGCCGACATAGCCCAGGTAGAGGAAGGGCGGGTGGAACGCGAGACCGGGGTCCTGCAGAAGCGGGTTCAGATCTTGGCCGTCAAATGGGATGATCCCCATCCGCAGAAACGGGTTGGATGAAAAAAGAATAAAGGCGAAAAACGCTGCCGCCACCAGCGACTGAATGGCTAGAACCCGCGCTCTTAGGCTGGGCGGCAACCCGCCCCCCCGCAGTGCAGCCACTGCGCCAAAGAGTGTCACGATCAGAACCCACAATAGCATGGAGCCCTCGTGATTGCCCCAAACACCTGTCACCTTGTAGAGCATCGGCTTGAGCGAGTGGGAATTAACCACGACCAGTTGCAGTGAGAAATCCGAGACCACGAAAGCATAAGTCAGCGCGCCAAAGGCAATCGCCGTCATGGCAAACTGCAAAACTGCCCCCGGCTCGGCCACAGCCATCCAGCCATGCCATCTTTGATGTGCCCCAATAAGGGGCACGGTGGCTGTGAAAATCGACAGCACAAACGCCAGTATTAGCGCGAAATGACCGAACTCTGCGACCATTCCATTTATATAAACACCTGGCGCCACAACAACCACAGACATTCCGTCGCGGCATTCGCTTAAAACTAGGACTTGGCTTCATCTTTTCCCAGACATTCTGGGGGACAGGCCTGAAAGGCGATGAGGGCTGCGCTTCCTATATCCGGCGTTCTCTCTAGTCCCGGTGCTCCCCCGCCCCGCCCGGACCGCCAAGCAGATGTGCATGGCTCTCCAGCGCAAAGCGATCTGTCATACCCGCGATATAGTCACTCACCAGTCGCGCAAGCGCCACATCATCCTTTGCGGCGCGCACGTCGTCCTGCCAGCGACGGGGCAAGTTTTCAGGGGCAGACATGTAAAAGGGAAACAGTTCCTGGACCACGAAAGTCACCCGCTCTCGCATCTCGATCACGGTGGGCGCGCGGTACATGTGCTGGAAGAGGAAATCGCGGATCTGCTGCAAGTCGGCCCACATACCGGGCGAGAAACGGATCACCGCACGGCCCAGCTCGCGCACCTCCTGGGCCGAGGACGGCGCCGCCGCAACCAAGCCGGCCTTGGAGGTCTCGATCACATCGGCCACCATCACGCCGAAGACCCGGCGCAGCGCCTCATGACGGCGGCGATAGCGGTCAAGGTTGGGATATGTAGCGTCCACCTCGGCATAACATTCCACGATGATTGGCAGAGCGACGATATCCTCTTCCCCGAACAGCCCAGCGCGCAGCCCGTCATGGAGATCGTGGTTATTATAGGCAATGTCGTCGGCCAGTGCGGCCACCTGCGCCTCGGCGCTGGCATGGGTGTGCAGTTCAAGATCATGACGGTCGTTGTAGTCTGCCAACGCCCAAGGCAGCGGGCCAATGACAGGGCCATTGTGCTTAGCAATGCCTTCCAACGTATCCCAGGTCAGGTTGAGGCCGTCAAACTCTGCATAGTGACGCTCCAGCGCGGTTACGATCCTTAAGGCCTGCGCGTTATGATCGAACCCGCCATAGGGCGCCATCAAGGAGTCGAGCGCATCTTCGCCAGTATGACCGAAGGGCGTATGGCCAAGGTCATGGGCTAACGCCACGGCCTCGGTCAGTTCTTGGTTAAGGCCCAGCCCACCAGAAATGGTCCGCGCAACCTGCGCTACTTCTATGGAATGGGTCAGGCGGGTGCGGAAGTAATCACCCTCATGTTCTACGAAAACCTGTGTCTTGTGCTTAAGCCGCCGGAAGGCGCTAGAGTGAATGATCCTATCGCGGTCCCGCTGAAAGCAGGAGCGAAAAGCGCTCTCGGTCTCCGGCACCAATCGGGCGCGCGCCGATGCGGGGTGCAACGCATAAGCCTTTTGCATCACTGGGGTCCTTGTCGCTTCTTGCCTCTAATCATATATTGCTACCAGCCGCCCATGGAAATACGAGGTTTTACAACCATGGATTTACCGCCCGTAGTGACCGAACGTGCCTTTGCCCGACTGGCCGAGATCGGCGCCGACCGTGAAGGTCAGGCGCTGCGCGTGGCCGTAGAGGGGGGCGGATGTTCAGGGTTTCAGTATGAAATCAAGCTCGACACCCCAGCGGATGATGATCTTGTGTTGGAAGGCAAGGGGGAAGGTCTGGGCCAGAAGGTTGTGGTTGACGCGATCTCGCTTCCCTTTCTCAGCGGCGCAACAATCGACTTCACCGAAGAACTGATCGGCGCAAGGTTCACCATCAACAACCCCAATGCGACCAGTTCCTGTGGCTGCGGCACATCTTTCTCGATGTAAAAAATTAGATTTTTTTGGCCTGATCAGCGTGTTGCGTTTTTGGAAAATGCGGGGCGCAATCTTTTTTGATTTTTCCGGGGCGTTGCACAGGTCCTATTCGGCAGGAATAGCGGCGGTATTGCGGTTGCGTGCCTCGTCCAGCACCAGCCATGATCCAGCCAAAATGACAATCGCCGCACCGACATAGACGCCCGGCTCCGGCACCTCGCCAAAGACAGTAAAACCGATCAGGAGCATCCAAAGAAACTGCAAGTTCATTAAAGGCGTTACGACATAGGCCGGCAACAGGCGTAACGCGGCCACCAGTACCCAGCGGGCCCCGAACAGCACGACCGCATAGACGATCACCAACCCTAGGTCTGCCACGGACATTGGCGTGAAAACAAACGGCAGTGCCGATGCCATAATTATCATCAATGCCAGGTTTGGATAGAACAACTGCGACAGGATATTCGCGTCCCTGACACCGATGTAGCGTGACGCCAGCATAGACACCGTACCAAGCATAACCGCTGCCATGGCCAGACCATGCCCCAGTGAGACTGAACTTAAACCGGTAGGCAAAAGGCACAGCACACCCACCGTCCCGAACGCCAATGCCAACCAGACCTGCGGGCGTACATGTTCGCCCAGAATCGGACCAGAGAGCAGCGCCGACACAAGCGGGATCATCGCGATGAACACGAATACCTCGGCAAAGGGAAGCAGACGGAACGCGTAGAAAAAAGCCGCCGTGGCTGCAACAGTGGCCAGCACCCGCACCGTCATAGCCCCTGGACAGGCTGTGCGCATCCCCTGCCATCGCCCCTCACGGCGATTGGCAATAAGGCTTAGCAGCGCCACGACTCCCCCTGATATCGCATAAAGTTGGGGTGCCGCGTGGCTTGCGGAAAACAGCTTGGTGATCGCATCGGCTGAGGAAATCAACAGCGTGTAAAGCGCCGTCAGCCCAACGCCGGTCAAGCCAAGGGTGCGCAGGGCGTGGCGGTCAAACTTGCCGATCATATCATATCTCCCGGCTGCACAGCGCGTGAGAAGCCACGGAAGAACGCCTCAAAATCCACCGCACCCTCGGCCGCCTCCAGCACACTGCGGGCGTCATCCGACATAGCATCGCCTACGTCATCACGCAGCTCTGCCCAGTTATCACTGCGCCGATCACCCAGCCTGTAGATGCTGTCCGACAACTCCCGTAGCGGTCCCGCCGGCGCTTGTGGGGCTGAAAAGATTACTGAACCTTCCGGCATGTCCTGCCCGAACCCCCCTGCTCCAGATACTTCCATGGACCAGTTGAGCATCAGCCAAGGGTGATAGTCATCCTGCCGCGCCGGGCCGCTGCCCACGGAGATCACGAACCGGCGGACCTGGTCACGCAGCCAGTTTTCCCAGATGGGCGGCGGTTCGTGACCTGCGAAACGCAAGGCGATGCAGATTTCGGAGAGCAGGTCGATATTGAGTTCCAGGAAAGCCAGCGTGCCAGCATAGAAGAGGCTGTTCAGCGTGTCTTGCTCTACCCCCGGGTCAGTGCGACCGTATTCGGAAAGATAAAAGAGGATATGGGTCAGTTCATAGGCGGCCTTCTTGTTGGGCAGCGCAAAGGTGTCGGAGCGGCTGGTAAAGGTACGCAACCGATCCTCCAAGCCCGTATCCCCGGGCAGCGGATCAACCCCGCGCCGCAGGCATAGTCGGCGCGCCTCGGCCCGCTGCAAATCTGACAATTCTGCCCCTATAAGCCCCGTGTGGGCCACCCAGTGGGTGAGCCGCTCACCCTTGACGCCCGGCATGCCAAGATCCTCAAGGTCCAGCGAGAGCGCGAGGAAAAACCGGTAGTATTGTGGGAAAAATCCGATCCGTGCTTCCAGATCGTCGTAAAAAACGTCGTATACGCTTAGGCCATAGTCATCCGGCATGGCCCCTGTAGCCTCAAACACGTTTAATATTTCGGCATTTTCCTTGAGCCAAAACACATCATCGCGGCCGCGCCGTGTCTCGGCAAAGCGCTGCATGATAGCGCTTTGCCGGGACGCTTTGGTGCGTTGGCGGAACGGAGTGTTGAGGTGGACGAGAACGCCTTGCGCGCTCGCCTCGCCTGTCGCGCTATTTTCGTTCCGCCAAAGCATCCCGTGGCTCACATGCTTGATGTGAACATGTGGCAGCCATCGCCTTCTACCGCAGTAGCAGTCGTGGCCGGACCCATGGACGAGGTAAACGCCTCGACCGCGTCACCGTCGCGGGTCGACGAGGCCGTGACAGGGCCCATGGACGACGTAAAAAGTTCCACCGCATCACCCGCAGATGCATCGGACGTAGCCACCGGTGACATGGACGAGGTGAAAAGGCCTGTGACCTCACCCGTCGTGATGTCGCCCGCCGTTACAGGGCCCATGGACGACGTGAAAAGCTCGGTCGCTTCACCCGTAAGGCCATCACAAAACAGGGTGGGTGCCATGGACGAGGTGAACGCGCCAACCTCGGCGCCATCGTGCAGGCTGGCCTCGACTTGCGGTGTAGAGTTTTGAATAACTTCCAGTGTTTTGAGTTGTGCAGACATCAGTCTTCTCCGTTAGCAGCCCCCAGTTGGGCGCTATCGACGGTTACAGCTTTAAGGCGATCTGACAACTAACTTTTCTCGTTTAAGAATTTTCCACAGGGTCAGAGTCGAACCTGTGTCATTTCAATTTTTTGAATTCAAATTGAGAAATCTCTGCTGCACAGTGCGAAAAAAATTTTATCCACAGGTCTGGAAATAAAGAGATTTCCCGCAAAAAGAGCAAAATTAGGAACGAATCAATCAATGCGAAAGTCAAAATCGCGTCTCTTATCACTCCTCCCTTCGTGGGGCGACAGCGTCTCCCGCGGCTGGCCCTTGCCCTCCTGTCCGGTCCGGGCGATAGATGAGAGGCGCGCATCCGCCAAACCAAGCGCCTGACCACGCTCAAGACCAAAGGGGATCCATAGTGAAGATTGCCAGCTTCAATATCAACGGCATCAAGGCCCGTGCCCAGGCTCTCAGTGACTGGCTGGACGAGGCGGATATGGACGTGGTTGTGCTTCAGGAGCTGAAATCTGTTGATGAAAACATCCCGCGCGAGATTTTCGAGGATCGGGGCTACCATGTCGAAACCCATGGGCAAAAAAGCTTCAACGGGGTGGCGATACTGTCGCGCGTGCCAATGGAGGATGTGACCCGAGGCCTGCCCGGGGACGAAAGCGATGAACAGGCCCGCTGGATCGAGGCGACGGTCATGGGTGACAGGACAGCGGTGCGGATCTGTGGGCTTTACCTACCCAATGGCAACCCGGTGCCAGGGCCCAAATATGACTACAAGCTGGCCTGGATGGAGCGGCTGCAAGCCCGCGCAGTTGAGCTGCTGGAGGGAGAAGAGCCGTTCCTCATGGCGGGCGATTACAACATCATTCCGCAGGATGAGGACGCCAAGCGGCCCGAGGCCTGGCAGGAAGATGCGCTGGCCCGCCCTGAAAGCCGCGCCGCGTTTCGCCGGATTGTGAACCTTGGCCTAACGGAGGCGTTCCGCGCCCGTGTGCAGGGACCGGGGAACTACACGTTCTGGGATTACCAGGCCGGCGCGTGGAACCGTGATGACGGGATCCGGATCGATCACTTCCTGCTCAGCCCACAGGCGGCGGATATGCTAAAGCACTGCCAGATCGACAACGAGATCCGGGGCCGCGAAAGGCCATCCGACCACGTACCGATCTGGATTGAACTCGATGCATAGTATTAGTGAGTCCCGCCCCGGTTGAAGCTTGGGACGGGTCCTCCAGTGGGAAGGGCTGCGCCCCTACCCCTCTAACGCCGCAATCAGACGCTGCTGGAAATACGCGACACCTTGCTCGTGGCGCGGGGATAGTGGACCGGGCCGGTACCCGCCACTTTCATAGTTTTTCTGCGTCTCCAGACAGACCTCGAAATCCTCACGGATGACAGCGAGATTGTCGGCTATCGTCTTTTCTCGCGCAGGCGCGGCTGCAACAGAAATGTCTGCGAAATAAAAGTTGTAGATCAGCTCTGTCCGGCGATGATCAATCGGATTGATGCGGGAGGTATTCATCCCGCCATTGAACAGCGATAGCGTCCAGTTGGGCCACATCCACAGCCATTTGCCTCGATAGAACAGCCCGTTCTTAGGAGGTGCCGACATGCGCACAAGGCCGTCCTGTGCCACGGTCTCGAATTGATCAAATTCGATGGCTGCGTGAAACTCGGGGTGGATGCCCGGGATGTGGTAGCCTTCCACGAAATTGTCCGTGTAGATTTTCCAGTTGGCATCAAAAACCAGCCGCTCCTCGCGCACCCATTGAAAGCTTTCGATCGGTTCATCCTCAAGCTCGGCTATCGTGTCGGCCAACTGGTCCTGTAGGCTGCACTGCGGATCAATCGCTACGAACAAAAGCCCCCGCCAGACCTCGAACGCGACCGTGTCGAGCGCCCAGTCCGCCTTCTGGAAATCCACGTCATCGCCCCACCACGGCACGTTAAGCAGCGATCCATCCTCCCCCCACACCCATTGGTGATAGGGGCACCGGATCGTGCTGCACCGTCCCGCCCCTTCGGGCAAAAGTCGCGCGCCCCGGTGTCGGCAGACATTGCGAAAGGCCCGCAGCCCATCCTTGGCACGCACGACAAAGACCTTCTGGCCGGCAATCTCGGTTGCCATGTAATCACCGCGTTCGGCCAGGCGGGAGGCCGGGCCGATCAGCTGCCAGCTTTGCGCGAAGACGTGATGGCGGTCAGAGGCGTGAACATCGGCACTGGTATAGTGATGCGGGGCAAGATTCTGCATGGCGGGCCTTTTGTATGACAGCATATGCGGACCGTATCATGTTACTACCGAGTGCTCTGCCATGGCAATCGGTGTGAAACCTCGCCAAAGGGCCCTTAAGCGCCAGAACGACACGCCACCTCTGTGGACTGACGCAGCACTGACAGGTTAGGTCAGGCTGCGCCAGATGGCTATCAAACTGGTCAAAGACGGTCGGAAAGAGAAAATTCAACTTTCTATCAGGATGTTACCCTGATCCGGCCAGCCTGTACTGGCACAGTTCTACGGCAAAGCACTGGTCCGTTCGGGTGCAATCGCCAAATGCCCAAACCCGCCCCACACACAGGTCCGCGCATGGGGGACCGCAGCCAAATGTTTTACGCACGCCCCCAGCTGCCATAAGCTGACTACAAAGCGTCCAGCCCCCGCCCCTGCCCATCGGTCAGACCCGCGCGGCGCGTATCAAGAGGGAGGAACTCAATATTGTCCATCGATGCCATTCGCACCCCTGACGACTGTTTTCTCAACCTGCCAAACTTCGACTGGCAGCCCCGGTACACGGATGACCTGCCCGGATATGAAGGGCTGCGCATGGCAAGGATCGACGAGGGCCCACAGGAGGCAGAGCAGGTGTTCCTCTGCCTACATGGGCAGCCTTCGTGGGGATTTCTTTACCGGCACATGATCCCGGTCTTCCTAGGGACGGGGGCGCGCGTGGTTGTGCCTGATCTTTTCGGTTTCGGCCGGTCAGACAAGCCGACGCGGGATAGTGACTATAGCTTCACCTTCCATCGTCACAGCCTGATGGCGCTGATCAAACATCTTGACCTGCGCTGCATCACCCTTGTTGTTCAGGATTGGGGCGGGTTGCTGGGCCTGACCATACCGCCTGACATGCCCAAGCGGTTCGAGCGGCTTTTGGTCATGAACACGGTTCTGGGCCTGGGCGGCGGTAGCAGTGACGGTTTCGAGGCTTGGAAGACGTTCCACCGGACCCATCCTGATTATGACATGGCGACCCTATTCCAGACCTACGTACCCGGCATGCCGGACAAGGTGGCCCACGCCTATTCTGCCCCCTTCCCCGATACCCGATACCGCGCGGGCGCGCGCACCTTTCCTTCGCTTGTGATGACAGAGCCCCATATGGAAGGCGTCGAGGTTTCGCGCAGGGCGGCCGCTTGGTGGAAAGAGGAATGGACTGGCGACAGCTTCATGGCAGTTGGAGAGGCAGACAAGCTGATCCCGCCGCGCCTGATGGTACGGATGCAAGACATCCTGGGCATCACCCGCCCACCCCTGATGATCCCTGATGCAGGGCACTTTGTTCAGGAAAGCCATGGTGCAGAGGTCGCGCGCGCGGCGCTCACTGCTTGGCGAACTGGTTGAGCAGGCTCCTGCGGCGATAAGGCTACATGGCCCGTTAAGCCGTCACGTCATGCTCATAAAGCCAGTCGAACTGGTGCATCATGCGCCCGGGCATGAAACGGCCGCCAAGGCGGATCGCCTGATGTGCGGCCCATCGCAAGAGCGGGAAGGCCAGATGGTATTTCCAGGCATTCGCATTGGCCGCATCTACAACCTTAATCACCCGGTCCCGCCGCCGCGTCTGGTAGGCGGCCAACCGGGTCTCAATGCGCCCGGGCAGCGACAGCGCCTCTGCCAGGACCCAGGCATCCTCCAGAGCCATGTTTGCACCCTGTGCGAGGAAAGGCAGCATGGGATGGGCCGCATCGCCCATCAGCGCCGCACCCTCACCGTACCAGCTTTGCGGTACGGGATGGCGGAACAGACCCCACAGATGCACCCGGTCCAGCCCTTGCAGCATCTCCTGCACATCCGGTCCGAAATCGGCAAAAGCGGCGCGCAGATTGGCAGGGTCATCCTGCTGGCTCCAGCTTTCATCCTGCCACGCGGCCCGTTCCTGTACCGCGACAAGGTTCAGCATCTCCCCGCCCCGCAAAGGGTAACTCACCAGATGTCGGTGCGGGCCCATGTGAACCCGCGCCTCGGGGCCGCGATTGCGCGTGTTGGGCACGATGGCGCGCCACGCCACCTGCCCGGTGAAAAAGGGTTGCATCGTGCCGCAGACTGCTTGTCGTACGACCGAGTGCAACCCGTCCGCGCCAATCACCAAATCAGGCGTGATCTCCCGCCCGTCAGCCAGCTGCAGCACGGGGCGCGTGCCAGGTTCCAGCCCTGTCATCCGGACGGAAAGCTTCAGGTCAACCCCCGCCTTGCCTGCCCCGTCAACCAGCAGGTCGATCAGGTCAGCACGATGCACAAAGAAGTAATCGCGCGATTGCAGAAGGCTGAGATCAAGCAGAGTACGCGAGGTGCCACGATAATCCAACAGGCGCACGCCGTCGGCCTGAAGCCCCACACGCCGCAGCCCTGTGCCAAGGCCCAGTGCGTCCAGCACTTTGGCCCCATTAGGCGAGATTTGTAGCCCTGCGCCAACCTCTTCGATCGCCTCAGCCTGTTCCAGCACCGTGACCCGCGCCCCGCGCTGGGCGAGTGCTTGCGCCACTGCAAGCCCACCGATCCCGGCGCCTACCACGTAAATGTTCATGCCCTTGACTGTCATGCACCTTCCTCACCCATCACCTGCGCGCCCTCATCCTTTCAATGAAATGGGTCAAATATCACTCTTCACCAAAAAAACGCCGAAGCGTTGGCCCCGGCGTTTCTAAGATCTTTCATGCGGTGCGCATTAGTCGTCGCGATGGACCTTTTCACGGCGCTCGTGACGTTCCTGAGCCTCGAGACTCATCGTCGCAATTGGACGTGCGTCCAGCCGCTTGAGACTGATCGCGTCACCGGTGACTTGGCAGTAGCCGTATTCACCTTCGTCCATACGGCGCAGAGCGGAATCGATCTTGGCGACAAGTTTGCGTTGGCGATCCCGTGTACGCAGCTCCAGCGCCCGGTCGGTTTCTTCGCTGGCACGGTCTGCCACGTCCGGAATCGCTCGAGTGCTGTCCTGCAAGCCTTCGATAGTGTCGCGGCTGCCTTCTAGTAGTTCTTCTTTCCAAACGAGCAGCTTACGCCGGAAGTACTCCAACTGTCGTTCGTTCATAAAAGGTTCATCTTCTGCAGGTCGATAGTCGTCAGGCAAAAAAACCTCTGCTTTCATGTCGGTGTCCCTTTCTATGGCGGTGTTCCATGCGCGCATCCAGCAAACACCACCCTCCCCGTATGAGGCCGAAATACACTGCTCACCGGAGAATGTCACTAGGCAATAACGTGCCATTGATGTGATTTCACCAAGCGACTAGGGTGCCGCCGACGCGGCCTTTCACCGTTTGCAAAAGGGTTGAACAGCAATGAAATTTTCCGGAACTGATTCTTACGTGGCGACCGAAGACCTAACGGTGGCGGTGAATGCGGCCGTCACTTTGGAGCGCCCGCTGCTCGTGAAGGGAGAACCCGGAACCGGCAAGACAGAACTCGCCCGACAGGTCTCTCAGGCGCTTGGGCTGCCAATGCTGGAATGGAACATTAAATCCACCACCCGCGCCCAGCAGGGCCTATACGAGTATGACGCGGTCAGCCGCCTGCGCGACAGCCAGTTGGGCGAGGAACGCGTTCATGACGTGGCCAATTACATAAAAAAAGGCAAGCTTTGGCAGGCATTTGAGGCTAAGGACAAGGTGGTCCTGCTAATCGATGAAATCGACAAGGCCGATATCGAGTTTCCCAATGACCTTTTGCAGGAACTCGACAAGATGGAGTTCTATGTCTACGAAACCGGCGAAACGATCCGCGCCCGAACCCGACCCATCGTGATCATCACCTCCAACAATGAAAAGGAACTGCCCGACGCCTTCCTGCGCCGCTGTTTCTTCCACTATATCCGCTTCCCCGACCCCGAGACGATGAAGAAGATCGTCGAGGTGCACCACCCCGGCATCAAGGAACAGCTTCTGACCACTGCGCTGACCCAGTTCTACGAGATACGGGAACAATCAGGCCTGAAGAAAAAGCCCTCAACCTCCGAGGTGCTGGACTGGCTCAAACTGATCCTCGCCGAGGACTTGACAGCCGAGGATCTGCGGCGTGGTGGCTCGGACGCGTTGCCCAAGCTGCACGGGGCGCTTTTGAAGAACGAACAAGACGTGCATCTGTTCGAGCGCATGGCCTTCATGGCACGGCGGCAAAATTGATCTGTAGCTTCGGTGGTTGAAGGCCCGGGGCGTATAAGCACCTCAAACAAGCACGCCCCGAACCACACTCAAAATCTTGTGTTTCATGTCAGTGCCAAAGGCATTACCTCTGGTAAATTGAGACACACATTATTCTGGGCACAGGGCAAAAAAGGGCGGCACGTCATGAAAGTTCGGGTTTTCCCAAATCAATCTGACCATGCCGGTGTGCGCCCCGAATATGCCCCGGTTCCTCCTTATCGCGGTCAGAAGAGCGCGCTAGATCAAGGCCTGAAAGACAACGCGTGGTACAATGCGCGCCAAGTGCAGAACGGGACCGCATCGTGATTGAGTTTTCCAGTTTGAACCTGCGTTGGGTTGCAACGCTCCCCCTATGCATAGTGGCCTCTTTTGTGCTGGCGGGGTGCATGGGTTCTTCCTCGGACGTAACGTCACGGGCAGCGACGCCAGAGCAGACGAGTCTGCCCGCCATGAAAACCTTCGGTCCACCTACGCCCACCGCACCAGCGCGCTCTAACCAGGACATGCAGCGTGACTTTCTGGAACTGGCATTCCAACTGGAATCCGGCCGCCAGCTTGAGACGTTCTCGCGCTTTGAAGGCCCAATCTCGATCCGCGTTACCGGTAACCCGCCGCCCACGCTGATGCCCGACCTCAAACGCTTGATCAGCCGCCTGCGCAACGAGGCTGGGATCAACATTGCACAGACCCAGACCAACAGCCTCGAACAATCCGTCATCACGATCGAGGCCGTCTCCCGTGCCGATATCCGCCGCTTTTTGCCCAAGGCTGCCTGTTTTGTAGTGCCCAATGTCTCCAGCCTGAAAGAATACCGCAGTGCGCGGCATTCGGCGCAAACCAACTGGTCTGCGCTGGAACGCCGCACCAAGATCGCGGTCTTCATTCCGGGAGACAGCCCACCGCAAGAGGTACGCGATTGCCTGCATGAAGAACTGGCTCAGGCGCTTGGCCCACTCAACGACCTCTACCGCCTGCCCGACAGCGTCTTCAACGACGACAACGTGCACACCGTGCTGACCGGGTTCGATATGCTGGTGCTCAGGGCCTATTACGCGCCAGAGCTGCGCTCGGGCATGTCCCGGGCCGAGGTGGCGCGCCGTCTGCCTGCCATCCTCGCCCGTCTTAATCCACGGGGGCAAAATGTGAGCCCACAAACCCTGCCCCGCACGCCACGGGCATGGATCCGCTCCATCCAGACAGCCCTTGGCCCCGACACGGGCCCCAGCCAGCGCCGCCGCGCCGCGTCAGAGGCGTTGCGGATCGCGCAGACCCAGGGCTGGACCGATCACCGCCTCGGCTTCAGCCATTTCGCGCTGGCCCGGCTGACCCAGTCAACCGACTCCGAAACCGCCTTCCGCAATTTCGTCGCCGCGCAGCTGGCCTATCGCCGCGCCCCGGGAACCGAGCTGCATCAGGCCTATTCCGCCTCGCAGTTGGCCGCTTATGCCATCAGCCAGGGTCAGGGACGGGACGCGCTAACACTGCTTGATCCACAGGTGCCCATCGCTAAACGCTACGAAAACGCCGCCCTTCTGGCGACGCTGCAAATGCTGCGCGCCGAGGCGCTGGCCCTTGAGGGACGCGTCGCAGAGGCGCAGGCAGTGCGGCTGGACAGTCTGGGCTGGGCGCGATACGGGTTCGGCACGGATTGGGCGGTCCGCGCGAAACTGCGGGAAATTGCATCGCTCAGCCCGGTAAAACCGACCGGCGGGTGAGTTGCCGGGTGAACAGACGGGTGAGGCAATGTTTGTAATTATCGGGGCTCTGCTGGGCGCGGTCAGCGGCGGTGTGATCGCCGCCAAACGCAAGGGATCGCGGGCCGATATCCTGCAATATGCGCTGGTCTACTGCATGCTTTTCGCCGTTGTAGGCCTGTTCGCGACATTGATTATCCACCGCGTCTCTATTTGAGGCAACGCATGTTCCAGCCTTTTTTTCAGAATTTACGACAGGCGGGCATCCCGGTCTCCCTGCGCGAATACCTGACCTTTCTGGAAGGCATGGGGCGCAACCTTGTCACCTATGATGTCGAAGGCTTCTACTACCTCGCCCGTGCGGCGATGGTGAAGGATGAACGCCTGATTGACCGCTTCGACCGCGCTTTCGCCGCCAGTTTCGAGGGGCTTGAGGCGATCACCTCCGAACAGGTGCTCGAGGCCGTCGACCTGCCGCAGGAATGGCTGGAAAAGATGGCCGAAAAGCACCTCACGGCCGAAGAAAAAGCCGAGATCGAGGCGCTTGGCGGATTCGACAAGCTGATGGAGACGCTTAAAGAGCGGCTCAAGGAACAGGAAGGGCGTCACCAGGGCGGAAACAAGTGGATCGGTACGGCGGGCACCTCGCCCTTCGGAGCTTATGGCTACAACCCGGAAGGCGTGCGCATCGGCCAGTCCGAAAGCCGCCACCAACGGGCCGTCAAGGTCTGGGACAAGCGCGAGTTTCGCAACTTCGACGACAGCGTGGAACTGGGCACGCGCAACATCAAGGTAGCGCTGAAACGCCTGCGCAACTGGGCGCGTGAGGGGGCAGAGGAGGAGCTGGACCTCAACGGCACAATCCGCGCCACGGCAGAAAATGGCTATCTAGATGTCAAGATGCGCCCTGAGCGGCACAATGCGGTCAAGGTGCTGCTCTTTCTCGATGTAGGCGGGTCCATGGACCCCCATATCAAGGTGGTAGAAGAACTGTTTTCCGCTGCCCGGACCGAGTTCAAACATCTCGATTACTACTATTTTCACAACTGCCTCTACGAGGGTGTCTGGCGCGACAACCGCCGCCGCTGGTCCGAACAGACCCCCACCGATGAGGTGCTGCGCACCTATGGTTCGGATTACAAATGCATTTTCGTGGGCGATGCGTCGATGTCCCCCTACGAAATCGCCTATCCCGGTGGTGCCAATGAGCATTGGAATGCGGAAGCAGGTCAGGTTTGGCTGCAACGCGCGAGAGAGCAATGGCCCTCTCATCTGTGGATCAATCCGCTCCCAGAGAAGTATTGGGGCTACACCCAGTCGATCCAGATGATCACCGAACTATTCGAGGGCCGCATGGTGCCCATGACACTGGCCGGCATCGAAGCGGGCATGCGGGATTTGGGGCGCTAGGGCAAGAAATCTGTAGACATTTTCGCCCTCTCAACCGTTGCCGCCTGAGAAGACCCGCGCCAACAACCAAGTTGGTCTCAATCAGGAGCTCAGTTGTCGATCTTCTTCAAAGGCACGCCGTAAAGCTCCAGCTTGTGGCCCTTAAGCTGATACCCCAACTTGCGCGCAATCTTGTCTTGAAGCGCTTCAATCTCGGCATCAACGAACTCGATCACCTCGCCCGTTTGCAGATTGATCAGATGATCATGATGGTCCCGCTCGGCATCCTCATACCGCGCACGGCCATCGCCGAACTCGAGCTTGTCAAGGATACCCGCCTCTTCAAAAAGCTTCACAGTCCGATAGACCGTGGCGATCGATATCCCCGCATCTACGGCCGAAGCGCGCGCATAAAGCTCCTCCACATCCGGGTGATCTTTGCTGTCCTCTAAGACCTTGGCAATGGTGCGGCGTTGGTCAGTCATCCTGAGGCCCTTGGCCTCGCACCGGTCCGTAATCGTGTCGCTCATCTTGATCTTCCGCAACTGTCCCAAGGCGCAATACCGGGTCTAGCCGCGCGAATCCACAGGGATTCGACAGAATTCGCCGTAATTCCCCGCCGTAACACGGGACCTACAGCACCAAACTGGCTTGGGTCACGTCCCACAAAAGGTCTGGCGCACCACCTCTGCCGGTTCTGGCGGGCGGCGAAGATCGGCCGCAACAGGCTGGTGTTCGAACGGATTGGCCAGAATATCCAGCAGACGCTCGAATGGCCCCAAATCGTCGACAACGGCGGCCGCGATCGCCTCCTCTACGCGGTGATTGCGCGGGATGAACACCGGGTTGACCGCAGCCATCACCGCCTCCGGCTCTGCCTCTTGCTTCAACCGCGCTCGCCACTCAACTTCCCAGGCATCAAACGCTGCCGGATCAGGGAACTGATCGCGCGCGCGGCTCTCGCCCAGTGCTTGAAACGTATTGGTGAAATCCGCACGCCCTTCGGCCATATGCTGCAAAAGACCCGTCACCAGATCCAGATCTTCAACCTGTGCCTTCGCAAGTCCAATCTTGCGCCCGAACGCATGCAACCACGCGCCTTCCAGCTTGGCGGGCATAGCATGGATCGTCTTGGTGAAGACCTCGATCGCCGCGTCTTGATCAGGCATCAGAGGCACCAAAGCGGTGGCCAGCTGCGCCATGTTCCAGACGATAATGTTAGCCTGATTTCCATAAGAATAGCGCCCATGAGCATCAATCGAACTGAAAACTTTGTCGGGGTGATAGACATCCAAAAACGCACATGGCCCGTAATCAATCGTCTCCCCTGACAAAGTGGTATTGTCAGTGTTCATCACCCCATGGATAAAGCCCACACTCATCCACTTGGTGATCAGCGTTACCTGCCGGTCTATGACAGCGCTAAGCAACTCTGCGGGGTCTTCCACCCCCGGATAATGCCGGCTAGCTGTATATTCGAAAAGCGCCTGAAGCCCCTCCACATCGCGACGCGCCGCAAAGAACTGGAACGTGCCCACCCGGATATGGCTGGACGCCACCCGTGTCAGCACCGCTCCGGGCAACGCGCCCTGCTCACGGTAAACCGTCTCTCCTGTGGCCACAGCGGCCAGGGCGCGGCTGGTGGGCACGCCAAGTGCATGCATTGCTTCCGACATGATGTATTCCCGGATCACTGGCCCCAGCCAGGCCCTGCCATCCCCCATCCGGGAATAGGGCGTGGGGCCAGACCCTTTGAGCTGAATGTCAAACCGCCCTGTCCCGCTGACAGCCTCGCCCATCAGATTGGCGCGACCATCACCCAGTTGCGGGGAAAAGCCGCCAAACTGGTGGCCTGCATAGACCTGCGCCAAGGGATCGGCGCCCACTGGCACGGCATTGCCTGCAAAGACCTGCGCCATATCGTCAGGATCACCGGGCGTGATGCCAAGCTCTGCTGCAAGCGTATCGTTGAACCGCAAGAGACGCGGTGACTTCACAGGTTTCGGGGCCATCCGGGTGTAAAACCGGTCCGGCAGGTCGCCATAGGTATTGTCGAAAGGGATATGCAGGGTCATGTGAGGAAGATAACCACTTCATCCCGAAACGCCAGAGGATGGGGTCAGAGTTTGCGCGTCATCAGCTCATAATCATCCTGCGCCTTGAATCCCATCCGTGCGTAGAACGCTTTGGTGCGGGAGTTGCTGCTATGCACAGACAGATGCAAGGCCCGCAAGCCAAAGCCTGCAAATTGCCTTGGTAGCGCACTCAGGATCTCCGTCCCGATCCCGCGTCCGCGCACACCTGAACGAATGTAAATCGCATCAATCAAACCGTCTAGGCCACCCAAGGCCAGCGACCAGCCAAAGGTCAGCGCCACAAAGCCAACCGGCGCGCGCGCGGGGCCAGCCAGGTAGATCGCCCCATGGGGGGGAGCCTTCTAGAAGGGGTTGAATGCCCTCACGGCGGGCCTCATCGGCCAAGTCAATCCCCGCTTCGGCGTGGTAATCAGCCACGAGGCGCGCTACCACCTCAAGATGTTCGGGCTTGGCCAGCGTCAGCTGCGTCATAGCCGGGCCAGCCTTTCGGTCAGAAGATCAAAGAAGCCGTCCGCGTCAACATTTCCCATGAACATCGCATTGGCAGGGCGATCCGTGACCCCCCACCAATCGGCAACCGTCATGCCAAGGGTGAGCTCCGAGCCCGTCTCGACCTCCACATTCACGTGACGCCCTGTGAACAATTCGGGCCGGATCAGGTAGGCAATGGTGCACGGATCATGCAGCGGCGCGCCGGCCGAGCCATATTTATCCCGGTCGTAACGCTCAAAGAAATCAGTCATCTCGGCCACGGCCTGCCCGACGGGGGTGTCAAGCGCGCGGAAGGCATCATTGCGCGCGCGCGTGACAAGCGCCTTATGAGTGACATCCAAGGGCATCATCGTGATTGGCACGCCCGAGCGGAACACGATATCGGCCGCCTCCGGGTCAACATAGATGTTGAATTCGGCCGCCGGGGTGACGTTGCCCACCTCGAAATAAGCGCCTCCCATAAGCACAATCTCCCGAATGCGTGGGGCAATATCTGGCGCGGCCTGAAGCGCACTGGCAATGTTGGTCAGCGGCCCAATGGGGCAAAGCGTGACCGCCCCCTCCGGCTCCCGACGCAACGTGTCGATCAGAAAATCCACGGCATGCCCCTCGGCCAGCGGCATCCATGGCTCGGGCAGGTCCGGACCGTCGAGGCCGGTCTTGCCATGCACATATTCCGCCGTGACCAGTTTGCGCCTGAGCGGTGCATCGCAGCCCGCGTAAACGGGCATATCCGTCCACCCCGCCAACTCACATACGATCCTCGCGTTGCGTGTGGTCAAAGGCAAGGGTACGTTGCCTGCCACACAGGTGATGCCCAAAAGCTCCATCTCCTCAGGGCTGGCAAGGGCCAATAGGATGGCGACCGCATCGTCCTGGCCCGGATCGGTATCAATGATGATCTTGCGAATACTCATGTCACCGGCATCCCACGCCCCCCGGCATTTGTCCACCACCGCTGGTTATACAGCCCGCCACGACAGCTTCATCTTGCCAAAAATACTCCAAAAATCTGATCCGCTGAAGGCGCTCAGATAGTCGGTGAGGTGTCCCCAAATAAGAAAAGGGCGCGAAAACTCGCACCCTTTCCCAATTAAACTGTAGCTGGACGTTACTTCCAACCGACCTCATTGAAAATCTTGGCCGCAGTTTCAACATTGCCCGCGACGTCGCTGAGATCCACATCATCAGGACGGAACAGACCCAAGGTCGCGACCGGGGCGCTCAGCCCAACGCCGGGGACCGCCGGATACTCGTCATTGCCGTCCGAGAAGTACTTTTGAGCCTGATCAGACGCCAGGTACTCAAGAAACTTGATCGCATTCTCGCGGTTGGGTGCGTTGACCGCGACACCACCGGCAGACGTGTTCATGTGCGTACCCTCGCCATTCTGCGACGGGAAGACCCAGCCGATGTTTTCAAGGGAAGCCTTGTCCAAACCATCCACGTCCTTACGAAGCGCACGGGCGAAGTAGTAGGTGTTGGAAACGGAGATATCGCACTCACCCGACACGAGGCCCCGCAGCTGGTCTGTATCGCCTCCCTGCGGTTCACGAGCGAAGTTATCCACCACACCCTGAGCCCAGGACTTTGCGGCCTCTTCGCCATGGTTCTCAATCACAGCCGAGAGCAACGTCAGTGAGTAAACGTTGGAAGAAGAGCGGTGGCAGACCATGCCCTTGTACTTGGGATCAGCCAGATCGACATAGCTTTGCGGCGGATCAGACACATCGTTCTTGTCATAGAAGAAAATCCGTGCACGCTGCGAGAAAGCGAACCACTGGTTATCTGCATCCTGCAGATAAGCCGGGATGCGGGACTCCAGAGTATCGCTTTCTATAGACTGGAGAACACCTGCAGCTTTCGCGCGCTGAATGCGGGTATTATCGACAGTCAAAAGAACATCGGCAGGCGAATTTGCCCCCTCAGCGGCAATACGCTCAATCAGGGCATCGCCTTTGCCTTCGATGCGATTGATCTTGATGCCGGTCATCTCTTCAAAATCAGTGTAGAGACGCTCATCCGTGTCATAATGGCGGGATGAGTAAAGGTTCAGTTCCCCCTCGGCAAAAGTTTCGCTTGCTGCACCGACCGTAAGGGTCGCGGCGAGGGCTAGCGTGGAAATCGCAGTGATACGTGTCATGTTTCTCTCTCAATTAGAATTCCTGACTAATTCAGTTAAGTACCGGATTCCCCAGCACGCGCAAGCAAAAAAACCGATAATTTTTGTCAGTAAATATCAAAAGAATACCCAACCAATTGATAAAAATTATAATTTTCTCAACATAAAGGCGCTTGTGAAACATGCTCTTCTAAAGAATGCCACCAAAATTGTCTAAAAAATTCGCGCCATCCTGACCGTCAGATCAGGACATCAACTATGTTCTTCGCGGGAAATTTCGGCCAACGCGCGGTTATAATTGCGCAGTGCATCCACATGGAAAACTGCCCCTAGCAACTCGGGCGGGCTATCACCACCCGCGATCTGCAGAACCGGCAAGAAGCGGGCAGAGGTGTTCTCAAAAAGTGTCATCGCCACCTCCAGCGTGGCCCCGGCATCAACATAGATGCCGTCTTCTACCATCTGCCAGCATTCATCTTCAGGCGCGGCCCTCTCATGCTCCCTCGTCCGCATGACACGCTGTACCCGAACCATCGAAAGCACATAGGCGTGAGGTCCAGCCGCCAGCCGCACGCCGCGTCGCTCAAGCTGTGTCAGGAAGAACGACCGCGTCACAAGATTAGCTGACAGCGCGGTCGATATCGACACGGCCACCATCACCGCAAGCCCAATCTGCCAATCGCCCGTCAGCTCGAACACGATCAGCGTGGTCGAAATCGGCGCCCCCAAGACGGACGCCGCCACGGCCCCCATCCCCGCCAAAGCATAAAGCGTGTGGGAGCCCGAGAACTCAGGGAAAATGCCCGTAGCCAGGATACCGAAGGCCAGCCCCACCAATGCACCAACCATGAGCGAGGGCGAAAACACCCCACCCCCCATGCGTCCGCCAAGCGTGATTGCCACGGCCAGTACCTTGAGCACAGCAAAAACCATCGCCTCATGGAACAGCAACGTGCCACTAAGCGCCGCGCGGGTCGTCTCGTAGCCCACGCCGATGATATGTGGAAACCAGATCGCGATCCCGCCAAGCAAGAGCCCCGCCACTGCCGGACGCAGCCAGCGCGGCAGGCGCACCCGATCCTGCAACAGCGTCGCCGTATCCTCGGCAAAGAATACCGCATACATCAGCGCCGAGGCGACCAGCCCGCAGATCAGGCCCAGCAACAGGAAGGCGGGCAGTTCTACGTAGAATTCCAGCATGCTTGCTGTGGGCAAGGCAAACTCGGCAATATCGCCGAATTGAAGCCGCGCAATCACGGCACCAGAGACGGCAGCGATGGTGATCGGTGCAAAAGCGTGAATGGCAAAGTGGCGCAACACCACCTCAAGTGCGAAAAGTGCCCCTGCAATTGGTGCGTTGAACGAGGCAGAGACAGCCGCAGCGACAGCACACCCCAAAAGGTCGCGACCCGTGATCCCATCGACGCGCAGGCGGTTAGACACCCAGGAAGAGATCACCGCCGCCATATGCACCACAGGCCCCTCCCGTCCGCTCGACCCACCGGTACCCAGCGTGATGATCGACGCAAACATCGACGCGATGCCCGCCCGGGTCTCCACCCGGCCATCTTCAAGGGCGGCGCCCTCAATCACGTCCGCCACCGACCGCACCCGCCCATCGGGCGTGAAATTATGCAGGATCACCCCCACCACAAGACCACCCATGACAGGCAGAAACAGGATCCAGTACCATGGCAGCGTCTCTGCAAAGCTGTGCAGGCGGGCCACGTTTTCGGTACCATAGGCGAAGGCCTGCAATTCATTCACCGCGAAACGAAAAATTACCGCCGCCGCCCCGGCCGCGATCCCAATCACCAACGCGATCAGCCAGAATTGGAACTGGCTTGGCCCGCGGTCCAACAAAACTGCCCACGCCCGGCGCGTGGCGGCCCTAGCGGCCATGGCCTGATCTTTGAAAAACCGGCGCGAGGACGGGGTTACCGGCATTGTGTGCGCCCTCTCGCATGACCTTCCATCGGCCCACGGCTTATCTTATGGTTGCCGGAACGGTGGGAGGCTGGGGAAACACACATGGCGCACGAGACCGCAATCGAGGAGTTGACTTCCGTTTTAGGCCAACGTCTGTCGCGCTCCAAGTCCGATCTGGACCTGCATGGCCGTTCTGAGACACATTTCCCACTCTCCCCGCCCGATGCGGTGGCCTATCCCGAAACGGTGGACGAAGTGGCGCAGATCATAGCCGTCTGCAAAGCGCACCGGACGCCCGTGGTGGGTTGGGGCACGGGTACCTCGCTGGAGGGGCAATCCCAGGCCTTCCAGGGCGGGATCAGCGTCGATTTCACCAGGATGAACCAAGTGCTCGAAGTCAACCAGGAAGACCTGACCGTGCGCGTGCAGCCTGGCGTGACGCGCGAGGCACTGAATGAGGAGCTGCGCGCGACGGGGCTGTTCTTTCCAGTCGATCCTGGCGCCAATGCCTCGCTCGGTGGGATGGCCTCGACCCGGGCCAGCGGGACGACAGCGGTGCGTTATGGCACGATGCGCGACAATGTGCTGGGGCTTGAGGTTGTCACCGCGCAAGGCGAGGTGCTGCGCACTGGGACGGGTGCGCGCAAAAGTTCTGCCGGGTACGACCTTACGGCACTTTTCGTAGGCTCCGAGGGCACGCTGGGACTGATCACGGAACTCACCCTGCGCCTACATGGTATACCGGAAGCCACATCAGCCGCCGTGTGTTCCTTCGACAGGGTGCCGGATGCCGTGTCCTGCGTGATCGATACGATCCAAATGGGCGTGCCCATGGCCCGGATCGAGCTGGTGGACACCGAAAGCGTGAAGGCGGTGAACGCCTATGCCGCCTCCAACCTGCCAGAAAAGCCGCATCTCTTGCTGGAATTTCACGGATCAGAGGCAGGCGTGGCTGAACAGGCAGAGCTTTTCGGCGAGATTGCCAGCGGCCATGGCGGATCAGATTTCAACTGGGCTGTCCGGGCCGAGGACCGCTCGGCGCTTTGGTCGATGCGCCACAACGCCTATCATGCGATCGTGGCGTCCCGTCAGGGCAGCCGGGCCGTGGTAACAGACGTCTGCGTCCCAATCTCGAAGTTGGCGGAAGCGATCGAGATCTGCCGGACCGATCTGGAAGAGGCTGGTATCGACGGGCCAATCCTGGGGCATGTGGGCGACGGAAATTTTCACGCGATCCTGCTCTTTGATCCCGAGGATGCAGGAGAGCGGGCAAAGGTTCTGGCCGCCTCTGAGCGGCTGGTGGAGCTGGCCCTGTCGCTGGGAGGAACCGTGACGGGGGAGCACGGGATCGGAGTAGGCAAACTGGGCTACATGACCCGCGAACATGGCGTGGGGTGGGCAATGATGGGCGCGATCAAGGCGACACTTGATCCTGAAAACATCATGAACCCCGGAAAACTTGTGCCACCCCGCAATTGAGCTTCAGGTTGGCGCACCAAATTTTTCAAAGTTTGGGGGCTTTGCCCCCGTCGCCTTTGGCGACTACCCCAAGGTATCTTCAGCCAAAAAGAAGCTGGAGTTGGCTTAACCTGCCATCAGTTTTTCAGCCGCAGCGCGGGCTTCCTGCGTGATGGTGTCGCCCGAGAGCATGCGGGCAATTTCATCAACACGGTCGGAACCCGTGAGAGGGGTCACGGTTGAAAGTGTTGCTTCCCCCTTCACCCGTTTGGCCACCTGCCAGTGATGCGCAGCCAGTGCCGCCACCTGGGGGGAGTGGGTAACGACCAGCACCTGACTGTCATCGGAGAGCCTCGCAAGGCGGCGGCCCACCGCATCGGCCGTGGCGCCACCAACGCCGCGGTCAATTTCGTCAAAGATCATTGTCAGCCCGTGCGCCTGCCCCGTCAGGCAGACCTTCAGCGCCAAAAGAAAACGGCTAAGCTCACCGCCTGAGGCGATCTTGTTAAGCGGTCCTGCTGGGGCCCCAGGGTTGGTAGCCACCGTGAAGGTCACGGTATCGGCTCCGTCAGGCCCTGGCTCACCCGTCTCCACTTTTGTGGAGAAAACGGCGCGCTCCATTTTCAGAGGGGCCAGTTCTGCACCCATGGCACTGTCCAGTTGCGCAGCGGCCGCGCGGCGGGCTTCAGACAAGGCGGTGGCAGCGGTGTCAAACCGGGCCTGTGCATCTTTGACGGCGTTCTGTGCTTTGACAAGATCGGCATCGCCACGCTCCACAGCCTGAAGCCGGGTGCGCAAATCGTTGGCAAAGTCAGCCAGGTCATCCGGGGCCACCCCATGTTTGCGGGCCAGAGCGCGGATTGCAAAGAGCCGCTCTTCGGTGTTTTCCAGCTCACTGGGGTTGAAGCTGAGCATCTCTGCAAAGCGGGACACCCCGCTGGCGGCTTCATCAAGTTCAACCATGGCCCGCCCGAGGGCCGCCAGCGCCTCATCCAGCGCGCCTTCTGCGCGTTCCGATATCGCCTCGAGCCAGCGGAGCGCATCGCCAGCGGCGCCTTCCGCGCCCTCCGCGCCCAAGGCCGCCTGAGCGCGGGTGACATCTTCACGAATACGCTCTGCCGCCTGCATCATGCGGCGGCGTCGGTCAAGCTCTTCCTCCTCACCTGGTTCCGGTGATAACGCGTCCAATTCGGCCCCTGAATGGCGCAGAAATTCTTCATCCTCGCGCGCCTTTACCAAGGCCTCTTCAATCTCGGCCAGCGTCTTCTGCGCCACCCGCCAGTCGCGCCATGCCGTGCGCACGTCATCGCGTTGCGGCTCAAGCCCGGCAAAACTGTCCAGAAGTATGCGGTGGTTGCGCGGGTTCAGAAGTCCACGGTCATCCTGCTGGCCGTGCAGTTCCACCAGACACTCCGACAATTGGCGAAGCACTTCGCCCGAGCAGCGCCGATCATTGACATAGGCCGTCTTGCGCCCATCCCTCGCATTCACCCGGCGCAAGATCAGCGTGTCATCCACTGGCAGCCCCGCCTCATCCAGGACCGCGCGCGCCGGGTGACCTGAGGATAGGTCAAACTCTGCCAGAACTTCGCCCTGGTCGGCACCCTGGCGCACCAGTTCCGCCCGCCCACGCCAGCCCAGCACAAAACCAAGCGCATCCAGCAGGATCGACTTGCCCGCGCCGGTTTCCCCTGTCAGCACATTGAGACCCGGCTGAAACCCCAGTTCCAGCCGGTCAATGATCAGGATGTCGCGAATATCAAGCGCACGCAGCATGACGCATCAGGGTCACAGCCAGCGACCCTGCAGGGTCTGGCGGTAGACCTGGCTGAGCCAGTTATCACCCACGGCCTCCAGTGTCAGACCCTGGCCCGTCAGAAGCGCATAACTGTCTTCGTACCATTCCGTGCCGCGGAAGTTGTATCCAAGAATGGCACCGGCGGTGCGCGCTTCATTGGTCAGGCCAAGCGACAGGTAAGCTTCCACCAGCCTGTGCAAAGCTTCAGCAGTATGGGTCGTGGTCTGGAAATCCTCCACCACAACGCGGAAACGGTTGATAGCCGCGGTGTAGTGATCACGGCGCAGGTAGTAGCGGCCCACTTCCATTTCCTTCGACGCCAGATGATCAAATGCCAATTCGAACTTCAGCTTGGCCGAGCGGGAATATTCGCTTTCTGGGTAGCGCTCGATCACATCGCGCAAGGCCTGCAGCGCCTCAAAGGTCAGCTTCTGGTCGCGGCCCACTTCATCGATTTGATCATAGTAGCTGAGCGCAAGGAGATATTGCGCATAGGCGGCATCTTCGTCGGTGGGGTAGAAATCGATGAAGCGCTGCGCTGAGGCCCGGCTATCTTCGTATTCCTTGGCCTCGTGATGCGAAAAGGCCTGCATGATGACCGAGCGCTTAGCCCAGTCGGAATAGGGATAAAGCCGTTCCACCTCGGCAAAAACCTGTGCGGCAAGCGAGGGATTGTTGCGGGCCAGGTCATACTCGCCTCGCCCATAGATCTGCTCAGCAGTGAAGTTTTCGTAATTGACGTTGCCAAGCTCAACCTTGTCGGCCCCGCCGCAGGCGCTTAGCAAGGCAACTGTTAGAAACCCGGCCGCCAAAGCGGTTCGCTGCCTGGTCGTTGTCATGCTCGATCTCTCATTACTGTTGCAGCTGTTATCCCACCCGGTCCCCACCGGCCTGTTGATCCGTGGTAACACATAAATCGCGATTGCAAAACGGAATTGGCAGGTTTTCGCGCGTGAGAATAGCCGCGGGTTAGGCCAGCTCGGGCATTTCGCCCAAGTGCACCCCGGCGCCTGGCAGAAGCGAGATCATATCATCGTCGCATTCCACGATCTCATAGGCGTATTTGTCAGCAAAAACCGCCCGCAGAAGATGGTTGGTCAGGGCATGACCGGCCCGAATACCGCGATAGTGGCCGAGGATCGGAAGACCCGCCAATCCAAGATCGCCAAGCGCATCCAGCATCTTGTGGCGCACTGGCTCATCCGCGTGGCGCAACCCACCGGGAGAGACGATGCGATCGCCATCAAAAACCACCGCGTTTTCACCCGGGCTGCCGCCCAAGGCCAGGCCATTGGCCTGCATCGTGTCCACATCCGCCTGACGGCAGAATGTACGACTGCTGCAAAGTTCACGAACAAAGCTGCCGTTGGACATGTTGAGTGTCTTGCTTTGCGATCCGATTGCGGCATCCTCAAACTCGATGTCGAACTCAATCAGAAGCGTGTCATGGGGCGTGATCCGCGCCACGGCATCGCCAAGGCTAACTTCCACCGGCTTGAGAATGCGCAAAGCCTTTAAGGGCGAATCCTGCATCAGGACCCCTGTCTGAAGGAAACCCCGTACAAAGACCGAAGCGCTGCCATCCATGATCGGGATCTCGGGGCCGTCCACCTCAATCAACGCATTGTGGATGCCACAGCCCATCAGTGCGGCCATCAGATGCTCGACAGTCGAAATCGCAACTTCATGGTCATTGACCAGACGTGTGCAGAGCGGAGAAGGCACAACGCGATCCCAACGCCCCTCTATCACGGCGCGCGCTCTCTCAACGTCGCGACGCAGGAAAGTAATCCCGGCATCGACACCAGCGGGTGATACGGTCACAGAGGTTTCGGCGCCGGAATGCAATCCAACGCCGGTGAACGTAATCGGTTTTTTTAGCGTACCCTGCAAAAGCCGCCCCAGTTCGTGCCATGCATTTCGGCCCCGTTAGTAAAATTTGGTTGGCCGGCACTCAACTCAATCTTTGCAACGGGTTGAAACATCGCTGAAACAAGATTGGCGAATTTCCGCCGAACTTAATCAAGCTACTGATTTAATTCTAAAATTATTTCCACCAACAAAGCCATACTTCACCGAAAAATTGGATATATTCAGACGTGTCCACGCCGCCACAGCGCCGTTTTCCAATTGACGTAAAGTCATCTTACGGCGTGTAAGCCGCAGGCCTCACCAAAGCCAGCGCCTATCGTCTTTCCGATTTTCGGGAGCAATAGTTTAAATCTTCACAGGGTTTAGGACGCACTCTTTTTGGAATCCCTCGAAACATCTCGGGCCACATTTGCGCATAGGGTCAACGGCACAACCCGCTGTGCAATACCATTGCAACAAGTATTTTTCCGAGATTCAGATGGAAAAAGTCGCCACCAGAACGAAAACGGGCTGCTTAACACAGCAGCCCGTTTAAAAGTGTTTCAAAAGTTCAGAGGCTCAATTTGCCTGCCGTCGCAGAAAGGCCGGGATCTCGATTTGATCGTCTTCTTCGCGCTCCATTGCATCGCTCTCAGGCTGAGCCTTAAGCTGGGGCTGCTGACGCGCAGGAGACGGTGCTGCTGCAGCGCTGTCATTTCCCGATCCCGTCATCCGATTGATCAGTGAGTTGATACCAAAGCGCGGGCGCTCCATCTCTTTCGGTTCCGTCTGAGCGCTGGTTGGCTCAGGCTCTGTAATCTTCTCGCCGGACGCCGGGGAGCGACCAACGGCCGCCTGCAATCGGGCCATTGTATCTGCCGAGGGCTGCCCCAGCGTCGGACCACGTGGGGCCACAAAGCTTTCAAGAGTATCCTCTTCCTCTGCCATCAGTGGGCGCGTCTCCGCCTCCGCCGCAGCGGGGCGGTACACCGGCGGAGGCAGATCAGCGTCGGATGCAACCGCGGGGTCATCATCATGCCCAAAGATGTCCTCCATCTGGTCCTGCGCCGCGGCCAATTGCGCATCGAATAGACCCGGCTCGGGAACCGCAGAACGGTCAGCGGGTATCTGGTCTTCCTTGGTCGCAGGGATCGGGGGTTCGACCGTTTCGGATGCGGTCTCTTCCACGATCATCTCGCGCGTCGGGCGCAGAGGTTCTGCCAGCGAGCGGCGCGGCACCGGGATTTCCTTGTGAACCTCAGAGGCGTCGATACCCGTTGCCACAACAGAGACCCGCATCATACCTTCCATCGAAGTGTCCAGCGTGGACCCCACAATGATGTTGGCATCAGCGTCCACTTCCTCACGGATACGGTTGGCAGCCTCGTCCAGTTCAAAGAGCGTCAGGTCGTGGCCACCAGTAATGTTGATCAGAACGCCCTTGGCGCCCTGCAGGCTTATTTCATCCAGTAACGGGTTAGCAATTGCCTTCTCAGCTGCCTGGATAGCGCGATCTTCGCCACTATCCTCGCCTGTACCCATCATCGCCTTGCCCATCTCGTCCATCACAGCGCGCACATCGGCGAAGTCGAGGTTGATCAGACCCGGACGCACCATCAGGTCAGTCACGCCCTTCACTCCCTGATAGAGAACGTCATCTGCCAAGCTGAAAGCCTCTGTGAAGGTCGTCTTTTCATTGGCCAGTCGGAACAGGTTTTGGTTTGGAATAATAATCAGCGTGTCGACGACGGACTGCAGTGCCTCAACCCCATCCTCAGCCTGTCGCATCCGCTTGCCGCCCTCGAACTGAAAGGGCTTGGTCACGACACCAACTGTCAGCACGCCCAGTTCCCGCGCTGCCTGCGCGATGATAGGGGCGGCACCCGTGCCGGTTCCACCACCCATACCGGCGGTAATAAAGCACATATGCGCTCCAGCCAGGTGGTCGACAATCTGTTCTATATTTTCTTCCGCAGCAGCCGCCCCGATTGAGGCCTTAGCCCCAGCACCTAGGCCTTCTGTGACCTTCACACCCAGCTGGATGCGCGCCTTGGAGTCCGATTGCGCCAATGCCTGTGCATCGGTGTTGGCCACCACGAAATCCACGCCCTCAAGCTCTTTAGCGATCATGTTGTTGACGGCATTGCCGCCTGCACCGCCAACACCGAATACGGTGATACGTGGTTTCAAGTCTTCCTGACCGGGCATGGTGAGGTTCAATGTCATAACGTTTTCCGCCTGCTGCTTGCCCGTATATCGGGCTTATTTCGCCTACTTAAGGTTGATACTATCGCCGATATGCTGCTCCGTCACCCTAAAATCCGCGTTTGGCCCCCAAATATAGGCTTTTCTAGGGATAAAAACGCGGGATTTTGCTGATTTGGGCATATCTAGGGGTCACCAGTTGTCCTTGAACCATTTGACGGCGCGACGCAGTGATCGAGCCGGGTAACGATCAGTGGGGATCTCGAAATCCCACCATTCATCCTGAGGATTCGCTGCAAAAAGGCACATCCCCACAGCAGAGGCGAAACCCGGGCCCGTGGCGGCCTGCGGCAGGCCGTGCACCCTCAGGGGACGGCCAAGGCGGACCTGCTGACCCAGTATACGGCTGGCCAACCCATCAAGGCCTGGAATTTGGCTACCACCGCCTGTCAGAACGATCTGCTGGCTCGGGATGTGGCCAAAACCGGCCGAATCGAGACGTGTTCTGACCTCTTCCAAGATCTCTTCCACGCGGGGGCGCATGATACCGATCACCTCGGCCCGGCTAACATTTCGACGGTCGTGCTCCCAATCACCTGTCTCGCCACCAATCTCGATCATCTCGCGGTCATCCATGCCTGTGGCCACGACACCGCCATAGAAAGTCTTGATCCGCTCAGCGACCGGCTTGGGCACTTGCAGCCCCATCGATATGTCACCTGTGACGTGATCACCGCCCATGCGGACGCTGTCAGTGAAGATCATGTGCTTCTTCAGGAAAATCGAAACGCCCGTGCTTCCACCGCCGAGGTCTATACAGGCCGCGCCCAGCTCCTGTTCATCCTCGACAAGCGCCGAAATGCCCGAAACGTAAGCGGAGGAGGCAAGCCCAGCAAGTTCCAGATCACAACGCTTCACACAATGTGCAAGGTTTTGAACAGCAACTGCATCGCACGTCACCATATGCATGTCCGTGGCCAGCGTCTGGCCCATCTGCCCGCGCGGGTCCGAAAGGCCCGAGCGGTGATCAAGCGCAAAGTTCACAGGCTGCGCATGCAGCACCTCCCGGCCCTCGCCATAGTCAGGCACATCGCAAGAGGACAGAACCCGGCTAACATCCTCTTCCGTCACGGCCGCGCTCTCCAGCTCGATCTGACCGGCCAATCCGTAGGACCGCGGGACCGCGCCCGAGAAACAGGCAATCACATGGTCCACACGGATATTGGCCATCTTCTGCGCGGCCTTCAAAGCGGTGCGAATGGCCCGTTCGGTTTCCTGCATCGCGGAAATCTCACCAAAGCGTACGCCCCGCGACCGGGTCGTGGCCGCGCCAATAACACGGAACCCCGCCTGCCCCGCCAATGCGCCAACACCGTCAGTATCATGTAGCCGCTCGGTTCCATCAAAGCGCAGCACCAGGCAGGCAATCTTGGACGTGCCCACATCCAACACCGCCACCACACCGCGCTGGATCGCAGCCTTGCGC
Organism: Roseovarius sp.; assembly: GCA_963691795.1. Taxonomy (GTDB): domain Bacteria; phylum Pseudomonadota; class Alphaproteobacteria; order Rhodobacterales; family Rhodobacteraceae; genus Roseovarius. The sequence goes on from OY829373.1 coordinate 3,296,519, forward strand.
ATGTTCCGCATCGCCCTCTGGCTGTCGTAAAGCTCAATCATTGCTGCTTTATCCCTGTCATAAACCGCCTCGTCTGCCACCAGTTCTCTGCTGCCGGCTCATTCATTCTGACTGTTGGCCGTCCGGCCAACCGCATGTCTATTGTACTGATATCCTTGACCAACATATCTTGCGTCTGGTTCAGCACGATCACCCGCTCAAGGGCACGGACCGCACCCGTTTCGGGCAGAAGGATGCGTTGGCCCTCGTCAAGAACCAAATCCCAGCGTCGCTCTCCCATCCGGACAAGCCCCTTGACGCGCGGACCGAGAGGAGCCGCTGCGGCCAGGATGGCCATCGCACCGGGCACATCCCTGTTCCCACCCGTGCCTGCGATCACGGGCAAGTCCGCCCGCTCCGCGCGCGCGGCCAGATCGGCCACCACGAACCCCTCTTCATCGACCAGCCCCAGCCCGTCCCATGTCCGCCACACGGCTACCGGGACACGCTCGGACACGCTCACCACCATCGTGCCACCACGGCGCACCCGTACCTCGGCCGAGCGTACGGCAGGCAAGCCCATGATCATCTGGTGAATGTGGTCAATGTCGATATGGAAGGAGCTGGCGGGAAATTCGAGGGGAAAAATCTCCCGAATATCTTCCTCCACCGTCTGGCTTGCGCCTTCGATAGCCAGAAGCTCCACCATGAATTCAGGGCGTGTCTCGATCTGCTCACGAATATCGAGAAGTGAGGCCACAATCGCCTCCTGCCGTTCTTCATCGCCAAAATATGCAGTGGCCATTCCGAAAGTCAGGCAAAAGGGAATACCCGCCCGCAGGATATACCGAAAGACCGGCGTCAACATCAGTCGCTGGAAGCGGTAGGACCAGCGAGAGGGGGCTGGATCGTTTTGACGGATCACCGGTTGCATGAGGCGTCCTCCACCAACCAGCGACATAAATCTGGAAAGCTAATGCCCAAATCCTGCCCCTGCTCCGGCGAAAGCGACGTGGGCGTCATGCCGGGCTGCGTATTCGTCTCTAGCAAAACAAGACCATCCAGACCACGCGCCTCATCCCAACGAAAATCAGTGCGGCTGAGGCCACGGCACCCCAGCACATCGTGCGCTTTCATCGCATAGTCCAAACAGGCCTGGAAAATCTCGTCCGGAACCTTGGCTGGGACAACATGGTAAGATCCGCCATCGGCATATTTGGCGTGATAGTCATACCAGCCCTCAGTCACGATATCGGTGACAGTCAGGGGCCTGTCGCCCAGCACAGAGGCCGTTAACTCGCGACCAGGCACGTACTGCTCCACCATCACCTGCGCTGGCATGTCCTCTGACAGCATGGGCGGGCCATTAGCGGCTTCCTGCACCAGATAGACCCCAACGGAAGACCCCTCATTGTTGGGCTTGACCACGTAGGGCGGCGCCATCACGTGACGTTGGCGCACGTCCTCGGCGGGGGCAATTACGCTATCAACCACTGGCAGCCCGGCGGCGCGATAGGCGGCCTTGGTGGCTTGCTTATCCATCGCGAGGGCAGAGGACAGGACACCGGAATGCGTGTAAGGGATTTGCATCCACTCCAGCAAACCCTGCACACAGCCATCCTCACCCCAGCGGCCATGCAGGGCGTTGAAGACCACATCAGGTTTGACCTTGGCAAGCTGCGCCGGCAAATCGGCCCCGGCCAGAACCTCGCTCACCCGGAACCCCGCCTCGCGCAAGGCTTCAGCACAGCCACGTCCAGACGACAACGAAACCTCATATTCCGCTGAGAGGCCGCCCATTATGACCGCCACATGATGGGGATGTCCGCTCGACTGTCCCATGATTACCGCCTCAATGTCCCAAGCCTTGAATAGCTCTTATTATGGGTGCGCGCCCTTTGGACGCTTTATCGTTGTTGTGTTTGGGCCTGCTCGCCCGGCCTATTCGGCCTTTTGGAGTGGTTGACCCACCCGCTTGATTTCCCACTGTAACTCTATTGAGCTGTTTTGAAAAACTCTTTTTCGCACTTCTTCGCCCAAACCCTCCAGATCAGCGGCCGTGGCGTCACCAGTGTTGATCAGGAAGTTGGGGTGTTTCTCGCTCATCTGGGCGCCCCCGCGCCGCGCGCCGCGCAATCCGGCGTTATCAATCACCTTCCAGGCCTTGAGGTCATGGATATCATCCGCCCGGCCCGTGCTGGAAAAACCAGCAGGGTTGCGAAAGGTCGATCCGGCGCTGCGGTCCCTGGTGGGTTGGGTTTCATCGCGGCGTCTTAGTTGATCTTCCATCCGCGCGTGCAACTCTTCGGGGTCACTTTCGGGTCCGTCCAATGTGGCCTCTACGATCACGCAGCCCTCCGGCAGATCGCTTTGGCGATACTGAAAGTTGAGGTCTTCTGCGCTCAGCGTCACGATCTCACCCTCACGGGTAACAGCTTTGGCAGACACGAACGCATCCGCTGTGTAAGTGCCATAACAGCCAGCATTCATGCATACCGCACCGCCGATGGCCCCGGGGATGGTGCGCAAAAAGGTGAGGTCGATACCAGCATCGGCAGCTTTGCGTGCCACATGCGCATCAAGGGCGGCCGCCCCGGCCACGACGCGCGAGCCTTGAGTCTCAATCCTGTTGAACCCCCGGCCCAACCGTATCACCACGGCCCGCAGCCCCCCGTCACGAACAATCAAGTTGGAACCGACACCCATTGGAAACACATCCACAGAAGGATCCAGCGCCCGCAAAAACGCAGCCAGGTCGTCGACATCTTCTGGCTGAAAGAGCCAATCCGCCGGCCCCCCAACCCGCAACCAGGTCAAAGAGGCGAGATCCCGGTTAGGGGTCAATTTTCCACGAGCTTGCGGCAGATCCGTCATACTGATGTGCTACTGCGCCCTGATGTTCAGGGCAAGGCCTCACAACCGGCTTCTTCTGCTTAAAGATACCCCGGGGGGCTGTCCGCTACCGCAGGCGGGGGCAGCGCCCCTTCCTTCGCCAGGCCTTGCTCAGCCGCTCAGACCCAGGCGCCCCCGAATCCAGCGGCCTAGATAGATCACTGGCCAACGCAGAATACTCATCGCACAGGCCAGCACCAAAAGCCCCCAGAAGGGTCCATTCTGGTAAATTACAAAGCCCAGGATAGGCAGACCGATTGCCACCAGGACATAGGCGCGCCGCCAGTGGTCATCACGGCTGGGGATCATGGCCAGGATATTGGCGACAATGGCCCAGATGCAGGCCAGAAACAGGGAAAGTGTCATTTTGGTGTCTCCATCAGGGTCCCCATTGCGCGGCGTGCCTGATAGCACAGGGGATTTCTGAACATCGAACGAAAGGCCAGAAGGGCAGCATAGCCCGCCAAAAGGCCAAAAGCGCGCCCCAGCAGGTAAATCATCACAGGTGCGGCGTACATCAGCGCAAACCCTCGCAAATACTTGCGTTTGAGGGGCAGCATCGCCACCCCGGCCGCCGCCAGAACCCAAAGACACGCGACCGGAAAAAGCGCCATGCCGTTGATCCCTCTTTCAACATCTGTCGCCAAGACTAGCCATTCTGTTGGATAAAAATGGGCCGGAAACTTGAAATTTTCTGGGTCGGATTTTTTTCAGAGTTCCGCTTGCACACAGGTTCAGGACTTTAGGCGATCCGGCAGATTGTTCGCCCAGCCACCGATCGTCCCGGCCCCGAGACAGACAACCATATCACCCGGTCTGGCCTCGGCCCTAACCAAGGCAGCCAATCCAGCCTCATCCTCCACCGCCTGTACTTCGCGATGGCCATGGCGGATCAAACCGGCCACAAGATCGTCGCGACTTGCACCGGGAATGGGATCTTCACCTGCCGCGTAAACCGGGCTGATGCCCACCACGTCAGCATCGTTGAAACAGGTGCAGAAGTCATCAAACAGACTAGAGAGCCGCGTGTATCGATGCGGCTGGTGCACGGCAATCACACGCCCACCGCAGGCCTGACGGGCCGCGCGCAGTACGGCGGCGATCTCAACCGGATGGTGGCCATAATCATCAATGATGGTGACACCATCCACCTCCCCCACACGGGTGAAGCGCCGGTTCACGCCGCCAAAGCCCGCAAGCGCCTCGCGGATCTCGTCCTCGGACATGCCCAGATGCCGCGCAACAGCCACCGCCGATAGGGCATTGGACACGTTGTGATCACCCGGCATCGGCAAGGTACAGCCCTCGATCAGTTTGCCCTCCGCCTGCAGGGCCACGTCGAAATGCGCCACGCCCGCCTCGTAGCGCAGGTTCACCGCCCGTACATCCGCCTGCGCATTGAACCCGAATGTCACCACTCGACGGTCCGTGATCCGTCCCACCAGCGCCTGCACCTCCGGATGGTCCGTGCAGCACACGGCCAGCCCATAGAAGGGAATGTTGCCTACGAAATCATCAAACCCGCGGCGTAAGGCATCGAAGTCGCCCCAATGCTCCATATGCTCGGGGTCTATATTGGTCACGATCGCAATCGTTGCGGGCAGACGGTTGAAGGTGCCGTCGCTCTCATCGGCCTCCACCACCATCCATTCCCCCTCGCCCACCCGGGCGTTGGAGCCATAGACGTGGATGATCCCGCCATTAATCACCGTGGGGTCAAACTTACCATGGTCGAGAAGCGCAGCCACCATCGTCGTAGTCGTCGTCTTGCCATGCGTGCCAGCCACGGCGACGTTGGATTTGAGGCGCATCAGCTCGGCCAGCATTTCCGCACGGCGTACCACCGGCAGGCCCATGCGCCGCGCCTCGACCAGTTCAGGATTGTCGGGCCTGATGGCCGAGGAGATCACGACAACCTCCGCATCCGCCATATTCTCCGCCCGCTGGCCTTCAAAGATGAGCGCCCCCATCTGTGCCAAACGGTCAGTGATCTTAGAGGCTTTCAGATCTGAGCCCTGCACCACATAGCCATGGTTGAGCAGCACCTCGGCGATCCCCGACATGCCAATCCCACCAATCCCCACGAAATGAATGGGGCCAACATCACCGGGCAACTTGGTGGCACCGTTCATGGCGCATCTCCTGTATTGGGGGGGCGACCGGCCAGCGCCTCGACCATATCGGCCAGCACCTGCGGCGCATCCGGTTTGGCCACGCTCAACGCGGCATAGGCCATCTGGGTCGCCGCCTTGGGCTGGCTCAGAATGGTTTGGATCTGGTCTGTCAGAGCCGCGGCATGAAAGGCACTTTCAGGCATCATGACGGCGGCCCCAGCCTCTACTAGACCGCGCGCATTGGCAGTCTGTTCATCACGGATGGCAATCGCAAGTGGCACCAAAATAGACGGCCGACCTATGATTGAGATATCGGCCACTGAAGAGGCACCTGCCCGGCTGATCACTAATTGCGCCTCGCTCATCCGTTTTGGGATGTCACGAAAAAAGGGTTGCACATCGGCAGCAATGCCATGCTTGGTGTAAAAGGCGCGGACCCGATCCATATCCTCATCACGGGCCTGATGGCTGACACGTAGGTTCTGTAGAATTGAAGCTGGCAGGTCTGAAATCGCCTCAGGCACTGTGTCCGATAGAATACGCGCGCCCTGGCTGCCGCCAATGACAAGGATCGACATCGGGTAGTTACCGGGCGGGATATAAGGCGCCTCGGCCTTCTCCAGCACCGCGGTGCGGACCGGGTTTCCCACGTGAATGCCATGAACACCCTCAGGCAAATCGGTGGGCCAGGTGCCGCAGGCAATACGGTCCACTTTGCGGGCAAAGACCTGATTGACGCGCCCCAGCACGCCATTTTGCTCATGGATCATACGCGGCAGCCGCAACAGCCATGCCGCCGAAAGCGCTGGGATCGTGGGATAGCCACCAAAACCCACCACCACGTCCGGGCGCTCGCGCCGCATACGAGCCGCCGCCCCAAGGATACCACCCAGAATATGAAATGGCGCCACGAGCTTGTTGGCAATCCCACCCCGCGCAAACGTCGCGGAAGAGACTTGTTCCACCTGGACTGAATGGGGAAAGCCACCGCAATAACGTGCACCGCGCGGATCGGTGGACAGTTTGACCCGCCAACCCCGGCGTAACATCACCTCAGCTAGCGATTGCGCCGGGAACATATGCCCGCCCGTGCCACCCGCCGCGATCACCAGCAGCGGCGCCTTTTCAGAGGCCTTGTTCCCCATCACACCCCCTGTGGACCGGGGTTCACCCCGACGTTGCGAGCCAAATCATCAAAAAGCGCCATCAAAGCACCCTCGGCGGCACAAAGACCGAAGGCCACCCTCACCGTCCGGCCCCGCGCAAGAGATCCCCGATTTCTCCCTGTGGGCGCTTGCGGGTGAACGCAAAAAGCATCCCCACCAGTAGCCCCCCGGCAATCAACGAGGAACCGCCGTAACTCACGAACGGCAAGGTCATACCCTTGGCAGGCAGAAGCCGCACTGCCACGCCCATATTGATCATTGCCTGCGCGGCAAAAATTGCCAAAAGGCCTGTCCCCGCCAGCCGTGTAAAAGTATCCCGTTCCCGCATCAGGCGCGACAGGGATCGCACCACGATAATGGCGTAAAGCATGATGATACACAGGACCAGCACAAGGCCATATTCTTCAGCTGCCACCGCAATGATAAAATCGGTATGCGCATCTGGCAGGCTCCACTTCACTTCACCCTCGCCAACGCCAACACCAAAAAAGCCGCCTTCGCGGATCGCATTGGTGGCAAAACCAAGCTGAGTATTGGGATCGACCTCAGGGTTCAGGAACCCGTCGATCCGGCGCGCAAAATGCTGCGAATTGGCATAGGCGAAGGAACCCGCTGCCACCACGGCCCCCGCCATGCCCACCAGCAGGATGATCGGCGCACCGGCCACAAAATACATCACCCCCCAGCTGAACAGCACCAGACAGGCCTGCCCGAAATCCGGTTGCAACGCCAGAAGCGAAACAATGACCAGCACGATCAGGAAGGACCATGACTTACCCGGAGGACCGTTGATTTCCTGGCTGGCAGCCATCAACCAAGCCGCCACAACCACGAAAGCGGGTTTGAGGAATTCCGACGGCTGCACGCTGGCAAAGCCAAGCGAATACCACCGTACGGCCCCCTTGCCGAAATCCGTACCCAAGACAGGCAGCAAGGCCAGCGCCGCGAAGGCCGCGACAAAGCCCAGCACGGCCAGACGGCGCACAAGGCTCGGGGACATCATTGAGGCAATCAGCATCGCCGTCAGCGCCATACTGCCAAAGATCGCTTGCCGCTCAACGTAGTGGAAGGGATCAAAACCGTTCTTCTCAGCGAGAGGCGGAGAAGCCGCAAGACCCAGAAGAATACCGATGCAAAAAAGGATAAGAACGCAGGACATCGACCATTTATCGATCGTGCGCCACCATTTCGGTAAAACAGGCTCTCCATCCCGTGCCGGGAGAGTGCCATAGACCATCTCTGTCATATCAACCGCCGAACTGCCTCTGGATGCCCCTCTTGGTGGGGGTCTATCTCATTAGCATATCATCTTGGTGGCGTTGAGGGAAGCGGTCAATAAAAGCCCGACCAAGTGTCCAGTCCAAGGACACATTGCGTAGCTGCCTCAAGGCCATGCCACCTCAATGTTAAATCTACCGCAGACTGAGAAATGTGTTCAATGCCCACTGCAGGATTTGGATCCTGAACGCGGTAGTTGGTCTTGGGCAACCACGTAAGACCACCACCGAACGTTTACATACCCTCAGCCGCGGGCAAGAATAATTTTAAAGATTGAAGCGGCATTCTTTTGCAGAATGTGCACCCCACAGCTACCCGCCTGATAATCCGGCCTTCACGCAGGCCATGAAATCTTCGCCGCGCTGCTCAAAATTGTCATACTGGTCAAAGCTGGCCGCGCCAGGTGCCAGCAACACCGTCTCGCCCGCACCGGCCTCCTCGATCGCCCGGGCGACGGCACGGTCCATCGTGGTACAAAGCTCTGTCGCAACGCCCTCTAGCTGCATCGCGAACGCAGCCGCCTCCCGCCCGATAACATAGGCTTTCACCACGTTTCGTAAGCCGGGCATCAGCCCGGCAACCCCGCCATCCTTCTCCAACCCACCGCAAATCCAGCGAATGGCTCCAAATGCCTCAAGCGCCTTCAACGCTGCATCTACATTCGTGGCCTTGCTGTCATTGACGTAGGTGACCCCCTCCGCTATCGCCACGATCTGGCTACGATGGGGAAGGCCCTCAAAGGAATGAAACGCCTGTTCGATCAGCCTTGGCGCCACGCCCAAAGCCCGACAGGCCCCGTAGGCAGCACACGCGTTCTGATGATTATGGCTTCCCGGCAACCCGGCCACGGCACGCAGGTCAATCGAGGCCACCTGTCGTCCTTTGCGATACTCGCTCAAGAAGCCTTTGCGGGCAAAAACGTTCCAGCCAGGGCCAGTTAGCTTGCCTGCCACAGAGACGCGCAACACGCGGTCATCCACCGCCGCCTGTGAAAGTTGATCGGCGAGGAACACACCCTCAGCCTCGTCTACACCGACCACCGCCCGATCTGGCCCACCCTCGGCAAACAGCCGCCGCTTGGCCGCAAAATACCCCCCAAGTCCGCCATGTCGGTCAAGGTGATCTGGGCTGAGATTGGTAAAAACCGCCACATCGGGCGTCAAAGCGCGCGCCAGTTCCGTCTGGTAGGAGCTCAACTCCAGCACCACCACGCCACCATCGCCCGGCGGGTCAATGTCCAGCACGCCACGGCCGATATTACCCGCCAGTTGCGACGACTTTCCCGCGCTTTGCAAAATGTGGTGGACTAGGGCTGAGGTTGTGGATTTCCCGTTACTCCCGGTGATTGCCACCACCTTGGGCGGGCTGTCGAACATCTCCCAGTCCCCGCCGGCAAGCGAGCGGAAGAAAAGCCCAATGTCATTGTCCACCGGCACACCCGCCGCCATGGCCGCAGCCACGATGCGGTTGGGTTCGGGGTAAAGATGCGGAATGCCGGGGGACAGGATCATCAGGTCGACATCTTCGAACGCACCGGCCTTACCCAGATCACGAAGGGGCAGCCCCTCACCCCCGGCAGTTTCCCGCGCCTGAGGGTTGTCGTCCCAACAAAGCACCTGTGCCCCGCCTTCCCGTAAAGCGCGCGCAGCAGACAGGCCAGATCGGCCCAGTCCCAGCACGGCCACGCACTGGCCTTCACATCCGCGCACCGGGATCATGCGGCATTCTCCGACGCCGCCAGGGCCTTCAATATCTCCAATGCCGCATGCCGGTCCTCCCACGGCACGAAGGCATGGTCATGGTGGAAAGCCGCCATCATGTTGCAGGCGATCCCCGCCTCGGCCAGTGCCCTTGCCACAGCCGCCGTCAGCCCAACGCCGTCCAACGCAGATTGAACCATCAACGTGATCCTTGCCATCGGTTGATCCGTCCCGAACCCCCGTTCCCGCGCAAGCCCGTCCGGTAGGACGAGCGAGCACCCCTCGTCCTCCTCAAACACGGCCAAAGCCCCCGACCGGTCCACATCCACACCGGAACAGAAATGCCAGACAGTCTCATCCAGCGCCGGGTTCATCCCCGCGATCATCGCCCCACGCTCCCGCACGACGGCCATCACCCGGCCCCCTCATGCCTGTTGGTCACGTAGAAGGGCGACGAAAACCCGATATCCAGCGTAAAGAAACAGGGTTCCGAAATGCCCGCCTTGATCGCCGCCTCCAGGTCACGGCTCAGCGCGGCCACAAACGCCGCATCGCGATGCGGCTTGGCCAGAAGCGAGATGGTCACAAGGCAATGGGTATGCCGGTAAATCTCCGCCGGATAGGCACGGCCCTTGCAGGCGCCCGCATTGGGGTCATGCTCGGCCAGAACGGCCTCGATCCGTTCCAGCATAGCTTGGGGATCAAGGCTGAGATCACTTGAATAGTGCAGCTCGGCATGGGGCATGGGGCATGGGCCTTTCTTACCGGACCTTGAGGGTGGCCAGCCCGATCATGGCAAGGATCAACGCGATGATCCAGAACCGGATCACGATCGTTGGCTCGGCCCAGCCCTTCTTTTCGTAATGGTGGTGAATGGGTGCCATCAGGAAAACGCGCTTGCCGGTAGCCTTGAAGTATAGCACCTGAATAATCACGCTTAAGGCTTCGACCACGAAAAGCCCACCGATGATGCCCAGTACGATCTCGTGCTTGGTCACAACCGCAATTGCCCCCAGCGCACCACCAAGCGCCAGCGCGCCCGTGTCGCCCATGAAGACCGCCGCGGGCGGGGCGTTGTACCACAGGAACCCAAGGCCCCCGCCCACAAGGCCCGCAACAAAGATCAGGATCTCGCCAGAGCCCGGCACGTAGTGAACTTCCAGGTACTCAGTAAAATCCACCCGCCCCACCGCATAGGCAATGATGCCCAGTGCTGTGGCTGCAATCATCACCGGCATGATCGCCAGCCCGTCAAGACCATCGGTCAAGTTCACCGCATTGGCGGCACCCACCACGACGAACATCGCAAAGGGCACGAAGAACAGCCCCATGTTCCACAACGCATCCTTGAAGAACGGGAAGGCCAGCGAATATTGCAGCCCTTCAGGGTGATAGGCCGACGCCCAGAAGGCAGCGATCCCCGCAATACAGAACCCGATCAGCAGCCGCACCTTGCCTGGCACGCCAGAGGTGTTCTGCTTTGACACCTTGGCATAGTCATCGGCAAAGCCGATCAACCCAAAGGCCAGCGTCACGAACAGCACCAGCCAGACATAAGGATTGTCCAGCCGCGCCCATAACAGGGTGGAGGTCGCAAGCGCCCCCACGATCAGCAACCCGCCCATGGTGGGCGTGCCGGATTTGGCGAAATGCGTCTCCGGGCCATCATCCCGAATGGGCTGACCCTTGCCTTGCGTGCGGCGCAGCACGTTGATCAGGGGGCGACCAAATAGGAAACCGAAGATCAGCGCCGTCAGAAAAGCACCTCCTGCACGGAAGGTGATATAGCGGAAGAGATTGAAAAAATCCCCACCATCGGACCAGATGGTCAGCCAATAGAGCATTCTGTAATGTCCCCGCGCCTGCTTCGTTTGTTTGTCTCACCCGGGATCATGCGCCCCGGTTTTTTGTTATTATGTGTCACGCCTCGTCCTTGCGGTCCAGTCTTGCCGTCTCCGGCAGGCTCCAGCCCAACGCCTTCAGGCCCTTTACAATGCGTGCCATGGTCATGGATAGCGATCCCTTGACTAAAATGGTATCCCCCGCCCCGACAAGGGTACGCAGATGGGGCACCATGGCCTCACTTTCGTCGGTGTGAAGCCCCTGCTTGTCCGTAGGAAGGGCAGTGTGCATGGCCTGCATCAACGGGCCCACGCAGTGGACCATATCAATGCCTTCCATCGCCGGATGTCCCGCCATGTCAGCGTGCATCTGCTGCTCGGTCGGGCCCAGCTCCTTCATGTCACCTACAAAGGCAATCTTGCGCCCGCCCTGCTTGCCGGCGGCGGCCGAGGCCAGAACATCCATCGCAGCGCCTAGCGAGGTAGGGTTGGCGTTATAGGCGTCATCGATCAGCGTCAGCGCGGCCTCGGGCCGGTCAGGGTCAAGCTCAATCCGCTCAACAGCGCCACGCCCGCCCATCGGGTTCCAGGCGGCCAGCGACATTGCCGCCCGCGCGAGATCCCCGCCCAGCGCCTGAACAGCGGCAAGAGCGCCTAGCCCATTCATCGCGAAATGCCGACCCGCAGAGGCCAGCTTGAAGACAAAAGTCCCCTCAGGCGCAGTGGCGCTGACCACGCTCACACCCTCTGTAACACTTACACTTTCCAAGATAAAATCACGGCCCTGCTCCCCAAACCCGATTTGGCGCGCGCCTAGGTCACGGGCCATATCGCGCAGAATGCCTGTTGTTTCAATATCATCATTGATCACTGCCACGCCACCCGGTTCCAGCCCCTCAAAGATCGCGGCCTTCTCACGGGCTATCCCCTCGACCCCATCCTCGAACGCCTCCAGATGCACTGGCGCGACCGTGGTAATCATCGCCACGTGGGGCCGCGCCATACGCGAAAGCGGAGCGATCTCACCGGGATGGTTCATACCAATCTCGATCACGGCAAATTCGGTGTCGCGTGGCATCCGAGCCAGCGTAAGTGGCACGCCCCAATGGTTGTTGTAACTCGCCTCCGCTGCATGGGTCTGGCCTTGATCCGCCAGCATGTCGCGAAGCATTTCCTTGGTCGAAGTCTTCCCGACCGACCCAGTCACCCCCACCACGCGCGCCTGCGTGCGGGCGCGCGCCGCAATCCCCAGCGCCTCCAACCCCTGCAGGACATCGTCCACCACCAGCAAAGGCGCATCCTTGGCCACGCCCTCTGGCACCCGCGATACCAAGGCCGCCGCTGCACCCTTTTCCAAGGCCTGTGTAACGAAATCATGCCCGTCGCGTACGGCCGTGAGCGCGACAAACAAATCTCCCGGCTGCAGCGTGCGCGTGTCAATCGACACACCACGCGCCTGCCACGGGGCTGTCACACGGCCGCCCGTGGCCTTGGCGGCCTCATCAGCGCTCCACAAACTCACAATTTCCCCCCATCCAAAGCCGCCACCGCGACACTGGCCTGTTCGGCATCGTCAAAGGGGAAAACGTCCTCGCCCACGATCTGGCCAGTCTCATGACCCTTGCCCGCTATCAGCAGGGCATCGCCGGGGCCCAGCGCATCAACGCCGCGCAGGATCGCCTCGGCCCGGTCGCCGACCTCGGTCGCCTCGGGACAGCCCTCCATCACGGCGGCGCGGATCAGGGCGGGCGCTTCGCTGCGGGGGTTGTCATCGGTGACGATCACCTGATCGGCATATTCAGCCGCCGCCTGTCCCATCAGGGGCCGCTTGGTCGCATCCCGGTCGCCACCTGCGCCCACAATCACGACAATCCGCCCCATGACGTGTGGGCGCAACGCCTTCAAGGCCGTGGCCACGGCATCGGGCGTGTGAGAATAGTCCACGAAAACCGAGGCCCCATTCGCGCGCCGCGCAGCCAGTTCCATCCGTCCCCGTACAGTGCGCATGGAAGGAAGGACCGAAAACACCTGATCGGCATCCGCCCCCGCACCAATTACAAGGCCTGCCGCCAGCAGTACATTCTCGGCTTGAAACCCACCAATCAGTTTTAATTCCACCTGCGCCACCCGGCCCCGCCAGTCAAACCGCAGCACCTGGCCCGTGGGTGAAAAGCTGCGTGCAACGATATGCAGGTCAGCCCCTTCGCGGCGTCCAACGGTCAAAATATCCTGCCCCCGCTCACGCGCAACGGCCGACATTTCAAGACCACGATCATCGTCGATGTTGACGACAGCCACGCCATCTTCCGGCAGAACCCGTGAAAACAGCCCTGCCTTAGCGTCAAAATACGCCTCGAAGGTGTCGTGGTAATCCAGATGATCCTGGCTGAAATTTGTAAACCCGGCCGCAGCCAGCCGCACGCCATCCAGTCGGCGCTGCTCTAATCCGTGGGAGGAAGCCTCCATCGCAGCATGGGTCACACCATGCGCCTCGGCCTCGGCCAGAACGCGGTGCAAGGTGATGGGCTCTGGCGTCGTATGCGCCAGAGGCGCGGCATAACCGCCTTCTACACCCGTCGTGCCAATATTGACGGCATCCAGTCCCATTGCTTCCCAGATCTGGCGGGTGAAAGTGGCGACAGAGGTTTTTCCGTTGGTGCCCGTAACCGCGACCACCGTCTCAGGCTGCGCGCCAAACCACAATGCCGCGGCGTAGGACAAAGTCTGCCGAGGATCTTCCGCCACGATCAACGCAACGTCGGAGCCTGCAAGATCATCCGCCGCAATCCGCGCGCCTTGCGCATCTGTCAGGATCGCACCAGCGCCCATGCGCAGGGCATAGGTGATGAACTCACCGCCATGGATGTTGCTGCCGGGCAAGGCGGCAAACAGAAAACCGTCCTTCACTTCGCGGCTGTCCACGGCCAGTCCCGTGATCTCTGCCTTCTTTCCGCCAAGGGCCGTCAGGCCCAGTTGATCAAGAGATTTCACTTGCCTCACCTGCGCCGCCCGCCCCCTTTGCCGCGATCACTCCGCCTGCTGCGATATAAGCGTTATACCAGTGGGCGCGGTAGGTTCAATCTCGGGACGCAAGCCCATCAGGGGGGCCACGCGGCGAATGATTTCGGCGGCAACAGGCACGGCCGTCCAGCCAGCGGTACGGCGCGGTTCATCGCCCGACGTTTCCACCGGTTCGTCCAGCGTCACGACCAACACATACCTTGGATCATGGGCGGGAAAGACACTGGCAAAGGTGGCAATCACCTTGTCATCATAATAGCCGCCACCATTCTCATGCGGCTTGTCGGCAGTGCCCGTCTTGCCCCCCACGGCATAGCCCGGCACCTCACCCAAAGACGCCGTGCCGTCCGTTACCACCTCGCGCAGCATAGCCAGCGACATGGCGGCAGACGCCTCGGACATCACCTGCGCGCCCTTCTGTCCTCGCGGCTGGCGCAGGATCGACGGCGTCACTCGGTAGCCGCCATTGGCAATCGTGGCGTAGCCAGCGGCCAGATGCAGCGGGCTCGATGACAGGCCATGGCCATAGGAAATTGTCATGGTCGAAATCTCAGACCAGTTCTTTGGGGATTGCGGCTGTGCCAGTGGTGCTTCGACCAATTCCAGCGATGTCGGCTCTAGGAAACCCAGCGCACCAAGGAACTCTTTCTGTCGCTTGGCCCCGATCATCTGCGCAATCCGCGCTGTCCCGATGTTAGAGGATTTCACGATCACCTTCGTCGTCGATAACTGCGCGCCGTAGTCGTGGAAATCGCGAATCTTGAACTTGCCCCAACGCAGCGGCCCGCGCGTATCGATCATGGTCGACGGGTTCACAAGCCCCAGGTCCAGCGCCTGCGCCACGGCGAAAATCTTGAAGGTCGAGCCAAGCTCATAAAGCCCCAGCACCGCCCGGTTGAAAATCGGGCTGTCCGAGGCAAGGCCTTTCGTCGGCGGCAGCGGGCGGTCATTGGGGTCGAAATCTGGAAGCGAGGCCAGGGCAATCAGCTCCCCCGTCTCCACATCCATTAGCACGGCGGCGGCCCCGCGCGCATTCATCAGCGTCATGCCCCCATAAAGGACCCGCTCAACGGCAGCCTGAACCGACAAGTCCAACGAGAGGCGCAACGGTTGATGGCTCAGTGCAGGGTCGCGCAGGCGAGCATCGAATTGCCGTTCCACCCCGGCCACGCCGATCACCTCAGCAGAATTGACGGCCTCTTCGCCAAAACCCGCACCACCCAGCACATGTGCAGCCAGCGCGCCATTGGGATAAAGCCGCATCTCGCGCGGCCCAAACAGCAGTCCCGGCTCGCCAATATCATGCACAGCCTGCTTTTGTTCTGGGCTAATTTTTCGTTTTACCCACAGAAACTTGCGCTTACCCGTGAAGTCCTTGACCAGCACCTCCCGATCCAGATCAGGGAAAATCTTGACCAAGGCATCAGACGCGTGTTCCGGCTCGATCATCGACTGGGGTTCCGCATAAAGGCTATGCGTCTCGAAATTCGTGGCCAGGATGCGCCCCTTGCGATCTACGATATCGGCTCGCTGCGCAAGGATCTGCGCGCCCGCCACCCCGGCACGGGGCTCGGCCGGCTCGGTGCTGGCCAGCGTGCCCATCCGCGCGCCAATTGTGGCGAACGCAAAGAGGAAAAAGAGACCCAGCACGACAAGCCGCCCCTCGGCGCGAATGCGGGCCTTGTCCCGTATCTGCTCATGGCGGGCGCGAATATTTTCGCGCTCGATCACATCGGGGTTCTCACCCCGGTCACGTGCAGGCAGGATACGAGCCAGTGGGCGCAGAGGCGTGCGGATCATGGGAACACCCCGTTTTCCGGTGGATTGAGGTCTATAACATCAATCCCGTTTTCAATGATCAGAAGGTTTTCTGGCTGCGGCTCGGCCACTTCGCCCACCCGGCCGAACTGATGCGACCTAAGCGGCATAAGGCCTAGCGTGTCAAAATTGATCTCTGCCAGATCGCGCAGCCGGTCAGGACGGTTCAGGTACGCCCATTCCGCCCGCAGCACCCGCAGGCGGTCCCGCGCGTCCGAGATCTGGCGCTGCAGGTCCTCGGCCCGCGCTTGGGCGTCCTGCGTCTTGTAATTCTCGTGATAAGCCCAGAACGCCATGGCAACGACAGCGATGGTGGTCAGAATGTAAAAAAGGCTGCGCATCTTTCTAGAGGGCCCTCCTGAGTTCCGGCATTCCCAGCGCGCGGCGCTCAGCCGGGCGCGGGGCTGCCGCTGTGCGCGTGGCGACACGCAGTTTGGCACTGCGCGCGCGCGGGTTTAGGGCTAATTCCTCTGCATCCGGCGCAATGGCTTTGCGGCTTTTCAGCGTGAACTGAGGCTCTCGCGCTGCGGTTTCAGGCGCATAGCGGCTACCTCCACCCCCGGCATCGGCCTTGGCCTGCAAAAACCGCTTCACGATCCGGTCCTCGACCGAATGGAAGGTCACCACAGCCAGCTGACCCTCGGGCCTCAGCACGCGCTCGGCGGCTTCAAGCCCTTCGACCAACTCTGCATACTCGTCATTCACAGCAATCCGAAGCGCCTGGAAACTGCGCGTGGCGGGATGGGCCTGACCGGGCTTGGAGCGCGGGAGGCACCCTGCCACGATATTGGCCAGTTGCAGCGTGGTTTTCAGCGGTGCCGCCTCGCGTGCCTTCACGATCGCCCTCGCAATCCGACGGCTGGCGCGCTCTTCTCCAAACAGGAAGAGAATGTCGGCCAGCGCCTCTTCGCTTTGCTCATTGACCAAATCAGCAGCCGAACGCCCAGCCTGGCCCATCCGCATGTCCAGCGGGCCATCTTTCTGAAACGAAAAGCCCCGTTCGGCCTGGTCCAACTGCATCGACGACACACCCAGATCAAGCACTACGCCATCCACGCCCTCCGCATGCTCATCCATCTGCGAAAAACGCGCCAGCACCGGGCGCAGGCGATCGCCATAATCGGCCCCCCACTGCCCGGCCATCTCAATGGCAAGCGGATCACGATCAATGGCGATGACCTGCGCGGCGCCCGCCTCTAGCAAGCCACGGGTATAGCCGCCCGCCCCCAGCGTACCGTCAATCCAGACGCCCTCAACGGGGGCCACTGCATCCAATATAGGACGCAACAGAACAGGAATATGGGGGGCATCTTGGTTGGCCATGGCAGCGGCAGCCATCCGTCAATCCTCCCCCGGTGTGCCCGCTGGCCCATCAAGGAAGACAAGTGGGTCTACGTCGTCGGGCAATTTATCCAGCCAGGCCTCAGTCCGAGCGACCTCTTCCTCTTCATAGGTCTCAGGCTTCCAGATCTGGAAAGTATCACCGGCGGCCAAAAACAGTGCCTCACCCGAAAGGCCGATCTTGTCACGCAACTTGGCAGGCAGCACCAGTCGTCCGGTTTCATCCACGTTGGTATGAATGGATTGCGCACTAAAGAGACGCGCCAGCATGGACCGCTCCCAAGATCCGCGCGGCAAGGCCTCGATTTTGTCATCCACCTCTTCGATGGCCTTGACCGTATAGCATTCAAGGTATTTGCGGCGGTGATCCCCGTAGACAATCACGAGCTCGGGGTTCAAACCTTCCGTCCAGGACGGGTCATTGGCTTCAAGCACACGGCGAAAATGGGCCGGGATAGACACCCGCCCCTTGGCATCCACCTTGTGGAGCCCTTCACCTCTGAACCTGCGAACCACTGTCCTCTGGTCCCCTTGTCCTTCCCCCGGTTGCAGGCCCTGTACGGGCCCCTGAAAACGAAACGGCGGATTGAGCTGCTGCCACTGCCCAATCCGCCGCCCTCGTCCCGCTCATGCGGGTGTCCGACTGCGCGCGCCACCTGGGGGGATGTCTGCTCGCCCGCGCGCCGGATCTCTTTGTTTCGATGAAAGCGGGTGCCTGTATGAAACCTGACTTGGGAATTGTTTCGGGGTCTTTTTGATCGCCCCTTGTTATCCCGACCTCATCGTGAGTTAAGGGATGACATGGGAATTCATGGAAATCAATTACTTTTTGTGGGAAATTCTACAGGATGTTGATTTTAACAACCCTAGAAAACAAGATGATGTGGTCATATTTTCCAGATTTACCCCCTAAATTGTGAATTTACATAAATTAGACACAATATGTAGACAAAATCCAACCCGTCCAAAATTTCCCCTGATTTCCCACATTTTTTGTGATTTCTGACAATCGAGGGGCTATATCCCCCAATTCCCCCCGGAAATCCAGCCCCATTCCCATGGCGCTTTCGCTGATTCGAAACCTGAGCCCACGATTTCCCACGATGCTTGCACGAGCCAGCACACAGAACAGAAACAGTGCAAGTCAAAGTGAAGCTCCGAAACCGATCGTGGAAAAGGATCGACCCCTTGCCTGCATCTAGCGGCGGTGTCCCATGCCAAATATCGTCATGACACCGGCAGAAAGGCCCGCATGCGACATATTATCGCCAAAATCATGAGGCTTAAAGACGCCAAACCAAATGGTGGGAGAACAACCATGTCAATGGTGGCAGACGCAGGAACTGTTGTTGAGCAAGACACAAAAGCATTTGAAGCCAAGGATACTTGTTCCGTCGCTGACTTGATCGCGCACGCCGCAAAGCTCAGTGGACGCGGCGCATTATCCATAGGACGCGAAATGATGCGCCACTCGCTCGGCAAATCAAAGATCAAGCCAGCAGAGTACGTGCTTTACGGTTTTTACGACAAAGACAAATACACCGAAGAAGAGCGCAGCGCTTTCATCTCGGCAGCAATGCACGGGAAAATCGTGTACGAGTTCAACGATTATGGATGGTTCGAAACGGCGGGCGACAAATGGCTAAGCTCTGCTTTCCTGGCACGTGGTGAAACACCCCAGCCGGAAAACCTGGCTGTTATCGACACAGGCCCAAGATGCTATCCGGGCGGCGAAAAGCTTGCGACGCCCGATGCTCTGCGTTCCTTTCTATGCGCCGAACACGCGTTCCCTCTGTTTTGCAAATACAACAATGGTCGTTGGAGCGTCGGTGCTAGCATCATCACCGGCGCAGACAAATCCCATATCTACATGAAGGGCAAACCGCCTTTGTCCTACGAAGGTTTTTTCCAGGACTATGTGGGATCAAACGTCTTCCTCATTCGGCGTTTTGTCGAAAATCACAGCTTTCTCAAACAATACACATCCACCACTGCAACGGTTCGAATGGTCAATGTTTGGCATGAAGATCGACTTTGGACGCCGCATGCCATTCTCAAACTGCCTTCGGAAAAAAACGACGCGGACAATTTCTGGCGCTCAGGAAATTTAGTGTGTCAACTCGATCTTGAAACCGGTGAAATTCTGTCGGTCGTCGGGCGAGATGGACCGGGCTTGATCAGACACGAAACACATCCTGAAACCGGCAAGCACATTATTGGAGAACGCTTGCCGCATTGGCAGGAGGTTCTCAAGCTAAACAATCGCGTGGCAGAAATGCACTATCCGGTAAAGTATCAAACCCAGGACATCGCGATCACAGAAGACGGGCCCGTTGAGATCGAGTTCAACTGGGGCGGCGCATTCGAGTTGCCACAAATTGCTTCCGGGCAAGGTTTCCTTACACCACAAATGCGCGATGTTTTCCGCAGCCTGGGATCAACCAAGGTTTGACCGAAAAACTTCCAGCATGGCAACGGTCCGGTTTGCGTCGACCGCGGCTAAGCTGATCAAAAACGTGATCGCCTCACGTCCAAACGTGTGGCACTCATCACGCCATTGACGGCTTGTCGCGCCATATAGGTCGGCCACTGAGTGCACAGATCATTCGTTGGCTAAGCCATGCCTCCCAAATCATATAAGAGAGCTCGGCAAAACACTCCTCATGATGCGTCCGCGCCGAACAAGGGCATAGCCCGCCACGCAAGCGCCAGGCCATCCCGAGGCCCGGCGAACGTTGCGTTAACGCCCCCCACCCTTCCAATTCGCGCAGTCGGTATGCCGACGCGATACCGACGTCATACCGACGCGGCACCGCATCCCCCAAAACGCAGAAAACCGGGGCGTTAACCCCGGTTTCCCGTACATGGACGTCACATCAGCCGTTCACGTTAACAACGACCCGGCCCTTGACCTGACCCTTAAGAATGTCTGACCCCAACTGCGGCAGGTCCGAGAGCGTGGCGGGATGGATCATCGCCTCCAGCTTATCCATCGGCAGGTCCGATGCAATACGCTGCCAAGCCCGCACACGGTTGTCATAGGGCTGCATGACGCTGTCGATGCCCAGCAGGTTCACACCGCGCAGCAGGAACGGAATGACAGTGGCAGGCAGGCCCGCGCCGCCGGCCAGACCAACGGCGGCGACCGAGCCACCATAGTTCATCTGACCCAGAACTCGCGCCAGCATAGCGCCACCCACGGCATCCACGCACCCTGCCCATGTCTCCGCCTCAAGAGGACGCTTGGTGGTTTCATTGACCTCTTCACGTGCAACGATCTGCACAGCACCCAGAGATTTAAGGTAATCCGCTGTCTCGGGCCTCCCCGTGACACCGGCCACCTCATAGCCAAGATTGGCAAGGATGGCCGTCGCGACAGAACCGACGCCGCCTGCAGCACCCGTCACCAGCACAGGCCCCTGCCCCGGCTTCAACCCGTGATCTTCAAGCGCCATCACGGCCAGCATCGCAGTGAAGCCTGCGGTGCCCACGGCCATCGCCGCGCGTGTGTCCAGCCCCTCGGGCAGCGGCACCAGCCAGTCGGCCTTGACCCGCGCCTTCTGGGCATAGCCGCCCCAATGCACCTCTCCTACGCGCCAGCCGGTTAGCACGACCTTGTCGCCGGGCTTGTAGGCGTCGCTCTCACTACTTTCGACCGTGCCAGCAAAGTCGATCCCTGGCACATGCGGATACTTGCGCACAAGCCCGCCACCCGGCCCGATGCACAGACCGTCCTTGTAATTTACGGTTGAGTAATCCACCGCAACGACAACATCACCTTCGGGCAGATCATCCACGCTAATCTGCTGCACCCCTGCGGATGTCTTGCCGCTCTCTTCGTCTTTGTCCACGACCAATGCGTTAAACATATCTTGCTTCCTTTCCTCAGAAACAGGTCCCCCGCTTCATCTTTCCAAAAATACTCAGATCCCGACGCTCACAGCCAGAACTTCGATTGCACCATTGCGCCACGCACACCGTCAGGCGCTTCCACCTCCAGCCGCGTGCCCGGCGCCCAGTGAGTGACACGCACCATGCCGATTGCCACATTCGTATCAAAATCCGGGCTCCACGCGGCCGAGCTGATCCGCCCCACGACCTCCCCATTGTCGCGCACGGGCCACCAGCGATCACAACCCGGCACCGGACCGCCATCGATTGCAATCGCCCTGATCTGTTGAATCGGGCCCTCTTTGGCCACCCGCAACAGTGCGTCCCGGCCAATACAGCCCACCGCGCTATGGGTGTTGCAGAACTTTCCCAGCCCACATTCATGGGGCGTGTTGTCATCGGTCATGTCATTGCCATAACTCAGCAACCCGCCCTCGATCCGCTCAATCAGGTTGGGGCAGCCCGCATACACATCTAAATCCTTACCCGCCTCCATCAGCGCATTCCAGAGCGGCATGCCAATGTCACTGCCCTCGACATAAATCTCAAATCCGCCCTGCTTGGAATAGCCCGAGCGTGCCACAACCAAGTCACTGCCCTGAAAATCGAACCAGCCAAACCGGAAGAAACGAATGTCGCGCACCGCATCACCAAATACTCGCGCCATCAACTCGTCGGCTTTTGGCCCCTGTACTGCCAGCGGGGAGACATCAGGCTCATCCACCAGAACATCCAGCCGCCAGCCATTGGCCACACCCTTGACCCACATCAAGAGGTCACTGTCAGCAATCGAAATCCACCAACGATCCTCTGCCAGCTTCACAGCCACCGGGTCGTTTAGCATACCGCCTGTCTCATCAACAATCGGCACATAGAAGCACTGGCCAGCGTTCATACCCCGCAAGTCACGCGGAGTGAGCATCTGCATCAGCCGCCCTGCATCAGGACCACGCAACTCTACCTGCCGTTCCACCGAAACATCCCAAATCTGCACGGCTGTTTTTAGATGGCGGTAATCCTCCTCAACCGAGCGGAACACCGTCGGTAAGAGCATCCGGTTATAGACCGTGTAGGCCTTCACCCCTGCGGCCTCAACACCGTCACTGAACGGGGTCCGGCGCAAACGGCGCGATGGCGACAGCAGCGGCGCGCTCATTAGAGCGCCTCCGGAACTAGGAAAAGGTCGGAGGTGTTTCCGACAAGTGCAGCATTGGTCATCATGGCGTGTATCTGCCCTCTATGATGCGTTTGATGGTTGAACATATGCGTGACGCAAAAGGCCCGCGGCCTGGTCACGTCCCGACCTGCCGCGCCCGAATACCAGGCCAAGTCGCCACTCAGATCGCTCTGCGTGACCTGCGTGGCCCAATCCTCCACCCACCTGTCCATCTCGCCCCGCGCGGCTTTCCAGGCGGTATAGTCGGGACAAAGTGCCGGGCTTTCCGGAATACCCTCCTCAGGCGCAGCAAAGCTTGCGTCAAACCGGCTCATCCAGATCCGGTCTGCCCAGAGGATGTGGTTGAGTGTACCAAGAATCGACCCGAAGAAGGCCCCGCGTTCAGCTGTCAGCTCTTGCGCAGAAACCGTATCAAGCGCAGTCGTCAGCTGGCTGTTCTGCCAGCTGTTGTATCGCGCCATCATAGAACAATAGGCCGGGGTGATCATGCGTTTCGCGCCCTGGTTTCACATGCAATAGTTTTGGGACGTGGCTACTTGGGGCCACTCCAGTCGATCGGGCAAATCTCGGCAGACTTGCCACTGAAATCCCAGATCCGGCCAAAGTCGCGCACCTTGGATTTGAGACCACGGGCAGCGATGATATCCGGCCCCATCCAGTACTTGGAGTTGGTGATCATCACGGGATGGTCCGGGGTGCCGCCATCAATCATTTCGATCTCGCCCTGGATCTTGCGACCGATGTAAAGGCCCCGCTTCTTGCCGTCGCGCACGATCTCGACCTTCTCCCGCTCGGCATTGACAATGTCGCTGACCAGCATGGTAAACAGGCCAGTTGTGCCCCCCGCCGCGCCTGAAAAGATTTGCAGGATGCCATTGTAGGCCTTGCCGCTGGCACGTTCATCGACGTAGGCGGCGACCTTCCAGCCCCCCTCGGCCATTCGACCGGGAATATCGACCATCAGGCCCACGTTGAGACCGGCAAGGCTTTCACCTTCATAATGGCCCTCGTCAATGGCAATGGCCATCCAGGCCTGGCAATAGCCCTCGGTTGGGGGATGCTGACCAAGCGAAACCACACAAGGACAGAAGACCGTGCAAGAGCAGTTGAGGAACAGCTCTCCCTTAATGGCCCAATCAGTGGGGTTCATCTTACGCCGCTTGGGATTGGCCATACGGTTGTCGATGCGTTGGCTTATTGGCAGCTTATCTGCGTTTTCCTTGCGTCTGACAGCCATCACCTATCCTCCTGTGAAAAGCGGCATGGCCATCACGGCCAACCCGCCCACTATTAATACCGCACCCATGGGCTTTGTCACCACATGACCAATCTGGGGTAGTTTCTCGATTACCATGAAGAGCGTGGCCAGCCCCATCCACAAAAGGCTCATCACCCCGCCGACAAATCCAAGTGCCATGAACCCCCAGCAGCAGCCTACGCAGAACGCACCAAGGCCGAGCCCCATCCGCAACCCGCCTGCAAGTCCCGTGCGCCAATGGCTGATGAAATACCCCATCGGGCTGTGACAGACACCGTGGCAAATTTCCTTTGCTCGCGTGAACTGGAACGCGCCCACAACGATCAGCAAGCCCCCCGAAAACCACGGGCTTTTCGCAATGCCCAGCATGTCCACAACGCCTCCGAAAAGAAGCGCTAGCTGCGCGACCGTGATCGCCGCGGCAAAGGCCACCCAGACAATGAAATAACCACTCAAGACCCCCAACCAGCCAGCCCATGTCGCGTTAGCCGATACCATCAGGTCTTCGTAAGCCTTAAGCGTCGGGACCATCGTCGGCAGCATCATTGCGGCCATCATGACCGCCCACATTGCAAAGAGCGGCCCGAAATTGGCCATCGGCATATACATGTCCATGCGCGGGTCCATGGCAGCCATTCGCTCGCCCATTGGGCCGGGGCGACCAATGAGGTCCACATCCATATCCATGGCCATTGCGTATAGCATCCACCAGGAAATCAGGATAACAGCAAAGAATCCCAGCCAAAGCACGGATCGCAATGGTGTAGCAACGAGGGACCGCACAGCTCTTTTCCTTCGACAAAACCGCGACTCAGTCGCGAGGGCTTGGCGTTGGCGCGAAAATGTCAGACAATTAAATATAAGACAAATGAAAACTGAACTTACAAACCAGACGGATCTTTCCGCCCAAATCGCCAAAGCGATCCGCGATGCCATCATCGAGGGCCGCATGATCGTAGATGAACGCCTGCCCTCAGAGGCCGAGCTGGCAGCAGAGTTCAACGTATCCCGGCCCACGGTGCGCGAGGCGCTTAAACGACTGGCAGCGCAATCGCTGATCCGCACGCAGCGAGGCGCCCATGGTGGGGCCTTCGTGAATCGGCTCTCATATGAAGAGGCCTATGGCCAGCAGATCACCACAGCCACGCTACTTTTGTCGATGAACGCCGTGCGGTTCGAAACAGCCTGCGAGGCGCGCTACGCGCTCGAACGCGCCTGCGCGCCGCTGGCGGCCACCCGGCGCTCGCCTGATCACCTGGCCACGATGCGCGCCGAAATCCACCGCCAAGCACAGCCGGGCCTCTCGGACGAAAGCTTCTGCGCCTCAGACGTGACCTTCCACCGCGCCCTTGTGGATGCCGCAGACAACCCGGTACTCAGCTATCAACTCGCCGGTGCGGTCGAAGCGATGCAGCCCCTGATGAACATGATCACCTTCACCGAGCGCTCGCGCGAGGCGATCGTGGGCCTGCACACAGCCATAGCTGACGCGATCGAGATCGGCGATGCTGCACTAGCAGACGCAAACTTGTCCGAGCTTGCCGCCTACACTCTCACTCTAGGCCAGGGTGCCATGGAAAAACGCGCACGCAAGTCACCCGCGTAGTCTAAGGGGCGCTGCCCCCGCCACCTTTAGCGGCTCCCCGGAGTATTTGAGCAAAGATGAAGCCAGGGCAACGCCCATCGATCCCTGTTTCACCTGGCTAAAAATATCACCGCCAGAGTCATCCGAAGGGTCCATTACAACAGATGGCCGGATTTCTTCGCCTTGGTGGCCAGGTAGGCCTTGTTCTGCATGGTCTCGCCCACCTTCAGCGGCACGCGTTCATCTACGTCGATGCCGTTAGCGGTCATCATTTTGATCTTGTTTGGGTTATTGGTCAGCAGCCGCACAGATGAAAACCCAAGGCGGCGCAGCATATCGGCACCGATGCGAAAGTCGCGCTCGTCATCTTCAAAGCCCAACCGGTGATTGGCCTCCACCGTGTCAAAGCCCTGGTCCTGCAACGAATAGGCGCGCATCTTGTTGGCAAGGCCAATCCCACGCCCTTCCTGATTGAGGTAAAGCAGAATGCCCTCCCCCGCCTCGCCCATCTGCGCCAGGGCAGCCTGAAGTTGCGGGCCGCAATCGCACTTCAGCGACCCGATTACGTCGCCCGTAAAACAGGCTGAATGCAGCCGCGAGAGCACAGGTTTTTCGCGCGAGGGCGAACCGATCTCGACTGCGTAGTGCTCTTCCCCGCCATCATCTGGCCGGAAGATATGCAGGCGGCCCGCATCAGATACCTGCATCGGAAGGCGTGCATTGACGACCGGGTGCATTGGGCTGTTGACCGCCAGATGCGGCTCAACATCCGCTGCTGCCAAGGCCGTTAGCCCGTATTGTGTCGCAAAGCCGCACGGGTCCGTCAGCCAAGTCACGACCGCAGAGGGCAGTATGCGCGCCGATTTCACTACCCGGATCGCCATACGGTGCAGAGCCGCGTCGCCTTCGCGCGCGCTCATAAAAGGGCCCTTCATGGGCTGGTTGAGGTCATCAGCCGGGTCAGCCACCCCCCGCACCCAAGCACGTGAAGCATCTGCAGGCAGCACGATTCGGGCAATATCGCCATCATAGACCCGCGCCTTCAATGTCTCAGCCCGGCGCGCACTGATCACAACCACGGGTGTGCCACCGAGGCCACGAATATCGTCCAGTTGCTCACCATCCAATGTTTCAACCGCCGCCACAAGGATGCCATGTGCGCCCTCATCGAACAGAACGATTGGCACGCCCATGCGCAAATCTGCACGCGCCCGGGCGAGGAGATCAACGATGTCTGGCGCAAAGTTCATTGGGGTTTACCGCATGCAGAGGGCTCAAGTCATGCGCAGACCTACAGGCTTTTGCAGCAAATTGAAACATTCCCCCACACCACAACACGTGGGCGTGAAAGTTCTGTCATACCTCTTGTCAGAGGACCGCCTGACCCGCACATGGTCGTCAACGATAATAAGGAAACTCGATATGGCCCAGCTCAAGAAAATCTTGCTTGTTGATGACGATGACGATTTGCGCGAGGTGCTTGGCGAACAATTGCTTATGACTGAGGACTTCGACGTGTTTGAGGCCGGCAATGCAAGTGACGCCATGGCAAAGACTAAGGATGCGATCTATGACCTGGTCATTCTCGATGTTGGGCTACCCGACAATGACGGACGCGAAGTGTGCCGTCTGATGCGCAAGCAGGGCGTCAAGGCACCGATCCTTATGCTGACTGGCCATGACGGCGATGCCGACACCATTCTGGGTCTTGATGCCGGGGCCAATGACTATATCACCAAGCCCTTCAAGTTTCCCGTCCTGTTGGCCCGCATCCGCGCGCAGTTGCGCCAACATGAACAGTCTGAAGACGCCGTATTCCAGCTTGGTCCATACACGTTCAAGCCGTCGATGAAGATGCTGATCACCGAGGATGAAAAGAAAATTCGCCTAACCGAGAAAGAGACAAACATTCTCAAGTTCCTCTACCGTTCGACCGAAGGCGTTGTGCCGCGTGATGTGCTCTTGCACGAGGTCTGGGGCTACAATGCAGGTGTCACGACCCATACGCTTGAGACCCATATTTACCGTCTGCGCCAGAAAATTGAGCCCGATCCGTCTAATGCGAGGCTTTTGGTGACGGAATCGGGTGGGTATCGCCTTGTTGCCTGATCAAGGCTTCCATCAGGTCCGTCACGTCACCGTCGCCTTTTAAATACCTCCCTGTTGAACTGCCCCGGCTTCGTGCCGGGGTTTTTTTAACTAGGCCGTGTGCGCTTTGACTCTGTCAGCCTGGCGTGCGGATAAACTTGCCGCGCGCATCCCGCGTGATAGGCTTTAGGGCGCATCATTTCGCAATGCTCATCATATCACCCTCGGTGAACGCAAGCCAACAGACGTTGGTCCAAACACACCTGAGACTGATTACCTGTGTGCAGTAGGATAGCTACCTAGGGCTCAAAACTGCCCTCAAAGATCACGCCCCCTCGACATATCTTGCCATTCCCACGGACCTGAGGCTAGGTGCACTTACGTTAACAGGAGCCCATCAATGCCCTTCACCCTTGCGACCTGGAACATTAACTCGGTCCGTCTGCGCGCACCCATCGTTAGCAAGCTGATGCAGGAGGAAGCGCCAGATGTCCTTTGCCTTCAGGAATGCAAAAGCCCGGTCGACAAGATCCCGGTCGAGGTATTCGCAGACCTTGGCTACCCCTACATGATCGCGCGGGGACAGAAAGGCTATAATGGCGTGGCGATCTTCTCAAGACAGCCAATCGAGGAGGTAGGCAGCCATGACTTTGCGAACCTCGGCCATGCCCGCCATATTGCGGGACGACTTGAGAATGGCGTGGTGATCCACAACTTCTATGTCCCCGCAGGTGGTGATGTGCCAGACCGATCAGTGAATGAAAAATTCGGTCAGAAACTCGATTACCTCACGGATATGCGTGATTGGTGCCACGACAGCAGCCCGGAGAAATCCATACTTGTGGGCGATCTTAACATCGCCCCGCGGGAAGATGATGTCTGGTCGCACAAGCAGCTTCTGAAGGTGGTCAGCCACACGCCCATCGAGGTCGAGCATTTGAATGAGGTGATCGAAGCGGGCGGGTGGGCCGATGTTACCCGTAAAGATATACCCGAAGGTCAGCTTTACAGCTGGTGGAGCTATCGGGCCCGCGATTGGGATGCCGCTGATAAAGGCCGCAGGCTTGACCACATCTGGGCCAGCAGCGACATCGCATCAGCCGCACATTCCAGTCGCGTCCTGCGCGATGCACGCGGATGGGAGAAACCAAGCGACCATGCACCCGTTTTTGCCAGTTTTGACCTTTGACTTCCCGTCACCACCCCCCATATAGGGGCACGACACTTTTATAGGAGAGTATCATGCTGGAACTCGGCCAGGGGCAAGGCGCCCAATCAGGCGGCAATCTGATCAAAGACGTCTCAGAAGCCGACTTCATGGCCGAGGTGATCGAAGCCTCACAAACGGTGCCTGTAATCGTTGATTTCTGGGCGCCATGGTGTGGCCCCTGCAAGACGCTTGGCCCAGCGCTTGAAGCGGCAGTGACAAAAGCCAAAGGCGCGGTGCGCATGGCAAAGGTCAACATTGATGAAAACCAGATGATCGCAGGCCAGTTGCGCGTGCAGTCAATCCCTACGGTTTATGCCTTCTGGCAGGGCCAGCCGGTGGACGGATTCCAGGGCGCGGTGCCCCCGTCTGAGATCGACGCCTTTGTTGAGCGCGTGGTGCAAATGTCAGGCGGCGATGCCAGCGGTGGTCTGGATGATGCGCTTGATGCTGCAGATGAAATGCTTGAGGCCGGCGCTGCGTCAGATGCCGCACAGACATATGCCGCAATCCTGCAGGAAGATGACCAGAGTGCGCGGGCTTATGCCGGGCTGGCGCGGTCCTACATTGCGCTGGATGATCTTGATCAGGCCGAGGCCGTACTGAACGGCGCGCCAGCCGAAATTTCCGAGGCCGCAGATATAGAAGCCGCCCATGCCGCGCTAGCACTGGCCCGTCAAGCCGCCGATGCAGGACCACTGGGCGAACTGACTGCTGCGGTAGATGCCAACCCCGATGATCATCAGGCCCGGTTTGACCTGGCACAGGCGCTGCATGCCGCCGGGCAAACCGAAGAGGCAGTGGACCAGCTTCTGACCCTGTTTGGCAAGGATCGCGAATGGAATGATGGCGCGGCCAAAACACAGCTTTTCACGATTTTTGATGCGCTTAAGCCGAGTGATCCTATCGTACTGAATGGTCGCCGGAAATTGAGCTCAATGATATTTGCCTGAGCCGTGCAACGGCCTAGCTAGTCTTACATGTTTAAGCAGATAGACCTTCCCGAAGTCATACCGGTCTTTCCGCTGCCCGGTGCGTTGTTGCTGCCCCGGTCACGGCTTCCTCTGCATTTGTTCGAGCCACGCTACCTCGCGATGTTCGATGATGCCCTGAAGACCCCTGAACGGCTGATCGGCATGATCCAGCCAAGCAAAACCACCAGTGGTGACGAGGCACCACCACTGCACACGATTGGCTGCGTCGGGCGCATCACACAGTTTTCGGAAACCGAAGACGGACGCTACATGATCACGTTGAGCGGCTTCTCGCGCTTCCGCATCCTTGAAGAGATGGATGGTTTCACCCCCTATCGTAAGACCCGCGTATCCTGGACCGGGTTCGAACGCGATATTGGGCCTGCGGATGTGGATGTCACGTTTGAGCGGCCCAAATTCATGAAACTTTTGTCACGTTACTTCAGGGCTCGGGAACTTGAAGCCGACTGGGATACGCTGAAAGAGGCCGATGACGAGTTGCTGATCAATTCGCTGTCTATGCTTTTGGGGTTTGAGCCAGAGGACAAGCAGGCGCTCCTTGAGGCCCCATCACTCAGCACGAGGCGAGAAACATTGGTGACACTTCTGGAATACGCACTGCGAAGCGGTGACGAGACAGAGATTTTGCAATGAGTGATGAGCAGCTCCCTGCCAGCGACCCAACCGGCCCAACCGCTGACAGGCGTATGCTCGAGGCGCTAATCTGCCCGCAGACGCACACCACTCTGACCTATGACGCAAAGGCGCAGGAGCTGATCAGCAAGGCGGCCGGTCTGGCCTTTCCCATACGCGGCTCCATACCCATCCTGTTGATCGACGAGGCGCGCACGCTGGATTAGTGAGAACCCGACCCAGGCCTTGGCCGGACACTGCTTGTCGGTGCGAAGGTTACAGATAAGGTTCAGGTTAGTCCAATACAGCGGCCTCGTAAGTCACAATGCGCACCTGTGGGAACCAGTTCAAAGCCCACTTTTTCGGAGACGTAAATTTCCTAATTGCGTGCGTCTAACGCAGGCGATCAGAGCAACATCTTCGGAGTTAAAGCCTGCATGCGACGTATGCAACACACGGTCATATTGGTCGCCGTTGGTGTACTGGTGTTTGGCATCGAGTGTGTCCTCTTCACTCGAAGTTGGAGGCGCCACTCCGTAGTGCCTACGCACGCCACCCTAAGGGTGTTTATGTCTACAAGACTAGGAGGCGGGCGCGACGTCCTAGACTTGCCATGCAATCCATGAAACGATTTGTCTAAATGGAGGGCGCGCAGCCACGCTTGGCGAATCGCGCAATAAATGGAAAGAAATTCCGTCACACGCGACATTTTTTTCAAAATTGCGTGTTGACGCCCCTTTTCCCCCTAAATATTGTCGCGCTATTGAAAAGGAGCCTTACGATGTTCGGACTAATCGTAATCGTGGTAGATATTTGGCGCATGGGCCGGTGACGGAAACCATATCACCTCCCTCATGCGCCCCCGAAAGTCCGGGGGCTTTTTTTTGCAACTAAGAAACATGTCATAAACGGAGCGCGAAACAGATGACACGTCAGATGACCGGAGCGAAAATGGTAGTTCAGGCCTTGAAGGATCAGGGCGTGGACGTCGTATTCGGATATCCTGGGGGCGCGGTGCTACCGATTTATGATGAGGTCTTTCAGCAAAGCGACATCAAGCACATCCTTGTTCGCCATGAACAAGGTGCCGTTCATGCCGCTGAGGGCTATGCTCGTGCGACAGGTAAGCCAGGTGTTGTTCTGGTGACGTCGGGGCCGGGCGCAACCAATGCCGTCACAGGCCTGACAGATGCACTAATGGACAGTATCCCGCTGGTGGTTCTGACAGGCCAGGTACCAACCTTTATGATCGGTAACGACGCCTTCCAGGAGGCCGACACCGTAGGCATCACCCGCCCCTGCACCAAGCATAACTGGCTAGTCAGCGATACTGCCGTATTGCCTGACGTCATGCATCAAGCCTTCCACGTCGCTACCTCAGGCCGCCCCGGTCCGGTACTGGTGGACATTCCCAAGGATGTGCAGTTTGCTTCGGCCGAATACATTCCACCCCAGAAGGCCACGACCAGCCATTACCAGCCGCAGGTCAAGGGCGACATGGACACGATCACCGAATTGGTCGAAGCGCTCGAAACAGCAGAGCGTCCGATATTCTACACCGGTGGCGGTGTGATCAACTCCGGCCCTGCGGCGAGCCAGCTTCTTCGTGAACTGGTGGCAGCCACGGGCGTGCCGATCACCTCGACCCTGATGGGTCTGGGCGCCTATCCCGCCTCCGGCGAAAGCTGGATCGGGATGTTGGGCATGCACGGTCTTTATGAGGCCAACATGGCGATGCATGACTGCGACCTGATGATCAATATCGGCGCGCGGTTCGATGACCGGATCACCGGGCGGCTGGACGCGTTCAGCCCTGGTTCGATCAAGGCGCATATCGACATCGACCCCTCCTCGATCAACAAGGTAATCAAGACCGACATCCCGATCATCGGCGACATTGCCCATGTGCTGGAAGACATCCTTAAGGTCTGGAAGGCACGCGGTCGCAAGGTCAACAAGGCAGCCCTCGCCAAGTGGTGGGAGCAGATCGAAGAATGGAAGAAGATCAAGTGCCTTGGCTTCACGCAGGAAGGCAGCACGATCAAACCGCAATACGCGTTTGAACGGCTGGAGGCGCTGACCAAGGGCCATGACCGCTATGTCTGCACCGAGGTAGGCCAGCACCAGATGTGGGCCGCGCAGTATATGGGATTTGAAGACCCTAACCGCTGGATGACCTCTGGCGGACTGGGGACAATGGGCTATGGCTTCCCAGCCTCCATCGGGGTGCAGATCGCGCATCCGGATGCGCTTGTGATCAACGTTGCGGGTGAAGCCTCGTGGCTGATGAACATGCAGGAGATGGGCACAGCCATTCAGTTCCGCCTGCCGGTCAAGCAGTTCATCCTCAACAATGAGCGCCTCGGCATGGTGCGCCAGTGGCAGGAATTGCTGCATGGCGAGCGTTATTCGCATTCCTGGTCCGAAGCCCTGCCCGATTTCGTCAAGCTGGCCGAAGCCTTTGGTGCCAAGGGTATCCTGTGCAAGGACCCTGCCGACCTCGACGATGCGATCATGGAGATGATCAACTATGACGGGCCGGTGCTTTTTGACTGTCTCGTGGAGAAGCATGAAAACTGTTTCCCGATGATCCCGTCAGGTGAACCGCATAACAAGATGCTTCTCGGCGAGGCCTCCACCCAGGATGCCATCGGCGCATCGGGCGCGGTACTGGTCTGAGCCACGTGGCGCGGGCCGACGCCTCAAAATCACCAGCGGAAGCGGGGCATTGCCCTGCCTCCGCCACCCCGGACCGATCCGAGCTTCTGGGCCGTTTGCGCGCGGCACAACATCTTTTGAAAAGCGAACAGGTCGGGCCTGCGCACAGCGCCTATGAAGGCCTGTTGCCCCATGCCCCCTTTGATGCAGACGTGGTATTTCCCCTCGCCGTCCTGAAGTACCATCTTGGTGAGGATGCCGCCGCGACCGGGCTTGTCACGGACTATTTTCGACACCGTCCGCTGCGCGAGCTGACGCAAGGAGCGTCAAGAGCACGGCCTTTGATGCTGAAGGTCCGGGGCTACAACCTGACCCGGCCCCACCTGACCAAGTCAGAGAGCGGAGAGGTCAGCTTCGGCATGCGCGGCGGGCATTTCACCACCGAATACCTACTGGATGGCGCCGATATCGCGGAATGCGAATACACCATCGCCGGCGCAGGACCGGTTCAGCCGGACAAGATGCCGCCCCACGATGTGCTTGTGAACACGATATCCGAGGCAGACCTGGAGGCCCCGGCCCTGAACGCGCTTGAAGCCTACCTGAAAATGCAGGACCATGCCCCAGTGATCAACCGCCCCGACCGTGTGCGGCGCACCACTCGGGATGGGAATTTCGACCGTCTGACGGGCATTCAGGACCTCACCTTTCCCCGGACCAAACGGCTCACTTTTTCGGGCGCAACCACTGCTGACGTGCGAAACGCATTGGAAAAACATGGTTTCGACGCGCCAGTCATCCTGCGCCGTACTGGCACGCAGACAGGCCGCACAACGGCGCTTGTCACCTCGGATGCAGATCTACAGGACTATGTTGCAGAGGGGTTGCATGGAGAATTCTATGCGATTTCCTACCGTGAGTTGCTTTGGAAAGATCAGTATTTTCGCAAGCTACGCCTGTTCTGCATAGATGGTCAGTTCTACCCTGTTGTTTGCCACCTTGACCTTGTGTGGAACGTTCATGGCGCCAATCGTAAGGATGTCATGCGCGCAAACCCGGACCTTATGCAGGAAGAACAGCGCTTTCTTTCCGACTGGCAAGACTATTGCGGCACGCGGGCCGTCGCGGCCCTCGAACAGGCCGCCGAAGATACTGGCCTTGAGTTTTTCGGAATTGATTTCACCCTCGACGAGGACGACCTACCCTTTATCTTTGAGCTGAATGCCACCATGCGGCACAGCTTCGATCACGGCAGGAACTTCCCTTACAAGCAACCTTACGATAGAGCGATCAGCGACGCGTTCGCAGCCATGATCCGCCAACGCATGTCCGGCACCATACAGGCCGCCGGCTAACGAAAGGACAAGAAATATGTCACCGCTGAAGATCAAGAAGGGCTCAAGCAAGCACTCGGCCTATAACCTGCGCCCGAATTTCTCGGACACCGCTGAGGCACATACACTGGCCGTGATCGTGGACAACGAACCAGGCGTTCTGGCGCGGGTAATCGGGCTCTTCTCAGGTCGGGGCTACAATATCGACAGCCTGACCGTGGCGGAAGTGGATCACCAGGGTCATCAATCGCGTATCACCATCGTCACCACCGGCACGCCGCAGGTGATCGAACAGATCAAGGCACAGCTGGGCCGGATCGTCGTGGTGCACGAAGTACATGACCTGACCGTGGAAGGCCGCTCGGTCGAGCGGGAGCTCGCGCTGATGAAGGTGGAAGGCACAGGCGAAAAGCGGGTTGAGGCGCTGCGTCTGGCAGATATTTTCCGGGCTAATGTGGTGGACAGCACACTGGACAGTTTCGTGTTCGAGATCACCGGACCGCCTGAAAAGATCGATGCATTTGCGGACCTGATGCGTCCCCTCGGGCTCAGCGAGATTGCCCGAACCGGGATAGCCGCCCTGTTGCGCGGCAACTGACGCACTCAAGCCGTTTCAAGCGTCTTTTCCGAACGCGCCACGCGGTGCATTGGAAAGTGTAGGACATCACCACCCTCCTGCACATGATCCGGCATGCTGATCCGCGGGGCTGTTCTGGAAGGCGGCGGGAAACATGCGTCCAGCAGATCATCGGCCAACGAGTCGTATTGTCGTTCTGACACAAGGCAAGGATCAAGCGCCCATCGCAGATCACCATGTTCGCGCACACTGAATTCAATGAGGTCGCCTGGACCAAATGGCAGGTTGTCAGAAAGGGCGCGCGTATCGTCCTGAAAATACGCTAGTTTGCGATGATCTTCGCACCAGATCACTGCGCAGTTTTTAGTTCTGTCGCTCCAGAGAACCACACCGTACATCAAGTCCCCAACCCCTGGTTTGTGTTTTTGCGCTCTTCCAGTTCGAAGGTACATGAGCTCTTTGGATATTTCTTTTTGCATTTTGTGACAGAATTAACATAGCCTGACGCCAATTGGCGTCATCTGTCACAGATTGACGTATTTTCGAGCTTATATAGACACGGATTTACTATTTATGACTGAATTAGAGACTTATGCACGTCCTCAGATTGAAGGCATAATATGAGTTCTCGTTTGCGGCGCAAATCACCTGCAGCACGTGACGACCCGGCAGCCCTGCGCCAAGTGTTCGGCGAGAATCTGCGCCGGTTGTGCCTGCAGTTCAAATCGGTTTCCGGGGTCTGCCGGGACCTCGGCATCAACCGCACCCAGTTCAACCGCTATTTGTCCGGCGAAAGCTTTCCCCGCCCAGATGTCCTGCACAGGATCTGTGCCTTCTTTGATGTAGACGCCCGCATCCTGCTGGAACCAGTCGAAGATATCCGCCCCGGTTATGGCGACCTGCTAAACCATCCCTTCCTGGAAGGCTTTTTTGGGCGCACCACGGCTAATGTGCCCGAAGAGATATTCCCAAGTGGGTTTTTCCGATTTGCACGACAGAGCTTTCTTGACTCCAGCCAGTTTGTGATGGGGCTAGTTCTGATAAAGCGCTCGGAAGACTACACCTTTTTGCGCGGGTTCGAGCCGCGTAGCGCCTTACGGGCGCAAGGCCTTTCAACCCAGACCTACAACGCCGAATTTCGCGGGCTGGTCATGCGCCAGGAAGAAGGCGTGATGGCAGTGGTGACACATCGCGACACCATGTCTTGTTCGTTCAATTTCCTGGCGCAGGACACCGCGTTTCAGTCCAATATCTGGGAAGGCTATGCCTCTCGCACTGTGCGCGAAAAAGTGACGGGTCGGCGCGCAATGCGAATGGTTTATGAACATCTGGGTGACAGCACCTCACGCATTCTGGAAGTCGCGCGGCAAACTGGCGTGGTCAGTATCGACAAGGTGCCTGCCTACTATCTGCACCTGTTAAGACCTGCAGAAGAATTTCGTTAGAGCCTCCGGAGGCAGAAGTTTCAAACGATATGGCGCGGTCTAAATTTCGGGATGGACAACAGGAAAATACGGTTGGCCTTCAGAACACCTGTGGGTTGCAATACTCCTGCAACAGTCGGTAACTAAACTAACGTTCAATTCATTACGGGACGAGGAGGACGCCAGTCTATGGATTTTGCACTCAGTGAAGAGCAGCAGGCCATTTTTGACATGGCCTACAACTTTGGCCAGGAACATGTCGCCCCCTTTGCCCGGGATTGGGAACGCGAAGGTATTATCCCGAAAGAGCTTTGGCCAAAGGTTGGCGAGTTAGGATTCGGTGCGCTCTACGTCAGCGAAGAACAGGGCGGCACGGGACTTTCACGGCTTGACGCAACATTGGTGTTCGAAGCATTCTCGATGGCCTGTCCCTCTGTCTCGGCCTTCCTGTCGATCCACAATATGTGTGCCAAGATGATCGACAGTTTCGGTAGCGATGAGATGAAGGCCCGCGTTCTTCCCGACGTCATGGCGCTCAAAACTGTCCTGTCCTACTGCCTGACGGAGCCCGGTTCTGGCTCGGATGCGGCCGCGCTCAAAACCCGCGCCACGCGCACGAATGAAGGCTATGTCCTAAACGGCACCAAGGCTTTTATCTCAGGTGGGGGCTACTCGGATGCCTATGTCACCATGGTACGCACGGGCGAGGATGGGCCCAAGGGCATCTCAACTGTCTATGTCGAAGATGGAAGCGCGGGGCTTTCCTTCGGTGCGCTCGAAGATAAGATGGGTTGGAAATCCCAACCAACGCGCCAAGTCCAATTTGACGATTGCGCCGTGCTGGCGGCCAACCTCGTGGGCGAAGAGGGTAAGGGGTTTTCCTATGCAATGGCTGGGCTTGATGGTGGGCGCCTGAATATCGCGGCCTGCAGCATCGGCGCAGCCCAGGCGGCTATGGATGCCACCCGCGCCTACATGTCCGAACGCAAAGCCTTCGGCAAAACCATCGACCAATTCCAGGCACTTCAGTTCCGGCTGGCCGAGATGGAGATCGACCTGCAGGCCGCCCGTACCTTTCTGCGCCAAGCCGCGTGGAAGCTGGACACAAACGCACCCGACGCCACAAAATTTTGCGCCATGGCGAAGAAACTGGTCACCGAAACCGGCAGCCGCATCTGCAACCAGTGCCTGCAACTGCATGGTGGCTATGGCTACCTTGCCGACTACGGAATCGAGAAGCTTGTGCGCGATGTCCGGGTCCATGAGATCCTCGAAGGCACGAATGAAATCATGCGCATGATTGTGGCGCGGTATATGCTGACGGAACAATGAACGACATCAACATCCGAACCGAAGGCAAGGCCGGGCGAATTACCCTGACCCGGCCCCAAGCGCTAAATGCGATGAGCTATGATATGTGTAAGGCAATCGAGGCTGCACTGGATCAATGGGCCGGTGATGACACCGTGGAGCTGGTGATCATTGATGCCGAAGGCGAAAAATCCTTTTGCGCAGGCGGCGATATTCAAGAACTTTACGACACAGGCACCAAGGGCGATTTCAGCTATGGGCGGACTTTCTGGCGTGATGAGTATAGGCTGAACGCCAAGATCTCAGAGTATGCCAAACCTTACGTGGCCTTCATGCAAGGGTTCACCATGGGTGGCGGCGTCGGCATTTCGTGCCATGGCTCGCACCGGGTGGTCTGCGAAAGCTCTCAGATTGCCATGCCCGAATGCGGCATTGGTCTGGTTCCCGATGTGGGCGGGTCACTTTTGCTAGCAAAAGCCCCGGGGCGAATGGGCGAATACCTTGGCCTGACGACCGCAAGAATGGGCCCTGCAGATGCGATTTACATCGGTTTTTCAGATATATACATCCCAAAAGACAAATGGCCTGCGACCATCGACACGCTTTGTAAAACCGGTGATGTCACCGCTTTGCAAGCCGCCTCCGAGGCTGCGCCCAACGGGGAATTAGTCGCGTTACAGGAGGATGTCGATGCTAGTTTTGGCGGCGAGACGCTGCGCGACATTACCAATGCGCTGTACGCGGCGGGCGGGGATTTTGCGGAAAAGACCCTCAAGAAACTCTCCCGTAACTCACCACTTTCCATGGGCGTGGCCGTTGAGATCATCCACCGCCTGCGTGGCTCAGGGGCTGATATTCGGCGCGCACTTGAGCTGGAGTACCGCTACACCTATCGCGCGATGGAGTTCGGGGATTTCCTCGAAGGGATCCGCGCCGCTGTGATTGATAAAGACCGCATGCCCAAATGGCAGCATGATCTGGAAAGCCCAATCTCGCTGGCGGTGACAAAAATGCTAATGCCACTGGGGCAGAACGCGCTGAAATTCGACAAGGAAGGATAACCCATGAAAATTGGCTTTATCGGTTTGGGCAACATGGGCGCCCCAATGGCGGCAAACCTGGCGGCGGCCGGGCACGCGGTGCGCGGCTTTGATACCGCCTCAGTCGAGGCTGAGGGGGTTGAAATTGTCGCCTCTGGACCAGAAGCCGCAGCCGGTGCGGACGTGGTCATCACCATGCTGCCCAACGGCGCGATCCTGCAGGCCGTCGCCGCCGAACTGATCCCTGCCATGGAAAAGGGCGCGGTGCTTCTTGATTGCTCCACCGTTGACGTGGCCAGTGCCCGCGCAGTTGCCGATCAGGCGGCAAAGGCCGGGGTTCTGGCGCTTGATGCACCGGTTTCGGGCGGGGTTGCCGGGGCGGCGGGTGGAACGCTGACCTTCATGGTGGGCGGTGATGACGAGGGCTTTATTATCGCCAGAGAGCTCTTCGACATCATGGGCCAGAAAGCGGTTCATTGCGGACCGTCCGGT
The DNA here is from genome assembly GCA_963691795.1 of Roseovarius sp. Taxonomy (GTDB): domain Bacteria; phylum Pseudomonadota; class Alphaproteobacteria; order Rhodobacterales; family Rhodobacteraceae; genus Roseovarius. Next base: position 3,335,318 of record OY829373.1, read on the forward strand.
AATGGCCAAGCGGCAAAAATCTGTAACAACATGATTCTGGGTGCAACGATGGTCGTGACTTGTGAGGCGTTTGCGCTGGCCGACAAGCTGGGCCTATCGCGCGAAGCGATGTTTGACGTAGTCTCTACATCCTCGGGCTACAGCTGGACAATGAACGCCTACTGCCCTGCCCCGGGCGTTGGGCCGCAATCGCCGGCCGACAATGGCTATCGCCCGGGCTTTGCGGCTGACTTGATGCTCAAGGATTTAAGACTTGCACAAGATGCCGCCAAAGACGCCGACGCCGACACCCCGCTAGGGCGCGCGGCGGCAGAACTTTACGCGCAGTTCGTGGAAGGTGAAGACGGCGCAGGGCAGGATTTCTCAGCTATGCTGCCACGGTTTGAAAAGCGCGGGTTTGAGAGTTAGTCAGAGACGCCGACGACCCTACCGACTTCGGCCGCATTCGTCCGATCAAACTTTCCCCTTTTCAAGATCTGGTCACACGGAGACAAAGGCAAATCCCGCCACGCATGCGTCGGGCAGCCCTATAACATCCATTCCACTGGCAAAATCCGGACGACCGAGGTCATCGCCCGCTGGAACCAGCTGCTCTGCGGTTCTTTCGTGTAGGTCACAACCTCACCATCCGCGTTCTCTTCGGTCCAGATCAGCCCGCCATCCTCACCAATGGACAGTCGATAGGCGAAGTTGGCGTTGTTCAGCTGCTCTGCCAATGTAACCGTAATCGTAGGGCTTTCGATTAGCATCCCCATCTCGGTATTCAGCCGTGCCGATCTTGGATCAAGATTGAAGGAGCCAATGAATATTCGTTTGCCATCCACCCCGAAGACCTTGGCATGCAGACCCGAAGCCGACCCTGCCAGCATCTCCGGTAGGCTAAGGTTCTTATGCTTGTCACGCAACGCCCGAAGCTCCAACATCTCGACGCCACTTTCCAGAAGCTCTTCCCGGTAGGCCATGTAGGCGGCATGGACCGGCATCACATCAGTTGCATCCAGTGAGTTGGTCAATGTGCGCACCTTGACCCCAGCCTCCGAAAGGCCTGTAAGCAAATCCGCGCCGCCCTCTTGCGGAATAAAATAGGCAGAAACGATATCGAGCGAGGTTTTAGCATCTTGCGCGATGTCGATGAGACCGGTCAACACAAGGTCCTCTTCCGGCACGGCCCCCAGACCCTTAGCCGGATCGTCAACGTAAAGCGTAACCTCATTCCACTCGAACCTAAGGGTCTGTTCCACAATGGAAACCTCAAGCTCGCTTTCTTCGATCGCTTCCTGGTAGCCGCCGCCTAAAGCGCTCTTGCGAGCGGCCTCAGCGAGCGAGGCGATGGCCTGCCCCTCGAATGGGTCCAGCACCAGGTTGGCGTCATAGGCCGACCCACTGTTCCAATAGGCGTCAAAGGCATCGGCCACTTCATCCACGACCGGACCAATGGCGATAGTGTCCACATCAAGGTAATGGGTACCCGCGCCATAATCGAAATAGATATCCCCGATATTGCGACCGCCAATAACTGTAGCCACGCCGTCCACGGTCATGGACTTGTTGTGCATCCGGCGATTCAGGCGGCCGAAATCGAAGGTATAGGACAAAAGCTTGGGCGATCTGAGCGTAAAGGGATTGAAGATGCGCACACTTGCTGTGGGCAGGGCATCCAGTTCGGCCATCAGGGTATCCAGCCCGGGAATCCCGTTGTCATCCACCAGAAGTCGCACGCGCACGCCCCTCTCGGCCGCTGCGCGCAACTCATCCAGCAGCATCAGGCCGGTCACGTCATCCTGCCAGATATAGTATTGCGCATCTATCGAAGAGGTGGCTTGCCGGGCAAGCACGGCACGCGCGGCAAAGGCGGACCGACCGTTGCCCAAGGGGCGGACGCCGTCGAGGTCAGGGTTGCGTTCCTGCGCTATGGCGATGGCCTTCCCCAGGGGCCCGTCCCAATCGGGGTCTGACTTGTAGACCGCCTCGGCATAGTTGGTGTCAGGCAAGGGGAAGGCAAACCGCATTCCGATGACGAAAACCGCTGCAATCGCGACGATGTAGAATACTGTCCTGAGAAGTCGCATATGCCGTCCCGCCTGGCTGTGACCCGTCAGATCAAGCTTGCCGCAGAACCCGCACTGATTTCAAGGCTGACGAACCCGATCACGCCCATGCAGGCACTTGCCCCGCGCCTTCATACGGTTGTCAAAGCGGCTTTCTGAGACAGAAAAAATGGTCATCGCCCCTGTTCTCGGGGCTGGCCCCCAGCTTTGCGATATTCGCAAGCGGCTTTTCCCGCGCCACTTCCTCTAGCAGAAAGAAGCAATACATCGCCTCGTAGAACACTGTTTCAAAACCCTCAAACAGCTGCTCGATCTCGGTCTTCGTGTACTCCCGGACATGCCGACGAAACACGGTCGGGGGGTTTCCTACTAGAAGCTCCCCCAGCACCCGGGCGGAACAGGCATTGGGTGTTGTCAGAAACAGCAGCCCGCCTGGCTTGAGGGATCGGTACATTTCGGCGGCGAAGTGTTTCACGCCAGATTCCTGGAACAAGACCACCTCGTCAAAGTGGGTTTCCGTCTGGTCCTTGATATGCTCCAACACCTCGAAGGACAGGATGATATCGGCAAACGCGTCGGGCGTGTCGGTGGTGTAGCGCAAATCCCCCTCGGTCGTGAAACAGCTGTGATCGCGCGCGAGGAAATCGAGGATTGGACATGCCCCCCCGGTTTCGAGAACGGTAAGGCCCTTTGCCCCCTCTGGCAGGTTGGCCGCGAGGTTGCGGAACGTGAGATAGTAGCGCAGGTAATGGGCAGAATACTTGTAGCTGTCTTGATCGTTCAGATAATCGAGGAACGCGCTTTCGGCCTTTGTGCGCGGCGGATGCTCCCTGTCGAGGATGCGCTTCACATAGTCGAACTTGCGATCATCCACTTTGACCGACCAGGTGCTCTGCTTGTTTGGCGAATGCTCAATCACTGGAATACTCTTTTCATGTTGGGGCAAATCCCTTGGCCGGACCTTCGGGGATGATGTTGGACACCATATCCTACTGTTGCATCAACCTGTCCAGTGCCCGTATCAAAAAGACGTGGGTTGTCACCCTGCCCCCATCGCGGGCTCAAGGCATGTCTCTTGCCCGTTCTCCAAGAGATAGACACAGCCTTGACGATTGCTCAGCCGGTCCACTTCGTCAGGTGTCAGACCGCAGACCAAACCCCGCAGCACCTTGCCCAGAAGACCATGCGAGACGATGATCGTGTCCCCGGTCAGATCGGCAAGGAAGCTGCGCACGCGGGCCTCCAGCGCCTCGAACCCCTCACCGCCCGGCGCACTGGTGTAAAGAAACAGATCATTGCGCCCCTCGGTGGGCAAACTGTCGCGCAACTGGCCTTCCCATTCGCCTGTCGCTACCTCAGCCAGCCTTGGATCTGCCTCGAACGCTCGCCCGCCAAGGGCAATCCGGGCGGTATGAACCGCCCTACCCTGCGGCGAGGCCACGCAGCGGAGGGCGTCTGCGACGGGCTGTGCAAGGATCGGCTTCATTATCTCGGCCTGTGCCGCGGCCTGGGAAAGGCCCAACTCCGTCAGCGGCGAATCCAGCCTTCCCTGCAAGCGACGCTCAAGGTTCCATTCGGTCTGGCCATGGCGCAGAAACCAGATCTTAGGCAGTTGCGACATCGGTCATATCACGCCGTCAACAAAGGGAAAATGGTGGGTGATAAGAGATTCGAACTCCTGACATCTTCGATGTGAACGAAGCGCTCTACCACTGAGCTAATCACCCGCCGGACTGTCTGTTACCGCTATTCCGCAGCCGCTGCAACAGCCGGTTCGCTGTTTGTGGCATCGTCGGCAGATGCTTTTTCCTTGGCCTGTCGAATGCGCGCAATAACCACGCGACTGTTGCCGGTGTCCTTGGTGCGTTGCGGCATCACCTTGCCCATGGGCTGAAGGTTCAGCGGGCGGCCTTCGGCGATCGCCTCTCCCAGGATCTCAAGTGCGGCTTCCACGACGGGCTTGGCGAATTTCTTTTTCACATCGGCCTTTTTCAGGACCAGCTCCAACAACTCACGCTTCTTCAATTCGGCCCCAAGCTGAACCGCCTGCGCCTCTTTCACGATGGCAGTCTGCGGCTTTTTTGTAGGCGTCTTGGCCCGGGTTGTCGTCTTTCTCGGAGCAGCCTGCGTTTTTCGAGAGGTTTTGGACTTTGGTGTCGTTTTTGTTGTCATTGTGTGCCTCAATTGTCTCACTCGTGTTGCTACAATAGAGTTTCACGATCCTTTTAGCTACCGTTCATTGACCACAAATAGTCCCGGGCACTAGATTATGTCTATATATTGTTATTGGGGATACATATGAGAACCACGTTTTCTGCCGTCGCTTTCTTCCTATGTCTTGCGGGCGTTGCCTATGCGTCCGGTATTACAGAACCCATTATGGAACCCGAAGTGATCGCTGCCGACACGACGGACACATCCAACAGGCTTCAGGTCTTCGCCGCTCTGGCCTTGATCGCAGTCATTCTGGGTGCCGCGGGCGCTTTTTGACCCTGTCAGAAAGCCTAAATTGAGACAACTGAGCACTCATGTTTCTTGTGATCAGTGCTTTGAAACTGTTGTTACTCGTCACTGCTTGAAGACGAACATAACCATGCAAAAAGCGCCCCGCAGGGCGCTTTTTCTTATCCTGGCTTCGATCAGTGGGTGATCGCGGTTGAACCTTCCTTGCCGGCCGCCATAGCGGCCTCGCTTGCAGCGGCCTCCTCTGCGGCTTCATCCCACTCCACAGGTTCAGGTGTGTCAATGAGGGCGAGTTTGAGTACATCGCGGACATGATCGACAGGGATGATCTCAAGCCCCTCTTTCACATTATCCGGTATTTCGGCCAGATCCTTTTCGTTTTCACGCGGGATCAGAACGGTCTTGATCCCACCCCTCAGGGCAGCGAGCAACTTTTCCTTTAGTCCCCCGATGGCCAGTGCATTACCCCGCAGCGTCACCTCGCCCGTCATGGCAATGTCCTTGCGCACAGGAATACCCGTCAGCACCGACACTATTGAGGTTACCATAGCTAAGCCAGCACTCGGCCCGTCCTTGGGGGTTGCCCCTTCCGGCACGTGCACGTGAATATCCCACTTTTCAAAGCGCGGCGGCTTCACGCCGATTTCCGGCGCGATAGAACGCACATAGGAACTGGCCGCGTCGATGGATTCCTTCATCACATCGCCCAGCTTGCCGGTGGTCTTCATCCGGCCCTTGCCCGGCAGGCGCAGCGCCTCGATGTTCAGAAGCTCACCCCCGACCGAGGTATAGGCCAGCCCGGTGACAACACCCACTTGGTCCTTTTCTTCAGCCAGTCCAAAGCGAAATTTGCGCACGCCCAAGAAGTCATCAAGATTGTCAGAGGTGACGGTGATCGCCTCCGCCTCTTTCTTAATGATCTTGGTCACGGCCTTCCGTGCCACCTTGGCCACTTCACGCTCGAGGTTCCGCACACCCGCTTCGCGTGTGTAATACCGCACGATATCTGACAGCGCTTCCTCGGTCAGTTCGAACTCCTTGTCCTTCAAGCCGTGATTCTTGATCTGCTTGGGGATCAGGTGCTGCTTTGCGATCTCGCGTTTTTCATCCTCGGTGTAACCGGCCAGCGGAATGATCTCCATCCGGTCGAGTAGCGGCCCGGGCATGTTGTAGCTGTTCGACGTGGTCAGGAACATCACGTTCGACAGGTCATACTCTACCTCAAGGTAGTGATCGGTGAACGTGCCATTCTGTTCCGGGTCCAGCACCTCAAGCATGGCAGATGCGGGATCACCCCGGAAATCCTGGCCCATCTTGTCAATCTCATCGAGCAGGATCAGCGGATTGGTGGTTCTCGCCTTTTTCAGCGCCTGGATGATCTTACCGGGCATGGAGCCAATATAGGTCCGCCGGTGACCGCGAATTTCGCTTTCATCGCGCACACCGCCAAGCGAGATACGAATGAATTCGCGACCCGTGGCACGGGCTACGGATTTGCCAAGGCTGGTTTTGCCCACGCCGGGAGGACCCACAAGGCACATGATCGGGCCCTTGAGTTTCTTGGAACGCTGTTGCACGGCGAGGTATTCCACGATCCGTTCCTTGACCTTCTCAAGGCCAAAGTGATCAGCATCCAAAATGTCCTGCGCCTTAATCAGATCCTTCTTTACGCGGGACTTGGTACCCCACGGGATCGACAACATCCAGTCGAGATAGTTGCGCACCACGGTGGCCTCGGCGCTCATCGGGCTCATGTTTTTGAGCTTCTTAAGTTCACCTTCGGCTTTCTCGCGCGCTTCCTTGCTGAGCTTGGTTTCTTCTATCTTGGCTTCGAGTTCTGCGACTTCGCCTTCGCCCTCCTCGCCGTCGCCCAATTCCTTCTGAATGGCCTTCATCTGCTCATTCAGGTAGTATTCACGCTGCGTGCGCTCCATCTGGGATTTGACGCGGGTTTTAATCTTCTTCTCAACCTGAAGCACGGACATCTCGCCCTGCATCAGGCCATAGACCTTCTCAAGACGCTCACTGATCGAAAGCGTCTCAAGCAGCTCCTGCTTCTGGGCCACTTCAATGCCCAGGTGGCCCGCGACCAGGTCGGCCAGCTTTGCGGGCTCTTCGCTTTCAGAAACGGCGGCAAGAGCTTCTTCCGGTATATTCTTCTTGACCTTCGCGTAGCGCGAAAATTCATCCGATACCGTACGCAAAAGCGCCTCAATCGTCGCGGCATCGCCTGGCATTTCACTCAAGTACTCGGCGCGAGCTTCAAAGAAATCGTGGTTCTGTAGATATTCCACGATCTGCACACGAGACACGCCCTCGACCAATACCTTCACAGTGCCGTCTGGCAGTTTCAACAGTTGCAGCACATTTGCCAGCACGCCAGTGCGATAGATGCCGTCAGCCACTGGATCATCTTCGCCAGGATCAATCTGGCTCGAGAGCAGGATTTGCTTGTCATCCTGCATCACTTCTTCAAGCGCCCGCACGGATTTTTCCCGGCCCACGAAAAGCGGCACGATCATGTGAGGAAACACCACGATATCGCGCAGCGGAAGCACCGGGTATGAATTGTTCAGAGGGTCTTGCATGCTCTTTTCCTGTCTTGGCAAGAAAGCTCCGGCCCCTGAAATAGGCAGCCCCGTCTTTCTCCGTTTATCATTTGCTTAAAATGGGGCTCGATACAGCACATTTCAACTCAGCTGGTGAACACAATGACCGCAGCACAGGAGAGCCTCAAGGCCGAAATCGCGGCGACGGTGAAATTGGCACTAAACCCGCATGCAGCCTACCCGGCGGCGAGCCCAGCTAACCTGTTGCGAAGTAGGTATTTTTCACCAGAAAGAAGCAGGATTCACCTTCCAGCTTCATCTTTTCCTTAAACACTGTGGGTAGCCGCCGACGGCGGCAGCGGCGGCGCCCCCGCACCCAGCTTGGCGCATGTGAAGCGCGGCTAGTCGAGGAAGGCCTTTTCAACTACGTACTCCTTAGGATCAGAGTTGGCCCCCTCGCGCAGCCCATAGCCCTCCAAAAGCTCCTTGATCTCAAGGTTGAAGGACAGATTACCACAGACCATCGCGCGGTCAGTTCCCGGTGCAATGGGATCAACACCCAGATCAGCAAACACATCGCCTGAGCGCATCAGATCCGTGATGCGGCCCATCTTGGGGCTCTCCTCGCGGGTCGTGGTGGGGTAATAGCGCAGCTTATCATGGAAACCTTCGCCGATCAGTTCCTCCAGCATCGCGTCACGGCGGATGCCTTCGATCAATTCCCGTCCATATTGCAACTCTCCTATCTCGCGGCAGGTATGGGTGATGATGACCTCGTCGTAATCCTGATAGGTTTGCGGGTCGCGCAGAAGCGAGGCGAAGGGCGCAAAACCCGTGCCTGTTGCAAAGAACCAAATCCGCTTGCCCGGCAGAAGCGCATCATGGACCAGAGTGCCCACCGGCTTGGGTCGCAGTATCAGGTCGTCGCCTGGCTGGATATGCTGCAAACGCGATGTCAGCGGACCATCCTGCACCTTGATAGAGTAGAACTCCAATTCCTCATCCCAAGAGGGACTGGCGATAGAATAGGCACGCAGAAGCGGCTTTTCTCGGCCGGTCTTCTCATCCGTCTGCATCAGCCCGATCATCACAAACTCGCCCGAGCGGAAGCGTAGGCTGGCCGGGCGCGTTACGCGGAAAGAAAAGAGGCGGTCCGTCCAGTGCTTGACCTCAGTCACGGTCTGGGCGTCGGGTACGGCTTTCACGGCCTTGCTCTGGGTCACGGGAAGGATCTCGTTCATACTTTGCACTTTGCCAGCAGGTGCCGGCACCTTGTTCTAGATAGCGTTTGCGATGAGGGAAAGGGGGTGATCAGCCGCGCAGGCGCGCCTGGTAGTCATGCGCTGTCCAATCGGCGCGGAAAAGCCATTGATCCTCGGGCTGACGCTTGGCCAGATCTTCCGAAATCTCGACCTCATCAAAGCCCGAACGCCGGGCCATTGCGTATTGATCCGCGATCACATGACCCTTGGCACGTAGCAGGCCAGTGTAGCCCATCAGGCGCAGCTGGCGCGCGATCGTGAAGCCTCGGCCATCGGCGAAGTTGGGAAAGTCCACGCGGATCATGCGTAGGCCGTTCAGCTTTCCTGCCAGCGTATTGGGGTCCGTGTCGGAGCCCAGATCAAGGGTGGTTGCGGTCTCGTCTGCCTCCTCCAGCGGAACAAAAGCCTCGTTCCAGCCGTCAGCGCCAAATCCAGTATCCTTGATGATCACGCTCATGCGCTCTCTCCTTGTCTGACCATTTTGCCATTCACAAAATGGATCCCACATTCTGATTTTTCCTCGCCACGCCAACGGCCTGCACGAATATCTTCACCCTCTGTCACGGGCGATGTGCACGGCATACATCCAATCGAGGCATAGCCGCGCGCCACCAGCGGATGGCGCGGAAGACGATTTTCTTCCATGTATGTTTGCACGTCCTCACGCGACCAATGCGCCAGCGGATTGACCTTCATTCGGCCCGTACCTTCTTCGGATTCGAAGAAATCGAGGTCGGCCCGGTCACCGCCGTGGAAACGTTTGCGCCCAGTGATCCAGCCATCGAACCCCTCCAGAGCCCGCTGCAGAGGGACCGTCTTGCGGAGAGCGCAACAGGCGTCAGTATCGCGTCGGTAAAGCGTCTGTTTTGGGTCGGTCTTTTGAAGCTCAGCTGCACGTGCGCGGATCACGCGCAAATCCTTCAGACCAAGCCGTTCACTCAGATCCTGCTGATAAACCAACGTCTCCGCAAAAAGTAGCTCAGTGTCCAGAAAGATCACAGGCGTCTGCGAGTTTGTCACTGAAATCATGTGCAAAAGCACAACCGATTCGGCCCCAAAGCTAGATACAAGAGCCAGCTTTCCAGCCCTGCTTTGCGTCAACGCATGCTCGAGAACGGCAAAGGCGGAGTGCCGCCTATACCATTCATTCAGTCCACTGACCCGGGTGCTCAGGTCACTCTGCGGCATAGGCCCTGGGCGCGTCGTATAGCGCTGCTTTGAAAGGGTCCATCCCGACCCGGCGATAGGTTTGCAAGAAGGTTTCCGCAGGGCCTTCACGTTCGGTCAGAAAGGCTTGCACGATCCGCTCAATTGCCGGAATGATTTCCTCAGCGGAAAAGCCCGGACCGGTCCGTGTGCCAATGGCGGCCGCTTCCGTTGAGTCACCGCCCAAGGTGATCTGGTAGTTTTCCACCCCTGCCCGATCGAGGCCGAGAATGCCAATATGCCCAACATGGTGATGCCCACACGCGTTGATGCATCCCGAGATCTTGATCTTCATCTCGCCAATCTCGTGCTCCAGCCTCAGTTCATCGAAGCGCTCAGCAATCTGCTGAGCAATCGGGATAGAACGCGCGGTAGCAAGTGCGCAATAGTCCATGCCCGGGCACGCGATGATGTCCGAAATCAGGCCAATATTTGCCGTGGCCAGACCCGCCTTCTTCAGTTCCGAGTGGATGGCGGGCAAATGGGCCTTGTGCACATGGGGCAGGATCACGTTCTGCTCATGGCTGATACGCAACTCATCATGGCCGTACTTCTCGGCTAGGTCCGCCATCACCCGCATCTGACCAGACGAAGCATCGCCCGGCGTCTCACCATGGGCCTTGAGGCTGATCTGTACGATCGCATAGCCCGGCGCGCGGTGTTCGGCCAAGTTGGTATCCGCCCAGGACCGGAAGATCGGGTCGGTGTTGTAGGATGTCTCGAAAATCGCGGTGCTGCCGGTGTCGAATTGCGGCGGTGCGAAGGCTTCCTTGATGTCCTCGAACAGCGCGGTGTCGATCCCGCTGAAGGTCGGGCGGATGACGGCGAAGCGTTCATTCACCCGTCGGGAAATCTCTTCAATACCGTGCTCATGCACGGTGATCTTGATGCGCGCTTTGTACTTATTGTCGCGACGGCCCAGAAGGTTCCAGACGCTGACGACAGCTTCGACATAAGGCAGCAGATCGGCCTGTGGCACGAAGTCGTTGATCACCTTGCCGATCATGGGCGTACGACCCAAACCACCGCCCACGATGATCTTGTAGCCGATCTCCCCTTCACGTTCGACGATCTGAATGCCGATGTCATGGGCGCGCACGACGGCGCGGTCGGCCTCGGCCCCGGTCACGGCGATCTTGAACTTGCGCGGCAGGAACTGGAATTCCGGGTGGTCAGTCGACCACTGGCGCAGCAATTCCGCCACCGGGCGGGGATCGGCAATCTCATCCGCAGCGGCACCGGCGAAATGATCCGCCGTCACGTTGCGGATCGTGTTGCCCGAGGTCTGGATGGCGTGCATCTCAACCTCGGCTAGGGCATCGAGCATATCCGGCAGGTCCGGCAGCTTGGGCCAGTTGTACTGAATGTTCTGGCGCGTGGTGAAGTGGCCGTAACCCTTATCCCATTTCTCTGCCAGGTGGGCCAGTTGGCGCATCTGACCGGAGTTGAGCGTGCCATAGGGAATGGCCACCCGCAGCATGTAAGCATGCAGCTGAAGATACACCCCGTTCATCAGGCGCAGTGGCTTAAATTCGTCCTCGGTCAGGTGTCCCGCAACACGGCGTTCCACCTGCGCCCGAAACTGGCGATTACGCTCTTTGACGAAAGCGGCGTCGAACTCTGAATAGCTATACATTGGTCAGCTCTGACTGTTTTCCGTGGTTGTAGTTTGACGGCCCAGTACGGCGGAAATCCTCGCGGAAATGCACGGGCTGAGGCCCCTCGGGACTGTCCCTGACGTCGGCGAGATAGACACCCACCACCGTCTCTGTCTGCGCAGAACCAAATAGCAAGCGCAGATCGGCATGGGCTTCATCGGTCAGGAGCTCCGCATCGCTCAGCGAACGCGTCCAGCGATCATCGTCGGTGAGGTATACGACATCTCCCTCGATCAGGGCGTTGGCTGTCACAACCTTGGGTGTGAAAGGTTTAGGCATGTCCCACAAGCTCCTGTTCTTGTTCGGAAATAAAGGACTGAGCCACACGGGGTTCCAGACCGATGAAAGTAAGTGCTGGGCCGTTCACCTCGGCCCCGGCAAGATCTTGTGAAAACCGGTCAAGCCGTGTGGTCAGCACGCGCTGATCCGGGCGTGAGGCGTTTTCAATCACGGTGATAGGCAGGGCGCTATCCGCGCCATACATCAGCAGGCGACCTTGCACGAACCGGGCGGATTTCTTGCCCATATAGACCGCCGCCACCGCGCCGGGTTTGGTCAGGTCGCGCCAGTCGTGTTCGGCAAAACCCTTCATGTCGTGACCGGTCAGGAACCGCACGGACGAGTTGCGCTGACGCTTGGTCAGGCTTTGACCGATCGAGGCAACGCTGGCCGATGCGGCGGTTATACCCGGCACAACATGCCAGCCGATCCCAGCGGCTTCCACGGCGTCGATTTCTTCGTCCAGCCGGCCAAAAAGCGTCGGGTCGCCGCCCTTTAGGCGTACGACCTGCGCGCCGGTCTGGGCATATTCGACGATCAGCGCATTGATATCGTCCTGTGACATGGAGGGGCCGAACCCCTCCTTGCCCGCGTCGATTAGGATGGCTTCGCGCCGCGCCAATTCGAGGGTTTCGCAAGTCACAAGCCGGTCGTGAATGACCACGTCCGCCTCATCCAGTGCCTTGCGCGCCTTGAGCGTCAAAAGCTCAGGATCGCCCGGGCCCGCGCCGACAAACGCAACGTGCCCGTCACGCTGATCGATGTTTTGGTGTTCGTTCAGAAGCTCTTGCAGTGCGTCGTTGATGCCACTTTCCCCGCCGTCTTCCATCGCACGGGGACCGGCCTTGAAATAATATTCCCGCCAGAAGTCACGGCGTGGGCGCCCAAAAGGCAGAACCTCCACCGCGTGGCGGAAGGCCTTGCCGATCCGGGCGAGCGGGCCAAGCGTGGCAGGCAGGCGTTCCTCCAGATCGGCCTTGATCGCCCGCGCCAGCACGGGGGCTGCGCCTTCGGTGCCGATGGCCACGGTGACCGGGTCACGATCCACGATGGCGGGGGTGATGAACTGGCTGTCCTGCAGGTTGTCTACGATATTCACCATAGCGCCGTCTGCCCGCGCGATGGCGGAGGTGCGCTTGTCCTCAGCGTCATCTTCATCGGCTGCGTAGAACAGAACCGCGCAGGTCGCATCGCCCGGCTCCATACGCCGTTCAACCAACGTCAGGCGACCGGCCTCATGCCACGCCTTGATCTCAGCCGCGGCCTCTGAGGCGAACACCGTGAGATGCGCCTCCGTCTTTAGGAGAAGCCGCAATTTGGCCAATGCCGCCTCGCCCCCTCCTGAGAGGACGACGCGCCGGCCTTCAAGCGCAACAAATATCGGAAAGTGTTTCACGGGACCTGTCCATTCGCGATTGACTTGGCAGTATATATAGAAAATATTCCCGATAAATCGCCATATGGGCGCGTGAATAAGGACTTTTGTTCCCATTGGACCAAAATGCGGATGAAATGTTCCGAAAAGAAGGAAAATTTAGAATGCCTGTTCGCCTGGACGATCTGGACCGGAAAATTCTCAACGAGCTGCAGCGCGATGGTGGGCTGTCATTAGATGAAATTGCCAAGCTTGTGGGCAGTTCCAAGACGCCTGTATGGAATCGCATTCGCAAGATGCGGGACGGTGGCGTGATCCGGCAGCAGACCTATCTGCTGGACCCGGAAGCCCTTGGTTTTGAAGCCTGTTTCTTTGTCCTGATCCGCACGTCAGAGCATGATGCCGACTGGCAGGCCAAGTTCCTGAAGGCCCTGAATGAACGACCCGAAGTGCAGGAAGCCCATCGGCTGGCGGGGGATATCGACTATATTCTGAAAGTCCGGGTGGCGAATGCGCGAGCCTATGACGTGTTCTACCAAGCCCTGATTTCCGAGGTGAAAGTCTACAACGTCACCGCCCTGCTTTCGATGGAAGAAATCAAGTCGACAACAATGCTGCCGCTTTGACACTTGAACGATGCGCCCGCCGAGAGGCCGGGAGCTAGATATTTTGACCAGAAAGAAGAGAAGCTTATCTCACGATGAGGCTGCAAGGGCCTTGATAATAGGTAGGAAATCCTCAGCTTTTAAGCTGGCGCCGCCGACGAGTGCACCGTCGACATTGTCTGTCGCAAAAATCTCAGCAGCATTGGAGGCTTTGACGGATCCACCGTAGAGAATACGGATCGCGTTGCCCTCTTCTTCGCCGAAACGTTCAACCAGTCGGGCTCGAATGAAATCGTGAACCTCGTCGATCTGGTCCGTGGTGGGCACGCGCCCGGTGCCAATGGCCCAGACGGGCTCATAGGCGATGACGGTGTTTGCACCTGTCGCGGCATCGGGCACCGAGATCGCCAATTGGCCGCCAATGATATCAAGTGTGTTGTTGGCAATCCGCTGCGCCTCAGATTCGCCCAGGCAAATGACCGCCACCAAGCCGGCCTCGATCGCCGCGCGCGCCTTCTCGCGCACGTCTTCGCTGCTTTCATCATGGTCTGCACGACGTTCAGAGTGGCCAAGAATGACATGCGTTGCACCCAAATCTGCAATCATTTCAGCCGATATATCCCCAGTATAAGCACCAGACATTGCTGAATGACAATCTTGGGCGCCTATATCCAAAGTATTGATACGCGCCATGTCAATCGCCTGCCCAACATACAAGGCAGGGGGGCAGATCAGGATATCTACGTCATAGTCATCAGAATGTTGGGAGATCGCCTCGAGCTCGATCAATGCCGCGCGGGAGCCATTCATCTTCCAGTTGCCAGCCGCCAATTTACGCCGCATCGAAACGTCCTTTCTGTTTCAACTGTACGGCGTAACGCCGGTGTTACATGTCTTTGAATTTGATGGACTCGCCACAGCCGCAAGCTTCGGTCACGTTCGGGTTGTTGAAAACAAACCCAGATTCGAGCAGTGATGTCTGGTAGTCGATTTCGGTTCCGAAAAGGAACATCTGCGCCATAGGCGCGATCATCACGCGCGCGCCGTCCTGTTCGACCACCTCATCATTAGGATCGACTTCGGCCACGTAATCCATGGTGTATTCCATGCCCGCACAGCCGCCTTTCTTGATGCCGATGCGCAAACCCTTGGTATCACCCTTGGTCATAAGTTTTGCAATCTGCGCAGCGGCCGTTGGAGTAATGGTTACAGCTTGTTTTCCAGGGATTGCAAACATAGTGTTCACCTTTCAAGATGTATCAAATTACATAAATCCCAGCTCAAGCCGAGCCTCATCCGACATCATGTCCATACCCCAGGGCGGTTCCCAAGTCAGGTCGACATCAACCTGCTTGACACCCGGCAGCGGTTCAATCGCTTCGGCCACCCAGCCCGGCATTTCGCCAGCTACAGGGCAGCCCGGCGCAGTCAGTGTCATGATCACGCTGACCGCATTTTCACTATCAATTCCAATTGTGTAGATCAGGCCAAGATCATAAATATTCACCGGAATTTCCGGATCATACACAGAACGGCAGGCCTCCACCACCTGCTCGTACAGCGGATGGTCTGAGCTTGAGGGCGCGATCAACGGTTCGCCTTCCATCTGATTCATTGTTTCAGACATATGGATTCCTGTGTTCACCTGACCAAATATATAAGAAATGAATATTGTATCGTCCAGAGCCACGCCATCAGATTGCGACGATGCGACCAAAACTATCCCTCCAGAAACGTTGATATACGCTTCCAAATTTAAACAAGCTGCACCCGCGGATCGATCTTTTGAGACTGCATACCAACAACATTAATGCCAATTTAGTTTTCAATACCGTTGAACCCGGACATTAATTACCCGCACATATAGTGAACTTAGACCCCGTGTCGGAAATCCAAATCCACCACGATGGCAGTTGGAGCGGAGTCCTACACAAGGGCTTTGGCGTTGCGCCGACGGAACACATCCGGCAAAAGTCCCGCTGCATTCTTGGTATGGGCCAAAATCACGCCTTTGCCTTGCGTGGATTCCAGAAAATTCACAAGGACAAGTGCGGCGCCTGTAGGGCCAAGTATGTTGGCGCTGTCGCAGGACCATACTGCACATGCCGTGTTGGGCGTGCCGATCCGCGCGCGCCATGATCTGGTGGGCCTAAAGCTTTTTCTGCTCGTCCTGATATCGGCGAAGACGTTTACGCAATAAGTGCCAATGGTTACAAACTATCGCAAGATCGCCACACCATACGGGTGTTAATCAAGACCCCGATGCGGGGGATCACTGCATAGTCATGCGGCAGGCGCTTACCGTCATACCGCGCTTTTTTATAAGCCTTTTAATCTCTACTAAACATAAATTTACACCGACAAATTCAACCTGCTCCATCTCCTTTCCCCGTCCACAACACAGAGGTCAGAGCCGTTGTAATCTTAACTCAGCACGCAGATCCACTGGTCACGTTTGGGGCCCACTTCGCGCTTACGTACGGTGTGGCAAAGTTACTTATTGATGTCCTCATGTACAATGCGGGTCTGGTCATCGACAGGTTTGAAGACGCGCTTTAACGCCGCCCAGCTGATAAGTGATGCACCAGCAAAGATCGCCAACGAGGGCGCAAAGCCCAACTCCCCCGGCAGGGCCGCGACAAGCGCCATGACAGCCGCTCCCGCCGCGATGCCAAGAAAGATGAAACCGGGTACAAGCGTTTCGAGAATGGCAAGACCCAAGGCCGCGCAGATCCAAACCCACCACAGTGTCCAGAACGCCATCATGACGGCTTTCCCTTGAGCATGTTGAAGGCATTTCCAAAGGCCTCGAGCGCTTGCGCGGGGACGATCACGGTCTGCGACGAGGGTCCAGCACCAAGCGCGTTTAGCGCCTCTACCTGCTTTAGGGCCACCTGGTACTGAGCAGCTTCTAAACCATTTTCTGCAATTGCCTTAGCAACGACGCCAGTGGCGTATGCCTCAGCCTCGGCCCCAACCCGGCGCGCAAGTGCAGCCTGTTCGGCTGCGTAAAGTTCAGCCTCGGCCTGCAATTCGATGGCGCGTTTCTGGCCCTCGGCTTCCGTTACCTGCGCCCGGCGGGCACGTTCAGCGTTGAGCTGCTGGAGCATCGCATCGCGGGTCGCCTGATCAAGGTTCACGTCAAGGATCTCGGCACGTGTTACCTCGATCCCCCAATCATCCACTGCATCCTCGACCGAAGATTTGATAGTTGAAATCAAGCGAGACCGGTTGGCCTGTACATCGTCGAGGTCCATCTTACCGATCTCGGCCCTGACGATCCCTGCTACGGTGGTTGAAATAGCGGCATCCACATCACGGATCCGGTAAACGGTCTTTTCGGGCTGAGTGATGCGGTAGAAAACAGAGGTATCGACCTGCACCAACACGTTGTCTTTCGTGATGGCGTCCTGGCTGGCGGTGGGCAACTGACGCTCGAGGATCGAGATCTTGTGGCGCACCACGTCGAGGAATGGTACGATCAGGTTGATCCCCGGCCCCAGCACCGCGCGCAGCCGGCCGAACCGTTCGACGACGTGCTGCTCGGATTGCGGCACGATCTTCACACCTCGAAAGATGATCACGAAAACAAGGACCGCGATCAGGATAAAGACCAGATTGGTCGAAATCAGTTTGAGGATCATATCCTCCATATGTCTTCCTCCACAATTATGTATGCAATAGTATACATATGGGTATTCACTTGCTGTTTTACAAGCTAGGCTAATCCAGCTTAAAGAGCCACGAAAAGCGGAAATTTCGGTGAAACCTGTGCAATTTGGATTTGAACTCAAAGCTCGGGATGGGGCAGCGCGGACGGGTGTGATCAGGACACCCCGGGGCGAGATCCAGACGCCAGCTTTCATGCCCGTGGGCACCGCTGGAACCGTCAAGGCAATGCTGCCGGAAAACGTGCGCGCCACCGGGGCAGATGTCCTTCTGGGTAACACCTATCACCTGATGCTGCGTCCCGGCGCGGAACGGGTCGACCGGCTGGGCGGTTTGCACAGATTCATGAACTGGGATCGGCCTATCCTTACCGACAGTGGAGGGTTCCAGGTGATGAGCCTTGCCGGCCTGCGCAAGCTGACCGAGGACGGCGTGACTTTTAAATCCCATATCGACGGGTCGCGCCATCACCTGAGCCCGGAACGGTCGATGGAAATTCAAGCGCTTTTGGGCTCGGACATCGTGATGTGTTTTGACGAATGCCCTGCCCTGCCCGCGACCGAGGAACAGGTGGCCGAAAGCATGCGCCTGTCGATGCGGTGGGCGAAACGCTCGAAGGAAGCATTTGGCGACAGGCCAGGCCATGCGCTGTTCGGAATTCAGCAAGGCGGCGTCACGAAGGACCTGCGGGCTGAAAGTGCTGAATTGCTAAGTGAGATCGGATTTGACGGCTATGCGATTGGCGGTCTGGCCGTGGGCGAAGGACAAGAGGCGATGTTCGGCGTGCTAGATTATGCACCTGATATGCTGCCCATGGACAAGCCGCGCTACCTTATGGGGGTGGGCAAGCCTGACGATATCGTTGGCGCGGTCAAACGCGGCGTGGATATGATGGATTGCGTGCTGCCCACCCGCTCTGGCCGGACGGGACAGGCGTTTACCCGGCGCGGCGTGGTCAATATCAAGAACGCCCGCCACCAGGATGATCCCCGACCGCTGGACGAGACATGCACCTGCCCAGCATGCCAAAATTATTCCCGCGCCTATCTTCACCATGTCTACCGCAGCAACGAAATGATCGCAGGCATGCTGCTGACGTGGCACAATCTACACTATTTTCAGACCATCATGGCCGAGATGCGCGATGCCATTGCAGAAGGCCGGTTTGACGCATGGGAGGCAGAGTTTCATGCGATGCGCGCCCAGGGCGACATCGAACCGCTATAAACCTGTCACTTGCGGCTGATTTTGTTGCTTGAAACAGCTTTGCGGCGGGTTTAGGTTCCTGCGCCATAGGACATAACTGCTCAAAGGATCAAAGCCATAGCTCGCAGACCTCACAACGCGCCGCCACAACGAGAAACTGGCCCGCGCGTCAACGACCGCATTCGCGGCTCTGAAATCCGCCTAATTGGCGCTGAAGGCGAAAATATCGGCGTTGTCAGCCCCGAACGCGCCCTTGAAATGGCGGAAGATGCCGAGCTGGATCTTGTGGAAATCTCTCCCAACGCCGTGCCGCCCGTCTGCAAAATCATGGACTATGGTAAGTTCAAGTACGAGCAGCAAAAGCGCGAGTCCGAGGCGCGCAAGAAGCAGAAGATCATCGAAGTCAAAGAGGTGAAGTTCCGTCCCAACACCGACACGCACGATTATGATGTGAAAATGCGCAACGTAACGCGGTTTCTTGAGAATGGCGATAAGGTGAAGGTGACGTTGCGCTTCCGTGGTAGGGAAATGGCACACCAGGATCTGGGCCGCGAATTACTGCACCGCGTAGCCGATGATATCGAAGGCCTAGGCAAGGTCGAAAACATGCCCAAGATGGAAGGCCGCCAGATGATCATGATCATCGCGCCGTCCAGCAAGTAACAACAGACACACTGGTTCAACACGCATCGCCGGCAGGAATTACTATTCCTGCCGGCACACATTATTTCAAGGATGTCTTCGCTTTGTGCACTATGATGCTGCGTGCAAAGGGCACATCCCGAAGCGACCACCAATCAAACCCCTAATTTTTCGCCACAATTGAAGGTTTTTCCAGCAAACCCTCAGGTTGCGACCATAGGGTGCTTGCCATCCATCGACGTTGGGTCATGGTTTTAAAATCGGAAAGGGACCAAGGAAGTCTTTGACGACAGGTCACGACAAACGGATGAACAGGGGAGACATCATGGGGATCAAACACAGGCTTGGGGCGACAATCGTGGCACTCTGCACCGCCACGACAGCCGTCGCCGAACGCGGGAGCGACGGGCAGGTCAACGTGATTTACTGGCAGGCCCCCTCCATACTGAATCCCTATCTGTCAGGCGGTGTGAAGGAGATCGAAGCAGCGAGCCTCGTTCTGGAACCATTGGCGCGCTATGATCAGACTGGCGCCATGGTTCCCTGGCTGGCCGAAGCGGTGCCTAGCCTTGAAAATGGTGGTGTGGCAGAGGACATGACCGCCATCACCTGGACCCTGCGGCCAGGGCTTTTGTGGTCGGATGGAAGCCCCGTAACCTCTGCCGATATCAAATTCAGCTGGGTATACTGTACAGCCGAAGGTGGCGGCTGCGCGCAGGCAGAGAAATATAAGGGCATCCAAGCCGTTGAAACGCCAGATGAGCGCACTGCCGTTGTACGCTTTGACGGGCCTAAACCGTTCCCCTACACCGCGTTTGTGGGCGCTCAGTCGCCAATATTGCAAGCAGCGCAGTTTGCGGACTGCCTTGGCCCGAAAGCCCCCGAATGCACCGATGCCAATTTCGCCCCCATTGGCACCGGGCCTTTCACAGTCACGGACTTCCGGCCCAATGACGTGACCGTATTTGAGGCCAACACCAATTACCGCGAGTTGGACAAGCCGGCCTTTGCGCGTGTCGTCCTTAAGGGCGGCGGCGATGCAGCGGCAGCAGGACGCGCGGTGCTGGAAACAGGCGAGTTCGACTATGCCTGGAACCTGCAGCTGGCCCCCGATGTGCTGGCCAACATGGAAAGCGCGGGCAAGGGCACGGTGGTTTCCGGGTTTGGCACGCTGGTCGAGCGCATTATGCTCAACCTGACAAATCCGGCGAGTACTTTGGGAGAAGACCGCTCAACCATTGCCGAGCCTCATCCCTTCCTAGCCGATTATGCCGTGCGACAGGCCCTATCCATGGCGCTGGATCGTGCCCTTCTTGTCGAGCTAGGCTATGGTGCTGCAGGCCGGACCACCTGCAACATCCTGCCCGCACCCAAGATCTATGCCTCCACCGCCAATAACACGTGCCTTGAGCAGGACATCGCGGGCGCCAATGCCCTGTTGGATCAGGTGGGCTGGACCGACAGCAACGGCAATGGCACGCGCGACAAGGACGGTTTGGAACTGTCCATCCTGTTCCAGACCTCCACCAATGCCGTAAGGCAGGATTTTCAGGCCTTGATCAAACAGTGGTGGTCCGAGATTGGCGTTGAGACCGAGCTGCGCAACATCAATGCCAGCGTCTTTTTCGGCAGCGATCCCGGCAGCCCCGACACGTTCCAGAAATTCTTTGCCGATGTGCAGATGTATGCGGGTAATTTCGACGGCACCGACCCAGAGGCATATATGGCCGGTTGGCGGTGTGATCGCATCCCCTCCCCCGCAAACCAGTGGCAGGGGAGTAATATATCCCGCTTTTGTTCGGAAGAGTATGACGCGCTTTCTAAAAGGTTACAGGTGACCGGCGACCTGGAAAAACGTGCCGAGCTAGCCAAGGCGATGAATGACATGCTGATGCAGGAATTCATCATGCTGCCACTGGTGGACCGCGGACGCGTCTCGGCACATGCCAATTCGCTGGGCGGTGTTGTTCTTAACACATGGGACAGTGAACTGTGGAATATCGCGGATTGGTACCGGATCGAGTGAGACGGCCCGCGCCTTGTCTGTTACCCTCACGTCCATGAGAGTTTTGATGCTTCCGGCGGGGACTTTTCCGGCCAGAAAAAACAGGGGTGAGCGCACAGGCCCATGTTGAGCTATTCCCTGCGCCGTTTCGTTCTTGCTGTGCCCGCGCTGATTTTCATTGCGCTGGTAATTTTTACGCTGCTGGAACTGGCACCAGGTGACCCCATGGCGCAGATCCCACTGACCGTACCGCCTGAGGTCAAGGCCCAGATGCGCGAAGCCTTGGGGCTGGGGGAGCCGCCGCATATCCGGTTTTCAAAGTGGCTCTGGCAGTTTTTCGTGGTCGAGCCGATGGTTCTGGTCGACAGCATCTTCGGGACCGACTGGGCCGAGCAGCGCGCACGGGTGATCAGCTGGCAAACCCGCTCTCCGGTGATGGACATCATCGTGGAGCGGCTACCCCAGACGCTTTGGGTTGTCGTGATGGCCTATGTGGTCGGGGTACTGATCGCGCTTCCAATTGGGATTTTCTCAGCCTACCGCCAGTATTCCATGTTTGATCAGGTGGGTACGTTTGTCACCATGGTAGGATACTCGGTACCACCCTTTTTCTCAGGCGTTCTGGTGATCGTGATCTTCTCAGTCCAGTTGGGTTGGCTACCCTCGATCTATGACACCACGCATCAGGTGGTGGACTGGGACAGCTTTATCGTTCAATTAAAGCAAATGATCATGCCTGTCATGGTCTTATCGCTGCAAACCACGGCCCAGATAAGCCGCTACATGCGCTCTGCCATGCTGGACAACCTTGGCCAGGATTATGTGCGCACGGCTCGCGCCAAGGGGCTGAGTGAGCGCACGGTGGTGTTGGTTCACGTGCTGCGCAATTCGATGATCCCTGTGATCACGGTGATCGCGCTTGGCCTGCCGCAGGTTTTCGGCGGCGCAATCATCACCGAGCAAATTTTCAAGGTGAACGGGCTAGGCCAGCTTCTTATCACCTCAATCCAGGCCAATGACCTGCCGATGGTTATGACCGTAACGTTCATCCTCGCCGTCCTCATCGTAGTCTTCAACATTCTGGCCGATCTGCTTTATGGTCTGCTTGATCCGAGAATTCGCTATGACTGAGAGACCCAATCAGATGACGGGGCCATCACACAGCCTTTGGGGGGACGTTTGGGACCAGTTCAAGCGCCACCGGGGTGCGTTAATTGGGGCGCTCGTCTTTATCGCGATCCTGCTGTCGGTTTTCATAGGGCCGTTGATCTGGCGCATGGAACCGGGCTTTATCGACATTCGCGCCCGCAATCAGGGGCCAAGCCTGGCGCATCCTTTCGGTACGGATCAATTGGGCCGAGACACGCTGGCTCGGGTACTGGCAGGAGGGCGGATTTCGATCACGGTGGGGCTGACCGCGATGGCGCTGTCACTTGGGCTTGGCACACTAGTGGGTGTAATGGCTGGTTTCGTACGCTGGCTGGATGGGCCGCTGATGCGGCTGACAGACCTCTTTTTGTCACTGCCGCTTCTACCGCTGCTTCTGGTTATGGTCATGCTGTTCCGCGAAACCTTGTCGGCAAGCTTTGGGCCGGAAGCCGGGATTTTCCTGCTGGTGGTGGGCGCCATCGGCCTGACCAGCTGGATGCCTACAGCACGTGTGGTGCGGGGCGAAGTTCTGGCGCTCAAGGAACGGGATTTTATCCTTGCCGCGCGCTCAATCGGTACGCGGCAGAACGCCCTCATCACCCGACATATCCTGCCCAATGTACTGTCACCGATACTTGTTTCGGCCACGCTTGGCATTGCAACCGCGATCATCACCGAAAGCGCGCTCAGCTTCCTTGGTCTGGGTTTTCCGCCTGATTTCCCAACATGGGGCCGGCTTTTGAACGATGCGACGATCTATGTACAGGACTACCCTGAGCGGGTCCTCTGGCCCGGCCTGGCGATTTCCCTTACTGTGTTGAGCGTCAACTATATAGGCGACGGGCTGCGCGACGCGCTAGACCCAAGGGTCCAGAGGCGATAGGACGCAATTTTCACCTCGTGCGAAACTTGCCATTCCAGTTCGGCGCGAAACGCATTAGGATGCCGTGCAATCAAACAAGGGCAGACCCGTAATGTTCTACGAATACAAGGTTGTACCGGCCCCCTCCAAGCCGCGCAAAGCATCCAAGGTCAAAGGCAATGAGGCGCGCTTCGCTCACGGGCTGGAAGCGCTGATGAATGAGCTGGCCGGTGAGGGCTGGCAGTATCAGCGCGCCGATATCCTGCCCAGCGAGGAACGACGCGGCCTGCGATCAGCTCAAACGGTCTATCGTTCAGTTTTGGTGTTCCGCCGCCCGGTGCCTGAGGCGCCTATGGCAGAATTTGAGATAGACGAAGGCGAAACGTTAGAAGAAGACGTTATCGCGGCCCAACAGGCGCCAGTCTTTCGTCATGAGGAGCAGACAGAAGCCTCGGCGCGTTTCTCGCTGGTAGGCGCTGCCAACCGCGAAGACCATAGCGGCGCACCGCCGCTGTCGGCTCCGCATGTAGATGGGCAGGAAGAGTCGCGGCAGGAGCTTCAATTCGACAAGCCGGAAGATCATCGCTGATGCAAGAAACCTTGTACTACTTTTTTCATTTGTGACGTAAATTTATCTGCGCAGGCCCCTTCTAATCGCCGCGTAATAATCTAAACTCCATGCTCCGACTCGTTGAGGGCAGTTTTATGGCAAAAGAAGACCCATTCGGTTTCGATATCTCTGTCGGTGCCTCAAAGAAAAAAAACCCGCGCGGCCGTCGCGGTATGTCGGGTGCTTCGGAGACATCCAAGCGTATTTGCGATCATGAGGGTTGCAACCAACCTGGTCTGTACCGCGCGCCTAAGGCGCCAGATGTGCTCGATGATTTTTTCTGGTTCTGCAAGGAACACGCGCGCGAGTACAATCTGAAATGGAACTTCTTCGACGGGACCACCGAGGCGGAAATGAACGCGCAGATGTCGGAAGACAAGGTCTGGGAACGCCAAACCCGCGCTTTCAGCGACCCCGAGGCACGCGCCTGGGCCCGGCTGGGCATCGAAGACCCACATCAAGTTCTGGGCGGCAATGCCACTCAGAACCCTGGCAAGGGCCGCTCAGGCCAGCGCAAGCTGCCGCCGACCGAACGCCGCGCCGTGGAAATCCTTGAGGCAGAGGACACCTGGACCAAGCAGGAAATCCGAAAAGCCTACAAAAAGCTGATCAAGGTGCTGCACCCAGACATCAACGGCGGTGACCGCAGCCAGGAAGAACAGCTACAGGAAGTGGTATGGGCCTGGGATCAGATCAAGGACAGCCGCAACTTTAAGTGACGAACCGGTGAGGGGCGCAGGCCCGTTTCCGGGATAGAAGCCGCCCAAGGCTGCGTGACCCTGCCCTGATCATGCTGCGAGACCGCGTCGTGGAGATGACACTTGCCTATGGGCCGGTGCTGGCCTCGGCATATTTAGCTTGGCGTCTTGAAAGACTGACCCTCCTGCAAGACCTAGTCATGTTTCTTTCATTTCTTGCCCTACCCCTTGCCCTTTCGCGCTTTATGTTGCACGAGAAAGCGCAACTCATTCTGCGAAAGATTGAAGGACCGGACAAATGGCGGACGGAAGCAACGAAGCACTCTTGAAACCGACCGAGGAGATCTCGGTTCGTGACGTTTTTGGTATCGACAGCGATATGGTTGTCAAAGGCTTCGCCGAAGCGACTGACCGCGTGCCAGACATAGATTCAACGTACAAATTCGATCCCGACACAACACTAGCGATTCTGGCGGGCTTCATGTCGAACCGCCGCGTGATGATCCAAGGCTATCACGGCACAGGCAAGTCCACTCATATCGAGCAAGTCGCAGCGCGCCTGAACTGGCCCGCCGTGCGCGTCAACCTCGACAGCCATATCAGCAGGATCGATCTGATCGGCAAGGACGCCATCAAGCTGCGCGATGGCAAGCAGGTAACCGAGTTCCATGAAGGCATTCTTCCGTGGGCGCTACGCAACCCTGTGGCCATCGTATTCGACGAGTACGACGCGGGCCGCGCCGATGTGATGTTTGTCATCCAGCGTGTGCTGGAGCATGACGGAAAGCTGACCCTTCTGGACCAGAACCAGATCATCACGCCTCACCCGTCCTTCCGCCTTTTTGCCACGGCCAACACAGTAGGTCTGGGCGATACGACTGGGCTTTACCACGGCGTGCAGCAGATCAACCAGGCACAGATGGACCGCTGGTCGCTTGTGGCGACGCTGAACTATCTTAGCCATGATGCTGAAACAGCCATCGTGATCGCTAAGAACCCACTTTTCAACACCGAGAAGGGCCGCCAGCAGATCAGTCAGATGGTCACGGTCGCAGACCTGACGCGGACCGCCTTCATGAATGGCGACCTCAGCACTGTGATGAGCCCACGGACAGTGATCAACTGGGCACAAAATACCCATATCTTCCGCGATGTGGGTTATGCGTTCCGCCTGACCTTCCTCAACAAATGCGACGAGCTTGAGCGCCAGACGGTGGCCGAATTCTATCAGCGCTGCTTTGACGAGGAACTGCCCGAAAGCGCAGCCAGCACCAGCCTCGTCTGATCTGACCGGAGGCATCTGAACCGCAAAACCATGGCACAATCCGACAATCCAGCCGAGCCATTCAAGAAGGCCCTCGCCGAGGCCACCAAAGTGATGGCCAACGACCCGGACCTGTCAGTCAGCTATTCGGTGGACCCCTCCGGCGTCAGTGGGGACGCTATGCGCCTGCCGCAGGTGAGCCGCCGCATGACGCGGGACGAGGTTCTGCAAGCGCGAGGTACGGCGGATGCGCTGGCCCTTAGGCATAAATTCCATGACCCTTCGGTCAACAGCAAATATAGCCCCCCCGGCGACATGGCCCGCGATCTATATGACGCGATGGAAACCGCGCGCTGTGAAGCGATGGGCGCACGCGAAATGCCCGGCACAGCCAGTAACATCGACGCAAAGATCGAGGCCGAGGCGCTGCGCCGTGGCTATGACCAGATTACCAATTCCGCAGATGCGCCTCTGGCCACGGCAGCGG
Source organism: Roseovarius sp. (assembly GCA_963691795.1). Lineage (GTDB taxonomy): Bacteria > Pseudomonadota > Alphaproteobacteria > Rhodobacterales > Rhodobacteraceae > Roseovarius. The sequence goes on from OY829373.1 coordinate 3,361,355, forward strand.
GCTACCTGATACGTCATCTTGCCACGGGGCGGGAGTTGCCCAAGGGCGCCAAGAATGTGATGGACCTATGGTCAGGCTTCATCGAGGACCACGCCGGTGGTACGCTGGACGACTTGGCTGAGAAGCTGTCCGATCAGGCAGAGTTTGCACGGTTCGCCCGCCAGATCATCACCGATCTGGGCTATGGCGACCAGCTGGGCGATGATCCTGATGCGCTTGACGATGATGAGGAAACCGAGGCTGATCAAGACACCCAAGAAGAGGAACAGCCCGATAGCACCGGGCAGGATGACAGCGACGACAGCGATGTGGACGCCGATCCCGAACAAAGCCAGGAACAGCAGCAGGACGACGCTCAGGCTCAGGTCAGCATGGATGACATGGCAGAAGAAGAGCTGGGTGACGAAACTGAAATGCCCGATGGCGAGGCCCCACTCGAGCCGCCGCCCCCTGCCCCGTTTTCCGAAGCCGATCCAGATTACAAGGTCTTTGACAACCAGTATGACGAAGAAATTGCCGCCGAGAATCTGGCCGAACCGGTCGAGCTGGAGCGCCTGCGCGCCTATCTGGACCAACAGCTGGAACCGCTGAAAGGCGCCGTCTCACGGTTGGCCAACAAGCTGCAGCGCCGCCTTCAGGCGCAACAAAACCGATCGTGGGAATTTGATCTGGAAGAAGGCACTCTGGATGCGGGGCGTCTGGCGCGCGTGGTAGCCAACCCGACCACACCGCTTAGCTTCAAGATCGAAAAAGACACCGAATTCCGCGATACGGTGGTGACGCTTCTGCTGGACAATTCCGGCTCGATGCGCGGTCGCCCGATCTCGATCGCGGCGGTGTGCGCAGATGTACTATCCAAGACACTAGAACGCTGCCAGGTGAAGGTTGAGGTGCTGGGCTTCACAACCCGGGCTTGGAAAGGCGGACAATCGCGAGAGGCATGGCTGAATGATGGCCGCCCACAATTACCGGGCCGCCTCAACGATCTTCGCCACATCATCTACAAATCTGCCGACGCACCAATGCGTCGGACCCGCAACAACCTTGGCCTGATGATGAAAGAGGGCCTGCTAAAGGAAAATATCGACGGGGAAGCGCTGGAATGGGCGCATCGCCGCATCCTGGCACGGCGCGAGGCGCGCAAGATTCTCATGGTGATCTCTGACGGCGCGCCGGTGGATGACAGCACATTGTCGGTCAATCCGGCCAATTACCTTGAAAAACACCTAAGAGACGTGATCGCGATGGTCGAAAAACGCAAACAGGTGGAGCTTCTGGCGATTGGCATCGGCCATGACGTGACCCGGTACTACGAGCGAGCTGTAACCATCACGGATGCCGATCAGCTGGCAGGCGCCATGACCGAACAACTCGCCGCATTGTTCGACAGCGACCCGCGCGCCCGAGCACGTGTCATGGGTATGCGTAAGGCAGGGTAACAAACTGAAATTACAGGTTTGCTTTGGCCAAAGTAGCCACAGAAAAACAGCTTCGGACCTGTAGAGACCCCGATCGAGGGCGGACGCGTTCGTTCAAAGGATGCGGGCCAAAACTTTGAAAGATTTCGCGTCCTAGAGGACGGGTATCGCGCTATCCAGCCTTCACAAAGGCTTCAGCTTCATCAAGCATCTCGGGGTACCAACGTGCTAGGGTCGGCATGAATTCATCCATGATCCGTTCCACCTGCGCAGGCGTCAGCTCTTCCTTCCAGACCCCGGCCTGTCCTTTTGCAAAGAAAGCCTGAACGCCGTCAGGACGTTCCTGGAACCCTAGCTCTTCTTCCTGCTTCTTGAGCGCCTCGAATGTGGTGGCCTTGATTGCGCGCGCCAACTTCGGCGCATCAATCTTGACGCGCATGAATTCCAGCAGGCCCCGGATCACCTTGGCCGGGTTGTCCAGCATATCCTCGTAGCGCACAATATAGCGCGGCAAACCCGGCGCTTCGGTCCAGCTGTATACATGTTCATCCCAACGTCCCATGGCATCACGAATGCCCGTCGTGGTGCCCATCATTGTGTTAGGATTGCACATCCGGCCAATCGTCGTGTCCAGATCAGCACTCTGATGGCGGGCGAAGGATTGGGCCAAGTCGAACGGGTTGCGCATCATGTAGATGGCCCCAACCGTCACCTGCGGCGGAATAAGGTCTTGCCCATGAAACTGGACAGCCTTGCAATGGGTCTTAACAAAATGCGTACCGGTCCTTGAACCCGCGATCAACTGGATCGCGCGGGGACGTATGCGCAGCCAATCCTCGATCTTGTCGGATGAGAATGGCGCCCCGTTGGCCTTGTCAAAAAAATCCTGCCGGATATCTGACGTCGTAAAATGGCGCAAGTTATTGATATCAGGCGCAGTACCCGCTGGCATGAAGTAATGTGCCAACAGCGTGCGCATCCATGTGTTGCCCGATTTGGGGTAAGAGGCCAGCCAGATGATGCGTCGCAAATCACTCATCGTTATATCCGTATTTTTCCATGACTTTCTGGTGATCAAGCCGGATCTGCGCCACCAGTTCTGGCGCAAGATCCGTCTTCCATTGCCCGCTTTGTCCTTTGGCAAAGAAGGCCTTGGTGTGGTGCGACTTCTCTTCGAACGCCGACGTGGCTTCCTGGCCTGACAGCTCCTTAAAGCTGGAAAACCGGATCGCCTTTTCAAGGCGCGGTCCGTCCACGGGGATGCCGATATGATCGAGAAGGCGGCCAAAGTGTTCTTCAGGCTCTGACAGCAGGTCTTCATAGCGCAGGACAAGCTGCGGATAAGACGCCTCGGCAGTCCAGCCACTCACATGATCGCTCCAACTACCAAGGAACTGCTCGACAGTATGCTCAGTCGCGGCAATGACGTTGTCCTGTCTAGAAATAGCGGCAACCGCCTGCTTAGCCGTGACGCCGAAATGACGTGCATAGGATAAAACCACATCAAGCGGATTTCGGATGATGTAAACCGAACACCGCGTGAATGCCAATGGAATCAGTGGCTTGCCATTGACCTTGTCCTGCTTGTTGTGCGTTTTGACAAAATTGACATCTGCTCCGTTCGCAACAATTCCGTTGAGCACATGGTCCCGCAAACGCAAAGTCAGATCGGTGTTACGGGTGTCAATCGGGCGTCCAGCCACCATCGTGTAAGTCTTCGCGATCGCATCCCCCATCGCGAAGCGGTGGGCTTGATTGATCGGCACAGGTTTGTCGCCGTTGACGAGGTAATTGGCGAGAAAAATGCGCGTCCAGGTGTTGCCCGACTTTGGATATGAGGCCAGCCAGACGATACGGCGCATATCAATCATCCAAATACCCGTATTTCTTCATCACCTTGCGGTGCCAGCGTTTTGTAGTCTTGATCAGGTCCGAATCAAGTTCGTCCTGCCATTGGCCGGATTTGCCTTTGGTGAAGAATTTCTCAGTCTTGGGAGAGGCTTCCTTGAACCCGCCTTCATCTTCCTGCTTGGAGGACTCTTCGAATGATGCAAACCTGATCGCTTTTTCCAGACGCGCCTGTTCAACTGGAATACCGATATGCTTCAGAAGAGAGCTGAACGCTTCCTCCGGTTCTTCAAGCATATCCTCATATCGGATCACAAGCACAGGATAGGGCTTTTCCTTTGTCCAGCTTTGGACGTGGTCTGACCAGCTTCCAAGATACTGCCACACGTTAGAGGCATCCGGGGTGGTCACGTGATTGGAATTGCCAAGCGCCTTAACCGCTTCTTTCTTAGTACGGCCAAAATGGCGAGCAAATGAAAGAGTGACGTCCAGCGGATTACGGATGAAATAGACAGCAGAACGGGTCAGCTCATCGGGGATAAGTTCTACATTATAAGCGGAAGCGCAGATATTGTGAGTTTTGACAAAATTCACGTCTGCATTGTTAGCCACAATGCCGCGCAGAACTTTTTGGCGCAAACGCAAAGAGAGTGCGTGATCCTGAATATCAAAATCACCCCCGGCCACCATACGGTAAGTACTCATTATTCCGTCGCCGATCCCAAAACGATAGATCTGATTGATCGGGACGGGTTTATCCTGATTTGCCAGATAATTGGCCAAAAAAATTCGTGCCCAGGTGTTTCCAGACTTGGGATAGGAGGCCAGCCATATGATGCTTTTTTTCATGGTGCGCTGCTTTCGCACAGACATGCGCGGCGTTCAACAAAAAACGGCGGAGGCTTTCACCTCCGCCGAAATTCGTAACCGTAAGCCGTAAGTCTTAGAAGCTCAGGTTGATCGCTGTACCAAGTACGGTACCTTCGACGTCGTCGAGCAGCGGCGTAACACCGGTATCGTCACGATTTTCGTAAACAACATAGATGTCCCAATCAACGCCCGGTCCAAGCGTCCGGCTTGCGCCGATGCGGTAAGCTTCACGCTCCACATCGAAAGCTGTTGCAACACCATTGAGAACGAGGTTTGTTTCCGACTGGTATGTCAGAGCTTCAAACGCCCAGGGGCCAGCTGCATCGTATACAACACCGAAGCTCCAACCTTCCGAGTCGCCGATGGCTGTTCCAACACCACCCCCAGCAATTGTCTCGTCGTTGTCGTTTTCAGTGTATCCACCACCGATTGTGATAGAACCAAAGGTTGCAGATGCACCAACGCCCCATGCTTCGAAGTCGGAAGAACCAACTGCGGTGCTTGGCGAGTCACCTGTACCCCAGCGAGCTGCCAGCAGGATGTCTGTTGACCCAAACGAACCGGAGTAATTGATACCGATGTCGAAGATGTCCGACAGAACCGCATTGGTGTTCACGCTAAACGAACCGGAAGTTGCGTTAGCAACACCAGTCGGTGCGTAGGACAAACCAACAGTCAGGCCGCTAAAGTCCGGCGTGTAGTAGGTGATACGGTTAACGTCGTTGTTACCACCAACTTCGATGAAGTTCGACAGACCGGCCTGACGGAATGGCAGAGCAGTGAACGAACCTGTTGCGCTGTCAACACCTGTGTACGGGATGAACGCAGATGTGGACGGCGAGTTGATGAACATGGAAGTCACGCCAGGCGCGCCAGTCATCATCTTGTAACCGGCCGAGTTCTCGGAACCGATGTCCAACTGACCGAAGGTGTCGGACGAGATCGAGATGTACTTTTCGTCGATACCGTCAATACCACCACCGGCGTTCATGGCTTCCATCTGTACGTTGATACCGAAGGTCATGCCGTTGTCCAGCGTCACGCTCGGGGTAAAGATGATTTCACCTTGCTGGTGGATGTCGAGGCCTTCGCCATCCCAGCTGATGCCGGGAACTGCGAGGTCAGCCGCGTCAGTGCTGATGTCGCCAACGGCGACGTGGGTGTTCATGTACCCACCCCAGTCCAGGTTCCAGTCCTGGGCTGTTGCAGGCGCAGCTGCGACGCCGAGAGCGATCGCGCTGGTGCAGAGAAGTTGCTTTTTCAAGGTTATCCCTCCTAGTAAGCAGGATAAGTTTTAGTCCACCGCACCAACAGATCAGATACGGCTTGATCATGGAATGGTCGAAATCCCCGACAAGGTCAACGAAGCCCCCTCTGGCTTTGCGCATGTTGCCTGTGTTGTGACGTATTAATCACACAGTTCCGCAGCGCCTTGGCCGAATTCGGCCGAGTTTACCCCAAAAAACCCCTTTTTTTAAGTGGATCGGCCGCATTCTCATCCTTTGGCTGATTCCCTATGGCCGGGATGCCACCTGCTCGGCAATGCCCCGATTCTGCCCCATTCCCGCCACAGTTGTAACTGGCAGATTCGGGGTCGAACCGCGCGCCAAGGACATTGGCCCCGCGGCGCGTTAACCTTGGTGAGCCGTCGTGAAGATCAAATCATCCAGAAGCGCATCCGCCCGGAGCAGGCCCGCTCCTGTCGCTTCGAGCAGGGCAGGAAGGATCAGCCATTCCAGCGTCCAAGCGGCGCCCGACCTCTCTTGCTCATGATCCAGAGACAGGTGCAGACCCCCCAGTTGGACCGAGGAAAACCGCGCCAGCGCCATCAGCGTCTCGGCTTTTACAGGGTTGGATTTATGCGCCATCGCCGAGGACGCGCCGCCTTTTCTGAGGCGCACATCCTCAACCCCTTGCTGCGCCATGAGCGCAATGTCATGGCCCATCTTGCCCAAGCTACCCGAGAGCCTGGCCAGCCATGACCCCAGCTCTGCAATGCGGGTCCGGTCCGTGTGCCAGGCGCGTCCAGCCGTCGACAGGCCAAGCGCCTGCGCCATGACCCCCTCCAACTCTGGCCGTGGTGCCGGGAAGCTCTGCCCCGTTCCCACAGGACCACCCAGTTGCATCACGCAGCTGCGGGCACGGACCCCGTCCATTGCGTCAAGGTGATCCCTGAGCGGCGCGAACCAGCCCTCTACCCTGTGACCAAGCGTGATCGGCAGGGCCAGCTGCATCCGCGTGCGTCCCTGAAGGGCCTGCGCGCCATGGGCCTCAATTATCCCTTCGAGTCGGGTGCACAGGCTTGTCAAGCGCGCCTCGAACACATCCAAAAGGTCGCGCAGTGCGAGGCTGAGGGCGGTGTCCATCACATCCTGCGATGTCATTCCGCTATGTAAAGCCGGATGGAGATGCCCCGGCAGCCCTGCGCGCAGCTGACGAATGAGGGGGGGCACAGGCATGCCGTCCACGGCGGCCTCCTCGGACAGACGTAATGTGTCGATGGGGGCCGCCTCGATGGCTAGGGCCGTCACCTCTGCTAGGTCAGGCGCCACGGCACCAGTTTGGCCGAGGGCGCGGGCATAAGCAGCCTCAACCGCAATCATGTCCTTGAGCTGGGCGCCAGGGGACAGGCGCTGACGGGTTACCATATCCCCCGTCACACCGACCTGCCAATCCCACTGGTCCATCACGCCGCGGGCCTCAGCCCCAGAATCTCACGCGCCTGTGCCGCGCTCGCGACGGGGCGGCTGTGCTTTTCACAGAGTTCCACTGCGCGCGAGACAAGCGCGGCGTTCGAGGGGGCCAGCGTGGTCTTGTCGAGGCGCACGTTATCCTCAAGGCCCGTGCGGGTGTGACCACCCGCGGCGATAGCCCACTCATTGACTACGATCTGGTTGGCACCGATGCCTGCGGCACACCACTGCGCCTGCGGTGCACGGTCCTTCATGGTTTGGACGTAAAAATCAAAGACAGCCTTGTCGGCAGGCATGGCATTCTTCACGCCCATCACGAACTGGACGTAAAGCGGCCCATAAAGACACCCGGCCTCATGCAAAGAAATGGCCTGCAGGATGTGGCTAAGATCGAAGGCTTCAATCTCGGGCACCACTTCATGCGTCTGCATTTCACCGGCCAGCCAGGCCACCAAATCGGGCGGGTTTTCGTAAACGCGGGTGGGAAAGTTGTTGGAGCCCACTGAAAGTGAGGCCATATCGGGCCTAAGTGGAAGCATCCCGCCCCGCGCTTGCCCCGCACCCGAGCGCCCCCCAGTGGAGAGCTGCACGATCATGCCCGGGCAATGGGCCTCAATACCATCTTTGAGCTGGGCAAAGCGATCGGGGTCAGAACTTGGCGATCCATCATCCATGCGGACATGGCAATGTGCAATGGTGGCCCCAGCCTCAAAGGAGGCATGCACGGCTTCGACTTGTTCACTTACCGTGATTGGTACCGCGGGATTATCAGATTTCTGAGCGACAGAGCCAGTTATAGCGACACAGATAATACAAGGGTCAGACATGCAACGAGGCTCCTTCAACTCTGCCAGCAGTAGCGCCAATTCCCGGCCTCTGCAAACGCTGCGCCGGAGCCAGCCTACTTATCAGGACGGGCGAGTGGCCCAACTCAGAGACCACGTTCATCGAACACTGCCTTGGCAGCCCTGAAACATTCCAACCCCTGTGGCACACCACAATAAATGGCGACGACATGAATGATCGCACGAATTTCATCCTTGGTGACGCCGTTGTTCAACGCCCCACGGCAATGAATTTCCCATTCATGCATCTTGCCTAACGCTCCAAGCATGGTGAGATTCATCATCGAGCGTGTCTTGGGCTCGATCACATCATCGCCCCAGCCAAACCCCCAACACCACGCTGTCATCGCCTCCTGAAAGGGGCGCGTGAAGTCATCTGCCGAAGCAAGGTTCTTTTCAACGTATTCTGCACCCAAAGTGCCCTTACGCTGCTCCAGCCCCTTTAGGAAGAGGTCTTCATCGAACGTACTCATTCTGTGCCTTTCTATCGTCGTATCTAAATAGTAATCGCCGGTAACCAGCATGCTGTCACGAAACGCCTCCTCCGGTTACGGGCAGCCGCATTGTTTCATGTCATCGCTTATCACCCGCGCGGACGCGGATGGCGACATTCTTGGTCTGCACGTAGTTCCAAAGCGCTTCACGTCCCTTTTCGCGACCGTAGCCAGATTTGCCATAACCACCAAACGGGGTCTCCACACCCCCGGCGAACCATTCATTGACAAAGACCTGTCCCGCCCGGATCTTCTGCGCCGCCCGTGTCGCGCGATCGAGGTCGCGGGTAAAGACGCCGCCCACAAGGCCATAATCCGTTCCATTCGCAATCTCATAGGCCTGTGCCTCATCCGTGAAGGACATAACTGATAGGACGGGGCCGAACACCTCTTCCTGCGCGATCGTCATGTCGGGGGTCACATCGCCAAGCACCGTGGGTTCAAGAAACGCGCCAGGGATGTTCATCTTGCGCCCACCTGTCATGACACGTGCGCCCTGCGCCTCGGCCGCGCTGACCATGCTGGCCGCCCGGTCGCGCTGTGCTTCACTGACCATAGCTCCCATGTTGGCACCACTTTCAGTCCGATCGATACCTGGACCAACCGAGAGCGATCTTGCTACGCCCACCGCGCGCTCGATCACCTCGTCGCGGCGGCTTTCATGGACGATGACCCGGCTCATCGCAGAACAGACCTGACCAGCATTGAAATAGATACCCCAGCGGATATCATTTTCGAACGCATCAAGATCGGCGTCATCATGGACGATGGCCGCTGACTTGCCACCAAGTTCCAGAACGCAGGGCACCACGTTGCCCGCCGCTGCCGTGGCGATAGCAATGCCAGTTCGGACAGAGCCCGTAAATACGATCTGATTGACATCCCGGTGCGCCGACAGGGCCGCACCGGCCTCATGGCCCCAGCCGCATAAGATATTGACAGCCCCCCTTGGCACACCCACTTCCTCAGCTGCATGGGCAAAAATATAGTTCGACAGGGGCGTCAATTCCGGTGTCTTGATCACGCAGGCATTGCCCGTCGCCAACCCTGCCGACAAAGAGCGCGCCGTCATCTCAAGCGGGTAATTCCAGGGGATAATTTGGGCCGACACACCATAGGGTTCGTAATGAGTAAAATCGAAGTAGCCCGATCCAAGTGGGATCGAGCGCCCTTCCACAGTTTCGGCCTGATTGCCGTAATATTCGAAATAGCGCGCCGCTCCACTGATCTCCCTATGGGCCTCCCATAGCGGTTTGCCCTGTTCGAGCGTCAGCAGTTGCGCCAGCTCATCGGCATGGTCGAGCAGGTAGCGTCCAATCGCTTGGACCATGCGACCCCGTTCTACCGGGCGCAGGGCTGGCAAGACGCCCGAGGCATGCACCCGTCTGGCAGCCTGTACGGCGCAGTCCACATCGCCCTCGTCCGCCAAGGCCTGCTGGGCCAGCACCTCTCCGTTACCAGGGTTGACGACATCCACACGGCCCGCGCCACCATCGACCCAAGCGCCGTCGATGTAGTTCTGCCAATAGTCTTTCATGAGTGACTCCTTGTTCTTGTTGTTGCAGCCTCAAGCCATCAGGCGATGTTCCTAAAGCCGGTGATACAGCAATTCCATGCGTTAACGGACCTGTTGCACATGCGGTGCGCAACCGTCCACATTTACACATTTGCGCGGGTGGCGGGTCTGGCCGTTCGATTTCGACCGTTGGGCATAAAGGGACCCACCATCACACCAGCGTTGCTCGGATGGGTTACTACTCAGGACCGATGCGGCGCTGGACGTCGCGTGAGAAACCGGGGGGCGTCGTTTTTCAACAAGACATTACCCGACCGGCGTGGCTAGCTGTACCCATACTGGCCCGGCCATAACGATCTTCTGCGCAAGCTCAGGGTCGACCTTGAAAATATGAATGCGAGGTGTCCCGATGACCAATCTTCCTGCCACGATGAAAGCGATGGTTCTGACCGGGCATGGCGATGTCGACATGTATCACTGGCACGATGACTGGCCAACACCTCAGCCTGGGCCGGATGATGTGGTGATCAAGGTTGGGGCCTGTGGCCTCAATAACACCGATGTGAACACGCGCTCAGGCTGGTATTCAAAGGCGGTGGATGAGGCCACGACAGGCGGTGCTTACGGCGAGGTGAACGAGGATGACCCCACCTGGGGCGGTCGCCCCTTGACATTTCCTCGTATTCAGGGCGCGGACCCGGTGGGCCGGGTCGTGGCGGTGGGTTCGAATGCCGATGCGGACCTGATCGACAAGCGGGTTCTGATCGACGGGTGGATCCGCGATTGGTCGGACCCCAATAATATGGAAAAAACTGGCTATTTCGGGTCGGAGAAGAACGGCGGCTATGCCGAATACACCATGGCCGACCGGCGCGATATCGCGGTTGTAGAAAGTAATCTCTCCGATGCGGAACTGGCTACGTTTCAGTGCAGCTACTCCACCGGGGAAGGGATGCTGTCACGTGCCAATGTGACCAGTGACGACACCGTGCTGATCCCCGGCGCATCGGGCGGTGTGGGCAGCGGCCTGATCCAGCTGGCCAAGCGCCGCGGCGCGCGCGTGATCGCCATGGCCTCAGAAGCCAAGCACGAAGAGGTCGCCACACTCGGCCCAGACCGCATCCTGCCCCGCACCCCTGATGATCTGCGCGCGGCTCTTGGAGATGAGAAGATCACGGTCGTGGCCGACGTGGTTGGCGGCGCGCAATGGCCTATGCTGATCGACGTTCTGGAACGCGGCGGGCGATACACCTGTTCGGGCGCCATCGCGGGGCCGTTGGTAGAGCTTGACCTGCGCACATTCTACCTGCGCGACCTGACATTCACCGGCTCAACTGTAATCCCGCGGCATGTATTTCACGACATTGTCAGATACATAGAAGCCGGTGAGATCAAGCCGATGCTAGCCGCGACCTATCCGCTGTCAGAATTACGTGAGGCGCAAAAGACCTTCATTACCAAAAAGCACACTGGCAACATCGTGGTGCTGCCATGACACACGATCCCTGGAACACTCTTTGGGAAGAGGCCCGCACCCTGCATAGTGCGGTTTCCGACCTGTCGAACTTCTGCCCCTTTCCCGAGGTGGAGCACCTGGCCGGTTTCACTGAACAGGTCGACCCACTTTGCAACGTTATGATCTCGGACACGTCACTGGGCTACTCACCTTTTCCCGGATTTAGGGATGCCTGCCTCGCCCTTGGTCCACACGCGCTCTGGCGCGGCACCTATCGCGATACGGCAATCGGTGAGGCGCTGCATGCCCATTTTGGTACGTTCGAAGTTCTGGGCCGGGATACGGCTTTGCAGACAAACACCATGCGCGGCTTCATGATCTACCAGCGCCCCGGCTACCATTACCCCCTACACCACCACCCAGCGGAGGAGCTCTACCTTGTTATCGCAGGCGCAGCCCAGTTTGAAGTCGAGGGCGCGCCAAGCCGCTGGCTGATACCAGGCCAGACCGCCTATCACGCGTCAAACTTACCCCATGCCCTGACCACGAAGGACCAACCCATCCTAGCCTATGTCCTTTGGCGTGGTGATATCACGACCAAGCCAGTCTTCACCTATCCAGATAGCCTGATATGACAACGCGGGCGCTGTTCGATGGCGCCACGCGCAGCATGCCTGAAACCAGCAGCAGGCCCTTCTAACACGGCACAGCATACGTCAGGCACTAGTCTTCCAACACGGAGAGGGTCTGACCAGCGTCCTGAATTTGGGCGCCCCATGAAGGTTGAGCGGATTGAAACTAACCAACTCAATCTGACATTTGTCGCAAAAAAATCTACCAGCTTTTGGGGCAGGTGGGAACACAGATCTTGCAATATCAAATTCGCGCGAATTGAGGCTGAGAACTGACTAAAAGGCTTAGGCGAAAGCTTTTCGGGGCGACCTTCATAAGGTTCCACATCAGGTGCACGCGCAGTGATAAAGACGCTAAAAACCCCACGTTGGAAAGGGCATTGCGACACACCGTGCCTCTAGGGGGCATGACAGTTGTCTACAGCAAGCCGTACATCGAATAAAAGGAAAATCGCGTATCATAAGTTCGGTGACGTGACGCTGTTTGAGCTGGACTTAATAAACCATGATGTGCGCAATTACAGCGATGTACTTTTGTCCGACAACCGCAGGAGTCGTTTCATAGCCGTGTAGCACGAGCTTTTCAGGTTTCCAAGTGAGACCTTTCCTAGCCTCGACTGATCAGAGGCCGACTTGTTGCCGACCGAGGCCACTTCGACAATCCCTGCACAGGCCCTCTAGGAAGCTCTCCTTAATATGAGTGCAGTTACTCCGCGCCACAACTTCAAGGTCATTTTAGCTCGGTCCGCAGCCCCGCGCGGGCCAGTGGCTGCTTTTTGGGCACTGTCCTTGAGCCCGCCGCATAAAGCGCACAGGAAGCTTGCCGTGTGAAGAAAGAATTATTACCGTCAATCAAGTGGTGCGGTTTTGGGGGTTTAATCTGACGATTTTAACGGCTGTAATAATGTCGGACCTGGATAAGTATTGGTATAGCATCACGCATATTGGTGGACCAAAATAGGACCAATAAGGCAAAAAATAAACAATTGCCAAACGGCACGGAGGTAACAAGACGATGGAAGAACAGCTCGCAGAGCTAGCGGCTCAAGTGGCCGCACTTGAGGGGGCGAAGACGAACACAATGTTCGCCGAAACCTACTATTATTTATCAATCCCACTAATGATCATCATTCACGCAGGCTTTCTGGCCTACGAAATGGGGGCATCAAGGGCTAAGAACGCGTTGTCGTCCGGTGTGAAGAACATCCTGGCCTTCGCTTTTGTAATCCCAGCCTTCTATTTCTTTGGCTGGTGGGTCTACTGGGGCTTTCCAACAGGCCTGTCTTTGGCTGAAGGTCCAAACGGGATCTCTGGTGCGGCCTATGCAAACTCGATCGCATGGGCCTGGGGCCCGTCTGCGGAGTTCATGGGACCCAATACAGAAGATCAGATCGACGGTGTGTTCTGGGGAGCATTCACGCTCTTTGCAGCGACCACGGCCTCGATTTTCTCGGGCGCTGTGATCGAGCGTATTCAGACCGTAGGGTTTGTCATCCTTGCGATAATCCTCGGCGGCTTCAGCTGGACGGTTTGTGCTGCCTGGGGGTGGCACGCGGACGGATGGTTGGTGCAAGACTGGGGCGTACATGACTTTGGCGCAGCAGGACTTGTGCATGCGGTGGCAGCGTTCTTTGCGCTGGGCGTCTTGATCAACCTCGGCCCGAGGATTGGAAAGTTCAACGCGGACGGTACAGCTAATGATTTAGCTGGTCACAACCTGCCCTTCACAGCTACGGGCCTCATGCTCATCGTTGTCGGCTTCTGGGGCTTCCTGATGGCCTGTCTGGTCGTCGGTGGCGAGGCTTGGTCCTGGGAAGGCAACTGGACGACGATCTACGGCACTCCGACCAATCTCGGCGCGCTGAGCTTCAATATCTTGATGGGTGTTGCAGGGGGCATCATCGGTGCATGGGCGTCCACACGTGATCCGTTCTGGATGATGTCTGGCGCGCTTGCCGGTTTGATATCGGTGGCCACCGGGCTTGATGTCTATTGGCCATCTTTGGCATTCCTCATCGCGGTGAGCGCGGGCCTTCTGCTGAAACCTGCGGCAAACATGCTGGAGAATATGGGCATCGACGATGCTGTTGGCGCGGTGACCGTGCACGGTACTATGGGTGTGTACGGCATGCTGCTTTTCGGCATCTTCGGAGCGGGCTACCCAGCACTTGGGCCAGTTGCAGCCTTCGCTGGTGACGCAGTACCCACAGTATCCTTCATCGGCCAGCTGGTGGGTTGCGCGGTATTCGTGGCCGTGGGCTTTGTCACCGGCTACGTCGCATCACTCATCCTGAAAATGATGGGCATGCTGCGTGTACCCGAAGCTGCAGAAATCGCGGGTCTCGACACTGTTAAGGTGCCGGCACAGGCCTATCCAGAGGGCATCGCGGTCTCGCCGCCTGCCTCCAAATAAGAGGAGTAAGAGACATGGGCTTTCCCTATGACACTGGCAGCTATGAAGGCGTCTCTGGCGCGATCTTCATGGGCTTTGGCAGCTCAACACCGGGCATCTTGACAGTAATTGCGATTGCGGTGTCCATAGCACTTTTGGTTATGGGCCAGGCGAAAGAAGCGAGCAAGTATCGCAATCATAAGTAAATCGCTTTTCGTAAGCTAAGAGAATGCCCCGTCGGGAAACCAGCGGGGCGTTTTCATTTACAAAACACAGGACAAATCCGACCTAAGTTGTTATCGCGCGTGATAATTGTCCAACCGATCAACGACCTGACGATACCAGATATCTGCAGCGTTGAGAAAATGCGGCTTTGTAAATGGATGCAATAGATGCCGCTTTAGACGCGTCTCACAATAGGCCGTTTCGCCCTGAGGGTCTCCGACGGCTCTAAGGGCAGCCTTGGCCCCAAGGTAGGGTGCCATGACGGTGCCGGAACCAGAAAACCCCATGGCGTAGTGTAAGCCGCGATCTTCGCCCACATGCGGCATATGGGTGAAACTGTAACCCGTGTTTCCATACCACGCATGGCTAAGCTTCACGTCACGAAGCTCTGGCCAGATTTCTGACATCGTGTCCTGCAGCCGGCTGGCCGCTGTCTCGAGCCCGATCGAGCGCATGGAAGCCCGCCCCCCCCAAAGAATGCGTTTGCCATCTGGAGAAATCCGGAAATAGCTGTGGCGGGCGCGGGTTTCGACCATCATGCGGCGGCCTGGTGCCAAATGGCCGATCAGGTTTTTGGGTAGTTCCTCGGTTGCGATCAGATAGGATGGCAGGGGAAAAACACGGGCCATATGCCAGCGGAAGGCCCGCGTTATGTAGCCGTTGGTGCACAGCACCACTTTGTCGGCGCGCACCCGACCTTTGGGGGTCACAGCCACGAACGTGCCACCTTGCCGGTCGAGCTGCGTGACTTCGGCCAGCCCCGTCAAGGGGATGCCGCGCCGCTCTGCGGCGCGGCGCAGGCCGCGATGAAACTTGGCCGGGTGCAGCCCGCAATGGGTCGGAAAAACGATGCCGCCAAAATATCGGCTGGTGCCGATCTCCTGCCCAAGCCCAGCCTTTTCAACTGGCCGCACTTCAACACTGGATTTCGCGGTCACATCGCGCACGAGCTTTTGCTGCCCCCTTGCATGATCCGGCGTCCAGGCCAGCTGAATGCGACCGGTATTCTGCAAGTCACAGTCAATCTGCTCTGCCGCGATCAGCGCCTTGGCCCAGTCCAGCGCTGGGCCCGCCTCGGCAAACACCGCATCGGCCACATCCCGACCAAACCGCTTGGCGAGGGTAGGCCAGCTGAGCCGGGGATGCGCCCCGAACATGCCGCCATTGCGCGAGGACGCGCCTTCCCCTGGATCGCACCCATCGACAACGGCGACCGAGGCCCCTGCGTCATGCGCTGCAATAGCGGCCGACAGACCCGCATAGCCCCCACCAATCACCAGGATATCACAGCGCTCAGGCAGGGGATCATCGGCGGGCAGTGGGGCTGCGGCGTCCCACCAATAGGGCTGACCGACCCGAGCCTCCCCTGTCCATGATGTCATCTGCCAAACTCCGGTTCATAGTCTTTTCGTAACTATTGGAGGGGTTCACGCCATTGTCCAGAGGACAGCCGCAAGACATCCCTTAGGCTTGCTCAACCGCCCATTTCACGCGTCAAAGTTGGGCCGTGACTTGTTGGGCCGCCCGGGTCAGGCCCGGGATAGGTGACGCATGTGGTTAGGGTTTATCCTCAGTAAGATTCGTTCGAAATGGGCAGGGGCTCAAACGTCGTGCCGCCGGTACGGGCCTTTTCATCTTCAAGCGCCTGCACCAATTCCTTGGCACGCTTATTCTTCTCGCGCTCAGCAGCCTCTGCGCGTGCCTGTTCTGCCGCGCTGGCCTCCCGCACCTTGCGTTCAGCTTCGGCAATCCGCGCGGCCTCTGCGGCATGGGCCTCTTCCTCGGCACGTATAGCCGACTCGGCCTCTGCCAGGCGCTTGGCCTCGGCTTCACGTTCCGCCTGCTCTTTTTCCAATCGCGCCTGTTCAATCTTGTCAGCCTCGCGTTGGGCTGCCTGGTCCTCGGCTAGCCTTGCGGCCTGTGCCGCGGCGGTTTCCGTCACCGGGGCCGGGTCAACTGTAACACCCGCCTCATCCAGGGCCGCAACCGCCACATCATTGGGCAGGGACGATGTTGTGATGCCGGCGTCGTCCAGATCCACCTGTAACAGACCCATTTGCCGTGCCGCTGCAAGAGACAGCATGCCCGAATCCAGGCCCTGCGGTTTCTGATAGGCCCGGATGGCCGCACGTGTCCGACCGTCCATCTTGCCATTGATTGCGCCGCGATAGTGCCCCCTTGCCTTAAGGGCGCGCTGCACGTTGGCCGTGAAGTCTGGCGTCAGGGTGTCATCACAAGGGGTCTCAAACCATGCGTCTTCCCTTGGGGTGACGATTTGCTGCTGGGTTTCAGTCTGGTAGATCGCGGGTTTGGACACGCTTCCATCAGACATGATTTCGGCCGGTCGCAGCATCACCTGTTCGGTCACCGTTTCAATCACCGCAGGCGTGGCATCCCGCCCCCAGCAGGTTCCAGGCGCGGCCCCCGGAGGAGCTATGTTGCGCGATGTCACCTCTTCAGGTTCCAGAAGTTCATAGACCTCGTAGACACTGGACTGGCAACCGCTCAGCAGGAAAGCCGCCAGAACGGCGGTTGAAAGGGGTCTTTTAGCCATGCTCTTACTGCCTCATGGGCGTCTCTTGCGGACGCATTTACAGGCATATTAACCGGTTTCACCCGTTCTGGGAAGTGCGGCTTCGGGATCAAGAAGGCGATCCAGCAGGGGAGAGATGTCCTCAACCTCTTCGGCCAGCACATGCACGACGCCATTTTCACGCTGAATGCGACCCGTTACGCGCAGCAGCCGGCCCGCGATCACGGCGCGGCGAAACCGTTCATAGAGCGCCCGCCAGACCACCACGTTGACCACCCCTGTCTCATCCTCGAGCGTCAGGAAAATGACACCCTTCGCCGTGCCCGGCCGCTGCCGTAAAATGACCAACCCAGCCACGGTGACGCGGGCCCCATTGGGCGGGTCACTCAGGCGCTTGGCGGTCAGGGCGGCGGGGGGGCAAGGCCAGGAACGCGGGGAACCGGGATCGGAGGTCAGAAAACGCATAAGAACAAAAATAGAACATATGGTGTTTTTCACAAGCGCGAAGATTTGCCTGCGGCAATCTGAGATTCCCTATCGAAAACTTGGCCAAACCGGCTTAAATGACATTTCAGAACCAAAGCCTAGATGAGCGAAGCAAAACGCCAAAAGCCAGCGGAGAACCTCGATGACCAAGATCACGTATATTGAGCATGACGGCACCCAGCATGTCGTTGATGTGGCCAACGGCCTGACGGTAATGGAAGGCGCGCGCGACAACAACATTCCGGGCATTGAGGCCGATTGTGGCGGCGCGTGTGCCTGTTCTACCTGCCATGTCTATGTCGATGCCACATGGGTGGAACGTCTTCCAGCCAAAGACGATATGGAAGAGGACATGTTGGACTTTGCGTATGAACCTGACGCCACGCGTTCCCGCCTGACCTGCCAGATCAAAGTCACCGACGAACTTGAAGGCCTTGTCTTGCAGATGCCTGAACGCCAGATCTGATGGGTCTATTGGCACCTGTTACCTTGCGCCATGCAGCGGCTGCGCTTTGCGCACTGCTGGCAAGTTCAGTCGAGGCGCAGGTGCTAGATAAAGGTCGGGGGCAAGGGGACGGCTGTGACCAACCTGCCCCACCCCCATACTCTGAAACGGCCCAGTCGGATATCGGGCCCGTGGTTACGGCGCGGTATTTTGGTCAGACCGAGGTCTATCCCCACGGCGTTCTGGGCGACCGGGTCGAAGCGCTCGGCCTTGTGGTGCAATACGATGACGGCACCCGCGTGATCTGCGACAGCGTCGAGGCTGGTGAGGCGCGCGTTTTCGAGGATACGACACCCCGTCTGGCCGATCTTGACAGCGATGGTGTAAATGAAGTGATCGCCGTGGCCTCGCATGCCAATCTTGGTGCGCGGATCGAGGTCTATGGATATCCCGGCCCGGGACAGGGTTTGCGATTGCTAGCCCATACACCCTATATCGGCACCTCCTTCCGATGGCTGGCACCGGTTGGGGCGGCAGATCTTGATGGCGACGGGTATGTGGAGATCGCCTTCGTGGACCGACCACACCTGGCCAAGACACTTCGTATCTGGCGGTATCGCAATGGCATGTTGACCGAGGTGGTCAGTCAACAGGGCTATTCCAACCACAAGATCGGCTGGCCCTTTATTGCCGGTGGTGTGCGCGATTGCGGGGCAGGGCCAGAGATGGTTCTGGCCACCGGCAACTGGTTCCGGGTGATGGCCGCGCGGCTGAAGAACGGGGTTGTGACCGTGCGAGACATCGGCGCCTTCACCGGCCCTGACAGCCTCAACAGCGCGATGGACTGCGACTGACGGAAGGGAAGCAACGCCTCCAAGACCAACCATCGCGCCGCCTGCATCACTTTACTTGGTTATGATCTCAGGCCCCATCACTGCATTGGGCAACGCCGTCGAAATCCAAGGCACATAGGTCACCAGGATCAAGAACACGAACATGATCGCCAAGAAGGGCAGCGCGGCGCGTACAACACCCATCATCGACATGTTCGCCACGCCCGCCGTTACGAACAGGTTCAAACCGACAGGTGGCGTGATCATCCCAATCTCCATATTCACCACCATGATGATGCCCAGGTGGATTGGATCGATCCCCAGCTCGATGGCAATCGGAAAGACCAGCGGCGCCACGATCACCAGAAGGCCCGAAGGCTCCATGAACTGGCCCCCGATCAGCAGGATCACATTGACCACGATCAGAAAGGTGATCGGCCCAAAGCCATAGGATAGCATCGCCTCGGTGATCTTCTGAGGGATTTGTTCGTCGGTAATCACGTGCTTGAGCAGCAGCGCATTGGCAATCACGAACATCAACGTGATCACCAGCTTGCCTGCATCCCGTAGCGTGCGTACGGTATCGGGATGCCATAGGGCTGTCACTAGGGCATGCGGCTTGCGCAGTAAGCTTTGCCCACCTGATAGCGGACCGATATCACGGTAAATGAAACAGGCCGCGATAAACGCATAGACCGAGGCCACAGCCGCCGCTTCCGTCGGCGTGAATATAGCACCGGTCACGCCGGGAATACCGTAGATTCCCACCATAATGATCACGATCAGCAGCAGGCCCCAGATCGCCGCCCGGAAGCTTGCAAAAATTTCGGGAAACCCAGCGAATTCGCCCTTGGGCATATTCTTGATCCGGGCCATCACGTAGATGCCGATCATCAGCATGACACCCGCCATAAGGCCCGGGATCACCCCTGCTAAGAACATCCGCCCGACCGAGACTTCAACCGCAGCGGCATAAACCACCATCACGATAGAGGGCGGGATCAGGATGCCGAGTGTCCCTGCATTGGCGATCACACCGGCTGCGAATTCCTTGGTATAGCCAACCTGCCGCATGGCCGCGATCACGATCGTCCCGATGGCCACTACGGTGGCCGGTGACGATCCCGACAGGGCTGCAAAGATCATGCAGGACAACACCCCGGCAATCGCCAGCCCGCCCCGAAGGTGGCCCACAAGCGCGATAGAAAACCGGATGATCCGTTGCGCCACGCCGCCCGTGGACATGAAGCTTGAGGCGAGGATGAAGAACGGAATGGCCAGCAGGGTCGAATGACCCTCAAACGCCTCGAACAGGGTCTGCGCGACCGAGGCCAGCGAGGTGTCCGAGAACATCAGCAAAAAGACAATGGACGAAAAGCCAAGCGAGATCGCAATCGGCACCCCGATCAGCATCAGGCCGATCACCATGATGAAGAGAAGCAGAATTTCCATCGGTCTTTAGTCCTTCAACTTCTCGGCGGCTTCTGCCACCTCTTCTTCGGCCTCGTGCGAGACGATCAGCATGTCTTGCTCCCCGCGCCAGACGCGCATCCCAGCCTGCACGAACCGGATCACCAGCAGCAGTGCCGACAGGGGCAAGACCACGTAGGGCACGACCTTGGGCAGTTTTTCGTACTCGTAGCCTTCGTTGAACACATCCTCGAGCCAGCGCATCAAGAACGGCACGGGGATGTCCTGCGTCTCGTACCAGCCCTGCCCGCGCACCTGTTCAAAACCTGTGGGAAACCAGTGCCCGGAGGTGGGGTAAAGATTGGCATAGGGCGCCCAGTAGTCCCATGCGCCTTTGAGAAACAACAACGCGTAGCAAAGGCACACCGCCACCGAAATCAGCGCCAAAACGCGCTTGGTCGGGGTTGAGACCATGTTGGCAATCGCATCCACGCCCAGATGGAGCGTCTTCTTGACCGCATAGCTGGCCCCAAGCAGCACCAGCCATGCAAACAGGAACACCGTCAGTTCCAGCGCATAGAAAATATTGGCATTGAAAAGATACCGCGCCACCACGTTGGCGAAGGTGAAGAGGGTCATCAAGCCAAGGATCACGGCGATGAGTGTCTCTTCGAGGCGGTCAAAGCGGGTGGTTGGTTGCGGGTTCTGCGCCATGGTGCCCCCCTGCACAGTTCTTGTAACTTGGGCAATACGCGCCCCGGGCAAGATCCGGGACGCGTTGGTCTTCTGATCAGGTTGTGATCACTTAGTTGGTCGCGGCATTGATCGCCTGTGCAGCGTCAATGTTTTCCTGACCGACATCGCCTGCGAACTTGTCCCAGACGGGCTTCATCACGTCGACCCAAGCCTGGCGCTGCTCCGGCGAAAGCTCGCGTACGACACCACCGGCGTCGATGATGGCCTGCTTGGCCTCGGCGTTAACGGCTGTGGACTCTTTATTCCGCGTCTCGGTGACCTCGGCCACGATGGTTAGAAACTGATCACGCACATCCGCGTCCAGACCTTCTAGCCAGTCCACGTTTGTCACCAACAGGTAGTCAATGATGCCATGGTCGGTCTTTGTCACGCCGTCCTGCACCTCAAAGAACTTCTTGCCATAGATGTTGGACCAGGTGTTTTCCTGCCCGTCCACAACACCCTGCTGCAGCGCGCCGTACACTTCCGAGAAGGCCATTTTCTGCGGGCTGCCACCGATGGCTTCCATCTGCGCCACAAGCACGTCCGAGGATTGTACGCGGAACTTCAGACCGTTGGCATCTGTCGGAGCAACAAGCGGCACGTTGGCCGACATCTGCTTCATGCCGTTGTGCCAATAGGCCAGGCCCTGCAGACCACGGCGCTGCATGCTGTCTAGCATGGCCTGACCAGCCTCAGACGCCTGGAAGGCTTCAACAGCATTGATGTCATTGAACATAAAGGGCAGGTCGAAGATGCGGAACTGCTTGGTGAACTTTTCAAACTTCGACAGCGAGGGCGCGGCAAGCTGGACATCGCCCTGCAACATGGCTTCAAGCACCTTGTTGTCGTTGTAGAGCGTGGAGTTCGGGAAGACCTCCATGCACATTGTGCCGTTCATCTCTTCGTTAATGCGCGATTCCAGCAGCGAGGCAGCGATCCCCTTGGGGTGCTTGTCGGTGTTGGTCACATGGCTGAATTTGACGACGATCTCGCCATCATCACAGGCCGCCATAGCTGTAGTCGCAGTTACACTCAGCGCCAGAGCGGTGGCGGCAGCGGTCAGAAATCTCATTGGTATCCTCCCATATATGAGACTTTGGTCATATCGGCGCGCATCTCGTGGCACGCGCTGCGCAAAGTGTTGGTCAATGAGAGGCCGCGCTCAAGTTTTTGTTTTGCGCTCCATATGGAATTCGTGATTTACTATTAATTACAATGCATTATCTTCTATTTTTTTGATGCCCACCACCACACATGCGAAATAATGTGCGAAATCCCACACAGCGCTTATATCCAAACGTGCGGTTTTTCGCACAAGTCAGGCTTGGGGGCGCTGCCCCCGCCGCCTTTCGGGCGCCTCCCCCGGGATACTTTCTGCAAGAAGAAACAGCGGGCCGTGCTGCTCGTTCTTTCTTGGCTATTTGCACAGGCTTGTGAAACGCGACCCCGCACTTGGACAATGCACTAAAGCCAAGGGTCAGGACTTCGGTAACGGGGGCGTCCCAGTCAAGTGGTTTCACTCAAAACAATTGATCCGCCATAGCGGTTCTTTTGTTTTTTTCGTTGCCCGCCCAGGCTTCCGTCGCGGCTTTTGGCTGAGATCCTTGGGGTACATGCTTCGGTTCGTGGTCAGCGCGGCGGCTGCCAACATGATGCTGGTTCGATGCAATTCCGATGTGCCCATCTCATAGGCGTACTTGACGGGAGTCAGCGACAGTCCAGACCACGGCATCATCAGAACCACGTCCCTGCGGGACCTCGAAAGCCTGCGATCAGTCAGGCTATGGGCGGTGCTTTTTGTCGTTAAGCCACTCTTGGCGCTACATCCGGCTGGAAGGTTGTGCCATCCACCCAAATTCGATGCAGAATGACAGCGATGCGGCGGGCGAGTGCGACCATCGCAATTTTTCGTCCGCGCCGCTGTGCGAGTTGGGCTCCCCATGTTCTCAGCCATGTTGATCGGCCACGGTTCATCATGACGGTTGCCGCCTGGCACAATGCTCGCCTCAGATTGACGTCACCAGCTTTGGTAATGCCGCCTGCCACGTCCCGTTCACCGGACTGGTTGCGTGAGGGTGTCAGCCCGACCCAAGGGCCAACTTTCTTGGAAGAAGTAAAGCGCGACGGGTCATCCACCGCCGAGCGGAAGGTCAGCGCCACAACTGCGCCAATCCCCGGCATTGTCATGAGGCGGCAGCACACTGGATCGTCTCCGGCGAACTGGCGCACGTGTTTTTCGAGACCAGCGAGTTCTTGTCGCAGGGACGCTCGGGCCCGCAGCATCGGTTCTGTAGCGGTTTCCAACATCGGATTGCCATCTGCCAACTCCCGAATGCGTGTCTCGAACCTGCCGCGGGAAATCGCACCGACTTTGAGGCCAAAGTTCCGCAGCAGTCCGCGCAATGACATTTCCAAAGCGATCATGTTCTGCTGGATAGCCTTTCGAGCGCCGAGAAGCGCTCGAGTTTCCTGAGCAGAAACGGATTTACAGTGGACCGGGCGGAACCAGCCGAGATGAAGAAGGCGTGCAATCCCTTCCGCATCACGACGATCCGTCTTGATCGGCATCGCCTTCAGCGCTCCTTTCACCTGACGCGTTTCCATGAGCACCGCATCAAAGCCAGCTTTGGTCAGCCCTCGGTACAGCCATTGCGACAGCGGACCGGCTTCCAGGCCAATTGCTGCGATGCTGCCGTCAAGTTCCTCCAACCAGTGCGCAAGAGCTTCGGGTTCACTTTCAGTTTCCGCCTCTTTGACTATCTGGCCATGCTCGCTGACCACACATACGGCGATCTTTGCCAACGACACATCCAATCCAACAAATAGCTTCATCCCGTCATCCTCCAACTGGGTTCAATACGGGAATGGCGACAGCGCGGTACTGATCTTACAAGTGGCAACGGCGGTGCGTGACGCAGGCCCCGTTACAGCATCTCATAACCAGAAGATGAGTATTGCTGCGAGGTATATAGCGGATCGGAATGCTTTGGTGCATCTATCGTAACGTGCAGCAATACGCCGCCCGTCTTTGAGTTTGACAAACAAGTTTTCCACCTTGTGCCGAATTTTGTATGTAGCCTTGCAGTATTCTACAGTTGCTTTTCAGTTCTTCCTTAATGGAATACAGGGTGCAACCTTCTGTCCTCTCAACATCTCGCGGGTTTTGTTACCATCATCTCCATGAACCCCGATCAGGGATTCGTCCTTTAGCAAGTCTTTGAGCAAAACATCTGCGCCCTTGAAGTCGCTGCGCTGACCTCCCGTCAGGTGTAGCCGCACAGGTCACCCGAGGTTGTCTCAAGACTTGCAGTTGAGTACTAGAGCCGTCTTTTGTACGCCTAATCACCCTCGGCTCATCACCCCTTTTTTAGGCAGGAAGCTGTGCGGTGAACTGTCAAGTGGGTGACTTTAATCATAAAGACGTTGCCAACTCCTACATGCGGCTTGGCCAGTGCCTCGAAGATGCGCTCAAACACACTGTTTTCTGACCACCGCTTGAACCGATTATAAAGCGTCTTGTCTAGGCCATAGTCAGGGTGCATCGACCCATTGTAGCCCGTTCTTAATGACATAGATGTTGCCGCTCTGAACCATGCGGTTTTCAGCACGGTCAACACCACGTGACTTTGAAAAGAACCGCGCAATCTGTTCAACCCTTTCTTGAGCAAGCAAAAAATAGGAATGACTTGGGCAACCCTCCTCGCCACCATAGATTACAATCGTGCGGCGAGAGGACCCCTCTTTGCCGAATGTCTGAGACGCGGACAAAACTGCCGTGAAACTCAACTCTTTTCTTTGAGTAGTCCCACGGCCATTGCGCCCTCAAATACGTTTGGAACAATCAAGTGACCTAGAACTCTTACAGCTTCGGATGGTGGAACGAGGTCAGGAACTTGAACGGTCGTAGCCCCAGATGCGACAGCAGAGCGTACACCGGTATCGGAGTCTTCAAACGCAATGCAATTTTGCGCGTGCAAGCCAAGCGATGCAGCAGCAGCGAGGTAAGGCTCTGGCTCCGGTTTATGCCTTGGAACTTGATCCCCACCGATAACTGACGTGAAGTAGCTAAGTAGCCCACATCCTTCCAGACGTTTGAGCGCCGTTGTCGTGCGTGTCGACGTCGCCACCGCGAGAGGATGTCCATTTTCGAAGAGAATTTCAAGCAGCTCTATGACACCAGTTTTGACTGGCACGCCTTTATCCATGGCGCCTTCAATTCGTCTGTCCCACTCACGATTAAACTCATCAAGGTGAGCCAGATTGTTCAAACTTTTCGTAATGATGTCGGTGCAGGCCATGGCATGCATACCGATGCAGCTCAAGTAAATGTCAGGACGGTCGGGAAGGGAAAAGGCCCTTCTGGTTTGAACAAATGCATCAAGGCAAAGTCTCTCCGTGTCCAATAGAAGACCGTCCATATCAAAAATCACACCAGGCAGTATCTTTTGCAACAACGTTACTCCTTTAGGACTCGCAGTGTCGGCATTCCCCTGCCCACCACCGGATAAAGCTAAGTAGCTCCGGGCCCACAGCCGACACTTGCCTCTCACCCATTATGTATGGTTCTCACCCTAATGACCTGCAGCCAACCACAGGACCAAGCCGTTGTGTTAACTGCCGCGGCGATAATCTTCTGGTTTGAGACCGTGGCGTGCGAGTTTGTCGTAAAATGTTTTGCGCGGCAGTTTGAGCGCTTTTGCAGCCGCGGAGGCGCGCCCATTCTGGCGACCAAGAGCGGCAATCAGCAAGGCACGCTCAACACGGGCGATCTGTTCGGCGAGACCCATCTCGGCTACGTCTTCAGCCGTATCCGGCATACCCAGAACAAAGCGCATAGCCGCGCTCATAAGAGATCGCGCATTGCCTGGCCAGTCCTGCGCCGTGAGTAGCGCTGTGTGATCGTGAGACACGTCTGGCACTGGCAGCCCCGCCTGCTCAGCGGCCTGCGCAACATAGTGGCGGAAGAGTTCCGGAATATCCTCGGGCCGCTCAGAGATCGCGGGGATCCGCACGGGCGTGATATCGAGGCGATAGTAGAGATCAGCATTCAAGCGGCCTGAAGCCACATCCACTTCCAGGTTAGAGGTGCTGCCTGCAAGCACGCGAGCTGGACTTCCGGCTTCCAGCCTTTCGAGCAGGGTAAACTGGCTAGCCCCTGGAAGCGCGCTAATTTCATCAAAAAAGATCGAACCAGAGGCAGCACTTACGAGGCTTTCTTCCAGTGCCTGCGGTTCAAGCCCCGCCGCCATGCGTTTAACAAAAGGGCCCCGAGCCACGGGTGACATGAGGTGGATCACCTCGGCCACCTTGGAAATACCCGCTCCGGGCGGGCCCGTCACAAGAACCTCGGTGCCCATGGGCGCCACCACACGCACCCGGTCGCGCAGTCCGGCGGCGGGCTCAGAGGAGCCAAAGATCAGACGCTCAGCTGGATCGCCGATTTGCAGCTGCAACTTGAGGCGGCGGTTTTCAAGCACAAGCCTACGGTTGACCAGCGCGCGATTGAGTATTGGGATCAGGTCATCCCTTGCACAAGGTTTTTCCAGAAAATCAAAGGCCCCTTGCCCCATGGCCGACACCGCCATGGGAATGTCACCCTCTCCGGTCAGAAGTACCACGGGTAGCTCTGCATCTCGATCGCGGACATAGCCTAGAAGGTGAAACCCATCGCGCCCCGGCATCCGGATGTCCGACAAGATCACGCCTGGAAAATCCGGCGTAATCTGATCCTTGGCCGCCACAAAAGACCCTGCGCAAAGCACGTTCAGGTTGGCCAACTCAAGCGTCTGCACAAGCGCGTCGCGGACGGAGGCGTCATCATCGACCACGAGAACATCAACGTTGCCGCTCATGCCGCTGCCTCCTTATGTTCAGCCTGCCAGGGTTCTAGTTCGACGCTTAGCACCGCGCCACCCGCCTTGGCATTGGTGCCTCGGATGTTACCACCAAAACTTTGCACAAGGCCATAGGAGATCGACAGGCCAAGCCCGAGCCCATCACCAGACCCGACCGCCTTTGTTGTGTAGAATGGTTCGAACATTTTGTCGGGTTCGGTGATGCCAGGGCCGGTGTCTGTCAGCGTCACGGTCAGCCGGGGCCCAGTTTCGAGGCAGACGGTGATGCGTTTCTCCGGACTGTTGGTCATGGCATCGGCAGCATTGTTGATCAGATTGACAAACACCTGCGCGAGGCGCACCTCGCCCCCGATAGCATAGACCGGGCCCCCTGGCCGGGTCCAATCGAGCGTGACATGGTCGCGCACCAAGCGGGGTTCGGTCAATTCGATAGCGCTGTTGATCACCTGTACCAAATCAACCTTACCCATGGGTTCGCTTTCATTGCGAGCAAACGCGCGCAGGTTCTTTATGATCCGCCCCGCGCGTGCCGCCAGTTGCCCGATGCGGGAAAGGTTATCGGCCGCCGCTTCCATGCGGCCCTTGTCGAGAAAGGCCGTACCATTGTCGGCGAACTGGCGGATCGCCATAAGCGGCTGGTTCAATTCATGACTGATGCCCGCGCTCATCTGCCCCAGCGCGCTCAACTTGCCGGCCTGCACCAACTCGTCCTGTGCGCGTTTTAGGGCAGCCTCGGCGTCCTGCCTCTCAGCCACTTCGCGGCGCAGGATGCGGTTGGTGGCGGAAAGCTCTGCCGTGCGGGCACGCACGCGCCGCTCCAGGCGGGCATTGGCAAGCGCAAGACGGCGACGGCGGTCGGCCAACCGCCAAAATCCGATGCCAAAGACGAGGCAGATCATGCCAGATACGGCGCTTTGCAGCCATGCGACACGACGAGCTTGGCTTGTGTCAATAAGCGCATGGGCTTGCATGTCGATCACTGGGATATTCTGTTCCAGATGCAGGGCACGTGCCGGCAGGTAATCGCCCCAGTCCATGTGCCAGACGTCAAAGCCGCCCGTGTTGATCCGTTCAAAGGCGGGAGCTGGGCCGCTTTGCGGCACCAGTGGTTGGCTGTCACTGCGCTTAGTCCACCCAAGAATATCCGAGCGGTTGGACAGGAACACACGACCCGCAGCATCAGTAAAAAAGACGGCCGGCTGATCCCCGATCCAGTCCCACTCGACCTCAGCAATATCGACAAGGACGATCACGCTGCCACGCACCTGCCCGTCTTCGGCAAAAGCCGGAGCGGCGTAGGCATAGACCCGGCGGCCATCCGGCCCAATCCGGCCATGGAATGCCCCAAGGGCTCCCTGCATGGCGCGCTCAAAATATGTGGCACCTGCCGGACTCAGGGTCTGGCTGCCGGTTTGGGAAAGAATCCTGCCCTGCCGGTCAGCATAGTAAAAAGCAAGCGCGCCGCTCTTGTCGGTGGCCGATTGC
This sequence comes from Roseovarius sp., assembly GCA_963691795.1. GTDB lineage: Bacteria > Pseudomonadota > Alphaproteobacteria > Rhodobacterales > Rhodobacteraceae > Roseovarius. The sequence continues at coordinate 3,389,529 of OY829373.1, forward strand.
AGGACGGCCTGCGCGGCGACCTGCTGTGAAGGGTCTTTGGTTAGATCTGACAATACCGGATGTTCGGCCATCAGAACCGCGAGTTCGCGAAAACGGCGCAGCTCACCGGTGAAGCGGTCCGTGGCCAGCGTCAGCCCGCCCTGTCCTTGCTTGTCAAGCTGCGCAAGGCCCTGAAGATAAGCATAGCGCCATATGCCCGCAGCGCAGGCACAGGCCAAAGCCACACAAAAGGCGATAGCCAATACTCTGTTCAGGTTGTCCCGCGTCATGGTGTCAACTTACTGCCATTGGCAAAAGCCCTGCAAGTGCGCAGGGCAAGGCGTGTTTGATCGCAGATTGATTTAAGAGAAAGGCGGGGTCATGCCCCGCCCATCATCGTTGATTTCGTGCCTGACCAAGTGTGTCAGTTAGACGCGAGGACCGAGCTGCCCAAGGGCCCCTCATGGCTGATCAGGCCGGCATAGCGGGGATCCCCCATGAGGCGTTCGAGGTCCACCTCACGCCCGTCAAGATAGGCGGTACGGCTAACCAGGCGGATGCCGTGGCTGTAATCGGCATAGCCGGCACCGTGCACCGTACTAAGCGGCTGGATCGGTTTGCCGTTGCGGCGGTGCCAGCCATAGATGGCCACACGCCCACGGTTGGAGACCAGGCGCGATGTCAGCACCACGTCTTTCTTGTGACCCGAGATCAGCATGCCGTGTGCGGCGCCAGCGTTACGGCGCTGTGTTTCCACGGTTTGGTTGTGGCGCATGAAATAGGAGGTCGAAGTCATCTGCGCGCCCGGTGTCATCGGGCTTGGCGTCAGGCGGACCTGCGCCTGGCTGTAGATCGCATCGACCATCCGCGGCGTGGGCAACAGCATGTTAAAGGAGCGCGCCACCTGGCTGGCCCCGCTTAACCCCAGCGGCACGCGGACGAAATCCGTATCGCTTCCCAGCGCCAGGTAATCGGGCGTCACACAAAGGGTAATATTGGCCTGCCGTCCGTCTGACGTTGTACCGCGCAGGGTCACCGGTACGAGGTTGCGCTGGAAGCGCGGCATGTTGCCCTTAAGTATTTCGGTAACGACCACCTGATCCCGCTTAACACCATCCACATTCTGGACCGACGCCAAAACAGTGGACGCCCCGGCCGCCCCGCCACGACGACGCGGTATGTCACGGGCAAGCCGCCGCGGACATTGTGCCGACGGCGCCACGAGGCGGGGGGACTCGGGGATAAGCTCGGGCGTGGTTTGGATGTCAGGCGTGGCGATGCTCTCTGGCGCGGCCAGGCTGGCGAGGCGCAGGAGCTCATCTTCCTGTTTAGCGGTGCGGGGGGCAAGGTCCTGCGGTCGCAAGCGCGGACGCGCCGACACCCCAAGGCCTGCCAAGTTTATTTCCGACTCTGCAGCAATCTCGGACATTTCTTCGGGCCCGCTTTCAGTCCCGTCGTCGGTCAGGAGCTCGGGAACGGCCGCCAAGTCCTCCTGCACCACGCCTGGGCGCGGGGGTGGAGAAACGGGCGGCGCGCCAAGAAAAATGCGCGAGAGGGGCGACAGAAGGCTATCGTCGAGCAATGTCTCAGTGGGGTTGAGCCGCGCGAGTTTCGGAGCCTGCGGCGTGAGGCTTGTAGGGCGCGTGGTTGTACCAATGCTCAGCGCAGTCTCTTCGACACTTGGACTATTTGGCAGGGACATGACATCATCGATGTCGGTGCTGGCCACGGGGACGCTGATAACCTGATCGCGCAGCGCGAGCGCACTTGCGGCGATGCCGGTCATACCAAAGAGATAAACACCAATTATCAGCGCGCCACGGTTGGCAAAATGCCTGGACGCACCGGGCTCGGTCAGGGGCTCGGCCCCGTCAATCTCTGGCCTGTATAAGGGTTCATTTTTCATGGCCCGGCCTCTTAGAGGCGATTGATCTGCCTCGCAACAAGTCACGTCACGTCCAATAGATTTGATCTACAATAGACGGCAAAACACCGCCTGTTGAGTCGTTACTGCGCGGGTATCCGCGTAAATCCGCCGTTTTCTATCCGTTCCAGACAAAGAGCCGCAGCAGAAGGGCCTGCCACTGTTGCCAAATCATGCACGGCGTGTATGGCAAACGGAGTGTAGATTTTTGCAAGAATCGCTGGCAGGTTGAGCAGACCATTACAGGTGTCTGGGGCATGGCGCGCCGAGCTTTGGGCAGATCAAAGGGATTTCAGATGCGTCTTTTAATAAGAATGGCAACAATTGGTTTCCTGGGTGTTACGGCACTCTCCACAGGAGAACCTGCGCAAGCGCAGATGCCCGGCGCACTCGAAGAGTGTCTAGGCCTGGCCGGAATCCCATCAGCTGCTGCACCTGTCAGCCGGGATGCGACCGTGGCCGTTTTCAGCGCGTTGGCCAAGGCCCGTCCCCATTGCGAGGCGGCCCTGATCGGCCCGGAACAAAACCCCGAAGTCATGTTTCATATGGCCGTGATTATGCAGCGTGAAGGCTTTCACCAGTATGCCCTGCGCACATTTAACATGGCAGCCTCAGGCGGCGTAGCGGCGGCATATACCAAGGTGGGCGATTACTACAATTTTGGCATTGGCGGCATTCGCGAAAACCACCGCCGCGCGGTTGAGGCCTACCAGAAGGCATCCCAAGCGGGCGATCTTCCCGCCAAGGCAACGCTCGCTGTGATGCACCAAATCGGCCGGGGCGTGCGCCAGGATTTCGACAAGATGTTTGCCCTGCTCGAAGAAAGTGCAGATGCGGGCTACCACTTTTCGCAACTGCGACTGGCCGAGCTTTACATGAGTCCCGAAGCTGTGCCGCCAGCCATGGCAGAAGAACTGGACTTGCCTGATCCCATAAAGGCAACCGAATTCTACGAGTTGGCCGCAGCGCAAGGCAATGCCAAGGCGCGTACTGAACTAGACAAGTTTGCCGATGGAGAGGGGCTCTTTAACGATCCAGCTGTGCGCCTGAAGCTAATCATGCGCGGCGTGAACCGGGGTGAGGCGGAGGCCATCAACACGCTGGCCTTCATGCATGAGCGCGGCGATGGCGTCGAATATGACCCGATCCGTGCCGCAGAGCTTTACATCCAGGCGCTCGAGACCGGCGAGCTTCCAGTGGACCGCCTACGTGGGTTGGTCAACGGCCGTTTCCTGCGCTGGGATCGGGAAACGGCGCTGGAGTTCCAGGTTATCTTGCAAAATCGCGGGCTGTATACGGGCTTCCTTGATGCGATGGTCGGCCCCGGAACCATGGCTGCAGCGGCCCGGGTGGCGCAAGGCCAATAGTCACGCGACAGCTTTTAGCGTTGGAATTCAGGGCACTGCCCCGTCGCTTTTCGAGTGTGTTCCCCGGATATCTTCAACAAAAAAGGAACAGAGGCCGGCTTTGGCTTCTTTCTGGCTAAAAATACCTAAAAGCGCGAGGCAGTGATTGATCGCGAGGTTCAGACAGAAGCGTGATTTCAAGCCATCAAGGATTTGACCCATTCAATCTGGCGCGGCAGGCAAATGGCCGACAGGTCATAGTTGTCGGTTATGTGGGCACGCGCGGCCTGGCCATAGGCAGCGCGGCGGTCAGGATCGTCGAGCAGGGTAGACACCGCATCAATCAGCGCATCTCCGTCAAAAAAATCCACAAGCGATCCGGTTTGACCGTCGGTGATAACCTCTTTCACAGGTGCGGTGTTGCTTGCCACTATGGCCGCGCCGCAGCTCATGGCTTCCATCAGGCTCCAGCTGAGAACGAAAGGATAGGTCAGGTAGACATGCACGCGGCTGATCTGCAAAAGGCGCGTGAACTGGTCATGCGGCACCCGGTCGAGAAAGCGCACCCGCACCCAGTCATCATCTGGAATTTTGCTGCGCACTTCATCAATAAAGACCTGTTTCCAGGTTTTCCCCTTCGGCGGGCGGGCACCATAGCTGACGTCATCGCCACCCACGATCAGCACCGTGGCCGCGGGCCGTTCTTTCAGCAGGCGCGGCAGGGCCCGCATAAAGATGTGATAGCCGCGGTAAGGTTCGAGATTGCGGTTTACGAAAGTGATAATCTCATCATCCCGGCTAATAGCGCCATGGGTCTGTAGGCGCAGCATGGCGTTAGGATCGGGGCGCGACAATTCCGTGTTTATGCCATCATGGCAGACCGTGATCTTGTCACGAAAAGGCGCGGGGAAAGTGTCGGCTTGGAACGCGGTCGGGCTGATCCCAGCATCGGCAAACTCGAAATGCATATGGTTGTGTAGGTTCTTGAGTCGCAGCCGCAACGTCTGATCCAGTAGGTCCTGTTTATCGAATTCGGGATCGAACCCGGCATGGGGATAGCCCGCAAGATGATAAAGTTCACAGTAAAGCCCTGTTCGCGCGTCTGGCCAGAGATCCGAAAGAAAGAGCGGCTCTCCCCAGCCCGGATGGGCGAGGATCAGATCTGGGTTGAAGCCGTCCTCTTTCATTTTTCGCGCCGCCTCGAAACAGGCATGAGCCCGGGTGATCTTGGTGTCGAAATCCAGAACCCAGGGGTGCGTCTTCTGATGCGCATTGTTGGGCAGACTATAGGGAAGAAGCCGTACGCCGTGCCAGGTGGTGGGCTCTTTCACCCTGAGGGTCAGTGAAACACATTCATGCCCCTGCGCCGCCAGCGCCTTGGCGAGGTGCTTGTACTGCCCCGGAAAGTTTTGATGAATGAAAAGAATACGCATACGGATATCCACTCGACTTTTGGTTCCCATGTAACGGCGCGACAGCAATTGCTGCAAGGGTGCCTATTTGTCATCTTTCACACTGGACCCTTGGTGATAAGGTTTCTATCACTCCCCTGATAAATAATCTTTGAGGACCGTCACAAATGACGCGCTATTCCGCCGCCGACATCGAAGCAAAATGGCAAGCCGCCTGGGACAAGGCCGATGTGTTCCGTGCCGCGAAGTCCGGGGATAAGCCAAAATACTATGTGCTTGAGATGTTTCCCTACCCCTCGGGTCGCATCCATATGGGGCATGTGCGCAATTACACAATGGGCGACGTAATTGCGCGCCAAAAGATGACCACTGGCCATAATGTGTTACACCCGTTTGGCTGGGATGCTTTTGGACTGGCCGCTGAGAATGCGGCAATTGACAAAGGTATACATCCAGCAAAATGGACCTATCAGAACATCGAAGACATGAAGGCTCAGATGAAGCCTTTGGGTATCTCACATGATTGGTCTCGTGAGATTGCGACATGTCATCCTGAATACTATCGCCATCAGCAGTCTATGTTCCTCGACTTTCTCGAGAAGGACCTTGTCTATCGCAGGAACGCCGTGGTGAACTGGGACCCGGTCGACATGACCGTGCTGGCCAATGAACAAGTGATCGACGGCAAGGGCTGGCGCTCTGGCGCGGATGTGGAGCGGCGCGAGCTGACGCAGTGGTTCTTCAAAATTTCGGATTTCTCGCAAGAGCTGCTTGAGGCGCTCGAGGGTCTCGATAACTGGCCGGCGAAAGTGCGCCTGATGCAGGAGAACTGGATCGGTAAGTCACGCGGCTTGCAGTTCAGTTTCGAGCGCACCGATGGCGCGGGCGAGATCGAAGTTTACACCACCCGACCTGATACCCTGCTTGGGGCGTCCTTCATCGGAATCTCGCCCGATCACCCATTGGCCAAGTCCCTGGCCAAGACCAATCCGGATGTGGCCGCTTTCCGCGCCGAGTGCGCCAAGGGCGGCACCACCGAAGAAGCGCTGGAGAAGGCCGAAAAGCTGGGCTTTGACACCGGGCTGACCGTGAAGCACCCGCTCGATGACAGCTGGGAGCTGCCCATCTGGATCGCGAATTTCATCCTGATGGATTACGGCACTGGCGCGATCTTTGCTTGCCCAGCCCATGATCAGCGCGACCTTGATTTCTGCCGTAAATATAATCTGCCGGTGGTGGACACGTTCTTTGCGCTCGACAATCACAAACCCGTCGGCAATGAGGCCTTCGTGCCGCCCAAGACCGAGAAGGTGAAATGGGTAAACCATTTTGCAGGCCTCGACGTGGCCACGGGGCAAGAGGCGATTGATGCCACGATCGACCTTGCCGAAAAGGATGGCTGGGGCCTTGGTGTGACCAAGTTCCGTCTGCGCGACTGGGGCTTGAGCCGCCAACGCTACTGGGGATGCCCGATCCCTGTGGTGCATTGCGAAACATGCGGTGTGGTGCCCGAGAAGAAGGAAAACCTACCCGTCCAGCTGCCAGATGATGTCAGCTTTGACCAGCCAGGCAACCCTCTGGATAGGCATCCGACGTGGCGACAGTGTACCTGCCCAAAATGCGGAGGTGAGGCGCTACGCGAGACGGATACCATGGATACCTTCGTTGACAGCTCCTGGTACTTCGCACGCTTCACGGCACCACGGGCCGAGACGCCAACGGACGCGGAAGAGGCCGGGTACTGGATGAATGTCGATCAGTATATCGGCGGCGTTGAACACGCGATCCTACACCTGCTTTACTCCCGTTTCTTTGCCCGCGCGATGCATATATGCGGCCACCTGCCCGCCGAAGCGGTTGAGCCGTTTGATGCACTTTTCACGCAAGGGATGGTGACCCACGCGATCTACGAAAACGCTGAACGCCGCACGGATAATGGGCGCGCGATCTACCACTATCCAGAAGAGATTGCGGATCATGACGGCGAACTGGTGGTGCGCGAGACAGGTGAGAAGATCAAGGTGATCCCCTCGGCCAAGATGTCTAAATCCAAGAACAACGTGGTCGACCCGGTCACTATCATCCGGGATTTCGGTGCAGACACAGCGCGTTGGTTCGTGCTATCGGACAGCCCACCGGAACGTGACGTGGAATGGACCGCCGCCGGGGCGGAGGCTGCGCACAAGCATCTTACTCGCGTACATCGCATTGTGACGGATATTGTTGCAAGCGATACGCCCACCTCTCCGACCGAGGACGAGGCGCTGCTGCGGGAAATGCACAAGACTATTCATGATGTCACGGGCGGTGTGGAAAGCTTTGGCTTCAATGCAGCCATTGCCAAGCTCTATGCCTTTTCCAACACACTGTCGCGGTCCAAGGCAGGCACGCATACCAAGCGGCAGGCCGCAACGGCGCTTGTGCAGCTGATGGCACCAATGACCCCGCACCTATCTGAAGAACTTTGGACCATGCTGGGCCATGACGGGCTTGTTACAACGGCCGCGTGGCCAGTGCCAGATGAGGCCATGCTGGTCGACGACACGGTCACCCTGCCCATTCAGATCAACGGCAAGCGCCGGGCGGAAATCGACGTACCCAAGGACATGAACAAGGCGGAGGTTGAAAAAATCGCACTCTCCAACGATGCTGTCCAAAGGGCGCTAAACGGGGCTGCGCCCAAGAAGGTTATCGTCGTCCCCGGACGGATCGTGAATGTTGTTGTTTGACCGACGCCTTTTTCTGACCTCCGCCCTTGCCGCGGTGGCAGGCTGCGGCTTCTCCCCGGCTTTTGCGCCAGGTGGGGCAGCAACAAGGCTGCTAAACTCGGTCTCGCTGGATGATCCATCTGACCGCGCGGATTTTGTGCTGGTGCGCCGGTTCGAGGAACGTTTGGGCCCGGCCAGTCCAGCTATATACGGTCTGTCTTATTCGGTGATCATTCGGGAAGAGCCAATTGCTATTTCCTCCAACAACATCATCACCCGCTACAATCTGCTGGGCAGCGTAACCTACGCCCTGCGGGACTTGGAGACAGAAAAGGTTCTGGCCAGTGGCAAGGTGGAAAACTTTACCAGCTTTTCCGCAGAGGGCACTACCGTCGCCAACCAGGCCGCGCAGGAAGATGCCGAAGACAGGCTGATGATCATCCTTTCCGATCTGATGGTCACCCGTCTGACCGCCGATGCGTCGCAACTTCCGGCATGAAGCTCTCTCCCCGCGACGCCCCCGCCTATTTCGTCAAACCCGACGCTGAACGTCCCGGCCTTCTGATCTACGGTCAGGACGGGATGCGCGTGGCGCTCAGGCGGCAAGAAGTGATCGCGGCCCTGATCGGTCCCCAGGGAGAGGAGGAAATGCGCCTCACTCGGTTGAATGCGACCGAGCTGCGCAAGGACCCTGCCCTGCTGGATGACGCCATGAAGGCGCAAGGTTTCTTTCCCGGCCCGCGCGTGGCCTTCGTGGAAGACGCCAATGATACGGTTCTGACCCCGGTGACCAATGCCCTAGCCGAGTGGCAACCAGGCGATGCGGTGCTTGTGGTCACGGCTGGCGCGCTCAAGCCCGCCTCGAAACTACGCAAGCTTTTCGAGACACATAAATCCGCTTACATCGCAGCGATCTATGATGACCCACCCTCACAGAAGGAAATAGAGACCACACTTAAGGTTGCAGGCCTAAAGGACATTAGCACAGATGCCATGCGTGATCTGACTGCACTTGCTCGTATGCTGGACCCCGGTGATTTTCGCCAGAACATCGAGAAGATCGCGCTCTACAAGATGGGCGACGCGAGCGCCCTATCCTCCAACGACATCGCCGCCTGCGCGCCCCTGTCTATCGAGGCAGAGCTGGACGACATCTTGCACATTGTGGCCGAGGCCCGCCCGGGCGAAGTGGGGCCGGTCATGAAGCGCCTGCGTGCGCAGGGGGTGCAGCCGGTTGGCCTGTGCATGGCCGCTTCCCGCCATTTCCGCGCACTTTACGCGGCGGCCTCGGACCCTGGCGGCATATCAAAAGGCATGGCCAGCTTACGGCCCCCGATCTTCGGACCCCGGCGCGATCGCATGCAGCGGCAGGCGCAGAAGTGGGGTGCAGCCCGTCTGGAAGACGCGCTAACCCTGATCACGGATACCGATCTGCAGCTTCGCTCCGCCGGTCAGACCGCACCGCCGATGGCCGTTCTCGAACGCACACTGATCCGGCTCGCCATGATGCCCCGCAATTGAGAATTTTCATATTCTGAACGTCCAATTTTCTATCTGTTGGCGAACGATCGCTCAATCTATGAGGATGTAAAATTCTATAGTGAGACATACTGATTTATGTCTGCTTAGAAGTTCTCTCAGTCTTCGCTGCGTAAGAAAATGAAATCATCCGCCTCATGCCGCGCGCCAGTGATGAGGCAAAACTGCGGGTCCTGCTCAACCGCTCCGGCTATCCTTGGCAGCAGATGGCTGTCGAAAGTCTCAAGCGCCGAGAATGCTTCCTTCTTCATGTTGACCAAACCGTCCAGCAAGGCCCGCGCGAAGATTGAGTGGCCGCTTTCGCCACCATAAAGCACAGGCTCATTGATACCACTTGAAATCAGTACGCTTGAGAGTTTCTGGAAAAGTGTCAACCGGTCCAGATCAACCTCTCGAGTTGGGAAAGGAAGTCGGCCTTAAGATTGGCAAATGCGGCGTCACTCAACTGCCGCGCAGTAAGATTGCCATCAAAGATGCCCTTATCCAGAGATGTCTGCCGGGTCAGTTGAAACTCATTTAACCGGCAGCGTCACAAGCGCACTACCCTGCTCGAAACTGGGGGCAACAGCTAGGATAAATGTCATGGCCTGCCCTTCTATTTGCGTTGCTGATATCAACCGACTTGTTGCGCCAAACCTCCAGATGGGCCAGGTCGGCCTCGACATTTAAGTTGTGTTTATTAATTGAACACTCATCCGGGTTTGTTATGTCCAAGCCTGTTAGGACCGTCCCAGTCGAGAATGGCATTGATGCCAAAAAAACGCCACGCCAGACGTTTATGGTCTCTAGCTGACCTCCAAACGTCAGTGCCTTGGGAGCATGCTACGGCCAGAGAAAGCCATGTCAAAGAAGAAATTGGCACGGGCCTGGCGAGGTCGGGTGACAAACGGGCCTACCTGCGGCAGGCGCGCAAGTTTGCCCTTCACCCTGCTTGCCAAGCCACACGCAAGCAGGCAGCATGCTACCACCCCTCACATCACAGGCTGGCCAAACATGTACAAAGTCATAGGAACCCGCAAAGCCCGAACCTTTCGCATCCTTTGGATGCTGGAGGAAATGGGAGAGGCTTACACGCATGACCCAAGCCTGCCACGCAGCGAGGCCGTGCTGGCCATAAATCCTACGGGCAGAGTGCCGGTGTTGTTGGATGGAGATCATATGATCCCCGATTCCATGGCGATAATGACCTATCTGGGCGACCGTCACGGCAAGCTTACCTATCCCGCCGGAACGCCAGAGCGGGCACGACAGGACGCATTCACTTTTGATGTGCTAGCTGAGATTGACGCAAGGCTTTGGTGCGTCGCACAGCACAGTTTCATCCTACCAGAAGATCAGCGCGTGCCTGCCATTAAGGCGTCAATGAAAGCGGGCTATGAGCGTCACCTTACGCGTATGTCGGAGACGCTGGAGGGGCCGTTTTTGATGGGCGATGACCTTACCATTCCTGATCTGCTGTTGGGCCATTGCCTGAGCTGGGCCAAGGTTGCGGGTTTTCCGGCGCCCGATGAAAGGATGCAGTCTTATGGGGACCGGCTAGTCGCACGCTCAGCCTTCCAGCGCGTTATGGGCTTGCCGTAAGTATGCGCAAAATGTCGAATGGATGATCCGATCTGTCCCCTTTGTGGCAGGCCCATCCCGCCTGAGGCGCAACAGAGTCTTCATCACCTGACGCCGAAGCTCAAGGGCGGCAAGGGCGGCCCAGTGGTGTTACTGCATCAGATTTGCCACAACGAGATCCACGCCACCCTAACGGAGGCCGAGCTGGCGCGCGACTATGCCACCATCGAGGCCCTGCGCGCCCATCCGCGCCTGGCAAAGTTCATCGCATGGATTGAAAAGCGCCCGGCGGCGTTTCACTCCAAAACACCCGGGCGGCGGCGCAAGCGGTAGACGGGGACTGTGGCCAATCCCAAGTTTGACCCTGCCAGCGCTTCGGTGCACTCTCGTTGCAACTTCGCATTCGAAAGGCCCCCACCTTATGGCAGACCATCACGACAAGGGCATGATCATCCGCCGCAAGGTTCTGGGAGACACCCATGTGGACCGCGCCGAGGATCGCAAGACCAAGTTTGACGCCGCCTTTCAGGATATGATCACAGATGGGGCGTGGGGCAAAGTTTGGGCGCGGGAGACGATCCCGCTGAGGGAACGTTCAATGCTCACACTCGCCTTGCTGGCTGGGCTGGGCCATGAGGAAGAGTTCGCAATGCATCTTCGGGCCACGGCCAACACCGGTGCTGATGCTGAGGACGTAAAGGAAGTGTTGCTTCATGTCGCCGTCTATGCAGGCGTGCCCCGGGCCAACACGGCAATTCGCATCGCGCGTGAGGTCTATGCCGAGATGGGGGTCGAGCTGTGACAAAACCCACCATGCCGCTGCGATCGCAAGACCCTTTGATCCATCCGCCTGCCTATACGGAGGGCTACCGTTCTTCCACCACACGCGCACCTGGCCAGCCACTGGTAGCGCTGGACGCTGCGCTGTGTGACACGTCCGGGCCAGCCTTCGGACATGGCGATGTAGCCACACTCGATAATGACTTACTGCAGAATTTCGCCGCCCCCGGCGCCTCGCCTGTGGGCGAGAGGATTGTCGTGCATGGGCATGTGCTGGATCAGAATATACGGCCCGTAGACAACACACTGGTCGAGATCTGGCAGGCAAATGCCGGAGGGCGCTACCGGCACAAAAATGACAGCTACCTCGCCCCTGTTGATCCAAACTTTAGCGGTTGCGGCAGGACAATCACGGATGTCACGGGCTACTACCAGTTCCAAACCGTCAAACCCGGGGCTTACCCTTGGCCCAACTGGACGCCAAGCTGGCGTCCGGCACATATTCATTTCTCGGTCTTTGGGCATAGCTTCACGCAACGGCTTATCACCCAGATGTATTTCGAGGGCGATCCGCTTGTGCCGCTTTGCCCCATTGTGCGAACTATACCGGACGAGGCTGCGATCGACCGCCTGATAGCTCGGCTGGATATGGAAGCCAGCACGCCGTTTGATTGCCTTGCCTACCGTTTCGACATCGTGCTGCGTGGACCGGGGGCTACCCTTTTTGAAAATAGGCCAGAAGGGGATTGAATCTCATGGCCGAAAAGACCCTGCCCCAGACAGCCTCGCAGACCGCTGGGCCTTACGTGCATATTGGTCTTGCGCCAAAAGTCGCAGGCTTTGAAATGTATGATCAGCCACTTGGCGAGGTGATCGCAGGTTTGGATGTGCCGGGGGAAAGAATCCGCGTCGGAGGCATGATCCGCGATGCGGAAGGTGAACCCGTGCGCGACGCACTGATCGAGATCTGGCAAGCGAATGCACAGGGGGCCTATCCCGACAGGGATGCCGTATCCAAAACTGGATTTTGGGGCTGGGGGCGTGCGTCGACCCATTTCGAGACCGGGCTTTGGCAGGTTGAAACGATCAGGCCGGGTCAGGTCGCCGGCCATAATGGCACATTGCAGGCCCCGCACCTGTCCCTTTGGATTGTGGCCCGTGGGATCAACAGCGGGCTGCACACGCGTATCTATTTCAACGACCTTGGTGACTTAAACCAACAGGACCCACTTTTGTCGACCCTATCCGCTGTAGGCCGGCACAATACGCTGCTGGCAACAGATGAGGGGGAGGCCGACGGGGTGCGCGTTTTCCGCTTTGACATTTGCTTGAGAGGCGACGGGGAAACTGTTTTTCTGGATCTATAATTTCCGATCCTTTCCCCCATAGAACAAGCACCAAAGGACTACGCAAAAACCTCACGATTGGGGCGGCTGAGGGTCGAGTTTCGATATTCCAAATTGTGTGTTCAGTCACGAGACATGGCTTGCAATTCCAGTTTAAAGCCCCCGCGGAAGCATCTGCTGCATCAGGTGAACCTCAATACAATGCGAAAATTGGTAAATTAATTTTACCCGCCCTTACATCGCCAACTCTTTGTAATTGAATATCGATTCAGAACAAGGCCGCAACTATCCCTAAGAAACAAAAAATTTTTTTTGATCTAAACCCTTAAGTCAACTATTTCCTAGCATGCCTTGTGGGCGCGCGCGCACCTACATCCCGTTGGTATGTCGATGGCGTGAAACTATGGAATGATATTGGGAGGAAATATGTCCAAATCCTTGAACCGCAGAAATTTCCTGCGCGGAACTGCACTGGCTGGCGCCGGCGCTCTTGCAACACCGGCCATCGCAGACGGCCATACGACCCTCAAGATGCAGGCAGCTTGGGGCGGCGGCATTTTCCTTGAAAACGCTCAGTCTTACGTGAACCGCGTAAACGAAATGTCCGGTGGCTCGCTGACCATCGAACTGCTGCCGGTGAACTCGGTTGTGAAAACAAGCCAGATGCAGGACGCAGTCCATCGCGGCGTTCTGGACGCGGCACACTACGTGCCCGCCTACTGGTACTCCAAGTCCAAGGCGGCGTCGCTCTTCGGCACCGGCCCTTGCTTCGGCTGGTCGTCCCAGGAAGTTCTGGGCTGGGTCCACTACGGTGGCGGTCAGGAACTGTTTGACGAACTGATGGCCTCGCTTGGCCTGAACGTTGTATCGTTCTTCAACTCCCCGATGCCGGCCCAGCCGATGGGGTGGTTCAAGGAAGAAATCAAAGACGCCAGCCAGATGAGCGGCCTGAAGTACCGGACCGTTGGCCTGGCTGCTGACGTTCTACTGGAAATGGGCATGTCGGTTGTTCAGCTGCCCGGCGGTGAAATCCAGCCGGCGATGAAATCCGGCCTGATCGACGCGGCGGAATTCAACAACCCGACGTCTGACCGTGACTTCGGCATGCAGGACGTGTCCAAGCACTATCACCTGGCCTCGTTCCACCAGTCGCAGGAATTCTTCGAAGTGACCTTCAACAAAGAGAAGTTCGAGAACCTGACAGACGCACAGAAAGCGATCCTGAAATACGCCTCTGAAGCGGAAAACTCCAACTTCTACTGGCACAACACCCGCCGCTACGCGTCCGACCTCGTAAAGCTGCGTGATGAACAGGGCGTTAATGTTTACCGGACACCGGACAGCGTTATGTCTGAACAGCTGAAGGCTTGGGACATCGTCATTGACCGCATCGCGGGCGAAGATCCCTTCTTCGCTAAAGTGATCGAAAGCCAGAAAGCGTATGCTCAGGACGTGATGAACTACCTGAACCTGAACCAGCCCGACTATAAGCTGGCCTACGCACATTACTTCGGCTAATCGCAGCCGCGACACAATGAAATCTTGGCGGAGGCCACTTTGAGTGGCCTCCGCTTCCTACGAAAGATGGCGCTACGGGGGATCCGGTCGTGCAAAAGACTATCCACGCCATCGAAGGACTGAGCCAATGGGTCGGTAAAGCCTTCGGATGGTGTATTCTCATTCTTACATTGTCAGTGTCCTACGAGGTGTTCGTACGCTACGTTCTGAACTCGCCGACGGTCTGGGCATTCGATATGATGGTGCAAATGTACGGGGCGCTGTTTCTAATGGCGGGCGCATATGCGCTGGCGCAAGATGCCCATGTACGCGGTGACGTGCTTTACCGTCTATTTCCTGTACGATGGCAGGCACGCGTGGACTTCATTCTGTACATCATCTTTTTCTTTCCAGGCATGATTGCTCTCTTTTGGTATGGTTGGGAAATCGCTTCTGACAGTTGGCGCTACAAGGAAGTCAGCTGGAACAGCCCAGCACGGATCCAGGTTTATTTCTTCAAAACGCTGATCCCTGTTGCGGGTCTGCTACTTATGATCCAGGGCGTTGCGGAAATGATGCGTTGCTGGATCGCGATGCGCACAGGCGCATGGCCTGCGCGCATCGATGATGTGAAAGAAACTGAAGACTTGCTCGCTGACAGCAACGTGGCCGATCTGCTCGGCGGCGGCTCAGATAAGTCCTGAAGGAGCTGACCGATGACGGACCCTCAAGTTGCGATCCTAATGCTGTGCCTGTTCATTGTACTGGTATTGCTGGGCTTTCCGATTGCATTCACATTGATCGCCATGGGCGTGGCTTTTGGCTATTACGCCTATTACACCGGCGCGCCTGAAAGCATCGGAGATATCTTCAACAACAACATCTTCTATCTCCTGAACCAGAACACCTATTCGGTGATGGAGAACGACATCCTCGTCGCAATCCCGCTGTTCCTATTCATGGGCTATGTGGTGGAACGGGCCAACATCGTGGACCGGCTGTTCTTCTCGCTTTACCAGGCGGCGAGCAACTTGCCTGGATCCCTTGGCATTGCCGCGCTTCTGACCTGCGCGGTATTCTCCACTGCCTCGGGCATTGTAGGCGCGGTTGTGACCCTTATGGGACTGCTGGCCTATCCTGCGATGAACAAAGCGGGCTACGATAGGTCCTTCGCCTCCGGCATCATCTGTGCGGGTGGTACGCTGGGCATCCTGATCCCGCCTTCAATCATGCTGATTGTATATGCGGCGATTGCAGAGCTTTCTCCACTGCGCCTTTACGCAGCGGCCGTGTTCCCGGGTCTTCTTCTCGCCGGTCTTTACATCGTCTATGTGGTAATGCGGGTCACGATCAATCCGGGCCTTGCGCCAAAACCGGCCAAAGAGGACATCCCTCCACGCAGCACGGTCTACTACAACCTGTTGATCTCGTTCGTTCCACTTACAGTGCTGATCCTACTGGTTCTCGGCTCGATCCTTGGCGGTCTCGCAACGCCGGCGGAAGCGGCAGCTATGGGCGCGCTTGGTGGTCTGGTACTGGCGGCGATGTATCGCTCACTGAACTGGACCAAAGTAAAGGAAAGCGTATTCCTGACCGCGAAGGCCACAGCGATGGTTTGCTGGCTCTTCGTCGGATCGTGGACTTTTGCTTCCATCTTCTCCTACCTCGGTGGGCATGATGTGATCGAACATTGGGTCGTGGCGATGAACCTTGAGCCATGGCAGTTCCTGGTGCTGGCACAGATCATCATCTTCCTACTGGGCTGGCCGCTGGAATGGTCGGAGATACTGATCATCTTCGTGCCGATCTTCCTGCCCATGCTCGAAACCTTCGGCGTCAACCCGTACTTCTTTGCCATGCTCGTGGCGCTGAACCTTCAAACGTCGTTCCTGACGCCCCCAATGGCCATGTCAGCCTACTACCTCAAGGGCGTGTTGAAGTCGCAGATCGAGCTGATCGAGATTTTCAAAGGCCTGATGCCCTATCTGGCGATTGTGGTTCTATGCATGGTGCTCATGTACCAATTCCCAGGCATTGCGCTCTGGCTGCCGGATTACCTATTCGGAGTGTGGGTGCCTTAAATGAAAAATGACCTGACTATGCTTTCGGCGGTGTCTGCCGCCGAAAGTATCCGCGAGGGGCGGCTGACCTCAGAGGCCTTGGTCACCGCCTGTCTTGAGCGGATCGACGCCACAGATCCGCAGGTAAAAGCCTGGGCTTGGCTGGATAGAGAACACGCGCTGGATCAGGCGCGTGAAGCGGACCGCATACGCCGCGCGGGCCGCGGCACCGGAGCGCTGCATGGCGTGCCTGTGGGCCTAAAGGACATAGTTGACACATCCGTAGGTCCTACAGCGCGCGGCGCCAGTGTTTTTGAGGGACGCCAAGCCGAGCGCGACGCACGTATCGTGGAAAACTTGATCGATGCGGGTGCGGTGATCATGGGCAAGACCACAACCTGCGAAATGGCTTTCCTTGCGCCCAGCAAGACAATCAACCCTCATGCGGCCGACCGCACACCGGGTGGCTCTTCTGCCGGATCTGCCGCCGCTGTTGCAGCGCGCCATGTTCCGCTGGCCGTGGGCAGTCAGACCGGGGGATCGGTGATCCGACCCGCCTCGTTCTGCGGGACATTTGGGTTCAAGCCAACACGGGGTATGATCTCCCGCTCCGGCATTCTGGCGACGTCACAGACGCTGGATCAGATTGGTTGCTTTGCAAATACACTTGAGGATGCCGCCCTGCTTACGGATGTCCTGTCGAGTTATGATCAAAACGATGCCGATAGCCTACGCCGCCCCCGCCCGAAGATGCTCACAGGCGCGCTAGCAGAGGCCCCGGTTGAACCAGATATCGCTTGGTTTGACCTGCCCTATCATTCAAAGATGGACCGCGACGCCCATGACGGCATCGCCGCTGTGTTCGAGGTTCTTGGCGCGCGGATCGAAAGGTTCGATGCCGCCCCTCAATTGGGCGGGCTGACAGATGTACACAAGGTCATCTATGATTACGAGATCAACCGCAACATGGCCGAACTGGTGGCAGAACATGGCGACGCCCTGAGTGCCGAACTGCGCGATGCAGTGGCCCGAGGCAAAGCAATAACACAAGATCAGTATGAAGACGCACTAACAGTCAAACAGTCGGCCGATACTTTTTTTGTTGAGCATTTCAATGATTTTGACGCCGTCCTCTCACCCTCTGCCCTGGGTGAGGCGCTGCCGTTGAGCGCCAACAGCACTGGCGATGCATCGTTCTGCCTGATCTGGACTCTCGCGGGCCTGCCCTGCCTGTCCATCCCAGCCCTAGTGGGCGATAATGGCCTTCCGATCGGCATCCAACTGATCGGGGCCGCAGAAGAAGATGACCGGCTGCTGCGCACAGCGGCCTGGGTGCAAAATGCGCTGGCGCAGGCCGGCGGTGATGATCTAGAATCGGAGGAATAGCATGTCCAGAATGACCAATATTATCATGGGGCTGATCGGCACCGGATTGATGATGACCTTCGTGATTGGATTGTCGCATAGCATTTCCACAGGCTTTGCTGGGTTCACGGGTGGTCTGCCCTTCATGATCATCGCTTTCGTGGTCATTGCCATGGCGGTGTATAACTTCTGGGAAGACGCGGTTCGGAACAAAGACAAATGAGCGACAAACCAGTCGTTTGGATGCCGCGACGCCTTTCCGCGGCGACCATAGAGCGCGCCTCGCGCGATTACGAGCTGATCCTAAACGAAGCCGATACCCCCGGCACCACCGAGGAGATTATCGCGATGAGCGCCAAGGTCGATGCGATGATGCCCTGCCATTCGGAGCATTTCTCGGCCCAGGTGGTGGCGCAGCTTGACCCGCGTCTGAAGATCGTCGCAAACCATTCCGTGGGTGTGGATCATTGCGACCTCGACGCGCTTCGCGCCAAGGGGATCGTGGTCACCAACACGCCTGATGTCCTGTCCGATGCCACGGCAGAGATTGCCATGCTCCTGATGCTGGGCGCGGCACGGTTGGCCGTGACCGGTGACAAGCTGGTGCGCACCGGCGCATGGGACAGCTGGAGCCCCTCTTTCATGGTGGGCAAGCAGGTCACGGGCGCGCGGCTCGGCATCATCGGCATGGGCCGCGTGGGCCGGGCCTTTGCGGCCAAGGCGCGCGGTTTCGGGATGGAGATCCACTATTACAATCGCACGCCCCTACGCCCGGAATGGGAAATGGGCGCGACCTATCACGACACAATCGAAAGCTTGCTTGAGGTCTCCGACTTCCTGTCGCTGCATTGCCCATCAACACCTGAGACACAGGATCTGATGAATGCCGACCGCTTTAACCTGATGCCCCAAGGGGCCATCTTGGTGAATACTGCGCGCGGCGCCTTGGTGGACGAGGATGCACTGGTGGCAGCCATCTCATCGGGGCGGCTGGCCGCGGCCGGGCTGGATTGCTTCAAGGTGGAACCAGGTGGCAACCCTGCCCTTTCGACCCATGAAAATATCTTCATGCTACCCCATATCGGTAGCGCGACAACGACCACACGCGACGCCATGGGCTTTCGCGCACTCGATAACATGGACGCGTTCTTTGCCGGGCAGGCCCCGAAAGACGCGCTCTGACACTCCTCATTTGAAAGGAAACACTGATGGCGAAAGCGGCATTTCTTGGTTTGGGCGTGATGGGCTACCCGATGGCCGGTTATCTGCAAAAGGCAGGCCACGAGGTCACCGTTTACAACCGCACCACTGCCAAGGCGGAAAAGTGGGCGGGTGAATATGGCGGCAGCTTTGCCACGACACCGAAAGAGGCCGCAGAGGGCGCAGACTTCGTTATGGCCTGTGTGGGAAATGATGATGATCTGCGCAGCGTCTGCCTGGGAGAAGATGGCGCGTTCTCAGGCATGTCCAAGGGCACGATTTTTGTAGATCACACGACAGTGTCCTCCAAGGTCACGCTTGAGCTTTACGAGGTAGCTAAGTCGGGTGGCGTGTCGTTCGTGGATGCGCCTGTGTCAGGTGGTCAGGCCGGAGCCGAAAATGGCCAGTTGGTGGTCATGTGCGGTGGCGACGCAGCGGCCTATGATGCCGCCGAGCGCCTGATCGAAGCCTATTCCAAGAAATGTGTGCGCCTTGGAGAGAGCGGGGCTGGACAGTTGACCAAGATGGTCAATCAGATTTGTATTGCAGGTCTAGTGCAGGGCCTCAGCGAGGGCCTGCACTTTGCGGAGAAGGCAGGGCTTGATGGCCGCGCCGTAGTTGACGTGATCGGAGGGGGTGCCGCGGGAAGCTGGCAGATGGTCAATCGTTACGAAACGATGCTTGACG
Source organism: Roseovarius sp. (assembly GCA_963691795.1). GTDB lineage: Bacteria > Pseudomonadota > Alphaproteobacteria > Rhodobacterales > Rhodobacteraceae > Roseovarius. The sequence continues at coordinate 3,408,932 of OY829373.1, forward strand.
ACCATTTTGAACATGGCTTCGCTGTGGACTGGATGCGCAAAGACCTTGGTATCTGCCTTGCCACGGCCAACGAAACCGGCGCGAGCCTTCCAGTAACGGCGCTTGTGGACCAGTATTACAAGGACGTCCAAAAGATGGGCGGCGGTCGCTGGGACACCTCGAGCTTGTTCAAGCGCTTGCGCAAGCTGGACGGTTAATCATTGCGCCGCCCGCCAGTAAGGATTTTTTCACAAGAAAATTCGAACAAACGCTGGCGGCGTGTATTTACAACGTATGCAGCTAAATCTTTCAGAGATTTTGCAAGCGCAGGTTCAAACGGGGCTCTGACCTCCGCTCAGTTGCGTGATATCACGGGCCGCCTGCGCCACTTGCTGACCAAGGTCCTCAAGCCTATCCAGACTGAACCGATTGCTGGGACCTGACACAGAAATCCCCGCATAAGGCACGCCTTGGGCATCAAAAATCGCGGCGCCGATGCAGGACATGCCGAAATGGCGTTCCTCGTGATCGTGAGACCACCCACGGTCGCGGATCGCATCGAGATCCCGCAATAGGTCTTCTCGGGACGCACGCGTGTGCGGCGTGAACCCCTCCAAATCCATCTCCGATAGGATCCGGTCTAGCGCACGGTCCGACATAGCCGCGAGGATAGCCTTGCCTGTTCCAGACGCGTGCATCGACGTACGCGTGCCCGGCGGGAAGAAGGCCCGGATCGGGTTGGATGCCTCCACCTGTCCCACGAACACCACATGTGCCCCATCAGGCACTGCGAGGTTGGCGGTCTCTCCTGTGTTGCGCATCAGTTTACGCATGTAGGACTGCCCAATCTCCAAAACCGAGTTGCCTGATAGAAACGCGGCCCCAGTCCGATAGGCCTCGATGCCGATACGCCATTCCTGTCGCGCCTCGTCAAGACTGACGAAGCCGTGCTTCTGCAATGTTGTCAGGATGCGATGGGTGGTGGCTGTCGGCACATCCATCGCTCGGGCCAGATCGCTCAAGGAAGAGCCATCGCGCCGGGCCACCATGACTAGCACCGCCAAGGCCCGATCGAGTGCTTGAAGCGTGCCTGCAGAGCTTTCCTTGAATTGAGATTTAGGCCGCCCACGCGGGCGTTTTTGTGGAGGAGACGGGTCACTCATACCAAAATCCTTTTCTTCTATGCGTTTTAAACGTCTTGAATGAAAAAATATAAAAGACTTAATTACAAATACTTAGTATTTTTTTAAAATAAATGAAAATATTTTTCAAGAAAATTGCACCCAAGCGACATCTGGTCAATATTCCGGGCCAAATAGAAGGAGCTATTCAATGTCCGATCAAAACCCGGTTTTCATTCCCGGCCCTACGAATATGCCCGATCGCATACGCCGTGCCATGCAGGTGCAAACGCAGGACCACCGCGCGCCCAATTTCGTTGACGTGTTTGCGCCTGTCCTCGAAGACACCAAGAAAGTCTTTGCCACAACAAAAGGTACCGTCATCACCTTCCCTGCCAGTGGTACCGGCGGATGGGAAGCAGCCATGACCAACACGCTGAACCCTGGCGATAAGGTGCTCGTGGCACGCTATGGTATGTTTAGCCATCGCTGGATCGACCTGTGCGATCGCCACGGTCTGGATGTGCAAGTGATCGAATGCCCTTGGGGCACCGGTGCGCCTGCTGATCGGTTTGAGAAGATTCTGTCCGCAGACAAGGCCGGAGAGATCAAGGCCGTCTTGGTCACCCATAACGAAACGGCCACCGGTGTTGTGTCCGATATCGGCGCCGTTCGTGCCGCGATGAACGCGGCCAGTCACGACGGCATGCTCTTCGTGGATTGCGTCAGCTCGCTCGCCTCAGTCCCGTTCCATTTCGATGATTGGGGTGTCGATGTCGCGGTGTCCGGCTCACAGAAGGGGTTTATGTTGCCTGCCGGTATGGCGATCCTATGCGCCAGCCCCCGCGCGCTTGCCGCGATGGAAAATGCCAAGCTGGCCCGCGCCTTCTTTGATTTCCGCGACATGATCAGCGCAAACGCCTCTGGCGGGTTTCCCTACACCCCACCGCTACAGTTGATCTATGGCTTGCGCGAGGCACTCGACATGATGTTCGAGGAAGGCCTCGACAATGTTTATGCCCGTCACACCCGTCTAGCCACAGGCGTGCGTCGCGCGGCGTCAGCTTGGGGCTTGAAGCTGGCCGCAAAATCGCCTGAGCTTTACTCCGACACGGTTAGCGCGATCCATGTGCCCGACGGTTTCGACAGCAACAAACTGACTGATCACGCCTTTGACGCCTACGCGATGTCCTTTGGTATCGGCTTGGGTGAAATGAATGGCAAGGTCTTCCGTATCGGCCACTTGGGCAGCTTGACCGAACCAATGGTGCTGGCAGGGCTTGGCACGATCGAGATGGCGATGGCCGACCTGCACTTCCCAATCAAACTAGGTAGCGGTGTCGCAGCGGCGCAGGATTACTATCGCACAACTCGTATGACGGCCCAGGCGGCCGCAGCGTAAGGAGAACACCCATGCTGGATATGAGCACAGCCGCCAGTGACCTGACAATTGAGGACATGCGCACCGCCCATGCGCGCATCGCCCCCCATATCAACCGCACCCCGGTTTTGACTTCGCGTTATCTCAACGATCTGACGGGGGCGGAGCTATTTTTCAAATGTGAGAATTTTCAGGAAGCAGGTGCTTTCAAGGTGCGCGGGGCCTGCAATGCGGTCTTCGGCCTGACCGACGAACAGGCCGAACGTGGCGTCTGCACCCATTCATCTGGTAACCACGCGCTATCGCTTAGTTATGCCGCAGGGCGTCGGGGCATTCCATGCAACGTGGTAATGCCGCGTACGGCCCCGCAGGCCAAGAAGGACGCGGTGCGCCGCTATGGTGGCACGATCACCGAATGCGAACCCTCCACCACCAGTCGAGAGGCGGTCTTTGCCGAGGTGCAGGCCGCAACCGGCGGCGAATTTGTCCATCCGTACAACGACCCGCGCGTGATTGCAGGTCAGGCAACGTGCTCGGCCGAGTTGCTTGAACAGACCGGTGGAGTTGACACTATGGTGGCCCCGATTGGTGGTGGCGGCATGATCTCAGGCACCTGCCTGACCCTATCAAACCTTGCACCACAGACGCAGATCATTGCGGCAGAGCCTGAACAAGCAGACGATGCCTATCGCAGCTTCAAAGCCGGTCGCATAATTGCAGATGATGCGCCCGTGACCATCGCAGACGGTCTGAAAGTGCCTCTGAAGGAAAACACATGGCATTTTGTGTCGCATTTTGTGACCGACATTCAGACAGCTTCGGAACAGGAAATCATCGACGCGATGAAGATCACCTGGAAGCACCTTCGTATCGTGATGGAACCCAGCTGCGCTGTACCGCTGGCCGTCATCCTGAAGAATCCCGACACCTACCGTGGCAAGCGCGTGGGCGTCATCGTAACCGGCGGCAATGTTGATCTTGACCTGCTGCCTTGGATCAAATCTTGAACCTGCCCGTTTTGGAGACCTGACATGAAAGACCTGAACTTCGATATCTATGACGTTGGCTTCGACATTCCCGCCGTTCCCGGTATGGCGGAAAGCGAAATCCAGACACCGGCACTGGTGCTTGATCTGGATGCACTAGAGCGCAACATCAAAAAAATGGGCGACTATGCCAAAGCCAACGGGATGCGTCACCGGGTGCATGGCAAAATGCACAAATCCGTTGATGTGGCCAAACTGCAAGAAGAGTTGGGCGGTGCAGTTGGTGTCTGCTGTCAAAAAGTGTCTGAGGCCGAAGTGTTCGCGCGTGGTGGCATCCGTGACGTGCTGGTATCCAACCAGGTGCGCGAGCCCCGCAAGATCGACCGTCTGGCACAACTGCCCAAACTGGGCGCGCGAGCAATATGTTGTGTGGATGATTTGTCCAACGTGGCAGACCTGTCTCAAGCCGCTGTGCGGCATGGCACCACAATCGAGTGCCTCGTCGAGATCGACTGCGGCGCGGGCCGCTGCGGCGTGAACTCCACCCCCGCCGTGGTCGAGATCGCCAAGGCGATTGATGCCGCAGACGGTCTGAGGTTTGCGGGCATCCAAGCTTATCAAGGCGCGATGCAGCACATGGACAGCTATGACGACCGCAAGGCCAAGATCGACATTGCCGTGGCGATGGTGAAGGACGCCGTGGACACGCTGAAGGGCGAAGGGCTCGAATGCGACATCGTCGGCGGCGGCGGCACGGGTAGCTATTATTTCGAGAGCACCTCTGGCGTGTATAACGAACTCCAATGCGGGTCCTACGCTTTCATGGATGCCGACTATGGCCGCATCCTCGACAAGGATGGCAACCGGATCGACCAGGGGGAGTGGGAGAATGCCCTTTTCATCCTGACCAGCGTGATGAGCCATACCAAGGCCGATAAGGCCATCGTGGATGCCGGGTTGAAGGCGCAATCGGTCGACAGCGGCTTGCCGGTGATCTTCGGGCGCACGGATGTGGACTACGTCAAGTGCTCGGACGAGCATGGCGTTGTGGCGGACCCAGAAGGGGTTTTGGCCATCAACGACAAGCTTCGCCTTGTGCCCGGCCACTGTGACCCGACCTGCAACGTGCATGATTGGTATGTTGGCGTGCGTAACGGTGTTGTGGAAACTGTGTGGCCGATCTCGGCCCGCGGCAAGGCCTACTGAGGAGCGGTGACCATGAAAGACGTGACCACTACCGAAACAGGTCCTCTGATCGTAAGCGAAGCGATGTGTCAGGAGCTTGTGGGCCGTAAAGACGCCTTTGACGCCGTTGAGGCGGTGTTCGGGGCCATGGCCAAGGGCGACGCCTACAACTTCCCCGTGGTGCGTGAGGCGATCGGCTATGCTGATGCGCTTTACGGGTTCAAGTCGGGCTTTGACCGGGCAGGCAAATCGCTTGGCGTCAAGTCTGGCGGTTACTGGCCGGGGAACATGGACAAGGATCTCACCAATCACCAGTCCACGGTGTTCCTGTTCGATCCCGATACCGGCCAGTTGTCGGCGCTTGTGGGTGGCAACTACCTGACAGCCGTGCGCACTGCGGCGTCCTCTGCGGTGTCCATCGCACATCTTGCGCGCAAGGATGCGCGGGTGCTGGGCATGGTCGGTGCGGGTCATCAATCCACCTTCCAGCTGCGCGCCGCCGTGGAGCAGCGCGATTTTGACAAGGTTGTCGCCTGGAACCCTCATCCGGACATGCTGCCGAAACTGGGCGCCGTGGCCGAGGAACTGGGCCTACCATTCGAGGCAGTCAGCCAGGAAGAGCTGGGCGTGCAGGCGGATGTGATCATCACCATCACATCGGCTTTTGAACCGCTCCTGATGAAGGACTGGATCAAGCCCGGCACGCATATCGCCTGCATGGGCACCGACACCAAGGGCAAGCAGGAGGTGGACGCGGGCCTTGTTGCCACTGCCACCGTGTTCACGGATGAAATCGCACAGTCCATCACCATTGGCGAGACGCAGCACGCGATTGCTGCGGGCGATCTGGATGAAGCGGCGATCACGCCGATTGGCGCAGTGATAAACGGCACGCATCCGGGCCGGACAAGCGAGGATCAGATCACGTTGTTCGACGGCACGGGCGTGGGCCTTCAGGATCTCGCCGTTGCGTCCGTCGCTGCGCGACTGGCGGAGGAAAGCGGCACCGCCCAGCGCGTCAGCCTGTAGGGAGACCATGCCATTCCTTGCCACGGGGGCGCATTCTTTGAAAGAGTGCGTCCGAAATCTTTTCAAGATTTCGGGCCCCTAGCCCAAACCGGTCAGGAAGGCCGTCAGGTTGCGGCCCAGCTCCTCGGACATGTAGCCACCCTCCTGAACACAGACCAAGGGCAGGCCCAGCCCCGCAATGGCGCGGGCCATCCCATTGAACCCCTCTGTTGTCACCTTCAACGCCTGAAACGGATCGCTTTCATGGGCATCCAGCCCCAGCGCCACGACAATCGCATCCACCCTGAAACGCGCGATCGCCTCAAACGCCTGATCCAAAGCGGCCATCACCACATCGGTGCCAGACCCCATCGCAAGGGGCAGGTTCAGGTTCGCGCCCTCCCCGTCCCCCTGTCCCGTTTCCCCGGCATAGCCCCAGAAATGCGGATAGAACCCGCTTGGGTCACCATGGATCGACACGGTCAGGACATCCCCCCGATCATAGAAAATGCCCTGCGTTCCATTGCCGTGATGCACGTCAACATCAAGGACCACAGGCCGCCGACCCGCCGCAAGCAGGCGCTGTGCGGCGATGGCCGAGTTGTTGAGGAAACAGAACCCACCGGCCTGATCGGCATAAGCGTGATGCCCCGGCGGGCGGCTCAGCGCATACGAACACGTGTCCCCGGCAAGCACGGTATCCGCTGCCGCCACGGCACTCTGCGCCGACCAATAGGCGGCATCCCAGGTCTGCGCTGAAATGGGACAGGCGGTATCGGCCTGATGAAAGCCCGCCTGACCCACCGGACCCGTGGGATACCCATCGCTGCGGTCGCGTGGATGGACATTGGGGATCACTTCATCCGCCGCACCTGGTATCGCGGCCCAGCGGGCATGGATAGTTTGCAGGAATGTTAGGTATCGCGCCGTGTGGACCGCCTTGATCGGGTCCATTCCGGCATCGGCCGGGGCATCCAGAACACAGCCCGCCGCCTCTGCCCCGGACTTCAGAAGGTCCACACGCGCCGTGGCCTCCGGGCTTGGCCGCTTGTTGCCTGCGAACATGAAGCTTTTGGGGTCATGCGCCCTTTGCCGATCATCCAGAAACGCTTTCATCTTATGTGCCCCCTCAACCCCCGGCCATTGCGCTCAGGATGTTTTTTGTGCCTCTACCAGGGGCGCGATATCGACCTCTCCATGCGTCTCACCGGTCAAAACACTCGCACGCATGATCTCGCCGTCCTTGCTAGCAACAATCAGGATGTCGCTATCACAAGATGGAACCTGATCGACCTTGCCCCAAAAAAGGCGTAAACTTTGGCACAGGAAATTGTTGCAGGTGTTGGAGCGCATCTCACGCGGCAGGGTGCAGCCCTGAGGTCCATGATAATAACAGCTGCCTTCGACATGGGCCTCTGGAACATATGACATGTAGGCCGCAACAATCGCCTCTGCCGTGACTTTGTGATCAAGCGACTGCATCTGTTTGAGGGTCTTGGTCGTCAGGTAAGCCCTGTTGTCCGCACCGCCATTGTGACAGCAAAACCCAAGGCATGTGGCACAGGCCGCCTGCATGGCCGGATGCGGGTCTTCGGACTTTTCCCGGACGATCTGGGGGATCGGTTCCGGCGGGGTGGAGAGGGCCTCGTGCGCGCGCTGGTCTAGAAAAGCGCGGAACGAGGCCAGTTCACCACGATCCTGCGAGGCCAGCTTGTTCGGCATGTAAGGCGTCAGGAACCCGGTCTTGACCCGGGCGGCCGATTTAGGGCGATGGGCGTTATAGGCCTTGAGCGAACGCTCCAGCCGCAGTCGATTTTCCGTCATGGCCTTGAACGACGTAGCCAGCACAAAGATTGTTAACAACTTGTGAAATGCCTCTGGCGCGATGGCGTCTGTGCCTCTGCCCCAACCTTCCATGATGGCCTGGACGATATCGTTGATCAGGCCTGGATACTCCATCACCAGAACACGCGCGGTGACCAGCAGATCCCATCCGAACGGCTTCACCAGGGCGGTTTCGAAATCAAGACCCAGCAGGCCGCCATTCTCCATTCGGATGAAGTTACTGGTATGTGCGTCATTCTTGGCAATCCGCATCTCGCGGATCGGCAGGCCTTCTAGGAAACTACGATGAGTCAGACGTTCCTTTTCGGTCAGCACATCGTCGTAGCGAGAGAGGTAGTCGTACCAATTGGTATCGTCCGTGGTTACAGGCATCTTCGCGCTGAACCCGACATACCATTGGCCCAGTTCACGGGCCAGATCGAGCACGTTTTGCTCGTTCAGCTCCTCCTCTAGGGTCGGGCCGGGTACAAATTCCGTAACAAGGAAGCGCATGTCTGCATCAGAGGCCAGAAGCCGCGGCGTAAGGCCCGTGCCCTCAAGATAGCGTGACAGGTTGTATTCACGCTCATAGGCGGGTTTCGTTGCAGCCACATCGCGGTTGAAATGCTTGATGACGGCTGTGCGACCCGCCACTTCCATCCTCATGACTCTGCATGTCCGACCACTGCGAAGAGTTGTCACTTTTATGGATTGGTCAATCGGCGCACCATCGGCCAGGAACCGCGCGACGGACGCGCCACTTGTCTCAAGAAACTGACGAACGGTGAAGTTGCCAAGCTGTTCTTGTGTCACGACTTCTGCCATAGCTACGCCGTTGTCTCCTCAGATGTGAGTAGTGTATCGTCTTTTCAAATGTTTTATCAATGGCGAGCAGAAGGCATTGCCGTGACCCCACAGGCCCCAAATGAGTGAGACAAGCGTAAGCGGTTCTGCGGCGCGTGCATTGAATGTTTTGGGCCTTGTGCTGGAGCATGGCCCCGTTACCCCAGCCCATCTGACAGAGCTAAGTGGCCTAAGCCGGACCGCAGTGCACCGTGCGATCCATGCGCTGATCGACCAGGGGTTTCTGCGATACCAGCTTGGCAAGGCCCATGTGATCGTCACGGCCCGGCTTAAAACTCAGCTTGAAGGCGCGTTTTTTAGCCCCTCAGGGTTAGACGCGGTGGCGCGCGCGATTGACATTGCGCTGAAGGGACGGCGCCTGCATTGCGAGATTGGCTTGCTGCATCTCGAAGGTGCCTTCCAGATCGTTGAGACGACCCAGACCGAAACCGACGGCCGTGATACATTTTTTGAAAGTGAACTCGTTTCGGTCCTGCTGTCGCATTTCGAGCCTGTCGAGGTAACCCGGATCACCGCCCGAATTTTGCGGCAAAGCCCCGAAGGCACTGGCGTGGAGCCCGATTTTCTAGATCGTTTCAGGCTAGCGCAATATCAGGGTTTCCTGTGGAATGCCGATCTGGGCAGTCTGGCTGTTCGACTGACAAGTCCGGCCGATACCGCACTAGCTATCAGGCTTCACCCACGTCAGGACCGGCAATTGAACCGGCGGGAGGCGACAGCCGCGCTGACAGCCATGCATGACAGGTTGCCAGAGGTCTTTCCCCCACCGTCTCGGCTGGGCATCTAATGGCCTGATCCACGGGACGCAGATCAGTCGTTTTTCCTCTCCGCCTTGGAAACAGCATATTCCTCTTCCAACACGAAAGCGCTGCTGGCCGCGAAGAGGCGGGTCAGTTCAAGGAAAGCGGATTGATCGATGCAATCTGTGCCTTGGCCCCAGCCGTCGATGAGGGCATCTGTGATGTCAATCATCAAATGCGGAAACTTTCTAACGAACACCCGAGCGGTCAAAAGCACGTCCCATCCAACTGGTTTAAGTTGCGCTTTTTCAAAATCTATTCCAACAAGTTGCCCATCTTTAGAAACAAGAAAATTATTAAAAAACGCGTCATTTTTTGCGATTACTCTCTTGTTAATTGGCAATTTTGATAAAAACTTTTCATAATCGGAAAAAGTTAGACGCTTACTATATCGCTTATAAAGTTGCAGATAGCTAAACCAATCCGACGATGTGGCGACCGCATGTTCGTCCATTTTAACGGTGTATTCAGCGAACCATTTCCCTAACTGCCTAGCATATTCCTGGGCGTTTTCAGCGTTAATATGCTGCTTTAACATTCCGCCAGAAATCCATTCAGACACAACCCAACTATCTTGCTGTGAGTACCCTTGTATCTTTGGGATCAGGTCGGTGTCTTTTAATACAAGTTGTACCATGAGCTCTTGGTTAATGCGGTTTTTCCCAGCCTTTGGCGACGAGTTAAAAGCCTTAACCAAGGCCGAACGATCACGAGATGAAACCCTTAAAACCAGTCGATCGTGGCGCCTTACAAGCGTGTTAACGTGGAAATCCTCTGGAGCTTCAATATCCAGATACATAGCGTCCACTATGTTTTGGCCATTGGAGTTGAGCCATGCCTCAACATCCATTGGGGTCTCCTCATGCATCACTGTTGTGGTGTCTTGGTTTGGAACTGGATCTGCCAAAGCGGAACCTCTCTTGGTTTTTATCTCATTATTTAAATTTCACAGTATTAAGGCGTTGTGATGGCAAGAACGCAGTAATTTCGAAAGTTTGTTGTTTATGGCATGCCACCGTCGATTTTGCTGTTTTAATTGTTGATGCATCGGTCGCCTCTGGTCCGTTGGAACAATCGGTCTCGTATTGTCGCGAGATTGTTATCTATTGAACAAATACTTGTATCAATGTTCCCATTAGAAGCAAAATTTTCAATTTCATTTCAATATGCGGAATGATCTGTTTGCGACTTGGCGCTGCACCATCTAGTTTATCCAAAGTTTATGATTCTAACTCTCTGCGTGGCTTCGCCTGTGCGGCCTAGGCTGTAAGGAAAAAAGGACTGTGGTATGCTAAAATTCACAATCGACGGCTCAAGTGGCATGAACCGTGACTTTACAGACGACTACAGGGCCGCGTACGGAGATGCCAACAACACAACGGTATCGACGACATTTTTCACAACACACGATCCAGGCGAGCTAACATACCAGTCGAATGAAAGTGGCTCTTTAGAAGGCAAAGAACTCACAATAACCGGTATAGGGGGCAGTAAAGGTTCCGCGGATGTGGACGTTATCACGTTTGACCTGTCGACATTCACTGACTCATTTTCAATCGCAGTTAAAAACGACGACAGAGTGCCAAGTGACGACGATTGTTTTATCTTTGACGGTGCGAATGACCTTCAGGACCTAGGCAATAATAATTGGATCGTATCCTACACCAACAATGGTGTAGGATACCAAATCAAGCTGTTTGCAGGCGACGCGCAAGTAAAGATTGGAACGCAGGGACCACCGCCTCCCTCAACGGAGGACGGGATCGTTGACGGAGAAGACAGCGATGAAAATATGGGTCTTGGCTACGATGATAGTAATGCGCCGACAAATGGTGGCGGTGATAAAATCACCAACGACGCCGACCTGATCTACGGCAACGGCGGCAACGACACAATCGATGGCGCCGGTGGCAACGACACCATTTTCGGTGACAATCCCCATGACGTCGGTCAGTCCACGCGCGAGATATTCCAATGGGGTGATGCGCCAGGATTTGGCAACAACGCGAATGCAGGTGACTTCACGCAGGACACAGGGTCCGCCAAGATATCATTCGAGATAGTGAGCGCGAGCGCCGGGGTTGAGAACCAGTACGAGACGACCACCCAGAACACCGAAAACCTCGATCCGGCGGTATCGGAAAACCAATCGTTCGAAAACACTATTCGTGACGATGGTGGCAAGGCCACGTTTCGCTGGTCCTCAGATATCCCAATTCAAAATGTTGAATTTCGCGTAAATGACGCTGACGGTGATGCCGTAATCACGCTCCGCGCCTATGACGAAAATGATAACCCAATTGAGGTGGTGCTGTCCAATCTGGGGTCCGGCCTTGCCGCGTCCGACACTGATAGCGTGCCTGGAAACGATAAGGTTGTAAGCAAAGATAACAACTATACTCCGGACAGCGCGGCGGAACACTCGTTCCTTGTGACGATACCGGGGCCGGTGAAATCATGGGAAATCATCCACGAACAGGATGGAGATAATGACACCGGTATCAACGTTACAGATATCGCTTTCGATGTGCCGGTTGCCCCAACGGATATCGGCGATGACATCATTGATGGTGGCGATGGCGATGACATCCTTGATGGCGGTTTCGGCAACGACACAATCAGCGGCAATGCCGATGATGACACGATCATTGCGTCCTCCGGCACCGACCAGGTGGATGGCGGCGAAGGCCGTGACACCTACGACGCACAAGAGGAAGGCGCAGGTGACTTCCCTGCCGGGATCAATGGCCCCGATGGTAGTGGTGGTGGTGGCAGCTTCCCCGCCCCGAACCCCGCCACGCATGAGGTGTTCACCTTTGAAATCGCCGATGACGACGACGATCTGAAGGTCAAGAATTTCTCGGCCAGCAAAAAAGGCGATGGCGCGCAGGATTTCACGATCACCGACAACAATGACGATGATGATTTCAGTAAGCTGACCATCAAGGGCAATGGCGGGCATACAGGCGATGGCGACAATGACATCTTCCGCTTCGATCTATCCGGCTTCGATGACAATTTCACGGTTGAGTTGAAGTCCGAGGACACAAGCGATCAGGTGGTCTTTACCAACGTCTCAAGCCGCACCGACAACTCGGACGGTTCCGTGACCATCGGCTACACTGGCAGCGACGGCCAGCACCACACCGTGACCGTGAAACCGGGTGATGCCACGGTCATCACGAACCTCGGCAGTGGCGGCGGTGGCGGCACTGGGTCTAGCGGCGGGTCAACCCTTGGCGCAGAAACCATTGAAGTCTCAGTAAACAACGATGGCGATGGTACAGTTGAGAAAGTCAACGACGGCTCAGTAGACACTGTTACAAGCGTTGAAAACTTCGTGGCAGGTGAGGCAGACGCAGAGGCAGATGTTATCACACTGACTGACGCAATCGACGCTGCGGATATCGGCACCGAAATTCAAAACATCGACCAGACTGCTGCTGTTGGTGAATTTACGCCAGCTGTCGGCGGCGGGACTGTTGCATTTGGCCCGGGCGGCCCGACACTTCAAAGCATTCTTGAAGGGACCGATCCACGGGGAACTTACACCATAACTGACGGCGACGAGTCAGGGCAAATTGGCAACATTTCTTTCGAGAACTTCGAGACGATAAACTTTGAAATTGTCGGAGCTAATCTGCCGGACGGTGTCGTCGATGGTGAAGAATTCGGCGAAGTCATGGGACCAGGCTATGACGATAGCAATGGTCCAACAGATGGCGGCGGCGATCAGATTGATGGCACGGACGGTGACGACGATTCCATCGAAGGCAATGGTGGTGATGATACCATCGACGCAGGTCAAGGGAACGACACCGTTGATGGCGGGGTCGGGGAAGATCAGATCGAAGGCAATGTCGGTAACGATATCCTAGAAGGTGGCGAAGACAACGATACCTTGGACGGGGGAGATGGCGACGACATAATTCGTGGCGGAGACGACCAAGATTCAATCATTGGAAGTGCCGGAAAAGATTCTGTCGACGGTGGTTCAGGCGGCGTCGATAACGACACGCTTGACTTGAGGGAACTGGGGACGGCCAGCGTTGTTTTCTCTTCTCAAGACGAAGAAGACGGTATCGCCTACTTTAGCGACACAGGTGATCTGGTCCGTTTCGAAGAAATCGAGAACTTGCGGACCGATGGAACCACACCAACAGGCCGGGATGGGATTGTCGAAGGTACGTTGGGCGACGACGTCATTGACGTTTCATATTCAGATGATCCCGATGGCGATTTTGTCGACAACGATGATGCGCTTCCAAGTGGTGGTGATCAGGACATCATCATCGCCAAAGACGGTGACGATACAGTTCTGGCTGGCCTTGCGAATGACGTGGTTGATGCGGGTCAAGGCAATGACATTGTCTATGGCAATGAAGGCGATGATTGCGTCTTTGGTGCGGATGGCGACGACTTCATAGAGGGTAACAGCGGTGATGACACGCTGCTAGGCGAAGATGGCAACGACACCCTCGATGCGGGCGGTGGAAATGATAGCCTGGTCGGCGGTATTGGCGATGATCGGTTGACCGGCAACCCGGGCGACGACACCCTTGATGGCGGCGATGGAAACGACACGCTTCTTGCCAACGAAGGTGACGACGTCCTCAGAGGCGGCGCAGGCGACGACACAATCAGCACTGGCGGTGGCAGCGATACTGTCGATGCAGGCGATGACGCCGATAGAATTATCGTGGGCGCCCAAGGCGACCAAGGCAACCCGAACAACCAATTCGTAGACGGTGGAAGTGGTGGTGATGACAACGATACGCTCGAGGTCAATTCCAACTACCGTGTCGAGTATGTGCCAGGCACCAACAACGAAGATGGAACTGTCTTCCTTCAGGACTCCAACGGCGTTGACACTGGTGACAAGATAACATTCGTCGACATCGAAAATATCATCAAAGAAATCTCGGATAACAACGGTGTCGTTGAGGGTACTGATGGTGCTGACTCGATCGGCGCAGGTTATGAAGACGCTGATGGCGACGTTATTGACAACTTCGACTCAAAGGCGGTCTTCAATTACAGCGACGCAACAGATACAACACCTTACACCTTCACCCCAGATGTGAACGCAAATTTTGCCGGCGATCAGCGCGATGCTGTCCAAGCAGGGGCTGGCAATGACACGGTTGAGGCTGGCGATGGCGATGACATCGTACATGGCGGTGAGGGCGACGATTCAATCCTTGGGCAAGAAGGATTTGACGAACTGATCGGCGACGCCGGTAATGACACCATCGACACAGGTCTCGGCGACGACAGAGCCTTTGGGGGAGATGGTGACGATTCCATTATCGGCGGACTTGGAGATGACACGCTCTTTGGTGGAGACGGCGGCGACACCATCGAAGGCGGCCTCGGCAATAACAGTATTGAAGCGGGCGAAGGCAACGATGTCATTACTGGCGGATCCGATAGCGAGGTTTTGTCGGGTGGACTGGGCGACGACTCAATTACGTCACTTGGCGGAAACGACACCGTTGACGGTGGTCAGGGCAATGACACAATCGCACTCGGGGCGGATGACGACATCGCAGACGGTGGTGCCGGTAACGACTCCATCAGCGGAGGCGACGGCGATGACACTATTTTTGGTGGCGCTGGTGTCGACACCCTGATTGGTGGCGCAGGTAGCGACCTTTTGGATGGTGGTACGCCAGGTGTCATAAGCGACGATGCTGTCGGAAGCACGGACGATGTGCTTACAGATGATCTTGGTGATGACACTCTGAATGGCTCATCCGGAAATGACACCATTGATGGTGGTGCAGATAACGACGTGCTTTTGGGTGGTACCGGCAATGATAGTATCGTGGGTGGGTCAGGTAACGACACTATTCAAGGTGATGCGGAACTACAAAACAGCGCGGATCCGAGTAGTCTAATCGTACTACCAACGAACACCGCTCTGGCTTTTGAACCCTCGAATGACAATATCAATGCAGGTGATGGTGACGACCTCGTTCTTGGCGAAACGGGTAACGATACGATCTCTGGCGGTGCAGGACAAGACACCGTGCGCGGTGGTCTCGATAATGACTCGATCAGCGGTGATGACAATGACGACTCGCTCAGTGGAGGTGAAGGCGATGATACCATCACTGGAGATGCCGGCGATGACACACTAGATGGCGGTGCTGACAACGACTCCATTCTTGGCGGAGTTGGCAACGACTCGATCATTGGTGGTGCGGGCAATGACACAATCAATGGCGGTGACGGGAATGATAGCGTCGATGGTGGCGATGGTGACGACGAGATCACAACAGGTGACGGAAACGATGTCGTAGTAGACCTGTTAGGCGACAATATTATCGATACGAGTTCGACAATTGTCGGCGGCGCTCCAGACGATAACGACTCTGTCCAATCCGGTGCAGGCAATGACAGTATTACTACCGGCGACGACAACGACACGATATCAGCTGGTGATGGTAATGACACTATCGATGCGGGCCCCGGTGATGACCTCGTGCAAGCGGATGATGGTGATGACTTTGTCGTAGGCGGAAGGGGTTTGGACACCCTGTCTGGCGGGGAAGGCAATGATACCATTTATGGCGACCTAGTGAATGAAGGTGGCGGCTTACCCAATTCCAGTGACCCCGTACCTGATGACAGTAACGACGATATTCGTGGTGAAGATGGTGACGATGTTATCTTTGGCCAGGACGATAATGACACCCTGTCTGGCGGGGTTGGGAATGATACGATCGACGGTGGCGCAGATGATGATGATATCTTTGGAGGCGCCGACGACGATAGCCTTTCCGGTGACCAGGGGGACGATAGCCTTTCCGGTGACGAGGGGAACGATAGCCTAAGTGGTGGCCAAGGTAGCGACATAGTCATTGGCGGTTCCGGGGACGATCAGATGTCCGGCGGCAACGGTGACGATTTGTTCCAAGAGAGCAGTGGCGACGGCGCTGACACGATCACAGATTTCAATGCTGGAAACACTGGCTCCATCACGGATGGGGACAAAGAAAACAACGACTTCGTTGACCTAAGCGGCTTCTATAATGACACCACCCGTGCCGACGTAAACAACAATGGCGGTAATTTTGGCACCAATCTTGGTATGCTGCGGGCTGATGCAGCGGACGGAACGCTCGACGGTGTAATCAACGGTACAGATTACTCAGGACAAATCGCTGGTATTGACCTTACGCTCCAGAACGGCGGCGTTGAAGTCACCGGCAGTGACCTGACCGAAGACAACACTAACGTGGCCTGCTTTGTGCGCGGAACGCAGATTGCAACACGCCGGGGTTCGGTCCCGATCGAAGAGCTTAAGGCCGGTGACGAAGTGATTACAATGGACCACGGTTTCCAGAAGATCCGTTGGATCGGGTCCACCTCGGTAGCCGCCGAAGGTAGCCTCGCCCCGGTGGTGATCCGCAAGGGTGCCATGGGCAACGAGCGTGACTTGCGCGTGTCCCCGCAGCACCGGATGCTGGTGCGTGGCTGGCACGTGGAACTGATGTTCGGTCAGAAAGAGGCGCTGGTGCCAGCCAAGGCCCTAATCAACGACGAAACGGTCTTCCCGCTCGAAGGCGGCACGGTGGATTACTTCCACATGATGTTCGACCGTCACGAGCTGGTCTATGCCGAGGGCATTCCGTCCGAAAGCTTCCACCCCGGTCACGTGGGCATCGGCAGCTTTGCCGAGGACACGCGTCAGGAAATCCTAAGCCTGTTCCCGCAGCTTCGAGAGGATGCCGAAGGCTATTCCGAGCATGTGCGCCCCTCACTGAAGGTGCGTGAGGCCAAGGTTCTGGCCGAGAACCCTGAGCTGATGAAGTAAATCAGTTCACCAGCACGCTAAAAGGGGCACCTGCAGAGGTGCCCCTTTTTCATGCCGGACGATTTTGGCTGCCGGTGTACCGTTGGACACAAAAAAGCTGGACATGCGAGGCACTTCGCAACAGACTTCCCTTTGTCCAAGCGTGGTTACACACGCAGTGACCATAAAACCGTTACATGCTTCGTAGAAAAGTATCCGGGTGAATTGTACATAAGGGAGTGACATTATGAACCGATCCAAAACCTTTTCCCGCCGCTCTGTCCTGAAGGGTGCGACAACCATGGGCGCAGCAGCTCTTGCTGCACCGCTTTACACCAAAAGCGCATTGGCCTCCTCCGGTGAGATCAATATCCTGATGTGGTCTGACTACCTGCCCGAGAAATTTATTTCTGACTTCGAGGCTGAGACCGGAATCAAGATCAACTACACCGGCATTGGCTCGAACGAGGAAATCATCAACAAGATGAAAGCCACGAAGGGTCAGGGATTCGATATTGTCAGCCCCACCAACAACCGGTCACTCCAGTGGGGTCCGCTGGAACTGCTCCAGCCGTTCGACATGAACCGCGTGAACATTGACGCGGTGAATCCGGCCATGGCCAAGATCGGTACGGATGCCTGGAACTTCGGTGACGCCGGCTCACATTGGCTGCCGCATATTTGGGGCACGGAAGGCATTGCATACCGCACAGACCTGTGGCTGCCGTCAGGCGACGCGCCCAGCTATGGCGATGTCTGGTCTGAAGAGAATGCAGGCAAGACCATGGGCCGCGCGCATTCGATGATGCTGGGCGCTGGCCTTTACATGGAAGCCTCCGGCGCGATGGAGCCGGGCTCCGTCTGGTCGGCTTACAACGATGAAGACACCATGCGCAAAGTCTGGGGCCAAATCGCTGACTGGTGCATAGAGCGTAAATCGCGCATCAAGCTGATCTGGAATGACGCGGACACCCAGAAGAACGGTCTGCTGAATGAAGGCGTGATCGTGGGTCAGACATGGGACGGCCCGCCACTGGCGCTGAAAGCACAAGGGGAGCCGGTGCATTACCAAGCCCCTGTAGAAGGTGCGATGGCGTGGGTGGATGGCATGTCGATGCCGACAGGTGCGGAAAACATCGACCAGATCTATGCCTTCATCGAGTTTGCCTATCGTCAGGAACCGGCAGGCGTGGCCATCGACAGCCACGGTTACAACTCGCCTGTTCTTGGCGCAGATGGGTTCTCGGGCGACACTTACAAGAAGAACTTCGCCGAAGCCTATCCTGGCGAAAGCCTGGCCAACCTCAACCCCTGGCCAGCCGAAGCACCCTGGTACGCTGAAGTTCGCACCGAGTTCGTCAACAAGTTCAAGAGCGCATAAGCACTCTTGTGCCCGCCCCGGCCACAAGGCCGGGGCACCAACCCCGTACGGGGCGCGGCCGTAGGGGAGCGACACGTGCGGGGTCAAATACATAAAGACGGAGGGTGCCGATGAGTGCCGGCATTGGCGTTGATCTGGAAAGACTCTGGATCCGCTTTGGAGATTTCGTCGCGGTTCGCGACGCGAATGTCGCCATTAAGGGCGGCGACTTTTTTTCATTTCTAGGTCCCTCGGGCTGTGGCAAGACAACGATCCTGCGCGCCGTCTCAGGCTTTCTGGAACCGTCTGAAGGTAATGTGCTGATTGGCGGCAAGAATATGTCGGGCATCGGTCCTAACAAACGACCCACCGCACTCATTTTCCAGAACCTTGCGCTGTTTCCACTGATGAAGGTCTGGGAAAACATCACCTTCTCACTTGAAATCAAGGGCGCCTCCGCGGCCGAGCGCCGCAAACGAGCCGATGAGCTGCTCGACATGATCGCTCTGCCCGGCCAGGGCGACAAACTCCCTTCCGAGCTGTCAGGTGGCCAGAAACAACGTGTCGCCATCGCACGCGCACTTTGTGCCGAGCCCGATGTGCTGCTCCTGGATGAACCGCTCTCGGCGCTCGATCTCAAGCTGCGCCAGCACATGCGCACCGAGTTGCGCGAGATCCAGCAGCGCGTGGGCATTACCTTCATCTACATCACCCATGACCAGGGTGAGGCGTTGACCATGTCAGACAGGATCGCGGTGATGAAAGAGGGCGTGATAGACCAGATTGACGATGGACGCACCATCTACAACGACCCAGCCACTGCCTTTGCCGCCTCTTTCGTAGGCGAAAACAATGTTTTCCGGGGCCGGGTGAAGGATATCAAGGGCAACAAGGCACTGATCGAAACCAACCGCTCCGGCGCGCTGCTGGCCACGATATCCTCGGCCAATCGCGGCAAGATGAAAGCGGGCGACGAGGCCATGCTCTTCATCCGGCCCGAGGCTTTGTCCATCGCGAAACAGGGCTCTAGCGGCGACCATTTCGTCACCGCGACCGTGACCAACGAAGAATTCGAGGGCAATGTCTTCAATATCTTCATGGAAGGCGATGGCGGCAAGGAGCTGAAAGTCTCACTCCCAAATACCGGCCAATCCCTCGAAAGCCACAAGGGCTCAGGCCTGACCCTGGAATACGACGTGGCAAATGCCGTTGTTGTGCCCCATGGCGAATTGGCGACCGAATAGGACGACGCCGCTCATGCCCCGTTTCCTCAAAGACTTCTTTCTGCGCAATGGCACCGGACCGGGGCTGATCATGCTGGGGCTGGTCCTGTTCTGGACAATCGGGCTGATCATCCTGCCGCAGCTCTCGATGTTGGATTTCTCCTTCCGGCCCAACCTGCCCCCCCCCGAATATGGCGGGCCTAAGGATGTCTACACGCTCGAAAACTACCGTTACTTGGTCTATGGGCCCGAAGGCGGCAGCCAGGCCTACAACGCGGTTGATCTACGCGTGTTCTACCGGACGATCATTGCCGCGATGTGCGTGACCGTCTTTAACCTGATCCTGTGCTACCCGATCGCCTACTACCTTGGGCAAAGCAAAGGTAATCACATCCGCATCTTCGCATTGATGCTGATCATCCCTTACTGGATCAATGAGATTCTGCGCGCCTTTGCCCTGCGGATCATTTTTGGTGAAAGCGGTGTGATCAACTCGTCTCTCATGGGACTAGGCATTTTTGACACGCCTTTCGACTTCATACGCAATGACATCGCGCTCTATGCCGGCCTGGGATACGCCTACATCCTCTTGATGATCTTCCCGATCTACAACGTGATCGAAAGCCTTGACCGCAACCAGATCGAGGCCGCCCGTGACATGGGCGCCAGTTGGACCAAGATCCACCGCCGTATCGTGATCCCGTATGCCAAGCCGGGCATCTCGTCGGGTTGTACCATGGTGTTCATGCTCTCGGCCGGCGCCCTAGCCGCGCCGCAGATTCTGGGTGGGCCATCAAGCCTGTGGTTCACGCAGCTAATCTATCAACAGTTCAACGACAACAATGACTGGCCGCAGGGTGCGGCCTACGCCATCGTGCTGCTTATCACCTGTATCCTTCTGGTTCTCGCGATCATGCGCCTCTTTAAGGTGAATATGGGGGATATTGGAAAATGAACTCCTCCGCCCTTCGCATCGGTATCTGGATCTACCTAGCGATCTTCTTTGCCTATCTGCTGGGGCCACTTGTGATCATGTCAGCAACGGCCTTCAACTCCTCCCAGTTTCCACGGATGACACCATGGGAGTGCTTCACCTATGACTGGTACGGAGACCTTTTTGCAGATGAACGGATTCTAAACGGCATTAAGAACTCATTCATCATAGGGGCAGGCACGGTTGTACTCTCGGTTGCTATGGGTCTGGCCGGCGCTCTGATGCTGACACAGATCTGGCCCAGGCTACGCGCAACATACTACACGATCATTATCGCACCCATCCTGATCCCCGGCGTGGTGCTGGGGATTTCAACGCTGGTCTTCTGGGATCGTATCAACCGTTTTCTTGGCCTTGGACCAGACAGTTTCCTATCAAACGGCATCTTCCTGACCGTGATTGGCCAGTCCACCTTCATCGCGTCTTACTGCATGCTGGTGCTGGTTGCGCGTCTGCAGCGATACGACACTGTGCTGACCGAAGCCGCCCTCGATCTGGGCGCGACTCATGCGCAGGCCTTCCGCAAGGTGCTCTTGCCATTCATGCGACCAGCTATCGCTAGCGCTGCCGTCTTGGCTTTCCTCGCCAGCTTTGAAAACTACAACACAACCACTTTCACCTTCGGACAATATCCAACCCTGACAATCGAACTGGCCCAAAAGGTGCGTTATGGCATTGATCCCTCAATCTCGGCACTCGCATTTATCATCGTCGCCCTGACGGTATTTTTCGCATTGATGAACGAGGCCGCCCTGCGCCGTCGCGACCTTGCCACAGCCGCCCGGCGCCACGCCACCGTAGCGCAGGTCGCTGGGGGTGCAGGCGTCCGGATGCCTGGGTTCCTAAGCGGCAACCCCGCCGCCATCGCACTGGTTGTATTTTGCATCGGCGTTATCACGATTGTGGGTCATGCGATGATCTACAGCCCCGACGCCTGTATTGTCCGCGTGCAGGAAGAAAAGCGTATCGCGGCCGAGGAACGTATTCAGGAATTACGCCGCAAACGGGAAGAGGAACGCCAGCAGAAGTTTGAGGGCGTGTCTGACCCCAGTACGCTGTCACCCAGCGAGGACGCGCCCACCACCGATAACAATTCCGGATTTGGCAATGTGTTCGACCCCGGCAACCTGACCGGAGATGACGAAAGCGTAGCCCCGGAGCAGGACAGCAACAATTCAGGCTTCGGAAATGTATTTGATCCAGGCAACCTAACGGGAGGTGAGGAAAGCAGAGCACCAGCTGAGGATAGCAACAATTCAGGCTTCGGAAATGTCTTTGATCCGGGCAACCTCACAGGAAACTAACAAAGGCGCGACGTCGTTGACGGCAACGCATCACGGTATGCTGGGCACAGGCAGAATTTGGGGAAATTCTACGCAAGACAAATGTATGGGACGCCAGAACCGGGAAAGAAGTGGCCCATAAGGGCTGACGGTTTCAATCCCTTCGCCAAACTGTAATCTGCGCCCTGACCGGATCTCTTTCAATTCCAAGCTTCACCCCCCTTGCACCCCACCACGCGATGGCTATAACCGGGCCAATTTGCGCAGATCCGGGGGCCGACCATGCCGAAGAGAACAGACATCTCATCCATCATGATTATCGGCGCAGGCCCTATCATTATCGGGCAAGCCTGCGAGTTCGACTATTCTGGCGCTCAGGCCTGCAAGGCCCTGCGCGAAGAAGGCTACCGCGTGATTCTTGTCAATTCCAATCCAGCCACGATTATGACCGATCCAGAGCTGGCCGATGCCACCTATATCGAACCTATCACGCCTGAACTTGTGGCAAAGATCATCGAGAAAGAGCGTCCTGACGCCCTGCTGCCCACCATGGGCGGACAGACGGGCCTCAACACCGCGCTGGCCGTAGCGGATATGGGAGTGCTGGACAAGTTTGGGGTAGAGTTGATTGGTGCGAACCGCGAAGCCATTGAAATGGCAGAAGATCGCAAGCTCTTTCGCGAAGCGATGGATCGGTTGGGCATCGAAAACCCACGCGCCACCATTGCCAACAATGTGGACGAATGCATGGCCGCACTCGATGACATCGGTCTGCCCGCGATCATCCGCCCCGCATTCACCCTGGGCGGCACGGGCGGCGGTGTAGCTTACAACCGCGACGACTATGAATATTTCTGCAAATCAGGGCTTGATGCGTCCCCGGTCAGCCAGATCCTGATCGACGAAAGCCTGCTGGGCTGGAAAGAGTTCGAGATGGAGGTTGTCCGCGACAAGGCGGATAACGCGATCATTGTCTGCTCCATCGAGAACGTCGATCCAATGGGCGTTCATACAGGCGATTCGATCACCGTGGCCCCGGCGCTGACGCTCACCGACAAGGAATACCAGATCATGCGCAACGGCTCGATCGCCGTGCTGCGCGAAATTGGCGTGGAAACCGGCGGCTCCAACGTGCAATGGGCCATAAACCCCGATGACGGGCGCATGGTGGTGATCGAGATGAACCCTCGCGTATCGCGCTCCTCCGCGTTGGCTTCCAAGGCCACCGGCTTTCCTATTGCCAAGATCGCCGCAAAACTGGCCATTGGCTACACGTTGGACGAGCTAGACAATGACATCACCAAGGTCACGCCTGCCAGTTTCGAGCCTACGATCGACTATGTGGTCACCAAGATACCGCGCTTTGCGTTCGAGAAGTTCCCAGGCTCTGAACCGGCCCTGACAACGGCTATGAAGTCGGTGGGCGAAGCTATGTCTATCGGCCGCACCATCCACGAAAGCCTGCAAAAGGCGCTTGCCTCGATGGAGACCGGGCTCACGGGATTTGACGAGATAGAGATCGAAGGCGCGCCCGACAAGGCTGCCGTGATCAAGGCGATCAGCCTGCAGACCCCGGACCGACTGCGTACTATTGCGCAGGCGATGCGTCATGGGCTGACGGATGATGAGATTTTCCTTGCGACTAAGTTTGACCCTTGGTTCCTCGCCCGTATCCGCGAAATCATCGAGGCCGAGGAAGATGTGCGCAAGAACGGCCTGCCCATCAAGGAAGAAGCACTGCGCAGCCTGAAGATGTTGGGGTTCACCGATGCGCGTCTTGCCACGCTCACCGGCCGCGAAGAGGGTCAGGTCCGCCGCGCCCGTCAAGCGCTTGGTGTCACGGCGGTTTTCAAACGCATCGACACCTGCGCAGCCGAGTTCGAGGCGCAGACGCCCTATATGTACTCAACCTACGAAGTCCCGATGATGGACGAAGTTGAGTGCGAGGCGCGGCCCTCTGACCGTAAGAAGATCGTAATCCTTGGCGGTGGTCCCAATCGGATCGGCCAGGGAATCGAGTTCGATTACTGCTGTTGTCACGCCTGCTTTGCACTGACCGATGCGGGCTACGAAACAATCATGATCAACTGCAACCCCGAAACGGTCTCGACCGACTATGACACGTCCGATCGACTCTATTTCGAGCCGCTGACTTTTGAGCATGTGATGGAAATTTTAACCACGGAGCAAAAGAAGGGCACGCTGCATGGTGTAATCGTTCAGTTCGGTGGGCAGACACCGCTGAAACTGGCCAATGCACTGCATGACGAAGGCATCCCGATCCTAGGCACCTCGCCTGATGCAATCGACCTGGCTGAGGATCGTGAGCGGTTCCAGGCGTTGGTCAACGAGCTGGGCCTAAAACAGCCACATAACGGCATTGCCAGTACGGATGAACAGGCTTTGGCCATCGCCGGGGAAATTGGATTTCCGCTGGTGATCCGCCCTTCTTACGTACTCGGTGGACGCGCGATGGAGATCGTGCGCGATATGGCGCAACTGGAACGCTATATCGCAGAGGCGGTAGTAGTTTCCGGCGACAGCCCCGTTCTGCTGGACGGTTATCTCTCTGGCGCGATCGAATGTGATGTAGACGCACTCAGCGATGGGGAAAACGTGCATGTCGCCGGCATCCTACAACATATCGAGGAAGCTGGCGTACATTCAGGTGACAGCGCCTGTTCCCTGCCGCCCCACACCCTGCCGGCGCATATTATCAAAGAAATTGAACGTCAGACCAAGGCGCTTGCGCTGGCCCTTAATGTCAAAGGCTTGATGAACGTCCAGTTCGCCGTTCAGGGCGAAGATATCTACTTGATCGAGGTAAACCCAAGGGCATCGCGTACAGTACCCTTCGTGGCCAAAGCCACCGACAGCGCCATTGCATCTATCGCCGCACGCCTGATGGCAGGTGAGAAACTTTCAGCCTTTCCCCATCGCGGGCCCTACCCCTCTGACGCCAAGCCCGGCACGCTGCCTATGGCCGATCAGATGACACTCGCCGACCCGGCGATGCCGTGGTTTTCCGTTAAAGAGGCGGTGATGCCCTTCGCCCGTTTCCCCGGTGTAGATACAATCCTTGGTCCAGAAATGCGATCAACCGGTGAAGTTATGGGATGGGATGTGTCCTTCCCTCGCGCCTTTCTGAAGGCACAGCTTGGAGCGGGCACGCAATTGCCCGAGGGTGGCAAGGTGTTCTTCTCAATCAAGGATGATGATAAGACACCTCTACTGGTAGATACGGCAAGGATCCTTGTCGAGTTGGGCTTCCTCATCGTGGCCACTCGCGGCACCGCTGCCTTCCTTGAGGGGCATGATATTGCCTGCGAGGTGGTCAATAAAGTCTACGAGGGCCGACCGGATGTAGTGGACATGCTCAAAGACGGACAGATTGCTATGGTGATGAACACCACCGAAGGCGCTCAGGCCGTTGAGGACAGCCGTGAAATCCGCTCAGTCGCGTTGTATGACAAGATACCCTATTTCACCACTGCCGCCGCGGCCCACGCCGCCGTGCTTGCCATGCAGGCGCGCAAACAGGGCGATCTTGATGTGATGCCACTTCAGGGCGTCAGAGGACAGGCTGCCTGACACAATATTCACATCATATCTATCTGTTTTTATTTAAATAATTAAATTTTATCCATAGCCATGCTTTGCAGTCTTTTCCGCTATGTAAAATTTGCATGGCTTCTTGTGAGATTTTTCTTGCAAGGTGGATCGCGGAACATATATGCGCGTGATGAGAGCGCATTAGCTTTCGAGATTCACTCGAAAACCAGATCAAACAGGAGGCCGATCATGACACGTGATGAACTTAACCGTGAACTCCGGATGCATAGTGCCACCTGGCAGGCTGTTCTGGTTTTATACGGGCTGCTGGTCGGAACCCTTGTTCTGTCCGCCATGGCGATAACCGCCTAAGGCCCGGTTGGGTGCAGGATGCGCCCGCCTAGCACAGCAAAATTAACCTCGCCGGGCGATTCAAACATTGCGCGGCTTTTCTGTTGAAAAGACGAGCAGTCGAGACTGATTGTCTGTCCGAGAGGATACGCAAATGAAGCGGGACGATCTGATCAAGGAAGCGCGCCTGAGCGGCGCCACGTGGCAGGCAGCGCTAATCGTTTATGCGTTGATCGTTGGGGCCATGGCCTTTTCTGCAATGGCCATCCTGTAAACGTAAGCAGCGTGAGCCCTCAATAAGGGGGCACCCTACCCCTTGCCACCCGACTATCAAACGGCTACCTGCATAGCGCTTGACCCGGGAGAGTGACATGGGCATCAACAGCGAACGCGACATTGAGGCCAACCTTCAGATCGGTCCGACCGATCAGGGGATGGTGCGGCTTTACATAGAAGCCGGCGAGACCGAGATACCGATGGATTTCGACCCAGATGAAGCCCGAGAAATAGCTGAAGAAATCCTCGCCGCCATCAAGGTCGCCGAGGCCCGTAAATCATAAACCAGGATCTTTGGCGGCCTGCAGGCGCATCGCCGAATGCCGCGCAAATCGCCGCGTGAGCGCGCTCCTACGTGCGCCCGACAATTTGTGGTACGGGGCCATGCGAATGATTTCTGCATCATAGGAATCCGCGATCAGAAGCCCTGTATCTTCCGGTAAATAGTCGGTCGGAAACGCCTCATCTACTGCCCAGAAGTAACGGTCGCACCACTCCAGATACCCTTCCCATTTCGCATCGGTCCGGAAATCGGCCAGCGAGGATTTGCACTCGATCACCCAGATCTCACCCTTGGGGCCAAGGGCCATGACATCAACACGGCGCCCGCGTTCGGGCACGAATTCCTCCATACAGGCGAAATCCAGCTGGAGAAGATGACGACATACCCCGCGGGCTAGAAGCTGGCCGGGTTTACGGGTTTGGACGAGTTGCGTTGGCATGTGACGATTATGAACAAAAAGTGAACATGCGCAACCCCTTGATGCGGGGCTGTCAAAGCACTAGGTGTCGTCCTGTGGCGGGTGCTGCCCTTCTCGTGAACGGTTGCATTCCGGTGGCCTTAAGCAATTCCGAGGGAGCTGGCTCTGTTCTGGCCCTGGCCTGGTTACCTGGCGCCCACCTGTATATACAGGTCCTCGGGAATGAGATAACCAAACGGCTGCGTGCGGGCCCGCCACACCTTTGCACGTCACTAATGATCTTCGGGAACACGCGCTTTAGCGTACAACATAACTAAAGTCTCAAGGCAATCTAACTTGATTAAAAAGGTCCGCGAGGCTTATCTACGGGAACGCGTACAACCGCATGATCGGGTTCTAAGTTAGGGTTACGGCGACCCCCATGATGGTCTTCGTCATCATCATCATCTTCAAATGTGGCCGCCGCCAGATACATCTGCACCCGACCAAATAAAACCCCATTGATCACCAAGATAAGTAGGGCTACCAGCCAGCCAAAGCTTGTTTCAAAAAGAAATGAAGCAAATCCCGCGACATCGAACCAAACAAGCATACACAAGAACAGCGCGGACAAAGCAAACCCGATCGCATTGTTTCTGGCACGACTGCTATTAGTGTTGAACATGAAGTGTGTTCCCAAAGCGCGTTAAATTAAGTGTAACACATGAATCCTAACTCTCAAGGGAGACTGGCAAGAATAGTCCTTGTGGGTGATCACTTTTTGCGATCACCGCTGAGTCCAGCAGATCACCTCTGGCCTTTGACACGGGCCTGCGGTATCTGGCAGCTCTGCATTGCCTTCGGGGAAAACTGATGTCTGAAACAGCCTACAAGAAGCCGGGCCCGGTCGAAACCGGGCTGAAATCCGCGATCTCTCCTACAGAGGAGATCATCGCAGCCGCGCGCGCCGGACAGATGTTTATCCTTGTCGACCACGAGGATCGCGAGAATGAGGGCGACCTTGTCATTCCCGCCGAGTTTGCGACACCGCAGGTAATAAATTTTATGGCCACCCACGGACGAGGCCTGATTTGTTTGCCTATGACGGCGGAACGGATCGACAGACTGGGCCTGCCCATGATGGCAGTGAACAATTCCTCGCGACATGAAACAGCCTTCACCGTCAGCATAGAGGCCCGCGAAGGCGTCAGCACCGGCATCTCGGCCGCAGATCGGGCTCTGACCATCTCAACCGCAATCAACGATCAAAACACGATGGCCCATTTGGCCACGCCAGGTCACGTCTTTCCACTGCGTGCGAAGGCAGGCGGCGTACTGGTCCGCGCGGGTCATACCGAAGCCGCGGTGGACATCTCCAGGTTGGCGGGCTGTCATCCCTCTGGTGTCATTTGCGAAATCATGAAGGATGATGGGACCATGGCCCGCCTGCCTGATCTGGTGGAATTCGCCAAGGAACATGGCATGAAGATTGGTACGATTTCCGACCTGATCGCCTATCGCCACAGGCATGATAACCTAGTGCAAGAAACCAGCCATTCCAAGGTGACGTCCTCCCATGGTGGTGAATGGGACATGCGGATTTTCACGGACCAGACGGGAACAGAGCACGTGGTGCTGACCAAGGGCGATGTGACCGACGGCAAGGCTGTGTTGACCCGGACGCACGCGCTCAACGCGCTCGAGGATGTGCTTGGGATTGGGGCCTATACCTATGACGGCGTACCCACCGGCAAACTGACGCGCGCCATGGACATTATTGGCGAGGAAGGGCGCGGTGCCGTATTCCTATTTCGGCAGCCCCGCCCCTCTCTTGCAGGTGAACTAGACGATGATGACGGTCCGCGCACCGTGAAACAAACCGGTCTAGGGTCTCAGATCATGTCCACGATGGGCGTCAACGATCTGATCCTTCTGACCGACAACCCCGACACGCGGTATCTGGGCCTTGATGCCTATGGGATTTCCATTGTGGGCACCCGCCCCCTGACTGAAGGATAAGGTGATGGCCACAACCGAATACACTCTACCCCGCCCCGAATTTTCTAAACCAATCAAGCTGCTGATCGTCGTCGCGCCCTTTTACCGCGATATTGCGGACATGATGCTGGCAGGCGCTCGGGCCGAGATTGAGGTCGCAGGAGGCACCCATGAAACCGTGGAAGTGCCCGGTGCGCTTGAAATCCCCACCACGATTGCGATGGCCGACCGGATGAGCAACTTTGACGGCTATGTTGCCCTTGGCTGCGTGATCCGGGGCGAGACGACGCACTATGAAACAGTTTGCAATGACAGCTCGCGTGGGTTGACCTTGCTCGGCTTGCAAGGCTGCTTGCTGGGCAATGGCATCCTAACAGTGGAAAACATGGATCAGGCTGTGGTCCGTGCCAATCCGGAACAGATGAACAAGGGCGCTGGCGCGGCTGCGGCAGCCTTGCATCTGATCGCGCTCTCCCGCAAATGGGGCAACGCACGCAAAGGCATCGGTTTTCGCACGGAGGCCGAAGAATACCGTCTGGCTGGCGACACAGAAGGCAACCCCAAAGCATGAGCGACCCCGCCGCCCCCCTATCCGGCAACGCCAAACGCCGCATGCGCTCTGCATCGCGGCTTTATGCCGTGCAAGCGCTATTCCAGATGGAGCATTCTGGCCAAAGCAGCCGGGATGTCTGTAGTGAGTTCCTTTCTTTCAGGTTTGGCGCAGAGGTGGATGACGGAGTTGACATGGCCGATGGCGATATCGACCTGTTCCGCGCCCTCGTGGAAGAGGCCGTCAACTGGCAGGCCAAGATTGACCAGATGACGGACCGGGCGTTGGTGGCCAAGTGGCCCATCGACCGTATCGACCCGACACTGCGCGCGCTTTTCCGTGCAGCGGGTGCAGAGATGCTGACGGGAAAGGCGCCACCCAAGGTCGTGATCGTTGAATTCGTCGACATTGCCAAAAGCTTCTACCCCGAAGGCAAAGAACCAAAGTTCGTCAACGCCGTGCTGGATCACATGGCGCGCGAAGCCAAGCCCGAGGCGTTTTCCTAAATGGCCAGCGGATAGGGCTTTTACCCGACCGTATCCGCACCATATCCCTACAACATGAGCCTGAAGACAATAGGCCTTGCGCCCGTTCTCCTTACCCAAGCCATGTGGGTCATGGCCCGCGCCTCTCGCCTGCCTGAAGCAGCGGGTTACAGGCAGGGCACGATAGGAGATGGACCGTCAAAACGCGTTGTGGTCATAGGCGACAGTTCCGCCGCCGGCGTTGGCGTGCGCGATCAAAGCGATGCGTTGGGGGGGCAACTCGCGGCATTGCTGGCCAAAGATTTCAAAATCTCATGGCAGGTCATCGCTACATCCGGTGCCACGGTTGCCAGCACGCTGCGCAGCCTAGAGACCATGCCGGGTACCAAGGTCGATTTCGCGCTGATCGCTCTGGGCGTCAACGACACGAAGAACGGGGTCCGCGCAGATCGGTGGCAGAGCGGATACACACACCTTCTGGATGTCGTGGCAGACAAGTTTGGCGCCAGACGCATCTGTGTGTCCGGCACACCGCCCCTGCGCCATTTCCCACTTCTGCCCTATCCGCTGAGTGACGTTCTGGGGGACCGCGCCGAACGCTTTGACACTATTCTGCGCCAGATTGCCGAGACGCGCAGCGACACCACCCACCTGCCCATGGATTTCCCCCTGGATACAGAAAATATGGCCACAGACGGGTTTCATCCCAGCGCCAAAATCTACAGCGCATGGGCCGAGCGTGCGGCAGATGTATTCAAGCGCGATGGTTCGTGACCCCAATCAGCTGCAGCTAGTGTCGTTTGGCATAATTCTCGGCCAGATACCGGACAAACAACAGTGTTAGGCTTTCACGCCGCGATTTATCCGGCCACACTGCGTAAAGGCCCAGCGGCACAAGCGTCCACTCCGGCAAAAGCGCAACCAGTTCACCACTTTCCAATCCCCGCGACGCCAGGAAGGTCGGCATGACCGTCACCCCAAGATTTTGCACCGCGAAGGTGTAAAGCGCGTCCACGCTGTCGACCCGCAGCTGTGAAGTTCCGGTGACCTTGGCGGTTTTCCCATCGGCTGACATAAGTTCCATCGCATCCAGGCGCTGCGCATAGCGGATCAAATCCCACTCTTCGAGATCAGCGGGTCTTTGCGGCACCGGGCGCTCAGCAGCATAGTCCCTGCCCGCAACCAGAATCCTCGGCTCTTCGCCCAGTTTGCGTGACAT
This sequence comes from Roseovarius sp., assembly GCA_963691795.1. Lineage (GTDB taxonomy): Bacteria > Pseudomonadota > Alphaproteobacteria > Rhodobacterales > Rhodobacteraceae > Roseovarius. The sequence continues at coordinate 3,439,852 of OY829373.1, forward strand.
CAGCGCACTGTCATCCAACCACCCCGCCCGGATGTTCAGATCAAAGCCCGCGTCGATCAAACCAACCTTATGATCTGAGAAGTTGATCGACAGGTTGACCGACGGATGGTCGCGCACAAATTCTCCCATCGCGTGTGACAAACTGGATGAGGACATGAACGACGGCATCGACACGCTCAAATTGCCGGTAGGTTCCAGCGTTAAGGCGTTCAATTCATTGATCCCGGCCTCTGCGCTGCGGATCATCTCGAACACACGGGCGTAGAACGTGCGACCCTCGTTCGTCAGCGCGATCTTGCGGGTGGAACGGTAAAGCAACGTGATCCCAAGATAGCTTTCCAGATCGGACACGATCTCAGACACCCGTGATGGTGCGAGGTTCAGATCCCGCGCTGCGGCCCTAAAAGAGCCTTCGTCCACCACACGCGCGAACACAGCCATATGTCTGAGGTATTCGATCATTGTTCTGTAAATCCGAACTATAAAGTCTTAAATTACAGAATTATACAACTAATCAAGCTCTAATACTTTGGTCTCACTTTCCATTCGGGCCGACATGAAAGGCCCAGACACAAAGGACACGAATATGATTTCCAAGACACTTTTGACCTCAGCCGCCGCGGCCGCCCTGTTGGCCACTGCCTCCGCGAGCCTCGCGGGCGACAAGGAAACCGTCACCATCTTTTACGACCTGCTGAGCAACCCCGGATCTGCTGAGCTGGCTGAAGCCTTCCAAGGCGCCACGGTGGAAAGCTGGGAAAGCATCGGCAACTACAGCGGCGAAAACAAAACACGCGACGCTTTTCTCGGCCAGATGGGTGGCTTTGCCGAGCTGATGCCCGATCTGACATGGGCGATCCAAGACATGCACCAGGATGGCAACTTCGTCACCGTGCGCAGCCGCGCCACTGGTACACCTGTCGCTCCTTTCTTTGGGGTCGATGGCGAAGGCCGCGGTTTCGACATCATGACAATCGACATCCATGAGCTCGAAGACGGCAAAATCGTCCGCACGTACCATGTTGAAGACTGGGCCACCGCGCTGCAACAGCTTGCGGGCAAGTGACCACGTCACCTCTCCGGCGCAGCACTCCGCTTCGCCGCCAACTTTCGGAGACATTCATGAACCGTAGACATATCCTTGCTGCTGCTGGTGCTGCCACGCTCACCGGCGGTCAGGTTGCGGCGCAAAGTGCAGATACCGAAACCGAAGCCACCTTTGACACCGTCATGGCCTTCATGGGCGCGATGGGCCAAGGCGACATGGCCACGATGGACAGCCTTATGGCCGACGACATGGTGTGCACAACGAAGGAGACGCTACCCTGCCCTGGATTGGAGAAACAAGAGGCAAAACCGCGATCTTCGACTTTCTCGGCGTCTTTTCTGCCAACTTGACCACCACCAAATGGGAAACTTCGCATCAGGCGACACCATGGCCGTCTTCGGCGTGATGAACGGCATCACAACAAAGTCGGGCAAGGAAACAGGTGATTTTTCGTTCGCCTTGCGGGCCAAGGTACGGGATGGGCAGATCGTTCTGTGGCACTGGTTTGAAGACAGTTTCGCCCTCAGCCAAGCCAATCACGGCGCTTGACCAAGATAACGACCAGGGCGGCTTTTGGGTCGCCCAGTTTTACTTCGATTTACAAGGTCTTTAGCGCAGCCCACAAACTCAGGCACGGCTCTCCTTGCGATCAAAGAGGATCTGGAGCCCATACATACTTCCCGCGACAGCAGGGCCAATGCCAAAGGCGAACAACACCGTTCCCACGCCTACAGTGCCGCCCAGAAACCAACCAATCGCAACCGCCGAGATTTCCAAGGCACTTCGGACCCACGCGATTGGCATGTCGGTGACGGCTTGCAGGCCTGTCATTAACCCGTCCCGCGGTCCGGGCCCAAGATTGGCAATCAGATAAAGCGCGCCCCCAAAACCAGTAACCGCGACACCAAGCACGGCTTGCCCGACCTGCAAAACCAGCGCGTCGGGCACTGGCAGGTAGGGCAATAGGTACTCCAGCGCCAAGGCAATGATCACTGCATTCAGGATCGTCCCAACACCGGGCGTCCGGCGCAGTGGTACCCAGCAGATCAGGACGGCCACGCTAACGATAAAGGTCGCGAACCCGATGCTCCAATCGGTGACATGGGTGATACCCTGTGCCAACACGGTCCAAGGGCTAACGCCCACCGAGGCGGCCAGAACTAGAGCCTCGCCCAGTCCAAAAAGTGTCAATCCCACGATCAGGAACAGCAGCGACACCGGGCGCGGCCAGAATGTTAGCGCCTTGGGAGAGCTCCAGAATAGGACTGGCACGCCCTTTAGGGACATGAATTTTGGTAAAACGCGCATGGTGATGAGGCCGTATTGTTCAGCCCCGGGATACCAATCCCCAGGGCAAGTGACCATAGCTGAATATCCTTGGCCGATTGCGCAATCTTCAAAAAAATGCCGACCAAACCCTTTAAAGATTTTAGGGCGTTCCCACCGTGGAAACGGCATGCTCCACCCGAAAAAAGAAGAGGCGGCCTCTGGCCGCCCCAAGTCTTATCACCCGTCTTTACGGATCACCTCGTTTTTCGGGTCATAGGGGCTGTCACAAGTCACGACCGCATCCCACAGCTTGTCCTGCATCTTTACCCGCAGCTTCGTGCCCTCAACCGCCAGATCGGGCGTGACGTAGCCCATCCCGATCGACTTCTCGAAAACTACCGAATACCCGCCCGAGGTTAGGCGACCCACACGCGTACCATCCTCGGTGTAAAGCGCCTCACGGCCCCAGGGATCGGCATCCTCTGGCCCGTCGATCAGCAGCGTACAACATTTTACGCGCACGCCGGTTTCAACCATCCGATCCTTGCCGTGGAAGTCCTTTTCAAGGTCTACGAAACGCGGCAGATCGGCCTCAAGTGGGGTCGCGTCGCGGCCCAGCTCCGTCCCGAAAGCGCGATAAGATTTTTCTTGCCGCAGCCAGTTCTGCGCTCGCGCACCCACCAGCTTCATACCATGCTTGGCCCCTGCCCCTTCCAGCAGATCGAAAAGATAGTTCTGCATCTCGATGGGGTGATGCAATTCCCAGCCAAGTTCGCCGGTGTAAGCCACACGGATCGCGTTGACCGGGCACATGCCCAACTCGATCTGACGGGCGGAAAGCCATGGGAAGCGTTTATTGGACAATGCGGAGGACGGATCAGCATCGTTGATCACTTCGTTGAGCACATCTCGCGACTTCGGGCCTGCGATGGCGAAGACGCCCCACTGGCTGGTCACATCCTGGATTTCGACATACCCAAGTTCGCCCATTTTGTCTGCAGCAGCCTTGCGCAGGTAGTCGGCATCATATTCCGTCCAAGCACCGGCAGAGACGAGGTAATACTTATCCTCTCCCAAACGCACGATGGTGTACTCGGTGCGCGTTGTCCCATGGGAGGTCAGCGCATAGGTCAGATTGATCCGGCCCACACGGGGCAACTTGTTGCAGGTGAACCAGTTAAGGAATGCAGTCGCACCAGGGCCCTGCACCACGTGCTTGGTGAAGGCCGTAGCATCGATCAGGCCCACGTTTTCGCGGATCGCTTTTGCTTCCTCGACAGCATATTGCCACCATCCACCCCGGCGGAAGCTGCGCGCGTCATGGTCAAAACTTTCAGGTGCATCCAGCGGGCCATAGTAATTGGGCCGCTCCCAGCCATTGACCCAGCCAAATTGTGCGCCGCGTGCTTTCTGACGGTCATAGGCAGGTGCCGTACGAAGCGGGCGGCAGGCTTCGCGTTCTTCATCAGGGTGGTGCAGGATATAGACGTGAGAATAGCATTCCTCGTTCTTGCGCGCGGCAAATTCGGTGGTCATCCAGTTGGACGAATACCGCTTGGGGTCAAGCGAGGCCATATCGATCTCGGCCTCCCCATCTACCATCATCTGCGCGAGGTAGTAGCCAGTGCCACCCGCCGCGGTAATTCCGAAGGAAAAGCCTTCGGCCAGCCACATGTTGCGCAGACCAGGCGCCGGGCCCACCAGCGGGTTACCATCGGGGGTGTAGCAGATCGGACCGTTGAAATCGTCCTTAAGCCCACTTTCGGCACAAGACGGCACACGTTCGGCCATCGCCATGTACTGATCGGCAATCCGGTCTAGGTCGAGAGGGAAAAGATCGGCACGGAAGCTGTCGGGCACACCATGTTCAAAGCGCGCGGGCGCACCCTGCTCATAAATCCCCAAAATCCAGCCACCACGTTCTTCACGGGCATAGGATTCATTGTCGGCATCACGCACAACGGGATGCTCCGGATTGCCTGCTTCACGCCATTTAACGAGCTCGGGGTCCTTATCCATCACGATGAACGTGTGCTCAACCGGAATAGCTGGCATCTTGATACCAAGCATCTTAGCGGTACGCTGCGCGTGGTTGCCCGAGGCAGTCACCACATGTTCAGCCGTGATCACGACCTGCTCATCGGACTCAATTAAGTTTCCACCCTTTTCAACCATCACGGTACAGGTGACTTCCCAATGCGTGCCATTCCAATGAAAAGCATCGGCCTGCATCTTGCGCACGATATCCACGCCACGCTGGCGCGCGCCCTTGGCCATCGCTTGTGTCACATCGGCGGGGTTAATGTAGCCGTCTTCTGTGTGATAGATGGCCCCCTTGAGGTCGCTCGTCTCGATCAGCGGCCAACGTTCCTTGATCTGGTCGGGGGTCAGCCATTCGTATTTGACATCACAGGTCTCGGCCGTGGATGCATAGAGCATGTATTCATCCATCCGGTCCTGCGTTTGCGCCATACGCAGGTTGCCTACGACGGCGAAGCCCGCGTTCAGGCCCGTCTCTTCTTCCAGCGTCTTGTAGAAATCGACCGAATATTTGTGAATGTGGGTCGTGGCATAGCTCATGTTGAAGAGCGGCAACAAGCCAGCAGCATGCCATGTCGAACCAGATGTCAACTCATCGCGTTCGATTAGCATCACATCATCCCATCCGGCCTTTGCCAAGTGGTATGCGATTGATGTCCCAACGGCACCGCCGCCCACGACCAGAGCTTTGACTTGGGTTTTCATCCCTACGACTCCTTCAACTCCCGAGTTGCAGAAGTTTTAGCATGGATGTCAGCTCACGCAGGGTCCAGCCGACGCAAGAACGCGCAAAACCGACGCCGCGCGTATCGCTTGCGGACCAACCTCGCTGAAACGAGCCTACTCACAAGGTCATACCTCAGTCACACAGCCGCCCAGTGCCCCCAAGGCAGGAGCGCCCCCCGGACAATTGCAGACGGTCGTTCTGCTTTCCGAAAGCATTGCCACCCTCATTTGCCTTCACCCGCTGTACGGCTTTAGCGGCCTCTGCTGTGGCCTGCGCTTCGAGGGTTGCCACATTGGCCTCGTCCGCTTCATCTGCCGTCTTGCCGTTGAGCGCGCCAAAGATAATGGCGTCAGAAAGCGGCGTGCCCTCATTGCGAGCCGTGGCGTGTACCTCTGAGAGGGCCAGTTGCTGTTCTTGCGAAAGCTGCGAAGCATCCGGGCCGACATTGGCCAGCGGCTCATCCAGCATCAGGTTCAGGTTTTCAAAATCAATCTGTGCCAGCAGGGATTGTACCGCGTCCGGGGCGGCCTGCCCCGCTACGGCGATGGTGATCTTCTCGCCCAGGTGCGCCTCAAGCAGAAGCTGCGTGACAGCGTCCGGCGACTGGGCATCCGACACGGTCAGGAACGGCACCCCCTGAACAATCGCAAATGGCCCATAGACCGGGTGCTCAATGGCGTGAAATGTGCCTGTCAGCCAACCCGCAGGCGTAGTTTCGACTTGCTCGGGCTCCTGCTCGAACTTGGCGGAGATTCGTACGACTTCATCACCCCTGCGATATTCCCAAGCATGGTAGTTGGCCATTTTGAGGGATTTACGCATCTCATCCTTTGCGCTCATCTTCTCGACCAGGTTCATGCCCACGGTCACAACATCCATGTCAATCGCAGCGATATCCCATTGCACTCGCTCCCAGCCTTGCGGAGCCTCCGGCAGATGGACGCGCGCAACCTCCGACTGGCGGCGGGACTTGTCGATATCGGCAAAGACCTGATCCACGCGGATACCGTAGCTTTCAAGGTAGTCCGAAAGGGCATATTCACCAGGGTTGGATCCGTTGGCCTTCGATTGCAGAACATAGTCCGCACCGCCAACAAAGCAGGCGGCCACACAAGTAAAACCGATGGCAAAGGGGTTGAAGATAGACATGACTGGCTGGCTCCGTGCTGAATAGGCAGCAGCCTGCCATGGGAATGGGGCGAAAATCCGGTCAGCGGGCGGCGATTTGCCGACCGGTTGCTTCATTCGCCGAGGGCAATCCCTTCGCGCCGCTTGTCAGCACCACCCAGCAGGCTGTTCCCGATTGAGATGGCGTGAAGACCTGAATTGAGTTCGCGCATGTTCATCTCAAACCCCCTGTTTCTAAGCGCGTCCACGAGGGTATTTGACACCTCTCCAGCCTCCACGTCATAGGTCCCAAAGCGATTGACAAGATGTGGAAAATCTATTGCAGATTGAATATTCATCCCCCAATCCAGATAAGCAACTATCGTTTTTGCAACATATCCAATAATCCGGCTACCACCTGGGGATCCCACCACAAGCACCGGTTTTCCATCCCTGAGCACGATTGTCGGCGCCATGGAAGAGCGCGGCCTCTTGCCCGGCTCCACCCGATTGGCAATGGGTAAGCCATCCAAATGGCTGCGGAATGAGAAATCGGTCAATTCATTGTTCAAAAGGAACCCCCGCACCATCAGGCGAGAACCGAAGCCGTTTTCTATCGTCGTCGTCATGGACAGAGCATTGCCATAGCTATCGACAATCGAGATGTGCGAAGTCGATGGAAATTCCAGAGACGTGTCATCAGCCCAGTGGAGCGCATGATCAAAGTCTGGCACGCCTGGCGCCACCTTGCTCAGCGCAACCTCTCCCCCCAATAACGCGGCCCTTTCGGACAGGTATGCGGGGTCAATAAGGCCCTCAGTGGGTACGGGCACGTAATCACTATCGGCCATGTAGCGACCACGATCCGCAAAAGCCAATCGACTGGCATCACCAATCAGATGCCAGGCATCTGGATCCTCAGGCCCCAACTTGGCCAGATCAAACCCGTTTAAAAGGCCAAGGATCTGCCCAACGGTCAAAGCACCCGAAGAGGGCGGGCCCATGCCACAGACCTCGTAGGCACGGTACGCCACGCAAACAGCCTCCCGTTCTTTGACCTCGTAGATCGAGAGGTCCACCGCGCTGAGCACACCAGGATTTCCTTCCACACCTTGCACCGTGCTCACGATATCGCGGGCAATCTCGCCGGTGTAGAAATCGGCGGGGCCACCCGCAGCAAGTCGACGTACGCTTTCAGCATATTCAGGGTTACGCAGGGTCTGGCCCTCGGACACGGGCACGCCGCCGGGCAGAAAGTAGGCGCGGGTTGTGTCATGCACGGAAAGTCGTTCGGCATCCGCTGCCACCGCGCCAGCCATCCGAGGGCTGACCACAAATCCCCCCTCAGCGAGGTCTATTGCCTCATCGAAAAGCCCATCCCAGCGGGATTGGCCCCATTTGTCATGGGCAGCCTTCATCAGCGCCGGAGTGCCTGGCGTCCCAACAGAGCGCCCTCCGACAACAGCATCGAAAAATCCCATCGGCTCACCTGTTTCAGTCTGAAAAAGGCGCGGCGTGGCGGCCAGTGGGGCTGTTTCACGGCCGTCAAGCGTGGTCATGGCGCCGCTTACCCCATCATACCAGACCAGAAACGCCCCACCCCCTAGGCCCGAACTTTGTGGCTCCACCAGTCCAAGAACGGCCTGCACAGCCACCATGGCATCAGCCGCCGTACCCCCCTCCCGCAGCACGCGCGCGCCTGCATCCACAGCAAGGGGGTTGGCCGCGACCACCATCCAATTGTCCGCCTGAACCGGCTTGCCATCTGCCTTGCGCGCCTGCGCCCGCGTTGCCGCCTCCGACGCTCTTACAAGACCTGCGCCCGCCGCCTCTGGCGCCACGGCATCTGCAGCCTCCTGCGCGGCCACCGCCAACGGCGCGCAAGACAAGAAAAAAGACATCAACATTCGCCGCATGGGCAAGCTCCCTCTTGGTATTCAGTGTGCAGGCGCCAGAACTGGCCCCAGCACCGGTTTTAGGTTTTTGAAACCAGACAAAAGCAAAGCGCATCTTCAGGCTTCTTTCTGGTCAAAAATACCTAATAGATACCAGCGCCAAGGCGCGACTGGCCGCGTCTGACCACACCGCTCTCACAACATGGAAGGCACCACCTGATCTGGCGGGCGGTGGCCGTCATCAAAGGTTTTAATGTTGAGCAGCACCTTCTCGCCCATCTCGATCCGCCCCTCCTGCGTGGCAGAACCCATGTGGGGCAGGAGCACCACGTTCTTGAGCGAGCGAAGGCGCGGGTTTATGTCGTGTCCTTGCTCATAGACATCAAGCCCCGCCCCGGCGATCTCACCCGCGCGCAGCATCCGGGTCAGCGCATTGGCATCGACCACCTCACCGCGCGAGGTGTTCACAATCACCGCGTCCTGTTTCATCAACTTCAGACGGCGCGCATTCATCAAGTGAAAGGTTGAGGGCGTGTGCGGGCAGTTGATCGAGAGAACATCCATGCGTGCCACCATCTGGTCAAGGCTCTCCCAATAGGTCGCACCCAGCTCCTCCTCTATCTCCGAGCGCAGTCGATGGCGATTGTGATAGTGGATCTGCATGCCAAACACCGACGCACGCCGCGCCACAGCCTGTCCAATCCGGCCCATTCCCAGAATGCCAAGTCGTCGACCCGTCACGCGCCCGCCAAGGTGCGCTGTTGGCGACCAGCCGTCCCAGCCGCCATCCTGCATCATCGCCAGACCTTCCGGAATACGCCGCAGTACGGCCAAAATCAGCGCCATGGTCATGTCGGCCGTGTCGTCGGTCAGCACGCCCGGCGTGTTAGACACCAAGATACCCCGCTGACGGGCGGTGTGAACATCAATATTGTCAACACCCGCACCATAGTTGGCAATAAGCTTCAACCTGTCACCGGCCTGACCGATCATGCCGGCATCAATCCGGTCCGTAATCGTGGGCACCAGAACATCCGCCTTTTGCATTGCCGCCACAAGCGCATCACGGTCCATCGGCGCGTCATCTGAGCTTAGTGTGGTATCAAAAAGCTCATCCAGCCGGGCCTCTACAGGCTCTGGCAAGCGTCGCGTAACAACAACACTCAGACGCTCATTTGCCATGCATCCCTCCTCGCCCTTTAAAAGACCTCAGCACACTGTCAGAGTGGCGCATGAACGGTCGGGGCACAAGAACCCCTTCGGTAAACAATGAGCAGGAACCCAAGAATGCCACTGAAATCGTCAGTGCTAATTGCCGTGTTGATGGCAAGCATCGCTGGTCAGGCCGCCGCGCAGGACAGGGGCCCCGTAACCAATCTTCCTCTGCCGCGGTTTGTCTCTATGAAGGCTTCGGAGGCCAATGTCCGACGGGGCCCAAGCCTGACGCACCGCATAGACTGGATTTTCCAGCAGTCCAACATCCCGCTCGAGATTATTGCGGAACATGGCCACTGGCGGCGCGTGCGCGACCGCGACGGCGCAGGTGGGTGGGTTCACTACTCTCTCCTGTCAGGCACGCGAACGGCTCTTGTCGAACAGGACATGACCATCCTGACCGCCCAACCCACGACCGAGGCCCGCCCGGTGGCGCAACTTGAACTTGGCGTGATTGCCCGAGTCGAGGAATGCGAGATCGAATGGTGCCGTCTTTCGGTGGCCGGTTACCGGGGGTGGGCCCGCAAGACCCAATTGTGGGGCGTGAGGCAGGAAGAAATCCTCGAGTGATGGGCCAATTCGAAAAGGTTCAAAAAATCCGCATTCCGGTCTTGCGGAGCAAACGGCAGCAGAGTAATTACCACGCCACGTTGGGGTGTAGCCAAGTGGTAAGGCAGCGGTTTTTGGTACCGTGTATCGTAGGTTCGAATCCTACCACCCCAGCCAACAAACACTTGAAATAAAACAATAAAACACCTTCACGGGCATTCTCTCGACATGTCCGCGGGTTACGAATACCGATGCGGGACAGAGACTCCGATTCACGCCGAAATGGAGCCTGAAATAGCCCCGAGTCTCTGTTTGGAATTCCCACGGTACGAGTTTGCGGCCAGTCCGGTTGTTTGCCAGAGTGCAATTGTACCGGAATTATTGCACCGGGCCGAAATCTACATTGCAGAGACCAAATGATAAAAAGCCAAAGCCTCAATCCGTCCGAACTGTACGACCTCGTGTGGTCCAAACCCATGACAGTGCTGGCAAAGGAGTTTGGAATCTCTGATCAGGGATTGGCCAAGATCTGTCGCCGCAATGACATTCCGACACCTGAGAGAGGATACTGGGCCAAACTCCAGGCCGGCAAGCAGGTCCATGTGCAACCGCTTTCCAGGCACCTTCGAGACAGCACAGCAAAGATCAGCATTCAGGCCACCGAGCCCAAACCGAAGCTGAAACCCGTGCCCAAGCCGGAAAAGTCGTCTGACAAAGAATCTGTCGAGATCCCGGCTGATCTCAACCGCTTGCATCCGGTTGTGGCCAGATGGATCAAAGACCATAGAGCTGAGCAGGCGAAGCGCCAAAAAGAACTTCGTCGAAACAGGAACGATATCTGGTTCGGTCGCAGGGAGCTCCCCGATCTTACGGAGAAAGACCTGTATCGCTTTCGGGTGACAAGTGCGTTCCTGCAGGCAGCGGGCGAAGCCGGCATTCTGGCTCTTGGCGGCAAGGTAAATGGCGCGCTGAATATCAGCGTTTCTGGTCAGGATTTCGAAATCAAAATTGTCCAGAAGATGCGCCAGGTTCTCAGGCGGGCGCCTGAGGATGAGAACTGGACCGCCTATCCCGAGCACCACAATTCAGCATTGTCGCCGACCGGGTATCTGCGCTTTGCGATCGTCACCTACTTCGGCGGCAGCCACACAAACGAGTGGATCGAAAGTGAAAAAATGCCAGCGGGACAGATGATCCCACATTTCATCGACCAGATCCTTGAAGCCGCTTCCATCAGCACAGAATGGCACAAGCGTCTCGAAGCTCAGCGGCTTGAGAGGCAACGGGATGAGGCGAAAAGACTGGAGGCTCAGCGTCTGGCCAGGTTGGAGAATGAACGCTGGGACCGGTTCCGTGCAAGCGCCGCCCGGTGGCGCGAGGCAGAGATCCTTCGGTCATTCCTGGCTTCGCTCGACAGTGCGACGCAGAACTTAGCTGACATCGATGGGATGCCACGAGGCGAGTTCCTGGAATGGGTCGCAGGTAAAATTGATGAATTCGATCCGCTGGTGTCGGATCCCGCAGAGGATGATAGTGAATAGGCCTTTGTGGAGCGTTATGGAGCAGTGCCTGGCACCAAACGAGTACCGGGAGAACGGAATATTTAAACTTTTCAAAGGGTTAGCAATTTTAGGCACTTGAAATTGTGTTAATAAATCAAAGGCTTAGCGGCTCGATTGTCGCAGGTTCGAGTCCTGGTTGCCCAGCCAACCAGTTCTCTATTTTCAGACCCTGTGAAATTTCCTGCCAATTGTCGCGTGTTTCCGGGCGCTTGGCGTGCTACGCTTCCGGCAGAGACACAATCCCCGGCACATCCAAGGCCGATTTCGAGCCGCCGTCTCTGTTTGCAATTCCGACGGTACGAGTTTTGGGCTTCTGATGTCAGAGCGCTGCGAACTTCTCGCGCTGTTCTGACCAGATTGCCGGGAACCGGGTCTTGATCAGATAATCGGTGGTGAGACCTTCGGGTTGTTCACCCTGAACGATGGAGGCAAGAACATCAGGTGCTAGCAACGCGAGACTGGACACGTCCTGCACGCGCCGTTTTGAAACGCCATCGGCTTCTGCGATCTCAGAGAAGGTCTTTCCCGCAATAACCATCGACAACCAACGGCGCCCCTTAATGATGTTCTGCACGAGGGTTTGGTCGATATCCGGTGGCGGTGCACCCAGATGCAATTTTAACTCCACCCCGCGCCGGCGCATCTGAAAGGGCGCTTCAATCATCAAATTCGGCCGATTGATCTGTTCCGATTGGTGCCCCAACTGCTTTGCGAGAACGGCAGCGCTCAGTTGTACGGTGACCAAACCCGGTCGCAAATCAGCACGTTCAACAAGTGCGAGGCATACACGCTTCTGCGCCAGATCTTTCAGTTTTTCCGCTGCCGAGACGATCTCTGCCGCCGACGCATTCTGGATCATAGACGACGCTGCTTCAGGATGGCCCAAATGCTGCGCAACCAGATCTGACAGCAGCCTTTCAACCTGTGCGGCAGGTAGCCGCCAGGCGTCAGGGTGTTTGCGACTGCGATCTTTCACCAGCCTGCGAGAGATATAATACCGCAGACGTTTGCCATTCTTGCGGCTGTGGCTCGGTGTCAGGCGATCACCAGATTCATCGAATAGCTTTCCGGCCAGCAGAGATGTTGTTGCCTTTCTTCTTGAACCGCGTGCGATGGAGGCCTTGCCCTGCAGCATATCCTGAACCGTGTCCCAAATCTCGGGATCGATGATCGCAGGATGCTGGCCTTCATACACCTGCTGTTTGTGGCGGATCCGTCCGGCATAGACCGGGTTGCTCAGGATGTGCTGGAGGTGACCACGATCAAAGTGTTTTCCGCCTGATATCCGACCACCCGCCTTGTTACGGCACCGAGACCTGAGGTCGAGTTGCTCTGCCCGTTCTTTAACCTCTCGTAAGATGCCGTGTTTCAGATAGAGGTCGTAAAGCGTCCGGATCTTGTTCGCTTCATCCTCGTCGATCTTCAGCGTTCGGCCATCAGGCTGATAGCCAAGTGGAACGCTCCCACCCATCCACATGCCCTTACGTTTTGAGGCTGCGATCTTGTCGCGGATGCGCTCTGCCGTGACCTCACGCTCGAACTGGGCAAAACTGAGCAGCATGTTGAGGGTCAGCCGCCCCATGCTGGTGGCCGTGTTGAAGCTTTGGGTAACCGAGACAAAGGACGTCCCGGCCGCGTCCAGACGATCGACCAGTTTTGCGAAGTCAGCCAGCGAGCGCGTCAGGCGGTCGATCTTGTAGACAACGATCTGGTCGACGCGTTTTTCATCGACAGCCTGCATCAATCGCTGCAGAGACGGACGATCCAGATGCCCGCCGGAGATCCCGCCGTCGTCATAGTGGTCCGGGAGCAGTTCCCAGCCCTCGTGCTTCTGGCTGGCGATATAAGCTTCGCAGGCCTCTCGCTGCGCATCCAAAGAATTGAAATCCTGCTCAAGCCCCTCTTCCGAGCTCTTGCGGGTGTAGATGGCGCAGCGGATCCGACGCATCACTGCACTCCGAAGAAGCGGGGTCCGGACCACCGGGCGCCGGTGATGTGTCGGGCAATGGCCGACAAGGACCGCCAGGTTTTCCCATCCATTACGTAGCCGCCCTCCACCACCTCAACCTGATACGTACGGCCATTCCATTCGCGGATCAGATGCGACCCCGGTTTTGTCATGGCTGGAAGGGTTTTACCGGAGGCGATCTGGTTCAGGAGCCGAGTGGTCTTGCGAGACACACCGCCCAGCGCCCGGTTCTGTATCTCCCAGATCAACACTCGTTTCATAAACTGCGTTGAAAGGTGTTTGGGTGGCAGACGCCCAAACACCTCTCTCCAGCGATCCAGGCATTCGGCGCGGTGAAAAGCACTGGTGTTTGCAATCAGGCTTTCCAGCTTGCCGGGGCCGTCACCGCTCATGCCGCAGTGTCCGCCCTGATCACGCGATAGACTGAACCTTTGTCGCTGTCGCTGCGTTCGATCTTATAGCCTGCCTTGCGTTGAGCAGAGATCGCCGCTCGTGCTGTATGGGGTTGCCAGCCGAAGGTCTTCTGTAGCTGCGCCAGCGTCACTCCGGATTTCCGGGCCAACAGCATGTGCAACTGTACGCTGCGCGTCGCTTTGCCCCCGGAAGGCTTTGGTCTGGCTGGTTTGTTCCTTTGATGAGATGACATTGCTATCGTTTTTCTCCACTCTGCGGGTGAAGGCCAATCCCTCGCCCTGTACTGAGTGGAGCCCAGACATTCCGGGCGGCACGCTGCGTGCCCAGTACCGCTCTGTCGCGCTCAGAAGTCCAGTCATAATTCCAGGAAACGGCCCAAAGCGGACATACTTAGTAACGTTCATCTGCTGCGGTGCAGCGCGTGAAACCGGACTTTAGCGGTTACTGCAAAGACAAAGCGCCGAGTAAAGAACGAGGCGCGAAGTCCATTCATTGGCTGCAGTTTTCGGTGACACTGGAAGTGAACGTCTTGGGCCTGAACGCATCTTTTTGAGTGTCACCGATCCAAATACGGAGGCCGCTCTGCTCGAATTCTCACCTTTAAAGATAAAATCTGCTCATTTTGAAAGCAAACCCAGCCTTCGCAACCACAAGATCGCACGCGTCATTTTTATTTTGGAGAGCGTTAGGCGAGTATTCACGTGCAGGAAATCTAGGGTTCCGCCGTGTGAAAACCGGGCTGGTCCGAGAGATTTCGCCGACAAGGCAAATTCCAGTCGGTACACGGCGGGGCAAAATCCCGGGAGAATACTGCAACTGAGGTTTGACCGTTTTCTCCTGTTCCGCCGCGGTCCCACACATCTCTGATATCGGCGGAACGTCGCAAAGGGGTCTCCTTATGCAAGTTCTACGTTACATTGCTGCGGGCGCGGCCGCGCTGATGATCGGCACTGCCAGCACTGCAATTGCTCAAGAGAAAACAGAATTTCGTGTCGCATGGTCCATTTACGTGGGCTGGATGCCTTGGGGCTATCTCGAAGACAGCGGCATTATGGACAAATGGGCCGACAAATATGGCATCGATGTCGAGATCGTTCAGATCAACGATTATGTCGAGTCGATCAACCAATACACGGCTGGTGCGTTTGATGGGGTATCTGCAACTAACATGGATACGCTTTCCATCCCATCGGGCGGCGGTGTGGACACGACGGCTTTGATTGTCGGTGATTTCTCAAACGGCAATGACGCGGTGATCGTCAAAGGTGATGGCGATCTCAGCTCGCTCGCGGGTAAGCCTGTGAACCTTGTCGAACTGTCCGTGTCGCATTACCTGCTGGCGCGTGCGCTCGACAGCGTTGGCATGAAAGAAGCCGACCTTGCCAGCGTCATCAACACGTCAGATGCCGACATGATCGCGGCTTTTGCCACGTCAGATGTCGAGGCCGTTGTCACCTGGAACCCGCTGGTGTCGACTATCCTGGAAGATCCGAACGCATCCAAACTGTTCGACAGCTCTGACATTCCCGGTGAGATTATCGACCTCATGGTTGTGAACACCGAAACCCTTGCGGCCAATCCGTCCTTCGGAAAGGCAATGGCGGGTGCATGGTATGAAGTGGTGGGTCTTATGGCAGCCGGCGACGAAGAGGTGTTGACGGCCATGGCCGAAGCCTCTGGTACCGATCTGGAGGGGTACAAGGCACAGCTCGCCTCGACCGAAATGTTCTATGATCCCGCGGAGGCCGTGGCGTTCACGTCAAGCGCGGAATTGCCTGAAACAATGGTCAGCGTGGCAGAATTCCTCTTTGACAAGGGTATTCTGGGTGAAGGCGCACCGTCGGCAGATTTCGTGGGCGTGGAATACCCAGATGGGTCCACCACCGGTGATGCAGGCAATGTGCAATTCCGGTTCGACACGACCTACATGCAGATGGCCGCCGACGGCGCCCTGTAAGCAAACCCAAAGGGCAGAGCGATGCGTTTGATCAACCGACATCCCGGCGTTTTGCCGCGTGCGGTTCTGATCGCTCTGCCCTTCGTTCTTTTGTTTATCGCCTATGCCCTGGGCAGTCAGGCGCGTTTGGCGGAAAACCCGTCTGACAAGCTGATGCCCTCGCCCGCCAAGATCGGTGAGACGGCAATGCGCCTTCTGACCGAACCGGATCGTCGGTCTGAAAAAATCCTGTTCTGGTGGGATACGTGGGCCAGTCTGGTGCGTCTCTTTCTGGGCGTGGGCATATCGGCGGCTTTGGCCGTAGGCTTCGGCCTGTTGATTGGTCTTTTGCCCCACGTCCGGGCGACATTGGCAGGGTTTGTGGCCGTGATCTCCATGATCCCGCCACTGGCCGTTTTGCCCATCCTTTTCATTGTTTTCGGGTTGGGCGAGTTATCAAAGGTCGTGCTGATCATCGTCGGCATCCTGCCTTTTTTGATCCGCGATCTTTCGGCCCGCGTGCTTGAAGTGCCCCGAGAGATGATTGTGAAGGCCGAAACACTTGGGGCCTCAACTTGGGTCATCGCCCTGCGTGTGGCCCTGCCGCAAATGATGCCGCGTCTCATCCAGGCGGTGCGGCTCTCCCTCGGCCCGGCTTGGCTTTTCCTTATCGCAGCGGAGGCCATCGCGTCGGAGCAGGGTCTTGGCTATCGCATTTTCCTCGTCCGTCGGTTTCTGGCGATGGACGTAATCCTGACATATGTCATTTGGATCACCCTTCTGGCCTTCCTGATGGATCTGACACTGCGCTGGATTTCCCGCCGGTTCTTCCCTTGGACGGAGGCCGGTATATGAGCTTCGTCACCGCCACCAATATTTTCCAGTCCTACGGTTCGCGCCCGATTTTGGAGCGCGTGAATGTGAGTGTGGACAAGGGAGAATTCATATCAATCGTTGGCGCGTCAGGCTGCGGCAAGTCTACGTTTCTGCGGCTGCTGCTCGCACAAGAAACCCCGACGCGCGGCGAAATCCGGATTGACGGGGCAGAGCCCGCGCAGGAACCCGGCCTTGACCGTGGCGTGGTCTTTCAGAAATATTCTGTCTTTCCGCATCTCACCGTTGTCGAGAATGTCATCGCGGGCGAAGCCTTTCGCATGACTTGGGGGCGGTTTTTCGGGGCAGAAAAGAAAGCCGCCCATGACCGCGCAATGGACGTTCTGACACGCTGCGGGTTGGATCATATGGCAGACGCGTATCCTGCGGCCCTGTCGGGAGGCATGCAGCAGCGCCTTGCCATCGGTCAGGCCCTCGCTGCCAAACCCCGCATACTCCTGCTGGATGAACCCTTTGGTGCCCTCGACCCAGGGACTCGCCTGTCTATGCATGATTTCCTGATGGACCTGCGGCGTGAGACAGGAATGACTGTCTTCATGGTCACCCATGATCTCGAGGAAGGCTTTAAACTGGGCGACCGAGTTTTGGTCTTCGACAAACCCCGATGGGACCCCACGAACCCCGATATCATCGGCGCCACCATCAGCTACGATTTCGATGCCCGCAACGGAGGCATCCCTTACCAGACCATTGAGGAGGAAACCCATGTTCTTCAACCCGCCTGACCGCACTCGGTCGCACAATCCGCAAGACGCAAGACGCGTCGAACGACGCCACCACCACCCCGACCTCACAAAACTACAGGGATGGAAATCCATGATGGCGGAGGCTGATCTGCCCGCCGACCGCTGGGTCGAAGAAACCAAGTGGGCACTGCGTATGGGTCTGACGGGTGCCGACAGCATAGACGACAAATCAATTCCAACATTCGCCCGTGGGGAACTGCCGCATTACGCGGGCATAAACACCTTTCTCAAAGCGCCCTATGCAGAAGATGTAACGGAGGTAGAAAACTATGACGTCACTGTTCTTGGCATCCCATTCGATGGGGGCACCACCTACCGAGCCGGAACTCGATTTGGACCTCAAGGCGTTCGTAAAATCTCTGCGCTTTATACGCCGTACAACTACGAAATGGGTGTCGATCTTCGTGAACAAATGACGCTCTGCGATGCGGGCGATGTGTTCACCATTCCCGCCAATCTCGAAAAAAGCTTCGATCAAATCAGCCGCGCAGTGAGCCATGTGTTTTCCAGCGGCAGCCTGCCCATCATGATCGGTGGCGATCATTCCATCGGGTTCCCATGCGTGCGAGGGATTGCCGAATGCACGTCCAAGAAAATCGGCATCGTCCATTTCGACCGCCACGCAGACATTCAGGAAAAGGACCTCGATGAACGGATGCACACCACACCGTGGTTCCATTCCACCAACTTGCCCAATGTCCCGGCCAAGAACCTCGTGCAGGTGGGCATCGGCGGATGGCAAGTGCCGCGTCCGGCGGTCAAGGAGGCGCGCAAGCGTGAAACAAACATCATAACAATGTCCGACATGGAACAAATGGGCGTCGACAAAACTGCCGAGATGGCGCTTGAGATGGCATGGGACGGTGTCGACATGGTCTACATGTCCTTTGACATCGACAGCATCGATTGCGGCTTTGTTCCTGGCACCGGCTGGCCGGAACCGGGTGGGTTCCTGCCGCGTGAGGCCTTGGCGCTTGCATCCAAAGTTGCGGCGGAAGGCATCTGCGGCATGGAACTAGTAGAGGTCGCCCCGCCCTATGATACGTCAGAGATCACGGCACTGATGGGCACGCGCGTGATCGTTGATGTGCTGGGATCGCTCGTCGCATCCGGAAACCTGGGCAAACACAAAGCCCATATCGACAAACCCGTTACAATCCCGCATGGGGAGTTCGAAGGAAAGAGGTGGTCCAATGCCACATGACATCCTAGGCGGCCATATTGGTCACAACCACGCGGAAAGCCATCTGCACAGCCATCTGCCCCCCGAAGACGAAGCGGCAGATTTACAGGTTTTGGCGACACAGTTCATCGACGGCTTCATCGAGGCAAAGGATAAAATGGCATATCTGCGCCTCGCAGGCGTACCACTCGAACGCGAGCTAGCCGATGGTGGCGCGCCAGTTAAACTGGTTGATGTGCAACTGACCACAGAATGGCAAGTTGGAACAGCATCGCCATCATTTGGATCACGAGAGTTAAGCTATCTACCTTATCCCGGTGAAATGGTAACCGAGCGCACCAACATGTCTTTTGTATACGTGTCTTTGGACAAAAAAGAGTTGGTGGACCTAAGACGTTTCTTGCACGAGCGTCATTCGCGCAGTTGAGCCAAGTTACGCACTGGCTTTATTGATTGCGCAGCGATCCAAACAGGAATTGTTCGGCTTCAACATCAAGCCGTTGGGTCCGGTAAAATTCGACCAACACGGCCCAAAGCCGACCTTGAACATGTTATGCAAATGCTGCATGCGCAGCCCGACTTGCTGACATGTGCTGCAGTCAAATCGCTGGAGCAGATTCAGATGACTGTATAGCGGAATCCGCACTTCGAGGTGAGGGTTAGCCTAACACTCTAAGGGATAATCTATCAAAACAGGCCAGCGAGCTTCCCCGTTACAGCCAGTTTTGCCCCAGCACGCCCCAACTAACATCTATTTTTCCCTTAAACTATGCACAGCATCTCATATAGGAGATTTGCAGCGATTAGAGCGGTGTTGCCGCTTGGATCGTATGGCGGGGAGACCTCTACCAGATCGCAACCCACAATATTCAGTCCGGCGCACCCACGTATGATCTCGTAGGCCTGCCAAATCGTCAGGCCGCCCGGCTCTACCGTTCCGGTACCTGGCGCAAAGGAAGGATCAAGGCTGTCGATATCGAAACTCAAATACACTGGATTGTCGCCGATTTTCCTGCGCACTTCGTCCATTAGCGGCGTTAGGGATTTGTACCAGCATTCTTCTGCTTGAACGACGGTCCAGCCTTTGCTGCGGCCCCAGTCAAAGTCATCCGCTGCATAGCCTGTTCCACGCAATCCAATTTGAAAAACTCTCTCGTTTTGTAGACTTTCATCTTCCCAGGCGCGACGAAACGGACACCCGTGTGCCACTTTTTCCCCGAACATATGATCATTGATATCCGCATGTGCGTCGACGTGGACCAGCGCGACAGGTCCATGCTGTTCTTTCATCGCGCGCAGTATTGGCCACGTCAGCGTATGATCACCGCCCAGAGTGAGTGGCACCGTGCCATGGCCCAAAATGTCGCGGTAGTGCTCCGTAATGATGTTGACCGATTTCTTGAGGTCAAATGTGTTGACTGGCACATCACCAATGTCTGCGACTTGCATACGCTCAAAAGGAGCGGCACGCGTCGCCATATTGTAGGGACGTAGCATGCGGCTCTCGTCTCTGATTTGGCGTGGCCCTAGACGGGTGCCGGGCCGGTTCGACGTGCCGATGTCCAGTGGGATGCCCACAAAACAGGCGTCCAAACCCTCAGCAGTGTACTGAACAGGCAACCGCATCATTGACGCTGGGCCACCAAAGCGTGGCATTTCGTTTCCACCAAGAGGTTGATTAAAGTCAGTCATGACATTTTTCTGTTTGCGATGAGGTCTGAGATTGGCTGCATTTGTCTAGCCACGTCATTGCGCAGGTCCGAAAGCGTGACCGCGTCGTTTTTTACAAATTCAATGAACATCTGATTGAGGTTGTTGAATATGACGTGTCCCAGTGAAACAGGATCAACATCGGTGCGCACGTCGCCGCGTTGTTGAAGTGCGACGATCATGTCTGTCATTTGAGCAGCTAACCGCTGGTCCAATTCTGCATAACGTATGCCGTTTGGTGTAGCGGCTGCCTCAATCGATAACGCCATGGCAGTGCGCCACATCTCTTTGGACAAGTATTCAAGAGAGTGATCATAATAACTAAAGATCAGTTCACACAGCGCATCGTGCGCGCCCGCCGGTGGATCGGCGACGATCTCAGCACCCGATGCCAGGACTTCTTCCACCTCCATCGCGACAGTGGCGATCAGAATGTCACCTTTGGTCTGATAGTAATTGTAGACTGTCCCAACAGAAACCTCTGCGGCTTCGGCTAAGTCCTCGATCCGGACTGATCGATATCCTTGTGCCCCAAATTTGGTCACTGCCGCCTTTAAAATGCGCTTTTCGCGGTCTGCTTTTTGTTTTTCACGCAATCCTGCCATGACGCCCCTGGATCAACTTGAAGTCGCTGCTAAAAATATAGTTGACTGTAAAAATGAATGAGTTCAACTTTTTTATTCAATGACCTGCGCACCAATTAGGTGCGCGTAATCAACCAAGGGGGAGCTTCCACATGACCCGTTTGCCTGCATTTCTTTTGACAACCACAGCCCTGAGCCTTAGCGCGGGCGCTGCCCTTGCTGAGGGTGAGCTCAACGCGCTTGTCTGGTGTGATCACACCGATCCCGCTTTGATCGAACCGTTTGAAACGGAGCACAATGTAAAAGTAAATTTGCGCGAATATGAGGGAACAGGGGCAGCGCTGGCGCTGCTTGAACAGTCTCGCCCCGGCGATTGGGATGTACTCGTCATTGACGGGATCGACGTGTTCCGTGCTGTTGAGGCCAACATGCTTGCACCGCTTGATACGACTCAATTGCCAATGGCTGACGTCTTTCCCGAAGTCGTCATGGCGGAGAACAACACCATCGACGGTGTGACGTATGCCGTGACTGAAAAGTTTGGTTACAATACGATCTCGTATAACTCTGCGAAGGTTGACGAAGCGGATATGCAAAGCCTCGCAACCGTCTGGTCTGAAAAATACGACGGCCGAATTTCCATATATGATTACTACCTGCCGGTTATGGGATTGGCCGCTATTGCCGGGGACATCGCAACCGCAGAAATTGACGGCGACGATCTGGGTGCAATTGGGGATGTCCTATCAACAATGCGATCGCGGGCAGCATCAGTCGCCGGTGTGGTCGCGGCACAAACTGCTCTTGCCACAGGCGAGGTCGACATCGTTGTTGGCGGTGGCGAATGGTTAACAGCTGTCCTTGCGGAAGAGCAGCCCGAACTGACCTGGACCATCCCTGAAGAGGGCGCAGTTCGCTGGGCTCAGTCCATCGGTGTTGTCGAAGGCAGCGAGAACCCCGACCTTGCGATGGAGTTCATCAAGTACATTATGAGCCCGGACGGGCAGGCACGTCTTGCCACGTCCTCCTGCTTCTGGGGCATGCCTGCAAATTCTACAGCGGGTGATGTGCTAACTGACGCGCAGAAGAACACCCTGCGTTGGGACAGCCAGCCCGACTATCTGGCGCTCACCCAGCTTTACCCTGCACCGGACGCCGATCTTGATATTGAGATGCAAGATCTTTGGTTGGAAACGCTGCAGCAGTGACAACGTCTAATCAGAGTGTCAGGGGCTGGGGTTTTGTAACCCCGGCCCTACTCTGGACTTTCGCATTCTTTGTTCTGCCTTTCATTGTGATGGGGGCTATGAGCCTTGCTTCGATGCAAGGTAGAACCCTCATATGGGGGCTCTCGCTTGAGAATTACGCAGAGATTGCGGAAAAAGCTTACATTCTACAGGCGTTCTTGGTCTCCATCGAAATTACTTTGACGGTGACAGTAGTTTCGATCGTACTGGCCTATCCACTGGCGTGGATCATCGCGTTTCGTGTTCCGCCGCAATGGCAACGCTTGGCGCTTCTTTTCGCCGTTTTGCCGTTTTGGACGTCGTATGTCGTCCGATCCTATGCATGGTTGCTGGTTCTGGCCCGAGAGGGTCTTGTCAATCAAGCGATGATGGGCCTCGGTTTAATCTCGGAGCCTTTAACGTTGGCCAATACCCGCTTTGCAACGGTAACCGGATTTGTGCATTTCTTCGTGATGCTGCTAACGCTCACGATCTACGCGAACCTGATCCAATTGTCGCCGAACTACCGTCGCGCGGCTATGGACCTCGGCGCATCAGCCTTTCAAACCTTCCAACATGTTGTTCTCCCGCTCACCTTACCCGGAGTGGTGACCGGTGCTTTCCTGACATTTGTGCTATGTATCGGAGACTATGTCACACCGCAGATCCTTGGAGGCAACACAGAGCTGACAGTCCCTCAGGTGATTATGGTTCAGCTTGGCCGGCGCGCGGACTTTCCTTTGGCGTCTGCGCTCGCCATTGCCCTGATGTGCATCGTAACCTTGGCATATTTGTTGTCGTCGCGCTGGTTGAAGCTGGATCGCCTATGAAACGCGTCTTTCCATGGCTTTACCTAGTCGCCGCCTTCGCGTTCATTTATCTGCCCGTGGGAACACTGGTCCTCTTCTCTTTTCAGGGGAGCACGCTTCCCGTTCCGCCCTTTGATGGCCCGTCGACCAAATGGTACGCGGAGGTGTTGGGCGAAGACGATCTGATCGAAGCACTGATCAATTCGCTTCTTGTCGCGTTGGGATCATCTGCGGTGGCAGTCAGTCTCGGTTTTTGCGCCGCCTATGGCTTGGCACGCCATATTCTTCCGGGGTCGGTCGTCATTCGTGGCCTCCTGATCGCACCTTTGACCGTCAGCTATTTGATCATTGGTCTGGGGTTGCTAATCGTTCTCACGCGGGCGGGATTAGGCTTATCCTTGCTGACCGTCGCGATCGGTCATGTGGTCATCAATCTGCCCCTCGCGTTCGCGATAATTTATGCTTCTATGGGTGCGCAGCAACAGAATGCGGAACAGGCCGCCCGCGATCTGGGTGCCAGAGAGGCCCAGGTTATCTGGCTGGTAACTGTGCCTATGCTGATGCCGGCCATTGCGGCCGCGTTCTTCTTGTCGGTCACGTTTTCCTGGGACGAATTCATTATCGCGTTTTTGCTGAGCCGTTTTGACGTCACTTTGCCGGTTGAGATATGGTCTCTTCTGCGGTCCGGACTGTCCCCGAGACTGAACGCAATTGGCAGCTTGGTGTTCCTTGTCTCCGTCGCTGCTGTCCTAATCCTTGAACTCTTTGTCTTCCGGAAACGCCGCACATGACAGCGCATGTATCCATAAAAAACCTGAATCATTGGTTTGCAGACTTTCATGCGCTCAAAGACATTGAGCTGACCGTTGATGCCGGTGAATATATCACTCTGCTAGGGCCTTCCGGTTGCGGGAAAACCACCCTTCTATCAGTTCTGGGCGGCTTCATTGAACCAAGCCAAGGCACGGTCAAAATCGGAGGGCGTGATATGACGCGCGTCACCCCGGCCAAACGCCCAACGACGACGATGTTTCAGGACTATGCCCTTTTTCCGCATATGAACTTGCGCGACAATGTTGGATTTGGTCTGCGCATGGCTGGCATGGATCGCAACGCACGGCACGCGCGGGCTGGGGATATGCTGGCTTTAGTCGGATTAAGTGATGCTGCACCAAAGCGTCCGCATGATCTTTCAGGCGGACAAAGGCAACGCGTTGCATTGGCAAGGGCGCTTGCCGTTGAACCGGATGTGCTACTATTGGACGAACCTCTGGGCGCGCTCGACCTGAAACTGCGCCGGGCGATGCAAGACGAACTTAAGGCCATTCAGCGGCAAGTTGGGACCACATTTGTACATGTGACCCATGATCAGGAAGAGGCCATGGCGATTGCCGACCGTATTGTTGTGATGAATGCCGGTAAGATCGAGGATCAGGGAACGCCTTCACGCGTCTATAGCAATCCCGCCTCTCTATTTGCCGCCGACTTTATGGGTGAGATGAACCACATTCCGGCCTCGACTGATGCAAATGGAACAACAACTCCGTTCGGTCGTCTTCCAGGAAATTCCACGCATCACGGTGCGAGTGTGGCTTGCATCCGCCCCGAAGCCATCCAATTAGTCGAAGGCCCTGTCAGGATGGGAAAAGCGATCGTCAAAGACGCTGCATTCTTCGGAACATATGTGCGGGTGCATCTTGTACCAGAGGCCGCGTCTGACCTTGTTCTGGTGGCAAATCTACCGCCGAATGACATACCCGCTCAGGGACTGTCTTTGGAGTTGAGCGCCAAAGAAGAAGCCTTTCATATCTTTCCAGCTGGAGACTGAATCATGGAACGCGCCCGCCCGGAAGACTGGTATCGCATCCGTAAATTGTCCGACGATGTGACCTTCATTGATGAACCTTTTATTCAGGAGTTTTACCGCTGCAACATTTGGCATGTTCGTGGTCGTGACAGGGATATGCTGGTCGATAGTGGCATGGGTGTTGTAAGCCTGAGAGAATGGGTCCCGTTGGTAAGCGAGCGAGCGCTCACTGCAGTGGCAAGTCATACGCATTTCGATCACATCGGCTGCCATCATGAGTTTGATGACCGCGCCGTGCACAGGGCTGAGGCGGACATCCTGGCCGATCCAAATCGTTTAGCGACGTTGGCAGATCCCTACGTGACAGACGAGATCTTTGACCGTTTACCGCCGAAACCCTACGCCTCCACGACCTATGCTGTCCGTTCTGCTCCTGCCACACGGTTGCTTGACGACGGCGACGTCGTCGACCTGGGGGATAGGCATTTCGAAGTCATCCATACACCGGGTCACTCCCCTGGTGGTATTGCATTGTGGGAGGCGGCCACTGGGATCTTATTTGCGGGCGACATCGTCTACGATGGACCGCTCATTGAAGATACTTATCACGCAAACGCTGCTGACTACTTCAGGTCCATGGTTCGTCTTTATGACTTGCCTGTAAAACTGGTCCATGGTGGACATTTCCCAAGTTACAGTGGCGACAGGCACCGTGAAATCGTCAAGAACTGGCTAGATCGAAAACAACGCTGTTGAGCTCGAAACGATCTACGCAATTGCTTTTGGAAAGGCTGCTACCAGCGCAATTCCAACTGTTGGCTCGGATCAAGTCATAGGCCGAGCGTAAAGAACGGGCACTTCAACGCAAACAAATGTCTGCATTGGTGTTTTTGCCCCTTTAAACTCGCTGGAGCAGCGAACGTCCGCTTCCCGCCCCTTCCTCCGCTACAAATTCTCCCGCGTGGATTTTCGGTATAATCCCGCCAAAGCTTGGTGTCTTACCCGAAACTGGCTGCGCCGCTTTAGCTCAGGCTTCGTGGAAGCTGCGCCCTCGAGTTTCAACGCCGGATCATAATAAACGACACCATCTGAAATAGCCTTCAGAAACAGGAAAAAGTCCGTTCCTTCGCATAACTCGATGCGGCCGCCGTACCAATACTCATGCGGAGGCCCCTTCCTGATCGACGGTACGTAGCAAGCTCGCGCATGTTTTCTATTCCAATGGGAAATGAGGTTCTCAAATGCCCAGGTTGCTGCTTGCTCGCCATCCTTGTTTACGAGATGAATGCCACCGTCCATGTCTGTTATTTTTCCAGCTTCAGAATCGTAGCCGCTGAGGCACAGATTCAGCCCTGTAAGCCCATTCGCCTCTTTGCCGATAACGTATGCGCCACCGAAATTGATCCTATCGGCTTTTCCGGATTGGTCCGGGTAGCCAAAGCGACGCACAAATGCCTCCGGTCCGGCGTCCCGATAGTAACCGGCCGTCGGTTCCGGTGTCATCAAAGTGACAACGCTCTTGGGGGCGTATCTGATTAAGTCACGGACGCCGTACTGCTTGATCTCCCAGCCGAGATAATCGGGATCGGCATTGCCATTCGGAGTGATGCCCAGTTCCGCCTCAAGAGTGTATCCGCCCCCATTTCGCGCCTGATAGGGTTGTGGACCCTGGGGTCCGAGCTTCTTCGATGCGATCCAACCCACCTGATGGATTTCTCTCAACCGGTTGATTAGAGCAGTTCGCGTATCTGAGGTGCCAGTTCGGAGCCCGGTCAGGTTAAGAAAGACACCGCTCGTTTCGGATAGGCCTGCTGCTTCAAGAGCTGACACGACAGGATCAGACCACCCCGCTGCAGCGCCTAATACGCGCCCGTCGGGACATGTCCCAAGGAAGAGAACACGTCCTGGTTCGCGTGACCGCATCAGATCCGATGGAGCCCGCTCTGCGCCTCTGAGGAACCCGGAAATCCGAACTTCCGGATACTTCGGATAAAGGATTAACTGAACGTCCGGTGCACGCGACACGCCTTGTGCGTCCAGCCAGAAGAACTGCACTGAAGCTTTTGCGCGATCACGCACGCTACCAGCCTTCGAAGAACTGTCAGCCATAATTGGACCGTGCGGAATGGTATTGAGTGCTTCAAAACCGCCACCAAGATATATCTGGTTTTTCGAATTGTCGTTTGGTGCCAGGCGCTTTGCATAAAACGCCGTGGCACCGGCCGAAGCCATCCGATCTAACAATAGTAAAAGGTCGTCAGGCAGTTTTCTCACCTCGGAAAGATTTTTCTTTCCGATCAGAGGACAACCAAGAGGCGAGGCTGTCAATCAGGTCTCCAAGAGGCCGCTTGCCGCGTCCCCTGAGTGCACACTCCCAGACGACGGCGACACGCCAACCTGCTTCACGCAGAGCAATGGTATTGCTCTGGTCGCGAGCGACATTACCTCCGATCTTTTCGCGCCAGAACTCCTCCCGCGTACCTGGCCATTTAAAGAGGTGGCAGTCGTGGCCGTGCCAGAAGCATCCGTGGACGAATAGAACAGCGCCATATTTCGGGAAGATCAGATCAGGACGTCCGGGCAGTTTCCGGTCGTGAATCCTAAAGCGGAAACCGCGTGCATGGAGCCCGCGGCGGATCAACATTTCCGGCTTGGTATCAGCGCCCCGGATCGCCGCCATATTCCGGCTGCGGGTCGCCTTATCGTGAACGTCAGCCAACTCTGATTACCGGTTCCGTCTGATTGTTGGTGAGGCTCAGGACATGAGGCCGCATAATCCTTGCAACTTCTGCAAATACCGGCACTGCGACTGAATTTCCGAACTGTTTGTAGGCCTGCGTGTCAGAGACCGGAATCCGAAAGCTATCGTCATATCCCATAAGGCGGGCGCATTCGCGGGGCGTCAGTCGACGAGGATTTTTGCCTTCACCGCGGCTCACCAGAATTTCTGATCCGTCTTTGTAGTAACGCGCAGACAGCGTCCGTGAAATGCTATCACCATCTACAAGACCAAATCCAAATCCGTTTCCAGCCGCTTTGTGCTTTGCCGCATAGCCCTGAAGATAGGCCCACAGTTTATCTGTCAGTGTGTACTTGTCGCTGACGATAGCATCGGGACCGATCGTGAAATGTCCCTCGGGTTCTTCTGTCCCATTTTCAGGGTGGAAAATATCTCGCATGCGTTTGTGGCCGCGGGGCGGAATGATCAGATCTTCGAAACTGAACGGCACATCAACTCGGAAACCTACCATCACAATGCGTTGCCGGTGCTGCGGAACAAAGTGCGCAGCATCAATGATCTGCGTATGCAGCGTATACCCGAGCTCTTCGGTCAGTTTGCGCCGCATAACCTCAAAGGTTTTGCCTTTGTCATGGCTTTTGAGGTTCTTGACGTTTTCCAGCAAAAAAGCAGCCGGGCGATGGTGCTTGAGAACCCGCAACACATCAAAGAAGAGCGTTCCCTGGGTTTCATCCTCAAATCCGTGCGCACGGCCCAGAGCATTTTTCTTGGAAACCCCTGCGATTGAAAACGGCTGGCAAGGAAATCCGGCAACAAGGACGTCGTGATCCGGGATGGCGGCTGCATCGACTTCACGGATGTCACCAGCAATAGGCCGGTTATCGGCAAAGTTCGCCAGATAAGTTTGTTGCGCGTACTTGTCCCACTCCGATGTGAACACGCAGCGCCCTCCGGCCCCTTCCATGGCTTTGCGCAGGCCGCCGATGCCGGCAAAGAGATCTATGAAGCTAAAATCGCCGGCGCCATGAGCCGGGCGACGGGCTTCAATTTCAAGTTCCAGCAGACGGGTAACGCCAGCGCGGGGCTTTTCTTCACCCCGGATCCAGCGATAGATATGGCCTTCTGAATAATCGAGGTGCTTTGCCGCCTCCGGCACCGAGTAACCTGCCTTTTTCAGAAGAATCTCAAAGTCTGTCATGGCCGCTCTCACCCTGGGTATTTTCCTGTCACTATGGCGGCGGCCCGCCCGCCAAACAAGAACAAAGTGCGGACATATGGTATATATTTGGTAAAGAGATACAGCATCCAGGCCATGATAGTGCTATCTCTATGAGAGGTTGGCCAGCGAGTTCAGAAGGTTTCAATGGCAATCTATAGACAGAACACCCTAAGGGCGGCTGTAAGACCCTCAGAGGGCAACGCTTCTGTTTTCCAGCCAATACCTTGCCCGAAAGCAATTGCCCCCACAGCGGCTAAGCGAGCCGCTGTGGGGGCAAAGTCAGGGACTGCTTTCAGCGACAGGTTAATCCCTGAAACGCTTCTTCAAACCATCCGTCTTTACTCCCATTTTTTCCAGATGGGCGATGAGTTCTTCACGTTTCGTGCGTTTCTCGCTTTCACGGGCATCTACCGCAGGCTGGACTTCCAGCATGATGTTGATCGCCCTGATCAAAGATGGGACATGGCCTTTCAGTCCCTTTTTACAAAGCGCCAGGTAGGAAGCTTCAAATCCGTCGAGCGAGACGGTTTTGCCCTGCGATGTGCGGGCGCTGACGGGTTCGGACAGGATCGCTGCGGCATCATTGATCAAATCGGACTTGGATTTCGGGCGGCCCTTTGGGTTGCCCGACTGACCCTTTTGCCACCGGCTGGATTTCGGGGGTTTAGCATAACCGATTTCATAGTCGTCAGCCATTTCCATCTCCATTGCGTTTGATTTTGACGCCCATTCGACTGAGCCCTTCAAGCACCTGCCTTTTTTTCTCTTCTGGATCCGGGCCTTCCGGCCTGTTGACCGCGGCTTCATCCAGAATATGCCGCTGCAGGCTTAACGCACGCGGGTCACCCAACAGGGCCTGCTCCTTCAGTTTGCGGATAAGGGCTTCACAGATGGGCATTTGCCGCTCCGCGCCTTTCACCTTTATTTTCCGCTTCAGCACCCGCTGCAGCAGAGTAAAGATATCCTCCTGCTTTCTGGGCCGGCCCTTTGGGTTGCCGGATTGCCCCTTTTTAAAGCGCGAATGTTCCGGCGGGCTCATGTAGCCGACCGGGATCTTATTCTGATCTGTCATTCTGCTGCCTCCGTCACGGGCGCCACGGCCTCATTGCTGCGCCGAGTTGCAATGCCGGAAAAGTTCTCACCGGAAGCCTCCAGCAACGGCTCATTGCCAGTCAGCGCTGCGTAGCGGCGACAAATGACGTCGCAATAAGCCGGATCCAGCTCGACGAGCCTTGCGATGCGACCGCAACGGTCTGCCGCAATCAAAGTGGTGCCAGAGCCACCGAAACCATCCAGAACAATCTGGCCGCGACGGGTCACATCGCGGATTGCGTCTGCAACCAGCGCCACAGGCTTAACGGTGGGATGCAGCGCCAGATCCTGCTGATTGCCACCGAAGCTGTTCACGCCCGGATAGTCCCAGACATTGGTCCGGTAGCGCCCCTTTTCGCCGAGCCCGAAGGTATTGATGTGGGGTGCCGCGCCGACCTTCCAGACAAAAATCAGTTCGTGGCGGGACCGGTAAAAGGTTCCCATGCCGCCGTTGGTTTTGGCCCAGACGCAAAGGTTCTTCAGCTCCGAATACACCTTCGACCCAGCGATCTGCAGCTCTGACATGTGCCGCCAGTCCATGCAGACGAAATGGATAGCCCCATCACGGCTGACAGCGGCCATCGCGCCCAGCGACGCTTCGAGAAAAGCCGTGAAGGTGCCGGTGTCCATTTCGCCAGAAGCCATGGCGAACTCGCGGTGTTTCACCGCCCCGGAGCCACAGACATGGCCGTCGATCTTCACATTGTACGGTGGGTCAGTGAATACCGCGTGTGCGCGCTCGTCGCCCATCAGAGCAGTATAAACCGCCGGATCACGGGCATCGCCGCAGATCAGCGTATGCCGGCCGAGGCACCAAATATCGCCTGCCCGGGTGACAGCCGGACCCTCTTCTGGCGACGGCATGGCATCCGCCGGATCGTCGCCGTTTTCACCGATATCGTCGTCCAGCAGAATATCCAGTTCTGCGGTCTCAAAGCCGGTGATTTCCAGGTCGAAGTCAAGGTCCATGTCGGCCAGAGCCTGAAACTCGATCTTCAGAATCTCGCGATCCCAGCCAGCCAGTTCTGCCAAACGGTTGTCGGCGATGACGTAAGCACGCCGCTCAGCAGTGGAAAGATGCGCCAGCTCGATCGTTGGCAAAATTTCGAGACCAAGCAGCATTGCCGCGGCCACGCGGCCATGCCCGGCGATGATGCCGCCATTGCGATCGACCAGCACCGGATTGGCGAAGCCGAATGCACGGATCGACGCCGCAATCTGGGCAATCTGTTTGTCGCTATGGGTGCGCGCATTGCTTTCGTAAGGGATAAGGTCATCTGTCTTTCGATAGACCACTTTGAGCCGGGTCTGTGCCGGCAGTTCACTGATTTCAGCCATTGTCAGGGCCTTTCATTGTGTGCGCAGCCAGCTCACCGGCACAGGCTAAGGGCCTGCCAAAGCGAGCTGGTTTGCGTTGTTTCGGGAGTGACGCCGGACCGGTCAGGTCCTTTCGAAGGGCCGGTCTCCCGGCACGAGATCGGCAGCCCCCCCACCGATCACTTCGCTTTCTAGAGTCGAGCCAGCCTGCTCGACCAAATTGTAGTTTCTGCCTATTCAGCCCAGTGGGTCGAACAGGTCGCCGCGGCTTTCGCCATGGCGTCGATCTTGAACAAGTACCGGAGATCGGCGTCCAGCATGTTACCGGTCCACCGGGCTAACTGACCGAAGCGAACGATAGTGTCGAGGTAGTGGTCAAGATCGTCGACCGTCAAAGATGACAGGCGAAGCACCGGAATCTCGTAGATACCCAGCAAAAGCGCGGCCTCGACGCGCCCACGCCCTGCAACAATCGATCCGTTGTCTCCGATCACAATCGGCAACATGCGCCGGTTGGAAAGGATCGTCTGCTCATAATGCTCAATTTCTGCATCAGTGTATTCGAGCTCTACTAAGAGCGAGCAGTCGAGCTTATCCGGGCTGTGCAGCTCAACCTTTTGGAGGGTCTCATGCCGCAAGCCTGGACCTTCACCGTCCTGAACGCCGCCATGAATGAACTCGTCGCGCGCGAGTTCGCTGTATTCCGTAGCTTGAACCATCGTTCAAGTTCCTTTCCTGCGGCGTGTTACATCTGGCGCTAAGGCTCCGTTGCCGCAGAACAGAGCACGCCAACCCGACCGCTCTTTCGAGCAGTTGAATTCGACATTTTTTCACTCCGTTGATATGCAGCGGCGGAACCGTGTCGTTCGCTGCGGGATCGTTGATAGCACGTTGTCTATTGGCAGGTCAACGTCTAAATTATTGAAAAGTATAGGTGTTTAAACGCGGCAGCCAATCAGATTGTGGCACCCTAAGACTGACCAGAAAGCATCATCGCTTCTTCAGACGAAGAGACGACACTCAGGAATGCTTTGGCTCTGGAAAACGCCACATAAGCCAACCTAGGACGGGGCATCTCATCTCCGGTCACTACAGCGATGACAGCAGGCCTCTCTAGGCTTTTGAACCTGCGCACCGTAAGCTTGGCTTCAACGACTGATCAGCCCCACATAAGTGATCCAGTTTGAATGTTAGTGCATGATTGGCCTGGGTTCCATCGGGATGATGGTTTCCGGGGTCGGTGAGCGGTAGCCCAGAGCACTGTGTGGTCGCTTGGTATTGTAGTGTTTCCGCCATTGTTCGATCAGTATTTGTGCCTCTCTTAAGCTGTAGAAGACCTCCCCGTTCAGCAGTTCGTCCCTGAAGCGGGCGTTGAAGCTTTCGCAGTATCCGTTCCCCCAAGGTGATCCTGGCTCGATGTACGCGGTCCTGGCGCCGACCGCTGCAATCCAGTTCCTCACAGCCTCTGCGATGAACTCAGGTCCATTATCTGATCGGATGTAAGCAGGGACACCACGCAGGATGAACAGGTCCGTCAGCGCGTCGATGACCTCAGTCGAGTTCAGGTTGCGTTTCACTCGGATCGCCAGGCATTCCCGGCTGTGCTCATCCAGGATGTTCAGAGTTCGGAATGCCTTTCCGTCATCTGTCCGGTGGTGCACAAAGTCATAGGACCAAACGTGGTTACGATACTCAGGCCGCAACCGGACACATGAGCCGTCGTTCAGCCAGAGCCGCCCTTTCTTCGGCTGCTTCATTGGCACTTTTAGCCCTTCACGTCGCCACAGGCGTTCGACCCGCTTGTCGTTCACCAACCAACCCGCATCTCGCAGCAAAGCCGCAATCCGGCGATACCCATATCGACCATATTGGCGCGCCAGCTCGACCATGTCCGAAACCAGTCGGTCTTCGTCCGCACGTCCGACAGGCAAGCGTCTCTGCGTAGACCGATGCTGACCCAAAATACGGCAGACGCGCCGTTCGGACACCCGCATCTCACTGCGAATATGATCGATACAAGCCCGGCGACGTGACGGGCTCAGTAGTTTCCCCGTGCGGCCTCAGACAGGATCAGCTTGTCCAACGTCAGGTCCGACACGGCCCGTCGCAGGCGTTCATTCTCCTTCTGAAGCCGTTTGAGTTCCTTCAGCTGGTCGGTTCCCATACCGCCATATTGCTTACGCCAGCAATAGAACGTCTGCTCCGTTATCTGCACCTGCCTGATCGCGTCGATCCGCGGCATCCCTTGGCCGCAAAGCACCTCAACCTGCCTCAGCTTTGTAACAATCTCTTCCGGCTTGTGTCGCTTGATTCCCATCTTTGATCCTCCGTTTCCTAACTATAGGGACGGACCACTTCAGTGGGGGAGGATCAAAGTGTCAGATCTCGTCGCGCCCAACCATCGGAGTACAGGGATTTCCGGGCCAGCCTTTCCGACGCCTTCCCGCCTTGGTCCCGGAACTCGTCACGGCTTCCCACCCGAAGGCGTTCATGCGCCTCCTGGTTTTCCGGGAGGTCATGCATTAATAGATTCAAACAAGAATATCCCTGCCATGTTGTCGCGACCTAATGGACCTGTCAGACGCTGTGGTCCCGTTCAAGTGTTTCCCCGCCTAAGCTGTAGCTCGCAACCAAAGTAACGGCCTGACCAAAGCCTTGGTTGCGGCGCGAATTCAACAGGCAGATCGACATTTCGTGTTCGCGGTGCCGTTTCGCCCAACATTCCAACCTGTGAAAGACAATAGATCGAGACCAGGCAATCATATGGCGGAGGAGGCAGGAGTCGAACCTACCAAGGGATGGGCTTCATCCCTTCCCGGAGTTGAAGTCCGGACGCCCCACCGGGAGCGATTCTCCTCCGCTGGTCTCGCTGGACAAGCCTAGGCCGCGGGCAAGGCCCGACGCAATTGCCGGATTGACTTTGCGTGCGTCGCCGCGGCGCATAGTGAAGCCGTGCCAGTCGAAATACTCCAGAACCTCGATGGCCACACGCCTGCCATTTCCGAGGTGATCACGAAAGGCATTGGCAAGGAAACGACCGTCGTCTGAGGCTGTTGAGAGATCCAGGGCCACGCGTTTCATCTCCTCAATTGCCTGCGCCGTGAAGAAGCGGTCTTGTGCAATTTCCTGCACATCGCCCCGCCGTGCAGCCAACTGCATTAGGCGCCGCAGCCACGCTTCGTCCAACTGCCGTGCTTTCGCGATGTCTCTAACGCGTAGCGGACGGAACCGGCGCGTCCCCTGCAGGTCAGCAATAATCAGTCGCCAAATCTTCTCCTCCTCGGCACAAAAGGAGACCTGATGCATGGGTCGGCGAACCCACGAACGATCTATGCACAAAACGCCCTCATCCGAGAGCTTGTGCAAGGCGGCCAGATAAACGTCGATCGGCAAACGCGACTTGAGCCGTCGCCGCAATGGCTCGACAGGGATGCCAGGCTGGTCCGGATTTTCGCTGTGCGCCGCGTCCAAAATCGATCCGATGTCTTTGCTGAGGGTCTGCCAAAAGGGTGCAAGAAAGACCGCAGTATGTTCGGCGCCGTGGAGATCCATTAATCCAAGCGTTTCGATCATTTCACTGGCCATGTCAGCGTTCAATGCACGCGCCCGCAGCCACGCACGCAAATCAACCCAGCCGCGCGGCCCGGACAAAAGCGCGATCAACGCGGTGTTGGGATCGCGGTCCCGCAATATTTTAAGTTCGGCAAGACGCTCCGGAGCCCGTCGTCGGCGCTTTGGCGGCGACAGGTCGAGGATGCTGCCGCCCCCGAGCGTCCGAACCGCAGAAATATCGCGCAGTATCACGCGATCACCGACCACCGCCGCGAGGGGTTTTTCGAGCACGATTTGAACTAGGTGGTCGGTGCCGGGCACGAGGTCTCGCTCAGTTAGGGACACGATCTGCGCGATTGTTTCGGCCGCTGCGCAGTGCAAGCGCACGCTGGTGCCTGTATTGAGTTTGACGGGCGCGTCCCGCAGGATTCTGATCGCAGCGTCGAGGCGCAATGTCGGCTGGTGCAGGGTGGGTTCGAGCACCACATCGCCGCGGCGGATGCTGTCGACCGCGACATCCGAGCCAGCCAAGGCAAGCGCGGCGCGCTCGCCCGCGCTAGCAACCGTGCCCGGTGCACCTTGGCGATGTAGCGTGCGGACGCGGGCCTCCAAACCGCTCGGCGAAACGGTCACATGCGCGCCCACGTGAACCGAGCCCGACAGCACCGTGCCCGTCACGACCGTTCCGACCCCTTTGAGGGTAAAGACCCGGTCGACGCCCAAGCGAAAGCCCGCTGCGTTATGCTGGTCAGCGCGCGGGGTGGCAGCCCGCGCCATGATCGCGTCGCGCAGTGCTTCGATGCCGTCGCCCGTCAGCGAAGAAACGCACAGGATCGGCATACCCGACAGCCCGGTTTCG
The DNA here is from genome assembly GCA_963691795.1 of Roseovarius sp. GTDB lineage: Bacteria > Pseudomonadota > Alphaproteobacteria > Rhodobacterales > Rhodobacteraceae > Roseovarius. The sequence goes on from OY829373.1 coordinate 3,475,321, forward strand.
TCCACCGCTTCGCGGACCTGCTGCGCCACGACGCGTTGCCGTGTGGCGTCTACGCGGTCGATCTTGGTGATCACCGCAAGACCATCGCGCAGCCCGAGCAGGTCGAGGATCGCCAGATGCTCCCGGGTCTGTGGCATCATTCCATCGTCAGCTGCGACGATCAGTAGGGCAAAGTCGATCCCCGTCGCGCCTGCAAGCATGTTGCGTAGAAACTTTTCGTGTCCCGGCACATCAACAAAGGCGATTGTCGCGCCCTCGGGGCCGGGCAGAAAGGCAAAGCCCAGATCAATTGTCATGCCGCGCGCCTTTTCGAGGGTCAGCCGGTCGCAATCGACCTGCGTCAGCGCTTCGACAAGGCGTGTCTTGCCGTGATCGATATGGCCCGCTGTCCCAATGATCATGATGCAGGGCGCCGCCTCTCTTCGTCGGCAAGCTGTAGCCCGTTCAGTTGTTTGAGCAGTACGTGAGGCTCCGTCAGGCATCTGAGGTCCAGGACCAACGCGCCGTGCTTTATGCGACCAATGACCGGGACAGGCAGCGCGCGGAAACGCGCTGCCAGCATCTCGACGCATAGGCGGCAATTCTCTGGGTTCGGCGTCATGCGCAGGCCGACGCTTGGGATCGTTTCCAAAGGCAGGGCCCCGGAGCCGATCTGGCTTTCGACATCGCATATCTCAACGTCGACTCTGTCGCCCAACGCGGTTGCAAGCGCGTCCCGCAGTGGCTCAGCTAGGGCGCGGATTTCTGATGTGGGGCGGCTCAGAAGCCGCATGGTCGGAAGCGTCCGGTCCAGCTTGTCTATGTTGCGATATGCTCGCAAGGTTGCATCCAGCGCGGCCATGCGCACTTTGTCAAGCCGCAAAGCGCGTTTGAGCGGGTGTTTCGCGCAGGCCTGAACCAGATCCTGCCGCCCGACAATGATCCCGGCCTGTGGCCCACCCAACAGCTTGTCGCCGGAGAAGGTGACCAAGTCCGCACCGTCAGCAATAGCGTCCCTGACCGTCCGTTCCCGTGCAAGACCCCACCCGGATAGATCGACCAGCGTGCCGGAGCCCATGTCTTCGACGACGGGGAGATCCCATGCCTGCGCAAGTTCCGTGAGCTGGCGCGTCGATACTGCGGCGGTAAACCCGGAAATGAGGTAATTCGACGTGTGCACCTTCATCATCAGGGCTGTGTCGGCACAGACGGCTTTTTGATAGTCATGTGGGTGAGTTCTGTTGGTCGTGCCAACCTCGACCAGATGGGTACCCGCGCTTTCCATAATCGCTGGGATGCGAAACGATCCGCCGATCTCGATCAATTCGCCGCGCGAGACAATCGTTTGTCGACCCGACGCATGGGCGGCTAGAACGAGCAGGACGGCGGCTGCGTTGTTATTCACAATACAGGCATCTTCCGCCCCCGTCAGCGCGCAGATCATGCTCCGCAATTGACCATCGCGATCGCCGCGTTTTCCCGATTGCAGATCGAACTCCAATGCAACGGGGGACCGCATGGCCACGACGGCGCTTGCAACCGCCGTTTCAGAGTATGACGCTCTACCGAGATTGGTGTGCAAAACTGTACCCGTCAGGTTCAGCACCGGTACAAGCGCGGGTTGATTAGCGCGTTCGAGCGCTTGCACCGCGGTATGCCCGATCAAATATGTCGCCTGTTCGCGGGTTTGCGGCGCGCGCTCTCCAGACTTGGTGCGCAGCGTTTCGCGCAAGTGTGCGGCAGCATCGCGCACCGCGTCGACAATCTCTGCGTGGCCGAACCGATCCAGCGCATGAGCCATGCCATCACTTCTGAGAACTTCATCAACAGATGGCACAATCCGAAGCGACATGCTTACCCCCCACTCGCTGGACGGTGCGACTTGACTCATTGCCCGTGCCCCGCGTTCACTTGGGGCTCAGCGTAGCATAGCCTTTAGGTTGATCCAAAACCAAATTGCATGTACTATAGTTGAGGGCGCCTTCGCCCTGTCGAAACCACAAAAGAGGAGAAACGCGATGCGCAAAACCATTGCCGCCGCGGCTCTAGGCACAGGTGTGCTTATGAGTGTCGCCGGTCCGGCATTCGCCCATAAATGGGCCTGACATGGCGGGTTTGTGAGCCGTGATGCTACTATCCGTTTTTACGATGTTTCCTTTGAAGCAACGTCGATCATCAATCTTGAGGTGATCGAGAGCAGTTACCAGTCCGGTGACTATCTTGAGCAAGCCGTCCTCGCCGAGTTGCGCGGTGAGACAGAGATGTCGATCCTGAAGAAATCCCTGCGGATTTCCGAAGAGAATGTCGAGCACCTCTACAGACTCGCTGAAACGCTCAAGGAACTGGAATTGGTCGCCGCGACCAACGAGCTTGAACCCAATTTTGAAGAAGCGCTGGCGCGTATTCTCAGGGACCATGGTCCGGTTCGGCGTGTCAATCTCGAAACCAGCCGGTTTGCTCTGATTGCGAATGGGGAAGCTATCCCCGAACCCTCCGACTCCCTCGGGTCGGAACTGGTAGATCTTTTGCAAAACATCCGAGAGGATGTGGAAAAGGTGATCGATCAGACGGAGCAAATGAACGAGGAATTCAGAAACACGCTGCCCTTTGTCGAAAACGGCGGATTTGCGGCCTTGGTCCTTTCGGGCCGGTCGACATTCCCCGAGCAGGTGATGCTGAACGCCCAGGTCGTCAGTGACCTCAAGGCGTTTTACGATGCTGCCTGTCTTGCGACGATCGCAGCAACGATGAATTCCTATCCAATGGGTCTCGACTGGCTTAGTACGCCGCGAAAATGACCTGAGCAGGGCCCGGGAAGGGGAGAACCACGTATGGGACTTTCAAGAACTATGCACCGGGCCCTGTTTGCTTTGGCGACCGCCGCGATTGCAAGCAGCGGGACAACCGAGGGCCACAAACCGATCCCAATTTTTGACCCGCCGGCTAAGCCACATGGGTCTACGCATGACGACGTAGTGTCGCAGGAAGTGCCATTGGCCGAATTCCTACGCTTTGGTGAGGATTTGTTCCGAACGAAGTTCAACGTTCTCGATGGGGCTGGTAGGCCGGGCGCGACCGGAGATTCAAAGCCAACAGTCCGCTATCAGGAAGGCCCGTCATTTTCGCGCATTGCTGGGCCTGATGCCAATTCCTGCCTCGATTGTCACAACCAACCAAGGATCGGTGGGGGATCAGGCGTGGCCGGCAATGTATTTGTCGGCACACATTTCACGAACCCAGTCACGCAGTCAATAAACCCGGCCATCACGAACGAACGCGGGTCGGTCTCGCTTTTTGGCATTGGCTTGGTCGAAATACTGGCAAGAGAGATCACCAACGATTTGCAAGCGATCAAAGCCGACACCTTGGACCAAGCCTACTACAAGCGAAAGAGCGTGACCGCTGCCCTGATTTCCAAGGGTATCCATTACGGTCATGTCACAGCATTCCCGGACGGGACCTACAGCGCAAAAGACGTCCAAGGACTTGATCCAGATCTTGTCGTGCGCCCGTTCGGAGCAAAGGGTGTCGCGGCCTCCATCCGCGAGTTCTCCAACTTCGCCCTGAATCAGCATCACGGCATCCAGCCGGTCGAGCGATTCGGCTGGCAGCGCACGGGATCGGCCGATTTCGATGCCGATGGTGTCATGGAGGAGTTTTCTCCAAGCGAATTGTCTGCGCTGACACTTTTCCAGGCTGCGCTGGACTGGCCGTCGATCGACGATACCGCCGATCTCGGGCGAGTGTCGGCCGGTCGCGCAGCATTTGAACAGGCACAATGCACTTCCTGCCATCGGCTAGCTGTGCCAATAGACACCGCTGTCTTTTCGGAACCAAACCCCTATAACCGCAGCGGCACAGCGCTTCCCGAACACTTTTCGGGCAAGATTAATCTCTCAATGACCCCCCGCCCGAATAGCGTCTTCTATCGGGACGACGCCGGCAGGTTAGTCGTCGATCTTTTCAGCGATCTCAAGCGCCATAGTATTTGCGACGAGAACAAGCCTTACTTTTGCAACGAAGAAGTTCCACAGGATTTTGTGGCGCTTGAGGACTTTGTGACACCACGCGTCTGGGACGCGGGCACGAGCGCGCCTTACGGTCACCGGGGCCATCTGACCACGATATCAGAAGCAATCTACCACCATGGTGGCGCCGCGCGCGTCTCGCGTGAAGCGTTTTATGCGATGTCCGAGGCGGAAAAGGCGAATCTCGTCTATTTCTTGCTGTCATACGGGGTAAGATGAAGCCGTTTGTGGCGAAAACAACGCGCCTGACTTTGGCCGCCTTAGTCGCCCTCGCACTGCCCGCATACGCGCAAGAGACCATGTCTGACCTGATCATCAAGGAAGTTTCCGCCGTTGGGCAGGATCTGATACCTGGTCACAACGATCTGTCCATAGATAGTGTTCTGCGCATCGTCCTTCCTGATAGAACGCCCAGTCTTGTCCTTAAAGATGTGTTTATCCTGCACTCGACGCTGTTTCGGTCCGGTGCCCGTAGCGCCAGCATGAAGGAGGTGGCACTGTCACCGTGGATGACGCGGGACGGGGTCCACCGCGATGATTTCAGTACATGGACGCCCTCCATGGCGAACGCTCCTTTCCGGCTTCTGGCGGTGATTAACAGACCGGATATACGCATTGGCCGCTCCGAAGAGCGCGCGTCGACGCTCGGGCAGATCAGATTCATCTATTGCCTCGTCAGAGCTGCGTCGAATGGATCGGTTAGCGACCGTCCATGCGCTTCCTTCCTGCTGGCTGTCGAGATTGATATTTTGGCTGACGGCACTTCGCCGGACGCGATAGCCGCGTATTACGAGGCATGGGCCGGTCTTCAACGCCTGTCGCCTGCGGACCCGCTCTTTAACGCCGGTATTGACAGTATCATTTCCGCTCTGCGGGACATTCGGTATCTCTCCGCGGTGATCGCCATCAATGAGGTTGAAAGCGACCTAGCGTTGGGCAAGTCACCCGCTGTGGATGCCACATGGGTGATGCGGTCTTTCCAACTTGACCCCTCAACACAGCTGACTGTCCCGCAGACAGTTAACTCCTATACCGATCGAGAATGGATCGCTGAGGCATGTCGCATTCTTGCACAATCGCCGGCATCCAGCGGCCGCAAAACCAACTTTGGCGTGAAAGGCGCCCTAGCCGCAGCGCCACGCTCTGCCACAACTGCGAGCATGACGCTGTCAGACAGCATCAATGACATCATTGCCACGGTCAATGCGACGTGTCCCGATTTGGACCCACAGCGCACGACGCTTTTGGTCGACGCCTTGGCTAAGACGACTTGCAATGGGTGCCACTTCGCGGGCACAGGGACGCTGTTCACGCATGTATCGCCGCGTGATGTGGGAAACGTGACGCGATTGTCTCCTTTCGTTGTAGGCAACGATAGCAATTGTTCACCACAATTCGAGTGCCAAGGATTACTTGATGACAGGCGGGCGGAATTGTTTGTCCTGAGGCGTCACTTGAGCGAGTTGGTTACATTACAAGACTGATGCTCGAGAGGCTCGCAACCATCACGCGTAGTGCATTACTTCTCTGGCGATCTCTTTTCCGTTCAATGTACCCAAGGAGCATGAGCAAGCAGGTCCAAATTACTGTTGCGGCCAATCCTGATGGCTGTTTCGTCGAGTGAGGAATCCACGGGCGAAAGGACGTGAACCAATTTGGATCCGATTGGTCGCAAACAGCGGACTAGTCCACGCTTCCCGAGGATTGCCAAAAAAGCTTCGCGAAGTTAATCGAAGGTCGCCTATCGCCCCTTGCTATTTTTCGCTGTTGTAGCAAAGCGCAAAGAAAGTCGTTCAGATTGGGTCCGTCGATGACGGTTTAGTCCGCACAGCTGTCGTTCGGATGTCGACCGGCAAAAGGCAGTTTCTACTTAAAGCCGGCACGAGTTTACCTGCTCTTAGTACGTCTTTGGCCTCCAACTCGAGGGATCTTCGGAAATCAGAAAGACTTAACATAATGGCGCTTACACGTTTGCGATCAGCCTGATCCACTACCAGCCATACATACTGGGAGGCGGCGGGTCGCCTTCTGGGTCTTCGAGCTCATCGATCTCCGGAAACAAATCCCGGCCGTCCAGCTTCGCCTCAGCGGCACTGGCCGTTGTTTTTGACACCAGATCATCCAAACGCGCTTCAGCCCAGACAATCATTCGTTCCAGGCTACCGTTCGCGTTCGCTCTGCAATCTTCAGGCAATTCGGCTAACCAGGCGCGTATGTCATTCGCCTCCCGGCGCAGATCGACCAGTTCCCGCATCAATGAAACCCTAGCCTCTTCGCGATCCGACCTCAGCTTTGCAAGATGCCGGCGATGGCGAAGTATCCCGGCCTTTCGCGCGCGTTCCTCACTTTCCTCGCGACGGGCTTTCACATGCAGCAGTAGCAGCTCCAGTCCGTCAACGATATCCGGGATGAGCTTTTCAACGCTCTGCGTCTTGCCGTCCGCCCACGTCTTTCTCAACCCATCGGCCCAGACGTCCGCACCAAACGACAGCTGGCCAGTGAAGATAATGTCATACTCGGGCCACGGTCGTTCAAAATCGAAATCAAATGAGTCCCAATCGTTTCGCCGCAGACGGGCTTTGCGCTTTTCTTGTTTGGCAAGTTCTTCGCGGGTTGGCACGTGTTTCTCTCGTCTGGTTTTCTCGGTCAATCCGAATGGCACTTTGTCCTGTCCCAGAGAGACCGAAAGGTCCATGTCATCACACGCGACCTTCAGGCCGCGCTCTGCGGCCTTCCTAGCAATTGCATCCAGGATTGAAACCGCGCGCTCAACCGATGTGAAATGAACAGACACGCCGTGTTTGCGCGGCCCAACAACAGCGACTCTGCCATCGTCATTCGGCTTAATTCGTCTGACTTTTCGGATTATCGGAGAAACTGAACGATGGGGCTTGTCCAAGGCTGGCAGCGGCTCAAAGGTTTGTTCGGTTTTCTTTTGCGCTGGCCTGCGTCGAACAGATTTCCTTTCTTCGATTGCATCGCGAACGCCCGATGGAAGCGCGTGAAACGCGGAATTGATCCGTACGACGTCAAGTGAGCGATCGCGCAACTCCAGAAACGGCGGAATCTGTGGCGCCGCTCCCGCTTCGATCCTGGCCCAGTAGCCACGCGGTGGCGTCGGTACTTTATGCCTCGTGCAGAGCTTTGAGAATCCGCGGTCCGACATACCGAAGTCATCGGCGAGTTTGGTGACCGGCGTTGACCATACCAGGTCGAACAGGTCCCTCCGGCTGAGCGTTTGAGTTTTCTTTGTCATGGCTCGCAAATTCCTTCGTTATCTGGTCAGTTATTTATGGGATTCACAGCCGTAGTTCCCAGATCCGATTTGAATCTTCGCTGATCTTTGAAAGAATTTCCCTGTTAATTTCTCGGGCCAAATGTCGGAAAGACTCAAGTTTTACTCGCCCTTAGTCGCATTGAGCCCGCTGCAGCCGGAGAGAACCGCACATTTACCCTGTTTTTTCCCTGTTATCAGGGAATTTTCGACGAGACCGGATAGCTGGAGACTGCGTGCACAGCCAACTCACTGCATACTTGTGGCAAGGTCAAAAGCACGCCATCAAGCTGATCGCCGCCTTCGCGTTTGAGGCAGGACAGTGCCCACGCTCTGCGTGTCCTCGTTCCGAAGGACCCAACACGGAGAATGCGTCAACACTCAAATAAGACCAATCGACAGGAGCAGGCCACCCGCTATCATGACCGTGGTTCATCCTGAAGCCAGCGTCACACAGATCGCCCTAAAGCGGAAGTTTACGTGCATCTCAACGATGCTCCAACCCAATACAAAAAAATTGCTGGATACACGTTCGGCAACACCAATAGTTGTCTGGCTTGTTGATACGCCAACCCGGCCTACAGAATCCAGCCAAGATCAAATTGCATCAAGATACCGCTTCAGGAAGCGCGCCAACGTCCCCTACCCGGTCAAAGAACGGCTTACTGTGGCGAGCAATGTGTTCGATGAAAAGCCGTATCTTGGGATCCTGCAGCTTTCTGTGCGGGTAAAGACATCCGAAGATCGTTGGTCTTGGCGGCGTGTCAGGCAGCACTTCGACAAGCCGGCCAGTTGCCAGATGTTCGCGCACATCAAAGCGGGGTTTGTTGACGATACCGCGCCCCGCCAGTGCCCAATCCGTCAGTACATCGCCATCATCGGCATCATACTTGCCCCGTACGTCCAGCCTACGCGGTCCCATATCAGTCTGGACTGTCCAGAAATACTCGGGCGACCGGGGGTACCGCAGCAAAAGGCAATTATGTCGAGCGTCCAGCAGATCGTCAGGGCTCTGCGGTGTACCAACAGAAGACAGGTAGCCAGGTGAAGCGCAGAGCACACGGTCACAATCTGCAAACTTGCGCAGCTTCATCGTGGACTCGCTGGGCTCACCCACGAAGAACGCGATGTCGAGGCCGTCTGCCATGATGTCGACCTTGCGATCGGATAGGCGCATGCGAATCTCTGTTTCTGGATAGCTTTCCGAAAATTCAGGGACCTGGGGCGCTACAAGCCTGCGGCCAACGCCCAGCGGGGCCATGATCCGCAGAACCCCGCGCGGGGTGTCGGAAAAACTCGCCACACGCGCCTCTGCATTGTCCAAGGCCTGCAACACGCTCTTGGCCTCTTCATAGAAGACTGTCCCTACCTCGGTCGGTGTTATGGAGCGCGTCGTGCGGTTGAACAGACGTACACCAAGGCGTTTTTCAAGTTCTTTCAGCCGCTTACTGGCCACAGCCGGCGTCAACCGTAAATCTCGCCCGCCTGAGGTGATGCTGCCCAACTCGGTGACGCGCACAAAGACGCGCAAGCTTTCAATGTAAGACATGGCCCAGTCCTTCCCAGCGCGAGGATGCATCCACACAGAGTTATTTTCAACAATTTGTTGAAAGAGCTTGCCGCTTGTGGCCGTTTTTTACCCTAATACTTTCCTTTATGATCCATCCAATCCCTAAAACGGGGTTTTGGTAACGGGAAAGTCAGGAATGACCATTCGCAGCGATATTCGTTTCATTCTCAATGGCGCAGACGTGGCGCTACCCGATGTTGCGGCCAGCCAGACCTTGCTTGATTTTCTGCGCCTTGAACACCGTCTGACCGGCACCAAGGAGGGCTGTGCCGAAGGTGATTGTGGGGCCTGCACCGTTCTGGTGGGCCGTCTTGGTGACAGTGGGCTTGTCTATGAGCCGATCAATGCCTGCATCCGGTTCCTCGCCTCACTGAACGGCTGTCATATCGTCACGGTTGAGCATCTTTCTGGCCCCAACGGGCGGCTGCATCCGGTACAGGAGGCGATGGTCGAGCACCATGGCAGCCAGTGTGGCTTTTGCACGCCGGGCTTCGTCATGTCGCTTTACGCCCTCTGGATGCAGACGCCAGAACCCACCGAGCCAGAGGTCGAGACCGCGCTCCAAGGAAATCTTTGCCGCTGCACAGGGTATGATCCGATCATCAAAGCAGCGGTGGCCGTCTCGCGCTATGGCACTCCGGCCTCAGACCACCTGACAGCTGAGCGCGACGCGATCACTGCGCGGCTTACAGCGCTGCAGGATGGCCAGCGCATCGTGACCGGCCCGCAAGACAACCTGAGCATTATTCCAGTCGACGTAGATGATTTCGCCGACTGTCTGCTCTCCTATCCCGATGCGACTATCGTGGCCGGGGCGACAGATGTCGGCCTTTGGGTCACCAAGTTCTTGCGCGAGATTGGGCCAGCCATCTTCATTGGTCATCTCAACGATCTCAAGGGAGTTAAAAGACAGGGCGAACAGCTCCGCATCGGTGCTGGTGCAAGCTACACCGATTGCCAAACACATCTGTCGCAACACCTGCCGCATCTCATGCCCTATTGGGACCGTATTGCCGGATGGCAGGTGCGTAACATGGGTACAGTAGGCGGTAATATCGCCAATGGTTCACCCATTGGGGACACCCCGCCCGTACTCATGGCGCTTGGGGCAATGGTCACGATGCGGCGGGGGCAAACGCGCCGCATATTGCCTTTACAGGACTATTTCATCGACTACGGCAAGCAGGACTGCGCCCCAGGTGAGTTCTTGGAATGTATCGAGGTTCCCCTGCCCGGACCCCATGATCGGAACGCGGCCTACAAGATTTCCAAGCGACGGGACGAGGATATCTCTTCGGTAGCTGTGGGGATACACATGCACGTGCAGGACGGTGTGATCAGTGACGCGCGGATTGCCTTTGGCGGCATGGCCGCAACCCCGAAACGCGCCGAAGCTGCTGAGTCCGCGCTCAACGGGCAGGCCTGGACACGGGAGAGTTTCGAGGCTGCAGCGCAGGCCCTAGCGGGAGATTTTTTACCCCTGACCGACTGGCGCGCAACGTCCGCGTACCGGATGCTCTCAGCGCAGAACCTGTTGCGGCGTTTTTTCCTCGAACAGGACGCGCCGACAGGCGTACCAGTTCGCCTTGAAATCGCTTGAACGAGAGGGATGAGACGATGAAAGCTGACATCGCCATCACCGGGGCCGCCCATACCGACCACATCCATGAAAGCGCGGCCAAACATGTGACGGGGACGGCCGATTACACCGACGATATCGCGCTGCCTGAAGGGGCTTTGCATGCCTATCTGGGCGTGTCAGATGTCGCACATGCGAGGTTGCTGAGCATTGATTACACGGATGTCCTTGCCACGCCCGGGGTGATCGGCATTCTGACAGCGGATGATGTACCGGGCGTGAACGATATCAGCCCCACCGGGCTTAAGGATGAGCCGGTCTTTCCCACCGACCTCATCCAGTTCCATGGCCAACCGCTCTTTGCGGTGATTGCCAAAACCCGCGACATCGCCCGCCGCGCCGCCGAAAAGGCTCACGTCGCGTACGAAGCCCTGCCCCATGCAATTGACCCAATTGCTGCACAAGAGGCCGGATACGGCCATGTCACGGCACCGCTGACACTGCAGCGCGGGGATGTCGAAACCGCACTTGAAGCGGCAGCCAACCACATTCAGGGTCGCATGACTGTAGGCGGGCAGGACCACATGTATCTGGAAGGCCATATCGCCTTCGCCATCCCCGGCGAAGATGATGATGTGGCCCTGCATTGCTCGACCCAGCACCCCTCCGAGGCGCAGCACATGGTGGCTCATGTGCTCGGTGTGCCCTCTAATGCGGTCGTGGTGAACGTTCGTCGCATGGGCGGTGGTTTTGGCGGCAAGGAAAGCCAGATGAACCTATTTTGTGTGGTCGCAGCAATGGCCGCCAAAAAGTGGAATCGCGCCGTAAAAATCCGCCCCGACCGCGATCAGGATATGACCGCTACGGGCAAGCGCCACGATTTCGTTATCGACTATGACGTGGGTTTCGACGACACAGGCCGGATCGAGGCCGTCGATGGTCGGTTCGCAGCGCGCTGCGGGTATTCCGCCGATCTGTCAGGCCCGGTCACAGACCGCGCGCTGTTTCACGCCGACAACGCCTACTTCTATCCCAACGTGCGGCTCAACAGCCACCCAATGAAGACCAACACCGTCTCCAACACGGCCTTCCGCGGCTTTGGCGGCCCACAGGGCGTTATTGCAGCAGAGCGCATGATTGAAGAGATTGCCTACGCCACCGGGCAGGACCCACTGGATGTGCGAAAGGCGAATTTCTATGGCGGAGAGGGTCGCAACCTGACGCCTTATCATCAGGAGGTCGAAGACAATATCCTTGACCGCCTGATCACTGAGCTCGAAGACAACGCGGACTACCGAAAACGCCGGGCTGAGATTATCACTTTCAACGACCGCTCGCCCGTGCTGAAAAAGGGAATTGCGCTGACACCGGTCAAATTCGGCATTTCCTTTACTGCCACATGGTACAATCAGGCTGGGGCGCTGGTGCATGTCTACAATGACGGCTCGATCCACCTTAACCATGGCGGCACTGAGATGGGCCAGGGGCTCAACACCAAGGTGGCGCAGGTTGTCGCGGACGCGTTCCAGGTGGATTTCGAGCGTATCAAGATCACCAAGACCACGACTGAGAAGGTGCCCAACACATCCGCCACCGCTGCATCGAGCGGCACGGACCTCAACGGTATGGCCGCACTCGACGCGGTAGAGCAGATCAAGGCGCGCCTTATGCAGTTTGCCTGCGACAATTGGAATGTGACCACCAAGGAGGTCAGGTTTCAAGCCAACCGCGTGCATGTTGGAAACGAAACGCTAAGTTTTGATGCCTTCATCAGGCAGGCCTACATGGCGCGTGTGCAGCTTTCTGCTGCCGGGTTCTACAAGACCCCGAAAATTCACTGGGATCGGGCCAAAGGACAAGGCCGTCCATTCTACTACTACGCTTATGGCGCAGCCTGCTCAGAGGTCATCATCGACACGCTGACGGGCGAATACCGCGTGGAACGCAGCGATATCCTGCACGATGTAGGTCGCTCACTGAATCCGGTTCTGGACAAGGGTCAGGTCGAGGGGGCATTCATTCAGGGTATGGGATGGCTTACTACCGAGGAGCTGTGGTGGGACGAGACCGGCCGCCTGCGCACCCATGCGCCCTCGACCTACAAGATTCCACTTGCCTCTGATCGCCCACGTGTTTTCAACGTAGCCCTCGCGGACTGGTCCGAGAACCGGGAATTAACGATCAAGCGTTCTAAGGCCGTGGGGGAGCCGCCGTTCATGCTGGGCATTTCGGTGTTCGAGGCCCTGTCGATGGCCGTGGCCTCTGTTGCAGATTACAGCGAATGCCCCCGCCTTGACGCGCCTGCAACGCCAGAGCGGGTGCTGATGGCCGTCGCACGCCTGCAAGATAAGAACTGAGCAACGCCATGTCCTTCTCCAACGATACCCTGTCCGATTTTCTTTTCACCCAAGGCCCAGTCATCCGGATTGCCCTGACCCGCGTGCGAGGATCATCGCCACGCGATTCGGGGACCGAAATGTATGTGGCATCAGCTAAGCTTTGGGGCACCATCGGAGGCGGGCAACTGGAGTATCTTGCCATAGATGTTGCGCGTGAAATGCTGCGTGACGGGGCCTTGCAGCGTGACATGGACGTGCCCCTTGGCCCAGAGATCGGCCAGTGCTGTGGTGGCCGGGTCGAAATGCGGCTGACCCGCATGCGTGCCTCCGACAAAGAGCGGGCCGAGGTCAGCGCCCGTGAAGCAGAAGCTGCCCTGCCCCATGTCTACGTTCTGGGTGCAGGCCATATCGGACGGGCACTTGCTGATCTTTTCCAGCATATGCCTGTCCATTGCGTACTGATCGATACGCGGCCCGAGGAGATTGCCCAAAGCGCCGCTCAGGTTGAAACCCGCATAAGTGCACTGCCCGAGGCGGATATTCACAATGCGCCCGCAGGCAGCGCCTTCATTGTGCTGACACATGATCATGCGCTTGATTTTCTGCTTACCGCCGCCGCGCTGGAGCGGGAGGATGCGGCCTATGTCGGCATGATCGGCTCAGCCACCAAGCGCGCAAAATTTGCCAACTGGACACGCAGACACTGCGACAACCAATCCATCGAACATCTGAATTGCCCGATCGGGGCAAGCGGTAGCCGCGACAAGCGGCCCAGCGTCATAGCTGCCTTCGTGGCTGCTGAAGTGATGGCTGAATTGACCTCTGAAACTACCGCGACAGCCCTTCACAGGGCACCACAGCCGCCCGCAACGGGCGTTCAACACGGGCGGAAAGGGAGAATGGCCTGACCCGGCCAGCGCGTCGCCCCATCAGAGGAGGATACCGCCATGAGCGGGAGCACCTATAGCTACAAGCTGTTTAGTCGCAGCGATTTCAGCGCCTTCTGGGCGCTTTTCACCGATAACCTGGTGAACTTACTGATCCTGTCAGGGGTCTGCCAGTTCGTCTTTCAGATGCCCGCCGGGATCGTCTTCGGACGTATTGTGCCGGGCGCGGCTGTCGCCATTCTGGCGGGTGTTGCCGTCTACACCCTGATGGCCAAATGGGCCGCCGCCCAGAAAGGCGAGGATGTCACCGCCCTGCCCTATGGCATCTCGACACCCGTGATGTTCGTCTATCTCTTTGGCGTTATTGGGCCCATTTACTGGGCCACAAATGACCCGTTGCTAGCATGGCAAGTGGGCATCGGCGCGGGCTTCATGGGCGGTATCGTCGCGGCCCTTGGCGCAATCGTGGGACCATTCCTCAAGCGGATCACACCGCGCGCGGGCATGCTTGGCACACTATGTGGCATTGCGCTGGTCTTCATCGGATCCGTGCCTCTGGCCGAGATCTTCGAGCATCCACTCATCGGCTTCACATCGCTGCTCTTTATTCTGTGGGGGCTGATCGGCCGTTTCCGGCTTCCGGGTAATGTCCCGGCCGGTCTGGTTGCGATTGCGGCCGGCACTCTCATCGCGCTCTTGCTGGGCGAGGCCCGCATCGACGTGAGCGGCATAGGCTTCTACCCGCCGGTTCCCTATTTCGGAGACCTGATCGCCGGAGTGCAGTATCTCTTTGCGAACCCCGAGCTGTTCCTAGTGCTGATCCCGGTTCAGATTTACAACTTCATCGAAACTATGAACAACGTGGAATCTGCTGAAGCTGCTGGTGATCACTACCCTGTTGGGTTGTGCCAGGTCACTGACGGGGCGGGTACGATGCTGGGCGCTCTTTTTGGGTCGCCCTTCCCAACCACGGTCTATATCGGCCACCCCGCCTACAAGCGTCTGGACGCCCACGCCGGCTACATCATCGGTGTTGCGGTTGTCATCGCCGCCGCCGCTTTCCTTGGCTTTCTATCCTTCCTTGCAGGCCTGATCCCAATTGCTGCCGCAGCACCCGTTCTGGTGTTCGTGGCCGTCAGCCTGATCACCAACACCGCATGGGCAGTCAAACCGATGCATATGGCGGCCGTATCCTTTGCGATTCTGCCACATATCTCGGCCTTTCTGATGGTCAAATGGGGCTCGTTGATGAATGCGCTGCGCGCATCTGGCGCAGAGGGGCTTCCCGCGTTGGGCGACCAGGGGCTAACGGCTGCACTTCTGATGGAAGGCGCTCATTACGAGGGTCATCTTGCGCTAAGTCAGGGGGCGATTATCACCGGGTTGATCTGGGGTGCAATCGTGGCTGACGTGATCGACGGAAGGTTCAGGATGGCAGGCGGCTTTGCCATTGCGGCAGCATTGATGTCTTCGGTCGGGGTTATTCATTCCTACACGCTTCAGATGCCGCAGCTTGACGGTATCACGATCGGGTACCTGATCGTTGGCGGTTTCCTGTACCTGTACCCTATGCTGGCGCCGAAAGAGGATCTAGAGCACCGGATCATCGTCCCTGATGAGCCCGATTTCATCGACGACGACAGCCCAGCACAACAGGCATGACGCATTACTGGGGCGGTGCGAAGGCCCGCCCCAGACATCCCCCGATATCCCTAAAATTCTTTTGGCACTTCTGGCAAACAAGGTTCTCAGATGACATCGAAACTGCTGCGCGGCCGTATCCTGACATTCCATCGCCACCCTCAGGACGAGGCGGATACCGACGCCTATACCTATATCGAGGATGGGGCCCTGCTGATCCGTGACGGGATCATTGTCGACAGAGGCGCATTTTCCGATCTTGCGGGCAAGGCTGGGGGCCTGCCCGTGACCGACCACAGTCCACATCTTCTAATGGCAGGCTTCATCGACACGCATGTCCATTTCCCACAGGTGCAGGTGATTGCTTCATGGGGGGCGCAACTTCTGGATTGGCTGAACAATTACACCTTTCCCGAAGAAACCCGTTTCGCCTCAGAAGCACATGGGCAGCGCATGGCCCGGGCGTTTTTCGATCAGCTAATCGCCCATGGCACAACAAGCGCCGTGGCCTTCTGCTCGGTGCACAAGGCCTCTGCCGATGCCTTCTTCTCAGAAGCCACACGCCGCAACATGCGCATGTTGGGCGGCAAGGTTCTCATGGATCGCAACGCACCCGCTGATCTGTGCGACACGCCTCAAGAAGGCTATGACGACACGCGAGACCTGATCACAGATTGGCACGGTAAGGGCCGCAACGGCTATGTCATCTCACCCCGCTTCGCGATCAACTCCACCCCCGAGCAGATGGAGATGGCGCAGGCCCTCGTGCAAGAGCATCCCAAGTGCCATATCCAGACGCATCTTTCCGAAAACCGGGATGAAATCGCCTTCACAAAATCACTTTACCCCAAGGCGCGTGACTATCTCGATGTGTACCAATCCTATGGTTTGCTAAGCGACAAGACCCTGCTAGGACATGCCATACATCTTGAACCACGCGAGGTGGACGCCCTCTCGGAAACCGGTGCACATCCCGTCTTTTGCCCGACCTCCAACCTCTTTCTAGGCAGCGGCCTGTTTGACAATGCGGGCATGACAGCGCGCGGCATATCAAATGCAATCGCCACCGATATCGGCGCGGGGACAAGCTATTCGATGCTGCAAACACTGAACGAGGGCTACAAGATCCTGCAACTTCAGGAACAGTCAATGCACCCATTGCAGGCCTTTGACTGGATCACGCGCGGCAATGCCTGCGTACTGGGTCTTGAGCACTGCATAGGCACGCTTGAGATCGGAACGGAGGCCGATATCGTCGTGTTGAACAGTCGCGCCACGCCAGCCATGGCGCTACGCCATGACCGTGCTTCTTGCCTGTCAGAGGAATTGTTCATCCTGCAGATCATGGGCGACGACCGCGCCGTGGCCGAAGTCTATGTAGCAGGAGAGCCATGCCAAACACCGACCCAGCCGATGCCCCAACCAGATAAGCGCGCCATGAGACGGCTCACCGAGGCCTGAGGGCGATCACGCGCGCCCGCATGCCCCTGGTGCACCAAGACCGTCGCATTATCAAACTATTCCGAAAGGTCCTGCTGGTCTTATCGGGGTGGTTTGAAAGCGACTGTAGCCACATACTCACCACAGACACCAAGCGCAGGACACAAAATGCCTCCCACCTATTATGCGCCCAACGGCGGTCATCCCGGACAGGACCAGCTTCTTACAGACCGTGCCATGTTCACCGACGCCTATGCCGTGATACCCAAGGGCACGATGCGTGATATCGTGACCAGCTTCCTGCCCTTCTGGAATGACACACGTGCCTGGGTGCTGGCCCGCCCCCTCAGCGGCTTTGCAGAGACATTCTCTCAGTACATCATGGAGGTGAGCCCAGGTGGCGGTTCTGACCGGCCAGAGACGGATACTCGTGCGCAGGGCGTGCTTTTCGTGGTTGAAGGGCGCTGTGACCTAATCGTGAACGGGCAAACGCATGTGCTGGCACCCGGCGGCTACGCCTATCTACCGCCAGGCGCGGATTGGCAGCTGAGGAACACCAGCGATGCGCCTGTGCGGTTTCACTGGATCCGCAAGCTTTACGAGGCGCTCGACGGGCTAGAATTGCCAGACATCCTGATCACCAATGAACAGAATGTAGCGCCAACACCAATGCCGGGGACAGAGGGCAAATGGGCGACGACGCGCTTTGTCGACCCGACAGATATGCGCCACGACATGCATGTGACCATTGTGACCTTTGAACCCGGCGCGGTCATCCCATTTGCCGAAACCCATGTCATGGAACACGGGCTTTACGTGCTTGAGGGCAAGGCCGTCTACCGCCTCAATCAGGATTGGGTCGAGGTTGAGGCTGGTGACTACATGTGGCTGCGCGCTTTCTGCCCGCAGGCCTGTTACGCCGGCGGGCCGGGGCGGTTTCGCTACCTGCTCTACAAGGATGTGAACCGCCACATGAACTTGCGCAGCTACACGGCACAGCGGTAGCCTTTAGGCATCAGACACGCCCTTAAAGGGCCGGGCGTACCAACGACTAACGCTCGATCACATAGGGCGTGTCAAACCAGTGTTCTTCGAGATTTTGACCCTCACTCACACGGTCAATAACCATGAAGAGGCCCGGATCGTACAGGGGGCACAGGACGCCGTGCCAGACATTACGTCCAATATTCACCCCCTGCCCTGGTCCTGCAAGAAAGGCGCGCGGTCTGTCAGGTGCGCCATCCCTGTCTTCAGCCAGTACGACGAGGTATGCGCCCTCTTGCATCGGAAGAAAGGCCTGACTGCCAAGGGGATGGCGTTCCATCATCTCCAGCCTATACGGCAGAGAAAAAGAACGGGAATTGAAAACACTAATCCCCATCCGGCCGTCGACATCCAGCGCAGCCCGGTCGTGAAACCGGCCACAAAACCCCCGATTGATCAGTTTGTCCGGTGGGCCTGACGCTTCAATCAATTCGGCCAGACCATCCATCGCCCCATGCGTGATCGGCATTGCCCTTAGAGTGCGGGTCATAGGTTAAACTTCTCTTTCACGCGCAGCTCTGCGATCCGTTCCACCTGACGGCAGGCCTCAGCAAATTCGGTGTCCCTGTCGTTGTCTATGCGCGTGCGGAAGGCTGCGAGTATCGTGGATTTGGTGTTGTCTTTGACGGCGATTATAAAGGGGAACCCAAATTTCTGCGTGTAGTCCTCGTTGAGCGTCATGAAACGCGCGCGTTCATCGTCAGTGAGCATGTCAAGCCCTGCACCAGCCTGCTCAGCCGTGCTTTCCGCCGTCAGGCGGCCTGCCGCGGCCAGCTTACCTGCCAGGTCGGGATGCGCCCTGAGAACGCCCAGGCGCTGGTCCTCTGCAGCGGCTCGGAAAACCCGTACCAACGCCGAATATACGCCTGTAGCCGTGTCATGGGTCGGCCCCAGCTCAAGCGCATGAGCACCCTTGGCAATCCAAGGGCTATGTTCGAATATACTGCCGAATTCTCCCACAAAAGTGTCCATGTCCATCTCGGATGGTCGCGTAGTTGTTATCGGCGGATGCTCCCTTTTCCAGTGCTCGGCAATTTGAAGACGGGTCGCAAACCAGACCCCGTCGTGGCTTTTGTAATAGGCCAGTGCCCGCTGCAATGCAGCCGCGCGGCTAGGTCGGCCGATCAGGCGGCAATGCAGCCCGATTGACATCATCTTAGGCGCGCCTGCCTGCCCTTCGGCATAAAGTATGTCGAAGGCATCCTTCAGCATCTGCTCGAATTGCGCACCATCAGTGAACCCGGCCTGAATGGCAAATCGCATGTCATTGCAATCCATCGTGTAGGGCACCACCAGCTGATTGCGCCCACCATGGCTTACCCAATAGGGCAGATCATCGGCATAGCTGTCCGCAACATAGGCAAACCGACCCGTTTCGGTGACCAGCCTTTCAGTGTTCATCGAAGTACGGCCCGTGTACCAGCCACGCGGCGCATCTCCTGTCACCTCCTCGTGCAAGCGGATGGCCTCGGCGATCTGCGCGCGTTCTTCGTCCTCGGACATGTCCTTGTGTTCGATCCATTTCAGGCCATGGCTGGCGATCTCCCAGCCTGCAGATTTCATCGCCTGGACCTGCTCTGGCGCACGCGCAAGGGCGGTGGCCACACCGTAGACCGTGACAGGCAGGTCTTTCAACAGGCGGTGTACCCGCCAAAACCCAGCCCGCGCGCCGTATTCATAGAGCGACTCCATGTTCCAATGCCGTTGCCCCGGCCAGGGCTGCGCTCCGGTAATCTCCGATAGGAACGCCTCGGAAGCTGGATCAGCATGCAGGATATTGTTTTCGCCGCCCTCCTCGTAGTTCAAAACAATCTGCACGGCAATTTTCGCCCCACCTGGCCAATTGGCCCTCGGCGGTGTTTCACCATATCCGGTCAGGTCGCGCGGGTATCGATGCACGGAATATCCCCTTTATTATCGGCGTTAGTATACTCCAAAAGAATACACCTGTTTTTCAATTTCTTTTTGAAAGAGCCTTTATTCCATCTGCGTTTGCACCCGATGGCACAAGGTCCGATGATGACACCATCAAAAATTCAAGAATCGGAGACGCCCATGGCAGGATATCTGACCACCCACGTGCTCGATACTGCGCGCGGCGTTCCCGCGCAGGGTCTTGCGATTGAGCTCTGGCGCATAGACGGTGGCACGCGGACCCACCTCCAGACGCTAGCAACGAATGAAGATGGGCGCACCGACGAACAAATCCTACCAAAAGAGCAGTTCGCGCCGGGCACCTATGAACTGATCTTTCACGCCGGCGCCTATTTTGACGCCTCTGGCACCCCGCCCGAAGACCCCCGCTTTCTCGACGTGATCCCAATCCGCTTCGGCATGTCCGAGCCCTCGCATTACCACGTGCCACTTCTGCTTTCGCCGTTCGGGTATTCAACCTATCGAGGGAGCTGAACGAGGCGCCACCACGGACAAAAAAGCACCAGGCGCTTAGACGGCCACCGCCTGTTCGATCCGAGCGATCATGAACTCCATGAAAAGCCGCGTTTTGGGGTCTTGCCCACGCCTATGGGTGTAAAGACAAGCCATCTGAATGGGCTCTGGTGGTGTATCTTCCGCGACTGCCACGAGACGGCCCGCCTTAATGTGGCCAGCCACTTCGAACATTGGCTTCATCGCGATACCGTTGCCCGCCAGCGCCCAGTCGGTCAGCACGTCGCCATCGTCGGATTCGTAGCGTCCCGCGACGCGAAACCGCTGCAGGCCCTCTGCTGTGATCAACGGCCATTGAAACTCTGTCGCACCCGGAAAGCGGAGGTTGAGACATTCGTGTCCATCCTCCACGATCTCAAATCCAGAACTCGGACTGCCACGCGCCAAAAGATAGGACGGTGCGGCGCATAAAACCCGTTCCACATCGGCAATCTTGCGGATGCGCAGGGTACTGTCCTCGGGCTGTCCTAAAAAGAAGGACAGGTCCAAACCTTCGGTGGTCAGGTCGACCTTGCGATCCGTCAGACGCAGCCGCACAGAGACATCCGGATACTGCCCAATGAAGTCAGAGACATGGGGCGCGATCAGACGCCGCCCAATCCCAAGGGGCGCCGCCACAAATAGAGAACCGCGAGGGCTATCGGTAAGGTTGGCGACATTAGCCTCAGCCATCTCGACCGCTTCCAGCACCTCGCAAGCGCCTCCGTAGAAGGCCTTGCCCTGCTCAGTCGGGGTAAGGTTGCGCGTGGTCCTCTGGAACAACCGGACTTTCAGATGATCTTCCAGCTGAGAGATCCGCGCGGATGTGACCGCCGGAGAGATACGTAGATCACGCCCCGCCGCAGACATGCTGCCAAGTTCGTAGACGCGAACAAAGGTACGTATATTGTCAAGATAGGACATTATTCGGATTTTTTTGATGCTGTTTGGCTCTAACCCTGGATACCAGAACAATAGAGATGAGACTAGGGTGCCTGCAAACGCATCCCCAGAGGCACGACATGTATGATTTTATAGCGATTTGGGACTGGGTGGCCTTCTCGATCCGGTGGCTGCATGTGATCACCGCCATGGCCTGGATCGGGGCCAGCTTCTATTTCATTGCACTCGACCTGATGCTTAAACCGGCAAATGACATGCCCGAAGGCGCCTATGGCGAGGAATGGGAAGTCCACGGCGGGGGCTTTTATCATACGACCAAGTACCTCGTCGCCCCTGCGCGCATGCCGGAACATCTGACATGGCATAAATGGCAAAGCTATTCGACATGGCTTTCGGGGGCCGTTCTGCTAATGATCATCTACTGGGTGGGCGGAGAACTTTACCTGCTGGACCCCAACAAGGCCGATCTGGCCCTCTGGCAAGGCATCATGATCTCTGGCGGATCGCTGACCATTGGCTGGCTGGCCTATGATCAGATGTGTAAATCCCGGCTGAGCGAGCACCCCACGCTTTTGATGCTCTCGCTATTTGCCATCCTCGTGGCAATGTCTTGGGGATATAACCAGGTTTTCACCGGGCGCGCCGCACTGCTGCATCTGGGGGCCTTCACAGCGACCATCATGACGGCCAACGTCTTTTTCCAGATCATGCCGAACCAGCGCATCGTGGTGGCTGACCTCAAGGCAGGGCGCTCACCGGATGCCAAGTACGGTAAGATCGCCAAGGTCCGCTCGACTCACAACAACTACCTGACCCTGCCGGTCGTTTTCCTGATGTTGTCAAACCATTACCCGCTGGCCTTTGCGACCGAATATTCGTGGATTATTGCCAGCCTGATCTTCCTGACAGGCGTTACGATCCGCCACTACTTCAACACCATGCACGCCACTGGCAAGGGTCCCCACTGGACATGGGCGGTAACGGCCCTGTTGATGATCGTGATCGCTTGGCTGTCCGTTGCACCCATGCATGACAGTTATGAGGAGGCCGAGACCCGAGAGCTAACAGCCTATGAGAAGCGCTTCGCTTCGGCCAAAGGGTTCGACAAGGCCTATGAGGTCGTACTCGGGAATTGCTCAATGTGTCACGCACGCGAGCCCTCTTTCAACGAGACGATGCGCTGGGCCCCTAAGGGTGTCTTGCTTGAGACTCAATCAGACGTGGCGCGACACGCCGAAGCGATCTATCTGCAAGCCGGGCTCAGCCATGCGATGCCACCCCCGAATGCCATTGCCACCATGAGTGACGAAAACCGCATGGCTCTCGTGGTATGGTACCGCGACGCGATACGCGGCGGGAACTAGCGGTCTGTGCGCATGTTTGCACACTTAGCCAGAACGCGTCTGCGCTGCCGCCTGCTGGCCAGCAATGCAGCCCAGCACAACGGCAGACAAAAGCCCATTGCCCGACAAATAGCCGCGGTCGGATGTGCCCGAGACACCTACGGCGGCCCCGCCCGCAGCAAAGAGGTTGGGCAACGTTGCGCCATTGGCCAACCTGACCCGTGCCTCCGATGTCACCTTGAGTCCACCCTGAGTATGAAAGAGCGCCCCGGTCACTTTGACCGCCATGAAGGGCGGCGATAGGCCGGGGCCACTAAACACCCGCCCAAATGCATCCCGGCCGTCTGCAGGGACAGAGGCGAGCGTGTCGGCCAGCGCCTGTTGCGGCAGGCCGCAGACCCCCGCCAATTCAGCCACGGTCCCAGCTATGCGGATCGCACCTGTGGCTTCGGCATCCTTGAAATCCTGAAACTGCCGCGCGATGTCGGCAATCCGTGTGTCGAAGATCGCCCAGGCGATGCCACCGGGCTGCGCCAACACGGCGCGAGCAGCCTCTGAATAACCCTGGCTTTCATCCCAGAAGCGATACCCTTTGGCGTTGACCTGCACGCCACCTGCGGTAATCACCGCCCAGCTGATCAGGATGCCATGGGGCGTCGCCACATTGCCATGGCCCTGGTAGGCGCCAAGATGCAGGCTTTCGGCGCCCAACGCCTCGCCCCAACGCACCGCATCACCCGTGTTGCCGTCATGGCCAAACCAAAGCGCATTGCCGATCTCCGGCATCCATTCGTTCACCATCTCCCGATTGCCGCCAAATCCATTGCAGGCAAGGATCAGTGCCTCGCAGCCAATTCTCTCTACGCCTTGAGGGCCCTCCACCTCGACTCCAGTGATCTGGCCATGCTCATGAAAGAGCGTGGTCGCCCGCCGGTTGCAGATGATATCGATCCCTTCCCCCTCACAGGCCACGCGCAGGCAATCTACAAGTTCGCTGCCTGCGCGTGTGGGCAGGCCGTGCATCCGGCGACGCGAATGACCCGGGTAGTCGAAATCCGTCACCACGGAAAACGGCAGACCAAAACGATCCGCGAGCCACTCAATCGTAGGGCCCGCGGCCCCGGCAAGGGTATCAACCAAGTACTGGGGGTTCTCGCCATGGGCCTTGCGTTGAATATCCTCAGCCAGTCGCGTGGGCGTATCCGCGATCCCGGCGGCGGCCTGAAAGCGGGTGCCTGCGGCTGGGATAAGACCTGCCGATAGCGCCGTTGAGCCGGAGGGCACTGGGTCAGCCTCGACCACCAGCACTTCACCGCCCGAATCGCTGGCCGAGAGCGCTGCGACCATGCCGCTGGCCCCGGCACCAATCACCATAACGGGCAGGTCTAGATCGAAGCCTGTGTCTGGGGTCGGCCGCAGGGCTGTCATGACTTGTCTTCGTAGCTTTTCCCAAGCGCCAGCATCTCGTCCGTGCCGAGTCTCTCATTGAGGCCATCGAAGTCGAACATACGATCCGCAAACGGGCGGTTGGAGCCGTTGGCTCGCAGACTCGCATAGTAGTCTCTAGCGGTTCTCGCCAGCGCCCTAACAATGCCGCCGGGAAAGATCACGATAGAATAGCCGATCGCCTCAAGATCCGAGGCCCCCTGCAAGGGCGTCGCGCCCCCCTCGACCATGTTGGCCAGAAGCGGAACGCGGTCACGGAAATGCTTGGGCACCTCGCACAGCTCATCACCGGATCGGGGGGCCTCGATGAAAAGCACATCCGCACCGGCCTCGACATAGGCATTTGCCCTTTCGAGTGCCGCGTCGAAGCCTTCGACGGCGATGGCATCGGTACGGGCGATGATCAGCGTCTCGTCGCTTTGGCGTGCGTCAGCCATGGCGGCGATCTTACCCACCATTTCCCCTACCGAGATCAGGGATTTGTCTGACAAGTGGCCGCAGCGTTTGGGAAACGTCTGATCCTCAACCTGAAGCGCACTGGCCCCGGCACGTTCATAAAGCCGCATGGTTCGCTGGGCGTTGAGCGCGTTGCCAAACCCGGTATCGGCATCAATGATCACCGGCAGATCGACCCGATCACGGATCAGCGCCATCGTGTCAGCCATTTCTGTGACGGAGGTGAGCCCAATATCAGGGCGCCCAAGCCGGGTATAGGCCACGGCCGCGCCTGAGAGGTAGAGCGCCTCGAACTTCGCTTCCGCTGCCATCGTGGCGGTCAGCCCGTCATAGACGCCGGGCGCAACAAGGATTTCTGACGAGGTGAGGCGGGTGCGAAGTCTCATGCAAGCTCCTCCAGCATTTCGGCACAGGTCCGCACCGGCGAGATCGAGCCCAGTGAGATCAACGTGGCATCATGCACCTCGGACCGGAATGCGGCACAGCCATCCGACAGCAGGATTGTGTGGATATTGCGCAGATGCGCATCGCGCACCGTGCTGGCCACACCACCATTGGTCACAATGCCCCCAACAATGATCGTATCGATATCGAGATAACGCAGGATGTATTCCAACCGCGTCTGGTAGAAGGCCGAATAGGCAACCTTCTCAATGGTAAAATCCGCTGGGGCGAGCGTATCCACAAGGGAATGCCCGAAGCCTCCAGGCGCGAAATCGCCCTTGCCAAGAAAGGGACGAAGTGCCTTGAGGTGGGGGGCGATCAGGGGCTCGCCATCCGGCCCGGGCACCAGAGTGAACTGGGCGCTGACATAGACGCCGCCCTTTGCGCGCAGCGCGTCCGTTACGGGGCGCACCCGTTCTGGAAGAACCGAGATGGTATCCGCCCCCTGCCCGGCACGACCATAGGCGCCTTCTGGGTGTAGAAAATCATTCTGTAGATCAATGGTCAAAAGTGCCGTGCGTTTGGGATCAAGTGCGTGGGTCATATCATGCCTCTTGGGGCTCAATAATGGTGTTGCCATAGGCATCGACCCGGCCCATCAGCCCAGGGTCGATCAAAACGGTGGTGTCAGGCTGGACCAGGATGGCAGGCCCGTAGATTTCCGCCCCCTTAGGCAGGGTCAGCCGGTCATAGATCGCGGTCTCATGCCAAGCATCCCCAAAATGCACCCTGCGCTGCCCAGTTTGAGAGGCCTCGACGCTGCCACCTACTGGCGCAAGTGTAGCAAGGTCGAACTTGGGGCGTTTTCCGATGACCGCCGTGCGGAGATTCATAACCCGTCGCGCTCCAGTCTTGAGAAGACGTCCGAAGGTGCCGGCATAGGCCATGTCAAAGGCGGCATCAATCTCGGCAATCGTTGGCGTCTCGACCTTTCCAGCACTAATCCGAACGCTGAGGGGAACCGCAACTGTATGAGTCTGACCGACGTAGGCCATATCCAGTTCTACCTCGATTTCGCGCGCCTCGAAACGTGATTGCGCCGCATCCAGAAGCGCCATCCCCTCATCAACATGGCCCTGCATCCAGTCGCCAAGACCCTCCACATCCAAAGTCGCAGTCAGGGAACTGATCGTCTGCACGAAATCCTGCCGCATGTCAGCAATGACGCAGCCCATCGCACTCGTGACACCAGGGTAGCGCGGGATGATGGCACGGGCGATCCCAACCTCTTTGAGCATCGCCCCTGTGTGAAGCGCCCCACCCCCGCCAAAAGGCATGAAAGCAAATCGCTTTGGGTCGAACCCGCGCTCGATGCTGACCAGCCGGATCGCCCCCGCCATACGCGAGTTGGCCACGCGCAAAATGGCTTCAGCGGCTTCTTCAGTTGACAGATCAAGACGGGCTCCGACATGGGCATCAATCGCCCTTGCGGCAGCGTCGACATCCAGCCGGTCAAGCTTGCCACCGATGGGACTGTCCGGATCGATCCGGCCAAGCACGACATTGGCATCTGTCACCGTCGGCCGGGTGTTGCCCTGGCCGAAGGCGACAGGACCCGGTGTCGACCCCGCGCTTTCCGGTCCGATGTTAAGAAGCCCCCCGCGATCCACCCACGCAATTGAGCCACCCCCAGCCCCGATCGTGGTGATCTCGATCATCGGGGCGCGCACGACCATGCCAAAATCAATCGAGGTCTGGGGTGACAGCATGGACTTGCCGTCGGCTATCAAGGCCACGTCGAAACTGGTTCCACCCATATCTCCTGTAATCACATTGCCAAAACCTGCGGTCTGCGCAATGTAGCCTGCCGCGATCACACCTGCGGCGGGGCCGGACAATGCCGTACGCACCGGGAGGCGGCAGGCCGTATCGGTGCCCATAACGCCACCATTAGATTGAACGATCATGAATTCGCCCTCGAAGCCACCGCCTTTGAGCGCTGTATCAAGCCGGTCGAGATAGCCCGAGACTTCGGGCTGCAGATAGGCGTTGAGCGCCGTGGTTGAGAACCTCTCAAACTCGCGTATCTCGGGCAGAATTTCAGCAGAGGCGCTGACATTTGGGTTTGGCCACATCTCCCGCACTGCAGCGACAGCCTTTTCCTCGTTCTCGGCATTGGCATAGGAATTGGCAAAAAGGATCGCTACGGCCAGGCAATCACGGTCCAGAAGCAATTGCGCCGCCTTGCGGACCTCCTCAAGATCAACCGGGGTTCTGACTGTTCCATCGGCCAGCGTGCGTTCCGTCACTTCAAGGCGCAGGTCGCGCGGCACGACGGGATCAAACTCCCCCCGAAGGCCCCATGTACGGGGCCGGTCACGCCGCCGCATTTCAAGAACATCGCGCAGACCCTGCGTGGTGATAATCCCGATACGGGCGCCCTTTCGTTCCAGTAGAGCATTGGTCCCCGCCGTTGTCCCGTGGACAACGACACCCACGGTAGAAAGGTCCTCAACCTGCTGCGCGATCCCGTCCAGAAACCCGCCCGATTGGTCGGGTCGGGAAGTGGGAACCTTGGACACGGCAGCCGATCCAGACGCCTCATCCAGAACAAAGACATCCGTGAAGGTTCCGCCGACATCCACGCCAATCATCCGGCTCATTGGTCCACCTCCGTCCAATCCGTGCCGTACAGCTCTGTCGCCTTCTCAGCTGAGAGATAGCCCTGCGCCACATCCCGCGCGATCGCCTCTGGCGTGCGCGCCGATGCCGGGCCATAGCCCCCACCGCCGGGTGTTTCGAGCCGTACCGCCTGCCCGGCCTTCAGCTTGATACCAAGCATTTTCGACACCAGCGGTGGCGTTTTCCAACCCTCATCCTGTTCATAGGAAAAGACATTCATCGCGCCTCCCTCACCCCCAGCAACCCCTTGCGGAGAGAAGCGGCCACGCTCGCCAAACAGGAAGGCTTCAGCCTTTTCTTCAAGGACCTCAATTTCGTAAGTGGCACCAAGCCCGCCTCGATGCGTCCCTGCCCCACCACTGTCGGGTCGCAGCGCCCATTCGCGGAACATGACCGGATAGGCGGCCTCAAGGATTTCCATCGGGGGGATCGTCGCGGTCGAAATAGGCGCATTGCCGTGGTTAAGACCGTCGCTTTCAAGGCTACCACCATGCCCACCGCCATAGAAGCTAAACATAACCCAGGGCTGCCCATTCGCGCGCTTACCTGCAATGGAGAGGGCGTTGATGGTGCCATAGGCATTGGCCACGACCCGGTCCGGGGCGGCTTGCGATGCGGCAGAAAAGATCACGTCGATCATACGAAGGATCGTCTCAGTATAACCGCCGACCGGGGCGGGAAATTCTGCAGATAGCAAAGAGGCGTTGGGCACACGTACCTCCACCGGGCGCATCACGCCTGCATTGGCGGGCAGATCGGGGAAGATATGCTTGATCGCGACATAGGCCGTCGCTACGGCGGTGGGCAGGGCGATGTTGACAGGACCCGCGGTGACCGGGGCAGTGCCCTCAAAATCCAGAACCATCCGGTCACCCGAAATCTCGAGCGACACCCGGATCGGCAGGGCCTCATCAGTGATCCCGTCATTGTCGAGGTGGTCTATGGCCTCCCACCGGCCATCGGGCAGGTCAGCCAATTCGCCCCTCATCAACGCCTCGGCGCGATCGCCAAGTGCATCAAGCGCAGCCTTCACCGTCCCGGCGCCATATTCATCCAGCAACTCATCAAGCCGTTTCTGGCCCAGATCAAGCGCGCCCAGCTGACCGTTCAGATCACCCATCGCAGATTGCGGCAGACGCGTGTTACGCAGCAGAATATCGATGATGTCCTGTTGCATCTCACCCGCCCGGATCAGCTTGACCGGCGGCATCACAAACGCTTCCTGAAAGGCCTCTGTCGCAGATGGATTGTAATTGCCAGGAACCGCACCGCCAACATCGTGCCAGTGCCCTACACTGGCAAGGTAACAAAAAAGCGTGCCGTCCCGATAATAAGGCCGTACCAGCCGCATGTCTGACAAATGCGTTCCGCCCATATGGGCATCGTTGAAGATGTAGGTATCCCCCTCAGCCAGATCGCCAGCCTCAGCAGCCTTGTCAATCACGGCCTTAACGGCGAAGGACATGACACCCACAAAAATCGGCAGGCCCGACTTGCCCTGCACCAGCGTGTCGCCCGTGTCGGCATGGTAAAGCCCATGCGAGGCGTCGTGCGCCTCGGCAATAATTGGGTTGAAGGCGGCCCGGAAGAGGGTCGCATCCATCTCATCGGCGATCTGTTCCATACGGCCAGCCAGAACCGCCAGCGTAATCGGGTCGATGGTGTCGCTCACGTGTTTCGCTCCTCGGCGATGTCGTTCCAAATGTCCTGGGAAATCAGCTTGCCACCCCGGACCCCGAACCGGTCGATGAACCGGATGCCCGCGAACGGGGTGCCATCCAACCATTCCCCCGACAGTGTTCCACGCACATAAACCACGGCGCAGCCGTCGCCCTGAAACGCCTCTGTCGCGGTGATGGTCTTGTTTACGAAACTGTATCGATCACCGGTCCAGTCGATGAGCTCCGCAAGAGAGGCCATCGACCGCGTGCCCGGAAAAACCATGCGGAAATCTGCATCAAGCATTGCCTCCGCCCGATCCAAATCTCGTGCCTCAAGCGCCGACAGGAAAGTCAAAGCGATAGCGGAGGGGTCCGGCAGAGCCGGTGCAGCACTGCGCGCCGCGCCACCGCGCGCGTAGTTCTCAGGTGCCATCTCATGAAGCATGACTGTGATCGCATCATTACCAGCGGGAACGACGAAGCGTACGGCATCTGTCAAGGCCGAACTCAGTCGCGACTTTTCAACCGCCGAATAGCCCTCAAGTATGTGCGCCTCAATGATTGGCATAGATCCTCCCAATTTTCTGTACTTTAAATATAACAGGTTATAGACTATTTAAAGATCAAAATATTTGCTGAAAATCTGTCAGGTTCTCTTGACCGACACTTAAAGCGCCCTAGGATTTCGGCATCCAACAGGAGATAAGCGGCGGTGACAATCCACGCGCAGGCATCACTTCCAGAAGGCGGCAAAGCGCGCCGTGTTTACCTGTTGCTACGTGATGAAATCTCCAATGGAAAATATGCTGAGGGCGATTTCCTACCCGGTGAAAACCGCCTAGCCGAGACATTGAATGTCAGTCGCATAACCGTTCGCCGAGCGCTTGAGGCGCTGTCGATTGATGGCTGGATTGCCAAGAAGACCGGCGCAGGATCGATGGTACTTTCACAGCCACGCAAAGACAGAAAGATTGCTGCAAACTTTGCTACACTTATCCCACAACTTGTTGAATTTGATCGAAAAACAACAGCCCGCCTTCTATCGTTTTCCTATGGCAGGCCGCCCAGACCCGTCGCCAATGCGCTTGGGCTGGGCGAGGATGGGCGCGTCCAGACAGCCGTGCGCGTGCGGCTCTCAGATGGAGCGCCGTTTTCCCACCTCACTACCCATGTGCCCGAAGATATCGCCCGGAACTATGATGAAACCGATCTCGCCACGCAGCCCCTTTTCCGCCTGCTTGAACGCGGCGGCGTACAGGTCGAGGGTGCAGACCAATCAGTGACGGCGACCCTTGCAGGTCCGGATGTGGCAGAGGCGCTGGAGGTGTCGCAGGGCTCACCACTTTTATGGCTTGAAAGGATAGTCCGCGATGAGACAGGTCGCGGGGTTGAGCATCTGTCGGCCCTCTACAGACCAGACAGGTTCCGGCTGGAGATGAGTATGACGCGCATTGGTGCGGGCGAATCCCGCCATTGGGAACCTGTGATCGGAGAGCGTGAGAGATGACAACGCTGCTCGATAAGCTGTGGGACGCACATGAAATCACGACCAGCGCGGATGGGCGCTCTCTGCTTTGGGTGGACAGGCACCTGGTGCACGAAGGATCCCACCACGCTTTTGCCAAATTAGCCGCGCGCGGTGCGCGTGTGGCAGAGCCAGGGCTTACATTCGGCGTGGTCGACCACTATGCCCCTACCCGCGGCACAGCAGCCAGCCCAGCCATAGCCCTAATGATCAAGCGGCTTGAGGACAACACCGCAGAGCATGGGGTGACCTGCTTTGGCCTCAAGGATCCACGCCGTGGAATTGTGCATGTCATGGGGCCCGAACAGGGGCTGACCCTGCCAGGGCTCCTGATAAATTGTGGCGACAGCCATACCTCGACCCATGGTGCGTTCGGGGCGCTCGCTTTCGGTATCGGCGCAACCGAGGTGGCGCATGTGCTCGCCACGCAAACGATTTGGCAGACAAAGCCGAAATCCATGCGCATTACCGTAAACGGACAGTTTGGCCCGGGTGTGGGCGCAAAGGACCTCGCACTGGCCTGGATTGCAAAGCTGGGAACCGGCGGTGCGCAGGGTCACGCAGTAGAATATGCCGGTCAGGCGGTGCGCTCGCTCTCGATGGAAGGACGCATGACGCTGTGCAACCTGTCGATCGAGGGTGGGGCCCGCTTTGGCCTGATCGCGCCGGATGAAACCACCTTTGCCTATGTCGCTAACCGGCCCTACGCCCCATCGGGTACAGGATTTGATACCGCACGCGCCTACTGGGAGACGCTGCAAAGCGACACGGATGCCACGTTTGACCGGGACGTGACGCTGGATGCCGCCGAGATCGCACCGATCGTGACATGGGGCACATCGCCCGAGGATGCGCTGCCAGTGACTGCCACGATACCAGACCCCGGCAAGGCCCCACAAGCAGATGCGGAACGGATAATGGCAGCCCTCGACTATATGGGCCTGACCCCCGGCAAGGCGCTGACCGAAGTTCAAATTGATCAGGTGTTCATCGGCTCCTGTACCAATGCAAGGATAGAGGATTTGCGCGAAGCAGCCGCTGTGCTGACAGGTCGTATGTCGAAGGTGCCGGGGCTTGTCTCACCCGGTTCTCAACAGATTAAGGCACAGGCCGAAGCAGAGGGGCTGGACCAAGTGTTCACAGAGGCGGGGCTGGAATGGGCCAGCTCAGGCTGCTCCATGTGCGTGGCCATGAATGGCGACGATGTCGCTCCGGGCCAGCGGTGCGCCTCAACCACCAACCGCAACTTCCGCGGACGACAGGGCCGCGACGCGCGCACCCATTTGATGTCGCCCGCCATGGTCGCCGCAGCGGCTGTCACGGGCCACCTGACCGATGTGCGCCCGCTGCTTGCAGGACGGAATGCGGCATGAGCGGCTGGAGCACGCATAAGGGTAAGGCCATTGCGCTCGACATTGAGAATGTCGATACCGATCAGCTGATCCCAGCGCGATTCATGTCAACACCGCGGTCCAAGGGCTATGACGCATTCCTGCTCCATGACCTGCGCTTTGACAAATCGGGCGTTCCCAATACGGATTTCCCCGCCAACCGTCACCCCGACGCCACCTTACTGGTCGGGCGTAGGAATTTCGGAAGTGGTTCATCGCGGGAGGCCGCGGTTTATGCCCTTGTGGATTTTGGGTTTCGCGCCGTGATCGCACCCAGTTTTGGCGACATCTTCGCCTCGAACGCCGTCAATAACGGCGTTCTTCCCGCACAAGTCAGCGAGGCGGACGCAGCACGGCTGATTTCCCTGATCGGCCAGGACAAGGTCGCAGCACATGTCGACATTGGGTCGAAAACGATAACGGTCGATGACCAAGCTATCCCGTTTACCCTTAGCGAGGCATGGGCCTGCAAGTTGGTCAACGGATGGGATGACATCGACCTCACGCAACACCAGCGCTCGGCCATCTCGGCCTATCGCGCGCGGCGCGCAGATGCGCTGCCGTGGGCGTTTGCGTGTCAAGAAACAAAGGTATGACTGAAAGCTTAAACATGGCTTTTCAGGTCAAGCGCCAGGGCACTGGCAAAGGGGATAGGAGGAAAGACCCATGAAGATGCAACTCGCTGCCAGTATCGTCGCTGGCTCCATGACAATCGGGGCCGTGGCCCAGGCACAAGAAACGATCACCGCCGTTCATGCCTTCCCGGAAACACTGATCTATACGCAAAGCTTCCTGTCCTTCGTGGACAAGGTAAACGAGGCCGGTGACGGCGTTGTACAGATCGAAGTGCGCGGCGGGCCAGAAGCTATCGGCATGTTCCAGCAGCCCGACGCCGTGCGCGACGGGATCGTGGACATGGTCTACACCCCCGGCTCTTTCTATGGTGGCGCGCTACCCGAGAAGGACGCGCTGGTGGCATCAAACCTGACCGCGATCGAGACGCGCGAGAATGGTGGCATCGCCCTGATTGATGAAATCCATCAGGAAAAAATGGGCCTGAAATATCTGGGCTGGTTTGATAGCGGCGTCTGCTACAATCTCTGGACCCGTGATGAGCCGAGCTTTGATGCCGATGGCAATCTTGAGGTCGAAGGCCTTAAGCTGCGCGGCAACGCCGTCTACAACGCCTTCTTTACCAATTACTTGGGCGCGCAGGTGATCGACCTGCCCACCGGCGAAGTCTATGCGGCCCTGCAGCGCGGTGTGGTGGATGCCACCGGCTGGACCCAGATCGGCCTGATCGATCTGAAGTGGAACGAGTTCCTGAACTACAGGATTGAGCCCTGCTTCTTCTCGACCGACCTTGGCGTAATCGTGAACCTCGACCGCTGGAACGATCTGTCGGAGGAGGCCCGCAAGATCGTGCAGGATGTCGCCGTCCAGCATGAAATCGACAGCGTGAACGCACTGCGCGCCAAGCGGGACGAGGACTTCGCCGCGCTCGAAGAGCAAGGCATGACAGTTGTTTCGCTCGAAGGTGATGCAAAGGCGGCCTACCTGCTGGCGGCGCGTGAGAAGAACTGGGAACGCATGCAGGGCCTTATGGCCGAACAGGCGGGTGGCACAGACAACTATGACCGTCTGATCGAACTGTTTTTCGATCCTACTGCCGACTGATAGGCTAAATTGACACTGGTCCAGAGCGCTGTTGCTCTGGGCCATATGACGTTTGAAGGTACCCGTGCGCGCGCTCGTCCGACTCTACGACACCCTGTTGGTATTCATGGCCCTGATCGCCGCTGGAACGCTTTTCTGGCTGATGGTGTCGGTCGTCTTATCGGTGGTGATGCGCAATATCGGCATACAGCCATGGGCCTGGCTTTTCACCTCTTCCGAATATGGCATTCTCTATATGACAATGCTCGGTGCGCCGTGGCTGGTGCGTGAGAGGGGGCATGTGCATATCGAACTGGTCACCGCCGCGCTTAATCCGCGCCTACGCCGGATCGTTAGCCGCGGGGTTGCAGCCGCCTGTGTTGCGGTATCGTTGATCCTGGCATGGTACGGGTTTGAGCTTTTCATGACCAACATCGAGCGAAACGATTATGACGTTCGTGCCTATTTCTATCCGCGCTGGATGCTAACCATAACCTTCCCCATCGCGTTCACATTCATGGCTATCGAATTCGCACGCTTCGTCTTCGGAGCAGAGCTGATGCATTCGGGCGAGGCGGGGATACACGAATAATGGAATGGTTCGAGGCCCTCGCCCTGCTGATCGGCTCCATCATGGTGCTCATGGCGCTTGGTATGCCGGTCGCACTAGCCTTTCTGGCCGCTAACATCCTTGGCGCTTGGGTCTTTATGGGTGGTGAGCGCGGTGTTGTCGCGCTGTTGAACAACGGGTGGGGATCGCTCACCAAATTCGCGCTGGTGCCGATCCCGCTCTTTCTTCTGATGGGCGAGATCTTTTTTCAAACCGGGCTTGGTAGTCGCATGTTTTCAGCCATAGACCGGCTGCTTGGGCGTCTACCCGGGCGGCTCAGTTATGTGACCGTTCTGGGAGGGACCGGGTTTTCAACCCTGTCAGGGTCGTCCATGGGGTCCACAGCCCTGCTTGGCTCTCTCATGGTGCCCGAGATGACACGTCGGGGCTACAAGAAGCATATGTCGATTGGGCCAATCCTCGGCACAGGCGGGCTGGCGATCATCATCCCACCTTCTGCACTCGCGGTGCTGCTGGCCACACTGGCGCAGATTGACGTCGGCGCCCTGCTCATTGCTGGTGTCATTCCCGGGCTTATCCTTGCGGCTTTCTATATAGGCACGATCTTCCTGCAAACCCGCATGGACCCGGCCGCAGCACCCCCCTACGAGGTGGAGAAGCAGACCCTCTCCGAAAAGCTCGGCCTGCTGATGCGAGATGTTGTTCCAATGATTGGGCTGATGGTTGTGATTGTGGTGATGATGATCAACGGTATCGTCACCCCGTCAGAGGCCGCCGCCTTCGGGGCGCTTGGCGTGCTTTTGCTCGCGCTCTGCTATCGCTGCCTGAACTGGACGGCGATGAGGGCCTCCATTCGGGGGGCGTTACGGGTCACGCTAATGGCTTATTTGATCGTCTTTGGCTCCGCGACCTTCAGCCAGCTTCTGGCCTTCTCTGGCGCGTCGCGCGGGCTGATCAACTGGGCGACAGGCTTTGACCTTGACCCAATCTACATGCTTTTCGTGATGTTCTGCGTGCTGCTCATCCTCGGCATGTTCATGGAGCAGATTTCGATGATGCTTCTGACCGTGCCAATCTTCTTCCCACTCGCGCTTAGCCTTGGCTTCGACCCGATCTGGTTTGGCCTGATCATGCTGCTGGCACTAGAAATCAGCTTTACGACGCCACCCTTCGGGTTGCTGTTATTCGTGATGAAAGGCGTGGCGCCATCGGATACAACCATGCGTCAGATCTACCTAGCTGCGATCCCATTCATCATCTGTTCGCTGCTGCTTGTCGTACTTCTGGTGCTCTTCCCGAACATTGCCTTGTGGCTGCCCAGCCTGGGCAACTGACTACGGGATGGGATCCATACAGTAAGCGCATTCCGGCATTTCAAATGATCCCGTTAAACATGCTTTCCCACGCGCAGCGCTACGGGTGGTCCAGCTGCATGCGTTTAGGGCTTTCTTGATAATGCACGTCGCCAGAAACCTCATCAGTAGAAACGCCACCAACCACAAGCGCCCCCCGACAGGTTCCGGTTCACCAGCCTAACCCAGCCCGGCGCAATACTCAGGCCAGCGCGCCCCCCTCGACAACGGACGGATAATCTGCGGTCAGCATCGCCAGGCGCTGCGCCGGGGCATAGTCCCCAACCTCCGATAGCCACGCCCGAAAGTCACGCCAGTACCAGCGATTATCATCTGACTCGGTCAGGCTACGCACCAACAGGTTCGCAGCACCCTCTATGGACCGTGCCTTGGCATAGGACGGGTGCAGAGCGGAAAAAGCACTTCAGATCAAAAAAACCTGGTCAGGTTTAGCTCTTCGGCCCTTCGGGTAAAGTTGTCATCACAGGCTTCAACCTCGAACGCCAACAGCACATCGAGTAGAGCAAGGTTTCGGCGCAGATCACCGATGAAAAATATTTATGCATTATGGATAGAAAACAAAGTTTTTCGAATGTGATGCCAACCGCTATCCTGACCCCAGCCAGAGGAGACCCGCCGTGAACACCCCCCTACTGACCCGCCAGCCAGAGGATCAGCCTTTTACCCGCGATCCTAAGAAATCCTGGACCATGCCGGCCCGGTTCTACCATGACCCCACTATCTTCGAGGCTGAGAAAGAGGCGATCTTCTACCGCAGCTGGCACTATGCCGGTCATGTCAGCCAGGTTACAAAGAAGGGCCAGTTCATCACCACCACCATCCACGAACAGCCTGTATTCGTGGCCCTGGGCCGGGATGGGGAGTTGCGCGCCTTCTACAATGTCTGTGCGCACCGGGGGCACCAGCTTTTGGAGGGCAATGGCCGCAAGAATGTCATCACCTGCCCCTATCACGCTTGGGCCTTCGACTTTGACGGTACGCTAGTGAATGCTCGAAACTCCGAGAATGTCGAAGGATTCAACAAGTGCGACTTCGCCCTCAAACCTGTCTCAGTCGAAGTGTTTTGCGGGCTGGTCCTGATCAATCTTGACCCCGACGCCAAACCCTTCCGCAAAGAAATGGACGGGCTGGAAGAGGAAATCCGACAGTACCTCCCTAAGGTCGATGACCTCGCCTTTGCGCAGCGCGATGAATATGACGTGGCCTGCAACTGGAAGGTCCTCGTCGACAATTTCCTCGAATGCTACCACTGCGCCCCAGCGCATCAAGACTTCGTTGATCTGGTCGACATGAACTCCTACCGGACCATCACGCATAAACGCTACTCTTCGCAATGCGCCGCAGCACCCCGGACTACAAGTTCCAAGGCCTTTAGCTTTGAACCCGGCGACGTGGATTTCGGTTATGCCGGTTTCTTCATCTGGCCCAATTTCACGATCTGGATCTACCCCGGAGAAGCGAACCTTTCTGTTCTTCAGATGAACCCCGAAAGCCCAGAACGCTGCATCGAGTATCAGGACTGGTTCACCCTTGGCGGTAGGGTGACACAGCAATTGCAGGACGCGATCGACTACCAGAAGGACGTGCTACAGCCTGAGGATATCAGGCTCTGCCTATCCGTTCAAAGTGGCCTGAAATCAAAGGGCTATAACCAGGGTCGTTTCATCGTCGACCAAGGCCTGACCGAGCTTTCCGAACATGCCGTGCACCATTTCCAGCGCATGGTTATGGAAGCTCTAGATGCAGAAGTGGAAGAATAAGGATGCGATCATCAGATGGAAATACCCGCAGCCTCGTCTCTGATATTGAAGGTCAGGGTTGGGACTACGCGATCACCCGCCATCCCTATCACGAATTTGAACGCCCCCTTGGCCCACATTACTGCGTTTACAATCGCCGTCTCATGGTCGTTTGCTTCGACAAGAGCAACGAGGCCGAGGAATACTGGCGCCTGCGCCGCACGGTCGGCGTTCTACACACCGGTGAGCTACCACTGGAGTTCTCCGGCCCGGATGCAGAACGCCTGGTGGACAAGCTCTTTACCAAGGATATGACCCGGCTCAAGATTGGGCGCTGCGGCTATGGGCTGGCCTGTTTTGAGGATGGTGGAATGATCACCGACGGCGTCGTTCTGCGCCTCGCCGAGGACCGCTTCTGGTACGCGCAGGCCGATGGGGATTTCTACGCGTGGGCGCGGGCTCATGGCGCGGGGATGAATGTAAAGGTAAGCGATCCAAATGTGTTCGTCAGCCAGGTGCAGGGGCCCAATGCCCTAAGGGTGTTGGAGGCTGCAGCCGATGACGGCATGCCCGATCCCTTTGGCTATTTTGCTATCGCTCGCGTCAAGTTCGGCGGGCAGGAAGTGATCGTGACCCGCACCGGCTATACCAACGAATTGGGCTGGGAGTTCTATACCGAGCCTCATCACGATGCAGCCGCGCTTTGGCACCATATCGAAGCGGTGGGCGCGCCTTTCGGGATCGGTATGGCCTCTCTCGACGCCATGAATATCCGCCGGATCGAGGCTGGGATCCAAAATGCCGGATCAGATTTTGATCAGACCACGACACCCTATGACGTGGGCCTTGGCCGCTTCGTCGATGACAAGGCTGATTTCATAGGCAAAGATGCGCTCGCAGCCGCGTCCGGCAACGGCTTGCGCCTGTTTGGTGTCTCCTGCGCAGGCGGCGTGCCCAGGATTGCAGGTCACGTGCAACGTGGTGACAAACGGATCGGCCATGTGACGGCAGGGGCGTATTCTCCCTTCCTTGAAACGGGCGTTGGTATTGTTCGGCTCGACTCGGCCGGGGGCGCGGATGGTGACACTGTTACAGTTGCCTGCACCGATGGCGCCCTGCGCCCGGCGTGTCTGGTGACAACGCCGTTCTATGACAAAACCGCGGAAATCCCGCGCGGCAAACGGGTCGATATTCCCACGCCCAGTGGGGGGTCGTCTACGTAAGGGAAAAGACCTCGCCGAAAGCCTTTGGCAAATCCTGTGAATGCCCATAGGTTTCCCTCAAACCGAAGGAGACAGGACATCATGATCGACTGGGACGATGCCTTTGACAATACCGGCTACATTCCCGGCGCAGAACAGCAACCCGCGATTTGGGCCAAGGCCGCAGCGGCCTTTCGCGACAGCTGGCGCAGCCGCGGGCTTTTAGAGGAAAACATCCGCTACGGGCCTGACGCGCGCATGGTCTTTGACCTCTTTCAGACTGAGGGCGACGGGGCCGGGTTAATGGTCTTTGTCCATGGCGGGTACTGGCGGCGGTTCGATAAATCCTATTGGTCACACTTGGCGCAAGGGGCGCTTGAACGGGGGTGGAACGTGGCCATGCCCAGCTATCCACTCGCGCCACACGTGCGAATGGCGGCCATCACCCAAGCCATTTGCGCCGCGACAGAGGGCGCTGCCGCCCGCGTACCCGGGCCACTGCGGCTTGCCGGCCATTCCGCAGGCGGGCACCTTGTGACCCGCATGATGTGTGAAGGCGTGCTAAACCAGCAAACCGCCGCGCGTCTGGAAAAGGTGGTCTCCATCAGCGGGCTGCATGCGCTGGAGCCGCTTGTGAGCATCGCGATAAACGACGACCTGCGCCTGACGGTCGAAGAGGCGCAAAGCGAAAGCCCCGCCAACCTACCGCCACTTCCTAAAGTGCCGCTTGTGGCGTGGGTCGGTGCACAGGAACGGCCCGAGTTCATCCGCCAGACACGCCTGATCGAAGAGGTCTGGGCCAGCGCCAGCGCGCAGGTTTCAGCCGTTTACGATCCTGGCCATCACCATTTTTCCGTGATCGACGCGCTAGTGGATGCACATAGCCCACTCACAAACGCGATCTTGGGATAGATGCTTATGAAACTGCCCAGTAAGGACCTCTTTGATCTGCCCGATGGTGTGATCTATCTCGACGGAAACTCCCTCGGGCCGCTAATCCGCAGCGTGCCCGGTCGCGTCTCTCGTACCATCACGCAGGAATGGGGGGCTGAGTTGATCCGCGCTTGGAATGCGTGTGGCTGGATGGATCAGCCCCGCCAGATCGGGGACAGGATCGCGCGGCTGATTGGCGCGGTGCCGGGCTCTGTTGTGCCGGGCGACACCCTGTCTATCAAGGTATTCCAGGCCCTTGGGGCAGCACTTGATCTTGTGCCCAACCGGCGCGTTATCCTCTCGGACACGGGCAATTTTCCATCTGATCTCTACATGGCCGAAGGATTGATCGGCCTTAAAGCCGCCGGGTACGAGCTGCGCCTCGTGGAACCCGAGGCAGTTGAGGCCGCGCTTGATGACACGGTCGCGGCAGTTTTACTGACCGAAGTGGATTATCGAACCGGGCGGCGTCATGACATGATGGGCGTAACAAAGGCGGCGCATGCAGCGGGGGCCGTGATTATCTGGGATCTGGCCCATAGCGCTGGTGCGGTCGAGGTCGATCTGGCAGGTTCGGGTTGCGAATTTGCGGTGGGGTGCACGTATAAATACCTCAATGCAGGTCCCGGCGCGCCGGCCTTCATCTATACCCGGCCCGACCTGATCGGTGAGGTGACACCGGCCCTGTCTGGGTGGCTGGGACACGATGCACCTTTCGCATTCGAGACGGCCTATCGCCCAGCCAGCGGGATTGAACGGATGCGCGTGGGAACGCCTGCAGTCTTGCAGATGGCCGCTTTGGATGCTTCGCTGGAGATTTGGGATAAGGTTGATATGGCCTTGCTTTCAGCCGCATCGGCCCACCTCTCGGCGCGTTTCATCGAAGGGGTTGAGGCCAAATGCCCAGACCTGTCCTTACTAAGCCCACGCCAAGCAGATGCCCGCGGCAGCCACGTCTCCTTCGGGTTCGAGCATGGCTATGCCGCGATCCAGGCGTTGATTGACCGTGGTGTGATCGGAGATTTCCGTGCGCCCAATGTCATGCGTTTCGGGATCACGCCGCTGTTTCTCGATGACACGGATATTGATGCGGCAGTGGATCATATCGCGGCAGTACTGGATGGTCGCCTGTGGGACGATCCCCGGTACATAGCCCGCAAAGCCGTCACCTGAGGCGCGGGGCGGACGAAACCCATGTCAAATTTTCTTTGCTGGAAGTCTCAAAATACTGCGCGCGCCCTGCGGGTTCTTCTCCCCCTATTAGGGTGAGGGCTTAGATGACCATCCAGATCTTCATCTGCCTCAGTCGGTCGCCTGATTCTTGTCAGCCAGGATTTGCGATTCCCGCAACGGAGTGTCGGGGCCACAACCAGACACTCACCGGACATGAGCACCCCTTTGCAGGCCCAAGCCGCCGGGGGCATCGACGGCTTGAAAAGCGCCTCTCAACA
The DNA here is from genome assembly GCA_963691795.1 of Roseovarius sp. Taxonomy (GTDB): domain Bacteria; phylum Pseudomonadota; class Alphaproteobacteria; order Rhodobacterales; family Rhodobacteraceae; genus Roseovarius. The sequence continues at coordinate 3,516,245 of OY829373.1, forward strand.
GCCTATGCCAGCGACAGGCGAACATCCCGTTGCGGCCAAACCCAACGGCGCCGGAAAGTGGGGGCAATCTGGTGCTCGCTGGGGATACCCCGGACCGGGTCTGCTCATACCCCCAATCCTAGCTTTCGCGCGACATGCTATGGCAAATTGGTCCATTTGATCCTAAACAACCGCGAGAGATTTTGAAGAACGGGGCGGACATGCTTAAAACCCGTATCATTCCCTGCCTTGACGTGGCCGATGGACGCGTTGTGAAAGGCGTGAACTTCGTAAACCTGCGCGACGCGGGCGATCCAGTCGATGCCGCACTTGCCTATGACGCGGCCGGCGCGGATGAACTGTGCTTTCTCGACATCCATGCGACCCATGAAAACCGAGGCACGATGTTCGACGTTGTGCAGCGCACGGCAGAGGCCTGCTACATTCCGCTCACGGTCGGCGGCGGCGTGCGGACCCATGAAGATGTGCGTGACCTGCTGCTGGCCGGGGCCGACAAGGTCAGCTTCAACTCGGCCGCAGTGGCCAATCCGGATGTGGTGGCCGAGGCGTCTGCGCGGTTTGGCAGCCAGTGTATCGTGGTGGCTATAGACGCCAAGACCGTGTCGCCTGGAAAATGGGAAATCTTTACCCATGGTGGGCGCAAACCCACAGGCATCGATGCGGTTGAGTTCGCCCAGATGGTCGCGGCCAAAGGCGCGGGTGAGATCCTACTGACCTCCATGGATCGCGATGGCACGCGCGCGGGCTTCAACCTGCCACTGACGCGGGCTATTTCGGATGCGGTGAATGTACCAGTGATCGCCTCTGGCGGTGTCGGCACACTGGATCATCTTGTTGATGGGGTGACGCAAGGCGGGGCCTCTGCCGTGCTGGCGGCCTCTATTTTTCACTTTGGTGACTACACGATTGCCGAGGCCAAGGCCCATATGGCCGCCGCTGGCATCCCAATGAGGCTGGGCGCATGACACTGGAGGAGTTGGAAGCCATCGTGACCACCCGCGCCTCTGCCGCGCCTGAGGAGAGCTGGACCGCGAAACTTCTGGCCAAGGGGCCCGAGAAGGTGGCGGAGAAATTCGGAGAGGAGGCGGTAGAGTGCCTGATCGAGGCCGTACGCGACGATCCTGACCGCCTGACATCAGAGGCGGCAGACGTGCTGTTCCACCTGGTGATCATGCTTCACAGCCGTGGCGTGCGGGTGGCCGATGTCATGACGGAACTGGAGCGACGGCAGGCCCAGTCCGGACTGTCAGAGAAAGCCGGGCGCAAGGTGCCATAGCGGCTACCAGGATCTACAGGCCACAGATCACCACCAAGCGTGCGTATGATCTGACATTCTGGGGTCGGACGTGAAAACGCTTTCTCACTGGATTTCGCAGCCGATCTGTCCGATAGTCGGCAAAACCGAAAAAAAACGCCCAGAACTGTGTCCTGGGCGCAAGTTGCGGAACGAGGGACAGTGAAGGGGAAAGCCGGTGTTCCGTACCGGCATCCCTAAGTATTAGTTAGGTCTCATTTCACGAATAAAAAGAGCATGTAATATAGCTGTGAACACAGCGTTAATGTGCCACAGGGCTAGTCGAAAAAATCTTCAACCTCATCCCAGACCTCTTCCAGAACACGGGCAATGATCGGTTTTCGTTTCTTCTTTTTCCGGTTTCTGCGCTCTTTGGAAAACCAGCCAGCCTGACAGCCATGCCGACCGTCAGACAGGAGATTGGCTTTCTTAGGTGCCGGCTTGGGCATTTTTTCAACAGGTTTGGGCATAAATTTCATGTCGTGCAACGGCGCACCACAAGCCCGGCAGCTCAACTCATGGCGCCTTTTGTCCAGCACCAGGATGGCCCTGGTGCCGCAATAGCTACATGTTGCGATTTTCTGACCCAAGGGGCGGCGCTCCTATTCCACTTGTGATGAATAAAGTTGTCCAGAGCGACAAAACAAGGCCGATTGGACGTAAAGCGGATCAGCTGCGCGTAATCCCGCCCTGGGATGCATAAAGCGCCACCGCGGCGGCATTGGAGACATTGAGCGAACCGAACCCGCCAGCTGCAGTGATCCGAACCAGCTCATCCACGCTCTCGCGTGTTTTCGCACGCAGGCCCGGACCCTCAGCCCCCAGCACAAGCGCCACAGGACGTCCCTCAAGCTTCGACAGCGCCGCTTCCAGCGTGACCTCCGCCTCGCCCGCAAATCCCAGTACCGTGTACCCCATTCCGTGCAGGTCTGTGATCGCCTGGCTGAGGTTGCGCACCCGTAGATAGGGCTGACGCTCCATTGCGCCGCTGGCTGTCTTGGCCAGCGCCCCTGTCTCGGGCGCCGAATGATGGCGCGGGGCCACCACGGCACACGCACCAAACACCTCCGCACTGCGCAAAATGGCCCCCACATTATGCGGATCCGTCACCCGGTCGAGCAGCACCACGCAAGGCCGCCCTGCACCACCACTCAGGCACACCTCCTCGAGCGAGCCCCATTCCAGAGGTCGGACCTCCATCGCCGCGCCCTGGTGGACGGATTGCGGATCAATCGGTGCCGAAAACCGGCGGGCATCTACGATCTCCGGCGTGATACCGGCCGTTGCCATCGCCTCTTCCAACTTTTGGGCCGCGTTCTGCGTTACGATCAATTGCAGCTTTTCACGCCGGGGATTGAGCAACGCATCCCGCACCGCGTGTAGCCCAAAAAGCCACACCGTTTCCTGCGCTGACGCCTTGCGCGCCTGTTCTTTGGCAACCACCCAAGCTGGTTTTTTCGCAGCCATCAGCTTCTCCTTGCAAGGGAACAACCCTACGCCCCATCCTGCGCGCGGACAATGCGCCGGGAGGACGGCCACGTCCAGTATTTTCAGGGCATCGATTTTCGGGTTGACGCGTCCGAGACGTGCTTCTACACACGCCATCACGTTCGGGCCTCGGGCCATAACGGAAGTGGGCGACAGGCCGCAAGGTGTGGCAGGGGACTGTAACTCCCTCGCGGAGACGCACGCTTGGTTCGATTCCAAGGTCGCCCACCAAAATCCTACTTTGTTCAATAAAATCGAAGCGATTTTTCGCCGCGGCGGGTAAATATAGCGCTATAAGTAACAATGAGTTACTAGCAGGGTCTTGCGCATATACGCAGCAAAGGTTCAGGCATCTGATCTATGAAACTGCTGATGTACATTGCGTTCGTTGAGTGATGAGTAGCTTCAATCCGATTTTGTCGATCACAAAACCCCCATAACAAAAGCTACACCACTACGTACGCTGACCGTCAAGCCTAGCCCGCCTCGGGCTAAACTTGGGTCTTCGAAGATTTGCCTTGAAACCAAATGGTGAACCTGTCAACACGGGACTTGCTTACGTTTTTCTATTTCGACCACTGTCTCCCATTAACCGGCTTCAGTCTTTCGATACAGGACCGACCAAGCCGGGATGCCGCATACCCGCGGGCATTGTTTTTTGAAGGAGGCCAGATATGGCGACTGGAACCGTGAAGTGGTTCAACACCGACAAGGGTTACGGGTTTATTGCACCCGATGAAGGCGGCAATGATGTATTCGTACATATTAAGGCCGTCGAACGCTCCGGTCTTACGGGGCTCAAGGATGATCAGAAGGTCAGCTATGAGCTTGAGACAGGCCGCGACGGCCGCGAAAGCGCAGGCTCCATCGCGCTTGTCTGAACCCTGACGCGGGAAGGTGGCCTCTGGGCCCCCTTCCATTCCAAGGCCCAGCACTCTTAAAAAGAATACGTCTCAAAACCCTCAAAAGATTTTGCCCCCTGAACATATCAAAGACTAAGGCAAGCCTAGCGCTTGTGTTTGGGCTTCCAGCTGTCCAGCCAGCGTCGCAGACGGCCGTGATGTTGCTCAACCGCGTCACCCACAGCTTCGAACCCCTCACCAATATCTTCAACCACCGGATCAATCCGCCGCTCACGGAACCGCTTCCAGACCCACCAGACAGCCATCACAAACACAAAGAACCCTGTCAGGATCACGATGTTGAGCCATGGGACCCCAGTCGACGCCCCCGGACCCTCTACCTCCCAAACCGAAACGGCGTTGGGAAAGATCGACATGAACTCATTGCGCCAACCATAATGCTTGATCGCGGCCCATTTGGGCGCCGCGGCCGTTGATTTCAGATCCGCCGCCTCGGCCTGCAGGTTAGAGGTATCGAACTTGAAATAGGGCGGCCAGCCCCAGCCCGTATCCTCGTTACGATACACCATGACCCGGCCGTTCGAGGCCTGCACCGCCTGGATGAAGAACACGTCCCGGTTCGCCGTAGTCGCATTATTGCCGACATCATGGGCGGCCCAGAAAATCGAGTTCTCCCCAAAATCAATCCGCTTTTCGTAGGTATCCGTGATCCGGACAATGTCATGTTGCGGCAGGGTGTAGTGGAAAATGGCTGCCACCAGCCCCACGATGAAAATGCGAAACGCCCATTTGACGTAGGCCATGCCCGTCCCTCAGTGAAAATTCACAAAATAGATCGTGGCCATCATAATCACGATCGGCACCACGTAGACGCCCCATATCAGTTTGCGCCTGAGCGAGCCCTCGTATTCCTTCAGACCCGCCTTGATATAGGCCTCCCGGTCGCCGGGGCGGCCTTCTTCTTCCCACCATTCGCCCAGCTTGCCCTTGCGCACAGAGCGGGAATAGAGCGACAGGCACACATAAACCACCGTCAGCACGATGAAACCGATTACCAAAAGCCGAGCCAGTGCCGCCATCGGCTACCTCCGCTGTCTCATCACCGGGCCCCAGGGCCCGACCAAATCCACCAGCCGGTCGAGGTCGGGCGCTTGTGGACCCTCCTCCACCATTGCAGGTTCATGACCGAAGAGTGCCTTGCGCGCGCCCACCTTGTCCACCTGATATTCGTCGGTCAGGTAGCGTACCACGTAATCCCTCTTCTCATCGCTCCAGCCATTGTATCGGGTATAGAAGAGCTCCTTGTGGCAGATGAAAAGTTGGCGGAAATCCTTTGGAGCAAGCTCTGACAATAGACGGTTTACAAGGTCGGCATCCTTGTGATGCGCCGCCCGCAGGGAATAGAAATAGGCCGGGCTTTCTGCCGTGATCGTGGGCCATGGACCGTTGTTCTCTGCCCAGTCCACAAGCGCGGCAAGTTGGTGGAATTCCTCCGGCAGCCTGTCGGCATGCGCCCGCACCAGCCTGCGCATGTCACCACGAGAGCGGCTTACCAGCTCCACCCCGCTGCTCTCCAGCGCGTCGATCATAAGGAAGTCCATCTTCTGGCGCAGTACGGCACCAGCATCAATTCCCCGCGCCTTTACAATAGGTTCAACAAGGCCGTTCACGTCCAGATAATTAGCAATCCGGTTTCGGTCGCGCAGATCGACCACATAGTCAATCGGCACCTCGCCCAGTGCCGCCTTATCCCCAACCGCGATCACCCCCGGCAGTTCGAGATCCTGGAACACATACACCCCGCCAAAATGCGCGGTCCAGAAATTGCGCTGCTCAAACGACATCTCTTCGAGGTCGACGGGATTGCGCAGGATATCACCCGTCTCACCTGCCAACTCGATCATCTCGGCAATCAGCACGTCATCAAACCAAGCGTCCTCTTCATTGAGAAAGCGGTTCACCTTCTCATCCAGCTCCCCCGCCCGCCGAATACGCCCATTGGTCGTGTCGGCCTCCACCGTGATCGTGCGGATATCGAAAAGCCGCGCCGGGCTGTCGAGCGCGAAGACAGAGTTCACCAACTCACCCGCCACCGCATCCCGCGCCGTCAGGGCGAACAGCGCGCTTTCGTTTTTCTCGATGAATTGCCGCAAGATAGAGCGCGATGTTGAGAACTTCATCTCCAGCAGCGGCGCATGTTTCTGCTCCGTCGTCAGCAGGATGAACTGCCGGTTCACGCCCTCATGGTTGAGGTAAGCTGCATCCCCCAACTCATGCCCCACTTCGGGGGAATAGCCGGAGATATCAATGTAGAAATCCGTGAGTGCCGTCTCCCTGCCCGTCAAATGCTTGAGCGCACGGTTATAGCGCTCCACCAGCGCAGGAGAGGCCACATGGACCAGATTGCCATACATGAGGCCGGATTTGATGAGACGGTTCATGAGTTATAGTTGCGCGTAGAGTATCTTGGACGCAAGCCACGTGCGAGACAGAGCGCGCTCGACAGGCCGTGGCGTGGCAATCTGACGACTGAACAACAGCACTTTATAGCGCCAAATCCTAACTAAATCCGAGCGATGCACTTGTGGCACAACTTTGCCAGGCCAGGGGACGGCCTGTCGAACGCGCGGCGGGCTTCGCCCTTGATCCCGCGCGGGTTGCATACAATGGGCATTTGTGAACTTCACCCCATCCCCTCCCGCACCATATCCTGACACCGCAACAACTCAACCCGCTGCGCCAATGTCATCCAGCGCAGCGCCAGGAACGGTGCCCAGAACAGCACACCCTTGATCGAGCCTTGTACAGCCAGCGCCGCCAACCCGGTCAGGCCAAGTAATTCAATCCCTTCCCCAAAGCTTCGAGAATCGAAAATCAAATACAAAATTGCCCCCAGAAAAATCATGATACCTGCCGAAATCGCGATACCCACCGCCACTTGTCCCTGAGAGCGCGTCCCCCTCGGAACAAACACCAACGGCAAAACCAAGGCCGCCCCACCAAGCACAACCAGCGGCACACCGATATCCCAAAGCAGGCTCACCCGTCCCGTTCCGCCAGATACCGCCGCTTGGCCTCTTCCATCCGGCCCATGTCGCGCATGGCGTCGGCAATCGCCGCCTCGTCGGATTTGTCGGCATACCGGAACTCACTATCCGCATAGCGGTTGATCTCCTGGATCACCATCTCCACCGTGATCGGCTGGCGCAGCTCCTCGATCATCCCGCGCTTTTCCTCGTAAGGTTTGAACAGGAACAGATCGGGCTCCTCCATCCACTCATCAGGCAGTTCAAAATCCATCGCGCGCACCTTCACGGCATCCGTGATGTTCTTGATCGCCCGGCCCGTGAAGCGATCATCGGCCTCCTGAATGCCCTTCAGATAGGTGCCCAGCTTGGCAATCGTGTCCAAACTGCCGATATCCTTTTCCACACGTTCATAGACCCTTAGCAGACCCTCTTCATGCGGCTTGGAATGGCTCTCAAAGCTCGCCGCCACCGCCTTCTTGATCTCCTGCGCGGCGTAAAGCTCATGGCTCCCCAGCGGAATGTCATGGTTGCGCCCCATCAGCAGCGCAAGGATATCAATGTAATCCTCCCGCGTTTGCGGCCCATCCACCAGGAACCGCGCCCCCGCCCTCTGGCGCAGCGCGTCATCCACGTTCTCAGGGTAGTTCGAGAACATGCCAAAAGTGCAATTCCCCCGCACCACAGTGTTCGCCCCCGAAAAGCTTTCCATCAGAACCGCCGTGATCTCCAACTGCCCGGCAGAGCTTTGCCGGTCGCCCCGCTTGCCCGCCAGCTGGTCGATATCGTCGATCGTGCCAAAGCCGATCACACCGGGGTCGAGCACGCCATTGATGAAGGATTTCGCATTCTGCGCGGATTTTCCCTGATAACTATCAATGCTTTCCGTTGACAAATTCGCGTAACGGAACGGATAGCCTGCCACCTCGCAATAGCCATTGATCAGGCCTGCCATCATCTGGATCAGCGTGGTCTTGCCCGTGCCCGGTTTGCCATCGCCCATGAAGGTGAAGATGAAACCCCCCAACTCCTCGAACGGGTTCAGCTTGCGGTCGAAATCATAGGCCATCAGCATCTTCGACAGCTTCAGCGCCTGGTACTTGGCGATATGGTTGCCCACCACCTGGTGGGGCAGCTTGAAGCTCATGGTCAGGGTAGTGGATTGCTTGCCGGAAGACGCCTCAAACCCGCGAATGGTGAAATCATCCGCCTCCACCCGCCATGCGGCGCCTGTAAAGGCCTCCAACCGCGCGGCATTCCCCGCCCGGATCGCCAGCTTGGCCATCAACCCTTCGGCAAACCCGGCCGCCACGGCGACCAGCCTTTCGTCATCCGGCGCCAGCGTGGCGATATCCTGATCCAGCTCCCAAAGCACACCATGCAGGGCGAGGTGTACATTGTCGGTCAAAACCTCCTCCACCTCGCCAAGCTCCACGCTCACCTCGCTGCCATGGGGGGCGAGAAGGAAGGCAGTGGCGTTGGCAAACACATGCGCCACGGCCAGCGCCTCTGCGGCCAGCAATTCAGTGAATTCCCCCTTCCGACTTGCATCCATCGACCCCGCCAGGTTGGCCCGGCGCAGATCGGACAACCCCGTCGCTTCAGAATAGGCCTCTCCCACTGCGAGGGAAATCGCCAGCGCCCGGCGCAGCGCATGCAGAACAGTGGCCTGCAGGGGCGTGGTCAGCGGATCATCCTCATCGGTGCCCGAGATCGTATCAACCAACCGCACGCCTTCGCTGCGCGCCGCCTGTCGCGTCACTAGGCCCGGCGTGGTGCTGCGAAACCGTCGCCGCGTACCTAGCCCAGCCGAGCGCTCCTCTCCAGCCACAACGCGCGGCTTGCCGACCCTTGGACTGTGATCAAACCCAGCCAACATGGCATTTGCGGCGGGGTAATGCTTAAGGATGTCCTCCTCGCGCAGCTCCACCAGATCGGATGTCAGGCTCATTGCTTCAACAACTCCACGGTTTCATCGGAAATCCCGCCAAGCCCCGACGGGTCATGCAGGTTGTAGGACAGGTCGCGCGGATACACCTCGGACCAGTAATACCCCTTGGTTTCCCGAACGAAGACGGCCGCCGCCTTCTCACCGGGGAAACAGACCCGCGTCACGGTCTTGCCCTTGAAGGCGATGCCCTTCTCTGTCTGGTAACACGGCCCCGTGCGCGGCCAGACCCCGCCATAACCGTTGCGCGAGATCTGCTTAAATCCGCGAGAAACCAGCCACCGCTGCGTCTGTTCTGACGTTTCGGTGCGCACCTGCAAACGCTCGGCCACCTGTTGCGCATTGGGCGCGACTGGTTCTAGCGCGCCACAGCTTGTCAGCGCCATCAACCCGAAAACCATAAGTCTTTTCAATTCACTGCCCCCGCTTTTCATCTTTGTAAAGTACTCATTCCCACCTTAGTATCGCAGTACTCGGCCCGAATTGTTCACCACATATTTGTCCACGCTAGCAAAACCCTTGGGCGCCTTCTCGGCCAGTACCTGGTAGGGGCGTTCCGGAAGGATCAGGCTGCGCTGCATATGCGTGGCGCCGGTCTCGGCTCCGCGACCCGCGAAGGGATCAAGCGCGAAAACCTCGCGCTCGACCTTCCCAAACCAGCCGTCGCGCTCCTCGATCACCCGCTCGCTTTCCAGCACCTCATCAGTCCAGGCCAGCGCCCAGTCCTGTCCCTCGGGCGCGCGCGCCTCGGCCAGAACGTCCCGGATCGGGCCGGCCTGGCGCGTGAAACTGTGCGAATACATCGGGCCAAGATGCAACCGGCGCAAGCGCTTCGGATGGAGGTCGTCGAATGCCTCGTCAAACCCCTTGGCAATGGTCAGCAACTTCAGCCCACCCAGCGACTGCCCCATCAAGTGCGCCTGCACCTCCGGCCAGCGGCGCCCGTCTATGGGCAAGCCCTTGCGGCCCCCGCTGTCTTCCAGTTCCATCAGGTAGATCGTGGGCAGGTTGATCTGGCTGTCATACACCGCCCAATGCACAAGATAGCGCACGCGCGGCTGCACCCCTTCCAGCCAGACGGCTTGTGGATCATTGCGCGCCCAGAAGAGGTGCCCGCGCATCAACTCCTCGTAGTAAAGCCTTTGGGACAGTGCGAATTGCAGCCGTGTCGGGATCGTCCTCTCACCCACGATCTGGGCCACCATATCGGCCTTAAGGCGCTCTGTCCCAGGCATTCCCTCCAGATGGCCTGCGGCCTGCTGGGCGTCATTAGCCATCACCATCAGCTCATTGAATACCGGAAAGCCGCTCTCGGTCACATCCATGGCGAGAGAGCCAAAAAATTGCCCAGTGTCACGGCCCACTAGAAGGTACTTCATCGACAGCGCCCGGAACGTGTAGGCCAGCCCGCGCACATAGCCAGTCAGCACTTCCACCTCAGGCGCGCTCAACTGCCCATCGGCCTGCATCACGCCAGCGACCTGACCCAGATGGTCGGTGATCTTCTCGAACTTCGCAAAATAACGGCGCGAGGCGAAAAGGTCGGTCAGGCCGACATGGTCTTTCATCCGGGCATCAGTCATCGGAGCGTCCACCACGAAAGCGCCCCCTCTAAAGGCCAATCATGCCCCATATAGGTTCTTGTCATGCTTCTCGATGATCTTTTGGAAACGCCGGGCAAAGCGTTCGTCGGCCTTGGCCTTTGCTTCCAGCACGTCACGGGCAAAGACCATGTGTTCTTCATGCTTTTCCATCATGTCCGCCATCTGCTTGTTGGTGGCTGCACCAATACCCGCCATGGCCGATTGCGCTTCTTTGTCGGTTTCCACACCGATCTCGTTGATCCGGTGGGCGACATCCTGCTGCTGTGCCGTTTTCAACGACTTCGACAGCGCATCATAAAGCACCACACGCTGCTTGGTATCAGTCTGTAGCTTGTTGATCAGCACCATCTGCGTCGCCGCCTGGTTCTGCAGGCTGTCAACCCATGTCTTGCCCTTCTCGATGTAGCGCTCCAGCGTCTGTGACTTGGCAAGTTTCACCTGCTCCTGCTGAACCATTTCGTTGTACTTGGCATTAAGGTCCGCCAACTGCGTCTCCAGCTTCGTGCGCGCGGCAGCGTCGGTTTCATTGGCGATGGCGTTCTCCAGCCGTATGATCTCAGGGGCCATCGCCTGAATGTCGGTGCGCAGGCTCTCCAGCTCCCCCACCGTCATCTCACGTTCATCGAGCGTCTCCGACAGGTTGCCCTCCACCCGCGTTTTTTGATCTTCCAGCATGGTCAACTGACCTTCCAGCAGACGTACGATCACATCGGATTTAGAGATCAGGTCCTGTAGCTTGTCGTCGATATTGGCCATGCGAATGCGGTCCTGACGCATGCTGTCAGACTTTGCGCTGCTGAAAATGCCCACAAAGCTTTCCCAGCCCGTCTTGTTGCGCATCTCGTCGAAATCCTTGGAAAACGCCGCCGTGATGTCATCAAGTCCCATGATCAATTCGGCAATGTTGGCGTTCATCACTTCGGTGTGGGCCTGCACATCTTCCAGCGTGGCATTCTCGATATCGAGCGAGGCATCCTCGCCTCCCTTGATCTTGGCTCGGGCGGTTTCGATCCGGCTGGTCAGCTCGGCAATGCGTGTCTGCGCCTCTTCCACCTGCGCCTGGCTCTCGCGCACCTGAGCGTCCAAATCTGCCATGAAAATTTCCCTCTAACCTACAATATGGCATTCAATATACGCACAGCCTTGCAGAATTTAAGCACTATTGCACGCAAGCCTTTGGACATGCAGCACCAATTTGCTGCAACTGCCCCCTTCTGCGCGCGGCCATTGCCGCCTATACTGATCTCAAGAGCAGGCAGGTCAAAGGTCAGGTCGCGTGTATGGCCGCAAGGAAACGCAAATCCAAGCCCTACAACATTCTGGTGGTAGGTCAGGCCGGGCGCCTGCAATATGAGGCGATCCTCTTTGCTGCCTCACTGCGACTCAATGCGCCGGGTTTTGCGGGCCGCCTTTTCGTGGCAGAGCCGCGCGATGGCCCCCTCTGGCCCACATCCCCCACCATCCGCGACGACGCACGCGTGGTGCTGGAGCGGCTGGAGGTAGAGATCATCCAGTTCGATAGCCAACATTTCGGCAATGCGTATCCTTACGGCAACAAGATCGAGGCACTGTTTGCCCTGCCCAAAGGAGAGCCATTCGTGTTCTTCGACACCGACACTCTGGTGCTGGATGAGCTCTCGGACGTGCCGTTCGATTTCGACAAGCCCACCGCGTCACTGCGTCGGGAGGGGTCATGGCCAGAAATCCAGCTTTACGGACCCGGCTACACCCAGACGTGGAAATCGCTCTACGACATGTTCGGGCTTGATTTCGAAAGCTCGCTTGATCCGAAATGGCCAGATGAATTCTGGCGGCGCTACCTGTATTTCAACGCGGGCTTTTTCTTCTACAAGTGCCCCCATGTGTTCGGCCAGCGCTTCCTCGACTACGCGCTTGAGATTCGCGACAACGCGCCGCCCGAACTGATCTGCCAGTCGCTTGATCCCTGGCTTGACCAGGTGGCGCTGCCTTTGGTGATCCATTCGCTTGGCGGCGGGCGCGACACGCTGCCAGAGGGGTTGCTGGATGGCAAAGTCACCTGCCACTATCGCGTTCTGCCCCTGCTCTATGCGCGCGAGGCCGACCGCGTGGTACAGGTACTTGAGGATGTGGCAACGCCCAACTGGATCAAGAAGGTGCTCAAGAAATACGATCCGATCAAGTTCATGATCTACCATGGCCGTGGTCAGAAAACGCGGGAATTGTTCGACCGTGATAACCTCCCCCGCAAGGAACAGGCCCTGCGCAACGCGATCCGCCGCCACGGGTTCTGGATGCGTTAGGGCCTGAGCGCGCATTCTTAAAAATACGGCCAGAAACTGTGGAAGGCTGCGCGCCCCTGCGGCTCCCAACCATACCTTAGTCAGCCAAAAAATGTGTTTTCGACCGCGCCTGAAGAATAGTCCTGTATCGCGTCCCATGACGCCCAGTCGCCCCGACACACGATTTCTTGACCTAAACCATAGACGCCCAGCTCTGGGACTGCAGCAAACGCCCTGCCATGACGACAGAAGAGGACGCCTAGCGCGCGCAACACCTGGCCTATCGGGATTTTCATAACGCTCCCGAGGGCGTGACGCACCGATAACTTCACCGGTTCGTCTAAATCGAGCGAAACCCGCTTTCGCAGATGCACCACCTGATGAGGTGAACGACAGGTATCTAAAATTGCATCAACATGCCGTGCAGAACGATGGTTTTGAACGACAAAAAGCGCCCGCATCGTGAATGCGCGCTCTGGGCCGTATGCAACACCTTTACAACAAGCCCCAGCACCGGAACGGCGTTAGGTCCATCAGGCGGGAACCGACAAACGCGGTTGTCCTGTCCGGGGCTTTCGCCTAACCCTTGAAACATTCAAAAGGGAGATAAACCCATGACCGACCGAATTCATGAATTTGGCTTTGACACGCTGCAGGTCCACGCAGGCGCCCGGCCCGATCCGGCAACCGGCGCGCGCAACACACCGATCTATCAATCCACCGCATACGTGTTCCGCGATGCTGAACACGCTGCGGCGCTTTTCAATCTACAGGAAGTGGGGTTCATCTATTCCCGCCTGACCAACCCGACGGTGGCCGTCCTTCAGGAACGTATTGCAACGCTCGAAGGCGGCTCGGGCGCAGTCTGCTGTTCGTCAGGACACGCAGCGCAGATCATGGCGCTGTTCCCACTGATGGCACCAGGACGGAATGTTGTCGTATCCACAAGGCTCTACGGTGGGTCCGTCACCCAGTTCAGCCAGACGATCACACGCTTCGGCTGGTCCGCAAAATTCGTTGACTTCGATGATCTTGACGCGATCGAGGCCGCGATTGACGACGATACGCGCGCGGTCTTCTGCGAATCCATCGCCAATCCCGGCGGCTACATCACCGATCTTGATGCCGTTGCGAAAGTGGCCGATGCCGCGGGCCTGCCACTAATCGTCGACAACACCTCGGCCACGCCATACCTGTGCCGCCCAATCGAGCATGGCGCAACGCTAGTCGTCCACTCCATGACTAAGTTCCTGACCGGGAACGGGTCCGTCACGGGCGGTGTCGTGGTGGACAGCGGCACCTTCGACTGGTCGGCTTCTGACAAGTTCCCCTCGCTGAGCGAACCGGAACCCGCCTATCACGGCATGAAGTTCCACGAAACCTTCGGCGCGCTTGCCTTCACTTTTCACGGCATCGCGATCGGCCTGCGCGACCTTGGCATGACACTCAACCCGCAGGCAGCCCATTACACGCTGATGGGGATCGAGACGCTGTCGCTTCGGATGCAAAAACATGTCGAGAACGCGGAAACCGTCGCCAAGTGGCTTGAGACCAACGATGCCGTCGAGGCAGTAACATATGCAGGGCTCAAAAGCTCGCCCTACAACAAGCGCGTCAAGACCATCTGCCCCAAGGGCGCGGGTAGCCTTTTCACCGTAGCGCTTAAGGGCGGCTATGAGGCCTGCGTCAAGCTGGTCGACAACCTGGAACTTTTCAGCCACGTGGCCAACCTGGGCGATACCCGCTCGCTGGTGATCCACTCGGCCTCGACCACACATCGGCAGCTCACGGCAGAACAACAGACCGCCGCGGGGGCAGCGCCGAACGTGGTGCGAATCTCCATCGGTATCGAGGATGCTGACGACATCATCGCCGACCTCGATCAGGCGCTGCGCAAGGCCAACGCCTGACATCGTGTAGCCTACAAGGCCCCCGGCACAAGATAAGCCGGGGGCTTTTGCTTTGCCTCGGACGCAACCTCATGTAAAATCTGTCTGTTATACAAATCCGCTTCGCCAACTGCCTGCCTTAAACCTCTGACGATGAAACCAAATTTCGCCCTGACGCTTTCCTTTGACGGGATCGGCCTGCTACAGCGGGATCCCGCAGGATGGCTTTTGGTGGGCGATGTGCCGCTCAACAGTGACGATCTGGCCGGTTCGCTGCAGGATCTGATTGCAAAAGCCCGCACGCTCGAACCCTCAGGGATGCGCAGCAAAGTGGTCATCCCGAACGGGCAGATCAGGTTTCTGGATTTCGAAAGCGACTCACGCGATGTCGACATTCTCGAAGCACAGGTACGCAGCGCGCTTGACGGGGCAACGCCCTATCACATCTCCGAATTGGCCTATGACTGGTCGATGTCCGAGGGCCGCGTCTGCGTAGCCGCCGTTGCCATCGAAACCCTGACCGAGGCTGAGAGTTTCGCCGTCGATCACGGCTTTGGCCCCCTCTGCTTCGTGGCCATTCCCGAGGGCGGAACCTTCGAGGGGGAACCCTTTTTCGGTGAAACCGTTCACGCCGGAGAGGTGCTGACCCCTGGTGATATCGTTGACCGCGACGAGGCCCGGATTGAGATCAGCGGTATGGCGCAATGGCCCGAAGCCAAGGCCCAGCCTGTTCCCGAGCCTGCGCCAGCACCCCAGCCTGAGCCTCAGCCGGAACCACAGCCCGAACTCCAAACTTCTGGCCTAGTTGATCCAACACCCTCGTCAACGGCTCCGACACCTGGTTTTTCATCCCGGCGCACCCCGCGACCTGATGTACAACTGACTGAGCAGAACGCAGACCCTGCACCCAACCCCCCGGCGGAAGCGCCCGCGCCGTCCGCCCCAGTCGCCGCTTTCAGCTCTGCCCGCAGCGCGCCACCACCCATGGACACAGACGCAAGCGCTCCGGCCGTTGATCTTCCAGAAAGCCGTTTCACCCCCGCCCTCGACGACACAAGCGACGCGCCACCCCCGGCGCCTGCGTCCAAGCCACTGGCGGAGGTAGTGGTAAACCCCAAATCAACCCCCAAGCCAGCGCCACCCAAGCCCACAGCTCCTAAGCCTGCGCCCGCGGTGGCTAAACCGGCCCCGCCCCCTCAGCCCGTCGCCTCGACAGCGGTTCCTGAGGCAGACGCACCGATCCGTCCGGCAGATAAACCCTCGGCGCCCGCGTCCAAGCATCCCGGTCGCGTGCCCTTCCTGTCGCGCCGCAAACCGAACGGCAACCCAATGGATACCCCCCAGGCCAGGGGTGGCGAAAAACGCGTCAACATCGACCTGCGCGCCAGGCTGGACAAGGCCAAGGCAGCCGGCGCCGGCCTTTCCCTGCCTAAGCCAAAGCTACCCGGCAAACCCACCGCGGGCCAGGCAGACACCGTTGCCGATCGCGCCCGCGAGGATGAGCGCCATCGCATGACCGTGTTTGGCGCACGCAACCCTGACAATGCAAATTCTGCCGATAAGCCCCGTTTCGTCGCCCTCATGATCACGGCAGGCCTTTTGCTTGTGCTTGTCGCTGTCGCCGCATGGGCTGCGCTCTTTCTCGATGACGGGATCTCGGGCCTGTTTAAATCCTCCGAAGAAGTGCAGTTTGCACAGGAAGAACCCGCCATATCTGCCCCCATAGAGTCGCCCGAGACCACCACCAACGCCGAAAATCTTGCCAATGAGCTAGAGGCATTGGGTGCCGAAACCGAAGCTCTAGCCGACCAGCCCTTTGAAGAGTTGCAGAACCTGCCCAGCGGCATCTCTGAAGAGCTGTCCCCGGATGAGGCGCGCGCGCGTTATGCTGCCACGGGCATCTGGCAGATGGCCCCGGAACCTTCGCGGGCTCCCCATGCGCTGGACCGCGAAGATGTCTACCAGACCTCGCTTGACCCAGCGGTAAATTTCAGCGATGCGGTGGCCCTGCCGGATGCAGAGACACTGCTGGGCGCAGGTCGTCCGCCCACCCCGGCCAACCCACCTCCGCCCGGCACCAACTACGCCCGCGACAATCGCGGCTACATCGAAGCCACGCCCGAAGGTACAATCACGCCCGAGGGCGTAACGCTTTTCGCCGGTGCGCCCCCACTCAAGCCCAGCGTCTATCCCGAACGCGCGGCGCCTGAATCGGTCGAACCCGAAGCGGGGCAGGATTCCATCACGGCCGGGGCCAATATTCGCCCCCGGGCGCGGCCCGGTGATTTGAATGAAAGCTTCGAGCGTTCAAACAATGGCGGCCGCACCCTTGCCGAACTTCAGGATTTCCGCCCCCGTATGCGCCCAAAAAGCGCTCAGGATCAGGCGCTTGAGGCTGCAGGCATATCTCCGGTCATTGAAAACGGCGCCGAGGACCAGCTTGAAGATGCCCTTGAGCAGGCCGTGGCCACATCGCTTAAGCCGAAAAGCCGGCCCAAAGGTTTCGCGGCCCGGGTCGAGGAGGTCCGCGCGGCTGTCGCCTCCGAGCCGGTGAGTCTAGAACAGCGTGTTGCGGTCAGTATCCCAACCTCGGCCTCGGTCGCCCGCGCGGCCACAGAAAGCGCGCGCATCACATTGCGCCGGGTAAACCTGATCGGCGTCTATGGCTCATCCGAGGACCGCCGCGCGCTGGTCCGCATGCCCAATGGACGCTACAAGAAGGTGCGCGTGGGCGACCGCCTCGACGGCGGCAAGGTCGCCGCCATTGGCTCGGACGAACTGCGCTACGTTAAAAGCGGCCAATCCGTTGTACTTAAGATGCCCAAGGGCTGAGGTACAGCCCTGCCGTCACGCGCGTGTGAGCTTACCACAGGACTTAGGCGGCAGGTGTGGTGATTTCCCCATTTCGCAACTGCTCTGCCTCGATGGACTCAAACAAGGCTTTGAAATTACCCTCTCCGAACCCGTCATCCCCCTTGCGTTGGATGAATTCGAAAAAGATCGGCCCAATCACCGTCTTGGAAAAGATTTGCAGCAATACGCGCGTCTTGCCACCATCCACAACACCCTCACCGTCGATCAGAATACCATGCTTTTGCAGTTTCTCGATAGGCTCGTCATGGCCCACAACACGTTCGCGGCTCAGATCATAATAGGCTTGGGGTGGTCCCGGCATGAACCGGATGCCGCGCTCTGCAAGCGCATCGGTTGAATCATAGATATCCTCGGTGCCTACGGCAATGTGCTGAATACCCTCGCCCCGGTACTTTTTCAGGTAGGACACGATTTGCCCGGTTTCTCCCCGGTCCTCGTTGATCGGAATGCGAATGCGCCCACATGGAGATGTCAGCGCCCGACTGAGAAGCCCGGTGTACTTCCCCTCGATGTCGAAAAACCGGATCTCACGAAAATTGAACAGGCCCTGATAGAAGCGAAACCATTTGTCCATGTTGCCCTTAAATACGTTGTGAGTCAGATGATCTAAATAGTAGAACCCAACCCCCTCAGGCTTCGAAGAACAAAGCCAGTCGTATTCGTCATTGTAGGGTGAGGTGTCGTGATAGCGATCCACAAGATAGATCAGCGACCCACCTATTCCCCGGATCGCTGGCACGTTCAACACCTTGTCGCACCCTTCATAGACCTCAGCTCCCAGCGCCACAACATGGCGCAAGGCATGGTCCGCATCCACAACTCGCCAACCCATGGACGGTGCGCAGGGGCCGTGCTGTTCTAGGAAGTTGGCACTGAAACCGGTGCCTTCAGCATTGACAATGTATGTGACATCGCCCTGCTGCCAAAGCTCTATGCATTTGCTCTTGTGGCGGGCCACCTGCCGGAAACCCATCGCAGCAAACAGATTGCGCAAGACCTCAGGATCTGAATGCGCAAATTCCACGAATTCAAACCCATCCGTACCAGCAGGGTTGTGTTGTGTGATCTGTGATTGCGGACGATGGTGCGGGAACGGACCCATGATATGCCTCCTGAATTTCTAGATAATTATTCACGCAAACCACAGGCTATTTGCACGCATTTTTGCATTTTTTTCACTATTTATTGCACAAAACTTGTATTATATTATTGCTTAATGCACTATACGTGCAAATGCCTGATCGCACTGACATCAACCTTCTGGCCGCGCTGCAACGTGACTCTCAACTGACCTCGCAGGAACTGGGCGAGGCGCTCAACCTGTCTGCCAGTCAGATTGGGCGGCGGCGGCAACGCCTTGAAAACGCGGGCTACATCCGCCGTTACACTGCGCAGCTGGATGCCCAGAAACTTGGCCTGAACATACAAGCTTTCGTGCAGGTTGAGCTGGCCCATCAGCAACCAGAGGAGGCCCGGTCCTTCGCCAGCCTGCTGGATACGCGCACCGAGGTCGTCAGCGCATGGATACTTACAGGGACCACCGATTATCTTCTGCGGGTGTTTTGTGAAGACCTGGCAGCCTTGAACCGATTGATCCACGATGTACTACTTTCCCATAGAGCCGTCGCAAAAGTACAAAGCCAGATTGTGATGGATCAAAGAAAGACAGATGCGCCCCTTCCAATATGAGCGCGTGACCATACAGGACCCAATATGGAAACCTTCCTGTTTCAGGCCTCCATCTTCCTTGCCGCCGCGGTGATTGCCGTGCCGCTTGCGGCACGGCTGGGGCTTGGGTCCGTGCTGGGCTATATCGCGGCAGGCATCATCATCGGGCCGATCCTAGGCCTTGTAGGCGGGCACCAAACGGTCGAGCTTCAGCATTTCGCAGAATTCGGCGTGGTCATGATGCTGTTTCTCATCGGGCTGGAGTTGGAGCCCCGTGCGCTCTGGGACATGCGCCACCGTTTGATTGGTCTGGGCGGATTGCAAATAGGCGTGACCACGCTGGTGGTCATGGTAGGGACTATGATGCTCGGCGTCGGGTGGAGCGTCGCGCTGGCTATCGGGCTGGTCTTTGCGCTGTCCTCGACCGCAATTGTCCTGCAAACCCTGTCTGAGAAGGGCCTGATGCAAACCGGCGGTGGGCGCTCGGCCTTCTCGGTCCTGCTGACACAGGATATTGCCGTCATTCCGATGCTGGCCTTCCTGCCACTGTTAGCGCTGCCCAAGACACCGAACATGATCCTTGGCGAAACGCTGGAGCGTCTCAGTGAAGGGGGTGATCCGCACCACACCTCCGGCGGCGGGCATGAGGTGGCGGCCTCATTCATTCAAAGTCTCCCCGGTTGGGGCGTGACGCTGGTCACAATTGCGATCGTGGGCGCGATTATCTTGGCCGGGATCTACCTGACCCGGCCCGTGTTCCGTTTCATCCACGCGGCCCGCCTGCGCGAGATGTCTACGGCGCTGGCTCTGCTGATCGTGGTGGGGATTGCCTTCCTGATGAACCTTGTAGGGCTCTCACCTGCGCTCGGGGCGTTTCTTGCGGGCGTGGTTCTGGCCTCCAGCGAATTCCGCCACGAACTGGAAAGCGATATCGCCCCCTTCAAAGGTCTGCTGCTGGGCTTGTTCTTTATCACCGTGGGTGCGGCTATCAATTTCTCGCTTTTGTTTGGCCAGTTCTTCACAGTTTTGGGTCTTGCACTTGCAGTTATCCTGCTCAAGGGTGGCATTCTCTACATCCTTGGCCGCGTCTTTGAATTGCGTGGACGCGACCTCTGGCTCTTCACATTATCACTGGCACAGGCCGGTGAATTCGGCTTCGTGCTGATCTCCTTTTCCAGCCAGCAGAACGTCATCCCGGCCCCCATGACCGAAACTTTGCTTTTGGTTGTGGCGATCTCCATGCTGATCACGCCACTGCTCTTCATCTTGTATGACTGGCTTTCATCGCAGCTGGAGGATCAGGACGAGGCACAGCACGAGGATGAGATCGACACCCAGGGTCCAGTGATCATTGCAGGCATCGGGCGCTTTGGGCAGATCGTCAATCGGCTCGTGCGCTCCAGCGGATTTGACACGGTGGTTCTCGACCATGACCTAACGGCTATCCAGCGGATGCGTCGCTTCGGGATCAAAAGCTTTCTCGGCGATCCCTCCCGGCCCGAACTGCTGCACGCGGCCGGTATAAAAACGGCGCGCGTGCTGGTGGTGGCGCTCGATGATGCTGAAGCTACGACCCGCCTGGTCGCATTCGCCCGACGCGAGAGGCCCGATCTGCATATCATCGCCCGCGCCCGCGACCGCACCCATGTGTTCAGGTTGTTCAAGGCCGGGGCCGACGACATTGTGCGCGAACTCTTCGACAGCTCGCTGCGAGCGGGGCGTTACGCACTAGAAAAGCTTGGTCTATCAGAATTTGAGGCCTCCGAGCTGCAAAGAACTTTCTACCAGCACGACCGCCATTCAGTCTTTGAGTTAGCTGCCCTGTGGGACCCGAACCTACCGACAGTCGAAAACACCGCCTATATCAATCGCGCCATCGAACTGGAGCAGGAGTTACAGACCATGCTGCTCTCGCAACTGGAGGTGACGATTGCCACCTCCGATACCGAGGCCGACAAGGAAGTAGATGAGGATGGCGAGAAAGCCTGACTACCGAATTGGACGCGCTGCCCCACCGCAGTGCTTCGAACCAGAAATAAGCAGGCGACCTGTCTGGCTTCTTTCTGGTCAAAAATACCTAATACCGGACACTAGCCATCCGAAACCCCAGCCTCCGCAAAGGTCGACATGCCAGAATGACAGGCCACGGCCGCCTTGAGAATACCAATCGCCAGGGCTGCGCCCGAGCCTTCGCCAAGCCGCATGCCCATGGACAGGATCGGATCCTTGCCGATCCGGTCAAGTAAGGCACGATGCGCGCCTTCTGCACTCAGATGCCCCGCCACGGCATGATCAAGCACGGCGGGTGTCACGTCATAAAGGGCAGCGGCAGCGGCGCAACAGATGAAGCCGTCCAGGATGACTGGAATTGGCAGCACCCTTGCCCGCAAAAGTGCGCCTGCCATAGCCGCGATTTCGCGCCCTCCTAGGCAGCGCAGCACCTCAACCCCATCCGCGAGAGCTGCGGAGTTGACCTCAACCGCACGGGCCACAACAGCTGACTTGGTCGCGAGGGCCGCGTCATCTACGCCCGTGCCGCGCCCCGTCCAGTCCTCGGCCGCACCACCGAAAAGCGCAAGCCCTATGGACGCCGCCGCAGTGGTGTTGCCGATGCCCATTTCGCCCACGACAAGCATGTCAGCCTCTGGATCAACCGCATCCCAGCCCGTGTTGAAGGCCTCAAGGAAAACCACATCGGACATCGCCGGACCAAGGCTGAAATCTCGGGTCGGCTGATCAAGGGACAGGGCATGTACATCCAGCTTTGCGCCAAAGGCACCAGCCAGCTGATTGATGGCCGCCCCGCCGGCCTGGAAGTTCAGGACCATCTGTTCAGTCACGTCCGCCGGAAAGGCCGAAACTCCCTGCGCCGTGACGCCGTGATTGCCGGCAAAAATGATGATCTGAGGGGCCTCCAGCACGGGCCGCGCTGCGCCGCGCCAGGCCGCGTACCAGATCGCCAGATCTTCCAGCCGTCCAAGCGCACCGGGGGGTTTGGTCAGCTGGCCATTTCGGTCCTCAGCCCCTGCGCGGGCCTGCGCATCGGGGGCTGGCAGCGCGGCAAGGCAATGCCGGATATCGTCAAGGGAGTGAAACTGCATGGCAAGCCGGGCCTCATATCTTGAATTGACCAACAAGTCCTAGCGCAGGCAATATGAAAGGGCATCTCCAAAAAGGCCGCTCCATGGATAAAAACGACGACAGCCTCGCCCGGGCAGGGGATATTCTACAGGCGCTGCAATTGCTGACCCGTCTGCCAGTGCCCGGTGAGACGGCCATGCGGGGCGGAGCAGCGGCCTGGGCCTATCCGGTGGCTGGCGTGGTGATTGGGGCGTTGGCGGCGGTGGCGGGGCTTTTGGCCCATACCCTGGGGCTGCCTGCACCACTTTGCGCGCTGATGGCCCTGGCCACATGCGTCATGATCACCGGTGCACTGCATGAAGACGGTCTGGCCGATACATTTGACGGGCTTTGGGGTGGTTGGACCGTGGAACGGCGGCTGGAGATCATGAAGGACAGTCGGATCGGGGCTTACGGCGTGATCGCGCTGGTGTTGTCCTTAGCGGCACGGTGGAGCGCAATCTGGATTCTATTTGAAGTCAATCCGTTTGACGGGGCGGCGGGGGTTCTGGTGGCCGCAGTTGGGTCGCGATCGATGATGGGTGCGGTCATGGCGACCCTACCCAACGCCCGGGACAACGGGCTTGCGGCGCATGTGGGCGGAGTGGGTCAACCCACTGCCCTACTGGGGCTGGGGGTTGCGGTTTTCTTAGCGATCCTGCTGACTGGTTGGAGCGGACTGGCCGCGCTGATCTGGGCCGGGCTTGTGACCTTGGGGCTTGCAGCTGTGGCTCGTGCTAAGATCGGCGGCCGGACCGGGGACATCTTAGGTGCCACGCAGCAGCTGGCCGAGATTGCCATCTTGTTCAGCCTCGTAGCCTAAGATGTGTTTGGGCCAGCATCCGTACCGCGACCAGTCCCGGGCGTTTTTCAATTCAAGGCCCAGCAATGCCTCGGGTTAAGCCCGGGGCGTCAAGGGCTGGGTGGGGGTGAAACCTCCAAAAGGATTTGGACAAAAGAAAAGACCGCGCAACAGCGCGGTCTTTAACTCGTTAAAACCCCGGTCGCGTCAGGCAGCGCGGGACACCAAAACGTCGTCGACCTTCTTGGCGGCCAGCACCTCGTCCCCGCCACTGACGGCCGCAACCTCGCGGGTCAGACGCTCAAGCGCGGCTTCATAAAGCTGACGCTCAGAGTAGCTTTGCTCGCGCTGATCATCGGTGCGATGCAAATCGCGCACCACTTCGGCTATCGCGATTAGATCGCCAGAGTTGATTTTTTGTTCATACTCCTGCGCCCGACGGGACCACATAGCGCGCTTGACGCGGGCCTTACCTTTCAGCGTGGTCATGGCCTTGGACACGACATCGGGGCTCGACAGGCCGCGCATGCCCACTTCGGTTGCCTTGTTGGTTGGCACCCGCAGGGTCATCTTGTCCTTTTCGAAAGATATCACAAACAGTTCGAGCTCAATCCCCGCGATCTCCTGCTTTTCGATCGACACGATCTGACCCACGCCATGAGCCGGGTAGACTACATAGTCATCGGGGCGAAACTCGGACTTTTTCGACTTACTCATACATTCTTTCCTTTACGAGGCAGACGATCAAATTTGCGCAAAAACACTGCCCCAGGGGATGAACCATCCGATGAGCCGGTGTCTTTGTTACAAAAAAACCTACCAAACGTCCATTACGGTCGGTTGATATAAGGTGGCGGTCGTCATTTGTAAGGTCAACGTAACACAAAAAAGGGGCAGATTAAAGTCTCCGCCCATTTCGACCGTGATGCGCCTTAGATTCATGTCATAAAATCAAAAGGTTGTGGCGGGCTCAGCGTTCAGTAGCCCATCTGGTGCCACCGGGCTGATCGAATCAGCCGCCTTCGCCGGGGGCCTCAGAGAAGTACTTCTCGAACTTTCCAGATTGTCCGTCCATTTCCTCGGCGTTAGGTAGCTGATCCTTCTTGGTAATAATCACCGGCCAGAGCTCAGAATATTTACGGTTGAGTTCGACCCAGGCTTCCATGTCTGGCTCGGTATCCGGGCGGATGGCATCGGCGGGACATTCAGGTTCGCACACGCCGCAATCAATGCACTCATCGGGATGGATGACCAGCATGTTCTCGCCTTCATAAAAGCAATCAACCGGGCACACCTCCACGCAGTCGGTGTATTTGCAGCCAATGCAATTGTCCAAAACGGCATAAGTCATCGATCATCGCGCCTTCGAATTTTACCGGCCTCACCTAATCCAGCGACCGGGATCATTCAAGAGTGTCCGGCCGATTGAGATCGAGTTTGCGGCGGTCGCGTTTGGTGGGGCGCCCTTTTCCCTCGAATCTTGGAGTTTGGGGAACGCTGTTCCGGGTTTTTGGCTCGGGCGGAGACAGGTCCTCGTACAGGGTTTGGGCCTCGGGTGCGGGGCCGCGGCGTTCACCCGGGGCGAGCACACGGATTACGCGGATGTCGCGGGCCTGTGGGAAGGTAAGCACATCGTCCGGCCCTACCGCGAAGGCGGGCTTGGCAATCTTGGTGCTGTTGACGCGCACATGCCCGCCCGCCACCAGCCTTGCAGAGAGCGAACGGGTCTTGAAAAACCGGGCGTGCCAAAGCCATTTGTCGATGCGGATTTTGTCACTCACCGGGTTCGGTCCATGGCGTATCGCGGCGGGATCGGGCTCAGGACTTGTCCTTGAGCCCCATCAGGGCTGCGGCGAAAGGATTGTCGGGGTCAATCTTCTTTTCGGGTTTGCCGGGCTTGGCCGAGTAGGTCTTAGGCCCCTTGTCCGCAGGTTTGCCACGAGGCTTGCCCTGTTTCTTGCGAGGGTTGGGTTTGCCCCGGCGTTCATTACCACGCGCGTTGCTGCCGCGTCCGGCCCAGGTGAAGGTGTAAAACACCTCGTTTTCAGGCTCTTCAGCGGCGCCCTCGTCGGTGCCTTGCGGCCCCGACTCGGAGGGGGTTACAGGGGGCTCGCCAACTGCATCTGGGGCTGCCTCGGCAGCTTCGGCGGGGGTATCGTTGGCAGCCTCGGCAGAGTCCTCGTTGGCAGCCTCAGACGGGGCATGTTCGGCCACCACGCGCTGTTTCTCACGTTCGCCGCGCTCAGCCTTGTAGCCAAGCCCAACCATCAGGTCAGCAAACTGTTCCAAAGTCATCCCCGTGATCGAGAGCATGTCAGCCTTGGCCTCGAATCCACTTCTGCTGTCTTCAATGCGCAGCATGTCGGCCAGCCGTTCCAGCATGTCGATCCGTATTGCCCGTTCACCGGCTGCACGGTAGCCAGCCATGGCGAAATAGCCATCAGGGCTGTGACCCGGCGCACCGGCAGGGACCGTCACCAATCCCGGGGGCGGCGCTTCAGGAAACTCCTGCAATCCCTTGGCCAGCGACCACAGAACCAAGCGCAACCGTGTCGGTGCGGGCTTTAGCAAAAGCGGCATGAAAATCGTGAACTGACCGAACCGAACGCCATGCTTGCGCAGCACGCCGCGGGCATCCTGATCCAGCGCTTTGACTTCATCAGCCACCGCTCCGCGCGGGATAATACCAAGGCTTTCGACCATGCGGAATCCAAAGCCCCGCGACAGGCCCGTCAGCGTTTCGTCTCGCTGGATGTTCAAAAGCGGTTCAAAGAGCGTGGTCACCTTGCGATCAATGAAATGTTGCAAGCGGCGTTGCACCTTCTGAATCACCTCAGGACCAGCGACCTCATCGACGAAGGCCTCTGCCACGGGTTTGAGCGGATCGGCACCCGCCACCAGCTTGCCCACGGCATGTTCGCCCCACATCAGGCCGCCCTGTTCGGTGAAATCAATCTCCGTATCAGGTGCGTTGTAGAAGCGATCTGCGCGCAAATGGAAATGGGGCGCAAGCGCCTGCAGACTGGCCTGCGCCAGCGCCTTGGCTTCCTGCCCCGCCGCAGTCTTATCCTGAATGAACCTGAACCCGTCCAACCGGCCGACAAATTCGCCTTCAACCGTCACGTCACCGGTATCGTTTACTTCGGCCACGATGGCCTCCTTCTGCTTGAGCCGGCGCAACAGCACCGAGGTGCGCCTATCCACAAATCGCTTCGTCAGAGCGTCATGTAGCGCATCCGACAGGCGATCTTCTACAGCGCGCGTCGCCTCGCGCCAATGCCTTTCGTCCTCGACCCAGCCTTTTCGTTGCGCGACATAGGTCCACGTCCGGATAAAGGCCAGCCGTTTGGATAGCGTATCTATATCTCCATCCGTGCGGTCAATCCGGCGCACTTGGCGGGCAAACCAATCATCCGCGATGCGGCCATGTTCGTGCAAATCAGTATAGATCTTGTCCAAAAGGCCCGCGTGCTCAGCATGACTGATACCCCGAAAATCAGGCACACGGCAGACATCCCAAAGTAGACGAATCGCTGCCCCGTCTGTCGCGCGCGCACGCACATGCGCCACACCCGACAGCGTCTTGAGCGCACCAAGATCATCGGCCTCCCGCGCCCGCGCCAGGCGGTCTGCGACATGAGCCTTGATACCCAAGCCGTGCTGTGGCTTTTCCTCCAAAGAAGCAATCAGCCCGTCGAGATGCCCGAAATTGAGCGCCGCATTGCGCCATTCCAGCTTGCGGATCGGCGTGAAGCGATGGTCGACGATGGCGCGGGCAACCTCGTCTGGTAGCTCGCGCGCTTCGCCCGTCACGCCAAACGTACCATTGGACATGCCACGGCCCGCACGGCCCGCAATCTGGGCCAGCTCATTGGGGGCCAGATCCCGCATCCGGCGACCATCAAATTTGGACAGGCCAGAAAACGCCACGTGATCAATATCAAGGTTGAGGCCCATACCAATGGCATCCGTCGCCACCAGGTAATCCACCTCGCCATTCTGATAGAGCTCCACCTGCGCATTGCGTGTGCGAGGGCTAAGCGCTCCCATCACCACCGCTGCACCACCCTTCTGGCGGCGGATCAGCTCGGCGATCGCATAAACATTTTCAACCGAGAACCCAACAATGGCCGACCGGGCCGGCAATTTGGGAATTTTGCGTGACCCGGTATAGGCCAGTTGGGACATCCGCTCGCGGCTCACGAATTCCACGCCTGGCACCAGATCGGCAATCGCGCCGCGCATGGTTGCCGCCCCCAGAAACTGGGTTTCCTTGTGACCGCGCATCCGCAACAAGCGGTCCGTAAACACGTGCCCTCGCTCGGGATCGGCACAAAGCTGGATTTCGTCAATGGCCACGAAATCAGCGCCCATGCCTTCGGGCATCGCCTCCACCGTGCAAACCCAGTACTGCGCGCGGTCCGGCACAATCCTTTCCTCGCCCGTGACCAGCGCCACCACCGAGGGCCCGCGCAGCTTGACAATCTTGTCATAGACTTCCCGCGCAAGAAGGCGCAGCGGCAGGCCAATGATGCCGGAGCGGTAGCCCAGCATTCGTTCGATGGCATAATGGGTCTTGCCGGTATTCGTGGGCCCCAGAACCGCGAGGGTTCTTGACTGCTCGGCCATTAACGCGTGCTCCGTGAAGTGTCAGAGATCCATGCCACCGACGCCAGCGTCCAGATGGTCGAGCGCTTCGGTCACTTCGGGATGGTGAGGGTGGATGGTCAGTACCTGGTCAAACGCCTCTTTGGCCAGATCAGGCTTATCGATCTGGACAAGAAGCCCGCCCAGTGTGGCAATCGCATCGTAATGGCGCGGGGTTATGGCCAATGCACGTTCCAGGTCGGCCACAGCGGGACCGTACATCTCAAGCAGCACAAAAGCCTGCGCGCGGCGGTGCCAGCCTTCCGCGAAATCAGGCGCATGATCCGTCAGCGCGGTGAAATGCTCCACCGCGGTTTGCATGTCACCTGCCTCCATCGCATCCGCACCCCGCTTGAGCAAAAGGTTCATTGCAGGAGAGCCGGAATTGGCACGCTCCCTCTCGATCTCGCGCGCAAGGCGGATCGCCTCCTCACGCTCGGCATCCAGCAGTTGCGCATGCAAGTCGTCAAGCCGTGCCTGATCTGCAGCCAGGATCGGGGTTGAAAACACCGAAATCGTCAGAAAAGACGCAACGGCAAAGTTGAGAAGTGAGAAGTGAGTAGCCATAACAAGTTTTAATGTAACTGTCCTGCCGGGGAATCAAAGCCCTGAGCGAAGATTTGAAAAGGAATATACCATGAGTGATGTCATCACCGGCGCCGTCGCAGCCCTGACCGCCAAACTCTCCGAAGGCTTTGCGAACGGGTCTGCCAAGTTCGTAATCGAAGGCGAAGGCGCGATTGTTGTCGATGGCAGCGGCGTGCGTGCGTCCGACGACGAAACAGATGTTACCCTGACCGCAGATACCGACACGTTCCAGTCGATCCTTGAAGGTGACATGGACCCGACCTCGGCCTTCATGCAGGGCAAACTAAGCGTTGATGGCGATATGGGTATGGCCATGCAGCTGGGCTCTGCCCTGGCTTGAGCGACCCCGCCCCGTACTTTGCCGAAATTACCGACGCGCCCGCCCCCGAGCGGGCGTTTTGGGTGTGGGCCAAAGATGGGGTCCGCCTGCGTTTGGGGGTCTGGCCCGGTGAGGCGCAAGGCGAAAGGCCGGTGCGCGGTACCGTATTTGTCCTGCCCGGTCGCACAGAGTACATTGAGAAATACAGCACAGTCGCCGATGACCTGTCCCGTCATGGTCTGACTGCGATTGCTATCGACTGGCGCGGACAGGGGCTGGCGGATCGTTTGGCAGAGGATCCGATGCTGGGTCATGTCGGACAGTTTGCAGACTACCAAATGGATATGATCGCAATGGCCGAAGCCGCACGCGATCTGGCCTTGCCCAAACCATGGTTCCTTTTGGCCCATTCCATGGGCGGGTGCATCGCACTTCGGGCTGTGACAGATGGCGCGCCGTTCGCGGCTGTAGCCTTCAGTGGCCCGATGTGGGGCATCTCGATCCCAGCATGGAAACGGCCTTTTGCGTGGATCTTGTCCATGATTGGTACGCAGTTTGGCTTCGGTAAGCGGTACGCGCCAAGCACGACAGGTGCGAAAAGCTATATCCTGTCTGAGCCTTTTTCCTCCAACGCCCTGACCCGCGACGCGCCCAGCTATCAGTTGATGCGTGACCAGTTGACAGCGCGGCCCGAGTTGCAACTTGGCGGGCCAAGCCTGCAATGGCTCGGCGGGGCACTGGCTGAAGCGCGTATGTTGGCCCGCCGGCCTGCACCCGATATACCTTGCATCACCATCATGGGATCGTCAGAGGCCGTGGTCGACAGCGCCCGCATCCGAGATCGTATGGCCCAATGGTCCAGAAGCGTTTTCTATGTCGAACCCAGCGGACGGCATGAGCTCTTGATGGAAGACTTAGCCACGCGGCGGCGTATGGTGGACATGATCGCACGAACCTTCTTCGAGAGTGCCTGAACAGCCCCATCGGCGCCGCATTCTTCAAAGGAATGAGCCCAAACCTTTTAAAATTACGGCAAACATCCCTTGCCACGCCCCCGCGTGGAAGACGGTGCGAAACCCACCGCGCATTCACCGGGCTGTCTCCCGTGTTGGCGAACAAGCTCTGGTTCACTCAAGGTTGAGCCGGAGAATGCATTTCGCGGGGGTCTTTGTTTGAACTTTGCTCCCGCCCCAACAAAATCCGCCACGACATCCCGTCCCGGGCTTGGCCCGGGGCCTCCTGACACACCTTGCTACCCCACACTGGCCCCTGTCACCAACCGGGCTATCCTTGCCGCATGGTTCTGGAATTCAAACCACAAGGGATCTACTGCCCCGCAGGTGATTTCTTCATCGACCCGTGGCGCCCCGTCGACCGGGCGCTGATCACCCATGGCCATGCCGATCACGCCCGTCCTGGTCACGCCCGCTACCTCGCCACCGATCTGGCTGCCCCCGTAATGCACCACCGCCTCGGGGCTATCTCCCTCGACACAGTCGGATATGGCGAGACCCAAAAGATCGGAGGGGCGAGTGTTTCCTTCCACCCTGCAGGTCATGTGCCAGGATCGGCACAAATCCGTGTTGAGGTCAAAGGCGAGGTTTGGGTCGTCTCCGGCGACTACAAGACCGAACCTGACCGCCTGTCCACCCCTTTCGAACCAGTCCGCTGTCACAGCTTCATCACCGAATGCACCTTCGGCTTGCCCGTCTTCAAATGGCTCCCCGAGGATGAGATCGCCCAGCAGATCAACACGTGGTGGGCCGATAACGCCGCCGAGGGCCGTTTTAGCCTGCTCGGCGCCTATTCACTCGGCAAGGCCCAGCGCGTACTCAGCCTGCTTGACCCTGACATAGGCCCCATACTCACCCACGGCGCGGTCGAAAATACCAACGCCGTGCTACGCACCCAAGGCATCCCCCTTCCTCATACTGTTCATGTTACTCCCGACTTGAAAGCTGCTGACCACCCCGGCGCGATGATCATCGCGCCCCCCTCCGCACTCGGCTCCACATGGTCCCGCCGCTTCCGGCCTGCGTCGACCAGCTTCGCCAGCGGCTGGATGCGCCTACGCGGCGTCCGCCGCCGCCGGGCGGTGGACCGGGGCTTCACCATCTCCGACCACGCCGACTGGACAGGCCTCAACGCCGCGATCGAAGCCACAGGCGCGCAAAGCGTCTACACCACCCACGGCTACACCGAGATCTTCTCCCGCTGGCTGTCAGAAAAAGGCCTCGACGCCCGGATCGTGCCCACCGAATTTACCGGCGAAACTCTCGACGATATCGGCGAAGCACCATGAAAGATTTTGCCGCGCTATACGCCCGCATCGACCAAACCACCAAGACCACCACCAAGGTCGCTGCGCTGGCCGATTACTTCCGTGAAGCTCCGGACGAAGACCGCCTCTGGACCATCGCCATCTTCTCCGGCCGCCGCCCCCGCCGCGCAGTCACCACCACTCGCCTGCGCGAATGGGCGGCCGAGGTGGCAACCATCCCGCTCTGGCTGTTCGAGGAAAGCTACCCCATCGTCGGCGATCTGGCCGAAACCATCGCCCTTGTCCTGCCAGAACCCACCGCGACCCATACAGACGGCCTCACCACCTGGATCACCCGCCTGCGCGCGCTGGCCAAGGAAGAGGAAGAGACCCGCAAATCCACCATCCTCGACGCATGGACCCGCATGGACGCAGGCGAGCGTCTGGTCTTCAACAAGCTGCTCACAGGCGGCTTTCGCGTCGGCATCAGCCGCAAACTCATGACCCGCGCGCTGGCCAAGGCCACGGGACGGGATGAGGCCGAACTAGCCCACCGCCTCATGGGCGACTGGACCCCCGACACGACCAGCTGGCACGGCCTGATAGAGGCGGAAGACAAAACCGCAGACCTCTCCCGCCCCTATCCCTTCTGTCTGGCCCATGGTCTGGACGACGACACGCCCGACCCTCTGGGCGATCCCGCCGACTGGCTGGCCGAATGGAAATGGGACGGCATTCGCGGGCAACTGATCCTGCGCGACGGGCAGCACTTCGTCTGGTCGCGCGGCGAAGAGCTGATGACCGACCGCTTCCCCGAACTGGCCCGCGCACTGGATTACCTGCCGGAGGGCACCGTGCTGGACGGTGAAATCCTCGCCTGGGACGGCACCGCGCCCCTGCCCTTCAACGCCCTGCAAAAACGCATCGGGCGCAAAAGCGTGCCCAAGAAACTCCTAGCCGAGGCCCCGGTGATCCTACTCGCCTATGACCTGCTCGAAGAAGACGGCCAGGACCTGCGCGACATGCCGCTGGCCCACCGCCGCGCCCGGCTGGACGCCTTGCTCACCGACCTGCCACCTCAGGCCCCTATCCTCCCCTCGCCTAAACTACCCTTCGAGACCTGGGCGCACTTGGGCGTGACACGCGCGCAGGCAAGAGATGAGCGCGCCGAAGGCCTTATGCTCAAACGTCTCTCCAGCCAATACCACTCTGGTCGTAAGAAAGGTGACTGGTGGAAATGGAAGCTTGACCCGCTCACTATCGACGCGGTCATGATCTACGCCCAGCAAGGCCACGGCCGCCGCGCCAATCTGTTCACAGATTTCACCTTCGCGGTGCGCGACGGCAACGACCTTGTTCCTTTCACGAAGGCCTATTCTGGGCTCACCGATGCAGAATTCCGCCAGATCACAGCCTGGGTCCGCAAGAATACCCTTCAACGCTTTGGCCCCGTCCGACAGGTTCGCGCCGAGCATGTATTTGAGATCGCCTTCGAGGGCATCGCCCCCTCCCCCCGACACAAATCAGGCGTCGCCCTGCGATTTCCCCGCATGAAACGCTGGCGCCATGACAAACCCATCGCCGAGGTCAATACCATCGAGGACCTGCGCGCGATGCTGGCCACCTATGGCTGACCATCGCCCCAAACGCGCATCTAGGCGCGCCCCACACGAAGGGATATGCTGACCTCATGGAATTCATCAACGATCTCAACACCTGGATGATCAACCAAGGCCGCTGCTCTGGTGACCCGGTGAGCATTGCATCCCATTTCTGCACCACGCTCACGCAAGCAGGCGTGCCGCTCTGGCGGGTCAACATCGGACAGCGCTTTGCCAACCCGCTGCTCATCGCATGGGGTGTCGTCTGGACGCCTGAAGGTACGCAACAATACGACGTCACGCATGAAATCATGCACACCAGCAGCTACACAGGCAGTTCGTTTGAATACATCATGACCCACCGCAAGCCTCTGCACAAAAGCCTGCGCGGGCTCGATGCTGACACCGATCACATCTCCTATCTCGAATTTGCCGAACAGGGCGGCACCGATTACTATGCCTCCCTGCTGCATTTTGGCGATGGCTCGATCCATGGCTGCACCTTCGTCTCGCGCGACGCAGACGGGTTCCGGCCTGAGCACCTGCAGATGATCGAGGCCGCCCTGCCCGCGCTCGCCTGCGCGCTTGAGCCGATCACCATGCGCAAATCTTCTCGAAGCCTCTTGCGCAGCTATCTTGGCGATGGGCCGTCCGAGGCGGTCTGGAATGGCACCATAAAACGCGGCGAACGTTCAAGCATCGAGGCGGTGATCATGTTCACCGACCTACGCGGCTTTACCTCCATGTCCGACACCGCAACCGA
Source organism: Roseovarius sp. (assembly GCA_963691795.1). GTDB lineage: Bacteria > Pseudomonadota > Alphaproteobacteria > Rhodobacterales > Rhodobacteraceae > Roseovarius. The sequence goes on from OY829373.1 coordinate 3,549,260, forward strand.
GGACAGCCTGCTGCAGGCCCTCAACAGCTTCTTCGACCTGATCGTACAATCGGTAGAGGACAATGACGGCGACGTGCTCAAGTTCATGGGTGACGGCATCCTGTCCATCTTTCCCACCTCCGACGGCCGTGACCGCGCCCTGCAATGCCGCAACGCGGCCCAGGCGGCGTCCCAGGCCATGGCGGGCCTTGCCAGCCTCAACGTAGCCCGTGCATCGGAAGGCGAGCGCACCCTCGAGATTGGCATCGGCCTCAATGTCGGAGAGGTCAGCTATGGCAATATCGGCAGCCCAGGCCGTCTAGATTTCACAGTGCTGGGTGGCGCGGTCAACGTGGCCAGCCGGATCGAAGGGTTGACCAAATCCCTTGAGCAGCCCGTGCTGGCCGCCGCCCCCGTGGCCCAGGCCGCCCCGGAACTCTTCACCTCATCGGGCCACCACACCATCCGCGGCATCACAGGGGAAGTGGAGCTTTTCAGACCTGTTGAATTGCAAACTGACGTCTAAAATCCCTCCGACTTCTTCGGCGGCAGCATCACCTGTTTCGTTGCCAGCTTGCGGTTGGAATTGCGCAGCCACAGGATCAATGACCGGATCAGCGCCATCGCGTCACCGGGATTGCTCGACATCATCTCGACCACTTCCTCGGCCGAATAGGCAATGCAGGCCGTCTGTTCCCGCGCAATCGCGGTGGCAGAGCGCGGGGCGGGATCGATGATCCCCATTTGACCAAAAACCTCATCAGGGCCAACGGTCGCAATCCGCTGCTCTTGCCCGTCGCGTGCCCGGATCACGATATCCACCGACCTGGCTAGCACCTTGTAGATCATGGTGCTGGGGTCGCCTTCTGAAAAGATTGTCTGTCCTGGCTCAAAAACCACGTTCTGCATCGCATCCTCCGCAGCGTTTAATGACCCGAGGAAAGCGCGGACCGGCCCGGTTCGTATAGACAAACGCGGCGCAAGCCCCTTTTGACCCCTACAGAACGCCCGTCTCATCAGTTGTTATGCGCCACATATACTAAGTGGCCCACTCATTTACCTACGGGCCTGTCGCAGCCAGAACCTGCGTAGTGAAGCTGTCGGCGAGGGGGCACAAGTCATCAAGTGGTCCTTCGAATCCAGGTTTAGAAAGGGCTCCCTCCCTCAACGACAACATTGGTAATATTGATCAGGATGAACCGAAAACCCGAACCAGGCCAAAGGATGCATCCTTCAAAGGTACCGCTGTACAAGACCCGTTACGCCACCGATCGCGAGCAATAGAGGGTAAAGCATGCCACACGTTCGGCAGGTCGCCCCTGCCCTCACCAAGAGGCACCGTTTTACCAAAATTTGAGCGGACCCGTTCATTTCGCTGAAGTATTTTGAAAGCCTGAGCCAGAAGTTTTTAGTGACATCGCATATCCGGTCGGACTTCACGAAACCCTTCACTCGTCTTCACATATTTTTGAGTGGTCGCATGCCCGCGGTCAAGCTTAGGCCGCGTACCGCTTACGTCAATGCGCATGATCGGCCTCTGGGCGGAAAAGCTCAATGAACCAATCTCATCCAGCCGCGTATTTCAAGCATTGCCAAATGGGCAAGGGAACTCGAAACAGAGGAGACACATAATGTTTCGCAAGACCACACTCGCACTGACAACCGCCGCCGCCCTTGTGGGCACAGCCGTTATGGCTGGTAGCACTTCAAAAGATATTGTTGATACAGCCGCAGGTGCTGGCACCTTTGGAACTCTGCTTGCCGCAGCTGAAGCCGCAGGACTGGTCGACACCCTAAAAGGCGACGGCCCATTCACCGTGTTTGCCCCCACGGACGACGCCTTTGCCGCCCTGCCTGAAGGTACGGTCGAAACCCTCCTGAAGCCGGAAAACAAGGACCAGCTAGTTGCGATCCTGACCTACCACGTCGTACCGGGCAAAGTGATGTCCACCGATCTGCAGGACGACATGGAAGCGCCAACCGTCCAGGGTTCAACCGTGACCATCGACCTAGACAATGGCGTGATGGTGGAAGAAGCCAACGTCACTCAGGCTGACATCGCGGCCTCCAACGGCGTGATCCACGTGATCGACAAGGTGATCCTGCCGGAAGGCTAAACGCTAGCTCAACGAACACCTAAAAGCCCGGCAGCCTTCGCAGCCGGGCTTTGACACTCAATGCGACTTGCCGCTGGCCTTACGCATTTTGAGTACATCTCTTTCACTCCATTTAATGATCCACCCAATTGGGATCAGCGCAATGAAAAGGTTTCCGATCAGCGGCATAACCGCCAGATCAGACACGATGGGTATTGCTCTTTTAACGGCACTTCATCTTCCTCCAGTATCATCAGAAAAGAACAGGCCAACAAAAGGCATTTTCCAAGGATCAGCGCCACGAACAGGTAGATCACTGCAAGACCCAACAGTGTCCCTTGTTCGCACAAGGTCTAAGCCCCCAGATGCATGGGTTCGCCTGTTATGCTTTACTGGTCTGCGCGCTCGTCGCTGGTCCCCGACACTGGACATCGCACTGTTCTAACCGAGAACGGAGGGCTCGCGCGGATCCCTTTTCTGAAAAATGACAAATTCTTGCCAAGCCCCTGCCGGCTCTGCCAAGCTGGTCACTAAGAAAGTTCGACAAAACGGGAGGGTCCAGATGAAAGACCTTGACGGCGGCGTCAGCAAGAACGGCGAAGGCACCAAGCTGAACATCCCTGGCCAGACCTATTACATCAAAGCCTATTGCGACACGACCTTTGCGTTCGAGACGAACTCGGAACCCGACCAGTTCGTCCCAGTTCACATTCACCCCACACAAGATGAATTCATCCTTTTTCAGGAAGGTGAGCTGGACCTCAAGCTGGACGGTCAATGGACCAGGGCCCATGCAGGCGATCTGGTCCGTATGCCCAAGGGCATGCCACACGGTTGTTTTAGCAAGTCCGATAAGCCCTGCCGCGCGCTTTTCTGGGTTTCACCTGCAGGAAAGCTTAAGGACCTGTTTGATGAGTTGCACGACAAAACGGATGTGGACGAGGTCATCCGCATCTCGGCCGATCATGATGTGGATTTCCTACCGCCAGAGGCCAACGCCTAGGCCACCGATGGGGTCCCCGGCCTGATCCTGGGCGCAGACCCCTGCGCCTTTCGCCATCCAGACCCGACCATGTGCAGGCCAAACCCGTATCACCTGCGTATGGTCGCGATTGAAAGTATTTAAAACCGCACGTCAAAGGGAGACAATCAAGATGAAAATAGAGATCAATGAAAAGGAAAATATCGTTATCCTTTCGCCAGAAGGGAAGATTTCAGAAGGCGACATTCAACAGCTTGTCTCAGCGATGAACAGCTACATCAACGACCATGACAAGGTGCCGAGCCTTGTGATCGTCACGAAAAACGCGCCCATGTGGGACAGCTTCGACGCCCTAAAACAGCACATCTCAGTCGTGCATGATCGCCAGAAAATTATCCCCAAGGTCGCGCTTGTGACCGACAGTGTTCTGTTATCGCTTGTGCGGCCCATTGCCGACGTTTTCATCGGTGCAAAAATCAGGCGGTTTAAGGCAGATGCCCTTGAGGACGCGACGAATTGGGCCGCCATGCAAGAGGATCACCCCGGTGCAATCACGCAGATGGAAGGCTTTCCACGTGATGTCATAGCCCTGCGGCTGTCCGGTGTGATCACCGCAAGCGACTATTCGGACACTCTTGGGCCGCTGATAGATACCGCGGCTGGCGAGCATGACAAGCTGAAGATGCTCTGCCTGCTTGATCAGTATTTTGATGGGATTTCCGCCGGGGCGGTGCTGGATGACATGCGTTTCGGGTTTTCGCACCTGACGACATTCTCCAAGATTGCCTATGTGACAGACATCGAATGGATCACCAAAAGCGTATCCCTTTTCGGCAGCCTGATGCCAACCGAGGTTATGGTCTTTGCAGTTGACGATCTTGACGACGCGAAGGCCTGGATCATCAGCTGAGCAAAAGGGCCTCAACCTGTCGCGTCACTTATCCCTAAAGGTGGCCCGGGAACCATCTCCGGGCCACTTTTCTCCTTGATCTGTCCCGTCGGGCTCCCGTCTCGCCGCTGACAATCGCACCGATGCAAGACCGACGTGATACCGACACGATACCGCACTTAGAAATCGTGGTCTTGAGCCTGCACCTTCCAAGGCCTATCTCTGCCTCAACAGCCCTGAGGAGCGCGTGATGATCCACCTACCAAAACCCGTTTTCGATGCCACCACCGGTGCCGGTCCTGATAATCTGGGCAACCTACCGGAATGGAACCTCGATGATCTCTACACTGGCGAGGATGCGCCGGAACTCGCGCGGGATCTGCAGTGGCTGGAAGGCGAATGCGCAGCCTTCGCGACCGACTATGAAGGCAAGCTCGAAACCCTTGATGCAGCAGGCCTACTGACCTGCATCGAGCGCAACGAGAAGATCAGCTCGATCGCCGGGCGGATCATGTCATTCGCCGGTCTGCGCTATTATCAGCAGACCACCGATGGTGGGCGCACCAAGTTCCTTTCCGATTGCCAGGAGAAGATCAACACGTTCACCACGCCGCTTGTCTTCTTCACGCTGGAGCTGAACCGCCTCGAGGATGATGCCCTTGACACGATGATCAAGGCCGATGAGGCGCTTGCTCGCTACAAGCCCGTTCTGGACCGCATCCGCGCGATGAAGCCGCACCAACTCTCTGACGAGCTTGAGAAATTTCTGCATGATATGGGCGTCGTGGGCGATGCATGGGAGCGGCTTTTCGATGAAACCATCGCAGGCCTGACATTCGATGTCGATGGCGAGACTCACGGCCTTGAAGCGACGCTGAACTACCTAACAGAACAAGACCGTTCCAAGCGCAAGGCGGCATCGCACGAACTGGCACGTGTGTTTGGCGAAAACATCCGCATCTTCGCCCGCGTCCACAATACCGGCGCAAAGGAAAAGGAGGTCATGGATCGCTGGCGTAACATGCCCACAGCGCAATCCTCCCGCCACCTCGCCAACCACGTGGAGGCCGAGGTGGTTGATGCCTTGCGCGATGCTGTTGTCGCCGCCTATCCCAAGCTAAGCCATCGGTACTACGAACTCAAACGTAAGTGGCTGGGCCTCGACAAGATGCAGGTCTGGGACCGCAATGCCCCTCTCCCGATCGAGGACACCCGCACCGTCGATTGGCCCACGGCCACGGGCATGGTGATGGACGCCTACAACGCCTTTGATCCCCGCATGGGCGCGTTGGCCGAGCCCTTCTTCAACAAGGGCTGGATCGACGCCGCCGTCAAACCTGGCAAGGCCCCCGGTGCGTTTGCGCATCCCACGGTGACGGATGTGCACCCTTACGTGATGCTGAACTACCTAGGCAAACAGCGCGATGTGATGACGCTTGCACATGAGTTGGGTCACGGTGTGCATCAGGTGCTGGCTGCTGATCAGGGGGAACTCTTGTCGTCTACGCCACTGACTCTTGCTGAAACGGCAAGCGTGTTCGGGGAAATGCTCACCTTCCGCACAATGCTAGACAAAGCCGTGTCAGATGATGAACGCAAGATCCTGCTGGCGGGTAAGGTCGAGGACATGATCAACACTGTTGTCCGCCAGATCGCCTTCTATGACTTTGAATGCAAGCTCCATGCCGCCCGCCGCGAAGGGGAATTGACGCCGGAAGACATCGGTGCGCTTTGGATGTCTGTTCAGGGTGAAAGCCTTGGACCTGCGTTCGAGTTCATGGAAGGGTATGAAACCTTCTGGGCCTATGTCCCCCATTTTGTACACTCCCCCTTCTACGTCTATGCCTATGCTTTCGGTGACGGCCTCGTGAATGCGCTTTACGCAGTTTACGAGGAAAATCCCGACGGGTTTCAGGACAAGTATTTTGACATGCTGCGCGCCGGTGGGTCCAAGCATCACAAAGAGCTTCTGGCCCCCTTCGGCCTCGATGCCTCCGACCCGGCTTTCTGGGACAAGGGGCTAAGCATGATTTCGCGCTTCATTGACGAATTGGAGGCGATGGAGGGCTAAGCCCCATCACTTCAACTGGCTGTCCTTTGAGCCGCGGCGGTTGATCCCGCCGCGCGCCTTGTAAGCGCCGTCGCGGTCCTGCTGGCAATCGATGCACAGCTTGACACCCAGCAGCGCCTCACGGCGCGCCTGAGGGATGGGTTCTTCGCATTCCGCGCAATGGGTCAGGCTTTCGCCCGCGGGCCGCCCCCGCGCCTGCATGCGCTTGAGCTCATCCTCGATGGACGCCTCGATCTGTTCATTAACCGCACCATCGCGTGCCCATCCGCCTGCCATGGCCCTCTCCTTCAGGTCTGTTTCGCCGTGATCCAGCCGTTGAGGCGCCACAGCCCCCAGGCCAGCGGGATCGCGGCCAATCCACCTATAACATAGGCCAGCGGTTCATCCCCAAAACTTTCGAACAGCTGCGTGTAGGCGTGGATCGCAGCAAAGGTCAGCGCGGTGTTGAACATCCCCCCGGTTCGCCCGGAACGCCGAATAGGCAATGGCGATGGCCAGCAAGACACCCCAGAGGATGGTATAGACATTCTCGGAGATCGTGAACGCGGTCGCCCTGTAGGCATCGCGCATCGCCTGGCAGTCATCCCACGGCAGGTCACTGTCGCTGTAGCGCGGCGGCCCCCAGATGAATTCCCCCACGACATCACTCCAGAGAGAGCCTACAAGCGCGCAGAGATTGGCCACGACGAACGCCAGCCGACCATCCCGGCCAACGCGCTCCGGCCAATGGCGCGCGATCCAGAGGCATGGAATGATCAGCAGCGTCATATGTATGATAGAGAGTGTCTGTTCAGGTGAATAGAAGACTTAAGCGGTGTGAAAATAGAACGTACCGGTGTCAAGCGCCTGCGCAAAGGGCACAATCGCAGCGACAGTGACAATGCGCAGATCGGTAAACACCCCGGCCAGACCCAGAAGGGCCGCAGCACAGAGATAGGTCAAGCCAACCAGTGGGCCTGAAACATTGTAAACCAGCAGCAAGATCGCAAGCCCAGCCAGATGGATCATAAGCCCCATCAGCGCAATCGCTCCGGTGACAAACCGCGTGGTCAGCGCGCCCCACTTGAAGGCTAGCCCGGCCCAAACCGCAACCATCGCACCGACCGGCAACATCACCCAATTTGCGGCGCCCTCGTACTTGTCGATCAGCTCTGCTACACCCTCGCCAAGCAACATCTCGGCCCCGATCAGGGCTGCAGCGTTGCTAAAAATGCGGTACATCTCACTGTGCTTGGCGAGGATGGCAAACCCAACCAGCAGGAATACCGCGCCAAAGCCTGTGACTAGCAGCGCATCGGCCAACCAAAAAAAAAAATCAGTCCCGCCGTGGCTGCGATAACTCCAAAACAAAGAATGGCGTTGATCCCAAGCGTTACCATCGCCGCCTGCGCGCGGCTCTGTATTTGGCGTGGTTGTTCAATACTGATCACCCCGTCGGCAACCAGACGGTCAATATCTGCGATAACGTACACTGCGCCCTCCCACCGAGGGCTCCGACCTTAGATGATCAAGCATCACAAATTTAAAAGGGCATCTAAAAATGATTGGCGCGCGATCAATTCGCGCGCCATCGTTTTGTTACAGCGGATTTGGGGCCGAAACACCCCAAAGCATTTAGTTGACGGTCCAGGTGTAACCACCACCAGAATACTGCCCGTTTCCATCGGAATTGTAGGTCGTACAGGCCATACTGCCTTCCTTTGACCACGTCACGCAAAACTGGCCGTTCCGGAATTCCCAGCTGCCAGTGTCCTTACCATAGGACGCATCGTTATAGGTGCTGGTCCCGTTGGCGTTATAACACTGTGTACCGTTGCTGGGCCCCTTATAGGTCACGCATTTGCCAACATGCGTGTCCTTAAATTCCTTTGCGCTCATTCCGGCAGCGATGGCTGCAGACGCCGACAAACCCAATCCCAGGATTGCCACCGTCAATAGCTTACTCTTTTTCATTCAAATCTCCTTTTTGCACATCGCTTCGGAACCAACGAAGCTTTCTCTCGCCCACTGAATATACATTCAATCAAATTTATGTCTATACTTTCCAGTTATTGCGTCAGACCGAGCGTCAAGACCGGTGGCAAGCAGTCGCACACTTACCTCCAAAAGGCCAAAAAACAAAAGAGCCCGGGAGTGTCCGGGCTCTTTAAGAATTTGGGTATGTGTAGATCAAGACGTCTTAAGCAGATGCCAGCATCCCCTTTTCTTGTGCCAGGCTCCGCATCCGTTTCTGCAGCTTCTCGAACGCCCGTACCTCAATCTGACGGATTCGTTCACGGCTGACGTCGTACTGACCGCTCAACTCTTCCAGCGTCACCGCCTTATCGTTCAACCGGCGCTGCGTCAGGATGTCCTGCTCACGCTCGTTAAGCACGTCCATAGCCTCTGCCAGCAGCGCGCGACGGGCGTCCATTTCATCCTTTTTCTCGTAGTCGCCGGCCTGGTCGGCATCTTCGTCTTCCAGCCAATCCTGCCACTGCATGGCGCTGTCTTCGTCCGAACCAACCGTGGCGTTGAGCGAGGCATCCCCGCCCGACATACGCCGATTCATCGAAATGACTTCCTCCTCGGTCACGCCAAGATCATGAGCGATCCTTGCCACGTTTTCAGGGCGCATGTCGCCCTCTTCCAACGCGCCGATGCGGGATTTGGCCTTCCTTAGGTTAAAGAAGAGTTTCTTCTGCGCACTCGTCGTGCCCAGCTTCACCATCGACCAGCTGCGCAGGATGTATTCCTGGATGCTGGCGCGGATCCACCACATAGCGTAGGTCGCCAGTCGGAAGCCCTTTTCGGGGTCAAAACGTTTGACCGCCTGCATCAGTCCGACATTGGCCTCGGAAATCACTTCGGCTTGGGGCAAGCCATAACCGCGATAGCCCATGGCGATTTTAGCAGCGAGGCGCAGGTGGCTTGTAACCATTTTATGTGCAGATTCTGTATCTTGCTCCTCAACCCAACGCTTGGCCAGCATGTATTCTTCTTCTGGTTCAAGCAGCGGAAACTTTCGGATTTCCTGAAGATACCGGTTCAAACCGCCTTCTGGTGTAGGTGCGGGAAGATTTGCGTAATTTGCCATTGCCCTCGGTCCTCCTGTTATTCGGGTGCGATGTTTATCGCCTTAACATCCAGATATGTATGACCCCCGGTGGTTTCAAGAGAGTGAACCCATCGGTTTAATTCAAAGTTAAGAATACTGGCTTAAGATGCAATGTTTGTGTCAGGTCGATCACATGGCTGTGTGAGGCGTTTCATCTGTGCAAGCTGTGCAGCAGCTTGGCCATATCCCTAGGCATCGGGGATTCAAAACGCAATTCCTGTTCGGTCACGGGATGCTTGAATCCAAGGATGCGGGCGTGCAGCGCCTGGCGAGAGAACTCGGAAACGACCGCGTCCGCATCAGGCGGCAGAGACCCAGCTTTAAGCTTGCGGCGGCCACCATAGACCGGATCACCCACCAGCCCATGTCCCGTGTAAGCCAGATGAACCCGGATCTGATGCGTCCGTCCAGTTTCAAGGCGGCATTCCACCAGGGCGAGGGCGGGCGGGGTGCCAAAACGTTCTGTCACCCGAACGCGGGTAACGGCATGTCGGCCACCCTCGAATAGGACCGCCTGACGTTGCCGGTCCGTCTTGTGACGCGCCAGCTGCGTGGTAATCTTCAGTACGCTGCCCGCCTCTGACGATACACCACGCAGGCCCCGCAGCCGGGGATCACCTACATCGGGCAGGCCATAGACCAAAGCGGCATAGGCCCGTTCGACGCTGTGGCGTTCAAATTGATTGGCTAGGCCGTGATGGGCGCGGTCGCTTTTGGCCACAACAAGGAGGCCGCTGGTGTCCTTGTCGATCCGATGCACGATACCAGGGCGTTTTTCGCCCCCAACGCCGGACAGGCTATCGCCGCAATGGTGCAAAAGCGCGTTAACCAATGTCTTATCGGGTGAACCGGGTGCGGGGTGGACGACCATGCCCGCAGGCTTGTTAACCACGATCAGGTCCTCATCCTCGAACCGAATATCAAGGGCGATCTCCTGCGCAACGATATGGGTTTCCTGCGCCTGCGGCACGTCTATCTCGACCACGTCTCCCTCGCTCACCCGCGCCTTGGGATCGGTCATTGGGGTGCCATTGATACGCACAAACCCATCCCCGATCAGGCGCGCAATGCGTGTACGCGAAAGCGAAGCCTCCTCTGGCACATCCCGCGAAAGCGCTTTATCAAGACGCGGCGGCGGTGCGGCCGCAATCCGAAAGGACAAAGGGGATTCCCCCATGGCAGACAACCCTCAAACTTCGCCGGTCGATCCCGGCACCGTCAAATACCTGCGTTTGCTGGTGACCATTCTGACGGCCACCATGGTTTTGGGATTTCTAGTCATCGTTGTGCTGTTTGTCATCCGCTTCTCTGACGCCTTTGGCCCAAAACTGCCCAATACGATCACTTTGCCGGACGGGTCCTCACCGCAAGCCTTCACACAAGGTGGAGATTGGTACGCGGTTGTAACGGATGACAACCAAATCCTGATCTTTGACCGGGAGAGCGGAGAGTTGCGCCAAACCATCACCATCGAATGATCAGCGCATGACAACAACCTGTCCTCGACCTCTTTATCCCGCACACACATTTTCACTGAAATAAAATCGCCAGGAAATTTAAACTTCCTCGCGCAAAGTGTTAAAAAATTTGCCCCAATGCACCCATACAGAGCGACATGTTCCAAGAGCTAATCCCTTTGGGAAATGGTACCGCCTCCCCGGCTCGAACGGGGGACCTCTTGATCCACAATCAAGCGCTCTAACCTACTGAGCTAAGGCGGCACTAGTGGGCCATATGCCAAAGCACGCCCCATGATGCAACTGCCAAACGACACAGGCACATCATTTCCGAACCTGTTCAGGGGGCCATCGGTTGCATATTGGCTGCGAAGAAGCAGTATCCCCCTCGTCCTGCTGCCTTCACAGCGTAAAGCGCTGCATCAGCCCTCTCAAGCAACACTTCGGGTGAGGCCTCGCCTGGGGCTTCGAGCAGGCTGATTCCAATACTGGCCGACACGTGCAGCCCTTCGCTTTCAAATGCGACAGGCCCTTCGATCGCCATGATTAACCGGATCGCCAGGTCCTCCACATTTGCGACACTCATCATTTCAGGCAAAATAAGCAGGAACTCATCTCCTCCCTGCCGGATGATAATGTCCGTTTCTCGCGTACAGTCCTGCAGCCGGTCCGCCGTAGCCTGCAGGACTGCATCACCCGCCGCGTGGCCGAACTTGTCATTCACCGCTTTAAAGTGATCCAAGTCGATCTGCATCACCGCAAAACATCGACCCTGCCCGATCAGCCGGTTCAGCGCCTGCTCCATCGCCCGTCGGTTTCCCAGACCCGTCAGCTTGTCTGTGAACGCCTTATATTCTGCCTCTGCCCGTGCACCGTCCAGCCGAAGGTTTAGATGTCGTAACTCATCCATGACCGCCGATTTCGCTTCAACGAGGTAAAGCATCTCGATCGTCAGGTCCGTCACTGCAAAATCGGCCGAGGTCAGGGCGTAGCTGCGCACCGCCTCCAGCACCGAAATCCCGAAGGAGAGGTTTAGCACGCTGCCCGCCTGCAACCCCGGCACCAGACCCTCCGGCAAGGGAACCATCACGCCCTTGAGTTCGGTCCGGGGTGCCAGTCGCGTGGTGAAGCGCAGGTTCTCACCGCAATAGGCCGTCAATTCCTGCATTGTTCTGGGCCTGCTGGGGCGACGCAGCTCAAGAAACTCAAGAAGGCGCATCCCCTCCAGCGGTCGTCCCGGCGATAGCTTTCGGATCGCAGGCCCAGCCTTTCGGATATGGCCCGTTTTCTCCACCACTAGGTGCAGCGGGCAAAGCACGTCCAGTAAGATATCCATGGCCGTGGCTTTGCCGCCCTGCGCGGTCATCCCGTGGTCTTGCCCAAGTCAAAAGCCTTCGCCTGTGCGAAAGACGTTTCAAGCAGCGTCACCTCGATCACCTCCTGCCCCTGCGATCCGGGGGAATAGTCGATATAGACGAGCGCGCCATAGTCATCTGCCATCGCCCGCAAAAGGCCCAGCATCACATGGCCGAAGATCCAACCCGTTTCAGGGTCAGACGAGAACGATAGGCTGAACAGGCTGGGAGTGTGTTCCCGCATCTCCAAGCGCGGCAAGACCAGTTGCGGCAAAGCTAGCAAAGTTCGAGCAGGCAGATCGTCGAGCGAATAGAGAAATTCGAGGAAATCTGGCCCACCAAAGCGCAGCAAACGCCGTAGGCCCACTGTTTTAGGTGAGACAACGAGATAAGTGCCAAGGTCCTCAAGCAGTTCCGCACGGTGTCGGTTCAACCCTTCGGCCAACTTTCCCAGTACATTCAGCGTGATCTGGGTGTCATAGACAAGCATCGCCTCAAAAGACGTGAAATCAAGCCCGGCCTTCCGGGTGACAGAGACCCAAAACGCATCCCCGTAATTGTCCCGTGTAAACCGCTCAATGGCCCGATTGATTAATCCATGCATGCTTCGCCTCCGGATTGCTGGTCCAGAACCCTCTCATAGGAGGTTTAACAGAGGCTTCCATGCCAAGAGATCCTGTCGGAATCTTAGGGGCAATTTTAGAAATCGGTCGGCGCGCCCCCTTCGGCCTTGCGACGTTCGACGAAGGCGGCCAGTTCCTCGTGGATTGCCACGTCCATCGGGGGAGCCTCGAAACTTGAGAGGATGTCGTGGAAGACCTGATGGGCGCGCTGAGGGGTCCAGACACCGCCCGCCGCCTCCCAGGCTTCATAGTTACGCCAGTCACTAAGGAAGGGTTGGTAGAAGGCCGTGGTATAGCGGTCCTGCGTGTGCTGGATACCAAAGAAATGACCTTGCCCACCCACTTCGCGAACCGCCTCGACCGCGATGTCATCTGGGCCCGTTGCGGTAATTGCCGGGTCCATGTAGCGCTGAATATGCTGTAACACTTCGCAATCCATGATGAATTTTTCCGGGCTGGCAATCAGGCCACCCTCCAGCCATCCTGCCGCGTGGTAGACAAGGTTAGCCCCCGATTGCACCGCCGACCACAGACTGTTGGAGGTCTCCCACATGGATTGCCCGTCCGGCACATTAGCTGCGCAGACTCCCGAAGCACGCATCGGCAAGCCATAAAAGCGCGCCATCTGGCCCGTCATCTGGGTGGCGCGCATGTATTCGGGCGTACCGAAGGCAGGTGCGCCGGATTTCATGTCAACGTTTGAGGTGAAGGTGCCGATCGCACAGGCCGCACCAGGCCGGATCAGCTGAGCCAGCACGATCGCGCAAAGCCCCTCGGCCAACGACTGCGCCACCGCCCCCGCCATGGTCACGGGTGCCATTGCCCCAGCCAGCGTGAATGGTGTCACCACAAGCCCCTGGTTGCGGCGGGCAAGGCGCATCCAGCCATCCATCATCGGGTAGTCATGCTTAAGCGGCGAAGTCGAGTTGATATTGGTGTACATACGTGGTGTGGCCTCAAACTCCTCATCTGTCAGCCCGCCCGCAATGCGCACCATCTCCATCACATCCTCAACCCGCTCCTTGCCCAGACAATAGGCGTGGACGACTTTGTCCGTCAGGCTCAGCTTGTCATACAGCGCATCCAGGTGCCGAATACTGGCATGGATGTCCTGTGGCTCTACCGGATAGCCTCCGACGAAGTGGATACAGTTGAAATACTGGCTCAATCGGAAGAGATTTGCGCACATCTCACGCGTGCCCGTGACCTTCCTGCCAATGCTCATATCCCAATAGCTGGGCGGTGAGGAGACATTGCCAAAGAGAAGGTTTTTACCACCCATGGTGATGGTTCTGTCAAGATTGCGCGGTGTGATGGTCCATTCCGACGGGCAGAGTGCGATGTATTCCATCACAAACTCACGGTCCATTCGCACATTCTCTCCATCGATCCTGCAACCACCAGAGGCGCGCAGGAGCTCAACCGCTTCCTCATTGAGGAACTCGATCCCGATCTCTTCCAGGATGCGCATGGCACCATCATGGATCGCCTGAACGCCCTCTTCGGTCAGTGGTTCTGTCGGGGCGTCCGTATTGATGGGAGGGTTCCATGGCATTTGCTCAATCGCAGCCGATCCACGCCGTTGCGCGTTTCCGGCACGTCCACCACCACGGCGTCTGCGTCTGGTTTCTTCGGCCATCGGATCCTCCTGACTGGACTTGGTCGTATCGAACCATCCGCACCATCAACAGGTATGCCTGTTTACGACATGTTTTGTCGCTTAAGTTTTTTCGCTCTATGGAAGCGCATTCTTGAAAAGCATGGGCCAAGAATCTTTAGTAGATTTTGGCGCCACAAAAGAATGCCAAAAGAAAACGCCCCGATCACATCTGGTCGGGGCGCTTCTATTATGTACACAGCTTTATCCGATTCGTCAGGGGTTCACCCCAGCATCGGATCAGCCCTTTTCTTCAATGATATCAACTAGATGCGGAATCTTTGCAACCATGCCGCGCACCGAAGGAGTATCTTCCAGTTCACGGGTTTTGTGCATCTTGTTCAGGCCCAGACCAACAAGCGTTGCGCGCTGGTCTTGGGGACGACGGATGGGAGAGCCCACCTGTTTGACAACGATTGTTTTTGCCATGTTTCAGATCTCCTTACGCTTCTGCCGCAGCTTCAGCAGCAGGGGCTGCCGGAGCATCATCACGACGCAGGATCTCAGCAACCTTCTTACCACGACGCTGTGCGACCATGCGCGGGCTGGCTTCCTTGCCCAGGCCGTTCAATGTGGCGCGGATCATGTTGTAGGGATTCTGCGACCCGATCGACTTGGCCACCACGTCCTGAACGCCCAGCATTTCAAACACAGCACGCATCGGACCACCGGCGATGATACCGGTACCCTGAGGCGCGGTACGCATTACGACCTTGCCTGCGCCATGACGACCTTCGACGTCGTGGTGCAGCGTGCGGCCTTCTTTGAGAGGGATGCGCACCATCTGGCGCTTGGCTTGTTCAGTGGCTTTACGGATGGCTTCAGGCACTTCTTTTGCCTTGCCCTTACCAAAGCCCACACGGCCCTTTTGGTCACCAACCACGACAAGCGCAGCAAAGCCAAAGCGCTTACCACCTTTCACGGTTTTCGACACACGGTTGATCGCCACGAGGCGGTCTGCGAATTCCGGGGCTTCGTCGCGGTCACGTCGATCCCGGCGGTTGTCTTCTCTTGCCATAGTGGCGTCCTTTCAAAAGCGCGGCCAGTAATGGGGCCACGTGTTACTCAATCCAGGTGGGCAAACGCCCCCGGATCATCGAGGCGGCCCCTGAAGGCCGCCTTCACCTTAGATTTTTAGGCCACCCTCACGGGCAGCGTCGGCCAGAGCCTTGATCCGACCATGGAACAGAAAACCGCCCCGGTCGAAATAAGCTTCCTCCACGCCGGCCTTCTTGGCGCGTTCCGCAATCGCCGCGCCCACCTTAGTGGCCGCTTCGATATTGTTCTTGCCACCGGTGCCAAGGTCTTTTTCCATGGACGATGCTGCCGCCAAGGTGACGCCATTCACATCGTCGATCAGCTGCACGCTGATATTCTTGGAAGAACGGTGCACGCTCAGACGAGCGCGACCCGCATTGACCTTACGAAGTTTGTTCCGAACGCGCAGGCGGCGTTTGAGGAACAGATCTCTTTTACTGTTTGCCATCTTTCTCGCGTCCTTACTTCTTCTTGCCTTCCTTCTGGAAGATATACTCGTCTTTGTAGCGAATGCCCTTGCCCTTGTAGGGCTCTGGACGACGCCAGTCGCGGATGTTGGCCGCAACCTGACCGACGAGCTGCTTGTCGTGGCCTTCCACGATCAGTTCCGTAGGCTTGGGTGCCGTTACGGTCACGCCTGCTGGAACTTCGAAGTCCACGTCGTGGCTGAGGCCAAGGTTCAGTTTAACAATGTTGCCCTGAACCTGAGCACGATAACCCACGCCGCGGATCTCAAGCTCTTTCTTGAAGGCTTCCTTAGAACCGTGCACCATGTTGGCGATCACGGTCCGGGTCATGCCCCACTGCTGGCGCGCCCGCTTGGACGTACCACGAGGTGCGATGGTGACCTGACCATCTTCCACGGTCAAAGTAACATCATCAGTGGCTGTGAAGGATTGGGTGTCCTTCGGGCCCTTGATCTCGATGGTCTGACCATTCAGCGTCGCAGAAACGCCATCAGGCAGAGCGACAGGTTGTTTTCCGATACGAGACATGTTGCCCCCCTTAGAATACGGTGCAGAGCACTTCGCCGCCGATGTTGGCTGCACGTGCATTTGCGTCCGACATCACACCTTGCGAGGTGGAGACAATCGACACGCCCAGTCCCTGACGGACCGAAGGCAAGTCTTTGACGCCCATATACACCCGACGACCGGGCTTTGAGACCCGTTTCATCTCGCGGATCGCAGGAGCGCCTTCGAAGTATTTCAGGCTGACTTCAATGGCCGGGTGACCGTCTTTGCCGGTCGCTGCTTCATGGCCACGAATATAACCTTCGTCTGCCAGCACATCCAAAACACGCACGCGCATTTTGGAAGCTGGAACCATGACGGTGGATTTGCCGCGCATACCTGCGTTGCGGATACGGGCCAGCATATCGCCGATAGGATCGTTCATATCACTCCCTCCTTACCAGCTTGACTTGACCATACCGGGCATCTGACCGGCGGATCCAAGTTCGCGCAGCGCGATACGGCTGACCTTAAGCTTACGGTAGTAAGCGTGCGGACGTCCGGTGAGCTGACAGCGGTTGTGTAGACGGGTTGCCGAACTGTTGCGCGGCAGTTCAGCCAGCTTCAGGGAGGCGCGGAAGCGCTCTTCCATCGGCTTGCTCTCATCATTGATGATTTCTTTCAAAGCGGCACGCTTGGCGGCGTATTTCTTCACCAGGCGCTGGCGCTTCAGTTCGCGTTCGACCATTGCTTTCTTAGCCATGTCTTAATCCTCCTGCGCTTCAGCTGTTGAAGGGCATGTTGAAGTGCTTCAACAGCGCCTTGGCTTCAGCGTCGGTGTTCGCCGTGGTTGCGATTACGATGTCCATGCCCCACATTTCGTCAACTTTGTCGTAGTCGATTTCGGGGAAGACGATGTGTTCCTTGATACCGAGCGCATAGTTGCCACGACCATCGAAGGATTTGCCTGACACACCGCGGAAGTCGCGGATTCGTGGCATCGCGATAGTGACAAGGCGATCCATGAATTCGTACATGCGGGAACCACGCAGTGTCACTTTCGCGCCCATCGGCATTCCGTCACGAACACGGAAACCAGCGATGGACTTTTTGGCAACCGTAGTGACAGCGCGCTGACCTGCGATTAGAGAAAGATCCTCAACTGCCGATTTGGCTTTCTTGGAGTCCTTGACCGCTTCTGCACCACAACCGATGTTGAGAACGATCTTTTCGAGCGCTGGGATCTGCATCTCATTCTTGTAACCGAACTCTTCTTTCATCGCCGCGCGAATGGTGTCCTGATAGTGCGCCTTCAGGCGCGGGGTGTAGTCTGCTGCATCAAGCATCGATCACGTCCCCTGTTGTCTTGGCGAAGCGCACTTTCTTGCCGTCTTCCATCTTAAAGCCGACGCGAGAGGGTTTGCCGTTTGCATCAAGAAAAGCCAGATTGCTAATATCTACGGGCATTGCCTGGGGGATACGACCGCCTTGGGTCTGCTGGCTCTGTTTGGTGTGTCGGATGGCGAGGTTAACCCCGTCAATCACGGCTTTTCCGGCCTTTGGGTCGACGGAAGCGATTGTACCTTCCTTGCCCTTGTCTTTCCCGGCAATCACGACGACTTTGTCGCCTTTTTTCAATTTCGCAGCCATCAGAGAACCTCCGGCGCCAAAGAAATGATTTTCATGTAGTTTTTAGCCCGCAGTTCACGCACGACGGGTCCGAAGATACGCGTACCCACAGGCTCGTTATTGTTATTCAAGATAACGGCGGCGTTGCGGTCAAAGCGGATGGCGGTACCGTCTTCACGGCGGATTTCTTTAGCAGTGCGAACTACGACGGCTTTGCGCACGTCACCTTTTTTCACACGGCCGCGGGGGATGGCTTCCTTAACCGAGACAACAATTACGTCGCCTACGGATGCGTATTTTCGCTTGGAACCACCCAGGACCTTGATGCACTGAACACGGCGAGCGCCGGAGTTGTCAGCGACATCCAGATTGGTCTGCATCTGGATCATTTGGTTTCTCCCGACCTTAAGGGTAACGACCCTTGGGTTTCGATCAAACCGGAACGTGATGTCCGTCTGTCCGAGTTCACTCGTCAGCTCTTGGGGTCTGCTTCGTTAGCACGAGGCGCAACCGCAAGAGAGCGACGAGCAGCGCGGATCAGGCTTCCAGCACCTCCCAGCGTTTCGTTTTCGAGCGTGGCGCACATTCGATGATGCGGACAGAGTCACCCACGTTGAAAGCGTTGTTTTCATCATGGGCCCGGTATTTCTTGGACCTACGGATGGTTTTCTGAAGCACCGGGTGTTTGAAGCGGCGCTCGACCTTGACGGTCACGGTTTGCTGGTTTGCGTTAGAGGTTACAACACCCTGCAGAATTCGCTTTGGCATCTCTTATCCCTCCTCAGCCGCACCAGCGGCCTTTTCGTTCAGCACAGTCAAAACGCGCGCCACATCGCGGCGAACGGTTTTCATCCGTGCTGGGTTTTCCAGTTGGCCCGTCGCGGCCTGAAAGCGCAGATTGAACTGCTCTTTCTTAAGATTGACCAGATCCTCACGAAGCTGGTCAGGCGTTTTGTCACGCAATTCCGTGGCGTTCATGTCGCCGTCTTCCTTTTCTCACATCATCGGCCGGCCCCTGGCGTTTGGCCCAGGGTCACCAAAATTCCGATGGATTAAATCAAAACAACAAGCCCGGGAAACCCCAGAATCGAAGATCTGTGGCGTATAGGCGAGGCGCGCAGTGAGGGCAAGAGAAACTTTTCAAATAAAATTTAGCACCTGCCGCCCCCTGTCCCTTCACTGCACCCCCACCGAACCGTTACAGATTCTTGACATGTGCACCTGCCATGAGAGGTTGACGCGCGCTGATGTTGGTGCACAGTGCGATATCGCAGTTGCCTGCGAACAAGCTTGACCGGGGCGTAAATGGTATGAAACGGACATATTTGACCGTAAATCATATGCCAAGGCTATAGTCAGTAAAGAGGTATCGATGACCAAGATCAAGTCCCTGACCCTCGCCGCCCTATCCGGCGCGGTACTGGCATTTCCCGTTTTTGCCCAAGGCGATGCAGATCAAGGTGAAAAAGCATTCAATCAGTGTAAAAGCTGTCATTCCATCGCATCGGACAGCAAAAAGATTGTCAAAGGCGGCGGTACTGGCCCCAATCTCTACGGTCTCGTCAGCCGCACCGCAGGGGCGGAGGATTTCCGCTATTCAAAGATCTTGATAGCTGCAGGCGAAAAGGGTTTAACGTGGGATGAAGAAAGCTTTGTTGGCTACATACAAAATCCCAGCAAATGGTTATCAGAGTATGTGGGAGAGAAGGGCCGCTCAAAAATGACTTATAAGGTTCGCAAGCCTGACGAGGCAGCCGACCTTTGGGCTTATCTTTCATCAGTGTTGGAATAAGGCTTGACCGTTAGAATGAACGAAGTGGGTCGGATTTTTGCTGTCTG
This sequence comes from Roseovarius sp., assembly GCA_963691795.1. GTDB lineage: Bacteria > Pseudomonadota > Alphaproteobacteria > Rhodobacterales > Rhodobacteraceae > Roseovarius. The sequence goes on from OY829373.1 coordinate 3,568,925, forward strand.
AATCGCTGCAGGTTAATTTTCCATTGGCCGTTTCTCTTTAACGGCATACATCGTGCTTCAGAGAGCCCTCTCCTGAGGCGTTTTTGAAAGGATCGAATATGACACTAAATCTCAATCGTCGCACGTTGATAGTTGCCGGAACAGCGGCACTGATCACACGCCCTGCGTTTGCGCAGACATCCCACACGGTTGAAATGCTGAACAAGCACCCGGACGACGCAAAGCAGCGTATGGTGTTTTTGCCAAATATGCTCGTGGTCGAGGCCGGTGACACGGTCACCTTTACCGGCACCGACCGTGGTCACAACAGCGAAGTCATCAAGGACATGTTCCCAGAGGGCGCAGGCTGGAAGGGGAAGATCAACGAGGATATATCGGTTACCTTCGATACGCCGGGTTTCTACGGCTACAAGTGCACGCCGCATTTCGGGACGGGAATGGTGGGCCTGGTCGTCGTCAAGGGCGACGGTATGATGGATAATCTCGAAGCGGCTCAAGGTGCAAAGCTGCGCGGTCAGTCGAAAAAGCGTTTTGCCGAAATCTGGGAACAGGTCGAGGCGGAAGGCCTGCTGAGCGCCTGAAGACTACGTATCAAACCACGCAACATCCAAACGCCCGATGGTCCGCCATCGGGCGTTTTTTTTGCGCTTAGCACCTATTCTGAACCCAAGCGTAATTGAAGCTGATGCTAATACGGTCATCCTCGGACATGTTCATAGGCACTTCATGGCGCAGCCAGCTTTCCCACAAAAGAACATGGCCCACGCCGGGTGATGCATAGTGGAATACCCGCAATTCTTCCCGCGCATTCTTTGTCCTCGGCGGAGATGCCATCATCCTTGACGAGCGCGGGTCTTCAAGTTTTAGGGCACTGGCCCCATCGGGCATAGCCACGTAGAGCGTACCACTGATAACGGAATGCGGATGGATATGCGAACTGTGCGTGCCACCCTCGGGCAAGATATTTATCCAGATATCCTCCAGTCTGAGTGTGCCACCATCGAGATCGAATTCAAGATCGCCTGCAAAGTCCCGGACATGCGCATCAATTGCCTGCACCACATCCGCAAAGATTGGAAACCGCCAGGGCAAGTCTGTGAGGGAGGCGTAGGAAGTATACCCTGGATAACCGTTTTCTTCGCACCACGCCTGCCCCGCTTCATCGTCCTGTGCTATAGAATAGCAGGCCTTCTCAAGTTCAGTCATGTCGGCATTGCCCCCCTGCTCTGACAAGGCCGCCGCGTAGAGGCGTGTGACAAAGAGGGAGGAAATGTTCGGCATGTGACAATCTTCGTGTGTAAGGGGTTATTCGGGATCTCAGTCCAGCTTTGGCTTTCGCTTGGATTACCCGTCAGGCCACCGCCGCCCCTTCCAGCGTTTCGCGCAGCCATGGCATGGCGATATCTTCAGGCATTTCGTTCGAGGCGGCATCAAAAATACCGCGCGCGCCCACTTGCTTTGCCTTGCATTCCAGAAGCTGGTTCATCACCTGCTCGGAGCCAAAATTGAACGTGGCCGCGAATGTCCTGTCGCCTAAGCCAAAGATGGCAAAACGGATATTGCTGAGATCCGGTTTGGCGGCTTTGAGTTTGTCAATGAACGGAATGGCAGTAAATGGCAGATCGCCAGATCCAGTGGTAGAAACGACAAAGACATTCAGGGCATCCGTGCTCAGCTCAGACGGGTCCACGTTTTCAAGGCTGGACACGTCGCAGTCCATCTCACCTTCAAGTTCGGCCTTTATATCATCGCACAGGATTTCGGCCGTCCCGGTTTCGGTGCCGTAGAGTAAACGGATCTGCATGATCGCTAACCTTCTTGTGTGTTCGGGTTTCGGCCAAGCTTTCGGTGAGGATTATTGCGCGGAGCGCTTGATCCCTAACACGACCGCCAGCCTTGATTCGGTCACGAAAATTTATCTTGGATATCCATCAAATCAAGCCCCAGCAAAGTATAGAGGATCGGGTATTTGCCAGTACCCAAGCAGCGCTCGAAGCGTCTGCAATCATACTATCACACCTTGCAATCCAACAGCACAAACAACATTCATTTGATTACCCATCCGAGGCTGCAACTGAATAGCGTATAAAGGGAAAAACCGCTGACCGTCGACAACGAGCGCTTCAGCTGTACCTGACACACCTGAAAGGGCATGCTGCTTGACCTAAGATATCGACCAAGAGCGCTGGACAATAGAAGACGCACCCGTGTGCAAGATCTATAACGGTAAGTTAAAAAAAGCTGGCACATCGAGAACTAACTGACCTTTTGGTTCGAACCGATCTGGCACAACAACGTGCTTGTGGCTTTTGTGTCTTCGGGCAGTAAGGATCATCCGACGAAAAACCAATGGCCAGACACGGGGGGTGACACGTGAATTTCCCTTGTAGGCCCAGATGTAGCCACACCTTGCAACACCAACAAGGAGCCCTTCAATGCCAGTATATTATCAGGCCATGAAGCGCTGCGACAAGGAGAAGTAGACCACGATCGGCCAAACCTCGGACACTAATTCCTCAATCGAAACCACGCCTCTCGCGAAACCGCTTGAGTGCAAGGGGGATGCTATCTATTTGACCCGGCCGCCAAGTATGTTGCAGGACGCCGTGACGGCATTGCGCGACAAGCGAAACGGCACAATTCTGGTGCGGGGCGCCGTGGACTTCTTAGTAGTTGTACTGTTGGAACGCGACATCATACAAAAACTCGCAGACACGCCCGGAAAGACGCTGCACCACAAGGTAAACGACGTCATGATCGCATCTTTCGAGGTCTGCGCGTCCTTCCATACCCTTATACCTATGCTCCGGCGTATTACAGCCGGACGGTTGCGTCATATGCCACCCTTGGACATCACCAGCGTGATGGGCATGTTGACCATCCATGACTAGAATGCCGATCGCCTCAACGAATTGGAACATGAGGCACTAAAACTCAAAGAACTAATCGTAGGCTGAAATCTAGCCCCTGGTAGGCCGAGTTTAACACCGATTCTCCCCTAAAACTGGTCATTCACGCGGGAAGAAAAACGCGGTACACTTGTTCCAAACAGGCAGAGCAGGCGTGGTCGCAGAATGACCGCATTGGACAAGTATCAGCGCATCGAGGCCGCCGGGCTCTGGCGGCCCTCTCGTGACGCCCAACGGGTAGATGTGATCGTCTCGATAGGAGATGCCACGCTTGTCATTTCGGACTTGCAGGATAGCGCGCTAACGCACTGGTCCCTTGCGGCAGTGATCCGCGCCAATCCCGGCAAACGCCCTGCCATCTACCATCCCGATGGCGACGAGGGCGAAACGCTCGAGCTGACCAAGGATGAAGGCCAGATGATCGACGCGATCGAAAAGCTGCGCGCGGTCATTGAACGACGCCGGCCTCATCCTGGACGGCTACGCTTCATAATCATGCTGGCCCTGTGTCTCTCCATTGCTGGCGCTGCCATCTTCTGGCTGCCCGACGCCCTGCGCCAGCACACGGCAAGCATAGTTCCACAGGTCAAACGGGCCGAGATCGGGACCGCGCTTTTCCGGCAGGTACAGCGAGTAACTGGACCGCCCTGTCAGGCTCCCGAGGGACGGCTTGTGTTGCAGAATCTCGCCGCGCGTCTGCCGGGCACGGCCGGATCCGGGCGGCTTGCGGTTCTGCGCGATGGCGTGAGCACGACCGCGCATCTTCCTGGCGGGATCGTCCTTATCAACCGGTCCCTCGTAGAGGATTATGACGAGCCAGATGTGGTCGCCGGGTTCATCGTAGTAGAGCGACTGCGCGCCGGGATCAGCGATCCGCTGGCCGATCTTTTGTACGCTAGCCCGCTGTGGTCCAGCTTCCGCCTACTTACGACCGGCGAGATCGGGGAAAAGACCCTTGCACATTACGCAGAAATACTTCTGACCACGCCGCAGTCTGAACTGTCAAACGACACGCTTCTGCAGGCCTTCGAAGCTGCGGCCCTGCGCGCCACACCCTACGCTTATGCAGTTGATATAACCGGGGAAAAAACCCTCAACCTAATCGAGGCCGATCCGTTCGCAACGTCCCCGCCAGAGGCGGTGATGAGTGATGGGCAGTGGTTGCAGCTTCAGGCGATCTGTGGCGCCTGAAGCCTGCCTTTGAGACTGGTTCAGCGACGCAGGCTTGCGCTTGCGTAACCAAGTCCCCGGACCCGAGCGAAGCCCTTTTCCAGGCTTGATTGCGACGAGAATGGCCCGACAACCACCAGCGTATAGGACTTGCCCCGTTGGGTGTGCGGCCCCATCCGCGCGGGAAGGCCGCTATTGGCCAGGCGCTGTGCGGTCCGCTTGGCCGTGTCCGGGTCGCTAAAGGCTCCAATCTGAACGTAGCGGTGGCTGGCCGGTGTCGTATCTGCAGCCAACGCCGCCGAGGATGTAAGAGGCATGGCACGGCTGACGTCCGGTGTGGTCGATGTGTTACTGGGAACACCGCCTGCCGCGTGGGAGACATGGGACCCGGCTATTGCCGCCGGCTTTAGGGTCCGAGGGACCTTTTTGGTCCAAATCTGCTCCATCTGGGCCTTTCCTGCGAGGGTCTGATGTGCGCGGTAAGGGTTCAGACGGTCATCATCCCAGACAACCTGGTAGCCCTCCGGCACATGCAGCCCTTGGGTACTGGCCAGCTGGCTTTCGTAGACATGCTTGGGCGCAACACGCAATTGGTCCGTCGTCGATGCGTTATGGGCTCCATAATTATAGTAGGTCGCATCCGGCGAGGGCGGGCCATTCTTGATCGTCACATGGGGTGAGGTTTGCGGGCCACAACGGACTTTACCATAACGGCTGACAAGGAACTGCTGCGACATCGCGCTGCGCCCTGAGCACGAAGACGGCGCAGGCGGTACGGACGGAGTTTCGGCCGAGACAACAGCTGGTGCGGGCATTGGTGCGGCAGGGGCCGGAACAGGAGGTGGCGCGCTGCGGTAGAGTGGTTGAGATGTCGTTGCGGATACAGGCGCTTGAGCCGGGGCGGCGGCAACGGTGACAGATGTACTACGTGCAGGTGTTGGCGTTGGTGCCTGTGTCGCTGTTGTCGCAGGCACCGGTGCAGAAGCCATCGTAGTACGCGCCGACGCCGAGAGGCTGGGTTGGAAGCCGCAGACCTGTTTTCGCTTGCGTGTCATGCGCGGGATCCAAGTCACGTTGGAGTCAATGCCTGCGCGGATAAACACACAACCCTTGCTGTCGACATATTGCCGTCCAGTGAAAGATGAAGGTGGAAATTCGGCCGGAACGGCCTTTTGACTGGCTTGCGCCTCAACGGAAGCGGCCCAGCTCGACGCAGCGATAGCAGTCGCTGCGAGCACGCTCAAATATTTCATTCTTAGCCCCCAAAGCTATTGGGGAAAGACTGCCGCACAAATGGTTCCGAGTAAACCGTTTTTGCTTACTTTGTTCCAAACATACGGTCGCCCGCATCCCCAAGGCCAGGCAGGATGTATCCCACGTCGTTGAGCTTCTCGTCCAGCGACGCCGTAACAATCGGAACGTCCGGGTGCGCCTCGCGCATACGCGCCACACCTTCGGGTGCAGCCAAAAGGCACAGGAATCGAATGTCGCGCGCGCCTGCCTTTTTCACAAGGTCGATCGCCGCCGCCGAAGAATTACCAGTAGCCAGCATCGGGTCCACGACGATACACAGGCGCTCGTTAAGGTGGTCGGGCACTTTGAAGTAGTACTGCACCGGCTCCAGCGTAGCCTCGTCACGGTAGAGCCCTACAAATCCTACACGGGCTGAGGGGATCAGTTCTAACATACCGTCCAGCAAGCCATTGCCAGCGCGCAGGATTGAAATCAGCGCCAACTTGCGCCCTGCCAGAACTGGGGCATCCATCTGTTTGAGTGGCGTTTCGACCGTCTTAGTGGTCATTGGCAACTCATGGGTCACCTCATAGGCCAGAAGCTGGCTGATCTCGCGCAGAAGTTGGCGGAACACGGCGGTCGAGGTGCCCTTTTCGCGCATCAGTGTCAGCTTGTGTTGCACAAGGGGGTGCGTGACAATCGTCAGGTGCTCATTCATGTGGTGTTCCGTTTCAGGTTTGTTGCCGATCATTTTGCCGTGCCGGGCGGGGCGGTTCAAGGGATCACCTTCGCTGACGGCGAAATTTGGGAACGCTGCCCCCGTCGCCTTTGAGGCGCCTCCCACGGAGTATTCTGAGAACGATGAAGCGATTTGATCGCGTGTCAGGCGAGGAAACTCTGGCCTGGACCAATTTCGGACAAGCCCAGATGGTCAGCGATCGAGGCGGCCACATCGGCAAAACCCACATGACCGACAGAGCCGCGCCGCCCGCAGCCCGCGACAAGCACCGGTACCCGTTCGCGCGTGTGATCGGTCCCGATCCATGTGGGGTCGTTACCGTGATCTGCAGTGATGATCATTAGGTCATCTTTTTTCAGGCGGGTCAGGATCGGCCCCAGACCCGCGTCAAAGCGCATCAGCGCCCCAGCATAGCCCGCCACGTCGCGACGATGTCCATAAAGTGCGTCAAACTCCACAAAATTGGCGAAGGTGAGGCTGCCCTGGGCCGCATCGTCGAGGGCATGAGACAAGTGGGCCAAAAGCTCTGCATCAGACCCTTTGGCGACGGTATCAATACCCTGCATGGAAAAGATATCCCCTATCTTGCCGATGGCATAGACGGCGCCGCCATGATCGCTGACCCAATCACATAGGCTGCGCCCCGGTGGTTTCATTGCGAAGTCACGGCGGTTTAGGCTGCGCTCAAACCCTGTGGCTGCGCCACCGATAAACGGTCGTGCAATCACACGGCCTACGCGGTGGTTGTGAAGCATGGGGGCAATGTTGGCACACAAGCGCATCAAACGATCCAGCCCGAAATGTGTTTCGTGGGCCGCAACCTGAAAAACGCTATCAGCGGAGGTGTAGCAGATGGGTTGACCCGTGCGGATATGCTCTTGCCCAAGGCACTCGATGATCTCCGTCCCAGAGGCGTGACGATTACCGAGCAGGCCCTCGACACCAGCCGCCAAGCAAACCGCGCGCGAGATGCTTTCAGGAAAGGCTGGGACCTTTTGCGGAAACTGTCTTAGGGCAAAGGGTAAAGGCAGGCCCGCCAGTTCCCAGTGCCCCGTGGGAGTATCCTTGCCCGGCGAGGCCTCTGTTGCGGCGCCCCAAAGCCCTGTTGGCTCTTCATCTAGACCGGGCGCGTTCTGGCCCGAGGCCAGCCTGACCGCGGCACCCAGCCCTAACCGGTCAAGGTTGGGCAGGCGCAGCCCACCGGGTGTGTTTTGTGCAATATGAACCACGGTGTTGGCGCCAGTATCAGGCTTTTCCCCATTAAAAAACCGATCCGCATCAGGTGCGCCACCAATCCCGACGGAGTCCATCACCACCAGAAAGGCGCGGGCCATCAGCTAATCCTTTCATGAATCAATGGCAGCACGTCCGGCCTGTCCTCAGAGATCAAAATAGCGCGGCGCAAGATGGCGGCGGCATGATCGGCATGTTCAGACCGCGCGGCGTGAATGCGCAGCAACGGCTCCCCTCTCTCGACGGGCGTGCCGAGGGGCAGGATGTCTGACAGACCCACAGAAGGATCAATCACATCGCTTTCCACCTGCCGCCCGCCCTTAAGCGCAATCACGGCAAGGCCCATCATCTCGCCGTTCATGCGGGTGATGTAACCGGGGCTATCTGACTTGAATTCCCGTATCACGGTGGCTTCGGGCAGGAAGCGGTCCCAATCCTCGACAAAGCGCACTGGGCCGCCCATTTCCGCAACCATCTTGCCGAAACGCTCAGCCGCGTGGCCTTGCGTCAGAGTGTTGGCGACCTGCGTGGTGCCTTCTTCGAGATCTCGGACCATTCCAGCGTTGAACAGGGCCAATCCCCCTAAGGTAATGGAAAGCCTTTCCAGCGGGCTGTCCTGCGACGCCCCGATCAGAGCGCGCATTGCGGCGTCAATTTCTAGCCCGTTGCCAAGGGAAGGCGCGAGGGGCTGGCTCATGTCGGAAATTACCGCGCTTGTAGGGCAGCCTGCCGCGTTGCCCGTTTCGACCAAAGCGTTTGCAAGGGCGCGGGCCTGGTCGACGTCCTTCATAAAGGCGCCAGAGCCTGCCTTCACATCCAGTACTAGCCCATCCAATCCGGCCGCCAGCTTCTTGGACAGGATGGAGGCTGTGATCAGGTCGAGACTTTCTACCGTGGCCGTCACATCTCGCACAGCATAAAGGCGGCGGTCAGCGGGTGCAATACGGTCCGTGGCACCGGCGATGGCACAGCCGGAAAGTCCTACCACGCGGCGCAGCTCTGCCTCGCTTAGCCCGGTGCGAAGGCCTGGGATCGCCTCCAGCTTGTCGAGGGTGCCGCCCGTGTGGCCGAGACCTCGGCCCGAGATCATCGGAACAAATGCACCACAAGCCGCCAGCGCGGGGGCGAGGACCAGACTGACGCAATCCCCAACCCCGCCGGTGGAGTGCTTATCGATCACTGGCCCGTCCAAAGCCCAGCGGAGCGTGTCGCCACTGTCGCGCATGGCCAGCGTCAGGTCGGCACGACCACGGGCATCAAGCCCCCGCAGCACCACGGCCATGGCAAAAGCGCCAGCCTGCGCATCGCTCACGTTCCCATCAGCAAGGCCCAGGGCAAACCAATCTAACGCCTCCCGGCTGGCCCCACCTCCATCCCGCAAACTGGCAATGATGGCGCGTGCATCCACGAGGTCTCAGTCCTTGGTCATATGAGCTGTGCCAAATGCACCAGGCAGTACTTCAGCCATGGTCAATGTCATTTCCTGTCCGTCTGTCGTGGCCATGGTGATGACAACATCCTTGCCCGAGAACTCGGCCAGCTTCTGACGACATCCGCCGCAAGGCGTGACTGGATGGGGGCTGTCGGCGATGACCGTGATCTCCATGATTTCAGTGTCACCTCCGGCGATCATGGCTGCGATGGCGCCCGCCTCAGCACAAGTGCCTTCCGGATAGGCGACATTTTCGACATTACAGCCGGAATAAACCCTGCCCGACCCACTACGCAAAGCTGCACCCACTTTGAAATTCGAATATGGCGCATAGGCCAATTCCCGGATCCGGGCCGCTTCTTCCAAAAGAGACTTGTCTGCCATTTCCAAGGATTCCCTGTCACATCTTACGTAATGATTGCGCCGCAAGGCGACTAGATGCAACCTGACCTGACACATTAAGCCGCAGCCTGACAGCTGCGCTTGCAGCTTCTGCAATTTAGTTTAATATTAAACTAAATTTTAGAGAGGGAATTGATGCCAGATCAACCAAGCGACACACTGCGCCAGAAAGCACTGGCGTATCACGAGTTCCCAAAGCCCGGAAAGCTCGAAATTCGAGCAACCAAACCTTTGTCGAACGGCTATGATCTTGCACGGGCCTACTCTCCCGGCGTGGCAGAGGCCTGCATCGAAATCAAATCGGATGCATCTACTGCCAGCCGCTATACCGCGCGCGGGAATCTTGTGGCTGTGGTAACCAATGGCAGCGCAGTACTGGGGCTTGGCAACATCGGTGCGCTGGCGTCCAAGCCCGTTATGGAGGGCAAGGCAGTCCTGTTTAAGAAATTCGCCAATATTGACTGCTTTGATATCGAGGTGGACGAAAGTGACCCCGAGAGGCTGGCCGATATTGTCTGCGCGCTTGAACCCACGTTTGGCGCGATCAATCTTGAAGACATCAAAGCACCTGATTGCTTCATTGTCGAAAAAATCTGCCGCGAGCGGATGAACATCCCCGTGTTCCACGATGATCAGCACGGCACCGCCATTGTGGTAGGGGCTGCGGCACGCAACGCGCTGAAGGTTGCGGGCAAACGCTTTGAAGACATCAAGATCGTGTCCACCGGTGGCGGCGCGGCAGGGATTGCCTGCCTTAACCTTTTGCTGAAACTGGGCGTCAAACGCGAGAACGTCTGGCTTTGCGATATTCACGGACTGGTCTACGAGGGTCGGACAAAAGACATGAACCCGCAGAAGGCCGCATTTGCGCAGGCATCAGACCTTCGCACCCTAGATGACGTGATTGATAGGGCGGACCTGTTTCTTGGCCTATCCGGACCCAATGTGCTGTCAGCTGAGAATGTCGCAAAGATGGCCAAGCGCCCTATTATATTTGCGCTCGCCAACCCAAACCCTGAAATAATGCCAGAAGCAGCGCGCAAGGTGGCTCCTGATGCCATCATTGCCACTGGCCGCAGCGATTTTCCCAATCAAGTCAACAACGTTCTGTGCTTTCCATTCATATTCCGGGGCGCCCTAGACGTGGGAGCAACCGAAATCAACGACGCCATGCAGATCGCCTGCGTAGAAGGCATCGCCGAACTGGCCCGCGCCACCACGAGTGCCGAAGCAGCGGCAGCCTACAAGGGCGAGCAGCTGACTTTTGGGGCAGATTACCTGATACCCAAACCCTTTGACCCCCGCCTTTCCAGCGTGGTGTCGACCGCCGTAGCCGGTGCCGCTATGCAAACCGGCGTAGCGACACGCCCGCTTGAGGATATGGACGCCTACCGCGAAAAACTAAACGCCTCTGTCTACAAATCAGCGCTACTCATGCGCCCAGTGTTCGAGGCGGCATCCTCGGCCTCACGCAAAATCGTCTTCGCCGAGGGTGAAGATGAGCGCGTTCTACGCGCCGCCCAGACGATTCTGGAAAACACCATCGAACACCCGATCCTGATTGGTCGACCCGATGTCATCGTCAATCGCTGCGAACGTCTTGGCCTAGACATCCGACCCGACCGTGATTTCAGCGTTGTGAACCCCGAAAACGACCCTCGATATCGCGACTATTGGGGAAGTTATCACGAGATCATGAAGCGCCGCGGCGTAACGCCGGATCTGGCCAAGGCCATCATGCGCACCAACTCCACCGCCATAGCCGCAGTAATGGTGCACCGGGAAGAGGCGTCTTCCATGATCTGTGGCACATTCGGAGAATATCGCTGGCACCTCAACTACATCCAGCAGGTTCTGGGCAATGACACGCTGAGTCCGCAAGGTTCTCTGTCGCTGATGATCCTCGAAGACGGGCCAGTGTTCATCGCCGATACCCATGTGCACGTTTTCCCCTCCCCAGAGCAACTGTCCGAGATTGCCATTGGCGCGGCGCGTCACGCGCGACGCTTTGGAGTGGAGCCCAAGATTGCCTTCTGCTCGCAATCCCAGTTTGGCAACCAGGGTAGCGATTCGGGCAAACGCCTGCGTGCGGCGCTCGACATCTTGGACAGCCGGCCGCGTGATTTCGTATATGAGGGCGAAATGAACATTGATGCGGCTTTTGATGCAGAACTGCGTGAGCGTTTGTTGCCGGGCAACCGCCTTGATGGCGCGGCTAACATCCTGATCTTCTCCAACGCCGACGCAGCCTCTGGCGTACGAAACATCCTCAAGGTGAAGGCCAACGGGCTTGAGGTGGGGCCGATACTTATGGGTATGGGCAACAAGGCCCATATTGCTACAACGGGGGTAACGGCGCGCGGACTTCTCAACTTAGCTGCCATCGCGGGTACGCCCGTGGCGCAATATGGCTAACCGAAAGGCTGGACAGGCCGTATGTCGCGTTAAAACTGAAAAAACTGCTCATGGCACGGCTTGATTTGCTGCCCTTTCGTCACGTAACAGAAGGACGAAAGTACGGAGAACACGATGACATACAAAGACGTTTATGACAGTTGGAAGAATGATCCTGAAGCCTTCTGGATGGACGCAGCTGAGTCAATCGATTGGGTAGAACGACCCAGCAAAGCGCTCTTTGATGAAAATGCTCCCCTGTACGAATGGTTCTGCGATGCCAAGGTGAATACCTGCTGGAACGCTGTGGACCGCCACGTGGTATCCGGCAAAGGTGACCAGACCGCCATCATCTATGACAGCCCCATCACGGGCCGCAAAGATCACATCAGCTATGCTGAGTTACAAACCCGCGTAGCGTCTTTGGCGGGCGCTTTGCGAGACAAGGGCGTGGTCGCGGGCGACAGGGTGATCATCTATATGCCGATGGTGCCCCAAGCGATTGAGGCGATGCTGGCCTGCTCTCGAATTGGGGCTGTCCATTCCGTAGTGTTCGGTGGGTTTGCCGCCAACGAACTGGCGGTGCGCATCGACGATGCCACGCCAAAAGCGATTATTGCCGCCTCCTGCGGGTTGGAGCCTGGCCGCGTTGTTGAATACAAACCGCTTCTGGATGGGGCGATCAAACACGCCAGCCACAAGCCGGATTTCTGCGTTATCCTACAACGCGAGGAGCACCCTATTGAGCTGGTTGAGAACCGGGATTACGATTGGTACGGCGTTCAAGAGGGTGTCGAGCCGGCAGAGTGCGTGCCCGTCGACGGCACCCACCCAGCCTATATTCTGTACACCTCGGGCACCACAGGCGCGCCCAAGGGCGTGATCCGGCCAACAGCAGGACATTTGGTGGCGCTGAACTGGACTATGAAAAACATCTACCAAGTGGACCCCGGCGATGTTTTCTGGGCGGCCTCTGACGTTGGCTGGGTCGTGGGCCACAGCTATATCTGCTACGCACCGCTGATCCACGGCAACACCACCATTGTGTTCGAGGGCAAGCCGATCGGCACGCCCGACGCGGGCACATTTTGGCGTGTGATTTCGGAACACAACGTACGCAGTTTCTTCACCGCCCCTACAGCCTTCCGCGCCATCAAGCGCGATGACCCTAAGGGCGAGATGATCAAGGATTACGACATCTCGTGCCTGCGTGCGCTTTATTTAGCAGGTGAACGAGCTGATCCGGACACAATCGAATGGGCGCAGAATATCATGGGCGTACCGGTCTATGACCATTGGTGGCAAACCGAGACCGGCTGGACCATTGCCGGCAACCCTGCCGGGATCGAGGCGCTACCGGTAAAGATTGGCTCCCCCACCGTGGCGATGCCCGGCTACGACGTGCAGATTCTGACTGATGAGGGCCACCAGATGGGCCCAAATGAATTGGGGGCCATCGCGGTTAAGCTACCTCTTCCCCCCGGCACGTTACCCTCGCTCTGGAATGCCGAAGAGCGGTTTTTGAAAAGCTACCTCAGTACATTTCCTGGCTATTATGAGACCGGTGATGCTGGGATGATTGATGAGGATGGATATCTTTACATCATGGCGCGTACGGATGATGTAATCAACGTGGCGGGCCATCGCCTGTCTACGGGCGGCATGGAAGAGGTGCTGGCCGCTCATCCAGACGTGGCAGAATGCGCCGTGATCGGTGTGACGGACCAGTTGAAAGGTCAATTGCCGGTTGGGTTCATGTGTCTTTCCAAGGGCGTGAACCGCCCGCATGAGGAGATCGCGGCGGAATGTGTCAAACTGGTACGTGATCGGATCGGACCAGTGGCGGCCTTCAAGCTGGCCCTTGTGGTTGACCGCCTGCCTAAAACCCGATCGGGCAAGATCCTGCGCGCCACCATGGTCAAGATCGCCGACAATGAAGCTTTCAAGATGCCCGCCACAATCGATGATCCCGTGATCCTTGACGAAATTAAGGTGGCGCTCCAAACAATCGGCTATGCCAAGGGGTGAAGCACCGCCCCGCTCCGAACAAAAACGGTCTTTGAGCGTGCGCACATCGCGTCAGTAGTTGAAGATGAAAACATTGCTGATGTTATTGTTGCCGTTCTGGGTGACAGTGACATCAGAACTGTTGCTGATTTGGCCGATAAAGGCCCTGTTGCCAACCCCAACCTGTCCAACGGCAGCTGACAGGTTGCGCCCACGCTGGCGTATCTGCGCAGTGTTGCGTGGTGTGTGCCAGCCGGGGGCGATGAATACGTTGCCTTGCAAACTTGGCCGCACAAGGTGGAACGTCTTGTTTTCATGAGGCTCAAATCGGCCGGAAAAGCCGCCCGAAGGGTCGGCCACAGCAGGGGCAGACAATATCAGCGCAGCAAGGGTGCCACACAGTGTAAAGATGGATGTTTTCATGGGAGTGTCTCCTTCAAGGTCGAATTAGATTTCTTTGTGCGTATCTGCGGCACTGCAGGTCAGGCGCTTACCACTGACGGTCAGCTCAAGCTCGGCCCGATAGCCTTGCGCTACACCGCCCAGCACGGCCTGACCAAGCGTCGTGGTCCGGCTGGGATCGACCGAAAATGGCCCCGACTGATCAATTACAGCCTGCCCCCCGCCTGAGGATTGGCGAATGTTGAACGTGTAGACCCCATGCACCGTATGATCCGACGTGACCTTACCCGAAATCTCGACTGCATCGCCCAGGTCATGGGTCACTACAAGACAGCGTAGGCCATCAGTGTGCTGACCTGATGTTTCATGGGCGTCCGACCGGCCGACAAGACCAGCCAACGTGACCAGACCGGCACCAGCCATGCAGAAGAGGGCTGTTTTGGGAATGGCTATCATGGGTTTGCTCCTTTCTATGGTATGGGGTGGACGCGCCATGACGGGTGCGCCTCTTGAGTGGCGGATCAGTCTTGGACGATCACGACAACATTGCCGCGGCCAACCTGACGGGTGGTGGCGGAATTGCCATTGCCTGCCTGGATCACACCCACGGCGTTGTTATGGCCGAGTTGGCCCACATCAACGCTGTTGTTACGGCCAAACTGCGCGACACCAATGATACTATTGCGCCCGACTTGACCCGTCGTGGTCGTGTGGCCCCTGCCCTGCTGCCCAACGACGGTTGTGTTGCGGCGACCATTCTGGTTGGTGAACACGTCATTGAGCCGACCAGATTGGCGGATCGTCGTGGCATTGCGCCGCCCATCCTGCATCTGGATCGACAGGTTGCCCTGCCCACGCTGAATAATGCTGAGGCGGTTCGCAGCACCATTCTGGCCAATCCCAAGGCTATGCAGCTGGCCGTATTGCTGGATCGAGATACGGTTGCTTTCCGCAAAAGAGTTCGTAGCCGCACCCACTACAATCAGCAATGACAGCGCGGCAGTTTTCACTCCGTTGATCAAAAAATTGGTCATGTTTCTCTCCTTTCAAGGCTCGGTTTCTTCACAATCGTTTGCCGCCTAATGCGCTGACTCGTGGTTTTGCATTGGACTGCGCTTGATTGCTGAAACGAAAATGAGGGGGCCTTGGTCAGACAGGCAATAACACCTGTTTGTCATGGGATAACGGTAGCCCTGTTATCCAATAACATCACTTAAAACATATATATTTCAAAATGATAAGGATTCGGCACTATTAAAGGAAACGTATGCTTCTGCTTCCTCTATTTAAAAATCACTCCGCAGAGTATACGACGTCTTGCAATCGCAACAGTGTTTTAGTCAGTGTCATCACGGACTAATCTCAGGCATGCAAATACTGCGAGGGCCGCGCCCCGAGAAGATCATCGGCCAAGCGCGCCGGGGTCTATTACTCGAACTGCTCGCGGATCAGGCGCTCTTCGAGACCATGACCGGGATCAAATAGGATGCGGTGGCTGATCCGGGGCTCGGACCGGATTTCGACCCATAAGACGTTTTGTACCCACATGCTGTGAGCGTCGGCCATTACGGGCCGCTTGGACGGGTTCAGGACATCGAAGCGTACCATGGCAGCCTTGGGCAAAAGCGCCCCACGCCAGCGGCGCGGACGAAAGGCAGCCACGGCCGTTAGGGCCAGCACATCCGACCCAATCGGTAGTATCGGACCGTGTGCCGAGTAGTTATAGGCAGTCGACCCAGCAGGTGTCGCAACAAGGGCGCCGTCGCAAACGAGTTCTTCAAGCCGCGTGCGCCCGTCAATCGAGATCTTTAGCTTCGCCGCCTGGGGACCAGAACGCAACAACGACACCTCGTTAATCGCAAGAGCTTCGTGGACCTCGCCTCCGACCGACTGCGCACGCATGGCCAACGGGTTGATCACTTCTTCCTGAGCGGCATCCAAACGCTCGGGTAAATCCATCTCGCTGAATTCGTTCATAAGAAAACCCACCGTGCCGCGGTTCATGCCGTAGACTGGCGTATCGCGGCCCTGAACGCGGTGCAGAGTGCTCAGCATGAAACCATCGCCACCAAGGGCAACGATAACGTCGGCGTCTCCCTCTGACGCATTCCCGTATCTCTGAACAAAGGCCGCATGTGCGGCTTGGGCCTCTGGTACGTCACTGGCGACGAAGGCTATCTTGCGGTCCTGAGCCATACGAGGCGACTTTCCTTAACTAGAAAACAGTGCGGTTTTTTGCATATTTTTCTGTGTGACGTATCATATGCCGTTACTGCAAGGGGTTTTGTCGCTTTACAACGTTCCAATCGCCCTATGTTTCCTTTAGGAAAATACGCCAAATTCACCTCATGGAGTCACTTACATGGCACACGACGGACAGATCGCCACTGATAACAAAACATTTTTCACCGAAACCCTCGCCTCGCGCGACCCAGAGATTTCAGCAGCCATCGAAGCGGAACTCACACGCCAGCGTGACGAGATCGAGTTGATCGCATCCGAAAACATCGTATCCGCTGCCGTAATGGAAGCGCAGGGCTCGGTCATGACAAACAAATACGCCGAAGGTTATCCTGGCCGTCGGTACTATGGCGGTTGCCAATATGTAGACATCGCCGAAGAACTGGCTATTGAGCGTGCCAAAAAGCTTTTTGGCTGTGACTTCGCAAATGTGCAGCCCAACTCAGGCAGCCAGGCAAATCAGGGTGTGTTCCAGGCGTTGCTGAAGCCGGGCGATACCATTCTCGGCATGTCGCTGGATGCCGGCGGTCACCTGACCCACGGCGCGGCCCCCAACCAGTCGGGCAAGTGGTTCAACGCAGTGCAGTACGGCGTTCGACGCGAAGATAACTTGATTGACTACGACCAAATTGCGACCCTCGCGCGCGAGCATAAGCCGCAGATGATCATTGCCGGTGGTTCTGCAATTCCGCGGGTCATCGACTTTGCAAAGATGCGTGAAATTGCCGACGAAGTCGGTGCCTACCTACTTGCAGACGTAGCGCATTTCGCAGGGTTGATAGCGGCTGGCGAATACCCTAACCCGTTCCCACATGTGCATGTGGCCACAACCACAACGCACAAAACATTGCGCGGCCCACGCGGCGGCATGATCCTGACCAACGATGAGGCGATTGCGAAGAAGTGCAACTCGGCCATCTTCCCGGGCATTCAGGGCGGCCCGCTTATGCATGTGATTGCCGCCAAGGCGGTTGCCTTCGGTGAGGCGCTGCAGCCAGAATTCAAAACCTACATGCAGCAAGTTATCAAGAATGCCCAGGCGCTGAGCGACCAGCTGATCAAAGGCGGTCTGGATACCGTGACCCACGGCACCGACACACATGTGATGCTGGTCGACCTGCGACCGAAGGGCGTAAAGGGCAACGACACCGAGAAATCGCTTGGACGTGCGCATATCACCTGCAACAAGAACGGTGTTCCGTTTGACCCTGAAAAGCCAATGGTGACATCTGGTATCCGACTGGGCTCTCCCGCGGGTACGACACGCGGGTTTGGTGAGGCTGAGTTCCGCCAAATCGGAGATTGGATTGTTGAGGTGGTAGATGGTTTGGCCGTCAATGGCGCAGACGCCAACGATGCTGTGGAAGCCAAAGTGAAGGCCGAGGTCGAAGAGCTTTGTGCACGCTTCCCGCTTTACCACAACCTCTGATCCTCAGAGGGCGAACATTAAAAGGCGCGGGTCATTCCCGCGCCTTTTTTCATGGAGTAAGACCGGTCACTCGATCCGATCAATTAACAAAGAAGATAACTGCAACTGTCAAAAGCACAGCAACGACGATCAGATTGAACATCACGCTTGCGGCAAGACCAATGCGCGCACCCTTGCGTTGATCGTCTAAATCAATGCTCTTCAAATGGGTCGACATCGCCTTAAATGACCCGTCAAGAGAACCGGTATTGGCCAACCGGGCCAACTTGGGGTGAGACATCGCTTCTTCCACGCGAAGGATTTTATCAGCCTCCTTGCGCAGGTGCCTGGGCAGCCGGTGCCGGGCGCGACGCAGGTTGGTTGTCGCATCCGAACGTCCCCCGAGGCGCAGCTTGGATTTCAAACTACCGTTGAGCTTATTCAGCTTGGCGTCAAACCGTGTCTGATCTGTCATGTGACTTCTCCTACCCGACGGGTAGCCGAACGCGCCATGAAGCTCAACCGCTCTGGCCTCTTAGGCTATCCCGCTCTATCAGGGTCGCATGTTGAACATACTAGATCATCCTGGCCCTGACGACCGTCCCGCCCTGCTGATTGCCCACGGGCTTTATGGCTCTGGACGCAACTGGGGTGTGATTGCCAAGCGCTTGTCCGATGAACGGCGCGTGGTGGCCGTGGACATGCGAAACCATGGGGCAAGCCCATGGTTTGAAAGCCATAGTTACGACGACCAAGCAGGCGATTTGGCAGAAGTTCTGCAAAGCTTGGGGTCCAAGTTTGATGTGCTTGGCCATTCGATGGGTGGCAAATCGGCCATGGTGCTTGCATTGACACAGCCGCACTTGGTGAACCGTCTGGTGGTGGCCGATATCGCGCCGGTACCTTATACGCATACCCAAATTCAGTATGTTCGCGCTATGCGCGCCACAGACCTGAGCGGGATCACCCGCCGCTCTGACGCCGCAGCGCGGCTTGCCCCACACGTGGATGACCCCCAACTGGTCCCGTTTTTCCTGCAATCACTGGATGTGGCAGAGCGGCGGTGGCGGCTCAATCTCGATGTATTGGAGGCGGAAATGCCTGAAATAATGGGATTTCCAGAGTTGGATGAGGCGTATACCCACGACACTCTATTCCTGTCCGGGGCACAATCCGACTATGTCAAACCAGAGTATCGCGATCGGATCAAAGCCCTTTTTCCCAAAGCGCGTTTTGCAAAAATCCCTGGCGCGGGGCACTGGCTTCACGCAGAAAAACCGCGTGAATTCGAGCTGGCCGTACGCACCTGGCTTGGCTGAAAACAGCCTGGTTGCAATCGCTTGGGAAATTGGGCGGCGCGCCACGTGTCCCGCAACCCGCCGCCCGTGGACCCCCTTTTAAGGGGTCGCGTCCGTCTGAAGGCCCGGATTTACCCCAAACGCAAGACCCAAACGGGGTCCCATAATCCCCAGATCCTGCAAGGGCTGGAACCGACTAGGGGGCAGCCGGTTCTGGGCGCGACAGGCCAGTCGACGGATATCCTAGGATGAGCTTAGCACAGTTATCTCGCAATCGGAAATTTAAGTCCGAAACGGAATGAAACATACAGCTATGGCGATGGGTGACGGCAGCCTCGCTGTGGCCAAAATGCTTACATCTAGGGGTTTGATTTGTGGAAACGACAAGATGCTGTTGATGGTGGGGGGCACCAGCGCTAGGTAAGGTCTAGGTGCAAGACGCGGTCGCATCAACTGACGGCGGGGTCCGTTTGCTCAAAGCAACGGACCCCGTTCCGCTTGGGAGAACCCTCAAAGAAGAGTGCAGCCCAATGTGAAAAGGCGTCAGGTGCTTAGACGCGGTCCTCGCATCGTGGTCGAACCCAAAGGCCTTCCACATCCTGACGCCTCACCCGAATGCTTGGTCCCGAAGGCCCAAGCGCCCGGTTTGCCGCGCACCCAAGGGCTTGCGACCGCCTTTGGAACCAACCCCGAAGGATGGGTGCCGCTGGCACCAAAAACCCTTTCAAATCAGTCGGCTAAAACAGGCTTTGACAGCTTGCTTGAACCGTGTGACCGACGAATAGACCGACTGCGTTTGCCGGAGTTGCCCCCGTTTGAAACGGTCTGAGCCGAAGCTCGTTCCCTTCCCGCATGTGGCCGTTGGGCCGTTGGGTGTCTGGTGGGGTCTAGGACCAGCACCTGACCATTGTATGGTGCATGACATGGCTACGATTAGGCAAGAAAATAGCACTGCAGCATTGAAATTTCTTGTGGATGAATTGGTTGATATGGACGGGAAACGCCTGTGGACAAATTAGGTTTATCAAGAAAGTCAGGCGCTTTGGGCAGGGGATAAGTGTTATCAGGATCGCCCCCCACTCAATGCGTCTTTTTCTGCAGGTGCGAAGGTGACTTTGAGAGAATCGCGGGCAAAAGGGGGGCGACTCACCCTTTGAGCAGCGTTCGGCGGGGTGAGGGAAACTGTACGTTTTGGGGCAACTCTGCCCACGCCAAAACCCGTTTTGTACAGAAAGCCCTGCCATGACATCCGATCCCAAAACCGGCCCCGGCCCGACACATTGGTTCACCACGACCGAAGCGCGGGAGAAGATCAGCAAGATTATCCTGCTCGCCCAGGACCCGCGCGCGGCGGTGATCCTGACCCGCCATGGCAAGCCGGTGGCGGCGGTGGTGTCGATGGCAGACCTGAGGCGGATTTCGCATCAGCACGAGGTCGAGGACATCTCGGTCCATGGGGAGCGCAAGATGGTGCATATGTTTGGACCAATGAAGCTGGGCGCGCGCACGATTGCGGAAGCGGGCGAAAAGATCCAACAGCTGCAACTGGACCGCCTTGCCGAGCGGGAGGTGCTGCGCCACGCGGGTCTGCCGGTGGTGCAGGGCGGGGAGTTGGAGCAGGTTGTGGAAACGCGGGTCAAGGCGCCGCGGCGGCGCTGGTGGGCGTGGGTCAGGCGGCGTTAACGAGGCGTGCGGCAGGGTAAGGGAACGCTTTGTATTTGCAATCAGCGGTGAGCGGCGCGCAGGCGTGTAATACACTGTCTATATATAATTTAGATTGCGATGGAAGATGACATCCTATCTTCGCAACTACCAGACACACAGCGGTTCAGGCGGATTTTAACCCTTATTATAGTGTATGGTTCCAATATCGATTACTCCGATACAGCAATCACTGCGACGCGTACCGCTACTCACCCATCCATCTTCAGAGCCGAAATAAACGCCTCCTGCGGGATGTCGACCTTGCCGAACTGACGCATCTTCTTTTTCCCCGCCTTCTGCTTGTCCAGCAGCTTGCGTTTCCGGGTCATGTCGCCGCCGTAGCATTTGGCCGTCACGTCCTTGCGCAGGGCTGAGAGGGTCTCTCGCGCGATGACCTTGCCGCCGATGGCCGCCTGGATCGGGATTTTGAACATGTGGCGCGGGATAAGGTCCTTGAGTTTTTCGCACATCGCACGCCCGCGCTGTTCGGCGCGGTCACGGTGGACCATCATGGACAGCGCATCGACCGGTTCTTCGTTCACCAGCACGGACATCTTGACGAGGTTGTCTTCGCGATACCCCTCCATCTGGTAATCGAAGGACGCGTAACCTTTCGTGACGGATTTGAGCCTATCATAAAAGTCGAACACCACCTCGTTGAGTGGCAGGTCATAGACCGCCATCGCCCGGCTGCCGGCATAGGTAAGGTCCAGTTGGATGCCGCGCCGGTCCTGGCAAAGTTTCAGGACATCGCCCAGGTAGTCGTCCGGCACAAGGATGGTGGCCTTGATACGGGGCTCTTCCAGGTGGTCGACCAGGGTCAGGTCGGGCATGTCGGCGGGGTTGTGAAGATCGAACTGCGTGCCGTCCTTCATGTAAATGTGATAGATCACCGAGGGCGCGGTGGTGATCAGTTCGATATCGTATTCACGCTCGATCCGGTCGCGGATCACCTCAAGATGCAAAAGCCCAAGGAAGCCGCAGCGGAAGCCAAAGCCAAGCGCGGCAGAGGTTTCCATCTCGAACGAAAAGGAAGCATCATTCAGGGCCAGCTTGTCGATGGCATCGCGCAAATCTTCGAATTGGGCACTGTCGACGGGGAACAGGCCACAGAAGACCACCGGCTGGGAGGGTTTGAAGCCCGGCAACGGCGTGTCTGTTCCCTTCTTTTCATGGGTGATCGTGTCGCCCACGCGGGTGTCGCGCACCTGTTTGATTGACGCGGTGATAAACCCGATCTCACCCGGGCCCAGCGCGTCTATGTTTTCCATCTGGGGTCGGAAGACGCCAATACGGTCCACGCCGTAGCGCGCGCCGGTCTGCATCATCTTGATCTGGTCGCCCTTCTTGAGCTTGCCATCCATGACCCGGATCAGGACGACCACGCCCAGGTAGGGATCATACCAGCTGTCCACCAGCATGGCTTTGAGCGGTGCATCCGCATCGCCCGTGGGCGCGGGCAAGTGCTGCACAATCGCCTCAAGCGTTTCCATGATGCCCTCACCGGTCTTGGCAGAGACCGGGATGGCGCCAGAGGCGTCGATGCCGATGACATCTTCGATTTGTTCAGCGACACGGTCGATGTCGGAGGCCGGCAGGTCGATCTTGTTAAGCACGGGGATGAGTTCGTGATCGGCGTCGATGGCCTGATAGACATTGGCCAGCGTCTGGGCCTCAACCCCTTGCGTGCTGTCGACCACCAGAAGCGAGCCTTCGACGGCGCGCATGGAGCGGCTGACCTCATAGGCGAAATCGACATGGCCGGGGGTGTCGATCAGATTGAGGACATAGGTCTCCCCATCCTGCGCCTTGTAGTCGATGCGTACGGTATTGGCCTTGATGGTGATGCCGCGCTCACGCTCGATATCCATACTGTCGAGCAACTGATCCTTCATGTCCCGTTCGGCCACGGTATTCGTAGACTGAATGAGGCGGTCGGCGAGCGTGGATTTCCCATGGTCGATATGCGCGACGATGGAGAAATTGCGGATATGTGAGAGCGGTGTCATGGCATGGATATGGAAGGGAATTGAAGGGCGGTCAAGAGAGGGGTTTGACGCATGGTGCTGACAGTCGTGGCCGGGTGAACCTCAACCAACGGCAGGTGGTCAGTTCTGGTGAAGGCAAGAGTGAATTTAGAAGCCAGCCCGACGGGTGTGAAGAGAGCATGCGGCGCAAGACCAGCACCGGTGGCGCGCATTGAAGTCACCCAAAACGATTCCCCTTGATGTAACGCAATTTGGCGTAGTCCAAATCGCTCAAGACACTGGTCAAAGACATGGTGCCGGTAGCCGCGGTATGGGGCCGGAGGGTCAATTCTGCCTAGGTCGTTCTAAGCAACCGGTAGAGACGTCACCATTGACCAACAAGACGTGATCCCCATCATGTTCACTGGCGCGGACCTTGATTGTAATACGCTCAGCCCCCCAAAAAATGCCATCCAGGGTGGCATTGCGCTTGCCGAAGTCCGGTCGCGACAGAATCGCCACCCGCTCTGGCCGCAAGCGCAAACATCATACGCGAAGCGCCAACAGAAAAATGCTACCTGGTCCGCATGGCCCAGTACTCGCGAGCCTAAGGGTCGGGTTCAGGCGATGATCCTCCCTCCGAACGGTTGGAGGTTGGGTTCGCAATGCGCACAGGACGCAATCGATTCACCGCACTTTTGCCAGTTTGCAGCGGGGCTGATGCACTAGAACACATCATTGCTGCCCTCGATTGGATCAGCAACTCGCGCCCAGCCTCCGTCAGGCTGAGCGCGCGGCCCGTGCGTTAAAACAGCGTGACACCCGGTGCCTCTTCCAGCCCCACCACCTGCCGGCCCAGCGTGGGCTGCGTAAGGTTGAGCGCACGGGCCGCGGCAAAGAATGAGCCCTCCTCCACCGTGGCCCAGAAGGCCCGCACCTGATTCCAATCAAAGGATATGGCACCCCAATGCACGTAAAACATAGACGGGTTTTCGCAATTTTCTTAATTCAAGCGCATAGGTATGTCAGCTGCGCCGCGACAAAGCCATGGCAATTTGCGGTGCCTTGGCGGACAGGCTCTACCCGCATGGGGAACGCAGGGAAATCGTGATCAGTGGCGTGCGGCAACACCGTCACCGATTTTATGGATAAGGAAAGACAGTGATGATCGCGGCATAGACATTCTGGGACAATGTTGCGGCGAAATACGCCAAGAGCCCGGTAAAGGATCAGGCCTCCTATGACCGGACACTGGAACGTGTCAGGGCACATCTGAAGCCGGAGGATCGCGTCTTGGAACTGGGCTGCGGCACCGGGTCGACGGCGCTGGCACTTGCGGGTGCAGCGGCCGAAATCGTGGCGACGGATTTCTCAGCCGCTATGATCGCCTTGGGTAAGCAAAAGGCGGCCGGGGCGGGCGTATCGAACCTGCGTTTCATGGTGGCAGAACCCGGTGATGCAAGGCTGCTGGCGGACGGAACGTTTGACGTGGTCATGGGCTTCCACCTGCTGCACCTGATCGAGGATCTGCCCCGGGCGCTGGCGCAGATCCATGATCACCTGAGACCTGGCGGACTGTTCATTTCCAAAACGTTTTGTCGTCCGGGCCCGGGCGAAGGCAATATGGAATACCTCCTTACCAGATTGGCCCTGCCGGTGATGCAGGCCTTTGGCAAAGCGCCCTTCGTGGGATTCATGAAGGTAGAGAAACTAGAACAACATGTCATCGATGCCGGGTTCGAGATTGTCGAGACCGGGACGTATCCCGCGCGCCCGCCAAGGCGGTTCCTGGTGGCGCGCAAGCCCGGGTGAGGCGTGACATGATCCCGGGGCGGGCTGGAACTTTTTGAAAATATGGGTGCGGGGGATCAGGGGTGGCGCCAGCGATGCAGGACATCGCCCCCCACCTCTGTCGCCCCTGCATAGACAAATCGTGGCGCATCTCGCAGATCGGAGACGCCCATGGCACCAAGCGATGGCAGGCCTTCTGCCCCGATCAGGACGCCGGCCGTAAAGCCAACAAGCTCATCCACCAGATGCGCCCCAAGAAGCGAGGCCGCCAGCGCCCCACCGCCTTCGCAAAAGATCCGCGTCAGGCCCTGATGCGCCAGCGCCGACATGACCGATACCGGATCAAGCGCACGTCCCGTGACGTCACATTCCAACAGTTGTGCGCCAAGCCCCTGCCAGGCCCGCACCCGTTCAGGGGCGGCATCCACCCCGTGACACAGCCATAGCGGCACATCCGCTGCACTTTGGGCCAGCTTGCCGTTCTGCGGCAGGTCGAGTTTGCGCGAGGTCACGATCCGCACTGGCTGGCGTACCACGCCATGCCCCCGCACCGTTAGCATCGGGTCATCGGCCCGCGCCGTTCCCGCCCCCACAAGCACCGCATCATGACGCGCACGTAGACCGTGCACGACGTGGCGCGCTTGTGGACCCGTGATCCATTGGCTCATTCCGCTGGCGGTGGCGATACGCCCGTCAAAGGAACTGGCCAGTTTAAGCGTCACCCAGGGACGGTTTTCGGACATACGCATGAAAAACCCAGCGTGATCCTGCGCGGCCTCCTCAGCCAGCACGCCCGTAACCACGTCAATCCCGGCCGCGCGCAGAGCGGCAAAGCCCTGCCCTGCCACACGGGGGTCTTCATCCTGGAGGGGCGACACAAGGCGACTGATGCCTGCCTTGATCAGCGCCTCTGTACACGGGGGCGTGCGACCGTGATGGGCGCAGGGCTCAAGACTGACATAGGCGGTTGCACCGCGCGCCGCCGCGCCTGCCATGGCCAGCGCTTGGGGTTCAGCGTGGGGCCGTCCGCCTGGGCTTGTGGATCCGCGGCCAACGATGCGCCCGCCCTGAACGATGACACACCCAACGGCCGGGTTAGGCCAAGTCTGACCCTGCATGCGCCGTCCCAGCGACAGCGCCAGGCGCATGAAGCGGATATCGGTCTCGCTCACTCGTCCACGGAGGCGTCGTCCGAGGCCGCGGGACGCAGCTCGGAAACGAATTTGTCAAAGTCGTCAGCCGCCTGGAAATTTTTGTAAACACTGGCAAAACGCACATAAGCCACCGTATCTATCCGGGCCAGGCTTTCCATCACGATCTCGCCCACATTCTTGGACTGAATATCCGTTTCACCCAGCGACTCCAGCCGCCGCACGATCCCGGAGATCATCTGTTCCACGCGCTCAGGCTCAACAGGGCGCTTCTGAAGCGCGATACGAATGGAGCGTTCCAGCTTGTCACGGTCGAAATCCTCGCGCCGCCCGTTTGATTTCACCACCACAAGATCGCGCAGCTGCACGCGCTCGTAAGTGGTGAAACGCCCACCACAGGCCGGGCAGAAGCGCCGGCGCCTGATTGATACGTGATCTTCTGCCGGACGCGAGTCCTTCACCTGTGTGTCGATATTTCCGCAAAACGGGCACCGCATGGGCCAGCCCCCTTCTCTTCCGCCTCAGTTTTCATGGGTCTCAAGGCCCACTTGTATACAGCTACTATAGGTGAGCCGCCAAGTTTTGGGTAGAGGGGAATTACCACCGCTATATCCAGTTGTGGCTTTCAGGACTGGCTGCTGCTTTTTTAGGTATTTTTGACCAGAAAGAAGCCCAATTTGGCCGCAACAAAGCGAGGGGCGCGCCAATTTCAGATCAGGAAGCCCAAAAGCAACGGCAGGCTTGCCACCGACATGAGCGTGGAGACCACCACGAGGCCCGCAACAGCCTGTGCGTCGGCGCCGTACTTCTCAGCCAGCATGTAAGAGGTGACGGCAACGGGCGTGGCAAGTTGCAGAACCAATACGCCAAAGGCCACCGGCCCCAGCCCGAAGGCCAGCCCGATACCCACCGCGCAGCCTGTACAGATCAGCAGCTTCAGCACCGAAAGCAACACGGGACGTCCTAGCGATCCGATGCGCAGGCGCGCCATGGCCACGCCAAGGGTGATCAGCACAAGGGGAATGGCCATCTGCCCAATCAAGCCCAGCGCATTGGTCAGGAAGCGGGGCGTCTCCCACCCCTGCCAGAGGAACAGGGCGCCAAGAAGAGTGGCGCCGACCAGCGGCTCCTGCACCAGTTTGCGCCATGATCCTCCTCCCGAGACCAGCCAGATGCCATAGGTGAACTGGGTCACCCCCGAGACGGCAAAGACAACAACCGCATAGCCCAGCCCCTCATCCCCGAAGGCAAAGAGCGCCAGCGGAAGTCCAAGATTACCGGTATTGCTGAAGATCAGCGGCGCCAGATAGGTTTGCCGGTTGAGGCCACTGAGCCGGACAAGGCCTGTCATCACCAGCGCAATCAGGGCGTAGCCTGCAAACCCCGCCAGGGAGAGCGCGCCGAGGGCTGCGGGGTCGATCTCGGACTGCATGAGCGAGACAAAGATCAGGCAGGGCACGGACAGCGTCATGCCAAGACGGGTCACGAACTGGACCCGGTATTCATAGCCCAGCCTGACCCAGACAAAGCCCACACCCACCAGCAAGAACACGGGCGCCACAATTTCGAGAACGGTCAGAACAAGGGTCATCGTCGCCCTACCCCGGGATATGCCAATGGGTACCGCGCGGCGTGGTGACGTATTCGGGCCAAGCGAAATCAACGGGGGGCGGATAATCGGCAAGAGGCGGTATCCAGTTGTCACCACCGATGCCGCCGCCAGTACGTTTTTCGAATTCGGCCCAGGCCGTGTCGCGTGCGGTTTTGTCTGTCAGCAGGCGCAGGGCCGAGCGGGCCAGCACACGCGCGGCCGTGGTCACCATCGGATCAATCGTTTGCGGCATGCCACCCAATGCATTCATCGCCCAAGCCGGGTAAGGTCCGCCACGTAGGGCTGGACGGGCAATATAGAAGCGTGCCGTGGGTGCGTGCCAGGTCATGTCGGTATAGTCATCCGAAGTGGCGTTGAGCTGGCTTGGAGGGAGATCACGGCGCAGGATCGCCTCGGCTTCTTGTGGGGGGATAAGCGTGGTGCAGGCGTCGATCAGGGGATTTTGATCAGGGGAGGTACCGCAAGCCTCTTGCACATTGCGTGCCAGATCGAGGGCGGGCTCATCCCATTGGGGTGGGCCCACAGTCTGGATCTGGTCCCAGACAAGCGCGGCCATGGCATGGTTGGTCAGCCCGGGGCGGGATTTGCTGACCCAGTGTTTTTCTACTGAGCAGCCCGTCATTGCCGCAATCGATTGGGCGGTGTCATCGAGGCGCGCAGTGATCTGTTCTGCCATATCGAGGTCGGTCACGCGGATCATGTACTGGATATCCGCCTGCAAGGCGGGCAGGTTGTCGGCAGTGGCCTGACCTGCACCCAGGATCGCCTCGGACACTGACCAACCGCCACGATGGGGCAGCATAGTATCACGCAGGTTGCGCGCGGTTTGGTACATCAGCATCAACGCATCATTGGCGCCTGGTGCGCGCACATCGGAATGGCTTTGCGGGATGGGTGCACCATCACGGGCACCCCAGGTTTCAGGCGCCTCACATCGAAAGCGGTAGATCATTGAATATGCCGCGCCACATTGGGTTTCCCAGCGCGCGGTGTTGCAGAGCGGAAGCATGTAGAAGGGATGAAACGACAGCATCCCCGCCAGCCCATCATAGTAACCTTTGGCCGCATGGAGGGGTTTGGAGCCGCGCACCTTTTCCGCAGGCTCCCCTGTAAAGCGTAGGCCGCCTTCGATGCCATGGGCTTCCATCGCAGCTTTGGTGGCGAGAAGCCCACCAAGGCCAGAGATGCCAAGCCCGGAATGGGGATCGGTGTGACCAGCGGCAAGGGGGCCCAGCCCATCGCGGGGGGCTTTTTCAGGTCTGGCAGCCTGACAATTACCGGGCACTGCGTCGTATTCGGCGTAAAGCCCGATGGTGGGTCCGGTGCCCTGTTTCCATTCAGCACAAAAGGCGGTCGGCATCCCGGCGGAGCTCTCTTCGACCGTAAACCCTTCTGCACGCAGGCGATCCACATACCACGCCGCAGAGCGGTATTCGCGCCAGGCGGGTTCGGCAAAGTCAAAGATCGTGGCCGTCCACGCTGATAGGTCTTGCCCATGGGCCGTCACCCAAGCGTCGGCAGTTTGGAATTCCGTCATCAATGACCCATAAGCTGAGCAACAACTTGCCGCTGGTGCGATGCGTCGCGGTGTTCAAAAAGATAGATGCCTTGCCAGGTGCCCAACATCAACCGGCCATTTGCCACCGGGATCTGCAGGCTGACCGGCAGCA
Organism: Roseovarius sp.; assembly: GCA_963691795.1. Classification (GTDB taxonomy): domain Bacteria; phylum Pseudomonadota; class Alphaproteobacteria; order Rhodobacterales; family Rhodobacteraceae; genus Roseovarius. Next base: position 3,597,688 of record OY829373.1, read on the forward strand.
TGGCTGCCTTGATATGGGCAGGCATATCATCGGGGCCTTCATAGGTATGGGTCAAGTAGGCCATGGACGGGTCAGTGGTGGGCGGCACAAGCCTGGCAAAATAGTTTCGCAGATCGGTTTGCACTTCGGGGTCAGCGTTTTCCTGGATCAGCAGGCTGGCCGAGGTGTGGCGGATGAAGAGCGTCAGAAGGCCATCCCCTACAGGATTGCCCCGGATCCAGTCCGTGACCTGGGACGTGAAGTCGTAGAGGCCCTGGCCGTGGGTGGAAATTTCAAAAAGTTTCATTGGGTTGGTCCTGCCGGTCACGTTACCGAACAAGTCTAACAGGTTCAGGAGACAAAGCACCTTGGGTTTTGATGGGGATTGATGTGTTAGAAAACGCGTGTCTGCCATGGTGAGGCGCCCCACCTTTCACAAGGCGAGGTCGTTTGCTTTAAAAAATAATGCACAAATTTGAGTTTTCTTGTTTCCGCAATCTGCAAAAGACGGCGTCTGAAATCTTTTGAAGATTTCGGTTTTCGTTGGGAAGGGGCGGGGTACGCCCCCACCCTATTGATCCAGAAAACTGCGCAGCTTGCGGCTGCGGCTTGGGTGCTTGAGCTTTCGCAGGGCCTTCGCCTCGATCTGGCGGATACGTTCACGCGTCACGCTGAACTGCTGCCCTACTTCTTCCAGCGTGTGGTCCGTGTTCATTCCAATACCAAAACGCATCCGCAAGACCCGTTCTTCGCGCGGTGTTAGCGAAGACAGAACCCGTGTTGTTGTTTCCTTCAGGTTGTCCTGAATGGCCGAGTCGAGCGGCAGGATAACGTTCTTATCTTCGATGAAATCCCCAAGCTGGCTGTCTTCCTCATCACCAATCGGAGTTTCCAGCGAAATTGGTTCCTTGGCGATTTTCATCACCTTGCGCACCTTCTCAAGCGGCATTTGCAGCTTGTCGGCCAATTCTTCCGGCGTCGGCTCGCGCCCAATCTCGTGCAGCATTTGGCGGCCCGTGCGCACCAGTTTGTTGATCGTCTCGATCATGTGGACTGGAATACGGATCGTACGCGCCTGATCGGCAATCGAGCGGGTGATTGCCTGACGGATCCACCACGTTGCATAGGTCGAGAACTTGTAGCCGCGGCGGTATTCAAACTTGTCCACGGCCTTCATCAGACCAATGTTGCCTTCCTGGATCAGGTCAAGGAATTGCAGGCCGCGGTTGGTGTATTTCTTGGCGATCGAGATCACGAGCCTCAGGTTTGCCTCCACCATTTCCTTCTTGGCGGTACGCGCTTCCTTTTCACCTTTTTGAACCTGCTGCACGATGCGGCGGAATTCAGGAATATCGAGACCAACATACTGGCCCACCTGCGCCATGTCGGCGCGCAGCTCTGTCACCTTCTCAGGCGAGCGTTCCATGAACATCTGCCAACCCCGGCCAGATTTCTGCGCCATGTCGTCAAGCCAGTTGGGGTCCAGTTCCCGTCCGCGATAGGCCTCAATAAATTCCCTGCGGTTGATCCGGGCCTGATCGGCCAGTTTTACCATTGAGCTGTCAATTTGCATGATGCGGCGGTTGATGCCGTAAAGCTGATCGATCAACGCCTCGATACGGTTGTTGTGGAGGTGCAGAGAATTCACCAGTTCCACAATCTCAGAACGCAATTGCTGGTAGGTGGCTTCCTGCTTTTCGGAGAATGACCCATCCTCGTTCAGCGTGGCCGAGATCCGGCTGTCCTGCATCTCGGAAAGTTGTTCATAATCGATTGCGATGCGATCCAACGTTTCCAGCACGCGCGGCTTCAGCGCGGCCTCCATCGCGGCAAGGCTCATATTAGCCTGTTCGTCATCATCGTCATCGTCATCATTGTTGAGCGGGTTGCCATCGGCGTCCAGCTCCTGCTCACTGGAAGCAGGCTTGCCCGCCGTCGGCGCTGCGGAGATGTTGGCGGCGTCGACCATGTTGCCGTCGCCCTCTTCATCATCGCCCATCTGGCCAGAAAACGTGGTTTCTAGATCAATCACGTCGCGCAGCAAAATATCTTCGCCAAGAAGTTCGTCACGCCAAATGGTGATCGCCTGGAAGGTCAGCGGGCTTTCACAAAGCCCTGCGATCATCGTGTTGCGTCCGGCCTCGATCCGCTTCGCAATCGCGATCTCACCCTCGCGGCTGAGCAGCTCGACTGAGCCCATTTCGCGCAGGTACATGCGCACGGGGTCATCCGTACGGTCAAGTTTTTCTTCCTTGCCGGAGCCAAGCGTGATCTCACCCTTGCGGCCAATTTCGGCCACGGCGGTAGATTTCTGTTCTTCCTCTTCGGCGTCTTCTTCCTCGATGATGTTGATGCCCATTTCTGAGAGCATCGACATCACATCCTCGATCTGTTCGGAGTTCACCTGATCGGGGGGCAACACACGGTTGAGCTGATCATAGGTGATGAAGCCCCGTTCCCGGGCTTCCGCGATCATTTTTTTGACGGCGGCCTGGCTCAGATCGAGCGAAATTTCGGCTTCCTGGTCTTCGGGTTTCTGGTCGTCGTTGTCTTTGGCGGCCATGAAGAGCTCCTAAACACTGGGTCAGTTTGCACGAGTGATTCGATTTTATGACCGAATCAATAGCGCGTTGCGGTGATTCGCACACCCTTTACCCTAATTTGTTTACTGATTCGTACCCGGACTGTCATCCCGAAGTCCCCTTGGGCAGACCAATGTTTTGCAATAGGCTATCGAAGGCGTCCTTCTCGGCCCGGTTGACGGGGGCCCCGTTGGGACCAATTTCATACTCGGCCTGGTCTTCTTGCAAAGACCGCGACGCGGAATGTTGGGCGCGGGTGGCTTCCGACAAGCGATAGGTCACCGTCTCGTCAGCCACCCCCTGAATATCCTCGGCCGCCTCTGAAATCTCTGCTTTCAGTCCCAAAGCCGCATCAAGCTTGGCAAGTTCTTCCGAGAGTGTTTGGCGCGCCATGTCCTTATCCCCCAATCGGCGGATTGCGGGCACAAGAGCGACATGGGGTTTGGCGCAAAAGGTTTCAACCGCCCCCTCTCCGAGATGTTCAGCAATGTGTTGCATCAAGGTCTCGTGTCCCGCAGGCGCGTGGCGCAACAGCAAGTCGCGCAGTTCCGCGTGGTCGGGTCTGGAGCAGACCATGTTCTCTATCTGCGCCTCAAACTCCCCGAAGATATCGGGATTGCGCAGCAGTATGGCAAGGATCACCGCCTCGCGCAGTTCGGTTTCGATGTCACCGCCCCCGGCGGCAAGAAGGGACGACCGCGTCGTGGCCCGCACGGGTTCGCGCATGGGCCGCCCGCGCCAGGGACCTCGGGGGCGGTTTTGCGTGTTGGCCACACCAAAAAGCGTGCCGCGCAGTTCTTTGATCGCGTCACCGTAGTGACCACGAATAGAAGGGTCACGGATCAGTTTGATCTTCTCTCGCAACACTTTGTCGAGAGCCGCGCGCCGTTCGGGACTGTCATAAATGTTACCTTCCGTCTCCCGTTGCCAAAGCAGCTGGACCATGGGCAGAGCCTTATCGAACAGAGCCTGAACTGCAGGCGGCCCGCTGGCACGCAGCAGGTCGTCGGGATCCTGGCCTTCGGGCATCCGGGCAAAGCGTAGGGATTTCCCGGCCTCCAGTAGCGGAAGTGCCAGATCGATCACGCGGTAGGCTGCGCGCAGACCAGCGGTATCCCCATCCAGCGCAACTATCGGTTCATCGGCCACACGCCAGAGCATCTGTAACTGGTGTTCGGTCACCGCTGTTCCCAGAGGAGCGACGGCAGCCTCGAAACCGGCCTCGGAGAGTGCAATCACATCCATGTAGCCCTCGGCAACGATCAACGGCTTGCCCTTGCCCGCAGCCTCCCGCGCGGGGCCATGATTGAAAAGGACACGGGACTTGTCGAAAAGCTCTGTCTCGGGCGAGTTGAGGTATTTGGCATTATCGCCAGGATCCATGGCGCGGCCCCCGAAGGCAATAGGACGGCCCCGGACATCGTTGATGGGGAACATAATTCGCCCCCTGAAAGTGTCGTAGGGTTTGCCACCCTTCTGACTGGGCTTGGCCAGACCGCAATCAAGGATCATCTGCGGCTCTACACCTTTGCCGGTCAGGTGATCCCACATGTTCTGCCATGCATCCGGCGCAAAACCGATGCCCCAACGCTCAATTGCCACCTCGCTAAGGCCACGGCGGGCCAGATATTCCCGCGCCTCGGCACCAGCCCCAGTCTTGAGCTGCATCCGGAAGTGGCGTACGGCCATCTCCATAACCTGGGTCAGCTGTTGACGGCGGTCGGCTTTCTGCTGGGCCTGGGGGTCACGCTCTGGAACCGTCATCCCGGCCTCTTGGGCGAGAATCTTAACGGCTTCCATGAAATCCACGTTCTCGGTCTCACGCACAAATGAGATGGCGTCGCCCTTGGCGTGACAGCCGAAGCAGTAGTAGTACCCCTTGCGATCATCAACGTGGAAACTGGCGGTCTTTTCCTGATGAAAGGGGCATGGCGCCCACATGTCACCTTTGCCCTGGTTGGACTTGCGGCTGTCCCAAATAACCTTGCGCCCCACCACTTGCGACAGCGAGGTACGGGTTCTCAATTCATCCAGGAAACCAGGGGGCAGACTCATGTCGCACAGTATGGGGCAAACCCTGCTCCAGTCCAAGACCCGCACTCTTACATGGTTGAGAAATCTCGCCGCGAGACACGACCGTCAGAGAGTGGCGCGCAGGCAGGAACTTAAAAATTCAGGCATTGCTGGCGATAGGTCTCGACCGCCTGATCATTCAAGCCGGCCTGGTTCAATGCAAAAACCATATCCACCAGAGGATCAATGGTGGCCACGTAAACCCCCGTCACGCCTGAGCCTTCGCGTGAAAGTGCCGCCTTGATTGCATCCGCGGACCGCCCTGCCAGCCGGTCCTGGACAGCGATGGACACGATCTGCGCCGTAATCTCGCAGCTTTTCTCACGCTCCGTCTGGGCCGACGCAGGCAGGACCAGCACCAACACAAGCCCTATCATCACCATAGAAAGCCGAGCCATCAACCACCCCCCTGACGGGCCGCAACACCTTCCATGGCGCCACATAGATCATGCACCAGCGTGTCGCCCATGCTGCGGAAAACAAGGATCAGAAAAACCTGGTCACTCAATCGCGTAATCGAGGCCATCATATGTTGCAAATCCGTCCGCGCCGTATGCCCCCGCCTGAATGCCGAGGCCCGCAGATCAATTGGCGTCAGCCGCGCCAGCACCTGATCGGCTTCTGGACCCTCAAGCCGCACCGCAGTCCATGCATCGCTCTGATCCACCACGGCTGCGATCTCACCCAGCGCAGCCTCGGGGGCAGGTCCGGCCAGCAGGACCGCCCGGTTTCCAAACCAGATCGCGCGTGCGCCCGCCTTACCCGTGGCCTTACCCGGTCCGGGCAAGGTCATGCCATGCGCCGCCTTCAGCGCAATCGAGAGGTCCTTGTCCCGGCCCCTGTATGGTGCAAGCGATGTGAGAACCCCGAGGTCCACTTCGCTGAGTGTCACTGCCCCAATCTTGACAGGCTTCATACTTAAAAGCGGCGTTTTTGCGATTAAATCAACCACGTGCCCGCTCTCCCTCAGGATCGATCTGTGCCGGGTTCTGCACGATGCACAGCGTGCTGGAGGATTTCATATGATCCACCACGCGCACCATCTCACCATATCGCTCACGCCCGTTCTTAAGGAAGCCGAGACCAAGCACATGCCCTTTGCAGGGTGAAAATGCGACCGAGGTGACATAGCCCTGATCATTCACACGCGTCACCTCATCCCCTTGGGTGAAAATATGCGCACCCGCAATCAGCTCTTTGACCGCACCGATGGGCAGCAGCCCGACGAGTTGCTCACGCTCTTCGCCAAAAAGACCCGGACGCGCCGCCATCGCCTTGCCGATACAGTCCTTCTTTGGTGAGATCATCCTCTCCATCCCGATGTCAAAAGCGGTGGTACGGCCATGGATTTCGGCATGGGTGATAAAGCCCTTTTCCACCCGAAGGACATTCAGCGCCTCCATCCCGTAGGCCCCACCGCTCATCGCCTCGGCCCGCTCGAGTAGTAGGTCGAACAGCGACGCACCGTAGCGCGCGGGCACCGCGATTTCATAGGCATGTTCACCCGAAAAAGAGATGCGGAACAGCCGCGCCCCAACACCGCCAATAGACACAGGGCCACAGGCCATAAAGGGGCAGGTCTTGTCATCAATCGGCGCATCCAGCACGCCGTTCAACAAATCCCGGGATTTTGGTCCGGCGACGGCAAACTGCGCCCATTGTTCGGTCACAGAAGCAAAGCGTACATCCAATTCGGGATGCAGACATTGATGCACAAATTCCAAATGCCGCATCACCTGTCCGGCGGCGGCGGTGGTGGTAGTCATCAAGAAATGATGTGACCCCAGCCGTGCGGTGGTGCCGTCATCCATGACGTGGCCATCTTCGCGCAGCATCAGCCCATAGCGTACCCGGCCCACCTTCAGCGTGGAGAACATGTTGGTGTAGACCAGATCCAGAAACGCCCCGGCATCCGGGCCCTGAATGTCGATCTTGCCCAGCGTGGACACATCGACCACGCCCACATGCTCACGCACCATCTGCACCTCACGGTCGCAGGATTGCCGCCAGGTCCGTTCACCGGCGCGCGGGAAATAGCTGGGCCGGTACCAAAGCCCCGCCTCGATCATCGGCGCACCCAGCGCCAGCGTTGCAGCATGCGAGGTGGTCTTGCGTTCCGGCGCAAACCCCTTGCCGCGCCCACCGGCCCCCATCGCCGCGATTGGCACCGGGGAATAGGGCGGGCGGAAGGTCGTGGTACCTGTTTCCGGGATGCCGCGCCCCGTGGCATCGGCCAGCACGGCCAGCGCCTGCACGTTAGAATTTTTACCCTGATCAGTCGCCATCCCTTGCGTGGTGTAACGCTTCATGTGCTCGACCGAGCGGAAGTTTTCCACGACGGCCTGCTTGATATCCTTGACGGTGACATCGTTCTGGAAATCAAGCCACGCACGGCCTTTGCCCGGCACAGCCCAAAGCGGCATGATGTCAAAAGCGCCGTCACTGGCGCGCGGCAGCTCCATCTTTGGGGCTTTCAGGCCTATTTCTGTTAAGGCCCCCGTTGTCGCGGCGACGGCACTTTCCAGGCAGGCCCGTGTTTCGAACGCCCCGTTGGCAGCGCCAGCAGCACTGAGGCCCGGGACCGAGCCCGGTGTCGGCACAAAGGCGGCGATCTCCTCATTCCATGTGGGGCGTCCATTCATATGACAGGTCAGATGCACTGTCGGGTTCCACCCGCCCGAGACGGCAAGGCATTCCGCCTTGATCCTCTCGGTCCCAGCAGCAGTGTCGGCTACGATTGTGTCAAGCCCGGTGCGGCCATGGGCATCCACAACATGGGCACCGGCGTAGAACGGCACGTCCAAATCGCAGGTCGCATCATGGCGCGCGTCGATCAGTGCGCTGACATGGACACCGGCGTCTAGCAGATCGGCCACGGTCCGGTGCGCGTCCGAATTGTTGCCAAAAACTGCCACGCTGCGACCCGGAGAGACACACCAACGGTTGATATAGGCCCGAACCGCGCCCGCCGTCATAATACCGGGGCGGTCATTGTTGGCAAAGGCAATGGGCCGTTCCAACGCCCCAGACGCAAGGATGGCGCGACGGGCCACGATGCGCCAGAAGCATTCCTTGGGCGCACCCGCCCGCGCAGCAGCCTGCGGAGAGAGGCGTTCAAGTGCAGCATAGGTCCCACCATCATAAGCCCCAGCCACAGTGGTGCGGGTCATGATGCGCACGTTGTCCATCGCAGCCAGCTCGGCCGTGATCTCAGCCGCCCAGTCGCGGCCCGGCAGGCCGTCTACATCGATGCTTTCAGCGTTGAGCCGCCCGCCGGTGCGGGTGTCCTCATCAGCAAGGATTACGTCTGCGCCGGCCCGAGCGGCTATCAGCGCGGCCAAAAGCCCCGTGGGCCCGGCCCCGATGACCAGAAGATCACAATGGGCCCAGGCCTTCTCATAACGATCCTCATCGGCCTTCATCGACAGCGCGCCCAGCCCAGCGGCATGGCGAATGACAGGCTCATACAGCTTTTCCCAGAAGGATTTGGGCCACATGAAGGTCTTGTAGTAGAACCCCGCGCCCAGGAAAGGCGCAGCGAGGTCGTTTATGGCCATTATGTCAAAGCCCAGTGCGGGCCAGGCATTCTGGCTAAAGGCTTCGAGCCCATGTTCCAACTCGACCATGGTGGCGCGTTGGTTGGGCGCCTGCCCCACGCCCTTGCCCAGCGTAACCAAACCGTTGGGCTCTTCACTGCCCGCACTCAAAAGGCCACGCGGGCGATGATACTTGAACGATCGGCCAATCAGGCGAATGTCATTGGCCAAAAGGGCCGAGGCCAGCGTGTCGCCCTCAACGCCTGCATAGCTGTGCCCGTCGAAGCGAAACGAAATGCGTCGCTTGCGATTGATCAGCCCCTCGCCTGCGACCCTCATGCCATCGCCTCTTTCACATCCGCGGCCAGTTCACAGGACAATACCTCATGGGTCAACGTGTTGCGCGTCACTATGATCCAGGCGCCACACCCCGCCTCATGATACCAAAGCTCGCGCGTAACGCCGTCAGGGTTGTCCCGGTTGTGGACGTAATCGTCCCAAGCCTCGATCGGTGCATCCGCGGCAGGGCGGGCCAGTGCCACGGCATCTCCCATGTAGTAGAACTCCCGCCGATCGCGTGCGCCGCAGTTTGGACAAACCAGCCTCATGGGCGCGCCTCTTTCTGCTTCATCTTTCCAAAAGTACTCAAATTCCGCACTCCCGATCCGCGCCTAATGCAGGTTATGCTGGCTGCCCGTGCCTTCTTCATCCATCAGACCACGGCCCGTCCTGAACCGGTCCAGCCGGAAGCCTGCCGCCGCCTCATGGGGTTGGCCTGTCGCCATCAGATGCGCCATGCAATAGCCCGACGCAGGCACGGCCTTGAACCCGCCATAGCACCAGCCACAATCGACGAAGAGCCCGTCGATATGGGTCTTGTCGATAATGGGCGCACCATCGGGTGTCATGTCCATGATGCCACCCCAACTCCGCAGCACGCGCGCCTTGCCGATGGCGGGCATGAGCGTCATGCCTGCCTCCATCACATGCTCGATGATGGGCAGGTTGCCGCGCGCGGCATATGAGGCGTAGAAATCCAGATCGCCCCCAAAGACCAGCCCACCCTTGTCGGACTGGCTGATATAGAAATGCCCCATCCCGAAGCTGATCACATGATCGATGCAGGGTTTGAGGCCCTCGGTCACGAAGGCCTGGAGCACATGGCTCTCAATCGGCAGGCGCATTCCCGCCATCGCAGCCACTTTTGAGGACCGCCCCGCGACGATAATAGCCACCTTGCCAGCCTTGATTGCCCCGCGCGTGGTCTGCACTCCGGCAACGCGGCCATCTTTCACGTCAATTCCCGTGACCTCGCAATTCTGGATCAGGTCCACACCCCGATCCGAGGCCCCCCGCGCATATCCCCAGGCCACAGCATCATGGCGCGCCGTGCCCGCGCGCCGCTGCAGGATGCCACCATAGATCGGAAACCGCGCCTGATCAAAATCCAGATAGGGCACCATTTTCCGGAGCTGCGGCACCGACAAAAGCTCTGCGTCATCGCCCTGATTGATCATCGAATTACCACGCCGGATCGCCGCATCGCGCTGCGCATCTGAATGAAACAGCGCGATTTGGCCTCGCTGAGAGAGCATTACATTGTAGTTGAGATCCTGCTCCAAACCCTCCCACAGTTTCAGCGAGTGACTGTAAAATTCAGAATTCCCCGGCAAAAAGTAATTGGCCCGAACGATCGTGGTGTTGCGACCTATGTTGCCGCCGCCAAGATAGCCTTTTTCGAGAACTGCAACATTGCGCACACCATGGTTTTTGGCCAGGTAATAGGCGGTGGAAAGACCATGCCCGCCCCCACCGATCACGATGACATCATAAGCCTCTTTCGGGGTTGCGTCAGCCCAGTGGGGCGCCCAACCTTTGTTGCCCGTCAGACCTTCCTTGAGAATTCGCAAGCCAGAAAACCGCATCGCATCCCTTTCCGTGGGTTTGGGAAAGTCAATCAAGTCTTGGTGCGCTTTGCAATGACCTCCAGCGAACAAAAATGACGTTTTTAACACACCGCCTTATCAGCACCGGCGCCCATCATTTTCTTGCAAGAAAATGGCCCAGAAAATTCGAATTTTCTGGGCCGAAATTTTCCACGACTCTGCTTGTGCAGAAAAAGCGGTGTCAAAGACCAAGGACCCGGTAACTGTCGGCCACCTTGCCGATCGAAACCAGATAGGCCGCCGTTCGCAGGTCGGTGACGTCGTTGCGCTCATGCCAGACCTCGGAAATCTGCTGATAGGCCGTGCGCATCGTGTCATCGAGCCCTGAGCGGACCAGCTCAAGCTCTCCGGCGCCGCGCAGATAACGCCGCTTGAAATCCGGGGTCATGCTCCAGCCGTCGATCATCTGCTCATCCAGCCTCTCAAGCTCATTGACCAGCAGCTGGTGTCTCGCTTCTTCCTGCCTGCGACCCATACGGCCAAAACGGATATGGCTCAGGTTCTTGACCCACTCGAAATAGGACACCGTCACACCGCCGGCATTGGCATACATGTCGGGAATGATCACTGTCCCCTTCTGGCGCAAGATTTCATCACCCCCCGCCGTCACTGGCCCATTCGCCGCCTCAATCACCAGCGCGGCCTGAATACGTTCGGCATTGTGCATATTGATCACACCCTCCAAGGCCGCCGGGATCAGGATGTCGCAATCTTCCTCCAAGTATTTCGCCCCATCTGCAATATAATGGCCCGAAGGGTATCCGTTCACGCCACCGTGTTTCGCAATCCAGTTGCGCACCTCTTCGACGTCGAGGCCCTTTTCATCGTAAAGCCCTCCGTCACGTTCAATGATCGCGATAATCTTGCAGCCGTTTTCCTCAGACAGGAATTTCGCGGCGTGATAGCCCACATTGCCAAGTCCCTGAACGATCACACGCTTGCCATCGAGGGTCCCACTCATCCCGGTGGCCTTCACATCCTCGGGGTGGCGGAAAAACTCCTGCAGGGCATATTGCACGCCGCGGCCCGTGGCCTCTGTCCGGCCCTGGATGCCGCCGGCATTGACTGGCTTGCCCGTTACACAGGCGCGACTGTTAATATCGGTGGTGTTCATGCGACGATACTGGTCCGCAATCCAGGCCATCTCACGTTCCCCGGTGCCCATGTCGGGCGCAGGCACGTTTTGGCTGGGGTGGATCAGGTCGCGCTTGGCCAACTCATAGGCAAAACGGCGGGTGATCAGCTCGAGCTCGTGGTCATCCCATTTGCGAGGATCAATCCGCAAACCGCCTTTAGATCCACCGAACGGCGCCTCGACCAGCGCGCATTTGTAGGTCATCAGCGCCGCCAGCGCCTCTACCTCGTCCTGATTGACGCCCATGGCGAAGCGAATGCCACCCTTCACCGGTTCCATATGTTCGGAATGGACCGAGCGGTAGCCAGTAAATGTCTGAATCTGTCCCCGCAGACGCACCCCAAATCGCACCGTGTATGTGGCATTGCAAACCCGAATCTTTTCTTCAAGCCCAGGGGGCATATCCATGAGGGCCACAGCCCTGTTGAACATAAGGTCAACGCTTTCGCGGAAGCTGGGCTCTCTGCGATCTGTGTTCATTCACTATCTCCCTGGTATTGCGTTTGTCCGGGCTTTGAAACCGGATCCTTTTTTCAGCATCGTTACCCTAGCAGCATTCTTTGTCTAGGATTTCGTTCTGGAGCGGAAAATGCCTTAAACGTGAAGGGATTTGAGCCTCAGCGGAAACAATAACAACAGCAAGTCATGGATTATCTCCAATAACCAACTGAAAACACACATTTTAACGCATATGTGCCACATTTTAGCCCCGTTCCCATTTCATCACTGACAAGTCGTATTCTATCTAATGCCTGTATGTCTGCGAGGGTAAAGGAATGCCAATTCTAACGGGACGCCTGATGGGAACTGGTCTAACAGGCCAGTTGAACACGTGCACATCCACACTGGCAAAACGCGCCACAACGTTCGGCCACGAACAGGATGGATCGGCAACCATACTGAGCTTTTTCGTATTCATGTGCATTCTGCTGATGGCAGGACTTGGCGTGGACACTATGCGCCAAGAGATGGAGCGGACACATTTGCAGGCGACGCTCGATGCAGCAGTGTTGGCCGGTGCAGGAGCGCCGCAAGGCTCTGAAGTGACGGACGTGCAGGCGATTGTTGAAGACTACTTTGCCAAGAACGATATGTCCCAGTACCTCGGTGAGTTTGATACTGACGGGGTTGGTGATGACGACATCGTGACCTCTTTGAACGCCACGCGCGTCTATGCCGAGGCGAGCTTGGAAATGGACACTTATCTGCTACATATGACCGGCGTCGAAAAACTAGGTGCCAATGGGGCCGCTGCGGCGGAGGTGAGCACACCGAAACTGGAAGTGGCCGTAGTTCTTGACGTATCGGGTTCGATGGAAGGCACGAAGTTGAGCAATATGCAAACGGCTGCCAACTCATTCGTGACCACCATCCTGAACGGGTCCGACGAGGGGAATGCCGTGATTTCAGTCGTGCCCTTTGCGTTCAACGTCACACCAAGCCAGGAAATCTTTGACGCGCTGACAGTGAACCAGACGCATGACTACTCAACTTGCATACGTTTCGAAGGCAATGACTATAACGAAATCGCGATTGACCCCGACGTGGCCGTTGACCAGCAGATATTCACCTCGGTTTATGGTAGCTTCAACAGCCTAAGCGACGGCTGGAGATCGTGCTACAACGACGACAACGCTGAAATCCTGCCCTACTCGATCAGCGAGAGCGACTTGCATGCCCACATCAATGCTTTGACCGCAGACGGAAACACCTCGGCCCATCTCGGGATGAAGTGGGGCGCAGCCCTGCTGGATGACGAATTCCAAGACGTGGTGACCGATCTGCAGACCGCAGGCGTTGTGGATGCGACACTGGACAACCTGCCCGCTGTGCATGGAGAGGCAGAGACGCTTAAGGTTATCGTGCTGATGGCTGACGGCAAGAACACCACATCCTACTATTTCAATGATCCTGGCAGCTATCGCGGTCCTAATTCCAGCCTGTATCTTTTGACTTGGTCGGAGGTTGAGACCACCTTTGACCACGCCTGGCGCTACAAAAAGAATGGCGACGTCCGGATGTCTTTCGACGAAAACAAGTGTAGCAACCCTAAGTGGACCTGCGTCTACACCGAGGTGCGCGGCGATGAACAATCGGCCTACTACCTCTACGACAGCTACTGGGACGAATACTTCGATGTGGAAGAGGTCGGGCCCAGTATCGGCTACTGGTACGACAACGACTATTGGGTCGAGCGTGACGAATGGGACGATTTCCAAGAAGAAGATGAGTTCATCAGCCTTGAGCAGCTCTCTTGGGAAGAAGCATGGGGCCTGATGTCACCGGATTTCTACCGCGACAAGATCAACAGCGGCCCATGGAATGACTACGTGTATTCCAGTCGTGAGGATGGTGAAACCAAGGATAACCGCCTGCAGGCCATCTGCTCGGCCAGCAAGGGTCAGAACATCGTGGTCTACACGATAGGCTATGACATTAGTTCAGGCGGTAATGCCGAAACGCAGCTGCGGGATTGCGCCTCATCAGGCAACCACTACTACCCGACAAACGGCGCTAATATCTCGGCCGCGTTCAACTCGATCGCCTCCAACGTGAAGAACCTGAGGCTGACACAATAATGCGCGATTTTCTCACCTATCTACGGGATTATGCTAAGGACGATCAGGGCACGGCTTCCGTCGAATTTATCCTGGTTCTACCGGCCTATATCTCGATCTTGATTCTGTCGATCGAGCTGGGCCTCGTAACGCTGCGCCATACGCTGCTGGAACGTGGCCTCGACATGGCGGTGCGTGAGGTGCGGCTGGGTACAGGGACAGTGCCACAGCATGACGATATAAAGGACCTGGTCTGTGCCAATTCGCTGATGCTACTGGATTGCCAAAATAAGTTGCGGCTCGAGATGCGGTCGGCTGATATCCGGTCTTTCAACGCGTTCGACACCTCGGCTGACTGCACGGATGCGGCAGAGCCTGCTAAGCCCGTGCGTGAATTTACCCCTGGTCAGCAGAACGAGCTGATGTTGCTGCGCGCCTGCCTGCGCTATGATCCGCTTTTTCCGAATGAATTTCTTGGGTCGGCCCTAGAAAAAAATGCCAGCGGCGAAGCCTCTGTCATTGTAACAAGCGCCTTTGTTCAGGAGCCATTGTAAGATGACGTGTTGGCTTGTTCTGAAATCCTATATCCATGACTTTTGCCAGGACACGCGTGGCACAGTTATGGTGGAAACCGTTATGACCCTGCCGATTCTGTTCTGGGGACTGGCAGCGACATTCGAGTTTTTTGAAGTGCATCGCTACAAGAGCGCGCGGGAGAAGGCGACCTACACGATTGCTGATCTCATCTCGCGTGAAAACGACGTAGTAACGGATGTCTATGTCGACAACGCCCTGGCGCTTTTCAACGAGATCGCTGATGATAGTGGCGTCAATCAGCTAAGGATCACGGTGATCCGCTACATTGAGGATGATGACGAGTTCGAAGTCAGCTGGTCCAAGATACGCGGCTCGGGCGGCATGTCCGTATTACAGGACGTGGATGTGCGTAATGACCATGACGTGCTGCCCATGTTGGACGACGGCGAAGAGTTAATCCTGATCGAAAGTGAATCAAACTACAGCACCATTTTCGATGTGGGGTTTTCGGACGATCTTAAGATCAAGACCCGGACCTTCACCGGTATCCGCTTTGCACCACAGATTTGTTTCGACGAATGTAGCTGATCAGAGGACCAGGAAAACGCCTTGTGGGTCGCACCCCGCCCCTCAGACACGGTCAACTGAATATATCATCGCCCTTGTCGCGCTTGAGCAACATCGCAGCCAGCATATCGGACATGACCTTACCGGCTCCACCTGGCGTCACCCCGCCGACACCGATGCGCGCACCCATCCGCCACCAGAGCCCTGGCTGCCAGCGCCAGGGTGCCGATGTATTCAGGTGCACCACAAAACCATTCGACGGTTTGAACACAAATATGGATCGGTCTACCGATTGTATCTGATCAAGCGTGGCCAAAACCTCTCCATCCGTGCTGCGCAGGCCCTCCTCGGTCAGCTGCACACCGTGGCGTGTGGCCTGGCGCATGCTTTCTGCCGCCCAGAGACTGAGACCGCCCATGACAATAAGAAATACCTGCCAGCCCAGGTTACTGGGCGGATGGGCCAAAGCGGCATAGATCAGTAGACCGCCCAAAAAGGCCAGCATGCCCACTCCAAGGACGCGGCGTGAATTGGATGCGTAAAGCTCTGTAAGGACCTCGTCAGACATGTCATGCCTCCCTTTCGCGGGCGGCATACCCGTTTTGGGTGCGCTCTACGAGGGTGAATTTGCCGCGACCGACTGGGTGAGGATGGATTTGCGGACCATGGCCCAGTAGAGGCTTTGCAGGTCATCCATACTAAGGCGGCCATCCTCACGGAACCAGGTGTTTACGCCATTGAAGAGCGCAATCATGGCCATGGCGGAGATACGCGGCTCGGACACATCGAAGAGGCCAGATGCAACGCCATCCTCTAGGATACGTTCAAGACGAGCCTCATAGGCGCGGCGCAGGGCCTCTATTGCGTCAAAATTTTCAGGCGTCAGGTTGCGCAGTTCCATGTAGGCGATAAACACCGCATCAGGGCGTTCGGCGTGATAGCGGATATGGAACCGGACGAATTGTTCTAGCTGCGCCAAGGGGTTGCCGCCTTGCGGCAGTGCGTCATAGGCGACAAGCAGCTCATCCATATGGGATTTCATCAGATCGAAGAGAAGGGACTGCTTGTCAGGGGTGTAATTGTAGAGCGCACCCGCCTGCACGCCCACCTCAGCCGCGATTTGGCGCATGGAAACAGCGGCATAGCCATGCCTGGCAAAAAGTGCGCGCGCAGCGTCGCGGATTTTGGGCCCGGTAATGCCGGAATGTGAGCCTTGGGTTCGTGCCATAGCAGGAGCATTAACTGAACACTCGTTCAAATCAATCCCTGCTTGCGTGTGAGACTGCAAAAATGGCATGAGGAAAACATGAAAGTTCAGGCGAAAAGCAGTCGAATGGTCCGGTCGATAGGCATGGTGGCAGTGGTGGCGCTTCTTAGTGCGTGCTCCAGCTTTCCGGATTTGCGGGCGCGAGTGAGCCCCGAGGCCCTCAATACCGATTTCCCAAAGCTACTTCCAGCAGAGGATCTTCGCGCGCAGGTGGCAACCGGCCCGATTGAGCCGCGCGATCCCATTGTGGCACAACAGATCGACAGCCGCGCCAACGCGCTGCGCGCGCGGGCGGCCAGTTTAAAGGGTGACGTGATAGATGCCGAAAGCCGGGATAGGCTGGATCAAACGATCGAGATCGAGGACGAAGAGGTTTAGTTCAGGTCGTACCTTCATCGTACTGGTGACAAATTTTTCGCAGAAATTTTGCGCTCATACTGGTGGCACATTTCTTGGGAAAATGCGGAGGACAGCCAGGAAAGGTGGGCCAGGAAACTCCCCTTGCTAAAAGTCCCGCGCGAGATCAGGCAAAACGTCCACACTCCTTTCTTCCGCACCTCCAAAAAGAATGCCGCGTTGCACCGGCGCGCGCTTGGTTGTAGATCGCTTGGCAAATCAAACGCCTGAGTATGGAGCGCTGACATGTCCTCACCCCTACGTCTTGGTATCGCAGGTCTTGGGACCGTCGGCGCCGGTGTTGTCAAAATCGTGCGCCAGAAGGCCAGTCTTCTGGCCGCGCGTGCAGGCCAACCGATCATCATCACCGCCGTATCGGCGCGCAGCCGCGACAAGGATCGCGGCGTTAACCTTTCGCAATATGCGTGGGAGGATGACCCTGTCGCCCTGGCCACCCGCGACGACGTGGATGTCTATGTTGAGCTGATTGGCGGCAGTGACGGGCCTGCGAAGGCCTCTGTTGAGGCGGCGTTGAAGGCGGGCAAACATGTGGTTACGGCCAACAAGGCGATGCTGGCCCACCATGGCCAGGCGTTGGCGCAGCTGGCCGAGGACAATGGCGTTGTCCTTCGGTTCGAGGCAGCGGTGGCAGGTGGCATTCCCGTCATAAAGTCACTGACGGAAGGACTTTCTGGCAATGAGATGACCCGCGTGATGGGCGTCATGAACGGCACCTGCAACTACATACTGACGCGGATGCAATCGGCAGGCCTACCCTATGACGAGGTGTTCGAGGAGGCCAACCAGCTGGGCTATCTGGAAGCTGATCCAACGCTGGATGTGGGCGGGATAGATGCCGGGCACAAGCTGGCGATTCTGGCATCCGTAGCCTTTGGCGTTCAGGTCGATTTCGACGGTGTGGAACTGGAAGGGATCGAACGGATTACCATCGACGACATTCACCAGGCGGCCGATATGGGTTTCCGCATTAAGTTGTTGGGTGTGGCGCAGATGACGGGCCGCGGGCTGGAACAGCGCATGACACCCTGTCTTGTCCCCGTAACCAGCCCCCTGGGCCAGCTGGAGGGTGGCACAAATATGGTCGTTCTCGAAGGCGACCAAGTTGAGCAGGTGGTCCTGCGCGGTCCGGGTGCAGGCGAAGGCCCGACCGCAAGCGCCGTGATGGGCGACGTGATGGATGTGGCACGCGGTTTCCGGGTGAGCACTTTCGGCGCACCCGCCGCAACCCTAACCCAAGCCACACCGGCCAAGACTGCTACCCCTGCCCCTTACTATCTGCGTCTTGCCCTAGAGGACAAACCCGGCGCGATGGCCAAACTGGCCAGCGTTCTGGGTGAGGCCGGTGTCTCTATCGACCGGATGCGCCAGTACCGCCATGATGACAGTGCTGCACCAATTCTGATCGTGACGCATAAAACCACGCGCGATGCGCTGGACGCCGCGCTGGATGGGATGATGGGCCTTGATGTGATTGCGGGTCAGCCAGTCGCTCTGCGTATCGAAAAAGTCTGACACACACAGTCAAACACCGGCCTTGTGCCGACAAACAGGCAAAGTTAAACCTGCCCCCTGATAAATACTTTAAGGAACTGCCATGTCCGCTGCCGATTTCGATGATGACCTTTTGTCCCTAGGCCTGGCCCGCGTGGCCGAACAGGCCGCCCTGGCCTGCCGCCCTCTGATTGGGCGCGGCGACGAGAAAGCCGCCGATCAGGCCGCCGTGAACGCCATGCGCGAGGAGCTAGGCAAGCTGGACATCGCAGGCGTCGTGGTCATCGGTGAGGGCGAGCGGGACGAGGCTCCGATGCTTTACATCGGCGAGGAAGTTGGAACCGGAAACGGGCCGGGCGTAGACATCGCTCTTGACCCGCTGGAGGGCACGACGATCACCGCCAAGGCCATGCCAAACGCGCTGACTGTCATTTCCATGGCGCCTCGCGGCACCATGCTGCACGCGCCCGATGTTTACATGGACAAGCTGGCCATAGGGCCTGGTTATCCCAAGGACGTCGTATCGCTCGATATGTCGCCTTCCGAGCGTGTTGAGGCGCTGGCCAAGGCCAAGGGTTGCGCGCCGTCCGACGTCACTGTCTGTGTGCTCGAACGCCCCCGACACCAGGAGACCATCAGCGACCTGCGCAAGATTGGTGCGTCGATCTACCTGATCGGAGATGGCGATGTAGCCGGTGTGATCCATTGCTCAGACCCCGAAACCACAGGGATCGATATGTACATGGGCTCTGGTGGCGCACCAGAAGGCGTTCTGGCGGCCGGCGCACTAAAATGTCTGGGTGGTCAGATCTGGGGGCGCCTGTTGTTCCGCAACGATGATGAACGGGGCCGTGCGGCCAAGGCAGGGATAACGGATCTTGACCGGGTTTACGCCCGCGATGAAATGGTCACAGATGATGTGATTTTCGCGGCCACCGGCGTGACCGCAGGCTCGATCCTTGCGGGTATGAAACCGCATGGAGGTTTTATCGAGACAGAAACCCTGCTTCTGCGCTCCAAGACGGGTGAGCGCCGCCGGATGACCTGCCGCCACCCAATAGATTGACGGGTCATTGGGGGCGCTGCCCCCGCCGCCCTGCGGGCGCCACCCCCGAGGTATTTGGAACCAGAAAGAAGCAGGAATATGCCTCAGGCTTCTTTGTGGTCAAAAATACCTAATGGCACAACATCCGACACATTGAGAAAGGCCATGGTAATGCGCATCGGGGTCATGTGATCGCCCGTGTTCAAGCGCTGATTTCTATGCCATTTTGATCCTATGTCCACGCAAACCCCAAACACCCCCACATTTCTGGATGTTGATGCTTCGCTCACCGGGCGGCGCTGGATCGGCCCTTCGGTGGAGGTGGGGCGGCAGGCCGAGGGCCTGATGCAGGCAAGTGGGTTACCGCTGGCCTTGTGTCAGACGCTGGCACGGTTGGGTGTGGAAGCCGCCGGGGTGGAGGGATTTCTTGACCCAAAATTGCGAGATCTTTTGCCCGATCCGAGGGGCCTGAGGGACATGGAGAAGGCCGCGACGCGGTTCTTGCGGGAGGTAGACCGCAAGGGCCGCATTGCCATATTCGCGGACTATGACGTGGATGGCGGAAGCGCAGCGGCACTGCTGCTGGATTGGTTGAGGCAGACGGAGTTGGGAGCGACGCTTTATATTCCGGACCGGATTGATGAGGGCTACGGACCCAACTCTCCCGCGATGACTGCGCTGGCTGCCGATCATGACCTGATCATCTGCGTTGATTGCGGCACGCTGAGCCATGATGCGATTGCCGCCGCAACCGGTACGGATGTGATTGTGCTGGACCACCATCTGGGCGGTGAGACACTGCCCGATGCCCATGCCGTAGTGAACCCGAACCGGCAGGATGAGAGTGGCGACCTGGGTCATCTGTGCGCCGCAGCCGTTGTATTCCTGATGCTGGTCGAGGCCGGTCGACAGTGGCGCGAGGCCGGACGCAAGGGCCCGGACCTGATGGCCATGCTGGACCTTGTGGCGCTGGCCACGGTTGCGGACTTGGCGCCTCTGAGTGGTGTAAACCGGGCCTTTGTGCGGCAGGGCCTGAAAGTGATGGCCGGGCGGCAGAGGCCGGGGCTTGTCGCACTTTCTGACGTGGCGAGATTAGATGCAGCACCCAGCGCCTACCATCTGGGGTTCGTCATGGGCCCGCGCGTCAATGCCGGGGGGCGGATCGGCAAAGCGGATCTGGGCGCGCGCCTGCTGGCCACAGCTGACGTATCCGAGGCCACCGCTTTAGCCGAAAGACTGGATCAGCTTAATACCGAGCGGCGCGAGATCGAGACCGCCGTGCGCGACGCCGCCCTGGCCCAGGCCGATGCGCGCGGGCTTCAAGCCCCGTTGGTATGGGCCGCAGACGACGGCTGGCACCCGGGTGTCGTTGGTATCGTGGCCAGTCGTCTCAAAGAGACCACCAACCGCCCAGCGATTGTCATCGGCTTTGACGGCAACGAAGGCAAGGGATCGGGCCGCTCGATCAGCGGTATCGATCTTGGCGCCGCAATCCAGAAGCTGGCCGCCGAGGGCTTATTGATCAAGGGTGGCGGTCACCGCATGGCCGCAGGTCTGACGGTGGCTCGTAACCAGCTGGAGCCCGCGATGGCCCGCCTGTCGGACCTTCTGGCCCGGCAAGGAGCAGGGGCAGCCGGGCCGGCAGACCTGCGCCTTGATGGGCTTTTGATGCCGGGTGCGGCTACACCAGAACTGGTGGCGCAGATCGAAACGGCCGGGCCGTTTGGCGCCGGTGCGCCTGGGCCGCGCTTTGGGTTTGCTTCCATGAGCATCAGCTACGCCAAGCGTGTGGGCGAGAGCCACCTGAAGCTGCGGTTCGGCGACGGTACAGGGCCGCAACTGGAGGCCATCGCTTTTGGCGCCTTCGACAGCCCCCTAGGTCCGCGCCTTCTGGAGCATGGTGGCGCACGGTTCCACCTTGCCGGACGGCTCGACATCAACACATGGGGCGGACGCCAGACTGTGCAGCTTCGGCTGGAGGATGCCAGTGCATTGAATTGAGCCTTTGCCAGCCGTCCCACCCACAACATGGCAGCAGTAAAGCCCCGCGGCGCGTTACGCCATATCGGGGATGGTGCACTTTTTGCGAAGAATCCTCTTGCGCTGGTCAGAGGATTTTCATAATCACCACCTCACGCGACAGCACGGCCCGTTCGTCTATCGGTTAGGACGCCAGGTTTTCAACCTGGAAAGAGGGGTTCGATTCCCCTACGGGCTGCCACATTATCAACAAATGCTTATAAGATTGACCCAATCTCATGCTGACGGGTCGCTTAGCCCTATTTTCCCAGAACGTTACGCTGGACGACCAGAGACCCAAAGCCTGAGAACGCGATGAGGCAGAGGCCGATCAGGGAATAGATGTCTGGCCAGTTTCTAAACACAAGCACGCCCGCCAACGTGGCCGACAGCAACTGGCTGTAGATCAGGGGCGCGATAAGGGTGGCCTCAGCCGTTTTGTTCACGATGACAAGTATGTAGTTGCCCAGCGCCGAGCCCAGCGCGCTGATCACGATCAGTCCACCGATGGGCAATGTCAGTGCGGGCAGTTCTGCCGACAGCCCGACAGGGGCAAGAAGAACGGACCCCAACAAAAGCTGTGATATCAGAAGGAACCGCGGCCGGTAGGCGCCCGCGACCGTGCGTGTCATTGCGAGGTAGGAGCCGTAACAGCAGCCTGCCGACAGGGCCAGAACCATCCCCCACGATATGTCAAAGCCAGGTTTAACCACGAACATCACACCGACAAAGCCGACGGCCAGCAGAACCGTCCGGCTGTGCGATGGGGTTTCACCTAGAAAGAGGATGGCCAGTGCATAGGATACAACAGGACCGATGAAGAAGGCGCCATAGACATTTGCAATTGGCTCAGACTTGAGGGCCGTTAGGATGCAAAGGATTCCAAGCGACACGAACGCTCCGCGCAATACCACGCGCCAGTCGCGAAAATGGCGAAATTCCTGCAAGCTCAACCCACTGAAAGGCAGCACTATTAAGGCACCGATCAGGAACCGTGACCACGCGACGGTGGCCGGCG
This sequence comes from Roseovarius sp., assembly GCA_963691795.1. GTDB lineage: Bacteria > Pseudomonadota > Alphaproteobacteria > Rhodobacterales > Rhodobacteraceae > Roseovarius. The sequence continues at coordinate 3,619,858 of OY829373.1, forward strand.
CGACCCCTTTGCTGGTAAGAATTTTGCCCGCCGTGTCGCCAATGACGACAAAGCTGACAGCTATGAAGACAAGGGCGGCAAGTCCAGAAAGAGAAGTAAGGCGCACGTCGGGAAGTCCGGCCAATGGGGAAGCTGATAGAGTTGACCTAGCAGATGGTGTCAAAAACGGTAAGGGTGGACTTTGGAAGGCTTGAGCCAAGGTACGTCTCGTTGTGAGCTTAGACCCTGCGACCTCGTAGGCATAACGGAACGGCAAGGTGCTCGCTGCAGGCCCGGTACGGGTGAAACCTAAGCCTGTTGGACGCAACTTGATCAGGCGAATTGTGCGATGGATGAGGGTCCCCTAAAACATATCCAAACCACCGCTGGAAGCACGTCAGGAACACGGAATGAACAAGACCCTTTCGCTTGTAGAGGACACCAATAGCGCCTCGATCCGATGCATCACGTTTTCGAACCCACCAGTCAACGCCATGAGCCCCGGCCTGCCCGGTGTGCTGATCAAGGCCGTACAAAAGGCGCAAAAGGATGGCTGCCGGGCGATATTGCTGATACCGGGCGCGTCCGGCGTTCTGGCTGGCGCGGATATCTCGGTTCAAGGCAAGGACTGGCCCGAGGATGAACCCCTTATGACCGAACTGATCGCCGAGATCGACGCAAGCCACGTGCCCGTCGGCATATTGCTGCGCAAATCGGCCCTCGGTGGCGGGCTTGAAATTGCGCTGGCCTGTCGTTGGCGGATCGCGACTCCGGGCACACAGCTGGGCCAGCCGGAAGTGAACCTTGGCATCCCACCGGGTGCGGGCGGCACGCAGCGCCTGCCTCGGGTGATTGGGGCGGAGACTGCGCTTGACATGATCGTGACAGGCAAACCAATCACCACCGATGCCGCCCACACTATTGGCCTGATCGACGCGGTGGTAAATGCGGACGGGGCAGAAGCTGCTTCGATCCGCTTTCTTGAACAGGAACTGGCCGCGGGGCGCATTCCCGATCCCGTCGGTCCGCGCACAATCACGGGCGCAACGCCCGAGGTATTCGCAACCGCCCGCCAACTTGCCGCAAAACGGCGGCGTGGTGAAACTGCCCCAATCGAGGCCATAGACGCCATGGAAACCGCAAAGAATATGCCGCTTACCGAGGGGCTGGCCATAGAACGCGCAGCCTTTCTGCGTTGTGTGACCAGCGCACAAGCTCGCGCCATGCGCCACCTCTTTTTTTCAGAGCGACGGGCCCTGAAAGGCCATGTCGGCGCAGGTGTCAAGGCGCATGCCACAGTACAAAGCGTCGGCATCGTGGGCGCAGGCACCATGGGCACAGGCATTGCACTGGCCTTCCTAATGAAGGGGTTTGACGTACATGTAACAGAGCGTTCGCAAGATGTACTGGATGCGGGCCTTGCGCGCATCAAGAACACCGTTCAATCGAGCATCAACAAAGGCCGCGTCAGCGCTGCTGCGGCCGAGGCCATTCTGGGCAGGCTAACGTTTTCGGTGGGTCTTGATGGGTTGCGCGCCAGCGACGTGATCGTGGAAGCCGCCTTTGAGGATATGGGCGTCAAGGCGTCCGTGTTCAGGGAGCTGGCAGAGCTGGCCAAGCCTGACGCGGTTCTGTCCACGAATACCTCTTACCTGGATGTGGACGAGATTGCCAAGGCCGCTGGACCCCGTGCAAGCGATGTCCTCGGGCTGCATTTCTTCAGCCCAGCCAATGTCATGCCCCTGCTAGAGATTGTTCGCGGTGCGCAGACATCGGACATGGCGCTGGCTACGGCGATTGCACTGTCAGGTCAACTGGGCAAGACCAGCGTGGTTTCGGGCGTATGTCACGGTTTCATCGCCAATCGTAGTTTTGCCGCGTACACGCGCGAGGCCGAGTTCCTTTTGCAGGAAGGCGCCACACCGGCCCAAGTGGACGCGGCCCTTGTCACCTTTGGCATGCCGATGGGGCCATTTGCTGTACGTGATCTGGCCGGGCTGGATATCGGCTGGGCCAAGCGTAAATCCACTGCCCATCTGCGCAACCCCTCAGAGCGCTACAGCAAGGTGGGCGATCTGATCTGCGAAAGGGGCTGGTTTGGCCAGAAAACGGGCCGGGGCTTCTACCTCTACCCCGACGGCGTCCGCAAGGGACAGCCAGATCCTGAGGTGCAGGCCATCATCGACGCCTCCGCCAAAGCCGCCGGGATCACACCGCGTAACATCACAGACGAAGAGATCTTAGAGCGGTGTCTTTTTGCCGTTGTCAACGAAGGCGCGCAGATCATTGATGAGGGCATCGCAAGGCGCGCCTCGGACGTGGATGTGGCCTGGGTGAACGGCTACGGATTCCCACGCTGGCGGGGCGGGCCGATGCATTGGGCGGGAGAATTAGGCCTGCAAACCGTGCTTAAGCAGATTGAGACTTTCGACAAATATCACGATTTCTGGTGCCCGGCCGACCTATTGATCAGGTTGGCACAGGCAGGCCAATCCTTTGCCGACCGGGACAACGACATGACCTAGTGGGCCATGGTTGGGCGAAGCCTGCCTCCTGCCCCGCGACTCAGAGGCTGGAGCACAGATGCCCACCATCCACCGCAATCACCGACCCTGTCATATAGCTGCCCGCGTCCGAGGCCAGAAGCAGCAGTGGCGCGTCCAGTTCCTCTTGTTTGCCAAGCCTGCGCTGCGGGATGCGCTTGACTAGCGCCTGCCCCGCATCGGTGGCAAAAAAGTCAGTGTTGATAGGTGTCTCGATATATCCCGGGCAGAGCGCGTTGACGCGGACACCAAAGCGCGCCCATTCCAGAGCCAGCGCCTTGGACAACTGCACCACTGCCGCCTTGGAGGCCGTATAAGCCGCCACATGTCCAGCCACACGCAACCCCAAGATCGACGCGATATTGACGATCGAACCGCCACCCTGATCCTTCATAGCCCGCGCCGCTGCTTGCGCTACGCTGAATACACCTGAGAGGTTTGTGTCGATCACCTGCTGGAAGGCCTCCGGGCTCATGTCGAGGGCGGAACCCTGCCCGGTGATGCCCGCATTGTTGATCACAACATCGAACCCGCCAGCCTGTGCGAAAAGTCCAGCCACATCGTCGGGTGCGGTCACATCCAGCGCAGCGGCCCATGCGACAGCCCCCTGAGCCTGTAACGCCTGCGCCGCGCTTTCGACCTTGTCGATCCGGCGCGCGGCAAGCGTCACCTCGGCCCCTGCCCCAGCCAGCACCTGGGCGAAATGCAATCCAAGCCCACTAGAAGCGCCCGTGATCAGGGCCCGTTTGCCGTTCAGGTTCAACTTCATCTTCACTCTCCAATTTCGCAGTGCCGGATCTTCATTTCGGCGCCATTCGAATGGTACCGTCAAGGCGAATAGCCTTGCCGTTCAGCACGGCATTTTCAACAAGTGCCGTTACCCGCTTCTGAAGCTATAGCGGATCGCCCAACCGGGCCGGACAGGCATCTGCGCACCTTCACCTCACGGAAGGCAAGCGCAGCGACTTCAAACGTGCAGATGTTTTGCTCAAAGTCTCACCCATGGCTGCAACCCTGACCAAAGATCGCCGATACGGCAGCAACAAACCCACAAGATTTTGGGAGGGCAGAAAATTGCATCCTTTATCCAACCTAAGAAAAATCGAGACGAAACAAAAAAATACGGCAAGGCCACGAACAAACACATCTCAAGGTTCAAAACCTGTTTGCAAAGCTAAAGAACTGACGGCGTATCGCTACACGCTATGGCCGATGTGTTCATATATTCCGGTCAGCTATGTCAATCACAGCAATAATCATCTTCTGGTTATGCGTCCTGACCCTAGCTTAAACCAGTAGTGGCATACCAGGTTATGATCGGCGCGCACACATCTCAGAAAGCCTTGATTGGCCTAGCGGCGCATATTGCCCCACGCCGTTGCAGGGGGGCGATAGATTAGCGCACGAGCACCGTTCCCATCATGCCGCTGCCCTGATGTTCCAGCACATGGCAATGCAACATCCATTGGCCTGGCTTATCGGCCACAAAGGCGATCTGCGTGACCTCATCGGGGGCCATGAGGACCGTATCGCGGATGACGGTCGGGGCGCTGTCGGGCAGGCGTGGATCTTTCACGAAGAAGCTGAAACCGTGCAGATGGATCGGGTGGACCCACTTTGTTCGGTTTTCGAGAATGATCACGTGGGACCGGCCGAGGGCAAGTTCGAGCAGCGGGGGCGTTTTGTACAACTCTCCCGGCACGGTGCCGTTGATGGCCCAGTAACGCCCCGCGTCGACAAGCGCCTGCATATCAAGCATACGCCCACCCATCATCGCCCCCTGCATGCCGCCCCGCGCCCCACCTTCAAAAACAAGCCTGTGCTGTTGGGCACGTTCCATATCCGGTTGCGGCACGGGATTAGCAGGCAGGGCCCTTGGCGGGGGCAGCGTGCTTTCCCGAAGCACGGGCGCGTCGGTGGTAACGAAGCGCATTATCACGGGGGCATTCTCGGTCCCGTAGGCCGTGTCGAACACATCCGCCGTCTTTCCCGGCTCAAGGTCAATATCGATGACAAGATCCGTCCGCTGCCCAGGGCCAAGCCATACACCGCCATCACCCAGTTGGTAAGGCTCAACCGGGTGGCCGTCGATGGCTATGACCCAAGGGTCAAGCGGCTGGAACCTCAGCGAGAAGAACTGTGCATTCGCAAGGTTAACCAGCCGCAGACGTACCCGTTCACCCGCCTGCACCGGCTCCTCGATGGTCTGCGTGCCGTTGACCGTTATGACATTGCCAAACCGGCCACCATGGGTGGCGTCGTGGCGGTTGCCGAAGGGTGCGATCTGGGCCGCGTCATCAAGCCGCCAGTCATCGATGGCCCAGACAATCTCCCGATCCGCGCCAAGGCGAGCGGCTACCTCGGCCGGCTCCTCAACGATTAATACTCCGCTGAGGCCGCGCCCCACCTGCTCGGAGCTATTGACATGCGGATGATACCAGAACGTCCCCGCATCCTCGAGCGGCAGGGTGTAGTCATGGCGCGCACCGGGACCGACCGGGTCCTGGCTGAAATAGGGCACACCATCCTGCTCGACCGGAACGCGTAGCCCGTGCCAGTGGATGGTAGAGGGCTGGGAGAGCCCGTTTTCAAAGGTGAGGGAAAGCCGATCATCCTGTGCGGCCCGAAGGACCGGGCCGGGCACGGTGCCGTTAAAGGCCCAGACCTGCGTTGCCGGGGCGTCTGAACCCAAAAGGGGGGCCCTGGTCTCGGCCGCGGTCAGAATGATCGGCTTGGGTACAGCGAGCGCAGGTGCAGTCAAAGCCCCAACGAAGGCCCCGGCTGTAGTGGCAAGGAACTGTCGGCGTTTCATCTGGCACGGGCCCCTTTGTACAGTGCGTTTGCTGTTTATGGAAACATAGGACGTGGCGGGTCAAACGTCGACAGAGGCGGTCCTTGAGGGCTTCGACAGGCATGGTCGGGGCGCAGGCGTCGGAGACGCTTAATCTCGTCTCACAAGACAGCCACCAGCAAAACATGAGCCATGGCGCCCCACCCGTAGAGTGGCGATCCAACAGATGAACGGGTGCACTTGGTTGCCGAGATTCCCGTCCACCCTAGAGCGCGGCGCTACGGTGACCACTTAAAACGGCGTTGTGCCAGCGAGAGTTGGCACACCATTTTTGTAACGGGTTTAGTAACGCGTGGCCTCGCCAACACACGGTTGGGTTTGCCTTTAACACCCTGCGTTAGGTTCATGATGTGTATTTCAACAATTCGTTTGACACCGACAACTTCACCTTAATATCGTTTGCATGCAAACAAAGCGAGCTTGAGACATGACGTATTCACAGCCAGCGGAGCTTGGGGAAGCGCTTGCGATCTTGCAGCAGGGCGGCCCGAAGATCATCGCAGGCGGAACGGATGTGTATCCCGCCCTTACGCGAGGTGTGACGCATGCGGCGTATCTCGACACCACCCGGATCCATGGGTTCCGCGACATCACGCGAACTGACACCGAGATCCGATTAGGCGGAGCGGTCACTTGGTCAGGGCTGATCGCGGCGGAGCTACCTCCTGTCTTTGATGCGCTCAAAGAAGCCGCGCGAGAGGTGGGAAGTTTGCAAATCCAGAATGCGGGCACGCTTGCGGGAAACATCTGCAATGCCTCGCCCGCCGCCGATGGCGTTCCGGCGTTGCTGGCGCTGGACGCATCAGTCGAAATGTGCAGTTCCGCACGCGGTACTCGCGTCATACCCTTGCAGGCCTTCATAACAGGCGTCCGGAAAACCGCCCTCGCGCCCGATGAACTGGTCACGGCGATTATTGTCCCGAACGCGCCTAAGGGTATGGGCGCGGCTTTCGAGAAACTGGGCTCCCGGCGGTATATGGTGATTTCGATCACGATGACGGCGGCCAATATCCTCATTGGGCCTGATGGGCGAATTTCTGAGGCCCGGATTGCCGTCGGCTCCTGCTCTGCGGTGGCGCAAAGACTATCTAGGCTAGAGGCCGATCTGATCGGAACCACACCGAACCGGATGGTTGTAAAGGATGCACATCTTAACCCGCTGGCCCCCATAAATGACGTACGCGGCACGGGCGTTTACCGGCTGGAGGCCGTCCGGCACCAGATCAAGCGCGCAGTCGCAAGGGCAGGTCAGCCATGAATGTACAAGCGAAAGGCACCCGCCCACAGCTGCGCCTCAATGGGAAGGATCGCGCGGCCGACCTGACCCCCGGACAGCGCCTGTCGGAATTTCTGCGTGAAGGCCTTGGCCAGCGCGATGTGAAGATTGGCTGTGATGCGGGTGATTGCGGGGCCTGCACCGTCCTGATCGACGGCGCCCCCGTCTGCGCCTGCCTGACCCCGGCCCATCAAGCCCTGGAGCGGGAGGTCGAAACGGTGCAGGGTCTGTACTCGCATGACCCAATCGCGGCACGCCTCAGGCAAAGTTTCCTCGACCACGGCGCCTCACAATGCGGGATATGCACGCCTGGCATGGTCGTGTCGGCCGTGGCCCTGCTGCGCGAGGTTGATGAGCCGAATGAACGGCAAGTGATGGATGCGCTTGGTGGCGTTCTCTGCCGTTGCACCGGGTATCGCAAGATCATTGACGCAGTGATGAACATGCCTGCGGTGGCAACCGATGCGAAGGGACAGGTGGGGGATGCGATCCGCCATCTTGACGGGATCGAGAAGATCTCGGCCAAGGTAAAATACGGGGATGACGTGGCGCCTGTCGGTTGCCTTGAAGTGCTGCTTGTCCGCGCGCCCTTCGCCCGTGCAGCCTTCGAGATCGGTGATTTAGAAGCCTATGCTGCCTCGATCGGGGTTGAGGCAGTTCTCACCGCGGAAGATGTGTCCGGTGAGAACAATTTTGGCGTCATTCCGAGCTTTGAGGACCAGCCGGTCTTTGCCGAAACCGAAACCCGTTTCAGGGGAGAGGCCGTGGCGGCCCTGATCGGCCCACGGCACGTGGTGCACGCCATAGATCCCGATAGGCTTCCCATCCGCTGGACGCAACTGCATGCCACGCAGGATATCGTGAGCGCGCAAGGCGCAGAGGCCGCGCAATTGCACCAGGGGCGCGACGGCAATGTGATGTGCGAAGGCTTTGTCACCCGAGGCGATCCAGAGGCGGCGCTGGCAAAGGCGTATGTCACGGTCGAGGGCCGTTTCCAGAGCGGTTTCGTGGAACACGGCTATATCGAACCTGAGGCGGGCTTTGCCGAAATCGTCAACGGCCGGGTCGAAGTCCATGCCTGCACACAGGCCCCGGGGATGGACCGCGAAGGGCTTGAGCGGGTTCTGGGGCTAGGCCCGGAGAAAATCCGCATTCTGCCCACGGCTGTCGGCGGCGGGTTTGGTGCAAAACTCGATATGAGCGTACAGCCCTACCTGGCGATGGCCGCGCTAAAGACCGGCAAGCCTGTGCGTCTTTGCTATACGCGCAGCGAGTCGATGCAAAGTTCGACCAAGCGACATCCCTCGGATATCACGCTGAAGGTTGGGGCGGATCAGCAGGGCCGTATCTGTGGCTTTGACTTCCGGGGCGACTTCGACACCGGCGCCTACGCCAGCTGGGGGCCGACAGTTGCCAATCGCGTGCCGGTTCATGCCTCAGGGCCCTACAAGGTGGCCGATTACATTGCGCGGGCCCGGGGCATTCACACCCATAATCCACCTGCCGGTGCGTTCCGGGGATTTGGCGTGCCGCAAGCGGCGATTGCGCAGGAAAGTCTGGTTGATGAACTCGCCGAGAAGCTGGGGATGGACGCGCTCGACTTTCGCATCTTGAACGCGCTGGAAAACGGTGTGGCCACTGTCTGCGGGCAGGTTTTTGACCAAGGGGTGGGCATCAAAGCCTGTTTTGAGGCTCTGCGCCCCTCTTGGGATCATGAGAATCGCGCGATCGAAGACTTCAACGCCCAAAACGCCATGCGCAAACGCGGTGTTGGGCTGGCTGGGGGTTGGTATGGCTGTGGCAATACCTCCCTGCCGAATCCCTCGACGATCAAGAGTGGCATCTGCGCGGATGGCACGGTCACGCTGCACCAAGGGGCGATGGATATCGGCCAGGGTGCCAACACCGTGATCACGCAGCTTTTTGCGACCGCGCTGGGTATTGAGCTGGCGAAGGTTAGGCGGGTTGGGCCCGATACAGATGTGACACCAGATGCGGGCAAGACTTCGGCCTCACGCCAGACGTTTGTTTCGGGCAATGCTGCGCGTCTGTCAGGCGCAGCCTTACGGGCGGCGGTGCTAGAGCGGATGAACGTGGCCGAGGATGCCACGCTCGAGATTGGCGACGGTGTAATCAGGGCCACCGATGCCGCGGGTGAGCAGGTGCTAGAGCTTGGGACGCTTGCGCCCGATGCAGAGGGCTATGTGCTGCGCGCCGAAGAAAGCTACGATCCGCCCACAAAGCCGCTTGATGTCAACGGACAGGGTCAACCCTATGCCCAGTTTGGCTATGCCGCGCATTTGGCAGTGGTCGAGGTGGACACCGCCCTAGGCACGGTCAGGCCCGTGAAATTCGTGGCCGCCCATGATGTCGGACGGGCTATCAACCCCATGCTTGTCGAGGGACAGGTGCATGGCGGGATTGCCCAAGGCCTTGGCATGGCACTTATGGAAGAATATATCCCCGGCCGCACCGAGAACCTGCACGATTACCTGATCCCAACCATCGGGGACATTCCCCCGATTGAGACAATCATAATCGAGGAACGCGACGCCCACGGGCCATACGGTGCCAAGGGTTTGGGGGAACATGTGCTGATCCCGACCGCACCTGCCCTTTTGAATGCGATCAAGAACGCAATCGGCGTGCGGCTTACCAAAGTCCCCGCAATCCCGAGCGCGGTTCATGCCGCAATCACGAAGGGAGTGGCCCCATGACACGCGAGGCAAGACCCGAGAAGATCCGCTGCGATGCCTGCCCCGTCATGTGCTATATTGCAGACGGCAAATCCGGCGCCTGTGACCGCTATGCCAATCACGCGGGCGAACTTGTCCGGCTTGACCCGCTGACCATCATACAAAGCGGCCATGATCTTGTGCCATTCCTGGGGGAAGGCGCGTCAGAAGTTTGGGACGGCGACATTATCAAGGGCACGCGCCAGTTCGTGACCGCCGTGGGCGCCGGCACCACCTATCCTGATTACAAGCCCGCGCCCTTCATCGCCTCACAGCAGATTCAGGGCGTCGACATGGTCACAGTCGTAACCGAAGGCATCTTCAGCTACTGCGGGGTGAAGGTGAAAATCGACACCGATCGACACATCGGTAACGAACGCGATGTGGTCCATGTCGACGGGGAGCCGATCGGCCATGTCATGACCTCGGAATATGGATCAAAGATGCTGTCGCTGGGCGGGGTGGAGCATCTGACAGGCGGCTCAAAGAACGAGGGACGCGTGACCTGTGACGCGCTGCTGCGGCTTTGCAACCGAGAGGCCGTGACCATGGTGATCGGTGAAGAGGACCACGCGACCGAGGTAGTGGTTCAGGCAGGTAGAGCCCCGATCATCAATGGAGAGACCGAGCGGCTGATGCGCGTGGGCTGCGGATCAGCCACCATAGGAATGTTTCCCAGGCAATGGATCGGCCTTGTCGATGACGTGGTGGTGGTCGATGACCATATCACGGGCGTTCTTTCAGAACACGAAACGGGCAAGACGCTGAGTGTTCCGGCCACGGGCATCAAGATCAAGGGGCGGCGGTCCACCCCCGGGCGCTATTTCCAGGTGGCACAGCCCGGCACCGGCTGGGGCGGCACCGATATCGAGGACCCACTGATGATCCTCGGCCCGTTCAATCCGAAGGTGGCGTGGGAAGGGATGCGTCTCTTCATGGTGTCAACGACCGGCGAGCAATACAGCTATTACGAGCTTGATGCCGATCTGGTACCACAGAAAAAGGACGCGCCCGAACAGCTTGTCGCCTCGGCCCACCTGATTGCTGAGAATTGTGAACCTTCGATCTGTTCAGTCCTGTTCATGGGCGGCGCGGGCGGATCGCTGCGTGCGGGCGTCACGGAAAACCCGGTGCGCCTGACGAAATCGGTGAAGGATGCGCTGACCCATGTGTCCTGCGGCGGGGCGGATGTCTATGTCTGGCCCGGTGGCGGGATCACGGTGATGGTGGATGTGCTGGACATGCCAACCAATTCCTTCGGCTATGTCCCGACACCCGCGCTGGTGGCACCAATCGAATTCACCTTGCGGGTCAGTGATTATGCTGCCTTGGGGGGTCATCTGGACCAGATGCGTAAGGTCAGCGACATTAACGCCGAAGGCGTACGCCACGTGTCGCAGAACCCGAAATCAAGCGACCCTATGGACCAGGGTAACTACCGCTGGAAAGGTCAGGCTATATGACCCCAGTGGCCCGTCTTCTGCCGGGGGAAAGGTTGCACCTCCAACATGGTCCCAGTGACCTGATCATCTGGGCTGAAGGCGCGCGGGAGCAGGCCTACAAGGCCGCCACAAACCGTTTCCAGACCATCATCACCGAGATCGTCGAGGAACTTCCCCCCCTGCGCGAGATGCTCTCGCCGCTGAGTACACGCCCAAAGGGAGCCGTTGCGCGGCGGATGCATGAGGCCTGTCTGCCGCTGACCGATTTGGGCTATTTGACACGGATGGCGGCGGTGGCAGGGGCCGTGGCGGATGAGGTGCTGGATGCGATGCGTGCCGGGGCCAATATCCGGCGCGCCTACGTGAACAATGGCGGGGATATTGCACTTCACCTAGACCCGGGCACATCCTTTGTCACGGCGATGAAGGGCCATTACGGCTCTGATCTGGGGCGGATCACGCTCACGGCAGGTGATGGTGTGGGCGGGATTGCCACCTCGGGACGTCATGGGCGCAGCCTGTCCCTTGGGCTTGCCGACAGCGTGACAGCGCTGGCCACGTCGGCCGCGCGGGCGGATGTCGCCGCCACGCTGATTGCAAACGCCGTGGACCTGCCGGGTCATCCCGCTGTGACCCGCCGACCGGCCTGCGAGGTAGATGACGCCTCGGACCTCAGCGATCTGGCGGTCGTGACCAGCTGCGGGCCGCTTGATGCCCAGGGTCGGAGCCGCGCACTTGCGGCAGGCGTGGATCGGGCGCAGCTGCTGCTTTCCCGGGGGTGCATCACTTCAGCTGGGTTGTTCCTGCAAGGCCAGTACTGCACGCTAGGCCCCTGTCTTCCTGCCACGTCAAAGGACCCCATCCATGTCCAAGCTTAACCTGCGCAAGACAGCCTATGCAGTAGAAGAGATATTCCACGAAGGTGGGCCTGCCCCTGACATGCCGTTGCGCCGTGCCGCCGCATTGGCGATCATCGACAACCCGTTTGCAGGCCGATATGAGCCCGATATCCAGTGGTTCATGGACGATCTAAAGCCCCTTGGCCTGCAGATGTCCACTCGCCTTGTCGATATGCTGGGCGGCGCAGATCAGATCGAGGGCTACGGGAAAGGCACGCTGATAGGGGAGGCCGGTGAGCTGGAACATGGCGCGCTTTGGCATGCGCCGGGGGGCTACGCGATGCGAGAGCTTCTCGACGATTCCGCTGCGATCGTGCCTTCTTCCAAGAAGGTAGCAGGTGTTGGAGCCCGGCTGGATGTACCAATCACGCATATTAACGCCTCTTACGTGCGCAGCCATTTCGACAGTATGGAAGTCGGTCTGAATGATGCGCCCAAGGCCAACGAGATGGTCATGGTGCTGGTCATGAGCACTGGCCCACGCATTCACGACAGGGCTGGTGGCCTAGCCGCCAGAGATATCAAAGGGGAGGATGGTCTCAGATGAGTGCAAATATCCGCAAGATTGCCGTCAACATAGAAGAAACCCACCAAGAGGCCGGCCGCAAGATCGACCCGGCAACGCGCAAGGCTGTGGCGGTAGCGGTTATCGAGAACCCGTTTGCGAACACCTATGAAGAAGACCTCAGCCCACTGATGGAGATCGGCGCGACACTAGGCGCCCTGCTGGGTCGCAAATGTGTCGAGGCCCTTGGGATTACACCTGAGCAGGCCGAAAGCTACGGCAAGTCCGCAATGGTAGGCGAAAATGGGGAGTTGGAGCATGCCGCCGCTCTGCTGCACCCTAAAATGGGCGCGCCCCTGCGCAAGGAAGTTGAGAAAGGCGCCGCCCTGGTACCGTCATCCAAGAAAATGGGCTCCCCCGGGCAGGTGTTGGACGTACCGCTTGGGCACAAGGACGCCGCCTATGTGCGCAGCCATTTTGACGGGATCGAAGTGCGCCTCAACGATGCGCCGCGTGCCAACGAGATTATGGTCGCCGTGGCCGTAACTGACAGCGGACGGCCTTTGCCCCGTGTCGGGGGTCTGACCCATGAGGAAGCCGAAGGCAAAGACGGACTGCGCTAGGACGGCCATATGAAAGCACAATGATCATGGCGACTGACATTAAAGCTCCAAGCAAAGCGTCCTACGTCCTCGAGGAACAGGTGGGATTCATGCTGCGGGTCGCGGGGCAGCGTCACTGGGGGATTTTTCAGTCGCTTGTTCCGCTGGGCCTGACACCGACGCAATTCTCGGCACTCATCAAGGTGCTGGAACTGGGCGAATGTTCCCAAAATGAGTTGGGGCGCAAGACAGCGATGGACGTGGCGACGATCAAGGGCGTGGTGGATCGTCTGCGGGCCCGTGATCTTGTAGCGGTGAAGCCAGACCCATCAGATAAGCGGCGCGCTATGGTGGTTCCGACCGAGCAAACAAAGGCGCTAGCCCATGGACTCAGGCAGGCCGGGCGCCAGATCAGTGAGGACACGCTCAGCCCGCTGAGCGAGGCAGAACGCAGGACTTTTCTGGCCCTGCTGGCCAAGATGTCCTGACCACCCAGAGGACTGCACACACATTCATGAAACCTGTTGACAGGTTGGGCATGAAAGTTCGTAAGCTGAATTAATAAGCCCGGCGCTCTGCATGGGATTTGCCTGACACTTGGGCACCAAAGGAAGGGAAGAACAATGGCAGATGCACCCAAGGACACCCCCGAACCGGGCCGCACGCTAATCCGCAATATCGGCTTGCTGATGACCGGGGACCTGGACGCTCCGATCGCTGACAGCGATTGCCTTATGATCGAGGACGGCGTGATCGCGGGCCTTCATGACGGGGATGCGGACAGGGTCATTGACGCCGCGGGCTGTGCGATTGCACCAGGCCTGATCGATGGGCATTGTCACCCGGTTTTTGGCGACTGGACGCCACGGCAAAACCAGATCGGCTGGATCGAGATGAATGTAAATGGTGGTGTGACCAGCTTCATTTCGGCAGGCGAGGTACACCTGCCGGGTCGTCCCAAGGATGCCGAAGGGGTCAAGGCGCTGGCCATGGTCGCGCAGCGCTGTTTTTCCAATTTCCGCTCTGCCGGGGCAAAGGTAATCGCCGGGGCACCAGTGCCAGAGCTGGATTTCGACCGCAGCTTCTATGAGGACATCAAGACGGCAGGCATTCGCCATATCGGTGAGATCGGCCTTGGCACGGTTGCGAAGGGGCCTGACGCGGCCCGCGTGACTGCTTGGTGCAGGGAATTAGGGATCGAGACGATCATGCATACCGGGGGACCCTCGATTGCGGGCTCACACCATGTGACTGAGGCCGATGTACTGGAGGCACAGCCCGATGTGGTCAGCCATATCAATGGCGGCCCCACCTCCATCCCGCACGAGGCGATACGAGAACTGTGTCGCCACGCCAAGGGCGCTTTGGAAGCGGTGCACAACGGTAATGAGAAATCAGCACTGGTGGCCCTTGAGGGCGCGCGTAACGAAGGCCGGCTGAGCGATTTCCTGATCGGCACAGACGCGCCGGCCGGGTCGGGTGTCCAGCCAAATGGTATGCTGCGCATGGCGACGCTTCTGGCCAGTCTTGGCGGTTTGCCGGCCGAGCAGGCCTGGTGTTGCGGAACCGGCAATGTCACCCGAACGCGCAGACTTGCGCAGGGTATTCTCGAAGCCGGGCGGCCTGCGGATATCGTTTTCATGGATCGACCGGGAGGGTCCGAGGGAAACAATGTGCTGGACGCCATGGCGATGGGCAACATCCCGGGCATTGCCGCCGTGATGATTGACGGCAAGATGCGAACAGGTCGGTCCAGATCTACCCCACCTTCGGCCCGCACCCCTGCAAGCTGACAACCCCCGCCTCCCCAAAGCGCGCTCGGTTTATCGAAAAGGACCCTTCCGAGCCACGTCAGGGATGACTTCCACGATGTGAAGAGAAGGACACACCCCCCAAAAAGTTTTCATTTTGCCCACTTGAATGGCTGAAATACACATGCAAGGCTCATTTTATGAGCAGAATAAAAACTTTAATCATGGCTCTGGCGATGCTGTCCTGTAGCGCTGCCCAAGCAACAGACCGTCGAGAACTTGTTGAAATCATTGCAGGTTGCGTTGGTCGCATCTCGGCCGAGTTGGAATTTGCGTGGTTGCTAAGCGACCCGGTCGCTCAAAACTATGAAACCCAACACGCGCAACTTGTGGATATCCTTGAAGCCATTGGTTACGGCGGCGACAAACGTCGTCAGCTTTCTTTGCGGATCGAGGCCAAGGTTGCTCATTCCAACCTTTTGACCTCAGCCTATTTCCACAAGGATGGCACCCATTCCGCATGGGCCAAACGCCATGCTTCAATGCAGCGGGCAAGCTGCCAGAACATGCTGCTGGACGGTTGAACACCGATTATTTCGCTTAATTCTCAGGCAGCTTAAAGTTGTTCGCATATTTTTTTGGCAAATCACCCGAAGATACCTGCTGATTTGGGCGACGCGACTCGGAATGACAAAAAATCAATCTCTATAAACTGGCGTGGGCTCAAAAAAGCCTGACGCAAATGTGCGGTGATGCAGGCCTAGCAACCATTCACCACCGCACGCCGCAAACAAATGCGTGCAAGCAATATGGGGTTCTCTGCTCCCGTTCGCAATGCCTGCGCGCCATCTGCTAGAGGAAAAACCATGTCCAAAAAACTTTTGAATTCTGTCGCCGCGTTCTGTTTTGTCGGAGCGCTGCCCGCAGTTGCGTGCGATGCACCGATCAAGGTTGGTGTATTGCACTCCTTGTCCGGGACGATGGCGATCTCCGAGACGACGCTGAAAGATACCATGGAAATGCTGGTAGAGCAGCAGAATGAAAAAGGAGGTCTTCTGGACTGTCAGCTTGAAGCCGTTGTCGTCGACCCCGCTTCCGACTGGCCTTTGTTTGCCGAGAAGGCACGCGAACTGCTGACGGTGCACGAAGTGGACGTGATCTTTGGCAACTGGACGTCAGTAAGCCGTAAATCCGTTCTGCCGGTGATCGAAGAACTCAATGGTCTTCTGTTCTATCCGGTTCAGTACGAAGGTGAAGAAAGCTCAAAGAACGTATTCTACACTGGTGCGGCCCCCAATCAGCAGGCGATCCCTGCCACGGATTACTTCCTTGACGAACTGGAGGTCGAGAAGTTTGCGCTGCTCGGCACTGACTACGTCTACCCGCGTACAACAAACAACATCCTGGAAAGCTACCTTCAGGACAAGGGTATTGCTGCGGACGACATCTTCGTGAACTACACGCCATTTGGTCATTCTGACTGGTCCAAGATCGTGGCTGACGTCGTTGCCCTTGGCGCAGACGGCAAGAAGGTTGGCGTGATCTCGACCATCAATGGCGACGCCAATGTGGGCTTCTACAAGGAATTGGCCGCCGCAGGCGTATCAGCCGATGATATCCCCGTTGTCGCGTTTTCTGTGGGTGAAGAAGAACTGGCCGGTCTGGACACAACAAACCTTGTCGGTCACTTGGCCGCTTGGAACTACTTCCAGTCGGCAGAATCGGATGCCAACGACGAATGGGTAGCCGCATGGAAGGCCCGCATGGGTGAAGAGCGCGTAACCAATGACCCGATGGAAGCCCATTACATCGGCTTCAATATGTGGGTAAACGCCGCCACTGAGGCGGGCACGACCGAAGTCGATGCCGTTCGTACTGCGATGTATGGTCAGGAGTTCCCGAACCTGACGGGCGGTACGGCTGTCATGCTGCCCAACCACCACCTGTCCAAACCGGTTTTGATCGGTGAAATCCAGGAGGACGGACAGTTCGATATCATCAGCCAGACCGAAGAAGTCCCGGGCGACGCCTGGACGGATTTCCTCCCGGAGTCGGCTGTCTTAGTTTCTGACTGGAAAGATCTTGAATGCGGCATGTTCAATACCGAGACAGAGACCTGCGTCCAGATCAAGTCAAACTACTGATCTGACAGACCTGACAACAATCTGAAAATAAAATGCGGGGCGGTTTCGCCCCGCGTTCTTCCAAGGCACAAATTCGGTAGAGCAATGACGCGGATTTTCGCAATCCTCCTGAGCATCCTTCTCATGCAACCCGCCCTGCCTCAGGACGCCAGCACCCCCATGCAGACCCTGATGCAGATGCATGGCGACAGCCTTGCCAAGCCGTCGCGGAAAACCATTCAGCCGACGATTGACGCCCTGGTCGACAGCGGGCTGGAGCAGGTACCAGACATGCTTGAGAACTGGCAAAACAAGGCCATTTGGCGCAACAAAGAAAGCGGGCTTTTCGTCTATGCCGAAGAGATCGACAAGAAGACAATCCGCATCTTCGATGTCGCGGACGGAACAGAATTGGGTACGGTTGCGGACAAGGCCTTCAAGCAGCTCAAACCCAATAGTGGCGTGCGCGGACTGATCGCGGCGGCGCTTGTGAAATTTCAACTTCTCGACCCCGATCCGCAGGCCCGGCAGAGGGCGCTGGACGCGATTGCCAGGGACCCCAACGTGACACATCTTAACGCCTTGCGTGAGGTGATCGAAAAAGAAACCGCGCCTGCCATAAGAGCGCGCATGTCACGGCTTGAACGCCTTCTGACGATAGAATTTGACACATCCAACGAAGATCGGATCGGGGCGATCGAAAGCTTTGAGGGGGATCTTGGCGTCGATGTACGGGCGGCGCTTAATCCGCTGCTGGCCGTCAAGACGACACTGTCGGCGGGCGCGCCAGAAGGCGATGACATAGCGCGCATTCTGACCGTGGGCGAAGATGTATCAGAGAGCGAGGCCTATGACCTACTGGTCAGAAAAGACCTGGCCCCAGCGCTGATCTCGGACGAGGAGCGCCGGGGTATTCTTGTGGCCAACATTGAGGACGGCATGGTGGCAGGCATCCCGGTTGCGACCCTCGGTACAGATGCCGCTCGTCAAAATGCCTACGACGCACTTGTGACAGCCGGCCTTGCTGAGGAGGCGCTATCAGATCAAGAACGGCTGTCAGTTCTCAAAAACTACACCTTCTACCAAGTCTACACCGCCGCCCCGCCGCCCGTGGCACTGGCTGCCGCGTCTGCGTTATCGAGCATTGAGAACAAGGTGGCGGTCTCGCAGGTGGCCGATCTTGGGCTCGATGCAATTTCACTTGCCTCCATCTACTTCCTGGCAGCTATCGGGCTGGCCATCACCTTCGGGGTCATGGGGGTTATCAACATGGCTCATGGGGAATTCATCATGATGGGCGCTTACACAGGCTATGTCGTCCAACTTTTGGTGCCGGACCACACGCTGTCCATCATTCTTGCCATTCCGCTGGCTTTTACAGTGACATTTGCCGCTGGTGTAGCCATGGAACGGCTTGTCATACGCTGGCTCTATCACCGACCGCTCGAGACCTTGCTGGCCACGTTCGGTGTCTCTATCGCACTCCAGCAGATTGCCAAGAACATCTTCGGCACGCAGGCGCGGCCACTGACCTCTCCGGGGTGGCTGGACGGGTCCTGGGTGATCAACGATGTGATTTCAATCAGCTATATTCGAATTGCTATCTTCGTGCTGGCCTTGTTGTTCCTTGCGCTGTTTCTCTTCGTGATGAACCGCACCCGGCTTGGGCTTGAAGTGCGTGCAGTAACACAAAACCCGCGCATGGCAGCCTCGATGGGGATTAACCCGGACAAGATCAACATGCTGACCTTCGGCTTCGGTTCCGGCATTGCTGGCATCGCGGGTGTTGCGATTGGCCTTTATGCGAAAGTCACATCCGAGATGGGTGCCGATTACATCGTGCAAAGCTTCATGACCGTCGTGGTCGGCGGTGTCGGCAGCATCTGGGGCACGCTTCTAGGAGCGTCCATGGTAGGTAGTCTTCAGAAAGGCATCGAGTGGCTGAACCCGTCCAACACACTGGCCGCACAGACCTACATGATCCTTTTCATCATCCTGTTCATCCAGTTCCGGCCGCGCGGGATCATCGCGCTTAAGGGTCGGGCAGCGGAGGCGTGACATGACCGAAGCAACTGCCGGTCAAATGGACCGAAAACCCTTCGCGTTGAAACATCCCTCCGTCGTGGTGTTCCTAGCCCTTCTGGCACTCTTCACCGTTGGCGTGACCGTGCTGGCGGAGGGGTTCGGGATCGGAGTAATCTCGACCAGCTTTGTGAAGACTTTGGGCAAGACACTGTGCCTGTGCCTTGTCGCACTCGGCATGGATCTGGTCTGGGGCTATTGTGGCATCCTGAGCCTGGGTCATATGGCCTTTTTCGGGATTGGCGGCTACGCAATTGGCATGTGGCTGATGTATGCACGCACTGAGATCATTGTGGTACAAAGCCTGGCCGCTGCCCCCCTGCCCCCGACCCCGCAAGAGATATCAGACGGCATCGCCACGCAGATCTTTGGCGTGGTTGGTGCGTCCGAATTTCCACCGATCTGGGCCTTTGCCCATTCCCTGCCACTGCAATTGGCAGCCGTTGTGCTGGTCCCCGGCCTGCTGGCCCTGATCTTCGGATGGCTGGCCTTCCGCAGCCGGGTCACGGGTGTTTACCTTTCAATCCTGACACAGGCTATGACGTTGGCATTGTCGCTTTATCTGTTCCAGAACGACAGTGGCTTGCGGGGGAACAATGGCCTTTCCGGACTGCAAAATCTTCCAGGGCTCGAAGCAGTACCGCAGTCCCTTGTATCTATATGGTTCTTTTGGGCTTCTGCGCTGGCGCTTGGCACAGGATATCTTGTGTGTGCTTGGGTAGTATCAGGAAAGTTTGGATCTGTCATTCGAGCCATCAGGGACGATGAGGCGCGTGTACGTTTCCTTGGTTACTCGGTTGAGGCTTACAAACTGTTTATCTTCACACTTACCGCGATCATAGCGGGTTTGGCCGGGGCCTTGTACTATCCACAGGCCGGTATTGTGAACCCAGCCGAGATTGCGCCCATTGCGTCCATCTATCTGGCCGTCTGGGTCGCAATTGGTGGGCGGGGAAAGCTGTACGGGGCTGTGATCGGAGCCGCGTTCGTGTCGCTTCTGTCGACGTGGTTCACTGGTGGGCAAGCCCCCAACATCAACCTTGGCTTTTACACGATTGAATGGGTTGATTGGTGGATCGTCATTCTGGGCCTTTCTTTCGTGGCTGTCACTCTTTTTGCACCACGCGGCATAGGGGGCTTGTTTGACCTATTCTTGGAACGCGGCCATCCCAACCGCCATGGTATGCCGCTTGGGCCTGATCAGGGCGCGTTGCGCGAAAGGGAGGCAGATCAATGAGTTCTTTACTAGAAGTCTCGGGTGTCTCGGTGTCCTTCGATGGATTCAAGGCGATTAACAACCTGACCTTTCAGATCGGCGATGCGGAAATGCGCGCCGTTATCGGCCCAAATGGTGCAGGCAAGACCACGTTCATGGATATCGTGACCGGCAAAACGAAACCCGATGAAGGCCGCGTTCTTTGGGGCGAGAAATCAAAATCCCTTCTAGCCATGACAGAAAGTCAGATCGCGCAGGAAGGTATCGGACGCAAGTTTCAGCGCCCAACGGTGTTCGAAGATCAGACGGTCGCGGAAAACCTGATGCTGGCGCTAAAGAAATCCCGTAGCCCACTATCAGTGCTGCGCTTCAAGCCCTCCAGCCGGGATCAGGAACGTGTGGCAGCGCTAGCTGATGAGATCGGGCTTCTGGCCGTCCTGCCCCGCAAATCCGGTGAACTCAGCCATGGTCAGAAGCAATGGCTCGAGATCGGGATGCTTTTGGCGCAGGACCCCCGCCTTCTGCTGGTCGACGAACCGGCCGCCGGCATGACGCTGATCGAGCGAGAGCATACCACTGATATTCTGGTCAAGGCTGCAAAGACCCGTGCCGTAGTAGTCGTTGAACATGATATGGAGTTTGTTCGCAGACTTGGCTGTAAGGTCACGGTTCTGCACGAGGGCACAGTTCTGGCCGAAGGCTCCCTCGATCATGTGACATCGGACGAAAAAGTGATCGAGGTGTATCTTGGCAGATAACGTGATCAAGGTTGAAAACTTGTCGCTGCACTATGGCGGCAGTCAGATTCTGCGTGATATCTCACTTGAGGTGGATCGTGGGGAGGTGCTTTGCGTTATGGGCACCAACGGGGTTGGAAAAACAAGCCTGCTTAAGGCCCTATCTGGCACACATCCCTACAGCACTGGTCAGATCGCGCTGGATGGCGAAACCGTTGCGGATGCCCGTGCATTTACCCTGGCGCAGAAGGGTGTGGCCTATGTCCCACAAGGGCGGGAGATCTTTCCCTTCCTGACGGTGCAGGAAAACCTTGAAACCGGGTTTGCCTGCCTGCCCAAATCCGAAAGGCGTATCCCGGACGAAATCTTTGAGCTGTTCCCGATCCTGGCCGAGTTCTTGGCGCGCCGTGGCGGTGATTTATCAGGGGGTCAGCAGCAACAACTTGCAATTGCCCGCGCGCTTGTCACGCGCCCAACGCTTTTGCTGCTGGACGAGCCTACAGAAGGCATTCAGCCCAACATCATCAAGCAGATTGGCGATGTAATACGGTCCCTGCGCAAAAAGGGTGATCTGGCGATCATTCTGGTCGAGCAGTATTTCGACTTCGCCGCAGATCTTGGGGATCGCTTCCTCGTGCTGGAGCGCGGCTGCCCGAAATTCTACGGGTATGCCAACGAGATCGAAACGCATGACCTGCGCAAAGCCGTATCTGTCTAGGCCAGACCAATAAGACGATTTAGGCAACCCAGTGATGAAAGCCTGGTCCTTGTCCTACAAATCTGGACGTTGCTCTTTTGAACCGTAGATCGGCCTGACCCTTTCCAAGTCAGCAGCGATGCGGAATACAGACACATCGTCATAGGTCCGCCCAACGATTTGTACGCCGGTAGGCACGCCGTTTTCAGCGAACCCACTGGGGAAGCTCATCACGGGGCAACGATTCATCATGTTGAAAGGATAGGTCATGGTCCATCCCCAGACAGGATGTACTGTCACGCCATTGATCTGGCACTGATCGACGCCAGGATCATAATCCGCCGCAACAGCCGGCAAGGGCATGGTTGGGCAGATGAGGGCATCAAAGTTTTCAAGAATGGGCCCTAGTGAAGCGTACATCTCATTAAGGACTTCCATTGAAGTCAGGAAATCCGTGGCCGTCGTGGATTGGCCGAATTCGGCGAAAGATCTGGCATAATTGGTCATCTGTTCCCGATAGCGCGGCAGAAGGGCGGCGATTGAGTTGCCAAAGATGTGGCCCAGATAGTTCGAGGCCGCGGTCAGCGTGGTCTGCGACCAGCCCAGTTCCACCTCTTCCACCACTGCGCCCAGGTCACGCAGCATTGCAAGTGTCTCTTGCGTGTTGCGCACCACCTCTGGGTCGACCTCGAAATAGCCAAGATCTATGGAGTAAGCGATTTTCCAGCCCTTGATGGGTTTAAGCTCTTTCGGGATTGTCAATTTGGGACGAACCGTGGCGATATCCTTGGGATGCGGGCCCGCCATCACGTTTTGCATCAAGACAAGGTCCTGCACGCTGCGCGCCATGGGCCCTTCATGGCAGTACATGTCCAGATTGAACGGCGAGTCTTCGGGCACACGGCCATAGGGCGGTTTGAAACCTAATACCCCACAGCAAGAAGCGGGCATCCGGATTGATCCCCAGATATCGGACCCATTGGCAATCGTCGTGGTGCCTGCTGCAAGCGCCCCCCCTGCTCCGCCAGAGGAGCCACCGGTCGTGAAATTGGTGTTCCAAGGGTTGCGGGAGACCCCAAACAGACGAGAATGGGTTACCCCCGCACAGGCAAACTCCGGCGTGGTAGAGCGCGCATGGACAATCGCACCTGCCTTCAGCAATCGCTCGATGCTCAGCGATGTGGACTGGTCAATCGCATCCTTGAAGGCCAGAGAACCTGACGTGGTGCGCCGCCCCTTGATCTTATTCTCGTCCTTGACAGCAAGTGGTAAACCTTCAAGTGGCCGCGTCCGGGTTCCGGGTCGGGAATATCTGACCTCAGCCTTGCGCGCCTGGTCCATCGCCTCATCAAAGTAAGTGTCGGCAAAGACGTTGATCTTCGGCTCTACCGCATCGGTGCGATCAATCAGGGCCTGCAACAGCTCCACCGGAGACAGGTCGCGGGATTTGAAGAGCGCGATGGCCTCGGCCGCGGTGAGGTAGCATAGGTCAGTATCGGTCAAAACTATCCCTTTCTCTAACGATGTGCGGCGCCAGACAAAGCTATGCCTGCCAGGTCACCACACCCCCCGATATGGTGATGGCCGCCCGGGCCTGATCCACCTCTTCGGCTGGCAGAGCCTCAAGATCACGATCCATGATCACGATATCGGCCAGAAGGCCCGGTTTCAGTCGCCCGAGGCGATGGTCTTCATGGCCAGCATAAGCGCCCCCTGCCGTGTAGGCGTGCAGTGCCTGATGCAGTGTTGAGGCATGGTCATCATGGCCCTCTTTCCAGCCCCGTCGCGTCATCGCAGCCTTTACGCTACGCATCGGATTGATGTCGGATACGGGCCAGTCAGACGCAAAACAGATCGGCGTACCCTGATCGCGCAGATCGTTGACCGGAAATGCCCAGGGCCAGCGATGCTGACCCACGCGGCTAACCCATGGCTCAAGCGGGAAATCCATCGCGCCGGGCGGGTGAGACGGCTGCATGGAAGCGATAACGCCCAATGCACTGAATCGTGGTAGGTCCAAGGGGTTGAGCAGTTCGATATGTTCGATGCGGTGGCGCGCATCCCGCACCCCATTGGCCTTTTTTGCGGCTTCATACCCGTCCAGCGTGTTACGAATGGCACCGTCGCCGATGGCATGAACCGCGATCTGGAAACCAAGCCTGTCGGCTTCGGTTGCAATCGCTGCAAACCTCTCGGGTGTGTGCAGAAGATCACCCTTCCAGCCCGGCGTATCGGCATAGTCGTCAATCAGGACAGCCGTGGCGCTGTCAATGACACCGTCCATGAACATCTTAACACGTCTCGCGCTGAGCCTTTCGGTGGCAAATTCCTGACGCAGATCAACCGCCTCAGCCAAGCTTTCGATCGCCTTTTCTGGGGTGAAATGAAAGGGAATATCCGTGCGGCACAGCAATTCCCCCTGCCCCTCTATCTCGCGTAGAAGATTAAGCTGGTAACGGTTTCCGTCCATATTATGCAAGCTGGTGAACCCGTAGGACGCACAAAGGCGCAGCCCTTCCTTGAGCACTTCAATATCCTGTTGCCACGCCTCGGCTGACACTGGTCTTTCCGGGTCAACACCAGCAAGGCCAAGCCCCTCACGCCCCCCCGACGAGCGCAAATCCATAACCGGATCGAACGCGCCATGCTCGCGCAACTCTCCGGAGGCGGTGCCATCGGTGGCCATGACCACTTCGCTGCCCACGGGTGTGTTGAGACCATTCAGAATACCCGCGCGTTCGAGCGCAACAGTATTCGCCCAGGCCGTGTGATGATCGCCCGAGACGAATATGGCAGGCCGGTCGCTAAGCGCCTCATCTAACATCTGCCGGGTGGTTGCCACCCCTTCCCCGAACAGGTTGTAATCGGTCTGCTTGCAGATAAGCAGTGCCTCATCAGGATTGTCATGGGCATAGCGTTGCAGCTTGTCTCGCAAGGCGGGCAGGCCCTGAACCCCGTCCAATTGCAAAAGCCGCAATCCGAATGCCCCCGCAAAGAGATGCAGGTGCGCCTCCGTCATCCCGGGCATGACCGTCGCACCCTGCGCGTCGATCCAGCGCGTATGTGGACCCGCAAGTGCACGGGTCTCGTTGTTTGAGCCGACGGCCACTATCCTGTCGCCTTGTATGGCAAGCGCCTGTGCCGTCGGCAGGGTGTCGTCCATCGTCAGAAGACGGCCGTTTTCAATTATGCAATCTGCGCCACTCATCATCCGACATCTCCATCCTGCCTTGCCATCGATTGGGAAATATCATCGGAGAAAATCATATCGATCCAGAGGGCTGTATCCTGTCGCAACCTTTCAAAATGGGCTTCAATCGGCATGTCATCATCCTTGATGAATTCAAGATAACGCGCAGTCCAGAGGTCATAGGTCATCTGTGCGAGGTAGCCATAATCCGCGGTACGCCCGTTGCGCAGCACCAGGTCATAGTCCTCGAGATAGGCGCGGATGAGCCGCATGAGCGCGTGATCGGACTCTTCAAATTGCCTTTGAAAGTCCGTACCAACCCGCCGGATATTTGTGGATTCTGCATAGCGCCAGACCCGTTTGCCTGCGATACGCATTGTATTCTCGGTCAATTCGCACAAAAGCCGCCCTAGAATTTCCACGAATGGTGCATTCTCCCGGGGACGCTGTGCGAGGTGTTCCATCCGCACCCTCGCCGTGCCCTCAAAGAGCAAGGCGCACAATATATTTTCTTTTGATCCAAAGTAGTTAAATACCGTCGGGGGCGAGACATTCGTGGCATCGGCAATCTGGACCATCGTGGTGGCGTCAAACCCGTTTTCGTTGAAAAGTTTGCCCGCTACGCCGAGAATATCCTGCCGTCGCTTGGCCTTCTTGCGCGAACGCAGGCCCCTCTCCGATGCCTTGGGCTGTGAAAGCGGATCGGACATTTCGCTCAAAACTTGCGCTCCAGTTTAGTCGTACTCAAATATTTTAGCGTGATAAAAATTTTTTGTTGACGTGAGGGGTTTTGTCAATAGCAATATTGGGGAAAGCGACTCTGGAGTGGTGACAAGACGCATGATCGAGATTGAAAATGCGACCAAGATTTTTGGAACGGGCGAAGACAGCTTTACCGCTTTAGCGGATGTGTCTGTCACCATCGCCGAGAACGAATTTTTCACCCTTCTAGGGCCGTCGGGCTGTGGCAAGACCACGCTTTTGCGCCTGATCGCGGGATTTGAACCGCCAACGATGGGGGCGATCAAGCTTGACGGTCGGGACATCACCCGACTGCCGCCAAACCAGAGACCAGTCAACACTGTGTTCCAGAACTATGCGCTCTTCCCGCATATGAGCGTGGCGCAGAACATCGCTTTCGGATTGCAGATGCTGGGCAAACCCAAATCCGAGGTGGCCGCGACCGTAGACGAGATGCTCCGCCTTGTACGGATGGAGCCGATGCGCGACCGACGCACCTCGGAGATTTCGGGCGGCCAGCAACAGCGTGTGGCCTTGGCCCGCGCGCTGGCGCCCCACCCCGAGGTTCTGCTTCTCGATGAGCCTCTTTCGGCTTTGGACTTGAAGCTACGCAAGGAAATGCAGATCGAACTCAAACGCCTCCAGAACGAGACGGGTATCACCTTTGTCTTTGTCACACACGATCAGGAAGAGGCCCTTACGATGTCAGACCGCATCGCTGTGATGAGCGCGGGCAAAATCCTCCAGATTGGACGGCCGCGCAACATTTATGAAAACCCTGCCGAACGGTTTGTGGCCAATTTCATTGGGGAATCAAACTTTTTGAACGCCACGCTTTCAGAGGACACCGTAACGCTGGCCGCTGGGGGTAAATACTCGGTTAAGCGGCCGGAGGGCGTGCGGGATGGCAAGGTCAGCGTCCTCGTACGGCCGGAACATGTGGGGCTTGCCACAGGTAACAGCGGCTTGCCTGCCACCGTGGAAAACGTGGTCTACTCTGGAGAGGCAACCATTGCGCATCTGGCCCTTTCCACGGGGGAGGAGGTCAAGGCACGGTTCTCGAACGCACCCAGTGGCGACGAGGGCCTGCCCGGCAAGGGCAGCCCGGTCTCTCTCGAGCTAGCGCCCGGAGCGATTACGGTGCTGCGGGACTGATGGTCGAGACGCAAGCATACCGCCGCGGTGAGCTGGAGGAGGAGGCAGAACGCGCAGATACCCGTCAGCGGTGGTTCCTATCGCTTCCTGCGATCATGATCATCTTCCTTTTTGCCGCGGGGCCTTTATTGGTCATGGTGGTCTATTCCTTCCTCACCGCTGGCGACTACGGCAACGTAAAATGGGAATTTTCGCTGGAAGGGTGGACCAACACACTGGTACAGCGGGATATCTTCGATGACACGCTGATGTGGGCCGATGCGCATCTATCGATCTTCTGGCGGTCATTCTCGCTGTCGTTTATTACTACGGTTCTCACACTGATTTTTGGCCTGCCCACAGCATGGTTCATCGCAACCCAGCCCCCGGGCCGCCGCCAAATCTGGCTTTTTCTGGTCACCGTGCCCTTCTGGAGCAACCTTCTTGTCCGCACGATCGCCATTCAGGAGCTGATCCGCAACGAGGGCGTGATCAACCTCGTGCTGCTCAAGATTGGGATTATAACCGAACCCATCCAGATGATGTTCACGGATTTCGCCATCGCTTTCGGCATGACCTATGTCTACCTGCCGCTGATGGTGCTGCCGATCTACGCAGCGATCGAGAAACTTGATTTCCGCCTAGTCGAAGCCGCCTATGACCTCTACGCCAGCCGCTTCTCGGCTTTCCGACAAGTGATCCTGCCGCTTATCAAACCAGGAATCATCGCTGGGTCGATCCTTGTCTTCATTCCCTCGCTTGGCGCCTATGTGACACCGCGGGTTCTGGGAGGTGGTAAGAACCTGATGTTTGGCAACCTGATCGAACTGCAATTTGGTGCCGGGCGCAACTGGCCCCTTGGCGCGGCACTGTCTCTAATGTTGATGGCGGCGGTGATGGTGGCGCTAATCTACTATGTGCGCATCACCTCGCGGGAGAAGGCAGATGGTTGATGCAACTTCCCCCACGCAACCGCAGGCATCGGAGAAAACCACGGCAACACCAAAACGCCAGCGCGGTCCGAAGGGATACTCCCTGCGCACCCTACCCGGTTTTACCTTTGTCGCGGTACTGACTATGATCGTGCTTTACGCGCCCATCTCGATCCTTGTGATTTTTTCTTTCAATGCCGGCGACAGCCTTGCGATCTGGGAGGGTTTTTCGCTCAAGTGGTATGCCAAGGCCGCGGCTAATGAACAGGTTCAGGATGCAGCTATCAGGTCGCTTTACCTGGCCTTTGTAGCCGCATCCATCGGGACGGTTGCAGCCACGATGGCCGCCCTTGCCACCACGCGGACCCGCCGCTTCCCCGGGCGCACCATGATCTATGCGCTGATCAACCAACCCCTTATGGTGCCCGAGATCGTCACAGCTGTGGCCCTCCTGATCGTCTTTGCAACGGTCAAAGTCTGGACCGGCCATAACTCCATGATCTACCTGATCGTGGCTCATACCGCATTTTGCATACCCTTTGCCTACCTGCCGATCCGCGCGCGCCTTGAGACGATGGACAACTCACTCGAGACAGCGGCACGCGATCTCTATGCCTCGCCATGGCAGACATTCCGCAGGATAACATTGCCCAACATGTGGCCCGGGATTGTCGCGGGGCTGATGCTGGCCTTCGTGATTTCGCTTGATACCGTGGTGATTACAGAATTCGTCAAATCCGCGGGGCAGGACACATTGCCCACCTATATGCTGGGCCAACTGCGCCGCGTGGTCACGCCCGAGGTCAATGCCATCTCGACCGTCATTCTTATGTCTGGGGCCATACTGGTCGCACTTTTCTTCCGCCTGACCCAAAGAAAGGGCTGACAAGCCGGTCGCTAGAACTGGTGCAAAAAACACTGAAACCAACAAGGAGACACGATATGAAATACATGACTATGGCAGCCTCGGCCGCAGCGCTTTGCGCCAGCGGAGCAATGGCTCAAGAGCTAAATATCTACAACTGGGGCAATTACACCAACCCCGACCTGATTACGAAGTTCACAGAAGAAACCGGGATCAAGGTGACGATCACCGACTATGACAGCAATGACACCGCGCTGGCCAAGGTGAAGGCCGGTGGTCATGGCTTTGATATCGTTGTGCCGTCACACTCCTATATCCCGATCTGGATTGGGGAGGGCCTGTTGATGGAAACCCGCCCTGACGAGATGGAGAATTTCGGCAATGTCGCAGAAGAGTGGATCGATGTGTCCTGGGATCCGGGCCGTCATTACACCGTACCCTGGCAGTGGGGCACAACGGGCGTGGTGGTGAACACCAAGTATTATGACGGTGACATCAACACCTCTGCCATTTTCCTTGATCCACCCGAAGAGCTGGCGGGCAAGATCAACGTGGTACCAGAAATGGGCGACGTAATGACATTGGCCATCCTCTACCATGGTGGCGAGCCCTGCACCGGCGACAAGGACATCCTGCGCAAGGTCCGTGACACACTCGTGGAAGCGAAGAAGAAATGGCTTGGCATGGATTACGGCAACCTCGAGAAATTCGCCAAGGAGGATCTCTGGGCTGGGGTGAACTGGAACGGCTCCACCTTCCGGATGCGCTTGCAAAACGAGAGTATTGCCTATGGCTATCCCAAGGAAGGTTTCGTGCTTTGGATGGATTCTGTAGCAGTTTTGGCCGATGCAAAGAACGTGGATGAGGCCAAGGCTTTCCAGAACTTCATCATGGAGCCTGAAAATGCCGCTCTGATCTCAGAGTTTGCGCGCTATGCCAATGGTATAAACGGGTCCGAACCCTTCATGCCCGCAGACATGAAAACAGCGCCAGAAATTGTGATCCCGGAGGAACTTAAGGCGGCAGGCCACTTCACCCAGACCTGCGCGCCAGAGGTGCAGGAGCTCTACACCCGGATCTGGACCGATCTGCAAAAGTAAGGCTGAAAAGGGCGCGGGTTTTTCAGGCCCGCGCCGCAGTTTCCAAGATGAAAAGTTACAAGAACTCCGATACGGCCCCACCTGTGATGCAGGGCGTACCCGTGCCGCCAAAATGGCGTGTGCCGCACGGCAGTTATGACCAACCGCCCTACAATCGCTGGGCGTTCCAGAACATGCGTATGATCGCCCGTACTGCTGATGTGCGCCGTGGCGATTCTGTCTGGGAGATGCCAGATCGGGCCGAGAATTACGACAAGATCACATTTGATGCCGCTGACGGACAAACGTCCTGGATACAGATGCTGGACGACACCTACACCGACGCAACGCTGGTCTGGCATGAGGGGGCCATCGTCTGCGAACAGTATTTCAACGGGATGCAGCCACGCACGCAGCACATCGTTTTCTCAATGTCGAAAAGCCTGACCTCGACCGTCGCCGGCTGCCTGATCGAAGACGGCCTGCTCGACCCCATGGCCCCAGTCACGGAATACGTGCCTGACCTAGCCAAAACGGCATGGAATGGGGCCATTGTTCAGCAAGTGCTCGACATGACCACTGGGGTCGTGTTTGACGAAACCTATGAGAACCCCGATGCGGATGTCTGGAAACTGGATATCGCCACGGGCATGCGCGCGCCACCCCGCGGCAAGAGTGAGAACACAATCTGGGAGCTTATCCAGACATTGACGGCGTCTGATGCCGAACATGGCGCGCGTTTTGCCTATCGCTCTATCGAGACGGAATTGCTGTCAACGGTTATGGAATATGCGGCTGGCCAGCAGTTCGTCCCGATGATGTCAGAACGCCTCTGGGCTCCGATGGGGGCAGAGGAGGACGGCTATTTCATGGCTGATGCTGCCGGGTTTGGCCTGTCGGATGGCGGGTTCTGCGGTTGTCTGCACGATCTTGCACGCTTCGGACGCCTGATGCTGGAGGACGGTCTGCGCGACGGTAAGCAGATCATACCACAAAACTGGATCAGCGACGTACGCCATGGCGATCATGGACTTTTCAATGACATCAGCCGGGAGACCTACCCCAATGGCCGCTATCGCAACATGTTCTGGATTCCCGACCAGGATCGTCCGGCGCACCTTTGCCTCGGGATCCATGGCCAGCATCTTTATGTCGACCCCGAGCGCGGTGTTGTGGCCGTGAAACTTTCAAGCTGGCCGACTGCGCTAAGCAAAGATGGTTTCGTGACCAACTGGTTGAAAGGGGTTGATGCCATCATCGCCGAACGGGCATAGCCGCAAGACGCCATCAACGGAGCATCACATTCCCAAGCGCCCCGGCAAATTTTACCTGTGTGTCATGTCATGACAATCCATCCAACCATTTCTGGCCCAAATGCGCCGTAGTCGCCGCAAAGCCAGCGGCTAGCGCCTGTGGTTCAGGTGCTTCGATATGGCTGCCAATCCAAGCCAGCAGCGCCATGCGGCGGAGCATCACGAGGGTATCGAGCTCGGCCAAGTCCGCATCACTGAGCGCACGCACCGATTGATAGCCCTTGAGCCATGCGGTTTTGCAATCAGGGATGCGAGGATCATCTTCGATAAAGCTAATTGCGGCGGCAAAGTCGTACATCAACCAGCCGTGCCCACAGTCATCGAAGTCAATCAGACGCGTGCCCGTGTCGTTGATCAGCAGATTGGCAAGCCGCATATCGGCATGGATCAGGTTGTAACGTTCATCTGCCTTGCCATACGCAGCAAGGCGAAGACGTATGGTGGCCTCGACCCGTTCAAGCACGCGGGCCACCTCTGGCGTCACCTCGGGCGCGTCGCGCCAGTCGCCCCATGTCGGCTCTGCACCGAACACAGCCTCCACATCCCAGGTGAGACGCTCGAACGGCGCAGGCTTTTCCCATCCCAGAACATGATTGTGGCAACGCGCGGCAATCGCGCCTAGTTCTTCAAATCCCGCCCTAAGATCACCCTCCTCGCGCGGTGCGTCACCGTCGACAAAGTGGAAAAGCACCAGAAAGCGCGGATCAGCCAGACCAGGCGCTGTTGCTGATTGAATAACCGCGCCATTCTTACCGGTATAATACCCCGGTGTCGTAACACCCCCGTCGGACCCCAGCGCATCAATCCAAGCCAATTCACATTCGATTGCGCGACGCGTATGATACCCTGCGCGATGCACCCGGAGAATTGATTTGTGACTATCCGGCGCCTCCACGAGGTAGGTTGCATTCTCAGACACGTTGATCAAACGCGCCCTGGCGCCTTGGGGCAGATCCCAAAGTGCGAGCGCCTGATTGGCCAATCCTTCAAGATGCTCCAGCAAATCCTCGAGCGGTATGTCGAATGCTCCCACTGAGCCCCTCCTTCGTTGTCGTAACTTGGATCGCGCCAAGTGATCGCGGGACAATCTGGACCTTGTCAACCACGATCTGCGGCGCGGAGATACACC
The DNA here is from genome assembly GCA_963691795.1 of Roseovarius sp. Taxonomy (GTDB): domain Bacteria; phylum Pseudomonadota; class Alphaproteobacteria; order Rhodobacterales; family Rhodobacteraceae; genus Roseovarius. The sequence goes on from OY829373.1 coordinate 3,651,679, forward strand.
GGGGTTCATCCAAGGCAAAGAGATTCGCATGCGCAATTAGGAACGCCTAAGCATCAGAGTGCCAAACGCGTGACAACCGCACCCCAAGGCGAAAGGTAACACAATTTGTGAATCGCTAGCTGAGCGTATCATTCAGGCGACTGCCAACCATCAATCCAATGAACTTTCTGCCGCCATCGTCATATCGTCCTTGCTGTCGATCGGTCTTTCCCTGATCGTAGTGCCGGTGAAACGGCGCATGGTGCGCTTTCAGCATTGATCACGACGCGGCACTGGGCTTCAGCATTGAAAAGAATTGGAACCTTGACATGAAACTCCTTCGATACGGCCCAGTCGGGCAGGAAAAGCCCGGCCTCTTACATGCGGATGGCACCATCCGAGACCTGTCTGGCATTGTCGACGATATCGCGGGGCAGGCACTCTCGGATGCGGGGCTCGCCGTGCTACGGGAGGTGGACACCGACAGCCTAGACCTGGTCGCAGGAGACACGCGCATCGGCCCTTGTGTTGCGGGCACTGGTAAATTCATCTGTATCGGTCTGAACTATGCCGATCACGCCGCCGAAACCGGTATGGACCTGCCACCCGAGCCGATTGTATTCATGAAGGCGACCAGCGCAATCTGCGGACCAAATGACGACATCTGCATGCCCCGTGGGTCCGTCAAGACCGATTGGGAGGCAGAGTTGGCCATCGTTATTGGCACGCATGCCAAATATGTCTCCGAAGTGGACGCGTTGGGACATATCGCCGGCTACTGCATCGCCAATGATGTCTCTGAACGCACCTTTCAGGCCGAGCGCGCTGGCCAGTGGACCAAGGGCAAATCCGCCGACACGTTCGGCCCTATCGGACCGTGGCTGGTGACCCGCGACGACGTGCCTGACCCGCAGAATCTTTCCGTGCGCCTGACGGTCAATGGCGAGGCGCAGCAGGATGGCTCTACCAATACAATGGTCTACGGGGTGGCATATCTGGTCTCTTATCTGAGCCAATTCATGAGCCTGCACCCCGGCGACATCATCTCGACCGGTACCCCGCCCGGGGTCGGCATGGGGCAATCACCGCAGAAGTTCCTCAAGGCGGGCGATGTAATTGAAACGACGATTGAGAGCCTTGGGTTACAACGTCAGAGCGTTGTCGCAGATCAATAAGCTTAGGTAACGCACTTAGGACTGTTATCAGGTCAAGTGAACGCCAAGATACCACACAGGCTGACCGGGCTGCTCAAGATATTTTGACGTAATCACTGCGCAGGCTTTAGTCATATATTTCCGTTCAAAACATAGCCCTCAAAACAACGGCGTTTAAGGCCTCATCAAACCCAGCTGTATTCACGAACAATATACAGCTTCTCAGACACGGCAGCAGTATCCACTTAGAACTATCCCTTCTTTTCGAAAATCTGGCTAAGGGATGCGTAAGTATCAAACGCCAGCATGGCACCCCAGAATGAGCTTCTTTCTTCCTGAAACCTAAAAATTTAGGGTATGGGTGATGGACTCCTGCGCGATAGAAATGTGAACTTATCGAAAGTTCACACAGATCAAATTTTGTTTTCCAGGGATAAAAAGATGTGCACAGGAATTAGGTTAACCGCAAAAGATGGGTCTATTGTCTATGGAAGAACAATGGAATGGGGTGCCTTCGACCTTAATTCTAATGTTACGACGATCCCGAAAGGCAAAGCATTTCAAGGCACAACCCCCGAAGGTACCAATGGGAAAAAATGGACAACAAAATACAACGTTGTTGCGCTGGACTTCCTTTCAACGGATTGGCTTGCGGACGGTATTAATGAGACGGGTCTTGCCGTTGGCATGTTCTACCACCCGGGCTTTGCTGAGTATCCAGCGTATGATCCAGCACGCGCTTCTGACACAATCGCAGCAGTAGACTTTTTGGGGTACGTTTTAACACAATGTGCAACTCTTCAAGAAGTCATAGAAAGCCTTGATAATCTGCAGGTCATTAGCGTTGGCGAAGAGGTACTAGGAACGCCGGACCCTGCTCACTGGATGATCACGGAAGCATCTGGCGACTCAATAGTCATTGAATATGCAGAAAGACGTTTGCGCGTATTTGAAAATCCTCTTGGCGTCATTACCAATGCACCAACTTATGACTGGCACATGACCAATCTGCGCAACTACATCAACCTCTCACCCGTCGCACTTCCAAGTAGACACGTAAAAGACTTAGATTTCGCCCCACTTGGCGCTGGAAGCGGTATGATTGGTTTGCCTGGTGACAATACGCCCCCATCGCGTTTTGTTAGAGCCGTTGCAATGACACAGACCACACGGGACATGCCAAACTCTCAAGAGGCAATGTATGAAGCGCTACGCATTTTAGACAATTTCAATCTACCACTCGGAGGCGCTGAAGGGTCCGATCAAGCCGGAGATCATTCTAATATGCGTTCTTCAACCATTTGGACCACAGTTTGGAATCTTGAGACAAAGGAACTTTACTATCACACGCAACATAATCGGCGTGTTCGTATGGTCAGCCTAAATAATTTGGATTTCACTGGAAGCGAAATTCGACGAGTCACACTTGACCGCAAGAAACAGCAAGACGTCGAGGACATGAGCGCGTTTTTTCAATGATTTTCCAGAGCTCGGGCGACGGAGATCAAGGGCTAAATTCTGCACCACGCTTTTGCGATGGTTAGGATCGACCCGCCTGTCTATTGATCGACATTTGATCATCCGTCAGACACTTCGTCTCGCTTGAGCATCAGGGCGTTTGTATCCGACCGTTACAATTTCAACTATTCTTACTTGGATGTTTCGGACAACAGTACGGAACGCACTTCGCAAGTAATACGCAAATGCCAGGAAGACTGTTGGGTCGGCGGGTACGATATGGCGCTGGAAAAGCCGATGCAGAAAGGCTTAATCGCAAGCTTCAATGATAGATTGCACGAGGGATATGTTAAGCATTCATTCTTGCCTCGACACCATGCCGTCCATTTAGTTGCGGCGTGGGGTTCCAACCTAAATTACAACCCACCTCATTCCCGCCGCGCTGGTCTGACGCCACAAGAGTGATTCAAACGGTAAAAGATTGATAAAATCGAAACAAACCTAAGTAGACTACAGACGTATGTGATTGGGGAAGCTACTTAAACACAAAATCATTTATCAATGGGCAATCGAATGCTTTATCCGACTTGCAAATCTCTGAAGTAATTTGGAATTATTTGTTGAATTGACATTTCCGACAAAATAACTCAGATTTAATACGCGCAGCCAGCCTACGAATCTCAGGCAAGCCGAACACCCAAAACTCCAACGGGAGTAGGCTTATGAAACTTGCCTATGCACACAGTGAAAAAACCGGATCAGACCGGCTTGAAACTCTCTACATCCATTTTGATTTAGGCCTGCCAAACCTCTTCAACATTGAATGGCTTATCGACAAAGCCGAACACGGCGATTGGAGTGGGCTATGGTGGTGAGCGTTGCAAAGGAACTCTCGGTTCGGCCCGAAGATGCATTGCCAGTCTACAGTGCAACCGACCTGACCAAGGGCGGCAATCTAGCCCAGATCATGCTTAATGATCAGCTTTACACGCTCCGCATCACCCGTGCGGGTAAGCTCATACTGACGAAATGAACGCAGCAAGCCAACATCGTAGGTATGCTCCGGTCGGCTCACTGGACGAGCTTGAGCCTATTGAGGCGGGAGCCGTTATGTACCTACGCCTGTGGTGTGATGGACCTGATGCACAAGCTAAGGTCTGGAACTATATGGCTTCATCCTTAGGACCAAAGGGTGGGCGAGAGGCTTTACAGGCGTTCGAGTATCTCTGCAACTTCTGTCTGCGGCGAAGCCGCCGCCCGCTTATGCGGCATCAAGTAAATTGCAAATGCATTGGAGCAGACGAGTCCTGGTTTGCAGACTTCATTGGGTACGCTGCGGCTGGAAAGCTTGAGGACGCTCTCTTCATTGCAACGACGATTTTTCCCCCTGACATCGCCCCTGTGGCGGTCGAATGCGCTCAACACTTTGGTCTAGCTCTTCAGGAAATGAACAAGACCAACCCCAAGCTTACATACGAAACACCAACCATACACTAAAAGGATATCACCTATGAAATCACTGAAGCTGACGACTAGTGCCTTGGTTTTTTGCTTTGGTACAGCAGCCTTCGCAAGCGAAAACACAGACAAAGCGTCTGTGTTGAAGACTTATGCCGACATTGCGGCAGCAAATTACTCAGACAGCCTTATCACGGCGCAGCGGCTACAAGCGTCGATTGATAACTTGCTGACCAATCCATCCGCAGAAGCAATGGAGGCTGCGAAGACAGCCTGGTTGGCTGCACGTGTCCCCTATCAGCAGACCGAGGTTTTTCGCTTTGGCAACGCCATCGTTGATGACTGGGAAGGCAAGGTAAACGCATGGCCGCTTGACGAAGGGCTGATTGACTATGTCGATGCGTCATATGGGGGCCCAACAGATGAAAATGAAGCGGCCGCATTGAATGTAATTGCCAACGCAAGCTTTACCCTGTCCGGCGAGACAGTGGATGCGTCCAACATTACACCTGCGCTGTTGGAAGAAACACTTCAAGAAGCAGATGGCGTAGAGGCAAATGTCGCAACTGGCTACCATGCCATTGAATTCCTGCTCTGGGGTCAGGACCTTAACGGTCATGGCGTAGGTGCTGGCAACCGTCCTTGGACCGACTACGCTTCTGGAGATGCCTGTACAGGCGGGAACTGTGACCGTCGCGGTGAGTTTCTGAAAGCAGCGACTGACCTGCTGATTTCAGACCTGGAATGGATCGTGGCGCAGTGGGCAGAAGGTGGTGAAGCGCGCAGCACAGTGATGGCGGATGAAGATGCGGGCATTGCTTCAATCCTGACTGGGATGGGCTCTCTCTCGTACGGTGAAACAGCCGGAGAACGGATGCGTCTTGGCGTGATGTTGAATGATCCTGAAGAAGAGCACTCTTGTTTCGCAGACAACACCCATAACGATCATTTCTACAATGGCGTCGGAATTCAATCTGTCTATTTGGGCAGCTATACTCGTAGCAACGGCGACGTGATCGAGGGTGCATCGCTTTCTGATCTTGTTGCGGATATCGACCCATCGCTTGATGCAGAGATGAAGCTGAGCCTAGCGAATGCAGTTCTGGCTCTTGGCCGGATCAAAACGGCAGCCGAGTCTGGGTTCAAATATGACATGATGCTCGAGCGTGGCAATGCTGCCGGTGAGGCATTGATCATGGGCGGTGTGGATGGACTGATCACACAGACCCGCAGCATTGAGCGCGTAGTAACAGCACTTGGGGCGTCCATCGAAGTGGAAGGCTCAGATAGTCTGGACAATCCCGAAGCGGTCTTCCAGTAAACACAACCCCCGTAGTTCAAGCCACCGCCGTTAGGCGTCGTAGCCAGTGCGAGACATTTAACTCACAAGAAGTGGCAAAAAAATGCGTAACAAACTGAATGCGGCGCTGGCCTCCAGCGTTGCTCTTATTGCGGCTGTTCCTATGGCACATGCTCAGGGCCTGGATTTTGCATGGGAAGGCGAAATTGAAGTCGGTATCGAATCCGTTTTCAATTCAAATGTCCCTGGCAACGAAGGCAAAGATCCATTCCTCACGTTCGAGCAAGTAGGAGAACTCTCCTTTGGTGAGTTCTTCTCGATTGTCGGCGGTCTTACGTTGGAAGAAATCACAGGGCCCAGCAACTCCATAGAAGACTTGGGGCTTTACGTTGACACACTCGCTTTACAAGGTGGAAACGATGTTTTCACCGTGCAAGTAGGCAAATCGGCGCCATCTTTTGGCAACGCTTGGGATGAAGCCTCCGGTTACTTTGGATCTGTTCTGGCTGAGGATTATGAGTTGACCGAGCAACTTGGTATCTTCACCGAAGTCGCGCTCAGCGAAACGCTTGTTCTTGCAGCAAGCGCTTTTTATGCCGATGACACATCGTTGAGCAGGAGCGCAGGTTTCCAACGCGGAAAGAACCGCACCTCTGCGGGTGGGGCCGGCAATACCGGTGAGTTGGATAACTTCTCGATCCAGATCATGAAGGAATTTGAAAACAGCTTCTTCCATGTTGGCGCGCGGCAATTGAGCCGTGGTATAGGTGATGTTGACGACGAAACCGGCTTTATAATCGGTGGTGGAACCTCTTTCGAGAACCGCGGTACGCCAGTGAACATCTACTTTGAGGCCGCAACCTTTGATAGTTTCGGCGGTTCCGGGTTGGACGCTATCTATGCGACCCTTACAGCGGCCTATGGCATCACCGATAGCACAGAACTTTCAGCAGTTTTCACCCATCGTGACATTGACACGGTGGGCGAGACCGACATCTTCAGCGTCGGGTTTGACCACGAATTGTCGAACGGAACCGCCATAGGTGCGGGAATTGGTATTGCCGATGATGTTGGCGCCGACGAGAACATTTTTGGGATTTCTATGGTCATACCCTTAGGAGGTGCGGCGCCAAGCCGCCCAGCGGCTAATCACAGCCCATAATCTGATAAATCCGCACAGGGCTGCATTATGTCGGTCCTGTGCGTCACAATGGCCAGACCTACATTCAATCAATATGTGGTCTTGTTCAAATTTCCCGAGTATTATTGTCAGAAATTGCGTTCGTGGCATGTTTGGTTGTGCTGCAATCGAACATGTGGGCGTGAGCGTGATGTCGAAGTCTTTAAGGGGTCCGTTGAGAGATGAAACCGGGTTTTGTTAGTCTTTGCCTTGCCCTTCTGGGGTCGACTGCCTTTGCGGGCCCTTTAGATGAACCCCATCTTAACATTATCGCCCGCACGCCCGAGGAAAGCGCTCGGATCGCAGTTGTCACTGCACCGCCAGACACGTTCGACAAACCACAAGCGTTCGAGGCTAAGTCTGCTGGCGCTGCCACCGTGCGCGCCAGGACGAATGCCAACGCCTTTTCGCAGCCCTCGGGCAACATCGCATTCGAGGATGAACTGACTTTCAAGGTCGGCAATGGCCTTTTTCGAAAATTGTGGGTGTCCTCACCTTCGTCGACATTAGCCTCTGATGGGCTTGGACCACTTTACAACGCTCGGTCATGTCAACGCTGTCATCTTAAGGATGGGCGTGGGCATCCTCCAGAAGGGCCGGATGACAACGCGATTTCCATGTTGCTTAGGGTGTCTATCCCGGCGGATACCTCAGCCTTAGCGGAAGAGATCGAAGGATACTTCGCTACGCTGCCAGAGCCGACTTATGGCACTCAGATGCAAGATTTCAGCCTTGCTGGGCATGCTGCGGAGTACGCGCTTAAAATCGACTACGAAGAGATTGAGATCCCACTTGCTGGCGGTGAGATCGCGCATATCAGACGACCAACTTACACGGCAGCCGATCTCGGCTATGGCCCCTTGCACCCAGAAGCAATGCTAAGCCCCCGGGTTGCTCCACAGATGATTGGGCTTGGCCTTCTAGAAGCGATCCCCGCCGCAGATGTTCTGGCACTTGCTGATCCTTATGACGCAGACGGCGATGGCATTTCCGGACGGCCCAATATTGTCTGGTCTGTTGAATTTGATCGGCCAATGCTAGGTCGTTTTGGTCTTAAAGCAGGAAATCCCACTGTCCGTGAACAGTCAGCTGGTGCTTTCTCCGGAGATATTGGTATCTCAACCCCGCTGTTCTCGGCAGCGTGGGGTGAGTGCATGGAGATACAAGTAGATTGCCGCACAGCGCCTCACGGAGATCAAGATGAACGAGGCTTCGAAGTTGATGCGGAAGGTTTAGATCTGGTGACATTCTACAGCCGCAACTTGGCTGTGCCAGCGCGCCGTGATGTAGACGATCCCTTGGTCTTGAGAGGAAAAGAGGTATTTCACACCACCGGGTGCACATCTTGTCATCAGCCATCTTTTGTGACCCATCGGCTTGCAGATCAGCCAGAGCAAAGCTTCCAACTTATATGGCCTTACACAGACATGCTTCTCCATGACATGGGACCGGGGCTGGCGGACAACCGACCAGAGGCTCGTGCAAGTGGTTCCGAATGGAGAACCCCGCCTTTATGGGGGATTGGATTGACCAAACAGGTCTCTGGCCACACATATTTTCTTCACGACGGGCGTGCACGGTCGCTGTTGGAAGCGGTACTTTGGCATGGGGGAGAAGCGCAAACACAACGCGACACGGTGGTGTCAATGTCACCAGAGGACCGGGAAGCCCTGATCAAGTTTTTGGAAAGTCTGTAATGCGTTTTTTGGCACTCACTCTGACAGCAGTGATCGCATCTCCTGTTTTTGGAGACCAACCGAACACCGAGGCAATCGTCGAAAACCACATACTGCCGGGCTATGAGGCCCTTGCTACAGAAACGACCGAACTGGCCAAAGCCGCGGCTGCAGACTGCATAGCGGACAACCCAAATCTTATCGCTGCGTACCACGACGCCTTTGATGCCTGGGTCGGTGTAAGTCACTTACGCTTTGGCCCATCGGAAGAAGACGACCGAGCCTTCGCTCTGGCTTTCTGGCCTGATCCAAGGGGCTCTACACCCAAATCTTTAGCGGCGTTGATCAAGGATAAGGACGTTGCGGTGTTTGACGCAGAAGAATTCAGAACGGTCTCGATCGCGGCCCGTGGCTTCTATGCTCTTGAGTTCTTGTTGTTCGATGCACAGTTCGTTGCCCATGATAACTCGGACTACCATTGTCGCCTGGTCCAGGCGGTCACCAAAGATATTGCCATGACCTCTGCCGCCATCCTTCAAGGTTGGATAGGAGGCTACGCAGGCCTGATTGCGAAGGCCGAGAACGATACATACCGAACGTCCGAGGAGGCAGCGCAACAGCTTTTTACCGCCCTATCAACCGGCTTGGAATTTACGTCTCAAACACGGCTGGGTCGACCAATGGGTACACTTGAACGTCCTCGTCCGAACCGAGCAGAAGCGAGAAGGTCAGAGCGATCTCTAAAACACGTCATCCTCTCTCTGGAAGCGACACGTGCGCTTGCAGGATTTATTTCAAAAGGAAGTGATCCTCTGGATAGGGCTTTCTTATCGGCTATCGAGAGAGCCGTCGCCTTGAATGATCCAATTTTTGCAGGAGTTGTGGAGCCACAGGGACGATTAAGGGTCGAAGTCCTGCAACAAAATATCGAAGCGATCCGGAGCATACTTGCAGAAGATATTGGCCCTTCTTTAGGCATCTCTGCAGGCTTCAATTCGCTGGATGGTGACTGATGGCAACCCGTCGTTCCGTGATCACCGGCCTCCTTGCCGCTGGTTTGGTGCCCCGACCAACATGGGCAGATGCGGGAAGCCCAAATTACCTATCCGCAGGCATGAAACCAAACGGCAAACATGTCCTGTGTGGCCTCGCATCGGATGGATCAATCACATTCGAATTACCACTTCCTGCGCGTGGGCACGCAGCTGCAGCTCACCCAACAGCACCAGAGGCCGTCGCCTTCGCCAGACGGCCTGGGACTTTTGCCATTGTTCTGGATTGCTGGAATGGAACTTCAAAAGCAAAGATCGCAGCACCCAAAGGCCGTCACTTTTATGGGCACGGGGCGTTCTCACTGGATGGAGAATTATTGTTCACAACCGAGAATGACTACGAGGCAGCACGCGGTGTGGTTGGCATCTGGAATGCGCGTGGTAAATATGAGCGCTTGGGCGAGTTCTGGTCGGGAGGAACTGGGCCACACGACATCAAGTTAATGCCAGATGGGGAAACGCTTGTTGTGGCGAACGGGGGTATCGAAACTCATCCTGAAACTGGGCGTGCTAAGCTGAACCTGCCCACAATGCGATCAAATCTGAGCTACCTTTCAATGGAAGGCGTGATCAAGGCTCAATTCGAATTGGAACCAGAACATCAACGTAATTCTATTCGGCATCTGGCAGTGTCAGACCGTGGTGACGTTGCCTTTGCAATGCAATGGCAGGGCGATCTAACAGATGACCTTGCATTATTGGGAACTCACAGCCGCCACAGTCAGCGTCTGCATTTACTTGCTGAAGCGTCAGTACGCGATATGCGCGGGTATCTGGGTAGTGTTGCCATCAATAGCAGTAACAAACAGGTCGCAACGACATCGCCCCGAAGCGGTGTTTTGCAAATCTTCGGAATGAACGGCCTACGTGAGAGTTCCAAATTGGACGACGTTTGTGGGGTTGCTGCAAGCAGAGGCGGCTTTATGGTCACAACAGGCAAGGGAGATGTCGAGGGACCTGAAAGTGGCGCGATCAACCATAGTATAGCTTGGGACAACCACCTGATCGCGATCTAACACGATATGTATAGTCCGCGTTTCGAAAAACGATGTCCGGCACCAAACTCACACTTTTCTAGCGAAGCAGTTATTGTCTTATGGCGCTTTTGTCTGACATTCGCGCCTTTAGGTCCAAACTGGGCTGTTTACCAGGACAGTGATTTTTACTCATCACAACCACTAAGGAGTGGATGATGAGAAAGAAAATGAAGAGCCTCAGCACAGGTGGCGCCAGACATAACTACCCGTATCACGATAAAATTCATAATGTCAGCCTGGCGTCTTGGAGTATAGCGGGGATCTGCTTTTTCACCTTGAAGAACCCGGCCGTGGCGTGAGGCCAAATCAGACGGTCCCAATCTCTGCGCCATTCTACAAGGTCTATTCCAGCCGCGGTCAGGCTGGTCCGGGCTTCAAGCATCCAATCCCGCAATGGACCAGTCGGGATGTAGGGGGTTGCGATCTGCGTTGCGCCCAAACGAGAGGCCCAGCGCGTCATATCACCCGGCACCCCTGCTCTGAACTCCGTGGCATCCAGACCGTTGCGCGCAGCGGTGTCCTTTAACGCACCGCGCTCGAATTCCTCAACCAATGCGGAAACTGGTAAAGGTGACCGTAGATGGCTGGCTTGCAATGTCGCATATCCGACAAGGTTCAAAGAAGACAGATCGAAGTCTTCTGGGCGGCAATCCTCTTCGGTGATCAACAAAGCCGTCGGACGGTTTGGGTCTGGGACCTGTACGGAGCGGAGCGGTGAGACGCTTGGCAGCCCATCAGGTTCCGTACCTTCAAGACCTTGGATAACATCGGCAAGCTCTGCCGGGCGCGGCTCAACAAAAACAGCCGCATTAGCGCTTAGTATTGCGCCTCCTTGAAGACTGTTTCCTAAATAAAAACAATTACTTCCAAAAGCTAAGTTAAGCATATGCAGCAAAGTCAATTATATACTTTCGGGTGAAATTACCTAGCCCAAAAACCCGTCATCCAAGACTGAAGAGAATTTCTGACAATCAGAGATTGATTTTAGTTTGGAGACAGTAGGGTAAGGAGCTTGGTATGCCGCAGATAATTGTTTACGGACGGGATGTCGCAAAAAATCCGACAATCAGCTCAAATTCTTCTGCTGGCTATCATGGGCAAGGACAAATCTCTGTGGGCGCACAGAGAGTTTTTCAGGATGACGACGTCGTCGTGCTTAAGATCAAAAATGTTGATGCCAATGGCGAGATCAGTCCATCCAGCAATTCGGGTCTTTCTGATGTAACGGTTTATGATAATTACGCTGACTACCTAGCTGGAACGGTTAAGTACCACTATGCGCCTCAGAATCCGGGCCAGACAGCAAATGCACAAACCGATATAAGTGGTTTGGGTGATGGTTATGTGCGCTTTGTTTCTGCAAACATTATGCAACCACAAAATGGTGGTCCGTCCTTCAACCAGCTTTTTGTAGCACCGAACAGTGGGATTGCTGCTGGCTCTGGAACATTTTCCACCAAACAGCGGTTCGATTTCAACTTGGACGGAGACTTTGACGATTTTCTGGAAAACGGAAATACAAACTTCCTGGTGGGCGACTATGCGACGCCACCAGTCTGCTTTACCTCCGGTACCCTGATCAAGACGCAAACCGGCGAGCGTCCGATTGAAAGCCTTACCGCTGGAGACATGGTGCAAACAATGGACCGCGGGTATCAGCCCATACGGTGGATCGGGTCGTCCAAAAGAGCAGCCAAAGGTGATCTTGCGCCCATCCTTATCCGGCAGGGTACACTCGGCAACAACCGTGATCTGCGCGTAAGCCCCCAGCACCGCATGCTGCTGCAAGGCTGGCACGCAGAAATGCTGTTCTGGGAATTGGAAGTGTTAGCCACGGCCAAGTCTTTGGTGAATGACAATTCGATTATCTGCGAACAGGGTGGCGAGGTGGAGTACTTCCACATACTCTTTGACACCCACGAGGTCATCTTCGCTGAAGGCTGCCCATCCGAAAGCTTTCAACCGGGCAAACAAGGTTGGAAGGCCTTGGATCAAGCCACACGAAATGAAATACTCACGATCTTCCCAAAGCTTGCCGACAATAACTTCGAGGACTACGGCCCATCCGCCCGTCTAAGCCTCAAGCACGAAGAGGGTGAGCTCCTTGGAAAGTACATGGCTGGAAGCTGCTAACGCTTCGTTTACCTGAGGCATTGGGTAATCAAGTTTTTTAACGCTTAGTATAATGGATTTACGAGGGTCGCTTAAGTCATCTGGTAGGTTGAGGTGTAGAAACTTGCCAAATGCACAACAAGACGGTGCCCAAGTCGCTTGAGACAACACTATTCACAGAACACTAGGGTAAAATCGTGAAGTTAGCGTCGGTAGACAAAGGGTGCGTGCCCAACTTGCGACGCTTCCACTTCCAAAAGATCGTCAAGCACAGCCCGACCTGGAGATTTCTGGCAAACCGGATCTACCGCGTCAGCTTTTCCCAAGATCGCCATAGCTTGGCAACGACAACCACCGAAATCCACGTCGCGCCTTTCGCAGGACTGGCAAAGTGAAGGCATCCAGTCCGTGCCACGGTACGCGTTAAAGGCGTCGCTTTTGTACCAGATCACATCGAGGGGCTTGTCGGGCACACGCTCAAAACTGAGATGTGGGATTGTAGCGGCGGCGTGGCAGGGCAGCACGGTTCCATCAGGCGTCACATTCAAGCCGGTGGATCCCCATCCGTTCATGCAGGCCTTGGGAAAATCAGAGAAATAGTCTGGCGGCACGAAGTCAATGACCAGCTCACCTTTCAGTCGCGCAATGGCTTCTGCCACGATTTTCTTGGCGCGGTCCACCTGCACACGGGTCGGCTGTAAGGCTGAGCGATTGGTAAGCGCCCAGCCCTGAAACTGCACACAAGCGATTTCAATCCGACGCGCACCCAGCCGTTGCGCCATGTCTATGGTCGCGGATAAGTCATCAAGGTTTTCCCGGTGCATGACGGCGTTTAGGGTGAGTGGAAAACCAATCTGGCCAATGATCTCGGCCACATGCATCTTGCGATCATAACCGCCTTTGTACCCTCCGATCCTGTCAGCCATCGCCGCTGTCACACCCTGAAGTGACAGTTGCACATGGTCGAGACCAGCCTCTTCAAGTGCGCGCAATCGCTTCTCAGTCAGACCGATCCCTGACGTGATCAGATTTGTGTAGAGACCCACGCCATGCGCTGCCGCGACAAGATCCGTCAGGTCATAGCGAGAGGCGGGCTCTCCTCCGGAGAGGTGCAGTTGCAAGATGCCAAGCGCTGCAGCTTGAGCAAAGACATCCGCCCAGACCTCTGTGGACAATTCGGCTGACTTGACCAGCAATTCCGTAGGGTTTGAGCAGTAAGGACAGGCCAAGGGACAGCGATGCGTCAGCTCTGCCAGCATCGCCAGAGGTCGGTCAATCCGAACGGACATGAACAAATCCTTTGTCCCGTAGATCCGCCAAATATTCAATCACGTCTGCTTCAATCACATCAAGCGGTGCTGAGAAGGTCTTAGCCAAATCTGCCGAGATATCCCCAACTGTTACGACGCCATTCAAGCGCGATAGAACGGCCATCCCAATTTGGTCCAGCATAAGGACCCGCTCCGGCCCCAGCAAAACATCCGTATCCCGCACTTGGTCCCTATGGGTGCGGACACCACGCGGTAAAAAGGCGATGTCCGTCCCTGTAATCACAACAAGCCCTCCCCTGGTTGCCAAGCACCAGGGGGCACGCGCGCTGGTTCCACATAGGCTGACCAAAGTGCATCCAGCTGCGCCCACAACACTTCTGTTTTGAAAATCAGCGCCCGCGCTGCTGTATCCTGATCGGCCTGTGTTACAGCATGATCCAATACCCATTTCAGCCCAAAAGCCACATCCTGCGGGGCCTCATTCAGGCGGTTCCGGAAATAGGACAGCGACTCTGTGTTTGCGAAGTCATAGTGTTGAAGAAGCCCGGCGATCCTGTCCTTGTGAATTTTTGGCGCGAAAAGCTCTGTCAACGAAGATGCCATTGCTGGCAAAAGTGGCTGTTCGCGGACAAAGCTGACATAGGCGTCCACCGCGAAGCGTGTGGCGGGCAATATGCCAACTTCAGAGGAAACGTATTGCGGATCAAGGCCCACGGCCTCCGCCAGTTTGAGCCAGCGTGCAATCCCTCCCTCACCTGGTGCTCGACCGTCATGGTCTTCGATTCGCGACCGCCATGCGCGGCGAAGGTCCGGATCGGATACGCGCGACATAAAGGCCGCGTCCTTCATCGGGATCCGGGACTGGTAATAGTACCGGTTTATCACCCAGGCTCGCACCTGATCGGGCGTGCATTGCCCCGAATGCAGCAGGTGGTGAAACGGGTGTTTATCGTGATATCGGTTGTCGCCAATCTGGCGAAGGCGCGCTTCAAAAGCGTCACGTGCGGCCACTTGGTGGTTCATAAAACAATCTCCATACCGTCGGCGGCGATCTCCCAACCGCAGGACAGAACCTTGGCCCGCTCCGGCGCATCCGGCTGTAAGATCGGGTTGGTATTGTTGATATGGATGAAGATTTTGCGCGCATCCAAATTGCGAAAACTGGCAAGACTGCCTTGCTTTCCGTTCATTGGAATGTGCCCCATGCGCGCACCTGTCTTTGTACCCGTACCTGTCCGTTCCATTTCATCATTATTCCATACGGTGCCGTCAAAAAGCAGTAAATCGACATCTTCGATTTGGGACAGCAACCCGTTTGGCACAGTGGCACATCCGGGGATATAGGCAGCACTTCGGCCCCCACCTTCGAGCAGCAGGCCGATGGTCTGCTCGCCAATTTCCTCCACATTCACTGTATCACCTTCAAGGAACAGCGCCACTTTGCCTGGCACGGCAAACGGCGTAACACGCAAATCTGGCACAGGTTCAAATGGCGTGCCAAGTTCTATCGTTTGCGGACGCACTAAATCTGGATCGAGAACCCGGAAAACCGAGTTGGACTTGATAATATCCATGCCAGAGCGCGTCGCATACAGGTCGAAAGCTGTTTTCTCTCGAAGGGTCAACAGGCCAGCTATGTGGTCGATATCACCATTAGTAAGTACTACGGCCGCTACGGGGGAACCGCGTAGGTTTTGTGGATGCATTGCCGGAACGGCGGACAATTGTACGCGTATATCTGGAGACGCGTTCAATACAGCCCAATAAAGCCCATCCATGGACACCGCCACAGAAGACTGTGTCATAGAGGGTATCTTTTGTGCTCGAGCATCCTCGCAGTTTCGACATCCGCAATTCCATTGGGGCAGTCCACCACCGGCGGCCGCCCCAAGAACAACGATCCGCATGCGAAAACGCTGGTTTAGATTACGTCGCGCTCTCGGTCGCGCTCATTGTCTTCGCCGGGGCCATACATGTTGATTTCCATGCCGCACTTGATCTCGTGGGCCTTTGGTTTAGTCCAAGCCATTTATTTTCCTCCCAAAAAAACAGATCAAACTATTAGAGCTTCGAAAAGGTAACTTCACGTAGAGTCGCGCTTTTGAAGCTGGTTAATAGGTTACCACCATTTTCGATTTTCTCAAGTCCGTAGAAAAATGTTCAGAAACGACCTCGCCAAGAGATTGAAAACCAAACCGCATAAGACCGCCTTGCACAGTAGATTTTTGGATGCAGAATCAGACTGCTACTAATATTTTTTCGTATGAATTTTAAAATTTTTTTCTTCGCCGCTTTCCCGCAGTAGGTGCTTAAAGGGGCACTATACGTGTTGAAATTCTTTGCCGAAACTAGGCAGCTTTTAGCGCTTCAAAAAGTCCTCGCAAAAAAATTCTTTGAATAAAAAACAGAAATGCGCAAAGCTGTGAATACAGTAGTTGGACAGCTCTTAGGAGCACTCAATGAATAAATACGCCGGTACGCTTGTTCTTTTCGTTGCACTTATCGCCCCCACACATGGATTTGGTGGGGATAAGGAATTGGGCGAGGCCCGGTACAATAAATCGTGCAAAAATTGCCACGGCAAAGCCGGGAGGGGCGTTGCTAGTTTTCCAAAAGTAGCTGGTAATCCAGTCGAATACACTGTGGAAAAGCTATCTGCCTACAGAGCCGGCATAAAACAAGGCGCAAATTCAGCCTTGATGATCAATCAGGCGAAGACTTTGAAAGACGACGAAATAGAGAACCTAGCCGCTTATCTGGAGGACGCGCAGTAATAAAACAATTTGTTTAAATGGGAGGAAGACATGAGAACACTCAAAAACAATATTGCCATCGGTCTAGCGACCGGCGGAATGATGTTCGGTCTAACGCTTGCGGCCCAAGCAGACGATCAACAAGGGATGAATGTGCCAACGATTTCATCATCGCTTGTTCTCGGAGACCTTGAGAATCCTTGGGATATGGCGTTCCTGCCAGACGGTACGATGTTCTACACCGAAAAATGCAAGGGACTGTCGGTGAGAACATCCGATGGAACCGTGAACGCGTTGTACGGCATGAAAGAAACATCTGACTATGCCGATAGTGGAGACGACCTGTTCTGCGATGGTCAGGCAGGAATGCTTGGAGTTGTTGCAGATAGGAATTTCGCTCAAAATCGAATGCTTTATGTCTACTCAACATCGGACAAATATCATGGCGACGGTTGCAAGACAAACTTCGAAAAATGCGACGGTAACATCGTCATGCGGTTCAAGGTCAGCGATGATCTGGCAAGTGTGTCCGATCGTACAGACATCGTAAAAGATATCCAATACAAGCCATTCGAGTCTGATCAGCCTTTTGGTGGACCAGGCGCTCATAATGGTGGACGTATCCGCATTGGACCAGGTGGGTATCTCTGGATTGCGGGTGGCGATCGTCACCGCGGGATCTGCCCTCAGGATGGCGAGCTGCTTTGTGGTAAAGTCCTGCGGGTGGACATGAATGGAAACGCACACCCAGACAACAATCCCCCAGAGGGCTTCGACAAGCGTATCTATACCTACGGCCACAGAAATGTGCAGGGTATTGATTTTCGCCCCAGCGACGGTCGGGCGTTCACAGCAGAGCACGGGCCTTGGCATAACGACGAAATCACCGGTCTCGTGAACGGCGGTAATGCAGGTTGGGACCCCGCGCAGAATATAGCAGGCCGAGGCGCATGCCCGGATGAGTATTGCGGTTATGAGCCAAACCAACAGGACGGTATGGACCCTGCTCTACGTGCGGCCTACACGCCCATGAGCGACACTCGCTTTGAAGATCTGATGCCAGCAGCTTGGAACAACAACGGCTTCTCACAAGGAACTGGATCTGCAGCCTTCCTGAAGGGCGACAACTGGGGAATGTATGAGGGCCGTTTGGCGGTCGGCATCATGGGTATTGGGTTCGGCGATACACCAGCCGGTTCACGTATCGACATGATCGGCTTGACGCCCGATGGACTGGGAATCAACGGTATCGTGCAGATGCCACTCGGTTTCTCCACACGTTTCCGTGGCTTGGTCATGGGACCTGACAACGCGCTTTACGTGGCGACAGATGATGGTGAAATCTATCAGGTAACAGCGCAAAGCAGGTACTAAGTTCAGCAGACACAGATAGCTGTTCGAAAAGACAGTCCCGCGGCATCGAGGTGCCGCGGGATTTTTTTAGGATCTGATTCTGCGATCAGCCTGTCTGCTAATTACATACAATCTTAGCCAGTCGATCCGTCGTAGAACCCGCCACAATACTACGATTTTCCGAGACTTTCATATTGGTTTTCATCGCAGCCCGTTCCCAATGTTTGTCCGAGAAGAATGTATACTGCAGTGTTTTCTCCGTCCGTTCAGAGCAGTCGATTTCCAGCAAACTTCGAAAACTGAAGGCACCCATTAGGGAAGTCTTATACTGGATACCGTTCCAAACCTGGCGCACAGCACCGCTCTTGTGCACGCGCAATGGGTCATAGAAATACCGGTCGCCATTCGTTTCCTCTGCGTAGGTGACCCATTCGGTTGATTTTGTCTCTGTCGCCAGCGCATTGCCTTTTGCAACGAACAAAATCACAAGAGCAATCCACACCGCTTCTAACCGAGCTTCAATCATGCCATTCAGTATTCGGCAAAATCCGCAGGCTGACTAGTAAAAACCTTTCACGCGCCAAGTTTGACGCTATGCGCTGCTGCTCGTGCCGGGTGTCAGTCATTCAGAATTAGCTCGGCACCAAAACCAGCTAACACCGGCAATGCAAGGCAAGACAAGTTACGAAGGATTGCAAAACGCCAACCCATAATTGGAGCCTCGTAGGTTAACAAGCGACTTATGGCAAACAGGGACCAACCTGTGATTAGGGCCAAAAGCTGTGGGAAGCCGGCTCCTGCCTGTTGGAGCACGGCTGTAATAGGAAAAGTGACCATCGGCCCCCCCGGAAGTAGCCCACCCATAACAGTCGCAATGACTATACCCCAGAGCCCGGAGTCCCGACCAATCACATTGGATACCACGTTCTCAGGAACAATCTGAACAAGAAACGCCGCCGCCAATAGAGCGCAAGGCAAGCGAATAATCAGAGGTTTAAACGTTGTGCTGGCATCTCTGCTGGCAGCGCTGAGCCCCACTGCGCCTTTCTGCCGAAAAACAAGCCCCGAGAAGACAACCACACCAAGCCATATCAAGCCGAGGGCGAAGATCATCGACCAAATCGACCATTGAGATGGAAAACGGGCGTTCGCTCTAATCTTTGCGCTATAAAACCTGCTAAGATTGGAAGTGGAAGGCATACGAAAAACCGCATCCAAGTGAATTCAATGCCCATAAGAGGCAACTCCCAGACAATCAATTTGACGAACCCCAAAAGTGCCCATGCTGTTATGTACGTTACCAGCGCTCCGGCCTGCGCGCCGGATGTCCACAACGCATAAACGATTGGGAATGACATGAACGGCCCGCCCGGGGTCAGAGTTCCCGCAACTGTCGCAATAGCCAAGCCGCGCAGACCGGATTTTTCTCCAAGAAGAAAAGCAATCCGATCCTTACAGATCAATTGCTTGATCAGTCCGGCGATCAGTAAACCCCCCGCCAGCTGTGGTAAAACAGTCAACAAAAGAGCCCCAGCTTGTGAAAGTGCGGTACGAAAAGCAGCCGTACCAGCGGTTGCATAGCAGAGCACTCCCAAGCCAATCGCGAGGCTAATAAACACAAGATCAGTTCTGGTGATTTTCATCTGTGCACTTGCTTCATCTTGCGAGCAATAGGTTGCAAGAATATTGTCCAGAATTGCAAGCACTGTGAAATGTCAAAGCCAGGAGTGGGTAATTGCTCGCATGTTTGCGTTTGTTAGACGAAAAACCTGCCACTGTTTCGTTGGGAGGGCTCACTTCTAGCTGCTGTTCGACCAGCTGACCGACCCTGGAGTGAGTTTGCGCCTCATTATCCGGCGAATTTCTTCCAAAACCAAATGCCCTATGCAGTTGGCAGGGACCTGACTGTGAACGGCCCTTAACCGACATTTGCGACACTATCACGATGTCCAGGTCGCCACCCGCATAGCTTGCATGATCTGCACGTGCGCTCGGTACGGCTTGGGACATTGCCGCACTTTGGGACACCCTGCGTTTTCTTTGTTCGGGGCAAATGCGCGCTGCACAAAAAACTCTAAACGGGACATAGGAGGGGAAATGGTAATGATAACTGCGTATTAGGCGGGCACCATCGCCCGGCTAGACAGCATCATGAACGCATCATGGGAGATGGCAACCATTTCGAGCTTCTGGTCCGAAACGGCCTATATACCAGGTACCGGAACCGAAATTCGGGCGGGATCATGGACACCAAAGAACAGGACGCAGCTGAGTGAAGCGAGTAGCGATTACGGATTGGTTCGCGAAACTTATCGACCATGAGGCTTATGCTGACGGCCCGCCGCCACAAAAGCTGTGGCCTTTTGTTAAATGGTGCTTGTCAGGCAGTTTCCTTGTGCTTGGACTTGGAATTGCGGCCAGCGCGCTTACGGGCTTCGCGGAGGTGCTCGTGATGGTCCTGCTTGGGGTCATCGTCGATGCAGCGGTTAGCGCCAAAAGCATGGATGCATTCTGGTCGGCAAACTGGCACCTGCTGACACTGTGGGTCCTGTTGTTACTCGTTGTGCGCCCTTTCGCCTTCGGTTTGGGCGCATGCTTTCAGTCGATCATGGCGGGCCCAGGCGTTTTCAAACTGGTTCTAAGCCGTATTAATCGCCACACGCTTGGACAAGCGGTGACGTTCTTTGATAACGACTTCGCTGGTCGGATCTCTCAAAAGCAGATGCAGACGACCCGCGCAATGGTCGATGTTGTGACTGAGATCATGAATTCTATGTCCATCGCGGTTTCCTCAGTCGTGGCATCTGCTTACTTTATAGGGTTGATCGACGCCCGGCTCGCGCTGGTTATGGCGGTGTGGCTGGGCGCTTACTACATGTTTATGAAAGCGTTTCTGCCCGTGGTGCGAAAGCTATCTGCGGAGCGCGCCGCGGCTAGGGCCATGGTCACCGGCCAAATCGTTGATACGATCACCAATATCAAAACAGTTAAGCTCTTTGCATCGTCCGATCACGAAGACCGGGCCGCATTGGGCGCAATGTCGGTGTTCCGCGAGCGCGGGGTTGATTGGGGCCAGATGGCAACCTTCTTCCGCATTGGTCTTTCTATTATAGCCGGTACTCTTCCCGCTGCTGTGGTCTCATTAACGCTTTATCTGGTATCGACAGGTCATGCGTCTGTCGGCCAGCTGACGGCCGCTGGCGCAATGGCAATCCGGCTGAGCCAAATGACGGGCTGGATAAGCTGGGTGCTCATGGGCATTTACGGCAACATCGGTGAAATCGAAGACGGCATGAAGACACTTGCCCCGGCGCATAAGCTCAAGGATGCTGACAGCGCTGAAGAGCTCAAGGGAGCCGCCGTTATTGAGTTCGACGACGTCACCTTCGCCTACGGGCGAGAGGCCGGTGGCGTGAACAGAATTAACCTGATGATCAAAGAGGGCGAGAAGCTAGGTATCGTCGGGGCGTCGGGTGCGGGTAAGTCCACCTTAGTGTCCTTATTGTTGCGTCTCTATGACACCGAGCATGGACAGGTTCGCGTTGCGGGTCAGGATGTGCGGAAAGTCACACAAGAGAGCCTACGTCGGCAGATCGGTATGGTCACGCAAGAGACGGCGATGTTTAATCGGTCTGCGCGAGAAAACATCCTCTATGGCCGGCCAGAGGCGGATGATGCCGCGCTATTCGATGCCGCGGAGCGGGCGCGGGCGCACGAGTTCATCCTGGGCTTGAAGGATTTCCAAGGGAATGGCGGGTATGATGCTTTCCTTGGCGAACGGGGTGTAAAGCTATCTGGCGGGCAGCGGCAGCGCATCGCACTCGCCCGCGCGATCCTGAAGGATGCCCCGATCCTTGTGCTTGACGAAGCAACAAGTGCGCTCGACTCAGAGGTTGAGGCAGAAATCCAAGAGGCGCTGGAAGAGGTAATGAAGGGTAAGACAGTCCTCGCCATCGCGCACCGGCTCAGCACGATCGCACGCATGGACCGGATTATCGTCATGGAAAACGGCCAAATCGTCGAGCAAGGCACCCACACCGATCTTCTCGCTCGGAATGGGACCTACGCGAGGTTTTGGAACCGCCAGTCGGGCGGCTTCATCGGCGTCGCTGCCGCCGCAGAATGAAAGGGCCTTTCGCTCTGATCTAGACGTAGTAGTCACCAAGAATAACGGTTTTGAACTTACATTTGCCATGAACCAGTGCAAATCACCGACATTGTGGTCTGTGTTGAATAGCGTTCCAGCCCACTAGTACGGCAAACCGCAGTTTATTGGGCAAAGAGCACATGATTACAGTCACGAACTTCAGCAAGCAGTACAAAAGCTTCACAGCGGTGAAGAACCTCAGCTTTTCAGTTAAACCAGGCCAAATCCTTGGATTACTCGGGCCGAATGGGGCGGGCAAGACAACGACCTTGCGTACATTGTGCGGAATCATCCCGCCAAGCTCGGGGAACCTCTTGATTGCTGGCCATGACGTTGTCGGGGCGCCCATCGCAGCCAAAGCGAACCTCGGTTATGTTCCTGACGATCCACGGCTGTTTGACACCATGACGGTTTGGGAACACCTAGCGTTCACTGCGGCGGCTTATAGACTCGAAGACTTCGAAAAGGATGCCGAAGCGCTGCTTGCGTCATTCGAGCTTACACATAAACGCGATACGCTGGTCCATAACTTGTCGCGCGGTATGCGCCAAAAGGTGGCGATCGCTTGTGCCTTTCTGCACGACCCAAAAGTGATCCTGTTCGACGAACCCCTGACCGGGTTAGATCCGCAAGGTATCCGGGGAATTCAACAAGCCATCCTAGAACGCGCACAGGCCGGCGCCGCAATTATCATAAGCTCGCACCTTTTGAGCCTGTTTGAGAACCTTTGCACGCATATTATGGTGCTGAATCTTGGTGAGTGCCGCCGATTTAGCACTATGGAAAATCTGCTGAGCGAGGTCGGTCATACGGATAGCACATCCGCCCTTGAAGAAGTGTATTTCTCAATAACGCAAGCTCAGGAACAGACTTCAGAAACGGCGGCGGCCTAAGAGATGGATCCTGCACTTCGCCAACTTCTTATCCTGCGACTGCGTGGTGGACTACGTCAGCGCCTGCGCCAGTTGGCAAGCTTGCGTGGCCTGCTTTTCTCGCTTGCGTTCGGGGGGATCATTTGGTTCCTGATCGCGTCAAACGGTTACTCAGGCGCGAACATCGTCGGGTTCACGGCTATGAACCGGCAAGCGTTTAGCGAGCAAATCATCACATTTATGCCGCTTACCATGCTGGGTCTATCGCTGCTCACGGTCGTGATGACAACTGGCCCCACGTTTCATTTTTCACCGAACGAAATCAATTTTCTTTTTACCGGCCCTTTCCGCCGACGGGATCTGATCATCTATAAATTCGGTGCCTATGTCGCTGGAGTTGCCTTTACAAGCGCGTTCATAACACTGATTGCGCCGCCGCAAACGGGATCTGCCCTGTCTGTTTTTATCGCCTCACTCTTGACGCTTGTATTCGTTCAGTTGAACAGCGCTGTTATAAGTATGACTGGGCATGCACTAGACGGCAGTAGTCTCGCAAAGATAAAATGGCCAGCCATTGCAGTGCTTTTTGCGATTGCAGCGGTAGCCATATTCCACGCTTGGGTGACGCCGAACCGTGGTATTTTCGACCTGCTGTTTGAGTTTCGGCACTCTTGGATCGGGACCATAATCTTGATCCCCTACATCGTGTTTGCAGAACTTTTCGTGGCGACCTCCGTTTCACAGCTTGCTCTTTGGGCTCTCGTCGCTGTCGTCATCAATGCAGCGTTGTTGCGCGCTTCCATCATCCTTGATGAGCATACAACCGACCGCTCTCTGGCGGAAAATGCCCGCCTCAGCGGCCGATGGGAGCGTATCAAACAAGGTGGGTCTTTTTGGGCCACAGAACGGACCGAGGTGCGCTCGATCCGTCGCGCACCACATTTTTCTGGGTTGGGGCCCATCGCCTGGCGCCAGACCCTCAACGCATTGCGGAATTCGTTCAAACTTATCGTGGTTTTTATTGGTCTCGCCGCCGGCATTGCGCCAATTTCCTTGGCGATTGGTACACCGGTCACAGAACCTCACACCTTGATGATTATCTATGTTTTCTTTGCGTTTATCCTGCCTCGCAATCTGGTCTGCGACTTTCGCGGTGATCTGAGCCGGATGGAAATCTACAAGACACTGCCCATTGCACCCTGGCGCATTTGCGCGGGCCAACTCGTGGTTCAGGTGGTTCTGGCCTACGTCATTGCGTTGACAATCATAGCCAGCGCCCTTGTCTTTGAGGATAGTGTTACGACACAGGTGGCACTGGTACTGGCTGCTTTCGCACTGCCTTTGACGTTGGTTATCTATGCAGTCGAAAACACGGTGCATCTTCTGTTTCCAACCAAGCTCGTTGCAATGGGGCGGGCAGACTTCGAATTTCTTGGTCGCTCAATTGTCGAGTTTATCGCAAAAACGTTTTTCGTTTTCGCTGCTTTGGGTACGTCGGGTGCCGTGGGGCTGATCATGTTCAAAGTAATGGGAACCAAATTGATCTTGGCTGGGTTGACCAGCTGGCTAACACTCACATTGATCGGACTGCTGACATTGGTCACACTGCAATATGCTTTCAGGCGATTTGCGGTCGCAGAAACTATCGACTGAGGCGGAAAGCGAGGACTTCCAGCGGGGATAAATATGCGGATCTATCAGTTTTAGCCGCCTACAAGGGTGTCTAGACCCTTGTAACTGGGCAACTGGTTTGGGCTTTCTCTAACTAGGTTTCCGGAACTGATGATTGCATTTGAAGCGCCGGAGGTGCGGGGTGTGGCTATTCTGTCTGGACCATTGATTGATGCCGATTTGAGCCTGCTCGATCGTCATGAACCATTCCGTATTGAAAACCTCTTGGCATAGCGTGCCATCGAACCGCTGGTTGTATCCGTTTTCCCAAGGCGATCAGGGATAGATACAGATTGGCTTGATACTAACTCTTAGAAGCCAGGCTTGCATCGCTTCGGCAGCCAACTCAGGCCCGTTGTCTGACCATATCTACTCTTGAGGTACCATGCCTCAGAAGCAGCGGATTAAGCCGTCTGTGACATCATCGGAGCCCATCTTTGACCGGATAGTCACTGCCAGGGCTTGCCGGGTGTGGTCATCTAGAACGGCCAGAAGCTTATTGATGCGCCCAATGCTGAGTTTGTCGTGCAAAAAGTCTATTGCGAAAGCTTTATGGAGCGATGGGCCGTTCTCAGCTGAATCGGTTGAAAGAACTTGAGAAGGAGAACCAGCGGCTGCGGCGGGCCGTGTCCGATCTGATATTGGATAGGCTCATATTGATAGAAACTGCGAGCGGGAACGTCTGGGACCTTCGCGTCGTCGCAAATGCAACGATCATGTTCGGCAGGAGTTGGGAACGTCCGAACCCCGCGCCTGCTGCACGCTTGGTCAACATCAATCCACGCAACGAAATGGGCTGCAAGGCCGGGGGATGCACAGCCTCTAATTTAGGTCAACGCCTTCCTGACCATGAATACTCTCTTAGCTTCCGCCGTCGGAAGAAACGCCGTTCCCTTCGCTAAGCGGATTTTCTACACCGCGCTCAACGACTTTCCGTTCACTTCGTGGCGTTTAAGGAGTGTTTCGATCTTCCGCCCCCGATTTTCAATGAACCTTGCAGGAGCCGGCTGGTAGCCGTCGTCCAACACTTGGGGGAAGATCAGCGCAATCTCTTCGATCGCAGCCTCATCCATCGACTGAATCGCTTGCGCCCCAAGATAAAGGCTCTCAGCCGGTGCGCCATTGGCGAAGATTATCTCATGTTGGTCGAACATGATGTGCAGGTAAGTGACGTCCTCAACGCTGTCTTTTACGTCGACCCCGTCGTGAGGCAGAAGTTTCTTGGCTGAGACAAGGATCTCACTTTCGCCGAACATGCGGCCTGCCACTTTGGAACGGATCAGGAAGCGATGCTGCGGCGATACATAGGTGTCTTCATAGGGCAGTTGATCACTCAACGACCGTGCTTTCAGGCAGATGGGGCGCAATCTCGGTTCGCTGCGCAGGACATCTGCTGAGATGGTCCGAGACCCGATCCAGCGGATGGGCTGATAACCGTTATCCATGGTCAGCACCTCATCTCCGACTTTGAGGGCTTCGACCGGCCGTTCACCCTTTCGGGTGATGATCTTTGTGGCCGGTGTGAAGCAAACCACATTGGTGTTGTCGTAGGTCAGATCATCTGCCAAAACCGTGTTTGTTCCGTCGGACAGAAGCGTGAGGTCGACATCTCCGATGTGGTCGGAATAGTCTTTCCCATTTATTACCCCGTCTATACGTCCATCCGCATGATCCGCTCTGAGCATCTGTATGGCGTGATCAAGGTCGTTCGACGCGTCGCCATCGGAACCGTTAACGGCATTCAGGGTGTTCTCATTATAAAATTTCGAGAGATCGACAAAGTCGTTGTTGCTTTGGTCCCCATCGTTCAGAAGGCCACTGTTGCCCGTGTTGAAATCGGAGATGGTGTCAGCGCCATTTCCGGCCACTTCGAGGAAAACATCGTCTGCTGCGCCCCCGGTAAACAGATCCTGGCCTGCGCCACCAACGAGAGAGTCATCTCCTGCATCCCCTTGCAAAGTGTCATCACCCGTTCCGCCGTCCAGCGTGTCATCGTCATCACCCCCTGACAAGCTATCCTGACCTTCGTCACCAAAGAGCTTGTCATAGCCCTCCCCGCCAGTGATCGTGTCGTTGCCACCCTCACCATCGTTGACTAGCTCTGGGTTACGCAGCAAAACAGCCGCATCCGCATCGATTTCTTGGAAGGCATCAGAAGACCGAGGATCCACAGCACCATCGTTTTTGGAGGTCGGATCAGCCGTCGACATAAACTCCGAATAAGCGTTCCCGGCGTCCCAGTCGACATGGACCTTGTACAAGGCACCTGTATTGCTGGTGTCCGCGTCAAGATCGTGATCTCCATTGTTCAGACCGAAATAGAGATTGTCATCAGCATCGAGAAAGACCGCCCCATAGGCGCCTTTGGGCATACCATCTTCGACTTCGCTGCCAAAATGCGTGCTGGTGATATCAACAGTCTCAATAGACAAGCTGCCACCATCCTCCACATCAGAGACTTCAATACGGATGACTTTGCCATTTCCGCCATTGCTGGAAGGTGACTGAACAGCGTAGAACGCGTTGCCTGATGCGCTAAAGGCGATGTCTTGAACATTGCCAGAAAGAGCGTCATCAGGTAGATCATATTCGGTTGTGACTGGATCCCCGTTGGCGTCTAATTGGTCCACGTCGATCTTGCTGACCCGGTCTAACGAACCGCTGAAACTCCAGAGGTTTCCCGAGTCGTCGAAATCACCTACGTAGTCTGTAAAGCCAGGCCCTTCGCCTACTCTGTAGGCCAAACCTTGGGCATCAATGGCCACAATATCGGTGTCGGCGACGTTATTGCCTAGGGCGTCTGTGCCCGCAGCACGCGCCACCCCGTACAGGAGATCCGTTTCGGCGTTGAAGCCGATGGCGTTGACGTGAAAATTCGAGCTGTCTACCGCGTCCTCATATTGCCCGCTCTCCACGTCAAAGACCTGCAAGCTGTTGCCAATGTACTGGTAAAGCAGCGATTGACCTGGCGCAAACGCCTGTACCGTGACCTCTTCTCCACCGAAGGTCATGACTTTATCGTAGGAAACGATCGGGCCATTGTCGAAGTTGTACTGTGGTGCGTCGTCAGGAGGCAGAGCCCGGAACGACAGATCCCCAGTATCGCCTTCGCTTGTCACCGAGACTTCGAATGTCTGGTAAATGCCAGACGCAACTGACACTGTATCGACCACCTGCCCATTCCAGATCACCTCAACTTTAGCCGCCGAGTGACCGCCTGCCAGGTTTGCCGCAAGATCGAAACGGATGGTATAGTCCTCACCAGCTACGGTATTCGCAGACTGCGAGATCGTCGCGTTTCCTCCATCGTCAGTGATGGTCCAGGCGCCCGTGCCGGCAAGCTGTTCGAAGGTATTCAAACCATTGGTGATGCCTGCAAGCAGGTTTGCATCGCTGAAATCGCCATGAATGGCGTCATCACCCTGCTGACCATTTATGCTATCATTACCGCCACCACCCGAGGCAACGTCATTACCTTCACCAAGTTGAATGATGTCATCGTCGTCGCCACCGTGAACAAAGTCGACCCCAGCGTCGGCCAGAATGGTGTCTTCGCCCTGGTTGCCGAGAATAGTGTCGCTTCCACTGGTGCCAGAAAGACTGTCGCCCCCACCCGTACCTTCAATCACACCATAAAATATCTGCGGAAGGCATGACTTCTCAAATGAAAACATTAGTTTGCCAAACACATTACCACTCCCGTATCCGGCCAAAATCGAATGCCTTTACGTTGACAGGATTGCGTTAATAACGGGTGGACTCTTCCGGGCAGATCATTGAATCTTGTGGATAAAGTGCTTTCTCACTTGGGTCAGCTAAACCTCATTTGAGACCGCTTGAGCACTTTAGAGCGCACATTCTATCCGAATTGATACATCTCGGTCTAAGCTATTCCTTTGAAAAGAAAATTTCAGGCGTGGGCCTGTCACGGAATTGTTCCGCTCCTTTGACTTGGTATTTTGCCACAAAGGAGAAACATCATGGCACAGCAACCAACCCCGGAATTCCGCGCAAAAGCAGTTCGTGTGGCTTTGACCAGCGGACTGCCGCGTAAACAGGTAGCAGCAGATTTTGGCATCGGCTTCTCGACGCTGAGCCGTTGGATACAGCAGGATCGGCGCAATCCTGAAAAGCCGTCCGCCCGAACTGACCTCGAGCGCGAGGTTGCAGAGCTGCGGAAAGAGAACCGCATGCTTCGGGAGGAGAGGGAAGTGTTAAAAAAGGCCACCCAGTTCTTTGCGGAGCGACGCAAACGAGGTTTGCTTTCATTGCAAAGAACGCTGACATGCTGCTGATTGATCGGCTGTGCCACATCATGGATGTCAGCCCTCGGGGGTATCGCGCCTTCCGCAACCGTCCACTCAGCCAAAGCCAGCGGAAAGACATGGTCGTGCTTGCGCACATCCGCGAGCAATTTGCCTTGTCTCTGGGCAGCTATGGCCGCCCACGCATGACAGAAGAACTCAAAGAACTCGGCCCTGCAGTTGGGCATCGCCGTATCGGCAGGCTAATGAGCGAGAATGGCATTGAGGTGAAGCGAAACAAGAAGTTCAAGGCAACCACGGACAGCAATCACAGCTTCAATATCGCGCCAAACCTGTTGAACCGGGATTTCTACGCGGATGCACCCAATCAGAAATGGGCAGGCGACATTAGCTATGTGTGGACCCGTGAAGGCTGGCTCTATCTTGCTGTCATACTCGATCTACACTCAAGGCGCGTGATTGGCTGGGCCGTATCGAACCGCATGAAGCGTGACCTGGCGATCCGGGCCTTGAACATGGCCATTGCATTGCGGCGACCGCCGAAGGGCTGCATCCATCACACCGACCGTGGCAGCCAATACTGTTCTCACGACCATCAGAAGCTGATGCGCCAGCACGGCTTCAAAGTGTCGATGAGCGGTAAGGGCAATTGCTATGACAACGCCGCCGTCGAGACTTTCTTCAAGACGATCAAAGCTGAGATGTTATGGCAGCGATCATGGAAAACGCGCAGGGATGCCAAGATCGCCATCTTCGAATACATCAACGGCTTCTACAATCCGCGACGCAGGCACTCAGCTCTGGGTTGGAAAAGCCCATTGGCCTTCGAAGCAAAGGCTGCATAAATGAGCATTCGGAGCGGCACGAAAGTGTCACAGGTCCATAGTGTTTGGTGTCGATTTTTCGGTGTCCGTCGCGTTGGTCAAAACATCGACGACAAAGCTGTACATTGATTGAACCTGTGGCAGGTGCTGTTGGTGGAAATTGAAATGTGCCCGCTTATTCTGCGGGAGAAAAAACTGAAAGTTACACTGGCGAATGGAAGCTGCTTCGTTCACCAGACGGCAATCGCCATAGCCAATTGGTTGACCCACTTTATCGTAAACGGCGTAGTTTGATTTCCCATCGGAACCAATGCTGCAAGTGCTTGAAAATCTTGTTATGCGGTCCCCATACTTTTCCAACGCAGCGCGGCGTTCGTCTTCGGTGGGATCTCTTAACGCAAACACACCGTCGTGCACCTCACCATCTTCGCGACATTCGATGTTGGTTCTAGTGTAGGGCCGCGACGTACTGCGGGCTTCAACTACATCCTGATAATCACTGTAGGCTGCCGTTATATTGATAACCAAAGCATCGCTTTGAAGAGCGGGAAACTCTCCAGTTATCGGTTCAAAATTTGGCAGCTTGAACACAAGCTGCATTGCGCTGTTGTACGGATACGGCTCTGTCGGAGGCGACTGCGTTATCGCCTCGATCCTGTCTTCCAGGTAACTGACATTGTAGTGGGACGGAAATCGCAGAACCCAATGTACGTCGTCGAAAGAGCCTCTTTCGCCATCTTTGCCCCTTGCAATCAAACGATATTCAACTGTGCCGTCATCATGCACCACCGGCTCATATCGAACGGGCGCCTCGGCCCTTACAAGCCACAACAGCCCTCCGCCGAACATAGCCAGTGCCGCAAGCAAAAGCAGGGCGCCTACAGGCCGCTTGAGCCAAGAAAAGCTCAATGCGTTGCTCCTGCATGCAATAAACGCGTGAGCACATTGTGCAAATTGCGTTCAGTTAATCCCGTCCGAAGATAGGAAATGACCGTGGTGCCACTCTCGATACCATCAACGCCATCACCGACGGTGTAGGAGACAGCGTAGAAGCCTGCTGCCTGAGATCCCTGTGCGGTCGATGGTGTCGTTTCAGAGTCGGTAGAAATAGTCGCAGAACCGACCGTTGAACCTAAGCCTCCGAGTCCTTCAATCGCTTCACCGTACCCCCGATTGTAGGAGTCCATCGCGAGAATAGAAAGAAATAGGTCCTTAGAAATAGTCATTGCGTCGTTACCTTTTTGACGAAGGAGTCCAAAGTTAAGTAATTTGCTTTTTCAGGAAACGCCGGATCATATCGATTTAGTCCTGAAAGCGTGGATTGAATGGACAGAATGTTGGCGAATTGTGGTTCTGCAAACTGACCTTTTGTAAGAGTTTCGCTAACCCTCGTTATTGTCAGCCACTCCACCGCATACCCTTCCCCAAACACCCCAGCCAGATCATCCGGATCCACCTCGAACACGCTCGTGGGGTCGGTCACGTCCTCAAAACTGACGAACATTGGATAGCGATTGCGCGGGACGTCCAGCACCTGACCGTCCGACAGTCTGATCTGACGCCAGTAATCCTTATAGCCGCGGTCGCGCGAGAGCACCCGAAACGCCCCGTGATACCCTACATTCACACCGTCCAGCAGCACGAACAGGTAGCGGTCGCCCAACTCGGCCACAAGCGCTTCGCCCTTTTCACGGCAAATGACCTTGGTGCCGTTGATATCGAGCGCATAGACCGCCTCGCAGCGGATCGCGGTGACCGTCGAGAACACCTCAGGGCCGTCAGGCGTGGTCAGATGCAGAGTCAGCTTTTGCTTCCATTCCACTTCTTTGCCACCCCAACAGGCGGCCAGAAAGAGCGGGAGAAGAAGAACAAAAGCGCGTGCAAGAAAGGTCATTCCGCCCACCTTTCATAGCAAGCAGCAGTCTTCCCCAGACCGATAAGTCTTCGCCTCCCGGCCCTTTGGGAAATATGGAAGAGAGCTCCTGAAATTGTCATTTGCTCTCAACCACCTTGAATTGGACCGGACCACTCATTGCGGCGAGAGTCCGATCTTTTGGGCAAGCGATGCATTGATCAGCCCCACCTAAGTGGTCCAATTTGATTGTTAGTGCATGATCGGTCGGGTTTCCATCGGGATAATGGTTTCCGGGGCCGGAGGGCGGTAGCCCAATGCACTGTGTGGTCTTTTCGTGTTGTAGTGTTTCCTCCATTCTTCGATCAGGGTTTGCGCTTTACGCAGGCTGTAGAAGATTTCGCCGTTCCGCAACTCATCGCGGAACCGGGCGTTGAAGCTTTCGCAATACCCGTTCTCCCATGGGCTGCCTCGTTCGATGTACGCGGTCTTTGCACCGACGGATTTGATCCAGTCCTGGACGGCCTGAACAACGAACTCTGGGCCATTGCCCGAACGGATAAACGACGGGATGCCGCGCAGGATGAACAGGTCGCTCAGCACATCAATTACATTGCCCGAGTTCAGCTTGCGATCCACGCGTATAGCCAGGCATTCTCGACTATACTCGTCGATGATGTTGAGCGTCCGGAACGCTTTCCCGTCGTCGGTGCGGCAATGCACAAAGTCGTATGACCACACGTGATTGCGATGCTCTGGCCGCAACCGAATGCACGATCCGTCATTCAGCCAAAGCCGCCCCTTCTTCGGTTGTTTCATCGGCACTTTCAGCCCCTCCCGCCGCCATAGCCGTTCGACACGACCGTCACTGACCGACCAACCTGTCTCTCTGAGCAAGACCGCAATCCGACGATAGCCATAACGGCCATACTGACGGGTCAGATCGATCATACCGGCTACCAAGCGTTCTTCTTCCAGCGGTAGAACGTCTGTTCAGTCACGCCGATCTGGCGGATCGCATCCAGACGCGGCATTCCTTGCCCTGTCAGAACCTCAACCTGCCGTAACTTCGTGACAATCTCTTCGGGCTTTGGTCGCTTGTTGGCCACATGTTTCCTCCGTTTCCTAAACATAGCGGAGGACCACTTCAGTGGGGGAGGATCAAAGAAGCAAACTCTGTACAGCTGGCGGCATTTCTATGCCACGCTGGGCCTACAGCGTGGCGTCAGTACGCACGCTCCAAGCCGACAAATGGGCAGCGGCACCAGTGTGATTTACTGATTCTACAGCAAGCTTTCATCTTCCATGAATGCCCCACAACACTCTGGACGCGCAGTTCAGGCATTGCGAGACGCAGCGAAGGCAGATGCAAAGGTCAGCGACGAAGACACTGTGGTTAAAAACGCTTCCGCAAACACAGATGAAAAGCCAGAACGCCCATATGCAGAACTCGAGCGCTGCTTTGCAGTTCTGCGGTTTCAGCACACTTTACGGACGTTTGCGGTGATCGACTCGCTTTGACTTTTTCGGAAAGCCGCAATGCGGATGAAGACAACGTAAGTCTTGAGAGTCCTCGTGCTTGCTAGCCAATTTGCAAAGCGACGATGTCATTTCGTACAGTGTCTGACGCCTTTTTGCGAACCAGGGCTCGAGTCTCGTGAAGTCCCAACGTGACGATCCTAGTCTCGGTCGCAGGGCCTTCACAGCCTGGATCCGTGCAAATGGTTTTGCGCTCGGAGACCAAAAACTGAACGCCACCACCTAAAGTATCACGCACCATACGTTTGATCCGTTGAGTATGGCAAAGGGCGTAGGCCTTTTGTCTTAGGGAAGCTTCCACCGCTCAGCGCCCAGTCAACAGCTGCAGTTTGGCGCTCAATCCGTCGTGACGCCCTGAGGTGGCGCGTAGTACTTCTGCTTGGTTCCAGAATGCGTCCTGTTTTGGGATCGCGACTGTCGTTAAGCCAAGCTCGGCCATCCAGTAGAGCAGTTGGTCTCGCAACCGGACTTCGCCCCCTAGGGTGCCAGACCTTGTTGTGAGAACCACTTCGTTTTTTCCAGAAGCTAATACAGCATCAGCTTCATCTGGGATCATACCTGGGGCTTCATTTGACACTATCACCTCTGGCACGCCGAATTGAATGCGGTGCAAGAAGCCGGATAGCACGGCCTTTGCTTGATCGCGGCACATTCCGATGTTCACATCTATGCCTGCGGCTTTAAGCGCTGCAAATCCACCGCCGTTCACGCGTGGATCTGGGTCTTGAATAGAACAAACCACACGCGCAACACCGGCATCGATGATTGCATCAGAACACGGAGGTGTCATGCCCCAATGGCAGCATGGTTCAAGCGTCACATATAGGGTGGCACCCTGTGCAAATGGGCCGGCCATGTCCAATGCCTTGCGCTCTGCGTGCGGGCGTCCTCCCGGATGGGTTGCTGCTTCGGCAACCAGGTCACCATCTTTGACAATGACACAGCCCACCGGTGGGTTGGGGTAAACATGACCCCGGACCTCAAGCGCCAACATCAAAGCGCGCTCCATCCAATGCTGGTCAGAGTTGGGTCGGGTTGGGTGCATCGCCGTACACTTCCATCGGGTCGAACGTTTTAGTGTCTTCGAGGAATTCAAGCGGTTTTCCCGCGTCATCTGCCGTTGGGACAGATCGGTAGAAGCACGACCGATACCCCACATGACAGGATGCGCCAGATCCTTCGACCTCAACCCTCAGCCAGACCGCATCTTGATCATCATCGATCCTGAATTCCACAACCTTTTGTACCAGCCCAGATGTTGCGCCCTTGTGCCAAAGCACCTGGCGCGCGCGACTGAAATAGTGTGCCTCTCCAGTCTCAATAGTGAGCCGTAAAGCCTCATCGTTCATCCAACCCAACATCAGCACATCACCGCTTTGCGCATCGGTCGTAATACAGGGAAGCAAACCATGTTCATCAAACTTCGGCGCGAAGTCGGTGCCTTCTTCAACCTGCTCAACCGATGTTCGCGGCTGGAATTCGATTTTGCTCATGAGGTCGCCTTGTGACTTGTTACATTATAACATAAAGTTTTTGGCGCAGGATGGCAGGATTGTAAAGAGGACGAGCACTCCGATGCTGGAAGAAGACACACGCATCCCGGTTACTTTGCTGACAGGGTTTCTTGGAGCAGGGAAGACGACGTTGCTCAATCACTTGATCCGTGATCCGGAGGCAGGCCGAATTGCCGTTGTGATGAACGAGTTTGGCGACGTGGGCCTGGATCATGACCTGATCGAAGAGACGACCGAGGAGACCATCCTTCTCGATTCCGGTTGCTTGTGTTGTTCCATTCGAGGCGATCTTGCCACCACACTTGCCACGCTGATGTCGCGGCGGAAGCAGGGTGAATTGGCCTTTGACCGCGTCGTCATCGAAACGACAGGTATCGCCGATCCTGGGCCAGTCCTTCACACGTTGGTTGTCAGCGACCTGATTGCGCCAGATTACCGAATGGACGGCGTGGTTACGCTTGCAGATGCCGCAACCGGCCCTGCGACGTTGGATCGTCAATTTGAGGCGGTGCACCAGATTGCCGTGGCCGATGTGATCGTCCTAACGAAAACGGATCTGGTGTCAGACCCTGAACTTCGCGTGTTCGAAGAGCGCATTGTTGGGATCAATGCGGGCGCTGCGCTTGTTCGGGCAAACCATGGGCAGGTTCCTCTCGAAAGCCTGTTCGGTCTGTCCGCGATGCAAAGCAATGTTTTGCACAACGATGTCTCTAGGTGGATGGGAGACGTACAACACAACAAAGCACCCGTTGATAACCATGATCATCACCACCACCATGAAGAGGGTGATAGGCATGGTGAACACGCTCACTGTGACCACGGTCATGATGATCATGAGCACAATCATAACCATCACGATGACCGGATCACCTCGGCATCGATCATGATAGACAAACCCATTCCCGCAAGTGTTTTTGACTTTTGGCTGGATATGCTGATCGCGCTTAAGGGGCCAGATATCCTGAGGATGAAGGGCATCGTGCACGTCGATGGGGCGGAATGGCCGTTCGTGTTCCATGGCGTTCAACACATTTTTGACGAACCCGTTCCTCTGAAGTCTTGGAAAGGTGGAGATACAAAAAGCCGTGTCGTGGTCATTGCCCGTGACATGACAAAAGAAGACCTGGAAGGCGCCCTCAATGTGTTGTGGATGCAGCCGAAAGAGGTCGAAAAAACAGAAGATCACCTTATGACTGAAACAACCGAAATGCCGTTCTAGAAAATGTTGCAGCTTTACAACTCTATGGGCCGCAAAGTCGAGGCCTTTGCCCCGAATGATCCTATGCATGCTCGGATGTATGTTTGCGGACCGACCGTTTATTCTTTTGCGCATATCGGAAACGCGCGACCGGCCGTCGTGTTCGATGTTTTGGCGCGTGTTCTACGGGCTCAGGTGCGCGACCTCACCTACGCCCGGAACATCACGGATATCGACGACAAGATCATCGCAGCAGCCTCCGCCCGTAGCGTCAGCTGTGACGAGATCTCAGCGGAGTTCGAAGCAGCGTATCACGAGGATCTCGCAGCGTTAGGCGTCGCGCCGCCCGATATTGAGCCGCATGCAACCGACCACATCGCGCCCATGATCGCGATCATTGAAGAGCTTATAGACGCCGGAAAGGCTTATGCCGCAGAGGGCCATGTGCTCTATCACATCCCGGCCTTTCCCGATTACGGGAAGCTTTCAGGCGCAAACCCGGATGAAATGCTGGCAGGCGCGCGTGTCGAGGTCGCTCCTTGGAAACGCGATCCGCGCGACTTTGTGCTTTGGAAGCCGTCAGAGGGTGAGCAACCTGGATGGGACAGCCCATGGGGCTTTGGTCGGCCAGGTTGGCATATCGAATGCTCGGCCATGATCCGCGATCATCTGGGCGAAGAAATTGACATTCATGGCGGCGGGATTGATCTGCGTTTCCCACATCATGAAAACGAGATAGCGCAAGGCACCAAGGCCCGGTTTTGGGTGCACAACGGCCATGTGACCGTGTCAGGAGCCAAGATGTCCAAATCCCTAGGCAATGTTCTGTTGGTACGTGATCTGCTCAAGGATACCCCTGGCGAAGCGATCCGATACGCGCTCCTTTCGGCACAGTATCGCCAACCACTCGATTGGACACCTGAGACACCTCGCGCCGCGCGAGCGGCATTGGATCGGCTCTACGGCGCTTTGCGAGATCAGCCTCAATCGAAGCCGCGCGCTGGTGACATGGAGCCCGTCATGTCGGCACTCGACGATGACTTGAACACGCCCTCTGCTCTTGCCGCGTTGCATGCTCTGGCAGGGCAGGTTCATTCGGAACAAGACCCGAGCCGCAGGGCAGAACTGGCGGCGAGTTTGCGCCAAGCCGGGGATCTTCTGGGGCTGCTGCAAAAAGATGCGGTCGCTTGGGCGAAATCTGGCGTCGATGACGTTGATCATGTCGAGGCCTTAGTTGCGGAACGCCATCAGGCACGTGCAAGTCAAGACTGGGCACGCGCTGATGAATTGCGAGATGAGCTTCTGGCGCTTGGTGTGGAGGTAGAAGATGTGGGCGGCGACAGCCGCTGGCGGGTGCGTGCATGAGGGCGTTCATCACCTGGATTCTGATTCTTCCAATTCGCGGCTATCGGTTATTCTTGTCCCCGTGGCTTGGACACTCTTGCCGTTTCCAACCAAGCTGCTCAGTCTACGCAATCGAGGCTCTGGAAACACATGGGCCAATCCGCAGTCTTTGGCTCACGCTTTATCGCCTGGCCCGGTGCAATCCTTGGGGCAGTTCCGGCTTCGATCCAGTACCGCCCGTCTCGGACCCTAGCCCCAAATGAATTGCCATATGTCATGACAAAACGCGGCGCGAAGATGCAGACAGAGATACTCGCTCTGTTACGCAGTGTTGAAGGCGCACTGTCCGCCTATGACGTTTTACATGCCTTGCAAGAAACGCATCCCAAGATTGCCCCGCCGACGGTTTACAATGCTCTTGCTGCCCTCGCCAAAGCTGGGTCGGTACACAGGGTTGAGTCACTCAAAGCTTACGTCGCCTGCCAATGTACTGAAGCACATCATTCTTCGGTTCTTTCGATCTGCGGCGAATGTGGAACCGTGGAAGAGCGCGTTGCTCCACAGATCGTGCAGGATCTCTCTGGCTTGGTGGAGGAAACAGGCTTCCAGCCGCAGCGTCACGTGATCGAGGTTCACGGCAAGTGCTCCGCCTGCAGTGCAGAAGCAACGACGCCCTAAGACGACATTTAGCGAACACGGACATGACGCACTACGACAAGATCTTTCGAAACGGCATCGTTGTGAACCACGATGGAGCAGGTCAGCTGGACATTGCAGTGCGTGGCGGGCGCATCGCGGCCATGGGAAATCTCTCAGCAGCGGCTGCCGGTGAAATCATTGACTGCCATGGATTGCATGTCCTTCCCGGGGTAATCGACACTCAAGTCCATTTTCGTGAACCGGGATTGACGCATAAAGAGGACCTTGAGTCCGGCTCTCGGGGGGCCGTATTGGGGGGTGTAACCGGCGTTTTCGAGATGCCAAACACCAATCCGCTGACGACAACGCGCGAGGCCTTTGAGGCCAAGATCACCGCAGGCACGAACCGAATGCATTGCGACTTCGCCTTCTATGTCGGAGGTACGCATGAGAATGTGTCAGACCTCGCTGACCTTGAGAAGCTTCCCGGCTGCGCGGGCGTCAAGGTGTTTATGGGCTCTTCGACTGGGTCGCTCTTGGTGCAAGATGATGTGGGGGTTGAGGCCATCCTTGCAGCAATCAGCAGGCGGGCCGCATTTCACAGCGAAGACGAATATATGCTGGAAGAGCGCAAAGATCTGCGCGTTCCGGGCGATCCGTCAAGCCACCCGGTTTGGCGATCGCCTGAGGTTGCATTGAATTGCACTAAGCGTCTTGTTGCTCTGGCGCAAAAAACGGGCAAGCGGATCCATGTCCTGCACATTTCGACAGGGGATGAGATTGCCTTTCTTGCAGACCACAAAGATGTGGCAAGCGTGGAGGTGACGCCTCATCACCTCACGCTCGATGATACTGCCTACGCACGGCTCGGCACCTATGCACAAATGAACCCGCCCGTGCGCGACAAAGCGCATCAGGCAAAGATCTGGACAGGTGTCGCGAATGGCGTAGCTGATATTTTGGGATCGGATCACGCACCACACACGCGCGAAGAAAAAGATCACCCATATCCAGAGAGCCATTCAGGCATGACAGGGGTTCAAACACTCGTTCCAACAATGCTTGATCACGTGAACGCCGGCCGGTTGAGCCTGGAACGTTTCGTCGACATGACAAGCCATGGGCCCAACCGCCTTTTCGGAATTGCGCGAAAGGGGCGCATTGCCGTGGGGTATGACGCCGACCTGACGATTGTGGATCTCAAGCGAAAAGAGACAATCACGAACGACTGGATTGCGTCACGCGCCGGTTGGACACCCTACGATGGCGTGACTGTAACCGGCTGGCCGGTGGGAACCGTGGTGCGCGGGCATCAGGTCATTTGGGAAGGGCAGCTTGTCACACCGGGTATTGGTCAGCCCATTGGCTTTCTGGAGTGCTTGCCCAGTCAAAACTGAACGAGGGAGTAAACTTGTGCCCGGCTCATATTTTTGATGAGAAAAATGAATTTGATTCATATTAAGTGTCATGCGATCAGCAGTTTCTGATCGGGCAAAAGAGGTCTAGCAATGGTCGATTTTATTGAATTTTTGAATGGTCGCGATTGGCTTATGGCCGACGGAGCCACCGGAACCAACCTGTTCAATATGGGCCTCGAATCCGGTGACTGCCCGGAGCTTTGGAACGATACAAAACCCGACAACATCCGCGCGCTCTATCGTGGCGCGGTCGAGGCCGGGTCAGATTTGTTCCTGACCAATTCCTTTGGCGCAAATCGCTCTCGCCTGAAGCTGCATGAAGCGGGCCATCGCGCCTACGAGCTATCCAAGCGGTCAGCGGAGCTGGGACGTGAGATTGCTGACGCCGCAGGGCGTACCGTGATTGTCGCTGGGTCTGTTGGACCGACCGGAGACATTATGGAGCCTACTGGCTCTCTCAGCCACGCCGAGGCCGTTGATATCTTTGGAGAGACCGCACGTGGCCTGAAAGACGGCGGCGCTGATATCCTCTGGCTGGAGACAATCTCAGCCCCTGAAGAATATCGTGCCGCTGCCGAAGCATTTGGCCGTGTTGAGATGCCTTGGGTTGGAACAATGAGCTTTGACACCGCCGGGCGCACTATGATGGGCGTGACCTCACCGGCGCTTGTTGACTTGGTCAAGAACCTGGACAACCCGCCAGTCGCCTTTGGGGCCAATTGTGGTGTGGGTGCGTCTGACTTGCTGCGGACTGTTTTGGGCTTTCACCAAGCTTATCCCGACATTCCGATCGTGGCCAAAGGCAATGCGGGTATCCCAAAATACATCGACGGTGAGATCCACTACGATGGAACGCCAGAATTGATGGCAGAGTATGCTATTTTGGCTCGCGCAGCAGGTGCCAAGATCATTGGGGGATGCTGCGGCACCACGCCCGAGCATTTGGTGAAAATGCGGCAAGCGCTCGACACTCAAGAGATCGGCCCGCGCCCGAGCCTCGAGGCGATCAGCTCGGCCCTTGGCGCATTCTCCTCAGAAAGCGATGGCACCGATGTTGACGTGAAAAGCGTGCAAAAAGAGCGGCGCGCGCGCAGAAGATCCGCAAAACCAGAAGCGGCATAGGATAGAGTCAGATGATCACAATACTTGATGGCGGAATGGGCCAAGAGCTCATCGCGCGTAGCACAGCACAACCAACCCCACTTTGGGCCACAAAGGTCCTTCTTGATGAGCCGGAATTAGTTCGGTCCGTCCACGATGATTTCTTTGCTGCAGGCGCAATGGTGGCGACCACAAATTCCTATGCAATTCATCGCGACCGGCTGATCCCGGCGGGGCTCAACGATCAGTTCGAAACGCTCCATCGCGCGGCTTGTGAGATCGCGCGCGCGTCTCGCGACGCGGCTGGTGCTGGTGGCAGGCGGGTTGCTGGTGCCATTGGTCCCTTAATCGGTTCTTATCAGACGGGCCCGCTTCCACAGGATGCGGTAGAGCGCTTTGCCGAGGTTTGCCGGATCCAAGCGCCTTATGTCGATCATTTCCTGATTGAGACGGTGTCGGCGCTTAACCATGTCCAAGCGACGCTCGCAGGAGCTACCGGACATGGCAAACCGGTTTGGCTCAGCGTGTCCGTCGATGACTATGACGGTACGATGCTCCGCTCTGGCGAAGCGTTGGAAGACGTGATGGATCACATCGATGCTGCCGACGCTTTGTTGGTCAATTGCGCGACACCGGAAGCTGTAACAATGGCCGTTGACGTCATAAAGGGCTGCGACAAACCTTTTGGCGCCTACGCAAACGGATTTACCGAGATAACACAGAGTTTCGTTCAGGTGGGAGCTACTGTAAAAGAACTCTCAGCGCGCACCGACCTGACACCTGATGCTTATGCAGACTTCGCCGAAGACTGGGCGAAGATGGGTGCAACGATCATTGGTGGATGTTGCGAGGTTGGCCCCGCGCACATCGCAGAGATTACTCGTCGTTTGACCTGATCCTTTAGCTACGCACCATGTAACCTGCATCAAATGCGCCCGGCAAAAGGTCGCCGATCATGGTGGCCTCTTCCTTACCGTCCGTGGTGCCCATCCAGACGGTCACATGGTCTTTGCCGAATTCCTTTAGGCGCTGACGGCACGCACCGCACGGAGGCACAGGTTCTGGCGCATCGGCTATCACATAGGCTTCAATCACCTCGGTCTCACCGGCGACGACCATCGCAGCGAGGGCCGCTTCCTCTGCACAGGTGCCAATTGGATACGAGACATTTTCGACATTTGCACCGACGTAGATTTTGCCAGACGCACCGCGCATGGCTGCACCCACTTTGAAGTTTGAATACGGTGCGTAGGCGTTTTCGCGCGCCGTTGTCGCGGCATCGCGAAGGTCGGGCGCGGAATTTGGCATCAACATAGGAGTATCTCCATAAAACGGTTCGAACAATCCACTTCAGCAGGGACTGCTTCGCAGCTTTTATCCCCTATTTACGAAATCTGATCGACCGTTGGAACAGTCTTCGTTTATCATCAGGTTTTGGCCAGGCCTAGACTTTACAAAGCAATGCTTCCGTTTTGCGCATCGACCTTACCCAATGGGTTCGTGCTGTTGAATGATTTATTCGAAGTTAACGACCATTGATTTAACCACCTGGCAATTGTTGGCTTCCGGCACGCAATCACGGATCGACTGCTTGATACCCATACCTACCAATGCTGCGCCATGTGCAAACAACTGCGACGCGCCAAAAGCAGAAAATGGCCTCTGTAAAGGCGAACCAAAGGTTCCGTTCAAAACAGCGCTTACAGCTGCAGTTTTAGCTCAAAAATCT
This sequence comes from Roseovarius sp., assembly GCA_963691795.1. Classification (GTDB taxonomy): domain Bacteria; phylum Pseudomonadota; class Alphaproteobacteria; order Rhodobacterales; family Rhodobacteraceae; genus Roseovarius. Next base: position 3,693,575 of record OY829373.1, read on the forward strand.
GAAGCCTAAGGGTCAAGCAGCGAAATGCCGTTTTGAGCCGATTGTGTTGAAAAACTCCAAATTTCAGATGTCGTAATTTTTCGGAAGGAACCCGTAATACCGCAAAGTCAGTCGAGATCTGCTATGAGGCGCGGCGAGCTGCCACATGAGCGGCAGAAAACCAATTTGGCCGAACCCCTTGCTTCGAAAAGTTAGTTGCGTCGTACGGACTGTCCGTCATCAGGGATTTTGATCGCAATGATTGATGGAGTCACCAAAGTCTTGGTGGAGCGCTCCGGGCAGGTTGCAGTTCTCCAGCAGGATTCGGTTCTTTGGAGTTTGGTTCAAGCGTTCGATCTTACCTTGCGTTGGGGATCGCTGGGCGCAGCGCGAACATGACCCATACCGTTATCGTCTAGCTACATCGCGAGGCTACCGGAGATGTAGTTTCTGCCTTTGTCACTGGGCAGCTGAGGCTTGCAAGCATGCAAGCGCCCAGGTGGAAACTGCTCGACGGATGTCCGGTTCTTCTGCCACCGTGGTCAGGCAGGACACCACGATGCACAGCAAAAATCACAGGATGTTAACCACTCTTAAACGATTTAAATCCCGGAACACGCGAAGCGCTCATATTACTATTGAAGGACGGAAAATACCAACAAGAGCATGCGAAATTGATCGACGCATTGTCAACGAAGCCGAGAAAATGGCCGCACAAGGTTATGTCGGCACTTATACTTTCAAGAATTACGGCAAGCTGGGTTTGCACTTAAGAGTACGTGGGAACCAGGCTGTATGGTTGACCAAGTTTAAGCAGAGCACCAAAACCATCGGGCAGCTTTACCCACGCCCTACTGAGCGGCCGATCACGAGCGTAAAGGTCGCACGGGAAACGGCGGCCAATGTCCAGTCATTGCTCAAGTCACAGCCCAAAAAATTCGATGACTACATGACCCCCGGGATCGGGGGCTGGTCCACAACGCCGCGGTGGCAAAACTCGTGGAAACGCCACCTGGTTGGACCTTGCGGAAGTGCTTTCAGGCAACCCTCGCGGACAAGCTGTCTGAGGGTAGCAAAAAGCCAGTAAAACCCGCGACAGAGAGGGATATAAGATACGTTCTTTCACGGCCAACTTGGGAAATTTCCTGGATCTTGAAGCAACGCGCCTCACACAGGGAGACCTGGAAAAAGTGCGCGACGCTACCCGTAAATCCCATGGTGTTTCTGCATCTTTGAAACTTGTGTGCTCTATTCGAGAGGCCCTGACAAGGTGTGCAAGCTTTCACAGCGGAGCCAGCGGCCTGGGTCCGTGGCGGCAAATGCTCGCGTCACCGGTGATCGTCAAGCCGAAAACCCGCCGCCCGGAACTGGACAAGGTGGTGAGAACGCTTTGGATTTCAGAGCAATTTCTGAAGAAGCCGTTTCCTGTTCGACAGTGCAAAAAGTGCGGCGTGCATCCTTGGACATTGGCAGCCATGTGGTGGGCTGTTCTCACCAGTCAAAGAACGGGTGCCGCTTTCGCGCTTTTGAAAAGTGACCTGGTCACCGACACCCTAGCCCCGGAAAAATGGCAACGGGCGTCTTGGGAGCCGGAAAAGATGAAAGGCAAGCAGCGGTTCGTCCTTCCTGTGCCAAAGCAAGCGATTGATCATCTGAACAGGTTTCTAGGCATGGGGATGGCCGTGAGATCGCCCGTGAGAAAGGCTGGGACTATCACGCGCTACGCTCAAACTGGCTGGAAATGGCCACAGAGGAATCCACCAAAGGCAACCCACCCAAAAATGCCGGCGCGGCCTTTGTGGGATACTGTAAGAAGCAAAATGCATTGCGCTAACTCTAGCGTTCTGGCCATCTACACTGCACAAAGCCGCTATCATAACACTGATCAGCCATGGCCTTGGCGTCTGCAAATTCTTGAACGGATAGCTCGGATCGATACCTCGGTATGATCACGTCATATGAAGATTCAGGGTATCCCATTTTGAAGGCAACGAGTTGCCACATAAGAGATCTAACCTGATCTGGCAACATTTTTACATCTGGCTGCAACAACGTACCATCGTCTTTAAACATGGCGGATTGCGTATCGTAATGATTAGCCCAAATACCTGCCGTACTGGTGCGACTTCCACGTAAAGCTTGGCGATACCATAAGATTGCAAGATTCTGATCGCGGGAACTGGTAGAATGGAAAATCCAGATCCATTGTATGGATCGGCGTGCCAATTCAGGTACCGTTCACACCGTTTTCGATGCCCCATTGATTGGCAACCGACGTAGCCATAGCTTCGTTCATCCAGTGTGTGCGGCGCAGCGGCTGCATCGTATGTACAAACTTATGCAGCAAAGTTGTGGCCGCGGCATCCAGTTTGGACAGTTCTTTGGTCGAAATTCTGATAGATGAGGTCCCTGGCTGGTTTTCTGATTCCGTATGACAGGCCTTCGCACTGGCGCGACAAGAAACACGATGGCCCTTCGGCACCGCAAGGATCGCCCGACGGCCATCACCCAGCCGTTCGAGCTTGGATTGCTCAACTAGAAAACCCGCATCCTTGAGCCAATTCACACCACGCTCTAGTGCTTCGAGGCCCTTCAAAGCATCGCTCGCCAGCTTGGCGTTATTGCCGCATTTGGTGTCATCTACGCACGAGACGCCAAAGTTCTCGGTCGTTGCGATTACAACAGGTTCCGCCGCAGCGCTCACCGGCAGGAGATACAACAAAACAGCGTACAAGGCCGAGGATGCAATTCTGTTTATACAAAGTGCCAAAATACTCATACAAAGTTCCAAAGTAATTGACTAAGTTCGATAATTTTCGTTCCAGACCTTGTCACGGTTGCCGATCGCTCTGCAAAGGTCAACCAGTTTCCATCGCAGATGCATGGGGCCAAAGACCATAGTGCGTTTTCATCCAAACCTAGACCGGATCATCGCCAAGCGCAGGGCATCGTCATTCTGAGCCCACTTTGACCGATGCTGCGGTGAGGACGAACGACCGCTCTCAAGAAACAGCGCAACAACCATCCGATGAACACAACCTTGCCAGATTCTTGTTGCTAATAAGGCTTGAAGACTCTGATTGGTCTGGTGTCAGGTGAGTTAGTATGAAGGTTCTATCTTTGATTTGCGGTGCCGTTGGTATCATTACGGTGCTTGGAGTTGGGCTCTTTGCCTTGGTTATGCTTTTCAGCGGTCCGGAAGGTTATGTCGGTGCACTATTAATTTCCTTCGTGTTCGGCATCCCTGCAGCTGGATTTGCAACTTTGATGTTCGGCTTGTCTGCCACCTTTGCAGCTGCTGCATTGGCGACCGGTCACTCATCCGCCATGATTTCAAATGTGCCAAATTCACCTGTTTCGCAGAGCCGATGGCTTGTATGGCTGTCCTACTGTTGCTTTGGCGCTGCAGTCCTCTGGTCCGTGCCGTATGGCTTTATCACATTCGTTGAGATGGTTACCGGCCACCCTGTGCAGGCCGCTAGAAAGGCACTGACGTGGCTTGGTGTGGCGGTTCCACTGATCGCCTGCGGCTTCATAGGTCGTTTTGTGAGTCGACGTACTCAGCGCTGAAATGAAAGGAACTACCGACCAGAAGCCCCATAGCGCTCAATTCGTCTCAGGTTTTGCTGGCCCTCTGATGGAGGCAATGCTCAAGACTGGTCCGTTTCGATTACGTGCAGCCGTTTGCGGCCAGGCGGAACGTAACCGTTGATACCTTGGCCATAAGCAGTTCCATCCGAAGATCATATAGAGCCGACATTGGTGCGAATGCAGTGAAAGCTAACTTCGTCCGCAGAGCAGAAGTTTACTTCTCGCGCGGCGAACGACCACTCTTCGCCCTATGTTCCCAAAAAATCACGGTAACAATCTTAATTTTCCTCCTGCTCCTCCTTCACCCTCTTCTTCTCCTCCTGCCGCTCCAAATACTCCTTCACCCCAATCCGCTCTTCAAGGATCCGCTCAATCTCCAACTCCCCGGCGATCTTCATGTTCATGTAGGTCGCAAGCAGCCGGTTGATCCGCCCCTGGTATCCCACCCCCTGTTGCCGGTAGAACCGCGCCACCGAGGTATCCAGGTACAACGTCACCTTCACCTTCTTCTCCGCCACATCCGTGTCATGTTCCAGCGTGTGCCATTCGGGCGGGATTTCCTCTCCGATGGCCATGGCAAGCCAGTCCTTGCCGCCCAGGTATTGCAGGTCGCGTCTCAGCCGGTCCATGGCGTCGCGTTGGGCCTTAAGCAAGGCCGGATCCATAACGTCCCAAGGCTATGCACTTTTGACAAAGATATCGTGACTTGGGGCGTACCATCTCGGATCGTCCAAACTTCCCGCGTACATCACGATCGCACCCTCACCAGTGCCGTTGATCAGTCACAAAGGCGACCCGCATGTAGCACAGAAGCCCCGGCGCATGGCATTCCCACGATCAGCCGGGCGTTCAAATCAGCTTGGCTTACCCATTTTGATCTTGAAATCGGATTGTTTGACCAGCACCGTCGGGAAGTAAGCACCGCCGGTTGCTTACTGACAATGACGGCAATGGCAGTTGCACATGTATCGCGCGGAGCCCGTAGAGCGGTAGCGGATTGCACCGCAAACACACCCGCCTGTAAAGCTATCTGTCATCATTCCTCCTTGCTGCGCTGGCCACTATTTGTCGCATCAGAGCGAGGCGGCCACTGTGATTGTGATCAGTGACCCTACTGACGAATAGAGAATTGCGCGTGCAATGGCGTCAACTCGCACGCCATAATTCAGCGCCAACATGAAGCACATTGCCCCGCAGGGTGCGGCGGCCACCATCATGCCAGGGTTGCGAACTTCGGGCGTCAGTTGCAGCACCCCGACAAAGATGGCCCAGGCCAGGAATGGGTGAACCACCAACTTCACACCGGTAATGGCCACTGGCAACATGGCGCGGGCACCGCTCGCCTTCTGGCTCAGAATAACGCCAAGCGCAAACAACAGCACAGGTGAGGCAGTTGCGCCTAGGAAGTCCGTGAAGACATCTAAGCCTGTTGGCACTGAGACGCTCAAAAGTCCGACTACCAGGCCAAGCAGCATGCCTACCAGCGGCGGATTTCGCGCGATCTTCCCCAGCGTGTGCCCAAGAGAGGCCCCCTTGGTGGACAGAACATCCATCAGGATCAAAGAACCGCTGAAAATCAGGATTCCATCCATGGAAATGATCGCGACTATCGGCGTTGCCGCAGTCTCTCCGAACAGGGTGACCGCAATCGGCAGAACGAAGAGGACGTGGTTGGTCAAAGCGACGGCGAGGCCCAGAAGGGCGGCTTCCATAACATCGGTTTTGAAGACCCGCCGCGCGATCAGAAAACCGATAGCATACATCACGACTTCGGTGACGAAATACCCACCCAGCATGGCAAAGTTGAACTCTGCCAATGGGGCATTGGCCAGCAATTGAAACCCCAGTGCGGGCATTGCGACAAACATCACAAATTTGTTGAGGGCCATCGCCATGTTGAAATCGAAAGTGCCGCGTAGGCCAAACACGTAGCCAAGCGCGCCAATCCCAAACACCGGCAGCACGCCGTTCAGCAATTGGTCGAGCATGACGTCTCTTTCTGCTGGCCTGTTGGAGGACCGGCCTGTCTGGAACCGTGCAGGCTGTCGGCTGTCACCATGTTTCGCCATAGGGGCGGATATCCAACTCGTGGGTCCAGCCGTCGCGCGTTTGGTGGTGCAGGGTCCAATAGGCTTCAGCAATGCTGTCTGGGTTCATCAGCGTGTCCGGGGGCAAGGTATCGGGATCTTTGCCCGCTTGTCGGACCCGGTCGCGCACAAATTCGGTGTCGACGCCCGCATCAATGACAAGATGCGCCAAATGGATGTTTTTGGGGCCCAACTCGCGCGCCATGGATTGGGCAAGTCCGCGCAGCGCGAATTTGCCTGAGGCAAAGGCTGCATATCCTGAACTGCCCCGAACCGAGGCAGTGGCCCCGGTGAAAAAGATCGAGCCTTTCTGCCGCCTGACCATGTATTTCGCAGCTTCACGCCCTGACAGAAACGCCCCGTAGGCACACATTTCCCAGACTTTGCGAAAGACGCGTTCGGTCGTTTCTAGAATGGGAAAGCGCACATTGCCGCCGACATTGAAGATGCAGATGTCTATCGGTCCAATCTCGCCCTCGACATACGCGAACATCTCGGTTGCGGTCTCTTCCTTGCGGGCATCCCATGTGAACCCCTGGGCGCTGCCGCCTTCTGCTTCGATATCGGCGATCAAGGGTGCAAACATTTCCCCGCGGCGGCGGCCCATCACGACGTGAAACCCACCGCGCGCAAAACGTCTGGCAATGGCTGCGCCGATATAGTCTCCGGCACCGATAATAAGACAGATGGGTTTTGAGGTCATGTCGTTTCCCTACGCCGCCTCTGCCGACTTGAAGGCTGGTCTGGCCTCAAGCCGGTCGGCATACGACGAGAGGTTTTCTAAGTTGGCAAACTCCGCACCAAGGCGCCGCGCCATAATGACCGCATGACCGGTGATCGTGTCCGCAATCGTGAAGTCGCCAGCCAGAAATTCGCGCCCTTCCATGTGCTGCTCAACCGCTGCGAGTGTACGGTTCAGAAGCTTGAGCGCGCGTGCTGCGATCTCATCATTGCGCCGTTCGGGGGGAAGCAGGATGGTTTCGACCACATAGTTGTTAACCGGTGGCATGATCATGCCCTCTGCATAGTGCAGCCATTGCAGGTATTCGGCAAAGTTCTGGGCGTCAGGGCCCGGTCCCAATTTTGGTGCATAATTGGCCGCCAGATACTGCGCAATCGCGGTGCTCTCGCTGATGGTCACGTCTCCATCGATCAAAGTGGGCACCCGGCCATTGGGGTTGATCACCGTGTAATCCGGGCCGCGCATTTCTTTCTGGCCCAAAGTGAATTTCACCAGCTCATAAGGCTGACCCATTTCTTCAAGAAGCCAAACCGTGCGCACGGCGCGTGACTGGGGGGCAAAGTAGACTTTCATTTGAGGCCTCTCGAATATGCGACGGGATTTGTTGACAAGCAGGAGACTTTAACTTTAGGAGTTAGTCAATTCAAAATAAGAAGTGACTATTGATGAGCCGCTCTGACCTTCCGTCGCACACCTGCACCATCGCGCGCGCCGTTGCGCAAGTCGGCGATGAATGGACGCTTCTGATTGTGCGGGAAATGTTCCTTGGGACCCGACGCTTTGACGATTTCCTGCGCCTCACAGGCATGTCGTCTCACCTTTTGGCGCAACGTCTAAAGAAGCTGGAAGCGGAAGGGGTGATCCGCCGCGCGCCATATTTAGAACGCCCGCCACGGCACGAATACCGCCTGACGGAAAAGGGGCGAGACCTGTGGGCGGTGATCATTGCGTTAAAACAATGGGGCGATGCCTGGTTGGGCACGGATGACATTCCTGTGCAGATCATGCACAAGGCTTGCGGCAAGGTTGTAAGGCCCCACATGACCTGCCCAGATTGCGGCGAACGCATAGAGGCACACGACGCCGAAGCTCAACTGTCGCGCAATTTTGAATTGGAAAGACGGGCCGCAAGGCGTGCGCCCTGAAAGCTTCCAAAGGTCAAACATATGGATTATGAAACACTACGCTTTGAGATCACGGACGGCATCGCGACAATCACCTTGGATCGCGAAGACAACCCGGCCAATGCTTTGAATGCGCGCATGGCCGAAGAGCTGTTTGATGTCGGTGTGCGTTGCGGTGCGCCAGACATACGTGCCGTGATCCTTACCGCCAATGGTAAGATGTTTTGCGGCGGCGGTGATCTAGCTGAAATGGATGCCGCACCCGACAAACACGCGCATCTGACCCGAATGGCCACACTGCTGCATGCGGGGTTGATCCGACTTGCGCGGATCGATGCGCCTGTTATTATGGCCGTGAACGGAACTTCGGGTGGCGGTGGGTTCTCGATAGTTTTGTCCGGCGACTACGTGATCGCATCTGAAAAGGCCAAGTTTGTCTCGGCCTACACATCATCCGGTCTGACACCGGACGGATCTTCAACATATTATCTCGCAAAACATGTAGGCTTGCTGCGGGCAAAAGAGCTTATGTTGACGAACCGCGTCTTGACAGCCGCCGAGGCGCAGGCGTGGGGATTGGTCAACAAGGTGGTGCCGCCAGAGACAGTGATGGACGAGGCGCGTGCGGTGGCGCAGCACATCGCGTCCGGGCCAACACAGGCGTTTGGTGGTGTAAAAAGGCTGCTGGACACAGCGTTTTCAGATGGTCTGGAAACCCAGCTGGATCGCGAGACGCGTTCTATTGCAGACATGATGCATACGCGCGATGGCCCTTCTGGGATTGCTGCGTTTCTGGCCAAGGAAACACCCAAGTTTGAGGGCAAGTGAACACGCGTTGCAACAGCGTTTCCACCATAAACAGGGGCAGATATGACGACAGATAACGTGCAGACATCTGGCCTTCATGCGGCCATTTTTGCGGGCTGCATGGTGGCCTTTCTGGGCTTTGGATTTGCCGCCACCTTTGGCGTTTTTCTGACACCCATGTCTCAGGGCCTTGGCTGGGGTCGCGAAGTATTTTCGCTTTCCGTCGGCGTCCAACTTCTCACTTGGGGATTTGCTCAACCCATTGCCGGGATGGTTGCGGACAGGTTTGGGACAGCGCGGGTTCTTGCATTTGGTGCGATATGCGGGGGGATCGGATTTGCCCTGCGTGGCATGACGAGTGATCCGACGGCATTTATTCTGACAGGCATTCTGGTCGGCGCTGGTACCGGCGCGGCCTCCTTTCCCATCGTCATTGGTGCCTTGGGCAAGATTGTGAGTGCAGAACGCAGGAGTTTCATTCTGGGTCTTGGTACCGCAGCAGCGTCGCTTGGGATGTTTATCGCGGCGCCTTCCGCAACAACTATGATTGGGACGATTGGATGGAAGACCGCGCTTATCGTGATCGGATGTAGTTTTGGGCTCATCCTTCCGTTCCTGTTCTTCATCGCGCGGGTTTCAAAGCCAACGGCATCCGGATCTAGCTCGGGCGATTTTAGCCATGCCATATCGGTCGCCTTTGCTGACCAGAGTTATCTGTGCTTGTTCTTCGGCTTTTTCGTTTGCGGGTTTCACGTGGCGTTTATCCAGACCCATATGCCCGCCTATGTCATGGATCTTGGCCTTGCCGCATCTATCGGGGCCTGGTCGCTGGCACTCATTGGCCTGTTCAATATCGCTGGGTCCTTCTTCGCAGGATGGTCGGGCCAGCATTTGTCAAAGAAAGCCGTTCTTAGCAGCATTTACTTTATGCGCGCCGTAGTGATTGCTGCGTTTATCCTAGTGCCGGTCTCTGAGGCCAGTGTTCTGGCATTTTCTGCCGTAATGGGCCTGCTTTGGCTTTCAACCGTGCCATTGACGATGGGGCTGGTGGCGCAGACCCAAGGGTTGAAGTTCCTCTCAACGCTGGCGGGTCTTGTGTTCTTCAGTCACCAAACTGGTAGTTTCATCGGTGCTTGGCTTGGCGGTCGCATCTATGACGCGGCCCAAGACTACACGCCGATGTGGTGGGCTGCAGTGGTACTGGGCCTGCTGGCCGCTTTGATCCATCTCCCCATTCGCGAAGAGCCGGGACCACTTGCGCGGGCCAAAGCGGGGGGTGATGCGTGATCTGAAAGGTAGACAGTCTCAGAGACTGCCTTGTCTTAGCCCCGTAAAACTGTGCCACCATTTAGTGTCATGGGAGGGATGGAAGATGGCTCGGAAGCGGTATTCGGATGAAGATGCGTTGAAGCTGTTGCGTGAGATCGACGTGCATTTGCAGCAAGGTATAGTTGGCTCATAATTCACCTTTTGATACGTAGAAAATTACCACGAGCCGACATTAGCGCTGACGCTTACGACTCGATCCTGATCGTCGAGTTGCAGCCCGATTATGAAACCGTAGATTGGCCAAATTGCCGTTGCTCTGCAAGCTTGCTACGATCTCATTAGCGTCTTCATCCCTGATCTGAGGGATCGTTGGCAACACGCCTTGAGACAAATAGCGCTCCCAAATTGATTTCGCCAAAGTGTTGGAGGCATGGTTCATGTGCTCTGTAGATACGCCTTGAGTAGAACCAGAACGGATCGACACTTGGGCCGATGTATAATCGCGAATAAGCTCCGAGGCGAAAGATCCAGAATTCGCGTTGGCCTGAGCTGCCGCTTGAAACCATCGCGCAACGTCAATGTCTTCCAGAGCGTTCCCATTTGCATCTGGCAACAAAGACAATTCGTAAACCGCCTGATACATCCCAGCGTAGTCTTCTGCCTCCCGATACACTCTTAGTTCGTCAATTTGAGTCTGTGTGAGAACATAGGTCATTTACGGGCACCCAGATTAAATCTAAAGTTGAACATGTATTATTGAACCATACAAAAGAAGGATCATCTTTAAAGTGCAAAAGTATATTTATATACTTTTTATTGGTGTAGCTCTGGCAGGCAACACACCCACGAAAGCGCAAGAGGTTGCGGCCCCGGATTTTGATATCGCATTTTGCGACGAAAGCAGGCCAAGTGGCGAACTCGGGCTCATTGTTCATCTCGGCACACGTTACATCCGAAAGTGCAAACCGCCCGTTGTTCCCCATGGACAACGTACAACAGTGCTCATTGCCAATGAACAGGTACTGATTGAAGAGCTGGGCATCACCGCGTTCCGTGTCATTCGCTTTGATGAGCGTGGAACATATGACGATCTCGTCAAAATCAGGATAGAAAGACTCTTCCCCGCAGAAGGCGTGCGATTTGGTGGTGTAGACTACAAGCGCTACGACAATCCGACGCTCAACTATGCGGGTGAGCCAACCGCATCTGTTTTTTTGTTTGAGCCGGAAGATGAAAGTGAAGGCCCAGAGTTGCCAAGGCACATGTTGGACTGCGATTTTCCCAATACAGCGGATGGAGAGGTAATCCATTGCTTCCTCACACTCGAATACAAAGACCTGCGCGTTAGCCTGCTTGTTTTCCAGGGGGGTGACCTTTTCATTCAAACGCCCTTTGAGAAAATTCCCAATGTCGCACGCGATATGATGAAGCTGATCCAGTTTTCTGACGTGACTGACGTGCGAGACTTGTGGCCCAGCGCTATCCCGGTCATTGAGTAGAGGTTGGTGGGTAACCTAAAGGAAATCTGGTTACGGCAAACAGGTCAATTTTGACGGCCTTTGACGACTAGGGATAAAGTATAGTAGCGCAACGAGGCCAGCGCTCCAGAAAGGCACTGTCTTCGGCACTCAATACAGGCTCATGTTCAGTAAACCTCATCGGCAAAGACGAAACTCGGACAAGGTTCGGCATCGGACCCTACTTGTTGGGTGGCCGGGTTTGCAACCCCGGCCACCCTGCTCCTGACATCAGGAGTGTCGGTTTGGTTCTTCTCGCCGCGCTAGGCGTTCTTCAAGCCAGTCCAGCACTTCTCGCTCTACCCAGCCCACCCGGTTCGGACCCAGCGGTACCCGCTTAGGGAATTGGCCTGCCTTCTCCAGCCGAGCTATGTGTTGCGGTGAATACAGAACGAGCTCCTTCACCTGACGTTTTGAAAGTATCCTCATCACGAAGTCTCCATGATTGGAGAGCAACGCGATGCCCTCAGGTTTCGACAAGTCTCCCGAGAGGTGTGTAGCGTAGCAGCGAATCAGCCTCACGCAAGTCTGTGTTTTTTAGCTCCCAGAGCGGTTCATGCAGAAAATGAGCAGCTATGTTCAGCTATGAAAATCTACCGAAATCCGTGTGATTGCAGTAGTTTAGCGACCTTCAAACAAGGAGCTGAACAATGAGAATCTTACCTAAAGCTGAACGTCAAAAGCGCCGCAAAGAGTACATCGAAGCGCGCAACATAGAATTCAAGAAAGTCGCCAAGTACGCTGGTCGGGAATATGCCAAGATAGGTGCTGGTGTGATGAGTGAGCTGGGGTTCCTTTTCACAGGAGTGCGGCCAACCTCTACAAAGAAACGCCGTTAAGCCGTCATCCAGCACTCAAACACTTACTGGCTGTCCAGGTTGCCACGGATCACTTTCTGTGGCGGCCTTTTTCGTGAGTTGTAATTGAAGACATGGTTCACACTGAGAACTTTAGATTCTACCAATCGTTCTTATTGAAACATAGCTGAACTTGGTGGAGCATGCCTTCGCATGTAAAAAGGTGGACTAAACGGTGGCCCAAGAATTAGTGACTAAAAAATAAACAATATTAACAGATATATAGGAGATTTAGTGGTGCCCGGGGGCGGAATCGAACCACCGACACGAGGATTTTCAATCCACTGCTCTACCCCTGAGCTACCCGGGCACGGGTCAACGCAAATCGCATTCGGGTGCAGGCCTTCTAGACGGGCAAGAGCAGGGTGTCCAGAGGGGAAGTCACGATTTTCAGTGAGGTTTTTGACCCGCACTTTGCGTCCTCCGGAACACCTCTTCCGCCTCCTCCAAATCCATTGGCTCCTCTGAAGGCAAAGCGTAATCTCCTCGCATCCATTTCCCTAGGTCAATATCCGCGCAGCGCCTAGAGCAAAACGGGCGATACCGGGTGTCATATGCCTTTTTACAGATCGGGCAGCTCATGACAGTTCCTCCTTCAAGACGGCGCGCGATCGCGTTTGCGCTGAAGTTCATAGTGACCCAGCGGCGTCCAACCGACGAGCGCCGTATCCACCGGGTCTCGGCGGAACGCAGCGCGCAAGGCGCTCTCGAACACGCGGCGGTCTTTCTTGACCATGGGCGCAAGATCGAGCGTGATCTGACCGCCAAGGCCCCGCAACCGCAGCTGGCGTGGCAGGTCTTTCGCAGCGGCCAGATTGGCCTTCAGCCCTGCCGCCGGTGTTGTGTCCCCACCGGTATTGATATCCACCGCTACGAGGGCGCGCGTTGGCTCCACAAACATCGCCCCACCCGAAGAGAGCGGAACAAGAACCTCGCGCAACTCATCCAGCACGTCCAACACACCGTGACGCTCAAACGCGCCGGCTTCGGCATCAAGGTCCTCGCCGGTCGCCCAATCCCGCCAGGCTAGTTCATGGGGACCAGGTCCCTCTACCAGCTTCTCGGGTTCACCTGTGCCATCAGCCATCACCGACGTTGCCAGATCCGCCATTGCAGCAATGTCCTCGGCAATCACGTCGGCCTCGGCTCCGGTGCAGGCGGAGCGTAGGATCAGGCCCATGTCATGCCCCGCCATCTCAGCATGCGCCACCTCAAGCAGGCGGTCACGCTCTTCCTCATCCTTGATCGCGCGCGACAGGTTGAGGCCCGGCGCGTCCGGCGTGACGATCGCGTAGCGGCTCTTGAACAACAACTTAGCCGTAACTGGGATAGCCTTGCCCGGCTCCGCATAGCCTGAGACCTGCACGAGGATCGACTGGCCCGGTGCAAGACCTTTGATTTGCCGCAAAAATCCACTGCCATCAGGGGTTTTCACAAACATGCCGCCCTGCCCCTTCACGGGCCGGTCGGCCTGCGCGCGATAGATCGTGCCAGGTCTCGGCAGATCGCTATCGAATAGCATATCTGTGACACTGCCATCCTGGATTAGCGCGGCGGCCTCTCGCTCTGCGATGTGATCAAGGCAGATTGTCATGCCTTTCATATTTGTGTCTCCCACACTGGATGACCAGCTGCGGCCAGCAGTTGTGCCGTCTCGGCCAAGGGCAGGCCGACAACAGCAGAGAACGAGCCCTGGATCCAGGGGATCAGCGCCCCGGCAGGGCCCTGAATGCCGTAGCCGCCGGCCTTGCCCTGCCAGTCGCCAGTTGCAATGTAGCCATCAAGCTCAGTGTCCGACAGCCGCTTCATCTTTACATCGCTGACAACGTCACGCTCCCAAATCCGCGTGCCAGAGCGTACGGCGAGAGCGGTGATCACCTTGTGACGTCGGCCTGACAGAAGGACCAGAAAGTTCCGAGCCTCTTGCGCGTCCCCGGGCTTGCCGAGGATGCGGCGGCCAAGCGCCACCGTGGTATCGGCCGTCAGTACGATATCGTCCTGACCGGCTACGATAGCAGCTGCTTTTTCACGAGCCATGCGGACGCAATATGGCCGCGGCAGTTCTCGCGCCAATGGCGTCTCGTCAATATCCGCAGGGCGAATTACATCGGGCACCACACCTATCTGCGCCAGCAGTTCAAGCCGGCGCGGGCTAGCAGAGCCAAGAATCAGAGCCATGCAAAAACGAGGGCGCTGCCCACTTTACTTGAAGCGATAATTGATGCGTCCCTTGGTCAGGTCGTAAGGCGTCATTTCAACCTGCACCTTGTCGCCTGCCAGAACCCGAATACGGTTCTTGCGCATTTTTCCTGCCGTATGTGCGATAATCTCATGGCCGTTTTCAAGCTCGACCCGAAACGTCGCATTAGGCAGGAGTTCCTTCACGACACCGGGAAATTCGAGCGTATCTTCCTTGGCCATGGTCTCTCCTATTCAAACCGTCCCACAATCTGGGACGTGGCTTACATGATGGGTTTTCCACAGATTTTCAAGGGTTTTATGGCAAACCGCACCTGCCTAAGCAAAACCTGCCTACCGATGATGCGCTCCCACTTCATCTTTCTATGAATAATCGAGAATTATCGCGTAGTGCGCGACGGCAGCAAAGCTCTCAAACGCCCCTAATCATCTGTCTCGAGCAGATAGGCAGGGCTCAGCACCATCACCGTGGGGCGCGCTGGCAGGGTATCCTGCGAGAGCGTGATGTCGTGGGTTTCGGTCAGAACAATATCAAAATCAGCCTCCATTCCTTCCAAAAATGCCCCCAGCGTGGCATCCCCCCACCAGTGCATTGGGATCACGACCGATGATTTTAGCCGCTTCATAATCCTCAACACGGTCGGCAAATCAAGGGTCAGCCCGCCATCCACGGCGGCCATCACCACATCGATCCGACCAAGCGCAGCGTATTGCTCTGAAGTGGGTTCGTGATGGAGATGACCAAGATGGCCTACGCAAAGACCTGCGACTTCAAAGACGAAAATCGAGTTGCCTCGAGGTTCCACGCTGCCACTGAAGCTTGAGCGGATATCTGTCGAGACGTTACGCACAAGCATCTCACCAAGGTCAAGACGGTGGGTAATGCCAGAACCGAACTCTTCGCCCCATCCACGCAGGACGTGGGAAATGGCTGGATCAGGAAACGCGGTCCAGTGAGTGGCATGGGCGTGGTTCATGGTGACGATGTCAGGGGTGAAATCCACATTACCGACAAAGCCCGTGAAATCGGTCACAGCGGACAGTCCACTAGGCGTCTGGATCAGGAAACTGGCATGGGTGATATACCGGATGCGTACCCTGCCCTTTGGTACCGGGTCCCGGAAGGACGCCTTGTGCACATATTCAAAGCCCGGCACAGCCTCAGCCAAAGACAGGCAGTGGCTGGGTTGGCGCGTGTCTTGAGCCGCCACCTGAAAAGTCAGAGTTACGCAAAACAAAAAGGCCAGTCTGAGCATCAGCGTTCTCCGTTTTGCACAAATGTAGCGCGACCGGATCCTGTGTCAGCCCAAACAGAACTGCCCTAGGCTGGGCACGCATGGAGAAAGCCCGTCTTTCAGATCGCCTCGGAACGGCCACGTCGGTCAGAGCGCAGGCAGGCATAGAGCACATGAGTGCGCCAGCGGCCGTTGATCTGCAGATAGCTTTGCGCGACGCCTTCATACTTGAAACCGCACCTTTCCAGCAAATTGCGGGAGGGGGTGTTTTCTGGCAAGCAAGCGGCCTCGATCCGCGATAGGTCCAAGCGCTCGAAGGCATAATGGACCATCCCCGCAATCGCCTCGCGCATATAGCCCTGGCGCGCATGGGACTCCCCGATCCAGTAGCCAAGTGTTCCCGCCTGCGCCGGACCACGCCGGATGTTGTCGAGCGTGATGGCCCCAACCAGCGTTTCGTCACCGCGCCGGAAGAGAAACAGTGGGATAGCGGACCCATTGTTGATCGAGCGCTGCGCCCAATAGACCCGATTTGTAAAGCCTTTGCGCGACAGGTGATCTGTCGCCCACTGCGGTTCCCAAGGAATAAGGAAATCGGAGGATCCCTTTCGCAGGGTCGACCACGACCGAAAGTCTGTCAATTGCGGCTGGCGTAAGGACAGCCGCTCTGTCTCGATCCGGATTTTACGCCGGGGCAGCAGCATCAGGCCGCGCGCCTGTCCTGCAAGGCCTCAAGGCTGGGGGCGGTTTCAACCGGACCATACAGAGCCATCGCTGCCGGCGCCTTTGAAATTATAGTGCCGGCAAGTTCACGCAGGTCCTGAAGCGTTACTGCGTCGATGCGATCCACAACTTCCTGCAATTCCGGCACTCTTCCCCATATCTGTATCATGCGTGCCAGCCGTTCCGCCCGGTTGGAGGGACTTTCAAGGCCCATCAAAAGCCCAGCTTTCATCTGAGCGCGGGCCCTGTCCAGTTCAGCCACGCTCAGGTCGTCAGCAGCGCGTTTCATCTCGTCAATCGTAATATGCGCAAGATCGGCCATCTGGTCACCAGAGGTGCCCGCGTAGATGGTCATCATTCCTGTATCTGAGTAGGCCCCAGCCTGCGCGTAGATCGTGTAGCAAAGTCCACGCTTTTCACGAACTTCCTGAAAAAGGCGAGACGACATGGAGCCGCCAAGCGCAGAAGCATAGATTTGCGCAGCATAGATTTTCGGATCACAATAATTAGGACTTTCAAAAGCCAACGCGAAGTGGGCTTGCTCAAGCGATTTAACCGTGCGGCTCTCGCCACCGGCAAACTGGGCCGACGTAACCGCGTCGCGGTTCTTGCCTTCCATATCGCCAAAAAGATCTGCCGCCACACGTACCAATTCGTCATGGTCCACCGACCCCGCCGCTGACAGAATCATCTGTCCCGGGCGATATTGCTGATCCACAAATCTGGTGAGGTCATCGCGTGCAAAGTTTTGAACCCGCTCCTCTGCCCCAAGAATGGCGCGGCCAAGGGGATGGTCGGGATAGGCCTTTTCCTGCAGCCAGTCGAAAATAATATCGTCGGGCGTGTCCAGCGCTTGGCCAATCTCTTGCAAGATCACACCCCGCTCAATCTCGATCTCGCGCGGATCAAATACAGGTGCGCGGAGAATGTCAGCCACTACATCCAATGCCAGCGGCACATGCTCACCCAGAACTCGTGCATAATACGCTGTCACCTCGCGTGAGGTGTAAGCGTTGATGTATCCGCCAACATCCTCGATCGCTTCCGCAATATCGAGGGCCGAGCGTCGCTCTGTTCCCTTGAACGCCATATGCTCAAGGAAATGCGCAATGCCATTCTGCGCTGCCGTTTCGTGCCGCGCCCCTGCCATGACCCAGACGCCGATAGCCGCCGATTGCAGGCCGGGCATATGCTCGGTCACGATACGGAAACCATTGTCGAGGGTGGTCAGGTTTACAGTCAACTGGCGGTCCGTTCTTTGATGAGGGCTTCGATCTGCCCCAGATCATTCTCGACCCGGGTCACACGTTCGGACCGCTCATACAGGCCTGCCATATGCGAGGGCAAGGGGGGATGGATGCCCGAAGCCTCTTCCACCGCTGCCGGGAACTTGGCGGGGTGAGCCGTGGCCAGCGTGATCATTGGCGTGTCTGCTTTGCGCTGCTCATCCGCCACTTTCACGCCTACTGCACTGTGGGGGCATAGAAGCTCACCCGTTGTGGTCCATGCGCGGGTGATTGTCGCGCTGGTTTCACCTTCGGAACAAGACCCGCTGTCAAAGCTCTCACGGAGCGCTTCAAGCGCTCCCTGGCTGACATTGAAGCCACCTTCGGACAGCTCATACATCAGTTGCGCCACTGCTGCGCCATCCTGATCATACGCGTAGTACAAGGCGCGCTCAAAGTTCGAGCTGACCTGAATATCCATGGACGGGCTTATAGACGGGATGACCCCGTCAGGCACGTAAGCGCCCTGACTGAGGCAGCGGTGCAAGATATCGTTCTGGTTGGTTGCGACGACCAACCGCTCAATCGGCAGGCCCATTCGTTTCGCAATGTAACCAGCAAAGACATCGCCAAAATTGCCAGTTGGAACCGTAAAACTCACTGGTCGGTGCGGAGCACCTACAGAGATCGCAGAAGTGAAATAGTACACCACCTGTGCCAGCACCCGAGCCCAATTGATAGAGTTCACACCCGCAAGGCCAACCCCGTCGCGGAAGTCGAAATCGTTGAACATGTCCTTCACACGCGCCTGACAGTCATCAAAATGACCAGTTAGGGCAAGAGCATGGACATTGTCCTCAGCGGGTGTTGTCATCTGGCGGCGCTGTACTTCAGACACGCGGCCATGGGGGTAGAGGATGAAGACATCGACTGCCTCCAGCCCACGAAATGCTTCAATCGCGGCAGAACCGGTATCGCCCGATGTTGCACCAACGATGCATACACGCTGCCCCGACCGCTTGAGCGAAAACTCGAACAGCTGCCCGATAAGCTGCATTGCGAAATCCTTGAAGGCCAGCGTGGGCCCGTGAAACAGCTCAAGCAAGAAGTGGCCTGGAGCCAGCTCAACCAAGGGCGCGCGGGCGGCGTGGGCAAAACTGGAATATGCACGCTCAATGATCCCACGGAATTCGTCATCTGTGAATGCATCCCCGATGAAGGGCCGCATGATGCGGAACGCCACCTCTTCATAGCTTTCGCCGGCCAGCGCCACGATTTCAGAAGAGGACATCTGCGGGATCGCCTCGGGCAGGTAAAGCCCGCCGTCACGGGCAAGCCCTGTCAGCATCGCCTCCTCGAAACTCAGGGTCGGCGCGGTGCCGCGGGTGGAGATGTATTTCATAGGGTGTCCCCTTTCGCAGGATTGCGCATTCGGTAAATCAGGTAAAGGGTCATGAAGGCCCAGACGATCGCCAGTCCGAACCAGGTTATCGCATATTGCAGGTGATCGTTTGGAATCCCACTTGTGTCCACGGGCAAGGGCGTCACAGGAGTGTCAGATTGCGACAATTCCTTCACAACGACCAGCGTAGGTTCGGTTTCCAGCACCTCGGCCATGGCCACAATGTCACGAGCGAACCATGTGTTACCACTAACGTCATTGTCGGGGGTAGAACTGTTGCGATCATCAGGCCAGTGCAAATTTCCGATCACACTCACCGTTCCGGGAGGGGCCGCAGGGGGGGTCTGGCTGACACGAATAAAGCCGCGATCAAGCAGGATAGTGCGGTCCTCCATCTCGAAAGGCGAAATCAGGCGATAGCCCGCACCAATCTGTTTCTGGCTGACCAGAACCCTCAGAATGCCGGCGCCGAACTGGCCCGTGACCTCGACCGGAAGATACTTGTCCGTGTCCGGATCGGGCGATTGGGGCAATTCAATCGGTGCTGCGGCTATACGGTCATCAATCTCGGCCAGAACGCCCTCTTTCCATGCGAGGCGCTGCATTTGCCACATGCCAAGCCAAACCAGCACCGCAACACCGGCAATACCGAATACCAGAGGAACAATGAGGCGGCGCATCAGGGCAAGACTTTCAACTTCACAAGCTGGCGCAGCTATACCAATCTGGGCACCAGACGCAACGGCCCCTCATGTCGCGCTTAAGGCTTCAGGCGATAACCCTTGGCAAACATCGTCCAAGCCACGGCGCAAATCACGATGACCGATCCCAGCGCCACTAAAAGCCCCATGCCAGGAGAGCCGTCCGAGACACCGATAAGGCCGAACCGCGCCCCGTCAATCAGGTAGTAGATAGGATTGAAATAGGTGATACTACGCAACACATCCGGAAGCGCCTGAACTGAATAGAAAGTGCCCGAGAGAAACGCGAGCGGGGTGACGATGAAGTTGGTTATCGCAGCAGTCTGATCGAACTTGTTGGCATAGATGCCTGCAATCATGCCAAGCCCACCCATAATTACGGCGCCAAGCGTGATAAATGTCAGAGCCCAGGCGGGATGCGCCGGCACCAATCCCATGGTCAGGTAAAGCCCCGCCCAGATTGCCACCGCGACACAAAGGCCACGGACCACCGACCCAACAAGATATCCAATGACGAGCTCCATCGGGCTGAGCGGGGGCATAAGCGTATCAACAATGTTGCCCTGTACTTTCGAGACGATGATCGAGGAGGAGGTGTTGGCAAAACAGTTTTGGATGACGGTCATCATGAGGATACCGGGCGCGATGAATGTGCTGAAATTCACCCCCATGACATCGCCACGCCGCGGCCCTATGGCGATCGAGAAGATGACGATGAACAAACCCGCTGTCACCAGCGGTGCCATAACCGTCTGTGTCCAGACGGAAAGAAAGCGCTGAACCTCACGCTGGCAGAGCGTGCGAAGCCCAAGCCAGTTGACCCGTCCAAACCGCCTTGTCCCCGGCTGGGATGCAGGCAACGACCTCTGAATGCTCATATCCAACTCCCAAGGGTTCAAATGCTCAACCTGTCTTGTAACTCACGTCGCAGTGACTAAAATAGGGCCTTCACGGAATAGACCGACCAGCGGCCGTTGAAAAGGTGCGCAGCGATCAAAGAGGTATCGGATGTCCTGGAGCGACGAGCGCGTTGAAAAACTGAAAAAAATGTGGGGCGAAGGCCAGTCTGCTAGCCAGATTGCCAAGGAGTTGGGCGGCGTGACACGCAATGCCGTAATCGGCAAGGTGCATCGCCTTGGCCTGTCCAACCGCAACGGAGGAGGCGGTACATCCTCAGATGGGGGCGCAAAATCCAAGCCTGCGGCAAAAAGTGCAGCCAAGGCGAAGCGAACGGCGAAACCCGCTTCCAAGCCCGCTCCGAAAGAGGCCGCAGTGCCCGAAGCGCCCGCCGAACCAGTCAGCCGCATCAAGCCGATTATCCCGGCAGGTCAGCCTCTGCCGCCGCAACCTTCCACCAACGAGATTGATCCTGCAGCGCTTGCTAAGGTCAACGAGGTAGAAAAGAAAGCCAAGAAGCTCAGTTTAATGGAACTCACCGAGCGGACCTGCAAATGGCCCGTCGGCGATCCTGCAACCGATGATTTCTGGTTCTGCGGCCTGCCCGTGCAATCCGGCAAACCCTATTGTGAGGCCCATGTCGGCGTGGCCTTCCAGCCGATGAGTTCACGCCGCGATCGCCGGCGGTAAGGCAGGGTTCACCCTGCCAATTGGCCGTCATTGACCATTTGTGATCAAATCTTAACCACGGGCGGCGCGCTAATGCGCGCCTCTTGCTCGGTCCAGTGTTTGCGGCCTAGAACACGGCCATTGGCCCGCACTTCGGCAATTGCGCCCCGGTCAATCTCGGCATAGGTCCATCCAGGCTGTCCGATCACCCCCTCAGCCAGCACGCCCGTTTCAGGAAAGCCTTTGTCAGGCGGCCCGAACACGCCGCCCATGCCGGTGCTCAAGCTGGCATGGGGACATTGGGGAAACGCGCCCACCAGAGAGGCCATGACAGTCACGCATTGGGTCTCAAGCGCCCGCGACATGGCCCCGATCCGTACCCGCCAATAGCCTGAAAGCGCTTCAGTACAGGAGGGCACAAGGAGGATATCGGCATCCATAAGGGCCCGACCCAGAAGCGGAAACTCGCTGTCATAGCAGGTCAGGATGCCAATCTTACCGATGTCGGTTTCAAAAAGCTGCAACGGCCCACCCGGCACGACCTCCATGATGTCGCGCTCGTACCGGGTCATAATCTGCTTGTCCTGCGCGGCCACCTGCCCCGAGGCGTTGAAAAGCCTTGCCCGATTGACCGGCCGGGCCGAGATTGCAGCATCATACACCGGCCCGGTGCCTGCGCAGATGTAGACGCCAAACTGCGCCGCCAGTTCGGCATGCAGAGCATCCGCCCTAGGGATCAGGTCAGATACGGCCCGTAAGCAGCCTTCGGGATCGGCGGCAACCTCGGCGCCGGCCAGGGTGGCAAGCTCCATCGCGGCGTACTCGGGGAAAAGCAGCAGCCGCGCGTCCTGCCCCGCGGCCTCTTCAACCCAGCACTCTATCTTTGCAGCATAGTCGGACCAATTTTCAAAGGGATCAAGATTATAGGCGGCTGTGGCAACTTTCATGGGTGGTCTCCCGGGTAGTGCATGATTTTTTGTGCTACCTTGTAGGAAACGCAAATGGCCTTCAACCGACGCTGCCCGTTGCAATCGGATGCGACCCGAGCCAAATTCGCGGTATGAGCACCACCCTGCCCCCACGCTTTGACATCACGCGCCCTGATATCGAACGGGTGGTTGCCGTGTTTTACGCAAGGGTGCGCACCCACGGGATGCTTGGACCCGTCTTTGCCGCCCATATCACCGACTGGCCCGCTCACGAGGAAACCGAGGTGCGATTCTGGGCCAACACGATCCTGCATGAACGCAACTATGGCGGCACCCCGGTCGAGGCGCATGTCAATGCTGGCAATGTGCGACCCGGAATGTTTGCGACTTGGCTTGCGGTCTTCGACGAGGTTTTAGCTGAGGAATTGTCGCAAGACCAGGCCGCGGCCTGGTCTGCGCTAGCCCACCGGATTGGGCGATCGCTAAGGGCCAGCGTAGTGGACCGCGACACACTGCCGGGTGGGATCCCAAAACTCACCTGACAGCCCAGCGCACGCGTAAATGCTGCAAAAAAACGCGCCTCGCGCTGCCTTTATGTCCGCCACATAAAAACACTCCCTCCAATCTTCTTTGTTTTTTCTGGCCACCAATACTTCAATCAGGGCAACACCTGTTTGAGAAAACAGAGGCCAAGTCTCCAGAGAAGAACAGGGCTTGCATCCCCTATCTAAAAAGAGTTGACTGAATCATCATTCAATACACTTATCGCGATTGAACGACCTCGCGGGGCTGGTAAAATCCCCGACGACTCACGCCAAGCCGGAGCGCAATATGGTGCCACCGGCGTAGCCAAAGGAGCGGCATATGAACTATCAAGCCCCCACGACATTGGAGGCGGCGGTGGATATTCTGGCGGGAACCGACGGCGAATGCCGGGTCCTAGCCGGAGGCACTGACCTGCTGGTGCGGATGCATTCCGACATGGCAAACCCCGATACCATCCTCGACATCAAGCGCATCGACGGCATGCGGTCGATAACTCCGGAAGATGGCGGATTTCGCATTGGTGCCGCAGTGTCGGGCGCCGAAATGGGTGAACATGCCGCCTTGAAAGCCGCCTGGCCCGGCATCGTGGAAGCGGCGGAGTTGATCGGTTCAACCCAGGTACAGGGTCGCGCGACTATGGCGGGTAACCTCTGTAATGCCTCTCCAGCCGCAGACAGCGTTCCAGCCATGGTTTCAGCCGGAGCGATTGTGCGAATCGCCGGCCCCAATGGCACCCGCGACGTACCCGTAGAGGACGTGCCCACGGCGCCCGGTCGCACCTGCCTTGAGACATCCGAGCTAATCGCCTCAATCTTCCTTCCCGCCCGTTCGGCAGGCTCCGCTGATGCCTACTTGCGGTTTATCCCCCGCACCGAGATGGACATTGCCGTCGTCGGCGTTGGCGTGTCGATCACGCTAGATAAAGCAGGCATCTGCACGGACGCGCGCGTCGGTCTGGGCGCGGTCGCTCCAACCGTGCTTCGCGTTGATGATGCAGCGAAGGCACTGATCGGCACTCCGCTTGATGAGGACGCGCTAAAGGCGATGGCGGCAGCGTGTTCTGCAGCGGCCAACCCGATCGACGATAAGCGCGGCACCATTGAATACCGCGTACACATGGCTGGTGTCCTCGGACGCCGCGCCACCCTAATCGCCAAATCACGCGCGGAGGCCGCGAAATGAGCAAGATACATGTAGCGACCACGATCAACGGTGACCCGCAGGAATTCCTGTGCGAACCCGATGAAACCCTACTGCAGGTGCTGCGCGATCAGCTTGGTCTGACAGGCTCCAAAGAAGGCTGCGGCACAGGCGATTGCGGCGCATGCTCCGTTACCGTGGATGGCCGGCTTGTTTGCTCCTGCCTGATGCTAGGTGCCGAAGCGCAGGGCCAAGAAATTGAAACTATCGAAGGAATGGCCGAGGGTGAAGAGCTCCACCCCCTGCAGCGCCACTTCATCGAAGGTGCGGCCCTGCAATGTGGAATTTGCACGCCTGGTATTTTGGTGGCAGCCAAGAGCCTGCTTGAGAAGAACCCCAACCCGACCGAGGAAGAAACCCGGTACTGGCTGGCAGGCAACCTCTGCCGCTGTACGGGCTACGACAAGATCATTCGCGCGGTGATGGACGCTGCGCAAGAGATGCGGGAGGCGTCATAATGGCACTGGACAGCAACAAAGAACTTTCACCCCTCGACTTCAAAGTGGTTGGTAAGCGCGTGGCGCGTCCTGATGGCGTGGACAAGGTCACAGGTCGTGCCCGCTATGGCGCGGACATGTCGGCGCCAGGAATGCTGCATGCCAAGATCCTGCGCAGTCCACATGCCCACGCGCGCATCGTATCGATCGACACGTCTGCAGCAGAAGCCTTGCAGGGGGTGCACGGCGTGGTCACCCGAGCTGATTTCACCGAGATCGAAGACGACGACTACACCGCAGACACGCTCGACAACTGTATGGCTGGTGCCAAAGTCCTTTACGATGGCCATGCCGTTGCGGCCGTGGCCGCAGCCTCGGAAAAGATTGCCAAAGCGGCTTTGAAGCTGATCAAGGTCGACTATGAAGTTTTGCCCCATGTCACCGACGTGGACTCTGCCATGGCACTGGATGCGCCCATCCTGCACGAAGGCCGCACCGATGAAACCGTGCCAGCCGGCATGTCCCCCAACGTGATGACGCGGTACGAGTTTGGCCATGGCGATATCGAGGCGGGATTGGCCAAGGCTGACAAAGTACTGCAGCGTAGCTACAAGACCGAGGCTACCCATCAGGGCTATATCGAACCTCATGCCTGCCTAGCCCAAGTCGGCCCGGATGGTCAGGCGGATCTATGGTGCTGCACACAAGGGCAGTACATGGTCCGTGATATGTGCGCCGCAATTTGCGGGCTGTCTCAGGGCCAATTGCGTGTCACTGCCTCCGAGATCGGTGGCGGTTTCGGCGGCAAGACAATCGTGTTCATTGAGCCCGTAGCCCTGGCCCTTGCCCGCAAGACCGGGCGTCCCGTCAAGATCGTGATGAGCCGCTCGGAAGTGCTGCGTGCCACTGGCCCGACCTCATCGACCTCGATCGACATTCGTATGGGCATGACCAATGGTGGTAAGATCACTGCCGCCTTTGCTGAGCTGCGCTATCAGGGTGGCGCCTATCCCGGCTCTCCCGTGGAATTCGGTTCCATGTCCGCCTTCGCGCCTTACGATCTCGACGCTGTGCAAACCGTAGGATGGGACGTGGTGGCAAATCGTCCGCGCCAAGCCGCTTATCGCGCACCAGGCGCGCCGATGGCGGCCTTTGCCGTAGAAAGCGCGATTGATGAGCTCTCCAAGGACCTTGGCCTAGACCCACTTGAGGTGCGCCTTAAGAATGCCGCGCGGGAGGGGACGAAGTCGTCCTACGGCGTGACCTATCCCGCCATCGGGCTTGAGGCGACGCTGCGCACGGCCAAGGATCACCCCCACTGGACTGCCCCCCTTGGTGAAAACCAGGGGCGCGGCGTGGCCTGTGGGTTCTGGTTCAACTTTGGCGGCAACACCTGTGTATCGCTAAACATCGCCTCTGACGGGACCGTTAACGTGATCGAGGGCAACCCCGATATCGGCGGCAGCCGCGCATCCATGTCCATGATGGCCGCCGAAGAATTGGGCATTCCTTATGAACAAGTGCGCACAGTGATCGCCGATACGGCATCTCTGGGCCTCAACGATGTTACAGATGGCTCCCGCGTGACTTTCGCGGTTGGCCTGGCCACAATTGAGGCCGCTCGCGGTGCGAAGCGCGAAATGTGCAAGCGCGCCGCACAGATCTGGGGAATAGATGAGGATGCCGTGGTCTGGGAAGACGGTGCTGCGCGTCCTGCCGGGCCCAATGCCGGGTTGCACCCGCCGATGACACTAGCCGAGTTGGCAGCGTCCGCACCCAACACTGGCGGACCGATCGCGGGGCATTACGAAGTCAACGCCGAAGGCGCGGGCGTCAGTTTTGCAACGCATATGGTGGACACCGAGGTGGACCCAGATACGGGCGCGGTAAAAATCCTACGCTACACCGTGTTCCAGGATGCTGGCAAAGCGGTCCACCCCGACTACGTAGAAGGTCAGTTCCAGGGCGGCGCGGTCCAGGGGATCGGCTGGGCGTTGAACGAAGAGTATATCTACGGGGATGATGGGTTGTTGCAGAACCCTGGTTTCCTCGACTATCGCGTGCCGGTGGCCTCGGACCTGCCGATGATCGACACCGTGATCCTCGAAATCCCAAACCCGGGCCACCCTTACGGGGTTCGCGGTGTAGGCGAGACATCCATCGTTCCGCCGCTGGCGGCGATCGCCAATTCGGTGACCGCTGCATCAGGCGCACGCATGCTCGATTTGCCGATGTCTCCACCCAAGGTGTTGAAAGCTGTCATGGAGCATTAAGGCCTCATGGTGCAGGTCCGCATATGGGGGTCGCTAGCCGCGGCAACTCAAGACCAGCGCGAGGTCGAAATCGAGGCCACTAACCTGCGTGAGCTTCTTGACGGTCTCGTCGAGAAATATCCCACGATTAAGCCACAGCTTGATCGTGGGGTTTCCGTTGCGATCGACGGGCGAATTTACAATGACAGCTGGTTCACTCCAATCCAAGACGATAGCGAGGTGGTGCTTCTGGCCCGGCTTCGCGGCGGATGATCATCTGGGTCCCATGACGTCCAGATGCTGCAGAAGCTTCAAAATTTCTGGGTGAAGAAACAGAGTGGTACAAATACCCCAGCATCGGATAATTGTAAAAAGCGTTTCGTAGAGGGAGGTTGTTGACCATTAAAAAACAGTGGTTAACGGGCATGCATGAACCTGTTTTCATCGGGTCGGAGATCTATAGAGGCTCTAGCTACGGGGTGCACCATCCTCTGGCTATTCCGCGTGTGCCCACTGTCACGGATCTGTCGCGCGTTTTGGGGTGGCTGCCTGCGACCCAGTTCCGTCAAAGTCCCCGGGCGCGCCCTAAGGCGCTGATATCCTTCCATACGGAAGCCTATGTCACCGCCCTTCAGAAGGCCGAACTTGACGGCGAGGTCGACATTGCCACGCGGGACCGTCATCAGCTCGGGACGGTTTCAAACCCAATTTTTCCAGAGATGTACCGCAGGCCCGCCACCGCGGCAGGTGGCTCTATGCTGGGGGCGGAACTTTTGGCCAAGGGTGGAATTGTGTACAATCCCGGCGGCGGGACACATCATGGAATGCCCGATCGCGCAAACGGGTTTTGCTACCTAAATGATCCCGTGCTGGCGATCCATGTATTTCTAAGTCAGGGACTGGACCGCATTGCCTATGTTGATATTGATGCCCACCATTGCGACGGGGTTGAGGCTGCTTTCGCAGGTGATCCCCGGGTGCTGATGGTTTCAGCCCATGAAGCCAAACGCTGGCCTTTCACCGGGGCGGTGGATGATGATGCCGGCGGCAACGCATTCAATATCCCGATGCCAAGAGGAACAGGAGATGACGGTTTCTCACTTGTCTGCGAAAGCGTCATACTGCCTGCCGTTGCGGCCTTCGCGCCCAAAGCGATTGTTCTTCAATGTGGGGCGGACGCCGTCAGCGAGGATCCACTGTCCCGCCTAGAACTTTCGAACAACGCACACTGGAGCCTGGTCGAAGCGCTCAAACCTATGGCGCCAAGACTACTGGTGCTGGGTGGCGGAGGATACAATCCATGGTCTGTCGGTCGGCTTTGGGCCGGGGTTTGGGCAGTGTTAAACGGCCATAAAATTCCCGACCGCCTACCGGGTCCTGCGCAGAAAGTGCTAGCTGGGCTCAGTTGGACAAGGCGGGCGGGTCAACCAATAGAAGACCGTCTGACAACAACCCTGCGAGATCCAGTTCGGCCTGGTACAATCGACGACAAGTTGCGCGCGAATGTGGCGCATCTCACCGCGCGTCTGCGCGACTGGATCTGACAGATAGAAAACTGAACGCGTACCAGCGGGGCGAATTTCTGCGCATGCTTTATTGCCCTTCTCGTTCAAGCGGCGTAAACCGCCCCCGGATTACACTCCGGGGACAACACATGCCCATTCTCGTTATGAAATTCGGTGGCACCTCTGTTGCCAATATCGACCGCATCCGCCGCGCCGCCAAGCGCGTTGGCGTTGAGGTGGCCAAAGGATATGACGTGATCGTCATCGTCTCTGCCATGGCAGGGCGTACTAATGAAATGGTGAACTGGGTCGAGGAAATCTCTCCTCTCTATGACGCGCGCGAGTATGACGCCGTGGTCAGCTCCGGTGAGAATGTCACCGCTGGCCTTATGGCGCTGACCCTTCAGGAGATGGATGTGCCTGCACGCAGCTGGCAGGGCTGGCAGGTGCCAGTGATGACCACGTCGGCCCACTCTGCCGCCCGGATTGAAGAGATCCCAGCTGACAACATCAAATCGAAATTTAGCGAAGGTATGCGCGCGGCCGTGGTCGCAGGTTTCCAGGGGATCAGCCCCGAGGGTCGTATCACCACCCTGGGCCGAGGCGGGTCAGATACGACCGCTGTAGCTTTCGCTGCCGCCTTCGATGCCGAGCGCTGCGATATCTACACTGATGTGGACGGGGTCTATACCACCGATCCCCGGATTGCGCAGAAGGCGCGCAAACTCGACAAAATCGCCTTTGAAGAAATGCTTGAACTAGCGAGTCTCGGGGCAAAAGTGCTGCAAACCCGCTCAGTCGAACTGGCGATGCGCTATAACGTGAAGCTGCGGGTTCTCAGCAGTTTCGAGGAACAATCGGATGAGGCAGGCACGCTGGTCTGCTCCGAGGAGGAAATCATGGAATCAAACGTGGTAAACGGAATTGCCTATTCGCGGGATGAAGCGAAGGTCACGCTTGTGTCGGTTGCGGATCGACCCGGAATTGCCGCTGCGATCTTTGGCCCTCTCAGTGACGCGGGCGTGAATGTCGACATGATAATCCAGAATATCTCGGAAGAAGGGCGCACTGACATGACCTTTTCCTGCCCCACCAACCAGGTGGCGCGCGCAGACAAAGCCATGCAAGAAGCAAAGAAAATTGGTGAGGTCAACTTCCACGACCTGATCGCAGATACGGATGTGGCCAAGGTCTCGGCCGTTGGCATCGGTATGCGCAGCCAGTCCGGTGTAGCAGCCACAATGTTCAAGACCCTTCGTGATGAAGGAATAAACATAAAGGTAATCTCAACCTCAGAGATCAAAATTTCCGTTCTGATTGACCGGAAATATATGGAACTTGCCGTTCAGTCCCTGCATGATGCCTTCGGACTGGAAAACGCGGCCTGAGTTTCTGACCATCAGGAATGAAGTTGGGCCTTCATTAGGAACGGCCCACAGCGCACATGAGCAAAACACACGATAGCCGCACCAACAGCCGCCAGATGTTGGCGCGGCTGAGAGCCGTCATGTCTGAGGATGCGGGCGGTCAAACGCGGCTTGACCTGATCACCCAACTGATCGCGGAAGAGATGCACACCGAGGTGTGCTCTATCTACCTATTCCGGGATGAAGACACTCTGGAGCTTTGTGCATCCCAGGGCCTGAACCCCGAAGCAGTGCACCAGACAAGGATGCGGCTTGGAGAAGGTCTGGTCGGGCGCGTCGCCCAGCGGGGGCAGAACATCAATACCGACAACGCCCCTGCCACGCGCGGCTTTCGCTACATGCCTGAAACCGGAGAGGAGGCATATACCTCATTCCTTGGCGTCCCGGTACAACGTCTTGGCGAGACGTTGGGCGTGATGGTGGTGCAATCCAAGGAAGCACGCAACTTTTCGGCCGAAGAGGTCGACGCAGTTGAAGTTGTCGCCATGGTCATTGCCGAAATGGCCGAGCTGGGTGCCTTTGTTGGCGAAGGGGCTGCCATGTCCGCGCGCCACCAGCAGCCAGTCATGTTCAACGGCGGGATTGCACAGGAAGGCGCCGCGGAAGGCCATGTCTGGCTGCATGAGCCGCGTGTGGTTGTCGCCAACCCTATCGCCGAGGACCCGCATAGGGAGATGGAGCGCCTGAACCATGCCGTGGATGAGCTGCGAGTAGGTGTGGACCGGATGCTCTCGACCGCCGCCAAAGGCGACAAAGAACAGCTTGAGGTACTAGAAGCCTACCGCATGTTTGCAAATTCCAAAGGCTGGATGCGGCGGATGGAAGAAGACATCAAGCTGGGCCTTTCGGCGGAGGCGGCCGTTGAAAAGGAACAATCCACCGCACGCGCCCGAATGTTGAAAGTCACCGATCCCTATCTGCGCGATCGTCTGCATGATCTTGACGACCTTTCAAACCGCCTTCTGCGCATCCTGACCGGTCAGGGACAGGAAACCGGGGCCGAGATGCCGGAGAACCCGGTACTTGTAGCCCGCAACATTGGACCGGCGGAATTGCTGGATTACGGACGAAAACTCAAGGGTATCGTGCTCGAGGAAGGCTCTGTTGGGTCACATGCCACGATCGTGGCGCGCGCCCTAGCCATACCGTTGATCGTGCACGCCGATCGTATCACCAACGAGGCGCTCAATGGCGATCCGATATTGGTAGATGGCGATCAGGGTGTCGCGCATCTGCGCCCCGATGACACGATTGTCACTGCTTTCCACGACAAGATGGCGATGCGGGCCAAGGCGCAGGAGCGCTATGCCTCAATCCGTGATTTACCCGCTGAAACCGAATGTGGCGTGCGCATTGCATTGCACATGAACGCCGGCCTAATGGCCGATCTGCCTAGCCTGATCAGTTCCGGTGCCGAAGGTGTTGGCCTTTTTCGGACCGAATTGCAGTTTCTGACCCGTAACAACATGCCAAAACGGTCTGAGCTGAGCCAGATTTACGCGCGTGTGATGGATGCCGCGAAGGGCAAGAACGTGGTCTTTCGCACGCTCGATATTGGGTCAGATAAGGTGCTGCCCTATATGACCTCTACAGATGAGCCAAACCCAGCTATGGGCTGGCGGGCAGTGCGTGTGGCACTGGACAAGCCGGGGGTCATGCGCATGCAGCTTCAGGCGCTGATCCGTGGGGCAGCTGGCAGGTCCCTGACAGTCATGTTCCCCTTCATCGCGCAACGGGAAGAATTTACCCGTGCCCGGGCCGAGGTCGAAAAAGCACTTGAGCGGGAAAGGGTCCTTGGCCATCCCCTGCCCGAAATCCTGAAAGTTGGCGCAATGCTTGAAACGCCCTCGCTAGCCTTCGCACCAGACAGCCTTTACGCCGAGGTGGATTTCCTGTCGATTGGAGGCAATGACCTCAAGCAGTTCTTCTTTGCCGCAGACCGGGAAAACGAGCTGGTACGCCGCAGGTATGACACGCTAAATGTTAGTTTTTTGACCTTCATCGAAAGTATCGTGGATCGCTGCACCGCGCTTGGTACACCGGTAAGTTTCTGCGGTGAGGATGCGGGCCGCCCCATCGAAGCCGCCTGTCTTGCAGCGATCGGTATGCGCACGCTATCGATGCGCCCTGCATCGATTGGGCCAGTTAAATCCATCCTGCGCCGGACTGACCTCAATTCCCTGCGTGATGTTATCCATCAGGCGCGTGCAGAGGGCCATCAATCGGTACGCAGCGCGGTGATGGAGCATTTGCGCGCCAAACTCTGAAAAATATGTAACAAATGGGTCGGAACTAGACCGGGTGTGTTCTAGCGAACCATCTACAAGGTCTTGTGGGCATTTGGCCAATGGGGAAAAAATTCTCTAACTAACTGAAATATATTTGTAAATTTATCTACAGACTTGTGGATAAATTGGGTTCAGGATAAGATAAGAAGAAAATGATTGGGGAATAAGGTTTTGGTAGTGACCCGACGGCTATGCGTTATGGGACACGTTTCCAAGTCGGCTGCCGTCCCTTACCTATGGCAAACTGAAAGATTGTGAGGGCCATATCATGGTGTTTTCGCTATTCCGATCCAAGGATCACAGCTTTGTGACCGTCTCCAAGAAGGGTGCCAAGTACCCGCTCAGCCGCGAACAGGCCAAGATTGCAAGGCTGTCTCGCAAGGAGCGGGTTGAGCGGGCGTTCGAGGAGATGCCACTCGACGTGCGGGAAATGGAAGCGATCTGTGCCTTACTCGACTACCCCGCGACCACAGCAGTGGAGCTTAGCCGCGCCTGCGACTGGATGGATATGGCATGGCGCACACAGATGCTGCTCTTGTGTCAAAGACGGCGGAAATACCTGTATCCCGAGGGCATGAATGACGATGTGACAAACGGTATCATCATCACGGCATTGGCCGATTACGACAGCTCTGCCCTGACCTTTGCCCCCCGCAAGGACCTTATTCGAAGCCTGCGCAAGGCCGTTAAGAACGCGCTCTGACGGACCCTGTTGTTTGAGCTACATTCGCCCCAGTGGGCGGGCCTCCACCTTTTGGAGAAAACGCTCCAACACGACGGTGTGGCCCAGATCGGCCTCTATCGTCAGGCGTCGCAGCCCAAAATGGACATGGGCCATCTGCTGGTAATAGCTGGTATAGTTGTAGTTCGTAACCGCCCCCGCAGCTGCGCCCAAAACTGGTACTGTCTGCGCCGCCAGCTTCTGGCCAAGGGCCGTGGCGAGGCGGGGCGCCACCCTCGCGATCAGGCTTTGCAGGGTTGCACCCGTCACCGTGATACGCGCACCCATAAACCCAAGGTCAGCCCCGTCATCATGATCCAACGGTCCAGCTGCGGCAAAAACCTGAACGCAGTCATACTGGACACCTTGCTCAGACGGATCAAACCCATGCTCCACCGCGACATCCTGAATGGCGCGCAGCAGAACAGTGGTGGTGACCGGCAGCTCTGCAAGTGCCGTGGGCAAGCCGCCCATGCCACCCGCAGCACCCATGGCTGTTGTGACTGCCCGGCTCAGCCAGCCGGGGCTATCGTCCACCCACCCGCGCGAGCCATGTGCAGCACGCATTGCAAGGCGCAGGGCATCTTCTGTCCGCGCGGCAAGAGCGTTCCGAGCCGATGGTGGCAGTTGGTCCAGCAGGTTCTCGGCCTGCCCACCCAAAAGGTTCAGCAACTGGATGCCAGGGCCGGATGCGCGCAAGTACCGTTGGGCCAGCGCCTCGAGCCGAATTTCCACCTCAGTCTGCGTCAGGGCCGGGCTCAGCACATCCATCCATTCTCTCCATCAGCTTTGGTTTTCAAAGAAATCGGGGCAGATGCCAGGAATTTCAAGAAAACTGCACTACTTCGCCCGTCACGCCGCTCCAAGACCCGTCGGTCAGGGCGACGCCCAAAATCCGCTTGGGGTTGGTCGGCGGGGGCATGGCAACATCGATTAGCCTCTCAAACCCGAAGCGGCCGTAATAGGGCGCGTCGCCAACCAGCAACACCCTCTCCCACCCTAGGTCGCGGGCGCGGTCAAGGCTGTCAAGGATAAGATAACCGCCAAGGCCTTCCCCTTGATAAGTCGGGTGTACGGCCACGGGCCCCAACAACAGCGCCTTGACGGATCCAATCTTGACCGGCCAGAACCGGATGGCACCTGCCAGAATGCCCTCCCCATCGCGGGCCACAAGGCACAGGTCCTGCAGCGGCGACACCCCATTGCGTAAGCGGTAGGAGGACAACGCCTCCCGTCCTGGCGCGAACACCAGATCGTAAAGCGCCTCTACTTCCCACCAATCTTCGTTTGTTTCGGGGGTCAGTTGAAACACGTTTGGCCCTTCGTCACTTTTACCACCAGAAACCGGCTGGCAAAGCGCCTAGCACGGCGTTAGGACGGGTACAAACATGCAATGTATTGAGGTCCCAAATGTTTTATCGCCCCGAAGACGGTCATGGGCTACCCCACAACCCGTTCAACGCGATTGTCACCCCCCGCCCCATTGGCTGGATTTCAACTCGTGGCTCTGACGAGTCCGAGAACCTGGCACCTTATTCCTTCTTCAATGCTGTGGCTTATGTACCCCCACAGGTCATGTTTTCGTCAACCTCGGCCAAAGAAGATCGGGACGGCACCAAGGACAGTGTAGCCAATATTCGCGATACGGGCGTATTTTGCGTCAACATCGTTGAATACGCCATGCGCGACGTTATGAATGTCAGCTCAGGACCTTGGGCGAAGGACGTGGACGAGTTCGACAAGGCGGGTATCGAGCGTACCGAATGCGAAACAATCGCGTGCTCCCGCGTGGCGGCGGCCCCTGCGGCTTTGGAGTGCAGGCTAACCCAGATCATGCAACTTCCTGGCGCCACGAATTTCGCAGTTTTCGGAGAAGTGGTTGGCGTCCATATGCGTGACGACTGCATGGTGGACGGCCTGTTTGACGTTACCAAGTTCAACCCACTGGCTCGTCTTGGATACCGCGATTACTCAGTGGTGCGGGAGCTCTTCAGTCTCAAGCGTCCTGACGAGTGATCCAATAGGCGTGCGCGTTTTAAAAACGAATGCCTCCCAAGTCTTTTGCATAATCAAGGGCCAGCGTGCGCAAAAACCTCGCCCTAATCTGACGCAAATACAAACACCCAGACAAACACCGGGGCAAGTTGCACAACTGCAAGCCCTGCGATCAGGAGGCGTGACCGTATGCTGGGAAACCGTTTCATTAAAATCAGGCAGAACAACGCGCTCATCGCCATTTCAATCGGCCCCACGATCCCAGCATAATGCCGGCGATCCCAATAGCTTATCGGACTCTCGTAAACCCAGTCACTCGCTGGCCAGAAATGCGGACGGCCGTCATCGTGGTGCAAGGGAAAATCTAGTGCGAGATGCATCAGTGCGGCGGCTGCAAATACCATCGCGTTCCTGGCTCCAAACCACCAGGCCAAACCGCATGCCGTACCCCAGACAAAGAAAGAATTATCAATGGCAAAGACTTGCTGCCAGGCCTCCGAGAAATACAATTCACCAAAAACAATCTCAGGGGAAATCTGCAGCACGTAAAGCGACACGATTGCCATGGCGTAAAGCGACACATCCGGCGCCAAAGCCCCAGCAATGGCCGCAACAGTGCGACGTCGGTCATAGGGTTTCGCAAAGGCGGCTGCCGCGAAAATCACATGTGCAGGCGTATTCAAGGTTTCCCCGCAGGTATCGTTAAGAGTAAGACGTGAACCGTAATATGAGGGCGTAGATTGGCTCAGTCCATTATGATTCAAGGCGCCGGCTCAAATGTCGGCAAGTCCATGGTTGTGGCGGGTCTGGCGCGTGCCTTTGCCAATCGCGGCATACGGGTTGCACCCTACAAGCCACAGAATATGTCCAACAATGCCGCCGTAACTGTTGATGGCGGCGAGATTGGCCGCGCACAGGCCCTACAGGCACTGGCGGCACGACGACCTGCGCATACAGATATGAACCCAGTTCTGCTCAAGCCTGAAACGGATACAGGCGCGCAAGTAATCGTGCAGGGTAAGCGGTTCGCTACGTTGCGCGCGCGGGACTATGCCAAGGAAAAGCCACATCTTCTCAGGCCCGCTCTAGAAAGCTTTAGCCGACTGTGCGGGGAGGTTGATCTGGTTCTGGTCGAAGGCGCCGGCAGTCCGGCCGAAATCAACCTAAGGGCCGGAGACATCGCCAACATGGGCTTCGCCGAGGCGGCAGGTGTTCCTGTCATCCTGGTAGGCGACATCGACCGCGGCGGCGTGATTGCACAGGTCGTCGGCACGCAAGCTATTCTGCCCGAAAGCGACAAGGCCCTGATCAAGGGCTTTGCTATCAACAAGTTCAGGGGCGATGTCAGCCTCTTTGATGATGGCCTTGCTGAAATTGTGGAACGGACGGGGTGGCCTTCCCTCGGCGTCCTACCATGGTTTCCGGACGCCTGGCGGCTTCCGGCCGAGGATATCATGGACATTCAAAGCACTAGGGGCGGGGAGGTAAAGGTTGTGGTACCACGCCTCAACCGGATTTCAAATTTCGACGACCTTGACCCTCTCTCAAGCGAACCGGATGTCAGCGTAGAGATCATAGAGGCTGGCCGCCCCCTGCCAGGCGATGCCGACCTTGTGCTGCTTCCCGGCAGCAAAGCCACGATCCCAGATCTGATACACTTCCGCGAGCAGGGCTGGGACATTGATCTTACGGCCCATATCCGGCGTGGTGGGCATGTCATGGGGTTGTGTGGCGGGTATCAGATGCTGGGAAAAAAGATTGCGGATCCCGACGGGATTGAAGGTATTCCCGGGTCTGTGTCGGGTCTTGGGCATCTGGATGTCAAAACGGTTATGGTGCCGCAGAAACGTCTGGCCCTGACAGAGGCCCATGATCTGGAAAGCGGCGCTCCAGTCAGTGGCTATGAAATTCATCTGGGGAAAACAGACGGCCCAGATTGCGCTAATGCGTGGCTGGACGTGAACGGGCAGAAGGTGGGCGCCATGAGCCTTGGGGGCCGTGTGCGCGGGTGCTATCTGCATGGCATCTTTTCGTCCGACACATTCCGCAAAGCCTACCTCGAACGCCTTGGCGCTCAATCTAACCTGCAGTTCGACGAGGGTGTAGACGCCACGCTGGACGCTCTTGCGCGGCATGTCGAAACACATCTGGATCTGGACTTGCTGTTGAGACTGGCGGAACCGCCAAAGGTCTAAGCGCGATCTAGGGGGGAAGTGTCGCGTAACGACCCTACTTATCCCAGCCATGACCAGGGCCCTCTTGGCCAAAAAGAAGAAGGCCGATGGCGCAAACCCAAGGCGCTATTTTTAGCCTGACAGTTTAGATTATTCGATCCCTTGTGCCGCTAGTGCGCGCCTGATTTCGCGGCGTACGAGCCTGCGCACGTTCCGGGTGATCTTTTCACCCATTGCGCCCTGAAGTTCTTCGCGCACCAGTTCCGTGACAAGATCACGCAGGGCGTCCTCGTCCAGAACGGACTCGTCATCAAACCACTCCCGCGCCTCTTTGGCATCAGAACTTGCTGGCTCTGCCTCAGGTGCCGCCTCTGTTTCAGCTACGGAGTCGAGCTCTGTTTTGGACCCAGGGGAGTGATCCGCTTGGGCTTCCTCTTCCACAGCAACAGCTATGATCGGCTCATCCAAAGCGACCTGTTCTAACACTTGCGCCTCTTCCTGCGCAACCGATGCACTTTCTACTTCCGTATCCTGCCAGGGCAGCGGCTCAACCGGGTTGGGCTCAAGGCCGACATCGTTCTCGCCATCAGGTTCCCACTCATCATGCTGGCGGGCAACGGCGTCTTCAAATGTCTCAGCCGGGGTGGTCAGCCTATCAGCGTCAGGGTCAACCTCTGCCGTTTCGTTTATCACATCCTCAACCACATCCTCGGACGTCTGCGCGACCTGATCAGCGACAAGGCTTTCAATAGAGGCTAAGCGTTCGGACACCTCCACTTCTGCGATCTCTTCTATAGTAGCGTCACCAATATCTGGTTGGTTTTCAGCGTTGTTCTCGGTGGCTTCTGTCAGCTCAAGCTCAATAGGCTCAGGCGCTTCCAAACTCTCAAGCTCGCCCGGGGGCTCATGCTCCGCCATCTCTTCAACTGCGAGGTCCTGTTCATCAAACGCAGCAACATCTGCCTCTTCTACTGAATCGACCTTTGCGTGATCCTGTATGATGTTGTCGTCATCCTTCACCACTGGGTCTGCTGGACGAATAAGAAATTCGGGGATGTCCTCCGCAGGAGCAGCATCAGTTTCAGCGTTATGAATAGCATCGACTGGCACTGTATGTGCAATCTCTAAGGGTCTAGGCTCTGGCGGAACGCTCTTCTCCTCGGCCGAGGTTTCTTCCACCTCAGCCTCCTGCGCGACTTCCCTAAGGCTCTCGTCCACACGTTGTGAAGGGGTCAGAACTAGCTTTGGCTCGGGGCGCGATTCGGAGGGTAAAGACCGTGTTAAATCACCATCTCTCTGGCTCGTATCTGTTGAAACAAGCCTACGAATAGAGGATAAAACATCCTCGATCTCGACGTTAGTCACCTGATCGGTCATACGAAACTACCACTCTTGCCCTATACTACTGTATCCTCAGGGCGTTATTCGCACAACTGGTTCCGAAAACTTGTAACGATTTGGGGTCCGATACCCGTCCACTCTAGGAAGCAAAAGGTTATTGCTTCCCCAGCGCTTTGAGGACCCGATCCAGCTTTTCACCCTGAGGGCTGAGCCGCACAGGCGCATCTTTGACGAGATCGTAGTAAGCTTCCGGATCGTAGACTTTCACGTTCAAGCGCAGGTCCTCGGCGGTTAACTCGCCAATGGTTTCCAAAACCGTGTAGGCGGCAATGTAAAGGTCTGCCTCGGCCGAGATTGCGGTTGCCTGCGCATCGAGTAGTTCCTGCTCGGCATCGAGAACATCCAGAGTTGTACGCGCGCCAAGCTGAGCTTCCTCGCGCACGCCCTCAAAGGCGACGCGGGCTGCACGGACCTGCTCAAGCCCCGCCTGACGGCTGGCGCGCGCAGCGAGGAGCACAGCATAGGCATTGCCCACGTCCTGAGCCACCACATGGCGCACATCATGCAGCGCACCGCGCAACGCATCGCGCTGTGCCATGGCCTGGCGTACCGCTGAACTTAGCAAGCCGCCCTGATAAATCGGACCAGACAAGGTCAGCCCGACGCTCCCGGTACGGGAGTTATCACCGCTGTCGAACTCATCACCCGATCCCAGACGAGTTGTTAGGCTCAGACGTGGGTTCATCGCGGCCTCTGCCGCTGCGACCGTCAGCTCTGCCGAAGCCACGTCGTGCCGCGCCTTAAGCATATCGGGATGTTTGCGCACAGCGATGGCCTTGGCTCCATCAATATCCCCCGAAAGACGTGGAAGGGTTTGCGGCGGCTGAAGGTTGCCTGGCGGACGCCCCACGGAAGAGCGGAACTCCTCAATCGCACGTGTCAATTCGCCCTGCGCGGCGGCCAAACCCGCCTGTGCGCCAGCGACACGGGCTTCTGCAAGGGCAACGTCGGTTCGGGTAACCTCACCGACTTCGAAGCGATCTTCGGCGGCGCGCAGTTCCTCACGCAGTAGTCTCAGGTTATTCTGTCGGACCGACACAAGTTCTTGATTGCGCCGGACATTCATGAAGGCGGCAATGGCTCTCAGCAGAACAAGCTGCTCAATGTTGCGCAATGTTTGACGCGTGGCCAAAACGGTTTCCTTTGCAGCATCGACTTGAAGGCGCGTGCGCCCAAAATCGTAAAGCAGCAAATCAAGAGAGATGCCAAGGTTGAAATCCGTATCCGCGATCCCAGCAGTAAAACCGTTGGTTCGTACGGTGCCAAAGCTGCGTGTGACATCAGCGGTCCAGTTAATGATCGGACGCAGGCGCGACACGGCCTGCGCGACGTTTTCATCCGCTGCCCGCAAGAGCGCGCGGTTCTGGTCCAAAAGACCCGAATGTTCATAGGCGCTGACCAAGGTCTGGGCCAGCGTCTCGGACCAAGCCACTTGTGGCAAGGACATGGCAAGCGTCACGACAGGCACAAGCGCAACATCCCGCAGTTTCCGGAAGGCCCAAGTTGTTTTTTCCGCCATTCTGCTCTCCTGCTCTGCGCCGGGGCGCGTCTTTTATCGTTCGTGCTTACAACGTGAACGCGTCGTGCTTATGAAAGCCCGGCAGCACCGGGGCCCCGGCATTGAATGCAAAGCGCCAGGTTATTTCACCGTCAATTTTATAGCCCACGCGCACAACACCAAGCGCGCCTTCGGCAAAGAGGCACACTACGCGCCCTCCGTCCTTGAGTTGCGCCAGAAGCGCTTCGGGCATATGGGCCACGGCGCCTTGTACGATCATTACATCAAACGGTCCCAACTCCGCGGCACCCTCAACCAAAGCACCCTGATGCAGCACCACGTTGTCGGCGCCGTTCTCTGACAGAATACCCTGTGCCTCTTCAGCTATCTCCTCATTTTCCTCGACGGCGACCACTGCTTCGGCCATATGCGCAATCACGGCAGCTGAATATCCATAGGCAGAGCCGATATCGAGCACCAGTTCATCACCTTGAACATCTAGCACATCAAGCATTTTGGCGAATGTGCGCGGCTCCAGCACCACACGGCCAGCACCAAGATCTACGTTTTCGCCAACATAGGCCGCTTCGCGCATCGCTTCGGGTACGAAGGCCTCACGCGGTACGGACAACATAGCACTAATAATGGGAAACTTGGTCACATCCGACGGGCGGATCTGGGTGTCAACCATCATTGTGCGGCGCGTCTGGAAGTCCAACATATACTCACTTCTTCTGTTCACGTCTTTTGCACCTTTTTTGCCACATATGCCCAAACCCGACAATGGCAATCGCATATCTAGGTGCATTTCTTGTCGCACTCCGCCCACACCAACTCCGTGGAGTGTCAGGCATCAGTCTTGTTCCGGCCCCCTTTCAGCCATTCGCGTGCACCCTGCAGGATCACGTAAAGAACCGGAATGATGATCACGCCAATTACCGTGGCCGCCAGCATGCCACCAAAGACCGCGACACCGATGGCTTTCTGACTGGCAGCACCTGCACCGCTGGCAATCAGCAGCGGTACCACCCCAAGAAGGAAGGAGAGCGCTGTCATCATCACGGCTCGGAACCTCTGGCTCGCCGCTTCGATTGCGGCCTCCCGGATGCTTAGACCATTGGCCCGCCGTTCCATCGCGAATTCCACAATCAGAATAGCATTCTTAGAGGCAAGCCCAATCAGCATGATCATACCGATCTGAGTGTAAAGATTGATGTCCCCACCAGCCACAGCCACTGCCGCCAAGGCCCCAAACAGCGCGACCGTCACCGATAACAGAATACCCACGGGCATTGTCCAGCTTTCATATTGCGCCACAAGGAACAGGTACCCAAAAACCACCGCCATGATCAGGATAACCAACACTAGCCCACCCGAGGATTGCTGTTGCTGCGCCGTGCCTGTCCATTCATAGGTATAACCCGGAGGCAGGGCGGTTTGGGCCTCGGCCTCGAGCGCCTTGATGACGCTGCCGGTGGATAGCCCAATTGCCGGGACCGCCGTCACTGTCGCAGACCGGAACATATTGTAACGGTTCAGCGCAACAGGCCCCAGCTCACTGCTCAGTGTTACAAGAGTTCCCAACGGAACCATCTCGCCCGTTTGCGATCGCACATAGAGGAAGTTGAGGTCTTCCGTCTTGTCCCGATACTCCCCATCGGCCTGAATCATGACCCGGTATACCCGCCCGAATAGGTTAAAGTCATTGACGTAATAGGAACCCATGTAGGCCTGCAAGGTCTGGAACACATCCGCGACCGAGACATTGAGCGCCTTGGCCTTTTCGCGGTCAAGATCGACAAAGACCTTTGGCACATTGGCCCTAAATGTAGAATAGGATTGCGCCACATCCGGGTTCTGGTTGGCCGCATAGACAAGCGACCCCACGGCCGCCGATAGGTCCTGCGCGCTACCACCACCCGTCTGCTGCACCTTCATCTCAACTCCCGCGCTTAGGCCAAGGCCGGATATTGGTGGAGGGTTGAAGGCAAGAACGCTAGCGGCCGCTTCCTGGTTGGCCAGCGCTATAATCTGCGCAAGGATGCCGTCCGCGCTCAACTCTGGCGTTTCTCGTTCATCCCAGGGAATGAGGTTTGGAATGATCATGGCCCCGTTCGAGCCACTGCCATTGAGCAGCGAAAAACCATTGACCACAACGGTTGACGCCACCCCCTCAATCTGGAGGATCTGCTCGTTTATGCGATCGGTGATACCTTCAGTCCGTTCAAGCGATGCCGCGTCTGGCAATTGGACGTCCACGAAAACATAGCCATTGTCCTCAAGTGGGATGAACCCCGCGGGAATGGATTTCAGCAACGTACCAGAGCCAAAGACAAGCGCGGCCAGGATCGCGATGGCAATCAACGGAACGCGAACCATGCGGCGCACGATCCCAACATAGCCCGCCCGCGCTCCATCGACGCACCCTTCGAACACCTTTAGGATGCCTTTGGGCGGCCCGGACCGCGCTTTGAGGATCAGCGAACACAAGGCTGGCGACAGCGTCAAAGCGTTGATGGAAGAGATCAAAACAGCCGTCGAGATAGTGATCGCGAACTGCGAGTAAAGCTTGCCCGCAATGCCCGGCATGAACGTCACAGGCACGAACACGGCCAAAAGCACAAGCGTTGTCGCAATAACCGGGCCGGTGATCTGGCCCATGGCCTTTCGCGTGGCTTCAGGCGGACTGAGGCCTTCTTCAGCGATGAGACGCTCCACATTTTCAACAACCACAATGGCGTCATCCACCACAATCCCGATGGCCAGCACTAGGGCAAAAAGTGAAATCGTGTTGAGCGACATGCCCAGGGCCAGCAGTACTGCGAATGTCCCGATCAACGAGACCGGAATAGCGATCGCGGGAATGACCGTGGCCCGCACGCTGCCCAGGAAGATAAACACCACCCCAATCACGAGAACAAAAGTCTGCATCAGGGTTGTAATCACATCGTTGAGCGATTGCTCCACAAATAGGGTCGAGTCGAACGGCACCTCATAGGTCACATCATCGGGAAAAGAGCGCGATAGACGCTCAAGCTCAGCTTGCACACCTTCGGCCACGGCAAGCGCGTTGGCGCCAGGGGCCTGGTAGATGGCCAGAATGGTGGCCGGCTTGCCCGAGAAGCGGCCGGAGGCATTGTAGTTGCTCGACCCCAGTTCAACCCGCGCAATATCGCCCATGCGCACGATACTGGCCCCGTCACCGGTCCGCAGTACGATGTCCTCAAACTCG
This sequence comes from Roseovarius sp., assembly GCA_963691795.1. Classification (GTDB taxonomy): domain Bacteria; phylum Pseudomonadota; class Alphaproteobacteria; order Rhodobacterales; family Rhodobacteraceae; genus Roseovarius. The sequence goes on from OY829373.1 coordinate 3,736,205, forward strand.
GCCACAGATGTAAGGCGCCCCTTGGATTTGATCGTGTACTGGAACTGCTGACCTTGCGGGATCGGCGGGGTGCCGACCTGTCCAGCAGAGACCTCGATGTTCTGCTCACGCACGGCGGCAATTACATCCGCAGGCATCAGGCCAAGGCCCGCCATGCGGTTAGGATCAAGCCACATCCGCATGGCATATTCGAAATTCGTCATAACGTCGGCCCGACCAACACCACCCACACGCGCCAAAGCGTCTTTGAGGTTGATCGACGCATAGTTCGACAGGAACACTTCATCATAGGTGTTATTGGGGGAGGTGAGCGCCACGATCATCAACATATTGGTTGAAGATTTCTGCGTCACGACGCCTGACGCCGTAACCTCAGATGGCAATGACGCCATGGCCTGCGCCACGCGGTTTTGCACGTTGACCGAAGCAATGTCAGGATCCGTACCGACTTCGAACGTGATAGCCAGATTGTAAGATCCGGTATCCGTACTGTCAGACGACATGTAAATCATGTCATCCACCCCGTTGACCTGCGCCTCGATCGGGGCGGCCACAGTGTTTTCCACCGTTTCAGAGTTCGCACCGGTATAATTAGCGCTCACATTCACCACGGGCGGCGTAATCTCGGGGAACTGTTCCACCGGAAGCACCGTGTACCCGATAATCCCCATGATCGTCAGAACGATGGAAATGACGAAAGATGTCTTGGGGCGGGCAATAAAGATGGAGGAAAACACCGCGCGTCACTCCTCAATCGGGGTGCCGGCGACAACGGCATCCACGGCCACGCCGGGCCTGACCCTTTGCAACCCTTCAACGATCACGGCCTCCCCTTCGCGCATGCCCTCTTCGACCACGACGGCAGCCTCAACCTGACGACCCAACGTGACATAGCGCTGCTCCACCAGCTGCTGGTCGTTCACCACCAGCACGAAATCACCCCGCTGGTCGCGTTGTACGGCAGCCTGTGGGATCAGAAGAACCTGCGTCGGCTCCGTCGCCTGAATGCGCACGTTCAGGAAAGACCCGTCGATGATCAAACCGCGCTCATTGGCAAACTCAGCGCGCAGCGCGATAGATCCTGTCGAAGGATCGATCCGGTTGTCGGAGAAAATGATGCGACCAGTTTCGTCCAACTCATTGCCATTGGGCAGGATCACAAACACATCCGGCGTCTTCGGATTATTGGCGACGCCAGCAACAGAGGTCTGGTAATTTTCCATCACCGTGATCAGCTGTTTTTCTGTGAGAGAGAACTCAACGAAAATCGGAGCATTCCTCACGAGATTAACCAAAGGTTTCGTAGAGGGGCCGACCAGCTCCCCAACACTAACCTCGATCCGGCCGATATGGCCGTCAAAAGGCGCGTGAATTTCCGTGTAGGCCACATCCAGCTCGGCCAACTTGATCGCCGCCTCGGCAATGTTGACCTTTGCCTTGGCCACTTCGTTATTGGCAAAAGCCACATCCTTGTCAGCCTCTGTTCCCACATCGCGCCGAAAAAGCTCTGTTTTGCGCTCAAGCTCTATCTCGGTGAGGTTCAGGTTGGCCTGCGCTTGCTCCAGATCTGCTTGCCGCGCACCCAGCGTGGCCTGATAGGTGTCATCTTCGATCCGGAAAAGCACATCGCCCTCCCCAACCGCATCCCCGTCCTTGACCAGAACCTCCTCTAGGAAACCACTGACCCTGGCAACCAGATCGACCTTGTCAACGGCCTCACCGCGGCCAATGAAGATCACCTGTTCCAGCAGCTCATCGGTGTAGGCGGCGGCAATGGACACCTTTGGTGGCTGGCCTTCCTGCGCAGACAGGAGCACGGGTGTCAGAGAGAGCGCCAGAGTTGTTAATGTTGCCCTGATAAAGCTACGCATAAACATGATCAGACTCCCAAACAAACGCGATCTTCGCTGCAACCCTAGAACAGGTTGCTGAATGGCGTCCAACAATTACTGAAGATTGGAAAGCAGGGTTGCGTATGTGGCGGATTTTCGTGGCAGGGCTAGTTTCGGGAAAACATTTGCAATGAGGTGTATCTTAAGGCTTGTGCTGAGAGCCTAAGGTGCTAATAAACCGCAGTCACTGGAATGGCGAGTTGGCGGAGTGGTGACGCAGCGGATTGCAAATCCGTGTACACCGGTTCGATTCCGGTACTCGCCTCCACTTAGCTCAATATTTGGCCTGAAACTGATGCGTCAAAACTGGCGCATTGGATCTTCGGTCGCGGCCTAGTTGGATTGTCCAATAATCTTGGCGTTTTGGTTGCGAGACAAAACAGAAATCAGTCCGCAAGATAAGCGATAATAAACAGCTCCGGAAAATTGCTTGTCCCAGATAGACTGGCTAATCAACCGCGGGCAGGCGCTATACGAGGACACCGACATGTCAGAAATCAGGTCCTAACTGCAGAACAACTAAACTAGGGCAGAAGCGTTTCGTGCTCAATCTCCTTGATAGTCCCGGCGGCAACATCCTAAGCCTGACCCTTGGCATGACAACGCGCGAGTTGGACTGGGTGGGCCGAATTGGGGAGCATGATTAGGATCTTCTCGATTATCGTCTTTGCAAAATTCGACTTCGCCGCCATCAACACTGTTGCGCTAGTCACCGCAATCTGCGTCGAAATACTTGCAGGCAACATGCGCACCGTTACTCGAAACATCAGCACAGAGGTATGGCCCGAACATTTTAACCGACGGCAAGGATGCAAGACCGCACGCCCATTGGTACTACCTTCACTCACAAGAAGCGATTAACGAGGTTCTCAAGCCGCTCCTGCTGTCCTGATCTGGGTTCGGGATTGATGTTTTTAATGGTGACGTGTTCAAAGCAGCTTTCAAGGCTGCCCAATACCACATCGCGTGTGTCGACATCATCCCAGCCTGCGTAGCGCTTGTTGCGGGCGGCCTCTAGAGCGCCATCTTCCAAGAGCTTTGCCGCGGCCAGCAAACCCCTTGCGCAGACATCCATCGCCCCCACATGCGCCGCGACCAGATCGGCCGGGTCAAGGGATTGACGCCGGATCTTAGCATCGAAATTCGTACCACCCGTCGTGAAACCACCCGCCTTCAGTATCTCGTAAAAGGCCAGCGCCACTTCCGGCACATTGCAGGGAAACTGATCAGTATCCCATCCTGATTGATAATCATTGCGGTTCATATCGATCGAACCGAAAATACCAAGGGACGCGGCCAGCGCCAGTTCGTGCTCGAAACTGTGACCTGCCAAGATCGCGTGGCCCTGCTCAATGTTCATCTTGACCTCGCCCTCCAGTCCGAACTCCTTGAGAAAGCCAAAGACGGTGGCGACGTCATAATCATACTGATGCTTGGAGGGTTCCTGCGGTTTCGGCTCGACAAGAATCGTACCCTCAAAGCCGATTTTATGTTTGTACTCTACCACCATCTGCAGGAAACGACCGGCCTGGTCGCGCTCTTTTTTGAGATCAGTGTTGAGCAGGGTCTCATACCCCTCGCGTCCTCCCCAAAGGACATAGTTCTGACCACCAAGCTTGTGCGTTGCATCCATGCAGGTTTTCACCGTGGCGGCGGAATAGGCAAAGATATCCGGGTCCGGGTTGGTCGCAGCACCCGACATGAAGCGGCGATGCGTGAAAAGGTTCGCTGTCCCCCAAAGCAGGCGGGTGCGCGCCTTTTCCATCTTAGTACCGATATAGTCGACCATCTCTTCAAGGTTGCGGGTGCTTTCCACAAAGCTGTCACCCTCTGGGCGGATATCGGCGTCATGGAAGCAGAAATAGGGCTGGCCCAGAATATCAAAGAGATCAAAGGCTACGTCCGCCTTTAGTTTTGCCAACTCCATAGTATCCCCGAACCAAGGCCGTTCAAATGTCGGCGCACCGAAAGGATCACCGCCAGGCCACGCGAAGCTGTGCCACCATGCAACGGCAAAGCGCAGCTGGTCCTCCATCCGCTTGCCCATGACCATCTGATCGGGATCGTAGTGGCGGAAGGCAAATTCATTGGAGCTATCGGGACCCTCGAAGCGAATGGCAGGGATGTCGCGGAAGAAATCAGTCATGACAGGTCTCTGGTTGCGCCATAAGCCGCGCGATAACGGGCATAGGCGGTTTCAATGGGTCCCTGAAGGGCGGTGTCGGGTTGAATGGTTTTTGCTACAACAGGCGGACGGGCCACCGATTTAGGGTCATCCCCGGCAGCCATCATGGCCAGCCGCGCAGCACCGAACGCAGCACCGACTGCGCTATCATCAGTGGTGGAAATCGGCAGGTTCAGGACGGCCGACAGCAACTCGAGCCAATACCTCGACCGGGAGCCGCCACCGACGGCGATCACCTCTGACAACTCAGTGCCTGTCGCACGCATCGCCTCAAGACTGTCACGGAACGCGAAACTGACGCCTTCGAGCACTGCGCGGGTGGCCGCCGAGCGATCCGTGGCGTGATCAAGGTTCAGAAACGCACCCCGGATATTGGCGTTGTTATGCGGTGTCCGCTCTCCCCCAAGATAGGGTAGAAAAAGGGTCCGCCCCGGTGGCTCAAGCTCGCCCAACTCGCCAGTCAACGCAGGAGGGTCACCACCGACCAGACGCCCGTACCAGGCGAGGGCATCAGTTGCCGCAAGGATCACACCCATCTGGTGCCAGAGATTCGGCAGAGCGTGACAGAACGTGTGCAAGGCACTCCCTGCGTCGGGGACGTATCTATCATTAGCTACGAAGAGCACACCCGATGTACCCAAGGAAAGGAACGCCTGACCGGGCCGGGTGACCCCCATCCCAATGGCCGAGGCGGCGTTGTCCCCTGCCCCTCCCGCAACGGGGATCCCCTTGGGTAATCCGAAACGCTCTGCTACCGTATCGCGCAGTAGGCCGGACGGCGCGCTGCCCTCGACAAGCCCGGGCATGCATGAGCGATCCAGATACGTGGCGGACAAAAGCTCATCCGACCAGGTGCGCGCGCCTGTGTCAAGCCATGCTGTGCCTGCTGCGTCCGACATCTCGGACATACTTTCCCCTGTCAGCCAAAGTCGCAGATAGTCCTTGGGCAAGAGCACGCGCGCAAGCTTGTCAAACAGGTGTGGCTCATGCTTGCGCACCCAATCAATTTTCGGCGCCGTGAAACCCGGAAAGACGATGTTCCCAGTCGTGGCGCGAAACCTCGGATCGGCATCAAGCGCAGCAGCCTCTTCATGGGCGCGCGTGTCATTCCAAAGGATGCAGGGCCGCAGGACCTCATCGAAACTGTCTAGTAGCGTGGCCCCATGCATCTGCCCCGACAACCCAATCGCCCTGACCGATGAAAGGGCGGTCTGACGGGCCAGGCCCTCAACCGCGGTTGTGGCGGCGGTGATCCAGTCGCCCGGGTGCTGTTCGGACCAACCGTCATGGGGACGAGACACTGACAAACTCGCATGAGCCGAGGCCAGAATGCATTGGTCCTCACCGATCAAGAGAGCCTTGACGCCGGAGGTCCCAAGATCGAGGCCAAGGTACATCAGTGGTCCAGCGGCACCCAAGCCGCATTGCGGGCCGAGGATTTCACGCAGGCCGATACGAATTGCACGCCCTTGAGGCCGTCTTGCACGGTCGGGAAAATCACGCCATCGGGCACCGGATCACCGGTGCGTGCCGCAATGATGGCGGCGGCGGCCTCGGAGTAGATATTGGCGAAACCTTCCAGATACCCCTCAGGGTGGCCCGGCGGGATACGGCTGATCCTTGCAGCGGCGTCGCCTGTACCGGCACCGTTGCGAGTAATAAGGCGCTTCGGGTCTCCAAACGGGGTGTGCCATAGGTAATTTGGGTCCTCCTGCGCCCATTCCAGCCCGCCAGTTTCACCGTATACGCGGATTCGCAGCGCGTTTTCATTGCCAGGGGCCACCTGGCTAGACCACAGCATCCCCCGCGCTCCACCTGCAAAGCGCAACATGACGTGGGCGTTGTCATCCACCTGCCGCCCCGGCACAAAGGCCTGAATGTCGGCCGCAAGGCTTATTACCTCAAGCCCTGTGATGAAGCAGGCGAGGTTGAAGGCATGTGTGCCAATATCCCCCGTCGACCCACCCGCGCCAGATTGATTGGGATCCGTGCGCCAGTTGGCTTGTTTGAAATCCTGCTCAATGGACAACCAGTCCTGCGGGTATTCCACCTGCACCACACGGATTTTGCCAATCTCACCAGCCGCTACCATCGCCCGCGCATGTCGGACCATAGGGTAGCCGGTATAGTTATGGGTCAGCACGAACAATGCTTCAGAGCTTTCTGCGGCCTTAACCAGCTTCTTGGCATCAGCCAGCGTGCTGGTCAGGGGCTTATCACAGATCACGTGGATGCCGCGTTTCAGGAATTCCCGCGCGGCGGCGTAGTGGACATGGTTGGGGGTCACAATCGACACCACCTCGATCCCGTTCTTGCGCCGCGCCTCGGAAATCGCCATCTGCTTGAAATCGTCATAGACGCGCGGCAGGTCAAGCGCCTCACCGCTTTCGCGCGCCTTTTCGGGCGTGGAGCTGAGGGCACCGGCGACCAGTTCATAGCGGTCATCAATGCGGGATGCGATGCGATGGACCGCGCCAATGAAGGCGTCATTGCCGCCACCCACCATACCAAGTTTGATACGGTCCGCCATCAGTCGATCCCCAGCATCTTACGATTGGCCGCCTCATCCGCGCCGCTATCGGCGAAGTCGTCAAAGGCCCGTTCTGTCACGCGGATAATGTGGTTGGTGACAAACTGCGCGCCCTCGCGCGCGCCATCTTCGGGATGCTTGAGACAACATTCCCATTCGACTACAGCCCATCCGTCAAAATCATTGGCGGCCATCTTGGAAAACACAGCGCCGAAATCGACCTGACCATCGCCCAGAGAGCGGAAACGCCCAGCCCGGTTCACCCAAGGTTGATAGCCAGAATAGACGCCCTGCCGCCCCGTTGGATTGAACTCCGCATCCTTGACGTGGAACATCTTGATGCGCTCAGCATAGATATCGATGTTGTCGAGATAATCGAGGCATTGTAGCACGTAATGCGACGGATCGTATAGCATGTTGCAACGGGCGTGATCGTCGACACGCTCGAGGAACATCTCGAATGTCACGCCATCATGGAGGTCCTCGCCAGGGTGAATTTCATAGCAGATGTTCACGTCGTTCTCATCAGCATGATCAAGGATTGGACGCCAGCGTCGGGCCAGTTCGTCAAATGCCGTCTCAATGAGGCCCGTGGGCCGTTGTGGCCATGGGTAGACATAGGGCCACGCCAGCGCACCGGAGAAGGAGACGTGGTTCTTGATCCCCATATTGGCCGACGCCGATATGGCCTTCATCACTTGGTCCACCGCCCATTCCTGCCGTGCCTTGGGGTTGCCGTGCACAAATGGATCGGCAAAGCCGTCAAAGGCAGTGTCATACGCAGGGTGCACGGCGACAAGCTGCCCCTGAAGGTGGGTCGAAAGCTCTGTCACCTCAACGCCGCTATCAACAGCCTGACCCTTAAATTCGTCACAGTAATCCTTGCTTTCTGCGGCTTTAGCCAGATCAAACAAGCGGCTATCCCAGCTGGGCACCTGCACGCCCTTATACCCGCAGTCAGCGGCCCATTTCGTGATCGCGCCCCAAGAGTTGAACGGCGCCTCATCGCCCGCAAACTGCGCCAGAAACAGTGCCGGACCCTTGATGGTTTTCATGGCAAATCCTCCGCTTGGGGTGTTGTGGAAAGGGGTATATTTTCCCTCAGGTAGATATCGATCCGAATGCGTTCCTGGGTGCTGTCAAAGGGCACCTTGTCAGCCGTAGCCTTAAGAAGCCTTGTGGCCGAGCGTACGATATGGCCCGTGTCCTGCGAAATGATCGCATCGAACACACCGTCCGCAAGCGCAAGGCGAGAGCCTGGGGTAAGTTCATGGGCGATCACCACGAGGTCGTCAGCGCGCCCCGTGTTCTCAATGAAACGGACCAGACCCGGATTGCCTGCGGCTGAGGAATAGATGCCACAAATATCGGGATATGCTGCGAAGACATCCGGTAAAAGACGCTGGATCAGATCCGGATCGTCGCGCCCCTCGATGGAGGCCACGACCTCCAGATGGGGAAACTCGGCCCCCATTACGGCGTCAAACCCGTTGCGTCGCTCTAGGTGATCGCGGGCAAGGCGCGAGCCGGTGATCACCAGAATGCGTCCCGAGCCGCGCACGAAGCGCCCCATCAGCTGTGCTGCCGTGCGCCCTGCTGCCACATTGTCAATGCCGACAAAGTGATCCCGGTCAGAACTGGGCAGGTCAGAGACCAGCGCAACAACTGCGATCCCCTGCGCACGGGCGCGCTTAACGGCATCGCGGACAGAAGGCGTCTCAGGCCCGAAAACCGCAACGCCGTCAATCTCATTAGGGTCAAGGCTGTCCAGCATGTCACAGATCGCGCGGGGGTCGAAGGGCGGCACGCTGCGCCGATCAATCGTGGTGCGCTGATGGACCAGTTTGGAGCCCTGTTCGGCAATCGCCTCTTCTAGGGCGGTGACAAATTCATTGCGGTTGGAGGGCAGGATGAAGAGCAAACGGTAAAGCCTTCGCCGTGCCAAGTTGGCAGCGGCTGTATCACGGACATAACCGAGCTGGGCAATCGCGGAATTTACCCGCTCGATCGTCACTCGGCGCACGCCTGGACGTGTATTTAACACCCTGTCGACCGTAGCCAGTGACACGCCAGCCACGCGCGCAATGTCATTGACCGTGGGTTTGGCGACTGTCCTGGTGTCATCGTCGTCCTGCACGCGGGTCCTATCCTTCCTGGGCGCTCGCCAGACCTTCAAACAGAACCGCAACCGCTTCAGCGCCCGGATCGTTGTGGCCCTTTAGGTTCTCCGACGGCACATAAGCCGCGCGTCCCGCCTTGGCGCGATGGATGCCCGCCGTGGCATCCGCCCCAGCCCGCGCAGCGGCAGCGGCGGCGTCGATGCCGTCCCCCAGTGCATCAAGCGCGGGTGCCAGCGCGTCGATCATTGTCCGGTCCCCAACACGGGCGCCGCCCACGTCACTGACCCGCTGAAGACCGGCTGCGAGAGCCTTCTCGACCGTACTGCCATTGGCGCAGGCATCACCTGCCGCGTTGAAATAGATCGCAAGGATCACGCCCGAGGATCCACCCATAGTCTGGCTCAGCATATTGCCAAGGGCCGGGAAAAGTTGGGTCAGGTCGGCAAGTGGCATCTGGTCAAGGTTGTCCTTGAGCGATTGCGCCGCCGTGGCCAGCGTACTGCCTGTGTCACCATCACCAGACTTGGCATCCAATTCGTTCAAGGCGCCCTCCGCCGCGATCAAAAGGTCCGCAACATGTTCAATCGTGGCCCGCGTCGCTGCGTTGGCAGAGGGGATCGGCTCAATCGGGGTCAGCCCATCAGGCAAGGACGTCATGCGGGCCTTTCCGATGGCGTGGACACCCGGCCAGCCGGGCAACGCCACGGGCGCCATGAGCGCGGCCATCTGCCCGTCATCCACCGGTAGAAGCGAGACCGAGAAGCCATGCATGTCGAGCGAGGTCATCATCGGTGCAGGTCCAATCACGTGCTGCGCAATTCCTGACTTGGCCAACTCATGCGCCAGCACCGACATCTCAAGCGGTGTGGTGGATCCGAGGTTGTTCAGAAGCGCCACTTGCGTGCCTTTTCCCATATGCCCGCGCAGCCTATCGAGCACGGTAGACATCGCCGCCGTGGCCCCCGCAAAGTTTACCTGTTCCACCCCCGGTTCCCCGTGAATACCAAGACCCAGTTCAGCCTTGCCTACCGGAATGCGGTCCTCCTTGGGCGAGCCCGGCACCGTGCAGGTATCGAGGCTGGTCCCAATAGAGGCAACGGTCGCAATGACATCGCGCGCAGCTTTTGTCACCTCCTCCAGCGACTTGCCCTCTTCCGCCAGGGCGCCGGCAACCTTGTGTACGAAAAGCGTGCCGGCCACACCACGCGGTTGCGGCAAATCAGGAAGCGCGATGTCATCATCGACCACGACCATTTCTACCCTGCGGCCAAGGGCACGTGCGCGTTCTGCGGCCAGCCCAAAATTCAGACGATCCCCAGTGTAGTTCTTCACGATAAGCAGGCACCCGGCCTCACCTGTCACCTCCAGAATACCCGCCAGCACAGCCTCAACTGAGGGCGAGGCGAAGACCTCTCCGCATACGGCAGCTGTCAGCATGCCCGCGCCCACGAAGCCTGCATGAGCCGGCTCGTGCCCAGACCCACCACCAGACACGAGGGCCACCTTCGAGCGGTCCCAATCAGCGCGGAAAACCACCTTTATATGTGGGTATCCATCCAGACGCGCCAGCGTTCCGCCAGAGCATGCCAGAAGCCCATCTATTGCCTCTTTGACCAGGTCGTCTTTCGCATTCACGAATTGTGCCATTTGGGTGCTCCTTCAGTTAATCCGGTTGCCATCGGCGTCGAAAAAAATAGGAGAAAGCGGTTTGATCTGGACCGTCTCTCCTTGTGTCAGGGATGTGTGTGGGTCGGTGAGGGTGACTACATCGTGGTTGGCTACCTTCAGGTGCAGGCGGGTTTGGTCGCCCAGATGCTCAACCCGTATGACGGTGGCATCTTTGTCGCCGCCATAACCAATGTTTTCTGGCCGCAGACCCACGTGATGTGCACCCAAAGGGGCATCCTCACCCAACAAACCAGCAGGCAGAAGGTTGATCCGGGGCTGACCCAGACGTGCAGCCACATAGGCGGTGCGGGGGTTCTCGTAGATCTCACGCGGAGATCCGAACTGGACCAATTCTCCTTCATTCAGGACACCCACATGGCTGGCCATGGTCATCGCTTCGATCTGGTCATGGGTGACGTAAAGCAGGGTCGCGTTTAGTTCCGCATGAATACGTTTGAGTTCCACGCGCAGGTCAGCTCTCAGCTTAGCATCGAGGGAACTTAGCGGTTCATCCATAAGGTAGATCGAGGGATCGCGCACAAGGGCGCGCCCAATGGAGACGCGCTGCATTTCGCCACCCGAAAGCGCTGTGGATTTGTTGTCAAGCTTGTGGGAGATGTGCAAAACTTCGGCCACCTCATACACCTTGCGCTTCACCTCATCCTCCGGCGTGCGCAGGATTGGGGAGCGCAGGGGGAAGGCCAGATTGTCAAAGACGGACATGTGCGGATAAAGCGAGTATTGCTGGAACACCATAGCCACGTCACGCTGCGCCGGGGTCAGGTCGTTGACGAAATGCCCACCGATCAGCACATCACCCGCGTCAGGCTTTTCCAGCCCCGCAATCAGGCGCAGGGTCGTCGTCTTTCCGGCCCCTGTCGGGCCCAGCAAAACCACGAAGGCACCATCGGGCACGGTAAGGTTCATATCCCGGACGGCCTTGGTGGATTTGAAGGACTTGGAGACGTTCTGAAGCTCAACCTCAGCCATGGGCTAGCACCCCCTCATTGAGTTCAGAGCGTAGCGCATGCCCGGTGGATCTGTCGAAAAGTGTGACCGTTTCACCGGCGAATTGCAGGCCCACTGCCTCCCCCGTCCTGACGACCTGGTCAGAGGGGACGCGGGCCTTAAGCTCACCGTTGGCGGTGGCCAAAGTGACGATCTGGGTGGTTCCCAGATACTCGGTTGCAAGCACCTTAGCGCGGTTGCCACCCTCCGTCACAAGGCGGATATGTTCGGGGCGAACGCCAAAGGCTAACTTTCCTTCCGCGCCCTCCCGCAGGACGGGCACACTTAGCGTCTGCCCATCCAGTTCGACCGAACTTGCCCCTGCCGCCAGCTTCGATGAAAAGTTCAGGAAGTTCATCGAGGGAGAACCGATAAAATCGGCCACGAACATGGTGGCGGGTTTGTCGTAGACCTCTTGTGGGGTGCCAAACTGTTCGACCACAGCGTTGTTCATTACAACGATCTTGTCGCCCATTTGCATGGCTTCAAGTTGATCATGGGTTACATAAACAGTCGTTGCCCCCATGCGGTCATGCAGGGCGCGCAACTCTTCCGACATGTGCTCACGGAATTCGGCATCGAGCGCACCGAGCGGTTCGTCCATCATGAACGCCTTGGGTTCACGCACGATCGCACGCCCCAGCGCAACACGTTGGCGGTCGCCCCCGGACAGGCCGCCAACGGGACGGTCGAGAATATCCTCGATCCCCAGGATCGCGGCCACCTCGGCCACCTTGGCCTTAACCTGCGCACGCGCCATCCCCTGGCTGATCAGCGGGTAAGAGATGTTCTTGCGCACATTCATGTGCGGATAGAGCGCAAACATCTGGAAAACAAAGGCAATGTCACGCTCGGATGGGGGTTTCTGGCTGATCTCTTGGCCATCGAGAAAAATCTCTCCAGACGACGGCAATTCCAACCCCGCGATCATGCGAAGTGTTGTCGTCTTGCCGCAGCCCGAGGGGCCCAACAGCATGAAGAACTCTCCATCCTCGATGGTGAAGGAGCTTTCCTTCACAGCCACGAAATCTCCAAATTCCTTACGGACATTTTTGATCACGATGTCCGCCATCATTCATCCTCCGGAAAATGGGAGACGATTATAAACATCACCGTGCCCACCAACGTCGTGACGAAAGAATAGGTAAAGCCCCACATCACGAAAGGTTGCATCAACATAAACACGCCAACCGCAATGATGATGGAAGCCACCATCTCCCACGGGCCGCGGCGCAGGCGCAGGAGGCCTTGGAAAAAATGACTCATGGGCGGCCTCCGGGGGTCCAAGATGGTGCGTCGGTATCACGTATGTTTTGCGTCGGTATCCGGTCGGCGCGGAAACGGTATCTGGCAAAATTCGTAATCATTTGCGCACCGCCCCGAAAGTGATCCCGCGCAGCAGGTGTTTGCGCAGCAGGATGGTGAAGATCATGACTGGCAGCAGGAAGATCGTGACCCCTGCCGCAATCGCCGGCCAATCAAGGCCACCGACGCCTATGATGGTTGGGATGAAGGGCGGCGCAGTCTGGGCGTTGGCCGTGGTCAGCAGCACGGCAAAGGCGTATTCGTTCCACGCAAAGATAAGGCAGAAGATTGCTGTTGAGGCGATGCCCGTTGCCGCTTGCGGCAGGACCACCTTGTAGAAGGCCTGGAACCTGGTGTAGCCATCAATCAGCGCGGCCTCTTCATATTCCTTCGGGATCTCGTCGATGAAGCCCTTCAGAAGCCAAACAGCCAGAGAGATGTTGACCGCCGTATAGAGCAGAATCATGCCCAGATGCGTGTCGGACAGTCCAAGGTTTCGATACATCAGGAAGATTGGGATCGCGACCGCAATGGGCGGCATCATCCTCGTACTGAGAATGAAGAACAGAAGATCGTCGGCTAGGGGTATCTTGAAGCGACTGAAGGCATAGGCCGCAAGCGTTCCGAGGAACACTGACAGGAAGGTCGACCCGAAGCCAATGATCACCGAGTTCAGAAACCTCTCCCCGAACTTGGAGGGCCCGACAATGACCATGTCGTACTTGCGCACTATTTCGTCCTGCCAGGTCTGAGGCGGGTTGGCAGCCAGAAACTCTTCGGTTTGGCGGGTACGAGTGGTAAACAGATTCACATAGCCCTCAAGCGTTGGCTCGAAAACCACCTTGGGCGGGTAGCTGATGGCGTCTACCGGGGATTTGAAGCCGGTTAGCACGATCCAGGCAAGCGGCACCATAGTGATCAGCGCGTATGTTATGACCAGCGCACCGGCGATCCACTTGGCGCGGTCAGAGGCGGCGTTGATGGAATGCGCGCTCATGTCAGGCCTCCTGTCAGAAAGATCGGCTGTGGAAGGGCGGCTGTCTGACCCCCGCGCTCACGCGCCCCCCCGAAAGTATTTCTGGAAAGATGAAGCAAAACGGGATGTGCTTGAATGTTCATCGTTCTTTGACCTTGTTGAGGGCTTTAACGTAGATGGATGCGAGGCCAAACACCGTCACGAAGAGGATGATCGCGTAGGCCGAGGCATAGCCCGTCCGCCACTTCTCAAACGCCTCGCGCTTGAGGTTGATCGATGTGAGTTCCGTCGTGGAGCCAGGCCCACCGCCTGTCAGTTGCACCACCAGGTCAAACATCTTGAAGTTCTCGATCCCGCGGAACAGCACCGCCAGCATCAGGAAGGGCAGCACCATGGGCACCGTGATGGTCCAGAACTGCCTAAACTTGGAGGCGCGGTCGATGGCGGCAGCTTCGTAGATGTAGTCGGGGATCGATCGTAGACCGGCCAGGCAGATCAGCATGACGAAGGGCGTCCACATCCATGTGTCCACAATCACGATGGACCACGGCGCGAGGTTCACCGATCCCAGCATCTCGAAACTGGAGGCGTCCTTGCCGGTGAAGAAGCCTACGATGTAATTGAAAAGCCCGATCTGCGGCTGGTAGAGGAACTTCCAGAAATTCCCCACTACGGCGGGCGAGAGCATCATCGGCAGCACGATCACGGTAGTCCAGAAGGCGTTGCCCTTGAAGTTGCGGTGGATGAGCCAGGCCAGAAAGAAGCCAATCAGCACCTGCAGCGTGATGGTCCAGAACAGGAAATGCGCCGTGGCCTGCATGTTCAGCCAGATATCGCTGTCGGTCAGGATACGTTCATAATTGCGGAAGCCGATATTCTTGACCTCACGCCCGATCCGGTTGGCCTTGTAGTTGGTAAAGCTCAGCTGGATGGTCCAGATCAGCGGGAAAATGTTAATCGCCAGAAGAAGGAAAATCGTGGGCGCCACGAAGATCCAGGCGATGGCACGGTCGGAGAGACCCTTGATTTTGCGCGCGACACCCTGCGGGGTGGAGTTGGCGGCGCGGTCTGCCAGCGAGTTGCTCATGTGGCCCGATCCTCTGGACAAGCCGTGCCTTTATCCTGACCAAGAGGTCAAGCGGCCTGGCTGTCAAAACTGCGTTGATTGGGTGCCTCTAAAGGGGCGGTCCCGGAGGGTCCCGCGCCGGATTGCCCCGGCGCGGGAGGGTCTGATAGGGATCAGAGTTTGCCTTCGTCCTCGAAGACTTCGGTCCAGTCTTCGATCAGCTTGTCGAGCGCTTCCTTCGCGGTGCCCTGATCGGCCACGACGTAGTCATGGACACGCTTCTGCATGGCAAGCAGCAGTTCGGCGTAGGCCGGTTCCTGCCAGAAGTCCTGAACACCACCCATGGCATCAAGGAAGTCACCCGCAAAGGGCTGACTGTCGACAAAGCCCGGATCGTTCAGAACTGAGTTATGCGCCGAGTAACCGCCCAGTTCCCACCACTTGGCCTGAACGACCGGGTCGGAGAACCACTTGATGTATTCCAGTGCAGCATCCTGCTTGTCGGAATAGGCCACAACCGAGATGCCCTGACCACCCAAGGTCGAGCCAGCTTGGTTCTGTGGCGGGTTCACAAAGAAGTCGATCTTGTCACCACCCGTGTTGGGATCTGCGTAAAGACCTGGGAAGAACGCAAACCAATTCATCGCCATGGCAACCTGACCGGACTTGAAGGCGTCAAGGCTCTCACCCATGTAGGAGTTGGTGTAACCGGGCGGTGTCGCCGTTTCGTAGAACTCTTTGTAGAATTCCAGCGCCTCAACGGCCTCAGGTGAGTTTACGGCGCCCTCCATATCGTATTCACCGGGTGTATTTTCGTACTTAAAACCCCAGGGATAAAGCGCCGAGGTCACACCCATTGTGATGCCTTCGGAACCACGCTCTGTAAAGATTGCGGCGCCATAGACAGTCTTGCCATCAATTTCGCGGCCTTGGAAGAATTGCGCAATCTCAAGCAGCTCTTTCTGCGACTGCGGCTCAGCCAGATCGCGGCCAGTCGCCTCTTTAAACGCGGCCTGGATGTCAGCATCAGCGAACCAGTCGGCACGGTAGAACCAGCCGTTGGCATCGCCCATGGCAGGCAGCGCGTAGTAGTTTGGCGTGCCCTTGGGCCAAGTTGAGTATGCATAGACGGTGGCGGGCGCAAAGTCGTCCATGCTGATGTCATTGGCATCAAAGAAATCGTTTAGCTTCACATAGTGCCCGTTCTCGGCACCGCCGCCAATCCACTGGCTGTCGCCGATGAGCAGGTCACAAAGTTTGCCGCCCGAATTCAGTTCGTTGAGCATGCGGTCTGCGAAGTTCGGCCAAGGCACGAACTCAAAATTCATGTTGTGGCCACTTTGGGCTTCAAATTCCTTGGACAGTTCCACGAGCGCGTTCGCAGGATCCCAAGCCGCCCAGCAGAGCGTCAAATCTTCAGCAGCAGCCGTTGTCGGAACAGATGCAAAGCCAGCAATTGCCGCGCCCAGCGCGACTGATGTGATTTTTCTCATAATTACCTCCCAGAGAGCTACGCTTTGTGCGCGACCCTGCCCAAACGCTATTTGAGTTACGTACATCATGTCAATGCATTTTTGAGGCCATACATTTCAGGTTCTAATTTTTCTGTTTTATTTCCGTAATTTATAACAACTTTTGGAAGCACTCCAAACATCTACCCGGTTCATCGCAACACAGAGAATCTGTGCAAGTGACCCGGTCGTTGCAGCCTCTCCTGGACGCTGAATTCTGAGTTTGAAGGCGCCAGCAGGTCCGGAGGATCTCGCAACACAGATTCCTGTCCACGGGTCAGGCGGATCTGCTGCCATCTGGCCCTTCAGGGAAGCATTCTGTATCAGAGTGCAAACTCCGGTTGCAGACTAAATACGAAGGATGCAGGTCATGGGTCGACCGTCCATGCAAAAAGAGCGTGAGGCGCAGGTGCTGGATGCGTTCCAGTCCGTGGTGGCAATCTACGGCGTGGAAGGCGCGACGCTGGAACGGGTGGCACAGGCCAGTGGGCTGAAGCGGCCACTAATTCGCCACCACCTTGGCAATCGCGACGACCTGGTAGACAAGCTGGCGCAGCGCGTGGTCGAGCAACAGATCGCGGCGGTGGATCAACTGGAGGCCGCGCTGACAGAATACCCCGGGACGCAGAACCTGGTCGACACGCTCTTCAGCGCGCATGGGCGGGGTGACCGACAGCTCAACAATGCCTATCAGGCGCTGGTGGCAGCGATCGAGCATTATCCGATGCTGCGAGCACCGCTCTTGTCGGTGATGGTGAGGTTCTATGACTTCGCCAACCAAGTTGTGGCGCAGGACGCCCAAGGGGCCTCGAAAGAGGAAGTGCGCGCCGTAGCGCATGGGATCGTTGATCTTTATCTGACCACGGATGTCCTTGCCCCGCTCCTGCCGCCCGAGAACTGGGCGCATGCGTCTTACGAGGGCGCGCGGCGGCTTGCGAAATCGCTCTCCTGCTGACAGCACCCGTCCCAACCTTGAGACAGGACCTTGCGGTGCAAACAAAAGGGGGCGGACAAGGCACCGAACCAGGCCCGGGGAAAGTTAGGCGCGAGGATAAAGAGCTGTCACAAAACCTTCACTTTCTTCGCTTTTCTAATTCCATTAGGCGGTTTTTTGAGCCTATTGAAGGAGACGCACTATGACTGTTTATGCCCTCAACGGTCTGGGCCGCATCGGTAAGCTGGCCCTCAAACCCCTGCTGGAACGGGGCGCGAAGATCGCCTGGATCAATGATGCCGTGGGCGATCCGGAAATGCAGGCGCATCTGCTAGAATTTGACACGGTGCATGGCCGCTGGAAGGCGGATTTTACCCATGATGACAACTCGGTCACCATCGACGGTACTCGCATTCCCTTCATTGGCACGCGCAACATCGCGGAACTTCCGCTTGATGGTGTGGATGTGGTTATTGACTGTACGGGCGCCTTTAAAACCGAGGCCAAGCTGGCCCCCTATTTCGCGGCAGGCATCAAGAAAGTGGTTGTTTCTGCACCGGTCAAGGACGGGGATGCGGCCAATATCGTCTACGGAGTCAATCACGACATCTATGAACCTGGGCGCCACCACATCGTCACCGCCGCAAGCTGCACGACCAACTGCCTGGCGCCCGTGGTCAAGGTGATCCACGAGACCTTGCACATCAAGCATGGCTCCATGACCACGATCCATGACGTGACCAACACCCAGACAATCGTGGATCGTCCCGCCAAGGACCTGCGGCGCGCGCGTTCGGCGTTGAATTCGCTGATCCCGACCACAACGGGCAGCGCCACGGCGATCACAATGATCTATCCCGACCTCAAGGACCGGTTGAACGGCCATGCGGTGCGGGTGCCGCTGCTGAATGCGTCACTGACCGATTGCGTGTTCGAGGTGGAGCGAGCGACCACCGCGGAGGAGGTCAATACCCTCTTCAAAACCGCTTCCAAGGGCAAGCTCAGGGGCATTCTGGGCTACGAGGAACGTCCGCTGGTATCGACTGACTACACCAATGACGAACGCTCCAGCATCATTGATGCGCCGTCCACCATGGTGGTGAACGGTACGCAGGTGAAGATCTATGCCTGGTATGATAATGAAATGGGCTACACCCACCGCCTTGTAGACGTGGCCCTGATGGTTGGGGCGTCTGTGTGAGCCAACCTGCTGCGCGCCCGGAAGGCCTGTCCGCCTACATCGCGGTGACCGCCGCCTATTGGGCGTTCATGTTGACCGATGGTGCGCTGCGGATGCTGGTTTTGTTGCACTTCAACAGTCTTGGATTTTCACCGGTGCATCTGGCCTACCTTTTCGTGCTTTACGAGGTGGCGGGGATTGTCACCAACCTTTGCGCGGGCTGGATCGCGGCGCGGTTTGGCCTGACCTCGACACTCTTTGCAGGGCTTGGCTTGCAGGTGGTGGCGCTTCTGGCGTTGACCCAGCTTGAGCCGGGCTGGGGTGTCGCGGCATCCGTCGCCTTCGTGATGGCAGTCCAAGGCGCCAGCGGGGCGGCCAAGGACCTGGCGAAGATGTCGTCCAAATCCGCCGTCAAACTGCTTGCCCCGTCCGAAGATAGCGGACTGTTCCGCTGGGTGGCGATCCTGACCGGGTCAAAGAACATGGTCAAAGGCCTTGGGTTCCTGCTGGGGGCGGCTCTGCTGGCGCTTTTCGGGTTTGTCTGGGCAGTGCTGGGTATGGCGATCATTCTTGAAGTGATCCTGCTTGCGGTGCTGATCGCTATGCCGCCAGGCTTGCCCAAGGGCCGCAAGAGCGCAAAGTTTTCTGAGGTCTTTTCCAAGTCCACAAACGTCAACTGGCTATCTGCGGCGCGCGTGTTCCTGTTTGGCGCACGGGATGTGTGGTTCGTGGTCGGCATTCCAATCTATTTCTACGCTGTGCTCTCAGATGGCACGCCCGAGGGCAACCGGGCAGCATTCTTCATGATCGGCATCTTCATGGCGGCCTGGGTGATCCTTTATGGGCTTGTGCAGGCCAACGCACCCAGCATCCTGCGAGCCAAGTCACGCCCATCCGAACAGCTGATCGGGGCAGCGCGCACTTGGGGCTGGATGCTGACGGCGGTCCCCGCGACCCTAACTGCTGCCGCCTTTGCCGCAGACGGGCCACAAAACTGGCTGACGGCCGTGCTGGTGGCCGGGCTTTTGGGCTTTGGCGCGATCTTTGCAGTCAATTCCTCGCTACATTCCTACTTGATCTTATCCTTCACAAAGGCTGACCGGGTGACGATGGATGTCGGGTTTTACTACATGGCCAACGCCACCGGGCGGCTTCTGGGCACGGTATTGTCGGGTGTAACCTATCAACTAGGCGGACTGCCCCTGATGCTGTTGGTTGCTACGGCGATGGTGGCGCTGTCCGCAATTACCGTTGGGTTTCTCAGGCCAGAGCAGATGCCGCCCAAAACCAGTTGAGGCTACCATCAACGAAAAACCGTTCGCCACTTTGGGTGTACCTATACCTTGGATGCGAAGGCTTTCATATTTTCAAAGATCTAGTTCCTGTCTCCAACTCCACGTTGGTTTTCCATAACGGCTTTTGCGTGCCGGTTCTTGACGTAGGGGTAAAATACTATTCCGAGATGTTTGGCGTGACACCTAGGGATGTGGTCAAAGTTGACAGCGACATCAGGGGGATTTGCGTGGGTGTTTCAGGCCCTGGTAGAAAAACCTAAGGATGCGCAGGAAGCCACCACCGACAGGGTTGGTATCAAAGGTTTCAAGCTTGATGGCATTTCGAGACCCACCAAGAATATGTACGCCGCAATTGGACGTTCCATCTCTGTATTCAAGACCCGGATCTGCAAAAGCTGGTGCAATAGGTCGTAACTATCAGGAGCAAGCACACGCCCGAAAAACCTGAAACTGACACCTCTGAGCATTGCAACCGCAAAAAGCATACAAACTCATCTCTCAAAAAGCTTATGCTCCAATGTCCGCTGCAAATCCTCGATATCAGCTTGCTTGCGATACCAGTTTATCGTTTCGCGCAGCCCAGCAGAAAAGGGAGTTTCGGGCTTCCAGTCCAGCCACCTGACCTGATTTTCGACCGACGCTGCTCGGGCATGGACGCCCTCCGGTTTACTCGTGTCAAAGAAGAAGGATTCAGGGTGAAAACCTACGATGTCGCAGACCCTACGCGCAGCATCATCGATTCGGATGATCTCATCCGTACCGATATTGATCGCGCGGCAATCAGTGATACTGCAGGCTGCGCGAAGAAGCCCCTGAACCACGTCGGTGACGAAGGTAAAATTACGATCCTGTCGGCCGCTGCCCCAGACCTCGAACGGGTCCTGTCGGATCAGCGCCTTGGCAATGAAGGCAATGATTGCATGGCTTTCATTTTCTCGCGGGCCATAGACAGTGAACAACCGGCACGACACGCCCTTCATCCCGTACTGCCTGCCATAAGCCGTAAGCCCCATCTCTCCCATCAGCTTGCACCAGCCATATTCGCCATCTGCAAGGGCGCGGCCTGCAACAAACGGATCGGCCATTTCTTCCGACAGATAGCGTGACTGGGTATCCATATCGGCACCCTGTAACGCAGTCGGATAGACGCAGGCTGAACTGGCAAAACAGAAGCGGTCAACCTCAGCCTCATAGCTGGCCCTTAGCATATTTCCATCGATCACGAGGTTCTGCGAAATCTCTGCTGGATGGGTTTCGATAAAGCCCCGTCCGCCGTGGATATTGGCCAGGTGAAAGACTATCTCGATGCCATTTACTGCCTGCACACAGGTGGAGAAGTGACGCAAATCACCCTCAATCAGCTCAATCTGGTCGGCAGATCGGTGCAAGTTCGCCCGCCGCCCGCTCGAGAAGTCGTCTACCACCCGCACGCACGCACCAAGACCAACCAGCGCATCAACTAGGTGACTTCCGATAAAGGACGCGCCCCCGGTCACAAGCACATGCCTGTCGACATAAAACTCTGAAAGTTGCATGGGCCTAATCCGATCCCCTCATAAACGAAAAATGCGCAGTTCGAGCCGATCAGGTCGGGTCGATGCTAGCTTCATTGGTACAGGCAGGACAAAACCGCAATCGAGGGGGATGTCTGTATCGGAATTACTTGCGCCATTCGCCTGAGGCACAGGCAGGTTTGCAGGCCCGGCCGAGATCAGCCTATCCTCGTGGATAAGCCCAACAAAAACCACCCCCCGCTCCCTATCCGGCGCGTGGGCCCATCCATGGGCCCAGGTCAGTCCACCATGCGAGGTTGCTGTCCGGGTCAGGCCCCCCTTGGCGCTGGGAAGCGCAACGGCGGGCGAGGCGGTTTGAGCAAGCGATCCCGCCATGGTGAGGCTAAGCATCTCGGCATTGCGCAGGACTTGCTGGAAATTGACGTGCTTTCGCAAACGATAATACCCGGACATGCGCCAGCCATTCAGGCACGCGGTATTTTCGGCAAAAGCGCGCATTGCTGTGCGCAGTTTTGCCCCATGCGACCGGCGCAGCGTAGAAAGCGCGCGCATGACCGCCTGCTGAAAGTGGAGCGCGTCAAGCAATTGATCACGCGCTGTTTGGAACGGCGTAAGTGCTGCAATCTGGTCAAGATAGCCAGACACTTCATCTTCCCACGGCGCGATCTGCGCGGCTTGCCAGGGCCTGCCCAACACGCGTTCCAACAGACGATCAAATTTCCCGGTCGGTGGCGCTGGGGCCAACATGGCAACACTGACTGATACGGCAAGGCTTTCCACCAATGGATCGGGTTGGACCGTGACACGCGCAGCCTTTTCCCGGGCCTGTTGGGCGCACCAGGCGGCCTCGGCCGCCTTCCCCATCAGCGCGGCATGGATCGCATGACGTGTCAGGGCGCCACAAAAGGCAGGATCGGCGGCGCGCGCGCGCGCGCTCATCCGGAATTTCTCGACCAGAGGCAGGGCCTCGGAAAAGACATCCAGATACCAACAGATGTCGCGGGCAAAGATCTCTCGCTCCTGTATCGATCGGTGAGCATCACCAGGATCCTGCGCGAGATCGGCCCGGTAAAGCGCCATCGCCTCACCCGCTTCCATCAGGTCGCTCACAGAGCGTACCTGCGTGCCCTGCAACCGCGCCGAAAGACCGCTGAACGCACTTTGCCGAGGGCCAAAAATACGGGTCGCATGAGCCATCATCAGAACATCCGCCATCGCTTGTTGGCCACGCTTTAGCTCTGCATAATCGGGAAAGACCATCTCAGGCGAGATCACGTTGTCAAATTGTCGTTTCAACCTTGCGGCATAGCCGGGGTTATCTGTCGCTAGTGCAATTCTCGCTCCTTTGGCTGCGCCGATTTTGTGGAAGGCGGCATTTACGAAGGAATAGGGCAGCGTCTTTTCGAGTGGAACAAACTGCTTCCAGGCGCCGGTCATGATGTCGCCTGCGCGCAGGTGTATGGCAGTGGATTTGCCGTCGAACTTGTGTCGGGTCGCAGTGTCGATAAGGGTACGAATGGTTGAATTCCAGCCGATGTCATGGAAGCACTTTAGAAAACGCTCATGCGCAGCTTCAGCCGTTTCATCCCTGAAGCGAAGTACCTGAAATACAAGGTTCATCTGGATGGCTTGTGCACCCTGAACCCTGTCGCAAAGCACCCGCGCATCGCTAAGCGTGCGATTGCAGGGATTGTTCATCCGCTTGCGGTCCAAGAGCGCATCAGAGGTGATGCCGTAGCGATCCCAGAAGGTGCTCTCAAAAAAGTTGAGAGGGTTCTCGAGGCCCCACTCTTCCTTGGGCGGCCAGATGATCCCAACCTCTACATCCAGTGCACGCGCAAGGGAAAAGGCATTGATAATACAACAAATACGTCCGCCAAATCCGTCCCATCTGTCTGCGTAAACAACGATCTTTGGCAACTGAGGACCTGTATTAATCATGGGCAGGGATCATTGGGACGAGAGCGCAATGCGCTACGCCCTGACGAGATATCAGGGTGCTGGCCCTGTCAATCAGAAAGTCGGACGGCTTGGCCCGATCCTAGATCCGCTTGCCCGATTTAGGATCAAAGAGATGCAGACGCTCTTCCTTGGCCGAGAAGCACAGGACCTCACCGGTCTGGGCCGTCACATGACCGGGAAGGCTAGCGACGACATCGGTTTCCGTGCCCTCTAACAGCCCGTGCACCAGCGTATTGGCACCCAGATGTTCTAGCATGGCCACGCGGACATGTATCGGGCCCGCTTCATCACGGCTCAGATGTTCGGGCCGGATGCCCAGCGTCACCTGGCCCGAGGCCCCTGCCCCGCCCTGAACCTGTGCACCATTAGTCAGGGTCAGGGTACCGCTTTCGGCTGCTGCTTGCAGAAAATTCATCGCGGGGCTTCCGATGAAACCTGCAACAAAAACGGTCTGTGGTCGGTCGTAGAGTTCGATCGGAGTGCCAAACTGCTCGACATATCCGGCATTGAGCACCATCAGCCGGTCGCCCAGCGTCATCGCCTCTACCTGGTCATGGGTCACGTATATCGAGGTAACGGCCAGGCGTTGTTGCAGCTTGCGGATTTCCAGCCGCATCTGCACCCGCAGTTTGGCATCGAGATTCGAGAGCGGTTCATCAAACAGGAATACCTGCGGTTTGCGCACGATGGCGCGGCCCATGGCAACACGCTGGCGTTGCCCTCCGGAAAGCTGGCGTGGCTTGCGATCAAGATATGGACGGATTTCAAGAATATCAGCCGCCTCCTCCACCCGCGCGGCAACCTCTTCCTTGGGCATTTTTCGGATTTTCAAACCGTAGGCCATATTCTCACGCACTGTCATATGCGGGTAAAGCGCATAGTTCTGGAATACCATGGCGATATCACGATCTGCCGGTTCAAGGTCATTGACCACGCTCTCGCCAATGCTGATCTCGCCCCGGGTCACAGTCTCGAGCCCCGCAACCATGCGCAGCAGAGTTGACTTGCCACAGCCCGAGGGACCAACGATCACGACAAACTCACCATCCTCGATATGGCCGTCGATGTTATGGAGCACCTCGGTTGGACCGTAGGCTTTGACAAGATCTTTAAGGGTGATGGATGCCATGGATATCTGCCTATTTGTCCGTCTCGGTCAGCCCTTGCACAAAGAGCTTCTGCATAGCGATGACCACAAACACCGGCGGGATCATTGCCAGAAGTGCAGTCATCATGATGATGTTCCATTGCGGTGATTGCTCAGCCGCTTCCAGCATCTGCTTGATGCTCATCACGATGGTGGTCATATCCGTGTCCGTGGTGATCAGCAGCGGCCAGAGGTACTGATTCCAGCCATAGATGAACAGGATCACGAAAAGCGCCGCGATGTTGGTGCGACTCAGCGGGATCAGAATGTCCCAAAAAAACCTAAGCGGCCCTGCACCGTCTATGCGGGCGCTTTCGAGCATTTCGTCAGGGATGGTGAGGAAAACTTGTCGGAACATAAAGGTCGCCGTCGCCGATGCGATCAGCGGAATGGAAAGCCCCCAGTAGCTGTTGAGCATGCCCAGATTGGCCACCACCTCAAACGTGGGCAGGATACGCACCTCGACCGGCAGCATGAGTGTGATGAAGATCATCCAGAAGAAGCCCATGCGGAAGGGGAATTTGAAATAGACGATGGCAAAGGCAGAGATCAGCGAGATAGCGATCTTGCCCAGCGAAATCATCATCGCCATCGCCAAACTGTTGAGAAGCATCCGCCAGACCGGGGCCGTTTCCGACCCTGACAAGCCACCGCCAAAGAGGGTCTGTTTGAAATTCTCCCAGAAATAGCCGCCCGGCAGCATCGGGATGGGGGCCTGCGTCATGCGCACGGCGTCATGGGTCGAAGCGACAAACGTGATCCAGATCGGCAGCGCCACGATGCAGATACCAATGATCAGCACAATGTGGGAGACGATGTTCAGGACGGGGCGATTTTCGACCATCAGTACTCGACCCTCCGTTCCACGTAGCGGAACTGCACCACCGTCATCGCGATGACCAACACCATAAGGATCACCGACTGCGCCGCGGACCCGCCAAGGTCAAGGCCCACAAAACCGTCATTGTAGACCTTGTAGACAAGAATCGTAGTTGCATTGGCTGGCCCACCCTGCGTCACGGCATGGATGATGCCAAACGTGTCAAAGAAGGCATAGACCGCATTGATCACCAGCAAGAAGAAGGTGGTGGGAGAGATCAGTGGGAAGATCAGATCCCAGAATCGGCGCACCGGCCCTGCCCCGTCAATCGCTGCCGCCTCGATCACCGACCGGGGAATGGATTGCATCGCAGCGAGATAGAACAGGAAGTTATAGGCGATCTGCTTCCATGCGGCAGCAAATATAACGAGCGCCATGGCCTGATTGCCGTTGAGGTAATGGTTCCAGTCCACGCCCACGAAATCCAGCAGGAAGGGGAAGACGCCAAGCGTTGGGTTGAACATGAACACCCACAAAGCACCCGCTAACACCGGGGCCACGGCATAGGGCCAGATTAAAAGAGTGCGATAGGCCGTTGCCCCCCGCACCACCCTGTCGGCAAACGCCGCGAGGATCAGCGCCAGCGACATGGACAAGACCGCTACCGCCACCGAGAAGAAGATCGTCCGCCCAAAGGTGGCGAGATAGATGTCATCCTCGAACAGGATCGTGAAGTTTTCGAACCACACGAACTCGGTAGAAAGGCCAAAGGCATCCTCGATCAGGAAAGACTGGTAGATGGCCTGACTGGCAGGCCACAAGAAGAACACCACCGTAATCAGGATCTGCGGCGCAACCAGAAGATATGGCAGAAGCGAAGGGGGAAAGTGGACGCGTTTTAGCACGGTTGGTTTTTTTGCCTCAGTCATGCGTGGACCCGGCAGAGAGTTTCCGCCGGGCCCGTTTGTTTTACAACCTTATTTAGTTGGCAGAGCGCTCAAACTTGCGCAAAAGGGCATTGCCGCGATCCACGGCCGTATCCAGAGCATCACCGGCAGGCTTGTCACCAGCCCACATCGCTTCCATCTCTTCGTTGATCACGTCACGGACCTGTACGAAGTTGCCAAACCGCAGGCCGCGCGACGCCGGAGTCGGCTCGTTCAGGCTAAGCTGCTTGATAGCCGTGTCGGTGCCAGGGTTGGTTTCATAGAAACCCTGTTCCTTGCTCAACTCATAGGCGGAGTTTGTGATCGGAACATATCCTGTCTCCTGGTGCCACCACGCCTGCACCTCGGGCGAGCTGAGATAGGTCATGAACTGGGCGAGACCTTTGTATTCATCGCTCTCATGACCGGCGAGCGCCCAAAGGGTCGCGCCACCGATTATAGAATTCTGCGGGGCATCCGCTACGGAAGTGTCGAGCGGCAGCATGGTTTGTGCAAAGTTGAATTCGGCCTGGCTGACAATCGAGCCGTAATAGGCCGAAGAGTTCATCCACATGCCGCATTCGCCATTGGTGAACATCGGCAGGCTGTCACCCCGGCGACCGCCGTATTTGAAAAGCCCACCTTCGGTCATGGACGCAATATCATCCAGACGCGCGGCGACCTGATCGTTGTTGAAGGTGAATTCCGTGTCGAACCCAGCAAAACCGTTTTCTTTGGTGCCCAGCTCAATATTGTGCCAAGCCGAGTAGTTCTCGATCATCACCCAGGACTGCCATCCAAAGGAAAAGCCGCAATCCATGCCGTTGTCGACCAGCGCCTGTGCAACGGTCTTCATATCGTCCCAAGTTTTGGGCGGCTCAACGCCAGCAGCGCTTAACGCATCGGCATTGTACCACAGAACCGGGGTCGAGCTGTTGAATGGCATCGACAGAAGCTCACCCTCGGGCGTCTGGTAGTACGAGATCACGGCGGGCAGGAAATCAGATTTGTCAAACGCCTCCCCCGCGTCCGACATCATCTGTTCGATTGGGTAGATCGCGCCCTCGGCGGCCATCATCGTGGCGGTGCCCACCTCGAAGACCTGCACCAGGTGCGGATGCTCCTTGGCGCGGAAGGCAGCCACAGCAGCGGTCATGGTTTCGGTGTAGTTACCCTTGTAGGTGGGTACGATCTTGTAATCGGACTGGCTGGCGTTGAAATCGGACGCCATCTTGTCGATCCGTTCACCGTTGGTGCCGCCCATGGCGTGCCACCAGTTAATCTCTGTTTGTGCAAAGCTCATTCCAGCGCTCAGACCCAAAGCCGCAGCGCTAATCATCAATGACTTGAATGACATTTTCTTCTCCCTGGAGTTTTTTCCCGGGCCGAGGTTAATCGTGGAAAAAAATAACTCAAGCAAAAGATATATGACAAGTTACATAACACGATGTTATGCACTGTGTAGAAGGGCCCGATCCGGCCCGCTGCCCGGATATAGGTGAAACCTTGAATTTCAAGCTCAGACAACTCCAAGCCTTCCGTGAAATCGCGCGCACCGGGTCAGTGACACGTGCCGCCCATGTTCTGGGAATTTCCCAGCCAGCGGCCAGTCGGCTGCTGACCGACTTTTCCAAAACCGTAGATTTCCCTCTATTCCGGCGCGAAGGCGGCAGTCTGATTCCCACCCCTGAGGCGGAATACATGCTGCTTGAGACCGATCGCGTGTTCGACAGCCTAAACCACCTCGAAGACCTTCGCCACAATCTGCGCCGCCAGAATATCGGCCACCTGCGCATCGCCTGCCTGCCGGGCTTTGCCACCAGCCACCTGCCACAGGTACTCGCCCGCTTCCTGCAAACCCGTCCTGGCGTCACGGTGACGCTGGAACCGGATCGGCCGGAACGCATCCTGGAATGGATCATCGGGCAGCAGTATGACTGCGCAATCACGGATGGGTTTGGCGGGCATCCGGCGACGGAAAGCACTGAAATTTCTATAAGGACAGTGTGCGTTTTCCCCAAGGGACATCCTCTGGAGGCAAAGTCGGTCATCACACCGACCGATCTTCGGGGCGAGCCCCTGATCCATTCGCGCCGCGACAGCCCCTTCTTCCGGCAAGTGTCAGAGGCCTTTGCCGCGTGGCAAGAGCCGATCAATTCATGGATCGAAGTACGCCAGTTCACCGCTGCCTGCACCATCGTGGGGCAGGGTCAAGGTGTGTCCATCGTTAGCGTACTGGATGCCGAACAATACAAGGATCGAGGCATCGCCTTTCGCCCGTTTGAACCGCAGGTAGTGCATCGCCTGTCGCTTTTGCGACCCACGACAAGCGGGGCGTCACCGTTGGTATTTGACTTCCTAAAGACGTTTTCGGATAGCCTTGCGCCCTTCACAGTGGCAGAGGTGTAAGGAACCGCGTGATGGAGGGCCCCCCCACCCTACGGGGGTGACGCGAAGGGATCGATCAGTTGTGCCTTTGGGAAGGCTTGTATCACATCGCTCTCACGCGCACGAGGGAAGATCAGTTTGACGTTCGCCCCTGCATCCATCGTGGCATAGGCCTGCAATCCATCCGCCCGCGCCTGCCAAAGTGTTTCGAGCACCAGCCAAGATGCGGCTTTGAGATAGGTCAGCGCAGGCCGCGCCGCCATCATTGTGGCATGCATGGCCAGCGCGTTGGCCTCGGCCAATTGACCAACAGTTTCAAAATCTCCATCCCGTATAGCCACCTCGATCAAGGCGCAATCGGCCTCGGCACGATCAGGCCAGGCGGCAAAAAGGGGACTGGTGGCGACTGTGTGGTTCATCCCGTCGCGCGAAGAGTGCGCCTTGGGCCCAGTATCCACGGCCACGATTGCCACCCGCAGGTCATCCAAGGCCGAAGTAACTGGCACAGCGAAACTGTCCGTTCCATCCGGTGCCTCACCCCTATTCCAGCGTACAAAGCCACGCCAGAAAGATCGCGTGGCACTGCCACTGCCAAAGCGCGAAAGCATGGAAAGTACGTTCTTGGGCAGACCCGTCCCAAAAGCGGCATCCAAAGCCCCCGTGAGTGCTGCAAACCCACTGGCCGAGGACGCCAGCCCGGCTGCTGTCGGAATGCTGTTGACCGTCTCGATCTGCAACGCGACCCGGTCGGAGCCGCAGAAAAGGTCAACAAACCGCCAGATCTTGACCGCTGCCGGGTCAGTAGCGTTCAGCGCCTTTCCGTTAAATGTCAATCGATCGACCTCACCCGGGGCGATACGCGTACGCGTGCCCCAGTCACCCAACGAAATGGACAGCGAGGAATTGAGCGGCAGGTTCAGCGCCTCATTCCGTTTGCCCCAATATTTCGAAAGGGCAATGTTGGCGGGCGCATAGACTTGCGCCACGCGCGCGTCGCCCACTGGACGAGGCATGGCCTGTGCAAAGATAGTCGCGGGATCAGTCATGGAAAACCACCCCCTCGCTTGCCAGCTCCACCGGTAGAAAACCCGGCGTCAGCGCGCCCATGGCCACCACGCAATCGCCCAACCCGGAACCCGAGATTTTCGCGCCCAGAACCCCCCGCGTTTCAAGGGCTCGGTTTATGGCAGCGTCCAGATTGTCGTCTGTCACGCCCAGCCGTGCCATAAGGGCTTGATAGGCGGTCATATCCCGACCAAACGCCTCCCACGCCTTTTGTGAGGCCTGCGCAATCATGCGCGTCGCAACCTCGCTCATTTCAGTATAAATCGCATCATACTTAACGGGCTCCTGCGCCTGACGTTCGGCCACCAGACGCAGCACATCCGCCGTTGGGGTCTTGTAGCCGACGTTGTAGAGACTGAAGTCGGGCGGCGTCGGCAAGGGCTCAAACCGGGCCGCGCCGACGGCTTCGACCCGATAGGACAGAACCCCGCCCCTTATGCTAGCCGCCAGATCGGCACCACTGCCGCGGCCCTGCATATCCAGAATGATCCGGTGCGCCTGTGGGTGGATATCCGTTCCAAGGAAGGCCGCCAAAACAGCCACCGTGACAGCCGCCGAAGATCCAAGGCCAAGCGTTGGGTCAATCTTGGACGAGATGGCAATCTGCACACCCGAGTACAGGCGATCCTCACAGGCGAGAACAGCAGCAATGACAAAACGGTAGGGGCCGTTTGCCACAAGTCTGTCCATCGGGATGACCTGCGGCGGGGCAATCTCTGACGTGATGGTCAGCATGGGCACATCTACCGGGCTCACGCGCACTGTGGCACGTTGCTCGATCGCGGCTACAATGGCCGGGTGGCCTTGCGTGACGGCATGTTCGCCCGTGATCATGATCGAGCCGGGGGCCGAGACCGTGACCGGTGCCGTCAGGTAGCCATCCATTACTGCGCTGCAGCCAACGTGGCCTGAGCAGGCCAAAGCTTGGCCCCCTCCTGCGACATCTGCAGCTTGTCCCACTGACGATCAGGGTACTTAGCCATCAGCGCGCGCATCGCCTCTTCATCGGGGTGATAGACCAGCATCGCGCCACCGTTTTCCCCCTGGACCGCGCCTGCACCCGAGATCTTGGCCGCACCGCCCATCTCCTCAACCGCTGCAACGAACCGGGCCGAGGGGGTAGGAACGACACCGATGTAATCCAGCAAGCGCTGGTTCTCGCGGATCACCTCACGGGGGTCGCTGTCCGCCTCAAGCACCGCCTCAAACGCGCCTGTGCAGGCCGCGAACTCATCCCAAAGGCCCATATTCTGTCCATGAAGGGCGCGCACGCGGGCCACGCATTCTCCTGTCTTGGAGACCGGCG
Organism: Roseovarius sp.; assembly: GCA_963691795.1. GTDB lineage: Bacteria > Pseudomonadota > Alphaproteobacteria > Rhodobacterales > Rhodobacteraceae > Roseovarius. Next base: position 3,767,003 of record OY829373.1, read on the forward strand.
TACCATGCAGCACCCAATACCATCCATCCGAGCGGGCCAGCGAATGATCCGGGCCCAGCGCCACTTGCCGCACGTCATCAACTTGCACCCGGTTCATACCGCCAAAAACCACGGCAGAGGCATCAATCGCGCTGCCCTTGCCATGCTGAAGACGCTCACAGAAGCGTACCTTCTGGAACCGACTTTCAGTGCTTTGCGGCAACTTCAGCAGATGTTCATACAAAACGATGGTCGCCGCGACTACGGCCGCCGATGATCCCATACCTGCACCCAGCGGCATGTCGCTACGGCTGGTCAACTGGCCCGGTACCGGCAGGGGCAGACCACCCTGCGCCGCCCCCGGGGCGGGCAATTTGGGCAAAAGAGAGGTCAGCGTGTAGATCGCCAGATCGTCTGGCTTACTAAGTATCTTCTGGACCGGAAGATCGCCGCGCATGAATTCATCAAAACGGCGGTCCAGCGTGTCCTTGAAGCCCTTCAGGATATCGAGCGGATAAAAGGACCGGGGCGCCAGCGTCTCGAACGCGGTCTGAAGCCCGTTGGTCTTATGCAGCGGCGTGAACCACACGTCGATGTAGCGCGCAATGGCGACCACCACGGCGGGCGCGCCATAGACGACGGAATGCTCCCCCGAAAGGATCAGCTTGCCGGGCGCACACGCGCCTTCGGCGTCAGGCGGCTTCGTAATGGCGCTTGTGCTCATCAATAAGGCTCAACCTATACCGGCCACGGGCTTGGTTCGGCATGATATGCGCCATACCGTCCTGCGGGTCTGGCACATGCCACATCTCACGATAATCCGCATAAGACAGGGCGATGCGATCGTCGAGTAAATTCTGATGATGCTCGCGAAGCAGGCGTTCGCGGTAGCCCGGCAGAACCGTGGCCGAGAAAAACTCGGCCACAGCGCCAGAGCCATAGCTAAACAAGCCCACCGAGCGGCCCGACAGGTCCGCGTCGACATTTTCCAACATCGAAACAAGGCTGACATAAAGCGACGCAGCATAGCAGTTGCCAACCTCGCGGTTGTAGATCATGCCTGGTTCGATCACACCGGGATCGTTCTGGGCCTTGTTCATATTGGCCAGCTGGCGATGCGCCTTAACCCCCATCCGCGTGAACGGCAGGTGATAGCAAAATTGCGCCAGTTCGTTGAAGGCGCGGCCTTCATTGTCGCGGTAATCCTCCCAAGCGCCAGAAAGCGCACTGAGGTATTTCATGGTAGAAAACTTGCCATCGACCAATGGCGTCTTGCGATAATTTGGACGCCAGAAATCCATCACGTCTTCGCTGTAGCAGCCCGAAGCCGGCTCAATCTCGAGCAGCTTGGGATCGGCAGAGACCAGCATCGCAACAGCGCCACATCCCTGCGTGGCCTCTGCCGGCGTGTCGAGGTCATAGCGCGACACGTCTGAGGCAATCACCAGCACCTTGCGATTCGGTTTACGCGTAACATGGCCACAGGCCAGTTGCAGCGCGGCTGTACCGGAATAGCAGGCGTGCTTAAGTTCGATCGCACGACAACGGCGCGGCAGTTTCAGAAGCTCATGCACATAGACACCGGCTGCCTTGGACTGGTCGATACCAGTTTCCGTGGCGAAAAGCACAGTGTCGATCTTGTCCTTGTCTTCCTCGCTCACAACATGTGCGGCCGCTTCGGCCGCGAGCGTCACGATATCCTCGTCATGGGTGCACATGGCAATCTTGTTCTGACCAATGCCGCGCGAGAACTTGTCGGGGTCAATCCCCTGTGCCTCGGCCAATGCACTAAGGGCAACGTAGTGCTGGGGAACGTAAAAGCTGATTTTGTCGATGCCGACTTTGGTCATGGTCTTCTCCTCCTCCCCGGTCGCACAGGGCCGGGGTTATCCACGCTCCATCTTGAAATGGGTGCGCATCAGTTCGCCGGGGTTGGTCTGGGCGGCCAGCAGCGAAATCTCACCACAAAGCACCGTTGCGGCGCAAAGCACTGCCAAACGACGGGCATTCGCGCCCGGCTCACGATCTTCCTTGCAGCCAAGCCGCATGAGGTTCTGCTCCACCACCTCATTGCCCTTGCCGCTGCCGACGGAACCCATGATCAGGTTGGGCAGAGTGCATGAGAAATACAGGCTGTCAGGCCGCGCCTCGGCATGGACAATGCCCTGGCTGCCTTCAATAATGTTGGCCGCGTCCTGACCCGTGGCCAGAAAGAACGCCAATAGCATGTTGGCGAAATGGGCGTTGGCGCTGCGAAGCGATCCGGCGACCGTGCCACCGATCAGGTTCTTTTCAACATTGAGCTGCGCCATCTTTTCGGGCGTGGTCCGCAGCTGTTTTGTGCACAGCTCACGCGAAATTTCCATTTCTGCAACCACGTATTTGCCGCGCCCCAAAAGGCCGTTGACGGCGCTGACCTTCTTATCGGTGCACAGGTTGCCAGAAATAGAGGCATACTCAAGCTGCGGGTATTCGTTGAGTATCCACCCCAGAAGCGCATCTGCAGCACCGGTGACCATGTTATGACCAGACGCATCGCCAGTGGCGCATTCAAACCTAATGAACAACAGGTTGCCCACGATCTGGCGATTCATGTCGATCAGCTTGGCAAAGCGGCTAGTGGTGGCGATGACTTCTTGAATTTCATCCTCGCGCGCGGAGATGGATTGCCAAGCGCGATACGCCTCCTCCCCATTGGCGGCACGCACAACGACAGAGCGCGTCATCCGTTCGTCCACAAGCGTGCAACGCACCCCGCCAGCCTGCCGCGACACGCGCGCGCCTCGGCCAGTGGAGGGCCAGAGCGGGGTCTCATAGGTGGCCATTGGAACGCTGACTTGTTCGTTCATCACATTGCCTGTGATGCTGATCGGCCCGATCCATTCGGTCGGGATAGGGGTAATTTCCTGGGCGCGGTTTTTCATAAGATTCGGTCCTATTCTTCACCTACATCCTCAGCCTTGATGCCAATATTGTAAACTTAAATTTACACATGCGTCTAGAATTGTTGACACATTTTCAGCATTTCAGACCGCAAAGGCGTGTAGAGGTCGGGGTTTGAACAGCAGCTTTCCCATACTGTTGTAGTCAGTTCGACCGTCGTTTGGCCGCGAAAACACATAGGGCGTTTCAAGCCATTGAGCAACGGGACGTGCCTGCGATTTCTGGGACTTGATGTCGCGCGACAGGGCGGGCCCATGCTGCATGGCTCATCAAATTTAAGTATGTCGTCTTCTGGCGCGCTTCAGGTGCATTATATAGAAAAACACAAGTAAAAGGCGCTATCGGGCACAAGCGGACCAGTGATACGAAACTCAATCCTCGTTGCCGTCGCGGCCATCGTACTGTCCCTGCTGCTGCATGGGACCGGGCTGGTGGCCGTATTCGGCGATTATGTGCCCCCCGAAGAAACGCAGAGCGGCCAGGATTTGCCCGACACGGGCGGCGCTTTCGAGGATTTCGCTGACAGCCCCGTGGAACCCGACACGCCAGAGCCCATCCCGCCTGCGGAACCCGAGGAGCCGGATATCGTCACGCCGGAGGAGCCGACCTCGGCAGTCGAGATTGCCAGTGATGCGCCCCAGGATGTCGTCACACCCGACAGCGGCACCGCCACCACTGAAGGCGGCGGCGCAGAGCAGGTAGCCGAGGCGACCAAGCCCGAGGTTGTAAATCCCGAGGAAAGCGCCGCCGCCGCGCCTCAGGGTAACCCCGAGGCCGAGGCAACGGCCGAGCCGATCGAGGCAGACGAGGTGATCGCGGCGCTGGCGCCGGAGGTACCTGATGTGACGGAGCCGTTGGGCCCTACGGTCGAAGTGCCGGATGCGCTGGAGGAGGCCGAGGATGAGATCATCGAGGGTGCGGCCGTCACCCGTTCTCTGCGTCCGCCTGCAGAGCGACCAAATCAGGATACGTTCGGGCTTGAGCAGAGCGATGGCGAGAATGAGGAGGCCGAGGTAGCCGGATCAGGCACGTTGCAGCGAACAGGGCTTGATCTTTTGTCAGAGGCAGGAAATGCGGTGGTTTATGGTCGCAATGGCCTCGACACCGCACGGGCGGCGGGCAATGCCTCTGAAACCAATTATGCCGGGGAAGTGCTCTTGAAGCTCAACCGCCCGCGCGCCCGGTCGCGCGGTGAAAAGGGCAACGCGCGGGTTCAGTTCGAGATCAGCCCCGACGGATCGGTGGCTTGGGTGCGCATTCTCAGCAGCAACGGCTCCGCCAAGCTGGAACGCGACGCCGCAGCAGCAGTGCGCAGAGCGGCCCCCTTCCCGCCACCACCCAACGGAACAACGCGCCGGTTCGTATTCGTCTATCGGAGCCAGTAAAGGCTTTGACCGCGCACTTCTCCGCCCTGGCAGGCGCGACTTGTTCAGGACAGAACGCGGGAGACGGCGGCAGAGAGGCGATCAGCGAGGTCTTCGACCTGTGTTTCGTCAAGAATGAATGGCGGAGCCAAGAGAACGTGATCGCCCTGCTTGCCATCGATCGTGCCGCCCATTGGATAGCAGATCAATCCTTCCTCAAAGGCCGCCGCCTTCAGCTTTGCATGGGTCTTGTCCGATGGATCAAGTGGGGCCTTGGTTTCGCGGTCGCTGACCAGCTCGATGGCACGGAACAGCCCTACGCCGCGAATATCGCCCACATTGGGATGCTGCCCCAGCCGTGCTGTTAGCGCGCTGTGCAGTGCCTCCCCCAAGGGTGCGACGCGGCCCACTACGTTCTGGTCGACCAGCCGCTCCAGCACAGCAAGCGCCGCCGCGCAGGCCGCTGGATGGCCCAGATAGGTGTGGCCATGCTGGAAAAATCCTGATCCGGTTTCAATGGCGTCATAGATCTTAGCGGTGCATAGCATCGCACCAATCGGCTGGTAGCCTGCACCCAGCCCTTTGGCGACAGCACAGATATCAGGGCTGATACCGTGTTGTTCACAGGCAAAAAGCGTGCCAGTCCGCCCCATCCCACACATCACCTCGTCGAGGATAAGCAAAATACCATGACGGTCGCAAAGCGCACGCATTCGGGCAAAGTATTCTCCCACCGCTGGAACGGCGCCAAGCGTGGCGCCCACCACGGGCTCAGCCACGAAGGCCATGACGGTTTCGGGGCCCAGTCGTGCGATCTCAGCCTCGGCCTCCTCCAGCAGGCGTTCGACATACTGGTCACCCGTCTCACCCGCCTCTTGCCCGCGATAGGCATAGCAGGGGGAGACGTGGCTGACGTCCATCAATAGGGGTGAGAACTGCGCCCGCCGCCAGGCGTTCCCACCAATGGCCAGCGCGCCCAGCGTATTGCCATGATAGCTTTGCCGACGCGCAATCACGCGATGGCGGTCGGGCTGGCCCACTTCAAGATAGTACTGGCGCGCCAGCTTCAGCGCTGCCTCCATTGCCTCGGACCCACCGGAAACGAAATAGACCCGTTCCAGCCCCTCGGGCGCACAGGCCACCAGCTTGTCCGCCAGCCGCTCTGCTGGCTCAGAGGTGAAAAAACCGGTATGCGCGAAGGCTACATCATCCAGCTGATCCTTGATGGCCTGCGTCACATGGGCATCACCATGGCCCAGGCAGGACACTGCTGCGTCGCCACAATTGAGATAGCTCTTGCCTGCCTCGTCATACAGATACGCCCCCTCACCGCGCCGGACCTTGATTGGGTGAGATTTGGAGTTGCGGGGAAATACATGCGACATCACTGGCGACCGTCTGACATTGGGGAACTGCGAGACTGAAACATACCATTCATGTTTTGACAAGATGTGAAACACGTGTAACGTCAGCCCCGCGAGGACACAAAGTGATTCACACTCAATCATTGGAAGACCGCGTGGCGGAGCATTATGGCACCTTGTCATCTCAACTGCGCAAGGCGGCAGATTATGTCGTGGCACATCCTCTTGACGTGTCCAGCCGCAGCCTACGCAGCATTTCTGATGCCAGCCACGTATCACCTGCTACGTTCTCGCGTCTTGCCCGGGCGCTTGGCTTTGCCAGTTTTGAGGATATGCGCGACACCACGCGTTCCTCGGTGGGTCACCATGTGCTGACTTTCTCAGAAAAGGCCGAACAGCTGCGGGCACAAAGCGCGTCAGACAAGACCGTGATGCAACGCCAGTCTGATGCCTGCATCCAAAACATACGCGCCCTGACCGCCAAGACCGATGATCGCAGGATAACTGCCGCCGCTGCCGCGTTGGGCCAGGCGCGGCGTGTCTACCTGTTTGGCGCCCTCGGGTCGACAGGCATTGTTGAATACATGAGCTACCTCGCCCAGTATTTCGCTCCAAACTGGGTGCTGATGGGCCGGATGGGGGCTTCGATGGGGTCGATTATGTCGGACATAACATCCCACGACGTGCTGCTAGTGATAACCAAAACGCCCTATGCGGGCCGCGCCGTGACGCTGGCCCGGCTGGCACGGAAATCGGGGGCCGAGGTGGTGCTTCTCACCGACATGCACCATTGCCCGGCGCTAGAATATGCAAACCATTCATTTATCGTGCCATCTGAGAGCCCACAGTTCTTTTCGTCCTACGTGGCGACGCTTGTGCTGCTGGAAACTCTTATCGCGATGATCGTCACCTCTTCAGAGGATGACGCAACCGCCTCAATCCGAAAGGTCGAGGCAAAAAACCGAGAACTCGGCGAATATTGGACCGAGTGACAAACGCAACCAGGGAGAAATTGGTATGTTTGCAAAATTGAAACTCAGCGGTGCGGTGTTGATCGCAGGTCTGACAGCGGCCTCGATGTCCACAGCCCAGGAATTCATTTCCATTGGCACCGGCGGCGTGACGGGCGTTTACTATCCTACCGGTGGCGCAATCTGCCGTCTGGTGAACAAGTCTCGCAAAGAACATGGTATTCGCTGCGCTGTGGAATCCACAGGCGGCTCTGTCTACAACATCAACACCATCAAGGCCGGTGAGCTTGAGTTTGGCGTGGCCCAGTCCGACTGGCAGCACCATGCCTATAACGGCACCTCCAAGTTCGAGGGCGATGCGGCCTTTCCTGGCATCCGGGCCGTGATGTCTGTGCATCCTGAGCCCTTCACCCTGATCGTGCGCGGCGACAGCGGCATCGGCAGCTTCGAAGACCTCAAGGGCAAGCGCGTGAACGTGGGCAACCCCGGTTCCGGTCAGCGTGCCACAATGGAAGTCGTCATGGACGCCTTCGGCATCGGCATGGACGACCTGGCGCTGGCGACCGAGTACAAAGGCTCGGAAATGGCCAAGCAGCTGTGTGACGGCAACATCGACGCAATGATCTACACCATTGGTCACCCGGCCGCCGCGATCAAGGAAGCGACCACCACATGTGATGCGAAACTGGTTTCCGTCACCGGCGCGCCGATTGACAAGCTGGTCGCAGACAACCCGTTCTACCGCGTGGCGACCATCCCGGGCGGCATGTACAAGGGCACCGATGGCGATACCACCACCTTCGGCGTGGGCGCGACCTTCGTGACATCGGCTGACGTGTCGGAAGACGTGGTTTACATCGTGGCCAAGGCCGTGATGGAAAACATCGACGATTTCCGTGGTCTGCACCCCGCATTTGCCAACCTCGAGCCGTCCCAGATGGTGGCAGACGGCCTGTCGGCCCCACTGCATGACGGTGCGGCCAAAGCGTATAAAGAGCTTGGCCTAATAAACTAAGCGCATCTGCGCGCATAAAACTGGCGGTTGTCCGGCACATGCCCCGGGCGACCGTGACTTGATCCCAAAACACAAGAATTTGACAGGGACCGGGGGACACACATGGCTCAAGACACTCAAAAACCGTCTGCCGATGATATGGTGGCAGAGGCCGATACCGGCGCGCGCAACCCATCCGCCGCATGGCAGGCGAAACTCATCATAGGCACCTGCATCGCCTGGTCGCTGTTTCAGCTATACATCGCCTCCAAGATCCCCGGCGTAGTCGCACAGGCCACGGGGATGAGCATTTTCGCCAATATCGTCGCACAAGCCCGGTTCGTACATCTGGCCTTTGCGATCATGCTGGCAACGCTGGCCTTTCCGCTGTTTAAATCCTCCCCCAAGGACCGCATCCCGCTTTATGACTGGGCCTTGGTGATCCTTGGCGTCTCGTCATGCCTTTACCTCGTGGTCTTCCGGTTCGAGATTGCCGATCGTCCCGGGCTTTGGAGTACATCCGACATTACCATGTCTTGCATCGGGATGGCGGTTCTATTGACCGCAGTCTACCGCTCGCTCGGCCTGCCACTGGTGATCATCGCCAGCGCCTTCATCGCTTTTGCTTTTTTCGGCGGTTATTCTGAATGGGCGCGGGAGATCACCAATTATGGCGGCGCGTCACTTTCCAAGGCGCTTGGGCATTACTGGATGCAAACCGAGGGCGTATTCGGCGTGGCTCTTGGTGTGTCCACCTCGATGATCTTCCTGTTCGTCCTGTTCGGCGCCCTACTGGATCGCGCAGGCGGCGGCAGTTGGTTCATCAAGGTCGCCATCGCTCTGCTGGGCGCGCTACGGGGTGGTCCGGCAAAGGCCTCAGTCCTGTCATCAATGCTGACCGGAATGATCTCGGGCAGCTCGATCTCTAACACTGTGACGACCGGCACCTTCACCATTCCGCTGATGAAGCGTATCGGCTTTCCGGCGGAAAAGGCGGGCGCTGTTGAAGTCGCTTCCTCCACCAATGGTCAGCTGACCCCGCCCGTGATGGGGGCTGCGGCCTTCCTGATGGTAGAATACGTGAACATCCCCTACATCGACGTGGTCAAGCATGCCTTCCTGCCGGCCGTGATCAGCTATATCGCGCTGCTTTACATCGTGCATCTGGAAGCGCTGAAGATGCAGATGCAGGGGCTTAAGAAGGCAGGGCGTCATATTGGCCCGGTTCTGATCCTAATCCTGTTTCTGTCGGGCTTCCTGTTCCTCGGCGTCTGCACCTACCTGATGATTGGTCTGCGCAGCATGCTCGACGGTTTCATGACGGAAAGCGTCTATGGCGGGCTTGCTGTTGTGGCGGTGCTGTATCTCGTGCTGGTCTATTTCGCGTCGCGCTACCCGGATGTGGCAATGGACGACCCCGATGGCCCGCTGGAGGCACCGCGCCTGACCCCCACCCTGCTGGGCGGGGCCTATTTCTCTCTCCCGATCTTCATTCTGGTCTGGAACCTGATGGTGCGCACCGACAGTCTTGACCGGTTGTCGCCCTCGCTGTCGGCCTTCTGGGCCACCGTGTTCATGATCATCGTGGCGCTGACGCATCGCCCACTTAAGGCCATGTTCCGAGGAGAGATGTTCGCCAGTGCCACCAAGCAAGGCTGGACCGATTTCGTGGATGGCCTGATTCTTGGTGCACGCAACATGATCGGGATCGGTGTGGCCACCGGAGCCGCCGGTGTCATCGTCGGCACGATCAGCCTGACCGGCGCGCACCAGGTTATCGGACAAGTGGTCGAGATCATCGCGGGCGGCAATATCTGGGCGCTGCTGGGGCTTGTGGCTGTCATGTCACTGATCCTTGGCATGGGCCTGCCCACGACGGCGAACTACATCGTTGTGTCCTCTCTCATGGCGCCGGTGATCCTGTCGGTGGGCGCGCAGGCAGGGTACATCTTCCCGCTAATAGCCGTGCACCTCTTCGTCTTCTACTTCGGAATCCTTGCGGATGACACGCCACCGGTGGGGCTTGCGGCCTATGCGGCGGCGGCGATCAGCCGGGGGGATCCGATCAAGACGGGTATTCAGGGCTTCAGCTATGACATCCGGACCGCGCTTCTGCCGTTCCTCTTTATATTCAACACCGATCTGCTGCTGATTGACGTGGGCTTTGCCAAGGCTATCCTGGTCTTCTTCATATCCCTCATCGCGATGCTCTTATTCGCAGCGGCGACGCAGGGTTATTTCATCGCCAAAAGCCGAAAATGGGAAACCGTGGCGCTGCTTTTCATCGCCTTCATGCTGTTCCGGCCGGATTTCTTCCTCGATCAGGTGAGCGACAAATACGCCTCCGCCACCGGACCTGCGGCGCTTGAGCTGATGGCCGGGGCCGAGACGGGCAAGGAGCTGCGCGTGGTCGTGGAAGGCCCAGATTTCGATACCGGGAAGTTGCGTCCGACCACCATCACACTGCCTGCGATCAACGGCGATGCCGAGGCTGCACTGGATGCGCAAGGTCTGGCACTACTGGTGGATGGGGATGTGCTCGCCATGGATGAGCCTTTCCCGGGCACGCCCTTCTTCGAGTCCTTGGGCAATGAATATGATTTCTACGGCGACACGCCCGTTCAGATCACTGCAGTCCAGATCGAGAATGACCGGATGCCGAAAGAAATCTTTTTCATCCCGGCGCTTCTGTTGCTGGCAGGCCTCGTCCTGATCCAGCGCCCCCGCGCCACGCAGCCAGCATTCTGAGGAGTTGCCAAATGTTCAAAACACTTCTTCTGGCCGTTGATATCAACGATGAGCCCGGCGCTGAGAAATGCGCCCGCGCGGCCGTGAACATGGCCCGCACCGAGGGCGCGGCGCTGCATGTCCTCAACGTCGTACCCGAAAGCGGCATGGCGATCGTGGATGTCTCACTCTCCCCCAACCACGCGGGAGCGGCCCGGAATGAGGCCAAGACCGATATGGAGATCTGGGCCGAAAAATCCCTGCCCGGTGATGTAGAGACACAGCTGCACGTCAGCACGGGTACGATCTATGACCAGATCATAAAAACGGCCAACCGATTGGGTGTCGATGCTATCTTTGTCGGCGCACACCGGCCCGAACTGCGCGACTACCTGATCGGTCCCAACTCGGCCCGCGTCGCCCGCCACGCCACCCAATCGGTCTTCGTGATCCGCTAAGCTACATCCCCACGGCGGCCCGAGGATTGTACCTCCGGCGCAGCAGGTGTTTTTGACCAGAAAGAAGCACGAACCACCACCCTGTTTCATCTTCCCCCAAATACTCTGGAGAGCAGCCAAAGGCGCCAGAGGCAGCGCCGCTTACCCCGGCGGCCTCGCAACGAAACCCATCGGGCAAAGCGCCCATCATCTAAACATTTGACAAGCAAACGACGTTTTCCAACACTTCCCGAAATACGGCACCAACCGGGAAGGCCGGCTTGGCCGGTTCGGGGAGCTCGGACACGACTTTGACAGACATCCCGCCACCCACGCGGCGGGGCCCAGTTTTTTCCATTCCGCTTGTCGCCCTCATGGGCGCGCTCTTGGCATGCCTGACCTCCCCCGCCCATGCCGCGGGGGGTGAGGTTCCCACGTTGGCCGCCGATATCGGCGCCAGCCTGTTGGGCGCTGGCGCGCTGGCCGTGGTCTTTGCCCGGATCGGCATCCCCTCCATCGCCGCCTTCATCCTGGCGGGCGTCGCGCTTGGGCCCCTCTGCCTGCAGGCCATCATCGACCCCGGCAATATCGAGGCGATTGCCCAGATCGGCTTTGTCCTGCTGCTATTCGTGATCGGTTTGGAAATCGACGTGCCGCGCATCCTTGCCAGTGGCCGAACCCTGCTGCTAGCCGGTGCGCTACAATTCCCGTTGACGATGCTTTTCGGTATCTTGGTAACCAAGATGCTGATGTGGTTCGGGTTGGGCGGCATACTGACTGAGGCCCCGCTCTCGCCCCTCTATGTCGGCGTGGCCATATCCGTCTCCTCATCACTGCTGGTGGTTAAGCTCTTCCAAGAGCATTTCCAGCTGGATACCCGCCCCGGCCAGATTTCGCTTATCGTGCTGATCTTTCAGGACATCTGGGCCATCATCGTCACGCTGGTGCAACCCAGCCTCGACAATCCCGATCTGTTCAAGATCCTCAACTCGTTTGTCGGCATCGGCATCCTGATTGTCATCGCCGTCATACTATCGCGCCTTCTAGCCAACCGCGCCTTTTCATGGATTGCCAAGAAGCCCGAGCTGGTTCTGCTGGCCGCCATGTCCTGGTGTTTTGCAATCATGGCCGTAGGCGAGAGCCTCGATCACGTGGCCAAGGCGGCCGGGCTTGATATCTCACTGGCTGTCGGCTCCGGCATGGCCGCACTGATCGCAGGCGCCACGATCGCCAGTTCACCCTATAGCGTGGAGATTGTCACAAAGGTGGGATTGGTGAAAGATTTCTTCGTCACACTCTTCTTCGTTGGTCTGGGTATGAGCATCCCTGCGCTTACCTCGTGGGAAGTGCCGCTACTGGCCGTCGGCATAGCCGCACTGGCCATCCTCGCGCGGCAGGTGGTTTTCTTCCCGATTTTCTATCTCGTCGGCATTGATCAGCGTAACGCGCAAGTCAGCGCCACCCAACTAGCCCAGGTGTCAGAGTTTTCGCTGGTCATCATGTTCCTCGGCCTCGAACTGGGCCATATCAGCCAAGAGTTTGCCGCCGTCGTCATCCTCGCTTTCGTAATCACCGCAATCGCTACCACACCCCTCTTCGAGAATGCCTACAAAATTCACGAGCGCCTGAAAGGCACACTGACAAGGCTTGGCTTTCGTGAGCCCCATAATGATGGGGAAGATGCCGGCCACGAGGTTGTACTGGGCATCCTGGGCGTGCATCGCGATGCCTCTTCCTTCCTGGCGGAGCTGGAACGCTACAAGCCTGAACTTTTGAAACACACGACCATTGTGGACTTCAACGTGGCCCTTCACGACGGGATGCGCGAACTGGGCGCGCATGTAGTATATGGCGACATTTCCAACGAAGAGGCGCTGCTTCATGCCGGGATCGACCGCGCGCAAGTGGTCCTCTGCCCAATTTCCGAGGACCTTTTGCGCGGGATCGACACGGCGGGGCTTGTCCGTCTGGTGCGTCATATCAACCCCCAAGCCCGGATCATCGCCAACGCCATCAGCCTGTCGACCGTTGAAAAGATCCGGGCGGCTGGGGCCGATATCGTTTACATGCCCCGGCTCGAGGCTGGGCGCGCCATTTTTGAAGCGTTTGAGCAAGCCTATACTGAGGATCTGGAACCCTATCTGGCCCAGCAACATGAGAAATTCGGTGAGCCCAACCAACGCAAGGAGGTTTTGGACTGACATGACACACTCATCACATTCCGGTGCGCGCCTTGATGGATACCGGGAATGCAGCTTAGTGTTGGATACCCCATCGCACCGGAGGCTGACATGCATCACCTTTCCCTGATCTTTCTGTCCTCACTTGCCCTTGCCGTCTTGGGCCTGTCTGCCCGCGCCGACACGCGCGCGCCTGATGCCCCGCTTGGGCCAAATGCGGTGGTCAGCGGTGGAGAATACACCTCTGGCGGCGGCCTCAGCGTGGCGATGGAGGCGCGCCAGATCAATGGCAGACTGGGCCTTTGCGGGGTATGGGCACAGAGCGACGCCATGTCGATCTACACCCGCAATGCCAGTAGGCAGGTTTTATCCAAGGGCAGCGTGGCGCTGAACGGAAAAGTGGTGACAAAGAATTTCAATTTCCTCAACCGGGTGCGCGCCGCAAAAAGCTATGCCGGGGCTCCGGCGGGCTGTGTCATGCTGGAGCAGGTATGGCGCCCACAGGATGCCATCGCGACGCTTGAGATCCGCATTCCACGCCAGAAGGTGCATCTGACGGCCAACAAAAAGAAGGGGGCCAGCCCGCGCGTCTGGTTCACCCGCAGCGACAATTCAAATCCAGCGCTTTTCAAGGGGTCCTTGCTGCCATCGAAATACACAAGCTTTGGCTCGGGGAACACCAACTATTGATCGGCACGGGTCAACGACTTGCCGATTGAAAAAATCGGACCAATCAGGCACAACCATTGCAAGCGATTGACCCGCGCAACACACATGACAAGTAAGGGCGCAGGACAGCAAAGCAGGCAAAACGGGCAACAGCGATGAAAAAGCTTCTTGTGATGACATGTATACTGGTGCTCGCGGGATGCGGCGGCGGAAACAAGAATGACCGCCCCGACCGACGCAGCACGGCCCCCGTTGCCCTGACCTATGGACCGATCAGCAAGGCTTGCCTGCAATCGGACCGAAAGAAGAAATCAACCCAGCTTTGCGGCTGCATCCAGACGGCCGCGGACAAGACGCTCAGCCGCTCAGATCAGCGTAAATCAGTCGCCTTCTACACCAACCCGCAACTGGCCCAAGAAATCCGCCAATCCGACCGCGCAAAGGATGAACGGTTTTGGGAGGCCTATGCCGAATATTCCAACCTGGCTGCAAAGATGTGTGGCTGACGCGGGAGGGGCGGGTCATGACGGACGTGTTCAACTTCATGGGCAACATGCCCCCCTACGAGGAGAACCCCAAGACGATTGAGCGCCTCGCCCAGCGTCACCGGCTTATCATCGAACCCTTTGCCGACCAGATCAAAGGCGCGCGCGTATTGGATCTGGCTGCGCATGACGGTCGCTGGTCCTATGCGCTAGCCCATGCCGGTGCGTCAGAGGTGATTGGCGTGGAGGCCCGTCAGGACCTGATCGACCGTTTCACGCATTTCCCGCAAACAGCGTTCAAATCACGCATATCACTGACCAAGAACGATATATTCTCAGAGCTCGAAAGGCAGATCGCCACTAACGAGCGGTTTGACGTGGTGGCTGTTTATGGGATTTTCTACCACATAATGGATCACTTCAGGCTTCTGTCGATGATCCACAAGCTGAACCCGAGCTTGGTGATCATCGACAGCGAATTCATCAAGGCCGACAACGCCATTGTGCAGGTACTGAAAGAGGAGATCTCAAACCCGCTAAACGCGGTCAGCGATGTTGACGGGGTGACGCATACGGTGGTCGGTGTGCCAAGCCAGCGCGCGACCGAGTTCATGGCCGAGGCGCTGCGCATGGATTTGACCTGGGTCGATCACGACATGATCCTTGGCAGCAACCGCGCGGGGATGAAGGACTATTACCGTGAAGGTCGAAAATCACGCTTTGCATGCGCACTGACTCACATGGAGGCCTAGTGCAGAGCCTTTGAATTTTGCACAAGTAGGCTCCACTTCAAGAGCCAATTCTTCTTTCGAAAGTAGGAGTTGTTCTTCGAATGTGTGCGTCCCTTGAAAGACATTGGTCCCTTGTCTACGGTTTTACGACCTCGACCATCACCTCGTTGCGACGCAAGAAAGCCGGTGTGAAGGGGTCGTCGTAGTAAGCAAACTCCACATCCCCCACCATGGTCAGCCCCTGCGCCCGCACCCAACTCTGCAATTGCTCTGCATGGCGCTGAAATCGCGCATCCGTCCAACGCCCTGAAAACCTCATTGCTGCCATGTGGCGCGCAGGCTCGTCCACCAGCGTGACATCGCCCGCCGGGACAGGCAGGTCCGCCGTAGTCCGCCCGGACGGCATAATAAAAGATACAACCCATCCCGCATCATCCGGCTCCTGCGTCACAGGCGCAGTCATGGCAATCTTTTCACCCGGTCGGTTTTTGGCAAAAATATAGCTGGCCAAAGGCGAAAATGCTGCCCGCACAGCCGCGCCGCGGTTGCCGGCACGCTCTACCTGTGCGGCCACCATCGCCGGATAGGCCCGCAGCTCAAAAGCGCCTTCGGCAATTTCCACTTGGTAATCCGGAGTCTCCACCGTTTGCGAGGCCCATACCCGCGCACCGCCAAGAGCGGCTACGACCAGCACCAAGGCTGCGCAAATCAACATAAGTTTTGTCATTGCTCTCTCCTTGTTGATCTGAAACCTAGCCCCAGGGCCTCCGGCTTCAAACAAGGTGGCTGATTTCAGCCGTCATGGGTCGCATTGACCCGCGCAGTGACAGCCTAGATAAGACATAGTGAAATGAGTGATCCAGAGAGAGCCAGCATGAAGAAAACCGGTATCATGATCTGTGGGCATGGCAGCCGCGCCAAATCCGCAGAGGAAGAGTTTTCCCTTCTCGCAAAAGGGCTGCGCGCCCGGTATCCGGATATTCCCGTGGAGTACGGGTTCCTAGAATATTCCGCTCCAAACATTCATATGGGACTAGACCGGCTGCGCGATGCGGGCGTTGATGAAATCGTTGCTGTCCCTGGTATGCTCTTTGCCGCCACCCATGCCAAGAATGACATTCCTTCGGTCCTGACCACATATGGCGAAAAGAACCCTGGCCTAACTGTAAGTTATGGCCGCGAGCTAGGTCTGCACCCGCAGATGATCGCCGCGTTCGAGGCGCGTATCCTGCAAGCCCTGGGCGTGGATCACGTCCACGAGGGCGAACTTTACGACACCATGCTGGTCGTCGTGGGGCGCGGCACCTCGGACACGCTGGCCAATGCAGAAGCGGCCCGCCTGACCCGGATCGTGACCGAAAACCTTGGCTTTGGCTGGTCCGAGACGGTGTATTCCGGTGTCACTTTCCCATCTGTAGGACGTGGCCTCGAAATGGCGCTGAAACTGGGCTACAAGAAAATCGTCGTCGCCCCCTATTTCCTGTTCTCGGGCAAGCTGATCGACCGGATTTACAATTATGTCGACCGCGTGGCCGAAATCGTGCCGGATGTCACCTTCTTCAAGGCCCATTATCTGGCCGATCAGGACCACGTCATCGACACCTTCATCGAACGCATCAAGGAAGCGCAGGCCGGCAGCCTGACCGACAGCGTGGACCTGATGGCATCCTTCAAGGATCGTCTGGCGAAGGGGGAGGTTGAGGTCCATCACCACCACGCCGAATTCCGCGATCCGCTGGATGAGGAAGGCGATGCGGCGCATGACCATGATCACGACCATAGCCACGATCATGGGCACCATCACCACCATCACGGGCACAGCCATGACCACGGGCATGATCACAGCCACGGCCATCACCACCACGGTCACAGCCATGGCGTTTACCGCCACATCGCCCACCCGAACGGGCCACGCACGATGATTGACCAGGGTGTCTGCTGCTGTTTCATGAGCCAGTTCCCGCAAAAGGTCATCGACGAGGAACGCGCCCTGCGCGCCGAAGGCTAGGCCCCGCCTCACCCGCTTTTTGACTAGGCGCTTGGGCGCCAAAATGGTAGCCGCGAGGGCAGAGAGGTTGCATGCAAACACCGTCCCTGCCCTTTACCAAAGACCTTGTCCTGATCGGGGGCGGGCACAGCCATGCGCTGGTCTTGCAGGCATGGGCGATGAACCCGCTGCCCGGGGCGCGTGTCACGCTGATCAACCCCGGCCCGACCGCGCCCTATTCGGGGATGCTGCCGGGCTTTGTGGCAGGCCATTACCAGCGCGACCAGCTTGATATCGACCTGATCCGTCTTGCCCGCCGGGCGGGGGCCCGTCTGGTCATGGCCGCCGCGACGGGGATCGACACCCAAGCCCGCCGCATTCAGGTCAAAGGCGGGCCGGATATCGGCTTTGACGTGGCCTCGATCGATATTGGTATCACCTCAGGCATGCCGGACCTGCCGGGCTTTGCCGAACACGGTGTGCCCGCCAAACCCCTCGGGCGGTTTGCCACGCGTTGGGCGCGATACGCTGACAGCACAGGCCCGGCCCGCGTGGCCGTGATCGGCGGCGGTGTCGCGGGGGCAGAGCTGGCGCTCGCCATGGCGCATCGCCTGCGCAATACCGGACGCGACGCGCAGGTCAGCGTGATCGAACAGAACCGGGCCTTCACCGCCCTGGGACCCAAAGCCGCCAGCCAGATGCGTGCGGCCTTAAAACAGCATGGCATCATGCTTCTGGAAGGGGCAGCGCCCGAACGCATATCGAAGACCGGGGTTCACCTGAACGATGGGCGCAGGGTTGAGGCGGATTTCATCACAGGCGCGGCGGGGGCGAAACCCCATGAGTGGCTTGCCGGTACAGGTCTAACCGACTCACAGGGCTTTATCCCCATCGACCTCCGTCTACGCAGTTCCAATCCAACCATTTTCGCTGTTGGCGACTGTGCCGAGATGACGGCCAGCCCGCGCCCCAAGGCGGGAGTCTATGCGGTGCGACAGGCGCCCATTCTTCTAAATAACCTGCGAGCCACGCTTTCGGGCAGCGGCGGGCTGAAGCCTTACGTGCCACAAAACGACTATCTAAAACTTGTCTCTCTCGGCGAGAAAGCTGCCCTCGGTGAACGCCTCGGCATCACCTTTTCAGGACGTTGGGTGTGGCGCTGGAAAGACCAGATCGACACTGCCTTCATGGATAAGTTCTCACTTCCCAAGCCGATCAAGCCTGCGCTGCCCTGGCCCCGGGCCAGCGGAACAGTGCCGGCCGGGGACCAAGCGCTTTGCGGTGGCTGCGGGGCTAAGCTTGGCCTACCCACACTGCGCCGGGCACTGCATGGAAACGATGACACGCCGGTTGGAGATGATGCCGCGATCCTACGCGTGGGGCAGACCCGTCAAGTCATCAGCCACGACCACCTGCGCGCGATGGTCGACGATCCCGTCACACTCACCCGCATCGCCGCAGTACACGCACTAGGCGACATCTGGGCCATGGGGGCGACGCCACAGGCAGCCGTTTCTTCCATCATTCTGCCACACCAATCCCCTGTTCTGGCAGAGCGTCACCTGCGCGAAATCACCCAAACCGCGCATGATGTGATGACGCAAGCCGGGGCCAAAATTGTTGGCGGCCATTCCACCCAGGGGGCTGAAATGACCATCGGCTTCACTGTCACCGGGCTCTGTCATGGTGAACCTATCACGCTGGAAGGGGCCCGACCGGGCGATCACTTGATCCTAACAAAACCCCTTGGTAGCGGCGTGATCATGGCGGGTGACATGGAGGGTAAAGCACGCGGCACGGACGTAGCTGAAGCGTTGCGTGTGATGACACGCCCGCAAACCCGCGCGGTCCGACATTTGGCGAACGCGCATGCGATGACGGATGTGACAGGCTTTGGCTTGGTGGGGCATCTCTCTAACATGCTGCACGCATCAGGTGTTGGAGCAGAGGTTGTTCAGGACGCAATACCACTTATGACCGGTGCGCTAAGGCTGTCAGAAAAGGGTATTCGTTCCACACTTTATACTCAGAATCGGGAAGGTTTTGGACACTTTCCTGAAACTGCCCACAGTGCCTTGCTATTTGATCCACAAACAGGCGGTGGCCTTCTGGCAGCCATAGGCGGCGATCCGGCGCCGGTGATCGAGGCCTTGCGGCAAGACGAAGAGACGGCGGCGCTGATCGGTCGGATCACGGAAGACCGTGGTCAATTGCGGATCGTATGAACGGCCTCTTTGATCCGTAATGCCGTGTCATCCAGAGCTTCTGACGTCAGCCCCTCGGCCCGAATTTGTGCTGCAATGCGCCCCTCCCGCAGACGGATTGATGCGTCATAGGCCACATCATAATGCTCCCGCGCCAGCGCCTCACAAAGTGCCACGTCATCGCCCGCACGGGCAAGCTCGCCCCAGCCATCCACGATCGCATGGCCCCGGTGGCGGCGCAGGATATCCAGCCTTGCCATCAGCCGCGACTTGTCAGCCAAAATGTCTGCATAGGCCTGTGATAGGTAAACGGCCCGCGCCGATAACGGGGCTTGCACATCAATAATGGGGGCCGCACACATAGCGCTCCAAAGCGAAGGCGGCAGATTACGCTGACCGATCTTACTGCTTTCGGCCTCAAGCACCACCGGAAGGGTGAGGTCAAGCTGTGCAAACGCCATGGCAATCTGCGTCTCGAAGGCCTTCTGGCTGGGCTGTGGCTCATCCCACTCCCCCAACAGAGAGCCACGATGACGCGCGATGCCCTCTAGGTCGATCACCTGCACACCCATAGCATCCAACCGCTGCAACAGGTCCGTCTTGGCGGTGCCAGTGTAACCGGCCAGCAGGATCAGCCGATGGTCTAGTGGATCGTCATAGAGCGCACGGACCACAAGGCGGCGAAAGGATTTGTACCCCCCATTGATCATCTCCGACCGCCAACCAATTTCCTTCAGCATCCAGGCAAATGCGCCAGAGCGTTGCCCGCCCCGCCAGCAATAAACAAGCGGCCGCCAGCCGCCTTCATGGTGAGAGAGCCGCTTTTCGATGTGATCGGCTGCATTGCGAAAGACAAGCGCAGCCCCGCGTTTGCGCGCGGTGAAGGCGGAAATCTGCTTGTACTCAGTCCCGACAAGGGCGCGTTCCCTATCGTCCAGAACAGGCAGGTTGATCGCGCCGGGGATGTGATCCTCGGCAAATTCCGAGGGGCTCCGTACGTCGATGATCGTATCGAACCCAACGGTGTGAATATCTGACAGGTGGTCGAGCGTGATCATGCCAGCCTATCTAAACCCTCTGACCGAAAAGCGAAACCTACGACACCGAGCAGCACCACATTTTTCAGAAGACTGCATCAGAAATCTTTTGTGATTTCGGTTCCTTGACCCGTGGTTATAGATTCGTGAAACCCTCACGCACAGCCTTTAGATAGGCTGACCGCAAGCGCGCCGTGACTGGGCCTATGGCCCCATTCCCAATCTGGTGCCCGTCAATTTCGATCACCGGCTGGATGTAACTCGACGCCCCTGTTGCAAAGGCTTCATCAGCCTCGAACGTCTCTACCAGCCGATAGCGGTCCTCCATAATCTCCAGACCCATCTCCCTGGCTACCCGCAACATCGTTTTGCGCGTCACCCCTGGCAACAGCTCACCCTGTAGCGCCCGGGCAAAAAGTCGGCCCGCTCTGACCATGAAAAAAGACATCGCTCCACATTCCGTTACGTACCCGTCCGGGCCCACCATCAGCGCCTCATCCGCACCCGCCTTGCGCGCCACCTCTTTGGCCAGAACTTGCCCCAGAAGATTCGTCGTCTTGATGTCCCGCCGCGCCCAGCGGATATCTGGCGCAGAGGCCAGTCGCAGCGGTTCTGGCGCGTCACTCGCAAAGCCACCGTGCAATTCCTGCGTAAACGCAAAGAAATTGGGCGTCAGCCCGTCTGGATAGAGGTAATCCCGATCATGCACCCCCCGCGTGATATGAAGGTAAAGGAACGCCTCTGCCTCATCATTTCGGGTGATCAGCTCCATCAGTGCCTTGTGCAACGCCTCTTTGGACATGGGCGGCACCATTTCCAGCTCGGAAAGTGAACGCCAGAGCCGCGCCATGTGATGATCAAAATCAACGATTTGCCCGTCTAGAACGCCAAGGCCCTCATAGACCGCGTCCGCAAAGAGCAATCCACGGTCAAAAATCGGAACCTTCGCCGCCTCCTCAGCCATGAACTCCCCGTTAAGCCATACTGTCCGCGACATGCTAAACCTCTCTTTTCCCGTCAATTAAACGATCGGCCCAGTCTTGCATCTGAACACTATCCCGCAACGCCACCTCGCCGTTCACCAGCACATGGACAATACTCTCGCTTGACCGCTCGGAAGCCTGGAAATTTGCCCGTTGATCATCGTCTTGGGGTCAAATAGCACAATGTCGGCCTTCATCTCTGGCTTTATAAACCAGCGATCCTTCAACCCAAACCGCGCCGCGCCTCAGCCCGGGCCCGCCAGACATGCGGCGCCTGGGTCATCAGGTTGGCGGGTTCCTCTGTCGCCACCCTTTCGCGAAAAAAGTAGTCGTGAAAGCCAGAGGACCCGGTAGGCATAGGCCTGAAAGTGTCCGTCCCAGTCGAGACGGTTGCAATGAAAAGCCGCATGACCTTCTCCTTCGCGTTGATCAGTCGCAGCATGACACAGGCCAGTCCACTCGTCATTTGGTTCTAAAGGCTACCATAAAACCCAGATTGACATTTCTGATAAATTCACTCAGTTATAGCGCATGGTTGAAAAACGGAGAGTTCACATGGGCGTCGACATCGCAAAACCTCTGGCCAGCAGAGCCGTACAAACCCTGCCCCTCTATGACGCGCAGGAGCTGACAAAGGATGGTGACTTGGCACAGATTCAGCTGAATGATCAGGTCTATACCCTGCGTATTACCCGTGCCAGCAAGCTTATCCTCACGAAATAGAGCGCATCGAAACGCATGGCCAGGAAAGTCCCCAGCCCCTGCGTGGATGTCTGCAAATACAAGCGCCAAGGCCATTGTATCGCATGCTCCATGACAAAAGCGCAAAAGTCGCTTTTCAAGGCGCTCAAGTCAGACAAACACCGCGACGCTTTCATCGAAATGCTTATCGCCCAGCAAAACGATCAGGGCGGCTATAAGGCGTGGTCTGGTATGTATCTGAAAAAATGCCACAAAAAGTCCATCAAGGCCCCTGCCTTCCTGCACGGCGAGACCGCCTGCTAGGGCCAGCGAGCGGGCCCCAAATCAATCGAACTTCGCAATCCGACCGGCCATATTCGCTGCAATCACCTCTGTCTGATGCGGCTTGCCAATAAGTGCGGCCTGTTCCCGACTTTCCTCCAACAAGACCTCATCTTCGGACAGGCCCGACAAAGCCACCCCACACAGCCGCTTTGCCGCCCGGATGGCCGAAGGACTTTTGCCGGAGATTTCTTGCGCCAAGGCAAGAGCTGCAGCCACTGGATCCTCAGACAGCTCCGTGACCAGCCCCCACCGCTCAGCCTGTTCCGCGTCGACCGGGGCTGCCGTGTAGATCATCCGCCGCATCACATCACCCCGCGTGAGTTCCCGCAGGATTGCCATACCGCCCATATCCGGCACCAGCCCCCATTTCATCTCCATCACGGCCAGCTTCGCCTGCACGTGCGCAATCCGTACATCTGCGCCAAGCGCAATCTGGAACCCCGCGCCGTAGACTGCGCCATGCAGTGCGGCAATCACCGGTACAGGTATTTTGCGCCAGACCATCGCAACCTCTTGAAAAAGGTTGGTGTTGCCGTGGCTGCGCGGCATCAGCAGCGCCTCAGGGTCCCAGCTGGCCAAGCTGGCAAAGCCCATAACGTCAAGGCCTGCGCAAAAGCTCGGCCCTTCGCCCGACAGCACAACGGCACGTATGGCCTCATTGCCTATCAGCGCCTGCCCGGCCTCTACCAGTGCCTCCATCATCTCGCGGTCCACCGCGTTGTGCTTGTCAGCCCGGGTTAGGGAAATATGAGCGATATGATCTTCAAGACGGGTTTCTACACGGGCCATGGGTCGATCCTCCTTTTGTCCCAGAAAACTCCATACCTTATCGCGAGGCCAGTCAAACGTTGCGGCATTCTTCTTGCACCATGCCAGCGCCTGCTCCAGTCTGAGCCATATGTCAGATCCAAAATACACGCCGTTGGTTAAAAGCCTGCCCGCCTCCGTCCCATTCGTCGGCCCTGAACAACAGGAGCGCGCGCGCGGTGCGGTATTCCGGGCCCGCCTTGGCGCCAATGAAAACCTCTTTGGTCCCTCACCAGAAGCGATCGAGGCCATGCGCCGCGAGACAAGCGAGATCTGGAAATACGCCGATCCCACAGCCCATGACCTACAAGAGGCCATAGCCGCCCATCACGGCGTCAGCCCGGCCAACATCATGATCGGGGAAGGGATTGACGGGCTTCTGGGTAATCTCGTCCGCCTGCTGATTGGGCCGGGTGATGCGGTTGTCACATCAGACGGGGCTTATCCCACGTTCAACTACCACGTGTCAGGCTTTGGCGGAGTGCTTCACAAAGTTCCTTATGCCAGCGATCACGAAGACCTGCCTGCCCTTCTGGCCCACGCGGCGGAGACCGGATCCAAGCTGGTTTACTTTGCCAACCCCGATAATCCGATGGGCACGTGGCACAGGGCCGAGGTCATCGAGGCCGCAATTGATCAGGTTCCTGATGGCTGCCTTCTGATCCTTGACGAGGCCTATATCGAATTCGCCCCTGAAGGCACAGCGCCCAAGATTGCCGCCGATGACCCAAGGGTGATCCGAATGCGCACGTTCTCAAAGGCTTACGGCATGGCCGGAGCTCGGATCGGCTATGCCATGGGCGCGCCCGGTCTGATCGAGAGCTTCAACAAGATCCGTAACCATTTCGGCGTCAACCGCGTTGCTCAGGCAGGCGCGCTGGCAGCCTTGGCCGATGACGACTGGCTTAACCAAACATGCAGGGCGGTTGCCGCATCACGCGCAAGGCTGGAAGCGATTGCCAAGACAAACGGCTTATCTACCCTGCCCTCAGCAACCAATTTTGTGGCGATTGACTGCGGCCACGACGGCGATTTTGCGCGCACGATCTTGGCCGACCTAGTCGCGGGCGGCATGTTCGTACGCATGCCTTTCGTCGCGCCGCAGGATCGCTGCATCCGCGTGAGCTGTGGCCCCGACAACAACATAGACGCATTTGCCGACAGCCTCGCCCAAACCCTACAGAAACTGGGCGGTTAACCGAAAGACCTGCCTAAGGTGAAAAAAATGCGCGACCTGAAGATTTTTTCGGCTAGGCTTACCTTATGAAACGTGGCGTGTTGAGAGAAGCCCCCAACTACACCAACGCCGCCCTGATCATGGGCGGGTTGAATTTATTCTGGATCATGACCGTGATCTGGGCCATGTGGGGCCTGCCCACGGTTCTGGCCGTTGGCTATCTGCTCGACCGCCTCATCCGACGCATTGGACGGCGGAGCTAGCGCCCCTCTCGCGAGATGACCTGTGCCGCGGCGCTGACGCCGCTGGGCCCATGCGCAATATCCAAAGCCGCCATCCCAGCCTCAATCGCACCAAGAACACCCAGCACCATATGCGCGTTCACATGCCCCATATGGCCAATCCGGAACGCTCCGTCACCTTTAGGATCGGACTGCGTTTCCATACCCAGCCCAATGCCCAGCGTCACACCTGTCTGCGTCTCGACCCAGCCGCGCAATCGCGTGGCCTGAGGTGGATCCATCAAAAGTGAGGTCACGGCACGGCTGCGATGCGCCACATCATTGACACCAAGCCGCATCGACCCCGCCTGACCCCAGGCCTCCACCGCCGCCCAGATCGCGCGGGACAGCCTCTCGTGCCGGTTCCAGACCACTTCGATCCCCTCGTCATGGATCATGTCCAGCGCCACCCGCAAACCAAACAGGTGATGCGTCGGTGCAGTGCCCGCGAAATACTGGTAGAAAAGCTCTGGTGCGGTGCGCGGTTTCCAGTCCCAATATGGGGATACGCGCACCAGACCTTCGCGGGCACGGGCAGCCTTTTCGCCAAAGAAGACGAAGCTCAGACCAGGTGGTGTCATCAACCCCTTCTGGGAGCTCGCAACCATTACGTCGACCCCCCATTCATCCATCTCGAACCGGTCACAACCTAGCGATGCAATATTATCCGAAAAAAGCAGCGCCGGATGGTTCAGTCCACGCATGAGGTCACGCACTTCTTTCACATGAGTGAGGTAAGAAGTTGAGGTATCCACATGGGTTAGCAAAACAGCTTTAATTTTGTGGGTTTTGTCCTCATCCAGCGCTGCCCTGATCAACTCAAGGTCCTGCACAGCGCCGTGGCCAATCTCAACCGTATCGACCTCCAGCCCTAGGCCCACCGCCATGTTCGCCCAGCTGCGCCCAAAGAGCCCCGCAATTGGCAGCAGCACCCGATCCCCCGACGCCAATGTATTGACCAGCGAAGCCTCCCAAGCTGCATGCCCGTTGCCGATATAAATTGCCGCCTGCCCATGGGTGCGTGCCACACGGCAAAGGTCGGGGATCAGGCTTTCGGTTAGCTCGACCACCTCCTTGGCATAGATGTTTGGAGAAGCTCGATGCATCGCCTGCAACACCTCGTCAGGCACCACAGATGGACCCGGGATGGCACAATAGGAACGGCCGCCAGCTTGGCTCATGATCTTCGTCCTCGAGTCATGTGATGGGCGCAAAATAGCTAGCGCATCCGCGGCGTCAATCAGTGAACTGAACGCTGCGATGTGGGTTGTCATACCCCCCACTTGCCACTAGATGGGTCCGGCCTCCTTGTACGGGGGTACTGGTGCCAGGGGGCAAGAGACGGGAATGTCGATTTTCAAACGGATTGCGGATTGGGAACGGGGCGTGCGGGCCTATTACAATACCGATCTGTCAACCCCCGAAAACCGCAGGCGCGCGCGCATCTACAACATGTGGTTCGACCACGCCGTGCTGCGGATTTTCTGGACCAATTTCTACCCTGTTGCCCCCGGTGTCTACCGTTCCAACCAGCCGACGCATCGCCGCTTTCTCAAGCTCAAGAAGATGGGAATCAAATCCATCTTGAACCTGCGCGGCGCGGCCGGTGCGGCTCATTACTTGGTAGAAGAAGAAAGCTGTCGCGAGGTGGGGTTAAATCTCATTAATGTTACATTTCATGCTCGTCATGCCGCACCTGCTGAGGATATCCTGAAAGTTATAGAGGCATTTCGGACAATCGAAAAACCCTTTGTCATGCACTGTAAATCTGGCGCCGACCGTGCAGGCTTTGCCGCCGCGATTTACCTGATCGTCATCGAGGGAGAGACAGTCGCCCAAGCCCGCCGCATGCTCAGCCTGAAATATGCACATCTGAAAAACTCCAAAACGGGTGTGCTGGACTACATCCTCGACCTATACGAGGCGCGCAACAAAAATGACCCGATTTCTTTTGAGGACTGGGTCAGAACCGAGTATGATTTCATGGCCGTTCAGCAGGAATTCCAGACTGCCAAGAAGCCGCTCTTCTGATCTCGGTAGTCAGTACCGTTGCGCCAGCTTTGCTGGGTCCGCCCCCGCCAAGTATCGGAGCAGCAATCCCAAATTGCGTGTCCCCCTTCTGGTCCAACCATCACGGCGATATCGCTCCGCACTTGTAGTCACAGTGAAAGGCAATGCCATCAAGCGCCGCCCAAGGGCGCGCGACATGGCAACGTCCTCCATCAGCGGCACATCGGCAAACCCGCCCACAGCGGCGTAGTCCAGCGCCGAGATCAACAAGCTTTGGTCGCCGTAAGGCAGCGCAAACCATCGGGCGCGCAGGTTGGCCCACCCGGCCACCAGACGGGCAGGCAGACTGCCATCGTCAAACCGCATCGGTGCCCAGGCAGGTCGACCATTGGGCAGATGGGCCATCACGTCATCGGTCCAGCCGTGCGGCAGCACCGTGTCGGCGTGCAAAACCAAAAGCCATTCGCCTTGCGCGGCCTCCGCTCCCCGCCGCAACTGCCCCCCGCGAGACGCAGGACCAGTGATCCAGACTGCCCCCGCAGCCGAAGCAATCTGGCGTGTGGCATCCTGCGACCCCCCGTCGGAAATGATCAACTCGCGGATCAACCCAACGGTCAACCCCTCTGCCAAAGCGGGCAGGGACCGCTCGAGCCCGGACTGAGCGTTGAGCGTTGGGATCACTACGGAAAGTTTTGCCGCCATCATGTATCTCGGTCGTTGCGCCTGAGCCATCCTATATTACAGTTGCCATCAAACGGGGAGAGGCCATGACGCGCAAAATTTACAACATCACTGGCTCAGACGCAGAACCGTTTTTGCAAAATCTCGTTACCAATGACCTCTCCAAGATGGGCGATGGGCTGCTCTACACCGCGCTTTTGACGCCTCAGGGCAAATATCTGGCCGACTTTTTCCTATTCCGACGTGACGTCACGATCCACCTTGATGTCGATGACAGCCTGGCCGAAGGACTAGCCAAGCGGCTGTCAATGTACCGACTGCGCGCGGATGTGGCAATTTCTCAGAGTGAACTGAAGGTATTTTGCGGTACGGGGCCTATGCCCAATGGGGCGCTGGCCGATCCCCGCCATGACGCCATGGGCTGGCGGCTTTATGGCGAGGCCGAGGGCGATGATGGAACAGATTTCGATGCGATCCGCGTGTCGCATTGCATCCCTCAGACCAGTGTGGAATTGACACCCGAAACGTTCATCCTCGAGGCAGGGTTCGAGCGTCTCAGCGGCGTGGATTTCCGCAAGGGCTGTTATGTTGGTCAAGAGGTAACCGCCCGGATGAAGCACAAGACAGAGCTGCGCAAGGGGCTGGTCAGCGTCGGGGTGGATGGCGCTGCCCCCGTAGGAACAGAGATCAAATCAGGTGGAAAGTCCGCTGGGACAATCTTCACACAATCCGGGAAACGCGCAATTGCCTATCTGCGATTCGACCGGGCCGGGGATGACATGACAGCAGGCGATGCTAAGGTTTCCCTTTTGGACTGAGGCCCATGTGGGAGGCCTGCATACTTCAACGGACTGCAGGCGAAATAATTTCAATATTACAGAATGTTACGCCCTCTCCACGTATTCCATGGTCTCGGTGTTGACCACGATATCCTCGTCCTGCCCAACGAAGGGCGGCACCATGACCTTCACACCATTGTCCAAGACAGCCGGCTTGAAACTGTTGGCTGCGGTCTGTCCCTTCACCACCGGTTCCGTCTCTGCCACGCGACAGATTACTTTTTGTGGCAGTGTCGCGTTGAGGGCCTCGTTTTCATAGAATTCCACGATGATGGTCATACCATCCTGCAGGAATGGACGGCGTTCGCCTAGAAGCTCTGCCGAGAGCTCGATCTGCTCATAGGTTTCGGCATCCATGAAAACGAGCATGCCATCCGTTTCATAGAGGAACTGCTGGTCCTTTTGTTCCAGCCGCACCCGTTCCACCTTATCGGCGCTGCGAAACCGTTCATTCAGCTTGGACCCATTGCGCAGATTGCGCAGCTCAACCTGGGCAAAGGCGCCCCCCTTGCCAGGCTTGACGTGATCGACTTTGACCGCGCTCCACAGCCCGTCATTATGTTCCAGGACATTGCCCGGCCGGATTTCGTTTCCATTGATTTTCGACATTGCGGCACTTCCGTGGCGTTGGGTTGAACGTAGTTGGCCCATCCCTATATCTGAATGTTGTGGGGGGCAAGACAACGAGATTTGGTGTTACACTTTTGTTAAGACATGCACAAAACGCATGGCAGCTATGCGAAAATGGTGTAGCCGAATCACATAAACTCCGCCATAACAGGCTCCACGCCGAAAAAGACAAGAGCAATAATAAACAAGGACGGATCATGAAAGATTTCGTTGATGGCACTGCGTTCAATGCCGAACAAGGCAACCGAGCGCGTAAACTTTTCGCAGCTGTCGTACTGGCTGCGCTGGATGACGCCATTTCTGATGACAAGAAATATGGCAACGGACCCGAACAGATTGCCCGCTGGGCCCGCTCGCGGGATGGGCGCGAGGTCCTCAGCTGCGCTGGCATCGACCCCAATGAGCGTGTCGTATCTGGCCTGATGGATTTCGTGGGAAAGGGAGTTCGCACATCTGTCGCGCTATCCCGCGAAGAAAGTGAGCGACGCAATGCTGCTGCCCAGGCATCTCAGGCCGAAGCCGCCTGATTGCCTGATCATCGTTTCAAAAACACCTCCGCCCGAAATGGCGGAGGTGTTTTTGTTAGACAGGCGAAATGTTGCAAAGATTTTGAATGCACTTTTTTGAAGAATGCGGTTGGGGTGCGCTGATCCTGTCACAAGTGCAGTACGACATCCCCAAGATATTTGTCTGACAGAAGAACCGGGAGGCGATCAGAGTGCGCGGATATAGTTTGGCAGGTCGCGGGCACCCACATCGGCTTCGCGCACGAGGTAGTCAAAATGTTCAGTCATCGCCTGCACCCGTTCAGTGTCGCGGAAGACCAGATAGCTTTGCCCAAGGTAAAGCGCTGCCAAAAGCGGGCCGAATATGGTGACCGGCGCAGAATAGAGGCGGCGCGCGTCAAAAAGGTAGAGCCGCATTCGGGGATAGAGCTGCTCAGACATCTCGACCAGGTACTTCGTCTGTTCTTCCCTAGCTGCGCTGGGCAGTCCTGCGTAGTAACCTTCGCCGTTGATGAAGGAATGCATTTCGTATAGCGGCAGCGCAATTTCATAGTCCGACTGCGCGCCCCTCATCCAGTCCAGGCGGTCTTGTGATGCACCAATAGCCTGATCAATGCTACGGCCCAGATGCGGGGCGTATTCCCACTCCATCACCGCACGTGTCTTGAGCATATCCGGCAGCCCAGCGGGCACATGGCGGATCTTGTAGCCCACCGCTTCGCGATGCCATTGGAAGATCTTTTCATCAACCAGCGCGCGCGGCGCCTCTGTCTGGGACATGGCCGAGGCCACAATATCCGCCGCCGTTTCTGGCCGGTCGGTCAGCCCCAAAAGCCAATCCGCCGACACCCCCAGCGTGGCCGCGCATTCGCCCACCACCTGCGCATTGGGCAGCCGCGCACCCATCCCCTTGATCAGCTGTGAGATGGTGGATCGATCCACCCCGATGGCCCGCGCCAGATCACTTTGGGTGAAGCGTCTGTCCTCCATCGCCTCGCCCAGCCGGGCGCGGAACAGGCTAGCCCGGTCTCGTTTATCGGTTTTTTCTCTCATTTGGTGATAATTATCATTATTGCAGAGCAATGTTAACTGTTTTGGGAATTCTGTGCTGACAGATTCTGGCTTAACAATTCTGAGAACGGGACAGTAAAAGGGGAACGTAGTGTCGGGTTTGGGAGCCTTCATGTCTGAGCGCGCGCACGCGCGCCGCGCGGTGGAATGGCCAACCCTGGCGCTCATGGCCGCCTGTTACGGCATCTGGGTGATAGCACTCTTCTTCCTGACGCTGGTCTGGCTACCACTTGCCATCAGCGTCACCGTGGCCGCCGTGGCGCTGCATTCCTCCCTCACGCATGAGGCGCTGCATGGGCATCCCTTCCGCGATGCGCGGCTCAATCAGGCCTGCGTCTTTCCCTGTCTTGGGCTTTTCATTCCCTACCGGCGCTTTCGCGACCTGCATCTGGCGCATCATCAGGACGCCATCCTGACCGATCCCTATGATGATCCTGAAACAAACTATCTTGATCCAGCAGTCTGGGCCAACCTGCCGGGGCCCGTGCAATGGCTTTTGCGAATCAACAATACGCTGGCTGGGCGCATGCTGCTTGGTCCCGCGATCAGCCTGGGCTGTCTTGTGCAGGAAGATATGCGCGTGATACGCACTGGAGAGATACAGGTGCGACAGGCTTGGGCAGCGCATGCGCTGGGCCTAGTGCCAGTACTGGGGCTGATCCTGTGGTCGCCGATGCCGGTCTGGAGCTATCTTATGGCGGCCTATGGTGGGTTTTCCATCCTCAAGATCCGCACCTTTCTCGAACACCGCGCCCATGAGCGCGCCTGTGGGCGCACCGTAGTCATTGAAGATCGTGGCCCACTCGCGTTTCTCTTTCTCAACAACAACCTTCATGCCGTCCATCACCGCCATCCCGGCGTGGCATGGTACCAGCTGCCTAGGCTCTTCACCGACAATCGCGACAGTTATCTCGGTCGCAACGGGCACTACTATTACCGCTCGTACAGAGAGATTTTTGCCCATCATTTCCTAAGCGCGAAAGACCCGGTGGCCCACCCGATCTGGGAGAAGGCGTATCGCCAGGAACCGGCTGAGTGACACCCCTCTGGCCTTCGCCCGACAATCGGGGCAGAACGGCTGACGATGGAAGCATGGATCCTGTTGTCAATCGCAGCCGCCGCGTTCCAAACGCTGCGGTTTATGCTGCAGAAGTCGCTATCGATGGGGACACTCTCGGCGGGCGGGGCTACATTTGCGCGTTTTGCCTATGCCGCCCCCTTTGCCTTTGCTCTGGCAGTGGGCGTGCTGGCCTGGCACGGGGCGGATCTGCCGAAGTTGAGTGTCACGTTCTGGGCCTGTGCATGGATTGGTGGGCTGGCGCAAATCATGGCAACGCTCTTCATGGTGCTGCTGTTTGCGCAGCGCAACTTTGCCGTGGGTATCACATTCAAGAAAACAGAGGTGATCCAGACCGCGCTTGTAGGCTTTGTCGTGCTGGGCGACCTGATCAGTCTGACAGGATTTCTGGCGATCCTGATCGGTCTTGTCGGGGTTCTGGTTCTCTCTGACACGCCGCAATCGGACAAACGTGGCCTGCGCCGCTTTACAACCCGTGCAGCGGGGCTTGGGCTGGCCTCGGGGCTTTTTTTCTCGATCTCGGCAGTGGGCTACCGAGCGGCAACGCTGGAGGTGGATCATACCGATGCTCTACTGCGGGCGGCGGTCACGGTGTCAGCGGTGACGCTTTCACAAACACTGGCCATGATGCTCTGGCTGCGCTGGCGCGAGCCTGCGGAGCTTGGCCGCGTCTGGGCGGCAAGGGGCAAGGCGGTGTGGATGGGGGTGACCAGCCTTGGCGGCTCTGTCGGGTGGTTCACGGCATTCACACTTCAAAATGCGGCCTATGTCTTTGCCGTAGGCCAGATCGAGGTGATTTTTTCACTCTTGGCCTCGGTCCTCTTCTTCAAGGAACGCGTTACGGCGCGCGAGCTTTTGGGGATTGCACTGCTGACCGCCAGCATCCTTCTTCTGGTGATTCTGGGCTGACATCAAAGCCGCACATTGTTTTCCCATGGAAAAAGGCCAAGAATTTTCTAACTTCCGGGCTCCGTCCCATACATTCGCAGGAAGAGACTTTCCTCGTCGTTATTCTTGAAAAACGGCACCGAGGGCGGTGGCCCTGTCTCATCCCCGCGTGCATCCAGTTCGGCCAGCACCACCTCGGTGATGAATGGCAGATCGAGCGCACGCACCTCGGAGAGGGGAACCCATTGCAAATGCGACAGCTCCTCGGAGGCAGCGGAAAAATCATC
The DNA here is from genome assembly GCA_963691795.1 of Roseovarius sp. Classification (GTDB taxonomy): domain Bacteria; phylum Pseudomonadota; class Alphaproteobacteria; order Rhodobacterales; family Rhodobacteraceae; genus Roseovarius. The sequence goes on from OY829373.1 coordinate 3,799,339, forward strand.
CGGATCGCCCATGATCTGATCGGCATCCACAAGGAAAAATCGCGCATCAAACCGCCGGGGGCGACCAGGCGGGGTGATGGCGCGGAAAAAGAAATGCATCGCATCCGCCGTAGGCACCATGCCCCGGGCTGCAAACGCGGTCCAATCCGGCTCAGGCGTGCCTGGCCACATGGCCTCCTGCCCCAGCAAAAGGCCGGTTTCCTCCCATAGCTCCCGGATCGCCGCCACCGCCAGCGCATGCGCGATATCGCCCGCGCAATCCTCCTGCAGGCGAGAGTGGCAAAGATCGGAGAGCGACGACAAGAGCGGCACATCTGCATCGCCCGCGTCCACGGCCCCGCCCGGAAAAACAAACTTGTTGGGCATGAACGCAGCCTTAGCACCCCGCTGCCCCATCAGCACCCGCGGCGACGTACCCGCGTCACGCAGAACGATGACGGTCGCAGCATCCCGTATTGCGGTCTTGTCGATGGTCATGGCGCCCCTCTCCTTTCGTCAGATCAGGGCAGGATCGCGCAGCAGAAGCTTAATCCAGGTCACCAAACCCATGCATCATGCGGGCCCATTGAAACCCTACGATCGCGCCCTTGAGCCGTGGCAGAAGATAAAGCGAAAGCCCGACACATCCAACGGTGAAAATCGTGAAAAGCACCAGAGGCTCGGGCCGGATTTTCACGAACACGACATGCAGCAGCGGCGCCATCAGGTGGCCCACGATCAGGATGGTCAGGTAGGCCGGACCGTCATCAGCCCGCTGGTGGCTAAGATCCTCGCGACACACAGTACAAGTGTCGTTGACCTTCAGATAGCTGCGCATCAGCTGGCCCGAGCCACAATTGGGGCATTTGCGCCGGAACCCGCGCGAAACGGACCGCCAAAGCGGTCGATCCCCGGTCACTTTCGTGTGTGTTGTCATCTGCAATCCCCGTGGGTCGATTCACCCAGGCTAGTTAACGAGCCACGGGTGGCCGCTTTGGGCATGATTGGAAAGAGGCCACACTGTCCTTGCGTCCCGATGTCGCAAAAAAGCGCCTCTCACGCCACTCCGCATTTTTTTTCGACAGATTGCGCCGCGCCGCCCGTTTAGTCCCATGCAGACACAACGGCAGACTTTCAAAATCACCTGCCGCCCCAAGAGGAGAACGACAATGCACAGAACGGTTTTGACCATTAGCCTGTCGGCAGCCATTTTCACCGCAATCGCTACGCAAGGCTTTGCGACTAACGATCACAAGGACCCGGCAGGCCCGCGTCAAAGCTTTGAAGAGCTGGACGCAAATGCCGATGGCCTGATCAGCCCTGAAGAGATGCAGGCCAAGCGGGCGGACCGCTTTGCCCAGGCCGATACAGATGGGGACGGCGCGCTGACCCCTGCCGAGATGGAGGCCCGAGCCACAGCAGGGGCCAAAAACCTCCGCAACCGCATGCTTGATCACATCTTCGCCAAGCGCGACACCGATGGCGATGGTCGCTTGACACTCGCCGAGATGGGCGAGGGGCGCACGGATCGCCTCTTTGCTGCGACCGACACCGACAAGGATGGTCTGATCTCGCAGCCGGAGTTTGATACATTTGTAGAAAAGCGCCACGCCAAGCGACACAAGGCCGAGTAGCACCAAACGCCAGAAGGGATGTGCCCTTGCAAATCAGGGTCACATTCCACACCCTCCAACCCACAGCCAAGCGTGACAACAGGACGATGACTTCAGGCAATGACCATGCCGTTCGATGATCTCGACTCTACCCCGGCAGAGGCCCTCTTGGAGCGCTTTGCAAGTGGCGACCCGACAGCGTCACGCATCCTGACCACCCGCCTCTTGCCGCGCGTTCTGGCCCATGCCCAGCGCCTACTGGGCCACCCAGCCGAGGCCGAGGACGTAGCGCAAGAGGCGATGCTCAGGCTCTGGAAGATCGCGCCAGACTGGCGGCAGGGAGAAGCAAAAGTGACCACATGGCTTTACCGCGTCACCGGAAATCTGTGCATCGACCGGCTGCGTAGACGGGGCGGGGTGGGCTTGGATGAGGTACCGGAGCTCGAGGATGAACGCCCCGGCCCAGCAGACGGCATGCAGACTAAAGCCCGGGCGGACGCGCTGCAAACCGCTTTGACCCACCTGCCTGCACGACAAGCGCAGGCAGTGATCCTGCGACATATTGAAGAGCTCGGCAATCCAGAGATCGCCGAGATCATGGACATCAGTGTAGAGGCGGTGGAAAGTCTAGTGGCGCGGGGCAAACGTTCCCTCGCAGAAAAGCTGGCCGGTCAACGCGAAGCCTTGGGGTATCAGGAATAACGAAAATGACTGAAAACAAAGATAAAAGCGACCTGCTTGCGACCCATTTCAAAGCCCTGCGCGATCGAGCAGAGGGCCCGGACGAGGCCTTGCTGGCCCGGGTTCTGGCCGATGCCGATGCGGTTCAGGCCGCAACGGCAGCCGTAACTGCGCAAAGAGCCCGCGCCCCAGATGCAAATCTCCTCGCGCGTTTTTTGGGCGTGATGGATGGCTGGCCTGCGGCGGCAGGGCTGGTAACAGCGGGTGTGGCCGGTCTATGGATTGGGGTTAGCGATCCAGGCGGATTGGTGACATCCTCGCAGGATATGCTGTTCAGTCAGGGCACAACCAACCTGTCGCTGGACAGCGATCCAGCACTGGAATTTCTTGAACTCGACGGGGGTCTGTGATGACGCAAAATCCGCAAATACCGGCCCATCGCGGCATGAAACCGGGGCTGCGCGTGCTGCTTGCAGCATCGCTCTCGCTCAACCTGCTGATCATCGGTGCGGCGGCAGGTATTGCCATAACGGGCGGTTCCCAGGGCCGCGAGAACCACACAAGGGCACCCGGTGACATGGCAGTCGGCCCTCTGACCCACGCGCTCAGCCGCGAGGATCGCCACACGATCAAGCAGAGCCTGCGCCGGTCGGCCACAGCCGATGGCTGGAACAAACGCGCTCATTTCGAGGCGATGCAATCTATGGCGAACCTGATTGCGGCTACCCCCTACGACGCACTTGCATTCGAGACCGAACTGGCACGCACGCTGGAGGGCGTACAGTCGCGCATGGGTGATGCCAGTGCCGCCCTGGTGGAGCATGTGTCCGCGATGTCCGACGAGGACCGCGCCGCATACGCGTTGCGTGTGCAGGGGATCCTCAACAGCCGTGAACCGTGAAACGCGCCCCGGGCTTGAGCACAGAAGCCTTAACCAGTGATCGCATGAAGGAAGCTTTCAGAAACTTTTGTTGAAGTCTTTTGGTACTGCCCAGGACGCAAACACGAATGCGCCGTGTGAAATTCCTTATTCTCGCCTCAATCATTTCGAAATTAAGCCCGAATAAAACGCGATACGAAAGACGTAGCTGCATATGGCTTCCCTCGGCGTCGTGCGTAATAGCCCCCACCCAGTGCGCGACGTCGAGGTATATGCAACCTATACTTCCCCCGATATCGCACGCGTCATTCCCAAGATAGTCCCGACACTATAAGTGCATGGTGGTGGTCATTTGGCGAAAAAGCGCTATTTTACGGCCGGAAATAACGAACGAAGGCCCTCCCCATGAGCAAATTTCAATCCCCCGGCAGATCAGCCGTGTTTGCTAGCAACGGCATGTGCGCGACCTCCCACCCCCTGGCTGCCAAGGCGGCGATTGAGGTGCTTGAGCGTGGCGGAAACGCAGTGGATGCCGCCATCGCAGGCGCGGTCCTGCTGGGGATTTGCGAACCCCAGATGACCGGGATCGGCGGCGACTGCTTCGTCTTGTTTAACAAGGCGGGCAGTGACGAGGTGCACGCGCTCAATGGCTCTGGTCGCGCGCCTGCCGCTGCAAGCGCCAAGGCTTTGCGCGACCAGGGTCACAGCACGGTGCCCAAGGCCACACCCGATGCGGTGACCATCCCCGGCGCCATCGACGCCTTCTGCAAGCTCAGCGCGGAACAGGGCAAACTGGGCCTTGCGGATAGCCTCGCCCCTGCGATCCGCTATGCCGAAGAGGGTGTACCGATTGCTCCTCGCGTGGCCTTTGACCTCGCCAACAAAGCCAATGACCGCTTGCAGGCCCACGGGATCACCCATTTCAGCGATGGCGGCAACGCCATGGCCTTGGGCCATGTATTCCGCGCGCCAGGACAAGCAGAGGTACTGCGCCGCGTCGCGAAGGATGGACGCGATGCATTCTACACAGGCGAGGTGGCCGAGGATATGTTGGCTGCTCTCACCACCCTGGGCGGTGTGCACACAGCCGAGGATTTCGCCACCACCGCCGCAACGCCCACAACACCGGTGGCGGGCACCTACAAGGGTATGGAACTGCTTGAGCACCCGCCGAACGGTCAGGGTGCGGCCGCGATTTTGTTGCTCAATATCCTGAAACATTTCGACATTGCAGGCATGGACCCATTCGGCACCGAACGCGCCCATGTCGAGGCCGAGGCCACCAAGCTGGCCTATGACGCCCGCAACCGGATAATAGGAGACCCCGATCATACAACCCGGCTGAAATATCTACTGTCACCGGAAACAGCAGACACGCTGGCCGGTCTGATTGACCCCAAGAGGGCCATGCCCGATCCCACCCCGCTGACCGAGATGTTCCACCGTGATACGATTTACATCACTGTGGTCGACCGCGACCGGATGGCCGTCTCGCTGATTTATTCGATCTTTGATGGCTTCGGGTCCGGTATTGCGTCCGAAAAGTTTGGCATTTTGCTGCATAACCGCGGCGCCGGCTTCAACCTGACGCCCGGCAACCCCAATGAAATGGCAGGCGGCAAGCGTCCGATGCACACGATCATTCCAGGCATGCTGCGCCAGAATGGTAAAATCATAATGCCGTTCGGCGTCATGGGCGGGCAGTATCAGTCCGCGGGCCACGCGCGTTTCGTCACCAACGTAGAAGATTTCGGCATGTCGCCACAGGCCGCCATTGATGGCCCACGCTGCTTTAGCACTGTTGAAGGCTTGAGCGTAGAATACGGCTATTCTGACATCGTGAAACAGGAGCTGGCCGATATGGGTCATTCAGTGATTACTCCGGCGGAACCGATTGGCGGGGCGCAGGCGATCCGCATTCACGATAGTGGTGTGCTGGAAGGCGGCAGCGACCCACGCAAGGATGGGTGCGCTCTTGGATATTGAGGGGCGCGCGGGCGAGACCCCGCGCAGGCCTTAATTCAGCTGGAAATGCAGCGGGTAGAGCCCGTCTTCGAACGGGCCAAAGAGGTCGGGAATGTCGGGATGGCCCACGGGCTCTCCCGAGTAATCGGCAACAAGGTTCTGCTCGCTTACATACGCTACGTAGTAGCTCTGATCATTCTCAGCCAGCAGGTGGTAAAACGGCTGCTCTTTGGCGGGACGACTTTCCTCCGGCAGAGATTCGTACCATTCTTCAGTGTTGGAAAACTCTGGATCGACGTCAAAAATCACGCCCCGGAAGGGGTGCTTCCGATGTCGGACAACCTGTCCAAGGTGATATTTTGCACGTGACGAACTCATGACATCAGCCCCTACCTTGCGAAGATACTGCGTTCAACCCCGCTTTGTCCAACGCATGGGCTGATTTTCGCGGAAACAGTCTGTGAACACGGCTATTACAGTGGATAATTGTCAATTCGTGATTCCCCAATCGGCGTGTTTGGGCTATAATGTTGAAAAAACAAAAACATGAGCGAGAGGCAGATGAGCAGAACTCTTCGCGCTACGATTCTTGTGCTGCTGGTTGCGTCCTGCGGCGGGCGCAGTGGTGACCTGTCGCCCGGCAGTATGGATAATGCGTGTGATATCCTTCAGCAGAAGCCGCATTACTACCGGGCCATGCGCACGGCAGAGCGCCGTTGGGGCGCTCCGATCCATGTTCAGATGGCCACCATGTACCAGGAAAGCAAGTTCGACGGCGAGGCACGCACGCCCTTTCGCTGGACGCTGGGCGTGATCCCGATGGGGCGGATCAGTTCCGCCTATGGCTACAGCCAGGCGCTGGATGGCACGTGGGACGAGTACAAGGCCGATACCAAACGACGCAACGCCAAGCGCAACGATATCCACGATGCGACCGATTTCATCGGCTGGTACATGGCAGGATCATCTGAACGGCTGGGCCTTTCTATGTATGACACCCGCAACCAGTATTTGGCCTATCATGAGGGCCGCAACGGTTTCAAACGCGGGTCTCACAACAAGAAGCCGTGGCTGATGGGCGTAGCGGACAAGACGGCGGCGCGCGCCGAGATGTACAAGAAGCAATTGAAGGGATGCCGGCGGCTCTAACACCGCTTAGCCTTTTTGACAGCCCACCACAGCCTGGGTGCGCAAGTACAGTTTGCCACCAACGCAATCGTATTTCTCGCGAAACGGTTGCAGCAGCTGTTCTATGTCCGCGGGCGTCCATGACGAATAATCACTACGCCGTTCGAAGATCAGAAAGAACAGCAGGTGCACGTCGGAATCCCTGAAATGCCCTTCCATGTAGCGCAGGCCGGCCTCCCATTGCATGGTAAGGGGCGGGGCAGCCATGGCCTTGACGGCGGTTTGCAGATCCGGCCCGCCTGATCCATCCGAAGAATACAAAGCCCCGAACAACAGCGCCTCGCGGTGGCCGCCTTCGAGAGCGCGGCGCTCCCAATCCGCTTTGCCCTCATTTGTCGGAACAAGATCATAAAGGCTGCGCGTCGCGTCGAGATTGCCGGCCTCAAAGGCCCTTTGATACCATTCACGCGCCTTTGCTTCATCATCGGGCAAGCCGTAGCCGTGGTAATAGGCGATGCCGATCAGGTTCATCGCCACCGGGTCGCCCAGTTCGGCCGCACGACTGTAGCCTTGCAAAAGGACTGCGAGGTCGATCACCTCAAGGCCCAGCCCGCCGCCACCGAGGTTGGTGTAGGCGGGTGCGTAACCCTGTTCCGCGGCGCGCTGTATCCATGCGCTACCTTCCGTGTCAGGCGCGCCAAAACGACCAGTGTAAAGGGCCACGCCCAGGGCATTCTGCGCGGGAGCGTAGCCCGCCTCGGCCCCGGCGCTCAGGTGTTTTTCGAGGGCCGCTGTATCCCCGGATGCCGCGTGGGATAAAGCCGTGACATAGCGCAGATGCTGGTTATCAGGATTTTCCGCCAGGGCGGCTTCGCAGGTCTGCACGGCCTGATCGGCCTGCGTTTGCAGGGTGGTGAAGGCCACTTTGGGGGCAAGGCCGGTGTTGTCGGCCAGGGCAAGACACTGATCGATCAGGGAACCGGACAGGTTTTGGGGGGTACTGGCGGGGGCGGTTTGGGCAATCTCGGGCTGTGTCTCCGGGACCGGGGCCGCAGCCGGGGAGGCGCAATAGCGCAACGCGCCATCAAGGGCCTGTCGGCTGCCGGACAGGGAGGCGGTTGTCGAATATCCCGGCAGGTCAATCGACAGGCGGTTGCCAGACATCATGGCCTGCAACACCTCATCCCGCGGCCCAATCGCTGCAGAAAGTGAGCCTTCATATTCCGAAATCGCGTACCAGAAGGCCTGAACCCCATCGACCGTCAGGCGCATGGAGCGTTCCTGCCCATCCAGAAGACCAAGGGATTGGAGGCGGTCGGCGTAGATCAGGACGGAACTGTCCCCATCCCGCCCGCACATGTAGCTGAGCGAGAGGTCGCCATCATGGCTGGTGACACTGGCCACCTGCCCGTCGAGATAAGGATATGTGTCCGGGTAAAGCTGGTTTAGCGACCAATCCCCAGATGGTGATGCGTCTTCCACGCCCTCAGACGGCTCATCTGCGTGGCAGATGTTCTCAACACAGTCGTTGTAATCACTGCTCCCTGCCCCGCTGGAATTGTAAAGGCAGCTGAAGACACAGGATTGGATATCAGAGGGAGATTGCGAAACGGCAGGGCCTGCCATGGCGCACAGGGCAATCCCCAACACGCGCCCAAAATTTTGAAATGTCACGAAAATCACCAGTGTATTGACCATCACGACAACAGTAGCGCACCGCCGCGTTCGGTGTCACCGACTAATTGCCCGACCTAGAACTTGAGGCCGTCAGCGATCAGGTTTGCGGCCCTCAAGACCGGGGATGACAAATTGTTCATCCTCGATGCGCACACCAGTCTGAAGATTGCCCAAAACAACCGTGGTGCGCGCGCCTGCACTGTCGTTAATGACCCATTGGCGCAGCTCAATCGGTGAACCGGTGAAAACCAGTTCGATGCTGCCATATTCCGGGTTTTTGGGGTCCTGTGCACGCACTGTTGTGCTGGTGCCATCACTGGCGTGACCCGTGACCATCTTTTCGCGGGTGAAATCCACGTTGCGGGCCAAGATAATCTTAAGTGGTGTGCGCCCCAGCGGATAGGCTTCCGGCCCGGTGTTGGACTTGCCATCCACCACGCCCACGCGCGATCCGTCGGCGATGACTAACATATCCTCGGGCGGGTTATACTCGAAGCGAACATTGCCGGGGCGTCTGAGAAAGATGGTACCCGTACTGATTGTGCCATCGTCATTGATCTGAGTAAACTGGCCACTGGCCGAGGAAAAGCTGTTCAGATAGGTGGAAATTTCGGCCAGGGACAGTTTTTCGGCAGCCGCAGGAAGGGCAGCCACTACGCCGACGAGGGCGATCACGAGGGGGCGAAGAACACCATTCATACCGAAGACGTAATCCCTCCTGCTGCGAATTGCACCCCCGACTCACGCCCCTGTGCTCAAAAAGATGCTGCCGAGAAAGGCGGCATCCGGGTTTACTGTTCGGGCACCAGAATCTCGCGCTTGCCAACATGGTTGGCGGCACTGACGACGCCCTCGTCCTCCATCTGCTCCACAAGGCGTGCCGCCTTGTTGTAGCCGATGGCCAGCTTACGCTGGATGTAGGAGGTCGAGCATTTGCGATCAGTGATAGCAATCTGGACGGCCTGATCGTAAAGCGCATCTTCGCCGTCGGTGTTACCGCCAAGACCAAGGACCGCATCGATATTACTGGCCTTGTCCTCTTCCGGGCCATCCTGCACGCCACCTACGTATTCTGGCGGGCCATAGGCCTTAAGGTGGTTAACCACTTCTTCCACTTCCTCGTCTGAAACGAAGGGACCATGACAGCGCGTGATCTTGCCACCACCTGCCATGTAAAGCATATCGCCCATTCCGAGAAGCTGCTCAGCGCCCATCTCGCCGAGGATCGTACGACTATCGACCTTGGAGGTGACCTGGAAAGAAATCCGCGTTGGAAAGTTGGCCTTGATCGTGCCAGTGATCACGTCAACCGAGGGCCGCTGCGTAGCCATGATCAGGTGAATTCCCGACGCCCGCGCCATCTGTGCCAGACGCTGGATACAGGCCTCGATCTCCTTGCCGGCGACCATCATCAGGTCGGCCATCTCATCCACGATCACAACGATGTAAGGCATCTTTTCGGGCGCAAATTCTTCCGTTTCGAACACGGGCTCGCCCGTGTCATCGTCGAACCCGGTTTGAACAGTGCGCGAGAACATTTCACCCTTGGACAGCGCATCCTCGACCCGGCTGTTGAAGCCGTCGATGTTGCGCACGCCCATCTTGGACATCTTGCGGTAACGCTCTTCCATTTCCGCCACAACCCACTTCAAAGCCACAACCGCCTTTTTGGGATCAGTCACAACGGGCGAAAGAAGATGAGGGATGCCGTCATAGACGCTAAGTTCCAGCATCTTGGGGTCGATCATGATTAGGCGGCATTCATCGGGGGTCAGCTTGTAGAGCAAGCTGAGGATCATGGTGTTGATCGCCACAGATTTTCCCGACCCGGTCGTGCCCGCAATCAAAAGGTGGGGCATCTTGGCCAGGTTTGAGACAACAGGATCCCCTCCGATATCCTTACCGAGGGCGAGGGGCAGGCGCATGTTGCTATCGCCAAAATCACGCGCAGCCAGCAATTCACGCAGGACCACCATTTCGCGGTTGTCATTGGGCAGTTCGATCCCGATCACGGAACGGCCTGGCACGGTGCTAACCCGGGCGGACAGCGCGCTCATGGAACGCGCAATATCGTCAGCCAAACCGATCACCCGGCTGGCCTTCAGTCCGGGCGCAGGCTCAAGTTCATACATTGTCACCACAGGACCCGGACGAACCGAGACGATTTCACCCTTCACGCCGTAATCATCCAGCACGTTTTCTAACATGCGCGCGTTTTCTTCGAGCGCCTCATCGCTGAGGTGATGGCGCTGGATGGTTGTCGGGTTGGTCAGTAGGTTAAGCGCGGGCAGTTCATAGGCCAGCTGGGGGCGATCTTCGAACTGCAAGGCGGGCTGGGCTTCGGCGCGCGCCTGGGCCGAGGGCAGCGATAACTTGCGCGGTTGGTGCTGCACGACCTTCTTGGGTTCGGCCACGGGGATACGTGCCTCGGAATAGGCCACAGGCATCTGGGGGATGTCTTCGGCGCCTTCGATCACTGGCGCGTCATCCTGCAAATCAGGGCAAAGCGGCACGTCTACCCGGGGCTGCGCTGCCGTTAAGGGCGGTTCAGGCGGCAGGTTGCTATCTGTCTTCAGAACAAGAGGATCAGGCCCGCGTCCGCGCCCCTTGGTCAGGGGTTTATCCGTAGTCACATCCAAATCCAGCGGCTCTGACCGACGGGAGCGCACCGCATCGGCGATCTTGGCGCGAATACGGTCAGGCGCGGGTGCATCAGGGGTCTCACCCGCAAAAACGGTTTCGACAAGTTCAGGTTCAGGATCAGCCTCTCCCCGGCGGATGAGCGACGGCATACGCGCCAGAAGGCCCACCGGTTTTTCCCGCTGGACAGGAATCTCAACGGGTTCTTCGGATACGACACGGGCCACGCGGCGTTGCAAGGGCGGTTCTTCTACCACGGTGTCTACGTCATCCTCGGCATATATGACCACATCGCGACGCTCTGCCCGGCGTTTCATCTGCTTCTGCACACCCGCCGACAAACCGACAGAGGCCTGCGCAGCGCCTTGGGCCCCGCGGCCCAACAGGGCGCGCAAACCAGCATAGGTCATGATCACGCCAAACAGCAGATACCGCAGGGTGCGCGAAACATCGGCGCGCGTTGCCCCAAGCACGAAGAGCCCCACGATCAATGCAAATGCACCCAGTACAACCGACAAAAGCTTGAGTCCAAGGGCGGCCCCAAAAGGCAGAATACCGATCATGGCCGCAAGTACAGTATCCCCGAACAGACCCCCCAAGCCATAGCTATGCGCCGCAGCCCAAATCGGTCCTGGTGCAAGGGAGGAGGCATAAAGCGCCAGTATGGCCAGCCAGATGGGTGCAAAAATCAGACGTCCAATAGCGCGATCCGCCCCGTCATGGAGTGTGAAGCGCAGCCCCCAGACGGCAAGTAGAACAACAATGCCCGCAGCCCCCCAGCCGATAATCATGAAGACCGTTGCCGCAACAGAAGCTCCAATCTGACCCATCCAGTTGTTTACCGGCGCATCGGTGGCCGACATCCAGCTTGGATCATCTGGGTGGTAGGAAAATATGATCGCCCCCGCTACAGCCGCCGCGCACAAAAGGATCAAGCCCAGAAGTTCCTTACCGCGCTTTTCAATCGCCTCGGTCATGGAGCTGTCGAGCAGTGGATCGCGTCCGCGTGTCTGAAATGCCATGTCTCGCCTCGTTTCTTATCAATTGTACAGACAGTCACGCAGAAGGGTCAGGCCCTGCGCCGTCTGGTCTTTTGGGGCCACAAGTGCGACCCGAATATAGGGTTTGCCGGGGTTTTCGCCGTCACCGTCACGGCCCAAATAGGCCCCCGGCAGCACACGCACCCCTGTTTGCTTCCACAGCTTGAGCGCCGCAGCTTCGCCATCTTCGACCGGCAACCATAGGAAAAACCCCGCCTCTGGCCCTTCATAGCCCTGCACACCAGACAGGATCTTATCCGCCAGATCGTATTTTTCCTGGTAAAGCGCGCGGTTCTCGATCACGTGGGTTTCTTCAGCCCAGACCTTTTCGGCGACGCGTTGCAGCGGCATGGGAAGGGGGCTGCCTGCGTAGTTACGCAGCTGTTTCATACGGGCAATCGTCTCAAGCCCACCGGCCACCAGCCCCGATCTTAGCCCCGGTAGGTTCGAGCGTTTCGAGAGGCTATTGAACAGTACAACGCGCTCAGGATCAGCACCCACATCATGGGCTACCTTTAATGCACCGTCGGGAGCTAAGTCACGGTAGATTTCAGAATAGCACTCATCTGCGAAAATTTTGAAATCGTGCTTTTCGGCCAAGGCGATCAGATCAGCCCAGTAATCACGCTTAGCAATCGCACCCTGCGGATTGGAAGGGGAGCACAGATAAGCTACTGCTGTCTGATCCAACACCTCAGGGGAGAGAACTGAGAAATCGGGCAGAAACCCGGTTTCCCGGGTCGCAGGCATGAAGACCGGCTCGGCCCCCACACTAAGCGCGGCCACCATATAGACTTGGTAGAAAGGGTTAGGAATCAAAACCTTGGGCTTACGGCCTGCCCTGCTTTCTGGGCAAAGTGCCATCATGGCGTTGTATAGCCCCTCCCGCGTGCCATTTAGAGCCATCACATGGCGGTCGGCCTCCAGCGTCACACCATAGCGCCGCCCGATCCAGTGACAAATCGCCTGTCGCAGCTCTGGCGTACCCTCGTTTATCGGATAGCGGGAGAACTCGCCGGAGTTTTCCTTTAGAATTTCAATGATCCAGGGTGGGAAGGCATGTTTTGGTTCTCCGATGGTCATATGCACGGTCTCGCCGCCAGGTGCATGCACATCCAGCAACTTCCGCAAACGCGGGAACGCATATTCCGGTAGGTTCGAAAACCGCTCGGGAAACATCAGATACTGCCTCGATTTTCGGGATCGTGATCGCCCCGATTTTGTTTGAGCGTAGCGAATAAGCGCCACCGGGTCCAGAAAAACCAAGGCGTCAGTCACAAATTGTGGCATTTTCGCAGGGGGTTAGATCATCACCATCCCCTCATAGCCTGAGCAACGGTTCAACTGCTTTAGAAACCCGCAGAAGCCGTTCCTCCCCGAAGGCCGCACCCAGAAGCATCAGACCACAGCTTGGGGTGCTGGTGGGCAGGGTTATGCTGCACAGCCCCATCAGGTTTCCGATGCGCGTATTGCGCAGTGCTAGTAAGTTTTCGTTGATGTAATAATCAGCATCCGTCATCAAGCGCTCCTGATCCGGTGGAAGGATAGGCGCGGTGGGCAAGATAACGGCGTCATAGATTGCTACGCGAGCTTGCCACTGCAGCCTAAGCGCATCCAGCTTTTGCCAGGCCGCGATATATTGCGCCGCGGTGAAATCCTTACCGCTGCGGAACCGTTCGAGAATGGGGCCAAACATTTTGTCCGGTGCGGCCTCGATCTCGTTCGCCCATTGGCCATAGGCCTCGGATGTGAACAGCACGCCCGAAAGTGGCATCGCTTCGGCGACCTCGGGCGCGTCGATCTTGTCGACCGTAATGCCCGCGGCCTCAAGGCGCTCGGCCGCATCCTCAAACGCCTCGCCAGGCGCGGCACGTAGATCGTCAAGCGCCACAGTCTGAAGAGCCGCAACCCGCAGACCCCTTGCAGAAACGCCCCGCAGATCGGCCGGTTTCGAACCTTCCAGCGCGGCCAACATCAGCGCACAATCCTCGACCGAGCGGGCCAACGGACCCACGGTGTCAAACTTTGCACAAAGCGGCACAACGCCCTGATTAGAGAGCCGACCCGACGTGGTTTTCAGGCCAACAAGGTCGTTCCACGCCGAGGGGATACGTACCGAACCGCCAGTATCACTTCCAATCCCGCAAGCGGCCAGATCAAAGGCCACACTGGCCGCCGCGCCTGAGGATGAGCCGCCCGGCACCGCGCCTCGGTCATTCACATTGGGGGGCGTCGCAGTCATAGGGTTTAGGCCAAGCCCGGAAAAGGCCAGCTCACTCATATGGGTCTTGCCGAGGCAGACCAGCCCCGCCTCGGTTGCGTTTTCCAGCACACGGGCATCGCGGTTGGGCACGCGGCCTTCCAGCAATTTTGATCCGGCTTCGGTTACGGTGCCTGCGGTATCAAAAAGGTCCTTCCAGCTTATTGGCACGCCATCAATTGGACCAAGCCGCTGCCCTGCTTTGGCGCGGGCGCTGGCGGCCTCGGCCTCAGCCAGGGCGCGATCAGGGGTGGTCACAGAATAGATCAGGTTCCGCTCGGGCGTGGCATCTATCGCCGTCAGGAAATCCTCCACCAGGGTGACAGGGTCGAGCTCACCCACACCAATGGCGCGGCCCAAATCTCCGGCTGTCATATCCCGCCAATCCGCCATGTCCCTTTTCCTTCGATGCCTTTCGACTTTTGGCGACCGTAGCGGCAGGACGGCGCATGGACAATCCCACGCTAACAGCCATATTTGAGGTCCATGACACATGACAGCGATATCCTGATTGTCGGCGGCGGATTGAACGGTTCCGCGCTGGCCCTGGCTTTGGCGCACACCGACCACAAGGTCACCGTGATTGATGCCCTCCCCGAGCCAGCGCACAAAAATGCCGCATTTGACGGGCGTGCCTATGCACTGGCTCTGACCTCGGTGCGTTTGCTGAGGGGAATCGGGGTGTGGGACGCGGTCGAGAACAAGACCCAGCCGATGCTGGAGATCAAGGTCTCTGATGGGCGTGCAGGGCAAGGGCCATCGCCTTTCTTCCTGCATTTCGATCATGCCGAGATTGAGGAAGGCCCAATGGGCTACATGTGCGAGGACCGCTTCTTGCGCCGCGCCCTGGTGGAGGCAATCGCCAATGATACGCGGATCACGCAGTTCAACGAAACGGTCCTGTCGCAGGAGATGGACGCAAGTGGCGTGACACTTGTGCTGTCAAGCGGTGCAACGGTCAGCGGTAGGCTTCTGGTCGGGTGTGACGGGCGCGCATCAAGCACGGCGAAACGGGCCCGGATCGGTCGGACCGGATGGGGCTACGACCAGACGGCGCTTGTGGCCGCAATCGAGCATGAAAAACCCCATCACGGCATCGCTCACCAGTTCTTCATGCCACCCGGGCCACTGGCCGTTCTACCCTTACCCGGCAATCGCAGCTCCATCGTGTGGAGTGAAAGCACCACCACTGCTGCCGATTTCGCGGCCCTGTCAGATGCGGATTTCCTGAGCGTGCTCAAACCCCGCTTTGGGGACTTTCTAGGCGAGATTACCATCAAGGGGAAACGCTTCACCTATCCTTTGGGTTTAAGCCTTGCCAAAGCCCTAACAGATGACCGCCTTGTGCTGGTCGGGGACGCCGCACACGGCGTGCACCCGCTGGCAGGACAGGGCCTCAACTCCGGGCTACGCGACATTGCGGCGTTGGTTCAGGTGATCGCCGAGGCCGCCCGCCGAGGCGAAGACATCGCAAGCCCCAACACGCTGGCCCGCTATGCCGAGTGGCGGCGCTTTGACATCACGACGCTAGCCATAGTGACGGATGCGACAAACCGACTTTTCTCCAACGACAACCCAATCCTACGCCTTGGCCGCGATCTGGGTATGGGGGTGATCAATGCCCTACCCGGACTTCGCCGTGGCATGATCCGGGAAGCAGCCGGCCTGACAGGTGACCTGCCAGATCTGATGAAGCCCTGATCAGGCTTCTTTCTGGTCCAAAATACCTGGATCCCAAACTTAGGATCAGAACCGCACTTCGAAAATCCCAATCACGGTGTCCCCGTAACGCCTCTCATCCAGCCGGCCAAGTGCAGGTGGCGGTATGATGGAGCCGCCCTCTTCCCAAACCACAATCGCGCCATCCTCGATCCAGCCCAAGCTAATCAAGGCCCCCAGGGCCTGTTCCCCTAGCGCTTTGCCATAGGGCGGATCGAGAAAAACAAAATCAAATGTCTGAGCTGCAGGGCCAGGTTTGCGCGCGTCGCGGGGGATGATGGATGTCTCACCCCCTGCGCCACAGATGCGGATGTTTTCACGCAAAAGTTTCAGCGCAGGACGGCCCTGTTCAATAAACGTCACCAGTGCCGCCCCACGAGAGAGCGCCTCAAGCCCAAGGGCCCCGGTGCCTGCAAACACATCCAGAACGCGCGCACCATCCAAGCGGTCACCATACCCACTTTGAAGGATATTGAAGAGGCTTTCGCGTACCCGATCGGACGTGGGGCGCAGGTGGGCGGCGGCGTCACCCTTGCCCACATGCGCCAGTTTGCGACCCCGGAGCGCGCCTCCGATGATCCTCACGCTTTGAGAAGCGACTTGAGTTCGACGCTCCTGTCTGCAATCGCATCCGGCTGAGGGGATTTACCGGTTTCGATTAATCGCTTGCCAACCATGTAGGCGCGGGCGTCATTGGCGGCATCTACGGCCAGCAGTGTCTCGCCCTTGAAGTACCAGAATGACATTGCACCCTCGTTGGCACCGGGCCGCGACACGATCCGGTCATAGCCGGTGTTCAGGCCTGCAATCTGTAGTTTGACATCGTATTGATCCGACCAGAACCATGGCTGCGGCACATAAGTCTTGCCCGCGCCCATGATATTCTCGGCCACACATTCGGCCATATCAACAGCATTGGGCACACTTTCAAGCCGGATGCGGTTACCCTTGAAGGGGAATGACGCGCAGTCACCCGCAGACCAGATGGACGGATCACTGGTACGGCCCTGCTCATCGGTCTTGATGCCATTGTCCAAGTCGAGCCCCGCCATCTCGGCAAGGGTCGTGGTCGGGGCAATACCCACGCCAACGACCACGAAATCCACCTCAAGTTCAGTGCCATCGCTGAGGCGCGCACCCCTCACCCGGCCTTCGCCAGTGAGCCGCTCAAGCCCTGTGCTTTCACGAATATCCACGCCATATCTCCGGTGAATGGCCCGGAAGAAATCAGAGGTCTCTCTGGCCGCAACCCGTTGCAGGATACGCTCGGCCATCTCGACCAGAGTGACTTTAAGTCCCTTCTTGGCCGCAACCGCCGCCGCTTCCAGCCCGATGTAGCCGCCACCTACGATTAGCACATGTGCGCCTTCAGTAAACTCGGGCGCCATGGCATCCACATCCGCTAGACTGCGCACAACATAGACACCGTCCAGCTCGCCTCCGATCATGGCGGGCAGACGGCGCGGCGCTGAGCCTGTGGTCAGCGCGAGATGATCGTAGGGCAAGGTTTCGTCACCAAGCGCAATCGTTTTGGCTGCCGGATAGATCGCTGTGACCCGCCGACCCAGTTGCAGGTCAATATTGCCCTCGGCATAAAAGCTTTCGGGCCGCAGGTAGAGGCGCGGCAACTCCATCTCACCCAGCAGGTATTTCTTGGACAGGGGCGGTCGTTGATACGGGGGCGTCGTTTCCTCGCCGATCAGGGTGATTTTACCGTCATGCCCAAGGGCACGAAGCTTAGCGACCAGCGATGACCCGGCCTGGCCGGCTCCGACAACGACGATGCTGGACATGGGCCCCTCCTGCTTTTTTAAATGGTCCAATTCGCCGCAAACCCTATATCTACCAACGATCGAAACACAATTGAAATTCAGGATGATCCCATGACGATTTCCCTAGGCGACAAGCTGCCCGATGTATCTTTCATTCAGATGGGGGAGGAAGGTCCGAAGGCGGTCAGTGTCGCAGACATGACAGCTGGCCGTAAAGTGGTGATGTTCGGCGTGCCAGGTGCGTTCACTCCGACCTGCCATTCGGCCCATGTGCCCAGCTTTATGCGCACCAAGGCGGCGCTTGAGGCCAAGGGGGTCGATGAAATCATCTGTTTCAGCGTCAATGACCCTTTCATCATGCAGACATGGGGGGAAGCTACGGGCGCGACTGAGGCGGGGATTACCATGCTGGCCGACGCCGAGTCCGCCTTCACCAAGGCAATGGGGCTTGAGTTTTCGGCCCCACCAGTTGGCTTCGTCGACCGCTGCAAGCGCTGCGCGATGGTTGTCGAGGACGGGGTGGTGAGCGTTCTGCAAATCGACGAAAACCCCGGCACCTGTGAACTGTCCGCCGGTGAAGGCATTCTTGAAGCGATGTAAGCTGCCTTCCCGCGTTGAAGCCGCGGAATGATTTCAGACGCCACCACAATCATCCTGCGGTGGCGTCAGTACTTCCCGCAGCAAAGCCAGGGGGTGCGCTTTGAGTGATAGGCGCGTGGCAACGTAATCCTCGACCACCTCCTCCCCCAGTGTCATCTGGGGCAGGTCGGCGTTAGGTTCCATGAGCCCTTCCCCATCCATATCGCCAGAAAAGAGCGGCAGCGGCTTGTCACCGGCCAGCGCGCGCGCCTCCCAAAGGGCCTCGCGTCGGGTGAGGCCCAGATCGGCGAAGGCATCCGCCTCTGCCAACCGTGTCACCACCGAAGGGGACACGCCCGCGCGGCGCCAGACATCGGCCACCGCCACATAGCCATTGCCACGCGCCGCCGTGATCCAGCTGGCGTCTTCCTCGGCCAGTCCCTTGATCTGTCGGAACCCCAACCGTAGGGCAAGACCACCCTTGCCATCGGGCTCCATCACGTTGTCCCAATAGCTGGCCTGAATGCAGACCGGGCGCACCATCACGCCATGTTCCCGCGCATCACGCACGATCTGGGCCGGGGCGTAGAACCCCATCGGCTGGGCATTGAGAAGCGCACAGGCAAAAATGCCCGGATGGTGGCACTTGATCCAGGCGCTGGCATAAACCAGCAGTGCGAAGGAAGCGGCATGACTTTCGGGGAACCCGTAAGAGCCGAAGCCCTCGATCTGGGAAAAACAGCGTGCAGCAAACTCTTCGTCATAACCATTTTTCATCATGCCCTGCAGAAAACGGGTGCGAAACTCACTGACACTGCCGTAGCGCCTGAAGGTGGCAAGCGAGCGGCGCAGGCGGTCGGCCTCTTCCGGGGTGAAGCCCGCACCGATGATGGCAATCTGCATGGCCTGTTCCTGAAAGAGCGGCACGCCTAGGGTTTTGCCCAAAACTTGCCCCAGTTCATCCGAGGGGAACTCCACCGGTTCCTCACCATTGCGGCGGCGAATATAGGGGTGGACCATGTCACCCTGAATGGGGCCAGGCCGGATGATCGCCACCTCGATCACAAGATCATAGAAATTGCGCGGCCGCATCCGGGGTAGAAAATTCATCTGTGCCCGGCTTTCCACCTGGAAAACGCCGATACTGTCGGCCTCGCACAGCATATCATAGACATTCGAATCTTCCTGCGGCAGCGTGGCAAGCGTGTAATCCAGCCCATGGTGCTGGTTCAGAAGACTGAACGCCTTTCGGATGCAGCTGAGCATGCCAAGCGCCAGTACATCGACCTTAAGGATACCCAGTGCATCGATGTCATCTTTGTCCCAACAAATGACGGTGCGGCCTTCCATGCTGGCGTTTTCGATGGGCGCCAGTTCATCTAGTCGACCCTCTGTGATGACAAAGCCGCCCACATGCTGGCTGAGGTGGCGGGGAAAGCCTTCAATCTCGCGCACCAACTGCATGGTCTGACGCAGGCGGGTATCATCGGGATCGAGCCCGATCTCGCGCATCCTTTGGCGTTCTAGGTGGCCACTTGCAAAAAAGCCCCAAAGCTGGGAACTAAGCGCGCCGATCGTGTCCTGGCTCAGCCCCATGGCGCGGCCCACTTCTCGGATGGCGCGTTTGCCGCGGTAATGGATCACCGTGGCGCAGAGCCCCGCGCGTTCGCGGCCATAGCGGGCATAGATGTGCTGGATCACCTCTTCCCGCCGTTCATGTTCGAAATCGACGTCAATATCGGGGGGTTCATCGCGCGCCTCCGAGACGAAGCGCTCAAACACCATCGTACCCATTTCAGGGCTGACAGAAGTGATGCCAAGGCAAAAACACACGACCGAATTGGCAGCAGACCCGCGCCCCTGGCAGAGGATGTCACGGGACCGGGCAAAGGCCACCACGTCATGGACGGTCAGGAAATAGGGTTCATATTTCAATCGTCCGATGAGGTCGAGCTCATGCTCCATCATCGCGTGCACCCTTTCGGTCGCGCCATTAGGATAGCGCCAGCGTAGGCCTTCATAGGCCAGACGCCTGAGGCGATCTTGCGCGGTTTCCCCCTTAGAGAGTTCACTGGGGTATTCATAGCGCAGCTCATCGAGGGAGAATTGCAGCCGGTCAGTGAGGGTACCAGCGCGATGTACGGCGTCCTCATGATCTTTAAACAGCTGCAACATCTCACCCTCAGAGCGCAGGCGGCGCTCTCCGTTGGCAAGAGCGGCGCGGCCTAGCTCATCAACCTGGCAGCCCTGCCGGATCGCAGTTAGGACATCAGCCAGACGGCGGCGGCGGGCATGGTGCATGACCGGCAGGGCGGAGGCGACGGTTTGAAGACCAAGCTCGGCCGCCAGCCGGGTTAGCCGCGCAAACCGCACCTGATCCTGCCCGTCATAGGCGGGGGCCATGAGGAGAAATAAGTTCTCTCCAAAGCAGCGCACCAGTTGTCGCGCCTGTGAAACCCATTCGCCCGCGCCGCCCTGCAAACCTTGCGCCTCTGGCACGTGAAGCAGAAGGCAGATGTCGTCCCCCCATTTTAAAAGATCAGATAATGTGAGATCGCAGGACCCCTTTCCGGCCCGGAGACGCCCATAGCTGATGAGCCTGCAAAGCCGTCCCCACCCAGCACGGTTGAGCGGCAACGCGGTCAGGTCCAAACCCTCGGCCAGCTGCAACCGCGCCGCCGGGATCAGGCGCGGTACTACAGCCCAGCCCGACGGCGCACTGCCCTGAGGAGCCGGGGGGCCGATCATACCGTCTTTTGCCTCGATCGACCTGCGTTCTTCCACAACGCGGGCGATTTCTCTTGCAGTGGTATGCGCCCGCACGATGCCGGCCACCGAGTTCCAGTCAGCCACGGCCACCGCCGATAGCCCCAGAACCGCAGCCCGCTCTACGTAATCCTCCGGGTGGGAGGCCCCAGTCAGGAATGTGAAATTCGATGTGATGGACAGTTCTGCAAACATGACCTAGCTTTTATATTCATGTTTTGTTCTTTTTGGGAGTCCAATCAAACGCCTTCGGCGAAGGTATTTCTGACCAGAAAGAAGCAGGATCCATCTGCCTGTTTAATCTGGCAGGAAAGTATCCGGGGGGAGCCGCCAAAGGTGGCGGGGGTGAAGCCCCTTAATGGGGTTCAGGCTGGCAATCTTGGCCCTTCATGCAAGATTGCACCTGATCTAGCATCGCCTGATCAGGGTCAAAAAAGCCGTTGGCATTACAAGGCCCCAGCGAAAAGACGTAAGACCCATCCCGGTATTCGACAAAAGCCAGAACGTCAGAGCCAGACACGGCACCGGCACACCAAGGGCCGAAGCAGAGCACGTCAAAGGTGATCGAACGATCAAAAGGGGCCGAAAACCCATCGCTGGTCAGGGACAACCCGCTGATGCGCGCAGCCAGAGGCGTGCTGGGCGGGGTTGCCGCTTGGTTTTCCCAATCTGTTTTTGGCAGCCCGCCCTCGTCAAAGGTCAACGTACCGTGGACGACCACGTAGGTTTCTTCCGCCTCAGCCAGTTCGACGAAGCTGCGCGCAACGTCCGGGGGCAGACAGCTGAGCGCAAACGCGGGACCGGTGCTCCATCCAACAAGGAGTGCGGCCAGGCCGTGACGCAGAAATATCATAACAGATCTCCAAACTCGTCCAACACCTGTCGGTAAACCTCGCGCTTGAAAGGTACGATCGCTGCGCAAAGCTCCTCGGCTGGAAGCCAGCGCCATTCGGAAAATTCTTGGTGCTTCGTGGCGATGTCAACATCCCCGTCACCACCATGAAAGCGCAGCAGGAACCATTTCATTTTCTGGCCACGATAGCGCCCTTTCCACACCCGCCCAATCAAGTCGTCCGGCAGGTCATAGCGCACCCAGTTGGCGGTTTCCGCCACCACGGTCACCAGATCGGCCGTCACTGCAGTTTCTTCCCAAAGCTCCCGCAGGGCCGCCGCGCGTGGCTCTTCCCCCGCGTCAATCCCGCCTTGGGGCATCTGCCAGGCTGCCACTTCGCTATCTTTGCGCTGACCGACGAAGACATGGCTATCTGCATTGATCAGCATCACGCCCGCACATGGTCTGTAGGGCAGCGTAGCTTTTTCTTCAGGGCTCACGCGGCAAGCCCCCGGCCCTTCAGAAGCGCCTCGACACCCGGCAAGCGACCGCGGAAGGCAAGGTAGAGCTCTTCTGCGTCCTTTGAACCACCAGTCGACAAAATATGCACTTCAAGCGCCTTAGCCTTTTCTGCATCAAAAGCACTGCCAGCTTCTTCAAATGCAGCGAAAGCGTCTGCGTCCATGACCTCGGACCACATGTAACTGTAATAGCCACTGGAATACCCATCACCCGAAAAAACATGGGCGAAATGTGGCGTCGCGTGGCGCATGGTAATGGCGTGGGGCATTCCAATCTCGGCCAGCACCTCGGCCTGACGTTCCATTGTGTCAGTGGGCACCGGCCCGTCATGGAAAGCCAGATCAACAAGGGCAGAGGCTACGTATTCCACGGTCTGAAAGCCCATATCGAAAGTGGCAGCCCCGAGGACCTTGTCCAGCATCTTTTTTGGCATCGCCTCGCCCGTGTCAGTGTGCGTGGCAAATTCTGCAAGCACATCCGGCACCTCGAGCCAGTGTTCGTAAAGTTGGCTGGGGAGTTCCACGAAATCACGAGCCACGTTCGTACCCGAAATGGACTCGTAGGTCACATTCGAAAGCATCTGGTGCAGCGCGTGGCCAAACTCGTGAAAGAGCGTGCGCGCGTCGTCATAGCTGAGCAAAGCAGGCTCCCCCTTGGCAAAGTTGCACACATTGATCACCACGGGGCCCTGCACTTCGGGGAACTTCGACTGTCCTCGCATCGCGCTGCACCACGCGCCCGAGCGTTTGGAGGCGCGCGCGAAGTAGTCCCCAATGAAGACCGCCACATGCGCCCCGTCACGCATCACCTCCCAGGCGCGGCAATCGACGTGGTAGAGCGGTACGTCCAGCGGCCTGAACTCTAGCCCAAAAAGGCGATTAGCACAGGCAAACGCCGCCTCGATCATGCGCTCCAGTTGCAGATATGGCTTCAAGGCTGCCTCATCGAGGTCATGCTCAGCCTTGCGACGCTTCTCGGCGTAGTAGCGCCAGTCCCAGGGCTCAAGCGCACCATTGATACCATCCGCGCGCATCATGTTGGTAAGTATCTCGGCATCCGCTTCGGCCTGCGCCTTGGCCGGGGCCCAGACCCGCATAAGAAGATCGCGCACCGCGTCAGGCGTTTTAGCCATTTCGGTTTCGAGCTTGTAGTCAGCGAAGGTGTCATACCCTAGAAGCTTGGCGCGTTCCTTGCGCAGCGCCAGGATTTCGCCTGTGATCAGGCGGTTATCCGTCTCACCGCCATTAGCACCCCGGGCTGCCCAGGCCTCGAACGCAGTTTTGCGCAGGTCACGGCGCGGGGAGAACTGCAAAAATGGCACAATAAGCGACCGTGAGAGCGTCACAACGGGCCCTTCTGCCTGTTTTTCTCGCCCGGCTTCGCGCGCGGCGGAAATCACGAAATCAGGCAGGCCTGTCAGATCTTCTTCGGTCAAGTCCATGTGCCAGTTTGCTTCATCGGCAAGCAGGTTCTGGGTAAAGGAGGTGCCAAGCTCTGCAAGGCGCGCGCGAAT
Source organism: Roseovarius sp. (assembly GCA_963691795.1). Classification (GTDB taxonomy): domain Bacteria; phylum Pseudomonadota; class Alphaproteobacteria; order Rhodobacterales; family Rhodobacteraceae; genus Roseovarius. The sequence goes on from OY829373.1 coordinate 3,822,905, forward strand.
TTCACGCATCCGCGCCTCATTGGGACCTGTCAGCGCTGCACCTGCTCGGACAAAATTGCGCCGGGTCAACATCAGCAGGCGCACCTGTTCTTCGGACAGGGACAGGCTATCGCGCGTCTGCCAGAGCGTTTCGATCCGCTCGAAGAGAGCTGTATTCTCATAAATGTCAGAGGAATAGGCGGCCAGTTTTGGGCTGAAATCCCGCTGCAGCGCCTGCCGGGTCGGATTGGTATCTGCACCAGAAACACTGAAGAAAACAGACAGAACTTTGTCGAGCACCTTGCCTGCCTGTTCCAACGCCTCGATCGTGTTGGCAAAGCTCGGCGCGTCAGAATTTGAGGAAATCAAAAGGATGTCCTGCCGCGCCTCTGCAAGTGCGGCGTCAAACGCGGGTTCGAAATGGTCGTCCTCGATCTCGGCAAAGGGGGCGATGTCGAACGGGGTTTTCCAGGGGGCAAGCAACGGGTTGGTCATGGCGGGGTCTCCTTCCCTTACTACCTATGTCAGCGGCACTTTGAAGGAAAGGTCCGCCAGTCACGAGGGCCGTCTGACAAGGCCTGGTTATGTCGCAAATGTGATTGCCTGGGCGCAGAGAGGGGGGCATCAATTAGAACAAAAAACGGGAGTTATGTTCATGACAATATCCAACGACAAGCTGACAGGTATTGGACCGAACACCAGGGCGATCCATGCAGGGGAAGACCCTGATCCGACCACCGGCGCCTCTGCCCCGGCGTTGCATATGTCGTCGACTTTCCTGACGGATGCGCCAGGCGGGTTTTCCGCCCATGATGCTGATATCGAAAACAGATTCATCTATTCGCGCTGGAACAATCCGACCGTGTCGATGCTGGAGCAGAAAATTGCCGCACTGGAAGGCACCGAAAGCGCGCTTTGCTTTGCCTCTGGCATGGCGGCGGCGTCAGGTTTGATGCTGACCTTTCTGAGCGCTGGGGATCACCTGATCGTGTCGGATGTGAGCTATGCAGGCGTGGCAGAGCTAGCCCGTGACACCCTGCCGCGGCTAGGGGTTGAGGTGACGCTGGCCGATATGTCCAACCCAGCGAATGTCGCGGCCGCCATGCAACCTAATACCAAGTTGATCCACACCGAAACCCCGGTCAATCCAATCGGTCGCCTGACCGATCTGGCAGCCATCGCTACACTGGCCCATGATGCAGGCGCGCTTCTAAGCTGTGATGCCACGTTTGCCTCTCCCTTCGGACAGGATTGTGCGGGGTTGGGCGTGGATCTGATCATGCATTCCGTCACGAAATACATTGGTGGTCACGGGGACGCCGTGGGTGGCGTGCTGGCAGGCCGCAAAGCGCTCATGGATCAGCTTCGGACTGAGGCGATTATCCATCAGGGGGGTGTCATGTCACCCTTCAACGCCTGGCTGATTGCCCGGGGCGCGGCAACCTTACCCCTTCGGATGCGCGCCCATCAGGATACAGCTCAGAAACTGGCTGAATGGCTAGAAGAGCATAAAAACGTGACCCGCGTAATCTATCCAGGCCTGACCTCGCACCCACAGGCCGAACTGGCACAACGCCAAATGACGAATACCTCGGGCATGATCTCATTCCAGGTTGGCAGCGCGGCAAAGGGTCGGGCATTGGCCCAGAAAATGGCCGATGAACTGCAAATCATCCACCATGCCGTATCACTCGGCCACCACCGATCACTCATCTACTGGATGGAGACGGAAAGCCTGCTGGAAACCTCATTCAGGCTTGAGGGCGCGCAATTGGAGGAATACCGCACCTATGCGGGCGATGGTGTATTCCGCTTCTCCGTAGGGCTAGAAGACGCCGAAGACCTGATCGCTGACCTAGACCGCATCCTTTGATCCGCAGACCGGGCAATCAGGACGGCAAGTAAGCTTCATCTTCCGGCTTTCGCCATAAAGCGCGTCATAAATCAGCATCTCGCCTTTCAGCACCTCGCCCGCCCCAGTGATGTGCTTGAGCGCCTCAGACGCCATCATCGTCCCTACGATTCCTGGCAGCGGGCTGAACACGCCAGCCTCAGCACAGCTGGGCGCAAGGCCCGGCGCGGGGGCTTCCGGGAAAATGCATTGGTAGCAGGGCGTGCCGTTGGCAGGGTCAAACAGGCTGAGTTGCCCTTCCCATTGCGACAGCGCACCCGAGATAAGCGGGGTCCTGGTGGCAAACGCGGCCTTGTTCACGAGATAGCGTGTTTCGAAATTGTCAGTGCCGTCAAGGATCAAGTCATATTCGGCAAAAAGCTTCTCCGCGATTTCGGGCGTCAGACGGCGCGTGTAGCTTTTAACCTCGATATTGGGGTTCTGGGCTCGCAGGGCATCATAGGCCGATTGCACCTTGGGCCGGCCGATATCAGCGTCACGGTGAAGGACCTGACGTTGGAGGTTAGAATTGTCCACCAGATCATCGTCAATCACCCCGATCGTGCCAACGCCCGCCGCCCCGAGATAAAGCAATGCCGGAGAGCCAAGACCCCCCGCACCAATGACCAGCACAGAGGCATCCTTGATCGCTTTTTGCCCAGGCCCACCGATCTCGCGCAGGACAATGTGGCGGGCATAGCGTTCCAGCTCGACCTCTTTGAAAGGGCCCTTTTGTTCGGGCATATTCTTTTGATCCGCTTTCTTCTGCAGAGTGCCCACAACCCGGCCATAGATCAAAGCAGCCCCAGCAAATCCAGCCAGCAGCACCCATAGGGCCGCGCTGCCGCCAGTAGCCTCGCGCAGGGGATGACCCACGGGCAGAAGGATATGCAGGCAGACCACACCGACCCAAAGCAGGCCAATCATAAGGATGCGCGCCTGATAGGGTGTACGCAAAAGAGCGCCAAGGCCCCAGAGACAGGCGGCTAAACCGAACACAAGCACCATCAGCCGACCCCCGTTGATCCGAAGCCGCCTACGCCCCTTGCGGTATCGGGCAGATCGTCGGCCTCTTCAAAGGCCGCCTGAACCACTGGCGCCACTACGATCTGTGCAATACGCATGCCGTGGGTGATTTCAAAACGTTCTGAACCATTATTCACCGCGATCACGCCCAAAGGGCCACGATAGTCACTATCAATCGTACCCGGCGCATTGGGCAGCGTGATCCCATGCCTGAGCGCTAGACCCGAGCGCGGCCTGATCTGCGCCTCAAACCCCTCGGGCACGGCAATGCGCAGCCCGGTTGGTACCAGAGTACGCGCCCCCGGCTCGAGCACCACAGAGGCTCGGTCGACAAAATTCGCGCGCAAATCCGCGCCCGCCGCCCCGGCCGTTTCATACCGCGGCAACCCAAGCGAGCGGTCCGCCCCGTCATCCCAAACGACACTTACCAAAGCCCCTGCTTTCATCTTTCCAAAAACACTCCCGCCGGAGGCATAAAAGGTTCAGCCCAACGCATCAGCAATGCGGGCCGCCAACCGCTCTGCCACCATCTGTTTGGACATGCGCGGCCAATCCTCAGCCCCAACACCAGTGATCAGGGTCACGTCATTGTCTTCCCCGCCCATGATCCCGGTTTCAGGGCGTACATCATTAGCCACGATCCAGTCGCAACCTTTGCGCTCCCGCTTGGCTGTGGCATTGGCAATTACGTCATCGGTTTCGGCTGCAAACCCCACAACGAGACCGGGCCGCCCATGATCCAATTGGCTAATCGTAGCGAGAACGTCGGGGTTCTCCTCAAACTCAAGCTTGGGCAAATTGCCATTCTTTTTCTTGATCTTCCTGTCAGACGCGCCCTTCACGCGCCAATCCGCCACGGCAGCGGCAAAAACAGCAGCATCGACCGGTAAGCTGCCCTTCACCGCCTCCACCATCTCACGCGCTGATCCCACCGGTACGACTTCAACCCCTTGAGGCGCAGGCACATCTGCCGGGCCGGTCACGAACACCACCTCGGCTCCAAGGGCGGCCAACGCCCGGGCAATTGACGTGCCCTGTGCGCCAGACGACCGATTGGCGATATAGCGTACCGGATCAATCGGCTCATGCGTCGGACCAGAGGTCACGAGGATGCGCTTGCCCGCCAGTGGCCCACCCGCCAGCGCCGCGTGCGCGGCGGCCACGATCTCTAACGGCTCGGCCATACGACCAGGACCGAATTCACCGCAGGCCATATCGCCCTCATTGGGCCCCACAATACCAATCCCATCTGCCTTGAGCGTAGCGATATTGCGCTGTGTCGCGGGATGCTCCCACATGCGCACATTCATTGCAGGCGAGATCAGCACCTGAGTGTCGGTAGCCAGCATCAGGGTTGACGCCAAATCATCTGCTTGTCCGGTCGCCATCTTTGCCATCAGATCCGCGGTCGCCGGAGCAACCACGATCAGATCGGCACTGCGCGAAAGCTCGATATGGCCCATATTTGCCTCGTCAGTCAGATCGAAGAGGTCTTGGAACACCTTCTCTCCAGCCAGCGCCGATACCGACAGAGGAGTAACAAATTCTGTCCCCGCCTTGGTCAGAACCGGGGTCACCGCGGCACCACGTTCCCGCAATCGCCGGATCAGATCCAACGACTTGTAGGCTGCAATACCACCGCCAATAATTAGCAAGATACGTTTGGATGCCAGCATGGGCGCGCTCCCGCGTTTTTCTTTTCAGACAGTAGGCTTGGCCGACCAATGTGACAAGAGCAGCGCTTATTGAAACGAGAATGACCTGCGCTGTTGAAAGCGCAGGTCATTAGGTTCTTCTAACAGTGGGGACAAGCCTCAAGCGAGAAGGTTCTGGACCTCGGTGCCATGACGTTCGAGATACTTGCGCATTTTTTGGAAGGCTGCTGCTTCCAGCTGCCGCACACGCTCTTTGCTCAGGCTCAGCTCATCACCCAAACTTTCCAGCGTCCGAGGTTCGTCGCGCAATTTACGTTCGCGCACGATGAACCGCTCGCGATCGTTGAGCTTGGACATTGCGTCGCCCAGCCAGCCCCGCAAAGCTGAAAGGTCATGGTCTTCTTCGACCAGTTCATCACCACGCGGGCCATCATCCTCTATCGTGTCAATCCACTCTCGACCCTCATCCTCGACGGACTGCGTGGCATTGAGCGAAAAATCAGAGCCGGACAAACGTCCTTCCATCATCTCCACGTCGCGCAAGGGCACTCCCACTTCATGTGCTATCATCTCACGCAGTTGATGACCATCGAGTTCTTCACCCCGCGACATGGCTTCCCGTTCGATCCGGGCTTGCACACGACGCATATTAAAGAACAGTGACTTCTGGCTGCTCGTGGATCCCGTCCGCACCATAGACCAGTTGCGCATTACGTAATCTTGGATCGAAGCCTTAATCCACCACACTGCGTAGGTAGAGAAGCGCACACCCCGGTCAGGATCAAACTTGTCGGCCGCCTTCATGAGACCAAGACCCGCTTCTTGGATCAGATCATTCATTGAAGCGCCATATCGTTTGTATTTTGCCGCCATCGAAATGGCCAAGCGCATGTAAGCTGTTATCAGACGATGAAGGGCTTCCTCATCGCGGTGATCCCGCCATGCATAGGCTAGCTTCTGTTCCGTCTCCGCATCAAGAAGTTCGGCCTTCATCGCGATGCGGGACATATTCGTCGAATGATCCCCGTCGAGCGGCATGGTCATCCCCCTGTGTTGAGCAGTCGTAAAATTCCACTCTTTCTGGCGCGTGTTACAGGTGATACGGAGATTGGACCGGACTAGATCACACAAAAGGTAAAGAAATGTTGCCAACGCTCAGCCTCGTTCTGGGAGGCGCTGCCTCGGGAAAATCCGCCTTTGCTGAAGACCTGGTTACGAATACGGGCCGAAGCAGAGTGTATTTGGCCACCGCACAGGCCTTTGACGATGAGATGCAGGGCAAGATCGCCAGACACAAGGAAATGCGCGGCCGCGGCTGGCGCACAGTGGAAGAGCCGCTGGATGTGGGCCGCGCCTTGGCTGCAATCAGTGGCGACAACGCCGTACTGCTGGATTGTGCAACCATGTGGCTGTCCAATCACTTGCTTGCCGAGAACGACCTAGCCGAGGCGGAGGCAGGGTTGATAGCCGGACTCGCACTTTGTGCAGCACCGGTCGTGATAGTTTCTAACGAGGTCGGCCACTCGGTCGTGCCGGATAACGCCTTGGGACGCCGGTTTCAGAGTGAACAGGGACTGCTGAACCAGAAACTGGCGGCCAAAGCCGGACTTGTGATCAATGTCATCGCGGGCCTGCCGCAGGTCCTCAAAGGCTCCCTTCCATGAGCCGCGTGTTCTGGGTTCGGCACGGGCCAACTCATGCCAAGGCCATGGTCGGCTGGACAGATCTTCCCGCAGATCTGAGTGATACGTCGAGGCTGGCCCGGCTTTCCGATTTTCTGCCTAGTGATGGCATTGTCATCTCATCCGACCTACAACGCGCCTCGACGACGGCAGATGCGATTGCAGGGAACAGGTTGCGCCTAAACCACGATGCCGACCTACGGGAAATCCATTTTGGCGACTGGGAGATGCAGGGCTTTGATACAATCAAGGATCAGGAAAGGCTTCGCGCCTTCTGGGATCAGCCGGGCTTTGTCCGTGCGCCATCGGGCGAAAGCTGGAATGAGGTCACAGCCAGAGTCGACCGGGCCATCGCACGCGTGATCAAAGCGCATCCCGGCCGTGACATCATTGCGGTCGCGCATATGGGTGCAATCCTGACACAGGTGCAACACGCGCTACGCGTCTCAGCCTACGAAGCATTCGCTAACAAAATCGATAACCTCTCGGTGACAGAACTGGTGCTTGACCACGACGGTTGGAGCGAGGTCCGGATCAATCACTGTCCGTGATCGGGGGCGTCACAAACTATCGTTTCCGTCCAGTTCGTTTTGCCAACTAAGCTTGTTTCATGACATATGATCTTTTTCTCGGCGACCGGTCATTTTCAAGCTGGTCCCTGCGCGGCTGGCTGATGTTCGACAAGTTCGATATCCCCGTGCGCACCCATATGGTGGGGCTCTATTCCGGCACCATGAAAGCGGACCTTGCTTCATTGGCACCGGCTCGGCTTGTGCCAGTGATGCGCGATGCGGACGGTATCGTAATTGGCGACAGCCTCGCGATAGCCGAGACATTGGCAGAGCGACACCCCGAGACCGGGCTTTGGCCCGCAGACCCCCAAGCGCGCGCCCTAGCACGCTGGATGGTGGCCGAGATGCACTCGGGCTACGGCGCCCTTCGCGAAGAGTGTCCAATGCAGCTTTTGCACCAGGTGATCGGATTTGAAGCCTCACTCAGCGTACTGGCAGACATTTCCCGGATTGAGGAGCTTTGGTCGCTGGCCCGCGCACGCCACAGATCGGACGGGCCCTGGCTATTCGGGCGCTACAGCCTTGCAGATGTTTTCTTTGCGCCAGTTGCAGCACGCATTGCAGGTTACGGTCTTACGGTGGGTGAGCACACACAGGCCTATGTCAATACCACCCTGACAGACATAACATTCCGACAGTGGCGCGCCATGGGTCTGACAAAATCCTACGACCCAATGCCCTACGAAACTTGGCTGCCTAAGGCCCCTTGGCCCGGCCCCCGACCTGTCGCAGCCCGCATCATCGATACAGCCACACCCGAAAACGCCGCCTGTCCCTATTCCGGCGAACCTGTCACGCACATGCTGGAAAGCCAGGGCCGTACCTTTGGATTCTGCAACGCATTCTGCCGTGACAAAACCGTGGTCGACCCCGAAGCCTGGCCCGCTTTCGTAGCCCTTCGCGACAAAGCCTTAAAGCGCGCCTGCCGACAGCTTTCAGCATAGGTATTTATGACCAGAAAGAAGCCAAAGACTTTCTCACCCGGCTTCATTTTCCAGAAATACTCCGGGGGAGCAGCCAAAGGCGGTGGGGTGGCGCCCCCGAAAGACCAATCTCAATCCGTGGTACGCAAGGCACTGCGTTGTACGAGGAACACAACAAAAAGGGGCATACCCACCGTTAGAACTGCCACTGTGGTCAAGAGCATTCCAAGCTCCCCATAGTACGCGGCTGTCTCGATAATACCTGTCTCCGGGTTCTGCACCTCGCGGGTCACAAGGAAGATCTGGTTGAGGTATTTCTCCCCCAAGCGGCTGGCCGATAGAGCGAGGTTGGTAAAGGACGCCATAACCGCAAAGAACGTGGCTTTAAGATGGCCCGGCGCGTTGCGGGCAATCCAGGCCAGCATGGGGATCATAGCGATCTGCGCAAGGGGCGATTCGATCGCTGTATCCAGCAGGGCGATGAATCGCGCATCCACGATCCCACCTGTCACGGCAGAAGTCCAGTTCTGCACCCCGTAGTATAGCCCTAGGTTGGGAAGTGACAGCACGCCCGATGCCAGCGACAGGATCACGATGATCGATACAATTGAGCGCCGTGCGATCAGTGGGCGCAACACCACCATGGCCGTCAGCGTGATCACCGCCGTCACCAGAGACAGAACCGAAAGGAACTGCTGATCAAACCCCAGCACATCAATTGTGAACCAGGTCAGCCCATCCCCTGGCAGGGGCACCGCACGAAAGGCAAAGATAATCGCAGCCGTGCCCATCAGCATCCGCGCCTGCGCCTGCGCCCGTGGTAGGGCCTGCATCAATTGGCGCATCAACAGCAACACTATGGTCATGGATCCAGCAAAAATAATCTCCTGCCCAAGTGGCACCTGCCCCAGCCCAATGACCAGGGTCAGCACAACGAAGGCTCCTCCCCCGATGAAATACCACGGGTTGACCTGCGCTTTCTCCTGTCGGCCATCGGTGGCTGCATGTGCCTCTGCCGCGCTCATCCCACCTGCCACGAGGCGTCTACGTTTTCCTGCCTTCTGGATCCCGCCAAGCGTCACACCAGAAACCGAGATAATAGGGATTACAAGCGCTGCCATGTAGATTGAGGCATAGACCTGAGACTTCTCAGACCGCTCCAGCCCCTCGATGCCCGCGAACATGATGATGTTCAGAACCGCTACCGCCAGCGTCCCGCTGATCAGGGCAAATCGGCCGAGGGTCTGCATGGTCACATGCATCGCCTTCTCGGTCGCATCGTCAATCGGCTCACCGCGGTCATCCACCTTAGGCACCGCCTCAACCGACATGGCATCCGCAACTGCATCCTGCACCACCAACCCACATGGAGCGAGGATCACGCTGGTCACATACCACGCATTGAGCGGCATGATGGACGTCATTATCTCGGGGCTGGTCAGCACAAGGTACATAATCAGGATCGAACCCGTCACCAGCCCCGCCCCCAGCCAGATCAGCATCCATTTCCATCGCCAGAAGATATCCACCAGATGCCCCAACGGCATTTTCAGCGCCCAGGGAATACCCGCCCAGAAGGCCAGACCGGCTATGTAGGCGGCCGACAGGTCGAGGTATTCCTTGACAAAAAATGTCCCAACGATCGAGGTCAGACCCGTAAAGCCAAAGGCGAAATAGACCATCAGCGGCGGCAGAAAGGACCACCGCACCTGACGGCCTAGATCAAGAATGATCGCATCAAACCAGCCTTTGCGTGCAGTCGTCTCAGTCATATTGTGTTGCCCTGTCCATCTTGGGAAAATGTAGGGCGCCTTTTGAGTGCCCTTCAACAGCCATCACAAAAAATCGAACAACGCCCGGCCTCAATCCAGCCAGCGCCCGGTATCCTGCCCCACGGCCTGCGCAACGGTGTCAAACCCGTCGCGTTCCAGCAACTGGTCCAGCCCATCCGCAATCCTGCCCGCAAGCGACAACCCCTTGTAAACCAGAGCTGAATAAAGCTGCACCGCCGAAGCACCAGCGCGGATCTTGGCATAGGCCTCCTCGGCCGAGGACACGCCGCCGACACCAATCAGGGGGATTTCACTTTTAGTTTCAGCCGCCAAGCGCGCAAGCACGCGGGTCGACATCTCGAAAAGCGGATGGCCTGAAAGCCCGCCAGCCTCCTTTTGGTGGGTACTTCTGAGCCCCTCTCTCGATAAGGTGGTATTCGTGGCTATAATCCCATGCAGTCCATTAGAAAGCGCAACCTGCGCGATCTCGCGTATCTCGCTTTCTGAAAGATCTGGCGCAATCTTCAGGAAGATCGGAATGGGCCGATCCAGGCCAGACCGCGCCTCCATCACACCCGCCAGCAGACGTGATAGGGCCTCAGGCCCCTGAAGATCGCGTAATTTTTCAGTGTTGGGGCTGGAAACATTGACCGTCGCAAAATCCAAGTATGCACCGCAATAGGCTAGCACGCAGGCAAAATCCTCGGCCCGATCGACGCTGTCTTTGTTGGCCCCAAGGTTTAGGCCAATTACTGCACCCCCGGGCCGTTTCGACAGGCGTGTGGCCGCAGCCTGCATCCCTTCGTTGTTGAAACCAAAACGGTTGATCACAGCCTTGTCTTCAGTGAGGCGAAAGAGACGCGGCTTGGGGTTTCCAGGCTGCCCGCGCGGGGTGATCGCACCGACCTCAATAAACCCAAAACCCGCTCGCGAGAGAGGGGTGAGAGCCTCGGCATTCTTGTCAAAGCCTGCTGCCAACCCCACCGGGTTGGGCAGGGATAGTCCCGCTATATCTGTGCGCAAACGCGGCGATGTAACAGGCCCCGGTGTCGGCGTTAGGCCGGTATTGAGCGCCTTGAGGGCGAGCCCGTGCGCACGCTCAGGGTCGAACATCCGCAAAAGCGGCAGACCGGCCTTCTCAAGAATGCTCATCCGAACCTGTCTCCCGCCTCAGCAGGTGCGCAACGTATCAGGCGAGAGGTGAGCACCGCTGCCTGACGGTGGACCACGGCCTTGCGATAGGCGGGGTCGCTGATCATCTCAAGAAAGGCGTGGGTTGAGGGGTAGCTGGCAATGAAGATATGATCCCATGCCTCTCCCGCTGGTCCAATCAGGGTAGCCTCAAACGCCCCGCGCCACAGTATTGACGCACCGATATGTGCTACGATTGGAGCGGCGCTTTCTCCGTATTTGCGATAGGCCGCATGACCGCTAAGCCCGGCACCAGCAAGTTCGTGCCCTTCAGGGTATTCCGCCATATGACGCAGTCTCACGAGGTTGAGCATTTCAACAGGATGATCCCGGTCAAACCCCTTGAACAGGCCAAACTGAGATCGGGTAGGATCGACACAGCCGATCAGGTCCTCAGGGAAACGGTGCAGGCCACCGATCAGGGGCAAAGGCTCAACCCGCGACAGGTCATCAAGGCGCAGTTCTCGGAAAAGGTGCGGGAACAGTGCTCCACCGCGTGACACCTCCCATTTGAGCGCATCACCAAGGTCTTCGGTATCCACCCCGAGCAGCATCAGGCCGGCTTCACCAGAAAAATGCTTGGCTGCCGTCTCGGCCGCCTGCTCAGAGGTTGAGAAATGGATAAAGCCATCGGCCAAATCAATTGGCGCGCCCTTGGTGACACCGTCATGGCGGAAGGCCTGCCATTCGTGGTCGCGGAATATCTTGAGGATCAGCATGTCTCGCGTGATGCCTTGCCGCCCCGCTGTGGTCAAGCGAGAAGGTTTTGACCTAAAGCGGAAAGGGGTACAACATCAGGGTGAGCCGATCGAGGAGGTGGACCTCATGTATAAATTATTCCTCACATATCTGGGCCTTTTCTTGTGCCAACCTGCCTGGGCCAATTTCACACTGACCATCCTGCACACTAACGATTTCCACGCCCGATTTGAGCCGATTACCCGCTTCGACAGCACCTGCAAGCCCGAGGACAACGCGGCAGGGGAGTGTTTTGGCGGATCAGCGCGACTGGCCACAGCGATCGAGACTGCGCGCGCAAATGCTGTAAACCCAGTTCTGCTGGATGGCGGCGACCAGTTCCAAGGCACCCTTTTTTATACCTATTACAAAGGTCAGCTGGCCGCCGATATGATGAACCGCCTGGGCTATGATGCCATGACTGTAGGCAATCATGAGTTTGATGACGGACCAGAGGTGCTACGCGGTTTCATCGACGCGGTTGATTTTCCTGTCCTGATGTCCAACGCCCATGTAAATGCCGATCCGCATCTGAAAGGCGCCATCAAAAAATCCACCGTCATCGAACGGGGTGGCGAGAAAATCGGGTTGATCGGGCTGACGCCAGAAAATAACTCTGAAATGACTAGCCCCGGCGACCTGATCACCTTTACCGCACCCGTGACCGCCGTGCAGGCGGAAGTGAATCGCCTGACAGCAGATGGCGTGACGAAGATCATCGTGCTTAGTCATTCGGGTTACTCTGTCGATCTTCGTATTGCGCAGGAGACGACAGGGGTGGATGTTATCGTAGGCGGGCATACCCACACCTACCTCTCCAATGACGACCCTGCCGCAAGCGGGCCCTATCCGACCATGGTGGACAAGACGGCGGTAGTGCAGGCCTATGCCTACGGAAAATTCCTGGGCCGTTTGGAGGTGGAATTCGATGCGGCGGGAGAGGTCACCTCTGCCACAGGTGGGCCCGCCCTTATGGATGCCCGCGTGGCCGAGGCTGACGCCATCAAGGCTCGCATCGCAGAGGCAGCAATCCCGCTTGAGGAAATCCGAAATAAGGTAGTGGCCGAGGCCGTCACAGAGATCATCGGCTCGGGCAGCATATGTCGCAGCCGGGAATGCCCAATGGGCACCCTCGTCGCTGATGCCATGCTTGACCGTGTCCGAGATCAAGGGGTTCAGGTCGCGCTGACCAACGGCGGCGGCCTGCGGGCGAGCATCGAAGCAGGACCAATCACCATGGGTGAGGTTCTGACTGTGCTGCCCTTCCAGAACACGCTTTCGACTTTCCGCATCTCGGGCGCCACGCTGGTGGAGGCCCTCGAGAACGGGGTCAGCAAAATCACTTCGGGCGGGGGGCGCTTCCCTCAGGTGGCGGGCATGACATTCACGGTCGTTCTGACAGCCCCCTCAGGCGCGCGGATCAGGGATGTGATGGTTGGTGGGGAACCTCTTGACGAGGATGCGATGTATCTCGTGGCCTCTAACAACTTCATGCGCGGAGGTGGCGATGGCTACTCCATGCTCAAGGATGCCGCGGATGCTTATGATTTTGGCCCCGATATGGCCGATGTGGTCGCGGAATACCTTGCCCGCAAAGGGCCCTATACCGCCTACACGGATGGGCGCATCAATCTGGTCGGACTGGACTAGCGCCGCCATCGAAGTGCCGCCGAGGCGATCCGTGCTCCAAAGAGCCGCGCCGTCTTTAGGTCATTCGCTCCGATCATTTCGGACTTGTCGCGAGAAGAGTTCGCCATGAGCCCAAGCCAACTTCCCTGCGCATTCCGAGGCCCCCGGTCGGGGTGCACAGGCGCGCCAATCTCTCCTTGCCCAACCCAGATCATGCCCATCTGTGCCGCATAGACCGATAGGCGTATAAGGGACGACAGTTTATCGCCCGACGGATAGGTGGCCACGGTAAACCCAGCGGCGATCTTGTCTTTCCACAGCATGTCCGGCCAGCGGTCCGAGGCCTCTTCAAGGAACACGTCAAACCGCGCCGCCGTGGAACCCATATAGGTCGGCGCGCCAAATATGATCGCCTCGGCCTCATCAAGGGCGGTCCAGTCTGCGCCTTGTATCTGTTCTATACAAATCACTCGCGCCTCGCCTGCACCCTCAGCAACGGCCTGCGCCAGAATGCGCGTGTGGCCACTGCCAGAAAAATAAGGGATAGCAATGGCGGGTGGGGTGGGCGTAGCTGGCATAGGGGAACCTTTAAAGGCAACGCGAGGCAAGTGCTTGCCCATGAGATAGCTCTTTGTAAAACATCCGTAAACCGACATAGGATCACGACAGCAGAAACTATGAGAACCTCCATGAGTAAAGTCAGGGACCAGTACGAGACCTATCCTTATCCAGAACGCAATCCAAAGGATGAGAAGAAGCGCCTGATCACAGGCTCTCCTTCGCTGCCGCAAGAGGTGGACCATTACGTATTTGGCGGCATGCGGGATTGGAGCAAACCACTGCGCATTTTGATCGCCGGGGGCGGAACAGGGGATGGCCTGATCCAGATTACGACACTGCTGACGCAGTTCGGCAAACCTTATGAGGCGACATATATCGACCTCTCTATCGCCTCGCGTGAGATTGCCGAGGCACGAGCAAAAATACGCGGACTAAAGAACATCACCTTTATTACCGGCAGCCTGCTAGATGCAGAAAAGTATGGCCCGTTTGATTACATTGATTGCTGCGGCGTGTTGCACCATCTGCCGGACCCAAATGCCGGTTTCCAGTCACTTCGCAACGCCATAGCGCCGGGCGGAGGCATGGGGTTCATGGTCTATGCACCCTATGGGCGTTCCGGGGTCTATCCCTTGCAAGAGGCGTTTGACGCGCTTTATGCCCATGCCTCACCCAAGGAAAAGCTAAAGGGCGCACAGCGGATCTATGAAAAGCTACCAGAGGGTCACCCCTTCAAATCCAATCCCAATGTCAACGACCACAAGAACGGCCCTGCGGGATTTTACGACTTGTTACTGCACTCTCAGGACCGTGCCTATGACGTCAAGACCCTGTTTGACACGCTCGATCGTACCGGGTGGGCCTTCAGCGGGTTCACAGTGCCTGCGCTTTACGACCTGTCCCGCTTTACTGCGCGGCCCGCAAACATGAGCGACCGGGATGCAATGGCTGTGGCAGAGCGCCTGATCGGCACGATCCGGACACACACCGCCTATGTGGTGCCCTCTGGCGTCCAGCATTGCGGGCCTGCCACAGGCCAGAATCGGTCTCTTGTGCCGCATCTCAAGGGCGTTCGCGCCAACGATCTGGCGCAGGCCGTGGCGCAGGGGCGCAAGGTGTCACTTGGGTCTGATGGGATCTCTGGGGCGGTGGAACTGCCCAAGTCCTCCGCCCGCCTAATTGGGGCAGTTGATGGGCGCCGTTCCCTTACGCAGATCGCGACTGGTACGGGAATGGACCCGATCAGCTTTGGTGCAGCATGGTCGAAAGTAGAGGGGCAGTTGCTGCCTTGGGGTATGCTGCTCTACTCATCGGTCCTGAGCTGACCCGAATGTGTGGCCGTTTCGCCCTAACCCTGCCAAATGACGCAATGGCCCAGCTTTTCTCAGCAAGCCCAGCAAATGACCTGCCTGACATACCCAATTTCAACATCTGCCCAACCAACCAAGTTCATGCCGTCGTGTCTGAAGGTGGTCAGCGCCGGCTGGTCGCGCATCGTTGGGGGTTTCTGCCCCATTGGTACCAGACGCTCTCTGATGGCCCCCTGCTGATAAACGCGCGTTCGGAAACCGTTGCCGAAAAACCCGCGTTCCGGTCAGCCGCCCGTGAACGCCGCTGCCTGATCCCGGCGACCGGGTTTTATGAATGGACCAAGGAGGCCAACGGCAAGCGCCTACCCTGGTACATCACGGCCCCGTCCGAGGAACCTCTGGTATTTGCAGGGGTTTGGCAAACATGGAGCAAAGGTAACGATCCGATTTCTAGCTGCGCGATTGTTACCACTTCGGCCAATTCCGAGATGTCCAAAATCCATCACCGGATGCCGGTAATCCTACGTGCCGAGGATTGGGCACTTTGGCTGGGGGAGGCCGGGCACGGGGCCGCGACGCTGATGAAGGCCGCCGAGGAACACGCGCTCCAATTTTGGCGCGTTCATCCCACCGTCAACTCCAACAGGGCCACAGGTGCGCAGCTGATTGAGCCCCTGTGAGCACTCTGCTCTGCCGCTTTGAAAGATCAGAACTGTTTCGCGTCAACCCGCAACTGACGCGCCCGCGACAGGATCGCATCTTCGACGGCCCGCTGTGTGGCTGTGCTGACCGGGCCGCTTCTGGTTTGAAGGGCAACGTTAAGCGACCGCGCATCCAGAGCCGGATCGCTGATCAGGATCGTTGCGCGATATGTCTGGCCTCCGCCCGGAGGCCGCCCATAGCCCATTGTGATCACGCCGGTGAAGGGATCAGCGCTTTCGACGGGAAGGAAGTCGAGGACCTGAAGTGATGCAGTCCAAAGATAGCGGTTTACCTTCACTTTGGCGCCGCCATCTTTGAAAAAATCAAACAGGCTTGATCCGTCATCAACAGCGGCACCTGATTGACGGCCTGTCGCCACTTCCTGCGCATCCTTGCGCAGCTTTCGGTCGCCACCGCAGGACACCAGCAGACCCACGCACAAGGCCGCAGCAACAAGTCTCTTGACGGAAGTGGTCATCATGATTTGCGGCCCGTAATTGTTTCCACATTCCCTACTATCCAAGCTGATCCCGCTCGGCAAGACTATTGCCGCATTCGCGCAAGACACCGCCGACTGATTTTCCCGCATTTTTCGGGTGGTCCAATTTTACACTTCAGAGCGCGTGTGGCACATAGTAGTGAAGACCATTGCATGGCGGGAGACGAAAGTAGTGAGCCTGGATGACATCAAGGATCGCCTGCAAAAGGCAGAGGCAGAGGCCAATCGCACCCCCGGCAGCGTGAAACTGATCGCGATCTCAAAGAAGCAACCCGATACGCGCGTGGAGGCGGTGCTGGAACAAGGGCACCGGATCTATGGAGAAAACCGCGTGCAGGAGGCTGCCGGTAAATGGCCGCAGTTCCGGGAGCATTTCGACGGGATCGAGCTGCACCTTGTAGGCCCGCTGCAGACTAACAAGGCCCGTCAGGCGATGGAACTTTGCCAGGCCATTCATTCCCTTGATCGCCCGAAACTGGCCAAAAGCCTAGCCCGTCTGGCCCAGGAGATGGGCACGTGTCCTGAGCTTTTCGTACAGGTGAATACCGGCGAGGAAGAGCAGAAAGCCGGGATCCTACCCGGTGACGCTGATGGATTCATCGCAGATTGCCGCGCGCTTGATCTGCCGATCCGGGGGGTGATGTGCATTCCACCGGTGGAGGAGGAGGCCACGTTGCACTTTGCGCTTCTGGGCAAGATCGCAGAGAGGAACGGGCTGACCGATTTGTCCATGGGGATGAGTGGTGATTTTGAGAAAGCCGTAGCGCTCGGCGCAACGCATATCCGTGTGGGCAGCGCGATTTTTGGCGCCCGGACCTATTGAAGACCCAAGACCGTCAGCGTTTACACAAAGAGGCGTGTGTTCAGTCTAATTTGTTGCGCAAGATGGTATAGGTGATCGCGCCTCAGGGCCACGCAGCCAGCAGTGGGATATCCCTTAAAACGGTACTGGTGCATGAAGATGCAAGATCCATCACCGCGCCGCGCATCCGGGTAGTTCCAGTCTGTTACAAAAACCAGATCATAAAGAGGGTCACCGCGCCGCATGACCTCGTGAGAGCCCGGATAGGGCACGCGGACCAAATGGTTGTAGTCGGGGCGCTCAGGATCATCAGACCACAAATCACCCGGTCGGATCGGAACCGCCCAATCGTTGGGCGCACTTAGGCGATCAGGCCGATAAAACATGGCGACGATGTGGTGAATGCCTCGTGGCGTCGCGCCGTCACCTTCGCGCTTGTCTGCCGTGATACCGCCACGCCCGGTCACGCAAGGATATAGTTTTGACCGGTAGCGCAATCCGCGCGGGGTGAGTACCATGTCACTTGGATTTGGCATGGTGGACCGACAGAGACGCCTCACTCAGCAGCGGCGCCAAGGGCCGCGCCGAAGGGCAGCCAAGCCCGTTGAGAGGGCACGTGAAGACGCATTATGTCACCGACACGCAAAGGGCCTTCCCGTTCGACCCAGGCCGTCACTCCGCGGCGGCCGGTGGCGGCTTTCACAAAACGGCGTCCCTTGCCTTTATGATCGCGCTCAATCTCGCGGCCAGGATATTGGCAGGGCAGGTTAAGCATGTCGATCACGAGGGCCGTACCGTCCTGGGTCTGCAACCTACTCGAGGGGGGGACGTGGGTAAAATCGTCGATTCCTTCGATCACCATCGATGCACCAAGCCATTCCGGCTCGATCCGGTCTAGACCCATATCCGAGGCGATCAGCATCAGTTCCTCAGCCGAGAGAACCGAGAACTGCCGCACGTTGCGGATTTCCGTGCCCTCGTCATACATGTCCGTCACCCGCACACAGGAAGCGCGGGTTGCACCGCCATGGACTGTGCCCTCTTGCCCTCCATAGGTCGCCCAGATCTCGCTTAGCGGCGCGGAGCGGATGTTTTCGTCCTGGCTCGACACGCTCCCCAGCCATACGATCTTGGCAGTGATGTTGGTAGCAAAAAGCGGACCTGCGGGCATGGATAATCCTTTCAGCTTGGTTCAGTCGCAGCATCGGTCTGCGCCCTGCCGGGGTCAATCCGAAACACGCTCTCAATGTCCAGAGATCAAGACTAGACCGTCAAAGTGAAGAACATGCGGCGGAAGGGGAATAGAACGGATCCATCCTGCCGGACCGGGTAGGCTGCGTGCATGACTTCTTCGTAACGGCGGATCAATTCGGATTTTTCATCCGGCTCCAGCGCTTCAAGAATGGGGCGGGCATAGGTACTTTCGGTGAAGCGGCGCACAGGGTGGCTGCCGGTTTCGGCAACGAGCCGCTGGTAATATTCCGTCTCCCAAAGGCGGAAACGGCCCAAGGGGGCAAGCAACTCTTCATAGCGTACGGGTGACATCACACCGGGCGTGCCCATCTTCTCGACCCGACCGGGAAAAATTTCTTCCGTGAGTGTCAGCCACACACGGTGTGAAGGGGCCTTGTTCTGATGCGGCATCTGAACGGCGAGGGTTGCGCCCTTGCCCAAAATTCCCGCGAGGCGTGGCATCAAAACTTCGTGTTCCCCCACCCAGTGCAAGACGGCGTTCGAGAAGATCAAGCCAACACTGCCCGATGGGTGCCAGTCACGGATATCGACCTTTTGCAGGTTGCTGTAGGCATGCGATTGTTGGGCCTTTTCCATCATCGCAGGCGAAGCATCCACCCCCACCAAACCGCGTGCTCCTGCACGCGCCTTTAGTGCTTCGGCCATAGCACCGTTGCCGCAGCCGAGGTCATAAACATCACCAGCGCCCATGACCCCAACAGCGTTCAAAAGGTCCAGACCAGGACGCAAACGCAAGTCGTGATACCGGGCATAGGCACCCGGGTTCCAGTCAGACAAACGGACAGGCTTGCTCACGTCGAGGGCTCGGGCTCCAGTGCGCCATCGCCACTATCACGGGGTTTAGGCTTGGTCTTAGGAATGGCCGTCAACGACGGTGTCTCAGACTTCTCCGGTGTGCCGCTGTCGTCTTCATCCTCAGGCGGCTCACCCCGGATCACGCGCTCAATTTCTTCACCGGTGAGAGTTTCATACTCGAGAAGCCCCTTCGCTAGACGCTCCCAATCGTCTTTGCGATCATTGAGGATTTTGAAGGCCTGATCATAGGCGTCATCGATCATGCGCTTTACCTCTTCCTCAATCAGCTCCTTAGTGCTGGCCGAAACAGAGAGGCCACCGGCGGCATTGCCCATATAGCCCTCATGCGCCTGTTCATAGTCCACATTACCGACTTTGTCGGACATACCCCAGCGCAGAACCATCGCACGGGCCAGACCGCTGGCCTGCTGAATATCACCGGCCGGGCCGTTGGATACGTTGTCCTCACCATACTTGATAATTTCCGCAGCTTTGCCCGCCATGGTCATGGCCAGCTTCTCCTCGCACTCAGATTTGTGCCAGTTGAGGCGGTCAATCTCGGGAAGGCTCACGACCATACCAAGCGCGCCACCGCGCGGAATGATAGTAGCTTTGTAGACCGGATCACACTGCGGAAGCTCCAGACCAACTATGGCATGGCCCGCTTCATGATAGGCTGTCTTTTCCTTCTGGTCATCAGTCAGCACCATTGAGCGCCTTTCCGCCCCCATCATTACCTTGTCCTTGGCGCTTTCAAAGTCGACCATTGTGACAAAACGGCGGCCCACACGCGCGGCCATAAGTGCTGCTTCGTTCACAAGGTTGGCCAGATCAGCGCCTGAAAAACCAGGGGTACCGCGTGCGATGATGCGAAGGTCCACATCAGGGCCAAGCGGTGTCTTGCGGGCATGTACGCCAAGTATTTTCTCACGGCCCTTGATGTCGGGGTTTGGCACAGTGACCTGACGGTCGAACCGGCCCGGACGCAGAAGCGCAGGGTCTAATACGTCTTTGCGGTTGGTGGCCGCGATAATGATCACCCCTTCGTTGGCCTCGAACCCATCCATCTCGACCAGCAGTTGGTTGAGGGTCTGTTCACGTTCGTCGTTACCTCCGCCATAGCCAGCGCCCCGGTGGCGACCGACCGCATCAATCTCGTCAATAAACACAATGCAGGGCGCGTTCTTCTTGGCCTGTTCGAACATGTCACGGACACGGGAAGCACCCACACCCACGAACATCTCGACAAAGTCGGAGCCTGAGATTGTAAAGAAGGGCACACCTGCCTCACCGGCCACAGCACGCGCCAGAAGTGTTTTACCAGTGCCCGGAGGCCCCACAAGCAACGCGCCTTTGGGGATCTTACCGCCAAGGCGTGAGAATTTCTGCGGGTTGCGCAGGAATTCGACAATCTCGTCAAGCTCATCCTTGGCTTCATCGATGCCGGCAACGTCATCAAAGGTCACGCGACCATGCTTTTCGGTCAGCATCTTGGCTTTGGATTTGCCAAAGCCCATGGCACCACCACCACGGCCACCTTGCATCCGATTCATGAAATAGATCCAGACACCGATCAGAAGAGCGAAGGGCAGCAGGGAAATCAGGAAGGTCTGGAAACCAGACTGTTCTTGCGGTTGCGCAGTTACGGGTATGTTTTCTTCGATTAATACAGGGGTCAGTTCCGCATCGGCCGGCTTAATCGTAGAATAGTCGCGCCCATCAGTGCCACGGAAGCGCACATTTTCTCCGTCCAGATTAACCTGCGCCACGGAGCCGTCCTCAACAGCCGTCATGAACTCAGAATAGGCTATTCGTTCGCTTTGCAGGTTGTTTCCCGACCCGCTGAACAGATTGAAGAGCGCCAGTATCAGAAGAAAAAGAACCAGCCAGAATGCGATATTACGCGCGTTGCCCAAGGATTGTCTCCTTATCAAATGGGGATAAGTCTGCTCTAACACAGACCGCTTTATCCTTAAATAGCGATCCTGAATGCAGGTTCAATGTTTGATCCGTGCGGCAAAGTCGTGCTTTTGACGCGGTAAAAGTGTCGCAGACCAGCCATTTTTCAAACCTGCCAGTGGTGCTGAAAGCACTGTCTCACCCCTCCAGACTGCCGGCGTCGCCATGAGAGAGCGTGCAGGCAACGGGCTGTCACGACGATCAGGGCAGAATTTCAGGCCCTCCTCGCCCAGTGCCGAGATTCTAGCGCCTGGCACGTCTGGCCCTGTCATACGCCAGCGTCCATCCCAGAGTGTATCCAGATCACACACCACACCGCGCAGCGCACCCACCTCGCGCGTTATGCGAAGATTGCCCTTCGAAATGCGAAGATCACAGCCTTGGAGGGTTGCGCCCTCACCTTTGCTTATGCGCGCCATTAGAGCCGACAGCGCTTCTCCGCGGGGTGGGTAATCCTCTCCGTTGATCCAGCGCATCGCGGCCAGCAGCAGTCGCCGTGACAGATCAGGATGCAGGGACATCAACCCAGAATGGTCGATTACGACATCCCCCCATTCAATCTGCGCGATCTGGCGCGCAGCCTCCAGCATGGTCGTATCAAGCGCCTCGCGCGCTTGGGCTAGGTGTGCCGACACGTCAGACAGTCGTAGCGCAGAAAGACCCAAGCCTTCCAGAACGATCAGCGCCTCTCGCGTGCGGCTGCGATCATAGGTGGGATCGGAATTGGCGGCGTCATCGACCCAAGCGAGGCCCCTATCGCGTAAGATACAACGCAAGCCTTCTCTACGACAGCGCAATAGGGGTCGGGCAAAGGTGATCCCGTCCTGATCCCAAGATCTTCGCATGGCCGCAAGACCATCCACACCAGAGCCACGCGCAAGCCGCATCACAAAAGTTTCCGCCTGATCATCAAGCGTATGACCCAGCGCGATTGTCCCGATCCCCTGAGAGGTCGCCCATTGCGCCATCAGGTCATAGCGCGCGCGCCGGGCCTGATCATGCAAGTTGCCGGACTGCGCTACGCGCGACCAGTGCAGCACCTGATGAGGCATCCCCCACCGAGCACAAATACGCGCCACACCCGCCGCCTCTTGAGCTCCTTCGGGACGCAAACCATGATCGACTGTAATGGCCGAAACATCCGGACCACCGTCGTCCCGCCAATCCTTCAAAAGCGCGAGAAGCGCCAGCGAGTCACTGCCACCAGAAACGGCGGCCGCAATGTGATCGGGGGAATCGGATTGAAAAAAATCCCTCAGCGCAGCAAGCGGATCATGGTCCGCACCCATCACTGACAGGACAGGCGCTGCCGCTCAACCTCGGCATCAGCTGCGGCCTGTCCGCCAGGAAATCGCAAGCCAACCTCGGCCAGTGTAACGCAGGCCTCTTGCACCTTGCCGAATCTTCCAAGGGAGCGACCCAGAAGGTAGAGCGCCTCGGGTGCCTTGGCCCCATTGGGCTCAGCACTGAAGGTATCCAAATAGGCGCGCGCGGCTTCGGTGTTCTGGCCAGCCCCTTCGAGGGCAGCGCCGCGCATCAGCCGCGCGTCTGTGGTCAAGGGGCTGCCGGGATAGTTTCCCAGAAATGCAGCAAACTGCTCTGCGGCGGCGACATGGCTGCCCTCTTCCAGCGCGGCCACTGCCTTCTCAAAATCATCTTTTTCGCCCACCGCCAGCTGCACACCCTCATCAAACTCGTTGGTCTGGGCGCCCTGCCCATTCTGGTCAGTCTTGGTCAGCCCATTGTTCGGGATGACACCACCAAGCGTGGTGCCCTCGCCCAGCGTGGCAATGTCACAGCCGGTTTCCAGTTCACAGAGGCGAAATTCAAGATCACCAATCTGGTTCGATCCGTCGCGCACCACACGGTCTATGCGGAATTCGAGTTCTTCCGTCTTGGCAGTCAGACGCTGCAACTGATGCTCAATGGCGCCCACACGGTCTATCACTGTAGTACCCACCGATTGGGTCGAAACACCACCCGTGGTGCTGAGCTCGCGCTTAAGGCGCTGGACTTCAACATAAAGCACTGACAACTCCTGCCGGATATCAGCAAGGGTTTCGTCACGGGTTTGAGCCTGTGCCGGGGTTAAAGACAGCACAGCAGCAACCAAAAGAGCAATCATTGCGCGACACATCACAGCCAGCCCCTTAACTGACCGGCCCGGCCGAGATCACCGTCACCGCGCGACGGTTTTTGGAATAGCAGGTCTCTTCACTGCAAATTTCGAGCGGGCGTTCCTTGCCGTAAGAAACGATGCGCAGACGGCTTGCGGCAACGCCCTTGCTTACCAGATATTCCTGAACGGCATTGGCGCGGCGCCCACCCAGCGCAAGGTTGTAATCCCGCGTGCCCTGTTCATCGGCATGGCCCTCGATCAGCGCGTTGTAGTCGCCATTGGTCAGCAGCCATTTGGCCTGCGCATCGAGGATCGCCGCGGCCTCTGTGGTAAGGCTGGACTGATCCACTACGAAAAGAACGCGATCGCCAACGGTTTGCTGGAAATAGGCGGCAGATCGCGGATCAGAGGCAGAGCCGTTGAGATCGCCAACCCCGCTGCCGGAATTGGCGCTGTCGAACCGATCCGGGCTGCTGCAGGCGGCCAGAGCCAGAGCAGCACAAAAGAGAGATATTTTACCTTTGTATTTCATGCACTTGCCTCAATATCTTTTTTTCTTTGGCCAATGTTTTTCTTGGTCTAGGATACTTTTACCATACTCACGTCGCAAAGAAAACGAAGGGTTTCGTGTTGAGGCGCTGTCCCCGGCCGCGCTTTTCGCGCGCCTCCCCGAGGTATTTTGAACCAGAAAGAAGCAGCGAGATGGGTCTGGCTTCTTTCTGGTTGTAAATACCTACTACACAGCATTTGGGTCGGGCGCAGCAGACGGGTTATTGTTGCAGCGGGGACCAAGCGGCGTCTGAGGCGCCTGTCGTGGTAGGTACCTGTCGCAGGTTGCGGCCAGTAATGTCGACCGAATAGAGGCTGGAGCTGCCCTGTGCACCTTGCGTTTCACGAGTGAACATGATGACGCGGCCATTGGGTGACCAGCTGGGCCCTTCATCTAGGAAAGAGGCTGTTAGCAGACGCTCTTCACTACCATCGGCACGCATGACACCTATATGGAACCGCCCCTTAGATTGCTTGGTGAAGGCCACAAGATCCCCACGCGGAGACCATACGGGCGTGCCGTAGCGGCCCTGCCCGAAGCTGATACGCTGCGCCTCTCCGCCGCTTGCGGACATTACGTAAAGCTGCGGCGTGCCGGAACGGTCACTTTCAAAAACGATGCGGCTTCCGTCAGGACTGAAACTGGGCGCGGTTTCGATCGAGGGCGCAGTGGTAAGACGGCGGCTTTGGCCGGAGGCCATGTTCATCACATACAGATCGGTATTGCCGCCCTGTGAGAGCGAATAGACAACGCTGCGCCCATCAGGTGCAAAACGGGGTGCAAAGCTCATCGTGCCAGACTGGCTTTCAAGGGCGCGGCGGCTGGCGCTACCAACTTCCAACTCATAAATGCGAGGCTGGCCAGTCTCGTAACTGGTGTAAAGCACTTTGTCGCCCTGCGGTGAAAAACGCGGCGCGAGCACGATGGAGCTAGCATCGGTCAGATAGGTCACGTTGGCCCCATCGTAATCCATAATCGCCAACCGCTTTTGCCGCGCATCCTTGGGACCCGTCTCAGAGACAAAGACCACGCGGCTGTCAAAATAGGGCGCCTCACCCGTCAGGCGGCTATAGACCTGATCGGCCACCTTGTGGGCGATACGCCGCCAGCCATCAGTAGTACCCACAAGTTGCAGGCCCTGGCCCAGTTCCTGCCCCGCAAACACGTCATAGAGCCGGAACCGCACCGTGACGCGCCCTCCTGCGCTCACATCCACGCCACCAACGATCAGTGCCTGGGCATTGATCGCTTTCCAATCGGAAAACTGAACGGGGCTCGAGAAACTGGTTATGCGGCTGATATGGGCCTGGTCGGGGATCTGCCGAAAAAGCCCCGTTCCATTTAGGTCAGAGGCAATCACCCGCGCGATACCGGCCGCATATTCGTTGGCTGCAGCACTTCCGGGGACAAAGCTGGGCACCGCGTAGGGGAGCGGTTCGATTACTCCTTCGGTAATTTCAATCCGTAATGGGCCATCCTGCGCTCGAAGAGGCAGGGATAGGACCATGAGGACAGTAAGGAAAGAAAAAATGGCGCGTATCATTTGATCCTCATATTTTCGGGATTGAACGTAATTTCAATATCGCGCCACTGATCATACTTCTCAATCGGCAAGGGAAAACCACTCGCCCCGCAGCGGATGATTGCGCGTCGTGCGGTTTCAAATGCCTGACGGGCCGCGGCACCACTTCCGCCCGAACTGCCCAGCATATTGATCGAGGCCACGTTGGGGCGGCCATCCTCGGACATCGAAAAACCCACCACGACCGTCGTACTCAGCGCATCTGTCGAGAGGCTGCCCACGTTCCAGCATCGCTGCACCGCCACGCGCAACGCGTCCTTTTCGCCCGTCGTCAGGGGTGGACCGGAGGGAGCCGCCTCGCTGCTGTCATCAATTCCACCAAGGGCTGCCGCAACGGCATCGTTTACGGACGTATCTTCTGGCTGCGCTGGTTCAGCCGTCTGCGTCTCCGTTGGTTCAGGCCGCGCGGCTGGCCGGGCCTTTGGGCGAAGCGAGGTTGCGGGGGCGGCCTTTTCCGCCTCGGTGACGATCCGGTCAGACGCGGCTTCGCGCGCTGTTTCTTCCTGATTATCCAGGGTCACATCGGTTGCGTCATCAGAGGTCGTTGCCTGCTGGTCGATCTCGTCAATCTGTACATCCGGATCAGGTTGCGCCACGGTTTCAGGGGCCACGCGGAGCGCGGCCTGTGGGCGGCTTTCCTCGGCAATTTCGGGCACTAGAACGGCAATATCCTCAGACGGTGGTTGCAAGACTGGGGCCTCGTCACTGACCTCTGCCTCTGGCGGAGCGGGGTCCACAACCTCAGGGGTTTGATCCGGGTCTGTCGCTTGGGTCTGTTCGGGTTGGGACAGTTCGGGCTGCGCGTCAGTGATGGAACTCAGATCGGGGGCTTGACCGGCTTCTGGCGGCTTTGGCGTGTCGATATTGGCCACGGCATCGGGGGAGGGATCTGACTTAAACAGCGCCGCGTATTCCTCGGCCGAGATCGCCGTCACCTCGGTCACTTCAAAGGGTAAGGGATCGGCCTTAAACGCGCCGCCAAAAACGGCCACGGCCATCAGGCCCAGATGGGCCGACCCTGATATGATTTGCCCGGTGTTCATCGCCCGGCGTCAGCCACCATCATCAAGACGGGGGCCACCGGCCTCGGTCACAAGGCCGATATTCGGGAACCCACCACGGTTCAAAGCACCCATCACTTCCATCACTTGCGCATAGGACACCGACCCGTCTGCTCGCAGAAAAATTCGGTTACTGGCCCGCTCCACGGCAATGGCGCGCAAGCGGTTAACCAGCTCATCGCGCGCCACCTCGGTTTCCTGGATCATGACTTGGCCCGTCGCGGTGACTGTCACGGTCAGGGGTTCTTCATCCTCTCCCGGCAGGGAGTTGGCAGCGGTTTGTGGCAGTTCCACATCGACGCCCACAGTCATCAGAGGGGCTGCGACCATAAAGATGATCAAGAGCACAAGCATAACGTCCACGAAAGGCGTAACGTTGATCTCTGCCATGGGCCGAGAGCGCCCCCGCCCCCGCCGCCTACGGCCACGATCCCCAGTTTTTTGAACGACACCCGCGCCCATAGGTCAGCTGTCCAACTGACGGCTCAGGATGGTGGAGAATTCATCAGCAAAGGCCTCGTACCCCGCTACGATCCTATCGCTGTCCGCGCTGAGCTTGTTGTAGAAAATCACTGCCGGTATGGCTGCGAGAAGACCAAGACCTGTGGCCAGAAGCGCCTCAGCAATACCTGGTGCGACAACGGCGATATTGGTATTCTGTTGTTCGGCAATTTCGATGAAGCTGTTCATAATACCCCAGACGGTACCGAAAAGACCGATAAAAGGCGCAGTTGAGCCAACGGTAGCCAAAACAGACAACCCACCTTGCAGGTCTTCGGCTTCTTTCATGATGGCCACGTCCATGCTGCGGTCAATCCGGGCTGTAGCACCTGCGATCAACCCGCCGTCATTGCGGTGTGAGCGGCGCCATTCCGTCATACCGGCCGCGAAAACACGTTCTGATTGGCCTGTAGGGTTGGGGCCGATGACCTCGAACAGCTCATCCAGCGGCTCACCCGACCAAAAGCGTTCATCGAAGCTTTCGGCCTCGGCCCTCGCGCGACGATAGATAATGATTTTCTGGATGATGATCGACCACGCCCAGAACGAGGCCACGACCAGAATAAGCATCACAAGTTTGACTATAAAAGTCGCCCGGGCAAAAAGCCCCCAAAGCGAGTAATCCGCCCCATGCGCAAGGGCCAGCGCTTCTGCTTCCATGAGCCTGCTCTTTTTTTTCGTCCCGAGGTCTTGTATCCGACCCCATTTTCTAAATTTTAAAGTAATTTAAGCGCAAAGACCATCACAACCGCGTCAAACCCTTCAAAAATGAGCAGTTTGGCAGATTTCCGCCCGGTCCGGGACAGTCCGCGGAGCCCGTTAAATGGCAAATGCACAAGCGCCCACCTTGCAAGTTTCATTTTTTCCTAAACACGGGTGTGATGAACACTGGAAGAATAAAAAAGAACATGTTTTTCAAGTTCAGCGTTTTCAGGCTGCTACATCGCAGCATTTGAACTTGGCAATGGAGCCAATATTGCCCAGCTTTACAAAGCCGCAATCGTGATCTTACGCGCTGACGGGTCCATGTACAGCTTCAACAGCTATGCCTAGATCGAAGCCTTTGTCAGCAAGGCTGAGGCCAACAATATCACCGCGATCTTTCACCGCGCTTTAGACTGAGCTCTCAACTTGAGCGTTGTTAACCGGCCAGCCGCCTGATCTCGGCCGGAAGGCGCACTGGCTGTCCCTCTAATGTCATACAGGCAGCCGTGACCTGCGCGGCGAACAACTTGTCCTCACCACGCCAGACGACCTGCTCCATCACCAGCCGCGCACCGGAGACAGAAGCCGTACTGGTGCGCACCTCAAGCGTCTCTCCATAACGGGCTGGTTGCAGGAATTCAGCATCCACTCGACGCACGGCAAACACGATGCCCTCACGGTCACGCATGGCCAGTTGGTCAATGCCCATCTCCGCCACCCAATCGCTGCGCGCACGCTCGATGAACTTAAGAAAATTGGCGTGATACACGATCCCACCCATATCGGTATCTTCATAGTAGACCTGAACGGAAAACGTGTGTGACATGCCACGACCTAATCGTCTAAGGTGAGTACGGGAAACAGTCAGCGCCGTATCCTTTTTATCTGTCGTATGCCTAAACGCGCCTCAATTTCAAGAAGCCGCGCCCGGGTTTCGCGCTGACAAACGTGAATAGTGTAGGAGATCTATCATGGAGCAGCTTTTGGAAAGTGTAGGCGGCTTTGGTCCTTTGCTTGTGAACGCAATCAAAGCCCTTGTCGTTCTAGTTGTCGGCTGGTTTGTCGCCGGTCTGGTGTCGCGTATGGTGCGGATACGGGTGAATGCCAACCCGCAGATCGACAAGACGATTGGCCATTTTGCGGCGAGCATCATCAAGTGGGTTATTCTACTGATTGTGCTGATCGCCGTCCTGCAAATTTTCGGGATTGAAGCGACCAGCCTGGTTGCCATGCTGGGCGCCGCATCCTTGGCCATTGGCCTTGCCCTGCAAGGTACTCTTAGCGATCTGGCAGCCGGTTTTATGGTGATCCTCTTCCGGCCCTATAAGCTTGACCAGTACGTCGACATCGGTGGGACCGCAGGCACAGTGACCGACATCAGCCTCTTCGTGACTGAATTGGTTACGGTGGACAATGTGCAGATCATCATTCCCAATGGGCAAGCCTGGGGGGCCATCATCCGTAATTTCTCTCACTACGATACACGCCGCTGCGACCTGACCTTCGGGATCGACTATGGCGACAGCGCCGACAAGGCAATGGATATCATCCTGCGGCTAGCAAAGGAGGACGAGCGCGTTCTAGGCGATCCTGCACCATGGGTACGCGTGACCAACCTTGGCGACAGCAGCGTAGACCTGACAGCGCGGCTTTGGTGCAACGCAAGCGATTTCTGGGAACTCAAGTTCCATATGACGCAAAGCGTGAAAGAGGCCTTTGACCAAGAGGGTATTTCTATCCCCTACCCGCATTCCGTGGAAATACACAAACAAGCTTAGAAGTTTTTGGCAGTATTCTGAAAAAAACCGTGTAGGGTCGCCTCTACAGACGTGCCGTGTAATTGGTGCAGGAAAAAAAGGGACACATGTATGCTATCAGAATTCAAGGCTTTCATCGCCCGAGGCAATGTCATGGACATGGCCGTGGGTATCATAATCGGCGCCGCCTTTACCGCGATTGTCAGCTCACTAGTGGCTGATCTGGTCAATCCAGTGATCAGCCTGTTTATGGGTGGGCTCGATTTCTCTGGCTTGTTCATCGTGTTGGGCGGTGGCGAATATGCGTCTCTCGCAGAAGCGGAAGAAGCTGGTGCCGCGGTATTCGCCTATGGCCGCTTCATCATGGCCGTGATTAACTTCCTGATCATCGCATGGGTTGTCTTCATGCTGATTAAGGGTGTGAACAGCATGAAACCAAAAGAGGAAGAGGCACCGGAGCCAGATCCTGGTCCTACCGAACTCGACCTGCTGACCGAAATTCGGGATGCGTTGAAAAAGTAAACTTGAAGGGCCTCGGAAACCGGGGCCCTTTTCAATTGGGCCTAATCCGTGCAGCGATGCGAAGGGCGTGGCTTTTGTCACGGGCCACGGCAGGCATGACCGGATCGTAGCTGGCGCGGATCACCTCTGCGATGTCGGGGCGCAGGATGATCCGGTTGCCATCTGGCACCTGGGCCAGCGCTGAGGCGCCGTTGAAGGCCACGTCGGACCACAGCACGATGGTTTGTACCACCTGGCTCAACGCCAGTGTTTCCGCAGGGATTTTTGAGAGTTCATCATCCATGCGCAGAAAGACAAAGGCGGCCTTGATCGCGTCTTGTTCATCAAAGCGGAAAAATCTGTACTGGTTCGCACCCACCTTGTTTAGGCGCGGCACAAGCACTGACAGATCGGGCACCAGGCGTTCCAGATCCGGCACCTCTAGCAACTCGTCCCACTCCCGGAAGAAAAAGAACATCAGGTTGACGCCCAGTTCCGGGTCGGTCTCCGCCATTTCATGCCCGGCGAGCGTGGTCACCGCTTCAACCGCGCCCTTGACGACGGAAAGCGTCTTATCATCCACGCCAAACACGACCGGCACGATGGGACGACCCCAACGGGCGAAAAGATACTCCCCGTTTTCACGGGTAAAGAGCGTTTCAACCTGATCTGCTGTTACGATATCGGCCATGTCGGTTGCCTAGCAGAGCCAGGGCCACGCGCAACCCCTTGCGCGCCACGTGCGACACCCCGAAGTCTTCAAAAGACTTCGGCCACATTCTTTTGAAGAATGTGTTCCAACGTTGCTCATTTCCCGAAAAGATCGCTTTGCCCGGCCGGTTTCGGCGCATCGAGGCCCAGGTGGGTCCAGGCCCGCTGCGCCAGCATTCGGCCGCGCGGTGTCCGCTGGATCAGGCCCTGTTGCAAAAGGTAGGGTTCGATCACCTCCTCCAACGCATCGCGGCTTTCGCTCAGCGCGGCCGAGATCGTTTCGATCCCGACAGGCCCGCCCTGATAGGCCTCTGCGATTAGGCGCAGGTAACGGCGGTCCGCCCCGTCAAGCCCGAGGCCATCGACACCCAACCGCGTCAAAGCGCCGTCCGCCAGTTCGCGGCTGATCTGCCCCCCGCCCTCGACCACGGCAAAGTCCACCACCCGACGCAACAAACGCCCCGCGATACGCGGTGTCCCGCGTGAACGGCGCGCAATCTCTCTTGCGCCTTCGGGATCGGTGGGGATCTGCATCAGGGCCGCATTGCGACTGACGATTTCGTGCAGTTCAGCCTCGGTATAAAACTGCAACCGAGTCGGGATGCCGAAACGGTCGCGCAGCGGCGTGGTCAAAAGACCCAGACGGGTCGTGGCACCGACCAGCGTGAAGGGTTGCAATTCAATCCGCACGGTCCGTGCCGCCGGGCCTTCGCCGATGACAAGATCCAGCTCAAAATCCTCCATCGCCGGATACAGCACCTCTTCCACCGCTGGGTTCAGACGGTGAATTTCGTCGATGAAGAGAACGTCATTGGCCTCCAGATTGGTCAGGATTGCCGCCAAATCCCCCGCCTTGGCCAGCACCGGGCCAGAGGTCATACGAAACCCGACACCCAGTTCCTTGGCCATGATCTGCGCCAGCGTCGTCTTGCCAAGGCCGGGGGGGCCGTGAAACAGCGTGTGGTCCATCGCCTGCCCCCGCTGCCGTGCGGAGGTGATGAAAACACGTAGGTTGGCCTTGGCCTCGGATTGACCAATGAAATCCTCAAGGGCCTGCGGGCGCAGGCTGCGTTCGATATCCTCTGGCAGGGGCTCTGGCCGCAGGGTTGGGTCGGGTTCGCTCATGGTTCCGGCTTATCCCGAGGGGGCCAGCAGGCGCAATGCGCGACGGATCAATTCGGCCGTAGCCGTGTCAGGCGCATCGCCCGAGGCCTGCGCCACCGCGCCCGCCGCCTCACCCGGTGAATAGCCGAGGTTGGTAAGTGCCGAAAGCGCCTCTGCCTGGTTGCCCGCGCCCGAGTGGGCCGTGGGAGGGGCAGTATCGGCCACATCAAGCACCTCCGCCTCGCCATCATTACCGTCTAGCGCAGCTGAAGGGGCCTGCGCCATAGACGTGGCCATGGACATCACCTGTGGCGCCTTATCTTTGAGTTCATTGACCACGCGTTGCGCTGTCTTGGGCCCAACACCCTTGGCCGCTTTGACCGCGTTCCAATCGCCCAACGCAATCGCCCGACCCACCCCTTCGGGTCCTAGCGCACCGAGAATTGCAAGCGAGGCTTTCGCCCCAATCCCCTGCACCGACATTAGCAGGCGGTGCCATTCCTTTTCCTGAAGCGTGGTGAAGCCAAAAAGTTGTAGCAGGTCTTCACGCACCAAAAGATCGGTGTAAAGCGCCACATGCTCTCCCACACGCGGCAGGGCCTGAATGGTCCTATCAGAGCAATAGACAAGGTAGCCCACCCCGCGCACATCAATCAGCACGTGATCTTCGGCACGATAGTCGATGCGTCCTGCTAGACGGCCAATCATGCGCGCACCTTTCCAAGCATATTTGGGATTCGTCCGTGGTGCGCATGGCAAATGGCGATAGCCAGAGCATCCGCAGCATCTGCGCCTGCCAGTTCCACACCGGGCAGTTGCACACGCACCATGTGTGCCACCTGATCCTTGTCCGCATGGCCCACACCCACGACCGTTTTCTTTACCGTGTTCGGCGCATACTCACCGACTGGCAACCCAAACTGCGCCGGAACCAGCATTGCAATCCCGCGTGCCTGCCCCAGCTTCAGCGTCGCAACGCCGTCCTTGTTGACAAAGGTTTGCTCGACCGCAGCGGCCGCGGGCGCATACTTAGATAGTACATCGCAGAGCTGCTGGTGGAGTGACAGAAGACGCTGGGCCAGATCATCGCCCGTTGATTTGCAAACCCCGTTGGCCACGTGTCGCAATCGGCTGCCTTCCGCGTCAACTAAACCCCAGCCAAGGTTCCTCAAACCGGGATCAATACCTAAAATTCGCATATCTGCCTGCCCGTTCTCCGGTTTTTACACCGCATAGCACGAAACAAGAACAAACGCCAAGCGCCTTGAAATAGCGCCATGCAACTCAGGGGCGCTGATAAGGCGTCAATCCAGTTTGATAGGAATCCGGCTGCGAACTGGATCTATTCAGTGATCTGCCTATTAAAGACATAAAAACAGTGCCTTATGGCTGCTCTCCGCATTGCAGAAAATGCATACCGACTATTCGGTTACGTACCTTGCTCGGAAAACACTGTACCACTATCTGAAGGTCACGAACGGAAAACAGCGGAACACCCGCGCAGCTTTAGGAATGAAAACCATGGCAATTCTCGACCAAACCCGTTCGACTCGTCCGGGCTTCGGCTTCGTTGGACTGTCGAACATCATCGGCGCTTTCTCCGCATGGAACGATGCACGCCTGACCCGCAAGGCCCTGTCTCAGCTCAGCGATCGCGAACTAGAGGATATTGGCCTTGTGCGCGGTGATATTAATCAGATGAACTTCTGATCAGCTGGCGATAAGTAAAAAAAACCCCCTCAGAGTTAAGTGCTCTGCGGGGGATTTTTATTTCGAAGGGTATGCCCAAACTGGGCGTACTTGAACAATTGAAGCGTTAGGTCAAAACCATTTGAAAGAGACTGGCCAGTGAGAGAGAGAGGCCATCGGGCGCCATAATGAACGCCGCCACCTGATCGAAGATCGAGCCATGCTGGAGAACATTAATGGATGCCCCGTAAAGATCGGCCCCAAGCCAGGCGATCACGGAACCCTTGAATAGCAAGAAACCAGCGACAAGGCTCAGAAAGCCCGGAAGAGAGATCGCCGGAGTCGATCGGATGGAGGTGACGATGATCACTTCGTCGTCGGCAATCTTGCGCAGTTGCGAGCGGGCCTGTGCCGCATCGATGGTATGCGGTTTGACCGGACTAATCTTGCGACTGAAAATGTCGTCATGATTGTCATGTTGGTTTGGCGTCGCCATAGCAGCACCTGAACTAAATGTCGCCCCCACCACATCTGCCATGATTTCTAGTTACGAATTGTGGCAAAACTGGGGCAACCGCCGCATTCTCGGCAATTTTCACCCTAGTTTACGGCAGATTTTTGAAGGATTATCGTTGTCCATTCGCCAATCTCTTGTCGTCGTACTAGACTGTTTCCGTTCCGGCAATAAACCTTAATCACCTCGTCCGCCTGTTCATTCAGGATACCAGACAGAATCACGTATCCTCCCTCCGCGAGGGCGTCTGTGATTCCCGGGGCGAGTGTGATCAGCGGCGCCTTTAGAATATTTGCAAAGACCAGGCCGTAAGGCGCGGCACCCGCAATTTCGGAGTGGTCCAATCCTGCAGCCTCGATACAAGCCACGCGGCCTGCCATACCATTCGCAGCCATGTTGGCCTTAGCCACTTCAACGGCAACCTCGTCGATGTCGCTGGCCAGGATCGCATCCTCCAGAAAATGCGCCGCCGCCATGGCCAAAACCGCCGTGCCACATCCCAAATCCAGCACTGGTCCCTTCAGGGACTGCTCCTCGATCAGGTGGTCGAGCGCAAGAAGGCAGCCTTGTGTGGTACCGTGATGGCCCGTGCCGAAAGCCATGGAGGCCTCGATCAGAAGCGGGATCACACCCTCTGGCACCTTATCAGCGTCGTGGCTACCGTAGACGAAGAAACGCCCGGCGGGTACAGGCGAAAGCTCTCGGCGGACCTTGGCAATCCAGTCCTCCTCCGGCAACTCAGAGACTATGAAAGGTTTGGCTTTGTGGAGCGTAGCAAGCAGGGCAAGACCGGCTTCGTCAGGCGGGGCCTGAAAGTAGCCGCCCACCTCCCACGTACCGGACCCATCCTCGATCTCGAAGGTACCAATGCCGGTGGGTTCGGGTGTCATCAGTTCCAAAGCCTCGGCCAGCGCCTCTGCATCGGCCATGTTGGTCAGGGTAGTGAGGGCAGTGTACGTGGTCATTATCTATTCCGCAGGGGCAGGGGAAAGGCGGGAAAGCCGGGTTTCACGGCCAGGTTCGGGGTGACGCGGAATAAGCAGCGCCAGAAGGAAGGAACAGGACGCCATTGCCGCAGCCACAAAGAATACCGCACCGGGCGATATCAGCCAGAGATACCCCAGAAGTGCAGGCAGGAACACCGCAGCGATGTGATTGATCGTGAAGGCTACCGCGGCAGTGGGTGCAATATCGGCCGGGTCGGCGATTTTCTGGAAGTATGTCTTAAGCGCGAGAGCAAGCGCGAAAAGAAGGTGATCGACCACGTAGAGAATGGCGGCGAGCAAAACGCCCCAGCCGAAATAGTAGATGCCGCCGTAAAGCAGGAACACGATCGCGAGACCCGCATATTCAAACATCAGCGTCGCACGTTCACCAAAGTGGTGCACAGCGCGGCCCATCATTGGCGCGCAGATCATGTTAGCAACGAGGTTAATCATGAAAAGAGCGGTAACTTCATGCACGTCGAAGCCGAATTTCTCAACCATCATGAAGCCTGCGAAAACTACGAAAATCTGACGCCGAGCGCCCGCCATAAATTGCAGCAGATAGTAGAGCCAGTATCGCCTGCGCAGGATCATCTTCTTGACTTGCGGGGTCGGTGCCTCGAACTGCGGGTAGGCGACAAAACAGAACCCGGCTATCAGTACGGTGACGCCGCCCGCGAGCATGTAGACGACATTGTAGCTCAGACCCAGCGCATCCCAGGTCAGGACGATCAGGCCATAGGATACCAGCGTAGCCGCCGATCCAGCCGCGACAAGCCAGCCGAGCACCTGGGGCGCACGGTCCTTGGGAAGCCATTGAAGCTGCAGCGACTGGTTGACGGTCTCATAGTAGTGAAAACCGATGGAACTGAGCATGGTTATGGTCAGAATACCACCCATGGAGGGAAACCACGCCGTAATGGCGGTGGCCGCACCAAGCAGAATGAGGGCGACAAGTCCAAGCACCTGTTCGCGCATGAAGATGATTATGGCAATCACACCGATGGCAAAAAAGCCGGGTATCTCGCGAACCGTATGTAGCCAGCCGATATCGGAACCGTCAAAATTAGCCACCTCGATCACGAAGTTGTTGAGCAGCGCAGACCACGTTGAAAAAGCAATCGGCATCGCCGCTGCCATCAGAAACAGCAGCGTGACGGGCCTGCGCCAAATGGGTAGGTGGCGTGCATCCTGAAGAGCAACGGTTCGGATCATGTGCACCCTGTACGCCTTTCGTACAGGTTTGGCGAGAGGCATGCCTATGCGTTTTTCACAAGATTAGTAGGCAAGAACTGGGAGGATGAATTTTTTCAAGAAGGCGGAGAAAATCTTTGAACGATTTCGGCGCAATATTCGTGCCTAGTAAAAACTCTGAGGATCGATATCCACACTCAGCCGGAACTGTGATGACCCCCTCACCGGGGCAACCCACTGGGCCAAAGCAGGCTGCAGCGCCACGCCCTTGGACGCTTTGACCAGCAGTCGGACCCTGTGCCGTCCACGCACCCGCGCAATCGGCGCAGGCGCGGGTCCAAAGACCTGAGCCCCTACAGCGCTTAGGGCTTGGTTGTTGCGTGCCAGGAAGGTGCCAATGTCAAACGCTTCCTGCATATCAGTCGAGGACAGGACAATTCCTGCCATGCGCCCAAAGGGTGGCACCCCGGCTTGTTCACGCTCACGCGCCTCGGCAGACCAGAAGCTTTCTTCATCACCTGACAGGATCGCGCGGATCACCGGATGTTCAGGCTGAAATGTCTGTAACAATGCCGTACCGGGTTTATCAGCCCGTCCTGCCCGGCCCGCCACCTGGCGCATCAGTTGAAAGGTTCGTTCCGCCGCGCGAAGGTCAGAGCCCTGAAGCCCAAGGTCCGCGTCAATCACACCCACGAGCGTCAGCAAGGGAAAGTTGTGCCCCTTGGCCACAAGCTGCGTACCAATGATCACATCGGCCTCACCCGCCGCTATTGTCGCAATTTGCTCCTTCAGTGCTCGGGCAGATCCAAAGAGATCGGATGAGAGGGTAGCAATCCGCGCATCAGGGAAGAGAGCCTGCGCCTCTTCTGTCAATCGCTCTACGCCCGGGCCAACTGCGGACAGCCGACCCTCTACCCCACAGGAGGGACAGGCCTCGGGCATCGGTTTGGATTCGCCGCATTGGTGACACACCAGACGCTTGAGAAACCGGTGCTCCACCATCCGTGCGTCGCAATGATCGCACCCCACCTGATGACCGCAGGCACGGCAGATCGTGACGGGCGCATAGCCCCGGCGGTTGAGAAACAACAGCGCCTGCTCCCCCTTTTCGATCCGGGTTGCTACGGCTTGCTGAAGCGTCGGGGAAATCCAGCGGTTTGAGGGCAGTTTTTCCACACGCATATCCAAGGCGTGCATATCCGGCATCAGCGCGGGGCCAAACCGAGCCGTCAGGTCGATACGACGGTACTTGCCTGCCTCAGCATTGGTCCAGCTTTCCAGCGAAGGCGTGGCAGAAGCTAGAACCACCTGCGCCCCACACAGGCTTGCCCGCAGAACCGCCATGTCACGCGCGTTATAGAGCACGCCGTCTTCCTGCTTGTAGGAGGTATCGTGTTCCTCATCCACCACGATCAAACCCAGATCGCGAAAGGGCAGAAAAAGCGCCGAGCGCGCGCCAACTACGACCTGACAGGCCCCCTGTCCTGTCATCTTCCATATGCGGCGGCGCTCTGTCATTGTGGCGCCGGAATGCCATTCGGCGGGGCGGGCGCCGAAACGAGCCTCCATCCGGTCCATGAATTCCGCCGTAAGCGCAATCTCGGGCAACAAGACAAGCGCCTGACGTCCCTGGCGCAAAGTTTCAGCCACAGCTTCGAGGTAGACCTCGGTCTTGCCCGATCCTGTGACCCCACGCAGAAGGGTCGTGCCATAGCCCCGACTACGAGCTGCCTCGCGCAACTGCTCTGCCGCCTGCGCCTGATCCTTTGTCAGGGACAACCCCGGCCTGTTTGGGTCGAGATAGGGAAAGGGGCGGTCCCGGGGCGTATCTTCTTCCAGCACGACATGCTGCGTGACCAGCCCCTTCACCACGGAAGAGGTCACACCGGCCTGTTCCGAGAGTTCCTTGAGTGTGAAGGACAGACCACCATACTCTTTCAAGGTAGAGATCACCCGGCTTCGGGCGTCAGTCATCCGGTCCGGCTCTGCCCGGCCCAGACGGTAGATCTTGCGCATAGAGGGCGGGTCAGATAGACCCGGCGCGCGGGTTGCAAGGCGCAGCATAGCGGTGATTGGGGTCAAGGTGTAATCGCCGGCGCGGATCAGGAAATCGCGCAACTCCTCACGCATCGGCGCGGCATCCATCACGCGGAGAATAGACCGCACCTTGCCCGCGTCATAATCCCCCTGGCCAACACCCCAGACCACGCCCAACACCTTGCGCGGTCCAAGCGGCACCTCGACAAACGCGCCCATGGAGCATCCCCCCTCGGGCGCGCGATAGTCAAGCACGCGGCCCAGTGGTTGCGTAGTCAGCACGCCCACAAGCGCGCCTTCGTCAAAAAACCCGACGGCCGTTACCAACGGTTTCTCCTCTCAGGGGTTTCGGCAGGCTCTTCCATGAGGTAAACGCAAAACCAACAAACCCCAAGCCGCTTGAAAGGGTGCGCCATGAAGTTTTTCGTTGATACTGCCGAAGTCGATGCCATTGCCGAACTCAATGACCTTGGAATGGTCGATGGCGTCACAACCAACCCCTCACTGATCATGAAGTCCGGGCGGGACATTTTGGAAGTGACAAAGGAGATTGCTGACATGGTCGATGGCCCT
Source organism: Roseovarius sp. (assembly GCA_963691795.1). Taxonomy (GTDB): domain Bacteria; phylum Pseudomonadota; class Alphaproteobacteria; order Rhodobacterales; family Rhodobacteraceae; genus Roseovarius. Next base: position 3,861,429 of record OY829373.1, read on the forward strand.
GTCAGTGCTGAGGTTGTCGCTACCGAGGCTAACAACATGATCGCCGAGGGCCGCAAGCTGGCTAAGATCGCGGACAACATTGCCGTCAAAGTTCCGCTGACATGGGCAGGTCTCAAAGCCTGCAACGTGCTGACCAATGAGGGCAACATGGTCAATGTCACACTATGCTTTTCGGCCAATCAGGCGCTTCTGGCCGCCAAGGCGGGCGCAACCTTCATCAGCCCCTTCATCGGACGCCTGGATGATATCAACCTCGACGGAATGCAGCTGATCGCAGATATCCGCCAGATCTATGACAACTACGCGTTCGAGACAGAAATCCTAGCCGCGTCCATCCGTTCCGTGAACCACGCGTTCGAGGCCGCGCGGATTGGTTCTGACGTGATGACAGCGCCGCCAGACGTGATCAAGAAAATGGCCCAGCATCCGCTGACAGATAAGGGTTTGGAAGCCTTTTTGAAAGATTGGGAAAAAACAGGGCAGAAAATCCTGTAAGTCGTGATATACACTCACCAAAGGCAGACAGAGGCAAAAATGAGCAGTAAGCCCGCCATGACAGATGTACTGCGCGAAAAAATTATCGCGCAGCCGGATGTGATTCTGGAAGATCAGGATCTGATGCGCGCCCTTATCACCGCCAATGAGCGGGCCATGGGGGGCAATATCGTAGACCTCCGCGGGATCGCGATGGACCGGCTGGAAAACCGGCTGTCCCGGCTTGAGGACACGCATCGTAGCGTGATTGCTGCCGCCTATGACAACCTGTCCGGTACAAATCAGGTACACCGCGCCATTCTGCGAATGCTAGACCCGATTGAGTTCGAGGACTTCCTCCGCGATTTGGGAGGGGAGGTAGCCTCGATCCTGCGGGTGGATTGCGTAAGGCTTGTGCTGGAGTCCACACAGCGTGGCGATGATCCAGCAGTCCAAAAACTGGGTGAGGTTCTTTCCGTTGCAGAACCTGGATTTATCGAGGCTTATCTCAGCTCTGAAAGCGCTTGCGCGGCGCGCCAAGTGACCTTGCGCCAAATCCATGAGGGCAACCAAGACGTTTATGGCGATGACGCAGAATTCGTGCGGTCAGAGGCGTGTATCCTGCTTGATTTTGGGCATGGACGGCTTCCCGGCATGCTGGCCATGGGCGCAGAGGACCCACACCAGTTCAGCCCGCAACAGGGCACGGATCTTCTTGGTTTTTTTGGCGGCGTGTTTGAACGGGCTATGCGCCGCTGGCTATCGTGATTGCCCCAGCAGCGCGGGATGCGCTGCAGGCGTGGCTTGAAGCGCAAAAATCCTTGCGAGGCGCATCCGACAACACGATCACTGCCTACAACCGTGACCTCACCGAATTTCTGAGTTTTATGTCCAGCCATCTGGGCGGGTTGCAGGGGCTTGGCCCTTTGTCCCGCATCGGTAATGTCGAGATGCGCAGCTGGATGGCAGCAAGCCGGTCAACCGGTACCGGAGCGCGTTCACTGGCGCGCAAGCTGTCCGCCGTGAAAAGCTTTTACCGCTGGCTGGCGGAAAAGGAAGGCTTTGACGTAACCGCGGTTCTTTCGATGCGTGCCCCCAAGTTTCAGGCCAAACTGCCTAGGCCCCTCTCCGTGGATGCGGCACGGGATGTCATTCACACACTCGATTTGCAAACCACCACGCCATGGGTCAGCGCGCGCGATCAGGCGGTGGTCACCCTATTATATGGCTGCGGCCTGCGGATTTCAGAGGCACTGTCGCTGACGGGCGCAGACTATCCCCTGAACGACACGCTGCGTATCGTCGGCAAGGGTGGGAAGGAACGGATCGTGCCCGTGATAGCCCCTGCCTGCCAGGCTGTTGAGGCCTATGTGCGGGCCGCACCTTTTGACCTGACCGCCGGCGAACCCCTCTTTCGCGGCGTGCGCGGTGGGGCTCTGAATCCTCGGCAAGTGCAAAAGGTGATCGCGCATGTCCGGATGCAACTTGGTTTACCAGCCTCCGTCACCCCCCACGCAATGCGTCACAGCTTTGCCACCCATCTTCTAAATGCAGGCGGCGATCTCCGCGCCATTCAGGAGCTTTTAGGCCATTCTTCGCTGTCAACGACACAAGCCTACACTGCCGTCGATACCGCCCGTCTGATGGAAGTTTATCAGAGCGCCCATCCAAAAGCGTGAGCTTTCTTTTTCAGAAACAGCGATGATATCTGCAATGCGTGCCATGCGGCCAATTGCGCCCGTTGGTAAATTCCTTCATGACAGGATCATGACACACAACCTCAAAGCTCTGCTCGTCCATCTGCTCACCGCGACAGGTGCCGTTTTTGCCATGCTGGCGATGCTGGCCGCCGTGGACGAGAAATGGAGCCTGATGTTCCTGTGGCTTGTCGTGGCTTTTGCCGTCGACGGCGTCGACGGACCGCTTGCCCGACACTACAACGTCAAGACCTATGCGCCACAGTTCGACGGCATTCTACTGGATCTGATCATTGACTACCTGACATACGTGTTCATCCCAGCTTTTGCCCTTTTCAAGTCGGGCCTTTTGCCAGGCTGGACCGGGTGGTTCGCGATCATCATTATAACCTTCGCAAGCGCGATGTATTTTGCGGACACGCGCATGAAAACAAAAGATAACTCGTTTTCGGGCTTTCCAGGATGCTGGAACATGGTGGTTCTGGTCCTGTTCGCAATTGAGCCAAATTTTTGGTTCAGTGTCGCCCTTGTGGCAACGCTAGCCTTGGCGATGTTCGTACCGCTGAAATTCATCCACCCCGTGCGCACAGTCCGATGGCGGTGGTTGAGCCTACCTATCGCGCTGGCCTGGACCTTTTTTGCTGGCTGGGCGGCTTGGGTCGATTTCCATCCAGAAAGCTGGGCGCTCTGGGGCCTTGTTGGCACCACACTTTACCTCATCCTCGCTGGCATCGCGCAGCAGATTATCCCAGCTAGAAGCGCCTAAGTCCCTTCAGTTTGAATGGTTGCGCCCTTGAGAACAATCCGTATGTCAGATCAAAAGCTCTGCCGCCCCTTCATGGCGCAGCAGCCAGACCTTGGTATCAATGCCAACCCCACCGGAAAACCCACCAAGCGGCGTAGCCCCTAGAACCCTGTGGCACGGAATAACAACCGGGATCGGATTACCGCCACAGGCTGCGCCGATCACCTGTGCCGGCAAACCAAGCGTCCTAGCTATATCGCCATAAGTCACAGTATCGCCAAACTGTATGTCATACATGACCGCACAGACATCCTGCTGCGTTTGCGACCCTGCAACTGAGAGTGGCAGATCGAACACGGTCAGGGTGCCTTCAAAATAGGCCTCAAGCTGGCGCCTTGCCTCTTCAAGCTCTGGCACATGGCTTTCAAACACCGTCCCGCGTCGCCACTCAACCCTGGTTATCACGCTATTCTCACTAGTCACGGTGAGGTCTCCGACAGGCGTGGAAAGGGACACCTCGGCCATGTTTGCGCTTCAATCCCCACTCAGCAGCACGGCTTCTACGCGACGGTTGGCATTGCGCCCCTCGGATGTTGCATTGGAAGCAACCGGGGAAAGATAGCCCATGCCATTCGATGAAAGCTGCCCTTCTGTGACGCCATGACCGGCAACCAACCGATCCATGACCGAGGCAGCCCGCTCTCGCGACAGTTTAACGTTATCCTCGAGCGAGCCCACCGCGTCTGTATGTCCGACAAGCACCACTCGCCGATCCGCATCCGCGTTCAGGAAAGCCGCAAGCAACGCAAGCGACGCATAGGACCCTTCAGCCAGTGTTGCAGATCCCGGCGCAAAGACGAGATCGGGCAGGATGGTATGACCCTGACCAACCAGCGTATCCATCAGGTCACCAGACACGAGCCCATCTGAAACCTCGATCATAGAGGTAGCTGCGACCGCGCCCACGACTACTGGCGCATTCACGGCTCCTACGAAGACCAGCTGCACATATCCCGTTTGCGCCGCCTTGCTGACCATCGCCGTCATATATTCCGCCCGCTTCGAACGGGCATTGCGCGCAGCGAGAAAGCGGAAATCGAAGAGATCCACGAACATGTCAGGCCCCGGCAGCACATCTGTCCCAAACAGGAAATCAAACCCACCACATTCCTCCGTCGTGCAATCGAGAAGCAGCTCATAGTCCCTAGCCTGCAGCTGTTCGCGAATGGATGTAACTAGGGCAAGTGTTGAAAGCCCCTCCCCTTCGATCCGCCAAGCCTGACGGATGATCCGGCCTTCCAACTCCTGCACCGGAACGATGCCGTCGGCAACGGGACCAGTGGGCAGAAAATAAGTGTCCGCCTCACGATCTTCTTCCCGGGTCAGCTGAGCGTCACCGGGCAGTTCGATCTTGAGGGCTTGGGCCGGGCTGAAACTAGACAAAAGAGCTACTAGAAATGCAATTCCTAAGCCGCCCCTGCTCAACGGGCTTGTCCGTGATATTCTTGGTTGGGTTGCATGGCTGTTGCACTGGCCATGCGGTTAGACATGTTGAAAAAGCCGGTCACGCTTACAATGTCCCAGATGTCGCGATCACTGAACCCCATGTCCCGTAGTTCTTGACGGTCGGCCTCTTCCACCTCGGCACTGGCCTTAGTGACCTTCTCGACAAAACCCAGCATCGCGCGATGTCGGTTGTCCAGAGGAGCAACGCGCCAATTCATCACAAGCGCCTCTCCTAGCGCGGGCTGCCCCGAAATCTGGCGAACGGCAGCGCCATGTGCGACCTGACAATACCAACATTTATTGATCGAAGAAACGACAACCGCGATCATCTCGCGCTCCAGCTTGCTGAGACCGCTTTGCGCCAGCATCAGGTCGTTATACATCGCCGTAAAAGCACTGAGCTTTTCAATATCGAAGGCATAGGCCGCCAGCACATTTGGCAAAATTCCTAGTTTTTCGCGGCAAGTGTCGAAATAGGCCTGCGTCTCCTCCGGCAAAGGGTCAACCATTGGCAGGTCAAGGGCTGTTGGGGTTTTTGTTTCAGTCATCGCGGCGTTTCAACCTTTTTGAATTCGGTAGTGATATTGTCCCACAACCTCCAATCCGAGGGAAGTGTAGAGCGCGTTGGCCCCTGTATTAGCCTTGGTACAAAGCACTGCCATATGGGTCGCGCCCTTCTCTCTGGCCCATCGCGCCGCCTGTTCGGTCATCATCCGGCCCACGCCAAGGCGACGGCAGCTGTCAATGACCTCCAACGCATGAACCATGGCGACCCCGTCACTTATTGCGACGAACCCGGTTGCGGCCGCAGTCTGATCATGGCGACCCAGTATGGCGGTCTTGGCTGGGCCCGCCCGGTCCATCACATCCATACGTTCTGGCCCAATGCCACCCGCGGTCCAAATGTCGCGCTGAATGGCCAAGGGTGGCCAGATGTCGAAGGCCAATGCCCGTGGTGGCGGCACATCGGCCAGGGGCGTGATCGGCCCAAGGTAGAGGTTGACCGGATCTACCACCTCATACCCCGCCGCAGCCAACAGGCTGTCCAAACTCGTCTGTCCCATCCGGATCATGAAAAGAGGGAACTGACCCAAGCCCTGCATCGCAGCCGCAGCATCCCGAATATCCGTGCCTACGACATCCTCTTCCACTGTGGCGGCCGATACCCGTTTGCCACCACCCTGGCCATCGCGGATGGTCCAGGGTCCGACACGGGAGGCATGTGCGGCAGGCCAGGTGGCCTCAATCACTCGGTAAAGGGCATCAAGGTCTGGTGTCATATATCAAAAGCCACCTTGAGTTGCGACATCGCATCCTCCAGCATGTCCTCATCTGTGCCCCGCATCACGATATTGGCCCCAAACGCACCATCCCGAATGAAGGGGTATGAGCCCATGGACAGTTGCGGAAACGCCTTTGCCAAGACCCCAAGCGGTCCAGCAATGTCACCTTCGGGCCGAAAGATCTCGGTTGAGCGCGACAATACGGGCGCACCACCGGTCAGCTTTGGCAGAAGGCTTTGCAGCATGACTTCAAAAATCTTTGGAACGCCGGCCATAACGTGGACATTCTGCAGGGTAAATCCTGGCGCAGTGCTAATGGGGTTTTCAATCAGTTCCGCACCATCGGGTATGCGGGCCATGCGCAACCTTGCGTCATTGAGCTCTTGCCCGGTGCGTGCGTAGTGGGCCTCAAGAAGGGTGCGCGCATCGTCGCGTACACCGATATGCGCGTCAAAGGCACGGGCCACGTTGTCGGCCGTTATGTCATCATGCGTGGGCCCGATGCCACCCGAGGTGAACACTTGGTCATAGGCCTCAGACAAGGCCTTGACCGCGCCCGTGATTGCGTCAGGATCGTCTGAGACGACGCGGACTTCGAGCAAATCTATGCCGCGCTCGGACAGTACTCCGGCCAGATGATGCATATTCGCATCTCGCGTACGACCAGACAGAATTTCGTCACCGATTACCAGCATCGCGGCGGTAGGATTGGGCATGTCAGGCAGCTTTCCTTGAAATCATTTTAACCATCGGTATAGGGCGTGGGGTATGCGCTTTCAAACCCCTCTCGTCCCCGGCACGCTGATCCGTCGCTACAAACGCTTTTTTGCGGATGTCAGGCTCGACCATGATGGTCGGGACGTTACCGCTCATTGCCCCAATACCGGCCCAATGACCGGACTGCTCGACCAAGGTAACCGTGTCTGGCTCGAACCTAATGACGACCCAAAGAAAAAGCTGAAATTTGGGTGGCGCCTTCTAGAACACGCGCCAGGTCAATTCACCGGGGTGGATACCAGCCTGCCCAACCGAATCGTGAAGGAAGCCCTGACCGAGGGTCGGATTGCAGAGTTGGATGGTTATGGCACGATACTGCCCGAAAGAAAGTATGGCACCAATAGCCGCATTGATTTCCTCTTGCAGGGTGACGGACGCAGGGATGCCTATGTTGAGGTGAAGTCCGTCACGCTGAGCCGTGAGAGCGGGCTTGCGGAATTTCCCGACACCGTAACCGACCGAGGCCGCAAGCATCTGGATGATCTGGCAGAAGTGTTGCGCCAAGGGCACCGGGCCATGATGCTCTATCTCGTGCAACGCACGGATTGCGACAGGGTCAGCCTGGCAGGGGACCTTGACCCGGCCTACCTTGCAGCGTTCCGTTCTGCGAAAGGTGCAGGGTTGGAGGTTATAGCCCTTGGATGCGCAATAAGCTCCGAAGAGATAACAGTCTCACAAGCTTTGGATTTCAACCTATGATCTGGATGGGTTAGGATTAAGGCTTCAAGCCCAGAGCGGGGCCGCATCCACCGTCTTTTGAAACATGCATTGTTCGAGGTACTGGCATGTTTGTGCCCGGTGACCTACATAACTGCTGGAGTTACAACTGAACAATGGCAACGACGTGCAGAACGAACACAAAGGGCGGATCACACGCGATGGTATCCGCATCCACGAGGCGGCGGATTTCGCTGGCATGCAAAAGGCAGGCGCCTTGGCTTCAAAAATTCTCGACGAAGTGGCAGAGCATGTCTTCGTGGGTCAGACCACCGGCGCGATTGATCGTTTCATCGAAGGCAAGGTGAACGAGGCCGAAGCCAAGTCGGCAACGATTGGCTACAAGGGGTATCAGCACGCCAGTTGCATCAGCGTCAACCACGTGGTGTGTCACGGTATTCCCGGCGACAAGCGACTGAAGGATGGCGACATCTTGAACATCGATGTGACCGTGATCGTCGATGGCTGGTATGGGGACACGAGCCGCATGTTCGTAGCCGGCAAACTCAGCCGGAAAGCCGAACGGCTGGTGCAGGTGACCCATGACAGCCTGATGAAGGGCATCGAGGTCGTTAAGCCCGGCAACACCTTTGGTGACATCGGGCATGCGATCCAAACCTTTGTCGAGGCGCAGCGCATGTCAGTGGTTCGCGATTTCTGCGGTCACGGCCTGGGCCGAGTGTTCCACTCGCCCCCCAACGTGCTGCATTATGGACGCCCTAGTACGGGAGCACGGCTCGAAGAGGGGATGTTCTTTACGATCGAACCAATGGTTAACTTGGGCCGCGCGGAAACCAAAGTGCTGGCAGATGACTGGACAGCAGTAACGCGTGACAAGTCCCTTTCGGCGCAGTTCGAGCACTCAATCGGTGTAACCAAGGACGGGTGTGAGATTTTCACCCTGTCGGAGGCAGGTCGGTTTCATCCGACTTGGGCCTAGTTTCTGGCCTTTGACAAAAAAGATTGTCCCGCGAAACAAAACGCGTGCCACATTTTTGATTCGTTCTTGGCGTCAAGCCTCTGCCAAATTGTTCGGTTGTCATTTCTCACAGGTGCTTCAGCCTCAACTTGCCTGAGTTGCATGGCCGTCTGACTTGCTTCCGCAGCCTCTGCTATGTGATGCTTCTATTGTTGAAAATTGCAATTCTACCGTTGCCGTCTCGCATGTAACTCAGGAAGGGATTGTATATATGCTTTGCGTCGATCGGACTGGGGCATCAAATTTACAAGTTTTCTGATCATTTTAACTTTGAGCTTAATTGTCTACGCAAGGAGATCAGCACTATAAATTGTGCGAAGCTTTAACTGCTCATAAATGAGCTCAGGATCTTGATAGCAAAGGTCCACGCCAAAATCTTTGTAGCCATGGAGGGGTGAACACCTACCCTCCGCGTCTGAAGAAAAAGCCCCGCATGAAAGCGGGGCTTTGTCATTTTGAAATGTGATAGAGGATCACTCTTCCCGGCTCTCCGGTGTCTCCACGAACGTATCGAACGGGTCCCCGCCAATGATATCATCCGTCGGCGCTGCCAGAGCAGCGGCCGCTTCAGCCTCTTCCCGGCGGGCTTCGATCACAACATTATCACGCGACTGGGCGATCTGGCGCATCTTCAAAGTTGCACCACCAGTACCAGCTGGGATCAGGCGGCCCACGATGACATTCTCTTTAAGGCCCACCAGCTTGTCACGCTTACCCTGAACCGAAGCCTCGGTCAGCACACGGGTGGTTTCCTGAAAGGACGCTGCCGAGATGAACGAACGCGTCTGCAGCGAGGCCTTCGTGATGCCCAACAGGATCGGTTCACCCTGAGCCGGACGCGCGCCCTTGGCGATTGCCTTCTCATTGGCTGCATCGAACTCTGCCTTATCGACATGTTCGCCCTTTAGAAGCGTGGTTTCGCCGCTGTCCAGGATTTCCCATTTCTGCAGCATCTGACGCACGACAACCTCGATGTGCTTGTCGTTGATCTTCACGCCCTGCAGACGGTAAACATCCTGCACCTCGTCGATCATGTAATCGGCCAGCGCTTCGACACCCATGATGGACAGGATGTCATGCGGCGCGGGGTTGCCGTCCATGATGTAGTCGCCCTTCTGAACGAAGTCGCCTTCCTGAACCGGAATATGCTTGCCCTTGGGCACCATGTATTCCACCGGCTCCATCGTCTCATCAGCGGGTTCGATGCTGATACGGCGCTTGTTCTTGTAGTCGCGGCCGTAACGGACATACCCGTCGATTTCGGCGATGATGGCGTGATCCTTCGGACGACGCGCTTCGAAGAGTTCGGCCACACGCGGCAGACCACCGGTGATGTCCTTCGTCTTCGCACCTTCACGCGGGATACGTGCAACCACGTCACCTGCCTGAATATCCTGACCGTCTTCGATCGAGAGGATGGCGTCCACGGACATCGGGTAGGTGACAGGGTTACCGGCATCGTTGCGCACCGGTTCGCCGTTGCTGTCGGCAACAAGAATCTCAGGCTTTAGTTCGTTGCCCTTGGGTGCTGCACGCCAGTCGGTCACGATACGCTGTGTCATGCCAGTTGCATCATCGGTCACCTCACGCACGGCAACACCGTTCACAAGGTCCACGAAGCGGGCGGTGCCGCCCTTCTCGGCGATGATCGGAAGCGTGTAGGGATCCCATTCAAAGAGCTTGTCGCCACGCGCCACCTTGGCACCATCCTTGACGAACAGCTTGGAGCCATAACCGATCTTGTGATTGGCCAGTTCCGCACCGTTTTCGCCCATGATACGCAGCTTCATGTTACGGCCCATGACAAGCGTGTCACCGGAGGCATTTTCCAGCGTCTGTTCGTTGTCGAACTCAACCTTGCCTTCTTGGCTTGCCTCGAGGAAGGACTGCTGACCACCCTGAGCGACACCACCGATGTGGAAGGTCCGCATCGTCAGCTGTGTCCCGGGTTCACCGATGGACTGTGCTGCAATGATGCCCACGGCCTCACCAATGTTGACCAGTGTACCCCGCGCAAGGTCACGACCATAACAAAGGGCGCACACGCCATCTTCGCTTTCACAGGTCAACGGACTGCGGATACGTGCGGTCTGAACCGAGGCATCCTCGATCGCGTCTGCCATGCGTTCGTCGATCAGTTGGCCAAGTTTCACAATGACTTCGCCGGTAGCAGGATCAACAATATCCTCGGCCGAGACACGACCCAGAACACGTTCACCCAAGGTCGCCACAACCTCACCGTCGTTGACTGCTGCCTCGGCGGTGATGCCGCGCTCAGTCCCGCAGTCATGCTCACGCACGATGCAATCCTGGGCAACGTCAACCAGACGACGGGTCAGGTAGCCAGAGTTCGCCGTCTTCAGAGCAGTATCCGACAGACCCTTACGGGCACCGTGGGTGGAGTTGAAATACTCCAACACCGTCAGACCTTCCTTGAAGTTCGAGATAATCGGCGTCTCGATGATGTCACCATTCGGCTTCGCCATAAGACCGCGCATCCCACCCAGCTGTTTCATCTGCGTGACAGAACCACGGGCGCCAGAGTGGGCCATCATGTAAACGCTGTTAGGTTCGGCAACCGCACCAGATTCCTCAGTTTTGTCAGCCGAGATAGTGCCCATCATAGCATCCGTAACCTGATCGTTACACTTAGACCATGCATCGACGACCTTGTTGTACTTCTCACCCTGGGTAATCAGACCGTCCATATACTGCTGTTCAAAGCCTTTGACCTGGTTACGGGTGTCTTCGACGATGTCCCACTTGTCATCAGGGATCACCATGTCGTCCTTGCCGAAGGAAATCCCGGCGCGGAAGGCTTCCTTGAAGCCCATGCCCATGATTTGGTCACAGAAGATCACACTCTCCTTCTGGCCGCAGTAGCGGTATACGGTGTCGATGACCTGCTGCACTTCTTTCTTGCGCAGCAACTTGTTAACCAATTCAAACGGGGCCTTGGCGTTCAACGGCAGAAGAGCACCAATCCGGATCCGGCCCGGCGTGGTCTCAAAGCGCATCATCACCTCATTGCCTTCCTCGTCAATCTGAGGGAGGCGCGCAGTGACCTTTGCGTGCAGGTGTACCTCACCGGCGTCAAGCGCGTGCTGCACTTCCTCGACGGACGAGAAGACCATTCCTTCACCCTTCATGCCTTCACGCATGATGGAGGTGTAGTAGAGGCCCAGAACCATATCCTGCGATGGAACGATGATCGGAGCGCCGTTAGCGGGCGACAGAACGTTGTTCGTGGACATCATCAGAACACGCGCTTCCAGCTGTGCCTCAAGGCTCAGCGGGACGTGCACGGCCATCTGGTCACCGTCGAAGTCGGCGTTGAAGGCCGAACACACGAGCGGGTGCAGCTGAATGGCCTTGCCTTCGATCAGCACAGGTTCAAAGGCCTGGATGCCCAAACGGTGCAGTGTTGGCGCGCGGTTAAGAAGCACGGGGTGTTCGCGGATCACCTCATCGAGAATATCCCAAACCTCGGGCCGTTCTTTTTCCACGAGCTTCTTGGCCTGCTTCACGGTGGACGACATGCCCTTCGCCTCAAGACGCGAGTAGATGAACGGCTTGAAGAGCTCGAGCGCCATCTTTTTGGGCAGACCACACTGATGCAGTTTTAATTCCGGGCCTGTCACGATGACCGAACGACCTGAGAAGTCGACCCGCTTACCCAGAAGGTTCTGACGGAAGCGGCCCTGCTTGCCTTTGAGCATGTCCGAAAGCGACTTAAGCGGACGCTTGTTTGCACCGGTGATGACGCGGCCACGACGGCCGTTGTCAAAGAGCGCGTCAACAGATTCCTGCAGCATCCGCTTTTCGTTTCGAACGATGATGTCAGGCGCGCGCAGTTCGATCAGGCGCTTCAAACGATTATTCCGGTTGATCACGCGACGGTAGAGGTCGTTGAGGTCAGATGTCGCAAAACGGCCACCGTCGAGAGGCACCAGCGGGCGCAGTTCTGGCGGGATCACCGGGATCACGGTCATGACCATCCATTCCGGGCGGTTGCCGGATTCAATGAAGCTTTCCACGACTTTCAGACGCTTGATGATCTTCTTGGGCTTCAACTCACCCGTGGCTTCGGCCAGATCGGCACGCAGCTGCTCAGCTTCGGCCTCAAGGTCGATGTTCTGCAGCATCTCACGGATAGCTTCCGCACCGATATTGGCGGTGAAGGCGTCCATGCCGTAGGCGTCCTGCGCATCCATATACTCTTCTTCAGAGAGCATCTGGCCATAGGACAAGTCTGTGAGGCCCGGTTCGATCACCACGTAGTTCTCGAAGTACAGAACACGCTCCAGATCGCGCAGCGTCATGTCGAGCATCAGGCCGATGCGGGACGGCAGCGACTTCAGGAACCAAATGTGGGCGCAAGGAGCGGCAAGTTCGATGTGGCCCATACGTTCACGACGAACCTTTTGCAGGGTCACTTCCACACCGCACTTTTCGCAGACAACGCCGCGATACTTCATACGCTTGTATTTGCCGCAGAGGCATTCGTAATCTTTGATCGGTCCAAAGATCCGCGCGCAGAAGAGACCGTCACGCTCCGGCTTGAACGTCCGGTAGTTGATGGTCTCGGGCTTTTTGATCTCGCCGTAGGACCAGCTGAGGATACGTTCCGGGCTGGCTAGGGAGACGCGGATTTCGTCAAAGACCTTGGCAGGCGCATTCGGGTTGAAGGGGTTGTTTACGATTTCCTGGTTCATTTTCAGATCCTTAAAAGACTGGGAGAGAAGAGGGGAGCCGGGGTTTAACCCCGGGCTGAGAGGCTATTCCCCCTCCTCCAAATCCAGGAGTTCCATGTTTAGGCCGAGGCCGCGGACTTCTTTGACAAGAACGTTGAACGATTCAGGCACGCCAGCCTCGAAATTGTCCTCGCCCTTCACGATGCTTTCATAGACCTTGGTCCGGCCTGCCACATCGTCCGACTTCACCGTTAGCATTTCCTGCAAGGTGTAGGCGGCGCCGTAAGCTTCGAGAGCCCAAACTTCCATCTCACCGAAGCGCTGACCACCAAACTGCGCCTTACCACCCAGCGGCTGCTGCGTGACGAGGGAGTACGGCCCGGTCGAACGGGCATGGATCTTATCATCCACAAGGTGGTGCAGTTTCAGCAGGTACTTCACACCAACCGTGACCTTCCGGCTGAACTGTTCGCCAGTACGGCCATCAAACAGCACCGACTGGCCGCTTTCGTCAAAGCCAGCACGCTTGAGCGCATCGTTGACGTCTGCTTCCTTGGCACCGTCAAAGACCGGCGTTGCGATTGGAACACCATGGGTCACGTTGCCCGCGGCCTCGACAAGCACCTCTTCAGACATGCCCGCGACACCATCTTCATAGGCATCCTCACCATAAGCAATGCGCATCGCCTCGCGCACCGGAGTCAGGTCGCCGGAGCGGCGATACTCTTGCAGCGCCTCGTCGATCTGAACACCCAGACCGCGCGCGGCCCAGCCCATGTGTGTTTCGAGAATCTGACCCACGTTCATCCGGCTGGGAACGCCCAGCGGGTTGAGACAGAAGTCAACCGGAGTACCATCAGCAAGGAATGGCATGTCTTCCATAGGAACGACCTTGGAAATCACACCTTTGTTCCCGTGGCGTCCAGCCATCTTATCGCCTGGCTGCAGCTTGCGCTTCACGGCGATGAAGACTTTGACCATCTTCATCACACCCGGCGGCAGGTCATCACCCCGGCGCACCTTCTCGACCTTGTCGTCAAATCGGGCATCAAGGGTGCGTTTTTGCGCCTCGTACTGCTCATTCAGCGCTTCCACGATCTGGGCGTCGCCCTCATCCTTCAGCGCCAGCTGCCACCACTGGCCACGGCTCAGCGTTTCCAGCAGATCCTCGGTGATTTCCGAATTTGCCTTTACGCCCTTGGGGCCTTTGACAGCTACCTTACCCAGGATTAGCGACTTGAGACGCGCGTAGATGTTACGCTCAAGGATCGCCAGTTCGTCATCCCGGTCACGGGCCAAACGTTCGACTTCCTCACGTTCAATCTGCAGCGCACGTTCATCTTTCTCCACGCCGTGGCGGTTGAATACACGGACTTCCACGACCGTGCCAAAATCACCCGGTTTGACGCGCAATGAGGTATCACGTACGTCAGACGCCTTTTCACCGAAGATAGCGCGAAGAAGCTTTTCTTCCGGCGTCATCGGGCTTTCGCCTTTTGGTGTGATCTTGCCGACCAGAATGTCGCCCGGCTGCACATCTGCCCCGATGTAGACGATACCTGCCTCATCTAGGTTGCGCAGCGCTTCTTCACCCACATTCGGGATGTCACGCGTGATTTCTTCCGGTCCAAGCTTCGTGTCCCGTGCGGCGACTTCGAATTCCTCGATATGGATCGAGGTGAAGACGTCATCACGTGCGACGCGTTCAGAGATCAGGATCGAGTCTTCGAAGTTATAGCCATTCCAAGGCATGAACGCGGTGACCACGTTCTTACCAAGGGCCAGTTCACCCAGATCGGTCGAAGGGCCGTCAGCAATAACTTCGCCTTTTTCAACAGCCTGACCCACTTTTACCAGCGGCTGCTGGTTGATGCAGGTGTTCTGGTTCGATCGCTGGAACTTACGCATGCGGTAGATGTCCACACCCGGATCCCCGATCTCGAGGTCCTCAGTGGCTCGGATAACGATCCGCTGTGCATCTACCTGGTCGATCACACCGGCCCGCTTGGCCAGAACCGACGCGCCGGAATCACGTGCCACGACGCCTTCAATCCCAGTACCCACAAGCGGCGCTTCGGACCGTAGGGTCGGCACGGCCTGGCGTTGCATGTTCGAACCCATCAAGGCGCGGTTCGCGTCATCGTTTTCGAGGAACGGGATCAGCGAGGCGGCGACTGAAACCAGCTGTTTCGGGCTCACGTCGATCAGGTCAACTGCATCCACGGGGGCCAGCATATATTCACCGGCCTGACGGGTGTTGACCATCTCGTTGATAAACTTGCCCTTGTCGTCCAGCGTTGCATTGGCCTGCGCCACGGTGTGGCGCATTTCCTCAGTGGCGGACATGTAGTGCACTTCGTCCGTCACCTGGCCTTCGTTCACGACACGATAGGGCGTTTCAATGAAACCATACTTGTTCACCCGTGCAAATGTCGCAAGAGAGTTGATCAGACCAATATTCGGCCCTTCCGGCGTTTCAATCGGGCACATCCGGCCGTAATGCGTGGCGTGGACGTCGCGCACCTCAAAGCCGGCGCGCTCGCGGGTCAAACCACCCGGTCCAAGGGCCGAAAGTCGGCGCTTGTGGGTGACTTCCGAGAGCGGGTTTGTTTGGTCCATGAACTGCGACAGCTGCGAAGAGCCGAAGAATTCACGCACAGCCGCAGCAGCCGGTTTCGCGTTGATCAAGTCCTGAGGCATGACAGTGTCGATCTCTACGCTCGACATACGCTCTTTGATGGCGCGCTCCATCCGTAGAAGGCCGACGCGGTACTGGTTTTCCATTAGCTCGCCAACGGACCGCACGCGGCGATTGCCCAGATGGTCGATGTCGTCTACGTCACCCTTGCCATCGCGCAGCTCTACTAGAGCTTTGATGCAGGCAACGATGTCTTCACGGTCCAGCGTGCGCTGGGTATCAGGTTTTTCGAGTGCCAAACGCATGTTCATCTTCACGCGGCCTACGGCGGAGAGATCATACCGCTCACCGTCGAAGAACAGCGTGTCAAAGAGGGCCGAGGCGGCCTCTTCGGTGGGCGGCTCGCCCGGTCGCATGACACGGTAGATGTCCATGAGCGCCGTCTCGCGGTTCATATTTTTGTCGGCAGCCATGGTGTTGCGCATGTAGGGGCCAACATTGACGTTATCGATGTCGAGAACCGGGATTTCTGTGATGCCCGCTTCTAGCAGTTCCTGAACCGTGCCGCCGATAATTTCGCCGTCCTTGTCGCGTTCGATCGTTAACTCATCGCCGGCTTCCACGTAAATGGCGCCGTTTTCTTCATTAATGATGTCCTTAGCGACAAATTTACCCGCGATTTGCTCATACGGGACCAGCAAGTCTGTGACCTTGCCTTCGTCGATCAGTTTCTTGACCGCGCGTGGCGTGACCTTTTTGCTGGCCTCAGCAATCACATCACCCGATTTTGCATCGACCAGATCATAGGTGGGGCGCGTGCCACGCACGCGGTCGGGGAAGAACTTGGTCACCCAGCCCTTATTCTTCTTCAGCTTGTATGTGACCGTCTCGTAATACGCGTCCATGATGGATTCTTGGTCGAGACCAAGCGCATAGAGCAGCGTCGTCACCGGCAGTTTGCGGCGGCGGTCGATACGGGCAAAGACAATATCTTTCGCATCAAATTCAAAGTCCAGCCAGCTGCCGCGATACGGAATGATCCGGCAAGCAAAAAGCAATTTGCCCGATGAATGCGTTTTGCCCTTGTCATGGTCGAAAAACACCCCCGGGGAGCGGTGCATCTGGCTAACAATCACACGTTCGGTGCCGTTCACAACAAATGTGCCGTTGGGCGTCATAAGCGGCATATCGCCCATGAAAACATCCTGCTCTTTTATGTCTTTAACGGACCGGGCACCTGTATCTTCGTCCACATCAAACACGATTAAGCGCAGAGTAACTTTCAACGGAGCGCTGTAGGTCATGTCACGCTGCATGCACTCTTCGACGTCATACTTCGGCTTCTCCAACTCGTAGCTGACGAATTCAAGAATGCTGGTTTCGTTAAAATCCTTGATCGGGAAAACCGACTGGAAAACACCTTTGATGCCTTCTCCGTCCTGCGGGTCAGACTGGTCACCGGAGTTCAAAAACAAGTCATAAGACGATTTCTGAACCTCGATAAGGTTGGGCATTTCAAGGACTTCACGGATTTTACCGTAGTACCGGCGTAGACGTTTCTGGCCGAGGAACGATGTTGCCATGGATGATGGATCTCCGGTTTAATCACGGCGAGAGCCGGTTGGGGAGACCGGACCCGTCACCAGATATGGACAGCGCCATTTCCATACCTGGGATATCTCCCACGATACCCCTCCCGAAATGGCAGACTACCCCGTCAAAGCCCGGGCTCCCGGGCTTTGAGAGGGTTGTCAATTGTGTGTTTGTTCGAATTACGCGCCCATACTTCGAATCGGTTTAAGGGCATGTAGCAAGCCGGGTGGGTCTGTTCAAGGTTAAGGTGTGAAAAATAAGCCGTACGTGCCGGTTGGCAGACATTAAAGGTTTCTGTGGACACGACATGAAATTCAGAAGAGATCCGACAAACTTTTTGGTTTGAAAGGGGTCATCCTTGTGTTGCCAGAACTTTCAATTTTGCGAGATACAGAAAACTTGGCATCACTCGGTTGAACAGTGCTTTGAAGTTCAGGCAGTCAGGACGACAGCCCCTACTTATTGAGAAAAACAAAATTTTTGGGCTTTTGCCTAGAACGGCCCTGCCCAACCAAACAAAAATTGCACGACAAGCGGACCATGTTTGGCTTTGACCACCAGAGTGTTCTACTAGCCATAAGTCCTATTCAACGAGTACCAAGTTGTTGGAATCAACTGCCCAATGCGCAGCCGTCGGATATTAAATACTGGATACCGATATCGACGAGGGCCTAGTGACCATTTTTTATGAGGGCATGAGTATAGTTGCACTACAGTGAAGTACCGCGTGCAAATCGTAATGATCTTGCGCCGCCAGGAGCCGATCACCGAAACAGCCGTCTGTAGGGCCAGTTTCACAGCGCCACATCGCCTGCCAAATCCAAGTTGTTTTTGTCAAAACTTAACTGTCGCCGCATCATTTTTTCCTTGGCCGTGCTTGCATGGAAAGAAGTAACGCGCAGCCCCCATCCAAGCCGAACCAATGCCTATGTTTGGAAAACGGTCCCTATCTACCGATAGCCAGTTTAGGAAATTCTTGAGGCAGTCAATCACGACCTCGTGGCTGATCTGAGTCGACTGATCGAAAAGGCCAAGAGCGGGACTGGACCGGGCGGCAAAAAGGTTTTCGGGTCGTTTGGAACCTATGTTCTAGAGTGGCACGGGCTTGCCAAACAAAGTAGCTGCAATCCAAGTGAGCTGCGCGGTGACCTGATGGCGAATACAATCTGGACCCAAGCGAATTCAAATCGGGCGATGCGCACTACTGCGCGGGTTTGATGCAGTTGCATCAGAACCTCAAACACAAAACTTGACGTACTAGGGCGTTGATCAAAAAAATGGCCGGGAAACCCCGGCCATTTTCATCTCGCAAGCGTGCGAAATTACTTGAGTTCGACTTCGGCGCCGGCTGCTTCAAGCTTGCCTTTGAGCTCTTCCGCTTCCTCTTTGGAAACCTGCTCTTTGACAGCTTTGCCGCCTGCTTCCACCAGCTCCTTGGCTTCTTTCAGGCCAAGACCAGTGATTGCGCGAACTTCCTTGATCACGTTGATCTTGGATGCACCAGCAGACTTCAGAATAACGTCGAATTCAGTCTGCTCTTCGCCACCACCAGCTGCGCCAGCGTCACCACCAGCAGGGCCGGCCATCATGACAGCACCACCAGCTGCGGGCTCGATACCGTATTCGTCTTTCAGGATAGTTTTCAGTTCTTGTGCTTCGAGAAGCGTCAGACCAACGATCTCTTCAGCCAGTTTTTTCAGATCAGCCATTTTATCAGCTCTTTCCGTTTAGATAATGTGTTCCAACGTCGGGCGATTGCCCTACGCAGATCTTGCTAGTTGCTTAAGCGGCTTCGGCCTTCTCTTCGATGGTCGAAAGGATGCTCGCGATGTTCGAAGCAGGCGCGCCAATGGCACCGGCGATGTTCGAAGCGGGTGCGCCGATGCAGCCAACGATGGAGGCAATAAGCTCCTCGCGGGACGGCATTTTCGACACGGCTTCGACACCGGAACGGTCCAACGCTGTCTCACCCATTGCACCACCAAGAATTTCAAACTTCTTGTTTTCCTTGGCGAAGTCCTCGGCAACCTTGGCGGCAGCCACAGGATCTTCCGAGAAGGTGAGTACAGTCATGCCCGAAAGATAGTCAGCGATGCTTGCGCAGGGCTTTCCTTCCAGGGCGATCTTGGCGAGCCTGTTCTTGGCGACGCGAACGGAGGCTTCGGCGTCGCGCGCGCGCGAACGAAGGTCCTGCATCTCAGCAACTGTGAGACCCGCGTAGTGGGCCACCACTACAACGCCAGAGCTTTCGAAGATCTGGCCGAGTTCCTCGACCACTTTCTCTTTCTGGGCTCTATCCACAGTTTCACTCCAGTTTTGGGGGTTTCCCCCCGGCTCAAAGACGTCAAAGCCAAGGCTTTGACAGTTCAGGTCCTTTTTTACGGGGCAACGCCAGACCACCCGAGGCCAGCTCGAGGTAAATCTTTCATATCCCGTCTCGGGCAGGGAATTAAGCATCGTAGGATGCACCCACCGTCTTGGACGAATTACTTAGTGTAGCTATACCAAGCAGTGGGCGTATAGAAGGCTTTTACTCAGTTGTGAAGCCCAAAAATACCTTCAAAACTCGTAGCGCAAAGATACCGGGATGCGCCAGGTATTCACAGTCCCGGCATCGGAATAGTTCAGGCCAACATTTCCAGACAAACCCCGTGCGATATCATAGCGCAGACCAATCGCAGCTGAGCGCCGGGTTTGACCAAGGAAATCCGTTCGCCCGACCTCAGCAGAGAGGGAGGTGCGCCGGCGTTTGTAACTTGCTCCTATTGAGGCAAATCGTTGCGTGTTGGTGCCAACCGTGCCGTCAATCGCCACATCTTGGTAGCCTTGTTCAACCCCCAAGCTGAGAGAACCGAGGACATAGTTGTAAAACCCGGAAATTCCTTCAGTTTCACCAGTTGCCAGAAGAAAGTTGTCCTTCCGCAGGTGACCCGTACCCACCCGCAGTCCAAAGCTGTGCGCCGCGACCCCTACGGGCGCCGCAAACAGGAGAGCCGCCTGAGCATCAAGGTTTTCATCGACTGCAAAGTGGATTTGGTAGGCATTTACTGTCTGAACGAATTGTATGCCCGTTTCGTCCAATTCTCCGAGACCACGACCGGCCGTCAGCGTCGCATTGCCGACACGGTTTTTTCGGGTGACGGAACTTTCAATCAAGGCATCGATCCGTCCCGTACTCAAACGCCCCCAAGGCGCATCAACAAAGACAGCGTATAAATGATCACTATCTCTACCGGACCCCGTTACAAATATACCCGTATAGGTCGCGCCTATATTCCAGCCGTTTGAGAGTTCTGTCTCCAAAGAGGTCGAAACCTGTCCGGTGGTTTTCCAATCTTGGTAAAACGCGGGCCGGTTTCCGATTACGGCCTGATCCACAAGGAAATTGAACCTTAGCGTGGCATTTCCGATCTCACGCGACAGGCCCGCCTCGAAAAATGAAAAGCTGTCATAGGGAAGAAGCGCACGAGACGGATCTTGCGACTTAGCAATCTGCGCATGGCCAAACATCGAGATTGCGCTTATCCCAAACGATAAGGCGATCTTTCTCAAAAGACGCGATACAACGCGAAAGGCCATATCAGGAAAGCACCTTGTTGAGCTTCTTGAAAGTGAAGTCAGCCAGTCGCCTGCCCGCATCGAGGCCTTGCGTGTTATCAGCCTCCCAATGGATGCCCCCATATTCTCGGCTGGCACCCCCCTCTTCCGCTGCGGCCCACAGGCTGTTCCAAGATCGGCGCACTCCTTTGAGTTCTTCAGGCCAATTGACAGCGTCTGGTGACTGAGATGAAAACGACACTTGATCCGTTCCCAAAACATTGCGGATCATGCGGGCTGACACCGCACTGAAACACGAATGACCAGAGGTGTAGGCGGGAAAGCCTGGTGTGGGAATCAGTGTTTTCCAGCCCGGATCACGATTGACAGCACGTTGCCGAATGTATGTTTCTGGCCGAACGATGTCATGCGTGTATTTGCTGTGCCAGGTCGTGATGGCCGCATCAGCCTGCGACGTGCTCAGCATCGCGAAAGCATGGGCTTGATCCACCAAAGACATGTTGCGGGTCTGGAAAACATCCATCGCTATGATTTGCCAATGGCCAGGCGGGGTTACACCTCGGGGGCCATCCTCCCAAAAGAAGGCAATCTGGCGTTGCTCTGCATTTCGGATCGCACTTTTGCTTCCACCAAGTGCATGGATCTTTTCAAGCTGACGGCGAAATTCCGGCGTGTTTTCTTCAGGAAAAGCAATAGACAGAAATTGATCTGCCGAGATCATTTGCCAAGGTTTCACCGCCCCCCAACCTGGCAAAAGGCCTCGGGCGAAAGACTCAAAACGTGGTCCAAGCGAGCCCGCATCATAAAATGGGCCTGTCGGGGACCATTTCAGATTGTCCTGACGACGTGGATAGCGGCCAAGATACACCTCTGAGTGAGACCCTTCCGAACCATCCTGATAGCGAGACCGGTTCAAAGCTGCCCCAACAACCTTGCCCCAGGCAACACCATCCGACTTACCACCATTGTCGGGCAGACCAGCAAGATACCGGGATAAGTCTGGGGCAAAGGACGCACGGAGGCTGTCATTAAGCGCTGTTGCAACCGCGGCGCCGTATGCGGCCGAAGGATCAGCCCCCAAGGGCGCGGGGCCCGTGTCGAGTGTAGGCACATACTTGCCCTCGATCGCATTTACCGCATTAAAGCCTGCCACATGAGCCATAGCGAGTGCGCGTGTTGCAGGCGGCGGTGTTATGCTTTGGTTGCGAATGGCCTGAAGTGTCACATCAGTCCAAAAACTAACTGGAGAAAGCCGCTCCAGTGATACTATGCCGTGAATGTAAGACTGGGATGAGCTGATGGGCGCAGCGCACCCCATAACGGATTGGATTACGGGCATAGTACTGAAGAATAGCCCATTTCTGAGAAAAACTCGTCTAGAGCGCACGCGAAGAATCCAATGCTAAAACCGATACGGTGATATACGTTTACAACAACGCTACCGAAGTTCGGTTTACAGTAGATTAACCGCGATTCCGAGACAGCCTGTTTATCCTTTTTTGAACCAGACGAATAAAAAAGCCCCGCAGAAGCGGGGCTTTCAAGATACATATCTGGACGTACTACTCCGAGACGGCGTTGTCCACGTTGACCGAGACACCCGGACCCATAGTTGACGTCAACGAGATCTTTTTCATGTAGGTACCTTTCGCACCCGTGGGCTTTGCCCTGCTGACTGCAGACACAAAGGCACGTACGTTCTCGACCAGCTTCGCTTCGTCGAAAGAGGCTTTGCCAACACCGGCGTGGATAATACCACCCTTGACGGCCTTGAATTGAACCTCACCGCCTTTGGCGGCTTTCACGGCATCAGCTACATCCATTGTAACCGTACCCACCTTCGGATTCGGCATCAGATTTCGGGGACCAAGAACCTTACCCAGACGGCCAACAACGGGCATCATGTCCGGGGTTGCAATGCAACGATCAAACTCGATCGTGCCGCCCTGGACGGTTTCCATAAGGTCCTCGGCGCCAACGATGTCCGCGCCGGCTTCCTTGGCTTCGTCAGCCTTGGCACCACGAGCGAACACGGCGACGCGCACGTTCTTGCCGGTTCCATTTGGAAGGCCAACCACACCGCGCACCATCTGGTCAGCGTGGCGCACATCAACGCCCAGGTTCATGGCGATTTCGACGGTTTCGTCAAACTTCGCTTTTGCATTGCCCTTCACCAGTGCAACAGCTTCTTCAACGCTCAGGTCCGCCTTGCCTGCGAATGCTTCGCGGGCGGCGCGGGTACGTTTTCCAAGTTTTGCCATCTTACTTCACCTCGATGCCCATGGAACGCGCAGAGCCGGCAATGATCTTCATAGCCGCGTCAACATCGTTTGCGTTCAGGTCTTTCCACTTTGCTTCAGCGATTTCACGTACCTGTTTTGCAGTCACGGTCGCCACGGTTTCACGACCGGGGTTAGTCGCGCCGGATTTTAGCTTAGCAGCTTTTCTCAGGTAGTAGGACGCCGGTGGCGTCTTGATGTCCATTTCAAAGGACTTGTCCTGATAGTAAGTGATCACGGTTGGGCACGGGGCGCCCGGTTCCATGTCCTGCGTCTTAGCGTTGAACGCCTTACAGAACTCCATGATATTGATCCCACGCTGACCAAGCGCCGGGCCCACGGGCGGGGACGGATTCGCTTGTCCTGCAGGGACTTGCAGTTTCATTGTACCTGCGAGTTTCTTGGCCATGAGGCCTCTCCTTTTGCAACGGCCTTGGGGCGCGCCCTTTGGCCTTTTGTTGTGTGGTTCGATGTCACGCGCGCGCGCGCTTCACCTGCCACTTTACTTCTCATTTGCCCTATCAGGATGGCCTGACGAGGCCAACGGAAAAGGCAAAAGAGTCGCCCACGATCAGATTACAACTGTTTCGTGACCTGTGTGTATTCCAGTTCCACCGGCGTTTCGCGACCAAAAATCGATACAGTCACCTTCAAACGCTGGTTGTCGTCGTCCACTTCCTCGACCAAACCATCAAAATCCTCGAACGGCCCATCGTTGACTTTGACCTTTTCACCTACCTCGAAGCTGATCATCAGCTTCGGTGCCTCTTCGCCTTCCTGAACACGGTTCAGGATCGCGTTCACTTCAGCGTCTCGCATCGGCATCGGGCGGCCTTGTGGCCCAAGGAACCCGGTGACTCGATTGATCGAGTTGATGAGGTGATAGCCTTGGTCGGACATCTCCATATGGACCAAAACGTAGCCCGGCATAAACCGCCGCTCTGCTGTAACTTTCTTACCGCGGCGCACTTCGATGACCTCTTCGGTGGGCACGAGAACCTCGTCGATCTCGTCCTCCAGTCCCTGATCGGTCACGGATTGTCTAATCTGCTCGGCAATCTTTTTCTCGAAATTCGAGAGCACGCTTACCGAGTACCACCGCTTCGCCATATCAAAACCAGTTCCTGTTTCACCAGCCGGGGCCGGTCGTGTCGTATCATGTTCGGCAGGCTTATCTGCCTGCGCATTTCCGAACAAAAAAGCGGCGCGCAACTTGATTCGTAGCGCGCCATGATCGGATTAGAAGCCACCTACCGATGTTCAGACGCAAAATCAAGGCGCATCGCCAAACTGTCGGTCCTTAGCCGAAAAAGCCCAGTACACCCTGCAGCCCGCCACGGATCAGCAGATCCACCAGCGCAAAGAATATTGCGGTTAGTGTCGCCATGATAAAGACCATGATCGTCGTCAACGTCACCTCGCGGCGCGTTGGCCATATAACTTTGGAGACTTCCGAACGAACCTGTTGAATAAACTGAAGCGGGTTTGCCATGATTTGATTTCGTGCCCGGTGCAATCTGTTGCTGTCACGGTCAGATACGCCCCTGATCAGGATAATTCAACCCGCATCGCGCAGAGTAGCTGTATGCACCGACGGTGACGTAGCGCTTCGACCGATTTCCTAAGTTATCTTGTGTCAGAATTATCCGGTTTGATGGGTTGCGAGAAATCCGGGAGCGCAAGACGATCCGCCCACGCATTTGGTAGCATATCTAGCACACGATCACTGCCCAGAGCTATACGATCCGCTATCTTGCGATAACGTTCTGCTTTGAGTGGTCGCCGTTTTGCAAATTGTTGCCAAGTTCGGGAAAGACGCGCTGACGACGCCGGTAACTTCAGCGCTATTAACAGGGCGAAGGGAGCAAGGCAGATCAAGACGAGCATCCAAATCACTATTGCAGGCCAGACGAACGCCCACAGTACGATGACCAACCCAAGTGCATAAATGGGAGGAAACCGATCTTGCAACGACGGCTTCGTTTCCTCCTGTAAAGGCGGCAAGATCATTCCGATCTTTTCCTTGGCTGCAATCTGGGCAGGTGTAAGCTCTACAGTCGCTTTTTTAGCCTTAGCGCCATGAATAGCCGCACCGGTCTGCAAAGATTGCGAACGCGTCAATCGGCGTGAAACTCTGGGTCGAACAAGAATATCGTCTGGCAGAGCTGCTTGAGTTTCGTTTCTTGTTGAAACTTTCCTAACACTTTCAAGGGGTTTAACTTCTTTTCCCGACATCAACTGGCTTACAAACAGATCTGCATTACGTTCCGCGATCTCTCTATTGCGCGCATCATCAGGCGGCAGGGCCTCAACCTCTAGCGCGCCGTGAGGGAATTGCCGTCTTAAAGTTTCCTTATCTTTATAAATTCTTGTCATTACGCTTTTTCAACCTTTTAACACATGCGCTTCGAACAAGCGCCGAGAACAATAAAGTCTGTTTGTTGGGCCGACACGATTTAAACAGGCTTGTGTTTAGCCTGAATTATGGCGGAAGTATGGCGAACGCCTACAGTGACCTAAGATGGGCAGAGAACGCCATTGAGTGTCCACAAGCGGTGAACAATCGGCGTTTCACTTAAGATTTGTTCAAAACTTTAAGAATCCTGTCGGGCGAGCCAAAAGTGATTCGAAACGGTCAGGATGTTTCATGGCAGGGGCAGCAGGGTTCGAACCCGCGACCTACGGTTTTGGAGACCGTCGCTCTACCAGCTGAGCTATACCCCTTCACAAGCGTTACGTCGATTACGGCAACGCTTGTGAAAGTTCAAGCCTCATTTCCACGCGCAACCCGTCATAATTGGTGACAATTTACAGAGGCGTCAGGCAGCCGGGCGTGCCGCATACTGCGGGCTCTGCACCACGCCCCGATCGAACAGGCCGGAGATCTCTTTATCGCTCATACCGACCACGTCACCTAGAACTTCTTCGGTATGTGCACCAAGCTCTGGCGCAGGAACTGGTGGGGTACGGGGATGACCAGAGAACTCAACCGGGCTGCCAGGCACAGGAAATCGACCCAAACCCGGCTGCATAAGGTTTGAGAACATAGGATTGTCTTCGGACAGGTCCGGGTCTTCGACGAGAGCTTGTTTGACTGTTCTGAAGACCGACCAAGTCAGACCCTTAGCGGTGAAATCAGAGGCAAAATCCTCCACACGTCGGACCGAGAACCAATGACCAAGGATACCTGTGATTTCGTGACGAAGTTTCCAGCGATTGCCCTCATCCATAAGGTCAAGACCAGTCCGCGATGCCAGCGCTTCCATTTCTGCTGTAGTCCCAGTTATTTTAACCAGCCCCAGCCACTGACGTGCAGTCAGCCCGATCACCATTACCCGTCGCCCACAAGCACAAATAAAATCCTGCCCGTAAGCACCGTAGAGCGCGTTGCCATACTTGCCACGTTCTTCCTTATTAAGCGCTGCGTCACCCAAAACACCCAGATGGCCAAGCGTTGCTGCCGCCACGTCCTTGAGCGAAAGCTCAACATCCTGTCCACGCCCAGTCCGCAGACGATGCCGCTCAGCAGCCAAAAGCGACGATACGACAAGGTTACCCGCAATGACATCCCATGCCGGAAGCGCGCTCGCAACAGGCGCATTCAGGTATTCTGGGCCTGTCAAATAGGGCACGCCAAGGGCAGGGTTCACTGTGTAATCAACGGCCGGGTTACCGCGACGGTCCCCAGTCAGTGTGACCATGACCAGATCTTTGCGATATTGGCTGAGCGTTTCATAGTCCATCCAGCCGCGCACACGCAGGTTGGTCAAAAAGAGACCAGCGTCATCACCTGGCGCGGTCACAATACGTGTTACAAGCTCTTGCCCCTCTGGGCTTCTCATATCAACTGCAACAGATTTCTTGCCTTTGTTCAGACCCGCCCAGAACAGGCTTTGACCCGACGGTGCGAGCGGCCAACGTCCAGCATCAAGGCCGCCTTCGATGCGGTCAAATCGGATAACTTCGGCCCCCATTTGGGCCAGCGTCATGCCAGCAAGTGGCACTGCCACGAAGGCCGAACCTTCGACGACGCGCAAACCTTTCAGAATTCCGTTCATTATGTATTCTCCCAAATGGCCGTGGCCTGCATTGTTTGGTGATTGTCCTGTCCACAATAGAGGGATAGCGAACCACTATCGTTCTCCGTACCCATCAAATCAACATCAGGAGAATGCCCAGATATAAGAAGCGATGGGTGCACACCGCGAAAATCAAAATAGGTTGGGCAAGCATTGCGGTACCGACAGGCTTCTTTCATCAGCAGCATTGCCTGTAGAGGGCCGTGGATAACAAGGCCCGGATACCGCTCGACCTTTTGTGCATAGGGCAGATCAAAGTGTATCCTGTGCGCATTGAAAGTTATGGCCGAGAAGCGGAACAACAGCGCTTCGCTCACATGTTTGGACCGTCGCACGACAGATGCCTCTGGCATAGGTCTCTTCGGCGGCGGTCGGAATTGGTCGGGGATCTCAAGATAGACGATGTTTTGTCGCTCTTTGATTGCAAGTCCTCTTTCGGCATGCACTTGATGGTCCACGGTCACAACAACCATCGGACCAGAGTTCGTATCCTTTTCTTGCACTGATGCTATAGTTGAGTGCAAATTAAGCGTTTCTCCAACCCGCATGGGCTCGCCAAAATCCAATTTTCCGCTGGCCCACATACGTCGTTCAAGCGGCACTGGAGGCAGGAAGTCACCCAGCAAAGGGTGTCCATCACCGCCCAACCCAGACATAGGTGTTGTGGGGGGAAAAGCGCACCAATGCCAAAGCGGAGGAATTGGATCACCCAAACGCGGCGGGGTGTCGCGATCATCACCAAGCGTGGCGTGGATCCGGGCCGCTTCGGCTTCTGTAATTCCTCCGGTCAGCGTCTGTGTTCGACCTTCCCACGCCGTCGTATTGAGCTTGTCCATCACATTTCTCTTGTTTTTTTGAGGATATGGAGCAACCCTAAAAAAAGTCAATATTTCAGTTACTTAGATGAATACCATTGCATGCAAGAGTGATTTTGCCACTGCAGAAACCCAGTGTTTCTCGTTAATTTTCATTAACTAAGGCGTCGTGCCGCGTCGCAGCGAAGCCGACAAGCACTGCTATTGTTTCGACGAAAATCATCATACCGTAATACGGGGCAGTTTGACCCGTCCAAGCGAGTCACGGGTCGGATCTGGAAATTTTTGGAAGCGCGACGCGCCGCTTACAACGTCTGGATAATGCTCATCCAATACAAAAGGCCGCCCCAATGGGCGGCCTTAAGCAGGACTATATCGACTTCAGATTACTCGATGATCTTAGCGACGACGCCGGAGCCGACGGTGCGGCCACCTTCGCGGATGGCGAAGCGCAGGCCGTCTTCCATCGCGATCGGCGCGATCAGCTCAACCTCGAACTTCAGGTTGTCACCGGGCATCACCATTTCCGTGCCAGATGGCAGGGTTACTGTGCCGGTCACGTCTGTCGTACGGAAGTAGAACTGCGGACGGTAGTTGGCAAAGAACGGCGTGTGACGGCCACCCTCTTCCTTCGTCAGGATGTAGACCTCAGCCTCGAACTTCGTGTGCGGCGTCACCGAACCCGGCTTGCAGAGAACCTGACCACGCTCAACGCCGTCACGGTCCACACCACGCAGCAGCGCGCCGATGTTGTCGCCCGCTTCACCACGGTCCAGCAGCTTGCGGAACATCTCAACGCCCGTGCAGGTCGTCTTGGACGTGTCCTTGATGCCGACGATCTCGATCTCGTCGCCCACGTTGATCACGCCACGTTCCACACGACCGGTCACAACCGTACCACGGCCAGAAATCGAGAACACATCTTCGATCGGCATCAGGAACGGCTCGTCAACCGCACGCGGGGGCTGCGGGATGTAGTCGTCAACCGCGGCCATCAGCTCAGAGATCTTCTCTTTGCCGATGTTGTCGTCACGGTCTTCCAGGGCGGCCAGGGCCGAACCTGCAACGATCGGAATGTCGTCGCCGGGGAATTCGTATTCGCTCAGCAGTTCGCGAACTTCCATTTCCACCAATTCCAGAAGCTCTTCGTCGTCGACCTGGTCAACCTTGTTGAGGAAGACAACCAGCGCAGGCACGCCAACCTGACGGGCCAGCAGGATGTGCTCACGCGTCTGCGGCATCGGGCCGTCAGCGGCGTTCACAACCAGGATCGCGCCGTCCATCTGCGCCGCACCCGTGATCATGTTCTTCACGTAGTCGGCGTGGCCGGGGCAGTCAACGTGAGCGTAGTGACGCGCGTCAGTCTCGTATTCAACATGCGCAGTCGAGATGGTGATCCCACGTGCCTTTTCTTCAGGCGCCGCGTCGATCTGATCATACGCCTTGAATTCGCCAAACTGCTTCGTGATCGCAGCTGTCAGTGTCGTCTTACCATGGTCAACGTGGCCAATCGTGCCAATGTTCACATGCGGTTTCGAACGATCAAACTTTTCCTTCGCCATTTCTCAAAGCGCCCTTTTTCAACGGGCCCATCGGCCCTTTGCCTATACTGCGCGCGCATGTATTTGGTTCAGACGCGGAAATCAAGACGTTCCTGTCAAATCAGGCCTAAGAGAACTGCAGGATTTATAAGGCTCAGCTCGCAGCGGGCTCTGGCGCATCCAATGTCGCGTCAGGAGCCAAACCAGGCGCCGGTGTCGGGACGAGCGGAACAGGCTGGCCCGTTGCAGGCTTGGCCACATTTTGGAACCAGCCAAACTCCTGATTTTGCTCTGCAAGCCAATCTTCGATCAGCTTGGCCGCATTCGCCGTAAGGTTCGCCATCTGCGTCTCACGCGATTGGGTCAGCCCAGACGAAACCACCGTTTCGCCCGAAAAGGTTTCAAATGCCGTAATCACCTCGGGTTCGGTGTTCAGTTTTTCAGCCTTCGCATCATCCCAAGCAGTCACACGAACAATAAGCGCAGAGCGGGGTGCTGCAACAACAGGGATGCCGGCCACAGCCAACACGTAACCTTCAACGCTCAAACCAATATTGTAAACACGGGAGCCTTCGTAACGTGTAAAGCGCGCTTCCATAGCGTCACGCATCACCTCAATCCATTCTTCCTTGCTGGCATCGCGAGAGGCTGGGCCTTTCACGATATTCGGCGCTACAACGACATTGTGGCCAAGATGGAAGTTTCCGAGATCCGCCAAGGGTTCGGACAGGTCACGCCCGTCAGTACAGGCCGAAAGGCCCATCAACAGCATCACCAAGACCAAAACCTGTTTCATGTCCGCCCTTTTCGCCCCGACACGCCATCTTATCAAATGCCACCTTTGTAACGGGGGTCAAGGCGGCAGGGATCAGTTGAAGCGATTGTCCCTCGGGAAGCCACGCGGAGCCATACGCCCAGCACTGGCGCGTTTGGCGATCCATTCCGCCAGTGCGGTCTCGGTACGGGTCCTGCCTGCGGGATCCAGCCAGCTCAGCCCGTTTGCGAGGGTAAAGGTTGTCGCATCCGACAGCCCTCCATCCTTATAGCGTTGCAGCCTCACGCCCTTGCCCCGGCCCATTTCTGGCAGTTCAGACAGTGGGAATATCAGGACCTTGCGATTCTCCCCCACGCAGGCCACGTGATCGCCTGCAACCTCACGACAGACAAGCGCCCGGTTATCATCCTTGAGGTTGAGCACCTGCCGCCCACTGCGCGTCTGAGCGATGGCGTCGTCCTCGGCCACGACGAAACCATCCCCGGCCGAGGACGCCACCAAAAGCTTGCCACCCGGCTTGTGGATGCGCAGTGTGACGATCTCGGCCTCGTTGGGCAGATCCACCATAAGGCGCAACGGTTCGCCCATCCCCCGTCCCCCGGGCAGGTTGGAGGCCGCCAAGGTGTAGAATCGTCCGTTGGATCCAAACAGCAGCAACTTGTCCGTGGTTTCGGCATGGAAGATGAATCGTGCCTCGTCGCCATCCTTGAACTTCAGCTCCCGGTCCAAAGGGATATGGCCCGACATGGCGCGAATCCAGCCCATTTTGGAGCACACCACCGTGATCGGTTCTCGGTCGATCATCGCCTCAAGCGGCACCTCTTCGACCTCACCGGCCTCTTCGATCATGGTCCGGCGGGCGCCGCCCTCATAATCTTTGCCGAAGGTCTTCTTGACCTCCTTTAGCTGATCTGCAATCGCCGTCCATTGCAGGGTCTCGTCCTCAAGCAGGTCTTCAAGCGCGGCGCGCTCTTCCATAAGTTTTTCCTGCTCAGCCAAAAGCTCCATCTCTTCGAGGCGGCGCAGGCTGCGCAGACGCATGTTGAGAATGGCCTCGGCCTGAACATCGGTCAGCCCCTCATCCTCACCCCCCGGCGCGGGCGAAACATAATCCTCCTCATCCCGGGCGCGGACAAAATCCTGACCCCAGTTTTCGCGCATCAATGCCGCCTTGGGATCATCGTCATAGCGAATGATGTCAATCACGCGGTCAAGGTTCAGGAAGGCGACGATTAGCCCTTCAAGCACCTCCAGCCGGTGGTCGATCTTTTCCATACGGTGCTGGCTCCGGCGGGTCAGAACCTCACGACGGAAATCCAAGAAGGCGCGCAGCACCTCCTTCATCGAGCAAACCTTAGGCGTCAGTCCGTCAATCAGCACATTCATATTGAGCGAGAACCGTACCTCCAGATCGGAGTTGCGGAACATCATGCCCATCAGAACCTCGGGATCAACATTCTTGGAGCGCGGCTCGAGGATCAGGCGCACATCATCAGCGCTTTCATCACGCACATCGGCCAAGATCGGAATCTTCTTTGTCTGGATCAGTTCTGCGATCTTTTCGATCAGCTTGGATTTCTGCACCTGGTACGGGATTTCGGTGACGACGATCTGCCACTGACCACGGCCCAGATCCTCCGTCTCCCACGCGCAGCGCAAACGCATGGAGCCGCGCCCGGTGCGATAGGCCTGCGCAATGCTTTCGGGGGATTCCACAAGGACACCGCCCGTGGGAAAATCCGGACCAGGGACGTAGTTGAGCAGCGTGTCATCGCGCGCATCCGGCGTCTTGATCAGATGCAGGCAGGCATCAACCAGTTCAGGGATGTTATGGGGAGGGATATTTGTGGCCATCCCCACGGCAATGCCACTGGCCCCGTTGGCCAACAGGTTGGGAAACGCGGCCGGAAGCACGACAGGCTCGGTCAGGGTGCCATCGTAATTGTCCCGGAAATCAACCGCATTCTCGGCCAGACCTTCCAGCAGCGCCTCCGCCACGGCGGTCATCCGCGCCTCGGTATAGCGGCTGGCGGCGGGGTTATCCCCGTCGATGTTTCCGAAGTTGCCCTGCCCGTCGACCAGCGGGTAGCGTACGGCAAAATCCTGCGCCAGGCGGGCCATCGCGTCATAGATCGCCGCGTCACCATGGGGGTGATAGTTGCCCATCACGTCGCCACTGATCTTGGCGGATTTGCGGAACCCGCCCGTCGAACTCAACCGCAACTCCCGCATCGCGTAAAGAATGCGCCGATGCACCGGCTTCAAACCGTCACGCGCATCCGGCAGGGCCCGGTGCATGATCGTGCTGAGCGCATAGGTCAAGTACCGCTCACCAATCGCACGGCGCAGCGGCTCAGCCACTTCCTCGGGCTCTATGTTGGGGTCGTCGAGCAAATCACTCATAGATGATGTGATAGCCCCTTTGAAAAATAGCGACAAGCGGCATTGCTGTTTGCCAGATGGCTTTTCCCATGAACCGCTTGAACGAATCGTGTAACCTGTTTGACGTGGTTAAAACGGGGATGGATCACGCAGTGTGGCGCTTTGTTCTGATATCATTTGTTTTTCTGGGCATCGCCTTCTACGTGCTCAGCGGCGGGGCAGATTACGAACCCATACCCAATTCGCTGCAGGTACAGGCGAAACTGCCGAAGGAAGAACGCATTTTAGCGGCACCGGAACCAGAGCCCGAACCCACGGAAGAAGCCATGCAAGCGCTAGCCGAAGTCGAAACAGTTCTTGAGCAATTAGACGTGGTCGAGGACACAACTGAAGAATTGTCGTTGGCCCTAACAACCACACGTGCGGACGCTGCGGGCATTCTGGAGGCGGAAGCCAACCGCCCAAAATCGGAACTCCTGACGATGGAGCTGCCGGAAAATTCGTTTGACATTCTGACGCGCGAACAGGAAGAGAACGCCGCCATAAATGCCGCCGTGGCCGCGGCCTTAGGCGATGTGACGTTTGATCCGAGCCAGATCCGATGGGTCAAGGAAAACGTGGTGGACATCCGGACCGGACCCGGCCTGACCTTTGACCGGGTAACACAGATCACGAAAGGCACCGAAGTGGCCGTGCTGGAAAGCCCGGGCCATGGCTGGCTCAAGGTGCAGGTCATCGAAGGCTATCAGACTGGCTGGGTTGCAGAATGGCTTTTGATGGAACCGCAGTAAGCGAAGGCAACCGGGCAGGGATACGATGACAGGAAAGACACTTTTGATAACCGGTTGCTCGTCCGGCATAGGATTGAATGCAGCCCTCGGAATGCGCGAACGGGGCTGGCGCGTCTTTGCCTCCTGCCGCAAGTCTGAGGACTGCGCGCGCCTGCGCAAAGCCGGTTTCGAAAGCCCATTGATCAACTATCAAGACGAGGCCACCATCGCTTCCGGCTTAGAGGAAGTGCTGGAGGCCACGCAGGGTCGGCTCGACGCGCTCTTTAACAATGGGGCCTTTGCGTCTCCGGGGTTGATAGAAGACATGCCGACCGATGGGTTGCGCGCAATCTTCGAGGCGAATTTCTTTGGCTGGCACACCCTGACACGGCAGGTGATCCCGGTGATGCGCGCGCAAGGTGCCGGCCGGATCGTGCAGAACTCCTCGATCCTGGGTTTCGTACCGCAAC